>NZ_BIFH01000018.1:274351-409141 GCF_003967355.1 Embleya hyalina | reverse complement strand
CCCGGCCGCCGCCGCCAGCGCCGCGTCCAGCGTCTCCACCGCACCCCGGCTCCACGGCGCGACCGGGACGCCCACCTCCTCGGCGATCAGCTTCGAACCGATCTTGTCACCCAGCCTGCGCATGGCCTCCGCGTCCGGGCCCACGAACGCCACCCCGAGCTCGCGGCACAACTCCGCGAACGCCGGATCCTCCGCGACGAAACCCCACCCGACCCACGCGGCGTCCGCCCCCGTCGCCACCAACGCCCGCTCCAGCGCCTTCAGGTCCAGATACGGACGCGCCGACGCGGGCCCCAGGTCGTACGACAGATCCGCCTCACGCACGAAAGTGGCCGCACGGTCGACGTCGGTGTACAGAGCGACCGTCTCGATCCGGATCCCCGTTTCCGCAGCCAGTTCCCGGACGGCGTGGACGAGCCGCATCGCGGCCTCCCCACGGTTGACGATGGCAACACGACTGAACACCGACCGACACCTCCTGTGAACCA
The DNA here is from genome assembly GCF_003967355.1 of Embleya hyalina. Lineage (GTDB taxonomy): Bacteria > Actinomycetota > Actinomycetes > Streptomycetales > Streptomycetaceae > Embleya > Embleya hyalina. The sequence continues at coordinate 408,653 of NZ_BIFH01000018.1, read as the reverse complement.
ACGATGTGCGCGCCGCGACGGGGCGGTTCCGGCGGTGACGGCATTTCCGTCCACCGACCGCGGCCGTGTCGCAGACGGGGCAGGCTACCGGGCGCAGCGCACGGTAAATGCTCACGAGTCATCGTGCGCACGCGCCTGACCAGGGCATATCGACGAGAGTCGAGTTACGGGGCGTGATGATCGCCCGAATGGCGGTCGCTCGTTCGGCGCAGTCCCACTCCTCTCGTTGCGCCGAATCGGGCAACTGCGGCTTCGGCGGCACGCCTTGGATCGCGCGGAGCGTGCGCCGGATCCCGGGCGGGCCGTCAGGATCGAGCGCGGCCGTCCTGTCGGCCCTCGACGGTGGGTACTTCGTTCGCCCCTTCGTCGCGGGGCGACACCACCCGGCCGGCGTCGGGGCCGCCGACCTCGGCCGGGCCGGCGGTGAAGTCCTTGGCGAAACCGGGGACGGTCAGCGACCGGTACGGGGCATGGCGCAGGAGCCCGGCCAGCACTCGGTAGCGCAGGCTCGGCACACACACGACCGGCGGACGCCGCCGATGGATGGCCCGTACCGCCTGCTTCGCGACGTAGGCCGAAGCGAGCGTGAGCGAGGGTGGTGGTGCGCCGATGCCGGCCCGCACGTGGAACTGCGACGCGGTGTAGCCGGGTACGAGTGCGGTGAGCGCCACGGGCGAGGTGCGGATGCGGCGGGAGTAGGCCAGCGACTGGGTCATGGCCAACTCGTACGACTTGGTCGCGCCGTACGCCGTGCCCTGCCAGGCGGGCCCGAGCGCGGCCACCGAGGAGACGACCAGGATCCGGCCGAAGCCGCGCCGGAGCATGTGCGGCAGCGCGGCGTGGACGAGTCGCGACGGGGCGACGACGTTGAGCGCGAGCAACCGCTGCTCGTCCGCCCAGGCGGTGCGGTCGAACGGTGTGCCCAGGGCGGCGCCGGCGTTGTTGACCAGGATGTCGCTGCCGCACGCCGCCTCGGCCACCCGTTCGAGGTCGGCCTCGACGGTCAGATCGGCGGGCAACACACGCGCCTCGGTGCCGTGCTCGGCGGCCAGTTCGGCCCCGAGGCGGTCGAGGGCTTCGGCACCGCGGGCGACCAGGATCAGATCGTGGCCGCGGGCGGCGAGGGCGCGGGCGAGGTCGGCGCCGAGACCACAACTGGCGCCGGTGACCAGGGCCGTGGACATTACTGCCTCCTTATGGAAACGGGCGGAAGCGAACTGCCCGGCGCTCCGGGAACGTCGACGGCTCGGACCGCCGGATCCACGACCGCGGCCGAGGTTCGGTACACCGGACGCGGACGCCGGACCGGCGCGTCGCGCCGGCACGGGACGCGGGCGTACGGCGTCGGGCGATGGCCTCGCGTGCGAAGGGCCGAGCGAGCGCACCTCGTACGGGCCGGTTAACCGCACGAACTCGGCAAAGGTCACGCCACGGCCGCGGTCGTGTGTTCGCGGCCCCTGATGGTTGCGTACTTGCGGGTGAACATCCGGGCGTGCTCCCGGTGCCGTTCCCGACGCATCACCCCAGGTGAGGGGCCGGTTCCGGGGTGCGGGGGCGGTCGCCCGGGGGTTTTGCGCCCGACCTCGCCACCGATACACAAGACGCTCGATCGCATACCCGATCGGGGTTGCTGTACGGCGACGCGCCGCCGGGTGTGCCCGGTCCGACCGAGCAGGAAGGCATTCCCCGTGTACGCGATGCTGTGTGAGTTGCTGGTCGAGGAGTTCGGCATCGACGCCGCACATATCGTTCCCGAAGCCACTTTCGCCACACTGGAGTTGGACTCGCTGTCGCTGGCGGAGCTGGCGGTCATCGTCGCGGACCGGACGGACAAGGACTTCCGCGGGCTCGGCAACCTGGACAAGGACACCACGTTGGTGGAGGCCGCCGCGGCGTTCGAGGCCGCCCCGCGCTGCGAGGTGCTCGTTCCGGGGGCTCGCGGCGCCGCGGCCTCGTCCGACGCACCCGGTTCCGCCGGCGCCGGCGCTCCCTCCGGCGCGGCCGCCGTTCCGGGTGCCCCGTGCTCGGAGGGCTGAGGTGGCCTCGGCCGAGGTCGCGGTCACCGGTCTGGGCCTGGTCACCGCCGGCGGGATCGGCGTCGAGGCCACCTGGCGGACCCTGTGTGCGGGCGTCTCCACGGCCCGCCACGACCCGGTCCTCGCCGGCCTGGCCGTCGACGTCTCCTGTACCGTCCCCGACTTCGACGGAGACGCCCTCCTGGGTCGGCGGTTGTCCCGTCGCATGGACCGGACGTCTCGGATGACCGTCGCCGCCGCCCGCGAGGCGCTGGCCGACGCCGACCTGGACCCCCGTGCCTGGGACCCCACCCGCGTCGGTGTGATCATCGGCTCGGGTGGCCCGAGCATGGAATCCCTGACGGAAGCCATGGCGAGACTGTCCGCGAATCGGGTCACCGCCATCTCCCCCGCCGCGCTGCCCCGTTCCCTGCCGAACAACCCGGCCACCGAGGTCGCCCTCGACCTGGGCGCCCAGGGCACCAACTTCGCGCCCGCCGCCGGCTGCGCGTCGGGGGCGACCGCGCTGGGCGTCGCCCGCGACCTGGTGCGCGCGGGCACCCTGGACGTCGTCTTCGCCGGCGGCGCCGACACGATGTGCAACCGCATCACCGCGGCCTCCTTCGCCCAACTGGGCGCGCTGTCCACCCGGTCCGGCGACCCGGATCAGGCGTGTCGGCCGTTCGACGCCGACCGCGACGGCTTCGTGCTGGGCGAGGGCATCGGCGTCCTGGTCCTGGAGCGGGTCGAGCACGCACGTGCCCGTCGGGCCCGGGTGCGGGCCCTGCTGTCCGGGTACGGCTCGGCCAACGACGCCCACCACGTCACCGCGCCGCACCCCGACGGCCGAGGCGCCCGGCTCGCCACCCGCGCGGCTCTGGCCGACGCCGACTGGAGCCCGGGCGACGTCGACCACGTCAACACGCACGGCACCGGCACGGTCCTCAACGACGCCGCCGAGGCCCGCTTCCTCGCGGCCACCTTCGACCGTTGCCCGCCGATCACCGCGGTGAAGAGCGTCCTGGGCCACTCCGGCGGCGCGGGCGGCGCGATCGAGGCGGCCGTCACCGTCCTGACCCTCGAACGCGGGAGCATCCCACCCACCGCCAATCACCATCGCACCGACCCCGACATGGATCTGGACGTGGTTGCCAAGGCCCCGCGCCGCCCCGCCCGCCTGAACACCGCGATCTCCACCTCGGTCGCGTTCGGCGGCCAAAACGCCGTCCTCGCCTTCCGCGCAGCAACCTCAGGAGCCCCCGCATGACCGTGACCCGAGCGGAAACAACGTCGGCGCACTGCGCCGCCCCGGCCTTTGGGCGGCGGTTGGAAGAGTTGGACTGGTGGCGTTCGTGCAGCGTCCGGGTCGCCGACCCGGCCCCCGAACTCTCCGGTGTGATGCGGTCGTTCCTGGACGACCTGACGGCGGCGTTCGTCCGCGGCGGGCACCGGCTGATTCCGTCGGCGGATCGTGAGACCCGGCTCGACGTGGTCCTGGTGGGCGTGTCCGTACCCGACGGCCCCGCCCCGCTGGCCGAACGGATCGAGGAGGAACCGACTCCGCTGCTGCTCAGGCTCCGCAAGGAACAGGGTCGGCAGGGCATGGTCGGGCGACTGGTCGCGGTCGCGGAAGTGCCCGAGCGGATGAGCGAGATGGCGCACCCCGAGGTGGTGCGCGTCGCCCGGATCCTGATGGCCAGGGTGGGCGTGTTCACCGTCGTGTTCATCACCCCCGGCGCACTGCCCGGGGAGGTCGCCGAGGCGACGCTGTGCACGATGGAGGGCGGACACCCCACCGAGACCGAGCACATCGCCCAGGGCATCTGCGATCGGCTGGTCGCCGCGGCGTGTGCGCACGAGGTGGCGGGCCGGCACGACGTGGTGCGCGACGCGATCACCGCCGAGGCGTGGGCCGCGGCCCGCGCGCCGCGGAGCCTGGTGGCGGCCGGGACCCGGATGGGGGACCTCGGGCTGTTGCCCGCGCCGCACGCGATGCGCGACTTCGTCTCGCCCCGGCTGACCCGCACCTACGCGATGTACCTCAACCTCCAGGGCTTCAGCGAGGGCATGCTCTTCGCGTTCGATCCCGATCTCGACGCGCTCGTGGTCACCGCGTCCGGACGCTGGGGGGTGGACAAACGCGACCTGTCGGCCGGCGATCTCGTGGCCGTCGACCATCGTCTGGACCGGGGCCGGGTGCGCGTCCTGGCCCCCGAGGGCATGCAGCCGATGGCACCGTCGGTGGAGGCGTGGGAGGTCTGCGCGCTGTTCGAGGCGGCGCCCACCGTACGGGTCGGCAAGAACGCGGCGGGCCACTGGCAGTGGGATCCGAACGGTACCCACGAGGTGCCGGCCATTCGGGCGGGCCTGCACGCGCACGTCGGAGTCTCGTACGCCGACCCGGCGCTGATCGAGAGCATCCCGCCGGACCGGGACCACTATCCGTACGGGTTCGGCTGTGGCACCGACCTGATGATCGACGTCGCCCGCTCCACGCTGGCCGAGTCGCGGGCGCTGCACGATCCCGCGGACACCCGCCACTACGTGCGCTGGCCCATGCTGTACCACGGCGAGATGGCCCTGGAACTCTGGGGCCCCGACCAGCCCGACGAACCGCTGCGCGGTCTCCTGGACGTGTTCGACCCGCAGGTGCTCGGAGCCGTGCGCTTCCACGCGGACCACATCGACCAACCCCGCTGAGCGGTACCCCCGCACACCCTCACGTGACGTCGGCCTCCGCGACCCGCATCGTGGTCCAGGAGGCCGACGTCGTCGCGTGGAACGCGTGACGAGCGCCACGCGCCGTCACCCACCGACCAATTCGCCCCGCCGGATCCGCGTGGGATCCGACGGGGCGAGGCAACGAAAACCGAATTCCCCCGACGGCGTCCGTTCGATGGTCGGAGCCGACCGCACGGGCGCCGGCTCCCGATTCGGCGGGTCGTCAGACCCCGACACGCTCCAGGAGCGAGCGGTGGCCGTCGTCGTGCCGGTAGCCACCACCGCCGTGGGGTTGGCCCTGGGGACGGTGGTGCTCACCCTCGTGGTCGTAGTCCTCGCCGTCGTAGTCGTTGTTCTCGATCTCGGCAATGACGCATTCGCTCCCGAACGCCGGATTGAGCGCGGCGACCGCGTTGGCGGTATTGGCGCAGCCCTCGGCCGGCGTGTGGAACGGAGCCTGGCCGATGTTGCCGGAAAAGACACCCGAGGACTTCACCGCGGCGGCGTCGGCCTCGGAGCTCGCACTCGCGGCGCCCGTGCCCGCCATCACGAGAGCAGCGCTACCGACTGCCAGGACTCCGGCCTTTTTGAACGAATTCACGACAATCTCCCGTATAGCGCAACATCGCGCCGCCGGACTGCGACGCGCACTCGGTTCAACGAGACCGCGCGCCTCCGGCAACCACCGTCACCCCGGTTCACTCGAATGACCCACGACCGCGCCATCCGCTGCGGAAACCGCGGCCGGGCGATGTCCGGCATCGCCGGTACCGTTCCGGAAACCGTCGCGCACCCCCCAGCGAAAGGCGCCCGCCCGCCCATGAACCGCACGACCCCGCCCCGCCCCGTGGACATCGCGGCGTTGTTCCCCGAGTTGGCCCGGCTCGCCCGCACCACGACCCGCCTGCACCCGCGCCCGGGATCGCCCACGTGGCACGACAGTTCGATCGGGGGGCCGCTGCTCTGGCCGGCCGACGAACCGTGGCCGACCTGCGCCGGGGAGCACCACTTCCCGGACCCCCCGCGTGCGCTCGCCGACGTGCGATCGCGGCGCGAGATCCTCACCGCGGCCTGGCGCCGCAACCGGCCGGGGACCGACCTGCTCACCCCGCGGGAGAAGGCGCTGCTCGAACAGGGCGACGCCGGCCACCCGCCGGGCCGCGAGCCCAACGCGATGTTGCCCGTGGCCCAGCTCTACGCGCGGGACATACCGGCGCTGCGTCGCCCCGAAGGCACGGATCTGCTCCAGGTGTTGTGGTGCCCGCTCACCCACTCGGACGGGCTGCCGGCCGTACACCTCGTCTGGCGCGCGGTCGCCGACGTCGAGGGGGTGACGACGGATCCGCCCGTGCCGGCCGACGTCGACCACTACGGCTCGTACGTCCCCGAGCCCTGCCTGGTCCATCCCGAGGCGGTGACGGAGTATCCGGCGCCGCACGAACTGGACGAGGACCTGGCACGCCGGGTCCACGCGTGGAACGACCGCGACCACCCGGCCGCGCCGCAGGGGGGACCGAACGCCGGACGGCGGGACGTGGACTACCAGTTCGATCTCAGCGTCGCCCCGGGATGGAAGGTCGGCGGATGGGGGCCGTGGAGCTTCAGCGACGCGTGGCCCATGGTGTGCGAGGCGTGCGCCGCCCCCATGGACCCGTTGCTGACCGTCGCCTCCGACGAATGGGACGGCGGAAACCGAAGCTGGATCCCGGCCGAGGACCGCGACCGGCCGGCCGACGCGCCTTCGTACCGGGCCGCGTCGCAACCGACGATGGTGAGCATCGGTCGGGGGGACCACATGCAGATCTACATCTGTTCCGCGTCGTTCGATCATCCGATTCACCAGAACATGCAGTAGCCGCGGTCACCTTCCGCCGCACCCCGACGACCGGTCGCGTGCCGTGACCCGAGCCGTCCGGGTGGACGCGGCCCGACGGTCGGACGGGGGTCTGCCGACGTCGGGCCGCGCGGGTGCCGACCACGGGGGGAGCCGGCACACCCCTACAACTACCCCAGTCACACAGGGCAATACACCAACAACCTTGAGTATTCGCGATGTTCGTGATCGGATACCCGGCGGACGGCCCATCGCGGCATCAGTCCGTCGGGACCCAGCTGCCGTGGAAACCGAGCGGGACCCGGGCGGGGAGGTGGACGCGCGCCACCGGTTCGCCGGTGAAATCCCGCGCGGACAGGACGACCAGGTCGGTGGCGTCGCGTTCGGGGTTGTTCACGTAGGCGAGGATGTAGCCGTCGTCCTCGGCGCGTCCCGCGGACGCGCCCCGCTCGGCCGGAACGAACACCGGCTCGCTCGCGTCCGCGCCGCGCGGAAGTCGGTGCACGGCCGTCGTACCGCGCAACAGGTCGTGCTTGACCAGCGCGTTGCCGGCCCGGACGCCGCTCTCGCCCACCGTCGGCCCGTAGGCGCGGTACAACTCGACGGACGCCGCGGTGTAGCCGTAGCGATGGCGCCTCCCCAGGTACGCCTCGTTGATCCGGGGGAACTCCTGCGGGCGATCGTCGACACGTTCGGTGCGTACGACGCCGCGCACGGGGTCGATCGTCCAGCGATGCAGCGAGGGCGGTCCGGCCGCGGCCGGTCCGCCGAGCCCGCGTCCGGCGGGCTCGAAGGGCGCGGGCATGCGCGTGAAGTCGACGACGACACGGCCGGCGTCGTCGTCGTAGGCGTTGAGCGTGTGCGAGAAGTAGAACGGCGGGATGTCGAACCAGGCCGTCGAGCCGCCCGCCCGGGGCAACAGGCCGACGCGGGCCGGGTGTCGTTCGTTCCAGACGTAGGGCACCGGGGCACCCGCGGCGGCGGCCTCGGCATCGAAGGTGATGGGGTTGTCGAAGAGGACGACGTACTTCGCGGTGAGGCCGAAGTCGTGCATCATCGGCGAGTCCGCCACCGGGACGCGCGTGGTTCGGGCGACGTGTCCGGCCCGGTCCAGCACGATGTGGCGCACGTGGTCCCAGTCGATGGCGTAGGTCACCGCGTGCAGTTCGCCGGTGTGCGGGTCGAACTTGGTGTGCGCCGCGAAGGATCCGTCCAGGGTGCGGTCGAAGTCGCACAGGCCGACGGTGTTCAGGTCGCCGTCGAGTGCGTAGGGCGGCGGTCCGCCCTCCTGGAGCGCCAGGATACGTCCGCGGTACCCGATCACGTGCGTGTTGCCCGGGAAGTCCTCGGCGGGGGGCGGTTGGGGGCCCCGGTACGGTTCCCCGAGCCGGGCGGCGACGTCGGCGGAACGCACCCAGCGGCTGCGGTACCACTCGGCCCGACCGTCGCGCAGCCGCACGCCGTGGACCATTCCCGCGCCGATCATCCAGTGGTGCGCCCGGGGGTCTTCGAGGCCCAGGACGTTGGGCCCGTTGCGCAGAAAGCGACCGTCGAGCGCGCGTGGCAGACGACCCGTGACGGGCAGGTCGAAGGCGGTGACCTCTTCCCGTTGTGGGGCCAACGCGCCCTCCAGGAAGGGGAATCGGCGACGGTCGACGGCGTCGGGATCGGTCTGCGACCCGGGTTCGGCGGCGAACGCCGGGCCGGTCGCTCCGAGGACGCTCGCGGCGATCCCGCCCGCCGCGAGCGCGCCGCCGCGCAGGACGGTCCGTCGTGTGGGGCTGTTCATGGACGACACTCCGTTTCGTGGACTGCGCGTCCAGCGTCCCGCCGCCCCGGCGCCACGACGATGGCGCTGCGCCCCGGACCCCGGTGGGCCTGTCCCCACCCCCGCGCACGCCTGGGCACGTTCGCGGTCGCGACGCCGACGGGACGCCGACGCCGGGCCCTCCTCCGCACGGCCCGTCACGGCTCGGTGTTCCGCAGAGCGGCGTCGAGGGCGCTCATGAGCTGTCCGACGCGATTCCTCGAGGTCGGCGCGAGGGGGTATCGCAGCAGTACGGAGACCAGTTCCGGCGTGGCCCGTCGCCGGGCCTGTTCGATCAGCGCGTCCCCGACCGCGGGGTCGCCGCCCGCGCCCAGTTCGCCGATGCGGGCGGCACTCGCGGCGGCGCGCAGGATGTGTCCTACCTGGGTGGCTCGCGAAATCGGGTGCAGGTACGCGGCGGAGGCCGCGTCGCCGGCGGACCGCGCGGCCAGGCGGGCCGCCTCGGTGCCGGCGTCCTTCGCGGCCCGGTGCGCGTTCAGCGAGGTGACGCGCTGCAGCCTGGTCCGCTTCGCGCCGTCGACGAACTCCCATGCGGCGTCGAGCGCCGCGCGCGGGCGAGGGTCGCCCGGAACAGCCTCCTCGAACACGGGCAGGACGTCGCGCGCGCTCTCCGCCACGTAGCGCGTCACGACGCGCAGTTCGTCCATGGTCAGCTCAAAGTCGCCGAAAACGCTCGCCATGGCTTCGATCCTGCCACCGCCCACGGGTGGGCGAGCCCCCGGGATACGGGCCCCGCCCCGGACCCCCGAGGCACACGCCATCGTGCTTCGGGTCGAAGAGACCCGAGCGCACCTTCGCCGAAAACCGCTCCCCCGCCCGGCCGGGTACGGGTCACCGGATTCTTCCGCGTGGCCGAATGTGTGGACCAACGCCCTTTCGGGGCGCGCGATATGACGGCGTTTCAGGCGTGGCGGCCGGCATTACGGTCGAGACTCTTCCGGCGCAGTGCGACATGTGCCATGTTACATGTCGCACATCGGAAGGTCGCGTCCCGGCACGCGACCACAACAGCTCCGGAGGCCCCCGCACATGCGTCTCTCCCGGATATCGACGGCCCACGCGCGAAGACTCCCCGCGCTCGGCATGGCCCTGTTCCTGACCCTCGGCCTGTTCGCTCCCCAGGCCCAGGCCCAACCCCACACCCAGACCCGGACCCAGACCCAGACCCAAGCCTCACCCCGGGCCACCACCGCCTCGGCCGACGCGAGCACCGGCAAGACCCCGCCCACCGCGCCCCGATCGATCCCGGTCCCCAAGTCACCCGACGCCCGCGCCGACGCCTCCGGCTTCGACATCTCCGCGCAGGAAGGCACCGAGGAGTCCGCCCGGGTAGGCGCCCCGACCGCCGAACCCGGCACGGACGGCGGGCGGTTCCCGGCCGCCGCCGGCGGCTGCGGCGACCTGTCCGGAGTGATCGACGCGACCGGGGCCGAGCTGATCCGCCGGCTCGTGGCCCTTCCCGACGTCACGTGCACCTACCCGCTGTTCAACCTCACCGGCGAGTCCGCGGGAACGGCCTTCCGCGAAACCAAAATGGTCACCGTCGCCGACGCGCTCCGCGACGCCTCCGCGGCCTACCCGGGCACCAACGACACCTCCATCGGACAGCTGGTGCTGTTCCTGCGTGCCGGCTACTACGTGCAGGAGAACAACACGAACGCCGTCGGCGCCTACGGCCCGGCACTGGACACCGCGGCCCGCGCCGCACTGGACGCCTTCTTCGCGTCCCCGCACAGCAGGGACGTCACCGACGCCAACGGCGCGACCCTCAACGAGGTCGTCACGCTGATCGACAGCACCCGCACGGCCGGCCGGTACGCCGGCGTCGTCAAGTGGCTCCTCTCCGGCTACGACGCCGGCTGGCCCGACGGGATGACCCTCGCCGTGGCGCACGTCGAGTGGGTCGCCGAGAACGGCTTCAAGGCCCGGAACGACGCCCGCGGCTGGCGGGCCGCCCTCAAGGCCGACCCCACCATCGCGAACACCTGGGCCGACTTCATCACCCGCAACAATGCCCAGCTGAACCGCCTCGACGTGGTGAGCAACGTCGGCCGCTTCCTCGGCTACGCCCTGGACATCCCCGAGTTGAAGGATCGGGTCCGACCGCTGCTGAAGGACCTGATCAACCGCTACCCGAACATCGGCCCCACCGGACCGATCACCATGAACCTGGCCTGGTACACCCGCGAGTTCGACCGCGACAACTGTGCGGCGTACGCCATTTGCGACCTGGGTGCCCGGGTGCTCCCGGTGGTTCTGCCGACGCGGCACACCTGTGGTCCGAACCTGAGGATTCGTGCCCAGGACATGTCCCCCGCGCAACTGACCGGCACCTGCACCAGTCTGATCAACCAGGACGCCTACTTCCACCGGGTGATCGGCGACAAGGGCGCGATCCCCGGCGACGTGAACACGAACCTCGAGGTCGTCGTCTTCGACGACTACACCCAGTACTCGCTCTACGGCTGGGCCATCTACGACATCGACGTCGACAACGGCGGCACGTACGAGGAGGGCGACCCGAACCTGCCCGGCAACCAGGCCCGCTTCATCGCCCACGAGGCCGACTGGCTGCGTCCCTCCTTCCAGATCTGGAACCTCAACCACGAGTACACCCACTACCTCGACGGCCGCTACAACATGTACGGCGACTTCGAGGCCGGCATGACCACACCGACCATCTGGTGGGTCGAGGGCATCGCCGAGAACATCTCGTACGGCTACCGCGACCAGCGCAACGCCGACGCGATCGCCGCGGCCGGACGGAAGACCTACACCCTCGGCCAACTCTTCGACACCGTCTACGACCAGGACGACGACCCCGACGTCAACTCGGCCCGGGTCTACCGCTGGGGCTGGCTGGCCGTGCGCTACATGCTCCAGGCGCACCCCGCCGACGTCGAGACCGTGCTCGCCAAGTACCGCACCGGCGACTGGGCCGGCGCCCGCACCTTCCTGAAACAGACCATCGGTACCCGCTACGACGCCGACTTCGCCAACTGGCTGACGACCACCTGCGCCACCGCCGACTGCGGCCCGCTGCCGGAGGCGGCGGCCACTCCCCTGTGCACCGACGCCGACCCCCGGCAGTTCGACGGGAACTGCCGCCGGGACAACCTCGCGGCCGGCACCGGCGACTACAGCTACCACTTCCTGTACCTGCCCGCCGGCGTCGAGGAGTTGACCATCACCACCGGCGGCGGCACCGGCAACGCCGACCTGTACTACGGCGGCGGCACCTGGGCCACCACGACCGACTACCGGGCGAAGTCCACCAACGCCGGCAACGGCGAGACCGTGACGATCACGGATCCGCCGTCCGGCTGGGTCTACTTCACCCTCGCCGCCGCGCAGGCCTTCGACGGCGTGACCGCGAGCACGCGATACAAGTGAGCCGGTCCGCCGGCAACCGTTGAACCGGGACGGATCACCAAAACCCCACCCCGAGCACGACGGCGGTCCCCGCCATCCGATGTCGGATGGCGGGGACCGCCGCGTGAGCCTCCCCCGCTACCGGGGCGGAGTGTCCTGATCCCCGCCGAGTCGGTCCTTGAGCCTGTCCTGGGCAGTGTCGACCTGGCCGCTGTACTTGCCCTGGGTCTTGTCGTCGACGAAGTCGCCCGCCTTGTCGACGCCCTGCCCGGCCTTGTCCTCGTGGCCCTTCAGCATCTGCTTGAGCTTGTCCATGACGGACATCGTGGCCCTCCTCGAACGTGGTGATCCCGCACTCCAGCGTCACACTCGTTCGCGCGGGGTGCATCCGCTGGACCTCCCGCGCCGGGCCGGCCGACGGCCCCGCCCGGCGCACGCCACGCCGTCCGCGATGTCACTCGCCGGCGCCGCGAGCGTCGGAGTCGCCGCTCTCGCGCTGGTGGCCGCGGCGGGCGTCGCGGTCGAAGATGCCCAGGATCTCGCAGGGCCCGCCGGCCGTACCGATCGCGTGCGGCAACATCGTGGGGAACTCGGCGGCCTGATTCGTCTCGATGCGGAAGCGGCGATGGCCCAGCATCAGGATCGCCGTGCCGGACAGCACGACGAGCCATTCCCGGCCGGGGTGGGCGCGCATCCGCGCCGGATTCTCCGGCGGCGGCTCCGTCATGCGCTGACGCACCACGCTCATGCCGGGGTCGCCCTTGATGGGCCAGCGCATCAGGCCGTGCGCCCCGTCGATCATCGGACTGACGACGACGTCGTCGGCGGCGGTCTCCACGAGCTGGTCCAGCGAGGTGTCCAGCGCGCGGGCGAGGGTGACCAGCTGGTCCAGCGCGAGCCGGCGCCGGCCGTTCTCGATCCGGCTCAGTGAGGACTGGCTGAGGTTGGCGCGGCGGGCCAATTCCTCCAGGGACCAGCCCTGAGCCACCCGTAGGGCACGGATGCGTTGGCGTACGAGGCTGTCCAGCTCTCCATCCTCTTGCGTCATGGGCAACATTGTATGCCTTTGATGCAACACGAGCCTGGCGTCGAGAGCGGTTGGTCCGGAACCTCCCGCCCCCGCGCCGACGGGCCCTGCCGCGCGGTGCGGGGCGAGCCTTAACGTAGGGGTTGGTCGCTCCGCGTGTCGGGTGCGTGCGGGGTGTGAATCGAGTCCGGGGAGGCGACGGCATGGGGCACGAGAACGGTTTCCGGTCGGGTTCGGGTAGGGGTGTCGCGATCGACACGGCGACCGGATGGGTGGACATGGACGCGCTCGCCGCCGCCGAGCCGGACGCCCGGCCGACCGACGAGGAAAAGGCCGCGTTGCAGTTGCGCTTGACGGCCGCGCGGGGGCCCGCGCCGCCGGTAGGGTTTTGGGCGCACGTGATCGCGACGGCCGTTCGCGAACCGCGCACGGATCGGCCGCCGAACCCCGGGCGGTAGGCCGATTCGAGGGGGCGACGGGTGGGGGCCCGCGTCATGGGGCCAAACCTCGGGGTGGGGCGGGCCGGTTCGGGCGGGCTCGGGCCGGCGGGGGGAGGAACACGACATGCACGACGACGAACGGGCGTCGGACACCGAGTTGGCGGCGGCGGTGGCGCGCGGCGACGCGGCGGCGTTCGAACAACTGGTCGCCCGCTACGGCACCGACGTGTGGAACTTCGCCACCCGGTGGTGCGCCGACCGGCAGCAGGTCCCGGACCTGGTGCAGGAGGTATGGATCAAGGTCTGGCACGGCGCCGCCGGATTCCGCGGCGACGCGCGGTTGCGTACCTGGCTGTTCGCCATCGTGCACCGCACCGGCGTGGACTTCGCCCGACACGACGAACGCAGGCCGCGTACGGTGGCGCTGCCCGACCCGGACCGCACCGACGCCGACCTGGGCGCGATCGCCGGCCCCGAGGACGGTGTCGCCGAACGGGACCGGCTGCGGCGGGCGTTGGCGCTGATCCCACCGGGCCATCGCACCGCGATACTGCTGCGCCACCTGTTGGCGATGCCCTATCCCGAGATCGCCGAGGTGTGCGGCGTGAGCGAGGCCAACGCTCGCTCGTGGGTGGCCCGCGGTCGGGTCGCGCTGACCCGACTGCTGGCCGTCCCCGACACCGTCGAGAGCGCCGACGTCCCCGCGGGGCGCGTCCCGCTCAGCTGATCCGACGCACCTCCACGCGCTGCGGCCCGGTGCCGAAGACCGCCACGGTCGTCGAACGGCGCAGGGCCTCGGCCAGACTGGGCAGGTCGTGCTGGAAGGCCCGCATGGACTCGGTGGCCACGAGGTAGCGGTAGTCCTCCGGGCGCGAGGACACGTCGCTGTCGGCGCCGGGTTTGGTGAACCACACCACACGCTCGCGGTCCAGCCCGTCCCGTACCAGGTCCAGCCACATCGCGTCGTCGACCAACACCCGTTCCCCGGGCCGGATCCGCGCCTCCAGCCAGCTCCGTGCCTCGGCCATCGGCCGGACGTCGTCGGGCGCGCGCAGCAGCGGTTGGGCCCAGTGCGCGGCCAGCAGCGCGGCCGCGCAGGCGATCACGATCCGGGCCCGCGGATCGACGGCGGGACGGTCGACCCGCACGCCGCCCGGACGCCGCGCGGCGATCCCGCTCGCGCCCGGCGATCCCCGATCGGGCGACCCGGGTTCGGTCGGCGGCGCCACCGCCGGCGCCGCCGCCCGAGGCGTCGCCTCCCGGCACGACACCGGTACGGGCTCCTGCGCCGGCGCGGGATGCGGGGTCGGACCCGGATCCGGATTCGACCCCGATTCCGCCGATGCGCGAGCCGTCCGCGACCCGCCGTCCACCAACGCCCCGACCAGCAACGCGCACAGCGGCAGCAGCATCACCACGTACGGCACCGGCACATAGCCGTCCGGGCGCAGCGACAGCGCAGCGGCGGCCACCAGGGCCCAGGCGGTCGCCCGCCACGGGCGCAGGTCCGCGCGCCGGCGCGCGAGCAGGACGACCACGGCCGCGAGCAACCCGCCCGAGAGCAGCACCGGATCGCGGCGCAGCCACAGGTCCACGGTCGTCCGGGTCAGACTCCCGGGGTCCAACAGGCTGCCGCCCGAGGGGCGTTGCCACAGTTGGAAGGCGACGCCATGCCACAGGCTGACGTGGTCGGGGCCCGGCCACAACTCGCCCTTGAGCATCGCGACCAGGAGGTAGGCGCCCAGGACGAGCGTGGTCATCGCCCCGGCGACGGCCGTCGCGTACGGGCGCAACGATCGCGGCGTGCGCCGGTATACGACGGCGACCACCAGCGGCGCGGCGAGCAGGAAGGTCTCCTTGCTCAGGATCGCGATGCCCAGGCACAGTCCGGCGCCCGCGTACGCCGACAACCGGCGCCGTGGACTGTAGGCGAGCACGAGCGCGGCGAGCAGCCAGACGACGGCGATGTTGTCGAGGTAGACCATGCGGTGGAAGGCCACCGCGAGCGGGCTGAACGCGTACAGCCCCAGCGCGACGACGGCGCCCGGCCGGGAGAGTCCGGCGCGTCGGGCCAGCGTCCACAACAGCGCGCCCGCGATCACGTGCGCGACGAGCATCGCCTCGCGGCCCGCCGACACGGCGTTGTCGTAGCGGGCGAAGCCGTCGGTGAGTGTGGTCCACACCGACAACTGGAGCCAGCCCAGCGGCGGATGGTCGTACCAGTAGGTGTAGTGGCCGAGCGCGCCCAGCTTCGGCACCGCCCACGCCTGGGCGACGTAGGTGCCCTCGTCGTCGGTGTACTGCGGGGTTCGGGTCATCCCGTGCGCCTGGGCGAGCGCGGACAGCGCGAGGAGCGGGATCAGCAGACGGAGGTCGCCGCGCCGCGAGCCGCGGGTCATCCCTCGCGCTCCGGGGCGGGCGCCTCGTCGCCGGCCGCGGCCCGGACGGTCTCCGGGTCGGGGTGGGGCGCGGCGCCGTCCGAACCGGCGAGCGGGCCCGGCGTCGGGGACTTGACCAGGGTCACGGCGGCGGCGCCGGCGGGCAGCACCACCGTGACGGGTTCGCCGGCGGCCTCGACCGCCGCGGGTCCGACCCGGTGCGCGCCCACGTGTGCCGTCTTCTCCCAGCCGCGCTCGCCCCGGAGTTCGCGCCACACCGAGCGCACCGCCGCGAACGCGAGCAGCACCTGGTAGGGGAACGTGCCGAGGACGAGCAGGATGTACTCCCGGGCGCGGGCCCGCAGTGCGAAGGACTTGCTCAACTCGGCGAGCGCGCAGACCTCCACGACCAGGGTCACGAAGGTCGGCGCGAGCGGCAGGAAACTGGTCAGCATGACCGGCGTGGGTACCTTCGCCCAGATCATCAGCGCCGCCGAGACCGGGATCATCAACCCGGAGAACGCCTGCAGGAAGGGCATCGCCAACGTGTAGCGGGCCAGGGCGCGTTGCGTCCACAACGGCAGTCGGCGCCATTCGCCCTTGCGGAAGACCTGGAGGAAACCCTGGTCCCAGCGGGTGCGTTGGCGGATCAACGCGGCGATCGTGGGCGGCGTCTCCTCGCGGGTGGCCAGTTCGGGGTCGTAGGCGACCGCGATGTCGGCGCCGTCGGCGGACAGTCGCACGCCCAACTCGCAGTCCTCGGCCAGACATCCCGCGTCCCAGCCGTCGGCCTCGCGGATCAGGTCGGCGCGCAGGAAGACGGTGTTGCCGCCGAGCGGGACGAACCGCGCGTGGGCGTGGAAGTGCAGGCGGCTGCGGTACCAGAAGAAGTATTCGAGGCAGTTGCGCAGCGCCCACCAACTGCTGTCCAGGTTGACCAGTTGCACCCCGCCCTGGACCACGGCCGCACCGCTGTCCCGCATGAACGCGTCCACCCGCAGGAGCAGTTCGGGGTGCACCTCGTCCTCGGCGTCGAACACGCCGACCACGTCGCCGGTGACGTGCGCGAGGGCGGTGTTCAGCGCGGCCGGTTTGGTCTTGGGCACGGTGTGGTCGATCACCACGCGGATCAGGTTCGGGTGGCGTTCGGCGGCGGCCCGCGCGACCGCCTCGGTGCCGGGGTCGTCGTGGCCGACGATGGCGAGGATCTCGACGTTCGGATGCCGGCCGGCCGCGAGGCGATCGAGGGTGGCGCCGAGGACCGGTTCCTCGTGCCGGGCGGGCACCAGGAGCGAGAAGCGGTGGGCGGGCGGCAGGTCGGGGGCGTCGAAGCGGGTGGCCGCCATCGTCTCCGGGGTGCGCCAGGCGTGCAACATCCAGGCGAGCGTGATCGAGGAGACCACGGTGAGCGCGAGCGAGACGGCGACGAGCAGGCCGATGCCGGCGACGACCCACACCGGACGACCGCCGTCGTCGGACGCGGCGAGCGGGGCCGCGGCGGCCACGCCGCCCCCGGCGACGAACAGGACGGTCGCGGCGGCGGTGACGACGGCGGCGCCGGGGCGGTGCAGCGGGGTCAACGGTTCTCCAGGTCCTCGGGCGGCGAGTGGTGCCGGCACTGGTATCGGACGACGGGAGTGCGCGGTCTGTGACGGCCGGGCGCAAAATTTCCGGCCGCATGCGCGCGGTGCTGCCACAACCGGGTCCGGCCGGACGTCGAATACCACGACGGGCGCGTGGCGTTCGTCGGGTGTCGCGCACGGCGGACATCCGTGGGGGCGAGCGGTGGGGGCGTACGGCATGGACGACGAGCGGATCGCGACGTCGGGGCGGGCGGCCATGACGGGACAGGTGCTGGCGGGCCGCTACCGACTCGACGAGCGGGTGGGCCGCGGTGGCATGGGCGAGGTGTACCGGGCACTGGACCGGCGGTTGGGGCGCACCGTCGCGGTCAAGGTGCTCTCCCCGGACCTGACGCAACATCAGGAGTTCCGCCGGCGCTTCCACCGCGAGGCGCGCACGGTCGCGGCGCTGGCCCATCCGGGGATCGCGATGCTGCACGACGTCGCCGAGGACGACCCGGCGGGCGACGGCGAGACGCTGCCGTTCCTGGTGATGGAGTTCGTCGAGGGCCACACCCTCGTGGACGCGCTCGCCCGGGGCCCGCTGCCGGCGGAGCGGGTGCTCGCCATCGCCGCCGAGGTGTTGGCGGCGCTGTCCTACAGCCATCGACGCGGCCTGATCCACCGGGACATCAAACCGTCGAACATCATGGTGACGCCGTCCGGCGCGGTGAAGGTGTTGGACTTCGGCATCGCCAAGGCTCTCGCCGAGACGACCACCCGCCTGACCGTGACCGGCGCCGCGATCGGCACGCCCGCCTACCTGTCCCCGGAGCAGATCCAGGGCGATCCGGTGGACGGCCGCGCCGATCTGTACGCGGTCGGCTGCCTGATGTACGAACTGCTCACCGGGCGACCGCCGTTCGTGGCGGATTCACCGTTCGCGGTGATGCACCAGCACCTGTACCGGGAGCCGGCCGCGCCGTCCACGCTGCGCGGCGACCTCCCGGACGCGGTCGACGCCGTGGTCTCGCGCGCGTTGCGCAAGACACCCGCGGAGCGGTTCCCGGACGCGGCCGCGATGCTCGCGGCTCTGCCCGGACGCACCGTGGAACCGACCCCGCGGCAGCCGCCGGCCGAGCCGACCCGGGACGCGGACACGTTCGCCGAGGCGAGGACCGCGGTGCCGGCGCCCCGACTCGCGCCGACGATCGTGGTCGAACCGGAACCGCGCCGGCTCGCCGATCCGGCCGGCGCTCGCCGCAGCGCGTGGGCGGTGCGGTTCGACCCGACCTCGGACGGCGTGCTCGCCGTGCTGGGCTGCGTACTGCTGTGGTCGGTGGGCACCCCCGACGCGCTCGGCGCGGCGGCCCGCTACGCGTGGATCCTCGCGGCGGTGCTGCTGTTGACGTGCGCGCGCCTGTCGGCGCTGATCGCCTGGGGCGTACTGGCCGGCTCGCTCGCCGTCAAGGCTCCCGAAGACCCGTCGTGGACCGGGAGCGACCTGGGCTCCCTGTTCACCGGGCACTTCGACGGCACCGCCCAGCGGCCGGTACAGGCGGTCGCCGCGCTGGTCCTGCTCCTCGTGTACGTGCGGGCACGCGGACGGGGCGCCAACGGCGGGGTGGTGGCGGCGGGCATGTGGTTGACCGGCCTCGACGCGCTGCGCGGTTGTCGCGGACTCGGCGCCGACACCCGAACCGAACTCCTGTGGACCGTGTTGGCCGTGCTGGCGGCACTGACCCTGCTCCAGGAGATGTGGTTCCGCAACCGCGCGGTACCGACCACGAACGGGTGAGCCCCGGCCGCGCGCCCTACACCTTGATCCACTCGACCGAGGTGGTCACCGCGTCGAGGACGTCGGGCAGGGGCGCGACACCGAGGCCGGGGCCGGCGGGGACGTCGAGGTGACCGTCGGAGAGCACGAACGGCTTCGTGATGTCGGTGGCGAAGTATCGGCCGGACGCGGAGGTGTCGCCCGGGAGGGTGAAGCCGGGCAGCGCGGCCAGGGCCACGTTGGCGGCGCGGCCGATGCCCGTCTCCAGCATCCCGCCGCACCAGACGGCGACACCGTGGGCCCGGGCGAGGTCGTGGATGCGGCGCGCCTCGAGATAGCCCCCGACGCGGCCCGGCTTGATGTTGACGACGGAGCAGGCGCCGAGGGAGACGGCGGCCGCGGCGTCGGCCGCGGACGTGATGGACTCGTCCAGGCAGATCGGGGTGCGCAGCAACCTGGCCAACGCGGCGTGCCGGACCAGGTCGTCGTTGGCCAGGGGCTGTTCGATCAACTGGAGGCCGAAGTCGTCGAGTCCGGCGAGGTGTTGCGCGTCCGAGAGGGTATAGGCCGCGTTGGCGTCGACCTGGAGCGGCAGATCGTCGCCGAAGCGCTCGCGCACGGCACGTACCGGCGCGAGGTCCCACCCGGGCTCGATCTTCAGCTTGATCCGGACGTAGCCCTCGGCGATGTACCGCTCCACGGCGTCGAGGAGTTCGGGCACGGAGTCCATGATCCCGACCGAGACGCCGCAGGGGACCCGGTCCCGCGCGGCGCCCAGGTAGGAGCCGAAGGACTCGTCGGCGGCGCGCAGGTGTGCGTCCAGCACCGCGGTCTCCAGCGCGGACTTCGCCATGCGGTGGCCGGTGAAGGGCGCCAGGACCCGGGCCACCTCGTGCACGTCCAGGCCGTCCCTCGGCAGGGCGGGGATCAGGAACCTGCGCAGCACGTGCTGGGCGCTGTCCACGTACTCGGAGGAATAGCGCGGCTCGGACATGGCCCCGCACTCGCCCCACCCCTCGTGGTCGGCGGTGACCACGCGGACCAGCAGCACATCGCGCGTGGTCTCCACGCCGAAGGAGGTGCGGAACGGGGCGACGAGCGGCATCGCGATCCGACGCAGTTCGATGCCGGCGATCTTCGTCTTCATGACTGGTGGCTCCTGTGCGGGGGTCGGACACGGGGGGTGATGGTGCGCCGCACCACGTAGCGGCGGCGTTCGTGGAAGCCGACGACGCGGGCGCCCTCGGCGAGCAGACCGCCCAGGGTGGTCCGCACGGCCAGCCGCCAGGCCCGGGCGGTGCCGGGGTCCGTGAGGCGCAGGGCCTCGATGTCGTCGGGGAGGTCGACGAGTACGGTCTCGGCGTCGGTCGCGGCGATCTCCGGGCGGCCCCGGTGATTGCGGACGCCGTGGGCGGCGCCGAGCGGCGGTTCGATCGCCTCGGGCGGGGTGGGCGCGGTGAGGTCCCAGGCGACCAGGACCCGGTCGGACTCGTCGCCGCCGTTGATGGTGTCGTGCATCGCGCCGTAGAAGGACGGCAGGTAGTCCTCCGGCAGGGCGCCGAGTTTGGTCAGATTGAAGTAGGCGTTGCGGCGGATGAGCGGGTCGTAGGTCCAGGTGATGCGCCGTAGTCGATGGTCGAGCGCCCACTGCCGCTGGTGCATCTTGAGGGCGAGGCCGACGCCGCGCCCCACGACGGAGCCGGTGATGTGCGAGTGCAGGCTGGTGCCGACGGGTTCGCCGAAGAAGGCGACCGACGCCCCCACCAGGCGGCCGTCCTCGTACGCTCCCGCCACGTAGTTCCCGGTGTGCGCGAGCGCCCGCATGACCTCGGCGGAGATGGGTGAGTTGCCGGGCCGGGAACCCCAGATGCCGGCATACAGGAGGCTGACGGCGTCGAGGTCCTCCATCATGCGCAGTTCTCGGATTGTGGATCCGTTCATCGCAGTGCTCCGACTGGGTGGGCCGGCGGCCGGGCAGGGGCCGGCACGGTGGCGGTGATGGCATGTGGGTGATCGGTGTGCGCGGCGCGGCCGGCCGCGCCGGGACCGCCCGGCGCGGAACACCCCACCCCGGCGGGGTGGTTGCCGTATCGGGCCGCACGGAAGCCGTCCCCGTGGTGGGCCGTGGCCGAACGCGTTCACGTCACTTCGGCAGGTTAAAACCGCCGGGGTTCCCGCGCCTTTGTTTCGGGCTACCGGGATATGCACGCCGATTTGTACACCGGAACAACCGGGGCGGGCCCACCCCGCGGCGGAATTCGCCGGGGCCGGAAATTCGGTATCCCCGTGCCCCCGCACGGCTCGGGCCCGGCCGTATCCGGTAATTCCGGGAGTTTTCCGGGATCGGGCCTCCCGGTATCACGCCGGCGCGCCTCTTTGGCCGGACATACAAAGCATTCGAGGAATCTCTGGACGGGCATCACATGCCTCCGGCGGATCCAGGGGCCACGCTTTCCGCATGCACAATCCGGCAAACGTACGGCGGGCACATCCCGCCCCGCGGGAAGTGCCGGTGTAAGCGGTGGCGAAACCGCGCTCCGGTCCGATGGCCGAGCTCCGCGGAGCGGTGAGGTCGTCGTCCCGCGCCCGGTGCACATCCATTACGGTCCGGCCGGCGCCGGTCGAGAGGGGTCCCTGTCAGATGACGGCACCATTGCACGAGCCGACCGCGAAAGCGGCCCCGAGCCCGGTCGCGGAAGCGGCCCCCGGCGCGGTCGACGAAGCGGCGGCGGTCGGGGGCGACACCGGGCCCGTACAGGGCCGTTCGCCGGCGCGGATCGCCTGGGAACGGCTCAAGCGGGACAGGTTGGCCCTGACGGGCGGCGCCGTCATCCTCGCGCTCATCGTGATCGCGGTGCTCGCGCCGGTGATCTCGAACCTCGTCGGACAGGATCCGGACGTCTTCCACGAGGACCGGATCGACCCGCTGTTCGGCACCCCGAAGGGCTCCCTCGGCGGCATCAGCGGCGAGCACCTGCTGGGCGTGGAACCGGTCAACGGCCGGGACATCTTCGCCCGCATCCTCCACGGCGCCCGGATCTCGCTGCTCGTCGGCTTCCTGTCCGCCCTGGTGGCGGTCGTCCTGGGCACGGTCCTGGGCATCGTGGCGGGCTTCTTCGGCGGTTGGGTGGACGCCGCCATCAGCCGCGTCATGGACGGTCTGCTCGCCTTCCCACAACTGCTGTTCATCATCGCGCTGGTCTCGGTCATGCCGAACGACATGCTGGGCATGACCGGTTCGAGCGTCCGCGTCTTCGTGATGATCCTGGTCATCGGTTTCTTCGGATGGCCCTACATCGGGCGGGTGGTGCGCGGCCAGACGTTGTCGATGCGCGAACGCGAGTACGTCGAGGCCGCCAGAGCGCTGGGCGCCGGGCGTTTGCACATCCTGGCGAAGGAGCTGCTGCCCAACCTCGTGGCCCCGATCGTCGTCTACACGACGATGATGATCCCCACGAACATCCTGACCGAGGCCGCGCTCAGCTTCCTGGGTGTGGGCGTCAAGCCGCCCACCGCCTCGTGGGGACAGATGCTCTCGAACGCGATCGACTACTACGACTCGGATCCGCTGTACATGATCGTTCCGGGCGTGGCCATCTTCACCACCGTTCTTGCCTTCAACCTCTTCGGCGACGGCGTGCGCGACGCGCTCGACCCCAAGAGCTCGCGCTGAGGCGCCGTACCCGAGGCCACCCGAGGCGGGCCCGGGCACTTCACCCGGGGTCCCTCATCCAACCCGGAGGATCCGAGATCGTGACTACCCAACACGCCTCACGGCGGCGCACGCAGGCACTGGCCGCTGCGGCCGTGGTCGCAGGACTGCTGACCACGACGGCGTGCGGCGGCGGTGGCGACAAGACGAGCGGGGTCGGCTACGACGCCGCCACCACCAAGGTCGTGAACGCCGGCACCACCAAGGGCGGCGCCCTGAGGTTCGCCGCCACCCAGGACGGCGACTCGTGGGACACCACCCGCAGTTACTACGGCTTCGCCTGGAACTTCATGCGGTACTACAGCCGCCAACTGGTCACCTACAAGACCGAGCCGGGCAAGGCGGGCGCGACACTGACACCCGACCTCGCCACCGACATGGGCAGGGTCTCGGACGACGGCAGGACCTACACCTTCACCCTGCGCGACGAGGTCTCCTGGGAGGACGGCAAACCGATCACCTCCAAGGACGTCAAGTACGGCATCGAACGCCAGTGGGCGCAGGACGTGTTGTCGGGCGGTCCGGTCTACCTCAAGGACATCCTCGACCCCGACGGCGAGTATCACGGCCCGTACCAGGACGAGTCCGCCGACAAACTGGGTCTGAAGGCCGTCGAGACACCCGACGACAGGACGATCGTCTTCCGACTGCCGCAACGCAACAGCGACTTCCCGCAGATGCTCGCGATCCCCTCCGCCTCCCCGGTGCGTCAGGACAAGGACACCAAGTCCAAGTACGGCCTGCGTCCGTTCTCCAGCGGCCCGTACCGGTTCGAGTCCTACGACCCGGGCAAGGACCTGCAACTGGTCCGCAACCCGCAGTGGAAGGAAGCCTCGGACCCGATCCGCAAGGCCTACCCGGACACCGTCGACGTCAAGTTCTTCTCCAACGCCAACGACATGGACCAGCGACTGATCGCCGGCGACTACGACCTGGACCTGGGCCAATCCGGTCTGTCGCCGCAGGGCCGCCAGACCGCGCTCAAGCAGCACAAGGGCAACCTGGACAACCCGCTCTCCGGGTACGTGCGTTACGCGACCTTCCCGCAGAACGTGAAGCCGTTCGACAACGAGCACTGCCGCAGGGCGGTCATCCACGGGGCCGACCACCTGTCCCTGCAGACCGCGCGCGGTGGTCCCGTCGCCGGCGGCGACATCGGAACCAACATGTTGCCGCCGACGGTCCCGGGCGCCCAGGGCGTCACGTACGACCCGTTCGACATGGCCGGCGCCGACCGCAACGGAAACGTGGCCAAGGCCAAGCAGGAGCTGGCGGCCTGCGGCAAGCCGGACGGGTTCACCACCACCATCGCCGTCCGCAACAACAAGCCGGTCGAGGTGGCCACCGCCCAGTCGCTCCAGGCGTCGTTGAAGAAGATCGGCATCGACGCGCAGATCGACCAGTACGACGGCTCGCAGACCTCCGGCATCGTCGGCAGCCCCGACAACGTGGCGAAGAAGGGCTACGGCATCGTCATCGACGGCTGGGCCGCGGACTTCCCGTCCGTCCAGGGCTTCGGCCGGCCGCTGTGGGACGGCAAGTACGTCCTGGAGAGCGGCAACGTCAACTACGCCCTGATCAAGGACAAGGCGATCGACGACCTCTTCGACGCCTACGCCAAGGAGCCCGACGAGGCCGCCAAGGTCCGGATCGCCACGCAGATCAACCACAAGGTCATGGAGGGCGCGTACTACCTGCCCTTCACCTACGAGAAGTACCTGAACTGGCGCGGCGGCCGACTCACCAACGTCTACATGACGGACGCGTACAACGGCTACGACTTCATCAGCCTCGGCGTGAACTCCGCCAAGTCCTCGAAGTCGTCGAAGTCCTCGCAGTCGTCGCAGTGAACCCCGGCACACCCGTCGAACGGCACGAAAGGCAGGTGAAGGCCGGCGCGGCGTGACCGCGGGCCGCCGGGGGAAGTCCCGGCGGCCCGTGCTCCGCAGCGGGCCGTTAGCTGTGCTCACTTACCTCATCAGGCGGCTGTTCGCCGCCGCAGTGATGCTGGTGGTCATCATCATGGTGGTCTTCGGCATCTTCTTCCTCGTCCCCAAGTGGACGGGCGTCGACATCGCCGCGAGCTTCGTGGGCAAGCAGGCCGACCCCGCCGCCGTCGAGGCCGTGCGGGAGAAGCTCGGCCTGAGCGAGCCCATCCACATCCAGGCATGGGAGTTCTTCAAGGGCATCTTCGCGGGCCGCACCTACTCGACCGGCGGCGACGTCGTGCACTGCTCCGCGCCGTGCTTCGGCTACTCGTTCAAGAGCGAACAGGCCGTCTGGCCGGTGCTGACCGACCGCTTCCCGGTGACCCTGGGACTCGCGCTCGGCGCCGCCGTGTTGTGGCTGGTCTTCGGCGTCGCGGCGGGCGTGCTCTCCGCGCTCAAGCGCGGCAGCCTGTGGGACCGCGGCGCGATGGTCGCCGCCCTCGCGGGAGTATCACTGCCGATCTACTTCACGGGCATGCTCTCGCTGGCGACCTTCGCGTTCGGACTGAAGTGGCTCGACGCGCAGTACGTGCCGTTCGGCCGGGATCCCGGCGGCTGGTTCGGCGGCATGATCCTGCCGTGGATCACCCTCGCCTTCCTGTACGCGGCGATGTACGCGCGCATCACCCGCGCCACGATGATGGAGGTCCTGGGCGAGGACTACATCCGTACCGCGCGCGCCAAGGGCCTGCCGGAGCGAACCGTCATCGGCAAGCACGCCATGCGCTCCACGATGACGCCGATCCTGACCATGCTGGGCATGGACCTCGGCGCCCTCATCGGCGGCGCGATCCTCACCGAGTCGACGTTCAACCTGCCCGGCCTCGGCCAGGCCGTACTGAACGCCATCCGCAACCAGGACCTGCCCATCATCCTGGGCGTCGTCCTGATCACCTCCCTCTCGGTGCTGCTGGCCAACCTCCTGGTGGACGTGCTCTACGCCGTGATCGACCCCCGAGTGAGGCTCGCGTGACCATCCCCGACACGAGCACCGCCGTCTCCGAACGGCCCGCCGGCGCCTCGACCGCGCCGCGCCCCTTCCTGGACGTGCGCGACCTGCGGGTGCACTTCCCGACCGACGACGGCCTGGTCAAGTCCGTCGACGGGCTCAGCTTCCAACTGGAGAAGGGCCGGACGCTGGGCATCGTCGGCGAGTCGGGCTCCGGCAAGTCGGTGACCTCGCTCGGCATCATGGGCCTGCACACGACCGGGCAGTACGGCAGGCGCAAGGCGCGGATCTCCGGCGAGATCTGGCTGGACGGCACCGAGTTGTTGTCGGCCGGCCCCGAACACGTACGCGGGCTGCGGGGCCGCCGGATGGCGATGATCTTCCAGGATCCGCTGTCCGCGCTGCACCCGTACTACACGATCGGCCGGCAGATCGTCGAGGCGTACCGGATCCACCACGACGTCGACCGCAAGACCGCCCGCAAGCGGGCGGTGGAGATGCTCGACCGGGTCGGCATCCCGCAACCGGACAAGCGGGTCGACGCCTATCCGCACGAGTTCTCCGGCGGCATGCGCCAGCGCGCGATGATCGCGATGTCCCTGGTGAACAACCCCGAACTGCTCATCGCGGACGAACCCACCACCGCCCTCGACGTCACCGTCCAGGCGCAGATCCTCGACCTCGTCCTGGACCTGCAGAAGGAGTTCGGCTCCGCGGTCATCGTGATCACCCACGACCTGGGCGTCGTCGCCGAACTCGCCGACGACATCCTGGTGATGTACGCCGGCCGCTGCGTCGAACGAGGCCCGGCGGAGCGGGTGTTCCACGAGCCCCGGCACCCCTACACCTGGGGTCTGCTCGGCTCGATGCCGCGCCTCGACCGCGAGCAGCGGGACCGACTGGTCCCGGTCGACGGCTCCCCGCCGTCCCTGATCAACCTGCCGTCCGGCTGCGCCTTCAACCCGCGTTGCCCGTACGCCGACGTACCGAAGGACGACGTCACCCGCACGATCCGCCCCGAGCCGACCGAGGTCGGCGACCGGCACTGGGCCGCCTGCCACCTGACCCGGGAGCAGCGGGAGCGGATCTGGACCGAAGAGATTGCGCCGAGGTTGTGAGCGAGAACGCGGAGGACGACGCAGTGAGCAACCCTGTACGCGGCGACGGCGAACGGGACGGTGGGGTCGGCTCGTCCGACCCCGGCCGTACGGCCGGCCGCGCCGAGGACGCCGCCCCCGGCGAGGTTTTGCTGAAGGTGACCGGGCTGCGGAAGCACTTCCCGATCCGCAAGGGCCTCCTCCAACGCCGGGCGGGCGCGGTGCGCGCCGTCGACGGCGTCGACTTCGAGGTGCGCTCGGGCGAAACGCTCGGTGTCGTGGGCGAATCGGGCTGCGGCAAGTCGACGATGGGCCGGCTGATCACCCGCCTGCTCGAACCGACCG
The DNA here is from genome assembly GCF_003967355.1 of Embleya hyalina. Taxonomy (GTDB): domain Bacteria; phylum Actinomycetota; class Actinomycetes; order Streptomycetales; family Streptomycetaceae; genus Embleya; species Embleya hyalina. The sequence goes on along the minus strand of NZ_BIFH01000018.1, from coordinate 381,608 downwards.
CGGGCACGATCGAGTTCGAGGGCGAGGACATCACGCGCCTCGGCGTGCGGGGCATGCGGCCGCTGCGCCGGGACGTGCAGATGATCTTCCAGGACCCGTACTCGTCGTTGAACCCGCGCCACACCACGGGCACGATCATCGGCGCCCCCTTCCGGCTCCAAGGCGTCGAGCCCGAGGGCGGCATCAAGAAGGAGGTGCAGCGGCTGCTGTCGGTGGTCGGCCTCAGTCCCGAGCACTACAACCGCTACCCGAACGAGTTCTCCGGCGGTCAGCGCCAGCGCATCGGCATCGCCCGCGCGCTCGCCCTCAGGCCGAAGCTGGTGGTGGCGGACGAACCGGTGTCCGCGCTCGACGTGTCGATCCAGGCCCAGGTCGTCAACCTCATGGACGACCTGCAGCGCGAACTGGGTCTGACCTACGTGATCATCGCGCACGACCTGTCCGTGGTCCGGCACGTCTCGGACCGGATCGCGGTGATGTACCTCGGCCGGATCGTCGAACTCGCCGACCGCGAACTGCTCTACCGGGCGCCGATGCACCCGTATACGAAGGCGCTGATGTCGGCCGTCCCGATCCCGGACCCGCGGCGCAGAAAGGACCGGAGCGAGCGCGTGCGGCTCGAAGGCGACGTGCCGTCGCCGATCGCCCCGCCGAGCGGCTGCCGCTTCCACACCCGATGTTGGAAGGCGACGACGGTGTGTACGACGGCCGAGCCGCCGTTGGAGGAGCTGCGGCCCGGACAACAAGTGGCGTGCCATCACCCGGAGAACGCCGTCGACCGGGCCCCGCGGGACAGCGGCGTGGCCGGCACGGCGCAGGTGGTACCGACTCGTCGGTAACGCCCGTGCGGGCGTGGCCGCGGCCCCGGACGAGTCGACCTTCGTACCGCACGACGATCACCCCACACCGCCGCCCTCGCCGCCCCGGTCCGCACCGCCACCCGGGGCTGCGGGGGCGCGGTCGTGCCGGTCGGCGACATCGACACCGGCAAGAGCACGCTGCTCGACACCACGGGCCGCGCGGTGCCGACGCGGAGGCCACGACGCGGGAGCGTGTGACACGCGGCCACAATGCGGAGCCCGGGATGGGGCTGCGTGGCCACGCGGCGCCGATGTGGGGGCCGCGACGCGACTGCGCGGGGCCGGCGCGGAAACCGCGACGAGACTGCGCGGGGCCGCTGCGGAGGGCGGGCTGCGGGTGTTGCGGGGGATTGGGATCGAGTCCGAGGCTCGGCTGCCGTATGAGGGGCCGGCGGCGTACCCGCCCTCACGGCTACGCGAACCACATCCCCGAATACCCGACGCCGTCCGCCACGTCGCCGAACTCCTGGGTCGCCACCGCTTCGAGCGTGTTCACGGCGCCTGGTGGGAGCTCGTGGTCACCGCCGACGGCAACGCGGTCCCGCGCCGCGCCGTCGACCGCTGCCCCGCCCGGGAGGGCGCCACGACGCACCGCGCCGACCGACCGCACCGACCGATCACACGGCATCGCGGCGGAGCCGAAACCGGCCCCGCCGCGATGATGTCTCCGTCAGCGCAGGTCGCGCAGGAGCTTGCTCATGATGGCGTCCACCCGGTCCGAGTCGAACGACTCCGAGCCGATCAGCAGGGTCACCGACCGTCGGCCGTCGTCGGTGACGGCGTTCCGGAACTTGTGGCCGCTGGACATGCTGCCGCTGTGTCCCCACAGCACGAAGCCCGGGTAGGGCTCGTGGCGCTCGACGCCCAGGCCGTAGCGTTCGTTCGCGACGTCCTCGGCGACCGTCTTCTTCAGCTCCGCGAGTTGGGCCGGGGCCAGCAGCTTCCCGGTCAACAGGGCGGTCCAGAAGGTGGTGGTGTCCGCACCGTCGGAGATCAGCGCGCCCGACGCGTCGGCCTCCGAGGTGTTCCATTCGGTCCGGTCCACCAGGGTCTTGCCCCGCTCCACGTAACCGCGCAACTCCGGCTTGGGCAAGGTGGTGCGATCGCCGGCCCATTCGGTCTCGCACAGTCCGAGCGGTGCGATGATCCGCTCCTCGATCTCGGTGGCGATGCTGCGGCCCGTGACCTCCTTGACGATCAGACCGACCAGGTTGTAGTTGGTGTTGGAGTAGGCGAAGCCCGACGGCGCGCGCTCGGGCCTGGGCAGGGCGAGCGCCTGCCGGACCGTCTGCAGGGGCTCGATGTGATCCCAGCGGTGCGCCTCCTCGTCCTCCCAGAACGGCGCGTCCAGGTAGTCGGGCAGGCCGCTGGTGTGCTGCAGAAGCTGTCGGATCGTGATGGTGCGCCCGTCGTAGAGCCTGGTGCGGATCAGACCCGGCAGGTAGTCGTCCACGGTGTCGTCGAGACCGATCCGGCCCTCGCCGACGAGTTGCAGCACGACGGTGGCCGTCCAGGTCTTGGTGTCGCTGCCGATGCGGCTGTGCTCGTCGCCGACGACCTTGCGGCCCGTTCTGCGATCGGCGAGGCCGACACCGCCCGTGCGGACCCCACAGTTCGGGCTCTTCACCGTCACGCTCATCCCCGTGGCGCCGACACCTTCCAGTGCCTTCATCGCCGTCCGGATGGGCGTGGTGTCACACTGCGGCGCCGCGCCCGCCTTCGTCGGCACCGTCAGCAAAGAGGCCGCACACGCCAAGGCCACGACCGCACTCGTCCTGTATCGCACAATGTCTCCTTCTGCAGCACAGCACTCATACATGTGCCGTAATCGATAACGCCCGACGGATACGGATTTCGATATCCGCGAGCGGGCAAACGGTCGGCGGTCACCGGCGGCATTCGGCCCGTCACGGCCGACTGCGGTCGGTTGCGCTCCATGGGGTCGTTGCAGGTACGGTCACTGGATGTGCCCGCCGCCCGCCTGCCGGATTGTGCATGCGGAAAGCGTGGCGCCCGGATCGGCCGGGGACATGTGACGCCGATCCAGAGATTCCCCGAATGCTTTGTGTGGCCGGCCAAAGGGGTGAGAATGCTCGGTACCGGGGTTCCCGATCTCGGACAGGTCCTGGAGGTACTGGGCTCGTCCCTGTTGCGGCCGTTGACCGACCCGCCGGAAAAACCGGTGCCGGTCTCGGGCGTACTCATCTACGAGCGACGCGCCCCGCTGCCCCTCCCCGCCGTGACCGACGCGATCCTGCTCGCCGTCGGCGTGGGGATGGACGAGGCACGGGCGACGGACCTGATCGGCTCGGCGGCACAGGCCGGGTACACGTGCCTGGTGGTGAAGAGCTTCGGCGAGCCGGTCACCGCGTTGGTGGAAGCCGCCCGACAGGCCGGCATCGTGCTCCTGGCCGCCAACGAGGCGGTGGCCTGGCATCACCTGGACGCCATGATCTCCTCGGCCCTCACCCCGACGGTGCGCTTCGGGCAGGCCGCGGGCGCCCCGGCCTTCGGCGACCTGTTCGCGTTGGCCAACGCGATCGCCGGCATGGTCGGCGGAGCCACCGTGATCGAGGATCCGCACCGGCGCATCCTCGCCTACTCGACCCTGCCCGGCCAGGCCGTCGACGAGGGCCGCCGCCAGGGCATCCTCGGCCTCCAGGTGCCCGACGGCCCGGACTACGACGAGCAGTACCGGGTGCTCACCCGGCTCGGGCGCACCTGCCGCTTCCCCGCCGTTCCCGGGGGACTTCCCCGGCTCGGTGTCGCCGTCCGCGTGGGCAGCGAGGTGTTGGGGTCGATCTGGGTCGTCGACGCCGGCGAACACCTGGACTCCGCCGCCGAACAGGCCCTGTCCGACGTGGCGGACAACGTCGCGCTGCACCTGCTCGCGGCCCGCACCACGGAGTCCGCCGTCCGGCGCAGGTACGCCGACCTGCTGCGGCGGTTGTTGGCCGATCCGAGCAGTGTCACGGCGGTGGCCCCACAGCTCGGTCTGGACCCGAACCTGCCCGTCGCCATGGCCGCGTTCGCCGTCGCCTCGGTCGACGCCGAGGACGCGCTCACCGCACACGCGGCCACCCGGCTGGCCGACCTGGTGAGCCTGCACTGCGAGGCACGCTACGGCAGACACGGCTGCGCGCTGATCGACGGAACGGTCTACGCGCTGCTCCCGAGCGAACCGTCGCCGAACGCGCACCGCGAACTCGTCGCCTACATCGCGCGGCGGGCGCACAGCGCGCTGCGGGTGCCCGTCCGGGCCGGACTCGGCTCGCCCGTCCAGGAACTGCGCTCGATCGAGAGTTCGCGCGCCGACGCGGATCTGGTGCTGCGCGCGCTGTCCGAGCGGCCGGGTGATCCACAACCGTGCCAGGTGGCCTCGATCGACGAGATGTGGGCCGGCGCGACGTTGTCCGCGCTGGCCGGGATGCTGGCCACGCACGAGGTGGTCCCCCGCCGGCTCGGACCGGCGATCCGCGCCCACGACCTGGAACACGGCACCACCTACGCGCCCACCATCCTCGCCTACCTGGACGCCGACGGCGATGTCGCGGCCGCCTCGCATCTGCTGTCCGTACACCCGAACACGATCCGCTACCGGCTCTCCCGGGCCACCGAGATCTTCGGGTTCGATCTCGCCGACCCGGACGAACGGCTGGTGTTGTGGCTGCGGTTGCGCCTCGGCGGCCGGCTCGACTGGTAGACCCCCCGCCCCGCGGTCACCGGGCTCTGGTAGGCATGGCCCATGTCGAACTACGACGGCGACGAGCGGTTCGCCGGACTGCCCATAGCCGAGCTCAACCCGATGGTGAACCCCAAGGCCACGCGGGCCGACAACGCGGCGGCGAGGAACGCGAAGCCGCTCCCCGCCGCGGCGGACGCGGCGTGGCGGCTGCGGATCGAGGGGTATCCGAGCTCGGAGAAGTTCACCGAGCACGTCGCGCGTTTCCTCGACACCGTCGACACCACGCTGGTCACCGCCGTGCTGGTCGGCATGTGGGAGCCGGGCGAGGACTCGAAGGAGGCGGTGCGCTCGCTCGTCGACGCCGCCGACCGGCTGCCGGCGCTGCGCCACCTCTACTTCGGCGACATCACGCCGGAGGAGAACGAGATCTCGTGGATCCTCCAGTCGGACATCACGCCGCTGTTCGAGGCGTTTCCCCGGCTGGAGACGCTGATCGTCCAGGGCGGCCAGGACCTCGTGCTCGAACCCGTGCGCCACGAGAGCCTGCGGCACCTGGAGTTCCGCACCGGCGGACTCCCCGCGCGCGTGGTGCGCGCGGTCGGCGCGAGCACCTTCCCGGCACTGCGCACGCTGGAGCTGTGGCTGGGCACCGACGAGTACGGCGGCGACGCGACCGTCCGCGACATCGAGGGCATCCTGCGCGCCGGCGGCCTGCCCGCGCTCACCCGACTCGGCCTGATGAACAGCGAGATCCAGGACGAGGTCGCGGCCGCGGTCTCGGCGTCCCCCGTGCTCGGACGGCTGACCGAACTCGACCTGTCCATGGGCGCGTTGGGCAACGAGGGCGCCGAGGCGCTGCTCATCGGTCAACCCCTCGGACACCTGCGGGTGCTCAACCTCAGCCACCATTTCATCACCCCCGCCATGCGGGAACGACTCACCGCGGCCCTTTCGGCACCCGGCCTCGCGCTCGACCTCGGCGACCCGCAGCAGGCCGACGACGACGGCGAGGAGGCCTGGCGCTACATCGCCGTCGCGGAGTGAGCGACCCGCACACCCGCCACCGGCCGCAGGCGCCCCGCCGCCCGGCCGTCCGAACCCGCCCGGAAGCCAGGAACAGCACATGTCGCTCTACGAGTTCACCCCGCACTTCGGCGGCCTGCCCGTCGTCGACCTCCCGCCCCGCGACTCCACCGCGACGTCGAGCACGCCGGGCGACCCGCCGGACGCCGTCGCCTGGCGCCTCCGGGTGGACCCGTGGGACGACGAGGAGGCCGAATTCGAGAAGCGGTTCCGGTACTTCCTCGACACCGTGGACACCACCCGGGTCACCGCGCTGCTGTGTGGGTGCTGGACCGACGACCTGTCCGCCGAGAGTCCCGCGCTCGGGCTCCTGGTGGAGCACGTGGACCGGTTCCCGAACCTCCGGCACCTGTTCCTCGGCGATGTCGTCCAGGAGGAGTCCGAGATCTCGTGGATGAGCATCGGCACCCTCACCCCGGTGCTGCGCGCCTACCCGCGGCTGGAAGAACTCGTCGTGCGCGGCGGCGCCTTCGACGGCAACCCGGACACCGCGCCGGCGCTGGAGCCGCTGCGCCACGACGCGTTGCGTGCCCTGCGGTTCGAGAGCGGCGGCCTGTCCGCGCGCCTCGTCGGCGCCATCGGCCTCTGCGACCTCCCGGCGCTGGAGAGCCTGGAGATCTGGCTGGGCGTCGACCGGTACGGCGGCACCGCGACCGTCGACGACCTCGCGGAGCTGCTGTCCGGCGTACGCGTCCCGGCGCTGCGCCGGCTCGGCCTGATGAACAGTGAGATCCAGGACGCCGTCGCCGCGGCCGTGGCCGCCGCGCCGCTGACCGCCCGCCTGGAATCCCTCGACCTGTCGATGGGTACCCTGGGCGACGAAGGCGCCGAGGCGCTGCTCGCCGGTCAGCCGCTCACCCACCTGAAGACGCTGCGCGTCCACCACCACTTCGTGTCCGACCCGATGGCCGAGCGCCTGCGGGCGACGTTGCGCCCGCACGGGGTCACCGTCGACATCGGCCGCTCCGAGGAGTTGCGGGACTGGGGCTCGGGCCGCTACACCGAGGTCTCCGAATGACCCGCCGCGCGGGAGTGACGGCGTGATCGAACGTCCCGCCGTCACCGTCGTGGGCAATCCCGGCCATCGCCGCGTCGCCGGGTTCGCCGCGGCGGCCGAGGCGGCGGGGCTGCCCGAGCCGCGGTTGGTCGCCTGGCGCGACGTCCTCTCCCGGGAGCCGCTCGTCTTCCCCGCCGGGCCGGTGCGGATCGACTCGCCGGGCGAGGACGCGGACGTGCACACGCTGCTGAGCGGCGCGCCCGCCGACCCGTTCCGGGTCGAGGGCGGCAGCGCCCGGCATGCCGCGTTCGTCGCCGCGCTCGGGCGGATCGAAGCCGCCGTGGCGGCCTCCCCCGGGGCGTGGTCGGTGAACGACGCCGGGGAGATCGCGGTGATGTTCGACAAGCGCCGGGCGCACTCGTTGTTGGAGGCGCACGACGTTCCGCTGCCGCGCGCGCTGACCGGGCCCGCGACGGCGCCGGTGCGGTCGTACGCCGACCTGCGGCGGCGAATGGCCGACGCGCGCTGCCCTCGGGTGTTCGTCAAGCCGCCGCACGGGTCTTCGGCGTCCGGTGTGGTGGCCCTGGAGACGCACGGAACGACGCGCGTCCAGGCGACGACGTCCGTCGAACTCGTGCGCGAGGCGGGCGGCATCGCCCTGTACAACTCGCTGCGGATCGGCAGATACCGCGACGAAGCCGACGTCGCGGCGCTGGTGGACGCGCTCGGCGCGGACTGCGACGCGGACGGCCTGCACGTCGAGGCGTGGTTGCCGAAGCTGACCCTGGACGGGCGCGCGACCGACCTGCGCGTCCTGGTCGTCGCGGGGCGGGCCACGCACGTCGTGGCCCGGTCGAGCCGGTCGCCGATGACGAACCTGCACCTGGGCAACGCGCGCGGCGACGTCGCGGCCGTGCGTCGCTCCGTCGGGGAGGACGCCTGGGCGCGGGCGATGGCGACCTGCGTCCGGGCGGCCGAGTGTTTCCCCCGTACGCTGCACGTCGGCGTCGACCTGCTGTTCGCGGTGGATCGGCGCCGGCACGCCGTGGGCGAGGTCAACGCGTTCGGGGACCTGCTGCCCGGTGTGCTGCGCCGGGGTCGGGACACGTGGGGGGAGCAGGTCCACGCCCTGGTGGAAGGTTGGCGGCCGGCCGGATCCACCGGTGCGGCGCCACGAGACGAGGATCGAGTTCCGTGCCCGACATGACGACACCACCATCGCCCGAACCCGGGGAGCGCAGCGGCCGATCCGCGCCCGCGGACATGAACGCCGTCGTCGGCCGGCACGACCTGCTGATGGTGACCCTGGACACGCTGCGCTACGACGTCGCCGCCGAACTCGTCGCCGCGGGGCGCCTGCCCAACCTGGCCCGGGTGCTCCCGGACGGCCGCTGGGAACGGCGGCACACGCCGGGAAGCTTCACGTTCGCCGCGCACACCGCCTTCCTCGCCGGCTTCCTGCCGACGCCGGTGGGCCAGGGTCCGCATCCGCGGTTGTTCGCCGCCCGGTTCGGCGGGAGCGAGTCGACCGCGCCGCACACGTGGGTCTTCGACGACGCGGACCTGCCGACCGCGCTGGCCGCCGCGGGCTACCACACGGCCTGCGTCGGCGGCGTCGGGTTCTTCGACAAGCGGGGCGCGCTCGGCTCGGTGTTGCCCGGCATGTTCGCGGAGAGCCACTGGGATCCGGAACTCGGCGTCGCCTCGCCCACCTCGTTCGAGGCCCAGGTCGCGTGCGCCGAGCGGGTGGTCGGCGCGCTGGACTCCGACCGGAGGCTGTTCCTGCTGGTCAACGTCTCGGCGCTGCACCAGCCGAACTGGTTCCACCTGGCGGGCGCCGACCCGGCCGCCGGCGACACCCGGGAGACGCACGCCGCGGCACTGGAGTACGTGGACCGGCACATCGGCCGGCTGTTCCGGGCGATGAGCAGCCGCCGTCCGTGCTTCGCGATCGTCACGTCCGACCACGGCACGGCCTACGGCGAGGACGGCTACACCGGCCACCGGCTCGGCCACGAGGTGGTGTGGACGGTCCCGTACGCCCACTTCACCCTCGCCCCCGGCGAGTGGTGAGCACCGCCCCGGGTGCCCGCCGCCCCGGCGCCCACCGTGTCGGGCCCGCCGCCTAGGCTCGCGGGGTTCGTCGCCATGCCCGTCGCACGTCCGGAGGTACCCGTCCCATGGCCCCGACCGCCGCCGAGGCCCCGTCCGTGGCCATCGGGTCCCCGTACACCGGATACGTCTACTCGTACCCGCACAAGACCGCCTACCGACCGCTCGAACCCGCGCCCGCGCTGCGCGACGTGTGGGCGGGGCAGGACCTGTCCGCGCTGTTCCTGTACCTGCACATACCGTTCTGCGAGATGCGCTGCGGGTTCTGCAACCTGTTCACCCGCACCGGCGCGCCGCAGGAGTTGGTGGCGCGCTACCTGGACGCGCTGGAACGGCAGGCGCACGCGGTACGCGAGGCCGTCCCCGACGCGCGGTTCGCGGTCGGGGCGATCGGCGGCGGCACACCGACCTACCTGGAAGCCGCCGAGCTGACCCGGATGTTCCGCATCGCCGCCGAGGTGATGGGCGCCGAGTTCGGATCCATGCCGCTGTCCGTGGAGACCTCGCCGGCGACCGCCACACCCGACCGGCTCGCGGTCCTGGCCGCGCACGGCACGACCCGGGTGAGCATCGGCGTGCAGTCGTTCCTCGACGCGGAGGCGAGGGCCGCCGGGCGGCCGCAGAAGCGCGCCGAGGTCGAGGCGGCGCTCACCGCGATCCGCGAGGCGGCCGTCCCGACGCTGAACATCGACCTGATCTACGGCATCGACGGCCAGACGCACGCCAGTTGGCTCGACTCCCTCGACGCGGCGCTCGCCTGGCGGCCCGAGGAGATCTACCTGTACCCGCTCTACGTGCGCCCGCTCACGGGGCTGGGCCGACGCGCCGTCTCGCGCGCCGACTGGGACGACGACCGGCTCGCGCTCTACCGCGCGGGCCGCGACCACCTGCGCGCGGCCGGATACGAGCAGGTGTCGATGCGGATGTTCCGCCGCGCCGGTGCCCCGGCCGACCCGGACACCGGGTACCGGTGCCAGCGCGACGGCATGGTGGGGCTGGGCTGCGGAGCCCGGTCCTACACGAGCGAGTTGCACTATTCGTTCGACTACGCGGTGAACGTGGGCGAGGTCCGCGGCATCATCGACGAATACGTCGCCCTGGACCGGGACGCCTTCTCCCGGGCCCGGTTCGGCTACCGTCTCGACGCGGCCGAGCAAAAACGCCGGCACCTGCTCACCTCGCTGCTCCAGGCCGACGGGCTGGACGTCGCCGAGTACCGCGCCCGGTTCGACTCCGACGCCGCCGCGGACTTCGCCCGGGAGCTGGAACCCCTCGCCGACCGCGGTCTGTTGCGTGTCGACACGGATCGTGTCGCGCTCACCGAGGACGGCCTCGGCCGGTCCGACGCCATCGGTCCGGCGCTGTTCTCCTCGGCCGCGGCCGCGCTCATGGACGGGTATCGGGCACGGTGAGCGTGCCGCCGTCGCTCTCCCTCGCCTCGGCCCGCGAGGCCGCGCGGCCGTTGACGATCCTGTACCGCGGACCGCTCGCCTCCTGCGACTACGACTGCGGCTACTGCCCGTTCGCCAAACGCCGCGACTCGCGTGCGCGACTGACGGCCGACCGCCGGGCGTTGACGCGCTTCGCGGGCTGGATCGCGGCGGCCCCGGAGCGGATCTCGGTGCTGTTCACGCCGTGGGGCGAGGCACTGGTCCGGCCCTGGTACCGGCGTACCCTGGCCGAGTTGACCCATCTGCCGAACGTGGACCGCGTCGCCGTGCAGACGAACCTGGGCGCCCGGCCGTCGTGGACCGAGGCGGCGGACCTGCGGCGGTTGGCGCTGTGGGGGACGTATCACCCGGACCAGGTCCCGTACGAGCGCTTCCTCGGTCGTTGCCGCGAACTCCGCGCGCGCGGCGTGCGCTTCGCCGTCGGGATCGTCGGCCTTCCCGAACACCTGGCCGCCGCCCGGAGGTTGCGCGGCGACCTGCCGGCCGAGGTGTACCTGTGGGTGAACGCCGCCGAGGGCCGTACGTACACCGACGCCGAGGCCGCGGCGTGGACGGACCTCGACCCGCACTTCGGCTTCAGCCGGCACGCCCACGTCTCGGCGGGCGCGGCGTGCCGGACCGGGGACACGGTGGTCAGCGTCGACGGCGACGGCGTGGTGCGTCGTTGCCACTTCGTACCCGAGGTGTTGGGCAACCTCTACGACGGCTCGTTCCGCGCGGCCCTGGGGCGCCGCCCGTGCCCGCGCCCGCTGTGCGACTGCCACATCGGCTATGTCCACATGGACGCGCTGCCGCTGTACGACGTCTTCGCGGGCGGGATCCTGGAGCGCATTCCGGCGGGGTACGGCACCGGGCCGCACCCGGCCGGCGGCGCGCCTCGGCCGACCGGCGCCGGCCCGGAAACCGCCTGATTCCGCCGCCTGTCGCCCCGTCGGCGGCTCAGGTCTCCCGGGCCGGACGGTATTCCTGTTCGGTCAGGCCGAAGGTCCAGGCCACGCCGGCGCGGGCGGTGCGCGTGGTCGGCGGGACGCGCAGCCAGTAGACCCGGACGGAACCGTCGGGCTCCGGCGTGGAGTTGAGCACTTCGACCATCACGATCGGCTCGTCGCCGGGCAGTTCGATGCGCCACAGCACACCGATCTCGTCGCGGTGCAGCGGGCGGGCGCCGACCTCGGCGAGGTAGCGGTCGTAGCCGTAGATCTCCAGCATGACGCGACGGAGTTCGGCGTTGTCCTCGTCCCGGATCCGCCGGGCGTTCAGCGCGCCGCCGGCCGGGCCGAGGGTGGTCACGAAGTCGGCCGGCACCGGCATGCCGCGCCACGCGTGCAGCGCGAAGCCGTCGGGGAAGGCCAGCGCGGCGCCCTCGCCGTTGTGCAGGCGCGCGGACTCGTCGCGGTGCAGCAGGGTGGGGCGTTCGGCGACCAGGACGACGTTCTCGTACGGCCACCACCAGCCCGCGGACCGCGCGACCTCGGCGACCGCGTCCAGCGCAGTCGCCGACGGGGCGGCGTCCAGTCGCGGGAAGCACCGCCGCAGGCCGTCGAACGCGGCGAGCCAGGCGGCGTCGTGCTGGCCGCCGAGCGCGTCGAGGGTCGCGGCACGGGCCTCCCGGGCCACGGGCGCCGTCGGGGTGACCGTGCCCCGCCGGGCCGGGCCGCGGTCGGTACCGGTCGCGGACAGCACGGCCTCCTCGATGCCGTCGCGGATGCGTGCGGACAGGCTCGTGGTCGGGTCCCACAGGCGTTCCGCGATCTCGCCCCAGGCCTGCGCCCAGCCGGTGTGGCCGAGCAGCGCGACCGCGTCGGCCCGGGCGCGTTCCCAACTCGCCGACCGGATCCGGTCGCGCACGCTCGCCCCGGCGCGCGACCCCATGGGGGCCCGCACGGGCAGCCGCAGCGCGGCGAGTTCCTGCGGCTTGAACGCGCCGGACACCACGGTCGCGGCCACGGCGGCGGCGAGCGGCGACGCGTACCACAGGATCTTGCCGGGTTCGGCCAGCCCGGCCGCCCGGTAGGCGGCCCGGATGCCGCGCTCGGCGGCGTCCCGATCGGCGGGCCGCGCGGCCGCGGCGACCTCGGCCCACACGTCGGCGGACTCGGCGAGGGTCGCCCGGTGCGCGAGCGTGAGCTGCGGGAAGACGGTCGGGGCGGCGGTCACGGAAGGCTCCCGGGGAGGTGGCGGGTCGGCGGTCGAGGCGGCGGGTCAGTCCGCGATGATGCGGACCGCGCCCGGGATGTATTCGCGCTGGCGAACCACTTTGTACCAGCCCTTGGGCAGCGAGATCGTCGCGTGCTCCTCGTGCACGAGCCGGGTCGGGGCATCGAGCTTGAGGTGACCGATGGTGGTCGGCTCCGGGTCGAGGAACAACGTGCCGGCCCCCACCACGGCGTGCGCGTGCCCGGTGACCTCACCCAGCGCGAGCACGATCCGGCCACGCCCGTCCCGCGGCTTGGCCGGCAACCCGGTCACCCCGACGGGCACGGCGCCCTCGTCGACGGGAAGCAGCAGAATGTCACCCTGGCGATACATGAATTCCCCTCACGACTCCGCGAATTCGAGGCCCACCCCCGACACCTCGAACGCTACGTGCCCCAACCGACAATCCACGCGACGGCGTTCGCCCACCGCAGCGGGCGGTGCCCGGTGGGCGCGTCGGTCCGGCGCACCGTCGGCGCGGCGTGGGTGACGGTGACGTGCCGGTCGGGCAGGTGGCGGGTGCCGTCCACCTGCCGAACGTCCGTGCTCACGGGCCCGAGTCGACCGGTGCCGGCCGGCGGCGCCCCGGCCGGCCCGCGGAAGGATCTCGCGGAGTCGGGAGGGGGTCCGGGACGACGACCGATCGCGGTCAACCGCGACGACTCGCCCCGCCGCCGCCCGCGAGCCGGCCCACCAACGCGTCGACGGGTCCGACGGAGTCCTCCGCGGCGAGCCGCGCGGCGATCGCGCCGGCGCGGTCGCGGTAGCGCGGTTGACCGGTGGCCTCGACGAGGGCCGCCCGCAGGGTGTCCGCGGTGAGTCGACGCAGCGGCACCGCGGCCGGTGCGACGCCGAGTCGCACGAGTCGATCACTCCAGAAGGCGCCGTCCAACTGGATCGGCACGGGCACGCTCGGCACTCCCGCACGCAGCCCGGCGGCGGCGGTACCGGCCCCGGCGTGGTGGACGACCGCGGCCACGCGGGGGAACAGCAGGTGGTGCGGGACGTCGTCGACGGTGAGCATGTCGTCGCCCGTGGCGCCGAGATCGGCCCACCCTCGCTGTACGATCCCGCGCAGACCGGCGGCCCGCAGCGCGCGTACGACCTGCTCGCTGACCCGTCGGGGATCGGGAACGGTGGCGCTGCCCAGGCCGACGAACACCGGCGGCGGACCGGCCCGAAGGAAATCCTCGACCGTCGCGGGGAGTTCGCGCGAGTCGTACGGCCACCAGTAGCCGACCGGGTCCAACCCCGGACGCCAGTCGGCGGGCCGCGGCACGACGATCGGGCTGTACCCGTACACCACCGACCAGCCTCGACGCTCCCGTGCCCGGCGCGCCGTGGTCGGGCCGGCCGCCGGCAACCCCAGGCGCTCGCGGAGGTCGCGGGTCACATCGGTGTAGACCCGGTCGAGGGCGACGTCGACGGCATGCGCCGCCAGCCGATTGCCCACCCCTCCCAGGGAACGCTCCGAGACCATCGCCGGCGCGAACTCCCGCGTGGGGTGCAGCGGTTGCAAATAGGCCCCCGCGCACGGCACCCCCAGGCCCAGGGCGATCGTGCTCGCCGCGGGCGCCAACGACGCCGAGGCCACGATCACGTCGTGCCCCTGCGCGGCCTCGACCAGACCGTCGGCCATCTCGCACGCCAACGAACGGGCCAGCGCCAAGACACGGACCAGCTTCCCCGCGCCGGTGTTACTGCGATGCAGCGCCCGGCCCTTCTCCGAACGCATCTGCTCCTGCGGATCGATCGGCAACGCGTGGAACCGCATCCCCGTATCCGCCACCAACGGCTCGAACCGCCCGTGCGTCACCAGGGTCACCTTGTGCCCGGCGGCGAGCAGCCCGGCCCCCAGGCCGGTGAACGGAGCGACATCACCCTGGGAACCCGACGTCATGAGAGCAACACGCATGGCGACAGCATCCCCGCCCCCGCACCCCCACCCAACCCCCGACCCACCCCTCACCGGCACGGCGAGTCCCCTACAAGCGGACCCGTTCCGCCCCTGTGGTGGGTCGCGTCGGCAATGCGGTCGGCCGGTTTCGTCGCCGGAGGGCACCGGCGGCTCGGGATCGTCGCGCCGCGCTCCCACCGCGGCGTCGCCCGCGTTCGGAGTGTGTGGGGGCGCGGAAGCTTCCGCGGCCGTCGCACCGCGATGTCCTTGCCTGATGGGGTGGGCCGTCGGATTCCCGGTGGTGGGCCGGCCGGTCGCCGCGCCTGGCGCCACACACGCCGCCCGGAACGGTTACTCGTCGCGGCGGGTGCGGACGGGCGGATGCCCGCCCTCGCGGTATGTCACTCGAAGGTGGGGTTTCGATCGTGTTCGTCATGGTGCGTCGAGACGGCGTGGTCACTCTGATGCCATGGGCAACCCTCGATGCGCGGCTCGGTGTCTGCTGGTGGTGTGCGTCTGTCTGCCGGTCCTGGCCGCGAGCGGTGCGGCGTTCGAGGCGTCGGCCGACGACGCCGTCGCGGTGACCGTGCCGGCCGAGGACCGACCACCCGACGGGACCGGGCCCGGCGCGACGCGCACGGAGGTACACGCCGGCCGGGTGCACGTCGTGTATCAGCCGGGGGTGGTGACCTCGGTCCGGATCGGCGACGACGTCGCGGTGACCGTACGACCCGGATGCGGGTGTCCGAGCCGGCCCGCCACATCGCCCCCGGCGGCCCGGCCGTCCCGTCCGCCGAGCACCCGCCCGCCGGCGGCCGAGCGGGCCTCGGCCGCGCCGAGCCGCACCGGAGCGCCGCCTCCCGCCACGCCCGCCGGCGCCGACACCCCCGCCCGCGCCCATGCCCCCGTCGAAGCGGCCCCCACCCCGGAGCCGCCGAACACCCGGGCGCCCACCGCCGAACCGCCGCCCGCGTCCCGGCCCTCGCGACTCGCCGCCGCGCCGCCCGACGACGACGCCGCGCTTCCGGGCTTCGCCGACGGGTTCGTCCCGGCCCTCGTCGTATCGATCCTGCCCGCCGCCCTCGCCGCGCTGCTGCCGGGCCCGAGCCGACGTGGGGTGCGCCCGTGATCCTGTGGATCCTCGCCGCCCTGCTCGGCGCCGGCGTCGCGGCGGGCGCCCTCGTGCTCCTGAGCCGTGCCGACAAGACGAGGTCGAGCGGAACCGACGGTCAACTGTTGTCCTTCTGCGGTGGCGCCGTGTTGTCCTCCTTCGTGCTGCTGACGAGCTTTCAGATCGTCGGCGCGTGGGAGCTCCAGGCCACGGTCCGCCAACACGCGAGCGACGAGGCCCGGGTGTTGACCAAGACCTACGCGGCGGCCGGAGCGCTCCCGGCCCCCGACCGCGAGGCCGTGCGCGCCGGACTGCGCGACTACACCCACACGGTGATCGACAAGGAGTGGCCGGCACTGGCCGACGGGCACGACACCCCCGGCGCGTGGCGCCAACTCGACCTGATCGCCTCCCGCGTCGCCGCCCTGGCCGCCACGGCGCACGACCGGACCGCCGACACCGAGGCGGCGGTGGCCGACCTGTACGTCAAACGCCACGCCCGCCTCGCCGACCCGTCCTCGATCACCCCGATCGTGCTCCCGGTCGCCATGATCGTCACCGGCGTGTTCGCGATCGTCTTCCCGGCCCTGGTCGGCCCGACCGCGGACCGCCGCCACGCGACCGCCCTGGCCTTCGTCGGCGCGATCATCGCCTTCGCCGTCCTGTTCGTCCTGCAGCTCCGCAACCCCTACACCGACCCCCTGGCCGTACACCCGACCTCCTTCCGCACCGCCCTGACCCGCTACACCCAACTGGGCTGACACTCCGCCCGACCGAACCGGGCACGTTCGACTCCTCACCGTCGAACAACGAAGCGCGGGCACCCGTCGAGGCACCCGCGCTCCGCACGAACCGCGCCGACCCCGTCGACCGGGCCGGGCCGGGCCGCTTCGGGTCAGGGAACGATCACAACCGTCTTCCCCGGCAGCCGCCCGGCCCCGGCGTCCTCGTGCACCGCGGCCAACTCGGCCACCGTGCGACGGGAGGCGATGTGGAGCCGCAGCCTGCCGGCATCCACCCTCGCGACCAGCTCGGCCGGCCGGCGTCACTGCGGACCCACAGGCTCGCGCTGCGCACCGACCGGGCGGGATCCTCGGGAATCGGCCCGGCCGTACTGACCGCGACCCCGGCGTCGGCGACGTAGTCCGACAACCGCGCGAGTTCCTCCGGCGAGACCCGCACATGGTTGACCACGACATGGAACGGACCACCCACGGCGGCCGGACCCTCGGCGAGATCGAGGGGACCCACGACCCGGTCCACACCGTAGCCCCGAAGCCGGTCCGCGTGCCGCGGCGCGTCCACCGCCGTGACGTTCGCTCCCGCGTCGACCGCGAGCTGTACCACGAGGCTGCCCACCGCGCCGCCCGCCCCGTTGACCAGTACGCTCTGCCCCGGCGCCACCGTGCGCGTGGAACTCGAAGGAGGGTGATCACTCCCCCGGCCCGCCGGCGACGGGTGCGGGCGGGCCGTCGACGCGGGAACACCGCGGCCGCCGGCGTGCGCGCCGCACCCGACGCGCACGCCCACTTCGTCAAGGAGCGGAGTACCGCACCTGGCGATCCCGGCCCGCGCCGTACCCGGCGGCCGCCATCGCGACGCAGAGCACGACCAGGACCACGAGCGGCAGTGTCCAACTGTTCGTGGCGTCGTGCAGGATGCCGAGGAGGAGCGGCCCCGACGCCGCCACCAGGTAACCGATGGACTGCGCCATGCCCGCCAGCGCGGCGACCTCGCCGGCGCTGCCGGCGCGTTGGCTCTGAAAGGTCAGCGCGAGGACGAGGCACACACCACCACCCAGACCGAGCAGGGTGCACGCGACGACGGACAGCCCGGGGGCGGTCAGCAGCACCACGAAGCCGGCGGCCACCACGGCCGAACCCCCGGCCGCGGTCCAGCGTTGGTCGTGACGGCCCCGGGTGAACAGGGGCAGGAGACTGCCGGAGGCCAGCGACACCACCTGGTAGTGGAAGAGCATCCATCCGGCCGTGGTGCTGCCGGCGCCATGGTGGATCAGGATGCTGGGCAGCCACGCGACGGCGGTGTAGAAGGCCAGGGACTGCAGGCCCATGAACATGGCGACCTGCCAGGCGAGTCGCGACCGCCAGGGGACCGGAGTGCGGGTCACGACCTCGCCGGTCTGCGGCTTGTCGCCCCGCATCCGGGGCAGCCAGACGAGGAACGCCGCGACACCGAACGCGACACCCCAGGCCAGAGCGGTGTGCCAGGAACCCGGCAGGGTGTGCGAAAGCGGCGCGGAGATGCCGGAGGAGACCGCGGCCGTGACGCCCATGACCGTGATGTAGAGGGCGCTGACGCCCTGGATCCGGTGCGCCGGCACGCTGCGCCTGATCAGCGCGGGCAGCAGCACGTTGCCGAACGCGATGGCGGCGGACAGGATCACGGTCCCGGCGAACAGGCAGGTCACGGAGGGCAGCGAGCGGACCACGGTGCCGACGGTCAGCGCGCCGAGGGCGGCCACCAGCAGGCGCGCGCTGCCGAACCGGTGCGAGGCCCGGGCCACCAGGGGCGATGTCGCGGCGAAGGTCAGCAGCGGGAGGGTGCTCAGCAGCCCGCCCCAGGTCGCGGTCAGACCGCTGCCGTGCTCGATCGCCGGCAGCAGGGTTCCGACACCGGTGAGACTCGTGCGCAGGTTGGCCGCCACGAGGCAGATCGCGAAGACGAGCCCGATCGACACGGCGGGCGGGGTCCTGTCGATGGTCGGCGACGTCGCGGCGGCGGGCGGGCGGGATATCGACGACCGCGTGCTCACTTCGCCTCCGCCGTCCGGGACACCTCGGCCTCGTGGTCGCGGGTGAGCCCGACGATCGCGGCCGCCGCGTCGCGCGCGCCGCTCTCGTCCCGCGCCTCGATCGCGTCGACGAGCCGCCGGTGCAGGGCGGCATGCCTCTCGGCGCCGGCGGTGTCCCACGACAGGCCGCCCAGGTGGGCGGTGAGAGCCGTGCCGAGGTGGTCGTACACCTCGATCAGGAGGTCGTTCCCGCTCGCCCGGACGACGGCCCGATGGAACAGCGCGTCGACGTTCCCGGCCGCGGCGACGTCCGCCCCGGCGCAGGCCGCGTCGGCGTCGGCCAACAGCTCCCTCAGTTGGCTCAGTTGCTCCTCGGTGCGGCGCAGGGCGGCGGCCCCCGAGGCGTACTCCTCGAGGACGGTGCGCAGTTCGAGAACGTTGTCCCGCTGTGCGGAACCCGCCCGCCGCACCATGATCGACTGGAGCTCACTGGACGCGCGGACGTAGGTACCGTCCCCGACCCGGGCTTCCAGCAGACCCAGGTGCACGAGCGCGCCGAGCGCCTCCCGCAGCGTGCTGCGGCCGACCCCCAGCTCCTCCATGAGGGCCTGCTCCGGCGGGATCCGGGTGCCCACGGGCCATCCCCCCGCCTCGATGTGCGAACGAAGGCTGTCCACGAGCTGCGAGGCCAGGCTCGCCGACCGTCGCGGTGTGCTGATCTGCTTCATGGAAAGAGCATACATACAAACGTCAGACATTTGAACATCGCATATTTCGATCCGCGCACTCGCCTCGGGCGTCGGGCCCACCTGCTCGGCGAAGCGGCGCAGCCGGTGCTCGTGGCTCCACTCGACCTCGCGCACGATCCGCGCGATCCGCGCGATCGAGGTGCCGCCGGGCGACGCTGCGCCATACCGGCGTATCCGGATGCGACGCGTGCGGGCCCATGTTTGTCTGGACGGGAGCCGCGTCGGTGCGTCGCGCACCCGAACGCGCTTTCGTACGGCTCCTGATCGAGTCGCGAGCCCGCTCTCGCGTCGCGGACACGCGGAAGGATCGGCAACGGCGGTGATGGAGTCCGAGGATCCCACCCGACGCCCGGGGACCGGGCGAAGCAGGCGACTCGTCGTGGTCTCGGGGTTGTTGGGTGCTCTGCTCTGTGTCGGCGCCGGGATCGTGGCGCCGCCGGGCTACGCGCACACCCACGTGGCGCCGAACCCACCGCCGGCGCCACCGCCGCCGCCCCCGCCCCCTCCGCCACCGCCGCCTCCACCCCCACCTCCACCGCCTCCACCTCCGCCGCCGCCGGTTCTGCCACCACCACCGGTCACCTATCCGCCGGATGGCCCCTCCCCCGTGCCGCCGCGTCCTCGGGGGACGACGCCGCCGCCTTCGAAGAGCGCACCGCCGGCCGGCCGGACCACGCCCCCGACCACCCCCGATCCACGATCGCGCCCGGCCCTGGTCCTGACCCCCGCGAAGGGTGGCGCCGGTACGACGGTGACGGTCTCCGGGTCGGGCTTCCCGGCGTGTGGTCCCGGATCCCGGGTCGACGTCCTGTGGGACGGTGCCGCCCTCACCGCTCGCGATGTGTCGGCCGCTCCGAAGGGAGGCGGCTTCAGCGTCCGGCTCGTGGTCCCGAAGGACGCGTCGAAGGGGGCCCACAAGGTTTCGGCACGGTGTGGCGGCGTCGACGCCTCCGCCCCGTTCGAGGTCGCGACGGGTGCCGGGGCCGGATCGTCCCGGCCGACCGCGACCGGTACTTCGGCGACCGCGGTGCCGGGCACCGGCGCCGGGGCGAGCTCGGGCTGGATGATCGGAAGCGTGGCGGCCGGCGTCTTCCTGGCGGTGGCCCTCGTGGGCTACGTGGGCGTCTTCCGCCGGGGGCGCGGACCACGCTGGACGCGTCGACACGTCCGCGCCGTCATGCGATCGGGCCTCGTGTCCGACGGTGCGCGGGACGTCGTGGACACGGGCGGAACGAGCCGAACGGTGCGGCTGGAGCCGCGCCCGGACCCCGGTGAACAGACCATCGAGGAAGTGGATCCATGACCGACACCGTGCCGCTTCCCGCGTCCGTACGCGAACTTCTGTTCGGCGGCGACGGTGAGGCCGCCGCGGAAACGCTGGTCGACGCGGCTCACGAACACGAGGTCGCCGCGATGCTCGGACGCGGAGCCCGAGGGCTCACGGACGACGCCGGCCGGACCGTCGAGCGTGAGGTCGCCTCGATGGTCGACGGCTTCCTGAGCCTGGATCTCGTCGACCTGCTGGTCGCCGGATGGATCAAGCACGGCGCACTGGTCGCGGCGGCGCGGCGTACCCGGGCCGCACCGGACACCGAGGAGGTCGTCGCGCTGGCCACCCACCGGGTCACGTCCACCCATCGTCCCTGCGTGGACCTGACGGTCGACGGTGTCCGGGTCGGCACTCTGGAGCTCCGCCTCACCGTCGCCTTCGAGGTCGAGGGCATGCTGGCGGTCGTGCGCCGAGCCCGCCTCGAGTCACTGCGCTGCGGCACCTGCACGACCACCGGCACGTTGGCCATGCGGGAGGCGGTCGTCGCCAGTCGCCGATGCGGCCTGGATCTGCCGGGCGCCGTGCGGCTCAGGTCGGGCATCGCCCTGCTCCCGACGACGGACCGGGACGCGCCGGCGGCCCCGCGCACCGACCCCGCGTAGGGTGGCGGTCGCCTGATGCCCCGTCAGGAAGAGGCGGGCTCGACCGGGTCGACCACGACGAGGTCCTCGATCTGCTCGCCCAGTTGTTCGCGCGCCTCCTGGGGCACGCCCGAGTCCGTGATCAGCGTGTCGGCGTCGCCGAGTTGGGCGATCGTGCTGATCCCGATCAGGCCCCACTTGGTGTGGTCGGCGACCACGACCAGGCGGCGGGCCGCGCGTACGAGGGCGTGATTCGTCTCCGCCTCCAGGAGGTTGGGCGTGGTGAATCCGACGCGCGGACTGATGCCGTGCACACCCAGCATCAGCATGTCGACGTTGAGGCTGCGCAGCGCCGCGACCGCGACGGGGCCCACCAGCGCGTCCGACGGTGTACGCACGCCGCCGACGATCACCACCGTCTGGTCGGAGCGGCCCGATTGGTGGAAGACGTCCGCGACCGGAATCGAGTTGGTGACCACGGTGAGTCCGGGGACGTCGACCAGTTGCCGGGCCAGGGTCCAGGTCGTCGTCCCGGCGGACAGCGCGATGGCGCTGTTGGGCGCGACCATCGCGGCGGCGCGCCGGGCGATCGCCTCCTTCTCCGCGGCCTGGAGCCCGGACTTGCGGACGAACCCCGGTTCCTCGGTCGAGCTGCCGTCCCGCGAGGTCGCCCCGCCGTGCACCTTGGCGATCAGTCCCTGCCCGGCCAGCACCTCGAGGTCGCGTCGAATCGTCATGTCCGAGACGCCGAATTTCCGCACCAGCGTGGCGACCCGGACGGATCCCTGATCGGCGATCATCTCCAAGATCGTGTTTTGTCGCTGCCGTGCCAGCATCCCCGATCCTCCCGCCCCTGGATATCCAACAATTTCCAACATAGCAGTGTTCGTTTATCGAACCCGACTTCGGCATCGGGAAATACGCGCGTGCGCACAGCCATTCCCGCACGTGAGGAGGGCTCGCGGCAGGAGTTTTACCAAATCGGGTCTTGTTGGTTAATGTTTGAACTGCTAGATATGTGAGTCGCGTTACGAGTGAATACGACGCATAGTGTGTTCGATTTCAAGATCGACGTTTCGATGACAAGATCGACTTTCCCCGGGCGCGAGGAGATTCCGATGCGCACCTCCCGCTCTTCCGCAGGTCACGGCACTCCCCCGCGGTCCTCGCAGGCCGCCGACCTTCACAGGGGCTGATCATGACGCACCGCAGACGCACCCGGCGGACGGCCGCGACGGTGGCGGCGTTCGTATTCGCCGCGGCGCTCACCGCCTGCTCGTCCGGCAAGGACGACAACGCCGGACCCGGCTCGCCCTCGGGCCCGCCGGCTTCGTTATCCGGCACGATCAAGGTCGCCTACCTGCAAAAGCAGGGCGACCAGCAGTACTTCGTCGACGAAGCGGACGGCGCCCGCGCCAAGGCCAAGGAACTCGGCGTCGACCTCAAGGTCGTCAACCTCGGCAACGACACCAACAAGGCCGTCAGTGAAGTCCAGGCGGCGATGGCCCAGAAATACAACGGCGTCGTGATCGTCGTACCCGACCCCGCCGTGGGACCGCAGGTCGTCGACATCGCCGGCAACGGCGGCGCACCACTGCTCGCCTCCGACGACCAGATCTGCCTCACCGGCCCCGACCCGACCAAGTGCGCCAAGGACAAACTCGTCCCGCGCGTGGGCTTCAGCGGCCCCCAGATGGGCACCCAGGTGGGCCGACGCGCCGCCGACGAGTTCGGGAAGTCGGGCTGGAATCCCGCCGACACCGCGATCATCGCCGCCTGGAAACAGGACGTGACCGTGTGCACCGACCGGGTCGACGCCGCCCGCGAGGCGTTCAAGCAGGCCACCGGCGCGGACGTCAAGGTGCTCAAGGTCGGCACCGACAACACCCCGCCCGACGCGCAGAACAAAACCGCGGCCACGATGAGCGGCAACCGCTCGGTGAAGCACTGGATCGTGTGGGGCTGCAACGACGAGAACGTGAGCGGCGCGGTCACCGCGCTGCAGAACGGCGGCTACGGTGCCGCCGACGTGGTGGGCGTGGGACTGGGCGGCTACCTGGCCTGCAAGGACTGGGGTTCCGGCAAGCCGAGCGGGATGAAGGCCGCGCTGTTCATCAACGGCTACGAGGTCGGCGGCCTCGCCGTACAGACGATGGTCGATCGACTCAGGAACGGAAAGGCCTTCCCCACCGAGGCGTTCGCGACGACGAAGATGGTCGACCCCACCGACTGGCGACAATCCGGCCTCAAGTGCACGTGATCGGGCCCGACTCGCGACCGCCCCGCCGCCCCGCCGGCCGCCGGCCCTGACCGGGGCGCGCCCGCGCGGAAGCACCGCCGCACCGAGGCACGGCGCACGTCGACACCACGACCCCGCCCCTCCGTCACCTCCGACCGCACCGCCCGGTACGGGTCGCGGCGACCCGGCGTCCCCCCACGGGCCGCCGCGACCTCCCGAGACGCCCTCGAGGTCCAGCCATGACGAAGAACCCATCCCCCGACCTCCCGGGCCCAGCGCTCGCCGTCGAGGACATCCACAAAAACTTCGCCGGAGTCCACGCCCTGCGCGGCATCACACTGGACTTTCCCCGCGGCACGGTCACCGCGCTCATGGGGGAGAACGGCGCCGGCAAGTCCACCCTCATCAAAATCATCAACGGCGACCATCGCCCCGGCCGCGGCCGCGTCCTCGTCGCCGGCACCCCCCGCGTACTGCACAGCCCCGCCGACGCCCGCCGGCACGGCATCCGCGTCATCCCCCAGGAACCCGAGATCGTCCCGCACGTCAGCGTCGCGGAGAACGTCTACATCGGCGCGCTGCCCCGCAAGCCGGGCCGCCTCCTCGACCGCGCCGGCCTGTACCGGCGCATGCGCTCCGACCTGGAACGCCTGGGATTCGCACACGCCATCGCCCCCGAAACCCTCGGCTCCCGACTCTCCCCCGCCCAGCGCCAACTCGTCGAGATCCTGCGCGCCCTCACCACCGAGGCCGCGGTGCTGGCCTTCGACGAACCGACCTCGTCGCTGTCCGAACACGAGGTGGAAACGCTCTTCGGCCTCATCCGGCGCCTGCGCGACCGAGGGCTCGCCGTCGTCTACGTCTCCCACCGCATGCGGGAGATCTTCCGCCTCGCCGACCGCATCGCGGTCCTGCGCGACGGCGAGCTGGCCGGCGTCCGCGACGCCGCACGCACCGACGAGGGCGAGGTGGTGCGCCTGATGGTCGGCCGCGACCTGTCGGCGCTGTTCGCGCGCAACCGCAGCGCGCGCGACCGGGTCGTCCTGGAGGTGCGCGACGTCACCACCGACGACGTCTCGCACGTACACCTCGACGTCCGCGAGGGCGAAGTCGTCGCCCTCGCCGGGCTGGTCGGCGCCGGCCGATCCGAACTCGCCGCCGCGCTCGTCGGCGACGTACCCATCCGCTCCGGCGAGGTACGCGTCGACGGCCGGCCGCTGCGCCTGCGCACCCCCCGCGACGCCGTGCGCGCGGGCATCGGCTACGCGCCCGAGGAGCGCAAGGCGCAGGCGTTGTTCCTGACCGGCTCGGTCCGCTACAACATCGGCGTCGCGGTCCTCGACCGGCTGCGCCGCTTCCGCTTCGTCGGCGCGCGCCGCGAACGGCTTCTCGCACAGGAGTTCGTCGACCGCCTCGACATACGCACCCCGTCCCTCGACCACGAGGTGCGCAAACTGTCCGGCGGCAACCAACAGAAGGTCGTCCTCGCCCGCCGGCTCGCCCGCCGACCCGAGATCCTGATCCTGGACGAGCCCACGCGCGGCATCGACATCGGCGCGAAGGCCGAAATCTACCGCCTGATCGACGAGTTGGCCGCGGCGGGCGTCGCCATCCTCGTCATCTCCTCCGAACTGCCCGAGGTACTCGGCCTCGCGGACCGCGTCGTCGTGATGCAGAACGGCAGGATCACCGGCGAACTCGACCGCGCGGACGCCGACGAGGAGGCCGTCCTCGCCCTCGCCATGGCATTCGACCTCGCCGAACCGACCCAGGGGAACCCGACATGACCACCACGACCGACGCGCCGCCGCCGATGCCCGCCACGTCCGCCGGCGGCGCCCACGTCCGTGCGCTGCCCCGCCGGGTCGCCGGCGCCGTCGGCGCGCAGAACACCAGCCTCATCGGCGCGCTCATCGTCGTCGTCGGCACGTTCACCTGGCTCGACGACGGCTACCTCACCAGGGCCAACATGACCGTCATCGGCGACACGGTCGCGGTCACCGGTCTGCTCGCCGTGGTCCAGACCGTGGTCATCGTCTGCGGCGCGCTCGACATCTCCGTCGGCTCGCAGGCCGGCGTCGCCTCCGTCGTCAGCGCCATGGCCTTCACCTCCACCGACGGCAATGCCGCCCTCGGCATCCTCGCCGCGATCGGCGTCGGCATCGCGGCGGGCGTGGTCAACGGGATCGTCATCGTGTACGGCCGGGTCAACCCCGTCATCGCCACGCTCGCCACCCTCGCCGCGTACAAGGGTGTCGCCCAACTCCTCGCGGGCGGACGGGCCCAGGGCTACGTGCTCGGCGACGACTTCTTCATCTTCGTCGCCCGGGGCAAAATCCTCGGACTGTCCGTCCAGATCTGGACGTTGGCGGTGGTCGCCGTCGCCGTGCACGTCCTGCTCAAGTACACCGACATCGGCCGCAACATCTACGCGATCGGCGGCAACGACACCGCCGCGCGCCTCGCCGGCATCAACATCAACAAGTATCTGGTGTCCGTGTACGCCCTCGCCGGCGTCGTCGCGGCGATCGCCGGCGTCATCCTGACCGCGCGCACCGGATCCGGCCAGCCCACCTCCGGCAGCGAGGGCCTGGAACTCAAGGCCATCACGGCGGCCGCGCTGGGCGGTTGCGCCCTCAAGGGCGGCAAGGGCGGCGTCGGCGGCACGCTCCTGGCCGTGTTCCTCCTCGGCGCGCTGGAGAACGGCCTCAACGTCGTCGGCGTCAACTCGTTCTGGCAAAACGTCGCGCAGGGGGCCCTCCTGGTCGTCGCCGTCGTCATTCAACAACGCCGGAACGGGGAACGGGCGGTGGGGCTGCCGACGTAGGAACTTCCGCACGCAGTGCGGTAGTCGCACCGCACCCGGCGCGGCGCTTGGTGCGCTCGGGGCACTCGACCCTTGCACACCGGCGCCCGCCTCGCGCCTCGGCGGGCCGGGCGATCCGCCGGCCCGCCGACCCGCGGCCCGGGTACCCCACGATGCTCGCGGTCGGGGCGGCGAGCGGCGAGTCGCCCCGGGCCGGTCCTCGACGACTCCCACGCGGCCGCTCAGTCGCCGGTGTTGGCCAGGATCGCGTCGAGCAGGCCCGGGAACCGGGCGTCCAACTCGTCTCGGCGCAGCGTCAGATAACGGTTGCGGCCGGCGATCCGTACGCGGACCACGCCCATCTCGCGCAGCGTCTTCTGGTGATGCGACACGGTCGACTTGTGCAGGCCGCGCAGTTCCTCGGGCCATTCGGCGCACGAGTGTTCGACGTTGTCGGCGTACAACTCGACCAGGCGCAGTCGGGCCGGATCCGCCAGTGCCCCCAGTACGTCGCCGAGCCGCAGTTGCTCGATCGAGGGATGGAACGGTTCGCGTTCCGTCATGCCGCCTCACCTCCCGCGTCGATCCTACGGCGCTCCACGACGCCCGCCGCCGCCCCGTCCGGCAGGTCCGCGCGCCGCCACGGCCCCGCCGCCCAGGAACGTTTGATTGTTTGACAACCATCATTGCATCTGCTTCGGTTTGACTCTCGTCAAACAATCCAAGCGGTCTCCCGGAGGTGGTTCCATGCGGCTCCTCGTACTGGCCCTGGGCTCGTTCGCCATCGGCATGGACGGGTTCGTCTTCGCCGGCATCCTCGGGGACATCGGCGCCGACCTCGATGTCTCCACCGGAGCCGCCGGTCAACTCGTCACCGTGTTCGCGCTCGGCTACGCGATCCTGGCCCCGGTACTCGCGGCGGCGACCGGACGCTGGCCCCGCCGCCGGGTGTTGCTGACCGCGATGGCGTTGTTCACGGCGGGCAACGTGGTCACCGCGCTCGCCCCGAACTACGGCATCGCGTTGGGCAGTCGGCTCCTGGCCGCGGCCGGTGCGGCGATGTTCCTGCCGAACGCGGCCGCCGGTGCCGCGGCCCTGGTGCCGCCGGAGCGGCGGGCCCGCGCGCTGGCGGTGCTCTCCGGCGGCAACAGCGCGTCGCTGGTGCTGGGCGCGCCGTTCGGCACCTGGCTGGGCGGGGCGCGGGGCTGGCACAGCACGATGTGGGTGATCGTCGGGCTCGGCGCGGTGGCGATGCTCGGCATGGCGATCAGCCTCGGCCCGATCCCGGCCGGACCCGTGTCCGGACTGCGCGACCGGCTGCGCCCGTTGACCGACGGCCGGGTGTTGCTGATCCAGTCCGTCACGTTCGTCGCCTTCCTCGCCGCCTTCACGGCCTACCCCTACCTGGGCGACGTGCTCGCCCCGGCCGGCGCCGACCACGGCGGCCCCCTGGCCTGGGCGTTGCTCGTATTCGGCTTCGGCGCGGTGCTCGGCACCACGCTCGCCGGCCGTACGGTGGACCGCTTCGGCGCCGACCGCACCGCGGTGCTGGCGGTGACCGGAATCACCGCGGCGCTGCTGCTGACCATCGCCGCCCGGCACGCGTACCCCGCGGCCCTGGCCGTGCTGGTGTTGTGGGGGATGACCGGCTGGCAGATCGTGGTGTCCCAGCAACACCGGCTGATCTCGCTCGACCCGACGAACGCGCCGGTGATCATCTCGCTGAACGGCTCCGCGCAGTACCTGGGGGTATCACTCGGCGGCGCCCTCGGCGGGGCGAGCGTGGGCCCGCTGGGCGGCGGCGGCCTGACCGCACTCGCGGCCGGCATCGGCCTGGCGGCCTGCGTCCTGGTGGCGCTCTCGGTCCGCCGGACGGTCGCCCCCGACCACGTGACGGCCGCGCCGAAGGCATCGGTTCCGGTGACCGCCGTCGAGTGCTGAGCCGGGCCGACCGTCGCCGTGCGGGTGATCAAAAGGAGTTGCGCGAAAGCTCGGGCCGGCGATGCTGGCGGGATGAGCGAAACGATCTCCTACGCCTGGCGCGAACCCGTCACCGACGACGAGATGGTCGACCTCGTCCGGTCGCACGGCGGCAACGCCGTCGCCGGTTGGTGGAGCCGGATCGAGCCGCACAGCCTCGGCTGGGTGAGCGCCCGGGACGGCGCGGGACTCCTGGTCGGCTTCGTGAACGTGGCGTGGGACGGTGAGGACCACGCGTTTCTGCTCGACACCAAGACGCGGGGCTCGTACCAGCGTCGCGGCATCGCAACGGCCGTCGTCCGGCTGGCGGCGGAGCGGGCGCGCGCGGCGGGCTGCGAGTGGCTGCACGTCGACTTCGAGCCGGGGTTGCGCCGCTTCTACTTCGACGCCTGCGGCTTCCGCGACACCGACGCGGGACTGATCCACCTGACCACAGGGCCGTAGCGCCGACCGGCCCTCCCCGCCGTCGCCGGTCACGACATCCCGACCGCCTGTCGCTCCGCCTCGATGATCGCGACGACGCGCCGTTGGTCTCGCGAGTACGCCTGGCCGATGTACTTGGCGGCCACGCGGTCGACCACCGTCCAGCCCGCGTCGCCGTCGAGCCATTCGACGACCCGGCCGCGGATGGCGATCGGCCGAAACGGGTCGTCCCGCGGTGTCAGGGACAACGCGACCCGCGGGTCGCGGCGCAGGTTCCGGGCCTTGCGGCTGTCCGGGCCGGTCAAAATCACGATGTGGTCGCCGTGCGTACCGATCCAGACGGGAACGGAGTGCGGCGCGCCGTCCGGGAGAACCGTGGCGAGGTGGGCGATCGGGGTTCCGTCGAGCACGCGGCGCACTTCGGGATCCAGCATGGCGGTGGTCTCCTCGGGTCGGTTCCGGTTGGGCTTCTCGTGGTCGTGCTCGTGCTCGTGGTCGGCGAGCGGTGCGATCGGATCGGCGGCGGGGGTCATCGCTCCACCGCGTAGTGGAGATGGGTGACACCGGGCGCCGGGACGGCGTCGACGAGGCGCAGGCGCACGTGTTCGGGCAACTCCCGGAAGAAGGGGCGGCCTTCGCCGAGCAGGACCGGCACCTGATGGAGGATCACCTCGTCGACGAGCCCCGCCGCCAGTCCCTCGGCCAGGACGCCGCCGCCCATGAGGGCGACGTCCTTGTCGCCGGCGGCCTCGCGGGCCGCGGCGATCGCGTCCGCGACGCCGGTGGTGATCAGGGTCTGCCGCTCGGTGATCTCCGGCGCCGGGCGGTGGCTGAGGACGAACAGTCGGGCCGTCGGGTGGGGGCTGCCGCCGCCGAAACGGTCGGAGTCCTCGTAGGTGTTGCGCCCGGCCACGACCGCGCCGATCCGTCCGGCGAGGGCGTCGAAGACCCGCGCGCTCGGCTCGCTCTGCCGGAAGCCGTCGAACACCCGACTGGGCGTGTCGCCGTCGAAGTACCAGTCGAAGAGCATCGTCCCGGTACCGAGCCCACGCCCCGGACCCGGCTCGCGACCGGTGATGTAGCCGTCCACCGACACCGCGTGGCTGCTGATGACCTTGCCCATCCTCGACATCCTCTCTGGAGTTCCTTCAGAAGACTTCGAAACCGTAGCAGTTGAAGTTCCTTCAGGGAACCCCAATTGCTAGACTGCTCCCATGCAACGGACGGACTTCGGCAAAATGGCGTGCTCGATCGCCCGAACCCTCGATGTCATCGGCGAGCCCTGGTCGCCGCTGGTGCTGCGCGACGTATGGGTCGGGGTCACCCGCTTCGAGCAGCTCCAGGCCGACCTCGGGATCTCCCGCAAGGTCCTGACGGAGCGGCTGAACCACCTGGTCGAACAGGGTGTACTCGAGCGGCGCCCCTACGACCGGCGACCGCGCTACGAGTACGTCCTGACCGAGAAGGGCACCGAGTTGGTCGACCTGCTCATGGTCATGACCGGCTGGGGCGACAAATGGCTCGCGGGCGAGGCGGGCCCACCGGTGCTGTACCGCCATCACGCGTGCGGCGAAATCGGCAACCCCGAACTGCGCTGCACCCACTGCGGCAACCCCATGCACGCAACCGACGTCGACCTCCTGCCGGGCCCGGGGGCGGCCGGGTAGGGCTCGGCGCCCCCGCCGAACGCCGCCTCGGCCCCCGTCGGCAACCTTCGGCTCACCATTACCGACTTTCGCGGGTTACGCCCCCATGGCCGGGGCCGGCATCGTCGACACATCGGAATCGCGACCACCCGCCCGGTCCGTCGTCTCGAAAGGGTCGATCACTCGTGAAGTCACCCCGCATCGCCATCGCCCTCACCCTGGCCGCCACCCCCCTGCTCGTCCTGATCGGCGCGACGTCGGCAGGCGCGACGCAGGTCTACCCGGCCACGGAATACGACCGATCCGCGCCGGTCACGACACCGGTGGGACCGGCCGCGGCACATCCCTCACCGCAGGCGGGTTGAGGCGAGGCGACCGCGACGGCCGTGTCGGCGAGTCGGCCGATGGGGGCGGTCGTGTCGAAGCCTCGACGATGTGAACCGCGGCGGCCCGGCGGTATCGGTTAGGGTGGTCGCATGTCTACGCCCCGAATTTCCTAGCGAAGGACCCACTTCCGCGTCAGAAGTGTGTCCTTTCGCTTTTTCGGAGCGTTACCTCATGATCACCGTTCGCGGTGTCGAGCTGCGCGCGGGCGCCCGCCTGCTGCTCTCCGACATCTCCTTCACCGTCTCCCCCGGCGACCGCATCGGCCTGGTCGGCCGCAACGGCGCGGGCAAGACCACCCTCGCGACCGCCCTGGCCGGTCGCTCACGCCCCACCGCCGGGACGATCACCCACACCGGCCCGGTCGGCTTCCTCGCGCAGGACTCCCGCGCCGCCGATCCCGACGTCACCGTCACCGACCGGATCCTGTCCGCCCGCGGCCTCGACCGGGTGCTGCGCACCCTGCGCGGGGCCGAGGCCGCGATGACCGATGCCGACGGGCCCGCCGCGCTGGAGCGGGCGATGCGCGCCTACGACCGTGCCGAGGCCGCCTTCCAGGCCGGTGGCGGCTACGCCGCCGAGGCCGAGGCCGCCCGGGTGGCGGCCGGACTCGGCCTGCCCGAACGGACCCTGGGCGAGCCGATCGGCGCACTCTCCGGCGGACAGCGCCGCCGTGTCGAACTGGCCCGCATCCTGTTCGCGGGATCCGATGGCACCCTCCTCCTGGACGAGCCGACCAACCACCTCGACTCCGACGCGATCGCCTGGTTGCTCACCTTCCTGCGGGGCCGGCGGGGCGGCCTGGTGATCATCAGCCACGACACCGATCTGCTGGCCGCCGTGGTCAACCGCGTCTTCCACCTCGACCCGCAACGCGCGACCATCGACATCCACAACACCGACTGGGCCACCCACCTGACCCAGCGCGAGGCGGACCGGCGCCGCCGTGCCCGGGAGCGGTCGAACGCCGAGCGCAAGGCCGCGTCCCTGCACGCCCAGGCGGACCGGATGAAGGCGCGTTCGGCCACCGCCGTCACCGCCAGGAGCATGGCGCGCCGCGCCGACCGCATGCTCGCCGAACTGGAACCCACCCGGCCGACGGAGAAGACCGCGCAGATCCGGCTGCCCGAGCCCGTGCCATGTGGACGCATGCCGCTCGGCGCCGTCGGCCTCACCAAGTCCTACGGCGACCATCGGGTCCTGAACGGCGTCGACCTGGCCGTCGACCGCGGCAGCCGCCTGGTCGTCCTCGGCCCCAACGGCGCGGGCAAGACCACGCTGCTGCGCGTCCTGGCCGGGCACGAGCACCCGGACGCCGGCCGGGTGGTACCCGGACACGGCCTGCGCCTGGGCTACTTCGCCCAGGAACACGACACCCTCGACACCACCCGCACGGTCCGGGCCAATCTCGCCGCCGCGGCCCCACACCTGACCGACGGCGAAGTGCGGCACGTACTGGGCGCGTTCCTGTTTCCCAAGGACGCGGCCGACAAGTCCGTCGGCGTCCTCTCCGGCGGGGAGAAGACCCGCCTGGCCCTGGCCGGGCTGGTCCACTCCGGCGCCAACGTCCTGCTCCTCGACGAGCCCACCAACAATCTCGACCCCGCGTCCCGCACCGAGGTCCTGACCGCGATCGGCACCTACCCGGGCGCGATCGTGATGGTCACCCACGACCCGTCCGCCATCGACGCCCTGCGCCCCGATCGTGTTCTGGTGCTCCCCGACGCGGACGAGGACCTGTGGAGCGACACCTACCTCGACCTGATCACCCTCACCTGACCACGCGCGGATACGCCGCACGGTGACACGCCCCGCCGCCCCCGCCCGGATCTCGGTCCGGTACGCGGGTGTGACGGGGCGTGGGGTTCGGCTCAGTCGTCGTGCTTGAGGCCGGAGGGCTCCTGGGTTCGGGTGTATTCGGCGATCAGGCGGGGGGCCGCCGCGTCGATGAGGAGTCTGCCGTCGGCGACGACATTGACGCATGCGATCGGGTCGTAGTGGTGTTCGGGCAACCGCGACCGATGCTGCTCGGTGGGAAGTTCCGCGCGGCGCCCGAGAATCAAGGGAGTCGACATGGGTGTCCTGTCTTCGCGTAACCGGAAGCGCGGGTGTGCGTTCCTCGGCTACCCGGTAACTCTGCTCCCATGCATGGAAGTTCCGACCCCGCCGCACCGGGAGGACGATCGTGGGGGTGCTCGGCGGACGCAACATTGGAAAGTACCACGCATGCGCCTGGATCCGGCCATCCGTCATCGGACCGGGCCGATCCGAACGCGGCCGAGCGGAATCGCGGTTTCCGTGTCGGCCGACATTTCCGTCGCTACGCTTGCCCCGAGGGTGGACGGACTTCCGGGGGGATGATCCATGAAACGCGAACGCGATCTGAAGAATCCGAGCGGTCAGGGCATCGCGCCGCCGAAGGACGAGCGAGGCCCGGACGACGACACCAAACGCGCCCGAACCGACGCACACACCAAGGATCCCGCACCCGCGGCGGACACACCGGCGGTTCCGCCCGCACCGGACCCCGCACCGCAACCCCAACCCTTCCGCTTCACCAGGCCCCCCGGCTTCCTCCTCGCGCAACAGGTGGAGCACAAGCTCGCGGAGGCCGAGGAGGAGAAGCGGCGGCAAAGGCGACTCCAGGCCGAACGGGCCGAAGCCGAGGCCTCGACCGGGCCCAACCCTCGCACCCCGGCTTCCGTGGCCGCGTCGAGGACGGACTCCTCGACACCCCCCGACGTGGGGTTCGTGGAGCTGAGCCCGACGGCGATCGCCGACATGACGCCGGAACAGCTCACGGAGGCCATCGAGTACCGGATCGAGAACTTCGGCGGAATGACCCCCGACACCCCCCACCTGACGTTCCGTCAAACCGCACTCGTACTCGGCAACGACCTGCCCCTGGCCAAGAGCACGATGTGCGTCGGCCGGGTACGAACCTGGCTCGGCTCCCAGGCCGACCTCGTCCCCGACGTGATCCTGCTGTGCGACGCGAAGGCGGGCCTGCTCGCGGCACCCGCGACCCCGGCACCGACCCTCGCCGAACTGACCTCGGTATGGCGCGAACTCACGGGCGCGCTGGTCGTCCCGCGCAGCCCGACGCAGGACGGCTGCGAATTCCTCGCGCACGCCGTCTGCGAGTGGTTCGAGCACACCCGCCCGGACTGGGCCAGACTGCACCTGTGCAAACGCTGGGTGGTGGCGCCGGGCGGCGGCCGCATGCACCCGCCGTACCACTGGAAGCACCACGTGGCTCCCCAAATCACCTGCGCAGAGGGCCTGTTCGTCATCGACCTGCTCCTGGGCGCGCAGGGGCCGACGGCCCACAAGACGTGGGTGACCGCCGCCAAGGGCGCTTCCGCACCCGCCGACACGTTCGAGGCGACCGCCCCGTGGGAGCTGCTCGGCGCTCCCGCCTCCGCGACGGCCGGCTTCGTTCCGGAGACGTTGACCCCGATCGGCGCGACCCTCCGCACGAACATCGAAGCCTGCAAACGCGGTTGGTGAGCACGACACGGCCGACCGGGCGGCATCTTGTTCGCCGTCGCCGGTCGGCCGTACCTTGCCGGGCATGGACATGGAACTACGCCATCTGCGCACCATTCGGGCCATCGCGGATGCGGGCAGTCTGACCCGCGCGTCCGCCGTGCTGGGTCTGGCTCAGCCGGCACTGAGTACGCAACTCAAACGGATCGAGAAGGCGTTGGGCGGCGCGCTGTTCGAGCGCGGCCGCGAGGGGGTCACGTTGACTCCGCTCGGCGAACTGGTGCTGGACCGGGCCCGGATGTTGTTACCCGCCGCCCGGGAACTCCAGGAGGAGGCCGTCCGGTTCGCCAATCGGGTGGGGGTCACCCCCAGATTTCGCCTCGGCGGCACGCACGGACCGCTGTTCGGCGGTCTGGTCGACCGGCTCGCCGAGGAACATCACGCCGACACGGTGACCACACACATGTCGTGGTCCAACCGGGAGTTGACCGCCATGGTGGCGACCGGACGACTGGATTACGTACTGCTCGGCGCGTGCGGCGAGAGCCGTCCGGCGTACGGCGGTGGGCTGGCGTGGCGTGAGGTGGGCACGGATCCGGTCTTCCTGATGCTCGCGCTCGACCACCGGCTCGCCGGCGAGCGGGAGGTGGATCTCGCCGCGTTCGCCGACGACAGATGGGCCGCGGTTCCCGGCGAAGGTTGTTTCGAGGACTGCTTCTTCACCGCGTGCGCGCGGGCGGGCTTCACCCCGCGAGCGGTCTACGAGACGGACGTGGCCGCGTGCGTGTACCTCAGCCAGGTCGGCCGCGCCGTCGGCCTGTGCCGGGCGACGATGCCGCCGATGCCGGGCATCGCCAGGGTGGCGCTGGCCGGCACACCGCTCTCGTGGCGACACCTGATCGGCTGGCATCCGCACGCACCCGCCGCGCGCACCGCGTCCCTGGTGACCGAACAGGCCCGTGCCGCACACGCGGCGGCGGTGCGCGAGGCCCCGGACTATGCCGCCTGGCTCGCCGACCACGAGGGCTACGGAACGGCGAACTGACCCCGGCCCACCGGCCCATGGGTCGCCTGCCCGACAACCCGTCCATATCGCCGTGTTGGGGGTCGATTGACAGGTACCTCGTCATCCGGCTCGCAGATACGTTTCTGTCGTCCCCCTCGACAGGAGTCCCCATGCGTCTCAAGCATGTCGCGGCCGCGTCCTGTGCCGCCCTGCTCACTGTCCTGTCCCTCGGCGGCACCGCAGTCGCCACCGCCGACCCCACTCCCCCCTCCTCCGGGGACGACGCCCTCGTCGTCCCCGTCGGGCCGGCCCCCGCCGCCCCCGAAGGCATCGTCGAAGCCCTGCAACGCGACCTCGGCCTCACCCGGGACGTCGCCGAATCCCGCCTGGCGAACGAATATCGGGCCGCCGTCCAGGAGCCGCTCCTGCGCCAACGCCTCGGCGCGCACTGGGCCGGAGCCTGGCTGAGCGGCGACACCGCGCGGTTCGTGATCGCCACCACCGACCGAC
Source organism: Embleya hyalina (assembly GCF_003967355.1). Lineage (GTDB taxonomy): Bacteria > Actinomycetota > Actinomycetes > Streptomycetales > Streptomycetaceae > Embleya > Embleya hyalina. The sequence continues at coordinate 346,321 of NZ_BIFH01000018.1, read as the reverse complement.
GCGACGTACGGGCCATCGAGGCAAACGGCGCCACCGCGCGAGTGGTCCCACACTCGCTCGGCGATCTCGATCGGGTCCGCGAGGCACTCGACCACTCCGCACGGCGTCGGGCCCCTGCCGACACACCGTTGTGGTACGTCGACGTCGCGACCAACAAGGTCGTGATCCAGTCCCACGACCCGGTCCGCACCCGCGCGTTCGTCGCGGACAGCGGCGTCGACACCGCCGCGGTCGAGATCCTGCCCTCCGCCGTGCAACCACGCGTGCTGGCCGATCTGCGCGGCGGCGACGCGTACAACATCAACGGCAACACCCGCTGCTCCATCGGATTCCCGATCACCCGCGGCACCCAGGGCGGCTTCGTCACCGCCGGACACTGCGGCCGGACCGGTTCCACGACCACCGGCAACGGCGCGGCGCAGGGTACGTTCCAGGGATCGTCCTTCCCCGGCAACGACTACGCGTGGGTGGCCACGAACGCCAACTGGACCCCGCGCGCGCTGGTCAACCGGTATCCCGGCACGGTGCCGGTGGCCGGGTCCACCCAATCACCGGCCGGATCCTCCATCTGCCGCTCCGGCTCCACGACCGGTTGGCACTGTGGCACGATCCAACAGCACAACACGTCCGTGACCTACCCGCAGGGCACCGTCACCGGCCTCACCCGCACCAACGTATGCGCCGAACCGGGCGACTCCGGTGGGTCGTTCATCTCCGGCAGCCAGGCCCAGGGGGTCACCTCGGGCGGGTCCGGAAACTGCTCGTCCGGCGGTGAGACCTATCACCAGCCGGTCAACGAGATCCTCCAGACCTACGGGCTGACGCTGACCACGGGCGGCGGCAACCCGCCGACGGGCTGCGCCGGGGCGCAGAACACCTACTCCGGCACCCTCGCGTCGGGTGCCCAGGCCACCCAGCCCGACAACTCGTACTACGAGACCACCACGTCCGGCACGCACACCGGTTGCCTGACCGGACCGGCGGGCGCGGACTTCGACCTCACCCTCCAGAAGTGGAACGGCTCCACCTGGAACGCGGTGGCCCAAGGCACCACTCCGGAAGCGGACGAGACGATCTCCTACAACGGAACCGCCGGCCGCTACCGCTACATCGTGCTCGCCTACAGCGGCTCGGGCGGCTACTCCCTGGGGGTGAGCAAGCCCTGACCCCGACCTGATCCCGACCTGATCCGCACGCCCGACACCGCCGAACGAACCCACGGCGGTCGCACACCGCACGGGTACGGACGTCCCCCCGGACGTCCGTACCCGTCGCCACGCCCGGACGGCGGCCACGCCTGTTCGCAAGGCGTCCCGCCCTCAGCGGTCCGGCCGTTCCCCGCCCCCTCCCGGCGCGGCCCGGTCGGGGTCGCGGACCAGCGGAAGAAGGACCTCGTCGACGACCTGTTCGATGAACGCGTCGTCGAGGCCGTCCCGGCCCGTGAGGTTCTGGTACACGACGACCGCGATGCCGACCCGGGCGATCAGCGGGGTCGCGGCGCCCGGCCGCACCTCGCCGCGGGCCTCGCCGGCCCGGAGCACGTCCAGCATCATCCGTCGGGCCGGTGCGGATATCCGGGCGCGGACCACGTCGTGGGTGGGGTCGGCCTCCGCCTTGGCCAGTTGCAGCGCCGGGTCGCCGGTCACCGTGCAGGCGCTGAACATGAACCGCAGCACCGCCAGCAGGTCGCGGCGCAGGTCCCCGACGATCTCGACGTCGTCCGCGTCCGGGAGCCGGTCGCGGAGGGCGTCGGACAGCAGCGCCTTCTTGTCCGACCAGCGGCGGTACAGCGGCGCCTTGCCGGTCCCGGCCGCCGTCGCCACGCCGTCCATGGTCAGGCCCGCGTAGCCGACTTCCAGCAACTGGTCGAACACCGCCTGGAAGATGGCCTGTTCGAGCGCCCGGCCACGACGCCGCACGGGCGTGGCGTCGCGGCCGGGCGGCTCGGGGATACCCGGGCGGTCGGGGGCGGAGGCCAAGGCGGATCACCTCTCTCAAGTCGTGCACCGATTATCGCCGAAGGCTTGTAAGAGACCAAAGAGTCTCCTAATCTCGTCGTGTCACCAGAGGAGACGCCACCGTCTCCAATGCGGCGTTGCGCGCTCGTGCGCGCCGTCCCGCCACGCCCGCGCATCGGCATGCCATGCCCATTCCCATGTCCGCGTCCGCGACCACGACCACGCTTCGGGGGATTCACCATGTCCACGTCCGCCACCGCGCCCGCCACCGGGCAACCACCCCACTCATCCGCGCCGCCCGCGCCCCGACCCGGTCTCGTACTGGCCGTCATCACCGGGTTCATGCTGCTGATCGGCATCGACGTCACGGTGGTCAACCTCGCGCTCCCGCGCATGGGCGACGCGCTCGACATGTCGCGCACCTCCGCGTCGTGGGTCCTCAACGCCTACACCCTGGCCTTCGGCGGCTCCCTCCTGCTCGCCGGACGGCTCGGCGACGTGTTCGGCCGCAAACGCGCCTTCCTCGCCGGCGCGACCGTGTTCACCGGCGCCTCCCTGCTCGCCGGCTGCGCCCCGTGGGCCTGGTGGCTGATCACCGCGCGCGTCCTCCAGGGCCTCGGCGGCGCCCTCGCGGGACCGAGCACCATGGCCCTGATCGTCAGCACCTTCGACGGCCGGGCTCGCGCCCGGGCCATCTCCTGGTACTCCGCCGTCCTGGGCGGCGGCGCCTCCGTCGGGCTCGTTCTGGGCGGCGTGATCACCGATCTCGCCTCGTGGCGCTGGGTGTTCCTGATCAACGTGCCACTGGGCGCGCTGGTGATCGCGCTCGCGGCACGGTTGATCACCGAGCCCGCGCGGGCCCGGACCGATCGGCCACGACGGTTCGACGTGGCGGGCGCGCTGACCGCGACGGCCGGAATGGGCGCCCTGGTCCACGCGTTCATCCGCGCCGCCGCGCACGAGTGGCGGGACGCCCGCACGATCGGGTCGCTGATCGCCGCCGCGGTGTTGTTGATCGCGTTCGTGTGCGTCGAGAAGCGGGCCGCCGAACCGCTCACCCCGCTGCGCCTGGCCACCCGTGGCACGCTGGCGCGGGTACTGCCCGCGATCACGGCGGCGGGGGCCGCGATGTTCAGCGTGTTGTTCCTGCTGGCCCAGTACTTCCAGGACGTGCGCGGCTTCGGCACGGTCCGGGCGGGCTTCGCCTTCCTGCCCCTGATGGTCGGCCAGTTCACCGTCGCGCGCCTGTCTCCGTCACTGGTGCGCCGGGTCGGCACCGCATGGCCGGCGGCGGTCGGCCTGGCACTGGTGGCGACCGGGCTGGCGTGGCTCGGCGGGCTCGACGAACACGACACCTATGTCGGCGGTGTCCTGGGGCCGCTTCTGTTGATCGGCATCGGCATCGGCGCGTCGATGCCGACGATGAACACCTACGGAATGTCCGGCATCGACCCGCGCGAGTCCGGGGCCGCGTCGGGTCTGCTCCAGACCATGCAGTGGATCGGCGGCACCCTCGGCCTCGCCGTGTGGGTGACGGTCTTCGGCGCCGCGACCCGCGACGCGTCCTCGGACGGAAGTCCCGAACACGTACTGACACACGGCATCGCGACGGCGTTCGCGGCGGCGGCCCTGTGCGCCGCCGCCGCGTTCGCCGCGGCACTGCCCCTGTTCCGCCGCCGTCGTGGGAACTGACACCCGGCTCCCGGCGCCCGATACCGGTCGATCACCCGAACACGCTTTCCACAACGGCAGGTTCGTGTGCCGTGCCATGATCGGGCGATGGAGAACATGCGCTGTACCTACTGTGAACACGTCGGATTGGAGCCCGGGTTCATCGAGGACAACGGTCAATACTCGCCGGGATACGCCCTGTGGATCTCGGGCTTCATCGAGCGGGGGGCCTTCGGGGGAGTGAAACGCATGGGCAAACAGCGTTGGCAGATCGACGCGTTCCGCTGTCCGCACTGCGGGCACCTCGCCCTGTTCGCCATCCAGCCCATCTGACCGTCGGACGGTGGATCACGGGCGAGCCGGATCCGCGAAGGGGCGGATCAGGTCCTCGGGGGTATGCGCCTCACCGTTCTTCACCACCATGCGGACGTCCGCCAGGGCGGCGATGTCGTGGGACGGGTCACCTCCGGTGATCACCAGGTCGGCCAGCTTGCCCGGTTCGACGCTGCCCAGGTCGTCGGCCACGCCGAGCTGTTTCGCGGGCAGCAGGGTCGCGCTCTGCAGGGCCTGGAACGGGGTCATGCCGTACGTGACCATGGCCCGCAGGTTCAGGTGCAGCGCGACGGCGGTGGAGTCGAGTGGCGCGTCGGTGCCGGCAAGTACCGTGCCGCCGGCGGCGATCAGCCGCTTGGCCACACCGACGTCGCGCCGCGCCTGCTCCGGTGTGCCGTCCAGGAACCCGCACGGTCCCCGGCCCTGTGCGCACAACACCTTGGCGTGCAACGCCTGGCGCTCCTGCGCGGGGTACAGCGCCCGCACCCGCGGGTCGTGCTCGATGCCCGGGTCGTCGGCGAGCAGCGAACCGGAGCTGAACAGCGTGGAGCTGACCGGCATCCCACCGGCCGCCTCCAGCTTGAAGACGTCCTCGTACACGTTGCCGAGGGAGGATTCGCGGGCGAACCCGAACCCCCACTTGGACGGGGCGGCCAGGTGCTCCTTCATGTCCACGCCGATGCCGACGGCGGGGTAGAGGTAGTGCGAGGTGGTGGGGATGCCCAGGCGGTGCGCCTGCTCGGTGACCCGCCCCTGCCAGTCCACCCGGAACCGTTCGTAGGTCTTGACCAGGTCGTAGTCGAGCGCACGCACCCGGGACAGTTCCAGGTCGAGCTGCCGTTCGTCGCGCACCGGGCGCGCGAACTCCCAGTTGAATCGGGTGCCTTCGAGCATCTCACCGGTCGCGAAGAACCTCGGCCCCAGCCGGGCGCCGGAGTCCAGCGATTCGCGGTCCTCCAGCGCGCGGTAGGCCGGGTCGCCGGTCGAGCGGGTGGTGGTGATGCCGTAGGAGAGCAGCAGCCGGCCCTGGCGATCGCCGAAGGATTTCGAGCGCATCTCCTGGTGGTTGTGCATGTCGGTGAGACCGGGGGTGACGGTGAGCGCGCTCGCGTCGACGAACCGCCAGTCCTTGCCGGGGCGATGCGCACGATGCGGCTCGACGGCGCGGATCCGGTCGCCCACCACCACGATGTCGACGTCGGTACGCACGTCCGGGCTGTGGCCGTCCCAGAGCCGGCCGGCATGGATGACCATGCGGGTGTCGGGTCGGTCGCGGGTGTAGGTGAGTCGCACGGGGATGTCGCGGGTACGCCCCCCGGCCTCGGCGGCATCCGCCGCGGCGGCGGTCCCGGCGTCCAGGGTCGTGGTGCGCAGTGTGCCGTTGTGCAGGTACAGCAGCGTTCGCGAGTCGCCGCTCCAGCTCGGCGCGTCGCCGCCGTCCCGGGTGACGCGGCGGGCCGGGCCCGTGGGGTTGCCCGCCGGGTCGACCGGCAGTACGTGGATCGCGCCGTCCATGGTGAAGGCCAGTCGGCGCCCGTCCGGGGACCAGACCGGGCCGTCGTCGCCTCGGGTGGTGATCGAGCCGAGCGGGGCGGGGTCGACGAACCGCGTGGTGCCCGACGCGACGTCGGCGAGCATGATCCGGTTGCGTTCGGCGTCGTTGACGGCGAGCGCCAGCGTCCTGCCGTCCGCCGACCAACTCGGGCGACCGGGCACGTTCGGCAGGGCGGGGCCGAGCACGGGGGTGACCGTGCCGGTGGTCGTGTCCACGGTCAGGGTGCGGTAGACCTCGTCCTGGAAGGCCAGGGTGTGGCCGTCGGGGGACCAGGCGGGGGCGAACTCGGTGCCGGGCAGGCCGGTGACCCGGCTTTCCCGACCGGTGGTGAGGTCGAGTACGTACAGGTCCTCGGTGCCGGCCTTGTCGGACGCGTAGGCGATCCGGGTCCCGTCCCGCGACCAGGCCGGGTCGACCTCGTAGAACGCGTCCCGGGTCAGCCGCCGGGGCCGGCCGCCGATGGGCGACAGCCACAGGTCGTTGAGCGCCTTGAACACCACCGAGCGGCCGTCGGGGGACAACGCCGGACCGACGATGCCGCGCACGGTGCGCGGCGCGCGGGAGTCGAAGTCGTGCTTCTTGGGCGGGTAGTGGGGCCGCTTCAGCCGGAAGGTCGCGGAGAACGGCACGGTGCGCTCGGCCCCGGCGTCGTCGGTCGCGCTCCCGTCCGTGCCGGTCCCCAGGCGCGAGACCGCGACCCGGCCGTTGGCGCCGTACGCGAGCTCGTCGGCGGACAACCACTGGGCCGGGAAGGGGAACACGTCGTCGTACCCGCCCACTCGGCGGATCGCGCCGGTCTCGATCTCGGCGACCGACAACGTGCCGCCCGAGCGGTCGTTGCGCACGAACGCGATCCGGCGCCCGTCCGGGGACCAGGACGGCGCGGTGACGAACGACGCGCCGGCGGCCGGGACCACGGTGCGCACGCTCCCGGTCTCGAGGTCGACGCTTTCCACCGTGTTGCCCTGGACGTAGGCGATGGCCCGACCGTCCGGCGACCAGGTGGGCTGGGCCTCCTGGGTGGGTGTGGTGGTCACCCGGCGAGGTTCGCCGCCGCGCGTGTCCACGGTCCAGATGTCCTGCCCGCCGGCGCGGTCGGACGCGAACGCGATCCGGGTGCCGTCCGGGGACCACGCGGGGTGCAGGTCGTCGTGGTCGCCGAAGGTGAGCTGCCGCGAGCCGTGGCCGTCGACCCCGACGATCCGGATGTGGAACATGCCGTCGGCGAAGGACTGCACCGCCACACGCCGGCCGTCCGGCGACATCGCGGGCCGGAACGGGTCGAGCAGTTCGTCGGCGATCGGCGTGGCGGTACCGCCCTCACGGGGCAGCGAGAACAGCTGTCCCTGGAGATCGAGGACGAACGGCCCGTGTCCGGGGGCGGCCGCCACCGCGAGGTTGGTGCCCTCGGTGACCGTGACCTCGGTCGTATCGGCCGCCGGAGCGCTCGCCCGCGGCTCCCCGGCCGCCGTGGTGGCGGCGATCAACGAGACGGCCAGGGCGCACACCGGCGCCGCGCCGAGGAATCGTCGATGCCGCCCGGCGCGGTTCACAGCCCGAAGGCGAGCAGCACGGTGCCGTGCTCGCTCGGATAGCCCGGATAGTAACCGGCCTGCACATACAGCATGCCGTCGGCGATCACCGCCCCGCCGTTGCCCGAGATCGCGCTGCCGAAACCGGTGAGGCCGTTGACCCCGGCGAAGTCCCGAATGGTGTCGAAGGTCCACAGGACCTTGCCGTCGCGGGCGTCGTAGATCCGCATCTTGCCGTCGTTGCTGCCCTCGTACACCAGTCCGCGCGTACTGCTGACCGCCGGGGTATGCGCGAGTCGGCACACGTTGGGGAACTTCGCGGCGCCGCCGGTGGTGCAGCCGTCGGCCGGGTTGGGCGTCTGCCACCGCACGTCGCCGTTGGCCGGGTTCAACGCGAACAGGGTGCCGGGGTTGGCCTGGTAGGTGGCCATGTACAGGGAGGTGCCGTCGTAGCTGCTCCCCCACTGGAGGCCGGAGAGCCCGCCCCCGGGCATCGGTACGGACAGTTGCCGGCGCCACTTCACCTCGCCGGTGCGCGCGTCGAACGCGTGGTAGACGCCGCTCTTCTGACCGACGCCGACCATGGTGCGTCCCTTGACCTTGAACAGGTTCGGGGTCGCTCCGATGTCGAAGTCCAGTGCGGTGCCGTCCCGTTGCCCCGGGCAGTACCCGTCGTTGTCCGGGAAGCCGCACAACAGTCGCCAGGTGTCGGCCTTGGTCACCTGTTGCTTCCAGCGCACCGCGCCCGAGCGCGCGTCGAGCGCGAGCAGCGAGTCGAAGTCGCCGGTGGTGCCGGAGTAGAGCTGGCCGGTGCCGACGTACAGGGTGTCGGTACGCGGGTCGATGATCGGCGAACTCCACACGCCCGCGCCGGACGGCTCGAAGCGGGTCGCCCCGCTGGGCCAGGTACCGACCGCCTGGGGTTCGGGCACCGTGTAGTGGCGCCAGGCGAGTTTGCCGGTGTCCGCGTCGAAGGCGTCGATGTGGCCTCGGAAGGTGCAGCACGGATAGGTGCGGTCCGGGTTGATGTTCTCGCCGCTGGACGCGCCGACGTAGATGCGCCCGTTGTGGTAGACGGGCGAACTGGTGTGCATTCCGGCCGCGTGCGGTTCGGTGTTCTCGGCCCAGGCGACCCGCCCGGTCTTGCGGTCCAGTGCGTACAGGAAGCCCCGGTTGTCGCCGAAGAAGACCTTGCCGCGCGCGACCGTCGGGCCGTCGATGACCACGCCGTTCGGATCGACCGTGTTCAGGTCGAAACTCCACTCGGTGGCACCGGACTTGGCGTTCAGGGCATGGAACTTCCCATCGGGACTGCCGAAGTAGATCGAGCCGTCGACCACGGCGGGTTGGCTCTTGACCGGGAAGCCGGTCTTGGAATAGGCGAAGGCCCACTTCAGGTTCAGCGTGCCCGCGGTGTGCGCGTTGATCCGCCGCTCCGCCGCGTTGTGCCGGGAACCGGTGCGATCCCCCTGCCAGGTCGGCCAGTCGCCCGGACGACCGTACGATTCCTCGGCGCCGTCGGCGGCCCCGATGCCGGACGACAACAGCGCCACGACGGCGACCATCGCCGCCATGCGCACTCTCCCCTTGAACACAGGCACGTCCACTCCCGTCCTGAGGCACTGGCGAGTCACGAGTCGCGAGTCACGAGTCGCCTCAGGTTTCCGTCATCCGACATCGGGTGAACCATGCCGAAAGGGAGATGGGGTCCGCACTATGTCGCGGCGGCGTCCACCTCCCCGAGCCCGTTCCGGGCCGGGGCGGTGGACGCCGCCGCGGGGGTCAGATCGCGACCGGGGCCTTGATCGCCGGGTGGTGGCGGTAGTCGAGTACTTCCACGTCGGCGTAGGTGTAGTCGAAGAGGGAGTCGGCTCGACGCAGGCGCAGGGTGGGGAACTCGAACGGGGTGCGGGAGAGCTGCTCGGTCACCTGCTCGACGTGGTTGTCGTAGATGTGGCAGTCGCCGCCGGTCCAGATGAAGTCGCCCGGTTCGAGGTCGACCTGCTGCGCCACCATGTGGGTGAGCAGGGCGTAGCTCGCGATGTTGAACGGGACGCCGAGGAACAGGTCCGCGCTGCGCTGGTACAGCTGGCAGGAGAGCCTGCCGTCGGCGACGTGGAACTGGAAGAAGGCGTGGCACGGCGCGAGGGCCATGTTCGCCAGCTCACCGACGTTCCAGGCGGAGACGATCATCCGACGGGAGTCCGGGTCCCGGCGCAGCGTGTCGAGAACCTCGGCGACCTGGTCGATGTGCCGGCCGTCCGGCGTGGGCCAGGTGCGCCACTGGACCCCGTAGACCGGCCCGAGGTCGCCGTTCGCGTCGGCCCATTCGTCCCAGATGGTGACGCCGTGCTCCTGCAGCCAGCCGACGTTGGACTCGCCGCGCAGGAACCACAGGAGTTCGTACACGATCGACTTGAGGTGCACCTTCTTGGTCGTGACCAGCGGGAATCCCCGCGAGAGGTCGTAGCGCAGTTGGTGCCCGAAGACACTTCGGGTACCGGTGCCCGTCCGGTCGGCCTTGGCCGTTCCGGAGTCGAGTACCAGGCGCAGCAGGTCTTCGTATTGGGTGTCTGACACAGCCGTCGAGTCTATGGGTCGTTCGCGCGAAGCGATCCACGCCCGTCCGCCGGGTCACCTGCCCGGGCTCGGTTCAGGGGCGGTGGGCGGTGACGAGCCAGGCGTGGGAGTCGAAGTACACGCCGGTGTCGGTCTCGTGTGCGGCCAGGGTGGCGCGTAGGCGGGTGCGGGCCTGCTCCGCGGTGGCGGGGTCGAGGCCGGCGAGGCGGTCGTCGAATTCCTTCAGCCTGCGTACGGCCTCGAAGGCGGTGGCGCTGTCGGGGCCGTAGTAGACGGGTTCGTGTACGTCCGTGAAGGTGACGTCGGTGAAGCCCGCCGCCGTCAGGATACGTTCCGTGACGGTGGGGTCGGCCAGGGAGAAGGCGTCCGGGCCGCCGGTGGGCGGGGTGGCTGCGGTCGTCGGGTCGGGGAGGGTCCGGCGGATGGCGGTGGCCCATTCGTTGCGGTCGCGGTCCTGCCAGACCAGCAGTACCAGGCGGGCGGCCGGGCGCAGGGCGCGGCCGATGTTGGTGAAGGCGGCGACCGGGTCGGCGAAGAACATCGTGCCGAATCTGCTGATGCAGGTGTCGAAGTGTGTCGGCGGGAAGCGGTGGGTCTGGGCGTCGGCCTGTGCGTAGGTGATGTTGGTCAGTCCCTGGTCGTGACCGAGCCGACGGGCCCGGTCGAGCATGCGGGCGCAGACGTCGACGCCCAGCGCGCTGCCGGCGACGGCGGCGCGGGCGGCCTCGCGCGTGGTCCCGCCCGTGCCGCAGCCGATGTCGAGGACACGCTCGCGCGGGCCGATGCGGGCGGCCGCGCGGAGGTGGTCGTTGTGCGGGCGCAGCTCGGCGTCGTAGTCGAAGAGGTCGGTGTCTTCGGTCGGGCGCTCGTCGGCGGGCGGCCGGGTGTCGGGCGCTGCCTGGGTGCGGCGGTTTCGGTCGGGCATGGTTGTCACCGGCTTCCTTCGTCACGGTTTCGATGTGTTCGTCGGCACGTGGGAGGCGGCGCCTCAGGGCCGTATCGGGCCGTCGTGGAGTACGCCTCGCACCTGGTCCACCGACACCGTGTCCGGCGCGAACTCCGCCAGCCACCACGTGGCGCCCGCGTCGGCGTAGGGGGTCGGGTCGGTGCCGGGCGGGAGGGCCACGGCGATGTCGTACGGGGTGGGGCTCGGCGGGCGCAGGTCGGTGAGGGTGGTGACGATGTCGGCGAGTTGGTCCGGGTGTTCGAGGTTGATCGGGAAGAAGCCGTCGTGCCGGGCCGCGCGGCGCAGCGGTTTGGCGTTGCCGGGGAATCCCGCCGCCCACACCGGCACGCCGGGCCGCTGCACCGGTCGGGGCAGGAAGGTCATGTCGTCGACAGTGTGGTGCCGGCCGTGGTGCCGCACCGGGTCGCCGGACCATGCGGCGGTGAGGATCTCCAGCGACTCGTCGAGCATGCGTCCGCGCCGCACGGGGTCGGTTTCGTCGCCGGTGGCGCGCAGCTCGTCGGCGAAACGGTCGCTGCCGAGGCCGACGCCGAGGGTGAGACGACCGCCGCTGAGCCGGTCCAGGGTCGCGGTTTCCCTGGCCACCTTGGTCGGCCGGCGGCGGGCGAGCGGGGTGACCATGGGGCCGAGCCGAAGGGTGTCGGTGGCGGTGGCGATCGCGGCCAGCGTGATCCACGGGTCGGCCACGTCGCGGATCGGCGACCGCCAACTCAGGTGGTCCCAGACGAACACGCCGTGCCAGCCGGCCTCCTCGGCGTCGGCGGCCAGGCGGGCGACCGCCGCCGGTTCGGCCAACTCGTCGAACAGCGGCAACCACAGCGCCGAACGCGGTCCGGGCGCGGCCGGCCGGTCGAGGTGCGCCGGGCTGGGGCGGTCGCCGGGCACGGGCGTGTCGTCGGAGGGGATCGGAGGGGTGTCGTGATCGCTCATGAGTGCCACGCTAGACCGGGGATTCCATCGGTGAAAGCGATGGTTTTCGATCGACTCGATCGCTTTCGGCGATGTTCACCGGCTAGGGTGAGGCCCATGCGGGACATGGAGCTGCGGCATCTCGCCGCGATGGCCGCCGTCGCCGACGAGGGCTCGTTCGGGCGGGCGGCCGGGCGGCTCGGATACACCCAGTCGACGGTGAGTCAGCAGATCGCGGCCCTGGAGAAGGCCGTCGGGGGCGCCGTGTTCGACCGCCCGGGCGGGCCCAAGCCGGTGCGGCTGACCCCGCTCGGCGCGGTGGTGCTGGAGCACGCGCGCGAACTGCTGGCGCGGGCTCGGGCGATGACGGCCGCCGTGGACCGTTTCAGGGCCGGCGACGGGCGGATCGACATCGGCACGTTCCAGAGCGTGTCCAACGTGATCCTGCCGCCGATCGTGCGCACGCTCCGGGACGAGCACCCCGACTGCGACATCAGGCTGTTCGAGGAGGAGGCCGACACGCCGCGGCTCCGCGACCTCGACCTGATGTTCTTCGACGGTCGCGGCGACGGCGACGTCGAACACCTCAAACTGCTCGACGATCCCTACGTGCTCGTGGCCCGCCGCGGCACCTTCCCCGACGGCCCGGTACGCCCGGCCCACCTCGACGGCGCACCGATGGTGGCGCACCCGCCGATCTGCGACCAGGCCCGGATGGAACGGGAGCTCGCCCGCCGCGGCGTCCGCCCGCACATCGTCTTCCGCACCGCGGGCAACGAGAGCGTGCTGTCGATGGTGCGCGCCGGGATGGGCTCGGCGATCCTCCCCCGACTCGTCGTGCACGGCGGCGACGTCCGCGCCGACGACACGCTGTGCCTGCACGAGCTCCGGCCCGAACTCCCGGCCCGCGAGATCTTCCTGCTCTGGCAGGCCGGCCGCACCCACTCGCCCCTCGCGACACGGGCCATCGAGATCGCCGTGCACGTCGCCGACGCGATCACCCGATCCGGGTGATCGCGTCGCACCGGCTACCCCGCGCCCGTCGCGGCCGCCCGCGGGCCGGGCAGGTGTTCGCGGGCGATCACCTGCCCCATCGCGCGCAGCAGCGAGGCGGCCGCGGCGATCGAGCGGACCGGGTCGGGTTCGAGGCTGCCCAGGCTGTAGCCGGCCAGGAACCCGGCCGCGAGGACCTGATCGCGGGTCAGGCTCAGCCGCCCGCACACGGCGACGACCGGGACACCGGCTCGGCCCGCGCGGCGGGCGACGCCGAGTGGGGCCTTGCCCTGGAGGGTCTGCGCGTCCATCGCGCCCTCACCGGTGACGACCAGGGTCGCCGCGCGCAGTTCCCGATCGATCCCCACCGCGTCCAGGACCAGGTCGACGCCCGGACGGCGGCGCGCGCCCAGGCCGACCAGCGCCCCGAAGCCCGCGCCACCGGCGGCTCCGGCACCGGGCAGCGCCGCCATCCGCGCGGCACGCGTACCCACGGTCGCCGTCAGGACGTCGAGCAGTCGGCCGAGACCGGCCTCCAGCACGGCGACGTCCTCGGGAGCCGCACCCTTCTGCGGGCCGTACAGGGCGGCGGCCCCGCCGGGCCCGAGCAGGGGCGCCTCCACATCGCCGGCCACCACGAACTCGGTGGCCGCCAACCGCGTGTCCAGGCCGGACAGGTCGGCGCCGGCCAGGCCGAGCAGGCCCGCGCCGCCGTCGGGTATCGCCCGCCCGTCGGCGGCGGTGAACCGGGCCCCCAGCGCGCCGAGCAGGCCCACTCCCCCGTCGGTGCAGGCGCTGCCGCCCAGGCCCAGCACGACGGTGCGCGCTCCGGCGTCCAGCGCGGCCCGCACCACCTCGCCCGCGCCCCGGCTGCTCGCGGTGAGCGGCGCCGGGACGTGGTCGGGCAGCAGCGACAGGCCGCAGCTCTGGGCGAGTTCCACCACCGCCGTGGTGCCGCGTTGGGCGAAGGCGGCGCGGACGGGGCGGCCGGTGGGCCCGCCGACGGTGACGACCCGGCGGCGGAATCCGCGCCGGACCAGTGCGTCCACGGTGCCCTCGCCGCCGTCGGCGACGGGCAGTTCGGCCACCGACAGGCCGGGGCGGGCCCGGCGCAGCCCGGCCGCGAGGTTCCGGGCCACCTGCGCGGCGTCGAGCGAGCCCTTGAACTTGTCCGGGGCGAGCAGCACATGCGCCGCCGGCCCGCCGGACGCCCGCGCGTCCGGTGCGGCGTAGGTGCCGCCGCCCGGGTCACGCGTGCGCGGCACGAAGCGGGTCGCGGTCATCCGAGGTGTCGCCCGGTCGGCGGCTCGACGGGTCCGCGCGACCAGGGCTCGCCGCGCAGGGCGGCCTGGACGAGGTCCATCAGCTGCCGCTGGTCCTCCACCTCCTGCCGGCGGCTGCTGGTCTCGTGGCCGCCGCTGAACCAGTCCAGCCGTACGTCCCCGCCCACGTCCTGGAGGGCCTTCGCGTAGGCGTACGCCTGCGCGGGCGGGGTTCGGGTGTCGTGGGTGGCCTGCACGATGCACACGGGTGAGCGCACCGACGCGACGTAGGTGATCGGCGAGGAGTGCCGGAAGCGGTCCGGGTCGAGACGGGGGTCGGCACCGAAGAACGCCTTCCAGGCCGCGCGCAGGGCCGGGTTCATGTCCTCGTACGCGCCCACCCAGTCGGCCATCGGCACGAAGGCCATCGCCCCCGCGAACACCTTCGGCGACCGGCCGACGGACAGCAGGGACAGGAAACCGCCGTAGGAGGCACCGGTGACGAAGACCCGGTCGGCGTCGGCGACGCGGTCGGCCACCAGTCGGCGCACCGCCGACTCGATGTCCTCCAGTTCGCGGTCGCCGATGGAGCCGATGAAGCCTTCGCGGAACCGGCGGCCGAAGGTGACCGAGCCCCGGTAGTTCAACGACGCGTACGCCACGCCCGAGTCGACCCACGCCTGTGCCTGGGGATTGTAGGAGTCGACGGACACGAGGTTGGGGCCGCCGTGCAGGTTCAGCACCAGCGGCAGGGGCCCCTCGGTGTTCGGGGGCCGGCACACCCACAGCTGCAGGGGGGTGCCGTCGGTGGAGTACACGACGAGCGAGTCGGCCCGCACACCCGGCACCGGGGGCGTCGCCGGATCGAGCGCGGTGACCTCGCCCGTCGAGCGGTCGACGTACCGGACCGTCAGGGGCTGGTCGAAGCGCTGGTGCAGCAGGCGCACGCGTCCGTCGGCGGCGTAGTGGGAGGCCCACTGGTTCAGGTGGGCCGCGGCGACGTCGGGCTCGAAGTACGCCCCGTCCGGGTGGGCGATCGCGGTCAGCTCGCGTCGGAGCAGGTCGAATTCCAGGACCCGGTGCAGGCCGCGGTCGACGTGCGCGAGCAGGATCCGGGTACCGTCGTCGGACCAGTCCAGCGCGACCAGGTCGCCGTCCAGATCCGGGGCGTCCACGTCTATCCGACCGCCGTCGGCGGGGTCCCAGACGCACGGGCGGGCGAAGCCGGTGCGCTCGGTCGACACGAGCAGGCGGTCGTCGCCCGCGACCGGGGAGAACCGTACCGCCCGCACGGGTGCCTCGGGCCCGTCGGTGAGCCGGCCGAGCACCGCTCCCGTGCCGGTCGCCACGACGGTGACGGCGAAGCGGCGCACGCCGGGGTTGTGGTCGGTGGTGTCGACGCTCGCGATCCGCCCGTCGGCGGAGATCAGGCCGTTCCACGCCTCGTGCGGGGAGGTGAACAACCGCCGGGGCGAGCGGGTACCGCGGTCGTGCAGGTACCAGAGGCTGAAGCCGTCGGGGGCCGCGGCGGTGATCACGACGTCGTCGCCGTACCGGGCGGTGTCGATGCCCCGGAGGGCGTAGGGCGCGAGGTCGGGGGTCAGGTCGCGGCGGTCGGTCCCGTCCACGGAGGTGGCCCACACGTGTCCGACTTCGGAGCCGTTGTCGTCGTGCAGGCTGAGCACCAGTTCGCCGTCCGCGCCGAGCACCGCCTCGCCCGGGTCGCCGAAGTCGCCCGAGAGCGGCACGCCGATCCCTCGCTCGGCGTCCCAGCGGGCGAGCGTCTGGCCCTGCTCGGTGTCCCCGACCACCAGGCACAGGTCGCGCTCGCCCCGGCCGCGGCGCATGGACAGGATGCGGTCGGTGGTGAAGAAACGATGCCAGGACTCGGTCATGAGGCGGGCCTTTCGGGGGTGTCGGCGTGCGATTGCGGTGCGGCGGGGGTGTCGTGGCTCGCGCGCGGCGCCGCGAGCGTGTCGAGGCCCGGTCGCGACGCGGCGGACGGGTCGGGGTCGGTGCGCGCGAGGACTTCGGGAAAGTGGCAGGCCGTACGGTGCCCGTCGCCCGTCTCGGCGAGCGGCGGGGTCACCTCCGCGCAGATCCCCTGCGCCTTCCAGCAGCGGGTACGGAATCGGCAGCCGGAGGGCGGAGCCAGCGGACTGGGTATGTCGCCCTCCAGCACGATCCGCTTGCGGGTGCGCTGGACACGTGGGTCGGGGATCGGCACGGCGGACAGCAGCGCCTGCGTGTAGGGGTGTCGCGCGGCCTCGAACAGCGCGTCCACCGGCGCGTGTTCGACGATCCGGCCGAGGTACATCACCGCGACCTCGTCGCTGATCTGGCGGACCACGGACAGGTCGTGGGCGATGAACAGGTAGGTCAGCCCCAGCTGTTCCTGGAGGTCTTCCAACAGGTTCACCACCCCGGCCTGGACGCTGACGTCCAGTGCGCTCACCGG
Source organism: Embleya hyalina (assembly GCF_003967355.1). Taxonomy (GTDB): domain Bacteria; phylum Actinomycetota; class Actinomycetes; order Streptomycetales; family Streptomycetaceae; genus Embleya; species Embleya hyalina. The sequence continues at coordinate 330,103 of NZ_BIFH01000018.1, read as the reverse complement.
CTCGTCCAGGACCAGCACCTCGGGCTCCACGGCCAGGGCCCGGGCGATCCCGATGCGCTGACGCTGCCCGCCGGAGAACTGGTGCGGGAAGCGGTGGGCGTGCGCGGGGTCGAGGCCGACCAGGTCGAGGAGTTCGTGCACCCGTTCGTGTTCGTGCCCCGGGTGCAGGCCGTGGATCCGCAGCGGCTCGGCGAGGATGGACCGCACGCTCATCTGCGGGTTGAGCGAGGAGTAGGGGTCCTGGAAGACGAGTTGCACCCGGCGGCGGATGTCCGACAGGGCCCGCCGGTTCGCGGTGGCGATGTCGGTGCCGTCGAGCAGGACCCGGCCGCCGGCGGGGGTGACCAGGCGCACCAGGCAGCGGCCGAGGGTGCTCTTGCCGCAGCCGGTCTCGCCGACCAGACCCAGGGTGCGGCCCCGTGGGATGGCGAAGTCCACGCCGGAGACGGCCTGGACGACGGCGGCGTTGCGGCCGCGGCCGGTGCGATACTCGGCCACCAGTCCGGTGACGTCCACCGCGGTCGTGGTCATCGCTTCACGCTCCCGATCTCGTGGTGGCGCACGCAGGCCGTGGTGTGCGTCGCGTCGACGGCCAGCAGTGGCGTGTCGGGCGCGCCGCAGATCTCGGGCACCGCGTGCGCGCAGCGGGGCTGGAAGGGGCATCCGGTCGGCCGTTCGCTCGGCAGCGGGGGCCGTCCGGGGATCTGCACGAGTCGTTCGGCGCGCCGGTCGATGCGCGGCAGCGACCCGAGCAGGCCGGTCGTGTACGGGTGGGCGGGTTGGTGGAACAGCGGGTCCACCGGGCTTTCCTCGAGTTTGCGTCCGCAGTACATGACCATCACCCGGTCGGCGATTCCGGCGACCACCCCCAGGTCGTGGGTGATCAGCAGGACGGAGGTGTGGGTGCGGTCCTGGACCCGTTCGATCACGTCGAGGACCTGGGCCTGCACGGTCACGTCCAGGGCCGTGGTCGGCTCGTCGGCGATCAGCAGGGCGGGCTCGTTGGCGATGGCCATCGCGATCATGACGCGCTGGCGCATGCCGCCGGAGAGTTCGTGCGGGTAGCGGTCCACCCGCTCGCGCGGGGAGGCGATGCCGACCAGGTCGAGGAGGTCGACGGTGCGTTCGCGCAGGGCCCGGCGATCCTGGCTCGCGTCGTGTACGCCGACGGCCTCGGCGACCTGTGCGCCGATGGTCATCATCGGGTTGAGCGCGGCGAGCGCGTCCTGGAAGACGACCGCGATCTGCCTGCCGCGGATCGGGCGCAGTTCCCGGTCGGAGAGGTCGAGCAGTTCCCGGCCGTGCAGGCGCACCGATCCCTCGGCGCGGGCGTTGCGCGGGAGCAGGCCCATGATCGCCATGGTGGCGGCGCTTTTGCCGGAGCCGGACTCGCCGACGATGCCCAGGGTCTCGCCGGGGGCCACGTCGAACGACAGGCGTTCGACCGCGACCACCGGTCCGGAGTCGGTCCGGTAGGTGACGGTGAGGTCGCGCACGGACAACACGGGCGCCGGGTCGGCGCTCGGCGCCGGGGTCGCGGCCGGGGCGCCGCTCGTCGCGGGAGGCGGGTCGGTGATCATCACTGCCTTCCTTGGGGGTCGAAGGCGTCGCGCAGGCCGTCGCCGACGAAGTTGACGGCGAGCACGGTGATCAGGATCGCCAGGCCCGGTACGTACAGCAGGTATGCCTGCGAGGTGCCGATCAGTCCGGCGGCCTGGCTGAGCATGTTGCCCCAGCTGGACTGGGGCGGTTGGATACCGAACCCGAGGAAGCTGGTGGTGGATTCGAGGATGATGGCCGAGGCGACGGCCAGGGACACGTTGACGGCGATCACGCCGGTCAGGTTGGGCAGCAGGTGGCGCACCACGATGCGCGCGTTCGAGGCGCCGATCACCCGGGCGGCCTGGATGAACTCCTTGTTGCGCAGGGTGAGTACCTGCGCGCGCACCACCCGGGCGATCATGGTCCAGCCGAGGGCGGACAGGACCAGGACGATGGTCGACGGGGAGGATCCCACCGCCTGGAGTGCCAGGGCCAGCACGGCGATGGCGGGCACGATCAGGAACAGGTCGGTCACCCGCATGATCACCTCGTCGGCCCAACCGCCGGCGAATCCGGCGATCGCACCGACGGCGGTGCCGACGACGGTGGACAGCAGCGCGACGCAGATGCCGATCGCGAGTGAGACCTGTCCGGCGAACAACAGTTCGCTGAGGTAGTCGCGACCGAGCGAGTCGGTGCCCAGCCAGTGGCCCGAGGACGGCTGTTGGGCGCCCAGCAGGAGGTCCTGGTGGTTGTGCCCGTAGGGGGCGATCCAGTCGGCGCCGAAACAGGCGACGGCCAGGGCGGTCAGGATGAACAGGCCGACGACGGCCAGGCGGTGGCGCAGGAATCGGGCCAGCACGATCCGGTACCGGGGCTTGTCCCCGTTGCGCGCGGGTGCGGTCGGCGCGGGTTCGCCCGATGCCGGGGTCGGGGCGGTCGGTGCCTGGGAGGCGGCGATCCGGGCCGCGGCGGAGTCGGTCATCTCAGGGCCACCCTCGGGTCCAGGAGCGCGTAGGCCACGTCCGCCAGCAGGTTGAAGGCGATCACGGCGACGGCCACCACGAGCATCCACGGGATCAGCACGAACACGTCGCCGGCCAGGATCGAGCTGAGGAAGAGCCGGCCCATGCCGGGGATCGCGTAGATCTGTTCGGTGACCACCAGGCCGCCGACCAGGACGGCCGCGTCCAGGGCCACGACGGTGACGAAGGGCGCGAGCGCGTTGCGCAGGGCGTGCCGGAACAGGATGCGCCGGCGCGGGACACCCTTGGCCCGGGCCGTGCGCACGTAGTCGCTGCCGAGGGCTTCGAGCATCGAGGCGCGGCTGAACCGGGACCAGCTGGCGACCAATCCGATGGTCAGCGTGACCACGGGAAGCGCCAGGTGACGGAAGTAGTCGAGGTTGATCCCGCTCTCGCCGACCGAGTGCAGTCCGACGAAGTACAGTGGGGGTTCGCTCAGGCCGAACTGCTGCCTGGGCCACACCGCCAGGACCTGGATGAGCACCAGGCCGAGCCAGAAGGCGGGCATCGCGATGCCGACGTAGGACAGCCCGGTGAGCACGTAGTCGCCGGCCGAGTACTGGCGGGCCGCCGAGTAGATCCCGATGGCGAGGGCGATCACGGCGGCGAACAGCACGCCCCAGAACATCAGTTGCAAGGTGACTTCGAGCGCGGAGCCGATCATCGGCATGACGGATCCGCTGGTACGGGTGCTGGTGCCCCAGTCGCCGGTGACGAAGGCTTTCATCCACAGCAGGTACTGCTCGGGCACGGAGCGGTCCAGTCCGAGCAGTTCGGTCTGGCGGCGTACGGCGCCGGGGTCGGTGGACTGGCGCAGTTTGGCGAGCGGGTCGAAGGTCGCCCGGACGGCCCAGAACAGGATGTACGAGGCGATCACCAGCACGGGCAGCGAGTAGGCCAGTCGGCGCAGGGTGTATCTCAGCATGGGATGTCCTCGGCGAGGGGTCGGACGCCGGTCATTTCGCCAGTCCCCATTCGGCGAGGTTCCAGAACGGGCCCTGGACGGGGTTGATGCTGATCGGGCCGCCGACCTTCTTGCCGGTCAGCAGGATGTTGGGAACCGCGCCGAGCGGCAGCGACGGCACGGATTCGGCGAGCAGCTTCTCGCTTCGGCGGGACGCCTCCAGCCGGGACGCCTCGTCGACGTCGCTGCCGACCCGGCCGAGCAGCGCGTCCAGGCCGGGCACGTTCGCGCGGACGAAGTTGATGCCCGAGTTGCCGTTGGCGTCGCTGGGGATGGACCCCGAGCCGAAGCTGGCGTCCAGGGTGGGTTCGGGGAAGGTGTCGGTCAGGTTCCACAGCCCGAGTTGGAAGTCCCCGGCCGGGGCGACCTTGCCGAACAGGTTCGCGGCGCTGGTGTTCTTGATGGTCATCTTGAATCCGGCCTGACGCAGTTGCGATTGCAGGATCTGCTCGGTGAGTTCGCGGCTCTGGTTGCCGGCGAGCGAGACGATCGTGAACTGTGCGGCGCGGCCGTCCTTGGCCCAGATCCCGTCGCCGTTCTTCGCCCACCCGGCGGCGGTCATGATCTGCCCGACCCTGGTGAGATCGCGCTGGTAGACGGCGAAGTCCTCGGCCGCGAACGCGGACACCAGCGGGGACAGGAAGCTCTGCGCGGGCGCGGTCACGCCCAGCGAGCCGAAGAGTTTGCGGACGATCGCGGCGCGGTCGATCGAGTAGGCGAACGCCTCACGGACCGCCTTGGAGTCGAACGGGAACGCGGCGTTGTTCATCCACAACGCCTGGAGGTTGCCGGTACGGGTCTCCACCTGCATGTCGGCGCTGCCGCCGAGCGAGTTGATCTGGGAGAGCACGTCGAGTTGCGGCGTCGGGTAGAGGGCGTCGAGCTGGCCGCTGGCGAAGGCCTGGAACTCGGCGGCGGTGTCGGTGGTGAACTGGAACGTCACCTTGTTCAGATGGGGTTTGGGGCCCCAGTAGCGCTCGTTGGGGACCAGGGTGACCGAGGTGCCCCTGATCCAGGAGGCGATCTTCCACGGCCCGCCGCTGAAGCCGTAGCCGTTCTTCATCACCTCGTTGCGGTCCTTGCCCTCGAGGAGGTGCGCCGGCAGTACGCCGTACTCGGCGCCGAACAGCTGCCGCCAGTTGGCGTAGGGGGACTTGAGGGTGAGGATCGCGGTGCGCGCGTCCGGGGTGGCGATCGTGTCGATGAGGTCGTAGCCGGTCTGGGTGAAGATGTCCTTGCCGTCGCGGATCTGCAGCGCGGTGTACTTCAGATCGGCCGAGGTGATCGGTTGCCCGTCGGACCAGACCGCGGCGGGGTTGAGCGTGTAGGTGATCGTCTGCCGCCCGTCCGCCACCTCGGTGGTGGGCGTGCCGGCCATCAGCGAGGATGGGACGGGCACCCAGTCCTTGCCCCGCTGTACGACGGTGAAGACCTGCGGGATGGTCTGCGCCTGCATGAGGTAGCTGCCCCAGATGGAGCCGGCGCAGGTGGAGATCCAGTCCGCGCAGTCCGGCTCCTGTTCGGCGCCGATCACCAGGCTTCCGCCCTCCTTGACGGGGACGTTGCGGATGGAGTTGGTTCCCGGCGCCAGCGCCGGCGCACCCGAGGTGCACGCGGTCGCCACGAGCACGGTCAAGGCCGCGAGGGCGCCGGCCACGGGGTTGCGCAGTCTTCGGGCTCTGGGCGGCCGATGGCCGGTTCGTTCAGGAATCATGGTGTTCGACCTTCCCTGTACGGGATGTCCCCGGGACTCGAGGATCAAGGGTAAGGAGACGTGAACGGCATAGCAATACACATAGGCTAGTAGTTAGCCGATGAGATTGACTTGAAATGTGGCGATGGGTCCGCCAGGCTCGGAACAACGGGCGCCCACCGGCGCCGACTCCCAGGAAGGACCCCCGCACATGAGCGCACCGAACGCCGATGACCCCTCGGGTGCGCCGGCGAAAACCGCCGGCCCCAGGCGCCGTCGACTCCCCCGGGACACCCTCAGCCGCCAGGTGATCCTGGAGGCCGCCGAGCGGGTCGCCGCACGGGACGGACTGGACGCCTTCACCTTCCAGTCGCTGGCCAAGGAGGTGAATGCCCACCCGACCTCGCTCTATCGGCACTTTCGCGACAAGGACCAGTTGGTCCTGGAGCTGATCGACGACCTCCGGGCGCGCTCCTACGGCGGCCGTCTGGAGGCGACCGACTCCTGGCGCGAGGATCTGCGCACGCTGGCCCACTACGTGCACGAACACCTGATGCGCTACCCGCAGTTCGCCGTGCAGATGGCCGCGCGCACCACCCGCAGGCCCACCGAGTTCGCCAACGTCGAGTTCGCCCTGGACGCGCTGCTGCGCGCCGGCCTCGACGAGGAGGACGCGGCCATGTACCTGCGCGTGTTCGGCAACGTGGTGCGCTCGCTGGCGAGCATGGAGGCGGGCATGCTCGTCCTGGACCCGGAGACCCGCGACGGCGACACGCTGGCCTGGCAGTTGGAGTACCGCAGGCTGCCGGCCGAGCGATACCCGCGCATCGCCGCGATGAGCGGGGGGCTCCGGGACATCGGCGACCCCCGGGTCTTCGACACCGCCGTGGACCTGTTCCTCGACGCGATCGAGGCGCGTGCGGCACAGGTCCGGGAGGCGAGGGCCGCGAAGGAGGGGGCCGCTCCGGAAGGGGAGTGAGCCGATCCGGTCGGCGTGCGCCCGGTGCGTCCTCCGTCAGCCGGTGGTCGCCGTGACCGCCGGCGCCCGGATCAGTCCGGCCACCAGCCTCGCCCGCTCCGGGAGGGAGCGCAGGTCCACCCACTCGTGTCGGGCGTGCGCGCCGGCGCCCGCGGGTCCGAGGCCGTCCAGCGTGGGGATGCCCAGTCCGGCGGTGAAGTTGCCGTCGGAGGCACCGCCGACCCGGGCCTCCCCGAGTGCGGCCAGCCCCTGCTCCCGGGCCAGGCGGCGGGCGGCCGACAGCAGGTGCACGGACATGTCGCGTTCCAACGGGGGGCGGTTGATGCCTCCGGCCAGTTCGACCCGGGCCTCGGGCAACCGTGCGCACAGTGCGTTCAGCGCCCGCTCGACCCGCTCCAACTCCCGCCGCTCCCAGGCCCGTACGTCGATCTCGACATGGGCTGACTCGGGCACGGTGTTGGTCGTGGTCCCGGCCGCGCCGACGGTGGGGGTGACCGTCGTGCCGCGTCCGGTGTCGCCGAGGCCGTCGATCGCCAATACCTGGTGCGCCAACTCCACCAGGGCGTTGACCCCCGACTCCGGCTCCAGTCCGGCATGCGCCGCGCGCCCGCGTACGGCCAGGCGATACAGCGCCACACCCTTGCGGGCGGTCTTCAAGGCCCCGTCCTGACCGGGCTCCAACACCAGTACCGCCCGGCAGTCGGCCGCCGCCGCCTCGACCAGCGCGCGCGAGGTGAGCGAGCCGCGCTCCTCGTCGCCGGTGACCAGCATCCGCACGTCGTCGGCGCCTCCCGTCAGCTCCAGCGCGTCCAGCGCCGTGACGAGACCCGCCTTCATGTCGAACACCCCGGGCCCGGTCGCCCGCCCGTCCACCGCGGTGAACGGGCGCTCGGCGAGGGTACCCAGCGGCCAGACCGTGTCGGCGTGGCCCAGCAGCAATACCGGGGGCCGCGCCGGGTCGGGGACCCGCTCGTGCACGTACAGGTGCGGCACCCCGTCGCTGACCACACGTTCGGCCCGGCCCAGCAGGCCGCTCGACCACGAGGCGAGCAATTCGTACAGCGGGTCCAGCCCCGGAACGTGGCCGGACGGCGTCTCCAACTCGACCAGTTGCCGCAATCGGCGCAGGGAACGCGCGGCGTCGACGTCGTGGGAAGTGGTGGTCAACGGGTGCCTCCCGATTCGGTGGGCCGGCAGAACGACGCCAGGGCCCGCGCCACCTCGTGGGGCGCTTCCTCGCACAGGTAGTGGTCGGCCTCGATCGGCGCCGCGTCGACGTGGCGCGCGTACGACCGCCAGACGTCCGGCACGTCGAAGGAGCGCCCCACGTAGCTGTGCGTCCCCCACAGCGCGAGCAGCGGTGCCTCGATCACGCGGCCCCGTTCGCGGTCCCCGCGGTCGTGCACCAGGTCGATGCCGGCCGCGGCCCGGTAGTCGGCGCACGACGCGCGCACCGTGGCCGGGTCGAAGCAGCGCACGTATTCGGCCATCGCCCCCTCGTCGAACGGCGCTCCGCCGGCGTGCCGGCCGGCGAAGCGACTGCGCAACCAGGCGTCGGTGTCGGCGAGGATCAGCCGCTCGGGCAGGTCGGACTCCAGCGCGAGGAAGAACCAGTGGAAGTAGCTGGAGGCCATCGCCCGATCGACGTTGTCGAACATGTGCAGCGTCGGCACCACGTCCAGCACGGCGACGCACCGCACCCGCTCGGGCGAGTCGAGCGCCATCCGGTGGGCGACGCGGGCGCCCCGGTCGTGGCCCACGACCGCGAAGCGCGCGAAGCCCAGGGACCGCATGAGCGCGACCTGGTCGGCGGCCATGACGCGCTTCCCATAGGTCGTATGGGAGGGCGTGTCGGCGGGTTTGTCGCTGTCCCCGTAGCCGCGCAGGTCCGCCAGCACGACGGTGTGGCCGGCCGCGATCAACTCCGGGGCGACCCGGTGCCACATGGCCGAGGTCTGCGGGTAGCCGTGGAGCAGCAGGATCGGGGGGCCGTCGCCGCCGACGAGGGCGTTGATCCGGACTCCGTCGCGGGAGGACTCGACCCGGCGCAGGCCGGGCGGCGGGTGGTACGTGGTCATGCGGCCGTCCCGGAGCGGCGCAATTCCTCGATGAAGGCGTCGCACACCTCGTTCGTGGACAGCGTGCCGCCGAGGTCGGGGGTGACCGTGCCGGCCGCGACGACCCGATCCAGCGCCCGGACCAGGCGGTCGGCCGCCTCCTTCTCGCCGAGGTGCTCCAGCATCAGCGCGCCGGACCAGATCTGGCCGATCGGGTCGGCCGATCCGGTGCCGACGATGTCCGGCGCGGAGCCGTGGATGGGCTCGAACATCGAGGGGCCGCGGCCGGTGGGGTCGATGTTGCCGCAGGGGGCGACGCCGATGCTTCCGGCGAGCGCGGCGGTCAGGTCGCTGAGGATGTCGCCGAACAGGTTGGAGGCGACGATCACGTCGAAGCGTGTCGGGTCCAGCACGAGCAGCGCGGCGAGGGCGTCGACGTGGTACGAGGTCAACTCGACGTCGGGGAAGTCGGCGGCGACCTCGGCCACCACCTCGTCCCAGAACGGCATGGTGTGCACGATGCCGTTCGACTTGGTCGCGGAGGCCACCCGGCCCGAGCGGGTACGGGCCAGCCCGAAGGCGTAGCGGGCGATGCGCTCGACGCCCATGCGGGTGAACACGGCTTCCTGCACCGCGAGTTCGTGGGGCCGGCCGCGGTACAACCGGCCACCGACCTCGCCGTACTCACCCTCGGTGTTCTCCCGCACCACCACCAGGTCGAACGGTCGTTCGTCGCGCAGCGGCCCACGGATCCCGGGCAGCGAACGCACCGGGCGCAGCGAGACGAACTGGTCGAACTCCCGCCTGATGGGAATCAGCAGCCCCCACAGCGACACGTGATCGGGAACCTCCGGCGTACCGACCGCCCCGAGCAGGATCGCGTCGGCCTCGCCCAGTTGTTCGATCCCGTCGCTCGGCATCATCGCACCGGTCTCGGCGTGGAACGCGCAGCCCCAGGGATGCTCCGTCCACAACAGTTCGAACCCGTGTGCCGCGGACAGCACGTCGAGGACCCGCCGAGCGGCCGGCACGGTCTCACGACCGATGCCGTCGCCGGGGATCGCCGCGATCCGATATGTACGCATGCGAACTCCCATCACCCCTACTAGCAACGCACCTAGCCTATGAGATAGCCACGGTGAATTGCTAGAGGTGTGCACAGTGCCCCGCACCACCGCCGCCCGCGGCGCGCGGGGCGGGGGTGGGAGGACCGCCGGAGCAGTGAGGTGGGGTGGAGTGCGAGGCGCGAGCTCGGAGCGGAGGCGGCGGCCGAGGCTCGGGCGCGGGCGTGCGATGAGGCTTTTGCGGCCCGCGACTGCCCGCGTGCCGCCGTGGGCCTTCTCGGGCTCGGCCGACGAGCCGGCCGTGGAGGGCGAGCGCGGCCGTGTGGGCGGGTTGCTCCGGAACGGGGAAGTGCTCGCCGGGGACCGCGACTTCGGCCTACGGAAGGCTCCACTCCGGGGCCGAGTCGGTGTCGGCGGCGGGGGCTCGGCTCGTACGTATCGGGTGGGGCCGGCCCGCCCCCGCGCGGCGGGTTCCCCGCCCCGACCCATGGGGGCGGAACGGGGAACCCGCCCCGGTCGGGCTCAGTCGAGACAGAACTCGTTGCCCTCGATGTCCCGCATCCCGATGCACGACTCGTTGAAGTCGTCGGCGATCAGGACCCGGTCGCATATCGCGCCGAGCGCCTCCAGTCGCACACGCTCGGCCTGGAGCGCGGCAAGGCGCTCCTCGCCCACGAGCCCGGTGCCGACCCGCACGTCGAGATGCACCCGGTTCTTGACGACCTTGCCTTCGGGAACCCGCTGGAAGTACATGCGCGGGCCCTCGCCCGTGGGATCCGCGCAGACGAACCCCGCACCCTGGCGCTCGGGCGGCAGCGAGCGGGTGTAGTCGTCCCAGGTGTCGAACCCGCCCGGCGGCGGCGGTACGACGTACCCCAACACCTCGCACCAGAAACGGGCGACGCGCTCGGGGTCCGCGCAGTCGAAGGTGACTTGGAACTTCTTGATCGATGCCATCGCCCCACCGTAGTGGCGGATACCGGAAACGGGCCCGGGGGCTGTCGCCGGGCGGTTACGGGCGAACGCCCGGCCCGTCCACGACCGCGGTCTCCAATACCGCCGAGGTGCCGAGGACCTGTCCCGCCTCGATACTGTCGGTCGCCTTCGTCGCGACCCTGCGCGAACCGATGTACCGCAAGGTGTCCTTGTCGAAGATGAGTTCGTCACGGACACCGGGGTTGTAGGAGTCGTAGCGCACGATGGCGACGCCGTGGCGGTCGGCGGCGTCGACCGCGTCCGGTACGACGAGCACCCCCGGGATCCTGGCGGCGGCACGATAGAGCGCGGCCCCCACCTGCGGTGGCATCAGGGATTCGTTGAGCAGTTCGGTCACCAGAACGAAGTCGTCCTGATCGGGGTTGCGGTCGTCGGCGTCGTTGTCGGCCTGGGCCCGCAGCCAGCGGTACATCGCGTCGGGGTCGGTGGGCAGGGTGGACAGATGCCGATAGTTGGTGCTGCGGTCGTAGCCGAGTTCGCCGGGGCGCGCGTCCGGCTCGATCGGTTCCTCGTCGGCGCGACGCGGTTGGCCGGGCTCTCGGGCCAGGCCCGGACGAGCCCCGTCCACCGCCTTCCACGCCTCACGCGTGTGCAGGGGGGCGAGCGTGGTGGGTACACCCTCGCCGACCGTCGCGAAGGCGACCCGGCTGCGCACGTACACGTATTGGTCGTCCCGAATCGGCTCGGCCGCCCGCGACCGGGCCGCGACCGCGGCGATGCGGTCGAGCAACTGCACGGCGCCGTCGACGGTGTCGCCGTTGACCCGCGGCGCGAAGACGGACGTCGCCGGTCCGTCGCGACCGACCCGCGTCACGGAATCGTTCGTGTCGGTCAGGGCGACGCCGGCGAGCACCGCGAGGGCCAGCGCGCCGGCCGCGACCGGCACGGCGACCACGGGCCGCGACCACGCGGGGCGGCGAGAGCGGGTGTCGGCCGGGATGGGGATGTCCCGGATCTCGCGCATCAGGTGCTGCTTGAGCTGCTGGTGGCGGCCCGGGGGAAGGTCCTTCTCGGGGAGTCGCGCGGTGTCGTTCATTCGTTTCCTTCCCGCAGGGGCTTGCTCGGGTACGGCTGTCGCTCTCTCACCTGTCCCGGGCGGCGGAGCGGTTCCCGGTTTTCCGCGGCGGCGGCGAGTTTGCGTCTGGCCCGGGACAGCCGCGAGCGCACCGTGCCCACCGGAATGCCCAACGCCCGGGCCGCGGTCGGGTAGTCGCAACCCGACCACACGCACAGCGCCAGTACTTCCCGCTCGGTGCGGCGCAGCGTGTCCAACGCGAGTCGGACGGCGGCCAACATGTCGGCGTCGTCGATCCGACTCGCGACCTCGTCGGAGAAGTCCTCCAGCACGCCCCCCGGTGGCAGGCGCGACATCGCCGCGGCGTGCCGGCGGGTGGCGCGTCTGATGTTGCGCACGATGTTGGTGGCGATCCCCAGCAGCCACGGCCGCAACGATCCGCCTTCGGCGTCCAGGCGTCGACGCAGTCGCCACGCCTCGAAGAAGGTCAGCGACACGACGTCCTCGGCCGTCGACCAGTCGCCCGTCAGCCGGAACGCGTGGTTGTAGACGGACCGCGCGTACAGGTCGAACAACTCCGCGAAAGCGTCGTCGTCCCCGTCGCGAATGCGCGACCGCAATTTCGTCGTCATGTTCTTGGACCTGTCCGGAGCCACGCGGCAGTTCCTGTGACCGGCGTCACATGCGACACGCCGCCCGCGCGCACGAACGACCGTCGACAGTGGTCGACGCGACATCGAATTGCATAGTCATGCGGGATCCTGTATATCTTTCCCATGTCCAAGGTTCTCACCTCCCTGCCCACCGGCGAACGCGTCGGTATCGCCTTCTCCGGCGGCCTCGACACGTCCGTCGCCGTCGCGTGGATGCGCGACAAGGGTGCCGTTCCGTGCACCTACACCGCCGACATCGGCCAGTACGACGAGCCCGACATCGCCTCGGTGCCCGGCCGCGCGCGGACCTACGGCGCGGAGATCGCCCGCCTGGTCGACTGCCGGGCGGCGCTGGTCGAGGAGGGCCTGGCCGCGCTGGCCTGCGGCGCGTTCCACATCCGCTCCGGCGGGCGCGCCTACTTCAACACCACCCCGCTCGGCCGCGCCGTCACCGGCACCCTCCTGGTGCGGGCGATGCTGGAGGACGACGTCCAGATCTGGGGCGACGGGTCGACGTTCAAGGGCAACGACATCGAGCGGTTCTACCGCTACGGTCTGCTCGCCAACCCGCACCTGCGCATCTACAAGCCGTGGCTCGACGCCGACTTCGTCTCCGAGCTGGGCGGCCGCAAGGAGATGTCGGAGTGGCTGGTGGCCCACGGGCTGCCCTACCGCGACAGCGCCGAGAAGGCCTACTCGACCGACGCCAACATCTGGGGCGCCACCCACGAGGCCAAGACGCTCGAGCACCTGGACACCGGCGTCGAGACCGTCGAGCCGATCATGGGCGTGCGGTTCTGGGACCCGACCGTGGAGATCGCCCCCGAAGACGTCACGATCGGGTTCGACCAGGGCCGCCCCGTCAGCATCAACGGCAAGCGGTTCGCCTCCGCCGTCGACCTGGTGACGGAGGCCAACGCCACCGGTGGCCGGCACGGCCTGGGCATGTCGGACCAGATCGAGAACCGGATCATCGAGGCGAAGAGCCGCGGCATCTACGAGGCGCCGGGCATGGCGCTGCTGCACATCGCGTACGAGCGCCTCGTCAACGCCATCCACAACGAGGACACCCTCGCGCACTACCAGTACGAGGGCCGCCGACTGGGCCGGCTGATGTACGAGGGTCGGTGGCTGGACCCGCAGGCGCTGATGATCCGCGAGGCGCTGCAGCGCTGGGTCGGCTCCGCGGTGACGGGCGAGGTGACCCTGCGGCTGCGGCGCGGCGAGGACTACTCGATCCTCGACACCACCGGGCCCGCCTTCAGCTACCACCCGGACAAGTTGTCGATGGAGCGCACCGAGGACTCGGCGTTCGGCCCGGTGGACCGGATCGGCCAACTCACCATGCGCAACCTCGACATCGCCGACTCGCGCGCCAAGCTGGAGCAGTACGCCGGCCTCGGCATCGTCGGCACCACCCACCCGGCACTCATCGGCGCCCTCCAGGCCCCGACGACCGCCCTGATCGAAGAGATGCCGGAAGGCGGCGCCGAAGCCATCGCCTCCCGCGGCGAGGTGTCCGACGACGACCAACTCCTCGACCGCGCGGCGATGGAACTCGGTACGGACTGACCCCACCCCGACCGTGGACCCGTCCCGAACAGGGGCGGGCCCACGGGGCGCGCGACCTACGACGACCGGTCCCCCATGCCATGGGGACGCAGCACCATGAGCGAGTCCTCCGAGGCCGCCACCATGGCGAAGGGGAACCGGTCGAGTTCGAGACAGAGCGCGACGTCATCGGGATGGACTCCTCGACGCACACCCTCCGTCAGCTCGGCGGCGGCGCGCGACTCCCCGGCGCGGCGAAGGAACTCGCCGGCATCCGTGTCGTCCTCGACGAGTCTCCGAGCGATGTATTGGGCACACGCCAAATCCTCATCGGCCCGCCCATCCTCACCCGTGACCACGAACGTGACATCGTCGCTCCCGCGTGCCCGCAGGAGCCGAGCCGTTGCCTCCGCCACCACGAACCCGGCGCACAACACCAACGACGCCTCCTTGACCGCGAGGGCCCCGACCGTCCCCGCCGTGGTCTTCTGCACAACGGTCCGCCCGCCGAGGTCGACCGACCGCAGCAGCCCCGGCGAGTTGACGACGTCGAACCCGGGCGCGGGCGGTCCATCCTTGAGCGCCACCCAATCCGGATGACGCGCCTTGAGCGCCAGAGCCTCGTCCGCGGACTCCGCGAGCACGATCCGATCCGCCCCCCGGGCAAAGGCCCAGCCGGCCACGGTGAACGCACGCATGACATCGACCACGACCGCCACGGACGGAACTTCGCCCAGATCACCGATCCCGAGAAATCGAACGTCCATCCGAGCATGATCGCGCACCCCCGGGCGAATCCCACGCCATTTCGGCACACCCCGAGCGCCACCACCCACCCGGGCCGATGGCGGGCTCAGTTCAGGCCGGTGAGGAATTCGGTGAAGAGGTGGTTGGCGGTCGCCGAGCTGTACAGGCGGTCGAACTCGGCGCGAGCCAGGTGACGGCGGAAGTGGCCGTGGTATGAGGCGTCTCCCGCGTCGTGCATGAGGTCCGTGAACCACGCGGCGAACGCCTGGTAGTTCCAGACGTGCTTCAGGCAGGTGGTGGAGTACGCCGCCAACAGGCTCTCGTCCTGTTCCTCGACCTGCTTCAGGACGGCCGCGGCGAACACGTCGGCGTCGTGCAGGGCCAGGTTCATGCCCTTGGCACTCATGGGCGGCACGATGTGCGCGGCGTCGCCGAGGAGGTACAGGCGCCCGTGGCTCATCGGGTCGTGGACCACGCTGCGCAGCGGCACCAGCGTCTTGCTCGAGATGCGTCCCTTCACGGCGACCGGTTCGCCGAAACGCGCCTCGATCTCCTCCCAGACCCGGTCGTCCGTCCATTCCTCGACGGAGGTGTCCAGGGGGCACTGGAGATAGAAGCGGCTCGCCTGCGGGCCGCGGGCGAACTGTCCGGCGAATCCCCGGTCGTGGATCGCCATCATGGACTGGTGGTTGGCGGGGGCGTCGGCCAGCACGGTCAGCCAGGCATACCCGTACTCGTGGGAGTGGCGGGTCAGTTCCTCCTCGGGGATGCTCGCCCGGCTGACGCCGCGGTCTCCGTCGCAGCCGGCGATGAAATCGCAGGCGATGGTGCGGGTCACGCCCGCGTTGTCGCGGTAGCGCACGCGTGGTCGGGGGCCGGTGACGTTTTCGAGCCGCACGTCCTCGGCTTCGAAGCGGAGGTCGCCGCCGTCGCCGACGAACACGTCGACGAGGTTGCGCACGAGCACCTGCTGTGGGCAGAAGCGCCCGTCGCCGTGGTCGTCGGTCATGTACTCGAAGGGGCGCGTCTCGCCGTCGATACGGAAGTTCAGCACGGGCTCGAAGGGGACGCCGCCGACGACCCGGTCCGCCAGGCCCCACTCGCGGAACACGCGCACCGCCCGGGAGTCGACGACCCCCGCGCGTTGGCGCCGCTCGACGTACTCGCGGCCGTGCCGCTCCAGTACGACGCAGTCGATCCCGCCGCGCAGGAGGAAGTTGCCGAGAGCGAGGCCGGCGACACCCGCGCCCACGATCACGACAGTGGTGTTCTCGTCCGTAATGGACATGGATGGTGCTCCTTGGTGCCGTCTGGTTCCGGGCGTGCCGCCTCACGCGGCCCGCTACGCGCGTTTGGCGTGCGGGGCACGGCGACATACGCTTAAGCGAAGTCTTCACTACGGATCATACGTAGTGCTCACTACGCTTGCAAAGGGGTCCGGTATGCGCCGCGATGGAGCCGCCAACAGGGAGAAGGTCCTGCTGGCCGCCGAGCAGGTGTTCGCCGAGCAGGGGGCCGCCGCCGCCACCGACGAGGTCGCCAGGCGGGCCGGGGTCAGCATCGCCACCGTCTTCCGGAACTTCGCCACCAAGCAGGACCTGATCGAGGCCACCGCGGTGCGCTACCTGGAGAAGTTGACCGCCGAGGCGTCGCGGCTCGCCGACGACCGGGACCCGGGCCCGGCGTTCGCCTCCCTGATGAAGACCCTCGCGGCGGCCGGCCCGGTGAAGATGACCCTGATGGACCTGCTGCCTCCGCACGACGACGACGGGAAGGGCCTGTCCCGGCCCGTCACCGAGGCGGCCGACGCCTTCCGCGCGGCTCTCGACGGCGCGCTTCGCCGCGCCCAGGCCGTCGGCGCCGCACGCCCCGGGGTCACCGGCGACGACGTCTCGCTCCTCCTGCGCGCCCTGGCCCACGCCGCGAACCTCGGCGAGGGCGAGGCGTTCGACCGGGCCGTCGGCATCGTCCTCGACGGCCTCGGCGTACCGCGCTGACACCCGCTACGACGCTCTCGGTTCGCCCGGTAGGGTCCCGGCGTGAGTGCCGACGGCGAGACTCGAATCCGATGCGCGGACGAGGCGGATGCGGCGGTGATCGCGCGCGTCCACATGGCCTCCCGCGCGGCGACCATGCCCTATCTCCCCGCGCAAAAGCGCGGTCACGAACAGGTGACCCGGTGGGTCCGGGAGGTCCTGCTCCGGCAGTGCCGCGTCTGGGTCGCGGTCCGGGACGACGAGATCACCGGCTACGCGGCCCTGGACGGTGACATGCTCGAACACCTCTACCTCCGCCCGGACATCCGTCGCCGAGGCGTCGGCACCCTCCTGCTCGACGAGGTCCGACGGCACAGTCCCGAGGGGGTGTCCCTGCACGTCTTTCGGCAGAACACCGACGCCCGCGCGTTCTACGAGCGCCACGGCTTCACCGTGCTCGACACCGACGACGGTGCGCGCAACATGGAGAACCTGCCCGACATGACCCTCCGCTGGACCCCGAACACCACACGCTGAACCACGCCGACCGGGTCCGGAGCCGGCCGCCCGGGACCGGCCCACGGGAACTCGGGTCCGTCTCGGGAGGCCACGTCCCCGACGGGGAAGGGCCGCCGACGCGCCCTACCCCGCTTCGACCAGCACGATCGTCACGACCGAAAGCACGAAAGTCGTGACGAAGCCCGCCAGTTGCCGCTGCGCCGCGCCGGTGGACAGGTCGGCCTGGGCCACCATGCCGCCGATCGCGATACCGGCCAGGGTCGTGGGCATCATGAGCAACCGGGTCAACCGGGAATCCGCGTCGAGGTCACCCGCCAGGAACTTCCGTCCATTGCGCACCAGGCCCACGCCCAGCGCCATGACGAACGGGCCGAACAGGGCCACCCACCCCCAGTCGGCGAAGTCGCTCAGCCCCCAGGCCGTCCCGGCCGCGCCGGCGCCGCCCACGATCAGTCCGTACAGGATGCAGAGCGTGCCCGCGACCGTGGTGACGCCCGAGCGGTACTGCGGGGGACGTCGCGACGGGCTGCCGCGCCGCGGGTCGACGGGCGGGTGGGACATGGCGCAACCTCCGGAACAGGACGGGCACTTGACGAGCCCCGGCAAGCTATCCGCCCCGTCCCGGCAAAGGAGAGGGACTTCCCGGCACTTCATCGCCGGCGGGACGGCGTGGAGCACCGTCGTCGCACGGGGGTTCGAGGCGGCGGACCGTGCGTCTGAACGGGCGCCGGTGCGGGTACACGCCGTTGCCCGGCACCGGGACGTGTCCGGTACGGGCGTGCTCCGCCGGTTCCACGTTCAGGAGAGTCGTGATGTTTCCATTCGATCCCGAATCACCGACACCGACACCGACGCATCACGAACCTGCCTCGCCCACCGGGCGTCTCGGGACGTGGGCCACCCCACCCGGTGCCCCCGCCACACCGCCGCGGCCCACCGAACCTCCGTCCCGCCCGGAGGCGGGTCCGAAGGATCCGGCGCCCGCGTGGCCCGCCTCCGCGCCGGCCCCGGTCCCGGCCGCGGAACGCTCGGCGCCGCCCGTCGCACACCGCCCCGCACCGGGCGACCCGATCGAGGAACCGTCCGGCCACGCGCAGGGGGTCCACACCGAGTCGGCGGACAAGCTCCTCCGCATCGCGGCGACGCATCGGTCGGTCCCGGATCTCGCCCGGATGATCACGATCCTGGCGGACGGTTCGGGAACGGCCGCCGACGACGCGTTGCGGGAAGCGGCGCTGACCCGGCCGGTGAGCGATCTGGTACTGCTGACGGACCTGTTGCGGAACCCCACCCGCGCCGCGCGGGACGGACACCCCGCCGCGCGGTACGACCCGCACGCGCCGGGAGGCACCTCCGCGTCCGCGCCCGAATCCGCGACGCGGCCCTCGTCCGCCGCCGGCGGGGCGGGCCTGCGGTGGGTCACGGCGGTGGGCCTGGCCGTCTCCGGGGTGGCGTTGGGCAGCGCGATTCCCGCGACGTTCCGCACGCCTCCGTACACGGCGGCGTGGTTGGCGGCGGTGGCTCTGACCTGTCTGTTCCTGGCCGGACTGACCTCCGTACGCGCCGCCTGGGGCGCGCGTCTCGCGGCCCTGGCAGCGGGATGCGCCACCATCGCCACCGCCGTGGTACCGCAGCTGACCGCGGGGCGGCACGCCGCCGCGTGGCTCGAGACGTCGGGCCTGATCGCCCTGGGCGCGGGCTCGGTCACCACCCTGTGCGCGGCGGCGTTCCTCGCCCGACGGATCGACCTGCCGAACGCCCGGCGACCCGGGCAGCAGGTCGCCTTCGAGCCGTGGGAGGCCACGATGCTGGAGAACCGCCCGTCGAGCACCACCCGCATGCTCGGCTGACCCCCGGAGAGCTTCCGGGCCGCCCGGGGCGCCTCGACCGCCCGGGTCGCCCGACGGCCCGATGCCCGTCACGGCCGGTTCGAGTCCGGTCGTGGCGGGCATCCGTTGCACTGCGCCGGTCGGCCGCGACAACGCCTCGCCTCGATCTCCGCCCGGCGAATCGGCGACGCCTCAACGACGTTCGGGTTACGTGACGGGGCGCCCGGTCCGCACGGTGTGGGCGGGATCCCGCAGCAGATCGGCCAGCATCACCAGATCGCGCACCGGCCGCGTCATCGCCGCTTCGCGCAACGCGTCGTCGGCGGCGGCCTCCGAGTAGTCCCTCAGGATCGCGACCATCCGGGCGACGTCGGGAACCGACCGATGGGTCGCCACCAGCCGCAACAGCCGCTCCGCCGCGTCGGCCGGAGGCCCCTGCACGGGTTCGTGGAGCAGGTCTTCGACCGCGGCGCCGGGTGCCCCCACCGCCGGCATCCCGGTGTCCGGCATCGGGTACCCGGGCATCGGGGCGGCCTGCCGCGGAGTCGGGTCCCGCCTCGACCGGTTGGCCCGCGAGGTGTTTCGCGGTGGCAGCGCGGGCGGCGCGGGGGGCGGCGCCCATGTCTCGAAGTGCGCGGTGGGCACGGCGGGTTCGTGATGGGCCGGGGTCGGTGATTCGGGGTCGGGTGTGAACGTCACGACTCTCTCCCTGCAGGTGGAAAACCGGCCGGACCGCGCCCGCACCGGACCGGACGCGCCCCCGACTGCCGGTCGACGGCGTGTACCCGCATCGACGATCACTCAGTCGTACCAAAGTCACCACTTCGACCGCGAAGCGCACACCCGAAACCGGGAACGGACACCACCATCGGCGAAATCCGCGACCCCGACGGCGACTTCACCGCCGACCTCGACGAGCCCGAGTCGTGCCCGATTCGGCGCACGGCCTCCACTCTCCGGCGGGGCCGGCCCCGCCGGGTCCCCCGGTCCCGCGCGGCGCGGTAGCGGGTCCGCGGTGACACTTTCGTTCTCGGGGTCGGCGGCCCGGGACGGGTCAGTCGTCCTTCTTCCGCCCGAGGGGTTCCCGCGTCTCGCTGTACGCGGCGATCGTGCGCGCGTCGACGACGTGGATCAGGAGTCGGCCGTCGGGCACGACGTTCGCGCAGACGGCGTCGTCGTAGTGGTGCTCGGGCAGCGGATCCGCCGCGCGGGCCGGGGGTGCGGCGCGGCGACCGAGGATCAGCGGTGTCATCGGGGGCTTCGTTCCTTCCGGTGTCCGGTTCCGGCCACCTCGTCTTCCCCACGTCGCCGGGCCGGCGAACGGGCGACGCCTTGCATTCTGTAACAGGTCTTCACGCTACGGAACCGGCAATCGGTGATTCTTCCGCCGATCGTGATGCGGATCGAGTCTCGGTGGTCGGGTCGTGGTTCAGCCGGTCGGGCGGATGCGGATGGGTGTGGGCGCGGTCGGGGCGGTGGCGCGGTTCGGCCGGCGGGCCAGGTGGGTCAGGGCGTTGGCGATGACGGTGCGGCCGACGGCGGCCTGGGCCGTCATGATCGATTCGGGGTGGAACTGCACGGCGGCGAGCGGGCGTTCGGTGTGCTCGACGACCATCGCGATGCCGTCGTCCGTGGTGGCGCAGACCCGCAGTCGCGGCGGCGGGTTCCTCGCCGCCGCGTACAGGGAGTGGTAGCGGCCGACTTCGAACGTGTCCGGGAGGCCGGCGAGCAGCCTGCTGCCGGGATCGGTGACCCGCACGCGCGAGGATCGCCCGTGGGCGGGGCGGTCCAGGACGTCGAGCGTGCCGCCCAGGTATTCGACGAGGCCCTGCAGTCCGAGACACACCCCGAAGACCGGGGTGTCGAACGCCTCGGCCGCGGCCAGGGTCTCGCCGATGCCGAAGTCGCCCGGACGCCCCGGACCGGGCGACAACACCAGCAGGTCCGGCCGGGTGCGCTCCAGGACGGCGAGGTGGTGCGGCGGCCTGAACGTGGCCACGTCGGCGCCGCACTGGCGGAAGTAGTCGGCCAGGCAGTGCACGAACGAGTCCTGGTGGTCGACCATCAGGACCCTGGGCCGGGGAGCCGGCGGGACCGGTACCGCGGCGGGAAGCCGAGCCTCGAGTGTCCGCTCCCCGTCCGGAACCTCGGGCCGCTCCTCGTCCAGGACGGCCAGCAGCGCTCGGGCCTTGAGTTCGGTCTCGGCCTCCTCCGCCCGGGGGTCGGACGCGCACAGCAGCGTCGCTCCGGTGCGGACGACGGCGGTTCCGCGACGGATCTGGATCGTGCGCAGGGTGAGCGCGGTGTCCAGCCCGCCGTCGAAGCGGATCCGGCCGACGGCTCCGCCGTACCAGCGCCGAGGCGACCTCTCCGCGCGTTCGAGGTATTGCACCGCGGCCCGCTTCGGCGCGCCGGTGACGGTGACCGCCCACAGGTGGGCCAGGAACGCGTCCAGGGCGTCGAGTTCGGGTCTCAACCGGCCCTCGACCCGGTCGACGGTGTGGATCAGCGTGGCGTGGAACTCGACGCGGCGCCGCGCGGTGACCCTGATGCTCCCGGGTACGCACACCTTCGCCTTGTCGTTGCGGTCCACGTCGGTGCACATGGTGAGTTCGGACTCCTCCTTCTCGGATTCCAGGAGCCGGCGGACCCGGACCGCGTCCTCCAGCGCGTCGCGGCCGCGCGCGATCGTGCCGCTGATCGGGGCGGACTCCACGACGAGGTGCCGGCCGTGCGCGGTGTCGCCTCCCTCGTGGACCGCGACGAACCGCTCGGGTGACGCCCCGATCAGGTGCTCGCGCTCGCCGAGATTCATCAACAGCGCGTACGGGGCCGGATTGCGGGCGTACAGCCGCCGGTACACCGCGGACGGCGGCGCGGTCGCGGGGCGGCGGAACTCCCGGCCGGGTACGACCTCGAACAGGTCCCCGGCGTGAAAGGCCGCCCGGGCCCGCTCGACGACCCGGGCGTACTCGCCGGGAGCGTGGTCGTCCTCGGCGACCGGGCCGCCGGGTCGGAAGGCGGCGTCGGGGGTGGTCCGGGGCAGTCCGTCGGTGTGCGCGCGACCGTCCTGGAACTCGTACCGGTGCCGGATCGCCGAGCCGTTGCGCGCGTCCACCACGAGTACCTCGTCCGGGAGGTGCAGGACGAGCACGCGGTCGGCGGGATCGCGCTGGTGTGCGACGGTGATGCCCTCGATGCCCAGGATCAGGTCGTAGCCGAAGGCGCCGTACAGGCCCAGGCACGGGTCGGCGGGCGAGCGCATCGTGTCCACCAGGGCCCGGAGCACGGTGAAGACGCCGGCCCGGCGGGTGCGGTCCTCCTCGGCGGTCGCCTCGTCCGGACTCGGCACGATCCCGTACACCCCGTCCGCGCGGACCTCCCGATCGTGCAGGAGGCCGGCCGTCGCCCGGGACAGCGCGGGGAGCAGCACCCGGCCGCGGGCGTTCAGCGCCCGTACGGCCAGCCGGGAACCGCGGGCGGTCACCTCGATCGGCGGGTCGGCGTAGCCCACGACCGTTCCGTCCCCGATGTGGGCGAGCAGGCCGCGACGCCGATCGAGCCGTTCCTCCAGCGCCGCGAGCGCGGGGCGCGCGGGTCCCGCGTACATCGACGATCGGCGCACCCGGATGCCGCTCGGCACGAGCCAGGACGACTCCCGGGCGGTGTCGGCGGTCCCGACGGCGAACATTTCCGGCATCCCCATGGCGAAGCCCCTTCGTGTCGCGGTTTGTGCCGACCGGGCAGGTACGTGCCGCGGTGTGCCGACCGGGCGGGCGCGCCGCGCGGTCCGCCGACCGGGCCGGTTTCCATGCCACTCATCGGCCCGACCACCGGGCCGCGCACCATCGGCGCGTCCATCACACGCGCCGGTGAACCGCCGTGGCCATCGGCTGGATTGCGCAACCGGAAGGCCGCTCCCCCACATGCGGTGGATGTTGCTCAACCCCCCGTCCCACAGGCGCAACCCGTTGCCCCCGGCCGCACACCGCGGGTGCACTGGACCCGTTCCCGCACCGCCGCCCCGCCCGTCCGGTCGGCGTGCGTGCGTACTTCCCGTCCTCCCACCGCGAATCGGGGATCCTCTTGTTGTCCGCCCGACACACCCTGCTCCCACGACCGGCCCGTATCGCCCTGGCCCGGGACCCCCGCCTCGGGGGTGGCAACCTCTGGCGCATCGCGCTGGAGCACAGCCGGGCCCCCGACGCGCCCCTGCTCGTATCGGATCCGCCGCTCGTGGTCGGCGACGGAACACCCCAACGGGAGTTCGGCATCGCCGCACTCGACGCCCTCGCCGAGGCGTGGGCGTGCCACTACCTCGATCGAGGCGTACGACCGCGCGACCGGGTCGCCGTCTACCTCGACGACTCCTTCGAGGACCACGTACACCTGGCCGCCCTGGCCCGGATCGGCGCCATCGCGGTCGTCGTCAACGGCCGGATGCCGCCCGAGCTCGCGCTCGGTCTGCTGGATCGCGCCGACCCGGTCGGCCTGTACACCGACCCCGCGCACCTGGACCTCCTCGCCGGCCGCCATCGGGAACTGAGCGGCCTGCGCTGGACGTTCACCCGCGCCGACGTACCCGGCCCCGGCAACTCCACCCTGCCGGACGGAGCGAGGTTCCGGCACGGCGACAACGACCCGGTGTTCCTGTGCCATTCGTCGGGTACCACCGGCCGGCCCAAGCTGGTCACCTGGACCCACCGGCAGAGCGTCGCGGGCACCCGGTTCCGACTCGCCAACCAGCCCGAACCCGACGATTCGCTGCTGCTGTGCGCGGCCCCGCTCAGCCACGGGGCCGCGATCGCGATCACCTTCTTCGCGCTGGCGGCCGGTCTGCCGATGGTCGCCTCCGCCGATCGCGGCGCGGCCGGACTGGCCCGCGCCGCCGCCGCGCACCGGCCGACGACGATCTTCGCCTTCAACCACACGCTGGCCGAACTCGCGGTCTCGGAGCCGGACCCGGCGAACTTCGCGTCCGTGACGGACTGGGTGAACGTGGGCGACTCCGCGCACGAGGCGCACGTGCGTCGCCTGGTCCGGATGGGCGGGCGCACGATCGGGGGCAACGCCGTACCGGGCTCGGTCTTCAACGACATCCTCGGCTCGTCCGAACTGGGCTGGGCGGCACTGCGCCGCTCCACGACACGCGACACGCCGTCGTCCCCGCGCCACCTCGGCAGGCCCGGCTCCGCGATGAAGGTGGCCGTCCTGCGGGCGGACGGCAGCCACGCGGACGTGGGCGAGGTGGGCCTGCTCGGTGTCCGCGGCGAGTCGGTGACCACCGGCTATTGGAACGACTCGGACACCTACCATCGCAGCTTCCTCGGCGGCTGGTTCCTCTCCGGGGACCTGGTGCGCCGCACCGCGGAGAACCACTACTTCCACGTCGATCGTGTCGTCGACACCATCCACACCCGCGAATCGCCGGGCCACTCGGTCCTGATGGAGGAGGTGATCCTGCTCGCCCTGCCCGAGGCGGCCGACTGCGCCGTGGTGGCGGGAGGCGATCACGACGCGAGCGTGCCGGTGGCGGTGGTCCGGCTGCGCGAGGACGGCGCGGACCCGGCCGCACTGCTCGCCCGGGCCAACACCGCGCTTGCCGCGGCCGGCCAACCCGACCTGGCCTTCCTGGACATCGCGACCGACGACGCGGACCTGCCCGTCGGCGTGACGGGGAAGGTGCTGAAACGGCAACTACGGGAGAAATACCGCGACTTGCCGAACCGGTCGACCCACGCACCACAGGCGCCGCAGGCCGTCGTCCGGCCGTCGAGCGGCCCCCCGCAGGAGGATCCCATGACCCACCCGAGCACCCCCGAGGCGACCGTACGCGCGATCGCCGCCACCGTCCTGGAGGCGGAGCCCGAACTCATCGCGCCCGACGCGGCCTTCCACGCGCGGTTGGAGATGGACTCGCTCCGGAAGACCGAATTCGTCGCGCGCGTCGAACGCGCCTTCGGGGTGCGGTTCGCCGTCGAGGAGGCGGCCGAACTGGACTGTCTGACCGACGTGCTCGCCGCACTGCGACGACACGGCGTCGGCCATGGCATCGCCACCGGCGCCGACCCGCGCACCGGCCCGCACACCGACCGGGGAGCCTCCCGATGAACCCCGTCGACCTGCTCCTGCTACGGCACATCGCCGCCGGCCGAGGCGACCGCACAAGCCTCGTCGACCGCGCCGGCACCATGACCTACACCGAACTGGCCGAGGCGGCGAGCGAATACGCCGGCACGCTGGCCGCCGGCGGGATCCGCCCGGGTGCCCGAGCGCTGGTGGTCTCCGACGACACGGCGGACGCGGTCGTGGCCGTCCTGGGCCTGTGGTGGCACGGATGTGTGCCGGTCGTGCTCGGCCCGATGCTCCGTGACGCCGAACTCGCGTTCATCGCCCGGGACTGCGCCGCCGAATACGCGGACCTCGACCTTTCGCGCGAACGCCGCGACGCACTGTCGGCGGCCCTGGGTCCCGTCGCCCTCCGCCATGAACTGCGCGACAGTGCCGCCGAGTTCGTCGAGCCCGGTGCTCCGGCGGCATTCGCGGAGGGATCCGAGGTACTGGTGCAGTACACCTCGGGCAGCACCGGCCGCCCGCGTGGCGTCCGGCACTCCATGAGCGGGATTCGCGCCGTGCTGACCGGATTCGGCGGCGTGCTCGCACTGACCGAGGCGGACACCGTACTGTCCACCGCGAAGCTCTCCTTCGGCTACGGCTTCGGCAATTCGCTGCTGTTCCCCCTCGCGGCGGGCGCCTGCTCGGCGCTGCTCGCCGGTCCGGTCGACGCGTTCACCGTGATCACCGCGATCCACCGGTACCGGCCGACCGTGTTGTGCGCCGTGCCGAGGGTGTACGAATCCCTGCTGAGCGCGGTCGCCACGCGAGGAGCCGCGCCGGACACCTCCCGCGTCCGCCTCGCGGTCGCCGCCGGCGAGCACCTGCCCGCCGATCTCGCCCGCCGGGCGACCGAGGGCTTCGGGTTCCCGCTGGTCAACGGCTTCGGCGCGACCGAGGTCCTGCACATCGTGCTGGCCACCGCGGCCGGCGCCCCGCCGCGCGACTCCACCGGTGTCCCGGTGTCGGGCGTGACGGCGACCGTCCGGGACGACCACGGGCGACCGGTGCCGACCGGGACGCACGGCCGGCTGCACATCGTGTCCGCGTCCGCCGCGCTCGGCTACATCGATCGACCCGAGGCCCAGGCGGGCACGTTCGCCGACGGCGGTGTCTACCCGGGGGACGTCGTGTACCGCACGCCCGACGGGGACTTCCGGCACGTATGCCGTACGGACGACCTGCTCAACATCGGCGGCCACAAGGTCGCGCCGGCGGAGATCGAGGCGCTGCTGAAGGCGACCGACGGCATCGCCGACTGCGCCGTCGTCGCCGACCGCGACCCGGCCGGTCTGCAACAGGCCGTCGCCTACGTCGTTTCGCTACCCGGCGCCGCGCCGGAGGAGGTGCGCCGAAGTGCCCTGCGCGCCATCCGCGACGGCTTGCCGCCGCACCGGCGCCCCTCGCGGATCGAACCGATCGACACGCTCCCGACCACCTCCACCGGCAAACTCGCCCGCCATCGACTGCGCACCCCCGAGGAGGCACGATGACCTGGGACATCGTCGGCATGGGCGCGGTGTCCTGCCTGGCGGACGAACCTCGGGCGATCCACGAGGCACTGTGCCGCGGCGAGAGCGGGGTCGCTCCGCTGCGCGCCTTCGACCGCGCCGCGTTCCGGGTGCAGAACGCGTACGAGATCGACGATCGGGCCGTGCCGGGCCGCGACGAGCCCGGCCGGGCGAGCCGCTGGCTGCGCGCGGCGGTGGCCGCGGCGCTCGCGGACGCGGGACTGGCCGATGCGGGACCGGCCGATGCGGGACCGGCCGATGCGGCGGATACGGACGGGGATCCGGGCGGCTCGCGATTCGGCGGGATCGCGGACATCCCGGTGCTTGTCGGCACCACCCTGCGCGAGTCGCGCTCGGCCGAGCTGTGGTGGCGCGACGGCAGCGAACTCCGGCCCGCCGACCTGCACTTCGCCCGGATCATGCGCGACGCGTTCGGCACCGTCCGAACCCACACCGTGGCGAGCGCGTGCGCCGCCTCCCTGTACGCCCTGGGCATGGCCACCGACCTGATCGCGCTCGGCGCGGCCGAGACCGTCGTGGTGGCCGGCACCGACTCGCTCACCGAGAGCGCCTTCGGTGGGCTCGACCGCGTGCAGCACCCGGCGCCGCGGTCGGTGCGCCCGTTCGATCGGGACCGCCGGGGCATGGTCATGGGCGAGGGCGCGGTGGCCGTCGTCGTACGCCGTGCCGGTACCCACCACCGACCCGCGCACGCCCGGGTGCGCGGCGTCGCGATGAACTGCGACGCCACCCATCCGACGGTGCCCGACCCGGCGAGCGTGACCTCGGCCGTGCGCGAGGCCCACCGGCGGGCCGCGATCCGACCCGAGGACGTCGACCTGGTCGTCGTGCACGGCAGCGGTACCCACCACAACGACGTGGTCGAGTCCCGGGTCCTGGGCGAGGTGTTCGGGCCGGTGCGGCCCGGTCCACTGGTCACCTCGATCAAGTCCGGCCTCGGACACACCTGCGGCGGCTCCGGGCTGATGAGCCTGGTCGTCGCGGTGCTCGCCCTGCAATCGGGAGTACTTCCGCCGATCACCGACCTGCGCCGGCCGATCCCCGAGGCCCGGGACCTGCGCCTGGTCGCGGGCGGGCCGGCCCTCGGCGACTTCACCACCGCCCAGATCCACGCGATCGGCCTCGGCGGGATCAACGCCGTCGCCGTCGTGGGGAAGGCGACGTGATGCCCGGCACGCCGGCGGGGCGATGGGCCGTGCCGCCCGACGGCACGCCCCCCGAGACGTCACCCGTGATCACCGGTTGCGGCCTCGCGGTCTCCGGCCTGCGCGACGAGTACGACCTGCTGGAGCCGACCGCGACCGGCGCCGAGCACGATCCGGACGCCGGGCGCGCCGGTCCGGGCATGCGGCACAAGGACCGCGCCTCCCGCCTGGCCCTGCACGCGGTCCGCCGAGCCCTGGCCGGCGCGGCGCTCCCCGACCCGGCGGCCACCGCCGTCGTCGTCAGCAGCAACTTCGGCAACCTGGACACCGTCTGCGACTTCACCGACACCATCGCCGCGGAGACCGTGACCGGCCTGAGCCCGATCCGGGTCCCGCACATGTCGAGCAACGTCACCGCCGGCTGGGTGGCCCTCGAACACAGCCTGCGCGGACCCAACATCACCCTGTGCAGTGGCACGACGAGCGGCCTGGACGCGGTGTTCTGGGCCGCGACGCTGCTCGCCGCCGGCCGCGCCGAGGCCGCCGTCGTGGTCGGCGTGGAACCCGACACCGCCCCGGTGGCCCGACTGCACCGCGAACACGGCGCCCGATCGTGGCTGGACGGCGCGGCCTGCCTGATCGTCGAGAAGCCCGAACACGCCCGCGCCCGGGGGGTACGACCGCGCGCGGTGATCACCGGCTACGGGCGGGCGGCCCGCCGCGACGACGCGGTCCGGCAGGCGACGAAGGCGTACGACCGCCCGCTCGGACTGTGGGTCGCCCCCGGACCCGGGGGGCTCGACCTGACCGCCCGGCTCGGCCGGTGCTCCGGCGCGCTGGGCGTGCTGCAATGCGCGGCCGCGGCGGCCCGGTTCGACCGGTCGGCGGACGACGCGGTGCAGGCCGTCGCGGGCGACGAGCACACCGGTGCGCGGACCGAGGGCGATCCCGGCGGCGTGGCGGCCCTCCTGCTCACCCGCCCGGAATCGGGTCACCCGGGAGGTGATCGGCATGACATCCGGGTCTGACGGGCGCCGGCCCGTGCTGACCGGCCTCGGCGCCGTCTCCTGCCTGGGCGCCGGCGTCGGCCCGTACTGGAACGCGCTGCTCGCCGGCGGCGCCGCGCCCCGCGAGGTCGACCTGCCGCACCTGAACATGCGGGCGACCCGGATGTACCGGGTACCCGGCGCCGCCGTCCCCGAGCACCCGCGACGGCATGCGGGCGTCCCGCTCGGGGCGGTGCCTCGGATGGCGGTGGCCGCCGCGCTCGAAGCGCTCGACGACGCCGGGATCGCCGGGCCCGACCGTGCCGACGTGGCCGTGGTGATGGGCTCCGAGATGGGCAACGCGAGCGTGCAGGAGGAGCGGCGCGGCGCCGGCGGGGCCGGCCGGCCGAGGTGGACGCCGCTCGCGGTCGCCGGCGCCGCGGTGGGCACGGCCATCGGCTCGCGGCGGGGCAATATCGGGGTGGGCAACGCCTGTTCGGCGGGCGGCTACGCGCTAGGCATCGCCTCGGACCTGATCCGCTCGGGTGAGGCCTCGGTGGTCCTGGTCGGCGCCGCGGACGGGGTCACCCGGGTCGGCATGGGCGGCTTCGACCGGCTCGGCGCGGCCGACCCGCAGCGCTGCCGTCCCTTCGCCCGGGATCGGGCGGGCACCATGTTCGGCGACGGCGCCGCGATGGTCGTACTGGAATCGACGACCCACGCCCGGCGGCGCGGGGCCCGCGCCTACGCCGAACTCGCCGGGGTGGCGTGGAGTTGCGACGCCCGGCACCCGACCGCGCCCGACCCGGACGCGGCGCAACTCGTCCGCGCGATGCGCGAGGCCCTGGCCGACGCGGGTCTGCGCCCGGACCAGGTGGGCTGCGTCCTGCCGCACGCCACCGGCACCGCGCTCAACGACGCGGTGGAAAGCCGCGCACTGCGGCAGGTGTTCGGGCCCGGAACCGACCGCCTCCCGCTGTTCGCGCTCAAGGCGATGATCGGGCACACCTCCGCCGCCGCCGGGATCTTCGCGTGCCTGACCGCCGCGCTGGTGGTGTCCCGGGCGCGGATCCCCGCGAACGCCCCGCTGGAGCAGGACCCGGACTGCGCGGTGTGGCTCCCCCTGGAGGGCCCACTGCGGCTCGAACGGCCCGCCGTATTGGCGAACACGTGTGCCTTCGGCGGCAACAACTCCTCCTTCGCGCTCACCGGACCGGGAGGGACGACATGAGCGGCCCGGCGAGGATGCGCGTCACCGGCCTGGGGATGATCGCGCCCGGCGTGGACCGGCCCGATCGGGCGCTGGGGCCACGACCCGTCCCCGCACCGGGGTGGTTCCGGGTCGCCGACGCCCTTCCCGGACGCGGCTATCGCCGGTTGCCCGCCGGTTGCCTCTACCTGCTCGCCGCCGCCCGAGCGGCGGCGATCGACACCGGTGCGTCGTTCACCGGGACGCCCGCGGACCGCAGGGCGGCGATGGTGGGAACCAACAACGCCGGGGCGGCGCTGATCGAGGAGTTCGACCGCACGATCATCGACCTCGGCGCCGCGGAACTGTCCCCCGCCCATGTCCCGTACATGGCGATGAGCATGTTCGCCGCCCGCCTGGCACCCGAGCACCGATTGCGCGGCTTCGACCTGACCACCAACTCACCGGCCGTGGCGGGGCTGGACGCCCTCCAGAGCGCCGCACGCGCGCTCGCCGCGGGCCGCGCGTCGGTCGTCCTGGCCGGCGCGGTGGAGGAACCGCCCTCGCCCGCACAACGATCGAGCACCCCGACCGCCTTCGCCCCGGCCGACATCGGCGCCGCGATCCTGGTCTGCGAACCCGAGGACGCACCGGTCGACGGCGCGACCGTGCACGGATACTGCGCGACGCACAGCGCGTTCGTGCCCGGCCCCGACCACGTGCGGACCGTACTGGCGGCGCTGTGGCGGGAACTCGTCCACGACGGCCCGCCGCCGCGCCACATCGACGCCGTGCTCGACGACTCCGCGATCGGCGCGGCCGTCGCCGCGGGGTTGCCCGAACACGCCCGGGGCGGCGGGATCACGGCCGTACCCGCGGCGAGCGGCGGCGGTTGCCTCACGCCGGTGCGCCGCGTCGTCGGCCGACTCGCCGCGCCCGACGGCCGTGGCGAACGCACCGCGGTCGTCGCCGCCTCCGCCCACGGCCACCTGTCCGTCACCCTCGTCACCCCCGCCGGCGACCCCGGGCGCCGCCCGCTCCCGGTCCACACCCCCACGACATCGACCACCACGAAGGGACACCGACCATGACCAAGCCCGCGCCCACCCGCGAGGAACTGCGCGACTTCTTCGTCGAAGAACTCGAACTCACCGACGAACTACTGCCCTACGACGCCGAGTTCGCCGTCGACCTGGGCATCGACTCGCTCACCACCATGGAACTCGTGGTGCAGTTGGAGAAGCGCTACGGGGTCCGGCTCGCCGAGGCCGAATTCGCCGAACTCACCTCGGTGAACGCCGTACACGCGGTCCTGTCGGCCCGACTCGGGACGGCCTGACATGGCGCGCACCACCCGACCGGTCGCGGTGGTGACCGGCGGATCACGCGGCATCGGCCGGGCCGTGGTGAAGCGGTTGGCCGAGGACGGCTTCGACGTCGTCTTCTGCCACCGATCCCGACCGGACGCCGCGGCGGAGGTCGTCGCCGAGGCCGGCGCGGCCGGCGCCACCGTCGTGGCCCACCGGGCCGACGTCCGCGACCCGCACGAGGCCCGCGCCCTCGTCGCCGTCGCCGACGCGCTCCCGGGACCGCTGTCGACCCTGGTCACGTGTGCCGGCATCGTGCGCGACGGGCCGCTGGCGCGGATGTCCGACGACGACTGGGACGAGGTGATCCGCACCAACCTGGACGGCACCTATCACGTCTGCCGCGCCGCCGCCCTCGCGCTGATGCGGCACGGCGCCGGCTGCATCCTCACGCTGTCCTCGATCGCCGCCGCGCACGGCAGCGCCGGACAGAGCAACTACGCCGCGTCCAAGGCGGGCATCGTCGGCTTCACCACCTCGCTGGCCCGGGAACTCGGCCGCTTCGGCGTGCGCTCCAACGTGGTCGCCCCCGGCCTGATCGGCACCGACCTGACCGCCGAACTGCCGGACGCCGCCCGGGCATCCATCGTCGACCGCGTCCCGCTGCGTCGCCCGGGCACCCCCGAGGAGGTCGCCGACCTGGTCTCGTTCCTGGCCTCGGACCGGGCCCGCTACATCAACGGCCAAGTGATCGGGGTGGACGGCGGGTTGCTCCTGTGACCGCCCACCCGACCCCCGAGCGGCCCGACACGTGGCGTTCGGGAGCGAGGAGTTCGCGATGTACGACGTGATCGTCGTCGGTGCCCGCTGCGCGGGCGCGCCGACGGCCATGCTGTTCGCCCGCGCCGGATACCGCGTCCTGATGCTGGAACGGGCCCGGTTTCCGCGCGACACCCTGTCCACCCTGTACATCCACCAGCCGGGCGTGGCCCTGCTCGACGCGTGGGGTGTACTCGATCGGGTCACGGCCACCGGCTGCCCGCCGATCACGGCCGCGACGCACCGCCTGGGAGAGGTGACCCTGGCGGGCGCGCCGACCCCGATCCGGGGCATCGACGCGGCCTACGCACCGCGCCGGTATCTGCTCGACACCGTGCTCGCCGAGGCCGCGATCGCCGCGGGCGTGGAGTTCCGCGAGCACTGCGCGGTGACGGACGTGCTCTTCGACGGCGACCGGGCCGTCGGCGTGCGCTGGCGCGCCGGGGCGAACACCGGCACCGACGCCGCCGCGCTCGTCGTCGGCGCGGACGGCATGCGGTCCGTCGTGGCGGACGCGGTCCGGGCCCCGGTGACCCGGGAGAACCCCGTGCTCAGTTGCGTCTACTACGGCTACTGGGAGGGGGTGCCCGCGGACCGGTTCGAGGCGTACGCCGTGCGCGGACACTGGGTGGGCTGCGTGCCGACCAACGACGGTCGCACGCTGATCGGCGTCTACCGCCCGCAGGCCGCGTACGCGTCCCTGCGGGCCCGCCCCGAGGCCGGCTACCTCGCCGGCCTCGCCGCGGCCGCGCCCGAGTTGTCCGAACGGGCCCGGGCCGGTACCCGGGTGGAGCGGCTCTTCGGCTGCGGCACCCAACTCAACTTCTTCCGCGGCGCGTCCGGACCGGGCTGGGCCCTGGTCGGCGACGCCGGCCACCACAAGGACTCGATCACCGCCGACGGCATCACCTCGGCCTTTCGGCAGGCCGCCCTGCTCGCCGCCTGCGTGGGCGCCGACCTGCGGGACGAACCGCTCCTGCGGGCGGCGTTGCGGCGCTTCGCCCGGCACCGGGACCGGTTGCTCGCCGACCGCTACGCCGACGCCCTCGCGCTCGCCCGGCTGCGCCCCGATCGAGGGCGGGAACGGCTGGCCGCGATCGCCGACGACCCGGCGCTGACCCGGCTGTTCCTGGACCGGGCGGCCGGGCCCGCGCCGGATCCGACGGACGTACTCCAAGAGGGGCGGGTATCCGCGTGACCACCACTTTCGGCATCGCCTTCCCCGGCCAGGGCGGCAAGGCCGCCGTCCTCGCCGGGGCCCTGCGCACGCACCGCCGGCACCCGCTCGTGGCCCGGCTGCTCGACACCTTCGACGCGGCCGACCCGGGCGCCTTGGACCTGGCCGACACGGCCGTCAACCAGCCGGCCATGTGCGCCGCGGGCATCGCCGCCGTCGAGGCCGCCTTCGGACCGGCCGCCCGGCCGGCGGTGACGGTCGGACACAGCCTCGGCGAACTGACCGCCGCCGCGTGCGCCGGATTCCTGGACACCCGCGACGCGTTCGACCTGGCGCTCGCACGGGGCGCGCTGTGCCGGGCGCAGAACCTCCGCCGGCCGGGCGCCATGGTCGCCGTGGTGGGCGCCGGGCCGGCCGACATCGAGTGGCTGCGCCGCCGCGTACTGGCCGAGCGCGGCGGCCTCCTGGAGATCGCCGGCCTGAACAGCGCGCGCCAGGTGGTGTTGTCCGGCGACCCGGCGGCCGTGCGCGAGACGGTGCGGCTGGCCGCCGAACTGTGCCTGCGCGCGGAGCCGTTGCCCATCGCCGGGGGTTTCCACAGTCCGCTCATGATGGACGCGGTCCCGGATTGGCGCGCCCGGCTGGCGGCCGTGCGTTTTCGCCCGGGCACCGCGCGGTTCGTCTCGGCGATCGACGCACGGGCGCACACCGACCCGGACGAGGTGCGCGAACGGCTGGCGCGGGGACTGGTGTTGCCGGTCCGCTGGCACGAGGCGCTGCGCACGGTGCGCGAGTTGGGCGTGCCCGGACTGATCGACGCGGGCCCCGGGGACACCCTGCTCCGACTCGGCCGCCGGGATCGCACGATGCCCTTCGTCGGCGTCGGCGAAGCGGCCGCGGGCTCGACGGCGCCGAATCCGGCCGACCGCCGCGAACGCGCGGGCGGCCTCGCGTGATCCGCGACGCCGTCCCCGACCCCACCCGAACCGGCCCGGCGGCACGCGGCGCGGATCCGCGCGCGGACGCGCTGCTGGACCCGGACATCGTCCCGACCGCCCCGTCCGCCCCGCGACGGCCCACGTCCGACCGCCGGGTCCTGCTCACCGGCGGGACCGGCTTCCTCGGCGCCTTCCTCCTGCGCGAACTCCTGGACCGCACCGACGACGACGTGTGGTGCCTGGTCCGCGCCGACAGCCCGCAACACGCGCGCCGACGCCTCCAGGAGACGATGCGGCGCTACCTGCTGTGGGACACCGACACGGCCGCCCGGATCGTCCCGGTCGCGGGCGACCTGACCCGGCCGCGCCTGGGTCTGGCCCCACGATCGTGGTCCAGACTCGCCGAACGTGTCGACGTCGTGCAGCACTGCGGGGCGCGGGTCGGGCACGTCGCGGGCTACGCGCCGTTGCGGGACGCCAATGTGCGCGGTACCGCCGAGGTGTTGCGGCTGGCCTGTGCGGACCACGTCAAGCCGGTGCACTTCGTCTCCACCGCCGCGCTGTCCGGCGACCCGGCCGATCCCGCCGGGCGACCCCCGCCGTCCGGGCCGGGAGCGACCGGCTACGTCACGAGCAAATGGGTCGCGGAGCGGCTGGTGCACCAGGCCGGCGAGCGGGGTGTGCCGGTCGCCGTGTACCGCCCCGGGCGGATCGGCGGCCACTCGGTCACGGGCGCGTGCCAACTCGACGACGCCATCTGGAATCTCGTACGCGCGGTGGTGCTCCTGGGGGCGGTGCCCGACGCCGCCGCCTCCCGGGTGTCCTTCACACCCGTGGACCATGTGGCGCGTGCCATCGTGCGTCGGCACCCCGACATCCCGTCCGGCGCACCCGTGCGTTATCTGCTCAACTCCGCCGCGATGCCGCTGCGCACGCTGCTCGAACACGTGGCGCGGCGCTTCCCCCTCGCCGTGGTACCGCCCGACGAGTGGTGCGCGCGGCTGTGGGACGCGCGGCACGGGCACGACGGCGCGCTCACCCGGGCGAGCCTGCTGCTGACGTCGTACCGGGCGCTGCTCGACGGAACCGCTCGACCGCCCGTCGCCGACCCGCGGGGCGATCCGGCCGAGGCGGACGAGACCGGCGTCGGGTGCCCGCCGCTCGACGGCGGGCTGATCGACGCCCATCTCGACTACTTCGAGTCGGTGGGTTTCCTGCCGGCCGCCGCACCACGATTCCCGGCATGACGGTCCACCGAATTTTCGGCAACGATCGGGATTTCGGCCGTTTCCCGTCCCGCCCATTCGACCGACGCGCCGACCGGCCGATTCGTATCGTCGGCGTAAGGAACAACCGACTGGGCCGCGGACAACGCTCACACGGCCTTGACGCGCGTCTCCCTAGTCTTCTCGAGACACGATCCACGGGGAGCTCGATCATGGTTCAGCGGTTCGCATTAACGATTCCTCCTGCCGTTCTCATCGTCAGTGACACTCCGGAGCATTCCTTCGACGGAACACGGCTCCTTCCGGGCCTGGACACCATGATCGGCACGGTCGCCGGCCGTCGACCCGAGTGGCTTCGGGTCGGGCCGGCCGGCCGTGACGCCGTACCCCGCGAGCGACTTCGCGCCTCGGCGGCCGGCGCCCACGCGCTGGTGTTGTTGACCGCCGTACGCAACAACTCCTTTTCCGGCGAGATCAAACTCGCCCTCGACCACCTGGCCGGCGGCCCGGTGCGGCGCAAACCGGTGGGCCTGGTCTCGGTGGGTGCCGCGCGCGGGACCCACGCGGTGGACCATCTCCGGGTCGTGCTGGCCGCGTTGGACGCGGTGGTCATCCCCAGCGCGCTGACCGTACCCGGCCCTCCGGCCGCCGTCCCGCGGCGGCGTGCGGCACGGGCCGAGCCGCCGCCCGGCACGCTGAGCGGCTTCGTCGAGGAACTGCTCTGGTTCACCGGCCGGTTGCGTGCGGACGCGCCGAACACACCCGCCGCCGAACTCCCCGCGGCCGACCCGGTGGCGGAACAGGTCGACTCCGCCGTGTCCTTCATCCGGGAGAAATTCGCCGACAACGAACTGACCCTCGGACTGGCCGCCCGGGCCGCGCACATGAGCAAATACCACTTCTCGCGGACCTTCAAGAAACGAACCGGTCACAGATTCATCGATTTCGTCACGGAACTCCGGATGGAACTCGCGCGTTCACTCCTGCTGGAAAGCGATCTGCCGGTGGCCGACATCTGCCTGCGGGTCGGTTATCGGGACCTCAGTCATTTCCAGCGCACTTTCAAGGCGACCTACTCGCTGTCACCTTCCGTGTTCCGATCTGCGGCGCGGGCCGGATTCACGCCGAACGACGTCGGAGCGCCCGAACCGGCGGATCCCGCGGCACGGCGACCCGCCCTGTGCGCGCCCGGCGAAGGGGGCCGATCATGAGCGGCCCGGTGCCGCACTACCTGTGCGGCCGCCGGCAGCCGCCCGCCGACCGCGGGATCGCGCGCCGACACGCGGTGCACGGACACGAGGTCTTCCGGGTCACCACGACCGGGATCGACGCCGCCCCGGCCTTCGCGTACGCCCGGACGGTGGGCATCCCCGCGCTGCGCGGCACCGACTTCGCCGAGCGGGCCCGGTCGCTGCACCGACTGGCCCGCCTTCTCGCGGGCCGGCGGGAGGAGTTCGTACGCCTCCTCGCCCACCTGGGCACCTCGTCGGCCGACGCCGTACGGGACATCGACGGCGGGCTGGAGGCGATGCGGCGGCGCGCCGCGGCGATCACCCGACGACTGGCCGACGGCGGTGCCACGGCGGACGGGCGGCTCCTGGTGGACGACGGCCCCGGGGCACGGGGTTCGGCGAGCCGGTCGGTGCTCGACGCGCCGCCCGGTGTCGCGGTGCGGATCGGCGGCTTCAGCCTGCCCGCGACCGGCCTGCTCGGCGCCTTCGCCGACACGTTCGTCGCGGGCGTGCCGGTCGTCGTCCGGCCGTCGCACCGCACCGCGCAGGTGGTGGCCCACCTGGTCCGAGGGATCGTCGAGAGTGGGGAAATCCCGGACGGGGCGCTCCAGTTCGTATCCGGGCCGACCCGCCTGGCCGACCATCTCACCGCGCACGACCTGCTCGGCTTCACCGGGACGTCGGCCACCGCCCGGCGGGTGCGCGGTCGGCTCGCGACGCTCCGGGCCGCGCCGCGCGAGGACTTCGCCACCGACGCCCTGGACTGCGCGGTCCTCGGCGTCGACGGGGTACCGGGCACGGCGGCCTTCGCGGTGTTCGTGGATCGGCTGGTGGCCGCGATAACGGCGTACACGGGGCAGACGAGGGCGGCGGTGCGGCGGGCCTTCGTGCCGGCGCCGCTGGTGGACGTGGTGGCCGAGGCGGTGGCCGCCGCCCTGGACGAGGTGCGACCGGGTGACCCGGACACGCCCGGGGCGGGCATGGGGCCGCTGATCGACGCTTCGCATCGACGGCGTGTCCTGGTCGGTGTCGCCCGGCTGCGCGGGGCGACCCGGACGATTCGCGGCACGCCGGGGCGGATCGCCGCGGTGGCCGACGAGGGGCGGTTCGGCGCCTACCTGCCGCCGGTGCTGCTGGTCGCCGACGACCCCGGACGCCGCGAGGTGCACGAGGTGGAGGCGTTCGGGCCGGTCGGCACGCTGCTGCCGTACCGCTCCTCGGCCGACATCCGCGACGTGCTCACCCTCGGCGGTCGCGACCTGCACGGGTGGGTGGTCACCGAGGATCCCGCGACGGCCCGCGACCTGGTCCGCGCGCTGACGCCGACGCACAGCCGCGTCGAGATCGTCGACCCGCACGCGCCGTCCGCCGAGCCGAGCGCTCCGTACGACCCGGACGACCTCGGTGCGTTCCTTCGCCGACCGAGCGGAACGCACGTCCTGGCCTCGCCCGGGCACCTGGCGGCGGTCACCGACCGATGGGAGCCGGGCGCCCCGCGCGTGTACGGCCCCACACACCCCCTGCGCCGCCGGCTCGGCGAGGTGCGCGCCGGCGACGCCGTGACGGTCGGCCCGCGCACGGTCACCCGGGACGACATCGACCGTTTCGCCGAACTCACCGGCGATCGTTACTACCTGCACACCGACGAGGCCGGCGCGGCCGGGCATCCGCTGTTTCGCGGAATCGTCGCGCACGGCTACCTGGTGCTGTCCCTCGCGGCCGGCATGTTCGTCCCACCCGAACCCGGACCCGTCCTGGCCAACCGCGCCCTGGAGAACCTGCGCTTCCTGGCCCCGGTGCGCCCGGGCGACGCACTCACCGTCACCCTGACCGCCCGGCGGATCACCCCCCGCCCCGGTGCCCGGCACGGCGAAGTGCGTTGGCATGTCGAGATCGTCAACCAAAACGCCCGACCGGTCGCCGACTTCGACCTCGTCACCC
Source organism: Embleya hyalina (assembly GCF_003967355.1). GTDB lineage: Bacteria > Actinomycetota > Actinomycetes > Streptomycetales > Streptomycetaceae > Embleya > Embleya hyalina. The sequence goes on along the minus strand of NZ_BIFH01000018.1, from coordinate 291,887 downwards.
TCACCGCCGACCGGCCCACCGACGCCGGGGACAAGGACACGACACATGCGCGCCACCACCATTCACGGCCCCTATGACATCCGGGTCGAGGACGTACCCGACCCGCGCGTGGAACAGCCCGACGACGCCGTGGTCCACGTTCTGCGCGCATGCGTGTGCGGCAGCGACCTGTGGGCCTACCGGGGGCAGTCCGCCCGGGTGCCCGGACAGCGCATCGGGCACGAATTCGTCGGCACCGTCGTGGCGACCGGCTCCCGGGTGCGCTCGGTGCGCCCCGGCGATCTGGTCCTCGCGCCGTTCACCTGGTCCGACGGGGCCTGCGTGTTCTGTACCGAGCGCCTGCCCACCTCCTGTACGAACGGCGGGATGTGGGGCGCGGTCGGGTCCGACGGCGGCCAGGGCGAGGGCGTCCGGGTGCCGTTCGCCGACGGGACCCTGGTCAAGGTGCCCGCCGGGGCCGCCTCGGACGAGCGACTGCTGCGCGGCCTGCTGGCGTTGACCGACGTCATGGGTACCGGCCACCACGCGGCGGTGAGCGCCGGCGCGCGACCCGGTGCGACGGTGGCCGTGGTCGGCGACGGCGCGGTCGGGCTGTGCGCCGTCCTGGCCGCCCGACTGCTCGGCGCGGAGCACGTGATCGCGCTGGGCCGACACCCGGACCGCCTGCGCCTCGCCCGCGAGTTCGGCGCCGCCGACACGATCACCGAACGCGGTGAGGCGGCCGTGACGGCGGTGCGCGAGGCGACGGGCGGGCACGGTGTGCACGCGGCGATCGAGGCCGTCGGCAGCGCGGAGGCGATGCGTACCGCCGTCGGCGTCACGCGCCCGGGCGGCGCGATCGGATGGGTGGGCGCCCCGCACGGCAGCGGCGAGGGACTGGACGTCGGCGCGCTGTTCATGAACAACCTCACCCTGCGGGGCGGCATCGCGCCCGTCCGGTCCTACATCCCCGAGTTGTTGCCGCGCGTGCTCGACGGCACCCTCGACCCCTCACCGGTGTTCGACAGCGCGATCACGCTCGAATCGATCGCCGACGGATACCGGGCCATGGACGAGCGCAGCGCCCTGAAGGTCCTGGTCACCCCGACGTGAGGGCCCGGCTGTCGACCACATGTGTCGGGGCGCGGAGGTTTCGCACCTCGGGGACGGCCAGTGCTCCCACCGTCACCAGCACGATCAGCGCCGCGCACAGCAGCAGCGCGTGATGCGCGCCGACGGCGTCCGCGAGGGGGGCGGCGGCGACGAGGCCCAGCGGCCCGAACATGAACGAGCCGAGCCCGTCGTACGCCGCCACGCGCGACAGCGCCTCGCGCGGTATCTCCCGCTGCATCGTGGTCTCCCACATCACGCCGAAGACGTCGAAGGCCGCGCCGGTGACGAACGCGCCGAGGGCGACGACGTATACCGGGGCGCCGATGCCCAGAAGGGTGATCGGCAGGGCCACCGCGAAGACCATCGACGTGGCCACCAGCAGGGGGCGGCGGGGACGGAGACGGATGGCCAGGAAGACACCCGCGAGTGTGCCGAGGCCCTGTCCGACCAGGATCGCCGACCAGGCCGGGGCTCCGCCGAGATCGGCCTTCGCGACCACAGGACCGAGGACACCGAAGGCGGCCTGCATCGCGGCGATCACGAAGGAGAACTGGAGGACGATCACCCACAACCAGCGGCGGGACGCGAACTCCCGTCGGCCCTCCCGGAGATCGCTCATCATGGAGGTCCGCCTCCGACCCGTCCCGGGGGTCGGGCGCAGGGCGGCGAGCAGTGCCGCGGACACCACGAGCCCGACACCGTTCACCGCCAACGCCCACCCGGCCCCCAGCAGCGCCACCGCGCCGCCCGCCGCCGCCATGCCCAGCAGGCGCGCGCTGTTGACGCCCAGGCGCAGCACGCCGTTCGCCGTCTGAAGGTGCTCGTCCCGGACGATCTCGGGCACCACGCCGGTGAGCGCCGGGTAGTAGAGCGCGAGTGCGATGCCGGTGGCGGCGGCGAGGAGCGCGATGCCCCACACCGGCGCGTGTCCGGTGACGAACATCGTCGCGAGGCCGAAGAACGCCGCGGCGGAGGCCAGTTCCGCCGTCAGCATCAGCCGGGTGCGGGAGATCCGGTCGGCGACGACCCCGCCGAACAACATCAGGGCGATCTGCGGCACCGTCTGCGCGGTCAGCACGACCGTCAGCGTCGTGGCACTCGCGCCCGGCAGGTCCAGGACACCGAAGGCCAGCGCCACGGGGCCGAAGGCGGCGGCCAGTACGGAGATCGAGCGCGCCAGGAAGAGGAGTCGGAACCGCCGGTCGTCGAAGAGGTCACGACCGCGCGTCCCGCCCTCCGGCGCCGCGTCGCGCACCGTCGTCACGGCAGGTCCACCGCGAGTACGACCTTGCCGCGGCCGTGGCCGGTCTCGACGGCGCGATGCGCCCGCGCCGCGTCGGCCAGCGCGTACGTCGCGCGCAGGTGCACGACGAACCCGCCCCCGCTCCACGCGTCGGCCAGTTCGCCGAGCAGTTCGCCGCTGCGCGCGCCGCTCCACTCGCGCAGGCCGAGTTCGCGGGCGGCCTCGTCGGAGATCATGGTGAGCACCCGGTCGCGGTCCCCGGTGAGTTCGACGGAGTCGCGGAGCGCTTCGGGACCCGCCGCGTCGAGTGCCGCGTCGACGCCGTCCGGGGCGATCGCCCGTACCCGCTCGACCAGGCCCGGGCCGTAGGTCACCGGGACCGCGCCCAGGGAGCGCAGATAGTCGTGGTTCGGCTCGCTCGCCGTGCCGATGACGGTCGCGGCTCCCCACGCCTTCGCGAGTTGCACGGCGATGGTGCCGAGACCGCCCGCGGCCCCGTTGATCAGCACGATGTCCCCCGGCCCGACCGAGAGTTGCCGCAGCGCCAGGTGCGCGCCCTGCCCGTTGCCGGACAGTCCCGCGGCGATCTCCCAGGGCATGCCGGGAGGCTTGCGGGTGACCTGGTCGGCGGGGACGACGATGAACTCGGCGTACGCCCCCGTGGTCGCGAAGCCGAGCACCTCCGTTCCGGGTGGGAGCCCCGCGACCCCCTCGCCGACCTCGTCGACCACGCCCGCGAACTCGTTGCCGGGCACGATCGGTTCGGCCGGGAACCCGGGCGTCATCGCGGGCGGGAACCGCCCGGCGCGCAGGGCGGTGTCGAAGGGCATGACGCCGGCCGCGCGCACCCTGACGCGCACCCGGCCCGGCCCCGCGTGCGGGGTGGGGATCTCGGCGATGTGCAGGACCTCGGGTCCGCCGAACTCCCTGGCGATTGCGGCCTTCATGGTTCCGCCTCCTCGGCGACCGAAACGGCGGGACGGACCACGCACGGGGCGTGGACCGGCCGCCGGGAAAAATAACGGAGTGGAATGCTCCGTTAAACTATAACGGAGCGATCCACTCCGCAATGGATATCCTGGTGACCATGAGCACGAGCGAACGGCCGCGCAAGCGTGGCCGCCAGGCCGAGGCGGCGCGCAACGACCGGCGGCTGCTGGCCGCGGCGCGCGAGGTCTTCACGAGCCAGGGCGCCGACGCCCCGGTGTCCGCCGTCGCCGAGCGGGCGGGCGTGGGCATCGCCACGCTGTACCGGCGGTACGGCACCAAGGAGGAACTGCTCCAGAAACTCACGGTGTCGGCGGCCGAGCAGTATTCGGAGGCCGCGCGGACCGCGCTCGCCGCCGAGGACCCCTGGGAGGGACTGGCCGGTTATGTACGCGAGTGTGTCGATTTCGGCCCGGGTTCGCTCGCGCCGATCGCCGGGACGGTCCGCTTCACCCCGGAGATGGCCGAGGCGGGCCGCGTCTCGGACCGGTTGGCCGACGAGGTCGTGGCCCGCGCCCACGCCGCGGGCGTACTGCGGGCCGACGCCACCACCATCGACGTCTTCCTGGTGATCGAGCAGTTCTCCCGACGCCCGCCCGTACCGACGCCGGCGGACGCCCACGCCCGGGAGCGGCTGGTCGCCCTGGTCCTCGACGGCCTGCGCGCCCGCCCGGACAACACCGACTTCCCGCTCCCCGGCCGGCCGCCCTCGGCGGAGCGCTACGACGAACTGTGGCGCAGGGACTGAACCCGACGGGCCGGCGCCGCCGGGCACCGGGGCTCGCGGGCGTCAGCCGCCGTGGTCGGGGCCCTCGTTCGACCCGGCCTCCTGGTGGGCGTACCGCTGCTCGCGCCAGGGGTCCCCGAGGGTGTGGTAACCGCGTTCCTCCCAGAAGCCGCGGCGCTCCTCGGTCGGATACTCGACGGCTCGGAGCCACTTCGCGCTCTTGTAGCCGTACAGGTGCGGCACCACCAGCCGCAACGGGAAGCCGTGTTCGGCGGTCAGGGCCTCGCCGCCGCGATGGGTGGCCAACACCGTGGTGGGCGCGGCGAAGTCGGCCAGGCGCAGGTTGGCGCTGTAACCGTACTCCGCCCACGCCATCACGTGGGTGACCGCCGCCGCGGGCGGGACCAGCTCCAGCAGGCTCGCCGCGGGGATGCCGAACCACTCGTGGTCGGTCGAGGTGACGCCTTGGGCGCAGTGCAGATCCGCGACCACGGTGATCCGCGGCAGCGCCGGGTGGGCGATGAACTCCGCCCAGTTCCAGGCCCGTTCGCGACCGTCGGCGGTGGCGCCGAAGATCCGCAGGTCCCAGCGGTCGGGGCGGAACACCAGGACCGGGCCGTAGTGGGAGACCGGCCAACCGCGCACCCGCCGCTGCCCCGGGGGCAGTTCGCCGCGGTCGGCCGGTGGCGGGGTCGGCGGTTTCGGGCTCATGGCCGGCCGGCTCCTCGATGACGTGGGACGACGAGTGTGGAGCCGCTGCCGGCTCGCATTCGCGACCCTATGCCCTGCTTCGGGTCCGCAGGTGCCGGGGGCGACCGGTCCGGGCCCCGCCGGCGTGACGGCGAAGGGGTACGACCCCGCCGATCCGCACGGGGCGCGGGCGGCGGCGCGTGGTGCCGCGTGCCGATCGTCGCCGGGGCGTATGGTCGTGCTCATGCGTATTGTCATCGCGGGTGGTCACGGCCGAATCGCGCTGCGGCTCGCCCGGCTGCTGCACGGGCGTGGAGACGAGGTCGCGGGGATCATTCGCCGGCCGGAGCAGGCGGGCGACGTGTCGGCGGCGGGTGCCGAGCCCGTCGTGTGCGACCTGGAGTCGGCGCCGGTCGCCGACGTCGCCGGGCACCTGGCGGGCGCGGACGCGGCCGTATTCGCCGCCGGAGCGGGGCCGGGCAGCGGGGCGGCCCGCAAGGACACGGTCGACCGTGCGGCGTGCGCGCTGTTCGCGGACGCGGCCGAGGCGGCCGGCGTACGGCGCTTCGTCGTCGTGTCCGCCATGGGCACGGACGGGGAACCCCCGGAGGGCACCGACCCGGTCTTCGCCGCCTACCTGCGGGCCAAGGGCGCGGCGGACGCCGATGTACGGTCGCGGGCCGGACTCGACTGGACGGTCCTGCGGCCGGGACGGCTGACCGACGAACCGGGCACCGGCACGGTGGCACTGGCCGCGTCCACCGGGCGCGGGCCCGTCACCCGCGACGACGTGGCGGCCGTACTCGCCGCCCTGCTCGACACCCCCGAAACGGCCGGGCTGACGCTGGAACTGATCGGCGGGAACGTGCCGGTGGACAAGGCGGTCGCGACGGTCGCCGGCTGATTCGCCGGGCCGGCGCCGTGATCGGCGCCGGCCCGGGTCCGGAGCGGGGCCGGCGCCGACCGGTCGGTCAGTGCCAGTCGCCGATCCGCACGTCGCGCGGCTCGGGGGCACCCTCCCCGGTCTCCAGGAGTTGCTTGAGGCTCATCAGGAAGACGGCCCACTTGGTGCCGCAGTGGTGCATGAACTCGACCGGCTCACGCCAGCCCTCGTGCCTGAACAGCACGATGGTGAAGTCGCCTTCCTTGCGGAGGTTCCACTCCACAAAGGTGCCGACCCACTCCTCCGGCCCGTCGACGACCTCCCAGCGCACGAGCCGTCCCGGGTCGAGTTCGACGACCTTCATGTCGAATCCGCCCGGCCCGAAGCGGAATTCGATCACGCCGCCGAGGTCGGTCTCCCCCGATGTCTTCTCGGTCCACCAGCCGGACAGGCCGGCCACTGTGGTGAGCGCCTCGTACACCTGCTCCGGCGAGGCGTGCTCGACGCCGATGCGGTGAAGGATGTCTGCCATGTCGGTGTTCCTCTCTACTGCTTTCCGGTCTTGTCGGTCGATTCCCCGGCGCGCCGGATCGTCTCGGCGATGCGCTTGATGCGCCGCAGGCGGGCGTCCCAGCCGGCGCCGACATCGGCGAGTTGGGCAACGGCGCGGGCGAGTTGGGCCTGATCGACGCGGAACAGCCGCTCGCGGCCCGCGGTGGTGGCGTGTACCAGGCCGACCCGGTCGAGGACGACGAGGTGCTTGGCCACCGCCTGGCGGGTCACCGGGAGGTGCTCGCTCAGGCTGGTCGCCGTCCCGCCGCCATCGTTCAGCAACAGGTCGAGCATGCGGCGCCGGATCGGGTCGCCGACCGCCGACCAGAGGTCGTCGTCCACCACCACGCTCATGCGCCCGCTCCGACTTTCGCGGCATACGTCGGCAGCCGGGGCAGGTAGTGGTCCCAGCCGGTGGTGTGTTCGGCGTACTCGGCGGCGATCTTCGCCTCGTCCCAGCCGCGCTCGCGGAAGCCGCTCTCGGTCATCCGCAGGAGCGTCCCCGTGCCGGCGGGTTCGAGGGCGAAGACGACCAGGTTCGAGTTGCCCGAGGCGGCCGGCTCCCCTTCCGGGTGGGTCCACCGGAAGGAGAACAGCCGCGGCGGCACGGCCTCCACGACCGTGAACCGCATCCAGGTGCCGTCGCCCTCCGCGCAGTTCCCGAAGCCGATCCGCCCCTCTCCCCCGGGCACGGCCGGGAACTCCGCCTCGTCCGGCCACCACTCGCGCAGGTGCTCGGGGCTGCTCACCACGTCGAAGACGACCTCGGGTGAGGCGTCGATGTGGATCTCCCGCTCGATCGTTCCGAATTCCATGTCCGCCACCTTCTGCAACGTTTGGTTGCACGTCAGCTTAGCCGACGCCTCCGGAAATACGCAACCATTGGTTGCATGAGGATGTGGGCCGCGTGTCGCGCCGGCCGCTTCGCACCCCGCGCGTTCGGGCCGGCCCCTCGGCCGAAAGCCGATGGTAGGCTCGCCGCGCTCGGACGACGTACATACGGGGGTATTGTGAGCGATCAGCCGAAGTGGGCCTGGTGGGTCGTGGGGATCGTGATCCCCGTGGTGGGGATCATCGTGACGGTCCAAGTGGCCACGAAATCGGATTCCGACGACGACAAGTCGCGGTCGACGAACAACAGCGCCCCGATCAACACCCCCGCGTCGAGCGGCGGGAACGGGTCGCCCGCGGGCAAACCCGCGACCGACCCGGCGACCGCGCCCGCGGCGAACGCGCCCGCGAAGAAGCTCGCCGGACCGATGAAGGTCACCCTCAAGCCGGGCGCCGAGAACGTCGACCTGGACACCTCGTCGCCGTTCGGCCAACCCGGATCGAAGGGTGCCGACGCGTGGGTCGGGTTCAACCTCCCGGACCTGGCCCTCGGCCCGATCAAGTCGGGCAACGTCGTGGCCATCGTCTCGCCCGACGGCCCCGAACCGACCAGGGACGACTGCGCCCAGGCGATCGCCAAACGCGGCACCTACACGAGCGGCGAACTGTCCCAGGGCACGCGCCTGTGCTTCCAGACCGACGAAGGCCACACCGCCTACCTGCGCATCACCAGTGTGCCCACCCGCTCCGCGGTCACCTTCGAAGCCACGGTCTGGGAGTAGTCCAACCGCCGACGGGTGGTCAGATCCGGTCCCACCCGACCGACCCGTACAGTTCGGCCAGCGTCGCCGTCAGCGCGGTGTCGACCGGGATCCGCACGTCGTCGATCAGCCGGACCGGCGCGATGCCGCGCGAGTTCGTCACGAACGCGGCCCGGAACGAACCCACCTCGGACAGATGGACCGGGCCGCGCCGGGAGGGCAACGGACCTGTGGAGAGCGCCCGTTCGAGCAACTGCATGGTGATGCCCTCCAGGACCGGCGCGTTCGGCCAGACCAGCGAAGTGCCGTCGTGGAAGACGATGTTGGTGATCGCGCCCTCCGCGACGACCCCGTCCGGACCGGTCAGGAGCGCCTCGTCGAAGCCCTCGCGGGCGACCAGTCGCCGATAGTGGGCCTGCCCGAAGTCCCCGACCCGCTTGATGTGCGCCACGGACCGCAGGTACGGAACGGACCGCAACGCCTGCGGCGCGCCCGACATGTCCCCCGGCGGGCGCACGGTGACCAGCACCGCGACCGCCCCGTCCTCGTCCGCGGCGAACACGTGCACCCGCACCGACGCGTCGAGAACGTCGTCGGCCAGCGCGTGCCGGATGTACCGCCGAACCAGATCCCCGTCCAGGGCGCTGCCGAACAACTCCCGATTGGCCGCGTCGAGCCGCCGAAGGTGATCCGCCAGCCCACGCACCCGCCCACCACGCACCTGCATCGCGGTGAAGTGCCCATAGCCCCCCACGGCAACGGCGTGCAGCCGATCCACCGTCGTGGCCCGCCCGTCGACCTCGACCCGCGCCCCCACCAAGTCACCCATGCCACCGACAATAGCCACCCCACCCGGCCGATTCCCCACTCCCGCCGCCGAGGAATCGGGCCGTCGTCACCGGCGGCGGTCGATCCCGTCCAGTTCGGTGAGGTCTTCGGCGGAGAGGGTGAGGGCCGCGCCCGTGATGTTCTCGTGGAGGTGGGGCAGCGAGGAGGTGCCGGGGATGAGGAGGATGTTCGGTGAGCGTCGCAGCAGCCAGGCGAGGGCGATCGACGTGGGGGTCGTGTTCAGGGCGTCGGCCACGGTGGACAGCGTCGTGGACTGTAGTGGGGTGAAGCCGCCGAGGGGGAAGAAGGGCACGTAGGCGATGCCCTGGTCGGCGAGTTCGTCGATCAGCGCGTCGTCCTGGCGGTGGGCGAGGTTGTACATGTTCTGCACGGCCACGATCGGGGCCATCGCCCGCGCCTCGGCGACCTGTTCCGGCGTCGCGTTGCTTACTCCGAGGTGGCGGATCAGGCCCTGGCGTCGGAGTTCGATCAGGGTCGCGAAGGGCTCGGCGAGCGAGCCGGGGCGCGGGCCCTGGGCGTCGCCGAGCCGGAGGAGGACCACGTCGAGCGTGTCGAGGCCGAGGTCCTCGAGGTTTTCGTGGACGGCGCGGCGCAGCTCCTCGGGCCGACGGGCCGGGGGCCAGCCGCCCTGCTCGTCGCGGACCGCGCCGACCTTGGTCACGATGTGCAGGGATTCGGCATAGGGGTGCAGCGCCGCACGGATCAGCCGGTTGGTGACCCGCGGTCCGTAGGCGCCGGCCGTGTCGATGTGGGTGATCCCGAGGGCGGCCGCCTCGCGCAGGACGGCGAGCGCGCCCGCGTGGTCGGCGGGCGGGCCCATCACGCCGGGGCCGGCGAGCTGCATGGCGCCGTAGCCGAAGCGGCCGACGGTGAGATCGCCGAGGGTCCACGTACCGCCGGGCAGTGTCGGGGAGGGGGTCTTGGTGGTTTCGCTCATGCCGTCGATGCTCGCTCGTGGGCCGGTGGCGCGGCCAATACCGATCCAGTGCCCTGTCATACCCGGTGGGTATCACCGAGGTACGTTGGGACCATGGACACCCTGGAGACCCGCGAGCTGAGGTATTTCGTCGCGGTCGCGGAGGAACTGCACTTCGGCCGCGCCGCCGAACGCCTCGGGATGGCCCAGCCGCCGCTGTCCCGGGCCATCCAGCAGCTCGAACGGCGCCTCGGCGTCCGTCTGTTGCAGCGCAACCGCCGGGGCGTCGCGCTGACCGGAGCCGGCGAGATGTTGCTGCACGAGGGCCGCGCCGCCCTCGACGCGACCACCGCCGCCGCGCGCCGCACGCGGCGTGCCGGTGGCGCCGACCGGCCGGGCGGCCGGCGCAACCGGCTGGTGCTGGCGGTGAAGGCCGGCGCGTCCCACGAGTTGCTGCACAAGCTCCTCGACGCCTACGCGGCCGAGCCGGACGCCGCCGAGATCGAGGTCTTGCCGAGCGGGCTGTGCGAGCAGGCGGAGCTGCTGCGCGACGGCCGCGCCGACGTGGCGCTGATGCACGCGCCGTTCAACTCCCTGGCCGGGTTCGACAGCGAGGAGCTGATGACCGAGGGGCAGATCGCCATCCTGCCCGCCGGACACCCCCTCGCCGCGCGCAAGTCCCTGTCCCTGGCCGACGTCGGCGACATCCCCGACCTCCCGCTCGCCCGCTGGCCCCGGCACGGCACGTACGCGCCCGGCCCGGGCCCGGAGATCCGCGACCAGACGCAACTGGCCCAGCTGATCGCCCTCGGCCGCACCGTCGCCGTCTTCCCCGAATCCGCCCGCGCCTGGTTGTGGGCCGAGCACACCGCCGTCCCGCTGGTCGACGCGCCCCCGGTCGTCACCCACATCGCCTGGCCGGCCCACAGCCGCTCACTCGCCCTCGCCGGCCTGATCCACACGGCCACACACCTCTGACCCACCCACCGACCCCTGGAATACGCCGGGACCGCGGCCGGTCGGCAACGGTGCGGGCGTCGGTCGACCTAGTCGGCCAGGAGTTGGGCGCGCAGGGTCGCGACGGTGCGGCTGATCAGCCGGGAGACGTGCATCTGGGAGATGCCGAGGCGCTCGCCGATCTCGGACTGGGTCAACTCCTCGCCGAAGCGCAGGGACAGGATCTCCCGATCGCGCGGGCCGAGCGCGGCGATCAGCGGCTTCAGGGCGACCAGGTTCTCCGTCATCCCATAGCCGGGCTCGACGAACACCGCCCGGGCGGCCAGGGCCGGCGTGGACCCCTCGTCGTCGGGAGCGGGGGCGTCGAGGGACACGGTCGAGTAGGCGGCGGAGGCGATCAGGCCCTCGTCGACCTCCTCCACGCTCACGCCCAGCCGCTCCGCGAGTTCGGCGGGGCCGGGCTCGCGGTCGTGTTCGGTCGTGAACGCCTCGCGGGCCCGGGCCAGTTCCAGGCGCAGTTCCTGGAGCCGGCGCGGCACGTGGACCGACCACGACGTGTCGCGGAAGAAGCGCTTGATCTCGCCGGAGATGGTCGGGATCGCGAAGGTGGGGAACTCGACCCCCCGTGCGGGATCGAACCGGTCGATGGCCTTGATCAGTCCGATCGTCCCGGTCTGGACCATCTCCTCGGTGGTCTCGGAACGCGACCGGAACCGACCGGCGACGTACCGCACGAGCGGCAGGTTCAGCTCGACCAGGGTGTTGCGCACGTATTGGTATTCGTGCGTGCCCTCCTCCAGCGCCCTCAGCCGCACGAACAACACCTTCGACATCGCGCGCGCGTCGACCGCGCCCACCGCCGTCGGGTCCTCGATCCTCGGGAGACCGTCGACCGCCCCACCCTCCGGCGCGGCACTCGCGGAGTCGGCGGAGGTCGACACGCTCACCGTGGACAAGGTCATCTCGGCTCCCAGGGGTTGTCGAATGCGGCACGGGCCCCCTACCCGGATCGTTGACTGGTACACCCATTCGAGTGTGTCGGAGGTCACGCCCCCCGCCCGGGCGCGCCCGCTACCGGTCGTGGTTCAGGCGCAGCCGCACGGTCGTACCGGAGTCGGTGGAGCGGATCTGGACCAGGTCGCAGAGTTGGTTGGCGATCCACAGGCCGCGTCCGCCCTCGACGTCCGGGTGCGGGATGTGGCGTCCGGCCAGCGGGTCGTCGACCCTGCCCGTGTCGCGGATCTCGCAGACCAGGGTCGTGCCCTCGTCCCACAGGTCGACCTCGCCGTGTCCGCCGCCGTGGACGATGCTGTTGCCGGCGATCTCGGTGACGACCAACAGGACGTGCCCGACGTACGCCCGAGGAGCCTCGCCCAGTCGACCGCGGACGAAGGCGCGTACGCGGGCCAGTTCCCCGGCCGCGAAGGCGAGGTGTTCGGCGTGCTCGGGGACGTCCGGAAGCGGCGGCCCGCTCAGTGTGGCGGCGTAGTGGTCCGAACCCGGGTGGGCGTGCCGGTACTCGGCTCCGGCGTCCAGGACCCGGGGGTGGGAGTGTCGGACGGCGTCGATGACCGAGGGGTCGAGGGTGGTGACGTCGTACGGACACAGGAGTCGCCACGGCACGCCGTCGAACGCCAGGTTGAGCAGGGATTCGTGGTGGCGGCACTCGACGAGTTCGGCCTCGGAGCGGCCCGCCCAGACGGGTTCGCCGATCCCGCGGAACGCCCGGGGGCCCTGGTCGTGGGTCCATTGGCGCCAGGCAGGGATGATCCGCGCGGGGTTGCGGCCCACACGTTCCATGTCGATCCAGGTGATGTGCTCGGCGTCGGCGGCCAGTTCCTTGCGCAGGGCACCGGCGCGGGGCTCGATCACCGCGACGGCGACGGCCTCGTCCGCTTCGAGACCCGCGCGGACGAACGCGGCCGTGCGGTCGACGAAGTCGTCGAGACCGGCATAGAGAAGGGCATCGTGTCGGAATGTGTCACGGAAGGTGTCCGGTCCGGAAACGGTCATCGCCGCACCGTCCTCTCGAGCACCAGCCCGGGCGCCCCGTCCCAACCCGCGAGCGACACCAGGTCGCACAACTCCACCGGGGCCGAGCGCACGACCACCGACAGACCCGACGGCATGCGCCCCGCCGTCTCCACCAGGGTCCGTACACCCGCCACGTCGATGAACTCCAGGAACGCCGCGTCCACACATACATCCCCCGCGCAGCCGACCCGCTGGGCGTCCAACACGGAACGCACGTGCACACAGTTGTCCGCGTCGACCTCCCCCGCCAACCGCACCACCGAGGGCGGCCCCACCCGCTCGACCCGGAGCACCCCGTCCGCATAGACCATCGCCACGAAAGCCCCACCGCCCTTCCCGCCGGATCCTAACCGCAGCCGGCCCCACTCGACGGCGCGATCCCCGCCGGGCTCCTCACCCTCCGGTTTCGTGGCCCCGCCCGAACGAGTCGCCCGGGGGACGCGGGGGGCGCGCTCCCCGGGCGACTCGAGTCACCGGGCGGATGCTCACGCGGCCCCGGACGTCGGCGTCGCGGTCGACTGCTTCCCCGCGATCGCGATTCCACTCCGGGCAAAACCACCGAAGCGCGGTGCACGGCTCGCGCGGCGCCGGGAGCGGCCCGTCGCGGGCCCGGTCGCGGACGCACGAACCGCGTCGCGCCCGCGAAGCGGGCCGTACCCGGCAGTTCCGAGTCGACCTTCCACCCCCGCCGAGCCGGCGGAACCGCCCGTGCGCGCCCAACCGCCGTGTCCTCGTTGTCCCTTCGTCCGGAGCGGCGTGCGGGGATGCTAGCTTGCCTTTCCGTGACGGGGCACCAGGACGAGACCAGGACGGCCTACGACGGCGTCGTCGAGTTGTACGCGTCGATGTTCGCCGATCGGTTGGAGACACAGCCGTTCTCGCGGAACATGATCGGCACCTTCGCCGAGTTGGTGCGCGGGACGGGCAACCCTCGGGCGGCCGACGTCGGGTGCGGGCCCGGACATCTGACGGCCATGCTGCACGAGCTGGGACTGGACGCCTTCGGGCTCGACCTCTCCCCGGGCATGGTCGAGCACGCCCGGCGAGCGCATCCGACGCTGCGGTTCGACGAGGCGCGGATGGAGGCGCTGCCGGTCGAGGACGCCGCGCTCGGCGGCATACTGGCCCACTACTCGATGATCCACACCCCGCCCGGCGAACTACCCGCGCTGCTCGCCGAGCAGGTACGGGTCCTGGCACCGGGCGGTCTGCTCCTGGTCTCGTTCTTCGGGACCGACGGGCCGGAGCCGATCCGCTTCGACCACAAGGTGGCACCCGCCTACAGCTGGCCGGCGGACCGCTTCGCCGGGCTGCTGGCCGAGGCCGGCCTCGTCCCGTTCGCCCGCCTGCTCCACGACCCGGCCTCCGAACGAGGCTTCCTCGACACCCACCTGCTGGCCCGCCGTCCCTAGGGCGGACCGGTGTCGTTCGAACGATTCGCGGACCCGCCGGACTGCCGGCACGCGCACCCCGGCCGGCACGCCCGAAGACCCCGCTGCGGAAGAATTCTCGACGCCCGTGTCGATCGGGCCCGTTCCCGTTCGTCGTCATGGTGAGGAGGCGGAACGACCGCCTCGCCGCCCGAGGAGGACTCATGACCACGAACGTTTCCGTCACCACCGGCACCCTCGAGGTCCCCGACGCCCGCCTGTATTACGAGGTACGCGGCACCGGCCCCCTGATCGCGCTCGTCGGCGCCCCGATGGACGCGGACGCCTTCGCGCCACTGGCCGACCTGCTCGCCGCCGATCACACCGTGCTCACCGCCGACCCCAGGGGCATCAACCGCAGCCCCGTCGACGATCCCGACCAGGACTCCACCCCGGATCTGCGCGCCGCCGACCTGGCCCGGCTCATCGACCGGCTCGACCTCGGACCGGCGACCGTCCTGGGCTCCAGCGGCGGAGCCGTCACCGCCCTGGCCCTGGCCCGGACCCGGCCCGACCGCGTACACACCGTCGTCGCCCACGAACCCCCGCTGGTCGAACTCCTGGACGACCGCGAGCGCCTGCACGCCGGCACCGACGACATCATCGCCACCCGCCTGCGCGGCGATGTCACCGGCGCCTGGGCCAAGTTCCTGGCCCAGGCCGACATCGTGTTGCCCGACGGCGTGCTCGAGACGATGTTCGGCGCGGACCGCACCCCGCGCGAGGAGGCCGACGAACTTCGTTGGTTCGCGCACGAGTTGCGCGCCACCACACACTGGCGACCGGACCTCGCCGCACTGCGTACGGTGGCCACGCGCGTCATCGTCGGCATCGGCGAGGGCTCCACCGGACAACTCTGCGACCGCACCTCCCGAGCCCTCGCCTCCGCGCTCGGCAGCGAACCCGTGCTCTTCCCGGGCGACCACACCGGCTTCGTCGACGACCCCGCCGGGTTCACCACCCGCCTGCGGGAAGTCCTCTGACCCCCACCACGGCCCCGCCCGCGCCGCGAGGGCACCGGCACGTACGGTGACACCGGGCCCTCCGGCGGCGGACGCCGGTGCGGCCCGCTTCGGCGTCGTCGCCCTCCGCCGCTCACGAAACGCGCACCGCCCGCAGGACGGAGTCGCGGGTGTGGTGTGTACCGGCGGGCGTCGCGGCGTCGCGGGGACGGGTCTCGTTGATCAGGACGTCCCAGCCCGGATCGAGCAGCCGGGCGACATCGTCCGGCTGGTAGTAGTCGGCGGGGTCGAAGCCCTTCCCGTCCGCGACGAGATCCACCGGAGCGTGGGTGGCGAAGAGCAGCGTGCCACCGGGGGCGACGGCATCCAGCAGGCCACGCAGCGCCGCGTGGCCCGGTCCGCGACGAAGCGGGAAGTACTGGACGGACACGAGGTCGAACGCCCCCACCCGAGGTGGCACGGCGGTGACATCGGCCCGCACCCAGGTCACCCGACCGTCGCCGTCGCCACCTGCGGCACGTCGCAGGGCGACCTCGGAGACGTCGACCGCCTCGACCCGCCACCCCCGCCGCGCCAACCACAGCGCGTCGGCTCCTTCGCCGCACCCGACGTCGAGCGCCCGCCCCGGCGACAGGTCGACGGTCTCGGCGACGAGCACCCCGTTGGGGTTGCCGCTGAACACCCGCTCGCGGCCGCGATACATCTCGTCCCAGCGTTTCGCGTCCATGGCGCCCGGTCCTCTCGTTGCTCCTCGCTGACGAAGCCAAGGTGCGCCCGGGACGGCAATCGAGCAACGTTCTTTGCGGAAACCGCAAAGCGCGGAGACAGTGGTCTCATGAGCGAAGACTTCGACGCGGTCCTGGCCGCGGTCGGACCCCGGCTGCGCGCGCTGCGCCGGCGTCGCGGCGTCACGCTGGCCGCCCTGTCGGAGACCACCGGCATCCCGATCAGCACGCTGTCCCGCCTGGAGTCCGGACACCGCAAACCGGGCCTGGAACTCCTGCTGCCCCTGGCCCGGGCCCACCGGGTGCCCGTCGACGCGTTGATCGGCGCACCGGACGACGTCGACCCCCGCGTGTATCCGCGGCCCCTCACCCACAACGGCATGACCGTCGTACCGCTGACCCGCAAACCCGGCGGACTGCAGGCGTTCAAGCAGATCCTGCCCGCCGGCCTGACCGACGGCCGCGAACCCGACGCCCGTTCCCACGAGGGCTACCACTGGCTCTACGTGTTGCGGGGCCGCCTGCGCATCGTCCTCGGCGACCGGGACTTCGTGCTCACCGACGGGGAGGTCGCCGAATTCGACACCCACCTCCCGCACTGGTTCGGCAACGCCGACGAACACTCCGTCGAATTCCTGAGCATCCTCGGCCCCCAGGGCGAACGCATCCACATCAGAGCCCGCCACCGACCCGACGACCTCGACCCGGAGGATCCGGGATCCCGGGGCACCGCGGACGCCTCGGGAGTGTGACATCCGCCGAGGTCCTCGGGCGCGAAGTCGCGTGCCCCGCGGGCGCGCGCTTCATCCCCGGGATCCGGAGGCCCGCGAGGGACGGGCGGCACCATGCGGAACGTAATGTTCCTAATGGCGTCCTACCTTCGGTGTCGAGCGGGACGAGGACCCCAACGAGGTCCTCGCCCGTCACGAAAGGGGAACGACGATGATCCTGGTCACCGGAGCCACCGGACACTTCGGCCGGCAGACCGTCGAGGCGCTGGCCGCGGCGAAGGTCCCGGTGCGCGCCCTGAGCCGCGACCCCGAGCGGGCCGGGCTGCCGGCGGAGGCCGAGGTGGTCCGCGGCGACTTCACCGATCCCGCCACGCTCACCGAGGCGTTCGACGGGGTGACCGCGCTGTTCCTGACGCTGCCGTACGGAACCGCCCCGGACGCGTTGCTCGACGCCGCCCGCGGGGCCGGGGTGCGCCGCATCGTGTTCCTGTCCTCGGGCGCGGTGGTCGACGGCGCGCCCGTCCAGCCGAACGTGATCGCCGCCTACCACGCCCGGGTCGAGCAGGCGGTGGCCGCGACCGGGATCGCGCACACGTTCCTGCGGCTGTTCTTCCCGGCGATCAACTCGCTGGCATTCGCGATGCAGTTGGCACACGGCGACGTGGTGCAGGCCCCCTACGCGGGCGCGACCACCGCGCCGGTACACGAGCGCGATGTCGCCGACGCCGCCGTCCGGGTCCTCACCGACGAGGGACACGCGGGCCGCACCTACCTGTTGACCGGCCCCGAGGCGCTGACCCAGACCGACCAGGTGCGCCTGCTCGGGGAGGCGCTCGGCCGACGGCTCGTCCTCGAGGAGGCCGACGCCGCCTCGGTGCGCGAGGGGATGGCCGCGTTCATGGACGCCGACTTCGTCCACGCCCTGTTCGACCTGATGGAGGAGACCGTCGACACACGCCCCGAGATCACCCCCGCCCTGACCCGCCTCACGGGCACCACCCCCCGCACATACGCCCGCTGGGCGGCCGACCACGTCGCCGACTTCGCCTGATCCACCCCGGCCCCACGACCGACCGCGCCCTCGGTCGACGTGGACCCACACACGTGGCGGCGCGACCCGCCGGTGCGGCGCGCCGGTTCCCGGCCGAGCCGATCGGCTCGGCCGG
>NZ_BIFH01000018.1:0-273993 GCF_003967355.1 Embleya hyalina | reverse complement strand
GAGCCGATCGGCTCGGCCGGAGGTGGAGGTGCGGCCTCCTCGGGGCCGGCGGTCGTCCCGGGGCGACCGCCGGCGGCGGACGCGCGCGAGCGGGCGTTCGGTGCTACCCGAGGTCGTCGCGGCCGGCCAGGTCGCGCAGGAGTCCGATGCCGGTCAGCGTCCACGCCGCCACCGCGATCCACAGCAGGACACGGCCCAGCGGGTCCAGCCACGACACGTGCGCGGCGGTGGACAGGAGCAGGCAGGCCGCCGCGGTCATGCCCAGGGGGAAGACCGTGGCCCAGCGGCGCGTGTCGTAATGCGGGCGCGGGCGCACGAGTTCGCCCACCGCGAGCACCGCGTACCAGGCGAGGGCCAGGCCGAGGACGACCAGCGTGAGCGTACGCAGCGCGTCGTGCGCGGGCCCGGTCCACACGGGTGACGCGACCAGTTTCGATCCGGCCACGGCGGAGATGGCCAGGGCACCGCCCGCGACCCAGTGGTCTCCCGCGCCGGTGAGCACCTGCCGGAAGTCGAAGCGCGTACAGGCGAGGACGTACAGCGCCAACCCGAGCCCGTACAGCACGAGTGCCGCCCACGCGAGCCAGTCGCCCTCCCCCACCAGGGCGAGTTGGCCGGCCAGGACGCCGAGGCCCTGGGTGGCGACACAGACGAGAAAGACCGCGCCCGGCATGCGATGCCCCATGTGGGTGACGACATCGACGAGCAGGACCGGCCAGACGACCGCGGCCAGCGCCAGAAGCACACACGCCGTGTCCGTCCACCCGAAGAGCACGAGCCGGGTACCGAGAACGGTCGTCGCCGCCACGGCGGTGAGCGCGGGCGGTGTGGCGGCGGCAGTCCGCCAGCCACGCGGATCACGAAGCGCTCGGGCACCGAAGGCCGCCGCGAGCAGCACCCACACGCCGACGTCGAGCCACATGAACAGCACCGACAGCGTGCGGAATCCGGCGGCGAACAGCGCGATCGACACGATGCCCGTGGCCATCACCACCGACCCGAACGCGGGCGGAACGGCAACCCACCGGCGCTCCGACGACACCCGGGCCGGCCTCGGCACCGCCTCGCGCCCTACCCGCACTCGATCCCACTCCAGACCATCCGCCGCACACCCGCCAAGCCCACGTCGTTCGCCCGATCCGCTCCGGTCCGGCCACTGCTCAACGATCGTACGAAGTCCCACCCGCCGGGCACGGATTGCGGCGGGCGCGGCGAGGAATCCGACCCGGACGGCGGTTCCGAGTGCGATCCCGGCGTATCAAGGTACGATCAGAGTCGTACCATCCAGGTACGATGACAGCCATACCATCAAGGTAGGATCTCGGCCGTACCTAAAGGTACGATCCACACCGTACCAAGGAGGTTGTGATGACGTCATCCGTGCCGGAGGCCCCCCGCCCCGTCCTGCCCCGGGAGGTCGAGGTGGCCGTGGTCGGCGGTGGTCCCGTGGGCATGCTGCTTGCCACCGAACTCGCCCTGCGCGACGTGCGGGTGGTGGTCGTCGAGCGGGCCGCCGAGCCCTGCGAGGAGCCGAAGGCGGGCACCCTGCACGCCCGTACCGTGCAGTCCCTCGTCCGGCGCGGCGTGCTCGCCGGCGGCCCGCTCGACGCCGCACCGGACGCGGAGGTGACCACGCCGTTCCACTTCGCTGGGATGTCGGGCCTGACCATCACCGCGCCCGCCGTCGAGGGCGCCCCGATCGCCGGCCTGCCGCAGGCGCGGGTCGAGCGCTACTTCGAGGACCGCGCCACGCGGCTCGGCGCACGCGTCTTCCGCCGCCACGAGGTCCGCGGCCTCACCCGCCATCCGGACCGGGTCGACCTGGAGGTCGCCGACCTCACCACCGGCATCTCCCGTCCCCTGTCCGCGCGTTGGGCGGTGGGCACCGACGGCGCGCGCGGCACGGTACGTACCGCCGCCGGCATCGCCGCCGGCGACCACCCCGCGACGTTCTCCTCGATCGTCGCACTCGCCCGACTGCTGGAGCCCCGACACGCCCCCATCGGGTGGAACCGCACCCCGCGCGGCTGGACCATGACCAACGTCAACCCCGCGGGCCCGAGTCGGATCATCACCTTCGACTGGACCCTCCCGGCCCCCGACCGGCACAGCCCGGTGACGGCCGACGAACTGCGGCGCACCCTGGACCGGATCGTCGGCCGCCCGGTGCCGTTCACCGACCTCCGCATCGCCCGCCGCACCGGCGACTTCGCCCGCCTGGCCGACACCTACCGCCTGGGCCGCGTCCTGCTCGCCGGCGACGCGGCGCACCACCACTCGGCCATGGGCGGCCAGGGCCTGAACCTCGGCCTGCAGGACGCGTTCAACCTCGGCTGGAAACTCGCGTCCGTCATCCGCGACGGGGCCGATGTCGCCCTGCTCGACACCTACACCGACGAGCGCCGCCCCGCCGCCCGCCGGGTCATCGACAACACCCGCGTCCAGTCCCAGCTCATGCGGCCCGACGCCACCGCGGACCCGCTGCGCGCGCTGACCCGTGAACTCCTCGCCCTGCCCGAGGCCCGGCGCCACATCGGCGACATGATCAGCGCACAGGACGTCGCCTACCCGCCGTCGACCGCCGCCGGCGTCTCCCGCGACGCCCCCGACGCGGGCACCTTCGCCACCGACCGGCCACTGACCACCCCGGGCGGCGGCCCCACCCGCCTGAGCGACCTGCTCGCCGACGGCAACGCGGTACTGATCTCCGAGACCGCGGGCGACACCGCCACCCTGTCCGCACGGATCCACCCCTGGGCCGACCGTGTCACGATCGCCCACGCCAAGCCCGCGCACGCCCACCCGCCACGGGCCCGGCTCGTCCGCCCCGACGGCTACATCGCCTGGTCCGCGCCCCACGACGAGCTCGCCGCACACCGCCTGGAGGGCACCCTCACGGCCCTGTTCGGCCCCCGCGACGCCGGCACGCCGAGCGCCTCGCACACCCTCGCCGCGACGGGACGATAGGGAGGTACGATCCAGCCCTTACCATGAGCAATGGGCGGCGGCACCGCACGACGAACAGCACGAGGAACGAGGGCCATGCCGGGAGAGCTGTTCCACCCCGAGATCGAGAACGTCACCCTCGCCCAGGTGCTGGCCGCTCTCGACGACCCCATGCGGCTGCGGATCGTCAAGGTCCTCGTGCACGACCCGGACACCGGCGAACGCACCTGCACGTCCTTCCGTTTGCCCGTCGGCAAATCCACCCTCACCCACCACTTCCGGATCCTGCGCGAGGCCGGCCTGATCCGGCAGGTCGATCGCGGCAACAGCCGCAAGGCGCAACTGCGCCGCGAGGACATCGACCGACGTTTCCCCGGCCTCCTGGCCCTGGTCCTCGCCGAAGGCACCGCCCCCGAAACCGACCCGGCCGACTGACCGCCCCACGCCCGGACGCCGCGCGCATGCGGGCTTCGGCGGAGTCTTTCCGGGAATGAGCGGGCGAAACAGGGGAATTCTCGGGAATGTGCTTCGGTGCGCGGGGCAGACGTGGGGCGGAGGTAAAACAATGATTCCCCTTTTGGTGGTCCTGCTTCTCGCGCTGATCCTTTTCGGCGCAGGTTTCGCATTGAAGGCTCTGTGGTGGATAGCGGTGATCGTCCTGGTCGTCTGGGCCCTCGGCTTCATCTTCCGCTCGGCGGGCGCCGGCGGCAGGCGGGGACGCTGGTACCGCTGGTAGACCGCCCGACGACGCGCCCCACGCCCGTCCGGCCCGGCTCGTCCGCGTCACCGAAACGTGCGGGCGGGGTGTGCCCGACTCGTTTATCGAGTTCGGGCCGCACCCCGCCCTTTTTCGCATGCCCCGCGACATCGGAATTCCCGGGCGGATCGTTCCGCCCCGGCGGTCGAATTCCCGACGGCCGGGCGGCGGTGAAAACCGGCGGGGGCCGCCGGGAAAACCGTCGGGAATCGGCCGTCTTTCCCCGCCCGCCCGGCGCGATGCCGAGCGACACGGACGCACTCGGGCCCGACGCGGGCGGCCCGCGGCTCCGGCCCCGCCGCACCCGTTCGGCCGACAGCGGAGGATGTCCGCCGGTTCCGGGCCGTGTCCCGCGCGCCCGGCTCCGCGGCCGGGCTCGACGCCACGGTGCGGGTGCGGCCGGCGAGCGGCGGTAGTTGCATGGACGACGGCCGATGATCCGACATCCGAGAGGTTGTCATGCACATCCTGCGAGCAGTGGAAAGCAAGGACACCCGCTGGTGGCACGCCGTCGCGCACTTCCGCACCGCCGCGTGTGGCGTCGGGCTGCCGGACCACACCGCCGCGGCGGTCGACGACGCCCTGTCCGACCTTCTGTGCCCCGCGTGCATGTCGGCCATCGGCGGCAAGTCCGCCGTGACCACGAACGGACGCACCACCCCCGCCACAACCGACTGACGACCCCCCGACTTCGGTTGCCCCACGACGCGATCACCGGCACCGTTCGGGCCGCCGGCAGAATCCGTGGTGCCGTGTGATTCCACGTTCCGGACCGGGAGAAGAGACCGAGCCATGCCGGAGTTCGCGGACTTCGAGCCCGCCGGGGGCAAGTCCCGACAACCACGCGCCACGCCGGTATCGGTACGCCATGCGACCGTGGCCGACGTCGAACGCTGTGCGGTCCTGGCGCGGCGGTACGCGGGAGAGGGCGCCGACGCGGTCGACTTCGAGGGGCTCGTTCGCGGGTGGTTGCGCCGGCCCACCGGGTGCTTCCTGGTCGCGATCGGCGCCGATCACGATGTGATCGGGTACGGACGCGTGGTCCGACTGGACGTGGCGACCGCGCCGACCGGCTACTACCTCGCCGGTGTCGTGGTCGATCCCGACGCCCGCCGACTCGGGGCGGGGACGAGTCCGACCCGATCCCGCCTGGACTGGATCGAAGCCCGCGCGCCCGAGGCCCGATACTTCTGCAACGCGCGGAACCGCGTCTCCGTCGAACTGCACGCTCGCATGGGATTCCACGAGGAGACTCGAGACTTCGAGATCCCCGGAGTCACCTTCGAGGGCGGTGTGGGCGTCCTGTTCCGCAAGGTGTTCCGCGACCGCGCATAGCCGAGTCGACACCCATCACGCACCGTGATGATTTCTCCGGAATTGACTGAACTTTCAGTTAGTGCGACAGTCGAGACACCGTCGTCCACCCAGTCGCGATTTCACCCGTCCGCCCCCTCCTCCGGGTCGGCGGTCGTGGCGTCGCCGACCGATTCGTCCACTTTGCCCTACCGTCGTTGCGGTGCCGCGCTTCGCCGGGCCCGCCCGCCCGGCCGCGCCCGCAGCCCGATTCCCGGAGTCCACGTGCCCGACAACTCGCTGTCCCGCAGGTCCCTCCTGCGCCACCTCACCGGAGCCGGCGCCGTCCTCCTCGGCGTGGCGGCCTGCTCCGACTCCGGCGGCGGCGACACCTCGTCCGGGCCGACGCCCACCACCCCGCGGGGATCCGCGTCCGGCTCGCCGTCCGGGGTCCGGTTCGGCGCCGAGTGGGACGGCCACACCCGCACCTTCATGTCCTGGCCCGCGTCCACCGGCATCTGGGGCAGCGAACTGCCGGGGGTGCGCCAGGACATCGCCCGCGTCGCGCGTGCCGTCGCGGCCCACGAGGCCGTGGTCGTACTGGCCCGGCCCGACCAGGTCGGCGCGGCGCGGCAGGCATGCGGAAACGACGTCGAGGTGGTACCCATCGGCGTCGACGACCTGTGGGCCCGGGACACGGTGTCGGTCTTCGTCGAGCGCGACGGCAAGGTGTCCGGCGTCGACTTCAACTTCAACGGTTGGGGCGACAAGCAGCAACACGCCAACGATGCCAAGGTCGCCGGCGCGGTCCTGACCAGGTACGGGTTGCCCCGCGACCGCACCTGGCTCGTCGCCGAGGGCGGCTCGTTCGAGACCGACGGCCGGGGGACGCTGATGGTGACCGAGAGTTCGGTGGTCAACGCCAACCGCAATCCGGGCAAGTCGCGCCAGGAGATCGAGGACGAACTCAAGCGGGTCCTGGGCGTCACGACGGTGATCTGGTTCGCGGGCGTGCGCGGCGAGGACATCACCGACGCGCACGTCGACTCGCTCGCGCGCTTCGCCGCGTCCGGCGCCGTACTGCTCGACAAGGCGTTCCCGGGGATGCCGGCCGACTCGTGGTCGCGGGCCGCCGACCAGGCGCGCTCCGTGCTCTCCAAGGCGACCGACGCCCGCGGCAAGGCCATCGAGATCGTCGAACTGCCGCAGCCGGACCCGGATCTGATGACCGGGACCGGCAAGGACTTCGTGTCCACGTACGCCAACTTCTACGTCGCCAACGGCGCCGTCTTCATGCCGAAGTTCGGCGACGCGAAGGCCGACGACCGCGCACGACAGATCCTGCGCGACCACTTCCCCGGCCGCGAGATCGTGCCGGTGCAGATCGACTTCATCGCCTCGGGTGGCGGCGGCATCCACTGCTCCACCCACGATCAGCCCGGCCCCGCCGCGCCGTGAGGATCCGGACGAGGCCGAATGGCTGAAGGCCGTACACAGTTCGGTGTACGACCCGCTCGTACCGCTGCGTGACGACTCGGTTGCCCGATTGCGGAAGGGTGGACGTGTGCCCCCAAACCGGGCGGCATAGTCCCGATACGGAGGAAACCATGCGTACTTCCGCTCGTTCCCGCAGACATCCGGCCCCGGCGACCGCCGCCGCCCTCACGATCGCGGCCGCCGGCGTCCTCGCGTTCTGTTCACCGGCGGCGACCGCCGGCACCACCGCCGTTCCCGCCGCGGAACCCCTGGAGTGCGCCGTCATCGTCGCCCAGGACACGCACGTCGGGTTTCCCACGTGGCGGTGGGCGGACGTTCGCAACGACTGCGGACGCCGGATGAATCTGAGCGTCCAGGTTTCGGGCTGGCCCGATCCCGAATGCCAATACCTCGCCCCCACCGAGACCAAGCGTTTCCGTTGGGACTCGACCGGCGGCCCGGCCAACTACGCGTGGGACTGCGGCGGCTGACAGCGCCGTCCCACGACCACCCGGGGCGAGGGTTCGAGATCCCGGACCCTCCCCCCGCCCACCTCGCGACCGCCGTCGGCGGTCAGGCCCTTCGGTGGTGGTGCCGGCGGTGGTGCAACTTTCGGGTCAGGGCCGTCGCCACGAGGATCGCGACGAGGATGCGGGCCTTGGGGTCGTCGACGACCAGGCACAGTACGACGACCAGCAGCGCGGCGAGGGCGTACGCGCGGCCGCCACGATGCCGGCCGGGGGTGCGGTGGGGCGACCGGGCGAGGCGTCGGGAGTCGGAGCGGCCCGGGCGTTCGTCCCGCCGTCGGGTGGTCCCGGACGGCGGGGCGGGGGTTTGCCGCAGCGCGGGCAAGTCGGCCGTCGCGGCGGACAATTGAGTGATCGTGGCGGCGGCCAGCACGTCGCTCAGCCGGGCCTCCAGAGTCTCCTTGTCCAGCGTGCCGAGGGCGTAGTGCTCGGCGAGCAGGTTCGCCGCGGCGTCGCGGTCGTCCTCGCGGACCGCGACGTCGATGTCGTGTGTCATCGGGTGGCTCCCGTGCCGATGGTGTCCGTGTTCATGGCAACTCCTTTACGAATGACGTTCGTTACAACGAACGACGTTCCTTCATCTGCCAGTGTTCGGGTCAACTACGCTGATCGCAACCCTCGATCGACGCAGGACGGGCATCACATGGCGAAAACGTCGCGGACCGGGCCCCGCGCCGACGGCGACCGGCAGCCGGAATCCATCGGCGCGAACGCACCCGACCTGCCCGCGCCCCCGTGGCGCCGGCGGCGTGCCGGGCCGGTGCGACCCCCGCTGAGCCGGGACTCGATCGTCGCGGCGGCGCTGACCGTGCTCGACGCCGGCGGGCTGGAGGCGGTGAGCATGCGCCGGGTCGCGGACGAATTGCACACGGGGCCGGCGTCGCTGTACGTCCACGTGTCGGGCAAGGAGGAGTTGCTCGAACTGGTCCTGGACCACGTGCTCGGCGAGGTGCGGATCCCGACGCCGGACCCCGCCCGCTGGCAGGAGCAACTCAAGGACGTCGTACTGGACTTCCGCCGCGTCCTGGCCTCGCACAACGACCTGGGCCGCGCGGCGCTGGCCGCGATCCCGTCGGGGCCCAACGCCCTGCGGATCAGTGAGGGGCTGTTGGCCGTCATGCGCGGCGGCGGCGTGCCGGAGCAGGCCAGCGCGTGGGTGCTGGACGTGCTTCAGCTCTACATATCGGCCGACGTCTTCGAGGCGGCGCTGTACCTGTCGCGGGCCGGGGAGGGCGAGAATCCGATGGCGATGGCGCAGGCGTATCTGGGCGAGGTCATCGCCGCACTGCCACCGGAACGCTTCCCGACCCTGGTCGCGCTCATGCCGCACATGATCGGCGGAGACCGCGAGGCCAGGATCGAATTCGGCCTCGACATCTTCATCAGGGGCCTGGCCGGCATCCCCCGCCCGTGACCGGCGCGTTCGCGCGCCGACGGCGAACCGCACGACGAACACCGCTCCCACGCCCCGGAACCGATTGCCGGACTCCGCCGAGCCGGGGCAACCTCCCCTCTCCCACGCCGGTGCGCGGCCGGGCGGCAGGGGTGGGGTCGGGGAGGGTGTGAGGGGTTCGGGTCGGGTGGGCAGGGGTCGGGTGGTGGGAAGGTGGGGTCGGGGATCGCGGATCGCGGCGCCTAGGTTGGGGATGGTTCTGTTCTCCGCCGGGGCCCGTGCCGGTGCCGGCCTGTTCACTGCGACGAGCGGAGTTCGGCGTGAGTGCCACACCCCCGCGTGCCAACGCCCCTTCCGATCGGCTCGTCGAGGCGCTTCGGGCGGCTCTGACGCAGAACGAACGGCTGCGCGCGCACAACGCCGAACTGACCGCCGCCACCGGCGAGCCGATCGCGATCGTCGGGATGGGCTGCCGCCTGCCCGGGTCGGTCGCCTCCGCCCCGGACCTGTGGCGGGTGCTCGCCGACGGCGTCGACACCATCGGCGATCCGCCGGACGATCGCGGCTGGGAACGGCAGTTGCTCGACCTCGCCGCGGCCGGGCTCGGCATCGGCCCGCGGCTCCAGGGCGGATTCCTCGACCGCGCCGGCCACTTCGACGCCTCCGTCTTCGGCATCTCGCCCCGCGAGGCGCTCGCGATGGACCCCCAGCAGCGGCTGCTCCTGGAGACCTCCTGGGAGGTCCTGGAGAACGCCGGCATCGTGCCCGCCTCGCTCCGGCACAGCTCCACCGGCGTCTTCGTCGGCGCCACGGTCAGCAACTACGGCCACGGCGTCGCCGAGGTGCCCGAGGGGGTGGCCACCTACCTGCTCAGCGGCGCGTCCAGCAGCGTGCTCTCGGGCCGGCTCTCCTACGTCTACGGCTTGGAGGGCCCGGCGGTCACCGTGGACACCGCCTGCTCCTCCTCGCTCGTGGCACTGCACCTGGCGGTTCGGGCGCTGCGCTCCGGCGAGTGTTCGCTGGCCCTGGCCGGCGGGGTGACCGTGATGGCCTCCCCCGCCATCTTCCACGGCTTCGGCGACCAGGGCCTGCGCGCCCCGGACAACCGCTGCAAACCCTTCGCCGCCGCGGCCGACGGGACCGCGTGGGCCGAGGGCGCGGGCCTGTTGCTGGTCGAACGGCTGTCGGACGCCCGTCGCAACGGCCGACGGGTGCTCGCCGTGCTGCGCGGTTCGGCGGTCAACCAGGACGGCGCGTCGAACGGACTGACCGCACCCAACGGCCCGTCCCAGCAGCGGGTGATCCGAGCCGCCCTCGCCGACGCCGGACTGACGCCCGATCAGGTCGACCTCGTCGAGGCGCACGGCACCGGCACCACACTCGGCGACCCGATCGAGGCACAGGCCCTGCTGGCCACGTACGGGCAGGGACGCGATCCGCGACGGCCCTTGTGGCTCGGGTCGGTCAAGTCCAACATCGGCCACGCCCAGGGCGCGGCGGGAGTCGCCGGGGTGATCAAGGCCGTGCTGGCGCTGCGCCACGGGCAGGTGCCGCGCACCCTGCACATCGACGCGCCCTCTCCGCACATCGACTGGTCGGCGGGGCACGTCCGGCTCGCCGACCGGGCCCGCCCGTGGCCGCACACCGACCGGCCGCGCCGCGCCGCGGTGTCCTCGTTCGGGGTCAGCGGCACCAACGCGCACGTCGTGCTCGAACAGGCCGACCCCGCGGACGACCCGCCGCCGGCCGTACCTCGGGAGCGGCGTCCCGACGGTCCGCTGCGCGGCGGACCGGTGCCGTGGTTGTTGTCGGCGGCCACCCCGCGGGCGCTGCGGGCGCGGGCGCGGCAACTGGCCGAGTGGTGCGCGCGCGATCCCCGGCCGGACCCCGTCGCGATCGGTGCCGCCCTGGCCGGTCGCCGGGCCGCCTTCGAGCATCGGGCGGTGCTCCTGGTGGACGACCTCGACCGGGCCTTCGAGCCGCTGCGGGCGCTCGAATCCGGCGCCGTGTCCCCGCTGTTGGTCGAGGGGGCGGCCACCGTCCGCGGCAAGGTGGTCTTCGTCTTCCCCGGCCAGGGCTCCCAGTGGACCGGGATGGCGACCCGGCTGCGTGCCGAATGCCCGGCGTTCGCCGCGCACTTGGCCGCGTGCGAGGAAGCCTTGGCGCCGTGGCTGGACCGGCCGCTGAGCCGGGTGCTGGACGACGAGGCCGCGCTCGCCCGGGTCGATCTCGTGCAGCCGGCGCTGTGGGCGGTCATGGTCTCCCTCGCCCGGTTGTGGCAGGACCACGGTGTGCGGCCGGCCGCCGTACTCGGCCACTCCCAGGGAGAGATCGCCGCGGCCTGTGTCGCCGGCGCGCTGTCCCTGGCCGACGGCGCCAAGGTCGTCGCACTGCGCAGCCGGGCCGTGGCCGCGTTGGCCGGTCGCGGCGGGATGGCCTCGGTTGCCCTGTCCGCCGACGAGGTCCTGGCCCGGATCGCCGACACCGGTACCGAACTGTCCGTCGCCGCGCACAACGGCCCCCGCTCCACCGTCGTTTCCGGCCCGCCGGATCGACTCGACGTCTTCGTCCGGGCCTGCGAGGCCGACGGTGTGCGGGTGCGCCGCGTCCCGGCCGACTACGCCTCGCACTCGCCGCAGGTCGAGGCCGTGCGCGGGCAACTGATCGCCGAACTGGCGGACATCGTGCCCCGGGACGGCGAAGTGCCGATGTGGTCCACCGTCACCGGCGACTGGATCGACACCACACATCTGAACGCCGACTACTGGTACCGCAATCTGCGCCGGCCCGTGTTGCTGGAGCAGGGCGTGCGCGCACTGCTGCGACACGGACACGGTGTGTTCGTCGAGATGGGGCCGCACCCGGTGCTCACGGCGGCCGTCGAGGAGTGCATCGAGAGCACCGAGGCGGATGCCGTCGCCGTCGCGACGCTGCGCCGCGACGACGACTCCCTGCTGCGGTTTCGTACCTCGTTGGCCGAGGCGGCGGTGCGCGGCACCCGGGTCGACCTCGGCCCGCTGTTCGCCGAAGTCGACACGGCGGACGTGGAGTTGCCCACCTACCCGTTCCAGGGCACCCGTTACTGGCTGATGCCGGGCGGCCGGGCCGGCGAGCCGGCCGCACTGGGCCTGGACGCCGCCGAGCATACGATCCTTGGTGCCGTGCTGGAATCGGCCGAGCGCGACGAGGTCGTCCTGACCGGCACCGTCGGCGCGCTCGACCCGTGCGTGCGGCCCGATGCGCGCGGCGTACCCACGCTCGGCGCCGGGGCGTTGGCGGACTTGGCGGTGCGCGCCGCCGACGAGGTGGGCGGCACGGTGGCGGCGTTGACCCTGGACCGACCGTTGGTGGTGTCCCCGACGGGGGCCACCCGGATCCAGGTGACCGTCGCCGCCCGTACGCTCACCGTGCACGCCCGCCACCCCGACGTCGGGAACGGCGGCTGGGTCCGATACGCCGGCGCCGCGCTCGCCGAACCGGGGCCGCCCCCGGTCGCGGCGGAGCACGAGTGGCCGCCGCACGACGCCGACGCGCTCGTACCGCCCGACCGGGAGGGCGCGTCCGACGCGGCGGGGATCCGCGGGTTGTGGCGGCGCGGGGACGAGGTGTTCGCCGATGTGGTGCTCGACGCCGACGCCGGCGAGGTACGGGGCCACCGCATCCATCCCGCGCTGCTCGACGCCGCGCTCCGGGCCTGGCGGCTCGCCCGACCGACCCCGGACGACGGCGGCGACCACGACCTGCTGCCCACCTCGCTCGGGCGGGTCGCCGTACACGCCGTCGGTGCCGACGCCGCCCGCGTCCGGCTCCGTCCCGGCCCCGACGGCACGGTCACCGCGACGTTCGCGGACGCCGCCGGGCAACCCCTCGCCGACCTCGGCCCGGTGGCCTTCGGGCGGGTCGCCGCGACGGACCCGGCGACAGCGCTCCCGCCCGACCTGCTGTTCGGCGTCGAGTGGGCCCCGGTGACCGCGACCGCGGACGACGCACCGACGCGTTGGGCGCTGCTCACCGAAGTCCCCGACCGCGTGGGCCTGTCCGCCGCTCCGCACACCGCCGGCGCCGAGGTGCGGGTCCACCGCGATCAGGAGGCGCTGAGCGCCGCCGTCGCCGCGGGCGCCCGCGTCCCGGACGCCGTCGTCGTCCCGATCCCGGCCGGCGACGACGGACCCGAGGCCACCACCCGCGCCGTCCTGGCGACCGTACAGGCGTTCCTGCGCGACGACCGACTCGCCGACAGCCGACTGGTGTTGCTCACCCGAACCGCGATCGCCGTGCACGCGGGCGAGATCCCGGATCCGGCCCTCGCACCGCTGTGGGGACTCGTCGGCTCGGCCGCCGCCGAACACCCCGGACGCCTGCTGCTGCTCGACACCGGCACCGGCACGAGCACGAGCACCGACACGGGCACCAACCCCGATATCACCGCACCGCTCTCCGTCGAACTCCTCCGCACCGCCCTGGCCGTCGGCGAACCCCGGCTGGTCGTCCGCGACGGCACGCTGCGCGCCCCCCGGCTCGGTCGGGCCGCCACGACCCCCGCGCCCGAACACACCCCGCTCGACCCGAACGGCACCGTGCTCATCACCGGAGGCACCGGCACCCTCGGCGGACTCGTGACCCGCCACCTGGTGTCCCGGCACGGCATCCGGCACCTGGCCCTGCTCAGCCGGCGCGGCCCGACCACCCCCGGCGCCGAGGAACTGGTCGCCGAGCTGCGCGAGTCAGGCGCCCACGTCACCGTCGCCGCGTGCGACGCCGCCGACCGGGACGCGCTCGCCGCCGTCCTGGCCGCCATCCCCCCGGAGCACCCCCTCACCGCCGTCGTGCACGCCGCGGCGGCCGTCGACGACACCGTCGTGGACGCGCTGACCCCCGAACGCCTGGCCGCCGTCTTCCGCCCCAAGGTGGACGCCGCCGTGCACCTCGACGAACTCACCCGCGACGCGCCCCTGGCCGCGTTCGTGCTCTACTCCTCGGCCGCGGGCGTCCTGGGCACCGCCGGGCAGGCCAACTACGCCGCCGCCAACACCTTCCTGGACGCCCTGGCCGCCCGCCGCCGCGCGCACGGCCTGCCCGCCACCTCGCTGGCCTGGGGCCCGTGGGCGCAACCGAGCGAGCTGACCCGCCGCGTGAAGAGCGCCGACCGGGAGCGCATGGTCGATGCCGGGATCCAGGCCCTGTCGACGGCGGAGGGCATGGCCGTCGTCGACGCCGCGCTGCGCACCGACACCGCGCTGTTCGTACCGCTGCGCATCGACCTCGACGCGTTCGCCCGCCGACTCGCCGGCACCGCCCCGCCGCCGCTGTACCGGGGCCTGATCCGCGCCCCGCTGCGCCGAGCGGTCGGCGCGGGCGCGGGCACGGGCGACGGCGCGGACCTCGCCGCCCGACTGGCCGCCGAACCGCCCGCCGAGCGAACCCGGATCCTGCTCGACCTCGTCCGCACCCAGGCCGCCGCCGTCCTCGGCCACGCCGACGGCGACGCGGTCGGCCCCGGGCGGCCCTTCCGCGAACTGGGCTTCGACTCGCTCAACGCCGTCGACCTGCGCAACCGGCTGGCCGCCGGCACCGGGCTGCGCCTGCCGGTCGGCCTGATCTACGACCACCCCACACCCGGCGCCGTCGCCCGACACCTGCGCACCCGACTCACCGGGGACACGGACGAACCCGCTCCGGTTGTCGCCGCCCGCCGTCGCGCCGAGCCGATCGGCGAGGACGACCCCGTGGTCGTCGTCGGCATGAGCTGCCGGCTCCCCGGCGGCATCGAATCACCGGAGGCGCTCTGGGAGTTGCTGGCGGCCGGCGGGGACGCGATCGGGCCCGCCCCGGACGACCGCGGCTGGAATCGGGACCGGTTCGCCGCCCTGACCGACACCATGCCCGGCGTCGGCCTGCTGCCCGAGGGCGGGTTCATCACCGGCGCCTCCGGCTTCGACCCGGCGTTCTTCGACATCGGTCCGGGCGAGGCGCTGGTGATCGATCCCCAGCAGCGGCTGCTGCTGGAACTGGTGTGGGAGGCGTGGGAGCGCGCGGGGCAGGACCCCCGGCGGGTGGACGCCGGCCGCACCGGCGCCTACCTGGGCACCTTCTACCAGAACTACGTCTTCGACCCGGGAGCGGTTCCCCCGGCGAGCGTGCCCTACGTGTCCTCCGGCTCCGGCTCGGCGTTCGCCTGTGCCCGGGTGGCCTACACGTTCGGTCTGGAGGGGCCCACGCTCACCGTCGACACCGGTTGTTCCTCCTCCGGCGTCGCCCTGCACCTGGCCTGCGAGGCGCTGCGGCGCGGCGAGTGCGACTCCGCGCTGGTCGGCGGGGTGACCGTACTGGCGTTCCCGGCCGCCTTCGACAACCTCGGCGGCATCGCGCCCGACGGCCGGTGCAAGTCCTTCTCGGCCGCCGCCGACGGCACGGGGTGGGGCGAGGGCGCCGGGGTGCTGATCGTCGAACGCCGCTCCGAGGCCCGCCGACGTGGTCACCCGGAACTCGCGGTGATCCGCGGCTCGGCGCTGAACCACAACGGCGCCGGCAACGGGCTGACCGCACCGCACGGCCCGTCGCAGAGTCGGGTGATGCGACTCGCGCTCGCCGAGGCCGGACTCGGCCCGGCCGACATCGACGTGGTCGAGGCGCACGGCACCGGAACGCCGCTCGGCGACGCCGTCGAGGCCGAGGCGATCATCGACGCGTACGGCCGGCACCGTCCCGCCGACCGGCCCCTGTGGGTGGGCAGCGTCAAGGCCAACATCGGCCACCCCCACGCCGCGTCGGGGGTGGTCGGCGTGATCAAGACGATCCTGGCCATGCGACACGGCGTCGTACCCGAAGCCCTGCACGCCGCCGAGCCGCTGCCCGACGTCGACTGGGAGCACAGCGGCATCGCCCTGCCCCACCGGGCGGTGCCCTGGCCGGAAACCGGACGGCCGCGCCGCGCCGGGGTGTCCTCGTTCGGCGGCAACGGCACCAAGGTGCACTTCATCCTGGAGCAGCCGCCCGAGGAGCCCACGACACCGGTATCCGACACCGGATCGTGCCCGCCGCCCTGCCTGCTGTCGGCCCGCACCGCACCCGCGCTCGCCGCACAGGCCCGCCGATTGCGCGAGCACCTGACGGCCCGCGCGAACACCGTCACCCCGGCCGAGGTGGCGCGGTCGCTGGCCACCACCCGCACCATGTTCGAGCAACGCGCCGCGATCCCGGCCGAAGACCGGGCCGAACTCCTGGACGCGCTGGCCGCGTTGGCCGCCGGCACCCCGCATCCCGCCGTGGTCACCGGGCGGGTCGGCGACGACGACGCCCGCCTGGTGGCGCTGCTGCCCGACGCCGACGAGCGCTCGCCCGCCGCGGAGGCCGAGTTCTACGCGGCGTTCCCGGCCTACGCGCACGCCTGGGACGAGGCCGCCCGTGCCCTCGCCCCCCACCTGGATCGGCCGCTGCCCACACCGGGCAAGGACGCCGAACCGTACACCGGCGCCGCCGCGTTCGCGGCACACGTCGCCGCCTACCGGCTCCTGGAGAGCCTGGGGCTGCGCCCGGACGCCATCGCCGGGCGCGGCGCGGGCCGGCTCGCCGCCGCCCATCTCGGCGGCAGCCTGACCCTGCGTCAGGCCGCCGCCGTGGCCGCCCGGGGCAGCGCCGACCCGAACGACCGCGCGGTCGCGCCGGCGCGCGTTCCCGTCCTGACGGCCGACGGCGGCGCGCGGATCGACGCCGCGGCGCTGCTCGCCGGCGCGGCGAGTGACACCGACGTGGTGAGCGACACCGACGCAGCGGGCGGCACCGGCACGGCGGGCGAGGGGCACGACGCCGCGACCGGGACACCCGGCACCGACCTCGTCGTGGTGCTCGGCGCCCCCGGCGGGGACCGGCCGGGCACGGTGCACCTGCTGTCGGACACACTGCCCGCCGCTCGGGCGGTGGCGCTGGCGGTGGCCCGACTGTACGCGGCCGGCGCCGACCCGGAGCCCGCCGCGCTGTTCCGGGACGTCCCCGCCCGGCGGATCGAGCTGCCGACCTACCCGTTCCAACGCGAGCCGTACTGGCTGGGCGCGTCGAGGACGCGGTGACGGCATCGAACGGCGGCGCCGGCGGACCCGTCGACGCATCCCGGTGACGTCGCGGCGT
The DNA here is from genome assembly GCF_003967355.1 of Embleya hyalina. Taxonomy (GTDB): domain Bacteria; phylum Actinomycetota; class Actinomycetes; order Streptomycetales; family Streptomycetaceae; genus Embleya; species Embleya hyalina. Next base: position 257,477 of record NZ_BIFH01000018.1, on the reverse strand, counting down.
ACTCCGCCCGCGCGTGGGACGACGGCCGCGGCGGGGCGGACCCCGGCGGGCCGGCCCCGCCCTCAGTCCTCCCCGAGCCCGTCGAGCGCGAGGCGCACGAGTTCGTCGGCGTCCATCCGCGCGATCGACGCCACCGCCTCCTCGGCGCGGTCGTGGGCGGGCGTGCCGCCGGCGCCCGACGCGTCCGGTCCCGCCGTGCCGGGAGGCGGCACATCGGCCGGTTCCGGAGCCAGATCCGCGAGCAGCCGGCGCGCCAGGTCGACGGACGTGGGGTGGTCGAAGACCAGCGTCGCGGGCAGTCGCAGGCCGGTGTCGGCGGTGAGGCGGTTGCGCAGTTCCACGGCGGTGAGCGAATCGAAGCCCAGGTCGCGGAAGGCCCGGTCCGGATCCACCGCGCCCGCGGACCCGTGGCCCAGCACCGCGGCGACCTGCGCGCGGACCAGGTCGACGAGCACGTCCTCCCGGTCCGCCGCAGACAGTCCGGACAACCGTCGCCCGAGCGAGGGCCCCTGGGCCGTCGCGTCGTCCGCCGCCACCCGTCGAGCCGGTCCCCGGGCGGGGCCGCGCACGCCGCCGGCGTCGATCGCCCGCTCGACCCGGATCCGGCGCAGTTCGACGGACTCGGCGCGCAACACCGGAGCACCCATGCCGTCGGCCACCAGCACGGTCACCGTATCCGCGCCCCGCGGCACGAGCCGCACGCGCAGCCGTCGTGCCCCCGAGGCGTGCAGCGAGACACCGCGCCAGACCCACGGCAGCCGAACCCCGTCGTCCGAATCGCCCGGGTCGCCCCGGTCGTACGCCCGGAGCGCGAGGTCGAGCAACACCGGATGCAGGCCGTATCTCCCGGCCTCGTCGCGCTCCCGCTCGCCCAGCACGACCTCCGCGTAGACCTCCTCGCCCACCCGCCATACCTGTTCCGGGCCCCGGAAGGCGGGCCCGTACTCCCGGCCGACGGCCCGAGCCCGGTCCCGGACGGCATCGATGTCCGCCGCGACGGCATCGGTCGGCGGCCAGGTGGTGAGGTCGAAGTCCGCGGCGGAGCCGCGGGGATCGAGTACGGCGGTGGCGTTGCGCTGCCAACCCCCCTCGGCCGCCCCGCCGTCGCCGATCGGGCGGGAGTGCACGGTCAGTTCGCGACGGCCCGCTTCGTCCGGCGGGCCCACCACGACCTGCAGCCGCACTCCGCCGGTCGGCGGCAGGATCAGCGGTATGTCGAGGTCGAGTTCGTCGACCCGGCCGCAGCCCACCTCGTCCGCCGCCCGGATCACCAGCTCCACCAGGGCCGTTGCGGGCAGCACGACGGTGTCATCGACGGCGTGATCGGCGACCCAGGGGTGCGTCCGCGCCGAGATCGACCCGGTCAGCACCGACCGGCCGAGGTCGGACAACGTGGTCCCGGCGCGCAGGAGCGGATGGTCGACGGGGGCGAGCCCGACCTCGTCCGCGCCGGCCCGGCCGCCGCCGCTTTCCAGCCAGTAGTGCCGGTGTCGGAACGCGTACGTCGGCAGCGCCACCCGCCGTCCGAAACCGGCGCCCAGGACCGCGTTCCACGCGACCGGCAGCCCGTGCGCGTGGGCTTCCGCGAGCGAACCGAGGAATCGTGCGACATCCGGTCGGCCGCGCCGCAGCGTGCCGAGCGCGACGGCGGTGCGGTCCGTTTCGTCCAGCATCTGCTCGATGCCCGGGACCAGCAGGGGATTCGGGCTGACCTCGACGAAGGCGGTGTGTCCGGCGTCGACGAGGCCGCGTACGGTCTCCTCGAAGCGCACGGTCCGCCGCAGGTTGCGGTACCAGTAGTCGGCGTCGAGGCCGGTGGTGTCGTACCGGCCGGCGGTGACCGTCGAGTGGAACGGGATGCGCGCCGGGCGCGGTTCGATCCCGGCGAGGGCGTCGACCAGCCGGTCGCGGATCTCCTCCACCTGGGGGCTGTGCGAGGCGTAGGTGGTGGGGATGCGCCAGTGGCGGACGCGCTCGGCCGCGTATTCGGCGGTGAGTTCGTCGAGGGCGGCGGTGTCGCCGGAGATCCCGGTGGAACCGGGGCCGTTGATCACGGCGATCGACAACCGGCCGGGCCACCGTCGCAATCGCGCGCCGACCCGGGCGGCGGATTCGCCGACGGAGAGCACGCCGCCGCGGCCGGCCAACGCCGTGACGACCTTGCCGCGCAGGGCGACGATCTTCGCCGAGTCGGCCAGGCTCAGGGCGCCCGCGATGTGCGCGGCGGCGATCTCCCCCTGCGAATGGCCGACCACGGCGGCGGGTTCGACACCGCAGGCGCGCCACAGTTCGGCCAGGGCGATCATCACCGCCCACAACACCGCCGGCAGCACGTCGACGCGGGTCAACCACGCCTGTGCGGTGTCGGCGTCGGCGCGCAACAACTCTTCGAGGGACCAGTCCACATGCGGGGCGAGGGCCTGCTCGCACGCGGCGATCCGCGCGGCGAACACCGGTGCGCGATCGAGCAGTTCGACCGCCATCCCGAACCACTCGGAGCCCTGGCCGGGGAAGACGAACACGACGCGTTCGCCGTACCGGGCCAAGCCCTTGGTCACCGCGGCGGTCGGGGTGCCGGCGGCGAGGCCCGCCAGCGCCTCCCGGAGGTGGTCGCGGTCGCCGACCCGGACCACGGCGCGGTGGTCCAGGGCGGACCGGGTGGCGTGCAGGGAGTGGGCCAGGTCGGGCAGCGCGGCGTCCCGGCCGGCGTCGGTGTCCAGGTGGGCGGCCAGGCGCGCGGCCTGGGCCCGCAGGCCCTCGGGGCTGTCCGCGGAGAGGACGAACGGCAGTACGGCGGGGTCGGGCAACACCGGTGCGCCGGGCTCTGGTTCCCCGTCGGCGTCGGGAGCCGCCTCGGGAGCCTGTTCGAGGATCAGGTGCGCGTTGGTACCGCTGATCCCGAAGGACGACACGCCGGCTCGGCGCGGTGCTTCGTCGCCGGGCCAGTTCCTGGCCTCGGCGAGTACTTCGACGGCGCCCTCGGTCCAGTCGACGTGCGGGGTCGGCGTGTCCACGTGCAGCGTGCCGGGCAGCACCCCGTGGCGCATCGCCATCACCATCTTGATGACCCCGGCCGCGCCGGCGGCGGCGGCGGTGTGGCCGATGTTGGATTTCACCGAGCCGATCCACAGCGGCCGTTCGGGGTCCCGGCCGCCGCCGTACGTGGCGATCAGTGCCCGGGCCTCGATCGGGTCGCCGAGCCGGGTGCCGGTGCCGTGCGCCTCCACCGCGTCGATGTCGGCGGGGGCCAGGCCCGCGTTCGCCAACGCCCCCTCGATCACCCGTCGTTGCGCGGGGCCGTTGGGGGCGGTGAGGCCGTTGCTCGCGCCGTCCTGGTTGACCGCGCTGCCGCGCACCACGGCCAGTACGGGGTGCCCCCTGCGGCGCGCGTCGCCCAGCCGCTCGACCAGGAGCATCCCGACCCCCTCGGCCCACCCGGTGCCGTTGGCCGCCGCGGCGAACGACTTGCACCGGCCGTCGGCGGACAACACGCCCTGGCGGCTGAACTCGACGAAGACGGCCGGGTCCGCGATCACGCTCGCCCCGCCCGCGAGCGCCATCGTGCACTCGCCGCCCCGCAGCGCCTGCACGGCCAGGTGCAGCGCCACCAGCGAGGACGAACACGCGGTGTCCACGGTCACCGACGGGCCTTCCAGGCCGAGCACGTAGGACACCCGGCCCGACATCGCGCTGCCGACCCCGCCGGTGAGCGCGTATCCCTCGACCCCGTCGGGCAGGCGCTCGGCCCCGAAGCCGTAGCCGCTGGGGGTGCCGCCGACGAAGACTCCGGTGGAACTGCCCCGCAGGGCGCGCCGATCGATCCCGGCCCGTTCGAACGCCTCCCACGAGGTCTCCAGGAGCAGCCGCTGCTGCGGGTCCATGACCAGCGCCTCGTGCGGCGAGATCCCGAAGAACGCGGGATCGAACTCGCCCGCGCCGGCCAGGAATCCGCCTTCGCGCGTGTAACTGGTGCCCCGGTGTTCGGGATCGGGGTGGTAGAGGTCGTCCACCGCCCAGCCCCGGTCGTTCGGGAAGCCGCTCACCGCGTCCACCCCGTCGGCGACCAGCCGCCACAGGTCCTCGGGCGAGCGCACGCCGCCGGGATAGCGGCAGGCCATGCCGATCACGGCGATCGGTTCGGGTGGTCGCTCCAACTCGGCGATGCGGGCGCGGGCCCGCTGGAGGTCGACGGTCGCACGCTTGAGGTAGTCCCGCAGTCGGTCTTCGCCGCCGCTCATGAGTGGTCACCTTTCGGGGCCTGCCCGGGGGTTTCGAGATGGTGGTCGAGCAGAGCGAACAGTTCGTCGTCGGAGGCGGCCTCGACCCCGGTTCCGTCGGGGGTCGCGGTGTCGTCCCGGTCGAGGGCGCCGAGTCGTTCGACGAAGCGCCGCATGCGCAGCGCGACCCGGGCCCGGACCTGCGGGTCCTCGTCGGCGATCCGGCCGAACGCGGCGTCCAGGTTGTCCAGTTCGGCCAGCACCGGGGTGAGCACCGACTCGTCGCCGTCGGTCAGCGCGGCCCGCAGTCGGGCGGCCAGGTCGAGGGGGGTCGGGTGGTCGAACACCAGCGTGCTCGGCAGTTCGACACCGGTCGCCCGACCGAGCCGGTCGCGCAGGTCGACGGCGGTCAGCGAGTCGAATCCCAGGTCGCCGAACGGCTGGTCGGCCCGGATCCGCCCGGTCGAGGTGTGGCCCAGGACGGCCGCGACCTGACCGCGTACGAGGTCGAGCAGGATCGTCTCGCGTTCCGCCGGTCCCGCCGCGGCCAGCCGCCCGATCAGGCCCGGGTCCGCCGCGCCGACGCCGGCGGCCGGTGCGGCGAGCGCGGCGTCCGCCTCGGGCAGGCCGCGGAGCAGCGGGCTCGGGCGCGACGACGTGAAACTCGCGGCGAAGGCACGCCAGTCGACGTCGGCGACGACCACCTCGGCGTCGTCCCGGCCCACCGCGCGGGCCATCGCGGTCACCGCGGCCCGCGGGTCCATCGCGCGCAGGCCGAGCCGGGCGAGCCGGTCCCCGTCGGCCCGCTCGACCATGCCGCCCCCGGCCCACGGGCCCCAGGCGATCGACGTGGCGACCAGGCCGCGGGCGCGCCGGTCCCGGGCGAGCGCGTCGAGGTGTGCGTTGGCGGCCGCGTAGACGCCCTGGCCGCCGCTGCCCCAGACGCCGGCGATCGAGGCGAAGAGCACGAACGCCGCCAGCGGGCGCTCGCCCAGCACGGCGTCCAGGTGGGCGGCGCCGGCGGCCTTGCCCGCCATGATGCGCGCCGCCTCGACCGGATCGGTGTCCGCGATCAGGGCGGCCTGGGCCACCCCGGCGGCGTGCACCACCGCGCTCAGCGGCGGCCCGTCGGCGTCGATCCGCCGGATCAGACGCCGCACGGCGTGCCGGTCGGCCGTGTCGCAACTCTCGATCAGCACGGCGGCGCCGAGGGCGGACAGTTCGGCGGCAAGGTCTTCCGCCCCCGGCGCCCGCGCACCCCGACGCGCGGCCAGGACCACACGTTCCGCGCCCGCGCCCGCCGCCCAGCGCGCCACCCGGGCGCCGAGGCCGCCGGTGCCGCCGGTGATCAGTACCGTGCCGGTGGGCTGCCAGGGCCGCTCGGCGGTCCCGGCGGTGGCGGACGCGCGGACCAGGCGGCGTACGTGGACGCCGTCGGGACGGATCGCCACCTGGTCCTCGGCGCCGTGTGCGAGCACGTCGGCGAGCCGGGACCAGACGTCGACGGCGTCGGTCTCCTCCGGGAGCGCGTCGACCGTGGCTCGCGTGGCTTCGGCGACGTCCACGAGACCGCCCCAGAGGTCGGGCAGTTCGAGCGCGGCGGCACGGCCGAGTCCCCAGATCCCGGCCTGGTCGGCGGAGCCGAGCGGGTCATGCTCCGCGACGGACACCGCGCCGGAGGTCAGGCACCACAGTCTGCCTCCCGGCCGGGCGTCGGCCGACGCCTGGACGAGAGCGAGGGTGGCCGCCAAACCGTGGGCGAGTCCCGGCAGGTCGGCGCGCTCGCCCGGCAGATCGCACAGGAGCGAGAGCACACCGTCGAGCGGGCCGAGGCGGCGCAGGTGCTCGGCGAGGATGCCGCGGTCGCACTCCGTCGCGTCGACCCGAAGCGGGGTCACGGTGGCACCGCGCCGTTCGAGCGCCCGCACGCACGCGTCCGTGTACGGGCTCGCCGGATGGCTCAGCACGAGCCAGGTGCCGGACGGTTCGGCGTCGGATCGTTCGGTCCACGGGGTCCACGCGGCGCGGTACCGCCGGCTGTCAGGGTCACCGGCCGTGCGCGCGTCGGGCAGCGGGTCGAGCCAGTAGCGCTGTCGCTGGAACGGGTAGGTGGGCAGGTCGACCGTCGCGGCGCGCCCGGTGAGCAACGCGGACCAGTCGACGGGTGTCCCGTATGCGTGCAGCGCCCCCAGGGCGGCGGTGAGCGTGGCGCGCTCCGGTCGATCCCGGCGGAGCAGCGCGACGGTGGGCGTCTCGGCGGTCGGTGTCCCGGCGGTCGGTGTCCGGACGACCGGGCCGAGGCATTCGCGGGCCATCGCGGTCGACGCCCCGTCGGGCCCCACATCAACCAGTACGAGATCGCCCATGGCCCGCACCGAGGCGACGCAGTCGGCGAAGCGGACCGGTTCGCGTACCTGGCGCAGCCAGTAGTCCGGGCCCGTCAACTCGCCGTCGCCGGCGACGGCGCCGGTGAGGTTGGACAGCAGCGGGATCCGCGGATCGGCGTAGGAGACGCCCTCCAGCACCGTCCGGAAGTCGGCCAGCATCGGCTCCATCCGCGCCGAGTGGAACGCGTGCCCCACCCGAAGCCGCCGGGTCCGCCGACCCCGCCCCGCGAAACGCGCGGCAACCGCCAGCACGGCATCCTCGTCCCCCGAAACCACCACCGACATCGGCCCGTTCACGGCGGCCACACCCACCGTTCCCCGCCCGTCCAGGACGCCACGAACCTCGTCCTCGCCGGCCTGCACCGCGACCATCGCCCCACCCGCCGGCAACGCCTGCATCAACCGCCCACGCGCCGCCACCACCGCCGCCGCATCCGCCAGCGACCACACACCCGCCACATACGCCGCGACCAACTCCCCCACCGAATGACCCAACACGAACCCAGGCCGCACACCGAACGACTCGACCAACCGGAACAGCGCCACCTCCACCGCGAACAACCCCGCCTGCGCGAACACCGTCCCGTCCAACAGCCCCCCGAAACCCCCCACACCGAACACCACATCCCCCACCGAACACCCCACACCACCCGCCAACCGACCGTCCAACGCCGACACCACCTCGTCGAAGGCCGCCGCGAACACCGGATGAGCCGCATACAACTCCCGCCCCATCCCCACCCGCTGACCACCCTGCCCACCGAAGAGGAACACCGGTATGCGGTCCGCCCGTGCGAGGCCGACGGTCACGGTGCCGATCGGGTCTCCCGCCGCGAGGGCGGCAAGACCGGCAAGCAACTCGGCGCGGTCCGCGGCGGTCACCACCGCCCGGTGCGCCAGTGCGGCGCGGCTGCCGGCCAGCGCGGCGGCGAGGTCGGCGGGGGCGATCTCGGCCTCGGCGGCGGTCAGGTGCGCGTGCAGCCGTTCGGCCTGCGCGGCGAGCGCCCGCGGTGTCCCGGCGGAGAGCAGGTACGGCAGTACGCCCGGATCGACCCGCGCATCGGCGCTCGGCGGGTCGGCCGGCTCGGGCGGGCGATATTCGAGCACGGTGTGCGCGTTCGTCCCGCTGATCCCGAACGACGACACGGCGGCACGACGGGGCCGACCGGTCTCCGGCCACGGACACGCCTCGGTCAACAGCCGCACCGCGCCCGCCGACCAGTCCACATGCGGCGTCGGCGCATCGACGTGCAGCGTCTTCGGCAACACGCCGTGCCGCATCGCCAACACCATCTTGATCACCCCCGCCACGCCGGCTGCGGCGGTGGTGTGCCCGATGTTGGACTTGAGCGCACCCAGCCGGACCGGCTCGTCCGCGTGGTGTTCCCGGCCGTAGGTGGCGATCAGGGCCTGGGCCTCGATCGGGTCGCCGAGGGCGGTGCCGGTGCCGTGTGCCTCGACGGCGTCCACGTCCCGCGCGTTCAGTCGGGCATTCGCCAACGCCCGCCGGATCACCCGCTGTTGCGCGGGTCCGTTGGGCGCGGTCAGGCCGTTGCTCGCGCCGTCCTGGTTGACGGCCGAACCGAGGATGGTCGCCAGGACACGATGGCCGTTGCGGCGCGCGTCGGACAGTCGTTCGACGAGCAGCATCCCGATGCCCTCGGACCAGCCGGTACCGTCGGCGGCGGCCGCGAACGGCTTGCACCGGCCGTCGGCGGAGAGCACCCGCTGCCGGCTGAACTCCACGAACGCCGCCGGGTTGGCGTACACCGTGACACCACCGGCCAGCGCCATGGAGCATTCGCCGCCACGCAGCGCCTGACCGGCCAGGTGCAGCGCGACCAGCGAGGATGAGCAGGCCGTGTCGACCGTGATCGCCGGCCCCTCCAGGCCGAAGGTGTAGGCGAGGCGGCCGGAGGCGACGCTCGCGGCGTTCCCGGTGCCGAGGTGGCCGCCGAGTTCGTCGGGCACCCGCATCCCGGTCGGGTAGCCGATGTCGACGGCACCGACGAACACGCCGGTGTCGGAACCGCGCAGTGTGGCGGGGTCGATCCCGGCCCGTTCGAACACCTCCCAGGAGGTCTCCAGGAGCAGGCGCTGTTGCGGGTCCATCGCCAACGCCTCGCGCGGCGAGATGCCGAAGAACTCCGCGTCGAAGTCGGTCGCGTGCGCGACGAAGCCGCCCGAGCGCACGTAGCTGGTGCCGGGGTGGTCGGGATCGGGGTGGTAGAGCCCGTCGAGCGGCCATCCCCGGTCGGTGGGGAAGTCGGTCAGTCCGTCGCGGCCGTCGACCAGCAGGCGCCACAGGTCCTCGGGCGAGCCGACGCCGCCCGGGAGGCGGCAGGCCATGCCGATGACGGCGAGCGGTTCGTGGTCGACCCCGGTCGAGGCCGGTGCCGCGGCCGGACGCGTCGCGAACTCGTCCCCGGCAGCGGACAGTTCGGTGCCCAGGTGTCGGGCGAGCGCGACGACCGTCGGGTGGTCGAAGACCAGGGTGGCGGGCAGTCGCCGTCCGATGTGTGCGGCCAGGCGGTTGCGCAGGTCGAGGGCGATGACGGAGTCGACGCCGAGGTTCTTGAACGGGCTGTCCGGGTCGACGGCTTCGGCGGTGTCGTAGCCCAGGGCCGCCGCGGCCTGGGCCCGGACCAGCCGGGTCAGGGCACGCTCGCGCGCCGGCACGTCGAGGGCGAGCAGATCGCGGACGAGGCGGTCGGCATCCGGATCGCCGTCCGGCGCCGAGGAGTCGCCGTGGGCCGGCGCGCCGCCGTCGGCACCGGCCGGCCCGGCGCCGGGCCGCGAGTGTCGGGCGCCGAGCAGCGGATGTCCGCCGCCGACGGCGTCCCCGGCGCCCATCGTCGCCGGCCACAAGCGCCGACGCCGGAACGCGTAGGTCGGCAGATCCACCCGGCGCGGCGGCACCGCCCACCCGGCGAACAGATGCCGCCAGTCGACGCCGAGCCCGTGCACGTGCGCGCCGGCCAGGGCCTCGGCGAAGCCGCCAGGACCGTCCTCCCCGCGCGGGAGCGTGTCCAGCACGACCGCCGGCACATCGGCGGCGGCGATCGTGTCGGCCAACGCGGTGGTGAGGACGGGATGGGCACCGATCTCGATGAAGGTGTCGTGCCCCTCGGCCAACAGAGCGCCGACGGCGTCGTCGAAGCGCACCTGTCGTCGCAGGTTCCCGTACCAGTGGTCGGCGTCGAGCACGGCGGTATCCGACCGCCTGCCGGTCGTCGCGGAGTGGAACGGCACGGTGGCCGGCATCGGCGCAAGGTCGGCCAGGTCCCGTGTCAGCCGGTCGCGGATCGCCTCCACGTGGGGCGTGTTGGGGGCGTGGTCGACCGGGAGGCGCCGTGCCCGCACGCCCTGGCCCTCGCATACGGCCAGGAGTTCGTCGAGGGCGGGCGGGCTGCCGGCGATCGTCACCGAGTTCGGCCCGTCGATCGCGGCGACGGTCGCCCCCGCGCCGAGCGGCCCGATCAGCGTCCGGGCCCGGGACGCGGACACCGCGACCGAGACCATGCCGCCGGTGCCGGCCAGTTCGCGAAGGGCCCGCCCGCGCAGGGCGACCACCTTGGCGCCGTCCGCCAGACTCAGGCCGCCCGCGACACAGGCCGCGGCGATCTCGCCGTGGCCGTGGCCCACCACGGCGGCGGGGTGCACGCCGTGTGCCTGCCAGAGCCGGGCGAGCGAGACCGCCACGGCCCACGACAGGGGCTCGGCCACCGCGACCCGGGTCGGCGCCCGCTCGTGCGACGCGCGCAACAGCTCGGCGACGGACCAGTCGACCCAGGGGTCGAGTGCGCGCTGGCATTCCGCGATCGTCGCGGCGAACTCCGGTGTGGTGTCCAGCAGTTCGCGGAGCAGGGCGGTCCGATGGTGCGGGCCGTGGCCCGGGAAGACGAAGACCGGACGCGGGTCCCGTGCGGCCATGGCGACCGTGCCCTCGCCGTCGGCCAGGGCGCGTAGACGCTCGCCGAAGCCGTTCAGGTCGCCGGCGGTCAGCGCGGCGCGGCAGGCCAGTGCCGTCCTGGTGGTGGCCAGCGAGTAGGCGACGTCGTCGGGCACGAGATCGGGCTCGGCGGCGACCCGGACCGCCAGCCGATCCGCCTGCGCGCGCAGCCCCTCCTCGTCGCGCGCCGACAACACCCAGGGCACCAAAGGCCGGTGTGCCACCGGGGTCCGCACCGGCTCGAACCCGGGCTCGTCCGGCGCCTGTTCGACGAGGACGTGCGCGTTGGTGCCGCTGATCCCGAAGGACGAGACCCCGGCCCGGCGCGGCCGTTCCCCGGTGTCGGGCCACGGCCGCGCCTCGGTCAACAGGCGTACGGTGCCGGCCGACCAGTCCACGTGCGGTGTCGGCTCGTCCGCATGCAGCGTTTTGGGGAGCACGCCGTGGCGCAGCGCCATGACCGTCTTGATCACGCCCGCGACGCCGGCGGCGGACTGGGTGTGGCCCACGTTGGACTTGAGGGAGCCGAGCCACAGGGGTTGCCGGGGGTCGCGGCCCGGCCCGTAGCCGGCCAGCAGGGCTCGTGCCTCGATCGGGTCGCCGAGGGGGGTGCCGGTGGCGCTGGCCTCGACCGCGTCGATGTCGTCCGGGGTGAGCCGGGCGTCGGCCAACGCCTGCCGGATCACCCGGCGTTGCGCGGGGCCGTTGGGGGTGGTCAGGCCGCTGCCGGCGCCGTCCTGGTTGACCGCGCTGCCGCGCACCACGGCGAGTACCCGCCGGCCGGCGCGGCGCGCGTCGGAGAGCCGTTGCAGCAGCAGCAGTCCGGCGCCCTCGGACCAGCCGGTACCGTCCGCGCCGGCCCCGAACGCCTTGCATCGGCCGTCCGGTGCCATGCCGTGCTGCCGACCGGACGCGCCGAACACGCCGATGTGCGGCATCACCGTGACCCCGCCGGCCAGCGCCATCGTGCATTCCCCGGCGCGCAGCGCCCGGACGGCGAGGTGCAGGGCGACCAGCGAGGACGAGCACGCGGTGTCGACGGTGACGGCGGGGCCTTCGAGCCCGTACACGAAGGCGAGGCGGCCGGACAGGACGCTGATGATCGTCCCCGTGGCCAGGTGGTCGCCGACGCCGTCGGGCACCTCCCCCAGGTCGCTGCCGTAGCCGGTCCAGCCACCGCCGACGAAGACACCGGTACGGCTGCCGCGCACGGCGGCCCGGTCCAGGCCGGCGCGTTCGAACAACTCCCAGCCCACTTCGAGCAGGACGCGCTGCTGCGGGTCCATCGCCAGGGCCTCGCGCGGCGAGATGCCGAAGAACTCGGGGTCGAAGTCGGCCACACGGTCGAGGAATCCGCCCTGTCGCACCCGGCTCCCGGCGACGGCGTCGAGCCCGTCCAGGTCCCAGCCGCGATCGGTCGGCAGCGGTCCGATCGCGTCGCCCCCCTCGGTCACGAGGCGCCACAGGTCCTCGGGCGAGGCCACCCCGCCCGGGAAGCGGCAGGCCATCGCGACGATCGCGATCGGCTCCGAGTCCCGCTCCTCGACGCGGCGCAACTCCGCGCGCGCGTCGTGCAGTTCCGCGGCCACGCGCTTGAGGTAGCCGACCAGCTTGTGGTTGTCCGGCGGGTCGCGGTCCGGCATGGTCGCGTCGGTCCTTCCTGGGCTGAACAGGGCTGAACGGGGCTGAACGGGGCTTATCGGCGGCCATATGGGGCGAACCCCCGTCAGGTCGACCCGAGTTCGCGGTCGATGAAGTCGAGCACCTCGTCCGCGCTCGCCTCCTCGAGCCGCGCGGCGGCGGATGTCGGGACGGCCTCGGTGTCGTGCTCCTCCCGGCCGCGCCACGCGGTGCGCAGCCGGTCGATCCGGCCGGCGATCTCCGCCCGGTCGTCCTCGTCCGCGCGCACTTCGGCGAGCCGGGCGGCCAGGCGGTCGAGGTCGGCGAGCAGCGCCGGCACCGCGGCGGAGGTGTCGGCGTCGGGGACGAGTTCGGCGTACAGGTGGTCCGCGAGGTCGGCCGGGGTCGGGTGGTCGAAGATCAGGGTGGCGGGCAGCCGCAGCTCGGTGGCGGCGTCGAGGCGGTTGCGCAGTTCCACGGCGGTCAGCGAGTCGAAGCCGATGTCGGTGAAACCCCGATACGGGTCCACCGCGTCCGCGCCGCCCAGGCCGAGCACGGTGCCCGCGTGGCCGCGGACCAGGTCGACCAGCAGCCTGCGACGGTCCGCCTCGGCCGCCGCGGCCAGGCGTCGCCCCAGGTCGGCGGCCGGCTCCGCCCGGGCGGTGGCGCGGACGCTGCGCCGTCCCGGGCCGCGCACCAGGGCGCGCAGCACGGCGGGCACCGGGCCGGCGCCGCGTTCCAGGGCCGCGCCGTCGAGGTGCAGCGGCAGCAGCACCGGATCCGGCAGGTTCGCGGCGGCGTCGAACAGGGCCAGCCCCCGCGCGGCGGACAGCGGCACCATCCCGGCACGCGCCGCCCTGGCGCGGTCGGCCGGACCGAGGCCGGCGGTGATCTCGCTCGCCTGGTCCCACAACCCCCAGGCCAGCGACGCGGCGGGCAGCCCGGCCGCCCGGCGATGGTGGGCCAGCGCGTCCAGGAAGGTGTTGGCCGCCGCGTAGCCGCCCTGTCCCGCGCCGCCGAACACCCCGGCCACCGACGAGTACAGCACGAACATCGCGAGGTCGGCGTCGGCGGTCAGCCGGTGCAGGTTCATCGCGCCGTCGATCTTCGGGCGCAACACCCGGCGCAGCCCGTCGTCGGTCATCGAGGTGACCACGCCGTCCTCGACCACGCCGGCGGCGTGCACGACGGCGGTCAGGGGGTGCGCGGCGGGTACCCGGGCCAGTACGTCGGCCAGTTGCTCCCGGTCGGCGACATCGCAGGCGACGATCTCGACGTGCCGGGCGCCCAGCCGGCGCAGTTCCTCGCGCAGTGCCGGCGCACCCGGGGCGCGCTCGCCGGCGCGACCGGTGAGCAGCAGGCGTTCGGCACCGTGCTCGGTCACCAGGTGCCGGGCCAGCAGGCCGCCCAGGGCACCGGTGCCCCCGGTGATCAGTACGGTGCCGTCGGGGTCGGGTGCGGCGGGCACGGTCAGCACGATCTTGCCGATGTGCCTGGCCTGGCTCATGTACCGATAGGCGTGTGCCGCCTCCCGGATGTCCCACGTGCGCACCGGGAGCAGGTGCAGTGCGCCGCCCTCGACGAGGTCGACGATCTCGGTGAGGATGCGGCCGATGCGCTCGGGGCCGGGGTCGACGAAGGGGTGGTAGGTCACCCCCGGGTACCGCGCGGCGATGGCTTCGGGGTCGCGCCGGTCCGTCTTGCCGAGTTCGACGAACCGACCGCCGGGCGCCAGCAGGCGCAGCGAGGCGTCCACGTACTCCCGGGCCAGTGCGTTGAGTACCACGTCGACGCCGCGGCCGTCGCCCGCGCCGGCGAAGGCGTGCTCGAAGTCGAGCGTGCGGGAGGAGGCGATGTGCCGGTCGTCCAGGCCGAGTTCGCGCAGGGTGTCCCACTTGCCGGGGCTCGCCGTGGCGTAGACCTCGGCGCCGAGGTGCCGGGCCAGTCGTACCGCGGCCATGCCCACGCCGCCGGCCGCCGCGTGGATCAGGACGGATTCGCCCGGCTTGAGGTCGGCGACGTCGAACAGGGCGTGGTGGGCGGTCTGGAACGCGACGGGCATGCCGGCGGCCTCGGCGAACGTCCATCCCGCCGGGATGCGCACGACGGCCCGATGGTCGACGACGGCGACCGGGCCGAGCGCGGCGGGCACCCGGCCCGTCACCCGGTCGCCGGGTCGCCGGTCGCCGACGGCCGAGCCGACCTCGGTGACGATCCCGGCGGCCTCGGTGCCCATGCCGACGTGCGCGGGCACCACCCCCAGACCGACCAGGACGTCGCGGAAGTTGAGGCCGGCGGCCCGTACGGCGAGCCGGATCTCGTGCGGGGCGAGCGGGCGGGCGGCGTCCGGGAAGGGCAGCGGCGCGAGGCGGTCCAGGTCGCCCGCGCCGGTGGTGTCGAGCACCCAGGGGCCGTCGGGGGCGGCGGGCAACAGTCCGGTGTCGTCGCCTCGAACGATCCTCGGGGCCAGCATCGCACCCGCGCGCAGGGCCATCTGCGTCTCGCCGGCGGCGAACGCCGCCCCCACCGCGTCGGCCGGCGTGGTCGGCGTGTCGGCGTCCGGGTCGATGTCGACCAGCAGGAACCGCCCCGGGTGTTCGGCCTGTACCGAGCGCAGCAGGCCCCAGACGGGCGCGTGGGCCGGGTCGGTGATGCCCTCGCCGGGCCGGGCCGCGACCGCACCGCGGGTGAGCACGACCAGCCGGGTCGTCGCCCACGCGGGCTGCGCCAACCACTGCCGGACGATGCGCAGCACGCGCTCCACGGACCGGTCGGCCGAGTCGGGCAGCGCCGCCGCGGGCTCCGGGGCGAGCGGGAGCAGGACCACCGTCGGGGTCGCGGACTCCGCGGCGAGCGCGTCGAGTTCGCGATACTCGCGCGCCGCGATCCCGGCCCGCTCCAGCGCGTCGCCGAGGCCGAAGGGGTCGGGGGCGAGCACGGCCCACGGGCCCGCGTCCCGCGGCTGCTCGGGTGCGGCGAACGGGACCCAGTCGAGCCGGTACAGCTCGCCGCCGGCCGCGTCGGCGGGGCCGGCCGGGCGCGTCACCAGTTCGCGGACCGAGACCACGAGGTTGCCGGCGCCGTCGGCGGCGACCAGTTCGACCGCGTCGGAGCCGGTGACCGACACGCGCACGCGCAGTGCCCCCGCGCCGACGGCGTGCACGCCGACCCCGCTCCAGGAGAACACCAGTCGCGGCTGCCCGGGATCGCGCCCGTGCCCGATCAGGCCGCCGGCGTGCAGGGCGGCGTCGAAGAGCGCCGGATGCAGGAGGAAGTCGGCTGCGGTGGCGAGGTGTTCGTCGGGCAGGGCCACCTCGGCGTATACCTGATCGTCGAGCCGCCAGGCGGCGCGCAGACCGCGGAACGACGGGCCGTACCCGAATCCGCCGGCCGCGAGGTCGGCGTAGAAGTCGCCGAGGTCGACCGGTCGGGCCCCGGGCGGCGGCCAGAGCGCCGAGGTGACGGGGTCCGCGTCGGGCCCGCTCTCGGCGGCGGCCTCGGAGGTGAGTACGCCGACCGCGTGCCGAATCCAGGCGCCGTCCGTACCGGACCCGTGGTCGCCCGTGTCCGCGCGTCGGGAGTGCACCTCCACCCGACGGCGCCCGGCCTCCTCGTCCGGTCCGACCGTGACCTGGATCCACACCGCGTCGACCTCGGGAACGACGAGCGGTGCCTCCACCATGAGTTCGGCCACGTGCGGGCAGCCCACCCGGTCGCCGGCCCGGATCGCGATCTCCACGAACGCGGTGCCGGGGAAGAGCACACTGCCGCCGACCGCGTGGTCGGCCAGCCACGGATGGGTGCGTCGGGACAACCGTCCGGTGAGGACCGGTCCGTCGCCGGCCGCCAGGCTCAGTTCCGCGCCGAGCAGCGGGTGCCCGGTGGCGGTCGATCCGGGACCGGCCGGTATCGGCGCGCCCGCGTCCACGTCGAGCCAGTACCGCCCGCGTCGGAAGGCGTAGGTGGGGAGGTCGATCCGGCGGGCACCGGTGCCGGCGAAGAACCGCTCGCCGTCGATCCGGTCGCCGGATACGTGCAGTGTGCCGAGGGCGTGTACCGCCGTGACCGCCTCCGGTCGGCCCCGGCGCAGGGTCGGTACGCAGACCGGGATCGCGGCGGATCCGGACGGTCGGGCGACCAGGAAGTCCCGGGCGAGCGCGGTCAACACCCCGTCGGGGCCCAGTTCGATCAGCGCGGTCGCGCCCGCGTCGGCGAGCGCGGCGACGCCGTCGGCGAACCGGACCGTCCCGCGCACGTGCCGGACCCAGTAGTCGGCGCTGCCCGCCTCCTCCGCCGTGAGGGGGCGGCCGGTCAGGTTGGAGATCACCGGGATGCGCGGGGGCGACGTGGAAAGGCTCGCCGCCACCTCGCGGAACCGATCCGACAGGCCGTCCATGTGCGCGCTGTGGAACGCGTGGCCGGTCGCCAACCGCCGGGTCCGGCGGCCCTGTTCGGCGAACCGCCGGGCCAGCGCGAGCACCGGCTCGGGATCGCCGGAGACCACCACGGCGGCCGGGCCGTTGACCGCCGCCAGGTCCACCGCGCCGCCGTGTTCGACGATCGCGGCGCGTACCTCCTCCTCGCTCGCGGCGACCGCGATCATCGTGCCGCCGGAGGGCTGTTCCTGCATCGCGAGCGCACGGGCCGCGACCAGCGCCGCCGCGTCGGGCAGCGACCACACCCCGGCCAGGTGCGCGGCGGACAACTCGCCGATCGAGTGGCCCAGCAGCAACTCCGGCCGCACACCCCACGATTCGTAGAGTCGGAAGAGGGCGACCTGGAGCGCGAACAGGCCGGTCTGCGCGTAGACGGTCCGCCCGAGCAGTTCCTCCGCGTCCGGATCGTCGACGCTCGACACGACCTCGGCCAACGGTCGTTCGACGTGTCCGGCCAGCCGGGCGTCCAGTTCCCCGATCACCGTGTCGAAGGCGTCGGCGAACACCGGCCAGGTCGCGTACAGTTCCCGGCCCATGCCGGCACGCGCGCTGCCCTGCCCGGTGAACAGGAAGGCCACGCGGGTGTCCTGACCGACCCGACCGCGCACGACACGGGTGGAGTCCTCGCCCCGGGCCAGCGTGTCGAGCCCGGCGAGCAGGTCGTCGGGACCGGTGCCCACGACGACGGCGCGTGAGTCGAGGGCGGCTCGCGACACGGCCAGCGAATAGCCCACGTCGGCGGGCCGGAACCCCGGCCGCGCCCGCAGATGCGCGGCGAGCCGGGCGGCCTGGTCCCGCAACGCCTCGTCGCCCCGGGCACCGAGGACCCACGGCAGGGCGGGTGTATCGGCGCCGGTCGGCACGTCGGGTTCGCCCCGCGCCGGTTCCGCCGCCGACCGCGGTGCCTCCTCCACGATCACGTGTGCGTTGGTGCCGCTCACGCCGAAGGACGAGATCCCGGCGCGGCGCGGACCGCCGTCGCCGGGCCAGGGATGGGCCCGGGTGAGGAGTTCCACGCCGCCGGACGACCAGTCGACGTGCGGGGTCGGCTCGTCCACGTGCAGTGTTCGCGGCAGCAGTTCGTGCCGCATGGCCTCGATCATCTTGATCACGCCGGCCACGCCCGCCGCCGCGCCGGTGTGGCCGATGTTCGACTTGACCGCGCCGAGGCGCAGCGGGCGTCCGGCGGGCCGGTCGCGGCCGTAGGTGGCCAGCAGGGCCCGCGCCTCGATCGGGTCGCCCAGGACCGTACCGGTGCCGTGTGCCTCGACCGCGTCGACGTCGTGGGCGTTCAGCCGTGCGGCGTCGAGGGCTTGGCGGATGACCCGTTCCTGGGCGAGGTCGTTGGGGGCGGTCAGGCCGTTGCTGGCGCCGTCCTGGTTCACGGCGCTGCCTCGGATGACGGCCAGTACGGGGTGTCCGGCCCGGACCGCGTCGCCGAGCCGTTCGAGCAGCAGCACTCCCGCGCCCTCGGCCCAGCCGGTGCCGTCGGCCGCCGCGGCGAACGCCTTGCAACGTCCGTCGGGGGCGAGGCCGCGCTGCCGGCTGAACTCGATGAAGATGCCGGGCGTGGACAGCACGGTCACCCCACCGGCCACTGCCATCGTGCACTCGCCGCGACGCAGCGCGTGCACCGCGAGGTGGATGGCCACGAGCGAGGACGAGCACGCGGTGTCGACCGTGACGGCCGGCCCCTCCAGGCCGAGGGTGTAGGCGACGCGCCCGGAGACGACGCTGACCATGCCGCCGGTGCCGAGGTAGCCCTCGACCTCTTCCGGCACGTCGGCGATCCGCTCGGCGTAACCGGAGGAGATGGCGCCGGCGAACACCCCGACCCGGCTGCCGCCGAGCGAGGTCGGGTCGATGCCGGCGCGCTCGAACACCTCCCAGGAGGTCTCCAGGAACAGCCGCTGTTGCGGATCCATGGCCAGTGCCTCGCGCGGGTTGACGCCGAACAGTTCGGCGTCGAAGTCGGCCGCGCCGGCCAGGAATCCGCCGCGTCGGGTGTACGTGTGCCCGGCCCGGGCGGGGTCCGGGTCGTAGATGCCGTCGACGTCCCAGCCGCGGTCGGGTGGGAAGTCGCCGACCGCGTCGACCTCTTCGGCGACGAGCCGCCACAGCTCCTCGGGCGTGTGCACCCCGCCGGGGTAGCGGCAGGCGGTGGCGACCACGGCGATCGGCTCGTGTGCCGCCGCCTCGACCTCGCGCAGCCGGCGGCGGGTCCGGCCGAGATCGGCGGTGGCCCGCTTGAGGTAGTCGAGGAGCTTTTCCTCGTTGGTCGATACGTCGTCGGTCGATACGTCGGTCGAAGCGTTGGTCGAAGCGTCCGTCGATGCGTCGCTCGATGCGTTGGTCGACACGCGAGCCCACTTTCGCCAGGTGGCCGGAGGGAAGCCGTAGGGAGTCCTCTTGGGTCGGGTCAGGCGCTGTCGGGCCCCAGTTCCCGGTCGAGCAGGTCGAACATGTCTTCGGCGGAGGAGGCGGCCAGTGCCTCCCCGTCCAGGGCGGCGTCGTCCGGCGCCTCGGCGGGCGACGGGTCGCGCCAGGTCCACAGCAGGGTCTCCAGGCGCCGGGCAACCGCGGCCCGCGTCGCCGGGTCGGCGGGCAGCCGGGACAACGCGTGCTCCAGCCGGCCGAACGCCATCGGCGCCGGACCGGCCTCGGTCGCGGTCTCGGGCCCGAGTGTGGTGTCCAGGTGGGCGGCCAGGGCGGCCGCCGTGGGGTGGCTGAACACGAGGGTCACCGGCAGGTGCAGGCCGAGGGCGGTACTCAGCCGACCACGCAGTTCGACCGCGGCCATCGAGTCGAGGCCGAGATCACGCAGCGGCTTGTCCACGGGCACGCCCGCTTCGGCCTGGCCCAGGACGGCCGCGACCTGGGCCACCACCAGGTCGCGCAGCGTCCGCCGCCGGTCCGCCGCGCCCAGCGCGGTCAGCCGGCGCGACAGGGCGCCGACCTCGGCCTCGTCCCCCACCGCGACGTCGTCCACCGACCGGACCGCCACGAGCGGCGGCGGCACCGAATCGGCGCCCGCCGCCGAGGATTCCGCCTCCGCGAGCGCGGCCCGGAGCCGCTCCGGCGAGGCCGCGCGCAAGACGAGCGAGCGCACCGTGAAGGCCGCAGCCCCGGTCGGGGTCGCCGCGACCAGCGACAGGGTGTCCGAGGTGTCGCCGACCGCCTCCAGTCGGATCCGCAACGAGGTCGCGCCGGGCGCGTGCGGCGTGACGCCGGACCACACGAACGGCATCCGGATCGCCGCGTCGCTCTCCCCCGCCGCCGCCCCCGCGTCGAGCGCTCGCAGCGCGGCCGTCACCAGCGCCGGATGCAGCCCGCAACCGGCGGCTTCCCGTCGCCGGTCGGCGGGGAGCGCGACCTCCGCGTACCGGGTCGCGCCGCACTGCCATACGCCGCGGAGCACTTGATCGGCCGGGTCCGGCACATCGCCGGCGGTCGGAACGGGCACCGGGATCGGGACCGGTACCGCACCGACCGGAGGCCAGACGAGCAGGTCGTCCTCGGGCCCGGCCGCTTCCTCCGCCCCCTCGGGGGCAAGCAGGCCCTCGGCGTGCCGGGTCCAGGCGCCGGCCGTCGCCGGATCGTCCGGCCGGGAGTGCACGGCCACCGTGCGGCGGCCGTCCGGGCGGGTGGCGCCGACCACCACCCGCAGGTGTACCCCGTCGCGCTCGGGCAGCGGCAGCGGTGCCGTCAGGGTCAGCTCCTCCACCGTGCCGAGCCCGGTGGATCGGCCCGCGTGCAGGGCGAGTTCGACGAGGGCCGCGCCGGTCAGCAGCGCCGTGCCCGGGAACGGCGACTCGGCGGCCCACGGGTGGGTGTGCCGGCCGACGCGTCCGGTGAAGAGGATCCCGGCCGCGTCGGGCAGGTCGATCGCCGCGCCGAGCACGGGGTGTCCGGTCGGGGTCAGACCCAGCCCCCGCGCGTCGGTCGCGGTGCCCGAGTCGCCCCGGAGCCAGTACCGCTCCCGCTGGAACGCGTAGGTGGGCAGGTCCGTCACCCGCGGCTCGCTGTCGGCGAAGGCGACCCGCCAGTCGACGTCCACGCCGTGCACGTACGCCCGGGCGAGGGCGCCGGTGAACCGGTCGGGACCACCCTCGCCGCGCCGCAGGGTGTCCAGGACCGCGGCCCGCGAGCCGGCCGCCTCGACCGTCTCCAGGATGGCGGTGGTCAGCACCGGGTGGGCGCTGACCTCGACGAAGGTGTCGTGGCCCTGGTCGAGCAGGGCCCGGACGGTCTCGTCGAAGCGAACGGTGCGGCGCAGGTTGGTGTACCAGTATTCGGCGTCCAGGGTGGTGCCCTCGACCACCGCGCCCGTGACGGCGGAGTGGAACGGCACGTCCGCGGCCCGGGGTTCGAGGTCGGCGAGGGCGGTGAGCAGTGCCTCGCGGATCGACTCGACCTGCGGGGAGTGCGAGGCGTAGTCGACCGGGACGCGCCGCGCCCACACGTTGCGCTCCTCGCACCGCTCCAGCACCTCGGTCAGCGCCGCCGGGTCGCCGGAAAGGGTCACCGAACGCGGGGCGTTGACCGCCGCGAGCGCGACGCGGTCGCCGAACGGCGCGGTCAGCTCGGCCGCCTCCTCGGCGGACAGCGCGACCGAGGCCATCCCGCCCTTGCCGGACAGGTCGAGGAGCGCGCGGCCGCGCAGTGCGACGATCCGGGCGCCGTCCTCCAGGGAGAGTGCGCCCGCGACGCAGGCGGCGGCGATCTCGCCCTGGGAGTGGCCCACCACCGCGGCGGGGTGCACGCCGTACGCCCGCCACATCCGGGCCAGCGAGACCATCACCGCCCACAACACCGGCTGCACCACGTCGACCCGCTCCAGCCACCCGTCCGAATCGGAGCCCAGGATCGTGGTCAACGACCAGTCGACGAACGGCGCGAGCGCCTCCTCGCACGCCCGGATCCGCGCGGCGAACTCGGGTGACGCGTCGAGCAGCCCACCGGCCATCCCGACCCACTGGGAACCCTGTCCGGGAAAGACGAACACCGGACGGTGCCCAGCCTGGGCGACACCGAGCACCGCGTCGACCCCGGAGCCCCCGGTCGCCAACCCCACAAGAGCCGCCGCCAACCCCTTTCGGTCGCCCGCGCCGACCACGGCCCGGTGTTCGAGCCCGGCCCGCGAGACGACGGACGAGTAGGCGAGATCGACCAACTCGAGGCGATCGTGCCCGGGTTCGTGCGCCGCGAGGCCATTGGCGGACGGCTCCGGGGTCGGCGACTCGATGTGTTCGGCCAGCCGTGCGGCCTGCGCGCGCAGTGCCTCGGCGGAGTGGGCGGACAGCACGACGGGCAGGCGGGGCGGAGTGGTTCCGGGGCCGCCGGCCGGTCGGGGGACCAGCTCCCGCGCCGGCGCGGCGGGCGGCTGTTCGAGGATCACGTGCGCGTTGGTACCGCTGACCCCGAACGCCGAGACGGCCGCCCGGCGCGGCCGGCCGAGGTCGGGCCAGGGGCGCGGCGCGGTCAGCAACTCCACCGTGCCGGCCGACCAGTCCACGTGCGGGGTCGGCTCGTCGACGTGCAGCGTCGCGGGCAAGACGCCCGCACGCATCGCCAGCACCATCTTGATCACGCCCGCGACGCCCGCCGCGGCCTGCGTGTGCCCGATATTGGATTTCACCGAGCCGACGTGCACCGGCTGTCGCGCCGGCCGGTCCCGGCCGTAGGTCGCGATGAGCGCCTGCGCCTCGATCGGGTCGCCGAGCGTGGTGCCCGTGCCGTGCGCCTCGACCGCGTCGATGTCCCGTGTCGCCAGCCCCGCGTCGACCAGTGCCTGTCGGATCACCCGCTGCTGCGACGGCCCGTTGGGCGCGGTCAGCCCGTTGCTCGCGCCGTCCTGGTTCACCGCCGATCCGCGGACGACGGCGAGTACGCGGTGCCCGTTGCGAACGGCGTCCGACAGGCGCTCGACCACCAGGACGCCGACGCCCTCGGCCGGTCCGAACCCGTCGGCGGACGCCGCGAACGCCTTGCAGCGGCCGTCCGCCGCGAGGCCGCGTTGCCGACTGAACTCGACGAACAACCCCGGTTCCGACATCACGGTCACCCCACCCGCCAGGGCCATCGTGCACTCTCCGCCGCGCAGCGCCCGGACCGCCAGGTGCAGCGCGACGAGCGAGGACGAGCAGGCCGTGTCGACGGTGACCGCGGGCCCCTCGAACCCGAAGGTGTACGCGACCCGCCCGGAGCCGACGCTCGGCGTGTTCCCGGTGCCGAGGTAGCCCTCCAGTTCGTGCGGGGCCCGGTCGAGCCTGCCCGCGTACCCCTGCGCGGCAAGTCCGGTGTACACGCCGATCCGGCTGCCGCCGAGGGCGTCCGGCGCGATGCCGGCGTGTTCGAGGGCCTCCCAGGACGTCTCCAGGAGCAGCCGCTGCTGCGGGTCCATCGCCAGTGCCTCGCGGTGGCTGATGCCGAAGAGGTCGGCGTCGAACCGGTCGGCGTCGTGCAGGAATCCACCGGATCGGGTGTAACTGGTGCCCGGATGGTCGGGGTCCGGGTGGAACAGCCCCGCGAGGTCCCAGCCTCGATTGGTCGGGAATTCGGAGATCGGGTCTTCGCCCGCCGCGATCAGCCGCCACAGATCGTCGGCGGAGCGCACGTCCCCGGGGAACCGGCAGGCCATGCCGACGATCGCGATCGGCTCGTGGGTGCCGGCCGGCGGCGGCTCCTCGGCGAGCGATTCCGGCTCCGCTCCGGACAGTTCGGCGCCGAGTCGATCGGCCAACGCGGCCGGGGTCGGGTGGTCGAAGACCAGCGTGGCGGGCAGTCGCAGGCCGGTGCCGGCGGCGAGCCGATTGCGCAGCTCGACCGCGGTCAGCGAATCGAAGCCGAGTGCCTTGAAGGCGCGGTCGGCGGGGACCGCCGTCTCGTCGCCGTGGCCGAGCACGGCGGCGGCGTGCGTACGGACCAGTTCCAGCAGCACCCGCGAGCGCTCGGCGGGTACGAGGGCGGCCGTGCGCCGCTGCCAGGTCGACCCGCCCGCGTCCCCGTCGGTCGCCGCGACCCGCCGGGCCGGACCGCGCGCCAGGCCGCCGAACACCTCCGGCAGCGTGCCCGTCCCGGCCAGGGTGCGCAGCGCCGCCGGGTCCACCCGCATCGGTACGGCGAGCGTCCGCGACCCGGATCGGGCGGCGTCGAAGAGCCGGAGTCCGAGTGCGTCGGACATGGGCAGGACGCCGCTGCGCGCCATCCGGTCCAGGTCGTCCCGGCCGAGCCGCCCGGTCATTCCGCTGGTCCGCGCCCACAGCCCCCAGGCCAACGACGTACCCGGCCCGCCGGCGGCCTGCCGGTGCGCGGCCAGCGCGTCCACGAAGGCGTTGGCGGCGGCGTAGTTGGCCTGCGCCGCGCCGCCCAGGACGCCGGCGATCGAGGAGAAGAGCACGAAGGCGGCGAGGTCGTGGCCGGCGGTCAGCTCGTGCAGGTTGATCGCACCGTCGACCTTGGCCCGCAACACCGATGCCAGATCATCCGGCGCCATGGACTCGACCAGGCTGTCGGCCAGGACTCCGGTGGCGTGTACGACCCCGGTGAGCGGGGCGGATTCGGGGATGCGCGCGAGTACTGCGGCGAGGGCTTCCCGATCGGCCGCGTCGCACGCCTCGACGACCACCCTCGCCCCGAGACCGGCGAGTTCGTCCGCCAGCTCCGCCGCGCCCGGGGCGGCCGGGCCGCTGCGGCTGAGCAACACCAGGTCGCGCACGCCGTGTTCGGCGACGAGATGCCGGGCCACCAGCGCCCCGAGTGTGCCGGTACCGCCGGTGATCAGCACGGTCCCGTCCGGATCGAGCGGCACCGGCATCCGCAACACCAACTTGCCCGTATGCCGGGCCTGCGCCATGAACCGAAACGCCTCCGGCGCCCGCCGCACGTCGAAACACCGCACCGGGACCGGCGCCAACACACCCGACCGGAACAGGGGCATCAGCACCGCGAACAACTCCGCGATGCCGTCCGCACCCGCCGCCTCGACCAGGTCGAAGGCCCGATAGGACAGGATCCCGGGACGAGCCGCGCGCACCGCCGTCTCGTCCCGGACATCCGTCTTGCCCATCTCCACGAACCTGCCGCCGTCGGCCAGCAGTCGCAGCGAGGCGTCCACGAACTCGCCCGCCAGCGAGTTCAACACCACGTCCACACCACGCCCGCCCGTCGCGGCCCGAAAACGCGCCGCGAAGTCGAGCGTCCGCGAATCACCGATGTGCGCGTCGTCCAACCCCAAGGACCGCAACACGTCCCACTTGCCACGACTCGCCGTCGCGAACACCTCGGCACCCAGATGGCGAGCGATCCGCACCGCCGCCATCCCCACCCCACCGGCCCCGGCGTGGACCAGCACCGTGTCGCCCGGGCCCACCCGACCCAGCGCGACCAGCCCGTGATACGCCGTCAGGAAGGCCACCGGCACCGACGCCGCCTGCTCCCAGGACCACCCGTCGGGCACCCGCGCGAGGGTCCGCACATCGGCCACCGCGGTCGGCCCGAAGGCCGGGAACAGCCCCAACACCCGATCACCGACGGCCGAGTCGTGGACATCGGGACCCACCTCGGTCACCACGCCCGCGCCTTCGCCGCCCATCGTCGCGGCGTCCGGATACATGTCCAACGCGATCAGCACATCGCGGAAATTGAGCCCCGCGGCCCGCACCGCGACGCGCACCTGCCCGGACCGCAGGGGCTCCAGGGCCTCCGGCGCGGGCACCGCCGCCAGGTCCTCCAGTGTGCCGGTCCCGGGCGTGTGCAACCGCCAGGCACCCGACGGCGGGATCAGCGCGTCGGCGGCGCCCGCCCGGACCAGCCGGGGCACGAGCATGTCGCCCTGGCGCAGCGCGAGTTGCGACTCGCCGCCGCGTACGGCGGCGTCGAGGAGCGCCGCCGACGCCGGGCTGTCGTCCGTGTCCACCAGCACGAACCGGCCGGGGTGTTCGGTCTGCGCGGATCTGACCAGGCCCCACACCGACGCGTGTACGAGGTCCGTCACCACGTCGGCCGGTCCCGCCGCCACCGCGCCGTGGGTCACCAGGACCAGTCGCGACCGTGCCTGCCCCTCGGTCGCGAGCCATCCCTGGATCCGGGCCAATACCTCGGCTGTCGCCGCCGCGACCGCGTCCGCGAGCCCGCCGCCGAAAGCCGACGGGGCGCAGTCGAGCCGGGTCACCTCGTCCCCACCGGGCCGTTCGACCACCTCGGTCGGGATCCAGTCCAGGTGGAAGAGACTGTCGGCCGTCTCGTCGGCGGCGTGGGCGAGTCGGTCGGCGGTGATCGGCCGGAGCGTGAGGCCTTGCGCGGAGAAGACCGGTTCGCCGGTGTGGTCGGTGGTCTCGATGCTCACGGAATCGCCGTCGCCCACGGACAGTCGGACCCGCAGCGACGACGCGCCGGAGGCCGACAGGCGGACGCCGCTCCACACGAACGGCAGGCGGATCGTGGTACGGGCGTCGCCGATGCCGGTCAGCGCCGCCACCTGTACCGCGGCGTCCAGGAGCGCCGGGTGGAGCCCGAAGCGATGGGCGTGCTCGCGTTGTTCGGCGGGGAGGGCCACTTCGGCGTATACGTCCTCGCCGACGCGCCAGGCCGCGCGCAGCCCCCGGAATGACAGGCCGTAGGCGTAACCGGCCTCGGCCAGGTCCGGATAGAACCGATCCAGCTCGATCGGCCGCGCACCGACGGGCGGCCACGCGGTCGGGGCCGGGCCGGCGTCGGTCGACGCGGCGGAGTCGGGCAGGAGGAGGCCGCCGGCGTGCCTGGTCCACTCCCGGTCGGCGTCGTCGTCGACGCGCGAGAACACGGAGACCGCCCGGCCGCCGTCGGCCGCCGGCGGCGCGACCACGACCTGGATCCGCACGCCGCCCTGCTCGGGCAGTGCCAGCGGCGCCTCCAGGGTCAGTTCGGCAAGCAGGCCGCACCCCACGGAATCGCCGGCCCGCACGGCGAGTTCGACGAAGGCCGTACCGGGCAGCAGCACCGTCCCGGCGACCGCGTGGTCCCCGAGCCAGGTGTGCGAGGACAGCGACAACCGTCCGGTGAGCAGGAATCCCCGCCCGTCCGCCAGGGACACCGAGGCGCCGAGGAGGGGGTGGCCCTCGCCGGTGAGCCCGAGCCCGGCCGCGTCGTCGGCCCCGCCGGGCGCGATGTCGCGCAGCCAGTACCGCCGGCGCCGGAAGGCGTACGTCGGCAACTCGACCTCTCCGGCCGTGTGTTCGCCCACGAGCGGCGTCCAGTCCACGGCGAGGCCGTCGACGTGGGCCCGCGCCAGCGAGGCGGTGAAGTCGTCGAGGCCGCCCGCGCCCCGGTGCAGCGTGCCGAGCACCACCGCCGTGGCGCCGGTGGCTTCGATGGTGGTCTCGATCGGCGTGGTCAACACCGGATGAGCGCTCACCTCGACGAACGCGTCGAACCCCTCCGCCAGCAACAGCCGCACCGTCTCCTCGAAACGCACCGGTCGCCGCAGATTCGCATACCAATAACCACCATCCAAAGCCGCCGTCCCCAACCGACCCGCCGTCACCGTCGAATAGAACGGCACACCCGACACCACCGGCCGCACACCCGCCAACCCCGCCGACAACCGCTCCCGAACCGCCTCCACCCCCACCCCGTGCGACGCATAATCCACCGCCACCCGACCCACCCACACACCCCGCGCCTCACACACCCCCACCAACGCGTCCACCGCACCCGGATCACCCGACACCGTCACCGACGACGGCCCGTTCACCGCCGCCACCCACAACCGACCCCCGAACGGCCCCAACACATCGACCACCTCGGCACGCCCCAACGCCACCGACACCATCGCCCCGGAACCCGCCAACACCGACAACGCCCGCCCCCGCAACGCCACCACCCGCGCACCATCCGCCAACGACAACGCCCCCGCCACACACGCCGCCGCCACCTCCCCCTGCGAATGCCCCACCACCGCACCCGGCACCACACCGAACGAACCCCACAACCCCGCAAGCGACACCATCACCGCCCACAACACCGGCTGCACCACATCCACCCGGCCCAACCACTCCCCCGACCCCGACCGCAACACCGACACCAACGACCAATCCACAAACGGCGCCAACGCCACCTCACACTCCGCGATCCACCCCGCGAACACCGGCGACGAATCCAACAGGCCCGCGGCCATCCCCAACCACTGCGACCCCTGCCCGGGAAACACCAGCACGGTCCGCCCCGAGCACCGCACCGTCCCGGACACCACACCCGCCGCCGGCTCCCCCGCGGCCAGCGCCGCCAGTCCGGCGGTCCACTCGGCGTGGTTCGAGGCCGACACCACGGCCCGATGCTCGAACGCCGACCGCGTGGCGACCAGTGCCGACGCGACCGCCGCCGGGTCCGACTCCGGGTACTCGGCCGCGAATTCGGCCAGTCGGCCCGCCTGCGCCCGCAGCCCGGCCTCCGACTTGCCCGACACCACGAACGGCAGCGCACCCGACACGGCGGAGCGCGGCTCCCCCGCCGCCGACTCTCCCGTCCGCGGGTCCGCCGCCTCCTCGACGATCACGTGCGCGTTCGTCCCGCTGATCCCGAACGACGACACCGCCGCCCGGCGCGGACGGCCCACCTCGGGCCACTCCCGGGCCCGGGTCAGCAACTCCACCGCTCCCGCCGACCAGTCGATCCGGGTCGAACGCTCCTCGGCGTGCAGGGTTTTGGGCAGGACGCCGGCCCGGATCGCCAGCACGGTCTTGATCAGGCCCGCGACGCCCGCCGCCGCGCCCGTGTGGCCGATGTTCGACTTCACCGAGCCCAGCCACAGCGGGCGATCGGCCGGGCGGCCCCGGCCGTACGTGGCCAGGAGCGCCTGCGCCTCGATCGGGTCGCCGAGCGTGGTGCCGGTGCCGTGCGCCTCGACCGCGTCGACGTCCGCGGCGGACAGACCGGCATCGGCCAGCGCGAGCCGGATGACCCGCTGCTGCGAGGGGCCGTTGGGGGCGGTCAGGCCGTTGCCCGCGCCGTCCTGGTTGACCGCGCTCCCCCGGATCACCGCGAGCACCCGGTGTCCGGCACGGCGTGCGTCGGCCAGCCGCTCGACCAGCAGTACACCCGCGCCGTCGGCGAGACCCATACCGTCGGCGGCCTCCGCGAACGCCTTGCACCGGCCGTCCGGGGCCAGCCCGCGCTGGGCGCTGAAGCCGAGGAACTGGATCGGGGACGACAACACCGTGACGCCGCCGACCAGCGCCAGCGAACATTCGTCGTTGCGCAGCGCCTGCACGGCCAGGTGCAGGGCCACCAGCGACGAGGAGCAGGCGGTGTCCACGGTCACGGCGGGGCCTTCGAGCCCGTACAGGTAGGACAGCCGGCCGGCGAGCACGGCGGCGGCCGTACCGGTGGTCAGGTGTCCGAGGTGTTCGTCGGGCACCCGACCGCTCGTCCAGGCGTAGTCCACGCTGTTGGTGCCGATGAATACGCCCGCCCGGCTGCCGCGCAGGCCGGCCGGGACGATACCCGCGTGTTCGAATGCCTCCCAGGACGTCTCCAGGAGCAGCCGCTGCTGCGGGTCCATCGCCAAGGCCTCGCGCGGCGAGATACCGAAGAAGTCGGCGTCGAAGCCCGCGACGTCGCGGATGAAGCCGCCGGCCGCGGTGTAGGTGGTGCCGGGGTGCTCCGGGTCGGGGTGGTACAGCCGGTCCACGTCCCAGCCGCGGTCCCCGGGCAGCGGGCCGATCGTGTCCTCGCCGCGTTCGAGCAGGTCCCACAGGTCGTGGGGCGAGGCGATGCCGCCGGGGAGGCGGCAGGCCATGCCGACGATCGCCACGGGTTCGGTGGCGGTGGCGGCGGCCTCGAAGGCGGCGATCCGCCGCTGTGCGTCGTGCAGTTCGGTCGTGGCCCACTTCAGGTATTCGCGAAGGGTTTCCTCACTGGCCACGGCAGTCCTCCGGTGCTGGGGTCGCGGTGTGCGTGGGGCCGGGGCGGGTCATGGCGTGCCTCCGGCCGGGGTGCCTCGGCCGAGGCGGCTGTCGATGAACGCCAACATCTCGTCGTCCGAGGCCGCTTCGAGTTCGGCGGCGACGCTCGGCGGGCCGGCGGGGGGTTGGGTGGTCGGGCCTGCCGTGCCGTTCCAGTCGGCGAGCAGCGCCCGCAGTCGCCGGGTGATGCCGGCCCGGTCCGTGTCGCCGACCGATGCCGAGGCCAGATCGGCGCCGAGACGGTCGAGTTCGGCGTGCACGTGGGCGGCGTCCACGGGTGTGTCCGGCAGGAGTTCGGCGGTCAGCAGGTCGACCAGGGCGAGCGGGGTCGGGTGGTCGAACAGGAGGGTGGCGGGCAGGTCGAGGCCGGTGCGCCGGTTCAGCCGGTTGCGCAGGTCGACGGCGGTGACGGACTCGAAGCCGAGGTCGGCGAAGGCGCGTTCGGGCCGGATGTCCTCGACCGAGTCGTGACCGAGCGCCGCGGCGGTGTGTGCGCGGACCAACTCCAGGAGGCGATGCGAGCGGTCGGCGGCGGGCAACTCGGCCAGCTCGTGGCGAAGTTCGTCGGCCGCGTGCGCCTGCTCGTCGGTCGCGACCGGGGTGGTGCGGGCCTCGGGGAGGGTGTCGATCAGGCGGCTGGGTCGGCGGGCGGTGAAGGCGCGGACGAAGACCGGCCAGTCGACGTCGGCGACGGTCACGCAGGTGTCGTCGTGGTCGAGGGCCCGCTGCAGTGCCGCCAGGGCCGCTTCCGGGTCGAGCGCACGCAGGCCGCCGAGGGTGATTCGGCGTAGGGCGCGGGCGATCTCGGCGGCGTCCTGTTCGGTTTCGGGGCCGCCCGCCGGGGCGGGCCGCGTCGTCGGGTCCCAGACCGACCAGGCCACGGACAGGGCATGTCGGCCCCGCGCGCGGTGTCGTCGGGCGAGCGCGTCCAGGTGTGCGCCGGCGGCGGCGTAGGCGCCGTGTTCACCGCTGCCCCAGAAGGCGGCCACCGAGGAGAAGTACACGATGGTGCGCAGTTCGTCCGGGTCGAGCAGTTCGTCGAGGACGCGGGCGCTGTCCACCTTGGCCGCCAGTACGTCGGCGACGGCCGCCGGGTCGGTGTCGACCAGGGTGGCCAGGCCCGGGTCGCCGGCGGTGTGCATCAGGTCGGTGATCGTGCGGCCCGCCGCGGTGAGGCGCTCGATCAGGCCGGCCACCTCGTGTCGGTCGCGCAGGTCGCACGCGGCGGTGGTGAGTCCGGTGCCCGTCGCGGCGAGTTCGGTTTCGAGGCGGGCGGCGGCGTCGGGGTCGATCCGCCCGGCCAGCACGACGTGTTCCGCGCCGCGCTCGGCCAGTCGGCGGGCGAGCCGGATCGCCGGCGCGTCGGTACCGCCGGTGATCAGCACGGTGCCGGACGGCCGCCAGTCCCGTACCGCCGCGGCGTCGGCGACCGGCGCGTGCACCATCCGGCGGGCGAAGGTCCCGGTCGGCCGCACCGCGAGCTGGTCCTCGTGGGCCGCGTTGCCCAACGCCCGCCACACCCGGTCGACGGCGTCCGGGGCCGGGTGCTCCGGCAGGTCGATCAGGCCGCCCCAGCGGTCCGGCAGTTCGAGGGCGGCGACCCGGCCCAGACCCCAGATCCGGGCCTGGTCCGGGTCCGGGGGCGCGGGGTCGCCGTCGACCTCGACGCCGCCGCGCGTCAGGCACCACAGTCGGGTGTCGGCGGTGCGGGCGGCGGCGGCCCGGACGAGAAGCAGCGTGCCGGCGAGACCGGCCGGGACGCGGCCGAGGAGGGACAGGATCCCGAGCGGTCCCGCGCCGTCGGGCAACGCCGCCTCGAGGCCGCGCGCCAGTTCGGTCGCGGTGGTGGGCCGGGTGGGGTCGACGACGAGGGTGGCGACGGTGGTGCCCCGCTCGGCGAGGGCCGCCGCCCACGCACCGCTTTCCTCGTCGGCGGCCGGTACGACCGCCAGCCACGTGGTAGGCGCGGCGGGATCGGCGGGCAGGTCGTCGACGGGCCGCCAGACGGCACGGTAGCGCCACTCGTCGACGGTGCGCCGCTCGCGGACCCGGCGCCGCCAGGTCCGCAACGCGGGCAACGCCGCGTGCCAGGGCCGCGCGTCGGGGGCGTCGAGCAGGTCGGCGAGGGCCCGCGAATCCTCGGCCTCGATCAGCTCCCAAAAACGCGACTCGGCCGGGTCGCGGGTCGCTTCGGCCGCGATGGACGGCCGGTCGAGCCAATAGCGCCGCCGGTGGAAGGGATACGTCGGCAGGTCGACCGCCTCGGTCCGGCGGCCGGCGAACACCGCGCCCCAGTCGGGCGTGACGCCGAGGACGGTCGCCTCGCCGACGGAGAGCAGGAACCGTTCCAGGTCGCCCTGTTCGCGCCGCAGTGTGCCGACGGTCGCGGCCTCGGCGCCGACGGCCGCCGCCGTCTCCCGGATCGGGGTGAGCAGGGTGGGGTGCGGGCCCACGTCGACGAACGTGTCGTAGCCCTGCGCCAGGAGCCCGCGCACGGTGTGTTCGAACCGCACGGTGTGCCGCAGGTTGTCGTACCAGTAATCGGCGGTCAACCGTGTGGTGTCCAGCGGCCCGCCCGTCACCGTGGAGTGGAACGGCACCGCGGCGGCCACCGGTTCGACCCCGGCGAGGTCGCCGCGCAGCCGATCGCGGATCTCCTCGACCCGGGCCGAGTGCGAGGCGTAGTCCACCGGCAGGATCCGCCCGCGTTCCGCCGTCTCGACCAGTTCCCGCACCGCCGCCGGGTCGCCCGAGACGACCACCTGACCTGGGCTGTTGACCGCCGCGAGGGACAACCGTCCGTCGAACTCCGCGAGGCGCGCGACCGCTTCACTCTCCGACATGGCGACCGACGCCATCAGGCCGCGCTCGGCCAGGTCGAGCAGTGCCCTGCCGCGCAGCGCGACGATCCGCGCGCCGTCCGCCAGGGTCAGCGCGCCGGCGACGCAGGCCGCCGCGATCTCGCCCTGGGAGTGCCCGACGACGGCGGCGGGTCGCACCCCGTGGGCGCGCCAGAGTTCGGCGAGCGAGACCATCACCGCCCACAACGCGGGCTGTACCACGTCCACCCGCTCCAGGCCGGCACCCGTCGGATCGCGCAACACCTCGGTCAGCGACCAGTCGACGTACGGCGCCAGCGCCACCGCGCACCGCTCGATGTGCCCGGCGAACACCGGTGCCTGGTCCAACAGTTCGGCGGCCATGCCGGGCCACTGGGAGCCCTGGCCGGGAAAGACGAACACGACCCGGTCGCGGACCGGCCCATCGCCCTCGACCACGCCCGCCGTCGCCTCGCCGGAGGCGAGGCCGTCCAGCGCGTGCCGGAGGCCGTCCCGGTCCCGGGCCACCACGACCGCACGACGGGCGAGCCGCGTGCGCGTGCCGGCCAGCGAGAACGCCAGGTCGGCCGGCGCGAGTTCGGGGTGTCGCGCGAGATGGGCACGCAGGCGGTCGGCGACCGTGCGGAGTTCGCGTCCGGTGGCGGCGGAGAGCAGATACGGCAGCGGCGCGGCCGGATCGACGGCGACGGGCTTGTCCGCGCGGGTGGGCGCGGGCGGCGCCTGTTCCACGATCACGTGCGCGTTGGTGCCGCTGATCCCGAACGAGGAGACACCGGCCCGGCGCGGCCGATCGTACTCCGGCCAGGGCACACTGTCGGTGAGCAGCGCGACCGCGCCGGCCGACCAGTCGACGTGCGGCGACGGCGCGTCCACATGCAGCGTCCTGGGCAGCACGCCGTGTCGCAGCGCCATCACCGTCTTGAGCAGACCCGCCATACCGGCGGCGGCCGCCGCGTGGCCGAGGTTGGACTTCACCGAGCCGAGCCACAGCGGTCGGTCGGCGGGGCGGTCGCGGCCGTAGGTGGCGAGCAGCGCCTGCGCCTCGATCGGGTCGCCCAGCGTGGTACCGGTCCCGTGCGCCTCCACCGCGTCCACCTGATCGCCCGTCAACTCGGCGTCGGCCAGCGCGAGTCGGATCACCCGCTGCTGCGCCGGACCGTTGGGCGCGCTCAGCCCGTTGCTGGCGCCGTCCTGGTTGACCGCGCTCCCGCGTACGAGCGCCCATACCCGCCGGCCGTGCCGCCGCGCGTCGGAGAGCCGTTCGAGCAGCACCACGCCGACCCCCTCGGACCAGCCGGTGCCGTCGGCCGCCGCCGCGAACGACTTGCAGCGGCCGTCCCGGGCCAAGCCGCGTTGGCGGCTGAACTCGACGAAACCCGTGGGATCGGCCAGCACCGTGACACCCCCGGCCAGGGCCGTCGCGCATTCGCCGCGCCGCAGCGCCTGCACGGCCAGGTGCAGCGCCACCAGCGAGGACGAACAGGCGGTGTCCACGGTCACCGCCGGGCCTTCGAGGCCGAAGGTGTAGGCCAGTCGACCGGACAGCACACTGCCCGCACCGCCGGTGAGCGCGTAGCCCTCCGCGTCACGCGCGCCGACTCCGTACCCGGACGGCGTGCCGCCGACGAACACGCCGGTGGGGCTGCCCCGGAGCGCCGACGCGTCGAGCCCGGCCCGTTCGAACGCCTCCCACGAGGTCTCCAGGAGCAACCGTTGTTGCGGGTCCATCGCCAGCGCCTCACGGGGCGAGATCCCGAAGAAACCGGGGTCGAACTCGGCGGCGCCGGGCAGGAATCCGCCGTACCGGGCGTAGGAGGTTCCGGGGTGGTCGGGGTCCGGGTGGTACAGGCCCTCCAGGTCCCAGCCGCGGTCGTCCGGGAAGGGTCCGATCGCATCGCCGCCGTCGGCGACCAGCCGCCACAGGTCCTCGGGGGAGCCGATTCCGCCGGGGAAGCGGCAGGCCATGCCGACGATCGCGATCGGTTCGTCCGCCGAGACCCGCGCGACGGACGGGATCGAGTGGCCCGTCTGCCGCCGCCCACCGTCGAGTTCGGCGCACAGATACCCGGCGAGCGCCGTCGCCGAGGGGTGGTCGAAGACGGCGGAGGCGGGCAGGGGGAGGCCGGACAGGGCGGCGAGCCGGTCGCGCAGTTCGACGGCGGTGAGCGAGTCGAAGCCGAGGTCGCGAAAGGCCCGGTCGGGGTCGATCGCCCGCGGTGCGGCGTGGCCGAGTACCCGCGCGATCTCGGCGCGGACCGCGTCGAGGGCGAGCGCGGGTCGGTCGGCGGGCGCGGACGCGGTGAGCCGGCGGCCGAGTTCGGCGCTCTCGGCGCCTTCCGGCCGCGCCGATGCCGCGCCGTCCGGCGTGAGTTCGCTCCACAGTGGGCTGGGGCGCAGTGCGGTGAAGGTGGCGGTGAATCGTCGCCGGTCGACGTCCGCGACGGTCACCGTCGGCTCGGGGCGGCCGACCGCGTGGGCGAGTGCGGCCAGGGCCGTGTCCGGATCGAGCGGACGCAGGCCCCGCCGGGCCACCCACTCCACGTCGCGTTCCGTGGCGACCATGCCGTCGCCGGCCCACGGCCCCCACGCGATCGAGGTCGCGGCGAGTCCGCGCGCGCCGCGCTGCTCGGCCAGCGCGTCGAGGGCGGCATTCGCCGCGGCATACGCGCCCTGCCCGCCGCTGCCCCACACACCCGCGATCGAGGAGAACAGCACGAAGGCGCGCAGGGGGCGTTCGCCGAACACCGCGTCGAGATTCGCGGCACCGACCGCCTTGCCCGCGAGCACGTCCGCACAGGTTCGGGGGTCGGTGTCGAGCAGCGCACGGTCCCGGGCGATGCCGGCGGCGTGTACGACGGCCTCGATCGGGACGCCGTCGGCTTCCACTTCGGCGACGAGCCGGGCCACGGCGGCCCGATCCGCCAGGTCGCAGGAGACGATGGTCGTACGTGCGCCGAACTCGGCAAGATCGCGGGCGAGTTCGTCTGCACCGGGGGCCTTCCTGCCGCTCCGGCTGACCAACACCACATCGTTCGCGCCGTGTTCCGCCGCCCAGCGGGCCACCCGGGCGCCGAGGCCGCCGGTGCCGCCGGTGATCAGGATCCGGCCGGTCGGCCGCCAGTCGGCGCCGTGCTCCGACGGCGCCCCGGCGGACAACCGCCGTGCCCACACCCCGGTCGTGCGCACGGCGATCTGATCCTCGGCGCCGTCGGCGATCATCGCGGCGACCCGGGCCCAGGCCGGGTCGTCGGGCGTGGCGGGCAGGTCGATCAGGCCGCCCCACAGTGTGGGATGCTCCAGCGCGACGGTGCGGCCCAGGCCCCAGACCTGGGCCTGGTCGACGTGCCGGAGCACATCCGAGGGACCCGTGCCTACCGCGCCCTGGGTCAGGGTCCACATCCGCACCCGGCCGTCGAGGCCGAGATCGCACAGCGCCCGGACGAGTGCGAGCGTGCCGGCGAGGCCGGTGGTCAGCCCGGAGCCGGCGGGGTCGGGTGCCGTCTCCCGCCCCAGGAGCGAGACGACCCCGGTGATGTCGGGGTACTCCCCGAGCCGTTCGGCCCGCGCGGCATCGTCGGCCGCACCCGGCTCGACCACAAGGTGTGCCACGTGCGCGCCACGCGCTTCGAGCGCCCGGCCGGCCGCCCGGCCGAGAGCGGTGTCGGCCGGGTCGGACGAGATCACCAGCCAGGTACCGGACAACCGGGCATCGGGCGGTGCGGCGACCGACTGCCAGCGAGTCGTGTATCGCAGACCCGTTTCGGGAGCGTCGCCGCCCGCGTCCCGGGCATCGGCCACCGGAACGGCAATGGCGTCGCGACGTCGGCCGGCGAGCCAATAGCGCCGCCGCTGGAAGGCGTACGTCGGCAACTCCACGCGCCTGCCGCCACGCGCGGCCAGGGCGCCGGACCAATCCACGCGGATTCCGGCGCTGTGCAGGCCGGCCAGTGCGGCGCTCAAGGTCCGTGTCTCGGGGTGGCCCCGGCGCAGGAACGGCACGACGGTGGGTCCGGTCCGCGAGTCGATGTTCTCCCGTGCCATCGCGGCGGCCACCGCGTCCGGACCGATCTCCGCGAAGGCGGTGGTGCCCTCCGCGACGAGCGTGCCGATACCGTCCGCGAAGCGGACCGGTTCGCGTACCTGGCGCACCCAGTAGCCGGGGTCGGCCAGTTCGGCCGCCTCGGCGATCCGTCCCGTGACATTCGAGACCACCGGAAATCGCGCCGTTCCGTACGACACGCCTTCCAGCACCGTCCGGAAATCGGCCAGCATCGGCTCCATCCGCGCCGAGTGGAACGCGTGCCCCACCCGAAGCCGCCGAGTCCGCCGACCCCGCCCCGCGAAACGCGCGGCAACCGCCAGCACGGCATCCTCGTCCCCCGAAACCACCACCGACATCGGCCCGTTCACGGCGGCCACACCCACCGTTCCCCGCCCGTCCAGGACGCCACGAACCTCGTCCTCGCCGGCCTGCACCGCGACCATCGCCCCACCCGCCGGCAACGCCTGCATCAACCGCCCACGCGCCGCCACCACCGCCGCCGCATCCGCCAGCGACCACACACCCGCCACATACGCCGCGACCAACTCCCCCACCGAATGACCCAACACGAACCCCGGCCGCACACCGAACGACTCGACCAACCGGAACAGCGCCACCTCCACCGCAAAGAGCGCCGCCTGCGCGAACACCGTCTCGTCCAACAGCGCCCCGGAACCCCCCACACCGAACACCACATCCCGCACCGAACACCCCACACCACCCGCCAACCGACCGTCCAACGCCGACACCACCTCGTCGAAGGCCGCCGCGAACACCGGATGAGCCGCATACAACTCCCGCCCCATCCCCACCCGCTGACCACCCTGCCCACCGAAGAGGAACGCCACCCGACCGTCCGTACGGGCCGTGCCCGTCACCACGCCGGGTCCCGGCCCGCCATCGGCCAGGGAGCCCAGTCCGGCCAGGAGTTCCGCACGATCGGCACCGAGGACCACGGCGCGCACGTCCAGCGCCGAACGGGTCGCGGCCAGCGAGTAGGCGAGGTCGAGCGGGGAGAGGTCGGGATGCGCCCCGATGTGGTCCAGCAACCGCCGGGCCTGCGCGCGCAGTCCGGGCTCGGAGCGCGCGGAGACGAGCCAGGGTATGTGGTCGTGCGCGGGCCTCGTCGCCGCCGATCCGCCGCCGCCGGCTTCGGCATCGGTGTCGGTGTCGGGCGGCGCACCCTCGGCCTCCTCGACGACCACGTGCGCGTTCGTCCCGCTGATCCCGAACGAGGAGACGCCGGCCCGTCGCGGCCGGCCCGTCTCCGGCCACGGACGCGCCTCGGTCAACAACCGCACCGCGCCCGCCGACCAGTCCACATGCGGCGTCGGCGCGTCCACGTGCAGCGTCTTCGGCAACACGCCCCGCCGCATCGCCAACACCATCTTGATCACCCCCGCCACCCCCGAAGCGGCGACCGAGTGACCGAGATTGGACTTCAGCGCGCCCAGCCACAGCGGCCGTTCCGGGTCGCGGTCGCGTCCGTACGTGGCCAGGAGCGCCCGCGCCTCGATCGGGTCGCCGAGCGCGGTGCCGGTGCCGTGCGCCTCCACCGTGTCGACCTGATCCGTCGTCAGTCGGGCGTTCTCCAGCGCCTGTCGGATCACCCGCTGCTGCGCGGGACCGCTGGGTGCGGTCAGCCCGCTGCTGCCACCGTCCTGGTTGACCGCGCTGCCGCGCAGTACGGCGAGCACCTGGTGGCCGTTGCGCCGTGCGTCGGTCAACCGTTCCAGCAACAGCAGGCCCACACCCTCCGACCAGCCGGTACCGTCGGCTCCCGCGGCGAACGCCTTGCAGCGGCCGTCCGGCGCGAGGCCGCGTTGGCGGCTGAACTCGACGAACAGGGACGGGTCCGAGAGCACCGTCACCCCGCCGGCCAGGGCCAGAGAGCACTCGTCCTGGCGCAGGGCCTGCGCGGCCAGATGCAGCGCGACCAGCGAGGACGAACAGGCCGTGTCCACGGTCACCGCCGGGCCCTCGAACCCGTAGGTGTAGGACAGTCGGCCGGACAACACGCTGGCGACGTTCCCCGTCAGCAGGTAGCCCTCCACGGTCTGCGGCACGTCGTCCGGATGCTCGATGTAGCGCAGCGCGCCGGCCCCGACGAAGACACCGGTGCGGCTGCCCCTGAGTCCGGCCGGGTCGATTCCGGCCCGCTCGAACGCCTCCCACGACGTCTCCAGCAACAACCGCTGCTGGGGGTCCATCGCCAGGGCCTCGCGCGGTGAGATGCCGAAGAACTCCGCGTCGAAGTCGCCCACGTCGGCCACGAACCCGCCCCGGCGCACGTAGGTCCGGCCTGGCGCGGCCGGGTCCGGGTCGTGGATCCCGTCGACGTCCCAGCCCCGGTCGGTCGGGAAGTCGGAGAGCACGTCGGCGCCGGCCTCGACCAGCCGCCACAGGTCCTCGGGCGAGCGGATCCCGCCGGCGAAGCGGCACGACATGGCGACGATGGCGATCGGCTCCCGGCCGCGCGCCTCGACGGCCGCCAACCGCCGCTTGGTCTGCCGCAGTTCCTCGGCCACCCGCTTGAGATAGTCGCGAAGTTTGTGCTCGGTGTCGCCGGCGCTCATCGTGCACGCTCTCCAGGGGTCGGGGGTCCGGATCGATCGGCGGCCGACGGGTCCGGCGGGTCGGGCGCGGAGCGCTCCGGCCGGCCGGCGGACCGCGGGCCCGGCCGTTCGCCGGATCGGTCGAGGCCCAACTCCTCGTCGAGCAGGGTGAACATCTCGTCGTCGCTCACGTCGTCGAAGCCGTCCGGTCGTGCGTCGCCGGCGGCGTCGGGTGCCGTCCCGTTCGGCGTCTCCTCGAACCGCCACACCAGTTCGCGGAGTCGGCGCAGCACCGCCTCCCGCTCGTCGCCCGCGCCCGGCGGCGAGTCGGCGAACGCCGCCTCCAGTCGGTCCAGTTCCCCGAGCAGCGGCGCCGGTGCGGACTCCGGTACCGGATCCAGCCCCGCGTCCAGGAACCGGGCGAGGGCCTGCGGGGTCGGACAGTCGAAGGTCACCGTCGTGGGCAGGCGCAGTCCGGTGGCGACGCCGAGCCGGTTGCGCAGTTCGACCACGGTCAGCGAGTCGAAGCCGGACTCCAGGAAGCCGCGGTCGGAGGAGATCGCGTCCGGCGAGGCGTGCCCGAGGACGAGGGCGCCGTGGCGACGGACGAGGTCGACCAGGATGCGCTCGCGTTCCGCCCGGGAGCGTCCCGCCAACTGCCCGGTGAGCGCCGGTTCCGCGTGGGCCTCGGCTGCGGCGGCCCGCCGGAGCGGGGCACGCACCAGGCCGCGCAGGGGTGCGGGCAGGGCGTCCTGCTCGGCCGCCGCACGCAGGGCGCCGAGGTCGAACCGTACGGCGGTCGGGCTCGCCTGCGCCGTGGTCATGGCCGCGTCCAGCAGCGCGAGGCCCTGTGCGGCCGTCATGGCGACGATGCCGGAGCGGCGCATTCTGGCCAGGTCCTGCTTGCCGAGGTGTCCGGTCATGCCGCTCGCCGCGCCCCACAGTCCCCACGCCACGGAGGTGGCGGGAAGGCCGGCGGCCTGCCTGCGGGCGGCGAGCGCGTCCAGGAAGGTGTTGGCCGCCGCGTAGTTGGCCTGCCCCGGGCCGCCCAGGACGCCGGCGATCGAGGAGAACAGCACGAAGGCGGCGAGGTCGTGGCCGGCGGTCAGCTCGTGCAGGTTGATCGCACCGTCGACCTTGGCCCGCAACACCCGCTCCACGTGTTCGGGGGTCATCGACTCGACCGGTGCGTCGGCCAGGATGCCGGCGGCGTGTACGACCCCGGTCAACGGCGCGGAGTCGGGGATGCGCGCCAGCAGCCGAGCGAGCGCTTCGCGGTCCGCCGCGTCGCACGCCTCGACGACCACCCGCGCCCCGAGACCGGCGAGTTCGGCCACCAGATCCGCCGCGCCCGGGGCGGCCATGCCGCTGCGGCTCGCCAACACCACACCGCGCACGCCGTGTTCGGCGACGAGATGCCGGGCCACCAGAGCGCCCAGGGTGCCCGTGCCGCCGGTAATCAGCACGGTCCCGTCCGGATCGAGCGGCACCGGCATCCGCAACACCAACTTGCCCGTATGCCGGGCCTGCGCCATGAACCTGAAGACCTCGGGCGCGCGCCGCACATCCACGGACCGCACCGGAACCGGCGCCAACACCCCCGACGCGAACAGCGACAACAGTTCGCCGAGCATCACCGCGATCCGCTCCGGCCCGGCCTCCAACAGGTCGAACGCCCGATACACGACTCCCGCAAACGCGGACCCCAGGGCGTCCCCGTCCCGGATGTCGGTCTTCCCCATCTCGATGAACCGGCCACCGTCGGCCGTCAGTCGCAGCGACGCGTCCACGAACTCGCCCGCCAGCGAGTTCAACACCACGTCCACACCACGCCCGCCCGTCGCGGCCCGAAAACGCGCCGCGAAGTCGAGCGTCCGCGAATCACCGATGTGCGCGTCGTCCAACCCCAAGGACCGCAACACGTCCCACTTGCCACGACTCGCCGTCGCGAACACCTCGGCACCCAGATGGCGAGCGATCCGCACCGCCGCCATCCCCACCCCACCGGTCCCGGCGTGGATCAGCACCGACTCGCCGGCCCGCAGCCCGGCCAGCTCCACCAACCCGTGATACGCCGTCAGGAACACCACCGGCACGGATGCCGCCTGCTCCCAGGACCATCCCGCCGGAATCCGGGCAACCGTCCGGTGATCGGCAACGGCGTGCGACCCGAACGCCTCCGGGAACATCCCGAACACCCGGTCCCCGACCACGAAGTCGAAGACGTCCGGGCCCACCTCGGTCACCACGCCCGAGCCCTCGCCGCCCATCGACGCTTCCGCCCCCGGGTACACGCCCAATGCGATCAGCACATCACGGAAGTTGAGCCCCGCCGCCCGCACCGCGATCCGCAACTGCCCGGACCCCAGCGGCTCCAGGGCCTCCGGCGCCGCCACCAGGGCCAGGTCTCCCAGCGTCCGGCGCGAGATCGCGTCCAGTCGCCACGCGTGCGTCGGCGGGGTCAGCGTCCCGTCCCGATCCGCCCGAACCAGCCTCGGCGCGAGCACGACGCCCGACCGCACCGCGACCTGGGTCTCCCGCGCCGCCAGTGCCGTGCGCGCCACCTCGACGGGATCCGCCGCGTCGGCGTCGGCATCCGGGTCGAGGTCGATCAACAGGAACCGGTCCGGGTGTTCGTGCTGCGCCGACCGCACCAGCCCCCACGCGGGAGCGTGTACGAGATCCGGCACCGGGTCGTCGGAGGCCGCCGCCACCGCCCCGCGCGTGACCACCACGAAGCGTGACGTGGCCGATGCGGCGGTCAGCCAATCCCGCATCTCCGTGAGCACGCGGACGGCCGCCGCCTCGACGGCCGAGGCGAGATCCGCGACCGCCGCCGGCATCGGGGTGCAGATGTGGACGGTCAAGTCCGGCCCGGAATCCGGCCGGTCGCCGTCCGAAGCGGGCGCGGCGATGGGACTCCAGACCACGGAGTGCAGGGAGTCCGCCGCCGAGTCGGCGCCCAACCGGTCCCGGTCGACGACGCGCAGTTCGAGCGCCTCGGCCGAGAGCACCGGTCGCCCGGTGCCGTCGGCGGCCCACACCGCGATCCGGTCGGGATCACCATCGACCGGCGCCAGTCGGATCCGCAGCGCCGACGCCCCGACCGCGTGCACCGTCAGCCCCTGCCACCCGAACGGCAACCGCATCGTGCCCGTCCGGGCGGCGTCGACCTCGGCACCGACCAGGCCGTGCAGCGCGGCGTCGAGCAGCGCCGGGTGCACCGCGAAGCGGCCCGTCTCCCCGCCGAGTTCGTCCGGCGACCGCACGTCGGCGAACAGCTCGCCGTCCCGACCCCGGTACAGTGCCCGCAGCCCCCGAAACGCGGGCCCGTAGCCGTATCCGCCGTCGGCGGCACGAGCGTAGAAGCCGTCGAGATCGATCGGTCGCGCACCAGCGGGGGGCCACGCCACCAGG
Source organism: Embleya hyalina (assembly GCF_003967355.1). GTDB lineage: Bacteria > Actinomycetota > Actinomycetes > Streptomycetales > Streptomycetaceae > Embleya > Embleya hyalina. The sequence continues at coordinate 215,070 of NZ_BIFH01000018.1, read as the reverse complement.
TCGAACGCCGCGTCGGTGCCCCTGTCGGCCAGGAATCCGGCGGCGTGGCGGGTCCATTCGCCGTCCTCGCCCGCCGCCTCGTCCCGGGAGTACACCGCGATGGCCCGGCGCCCGTCGGCGGCCGGCGACTCCACCCGTACCTGAAGGGCGCACGCGCCGTGCTCGGGCACCACGAGCGGCGTATGCAGGGTCAGCTCGTCGACGCGCCCGCAGCCCACCCGATCGCCCGCCTGGACGGCCAGTTCCGCGAACGCGGTTCCGGGCAGCAACACCGTCCCCGCGACGGCGTGGTCGCGCAACCACGGCTGGGCCCGGAGGGAGATCCGGCCGGTCAGTACGACCGCGTCGGCCCCGGCCAGGCGTACCGTCGCCGCGAGCAACGGGTGCCCGGCCGCGACCAGTCCGAGCCCGGCCGCGTCGACCGGTGCGCTCGCGACGTCGTCGAGCCAGTAGAGCCGGCGCCGGAAGGCGTAGGTGGGCAGGTCGAGGTGCCGGCGCACGGTCGACGCGAGCACCGCCGACCAGTCGATCGGGCAACCGCGTACATGCGCCAGCGCGAGTGCCGTCGACAACCCCTCGTGCTCCGGGCGGTCGCGGCGCAGCACGGAACCGGCGGCGACGTCGGGCGGGCCCGCCTCGGTGCCGGTCCCGGCGGCGAGACAGTCCTGCACCAGGGCGGTCAGCACGCCGTCCGGCCCCAGTTCGAGGAAGGTGCCGACGCCCGCCGCGCGCAGTTCCCGCACCCCGTCCGCGAAACGCACGGCACCGCGCACCTGCCGTACCCAGTAGTCCGGTTCGGTCAATTCCCCGGCGCCGGCGAGCCGTCCGGTCAGGGTGGAGACGATCGGCAGGGTGGGTCGACCGAAGGTCACCCCCTCCAGTACATCCCGGAATTCGGCCGTCATCCCGTCCATCCGCGGCGAGTGGGACGCGCGGCTGATCGTCAGTCGTTTGGTCTTGCGCCCGCGCGCCGCGAACTCGGCCGCCACCCGAAGCACCGGCTCCTCGTCGCCGGAGAGCACCACCGACGTCGGACCGTTCAGCGCGGCGATGCCCGCCGTGTCACCGACACCCGCCGCGGCCAGCGCCGCCGTCACCTCGTCCTCGCCGGCCTGTACCGCGACCATCGCGCCACCGGCCGGAAGCGCCTGCATCAACCGCCCCCGCGCCGCCACCACCTCGGCCGCGTCCGCGAGCGACCAGACACCCGCGACATGCGCGGCGGCCACCTCCCCGATCGAGTGACCCAGCAGGAACCGCGGGCGCAGACCGAACGATTCGACCAAGCGGAACAGCGCCACCTCGATCGCGAAGAGCGCCGCCTGGGTGAACACCGTCTCGTCCAACAGCCCTGCGGTGCCCTCCGTCCCGAACACCACATCCCGCACCGAGTACGCGACATGCCCGGCCAGTCGGCGATCCAGCTCCGCCGCCGCGGCGTCGAAACTCGCCGCGAACACCGGGAAGCGAGCGTGCAGTTCGCGTCCCATCCCGACCCGCTGACTCCCCTGCCCCGCGAACAGGAACGCAAGGTCCCCCGTCCCGAGCACCGATCCCCGGACGACGCCCGCCCCGAACTCACCCGCCGCCAGCGCGTCCAGGCCGTCCGACAGCGCGGCGCGCGTGGAACCGACCACCACGGCGCGCTCCTCGAGCGCCGCACGCGACCCGGCCAGGGCCGAGGCGACCGCGGCGAGGTCGAGTTCGGGGTTCTCGTCCAGGTGGGCGGACAGCGCCGCCGCCTGGGCGCGCAGCGCGTCGTCGGACCTCGCCGAAAGGTGCCAGGCCAGGAACCGTTCGCCGGCCACGAATTCCGCGACGTCTTCGGCGTTCGTCGGTTCGGGTTCCTGTTCCAGGAGCACATGCGCGTTCGTGCCGCTCGCGCCGAACGACGAGACACCGGCCCGGCGGGGACGCCCGTCGTCGGGCCACTCGCGCGCCTCGGTGAGCAATGCGACCGTGCCCGCCGACCAGTCGACGTGTGGAGACGGTACATCGCAGTGCAGCGTCCGAGGCAACACGCCCGCACGCATCGCCATCACCATCTTGATCACCCCGCCGACCCCGGCCGCCGCCTGGGCGTGGCCGATGTTCGACTTCAACGACCCCAGGTACAGCGGCCGTTCGTGGTCCCTTCCCTGACCGTAGGTGGCGATCAGCGCCTGCGCCTCGATCGGGTCGCCGAGCGTGGTGCCCGTGCCGTGCGCCTCGACCGCGTCGACGTCCGCGGCCGACAATCCCGCGTTCGCCAACGCCTGCCGGATGACCCGCTGCTGCGCCGAACCGTTCGGCGCCGTCAAACCGTTGCTCGCCCCGTCCTGATTGATCGCCGAACCACGCACCGTCGCCAACACCCGATGCCCGAGCCGCCGCGCGTCCGACAACCGCTCCACGAGCAGCACACCCACACCCTCCGACCAGCCCGCGCCGTCCGCGGCCGCCGAGAACGCCTTGCACCGGCCGTCCGGTGCCAATCCCCGCTGCCGACTGAACTCGACGAAGACCTCCGGCGTGCCCATCACCGTCACGCCACCGGCCAGCGCCATCGAACACTCACCGCGGCGCACGGCCTGAGCGGCCAGGTGCAGCGCGACCAACGACGACGAGCACGCGGTGTCCACGGTCACCGCCGGACCCTCGAACCCGAAGGTGTAGGCGATCCGCCCCGACGCGATGCTGCCGGAGTTGCCGAGCAGCAGGTAGCCGTCCACACCCTCGGGCACCGTCCGCATGCCCGACGCGTAGTCGTGGTACATCACCCCGACGAACACGCCGGTCCGACTGCCGCGCAGCGTGCCGGGATCGATCCCGGCCCGTTCCAGCACCTGCCACGAGGTCTCCAGCAACAACCGCTGCTGCGGATCCATCGCCAACGCCTCGCGCGGCGAGATGTCGAAGAATCCGGCGTCGAACCGCCCGGCGTCGTGCAGGAATCCGCCTTCGCGGGCATAGCTCTTCCCGGAGGCCGCCGGATCGGGGTCGTACAGGCCCTCCAGGTCCCAGCCGCGGTTCGTCGGGAAGGCCGAGACCACGTCCCGGCCGTCGGCGACCAGGCGCCACAGGTCCTCGGGCGACTCCACCCCGCCGGGGTAGCGGCAGGCCATCCCGACGATGGCGATCGGGTCGTCGTCCACCGGCGCGGCGGGCATCGTGGTGGGCGGCGCGTCCCGGGTGCCCAGGAGTTCCCGGCGGACCTCGCGGAGCAGGGCCGCCGGGGTCGGGTGGTCGAAGACGAGGGTGGCGGGCAGGCGCAGGCCGGTGGCCGTGTTCAGCCGGTTGCGCAGGTCGAGGGCGGTCAGCGAGTCGAAGCCGAGCGATTTGAAGGTCGTGGTGAAGACGATGTCGGCACCGGTGGGGAAGCCGAGTACGGCCGCCACGTGTTCGCGGATCACCGCCGCCAGGGCCCGCTCCCGCTCGGCCTCCGAAAGGGCGTCGAGCCGTCGGGCCGGGGTGGGCCCCGACGGAAGCGCATCCGCGCCGGCGGCGACGGGGCGGGCCGGCGTGCGCACGAGACCGCGCGACATGCCCATCGGCAGGCCGCTCCCGACGCGGGCACGGAGCCCGGGCAGGTCCAACACGGCCGGGATCAACAGCGCCTCGGTCGAGCCGAGCGCGGCGTCGAAGAGGCGCAGGCCCTGCTCCGTGGCGAGCGGTCCGACGCCGAACCGGCGCATCCGTCGCCGGTCGGCGTCGCTCATCGCACCGGTCATCCCGCCGGTCTCGCCCCACAACCCCCAGGCGAGCGAGGTGGCCGCGAGCCCGGCGGCGCGGCGGGCGTGGGCGAGCGCGTCGAGGTAGGTGTTCGCCGCCGCGTAGTTCGCCTGTCCCGGGCCGCCCAGGATGCCGGAGACCGAGGAGAAGAGCACGAAGGCGGCGAGGTCGTGGTCGGCGGTCAGTTCGTGCAGGTTGACCGCGCCGTCGACCTTGGCGCGCAGCACGGCGTGCAATCGCTCGTCCGTCATCGCCGCGACCAGTCCGTCGTCCAGCAGTCCGGCGGCATGCACCACCCCCGTCAGCGGGACGCGCAGGCGATCCAACACCGCGCGCAATGTGTCCCGATCGGCCACATCACCGGCCTCGACCACCACCGACGCGCCCAGCGCCGCCAACTCGGCGGCCAACTCCCGTACTTCGGGTGCCTGTTCACCCCGCCGACCGAGCAGCACCAGGTTGCGCACCCCGTGCCGGGAGACGAGACGGCGCGCCACCAGTCCGCCCAACAGGCCGGTGCCGCCGGTGATCAGGACCGTTCCGGCACCGAAGCGATCCACTGCCTCGACGGAGGAGGCGGCGTGCCGGACCAATCGCGGCACCGAAACCGTGCCCCCGCGTACCACCGACTCCCGCTCTCGGGACGCCAGTACGCTCGGGAGGACGGCCATCCAGTCCGCGTCGTCGACGTCCACCACGGCGAAACGATCGGGGTGCTCGGTCGCCGCCGACCGCACCAGCCCCCACACCGCCGACGCCGCGAGGCCCGGCAGCTCCGGGGCTTCCGAATCCGTCGAGACGCCCACCGCGCCCCGCGTCACCACGACCAGCCGCGCCCCGGCGAAACGCTCGTCGGCAAGCCACTCCCGCACCACCGTCAACACCCGAATCGCCATCCGGTGGGCTGCGGCGGCCCGATCGTCGTCCGCCGCCGAGTCGGCGAAGCAGGGCAGAACGACCACCTCGGGGACGCCGTCCGCGGCCATCGACCCCAGATCGGGGGCGTCCGCGCCGAGCACCCGGATCGCACCGGCGAAGGCGGCATCGACCCCGCCGGCCGGAATCCATTCGACGCGGTACAGATCGTGCTCCGCGACGGGTCGCGCCGCGGCGAGCACGTCGTGGGCGATCGGGCGCAACGTCAGCGCCTCGATCACGGCCACGGGTGACCCGGTCGCGTCGGCCAGCGACACCCGGACGGCGTCCGGCCCGGCTGGAGACAGCCGTACCCGCAGGTGGGACGCACCGCTCGCGTGCAGTGTCAGGCCCTTGAAGACGAACGGCAACAGCACCGACTCGCCGCCCCGGGACAGGGCGGCGTGCAACGCGGCGTCGAGCAGCGCCGGGTGCAACCCGAAACGACCCGCGTCCGCCGCTTCGTCCTCGGGCAGCGCCACCTCGGCGTATGTGTCGTCACCCGAGCGCCATGCGGCGCGCAGCCCCCGGAACGCGGGCCCGTACGCATAGCCCCCGCGCTCCAGGTCGGCGTGGAAGCCTTCGAGATCCATCGGCACCACGCCGGTCGGCGGCCAGGTCTCCGACGCGAAGGACGCGTCCCGCGCCGATCCGCCTGCCGAGAGTGTCCCGACGGCGTGCCGGGTCCAGTCCGGCTCCGCCGACTCGTCCCCGCCGCGGGCGTACACGGCGACCGAACGCAACCCGTCGGCCTCGGCCGCGCCGACCACGACCTGGAGGTCCACCGAGCCGTGCTCGGGGATCACCAGCGGCGCCTCCAGGACGAGTTCGGCGAGCCGGCCACAGCCGACCTCGTCCCCGGCCCGGATCGCCAGTTCCGCGAACGCCGTACCCGGCAGCAGCACCGTCCCGGCGACCACGTGATCCCCGAGCCAGGCGTGCGAGGACAACGACAGTCGTCCCGTCGACAGGACTCCCCGCCCGTCCGCCAGGGACACCGAGGCGCCGAGAAGGGGGTGGCGCGCCGGGGCCTGGCCAAGACCGCGCGCGTCACCGTGGGACGCCGAACGGGCCGTCCAATACCGTCGACGCCGGAAGGCGTAGGTCGGCAACTCGACGTCCCGGGCCGTGTGTTCGCCCACGAGCGGCGTCCAGTCCACGGCGAGCCCGTTGACGTGCGCCTCGGCGAGTGCCGTGGTGAAGCGCTCCGGGCCGCCCTCGCCTCGCCGCAACGTCCCCAACACCACGGCTTCGGCCTCGGCGGCTTCGATGGTGGTCTCGATCGGCGTGGTCAACACCGGATGAGCGCTCACCTCGACGAACGCGTCGAACCCCTCCGCCAGCAACAGCCGCACCGTCTCCTCGAAACGCACCGGCTGCCGCAGATTCGCATACCAATAACCACCATCCAAAGCCGCCGTCCCCAACCGACCGGCCGTCACCGTCGAATAGAACGGCACACCCGACACCACCGGCCGCACATCCGCCAACCCCGCCGACAACCGCTCCCGAACCGCCTCCACCCCCACCCCGTGCGACGCATAATCCACCGCCACCCGACCCACCCACACACCCCGCGCCTCACACACCCCCACCAACGCGTCCACCGCACCCGGATCACCCGACACCGTCACCGACGACGGCCCGTTCACCGCCGCCACCCACAACCGACCCCCGAACGGCCCCAACACATCGACCACCTCGGCACGCCCCAACGCCACCGACACCATCGCCCCGGAACCCGCCAACACCGACAACGCCCGCCCCCGCAACGCCACCACCCGCGCACCATCCGCCAACGACAACGCCCCCGCCACACACGCCGCCGCCACCTCCCCCTGCGAATGCCCCACCACCGCACCCGGCACCACACCGAACGAACCCCACAACCCCGCAAGCGACACCATCACCGCCCACAACACCGGCTGCACCACATCCACCCGGCCCAACCACTCCCCCGACCCCGACCGCAACACCGACACCAACGACCAATCCACAAACGGCGCCAACGCCACCTCACACTCCGCGATCCACCCCGCGAACACCGGGAACTCGTCGAGGAGTTCGGCACCCATACGCACCCACTGCGACCCCTGCCCCGGGAACACCAGCACGGTCCGCCCCGAGGAGCGGGCCGCGCCCGAGACCACGCCCGGTAGCGGCTCGTCCGCGCTCAACGCCGCCAATCCGGCGACCAGTTCGGCCCGGTCCGAGGCCAGTACGACGCCCCGGCACGCCAGCGGCGACCGCGACCCGATCAGCGCCGACGCCACGTCGGCCAACCCGAGTTCGGGCTCGTCCCCGACGAACCGCGCCAGTCGGGCCGCCTGCGCCCGCAGACCGTCTCGGCCGTGCCCGGACACCGCGAAGGGGAGCGGCCTGCCCGGACGCGCATCGGGCCCGGGTACCGTCTTCACCCTTTCGGCCGCCGCCTGCTCGACGATCACGTGCGCGTTCGTCCCGCTGATCCCGAACGACGACACCGCCGCCCGGCGCGGACGGCCCACCTCCGGCCACTCCCGGGCCCGGGTCAGCAACTCCACCGCTCCCGCCGACCAGTCGACGTGCGGGGACGGCTCGTCGACGTGCAGGGTCCGAGGCAGTACGCCCGCGCGCATCGCCATCACCATCTTGATCACCCCGGCCACACCCGCGGCGGCCTGGGCGTGGCCGATGTTCGACTTCAACGACCCCAGGTACAACGGCCGTTCGCGGTCCCGACCCCGACCGTAGGTGGCGATCAGCGCCTGCGCCTCGATCGGGTCGCCGAGCGTGGTGCCCGTGCCGTGCGCCTCGACCGCGTCGACGTCCGCGGCCGACAGACCCGCGTTCGCCAACGCCTGCCGGATGACCCGCTGCTGCGCCGAACCGTTCGGCGCCGTCAAACCGTTGCTCGCCCCGTCCTGATTGATCGCCGAACCACGCACCGTCGCCAACACCCGATGCCCGAGCCGCCGCGCGTCCGACAACCGCTCCACGAGCAGCACACCCACACCCTCCGACCAGCCGGTGCCGTCCGCGGCGGCCGAGAACGCCTTGCAGCGGCCGTCCGACGCCAATCCCCGCTGCCGACCGAACTCGACGAACATGCCCGGGGTCGACATCACCGTCGCCCCGGCCGCCAGCGCCATCGAGCACTCGCCGGCGCGCAGGGCCTGCGCCGCCAGGTGCAGGCCGACCAGCGACGACGAGCACGCCGTATCGACAGTGACGGCCGGGCCCTCGAAGCCGAACGTGTAGGCGAGCCGTCCGGACAGGACGCCGCCGGCGTTGCCGGTGAGCCGGTAGCCCTCGGAGCCGTCGGCGGCCGCGTCGAGCCGGGCGCCGTAGTCCTGGCCCATCGCGCCGACGAACACGCCGGTCCGGCTGCCCTTCAAGGCGGCCGGGTCGATCCCGGCCCGCTCGAAGACCTCCCACGAGGTCTCCAGCAACAACCGCTGCTGCGGATCCATCGCCAGGGCCTCGCGCGGCGAGATCCCGAAGAAGTCCGCGTCGAAGTCGGCCGCCCCGGCCAGGAAGCCACCGTGCCGGACGTATCCGGCGCCGGCCTTCCCGAAGCCGGGATCGGAGTCGGAGGCGGAGTCGGAGTCGGAGGCGGAGTCGGAGTCGCGGTCGCGGGCGGGGTCGGGACCCGGGCCGGCGTCCGGGTCGTGGAGCGCCGCCGGGTCCCAGCCCCGGTCGTCGGGGAAGGGCGTGATGGCGTCGCCGCCCGCGGCCACGAGTCGCCACAGGTCCTCGGGGGAGGCGACGCCGCCGGGCAGGCGGCAGGCCATTCCGACGATGGCGATCGGATCGCTGTCGGTCGGCTGTTCCGCCGCCGTGTCGGACTCGGACCGCGCGTCGTCGGACGCGGTGTCGAGAAGCAGGCCGGCCAGATGCCGTACGACCGCCACCGGTGTGGGGTGGTCGTACGCGAGCGTCGTGGGAAGCCGGAGTCCGGTGCCGGTGTTGAGCCGGTTGCGCAGTTCGACGGCACCCGGGGAGTCCAGACCAAGGGCCTCGAACGTCTGCTCGCCGTCGGCCGCGTTCAACGCGGGCCGGTCCAGCATCGTCGCAGCGTGCGCGAACACCAGTTCGTATACGGCCTGTTCCCGCTCCGTACGAGAGAGCCCGGCCAACCTCTCGGCCCACGCGGACCGCGCCTGCCGACGGGTCCCGGCGGGTGCGTCGGCCGTACCACCGACCCTGAAGCGCTCGCGCTGGAACGCGTATGTGGGCAGGTCGACCCGGCGCGCGATCGGGGCGGGGAGCGGGTTCCAGTCGACCGTGACGCCGCAGGTGTACGCCTCCGCGAGCGCGGCGCGGAAGCGCTCGGGGCCGCCCTGACCTCGGCGCAGCGTGCCGAGCGCCGCGGCGTCCGCGCCGGCGTCCTCGATCGTCTCCAGGATGCTCGTGGTGAGCACGGGGTGTGCGCTGGATTCGATGAAGACGTCGTGCCCCTGCTCCAGAAGGGTCCGGACGGCCTGCTCGAAGCGCACGGTCCGGCGCAGATTGGTGTACCAGTACTCGGCGTCGAGGGTGGTCGTGTCCACCGGCGCGCCGGTCACCGACGAGCAGAACGGGATGCGGGACGGGCGCGGCCGGATGTCCGCCAGGTCGCGGAGCAGCGCCGTGCGGGTCCCGGTGACCTGGCCGGAGTGCGAGGCGTAGTCGATCGGGACCCGCCGGGCCCGCATGCCTTGGGCCGCGCAGGCGACGAGGAGTTCGTCGAGTGCGGCCGGCTCGCCCGAGACGACGACGGACGCCGGGCCGTTGACCGCCGCGACCGACAGGCGCCCGTCGAAGGGGGCGAGCAGCACGGTGATCCGCTCGGCCGAGACGCCCACCGAGACCATGCCGCCGCGTCCGGACAGGTCGCGGAGGATGCGGCCGCGCAGCGCCACGACCCTCGCGCCGTCGGCGAGGGTGAGCGCGCCGGCGACGCACGCGGCGGCGATCTCGCCCTGGGAATGGCCGAGCACGGCGGCGGGTCGTACGCCGAAGGAGCCCCACAGTTCGGCGAGCGAGACCATGACCGCCCAGAGCGCGGGTTGTACGACGTCGGCTCGCTCCAGCCGGTCCGCGGACGCCGAGCGCAGGGTCGACACCACCGAGCGGTCGACGTAGGGCGCGAGCGCCGCGTCGCAGTCCGCGATCCGTGCGGCGAACACCGGTGCGGAGTCGAGGAGTCCGACGGCCATGCCGAGCCATTGCGATCCCTGGCCGGGGAAGACCAGCACCGTGCGTCCGGCGGTTCGGGCCCGCCCGGCCACCACGCCCGGCGCCGGTTCACCGGCGGCGAGCGCACGCAGACCCGCGACCGCGTCGGCCCGACCGCCGGCGATCACCACGCCGCGGTGGTCGAACGCCGATCGTGTCGACAGGAGCGAGTGCGCGATGTCGGGCAGACCGAGTTCCGACCGGTCGCCGACGAAGCGGGCGAGCCGAGCCGCCTGGGCCCGCAGGGCCCGATCGGTGCGACCGGAGACGACCAGGGGCGACACGTCGGGGGCGACCGAATCCGCCACGCCGACGGTGTGGGACTCGGTCCCGGCCTCGGACTCGGTCCCGGCCTCCGGCTCGCTCTCGGGCGTGACCTCCACCTCGGAGAGCACCACATGGCAATTCGTCCCACCCATGCCGAACGAACTCACCCCGGCGATTCGCAGCCCCGCCGAATCCACGCCATCCACGGGGTCCGCCGACTCCCCCGGCCCCGGCCCCGGCCACGCCATCGACTCCGTCACCACCGCCAACCGCAGCTCGGCGAACGGGATTTCCGGATTCGGCTCCGCGTGATTCAGACTCGCCGGAATCTCCCCGTGGGAAATCACCAGTGCGGCCTTCACGAACCCGATCACCCCGGCCGCGGCCTCCAGGTGACCGACGTTGGTCTTCACCGAACCCACCGGGAGTGCCCGGTCGGCGTCGCGCCCGGCTCCGAGCACCGCGCCCAGCGCGGCGGCCTCGATCGGGTCGCCGAGCCTGGTTCCCGTTCCGTGCAGCTCGACGTAGCCGACCCGGGCCGGGTCCACGTCCGCGTGCTCGTACGCCCGCCGCAGCACGTCCCGTTGCCCGCTCGCGTCGGGTGCGGTCAGCGTCTCGCCGCCCCCGTCGTTGTTGACGGCGCTGCCGCGCACGAGGCAGTGGATCCGGTCGCCGTCCGCGAGGGCGCGCCGCAGCGGTTTGAGCACCACGACGGCGCCGCCCTCGCCGCGGACGTAGCCGTTGGCCCCGGCGGCGAAGGTATGGCACCGCCCGTCCGGGGACAGTGCGCCGAAACGTTCCAGGCGGTCGGTGGATCGCGCGGTCAGGATCAGGTTGACCCCGCCGGCCAGGGCCGTCTCGGATTCGCCGGCGCGCAGGCTCGCGCAGGCCGTGTGCACCGCGACCAGGGACGAGGACTGGCCGGTGTCGACGGTCAGGCTGGGGCCGCCGGCGCGCAGGAAGTAGGAGACCCGGTTGGCGACCATGCTGCGGTGCCGACCCGTGACGGTATGCGCGGTGGCCGGGTCCGGGTCCTCGGCTCCGAGCAGCGGCGCGTAGTCGTCGGATCCGGTGGCGACGAACACGCCGGTGCGGGTGCCCGCGAGGGTGTCGGGGACGATGCCCGCGTCCTCCAGTGCCTCCCAGCCCAGTTCGAGCATCAGCCGCTGGTGGGGGTCCATCGTGGCGGCCTCGCGCCCGGAGATGCCGAAGAAGGCCGGGTCGAAGCCGTCGATCGAGGCGAGGAAGGACCCGCGACCGGACACGCCACCGATGCCCGGACGGTCCGCGGGCGGCGGTCCGATGGTGTCCGCGCCCGCGCGCAGCAGCCGCCACAGGTCCGCCGGGCCGTGCACGCCGGGCAACCGGCACGCCATGCCGACGACGGCGATCGGCTCGGGCCGGTGCGGACCGGAATCCCGGTTCGCGGACGGGTCGTTGCCCGGGCGGTCCGCACGTACCATGTCAAGCCTTTCGGTTCTCGGCCGGGGTGATCCGCTGTCCGGGCCCGGCGACCGACCCGGTCGGGCACGCCGGCTCCTGCCGGGCGGGCGGTCTCGCGGTCGACCAAGTCTTCGATCGCTCCCGTGGCCCGCGACACCCCTGTTTCCCACCCCTGCGCACCCCGGGCGCCCGCCCCGCCGGGCAGCGCACGCACATGGGAACGTGCCGTCGTTCGCGCCCGCGGCAGGGTCACCGCGCTGGGCGAACACCGTGGTGACAGGGTCGACTCGGCCGACTCCCCCGACTGTTTTCGGGCCACCGTCAGGCTTGCGTCGAGGATTCTCCAACCGCCCCGAATTCCCTGTTAACGTGACCGATGCCAACCGTTTTGCGAGCCCGGCGGATCCCGATGCGGGGAGTCCCCAGCCGGTCGCGCGGTCGGCGACCGGGACGTCGGTGCCACCGCGTGGCACCCGTCGACGTTTTCGTGTCCCCATCACTGGTGTGAAGGAAGGTACATGGAGACCATCGAGCGCGATCACCGTCAGCCGAGCACGCCCACCACATCCACGCCGCCCCTGTTCGAAGGGGTCCTACCCCCGCGACCACTCCATCGCCCGGCACCGACCGACGCCCGGCACGGCGCGAGCGGCACATGAACGCGCGGGATCGTTCGCACGCGACCGCCGCGCTGGTCGAACTCCTCGACGACGCGCTCGCGGGGGAGAGCGGGATCGCCGTCGTCGGCGGCTCGGTGGCCATGGGCAAGACCACACTCCTGGCCACGTTCACCCATCGGGTACGAGCGGCCGGCGGCCTGGTCCGGTCGGCCGTGGGGTCCGAGGCGGAGGCCGGCGTCGTGCTCGGCGTGGTCGCCCAACTGCTGTCCCAGGCGACGCCGTCCGGCCCGGACGGGGCCCGCGCGGACCGACTGCTCGCGATCGCCCGGGCGCATCTGGCGGCCTCACCGCACGGGGCACCGGGCAGGTTGTCCGCGGTGGACGCCGAGATCGTGGAGTCGTTGTGTGCGGTACTGCTCGGTCCGGCCGGGCCCCGCCCCCTGGCCCTCGTGGTGGACGACATCCATCATGCCGATCCGGCCTCGCTCGCCTGTCTGGCCTACCTGGCCCGCCGCATGCACACCGTCCCGCTGTTGGCGGTGTTCGGTCACGCCGATGGGGCGAACGAGCAAAGTACGGACTTCGTCGAGCAGTTGCTCCGGCTGCCGCACGTGCGCAGTGTGCGCCTGGCGCCGCTGGGCCCGGATCAGGTACGGGTCGCGGCGACGGCGGCCGGGCTCGGCGCGCACCGGGCGGAGCAGGTCGCGATTCGAGCGCAGCGGTTGAGCGGAGGCAACCCGCTGCTGCTCGACGGGGTCCTCGACGACTTCCGGCGCGGCGAGCACGCGTCGTCGCCGGGATACTCGCGGGCGATGCTCTCGTGCCTGCACCGGAGCCCGGAGCCCACGACGGCGGTGGCGCAGGCGCTGGCCGTCCTGGCCGATCCGGAGCCGATCGCCCGACTGCTGGGTCTGGAGGCCGGTGCGGTGGCGCGGTGTCTGAGTGTGCTCGAGGCCTCCGGTGTGCTGGAGCGGGGTCGCTTCCGGCATCCCGTGGCGGCAGCGGCGGTCCTGGCGGATCTGGGCCCCGAAGGCACGGCCGCGCTGCACCGGGACGCGGCGGAACTGACGTACGCGAACGGTGCGGACGCGACCGTGGTCGCCGAGCATCTGCTGGCGGGCCGGGGGGTGCGGTCGCCCTGGGCGGTGCCCGTACTCGACGCCGCGGCCTCGTCCGCGCTGGCCGAGGGCCGGAGCGCCCGGGCGGTCGACTGTCTGCGGCTGGCCTGTGCGTTGAGTGAGGACGGCGGCGAACTGGCGCGGGCCACGGTGGCGTTGTTGCGGGCCGAACGACGGGTGGAACCGGGGATTCCGGATCGGCGGATTCCCGATCTGCTTCGGGCGGTGCGCGCCGGCGGCCCGACGGGCGCCCCGCGCGGCGGCCCGGACAGCGGCGAGATCCTGGCCGTGGTGCGGGCGTTGGCGTGGGCCGGGCGCTTCGAGGCCGCCGGCGAGGTGGTGCGGCATCTGGCCGAATCGGGGCGGGCGTCCACCCCCGAGGCGGCGCCCGAACTGCGCGCCGCCCGGATGTGGATCCGCTGCTCGTACCCCCCGCTGCTCGAACTGCTGCCGGAGGTGCGCGACTTCGACGCGGCGGCGCCCGGCCTGCCCGGCACCACCGAGAGTCGGCGTCACCACGACGCGGCGGCGGTGCTCGACTCGGTGTTGACCCGGGGTTTCGACGACCGCGTCGTGCATATCGCCGAAAGGATTTTGCACGGTGTCCGGTTGCACGGCACCGATCTGGACACCGTGGAGTGCGCGCTGCTCGCGCTGACCTACGCGGAACGTCCCGCGTCGGCGCTGCCGTACTGCGACGAACTGATCGCCGCCGCACGGCAGCGGGGCGAACCCGGCAGCCGGGCCCGGCTGCACGCGGTGCGCGCGGAGATCTGTCTCCGTCTCGGCGACCTGCCCGGGGCCGTGCTGCACGCGACCGCGGCCTTCGACCTGGTGCCGATCGGCGCGTGGGGCGCGGCGGTCGGCGCGCCGCTGTCCTGCCTGCTGAACGCGCTCACCTCGATGGGCCGTCGGGACGAGGCGGCCGAACTGCTGTACCTGCCGATCCCGGAGCGTATGCTCCACAGCCGCCCCGGCCTGCACTACCTGCACGCGCGGGGCCGGTACGGCATGGCCGTCGAGGACTGGGAGGGCGCGCTCGCGGATTTCCGGGCCTGCGGCGAACTGATGGTCCGCTGGGGCATGGACGTGCCGGGGCTGATCGCGTGGCGCAACGACGCCGGCGAGGCGTGGTTGCGGATGGGCGAGCGGGACCGCGCCCGGACCGTCCTGGAGGAGCAGGCGAGCCGCAGCGAGCACGGTGGTTCGCCGCGCACCCGCGGCGCGACCTTGCGCCTGTTGGCGGCGACCCACGAACCGCACCGGCGGCTGGCCCTGTTGCGCCAGGCCGTCGACGCGTTGCAGGAGAGCGGGGACCGTTACGAGTTGGCCCGCGCGCTGGCCGACCTGACCGACATGTACAACGCGGTCGGCGAGACCCGCCGGGCCCGGGTGATCGGCTCCCAGGCCAGGATCATCGCGGACACGTGCCGGGCGGAGCCGCTGAGCAGGCTGCTCCCGGCGGACCGGGACCGCCCCGACGCCGAGTCCAAGGCCCCGGCCGCACTGCTCACCGACGCGGAGCAGCGCGTCGCCGACCTGGTGGCCCTGGGCCATACGAACAGCGAGATCGCCAAACTCCTCTACATCACGGTCAGTACGGTCGAGCAACATCTGACGCGCATGTATCGCAAGGTCGGCGTCAACGACCGCGCACAACTGGCCTCGGCCCTGTTCACCGGACCACACACGCGGGCGATCGTCGTCTGACCCGGCCCGACAGCCCGCCGACGCAAGCCCGTTCGCCCCCATCACGCCCCGGCGCCGCGTCCGCCGACAGCCCACCCGCGACCCACCTCGAACACCGTTCCGCAAGCGGGCCACAACGGCGAAACGCGGCGCCGACGTGACGGTTGCCGGGCCACCGAGACGGGCAACACCCAGGGGAAGGCGGCTGTTTTCCGCCACGCGCTCGATGTTTCGCCGGCCGGACCACGGTCCGCCGACCCGACCGCGAAGCCGGACCCGGCTGCGGCCGACCCCTCCCCTGCCGACCCGATTCCACCGGAACGCGAGGTGGTTGGTCATGCGTCTCGAACCGACACATCCGTGATGGCGAAGGCATCACGGATCGAACCGAAACCGACCCGAGCCGTGCGTCGGGCCGTCGTCGCGTTGTCGGACCGGCGCCGGTCCGACGGTTCGTGGGCCGGCAACTGCCGGGCCAGGCTACTGGAATCCTGCCTGGCCCTGCTGTTGCTGCGCGATCTCGGCGACGGAAGCGCCGCGGTGCGCGAACTCGACCGGTATTGCCGCGCATCGCTCCTTTCCCTGTCCACCCGGCGCGGCTCGTGGCGCGTCGACGAGGCGTTCACGGCCCGATTGGCGGAGTCGGTACTCGGGGGCTCCGCGCTCCCGGCCGCGCGCGACGCCGCGTTGTGTGCCGCCCTCGACGCCGATCGGCACGCGTCGCGGCGGCGTACCCGGCTGATGCTGGACACGTTGCTCGCGTTGGCGGGCCACGACGCGGCGCCGGACGTCCCGCACGCCGGCGCCGGGCAGGGCCGGGACGGCGGGCACCATCGCTGGGCGGAGCTGATCGCGGCGGCGATCCGGCTGTGGCGGACGCCGGCGCCGGACTCGCCCGATCTTCGGCTCCTGGCCGGCGCCCAGGGGCCGGACGGCGGGTGGGAGCACCACATTCTGGCGACGCTGGTGATCCTGCTGGTCCTGGCCCGCACGGGGCTCGCCCCGGGAGTCCTCGCGCGCGGCCGGCGATTCGTACTGTCCCGGGTCGGGCCGGACGGCGGGCTGCCGTTCATCACCGACGAGGACACCTGGGTCACCGCACTGGCGTCCCTGGTACTGGCCGAGGCGGGCGTATCGCCGAAGGTGTTGCGGCCGTCCGCGGACCACCTGCTCGGGCAACAGATGTACGACGGCGGGTGGGCCTACTCGCCGGGCGTGACGCAGGCCGATGCCGACGACACATCGGTGGCGGTGTCGTTCCTCGCGCGCCTGGGCTCCCCCGGGGCGCTGCGCGCCGCGCGCGCCGGGGTCGGATACCTGCTCGCGCTGCAAAACCCCGACGGCGGGTTTCCCACCTTCACCCGCGGTGCGCCGTCCGAGGCGGAGATCACCGCCAAGTGTGTACACGCGCTGCTGTCCTCGCCGGGCGGCGTCGACGAGCGGCACGAGGCGGCCCGCAGAGCCTGGCGGTGGCTCGTCGACGCGCAACGGCCGGACGGCGGCTTCGCCCCGGAGTGGTGTTCGAGCCCGCGGTTCGCGGTCATGCACGTGATCCGCGCCCACCACGCGGACCGCACCTCGCCCGGCCCGCGCGTTTGCCACGCGGGAGAGACGGTGGACCGCTGCGTGCGTTTCCTCACGACCGACGCGACCGGCGCCATGGGCGTGACAACCGGCGAGGGCAACGCAACGGACGCGACCCTCGAGACCGGCACGACCGGCGGCCCACGTCCGGCGTCCGGGGACGCCCACCCACTCGCCACCGCGTACACCGTCACCGCGCTGGCCCAATCCCCCCACCCGCCGCCGGCACCGTTGCGCGACGGAGTACGCCGGCTCCTGGCCGACGACCCGGACGCCCCGTGCGAGCCCGACTCGCTCGGACCGCGGCCCTTCGTCTACGACGTGCCCATCCTGCGTCCCATCTACCGGTTGGCGGCGCTGAGCCACGCGTCGCGACACCGCCCACCGACCGACCGGTCCCGCACTGCCTCCGCCTCGCAAAGACAGGGACGGCGATGACCACCGAGCCACCCCGTGACGACACCCGGATCCGCTTCCGAGATGTCCCCACCCGACTGCCGACCACCACCCATCCCGATACCGACCGGCTGGTGACGGCCTCGAGCCGCTGGTGCCGCACCCACCTGCGGGCCTGTGCCCGCAGCGACGCCGAGTTGGCCGCCTACCTCGGCGGCGGCATCTCGACGCTGGTGTGCCGCATGTTGCCGAACGCCCCGCATGAGGTGACCCTGGCGGCCTGCGACCTGTTCGAGTACCTGGTGCTGCTCGACGACGCGATGGGCGACCGCGGTCGGCTCGGGGCGAGCGAACACGCGGCGCGCCACGCGGCGGGGCGGGTCATGGTCGCGTTGACCGACTGGGGCGGGTATCCGGACGCCGCGACCGAGGGGGTGTACGACGCGGCGCGTCGGCTGCGCCCCCACCTGAGCGAGCGCCAGTGGGAGCGGTTGGCCGTCGGCGTCGCCGACTACCTCGACGGATGCGTCCTCGAAGTCGCGGCCGGCGACGACGACCTCGCGGACCTGGCGGCGTACACCCGGCGCCGCCGGGTCACGGTCGGGATGAGGTGGATCCTCGTACTCGCCGAGTTGACGGCGGGTGGGCGGCTCGACCCCGGCGTCCCCCTGGATCCCCGTGTCCGGGAGTTGCACACGATCGCGCTGGATCATCTCTGGATGGTCAACGACCTCTTCTCGTACCTGAAGGAGTGGCACGGCCGGGAATGCACCACCAACGTCGTGCCGCTGCTGTGCCGCACCCGCGGGCACGACCCGCAGGGTGCGGTCGACTGGCTGTTCGACCACATCGCCGAGCGTGAAGCCGCCTTCCTGCGCGCCGGACGCGAGATCGAATCGGGCATGGCGGCCGGCCGGTCCGCTGTCCCGGGATACCTGCACAACATCGCGCTCGTCATGTCCAGCGCGCTGTACTGGAGTCGGGACACGACGCGCTACCACGTCCCCGGCCTGCCCGATCCGAGGCGGCGGACATGAACGACGACCTCGTGTCCTGGCCGTTCGCCCGGCCGCGCCCCGGCGACGGTGCGGGGTTGCTGGACATCGCGCCGGAGTACCGTCGGTTGCGCGAGCGGCGGCCGATCGTGCGGGTGCGGTTGCCCGACGGCGGCCGGGCCTGGTTGCTCACCCGGTATCCCGACGTTCGCGCCGCACTGGCCGATCCCCGCCTGAGCGCGTCCACCGATCCGCTGCACCGGCACGGCGGTGACGCGGCGACCCGGATCGGCGCCCTCGCGCACACCGATCCGCCCGAGCATGCCCGCTACCGGGCGCCGCTCGACCGGGCGTTCGGAGCGGGTCGGATCAGGGCGCGGCTGCCCTCGATGGTCGCGGTCGTCGAGGAGCGGATCGCCGCGATGGCCGCGGCGCCGGACCGCCGCTGCGATCTCGTACGCGCGTTCGCGATTCCCGTACCCCTGCGCATCATCGGCCGCCTCCTCGGCCTGCCGGACGAGGAGCACGACGGCCTCCGCCAGGCCGCCGAGCGACTGCTGACGATCGGCCTCGACCCCGGCGAGGCGGGGCCGGCCGCCGCCGCGATGCTCGCCCACATGCGTCGGATCGTCACGGCCCGGCGCCGAGCGCCCCGCGACGACCTGATGTCCGAACTGACCCTGCACAGTGCCCTGACCGACGCCGAGATCGCCGATCTGGGCGCCACGCTCGTGCTCGGCGGATACGAAACACTGGCCGCCTCGATCGGCACGGCCGTCGCCACCCTGCTCGAACACCCGGACCAGCGGGCGGCGTTCCTAGCCGACGAGCGCACTCGCGACCGGGCGGTGGAGGAGCTTCTGCGCTACACGAGCGTCGTGCAGTACGGAGTCGATCGGGTCGCCGCCCACGACCTGCGCCTGGGTGACGCGCGGATTCGGGCAGGCGAACGCGTCATCGCGTTCCTGCCGTCGGCGAATCGGGACCACGCGCACCACTCCCGCGCCGACGACTTGGACACCGGCCGCCGACCGCTCCCCCATCTGGCGTTCGGACACGGTGCACACCGGTGCGTCGGACAACACCTGGCCAGGGTCGAGCTACGGCTGGCCCTGCCCCGGTTGTTGCGTCGTTTCCCGGACCTGCGCGCGGATCCCGACCGGCCGGCACCCGTCGTGCGCCGCGACCGCGTCTTCGGCGGTCCGGACGCGCTGCCGGTGATGTGGCGGGATTCGGCTCCCGGCGCGGACGAACGACGCCGCACACCCGTCCGGGGGGCTTGAAGAACCGGCAAAGTCCCGGGGGAGCCACCGGGATCCGCGGCAGTCTCGACCATCCGAGGAACGAGGAGGGGAAGTCGCATGCGAGCCGTCGTCATCGGCGCGAGCGTAGCCGGCCTGCTCGCCGCCGCCGCGATCCGCCACGTCTTCGACGAAGTCGTCCTGCTGGAGCGGGACATCCTCCCGGTCGGCGAGGAACTGCGTCCCGGCGTTCCGCAGGCGGGCAGTTGCCATTTCCTGCTCTACCCCGGGGCCGCCGCCATGGACGAACTGGTGCCCGGCTTCGTCGACTTGATCGTCCGCGACGGCGCGCGCCACGTGAACATCGGCGAGACGTTGATCCTCTCCCGCGACGGGGTCTCGATTCCCGGCAGGCGGATGGGGATGCCCGTCACGCTAGCGAGCCGGAACTTCCTCGAGACGCGCCTACGGGCCCGCGTACGGGAGATGGCCGGCATCACGATCCGCGACGGGGCCACCGTGACCGGGCTGGTCGGCGACACGCGGCGCGTCGTCGGGGTGTCCGTCGCCGCCGGCACACCGGATCCGGGCACCGCCACGCTCACCGCCGACCTCGTGATCGACGCCGGCGGGCGTACGTCCCGATCGGCCCGGTGGTTGACCGAACTCGGCCACCCGGCGGTCCGGGAACGGGTCGTCGACTCCGGCCAGTCGTACGCCACCGCGTGGCTGCCCGCCTCGTCCCGCGAAACGATCACCTACGAGATCGGCCGCCTCGCCGTGAGCGGAACGGCCGCAGCCGTGGCCCCCATCCAGAACGGTCTGCGCCAAGTGCTCGTCTTCGGCCGCGCGGAGCACCGGCCGTCCACCGATCCGGTCGAACTCGCCGACCGACTCCGGGAATACGGCTGCCCGGCCCTGACCGAGGCCGCCGACGAGTTCACCGAGGACACCCCGGTGCACGGCTACGCCAAACTGATCAACCGGCGCAGGCTCTACCACCGGATGCGCTCGTGGCCGCAGCGCTACTTGATCGTCGGAGACGCGCTCTGCATGTTCAACCCCACCTACGGCCAGGGCATGTCGGTGGCCGCACGGGAAGCACTCGTCCTGCACCGCCGGATCGACCGTCTGGCCGCGAATCCGGCCCGCACCAGGGCGGTCCAACGACGCATCGCCCGCGAAACCGACTACCCGTGGCTGGTCGCCACCGCCCAGGACGCCCGCTTCACCGAACACCCGTCCGTCCTCGGTCCACTGGTCGACACCCTCGTCGGCCGCACCACCGACCGCCTCGCCGACAATCCCCACCTGCACAGGGCCCTGCTCCAGGTATACGAACTCCGCCTTCCCACCGCCCTGACCCACCCGACCGCCTGGCACGCCCTCCTGCGCAGACGATCACCCCGGAGATCGCCGGGTGCCTGACCGGCTCCGCACGGTGACCGACCCGATCCGGTCCCGCGTGACGATGGGCCCGAGCCGCGTCCGGCCGCCACACCGAGCCGGTGGAGGCGCGTGCGATCCGACGGTCCGCGCGGGCGACGATCAGACGAGCGTCCGAGCACTCCGCCCCCGCCACACCGACCCGCCGCCGAGCACCGCGCACGCTCCGACCGTCACCAGTCCACCGGCGAGGAACGTGCCGCGTGCGCCGGCGAAGGGCAGGATCAGGCCCCCGAGCGCGGCGCCCGCCGCGATTCCGGCGTTGTAGGCACCGGAGTTCGCCGCGAGTGCGATGTCCGTACGCCCCGGGGCGCACAGCAGCATCGCGTTCTGCGCCGCCATGAACACCGGTCCGAGCGCACCGCCCATCAGCACCAGGAACACCACCGCCGCCACCGGATGGGCGCCGAAGGCGTACAGCCCGAGCAGGCCCACCGCCTGCGTGCCCACCGCCGCGGCGAGCGCGGCATACGGAAAACGGTCGAGCAGTGTCCCGGTGACGCCCACCCCGACCAGACACGCGACACCGAACACCACCAGGAGCACGCCGACCGTGCTCGGGGCGAACCCGCCCACGTCGCCGAGGAACTTCACGATGTAGGTGAATCCGGCGAACGCCCCGCCGGCGGACAGGGTCCCGGCCGCGAGCACGATCGCGAACCGGCGGGCGTCGGGAGCGCTTCCGTAGGCGGCCCGCTCCTCCTCCGGCCGCGACGTCGGCAGCAGCACGGCGATCGTGACCAGGCAGGCGAGCCCCGGACCGGCCGGCACGGCCACCGGCACCTGCCAGCCGCTGTGCCGACCCAGCCAGGTCCCGGCGGGAACACCGAGTGCGAGGGCGAGCGACCCGGCGACGGACAACGCCCCGAGCACCCGGCCACGGACCTCGGCCGCGAACAGACCCACCGCGACCGGCGCCATCACCGCCCAGAACAACGCCTGGGCGAGCGCGGTCGCCAACCGCGCCCCGAGCAGCGGCCCGTACGAGGTCGCCGACGCCGCGACCAGGCTGGACACGACGAGCGCGGCCAGTACGCCGGTGAGCACATGCCGCCGGGGCACCGCCCGTACGACGTGCGCGAGCGGCACGGAGGCGACGGCCACGGTCACGCCGTAGCCGGTGACCAGGAGGCCGATCGCCGACACCGACACGTGCAGGCCGTCGGCGATCAGCTCCAGCAGGCCGACCGGCAGGTTCTCCGCCGTATTGAAGGTGAAGGCGGCGAGCATCAGCGCCGCGAGTATCGCCGCCCTGTGCCACGGAGCCGGTCGCACCGCGCCGCCACGGGTTGCTCCCGACCATGCTCGCGTCCGCGCCGTGACACCGTCCATGACGCCCACCCCACCGGGCGCGCCGACCCCGCCGCAACCGAAATTCGGCGGGCGGACCGGCCGACCCGCGCCCGTCAGGGCCGCGTACCGACTTCCCGCGGGTCGGATTCGCACGCGTCGGCGGCACGCTCCCGTGCCCCGAAGAGCTTCCGCGCGACGACCGTGGTGCCGGGCGCGTCGCGCCCACCCGGGCCGGGAAGCACCTCGACCGCCTCGTCGACGAGCTCTTCCCCGCAGTGATCGCACGTGACCGTGGGTGTACACGGCTGCCCGCAGGTCCTGTGCACCAGCCGCATCGGGACTCCGTCCACGGCCAGGTGCCGATCGCCCCAGGCCAGCAGGCTCAGGACGACGCCGTAGAGGTCGCGGCCCGCGTCCGTGAGGTGGTACTCGTGGCGCACGGGACGCTGTTGGTAGGGCTCGCGGACCACGAGCCCGGCGGCCCGGAGCCGGTCCAGGCGATCGGCCAGGACGTTCGTGGCGATGTCGAGATCACGACGCAGTTCGTCGAAACGCACCAACCCCAGGAACAGGTCGCGCAGCACCAGCAGTGCCCACGGGTCCGCGATCAAGGCGGCGGTGCGGGCCACCGAGCAGGACATGTCCGCGAATCGGTCCTTGTTCACCCGGGTCAGGCTAGTGCCTTGTATTCGGCAAGTCACCGCGCCTAGGGTAACTTGCGGAAAACAAGTCACTGGTTCGGGACCGGAGGCCGGCATGTATCACGCGATCGTGCGCGCGAAGACGCGAAGGGTCTGGGCTCGCATGGCCCGAGGCGACTACCGGGCGGCGGTGGACATGGCCGCCCCGACGGTGCGTTTCCGCTTCGTCGGGGACGCCGCGCCCGCTGCGGAACTGGTCGGCCGGGACGCGTTCGAACGGTGGTTCGCCGACCTGTACACGCTCCTGCCCGATCTGCGGCTGCGGCTGACCGACGTGGTGGCCAAGGGGTGGCCGTGGAAGACGACGGTCGTGGTCCGGCTCGCGGTCGACTCGACCCTGGCCGACGGCAGCCGCTACGAGAACGAGGGCATCCAGTGGGTCACCCTGCGGTGGGGCCGCATGGTCGACGACTACGTCCTGGAGGACACGGCCCGCCTCGCCGCCGCGATCGAGCGCCAACGCCGCGCCGTCGCCCAGGCGGCGGGCAGCCGCTGACCGGAGCGGGCGCGGGGCAGTCCCCGGGAAACCGGCCGCCCGTGCGTCGCCCGACACGCCGGCCGCGCCCGGACTGCCGAGGGGCGACGGTGTCGAGACGTCACCATGGGGTCATGGCCACACACGGGAAGCCGACTCCCGAGGACTCCGGCGTCGACGAGGACACGATCGTCGACGAGTTGTACGGCCTCGCCCCCGACGCGTTCGTCGCCGCCCGCGACGCGCACGCCCACACCGCGCGGGCCGCCGGCGACCGGGCCCTCGCCGGCCGGATCGGCGACCTGCGGCGCCCCGTCCTGGCGGCCTGGCTCGCGAATCTCCTGGTCCGCGAACACCGCGACGAAATCGACGCCTTCCTCCGCCTCGGCACCGCCATGCGCGACGCGCAGGAGCGGTTGCGGGGCCCGGAACTGCGCGAACTCTCCCGCCGACGTAACCGCGTGATCGACGCGCTCCGGCATCAGGCCCTCGCCCTCGCCGCCGCGCACGGCCACCCCACCGTCGGCGACACCACCCTGCGCGACCTCCAGGACACCCTGAACGCGGCCCTGGCCGACCCCGACGCCGCACAACGACTCGCCGCCGGCAGGCTCACCGCCCCGCTGCGTCCCGAGGACGCCTTCGCCTCCGCCCCGACGGGCCGAACGACCGAGCAGGGCAGGGCCACTCCGCCCGCCGGGGCCGGGAAGGCGGCGAAGGCCGGGAAGGGCACCAGGGGCGCCGAGGCCCTGAAGGGCAACGACGCGGCCGAAGAGCGCGCCGCCCGCGAACGCGCCCGAAAACAGTACGAATCCGAACTCGCCCACGCCCGCGCCACCGTCGAGGCCGCCGAGAAGTCCGCCCGAGGGACGGCCCGCACGGCCCGGGAACGCCGCAGCGCCGCCGAATCCGCCCGAGCCCGCCACACCGAGGCCGTCGCCGACGCCGAGTCCCTGGCCACCCGCCTCGAAACGGCCCGCACCCGGGCCACCCGCCTCGGCACCGCGGCCGACAAGGCGGAAGCCGAACGGGAACGCGCGGACCGGGCGGCCCGGGACGCCTCGGCCGCGGCCCGATCGGCCCGCGACGACCTCGACCACGTCACCGCCACGCGCCCCGACTGATCCCACCGGATCGATCGACACGCGGCCGCGGCGTGGATCACCCGTCGAGGAATCGCAACAACTCCCCGGCCACGAAACGCGGGTTCTCCTCGACCAGCCAGTGCCCCGCGTTCGGCACATCCATCGCCCGCACGATGTCCGTCACGCGCGGCGCCACCGTGGCCCGGATCGCGTCGAGTTGCCCCTGCGCGGTCATCAGCAGCGTCGGAACACGCACCGGTGCCGTCGCCACGGTGTCGCGAACGTCCTTGTCCAAAGCGCGATACAACTCGAAGCCCCCCGACAGGGCTCCGGGCCGGCCATAGGTGCGCGCGTACTCCTCGACCTCCGCGTCGGTGAACGGGGATCGATCCGAGGTGCCGCCGAACGCCGAGCCACCGAAGGCGACTTGGGGATAGAACAGCGCCAGGTACGCGCGGACGTCATTGCCCACGACCGCCTCGGGGACCCGCCGCTGGGAGTGAAACGCGATGTGCCAACTCAGCGTTCGATACGTGGGCGCGTCGATCGCGGGCCCGGGCAGCGGCAGGTCCAGGTAGCCGAGCCGCGCCGTGTCGCCGGGAAACTGCCCGGCGTACTGGAATGCCACCGCGGCCCCGAAGTCGTGCCCGACGACGCGGGCGTCCCGCACCCCCAGCCGATCGGCGATCAGCGTGTGGACGTACCGCGCGAGGGTGGCCTTGTCGTACCCGGTCGGCGATCCGGTGCTGTCGCCCAGTCCGGGCAGGTCGACCGCGTACACCGTATGGCGTTGGGCGAGTTCCGGCATGATCGGCCACCAGCCGTACCAGGTCTGCGGCCACCCGTGTATCAACACCACCGGCGTACCGCGGCCACCGGTCACATAGTGCATACGGACGCCGTCGACATCGGCGAACTCGTGCCGAAACGCGCCCTCGAAGCCGCGATCACCCCGAGTCGCGGCGGCGTAGGAGGGCACGTCGTCCCCACTCGACGCCGAACAGCCGGCGAGGCCGACCGTGAGCAGGAGCGCAAGCACGAAGGCGACCACCACACGCCCGGATCGAGGAAGGCGGCGCGGCGACGACCCTGGTTCGAAATTCATGTATTCCTGCCCTCGGAACGGGGGTTCACCGGCCGTCCGCGAATCCCGCGACGGCGCCCGGTGACCACGGGAACCGAACGAGCTCGGCACCCACCGGCCCGTTCGACGCACCCCAGCCTCGCCGGCCCAGACCACGACGGCAGCAAATCTTGCGGTTATGGCAAGTCCGGCCGGTACGGGGGTGGTGACCCCGGTGCGCGACCGGGGCGGCGGCGGCCCCGGCCACCCCGCCCCGGTGCGGGGGTCAGCCCAATTCCTCCGCGAGCACCGTCGCGGTGCCGGCGAGCAGCGGTTCGTCGGCCGGCGCGGCGGCGTCGTCCTTCGTGGCCAGGACCGCCATCACGATCGGCCCCCGGCCCGGCGGCCGGACGATGCCCACGTCGTTGGTGGTGCCGTAGTCACCGGTGCCGGTCTTGTCCGCGACGACCCAGTCCGGCGGAAGCCCCGCCCGCAGCCGCTTGCCACCGGTCGTGTTGGCCAGCAGCCAACCGTTCAACCGCTCACGGTCCCGCGCGTCGAGCGCACCACCCAGCGCGAGCCGGGCGTAGGTCCGGCCGAGCGCACGCGGACTCGACGTATCCGTCACCCGCCCGGGCTCCGCCGAATTCAGCGCGGGCTCCCACCGGTCGAGCCGAGTCACCCCGTCCCCGACGGACCGACAGAACCCGGTCACCGCGCCGGGACCGCCGAGCCGACGCAACAGCAGATTGGCCGCCCCGTTGTCGCTGTAGGCGATGGCGGCGGCGCACAGGTCCGCGACGATCATGCCGTCGGCCAGATTCTCGGGCCGCCCCGTGATCGGCGCGTACCCGGACTCGGTGACGTCCTTCTCCGTATACCGGATGCGCCTGCCCAGGAACTCCCCGTCCCGATCGAGGTCGCGGAGCACCGCGGCCACCGCGATGGTCTTGAACGTAGAACACATCGGGAACAGTTCGTCCGCACGATGGACCACGGTCCGCCCCGAATGCACGTCACACGCGAACACCCCGAGCCGAGCCGCATGCGCCCGCTCCAGCGCCCGCAACCGCCCGGTGACCCCCCGGGCGTCCACCCCCCGCGCCGAAGCGCTTCCCGCACCCGGGACAACGACGGCAAGGACCCCCGCGGCCACCCCACCGAGAACCCCACGCCGACTCGGACCGAACTCCACGACCGTCTCCCTCGCCTCGAACGCCGACCGGCGGACGGGCCGGCGACCTTCCCGCCTGCCCTCCTCCAAGATCCCTCACACCCCGAACACGCCCGCGTCGTGGCGAGGGTTGCGAGCGCGACCGGGGCATCCGAGGAGCGGGGCCGTCCGGGCGGGGCCGGCCGAACGACGTCCGCCGCCCCGTGGGCACCGCCGGCATGCTCACCGACCGCTGCGGCGCCACGTGGGTCCCGGACGTGACCGCCCCGTACTCCGCGACCCACCCGACCCGAGGCCGAGGGTCAGGTCCCGATCCGCCCCGCGGACCGCGGGGGCTCGGACCGGGTCGGGACCTCCGGCGGCTCTCCACTCGCCTTCAGCGCCGCCAAGCTGATGCGCCGCACCACGGGATTCATCGACTCGCCCTTCGCGTCCGTGGAGCCGACCGACAGAACCAGCGTGCGACTCAGGTCCTCGGACGCGGCGACGACCGTGCTGTAGCCGTAGCGGGCGCCCGACTTGATCCAGTAGATCCTGCCGCCGTACTCGAAGCGCTCGAATCCGGCACTCATCCTCGCGCCCGGGATGTTCGCCGGAACCGTGAACATCTCCCGCAGTTGCGGGCGCGGGACGATCCGGCCCCGGAACAGCCGGGTGATCAGCCGCTCCAGGTCGGCCGTCGTCGAGATCATGTCGCCCGCCGCCCAACGGTCCGCCTGGTTCCAGTCGGTGACGTCGACGAATTCGGTGGTGCCGTCGGCCCGCACGACCGCCTGGTAGCCCCGGTTGTGCGGGCCGCGGATCCGCGGATCCGTGCCGGGGAAGTACGTGCTCGTCATCCCGGCGGGGCGCAACACGCGCCGGGTGGCCTGCGACGCGTACGAGTCTCCCGTCACGTTCTCGATCAACATGCCGAGGATCGTGTAGTTGATGTTGAGGTAGTGCTGCCGCGTGCCGGGGTCGAACTCCGGGCCCTTCGCCACCGCCGATGCCACCACCTCCCGGGGCGTCAGGGTGTCGAAGCGGTGCGCGTAGGCCTCCTCGAAGGAGTCCCCCCAACCGTCACCGGCCCGGATCCCACTGGTGTGATTCAGCAACTGGCGGACGGTGACCGGCTTGAAGGGCACGTTCGACCGCCCCGACTCCAGCAGCCCCGGAAGATAGTGCTGTACGGATTCCCCCAGGTCGATCTTCTTGTGGGCGGCGAGTTGCAGCACCACGGCGGCGGTTACCACCTTGGTCGTCGACCCGGCCCGGAACCGCGCACAGGCGTCCGCGTCCCGCCGATCGATCAGGTCACGCACACCCGAACCGCCGCGCCACACCCCCTCGGTGCCGCCGACCCGAACAAGCGCCGCGGTGGCGTCCGCATCCGGTAATCCGGCCAACGCGGCGGCCAACGCGGCGGCGTCCGGGCCTTTCGGCGTGGTGTGTACGGTCGCCGAACCCGGCGCCTCCGCGGCGAACGCGGGTGCGGCCAAGGGGCCGGCGGTCAGGGCCAGGACGAGTGCCGAGGCAAAAATCGAGGTACGGGTGCGCATTGGCTCTTCCCAAGGATCGGAGGGACATCGCCGAATCAGTCTGCGAGGCACGCCGTCCACGCGAATCGTCGGCGCGGAGGACCCCGACCATCGTTCGTTCGGGCCGCGATTCGGCGCATCCATACCGCGGTTGCCGGGGTTTGCCCTTACGGGTCGAAACCCTGCCCGCGCACCGTCAACCGTCGATGCGGTACTGCGCCCAGAAGGGCGTCAGGTCCCGCACAGTGGCCGCCCGGGCCGCCGTCTTGAAGTCCGCCGTGGTGGAGATCCCGTACCGGTGCGTGGTGGCGTAGTCGCGCAGCAGGGTCTCCATCGCGGGTTCCCCGATCAGGCGCCGCAGTTCGTGCAGGGCGCACTTGCCGTAGTCGTAGACCACCGTCTCGTAACGCGCCGGGTGCGCGTCCCAGTACCGCATGGAGTTGGTGATCCGCTCCGTCGGCGCGGCCCAGGCGAGGTCGCTCCCGCAGCCCTCCCCCGTCTTCCCCAGCGCGAGGTCCGTCGCGTATTCGGCGAACGACTCGTCGAGCCAGGGGTCGCCGTACTCGTCGTTGCCGACGATCCCGTACCACCACTGGTGGGCAAGTTCGTGCACGAGCGCCGTGGGCCGAACGCGGTCCAGGACGAAGCCCGGATACTCCATGCCGCTGAACCACAGGTTGTCGTCGAGGACGACGTCCAGTTCGGTGTGCGGGTACGCGCCGAAGCGCCCGGCATGGGCGTCGACGGCCGTCCGCGCGACGTCCAACATGGCCCGGGCGTCGATCGGTTCCACGTCGCCGGCCGTGAACACGTTGATCCGGACGCCGGTCGAGGAGGTCCCGGAGATCCCGGTGAACGGCCCCGCCGCCCAGGCGAAGTCCCGCACGTCGCGGGCCGTCGCGGTGGTGACG
This sequence comes from Embleya hyalina, assembly GCF_003967355.1. Taxonomy (GTDB): domain Bacteria; phylum Actinomycetota; class Actinomycetes; order Streptomycetales; family Streptomycetaceae; genus Embleya; species Embleya hyalina. The sequence goes on along the minus strand of NZ_BIFH01000018.1, from coordinate 186,224 downwards.
GTACGCCCGGGTGCGCCCGGACGGTCCACCGAGGTGCCGGTGGCCGGTACCCCGAGGTTCGACGGATGGTCGAGCGTGACGTCGAAGTCGGCCGCGAGCGAGTAGAAGGATTCGCCCGTGTTCGTGTACGGGTCCAGGTGCCGGCCGGTCCCGTCCCGAACCGCCAGCACCGGCAGCGCGTTGCCGAGGAAGGCGTGGCCGCCGCCGTGGCCGAACCGATCGATCCCGGCCGGGACCCGGATCCGCAGCCGGAAGCCGATCGTGGCGTCCTCCCCTCGGCGCAGCGGCTTGCCCAACACGATCCGCAGGGCCGTGCAGCCGACCGACAGGCCCGCCGGGACACCGCCGGTGACCTCGGAGACCACGATCGGCGGCGCGGAACACGTACCGTGCGCGTTGCCCCACAACCGCAGGTACACCTCGCCGAGCGGAGCGGCCGACACGTTGGTGAACCCCACCCGCTCGTGGCCGGTCCACCGGCTTCCCGTGGCGTCACCGGCCAATTCGACCGTGTAGCGGGGCGCCGCCGGCGTGCGGACCGTCTCCGCCCGCTCCGCCGTGAACGCCCGTGTCCCGTCCGGGCGCACCGACCCGGAGTTCGCCACGACCCCCGCGACGAATGTGACCAAGGCGGCAAGGGCGGCCACGGCAATTCTCATCGAACCCCTGTCTCCATCCCGATCCCCGGCTCCGTCCCCGTCCCCGTCGGATCGGCGACGTGCGGAGGCGGGTGGCCGAGCGTGCGCCCGACCACCCGCCGATGCGGCAACGCGCGGGTCAGCCGGCGACCTTGCCGGTGCGCTCGCGGTGCCGGGACACCGCCCGGAGCAGCGCCGCGTCGACTTCGGGCAGGTATTCCGCGATGTCCCGGCCCTGCGCGTACTCCACGTACTCCACCGTGGCCACGGTGTGCAGCCCCTGGACGAGGAACGTGTACTCGCGTCCCTCCTCCAGCATCAGCACGATGGGCTTGTCGAAGGCGCTGGCCCAGCCCATCTCGATGTGGGTGCCCGGCGAGGCGGGAAAGCCCGGGAGCGCGACGAAGACGTCTGCCTTGCGGATCTCGTCCTGATCGAGGCCGGTGCACTGGTCCGGGCGCATCAACTCGGCGCCCCACGCCTCGCGGCGATGCGCGTTGTGCACCGCGAGTCCGCGTGCCTCGAAGTGTCGGATCAGGACGTCGAAGGGCGCCCGTGCGTGCTCCGGCATCTCGCCGGTGGCCGGGTCCAGGAGTTGGATGAACGGCCCGGCCAGGAACAGCGAACTCACGTCGAGGCCGCACAGCTGGTCGGTCGAGGGGGCGATGGTCATGCGGCTGCCTCCGGAATGAGGTCGTGGGAACGGAACGGCGTGATCAGGTCTTGCGGAAACACTGGATGTACGCCTGGCCGCTGGTGCCGTACGTGTACTCGGTGCCTTCGTACGCCTGGTACGGATGCGACTCGATTCGGATGCTGCGGAAGTGCGGCAGGTATTGCCACCGCAGTTCCGGCCTGGTGCTGAAGAAGGGGATGAACACCCCGCCGGGGCGCAGCGCCCGGACCACCTCGGGCATGGTCTTCGCCCACAGCGCCTCGTCCTTCCACACGTCCATGTCCAGGGCGGGGTCGAAGAACATCCCGTCGATGCTCTCGGACGGCAGTTCGAAGACCCGTCGGAAGAAGTCGCCGCGCTCGATGGCGAGGTTGTCGGGCAGTGTCGGGTGCTTGCTCCGAAACAACTCCTCGACCTCGTCGAAGAGTTCGAGCACGGTGTGACTGCGGGTGGCCGGGTTGCCGGCGATACGCAGTGCGGACAGCCCCAGGCCGAGGCCGACTTCGTAGAAGTCCCGGCCGTACTCGCACAACATGTCGGCGCTGGCCCACATCAGATCGCGCTCCCAGGCCTGCATGGCCTGTTCGCCGCCGATGTTCAGGGTCACCTCGCCGTCCTGCTCGACGAGTTCGATCTCGGGCTTGTCTCGGGTTTCCATGACATCCGTCCTTTGCGGTGACGAGGGAAGGGGGTTCGGGGCCGGCGGATGCTCAGGCCCGGCGCGGCACGACCCCGAAGTGGCGGCGTGCCGTGGAGACGGCGAGGTCCTGCACGGCGAAGACCGTGAAGTAGTAGGCCTGCGGCGCGGTTTCGGCGGCGAACCGGACCCGGAAGGCGACGTCCCGGGGTCGGTCGTCCACGGCCCGGACCCGGACGGTGGCCGGTTCCACGGTCGTGTCCTCCCGCAGGTACGTGGGCACGAACAGGCCCAGTCGTACCGGTCCCGGCCGGGCGGCCGTGAGCACCGCGCGCACCTCCAACACCCCGCCCTGCGCGACCTCGTCCGCCGCGTACGCCAGCAGGGACGGGGCCTCGGGCACCCGGAAGGTGACGTCGCCGCACCGCATGCAGACCGCACAGATCGTGTCCGAGACGTGCGGGAGCAGTCCGCGCCGGGTGAATTCCTGGGCGGGGCGCCCGCAGTGGCAGGTCGTCTCGTGCACCTGCGGGTCGAGCGAGCTGCGGTCGCCGAAGTGTGCGGGGTAGCTCATGATCTCGTTCTCGGGGTTCGCCGCGACCTGTTCGGTGATCACGTGGTCCAGCGACTGGAGGTCGGCCGTGAGCGAGGAGCGGATCTCCTCGGGCGACTGGTCGGCGAGATGCGTCGGCCGGGCGAGCCACAGGTCCACCTTGCGCGCGAGTTTGACCAGCCTCGGGCGCAACGCGTGGTTGTGCGGAAGCAGTTCCGAGGTGAGCAGGGTGGTGAGACGTCGTCCGACGGTGAGTACGAGCGGGTCGGGGCGGTGCTCGGAAGGGGTCGGCGCGGGCATGTCCCGGGGGGTACGGGGCAATCCGAAGCGCATGAACGCCGGGTAGGGGTGCGATCCGGCGAGGCCGGCGTTCAGGGTGTCCACGGAGTCCGCGCCGGCCAGGGCCGCGCGCATCCACGCCACGTTCTCCGGCCGGTCGGAGTCGTGTACGGAGACGGCGGAGACGACCGTGCGGGCGGGTCCGTCCAGGGCGTTGAGGAGCAGTTGATACCGGGGGTCGTACAGCGCGAGGTCGGCGAGTGGGCCACTGTTGCAGGCGCTGAGCACCACCTCGGCCGCCTCCACGCGGTTGAGCGGGACCAGCTTGTCCTCGGGCTTGTAGCAGGGCAGTCCGTACGCGCAGCGCGGCCCGAGCGATCCGGCCCGGGCCGGGACGGCCGCGTTCAGGCCGCAGATCGTGAACTCGCCGAGGTTCACGCTGTCGTCCTTGCCGTGTCCCTGGAACGCCACCCGCTGCCAGCGCGTGCCCAGGATCTCGGCCTGGATGTCCGCCCGTTCGAAGTCGCGGTCGTCGAACACCCGGACCCCGGACGGGTGCGGCGGGCGGTCGGTGTCGGTGAACAGGCCGATCGCGTCGACCCCGGCGGCCGGTGTCGAGGTGTACTGCTTGGCCACGTTCCAGGCCACCGAGGCCGCGTCGCGTCCGCTCAGCAGGGTCAGGCCGGGCTCACGACCGCGATAGGTGGTCAGCAGCAGGCCGCGGATCGGATCCAGCCTGAGCCGGTCGTAGCAGCCGACGAGCAGCAGCGTCCCGGGGTGCCGACGCCGGAACGCCTCGGCCGTGCCGCAGAGTTCGTGCTCGGTCACCCAGGTGCGGGCGAGCGGGCGGGCGAGCGCGGGCAAACCCTCGGGCAGGTCCTCCGCCCCGAGCAGGATGCCGACGTCCAGGGGCTCGGGAAGGGCGATCCCGGCGTACAGGCGCGAGGCCAGGTCGACGGCGTGCACCAGATCCGGGCGTCGCGCGCACGCCACGGGTACGGGGGTGTGCGCGGGCGCGGCCAGGAACTCGGCCACCGCCCGGGGCAGTCGGTCGACGTCGACCACGGTGAACAGCGCGCCGGCGGGCGTCGGATCCGGGCGGTCGGGTGCTGCGGCGGCAACGGGAGCGTTCATGACGGGTGACCTCGTGTGTGATGTGGGTTGGCCCGGTCGGACACGGGACGAACCGGATGGGGCGGACGGGACTCGGCGGACGGTGGACGGTGATCGCGGGGCCGGGGCGGTCGAGGCGGGGTGGTCACGTCGCGCACCGCGCCCGGAGCGCGGTGTCGGGTGCGAGCAACCCGCGCCCCGCGAAGGCCAGTCCCGCCCCGGCCAGGGCCACGCCGAACGCGACCGTGAACACGCCGCGTGGGCCGATCGGGTCCATCAGCAGACCACCGACCTGTTGCCCCACCGCGTCCCCCAGGACCGTTGCCAGTGACGCCCACGTGAACGCCTGTGCGAGCAGGCGCCGATCCGCGAGGGCGCCGACGAGGGTCATCTCGCCGGCCGACACCAGGGCCATCGGCATGCTCCCGACGACCAGGGCGATGCCCAGGGTCACCGGGGACGTGGTGGGCACGGTCAGCCCCGTACCGATCGCGTAGGCCAGGACCAGCCGGGGGAAGCGCACATGCATCGCGACTCGCGACGGGGCGCGTCCCAGCCAGAGCGCGCCCAGTGCGCTGCCGACCCCCCAGCAGGCGTAGACGACTCCCGTGCCGTCGCTCGATCCGTGCGCGGACACCGACGCCGGGATGGCGAGCGTCATCAGGCCGATCGGGACGGCGCTCGCCGCCATCACGCCCATCAGCACGAGCATCGAGGGATCGCGCAGGGGGTGGCGCGGCGCGGCGCGGGCGTCGACCCCCTGCGGGTCGGGCTCGGTCGCCGCCTCCGGGTTCGTGGGCACCCGCACGCAGGCCAGTCCGAGGGCTCCCGCGCCGCCGACGACGGCGACGACGGTCAGTGCCGTCGCGGCGGATCCGCACACCATCAGGGCGGCGAGCATCAGCGGTGCGCCGATCACCAGGACCTCGGTGAGCAGGGCCTCCCAGAGATAGGCGGTCTCCCGTTGCGCGTCGTCGAGCGGCATGCGCGCCCACAGCGCCCGCATGCACGCGTTCGTCGGCGGCAGCGCGATGCCCGAGGCGACGGCCAGGACGGGTTGCGCCCAGGAGCCGGGCCGGGTGGCCCACACCAGGGCGGCGAGCGTGGCCGGATAGGCGAGGCCGGTCACGATCAGCACGCCTCGGCGGCCGTCGCGGTCGAGCAGCCGGGCGATCAGCGGGCTGCCGAGGGCCATGCCGACCGTGTACAGCGCGGCGATCAGCCCGGCCTGCGGGTAACTCCCGCCCTGCTCGCGGATCGTCAGCACCATGGCCAGCGACATCAGGTAGACGGGCAGCCTGGCCACGACGCTCCACCAGGCCACCCCGGCGACGCCGGGGCGGGTGAGCAGGGCACGGAAGCGCGTGAACAGCCCGCCGCCGGTCCCGGCGGCCGCCGCCGGTGGCGGGTTCGCGGCGACCGGGCCCGGGGAGACGACCGTGCCGACGTCCGCCTCGGCCTCGGGTTCGGCCTCGGTGTCCTCCCGACGCGGAGCGGCGGTCATCCGGACACCGGATCGGGTTCGCGGACCGGGGCCACCTCGATCGTGAAGGCGTCCAGGATCGCCCGCATGCGCTGTTCGACCTGCCCGATCGACTCGCCCACGACGTGGACGTGTCCCGAGGCGTTGTGCGAGGCGCGGCGGGCCGTCACCGTGTCGCCGACCCCGGCCCGCACGACCGCGTCGACCACGCCCGGCAGGCGCAGGAGTTCGTCCGCCGAGGTGACCCGGCGTACCGTTCCCGAGCCGGGCAGGGGCAGCAGCAGATCGCCGGCGCACCGGCGTTCGCGGTAGTCCAGGCGGGGGCGGCGTCCCAGGTACACGTCCAGCGTGGCCGCGAAGACGTCGAATCCGTAGGCGTGTCCGTGGTTGGCGGGGATCTCGCAGCCGGCCGGCCGGATCCCGATCTCGCCGGCGTAGACCTGCCCGTCGACCACGAAGAACTCCATGTGGGCGTATCCGTGGTCGATGCCCATACCGGTGACGATGCGCTGGAGCAGGGCCGGCAGGTCCACGGCCGGGCCCTCGTCCGTGCCGACGCTGATGTTGGCGTTCATCGCGCCGTCGACGATGGCCAGCGGGCGGAACGGCATCGCGCTGGGCCAGGCGCTCAGCACCTCGCCGTCGTGGATGAGCCCGCACACCTCCCATTCGGTGCCGCCGAGGTACTGCTCGACCATGAAGTCCCGGGCGGCGAGGTCGATGTCCCGCACCGCGTCCCGGCCGCGCAGCAGGTGGGTGTCGACGCAGGCGAACGAGTCCACCGGCTTGAGGACCAGCGGCCAGCCGTGTTCGGCGGCGAACCGCTCCACGTCCGCCGCCGACCGCACTCGATCGAACGCGGCCGTGCGCAGGCCCAGTTCGCGGAACCGTCGCTTCATCGCGGCCTTGTCGCGCACCCAGGCCACCTGGTGTTCGCCGAGGTGGGGCAGCCCGGCCAGGGCGGCGAAGCGCTGTGCGACGTGCTGACGCGGCTCGGAGGGGTTGCAGAACCGGGTGGGGGCCGCGGGCAGTTCGGCGGCCCACTCCCGGTAGCGCCGGGCCTCCTCCGCCAGGGGTACCCCTTCGCGAACCCAGAACGCCGGCAGGTGCGCGGTCTCGCTCAGGTAGTCCTCGCACAGGTCGCCACGAAACTCGGCGAACCGCAGCAGGACCAGGTCCTCGGGCAACGCCCGCGCCGCGTAGCGGGTGAAGGAGGAGGCGCGGTCGTCCACCATCAGCAGCGCGGGCCGCGAGTCCGCCGGCACCGGGGACGGGCCCGCGGGCGCCCACCCCGTGTTCACACCGCCTCCAGCACGCGTCGGATCGCCTTGACCGCGGCGACCTGTTCCGCCTCCGGCAACTCCGGCGCCAGCGGTACGCACAGCGTGCGGTCCAACCGGTCGCGGGTGCGGGCGAATCCGTCGTGGCTGAGCATGAGCGAGCCTTCGGGGGCGTGGTTCCACGGGAAGCCGTCGGCGTAGAGCGAGCGGCGGCCGGTGAGTACCGGATGCTCCGGCAACAGGTACTTGTTCAGCGTCCAGTTGGCGATGCCCTCGGCGGTCAGCGCGGCCACGGCGGCGTCGCGCAGGGCACGGTCGCGGCAGCGGAAGCGCAGGCTGACCTTCGCGTCGCCCGCCGCGCGCGGCCGTACCTCCAGGTCCGCACGGTCCGGCAGGTCCCGCATCGCGATGGCGTACATGCGCTCCAGCCCCTCGAGGAGTTCGTCGAGGTGGCGGAACTGCTGGCACTGGACCGCGGCGACCTGCTCGCCGGTGACGAAGTTCTCGCCATAGTGGGCGTCTTCGTTCCAGGTGGGATAGCGCCCGGGCACCCGCGCCGAGCCGTGGTCGTGGTAGCGGCGCATCGCCGCCCACGCCTGCGCGTCGCCGGTGGTCACCAACCCGCCCTCGCCCGAGGTGAGCACCTTGTTGTGATGGAAGCTGAAGGTCCCCGCGTAGCCCGCGGTCCCCACCGAGCGGCCGTCCGGGAAGCGGGCGCCGAGGGACTGGGCGCAGTCCTCGATGAGATACGGCACCCCCTCGGGCAGCGTGGCCACCGTGCCCTCCATGTGGGCCACGATCACCCGTTCGGCGTCGGACGGCAGCAGCGTGGGGTCCAGCGACAACGAGTCGTCGGCGTCGACCAGTACCGGGATCAGCCCGCAGGACAACACCGCGCCGGCCACCGCCACGAACGTGACGGCCGGCATGTACACCCGGTCGCCGACGCGCGGGCGGGTGGCGATCAGCGCGAGCCGCAACGCCTCGGTGCAGTTGTGCACGGCCAACGTGTGGGCGACACCCAGGCGTTCGCAGGTGACCCGCTCCAACCGCGAGGCCATGCTCTCGGTTTCGGTCTGGTAGCGGAACAAGACCTGCTGGTCGATCACCTCCCGCAGCTCCGTCATGTCGGACCAGTCGAGCCAGTTCGCGCCGTAGGGCAGGAAACGTTGTCCCAGTCGCTTGTCCAGGGTCATCGCGCGTCGGCCTCCGTGATCGGGTACACCGCGTTGTCGACGAGCATTTCCTCACCCTTGTGGTTGCGCAGGCGCAGGCCGTCGGGGGTGACGGTGAAGTAGGGCCGCGCGATGGGGATCTTGCCGAGGCGGGTGGTCAGCACGTACTGCGGCACCCCGAAGCCGGTGATGTGGCCCTGGAGGCCCTCCATGATCTCCCAGCCCTTGGCCACGGAGGTCATGAAGTGCGAGACGCCGGTGACGTTGTCGCAGTGGTACAGGTAGTACGGGCGGACCCGGATGCGCAGCAGTTCCGTCATCAGCGTGCGCATGGTCGCGACGTCGTCGTTGATCCCGCGCAGCAGCACGGTCTGGTTCCCGACCGGGATCCCGTGGCGCAACATGCGGTCCACCGCCGCGCTCGCCTCCGGGGTGATCTCCTTGGGGTGGTTGAAGTGGGTGTTGACCCACACCGGGTGATGGCGGGCCAGCATCTCGCACAGGTCGTCGGTGATGCGCTGCGGCAACAACACCGGGAATCGACTGCCGATCCGGATGATCTCCACGCTCGGGATCGCCCGCAGTCCCGCGATGATCTCCTCGAGCTTGCCGTCCCGATAGGACAGCGGATCCCCGCCGGTCAGCAACACGTCCCGGATCTCGGGGTGTTCGGCGATGTAGCGCAGATCCTCGTCGAAGGACTCGCCCTCGTCGTCGCGGAAGTAGGTGCCGTTGACGTCGGTGGTGTGGAACTTGCGCGTGCAGTGCCGGCAGTACACCGGGCACGCCTCCGTGACCAGCAGGATGACCCGGTCGGGATACTTGTGCACGACGCGGTTCGTCTTGCGGTAGTACGTGTCGCCGACGGGGTCGACCTCCGCACCGGAGAACTCGACCAGTTCGCCCCCGGCGGGCACGGCCTGTTGTCGCACGGGACACTGCGGGTCGTCGGGATCCATCAGCGAGGCGTAGTAGGGCGTGACGCTCCAGCGATACCGCCCGGCCACCCCGGCGATCGCCTGCTCCTCCTCGGGGCTGAGGTTGATCCACTGCCGGGCCTTGTCGACGTTGGTGATGCGTCGACGCATGTGCCAGTGCCAGTCGTTCCAGTCCGAGTCGGGGACATCGGGGCGCACGATCGTGGGGGCGGCCTGGGTGTCGGTGTCGAGAGGGGTGGCGGACATGGCGGCTCCAGGGTTGACGGACCTTCGGCGACGCGAGGGGTTCGGTCGGGGCGCGCGGGGCGGAGCCCGGTCGGGTGGTGCCGGCGCGGACGCTCAGCGGGGGCGGTGCGGCCGGGCGGAGACCCGGCCGAAAGCCCGACCGGGTCGCGGGATGCTCACAGCGGTGCGAGGGCGAGTTGGCGGAGTGTGCGGGCGACGCGTTGCGCGCCGCGCAGATCGTCCGGTTCGGGGTCGAGTACATCCCACGGCACGGCGTCGTCGGACGATTCCCATACGGAGTCGTGCTCGGGATCGTCGACGAGCGGAATCGGTACCAACCGCCGCACTCGCGCGTCGAGATCGCGCTGGGCATCACCCAGTGCCGGCAGGAAGGCGAGCGGTGCCCGCCGGACCCGGGCCAGACCGACGGCACCCAACGTCGGTGCGGCCAGGAAGACTTCGGCCTCGGCGTGCAGCGCGTCCACGTCCACGTCGACCGCGCGACTCACCCGCACCCGCTGGGCGTCGCCCAGGCCCGCCAGCGCGGCGCGGATCGGCTTCAGCCGCGTATCGCAGACCACGTCGCACCGGCCGGTCCGGCGCAGCGCCGCGCGAACCAGCGCGGGCAGCGTCTCGGCGGCGAAGGTGTCCGCCTCGGCGGCCGGCACCCCCCACGCCGACAACAGCAGCAGGGTTCCGCCGCGTTGTCGCCGGCGCGCCGACCGGGCGGGCCCGAGCAGGCCGGTGGGCCGGGCCTCGGTGGCCCCGGGCACGGGGTCGGGCAACCATCCGGGCCGGTGGACCCGATGCAGCGCACCGGCGACGCGGGCGGGCGGGTCGCTCGGGTGCCGGTGACCGGACGTCAGGTGCACGACCGGCACGCCGGACGCGCGGAGTCGGCCCGTGGCGTCCTCGTCGTCGCAGACCAACACCACGTCCGGCGGCGGCTCGTCGGGCGCCTCCCGGACCGGCCTCAGGTCGCCGAGATGGGCGGCGATCCGGCGCCGGGCGAGCAGCGAGTCCAGATGCTCGTCGCGGGAGACCAGGAGGATCCGCCGCGCGGACTCGGCAGGCGGCGGGGCGGGGCCCGGTCCGGGGTCCTCGGCGGCCGTCCGTCGCGCGTCGGCCCCTTCCCGGGGAGTCAGTACCGCCATGCCGTCACCGTCCCCAACCGGGCGACGTCGTCGCTGTAGCCGGCCGCCGTGGTGGAACAGCCGTTGCACACCAGGGGCCCGCGTTCGCGATAGAAGTCGGCGTGCTCGCGGAACGCCGGCGTGTCCAGGTCGATCACCCCGGCCTCGCGCAGCGGCGCGCCGCCGGGCCCGTCGTCCCCTTCGCGATGCGGGATGCAGCTGCACGCGTACATCCGCCCGTACTTGCCGTCGATGTAGATGACGTCGTCGGCGACGTGGCACTGCGGCAGCGACGCGCGCGGGGTGACGGACTCGGCGAAGTAGCGTTCCTGTTCCGCCGGTTCGTCCCCGTAGAAGCGTTTGCCCATCGGCACGAGCAGCACGTTCGGGTCCGCGCCGTAGACGCGGTCGCCGACGCGGCGCACGTCGTCGGGGTCGGGGTAGGTGATGCTGCGGTCCAGTTTCAGCGCGGACAGCTCCCACTGTCGCACTCCGGCCCGCGTCAACACCTCCTGGAGCAACGGCATTTCGTGGTAGTTGTGCGGTCCGACCACGGTGTTGACCCGGGGCAGGACGCCGAGGTCGGCGGCGGCGCGCAGTCCGCGCAGCCCGCTGTCGAACATGCCGGGCGAACGGCGGTAGACGTCGTGGGTCGCGGCGGACGCCCCGTCGAGGCTGACGATCACCTGGGCCAGGCCGGCCTCGGCCAGCCGCTCGGCCATCCTGGGCAACATCGAGCCGTTGGTGATCAGGGACATCTTCATGCCGGCCGCCGTGCCCGAGCGCACCAGGTCCACCACGTCCGGGTGCATGAGTGGTTCGCCGCCGGTGAAGCGCACGTAGGCCACGCCGGCCGCGCGGGCTTTCGGCAGCAGTTCGGCGAAGTCCTCGCGCGAAAAGCGAAATGTGTCGCGCGACAATGCGAAGTCGCACATGAAACAGTCGGCGTTGCAGGCTTCCAGAATCCGGATGAACAGATAACGATGACGCTCACGCACGGGGGACCCCTTCGGGCCGGTCGGAGGCGGGGCGGACATGGGTGTGGCGGGGAGCGATGATCGGGGCGAGTGGTGGTCAGGCGGCGCGGGGTACGTCCGGCAGCAGCGCGAGCAGGGCGTCGGCCACTTCCGCGGCCCCGTCGACACCGACGGTCGCGGTCAGCGCGCCCCAGTCGGCGACCTCGGCGGCGGCGCGCAGCGCGGTCAGGATGTCGTCGCGCAGCACGACCGCCGTGCCCCGGCCCGCCGTGTCCGCGGCCGCCGCGGCGATTCCGGCGTAGATGCGTTCCAGGGCGTGGTCCTCGCCGCGGGTGCGCAGCGACAGCGCCTCCTCCTCGGCGAACACCGCCTTGGGCCAGGTGATTCGGGTCTTCGTACCGATCGCGCGGCTGTGGAAACGCCCGTTGAAGATCTGGCTGAGGTTCTGCGGCGGCAGGCACAGGGTGGGGACGTGCCGTCGGCCGGCTTCGAGGAGGGTGGTCAGGCCCGGGGAGGTCAGCAGCACGTCGCAGTCGGCGAGCCGATCCAGGAACGCGCCGTGTGCGAGCGCGCCCGTGGTCACGTGTGGCGGGGTGATCGACGCGTCCACCAGGCGTCCGGCGAGGTCGGCGGGCAGGTTCCCGGCGAGGTGCACCTCGCGCACCCCGTGGGCGGCGAGTGCTTCCAGGACCGCGGGGACGACGATGCGCGGGTAGGCCGTGCAATCGACGAGCCGAGGTGCGCGCAGGCCGCCGAGACTGACCAGTGCGGAGCGGTGGGCGCGGCCGGCGGCGGAGGCCGTCCTTTCGGCGCGGGCCGAGGTGCCGACGATGGCGCCGACCCAGCGCAGCGCTCGCACCGATGCCAGCACGTCGCGGCATTCGGCGGGCAGTTCGACGCACTTCTGCGCGCAGTAGACCGTCGCCTCCAGGGGCAGCGCCGCCCGGTCCCCCTCGCCCCACATGAACGGCAGGCTGTCCACGAACACGGTGGGTACGCCGGCCGCCTCCGTCGCCTTCGCGACGACACCGTCCAGGACGACGACCGCGGCCGCCGCCGCTTCCGCGCCGCTGATGGCGGTGACGGCTTCGGGTAGGTCCTCGGCGTCGTCCGGCAGGTCGTACCAGCGCTCGATGGCGTGTTCGGCCAACACGGGCCGGCCGAGCCCGGAGGCCAAGCCGACGAACCGTAGCGGCACGGCCGTGCGTTTGCGCAGGGCCGTCAGGATCGCGCCGAGTTTTCCCGAGCTGCCCCAGCCGAATTCCGCTCCGGAGACGATTACGGTTCGTGTACTGGAATCAGTGCGCAATTGAATCCGTCTCGACTTCCCGGTCGGCGGGTTGGCAACATCAATCTAGGTCGCCATCCCGGAACCATGCAACCGGTTTGTCGGTATTCGCCCGTATGCACGAATCAACGAATGATATTTCTATCGGAATTCAATGACCCGAGAATACGGAGCGCTTATCTGAGAATCGGCACCACTACACCGTGACCGGGACCGGGTGGATCTTGTCCGCCGGGTGGCCGGTGCGTTCGTGGACGCGTCGCACCGCGTCGGCCGTGGGGGCCTCCGACAGGCAGTACACCGTGCCGGACTCCGGGTCGGCCCACGCCTGCTTGAAGTGCACGCCCTCCTCTGCCTCGATCGCCAGGTCGGCCCGGTGGGCCGCTGCCAGTTGTTCGCCGGTGATGCCGGTCATGCCGGTGTGGACATCCATGAAGGTCGCCATCGCCGCACACCTCCTCGCGTCTCGGTGCGGCCGGCCCCCGAGTGCCCCGACCACTTCTCCATCGTCCACCCATGTCCGCGCCGATGCCCTCCGGCAGGCGCCTCGAGACACGTGAATCGACGTACGAGGCAGGCGGGATGCACGAGGTGGGCGCGTTGTGGACAGTGGCCTGAAGCGGGTGTGCCGTGCGGGGTGCGTACGGCGAACGGCGGGCGTGACTAGGCGACCCGGGTGGACGTGTGTTCGTCGTCGGGCAGGTGGATGTCGTCCACGGCCACGTTGACCTCGACCACTTCCAGGCCGGTCATGCGCTCGACCGTGGCGATGACGTTCCCGCGTACCGCCTGACCCAGTTCGGCGATCGGGACGCCGTACTCCACCACCAGGTTCAGATCGAGGGCGCACTGGCGCTCGCCGACCTCCACGCTCACCCCGTGCGCCACGTTCGGCCGACCTCCGGGTACCCGCTGCCGCACCGCGTCCAGGGCTCGCGCCACCGAGCCGCCCAGGGCGTGCACGCCCTCGATCTCCCGGGCGGCCATACCGGTTATCTTCGCGACCACGCCGTCGGCGATCGCGGTGCGACCGCGCGTTCCCGCGGCCGGCGGCCGGACCGTTCGCGGCGAGCGATCCGGCCCGCCAGGCGCGAGTTCCGCGCCGCCGGCGACCTCGGGCGCCACCGCCACCGTGTCCGTCACGTTCTTCGACTCGGGCATCACACGCGACCCTTCTTCCGCTACGGGCAGGGCTACGGCCGCGGTTCGGGCTTCGGTGCGTACCCGCCCCGCACAATTCCGTGACCGGCCGTCTGCCCGCCCCGGGCACACTCATTCCTGCCGTGCGCTCCGTTGGGGAACCGAGAACCCGGTGGTTCGGGTCGACCGCGGTACGACCTCGCAACCCGCGCCTCCGGACCCGGATGACAGAATTCGGTACATGACGCACCAGGATCGGACGGATTCCATACCCATTCTCGACCCGAACGGTCCGCTGATCGTCGTCGCGGCGGCCATCGTGCACGCGCGGCGTCTCATGGTGGTGAGCAAGAAGGCGGCGCCGGACCTGTTCTACCTGCCCGGCGGCAAACCCGACCCGGGCGAGAGCCCCCTGCAGACGCTGCGCCGCGAACTGGACGAGGAACTGGGCGCGCGACTCGTGGCACCGCGCTTCCTCGCCGACTTCGACTCCGTCGCCGCCCTGGAGGGGGTACCCATGCGACTCACCGTCTTCGAGACCCGCCTGGACCGCGACCCCGTGCCGGCCGCCGAACTGGCCGACCTGCGCTGGACGTCCGGCCGGGACGACCGGCTGCGCCTGGCCCCCGCGGTCACCGACCACATCCTCCCGCTGCTCCGCCACACCGGCGCCCTCGCGGCCTGACCGGCACGGATCCGAGCGGTCGCCCGCCCGTCGCGGCCCCGGTCCCCGAATTCGGTCGCATCGCGCCCGTGCCGCGTGCCACCGTGGCGGATCGACACGAGGGAGGTCCGATGGCATCGGTCATCATCTGCGGCGCCGGCGTGGTGGGTCTGACCACGGCCCTGTTGCTGGCCCGCGACGGGCACGAGGTGACCGTGTACGAGGGCGACCCATCCGTCCCGCCCGAGGACCCCGCACAGGCGTGGACCGCGTGGCGGCGTCCGGGCGTGGCGCAGTTTCGCCAACCGCACAACCTGCTGCCCCGGTTTCGGGGCGTACTCGCCGAGGAACTGCCCGATGTGATCGAGCGGCTCGTGGCGGCCGGCTGCTTCGAGGGCAGCGCGCTGCATCCGCTGCCGCCGAGCATCACCGACCACGCGCCCCGGCCCGAGGACGATCGTTTCCGTTTCCTCACCGGCCGACGCCCCGTCGTCGAGGCGGTGTTCGCGGCGGCCGCGGTCGCCGCCGGGATCCGCGTACATCGCGGCGTCCGGATCGCCGGCCTGCTCACCGGCGCACCGGTGCTCGCGGACACCACCCACGTGAGCGGCGTCCGCACCGCCGCCGGCGCGAAGGCGCACGCCGACCTGGTGATCGATGCCACGGGCCGCCGCACCCGCTCCGCGCGTTGGCTCGCCGACGTCGGCGCGCCGGAGCCGTCCGTCGACGCCGAGGACGGCGGATTCGCCTACTACACACGCTACTTCACCGGCCCGCGGCAGCCGGTGCGGCGCGGCGCGCCGTACACCGAGTACGACACGTTCGCCCTGCTGACCATTCCGGGCGACAACGACACCTGGTCCGTCACCGTCGTCACCACCTCGGGCGACGCGCCGCTCAAGGCGCTCCGCGATCCGGAGATCTTCACCCGGGTCGTCGCGGCCTGCCCGGCCCAGGCCCACTGGCTGGCCGGTACGCCCGTCACCGACATCGTGGTGATGGCCGGAATCCTCGACTGCCGCCGCCGGTTCGTGGTGGACGGCCGCCCGGTGGCCACCGGCTTCGCGGCCGTCGGCGACGCGTGGGCGTGTACCAACCCCACCGCCGCCCGCGGCCTCAGCGTCGGCCTGGTCCAGGCCCAACTGCTGCGCGACGTACTACGCGAACACGCCGACGCCCCGGCCGAGTTCCCCCTGGCCTGGGACGAGGCCACCGAACGTGTCGTCACCCCGTTCCACGACGACCAACTGATCGCCGACCGCGCCCGCGCCGCCGCGATGAACCCGGACCGCACCACCGAACCGCCCTCCACACCAAGCCCGTTCGGCGCGGCCGCGTTCCACGACGCCGACCTCTTCCGCGCCCTCCTGGAAACCGCCACCTGCCTGGCCCTCCCCCGGGACGTCCTCACCCGTCCGACCATCCGAACCAGACTCCGAACCCCTCACCCCGATCCCACCTCGCCCGATCCCACCCCTCGGCCCCTCACCCGCACCCACCTGCTCCGACTGCTCGCCGACTGACGCCGGCCGGGGACGTGCGAACCGCCGCCCGCGCGCCCTCGGCTCGCCACCCTTCGGCGGTGGGCCGCGTAGCATGTGCGGTCGTGGCCGACGACGCGAGGACGCGCCCGGATCGACGGCACCTCGGCGGGGTGTTCAACGAGGTGCCCGCGCTCTACGACCGTGTTCGGCCGGGCTATCCCGACGAACTGTTCGCGGATCTTGTCGCCGTCACCGGCCTGGACGACGCCTCGTCGGTCCTGGAGGTGGGCTGCGGCACCGGTCAGGCGACCCGTTCGCTCGCGGCGCTCGGATGCCCGATCACCGCCGTCGAGCCGGGCGTGGGCCTGGCCGCCCTCGCTCGCCGCCGGCTCGCCGCCTTCCGCGACGTCGACGTCGAGACGTCGACGTTCGAGGGGTGGGACGACCGCGGGCGTCGCTTCGACGTGCTCGTGGCCGCGTCGTCGTGGCACTGGGTCGACCCGGCGATCGTTTGGCGGCGGGCGTACGACGTGCTCGATCCCGGAGGCTGGGTGGCACTGCTCGACCACGTCGTCGTGCGCCGGCCCGAAGAGCCGGAGGTTTACGCCGAGACGGCCGATCTCCACGAGCGGTTCTCCCCCGGGAACCCCGACTGGGGCCATCCACCGTCGGAGGACGACGTGCGCGCCCGCGACGAGGGCTGGGGTCCGGTCGACGACTTGGGCGCGCTCTTCGAACCGGGGATCGTGCGCCGGTACCCCACCGTCCAATGGTTCGACGGGGACGGCTTCGCCGATCTCCTCCGCTCGACCTCGCCGTACCGCGGCCTCGACCACGACGTCCGCGAACCCCTGCTCGACGCCATCGCCGAACGCGTCCGCACCCGCATGGGAAACCGGGCGCCACGCCGCTACCTGACCGTCCTCCGCACCGGACGGCGCATCGCGCGAGGGAATATGTAGATCGGCCCCCGCGCACCACGGTCGCCGAACGCGAGTGCTCCCGGGCCCTGTCGGGCCGGGTCCGGGTCCGGATCCTCGTCGGCTCGGCCGACCCACTCCGGGAGTCGTACCGGGCGGTGCGCGTTTCGGCCTGCTCAGCCCTTCGCCCCGACGGCACACGCCGCCGGCGAGCCCGCCCCCGTCGGCCCGAGCATCCCCGCTCGCAAGGTGGTGAAGGCACGGCTCAGCAGGCGTGAGACGTGCATCTGGGACAGTCCCAGCCGGTCGCCGATCTCGGCCTGGGTGAGGTCGTCCCAAAAGCGCAGCTTGAGGATGCGGCGGTCGCGTTCGCCGAGTTCGGCGATCAGCGGGCGCAACGATTCGCGGTCGACGACCAGTTCCAGCGCGGGGTCGGGGCCGCCGTGCCGGTCGTATCCGGTGCCGCCGCCGTCGCCGCGCTCGGTCTCGGCGGCCGGGGTGTCGAGGGATTCGGTGCGCAGCGCCGCGCCCGTTTCCAGGCCCATGCGCACGGTGTCCCGGTCCAGGCCGAGGTGGCGGGCGAGTTCGGCGTGGTCGCAGTCGCGGCCCAGGCGGGCGCCGAGTTCGTCCCGGGCGCGGACCAGCCTCAGGTACAACTCCTGCTCGCCGCGGCACGCGTGCACGGCCCAGGTGTGGTCGCGGAAGTAGCGTTTGAGTTCGCCCGCGATGGTCGGGACGGCGTAGGCGAGGAATCCGGGGCCGCGACCGGGGCGGTAGCCGTCGACGGCCTTGATCAGTCCGATCGCGGCGACCTGGCGCAGGTCCTCGCGCAGGTCGGTGCGGCGGGTGTAGCGCGCACAGGCGTAGGCGACCAGGTTGAGGTTGTCCTCGACGATGTCGTTGCGCACTCGGGCGTACGCGTGGGTACCGGGTTCCAGGGTCGCGAGACGGGTGAGGTTGCGGTCGGTCTCGGCACGCAGACGCGCGAGGGCTTCGGCGTTGTTGCGGCGATCGGTCATCGCGAAACGGGCCTCCGAACGAGGATGCGACGGACGCCGGGGGCCCTGGGGCGGGTGGACGTCGAGCACGGCCCGGGGCGGGGCCACCCTGTGATCCCTTCCACCTCATGGCCCGCCCACACCCCGTCGGGGGAGCGGGCGGGCGACGCCCGGCGACACGGAACCGGCGGGAACGAGGCCCAGTACACGGGGCGCCATTCGGGGCGTCGCCGTATCACGCTGTCCGCCGTCCCGATGACACAGGGACATTTCCAGGGGAACACACGGTCGCCCGAACTTCGCGCCGACCCGCCGTGCGGAAATCCACGGGCATCGCGGGATTCACCGAGGCGGGCCGCAGTCGTCGGAAAAACCTGGCCGCCTTCGGGAATGGGTACCGGAGACCGGGGCACGCACGGAACGGAGGTGAAAACCATGATTCCCCTTCTCGTCGTCCTGCTTCTGGCCCTGATCCTTTTCGGCGCCGGATTCGCGCTCAAGGTGCTGTGGTGGGTCGCCGTGGCCGTCCTGGTCATCTGGCTGCTGGGCTTCCTCTTCCGCTCGACCGGCACCGGTGGGGGCAGAGGCCGCTGGTACCGCTGGTAACCCGAAATACGCGCCTCGACGGCGCGGCCTCCGGAAGGCGGGGCGACGGTGCGTTCGGATTCCGAGCATCGCACCGGCGTACCCGCCTTTCCCGGTTCTCCCACGCACCTCGGTATTCCCACGAACCTCGTGGGATTCCGGCGAGCCTCGTGGGCCGCGACACGCATTCCCCTCGGCGCGTATTCCCGTCGACCGAAGAGAATTCCCGTGGATTCGGCTCCGTGTTCCGTGCCGCGGCGCAGGCCCCGAAAAAATCACCGCCACACCCGGTGCCGACGCGAAGTCGGGGTAGCCGTGCGGGCATGACAGACGTGACGCCCCTTGCCGCGGTGGGCATCGCCGCCGTGCTCCTGCTCGCCGTCCTGCTCGTCATCCCGGTGGTGAGCGGTGTCCGCCGCAGGCGCCGCCCGCCGCCCCCGCCGCCGCACGGCGGGGTCCCCGGCGGCTCGACGACACCCGACGCCATCGGCGGGCGGGAACCCTCCGAGGTTCCTCGGGACGGCCGCCGGCGCGGCCCGCACGAGCAGCCCGGCTTCGGCAATCTCGGCACTCGCCCCGCCGACCCGCGCGAGGACGGCGGGGGCTGATGATCGGGTACCGGCCGGGACCCGGTTTGACCGGACCGGTCTCGGGCCAGACTTCGGGGGTGAACGAGCGTGGGGTGGCGATCGAGGTCCTGCTGGTCGAGGACGATCCCGGGGACGTGCTGCTGACGCGGGAGGCATTCGCGGACGGTGTCCCCAGTTCCCTGCACGTGGTGGGCGACGGCGTCGCGGCCCTGGACTTCCTGTACCGACGCGCGGGGTACGAGGACGCGCCCCGGCCGGACCTGATCCTGCTGGATCTGCAGTTGCCCCGGATGAGCGGCCGCGAGGTGCTCGAACACCTGAAGGCGGATGCCGACCTGCGGCGGATACCCGTGGTGGTGCTCGCCTCCTCGTCCGCCGAGGAGGACATCCTGCGCAGCTACGACCTGCACGCCAACGCGTATGTGACCAAGCCCGTGAACCTGGACGACTTCGTGGCGATCGTCCGCGGGGTCGACGACTTCTTCCGCTCGATCGTGCGCCTGCCCGACCAGGTGTGAACACGGGGCCGCGCACCACACGGCCGGCCGACGAGTCGGCGCCGTGACCGTGAACCGTGAATCGAAAGGCCCGGCACCATGACCGAGAACGACCTGTCCGACCGGCGCGTCCTGGCGATCGTCACCAACTACGGGGTCGAGCAGGACGAACTGGTCGTCCCCGTCCGGGAACT
Source organism: Embleya hyalina (assembly GCF_003967355.1). Classification (GTDB taxonomy): domain Bacteria; phylum Actinomycetota; class Actinomycetes; order Streptomycetales; family Streptomycetaceae; genus Embleya; species Embleya hyalina. The sequence continues at coordinate 166,757 of NZ_BIFH01000018.1, read as the reverse complement.
GCGCGCGTCCGGCGCGGAGGTGACCATCGCGGCGCCCTCGGCGGACCCGATCCGCACGCTCGTGAGCGACAAGGACCCGGGCGTGGCCGTGGAACCCACGCTCGTACTCACGGACGTGGACCCCGCCGGCTACGACCTGCTGCTCGTGCCCGGCGGCACGCTCAACGCCGACTCGCTGCGGCTGAACGACACCGCGCTCGCGATCGTCCGCTCCTTCACCACGTCCGGCCGCCCCGTGGCCGCCATCTGCCACGGTGCGTGGTTGCTGGTCGAGGCCGACGTCGTCCGCGACCGTACGCTCACCTCGTATCCCTCGGTCGCGACGGACATCCGCAACGCCGGCGGCCGTTGGCTCGACGAGTCGGTGGTCCGCGACGACACGGGCGGCTTCGTGATGATCACCTCACGCAACCCGGGCGACATCAAGGACTTCCTCGGACAGATCGAAACGATCCTCGGCGGGTGAACGACCGGCGGTGGCCGGCCGCGCCTTCGCGCGAAGGCGCGGCCGGGCGGCGGTCAGGTGCCGAGCGCCTGCCGGAGCTGCTTCTTGTTCATCGAGGAACGGCCTTTGATATTGCGGCGTCTGGCGTCCGCGTAGAGCTGGTCGTAGGTGGGCCCGGTGGACCCGGAGTGCGAATGTTCGCCACCTCGGCGACTCGCCGGCATGTCTTTCAGGGACGTGCGGCTCGCGGTCTTGGACTCGCCCGCCCGAGCACGTTCCTTGTTCACCGTGCGGGCCGCGATCTCCTCGGCGCGCTCGGTGGATTCACCGCGCTTCCTCGCGCTGTCCCTGATGTGCTCGTACTGCCGTTCCCGCTTGGGACTCGATCCCCTGGGCATGGCGCCCCTCCTGTCTCACCGAGTGAAAATCGGACGACACTGCCCGTACCCGGCCCGCCCGCGAGCATGCGACCCGGCGCGGCGGCCACGCGTCGTATCACCCCCCGCCGGAACGCCGGACGACGCGCTCGACGAGCCCGAGGGCGGCCTCGGGGTGCTCGCCCAGCCACCCGGCGAGCCGTTCCCGAACGGCCTCGCGGACGCAGGCGCACACCGGGGAGTTGCCCAGCACCGCACGGGTGGAGCCCTCGAACTCGGGGGCGTCCAGCTTCACCGACACGACCGCGGTCAGACCCACCCCGATCCGGTCCATGCCGAGGTCGGGGTCCGTCGCCGTCAGCAGCCCTCGCTCGCGCGCGTACGCGGTGAGCGCGGCGGTCAGCCCGTCGCGGAAGCCCTCCACGTGCGTGCCGCCGACGGTGGGCCGGCTGTTGGCGAAGCCGCGAACGCGCTCCTCGGTGGAGCCGCCCCAGCGCAGGGCCACCTCCAGCGTCCCCGCCATCCGCGAGTCCTCGCGCTCGACGTGGACGATGTCCGCGGCGGCGCGCACCGCCGCCGAATCGTCGAGAAACGCGACGAAGTCCCGTACCCCGCCCACGAACCGATACCGCACCGTCGCACCCTCGCCGGGACCCCGCCGATCCGTCAGCGAGATATCCAACTCCCGGTACAGGAAAGCCAGTTCCCGGAAGCGCTCGGCCAACCGGTCGAACGAGTACGCCGCGGTGGTGAAGATCTCGGCATCGGGCCGAAAGGTGATGGTGGTCCCGCTCCCGGTCGCCGCCCCCGACTCGGTGGGCGGGGTGACGGCCTCGCCCCGTTCGTACTCCAGTACCCAACGGGCCCCGTCCCGCCGCACCTCGGCCGTCAGCCGGCTCGACAGGGCGTTGACGATGGAGAGATCCGCGCCGTACGGCAGTGTCACGTCGCGACGGCCGATGGGCCGCGCCCCGACGGACATCCGGGTCAACCGGGCTTTCAGGCCGGGCTCCGCGACATCGCCCGCCGCGTCGACGGGAATGCCCGGCCCGTCGTCGGCGACGCACACGCCGCCGTCGGGCATGAGCGTGATGTCGACGGAGCCGCCGGTGCCGGCCAGGATTTCGTTCACCGCCCGGTCGGCGACCTCGTACACCATGTGCTCCAGGCCGCGTTCACCGGTCGAGCCGATGTACATCCCGGGCCGTTTCCGAACGGCTTCCGGCCACTCGAGCACCCGGATGCGGCTCGCGTCGTACGTGTTGGCGTCGTCGCTCACGATGTCCCCTTCGACAACTTCCGACAGGACACCCCAGCCTAGGCAAATCCCGGGAAAACACCAGGTCAGAGCCGGTATGCCAACCCCGCGAGCGGCCTGCTGAACGCCTCCCCGAAGACCTTGGCCCCAACCCTCGCGAACCATCCCCCGAACCCGCCCACGGGTGCGCCGGAGCCCCGCGCGATGCCGTTCTCGACACGCTCACGGTCACCGATTCCTTTTTCTGCCGGGCCCCTTCCACGCGGATGATCGGCGGCGTCCGCGAACTGCCCGGACGACCGGGGCCGTCGGTCGGCCGGGCGATGCGGGCGCTATGCGTGCTCGGCTGCTCGGCGCGGCGGAGGGAAGCCGGTACGGCGGGCGAGGGCGGTGGTCAGGACGGCTGCGGCGAGGAGGGCGGAGGCCGTCCACGGCAGGGCCTCGCTGCCGGCGCCGGCGAGGACGGTGCCGCCGAGGAGGGATCCGCCGGCCATGCCGATGTTCCAACCGGTGACCCACAACGAATTGGCGGTGTCGGGGTCCCGCGGTGCCGCCCGGACGCCCGCGGTCTGCATCAGGGTGGGGATGCCGCCGTGCGTCGCGCCCCACAGGAACGCGCCGAGCAGCACGGCCGCGGTGACGTCCGCGAACAACCCGAAAGCCGCCAGGCACAGCGTGGCCAGGGTCAGCAGGACGAGGGTCGCGGCGCGCAGCCGGCGGTCGGCGGTGAGGCCGGCGACCCAGACGCCGACCATCGAGCCGAGGCCGAAGACGAAGAGCACGGTGCCGGTGCCGACGCCCGGATCCGCCCGCTCCAGGAAGGGTGCGATGTAGGTGTAGAGCACGTAGAAGCCGAGGACCATCGCCATCGAGGCGGTGTTGATCGCGGCGACCCCGGGTGTCCTGATCGTGGCCGTCAGCCCTCCGCCGCGCCGCGCCCGCTCACCGGGCAGTTGCGGCAGCCACCGAAGTGCCGCGCCGAGCAGGGCCACGGCCGCCAGGGTGAGCAGGGCGAAGGTCCAGCGCCGGCCGATCAGGCCGCCGAGCGCGGTGCCGGCCGGGATACCGAGCGAGAGCCCGACGGTCATCCCGGCCAGCGCGGTGGCGATCGCCCTGCCGCTGCGCTCCGGGGCCAGTCGTGCGGCGTACGCGGGCACCATGGCCCACAGCAGTCCGGCGAACACCCCGGAGACCACACGGGCGCCGAGCGTCAGGGCGAACTCGCCGGACACCGCCGTCACCGCGTTGGTGCCGGCGAAGCCCAGGAGCAGCGCCACCAGCAGGGTGCGCCGCGGCACGATCAGCGTCCGGGCCGTCATCGGTATCGCGGTCAGCGCGGCGGCCAGCGCGTAGACCGTGACCAGCAGCCCGGCGCGGGCCTCGCTCACGTGCAGGTCGGCGCTCATGGCCGGCAGCACACCGGCCGGCAGGGCCTCGGTGAGGATCGTCACGAAGGTGGCGCCGGACAGCACGAGCAGCCCGCCGAGCGGCCATCGCGGCGTGCCCGGCACGGTGTCCGCGGCCGGGAGGGAATCGGTTGTCGAAGTCATGCCCGGACGGTAGAACCCTCACGTTTGCGTGAGGGTCAAGCGCGCACCGCCCCGTCGTGGTCCCGGTCCCCTCGGGCCGCCGTCCGAGCGGCGCTCAGGTAGGCGTCGATGGCGTCGCGATTGCGGGTGAGGCACCGGATACGGCGGTCGAGTTGTTCCCGCTCCGCCGCGACCTGATCGAGCATCCGCGCGCACGGGATCTGCGGCAGCAGGTCGGCGGGACCGTCGAGGTAGGGCAGGATGTCGCGGATGATCCGAGTGGGCAGCCCGGAATCGATCAGCCCGCGAATCCGCCGCACCACCTCGTCCGCTCCGGCGCAGTATTCGCGATAGCCGTTGCCGCCGCGTGCGGGCCGGATCAGCCCCTCTTCCTCGTAGTAGCGCAACGCCCGCACACTGACCCCGGTCAGCCGGGACAACTCTCCGATCCTCACCCGATCCACCCCTCGACGACTGCGTCGACCCTCACATCGACGTGAGGGTTCCACGCTCACGCTACCCCCGGCGCGTGGGACGGCGGCGTCGGCGTGCCGCGACGAGGTCGATCACGACCGCGGGCGTGGACCTGCGCTCCCTCGTCACGTGGCCCCCGACGACACCCGCCGCCCGCCGCCCGCACCGCGCCCGACCCGACCGGCCGCGGCCCGGGTGTCCGCGATCATCCACTCGCGGGCTCACCCGCGCGTCGCGTTCCCGTCGCCGCCCTCGCCGCGGGGCAGCAACCCCGTCTCGATCGCGGTGACCACCGCGTGCGTGCGGTCGCTGACGTCGAGTTTGGCGAAGATGCGGAGCAGGTGGGTCTTGACCGTGGCCTCCGCGATCACCAGTCGGGCGCCGATGTCCGCGTTGGACAGCCCGTCCGCCACCGCGTTCAGGACCTGGATCTCGCGGGAGGTGAGCACCACCGGAGCGGGTCGGCGCATCCGGGCGACCAGGCGCTCCGCGACCCTGGGCGCCAGCACGGTCTGGCCCCGGGCCGCCGAGCGGATGGCGTCGACGAGTTGTTCGCGGGTGGCGTCCTTGAGCAGGTAGCCGATGGCGCCGGCCTCGACCGCGCTCTCGATCTCGGCGTCGGTGTCGTAGGTGGTCAGGATCAACACCCGGGTCCGCGTGCGCAGGGCCACGATGCGAGCGGTGGCGGCCACCCCGCCCAACACCGGCATGCGCAGGTCGAGCAGCGCCACGTCCGGTTCGAGGCGCTCGACCAACTCGACCGCGGCCAGCCCGTCGCCCGCCTCCCCGACGATCTCGATCGTGGCGTCCGCGGCCAGCAGCGCGACCACCCCCGCCCGCATCACCGAGTGGTCGTCGACCACGACCACGCGCAGCGTGTCCCCGCTCGTGTCGCCGCTCATGTCGCGCTCTCCCGCCGGTAGTCGTGCACGTCCGCCACACCCGCCTCGGCCGCGCCGTCGACGGGAATCATCGCCAGGATCCGCGTACCGTCCCCGACCGAGCTGGTGACCGTCAACTCGCCGCCCAGCTCGGCCAGTCGCCGACGCATCCCGTCCAGGCCGAAACCTCGGGCCTCGTCGACCACGAACCCCCGCCCGTCGTCGGTGATCTCCAGTTCCACACCGTCGGCGACCCGGGTGAGCACCACGCCCACGGTGCCGGCGTCCGCGTGTTTGCGGATGTTGGCCAGCGACTCCTGCGTACAGCGCAGCAGCGCGATCCGGGTGCGCTGATCACACTCGACGTCCGGCAGTTCGGCGTCCACCGTGATCCCCGTGTCCTGGGCGAAGCGGTCCAGGGTCCGACGCAGCACCCGGGCCGGCGACCCGGTGACCAGGCCGCTCTGCGGAGCCGAGCCGACCAGTACCCGCGCCTCGGCCAGGTTCTCCCGGGCGGTGCGCTCGATCGACAACAACTGCCGCCCGCTCGTGTCGGGATCGCTCGCCAGGCCCGAGCGCGCGGCCTCCGCCAACACCACGATGGAGGCGAACCCCTGGGCGAGGGTGTCGTGGATCTCCCGGGCCAGCCGCTCCCGCTCCTCCGCGGCGCCCCGGCGCAGATCGGCGTCCGCCAACCGCTCCCGGGCGCCGGCCAGTTCGCTGTCCAGGGCCCGCACACGGGCCCCGTTCTGCTCGATGTAGCGATGAACCGACAGCCCGACCGGCACGCTCACCGCGTAGGCGATCAGGGTCGCCGTGGTGTTGCCGGTGAGCAGGTCCGGGCTCCAGCCCTGCGAGGCGACGCCGCCGAGCACGGTGCCGGCGGCGGCGACGCCGCTGCGCATGATCGAGGGATACGGGGCGCGGGCGGCGAACCAGAAGTGCGGAAGGCTCGCCACGTACAACGACGCACCGCCGTCGCGCACGTAGGCCAGCGCGACCAGGCCGACGATCAGCACCGCCGGGAAGGCGCTCGGCCGCAGCACCCGGTTCCCCGGGAACACCCGTACGACCAGGTAGCACAGGCCGAGCAGGACCGGCAGCCCGACCGCCCACAGCCGCCTCGCCCCACAATCGCCCGCCCCGGCCAGGGCCATCGGGGCGAGCCCGAGCAGCACCCAGAACAGGATGTACCAGCGGTGCAGCGTCCACATCGGGAAACGTTCGGTGGACCGCGGCCGTTCGGACATGGCGCTCAGCCTACGTTTCGGACCGGTCGAACCTCGGCGGAGGGGGTGCGCTCGCGGCTCCGGCGCAGCCCGATCGCCGGCCACCAGCTGCGCTCGCCCAGCAGCAGCATGGCGGCGGGCAGGATCATGATCCGGATCACGAACGCGTCCAGGAGCACGGCCACCGCGAGGCTGAAGCCGAACTGCTTCATCTCGATCAGGTGCAGGCCGATGAAACTGGCGAACACGGTGACCATCACGAACGCGGCGCTGGTGACCACGCCCGCCGAGTTGCCGATCCCGTCGAGTACGGCCCGCCGGGTCGTCGCCCCGCGCCGCACGGCCTCGCGGATCCGACTGATCACGAACACCTGGTAGTCCATGGACAATCCGAACAGGATCACGAACAGGAACAGCGGCACCCTGGAGCCGATCGAACCGGTCGAGTCGAAGTCGAGCAGCCCCTCGGCCCAACTCCCCTGGAAGACCAGGACGAGCAGCCCGAGCGCGGCGCCGGCCGACAGCAGGTTGAGCAGCATGCCGAGCAGGCCCAGGACCACCGAGCCGAACGCGATCACGGTGATCACGAAGGTCACCAGGAGCAGTGACGTGACGATCATCGGCAGCCTGGTCTTCTGGTGTTCGGGATAGTCCGCGTAGCGGGCCACGTCGCCGGTGACCGCCACGTCGACCCCGCGCAGCCGGCCGACCGTGGCCGGTACGTGGTCGTCGCGGACCCGATCGAGCGAGTCCTGCGCCGCGTCGGTGCTGACGAAGTGCGGTACGCGCAGCTCCAGCATGGTGATCCGGCGGTCGGGCGAGGTGCGCAGTTCGGCGATGCCGGAGAGCGCCGGGTCGGTCTCGGCCCGCCGTTCCAGCTCGCGCAGCGCGCCGGCCACCTCGTCGGCCCGGCCGGCGTCGGCGCGGACCACGACCTGGTGCATCGACTTCAGCTCCGGGAACGCCTCGTTCTGCCGATGCCAGGTGTCCATGGCGGGCAGGTCCCTGGAGTAGGTCTCGCGGCCGATGTCGGTCAGCTTCAGGTGCGCGAGCGGGGCGGCCAGGGCCAGCATGGCGAACACGGAGACGGCGAGCGTCGCGGCCGGGCGGGCGGCGGTGACCCGCAACACGGCGGAGGTGATCCGGCCGGCACCACTGCGCGCGGGCTTCGCGGCGACCGGCTTGCCCCGGCGGGCCGCGCGCTCGGCCCTGGCGGCGGCGCGGCGTTCGGCCCGGGCACCGAGCTTGACCAGCAGCGCGGGCAGCGCGGTCAACGAGCCGATCACCGCGACCACCGTGACCACGATCGCGCCGAGGGCGATCGAGGAGAAGATCACGTCGTCGGCGAGGAACAGCGTCGCGCTGGAGGCGGCGACCGCGAGCCCGGAGACCACGACGGCGTGTCCGGAGGTGGCGGCGGCCAGTTCGACCAGGGCTCGGGAGTCGAGCCGCCCGCCCGAGCGGGCCCGTTCCTCGCGTTCGCGCTTGAGGTAGAAGAGCGCGTAGTCGACGCCGACGGCCAGGCCGATCAGCAGGATCACGTTGGTGCCGACCCCGGCGTCCGGGAAGACGTGCGACGCGAGCATGGACAGGCCGACGGCCGCCGCGATCGCGGACAGCGCGAGCACCAGCGGCACGGCGGCCATCGCCGCCGAGCGGAACACGATGAACAGGGTGATCAGCGTGATCGGCAGGGCGATCATCTCGGTCTTGGCGAGGTCGTCGCCGCGTTGGCCCTGGACGTCCTTGCTGATCGAGGGGCCGCCGCTCTCCGCGATCCGCAGCTTCGGGTGTTCCGCCCGCACCTTCGCGGTCTGCGCCAGGAGCGGGTCGACGTGCTTCTTCCCGTCCTGTTCCTCGCCCTTCATCGTGACGTCGACGCGCAGCGCCCTGCCGTCGGCCGAGCGCACCGGCGCGCCGACCGACGACACCTCGGGCAGTCGCCGCATCCGGTCCGCGATCTCGGCGGCCGCGGCGTCCGCCTCGGGGCCCACTCGTTCCGCGCCGGCCTCGGCGGTGATCAGCACCCGCTCCATCGGGCGCTGCTCCAGGCCGCCCTGGGCGGCCAGCGCTTCCCCGCGCCCTGCCTCGCCCACCCGATAGTCCTCGCTGGTGGCCGTGTTCGTCCCGGCGGCGATGCCGGCCCCCAGGCACAACGCGACAAACAGCACCCAGCCGGCGATCGCCCACCAGGGACGCCGAGCACTCCACCCGGCCACTCGAACAGGAAGTTTCGTCATGTCCGAATCCTGTTCGTCGGGCCGGTTGGCTCGACAGCCTCGACCGACGGAACTCCTTGTCCACCGATCGGTGGACAAGGAGTTCGGGGAAGTCGGTTCAGTCCAGGATCGCGATGGCCTCCACCTCGACCAGATGGGCGGGAACGTCCAGGGCGGCGACGCCCAGGAGGGTGGCCGGGGCCACCGGCGTGACACCCAGCGCGGCGGCGGCGCGGGCGATGCCGTCGAGGAGTTGCGGCATCTTGTCGGGCGTCCAGTCGACCACGTGCACGGTGAGCTTGGCGACGTCGTCGAAGGTCGCGCCGACACCGGCCAGGGCGGTGCCGACGTTGCGGTAGCACTGTTCGACCTGGGCGGCGAGATCGCCCTCGCCGACCGTGACTCCGTCGGCGTCCCAGGCCACCTGCCCGGCGAGGAAGACCAGCTTCGACCCGGTGCCGACCGACACCTGCCGATACACGTCGATCTCCGGTAGTCCGGCGGGGTTCGTGAGGGTGACGGCCATGGCGCTACCTCCGTAGTGGTCTCCGATGGTTACTCGGAAACCATAGGAGAGCGAACGCTGACCTGGAAGAACGCACTTTCCGGTGCCCGAGGAACCCAAAGGTGACCACGGCGGGACGCGAGTCGCCCCTCATGGCACACACCGGCCTCGCCAACGGCGACGACAAGCGCGCACCGGGACCCGGCCGGGCCTGCCGGCGCCCGCGACAAAAGGGTTGGCGAACATTGCCCACGCGAGTGGTCGGCCGCCCCGAAACGGGTCCGGCCAGGGGCGGGGCGTCGCGGCTCGCAAAAATGGTCTAGTCCATTTTTGGTCCAGACCATTGACTTGGATACCGCGTGAGCTATCTCATACCGATGCCGCCGAGCCACGCGAAGCGACGGCGGTCCGTCCCCTCTCACAGTCTGGACGCACGCACATGCGACTCCTCCGTACGTTACGAGCGGCCGTCGCCGCCACCGTCACCGCCGCCGCGGCGGTGAGCCTCACCGCCTTCGGAGCCGGCCCCGCCCAGGCCGCGACTCCCCTGCCCGCGCACGTCTTCGCCCCCTACTTCGAGGCGTGGACCGGAGACAGCCCGGCCGCGCTGTCCGCCCAGTCGGGCGCGAAGCACCTGACCATGGCATTCCTGCAGACCGCCACCTCGGGCTCCTGCACGGCGTACTGGAACGGCGACACCGGCATGCCGATCGCCCAGTCCACGTTCGGCGCCGACATCAAGACGATCCAGGGCCGAGGCGGGGACGTGATCCCCTCCTTCGGCGGCTACACCGCGGACACCACGAACACCGAGATCGCGGACAGCTGCACCGACGTCAACCAGATCGCCGAGGTGTACAAGAAGGTCATCACGACCTACGACATCTCCCGCCTCGACATGGACATCGAGGTCGACGCGCTCGACAAGACGGCCGGCATCGACCGCCGCAACAAGGCGATCAAGCTGGTCCAGGACTGGGCCGCGGCCAACGGGCGCAAGATCGAGATCTCCTACACGCTGCCCACCACCACCCACGGCCTCGCCGAGAACAGCGTGGCGCTGCTGCGCAACGCGGTGAGCAACGGCACGCGGGTCGACGTGGTCAACCTGATGACGTTCGACTACTACGACAACGCCACGCACAACATGGCCGACGACACCGAGACGGCCGCGCAGGGCCTGTACAACACCCTCGCGCAGCTCTACCCGGGCAAGACCCCCACGCAGCTCTGGGGCATGATCGGCGTCACCGAGATGCCCGGCATCGACGACTTCGGCGCGGCCGAGACGTTCACCCTGGCCAACGCCAAGCAGGTGTACAACTGGGCGGTGTCGAAGGGCATCAACACGCTCTCCTTCTGGGCGCTCCAGCGGGACCGCGGCAACTGCGGTGCCTCCTCCGACAGTTGCTCGGGGATCCCGGGCAACCAGTGGGACTTCAGCCACGTCTTCGCGCCGTTCACCAGCGGCACGACGACCCCGACCGACGACTTCGCGGTACAGACGACGCCCGCCTCCGGAACGGTCGCCGCGGGCAACTCGACCACCAGCACGGTGAACACCTCGGTGACGGCGGGTTCGGCGCAGACGGTGAACCTCACCGTCTCCGGCGCCCCGACCGGCGTCTCGGTCTCGCTCAGTCCGACATCGGTGACGGCGGGCGGCAGTTCGACGCTGGCCATCACCACGACGACGGCGGCCGTCTCGGGTACGTACACCCTGACGGTGACCGGCGTCGGCACGTCCGTCAGCCACTCGGCGAGCTACACGCTCACCATCACCGGCGGCAACGGCCACCAGTGCACGGCCCCGCCGTGGGCCTCCGGCACGGTCTACACCGGCGGACAACAGGTCTCGTACCAGGGCCACACCTGGAAGGCCAAGTGGTGGACGACCGGCGAGACGCCCGGCACCACCGGCCAGTGGGGCGTCTGGCAGGACCTCGGCGCCTGCTGAGACCGGCCCGAACGCACGGATGAACGGTGTCGCCCGGCGGATTCCCCGCCGGGCGACACCCGCGTGCCCCCACCGAGGCGGTTTCCGCACGTTCGGCCGATTTCGGGCGCATACTCGTCTCCACGGCGGGTGTTCTCGGGGGAGGAACGCGATGCGGGTGCGGCGGGTCGGGACACGGGCGGGACTGGTCACGGTATGCACGGTGATGGCGTTGTTCGGCGCCACGTCGTGCGGCTACCTGGGATTCGACGAGGACGGCGAGCGGAAGGCGGGTCTCGACGACCCGGTGCTCGGCTACGCCATCGGGCCGATCAGGTTCTCCATCTCGACGCGCGGGAAGATCTCCGTGTCGCTCGGGGCGCGCTGGGTCACCCCGGCGGGCACGTTCAGCGTCGACGGCGGCGTCGACTACTCGAGGAAGGCCGCGACCGCCGGCAACGAACTCGTCGTGGTGATCCGGCATCGCGAGGACGGCCGGGTCAAGGAGGACGTCTACCGGGTGGCCGCCGCGAAGGGGCTGCGGGTGACGCTGGAGGGCCGGGTTGTCCAGGAGTTCTCGCCGGGGCGGGTGCTGCTCGAGGCCGACCCGGGCACCACCATCACGATCGATTCCCCGGACGGCGGCGCGAGCCCGGGAACGAATCCGGGCACCGACGCGAGCGCGAGCACCCGTCCGAGCGCCCGGTCGACCACCACGAGGCCGCCCGACGGTCCGCCGCCCACCGGCTCCGGGCCGAGCAGGAGCACGAGCACGAGCCCGCGCCCGACCGCGCAGCCGACCACCCGCCGACTGCCGGCCGACTTCGCCGCGCGTTGGCGCGGGAGCGCCGTCGGTACCGCCACCTTCACCGTCACCCTGCGACTGCACGTGGGCAAGGCCGGAACCGTCGTCGGCGAGTCGGACTACCCCGGCGGCAACTGCTCCGGAACCCTGACCCTGGAGACCGAGGACCGCGCCGCCGTCCGCGCCGACCGGGTCGTCCTGCGCGAGGACATCGTCCGCGATCCGGGGCAGCGGTGCGCGCGCGGCGGCTGGGTCGTGCTCGACAGGGTCCCGGGCAACAAGCTCAAGTACGACTACTACACCGCCTTCCCGAACGGCACCGTGCAGGCACAGGCGACCGGACTCCTGACCCGCGACACGGGCTGACCCGGCCCGAACCCGGCCGGGCGGCACCACCCGACCCGACTCGCCCCCGCCGTCCCCGGGCGCCCGGCCCCGACCCGGTCCGCCCCGACGGCCGCGCCCCGGCCGCACCCGCCCGACCGCACCGGCCCGCCCCCGCTTGCCCCGGTCCGGAGGGAGGGGAAGCATGGAAGCAGGATCGCTCCGCACTCGTACGGAGCGCCGTTGTCGCACGAACATGGAGCCGGACGATGTCTGGTCCTTTTCAACAGTTTCCGCTCGAAGGGGGCTCGACGGCGGATCTCTACCTGCTCCGCTACGACCGCGACGGAGGACTGCGCAGCCCGGTCGCCGAACAGGAGATCAAGGACCGGCTCGCCGGGGTGAGCGACGTCTTCCTGTTCTCGCACGGCTGGAACAACGTGTTCGCGCAGGCCCTCGACCGCTATCGCAGCTTCGTCAACGGGTTCATCGAGCAGCGGCGGCAGTTCGCCCTCCCGCTCCCGCCGGACTACAAACCGCTGCTGATCGGCGTCATCTGGCCCTCCACGAGCTTCGTCATGCCGTGGGAGGCCGGCCCCGACATCGCCGCCGAGCCGGATCCCGACGGTGCCGGAGCCCGGCAGGTCGAGGAGATGTTCGGGCTGGTCACCGGCGCCCTGAAGGCCGAATCCGACCCGGAGTTCGTCGAGTTGGTGGACGGCCGCACCACGATCGACGCCGCCGACGCGCGACGCGCCGCCGAGATCGTGCTCGACTCGCTGCGCGCCGGGCGCGACCCGGACGACGGCTCACCGCCACCCACCGCCGAGGAATTCCTGGGCGTCTGGGCGGCGTTGGACGGCGGCGGAGCCGCGGCCCCACCGGCCGCCCCGGACGATTTCGGCGTCGCGCACCCCACCACGCCGGGGCTGCTGGTCGCGGGCGGCGGCTTCGATCCGCGCAGCCTGCTGCGGACCGCGACGGTGTGGACGATGAAGGCCCGTGCGGGTGACGTGGGCGCCAAGGGGGTGGGCCCGCTCGTCGCGCACATCCTGCGTGAGAGCGCGGTGCGGCTGCATCTGATCGGCCACTCGTTCGGCGCGAAGGTCGTCTTGTCGGCGCTCGTGGCCGCCGCGCCGACCCGGCCCGCCCGGTCGATGTTGCTGCTCCAGGCGGCCGTCAACCGCTGGTGCTTCGCGGCCGACGTCGCCGGCACCGGCCGCTCCGGCGGCTACCACGCCGCCCTCGACCTGGTGGACCGGCCCCTGCTCACCACGTTCTCCGCGTTCGACGATCCGCTGACCCGGTTCTTTCATCTCGCGATGCGCGGCGGTCAACTGGGCGAACCGGGTGTGGCCGCGATCGGCGATCCGGAACTGTACGGCGCACTGGGCGGGTTCGGCCCCGCCGGGGTCGACGCCGTCTCCACCCGGCGATCCGCCGCCGTACCCGGTTCGGAGCACTACGACCTCGGCGGCGGCCTTCGGGTGATCGCCGTCGACGGCGGGGTCGAGATCGACGGGAATCCCGCCATCTCCGGACACGGCGACGTCAGCAATCCGGCGACCTGGTGGGCCATGCACGCCCTGGCCGGACCGGGCTGAGGAACCGGATCCGCCGACCCGCCGCGGCCCGAATCGCCGGGAAGCCGCGGTTTCGCCGCCCGCATCGAAGGAGTCGTGATGTCCGAGGCCCCGGTCGAGAAATGGCACTTGGCGATGCTTCGGGTGCGGCTCGACCTCGGGCGCGCGTCGCCGATCGCGACGGTCGAACTGCTCGGCTTCCCCCCGGAGGGCCCGACGCCGAAGGGCCCGAGGACGTACTGGCGGGGCGACTTCGACTACGGCGGATTCGGGCTCTCGGAAGGTGTCGAACCCCCGTGCGACCCGACCGTGCCGGACGATCTGGTCGAGGGCGTCGTGGGCTGCCTGAGCGCCGAGTTCCCGGCGGATACCGCGCTCTGGTTGCGGCTGGTCCCGCCCTACGGCCACCTGGGCGGGGTGCCGTGGGAGGGCGCCCTCGTCGCGGCCGCGGGTCGGCCGCTGGTCCGGGTGCCCGATCGCCTGCCGCCCGGATCCGATCCGGGACGGATGTGGACCGTGGCGGTCGCGCTGTCCACCGCGCCGGACGCGCCGTGGGTGGCCGGATACCTCTCGGCGTTCGTGGCCTCCCTTCGCGCCTGCGTCGCGGGCCGGGTGGACGTACACGTATTCACCGAGCGGGGCGGCGAACAGGCGTTGCGGGCGCTGTTGTCGACCGGGCGCGACGGAGACCTGATCCACGTCCACGACCCCGACGGCGCACGGCGCTACGCCCGGTCCGGACCGCCGCGACCCGATGGCCCGGGCCCGGCCACCGGACCGCCGCTGTGGGGCAATTGGATCGCCGGCGGACTCGACGGCAAGGCGGTGCGAGCGCTGCACATCGTCACCGACGGCACGTTCGACGGCATCCGACCGGTGCTGTCGGTGAACCCCGATCCCGCGACGGGCACCGACCGGTCCACCCGCGCGTTCGTCACCGCCGACCGGGTACGACGCCTCGCCGACCGCGTCGGGGCGACCGTGCTGTCCCTCGGTTCACCGCCGGACAATCCGTGCGACTCGGCGATCCGCATGATGGCCGACCACATCGGTCTGCGCCGTGCCGGGCCGACGTTCTACAGCTCGGTGGCGCGGGATCCCGCCGGATACGCGTTGGCCCAGGCGCACGCGTTCATCGCCGGCGAACCGGGCACCGTGCCGATCCCGCGCGACCCGTCGCTGTTCGTGCACCTCCAGCCCGAGTTCGTCGGCGCCGCGCTCCGCGACGCCTGGCCCGATCCGGAGGCGCCCGGGATGTCCTGGCTCAGCGGGCGGGCGCCGATCGCGGATTCGAGGAGCAGCACCGAGGTCCTGCCGCACGCGCTCGGCATGGCCGGCGGCGACGAGATCACCGCGCGCTACGCGAACGCCGACTCGGTGCCGATGTGGGTCGCCTCCTCCACGCGCTACATCGAGAACCAGGTGGCGTCGCTGGTCCGCACCGCCGGCGTCCCCGGCGAGACCCCGGCCGCCAAGCAGGCGTACGACCTGGGAGTCGGCCAGGCCATCGCCGAGTTGCGCGCGCTCGTCGACGAACGTATCCGGGAGACGTGATGCGCACCGTGCTCGGCTTCGAACCGCTGGGGGACGAGCGCACCGTGCTCAAACTGCGCGAGGCGCCCGCCAACATCCCGGGGCTCGGCGCCAATCGGGTCACCGACGTCTCCGATCCCGGCGGCACCGTCGCCGGCCGGGGCGAGGCGCTGCTGAAACGGCTGTGCCGGCACCCGGCGGTCAGCCAGGGCCTGAGCGCCGCCCTCGCCCGGCCGCCCGCCGCCGGACCGACTCCGCTGTACCTGCACATGGTCTCGAACCTGGCCGACCGGCTGCCCTGGGAACAACTCCACTCCGCGGCGCAGGGGTTCATCGCGCTCGACGCGCGCTGGCCGATCGTGCGCATCGCCGCGATCCGCAGCCCCGTCGATCGCCGCACGTTCACCCCACCGCTGCGCATCGTCGCCGTCCTGTCCGCGGCGGGGCGCACCGGCGTGTCCCAACTCGACGCGCTGCTCGCGGCCGGCGCGCTGCCCGACGCGCGGGCGCTGGACACCCGGCTGCATGTGATCAGCGCCGAGCGGGCCGTGCTCGACCGCGTCGCGGCGGCCGGCCGCCCCGACGTCACCGCCGACGTGCTCCCGGGTACCGCGCCGGAGTTGGCCAAGCGGATCACCGCGGCCAAGCCGCACCTGGTGCACCTGCTGTGTCACGGTGGCGCGGCCGGCGGTGTGCGAACGCTCGCCTTCGCCCACACGGCGGACTTCGACGCGGGGGAGCCCGTGGGCTCGGTGCAGTTGAAACTGCCGGACCTGGTGGTCGCGTTGATCCCGTGCGCGCCGTGGCTGGTGGTCCTGGGCGCGTGTCGGACGGCGCAGACGTCCGACACGCTCTCGCTCGCCCACGACCTCGTCTCGCAGGGGTTGCCGGCGGTCGCGGGCATGCGCAGGCTGGTCGACCTGAACGACACGGATCGATTCTGCGCGGCGCTGTATCCGGAGGTGCTCGCCACCGTCCGCGGCACGCTGGAGGACCCGGGCGAGCACGAGATCGACTGGGCGGCCACCTTCACCGCCCCGCGCCAGGCGCTGGCCCGGGACGATCCGGACGAGAGCGAGGCGTGGTCGGACCCCGTGCTCTACCTCCAGGACGACCCGCTGCGGATCGCGGCGAGTTCGGCGGCGGATTCGTCCGAGTTGGCGAACCTCCAGGGGCGGCTCGACACGCACGAGCGTTTCCGGGCGACGCTGGATCCGGTCACCACGGATCCGGCGCTGTTGGCGCAGGTGGACGCGTTGATCGCCGATCTGCGGGCACGCTTGGCGGGTGCGGGCCGATGACGCTGCCGGCGGACATCCAACTCGACGCCTGGACCGGGGAGGAGGTCGCGCGGGCCACGATCGACGCCGGCGCGGCCTCGTGGGGTGCCGGAAAAGGCGGCATGCCGCGCTCCCAGGCGGTGCTTCCGTTCGAGGCCCCGGCCGACCCGAGGGACTGGCGCTCGGCCGACGTCGGCTACGGGATCCTGCTGCCGGACAGCACCGATCCGCAGGTGTCCGACGCGGCGAAGGCGGCCGGCGAGGACGCCGCCGCACCGGTGCGCGAGTTGTTGGCGGCGCGGCCGGGCACCGCGGTGTTGCGCTGGAGTCCGGAGCTGCCCGACCACCTGCTGCGCCGGTACTTCGCCGCCGACCCGCCCCAGGAACCGGCCATCGGACTGTCGGAGTTCGGGACCGGGCGGGGCCGGCTCCCGAAGTACGTGGCGATCATCGGCGGCCCCGACGTGATCCCCTGGTCCGTGCAGTACGCGCTGGGCACCAGGCACCTGGTCGGGCGCATCCCGCTGGCCGGGGACGCGCTCGCCCACTACGTCCGGGCGCTGCTCGCGGATTGGGCCGGCGCCGAGGCGCGTACCGACCGGGCGGTGACCTGGACGGTCGACCACGGTCCGCTGGACATCACGGCGTTGATGCGCGCGGTGATCGCCGCTCCGCTGGCGGCGCGGCTCACCCCGCCCCCGCTCGCCGAATTCCGCGACGTCACCGCGGCCGAGGCGACCGGCGACGCACTCGTGGGCGCCCTCGCCGACCTCCGCCCCGGGCTGCTCGCCACCTCCGGTCACGGCCGCACCGGTCCGCTGGACGCTCCCGCCGAGATGCGCGCGATGCTCGGGCTGCCGGTGGACGCCACGCACACCA
Source organism: Embleya hyalina (assembly GCF_003967355.1). Classification (GTDB taxonomy): domain Bacteria; phylum Actinomycetota; class Actinomycetes; order Streptomycetales; family Streptomycetaceae; genus Embleya; species Embleya hyalina. The sequence goes on along the minus strand of NZ_BIFH01000018.1, from coordinate 149,500 downwards.
CCGTGCCGCTGCGCACGTTGTGCGACGGCATGCCGGGTGGGTGTGTGTGGTACGCCCAGGCGTGCTGCTCGGCCGGTGCGGCCGGCGAGAGCTTCTACGCCGGGCTGCTTCCGGTCGGCAGCTCCGCGCTCGGCACGGTGGAGGCGGTCGCGGGCCTGGGCACGATGGTGGCCCCGGCGCCGCTGGAACTGCTCGGTCGCGAACACCCGGTGCGGGCCGTGATCGGCCACGTGGAGCCGACCTTCAGCTGGACCCTGCGCGTCGACGACACCGGCCAGGGTCTCGGCGGCCGCCTGGTCTCCGCGCTGTCCGGCCACCTGTACGCGGGCGAGCCCTTGGGCCTGGCCCTGGCCGAATACCGCGCCGACGTCGGCGAGTTGCACACCCGCTGGGCCCGCCTGCGCGACGCCCTGGCCAACGGCGACACCTCGGTCCGGGAAACCCTCACCAGACTCCGCGTGGCGGCCCTCGACCGCCAAAGCCTGGTCCTCCTGGGCGACCCCACCATCGCCCTGCCACCCCTGGAACCCGCCGGGTGACGCCCCGTACGGCCGCCGGGAGCGGTCGTACGGGGCGCGGTCGGTCACGGTGCGGCGCGTGGCCGCCGCGGCGCTACAGCGACGCGCACTGGCCGGACTTCGGGCCCTTCACCGTGTTCGGCAGGCCGGCGTTCGTCGGCTCGGGGGTGTTGCCCGCGCAGTTCAGCGGGCCGCCGACGGTGTTGGCGAGCACCTGGCTCGGGCCCTTGTTTCCGGCCAGGTGCACGGGGCCGCCGACGCGGGACCACAGGAGTGCGGTGACGCCGATCGCGTCGGTGCCCGTGACGGGGCCGCCGACCGTGGTGTCGGCCAGGACGAGGGCGGTCGCGCCGTGTGCCGAGACCGGGCCGGTGACGGTCGACCTGGTGGCGATCAGGCCCGCGCCCGGCTCGACCCGGACCGGGCCCCGCACCGTGGCGCCGTCCAGGCAGGTGATGCCCGACGCGATCGTGAGCGGCTTGCTCAGCACGCCGCGCACCGTGGTGGTGCAGGGGCCGAAGTCGCCGGCGGCGGCGCGGTCGAGGTCGATGGCGGGAACACCGGTCCGTGCGGCGGCGGTCGGCTCGGACGGGGCGGCCCACACGACGGGTGCGGCCGTGGTGAGTCCGGCCGCGAGCAGCGCGGTCAGGGCGAGCGCGGTCGCGGGGCGGCGACGGATGGGTGACACGGGCTCTCAGCTCCTCAACGGGTGCGCGCGCCCATCGTTCGGGGGATGGGACGCACCCTGCTCGATGCGGCCCGGTCCACGCGGATCGGGCCGCTGCCACCCAATCGCGGGCAGGAATCCGCCGAGGCGTGTTCCGGTTGATCATCCGCCACGTCCGCGCGAACAACACGTCCCGACGGGCGGACACGGTGAGCCGAGCACCCGCGTCCCACCATCGAAGCCCTACATATAGGACATTTACTGCAACTCGGCATGCGGAGCCTCATCCCGAAGGGTCGTCATGGACACCGGTTCGCCCCCGCCCACCGACCCACCCCCGGCCCCCGGCCTGGACGGCCGCGCGAGCGACCTGCTCCTGCGTACCGGGCGCTTCTTCCGCCGCGACGCGGTGGTCTCGCCGGACCTGCGCGCCCAATACCTGAAGGGCGGCCGACAGGGCGACGTCTTCTACCGCGAGCGCTGGAGCCACGACAAGGTCGTCACCTCCACCCACGGCGTCAACTGCACCGGCTCCTGCCGCTGGAAGGTCTACGTCAAGGACGGCGTGATCACCTGGGAGACCCAGGCCACCGACTACCCCTCGGTGGGACCCGATCGCCCCGAGTACGAACCGCGCGGCTGCCCGCGCGGCGCCGCGTTCTCCTGGTACACCTACTCACCCACCCGGGTGCGCTACCCCTACGTGCGCGGCGTGCTCCTGGAGCTGTACCGCGAGGCCCGACAACGCCTGGGCGACCCGGTCCTGGCCTGGGCCGACGTGGTCGCCGACCCCGAGCGCCGGCGGCGCTACCAACGCGCCCGGGGCCGGGGCGGCCTGGTCCGGGCCACGTGGGACGAGGCGGTGGAGATCGTCGCCGCGGCGCATGTGCACACCATCGCGCGCCACGGACCGGACCGGATCGCCGGGTTCTCCCCCATCCCGGCGATGTCGATGGTCTCGCACGCGGCCGGCGCCCGCTTCATGAGCCTGATCGGCGCGCCGATGTTGTCCTTCTACGACTGGTACGCCGACCTGCCGGTGGCCTCCCCGCAGGTGTTCGGCGACCAGACCGACGTGCCCGAGTCGGGCGACTGGTGGGACGCGGCGTACCTGATCATGTGGGGCACCAACGTGCCCGTCACCCGCACGCCCGACGCGCACTGGATGGCCGAGGCGCGCTACCGCGGGCAGAAGGTGGTGGTGGTCGCGCCGGACTACGCGGACAACGCGAAGTTCGCCGACGAATGGCTGCACCCGCACCCGGGCACCGATGCCGCGCTGGCCATGGCGATGGGCCACGTGGTCCTCAAGGAATGTTTCGTCGACCGGACCGTCGAGTTCTTCGACACCTATGTCAAGCAGTTCACCGACCTGCCGTTCCTGGTCACGCTGACCGAACGCGCGGACGAGCCGGGCGCGTACACCCCCGCCAAGTTCGTCCGCGCCGCCGACCTCGCCGCCGACGGGGCCGCCTCGACCCAGGAGGGCGCGGACTGGAAGACGGTCCTGCTCGACGACGCGACGGGCGAGCCGGTGGTGCCCGGCGGCTCGATCGGCTTCCGCTGGACCGAATCGGGCCGGGGCCGCTGGAACCTCGACCTGGCCGGCGTCCGCCCCCGGCTCACCCTGTACCGCGACCCCACCGCACGCGGCGTCGAGGTCCTGCTGCCCCGCTTCGACACCGAGGGCGGCGAGCACGGTCAGGGTCGCGGCGAGGTGCTGCGCCGGGGGGTGCCGGCCCGCCGCCTCGGCCCCGGCGGCCCGCTGGTCACCACCGTGTTCGACCTGCTTCTGGCCCAGTACGGGGTACCCCGCGACGGCCTGCCCGGCACGTGGCCCGTCGGCTACGACGACGCGACCCAACCGGGCACGCCCGCCTGGCAGGAGACGCTGACCTCGGTGCCCGCCGCGCGCGCCGTCGCGATCGCGCGGGAGTTCGCCGACACCGCCGAGCGGTCCGGGGGCCGCTGCATGATCCTGATGGGCGCCGGGACCAACCACTGGTTCCACTCCGAGACGATCTACCGCACCTTCCTGGCCCTGCTGCAACTCACCGGCTGCCAGGGCCGCAACGGCGGCGGCTGGGCACACTACGTGGGCCAGGAGAAGTGCCGGCCGGCCACGGGGTGGGCCACCCTCGCGAGCGCCAACGACTGGTCCCGGCCGCCGAGGCAGATGATCGGCACGGCCTACTGGTACCTGAACACCGACCAGTGGCGCTACGACGGGTTCACCACCGACGTCCTGGCCTCCCCGCTGGGCGCGGGCGACCTGACCGGGACGACCGCCGCCGACTGCCTGGCCACCTCGGCGCGACTGGGTTGGATGCCCTCCTACCCCACCTTCGACCGCAACCCGCTCGACCTGGTCGACGAGGCCGAACGCGCCGGCGTCGACCCGGTCGAGCACACCGTCGAGGCGCTGCGCTCCGGCGCGTTGGGCTTCGCGTGCGAGGACCCGGACGCGCCGCACAACTGGCCGAGAGTGCTCACCGTATGGCGTTCCAACCTGCTCGGCTCCTCCGCCAAGGGCGCCGAATACTTCGCCAAACACCTTCTGGGCACCGACAGTTCGCTGCGCGCCGAGGAGGCGCCGCCGGGCTCCCGCCCGCAGGGCGTGCGCTGGCACGACCAGGCCCCGGAGGGCAAACTCGACCTGCTGCTGTCGCTGGACTTCCGGATGACGTCCACCACGCTGATGTCCGACGTGGTGCTGCCCGCCGCGACCTGGTACGAGAAGCACGACCTGTCCTCGACCGACATGCACCCCTTCGTACACGCGTTCACCCCCGCGATCGACCCGCCGTGGCAGGCCCGTACCGACTTCGAGGCGTTCCACACGATCGCGGCGCGGTTCGGCGAACTGGCGCGCGGGCACCTGGACACCCGCCGTGACCTGGTGGCCACCGCCCTCCAACACGACACCCCCGGGGAGATCGCCCAACCCGGCGGGATCGCGGCGGACTGGCGGGCCGGCCACTGCCCGCCGGTGCCGGGCCGGACCATGCCGAACCTGACCGTGGTCGAGCGCGACTACACGGCCGTCGCCGCCAAGATGGCCGCGCTGGGCCCGCTCGCCGAGCAGTTGGGCCTGCCCGTCAAGGGAATCGCCTTCGACGTGGGCGCCGAGGTCGAGGACCTGCGCCGGCTCAACGGCACCGCCCGCACCGGTGTCGCCGCCGGTCGGCCGCTGATCGACACCGCGGTCCGGGCCTGCGACACGATCCTGGCGCTGTCCGGAACGACCAACGGCAGATTGGCCGTTCAGGGTTTCCGTACCCTCGAGGCGCGCACCGGGCAGGCGATGGCGCACCTGGCCGCCGAACACGAGGGCAGGCGGATCGGCTACGCGGACACCCAGGCCCGGCCCGAGCCGGTGATCACCTCGCCGGAATGGTCCGGCAGCGAGGCCGGCGGTCGGCGCTACACCGCGTTCACCCTCAACACCGAACACCTCAAGCCCTGGCACACCCTCACCGGCCGCCAGCACTTCTTCCTCGACCACGACTGGATGCACGAACTCGGCGAGGCGCTGCCGGTGTACCGGCCGCCGCTGGACATGCACCGGCTGTTCGGCGAGCCCGTGCTCGGCCCGGACGGCGCCCACGAGGTGACGGTCCGCTACCTGACCCCGCACAACAAGTGGTCGATCCACTCCGAATACCAGGACAACCTGCTCATGCTCTCCCTCTCGCGCGGCGGCCAGACCATCTGGCTGAGCACCGCCGACGCGCGGGCGATCGGGGTGCGCGACAACGACTGGATCGAGGCGGTCAACCGCAACGGCGTGGTCACCGCCCGCGCGGTGGTCTCGCACCGCATGCCCACCGGCACCGTCTACATGCACCACGCCCAGGACCGCACCGTCGGGGTCCCCAGGGCACAGAGCACCGGCCGGCGCGGCGGGATCCACAACACGCTCACCCGCGTGCTCCTCAAGCCCACCCATCTGATCGGCGGATACGCGCAACTGAGCTGGGCGTTCAACTATCTGGGCCCCACCGGCAACCAACGCGACGAGGTCACCGTGATCCGCCGCCGCTCGCAGGACGTGGAGTACTGAGATGCGCGTGATGGCCCAGATCGCCATGGTGATGAACCTCGACAAGTGCATCGGCTGCCACACCTGCTCGGTCACCTGCAAACAGACGTGGACCAACCGGGGCGGCGTCGAGTACGCCTGGTTCAACAACGTCGAGACCCGCCCCGGGCAGGGTTATCCGCGCCGCTGGCAGGACCAGGACACCTGGCAGGGCGGCTGGCGGCGCAACCGGCGCGGCCGACTGCGACTCGCCTCCGGCGGCCGGTGGCACCGGCTGAGCCGGATCTTCGCCAACCCCAGGCTGCCCACCATCACGGACTACTACGAGCCCTGGACCTACGACTACCGCACCCTGACCGACGCCCCGCTCGGCGACGACATCCCGGTCGCCCGCCCACGCTCCCTGCTCACCGGCAAGCCGATGGAGATCACCTGGAGTTCCAACTGGGACGACGATCTCGGCGGCACCGGCGAACTCGGCCACTTGGACCCGATGGTGGCCAGGACCCGGGAGAAGGTCGCCGACAGGATTCGTTTCGAGTTCGAGCAGACCTTCATGTTCTACCTGCCGAGGATCTGCGAACACTGCCTCAACCCCTCGTGCGTGTCCGCGTGTCCGTCCGGCGCGATGTACAAGCGGGTCGAGGACGGCATCGTGCTGGTCGACCAGGACGGCTGTCGGGGCTGGCGGATGTGCGTGACCGCCTGTCCGTACAAGAAGGTCTACTTCAACCACAAGACCGGCAAGGCCGAGAAGTGCACCATGTGCTACCCGCGGATCGAGGTGGGCCTGCCGACGGTGTGCTCGGAGACGTGCGTCGGCCGGCTGCGCTACCTCGGTGTCCTGCTCTACGACGCGGACGCGGTACTCGCCGCCGCCTCCGTCGAGAACGAACACGACCTGTATCCCGCCCAGTTGGGCGTGTTCCTCGACCCCGAGGACCCGGCCGTGCGGCGCGCGGCCGAGGCGGCCGGCATCACGCACGACTGGATCGAGGCGGCCCGCCGCTCACCGGTGCGCACGCTGATCGCCGAGTATCGGGTGGCACTCCCCCTGCATCCGGAATTCCGCACCATGCCGATGGTCTGGTACATCCCGCCGCTGTCCCCGGTGGTCGACGCGCTGACCTCGACCGGCCACGACGGCGAGGACGCCGGCAACCTCTTCGGCGCGATCGACACCCTGCGCGTACCGCTCGAATACCTCGCCGAGTTGTTCACCGCCGGCGACCCCGCGCCGGTGCGCGCCGCGCTGGAGCGACTGGCGGCGATGCGCTCCTACATGCGGGCGATCAACCTCGACGAGGAGCCGGACGAGGCGATCCCCGCCCGGGTCGGGCTGACCGGCACGCAAGTCCGGGACCTGTACCGGCTGTTGGCCATCGCCAAGTACGACGAACGCTACGTGATCCCGACCGCGGCGATCGGCGACGCCGCCCGCCTGGAGGAGTCCGCCCTGCCCGACGGCTGCAGCCTGGACTTCGCGGGCGGCCCGGGCATGGGCGGATCCGGCCCGTTCGGCGAGGCGTCCGGGCGGCCGGTACCGGTGAGCGTGGAGAACTTCCACGCCCTGCGCGACCGGGGCACCGCGGACCGACCCGCCGACACCGCCGGGCCCGGCGCACGGGTCAACCTGCTCAACTGGGACGGAAACGGCCGCCCGGCCGGGCTGTTCCCACCCCACGACGAGGCGCGGCGCGACGACCCGGGAGAGACCGACCGATGAAGGCGTTCACCGACCGCTTCCGGCCCCGCGCGGGCCGAACCCGCCACCGGCACACCACCGCGGTGCTCCGCCAGGCCGCCGCGCTGTGCCTGCACTACCCCGACCGGGACTTCCACGCCCGGGTACCGCTGCTGCGCGCCGCGCTGGCCGAGATCGCCCCGAGCCCGGCCGCGGTGCCGCTCACCGACTTCCTCGACGAGGTGTGCGCCTGGCCGGCCGACCGGCTCGCCGCGCACTACGTCACCGTCTTCGACCTGCGCAACCGGCGCAGCCTGTACCTGAGTTGGTGGCGCGAGGGGGACACCCGCCGACGCGGCACCGCGCTGGTCGGCTTCAAGCGCCTCTACCGCGCGCACGGTCTGGACTTCGTCGGCACGGAACTGCCGGACTTCCTGCCCGCCGTACTGGAGTTCGCCGCCGTCGGCGGTCCGGAGGCGGCCGAGGCCGGCACCGCGCTGCTGTGCGAACACCGCCCCGGCATCGAACTGTTGCGTTTCGCGCTGCACGACGCGCGGACCCCGTACGCGCGAGTCCTGGAGGCCGTGTGCGCGACGCTGCCCGGCCCCTCCCCCAGGGATCGGGCCGAGGCCCGCGCCCTGGCCCACGCGGGACCGCCGCGCGAGGACGTCGGCCTGGCCGCGTTCGGCGACGCCCCCGCCATCGCACACCCCGGAGCCGGCCGATGAACACCATGTTGTGGGCGGTGCTGCCCTACCTGTCCCTGGTCGTCCTGATCGGCGGCACCGTCTGGCGGCACCGCTACGACCGCTTCGGCTGGACCACCCGCTCGTCCCAGCTCTACGAGTCGCGACTGCTGCGCGTCGGCAGCCCGCTGTTCCACTACGGGCTGCTGTTCGTGGTCGCCGGCCACGTCGTGGGCCTGCTCGTCCCGCAGTCGTGGACGAACGCGGTGGGCGTCGGCGAACACGCCTACCACGTGGCGGCCACCGCCCTGGGCCTGGCCGCGGCCGCGGCGACCATCGCGGGCATCGTGCTGCTGATCCGCCGCCGGCGCACCACGGGGCCGGTCTTCCTGGCCACCACCCGCAACGACAAGCTGATGTACCTCTTCCTCGCCGGCACCATCCTCGCCGGCACCGCCGCCACGCTGTGGAACACGGTGGGCCCGCACGAGCACAACTACCGCGAGACCATCTCCCCGTGGTTTCGCAGCCTGTCCTACCTGCGTCCGAGGACCGAGCTGATGGCTCGGGCGCCGATCACCTACCAGGTGCACGTGGTGCTCGCGATGCTGCTGTTCGCGCTGTTCCCGTTCACCCGCCTGGTGCACGCCTTCAGCGCGCCGGTGGGCTACCTGTTCCGCCCGTACGTCGTCTACCGCAGCCGCGACGCCCGGCCACCGGGCGCCGGCGAACCCCGGCCCGGGTGGGAGCCGGTCGACCGGTAGCGGGGGCCGCACCGAGGATCGTTCGAATATGCGTTCGATTCGATGGGGTATCGTGGCGGAATGTCCGGCTCACTCCAGGGTTCGCTCTTCGACCAGGGCGACGTCGTCCACGTCGGCCCGCCACGCGGGCTGCGCCGCACCGTGTTGGGCCGCGGGGCCTGGATCGACGAGTTGCCCGGGTGGGTCGAGGGCGCCGACACCCTGTTCACGGCACTCGCCGAGTCGGTTCCCTGGCGGGCCGAACGACGGCTGATGTACGAACGTGTCGTCGACGTCCCCCGGCTGCTCGCCCACTACCGCGCCGCCGACGCGCTGCCGCATCCCGCCCTCGCCGAGGCGCGCGACCGGCTCTCCGCGCACTACGCGGCGGAGCTGGGCGAGCCCTTCGTCGGCGTCGGCCTGTGCCTGTACCGCGACGGCCGGGACAGCGTCGCCTGGCACGGCGACCGCGACGGCCGCGGCGCCCACGCCGACACCATGGTCGCCATCGCGTCCGTCGGCACGCCGCGCGATCTGTTGCTCCGGCCGCGCGGCGGCGGCGAGCCGGTGCTGCGCCGCCCGCTCGGACACGGCGACCTGATCGTGATGGGCGGCTCCTGCCAACGCGCCTGGGAGCACGCGATCCCCAAGACGACCAGGGCCACGGGACCGCGCATCAGCATCCAGTTCCGCCCACGCGGTGTCGGCTGAGCCGGCCGCGGCACGGTGCCCCACCGACCTCGGGTCGGCGGGGCACTCGCCTCCCGGCTACTTCACGCAGGTCCGGTCCGTCTTCGGCAGTCGGCCCGTGGCCAGGTAGTCGTTGACCCGGTCGTCCACGCAGGAGTTGCCGTAGAGCCCGTAGACGGCGTGCCGGTTGGCTCCCCGAAGGGTGAGCAGCCTGGAACTCGGCACCAGCGCACGCAGCGCCACGCTGCCGGTGTACGGGGTCCGCGGGTCGCCGTCGGCGGCCACGATCAGCATCGGCACGTCACGCCGTACCCGCACCGGCTCCTCGCGCGGCGCGTCCCAGAAGGCGCACGGCACGATGTTGTTGGTGAACGGGCCGTACAGCGGGTGCGCGACGCGGGCGGCCTCGATGTCGCGCCAGTACACCTCCGGATCGCGCGGCGCGGCCACGTCCCCGCACAGGATGGCGGTCTGGACGCCGGTGGGACCGGTCGCGGCGGTCAGGAACATCCGCAACTTCCCCGCGAACTCCGGGGACAGCGGCGCCGGTTGCCCCGCCGCGGCCCTGGCGAGGGTGGCCATCTCGTCGGCGAACGCCGCCCGCGCCGCGTCGGTGTCGTCCGCGTTGTCCATCAGCAGCACCAACCCGACCCGGCTGTCGTCCAGCCGGAAGACCTCCGGGGCGGTACCGACGACGAGCGGGTCGCGCGCCGACGCCTCCTGGACGCGGGTCACCGTGGCCAGCACCTCGGCACGGGTTCGGCCGAGGTGGTAGGTGTCGTCCCGAAGCGCGGTCCAGGCCGCCCAGTCGGACAGTGCCCGATCGTTCTCGCCCTCGCTGCCGCGCAACACCCGGGGGCCGTACCGGCGCGGGTCGAGCGCGCCGTCCAGGACGACCCGGTCGACGCGGCCGGGGAACATCTGGGTGTAGACCGTCCCGAGGTAGGTGCCGTACGAATAGCCGAAGTAGGACACGCGCCGCTCGCCGAGCGCGGCCCGCACGACGTCCATGTCGCGGGCGGTGTTGCGGGTGGTGATGTACGGCAGCACCGCCCCGTTGCTCGCCCGGCACCGGTCGGCCAGATCCTTCTGCAGCGCGACCTGCCGGTCGAAGCTCGCCCGACTCAGGCCGGCCGAGAACAGGTTGGTCCCGATGGGCCATCCGCAGTCCAGCGCCGTACTGCGGCCGACGAAGCGCGGATCCATGCCGATCAGGTCGTAGCGCGCGCCGACCTCCTTCATCGCGGTACGCAGGCCCGGGGTCAGGTCGAGGCCCGAACCACCGGGGCCGCCCGGGTTGGTCAGCATCGTGCCGATCCGGTGTCGGGTGTCGCTCGCCCGGATCCGCGAGATCGCGACGGTGATCGTGCGACCCCGGGGATCGGTGTAGTCGAGCGGAACGGTGACGTCGGCGCAGCGGGCGCCGCCGCGTTCGAGATCGTGGCCCACGGTGTCGTCCGGGCCCAGGACGCAACTGCGCCAGTCGAGCCGTTGATGGTGGTAACGCTCCAGTCCGGCGGCGGAGTTCGCCGCGCTGCCGGCGTCGTCGGGTTCGGCCGCCGACGCCGTCGCCGATATCGCGCCCAGACAGGCGGCGAGCGCCAGGCCCACGGCCAGGACCCGGCGTGCGGGGCGGGCGCGCCGACGGGGTGCCATCGCCGTCACCGTGGCGATCGCCGCGTCGGGGTGGTGTTCACTCGTTCGGTGCGCTGACGTTCTCGTCATGCTCGTCTCCGGAGTCCGATCCGCGGACGCACCCGAACACCCGCTCCGGTCACGGCTGTCGGCGCACTGTCGAGGCGACGCGTCACCGCGTGGCGACCCGCGTCCCGGCGCGGAACGGATCGGCGTGCGGCGGCACGGGCGGCGGCAGGGTCCGCAATCCGGCGGGGCGGGTGGGGGGACGCGCGGATGCCTCGTATGAACGTGCACGACCCTACGAACGCGTCCCGGGCCGAACATCGGCCGCCCGCACCACGAGCGGCCTCCCGCTTCGTCTGCCGGACCGATCCCGGCCACGCGTGCCGCCCCCTACAATCGCCGGTCGCCGACCGGCCGGGACGCGAGTCGTGTGGACGGGTTTGCGCGCTCCGCCATATCGTGTCGTGGCTGAGACCAGGCCGATATGACGACACCGATATAAGGAGACCCCACAGTGGGCACGGGTGGCAGTGTCGAAACGTTGGAATTCCAGGCCGAGACCCGGCAGTTGCTCCAGTTGGTGATCCATTCGATCTATTCGAACAAGGACATCTTCCTGCGTGAGCTGATTTCCAACGCCTCCGACGCTCTGGACAAGCTGCGGCTGGAGTCGCTGATCGACTCCGACCTCGAGGTCGATACGTCCGACCTGCACATCGCCTTGTCCGTCGACAAGGACGCCCGCACGTTGACCGTGCGCGACAACGGCATCGGCATGAGCCGGGACGACCTCGTGGAACTGATCGGCACGATCGCCAAATCCGGCACGGCCGGTCTGCTGGAGAAGATCAAGGAAGCCAAGGAGACCCAGGACGGCGCCGCGGCGCAGAACCTGATCGGACAGTTCGGCGTCGGCTTCTACTCGGCGTTCATGGTCGCCGACAAGGTCGCCCTGCGCACCCGGCGGGCGGGCACCGACTCGGGCACCGCGTGGGAGTCCGACGGCGAGGGCACCTACGAGATCCGGGCCGTCGACGACCTGCCCGTGGGCACCTCGGTCACCCTGCACCTCAAGACCGCCGACAGCGAGGACGGGCTGGCCGACTACCTGTCCGAGTGGAAGATCCGGCAGATCGTCAAGCAGTACTCGGACTTCATCCGCTGGCCGATCCGGATGGCGACGGAGCGGACCGACGCCGACGGCGTCACCACACACGGCGTCGACACGCTCAACTCGATGAAGGCGCTGTGGGCCCGGCCGCGCAGCGAGGTGACCGAGGCCGAATACGCCGAGTTCTACAAGCAGATCAGCCACGACGGGCTCGACCCGGCCGAGACGATCCACATGCGCGCCGAGGGCAACTTCGAGTACGAGGCGCTGCTGTTCATCCCGTCGCAGGCCCCGTTCGACCTGTTCTCGCGCGAGACGAAGCGCGGCGTACAGCTGTACGTCAAGCGGGTGTTCATCATGGACGACTGCGAAGCGCTGATGCCGAACTACCTGCGCTTCGTCAAGGGTGTCGTGGACGCGCACGATCTGTCGCTGAACATCTCCCGCGAGATCCTGCAACACGACCGGCAGATCCGCGGGGTGCGCCGGCGCCTGGTGAAGAAGGTCCTCGGCGCGATCAAGGACACGCAGGCCAAGGACGGCGAGCGCTACACGAGGTTGTGGGCGCAGTTCGGTCGGGCGCTGAAGGAGGGCCTGCTCGAGGACACCGACAACACCGAGGCGCTGCTGGAGCTGGTTTCGGCCGCCTCCACGCACGACCCGGAGCGGACCACCACGCTGCGCGAGTACGTCGAGCGCATGAAGGACGGCCAGGACGCGATCTACTACCTGACCGGCGAGACCCGGGCGATGGTGGAGAACTCCCCGCACATGGAGGCCTTCGCCGCCAAGGGGTACGAGGTGCTGATCCTCACCGACCCGGTCGACGAGGTCTGGGTCGACCAGGTCCCGGCCTTCTCCGGACACGCGCTGCGGTCCATCGCCAAGGGGCAGGTCGACCTCGACGAGCCCGCCGACGGCGACGGCGAGGCCGAGTCGGACAAGGCCAAGCGCGACGAGGACTTCGCCGCCCTGCTCCCGTGGCTGACCACGACGCTGTCCGAGCAGGTGAAGCAGGTGCGTCTGTCGTCCCGGCTGACCACGTCGGCGGCCTGCATCGTCGGCGACGCCCACGACATGACGCCGACCCTGGAGAAGATGTACCGGGCGATGGGCCAGGAGATGCCCCCGGTCAAGCGCATCCTGGAGCTCAACCCGACGCACCCGTTGATCACCGCCCTGCGCTCGGCCCACACGACGAACGCGGAGGACCCGGCACTCGCCGAAATCGTCGAACTCGTCTACGGCGGCGCCCTGCTCGCCGAAGGCGGCGACCTCCCCGACCCGGCCCGCTTCACCCGCCTCCTGACCAACCACCTGGCCCGGGGCCTGTAGTCGAACGGCGTGCGACCGGCCGGCCCCGGGCGGCCCGGCCGGTCGCACTCCCGCCCCTTCCGATCGCCGGTGCGGGGCGGCCGGGCGGGTCGGGGCGTCAGACGACGATGACTCGGCGGCCTCGGGTGTGGCCGGCTCGGCTGTCGACGTGGGCTGTCGCGGCCTCGGTGAGGGAGTACGACTTTTCGATCGGGATGTGCAGCCTTCCCCGGGCGATGAGGTCGGCGGCCTCGACGAGCGCGTCGGGCACGCTCCCGGCCACGCCGGAGAAGCGCACGCCGAGGTCCGGCGCGCCGAGATCGGCGATGGAGATCACCTTTCGCGGATCCCCGGTCAGCTCGACGAGTTCGCGGATCACCCCAGAGCCGGCCAGATCGAGCGCCGCGTCCACCCGGCCGAGCCCGCGGACCCGCTCGACCCAGCCCTCGCCGTACGTCGTGGCGACGGCGCCCAGGCCGCGCAGATAGTCCTGGTTCGCGGCGCCGCCCGTACCGATCACCGCGATGCCGCGGTCGCGGGCGATCTGCAACACCGCCGATCCCACTCCCCCGGACGCGCCGCTGACCAACAGCGTCTGCCCGGGCTCCACACCGACCTCGCGGATCACCCGCAGCGCGGTCTCCACCACGGACGGGTATCCGGCCGCCTCCGCGAAGCTCAGCCCCTCGGGCATCCGGGCCCAGGCCGACATCACGGCGAACTCGGCGTAGGTGTCGAACCCTTCGCCGAACACGTGGTCGCCGATCCCGACTCCCTCGACGCCTTCGCCGACCTCGTCCACCACCCCGGCGGCGTCCAGCCCCACGCCCGAGGGCAGTTCGATCGGATGGGCCGACAGTTTCTGGCCTTCACGAATCCTCCAGTCGACGGGGTTCACCCCCGCCGCCCGCACCGCGATGCGTATCCGGCCGGGACCCGCGTGGGGCTCCTCGGCGTCCAGGAGGTGCAGAACATCGGGACCGCCGAACTCGGCGAAGCTCACTTTCCTCATGCCGTGGACCGTAGCACTAACGGTTAGCTTTTAAAAACTGCTTCAGTCTTGTATCTGATAGCATCGAGCCATGACCGAGCCAGTCGGCCGCCGCGAACGCAAGAAGGCCGCGACCCGCCAAAACATCGCCGACACCGCCCTGCGGCTCTTCCTGGAGCGCGGATACGACGCGGTGGGCATCCGTGACGTGGCCGCCGAGGCCGACGTAGCCGTCACCACGCTCTTCTCGCACTTCGCCTCGAAGGAGGCCCTGGTGTTCGAGCGGGACGAGGACTTCGAAAAACGCCTCGCCCGGGCGGTCACCGACCGAGAGCCGGACGAGCCGATCGTCCCCGCGTTGCGGCGGGAGATGCGGGCCATGGTGCGCCACTGCGCGTCGGAGGGCGCCGCCCCGACCTGGCGCATGATCGACGCGACGCCCGCGCTGCGCGAATACGAGGAGTCGATGCGACTGCGCCACGCCGAGTCGCTGGCCTCGGCCATCGCCGCCGACCTCGACCTGCCCCCGAGCAGCACGGCCTGCCGGACGATCGCCAGGTTCGTGACCGACGCCCATTCGCTGGCCCGTGAGGCGGCCGACCCGGACGCCGCGGTGGACGAGATCTTCCGGATGATCGAGGCGGCCTGGGCGGTCACCTTTCCGACGACGGCGTCTCGACCCGGATACAACCGATCAGCGATCGCCGGCAGCGGCACAGGCGGCACACCCGGGGCTTGAACAACCGTCGGACCGTCGCGCCACAACCGATGGCTGTACCCCTAGGGTGTCCGCATGGACCTCGACGCCGTTCGGACCTTCGTCACCGCCGCGGAGGCGGGGCAGTTCCAGGAGGCCGCCGCCGAGTTGGCGGTCACCCAGCAGGCCGTCTCCAAACGCATCGCCGCCCTGGAGCGCACCCTCGGCGTACGACTGTTCACCCGCACCCCGCGCGGCGCCGAACTCACCATCGACGGACAGGCGTTCCTGCCGCACGCCCGGGAACTGCTGCGCGTCGCCGAACGGGCCGTCGAGTCCGTACGCATCGGCCGCCGCCCGCTGCGCGTCGACGTGCTCAGCTCACGCGGCGCGGCGTCGGGCCTTTTGCGCGGCTTCCACCGGGCACACCCCGAGGTCGAGCTCGACGTGGTGATGCTGTTCGGCATCGACACGGCGGTCGCCGCCATCCGGTCCGGTGCGATCGACGCGTCCTTCCGTGCCGTCACCGTGCCGGGCCGGCCGCTTCCCGACGACGTCGAGTCCGCCCGGGTGCTCGACGAGCCGCTCCAACTCCTCACCGGCCCCGCGCACGTGCTGGCCGGCGCCCGCTCGGTGCCCCTCGCCGGGCTCGCCGGGCATCGGATCTGGATGCCCGGCATCGTCCCCGGCACCGAGTGGGCGGCCTATTACGACGACCTCGTCGCCGAGTTCGGCCTCACCATCGAGGCGACCGGCCCCAACTTCGGCGCCGACGCACTGCTCGACACCGTCGCCGACACCCCCGCCCTGGCCACCTTCATGGGCGGAGACACCCGCCTGGTCTGGCCCGCCGACCACGGACTGCGCCGCATCCCGGTGACCGATCCGATGCCCGTCTACCCCCACTCGCTCCTGTGGCGACGCGGCAACCCCCATCCCGCGCTGACCACCCTCCGCACCCACCTCGCCGACACGGCGACCGCGCACGACGCCCCCGGAACCTGGACCCCCGACTGGGCGAACCCGCACTGAACCCGCCGGCCGGTACCCGGCCTCGGACGCGCTGCCCCGGCCGACTCCGGCTTCCTCGACGGTCGCGGTGCAGGTCTTCGGGCCGAGGTCGACCCGCATGTCCATGCGCACCGTCCGCGACCGACATCGACACCATCCCGGCGGCCCGGCGCACGGCCCGGCGACTGATCGGCCCGCCGCGCAACCGAGTTCGCGCCGGATCACCGGCACCCGCCGTCGTGGTCACGGTTACCGAATGTTCACACCACGTAGGGTCCCGGCGGCCCCGCGAGGTCCGGCACGCTGGTCGCGCCGATCCGTGCCCGGATCCGGGCCGGACGCCACCACGTCACTCGGGAGGCCTCGCCTTGTCCACCTCGACCGTGCTCCGCCGCGCCGCAACCACCGGCTGTGTCGCCGTACTTGCCCTCGCCGCGACCTCGACCCTGACCACTCCCGCGCAGGCCGCGTTGCCGACACCCGTCTCCGCGGCGACCGCCCGCTCGTATCTGGCCGGCATGTCCGCCACCGCCGAGACCCACGGCGACAGCTACGACCGCAGCCTGTTCCCGACCTGGATCAACATCTCCGGAACCTGCGACACCCGCGAGTGGATACTCAAGCGCGACGGCGTGGGCGTGAGCACGAACTCCGCCTGTACCGCCACGTCCGGCACCTGGACCAGCGCCTACGACAACGTCGTCACGACCGACCCGTCGACGTTCGACATAGACCACGTGATACCCCTGTCCGAGGCCTGGGCCTCCGGCGCCTGGGCCTGGACCACCACACGTCGTCGCACGTTCGCCAACGACGTGAACGACCCGCAACTCATCGCCGTCTCCGCCTCGTCCAACCGCTCGAAGGGCGACCGGGACCCCGCCGAATGGCTGCCCCAGGCGTCGTTCCGCTGCACGTACGCCCGGGCCTGGGTCCAGGTCAAGCACG
The DNA here is from genome assembly GCF_003967355.1 of Embleya hyalina. Classification (GTDB taxonomy): domain Bacteria; phylum Actinomycetota; class Actinomycetes; order Streptomycetales; family Streptomycetaceae; genus Embleya; species Embleya hyalina. Next base: position 132,757 of record NZ_BIFH01000018.1, on the reverse strand, counting down.
ACTACGCCCTCACCGTCGACAGCAGCGAGAAGAGCGCCCTCACGTCCATTCTCAACGGCTGCTGACCACGGGCCGCGAGCCCGCCGCCCGGCCGCCCGTTCACCCGTTTCCCACATCGCGGATGCGGATTTCCTCGACAGAAGCGATCATGTAGACCGCCCGAGGAGAAAGCGGCACATATCCATGATTGTTGCGGAAAGCCTCACCAAGAGGTACGGCGCGAAGACGGCTGTCGACGACGTCAGCTTCGAGGTCCACCCCGGACGGGTCACCGGGTTCCTCGGACCCAACGGCGCGGGGAAGTCCACCACGATGCGGATGATCCTGGGTCTGGACCGACCCAGTGCCGGTCGGGTCACGGTGGACGGTCGGGCCTACCGCGACCTGAGCGCGCCGATGGTGCAGGTCGGCGCGCTCATCGACGCCAAGGCCCTGCACGGCGGCCGGACCGCCCGGGACCACCTGGTGGTACTGGCCAAGTCGAACGGCATCCCGCTCACCCGCGTGGACGAGGTCCTGGACATCGTCGGCCTCACCTCCGTCGCCAAGAAGCGCTCGGGCGGCTTCTCGCTGGGCATGGGCCAGCGGCTGGGGATCGCCGGGGCGCTGCTCGGCGATCCCCGGGTGCTGCTGTTCGACGAGCCCGTGAACGGGCTCGACCCCGAGGGGATCCTGTGGATCCGCAACCTGATGAAGCGCCTCGCCGGCGAGGGCCGCACGGTCTTCGTCTCCTCGCATCTGATGAGCGAGATGGCGCTGACCGCCGATCACCTCCTGGTCATCGGGCGCGGGCGGATCCTCGCCGACACGGGCGTCGCCCAGTTCATCGCGGAGAACTCGGTCAGCCACGTGAAGGTGCGCTCCCCGCAGGCGGATCGGCTCGCCGAACTCGCCGCGGCGGCGGGCTGGCAGGTGAGCCGGGACCCGGCGGGGGCGCTGCTGGTCCAGGAGGTGACCACCGATCAGGTCGGTGATCTCGCCGGGCACAACGGGGTGTTCCTGCACGAACTGGCGAAGGTCGAGGCCTCGCTCGAAGAGGCGTTCATGCGGCTCACCGCCGACAGCGTCGAATACCACACCGGCGGCACACCCCCGAAGACCGCCGCCGAGGCGGTCCCCGGGTGGGGTCCGCCGACCGTCGCCGACCGGATCGGATGAGGCCACGATGACGACTACCGCACCCGCCGCGCCGACCGCGCTCGCGCCCGGCGCGCGACTGACCTTCGGCCGGATCCTGGACTCCGAGTGGGCCAAGATCAAGACCGTACGCTCGACCGTGTGGACCCTGCTCGCCCTGTTCGTGGTGAGCGTGCTGATCAGCTGGGGCATCGCCGCCCTCGCCGCGAGCGATGTGGCCAAGGACGTGGCCGAGGGCAAGAAGAACGACGCGCCGGATCTGCTCACCGTGGGCGTCGCGTTCGGCCAGATCGCCGCGCTGGTACTCGGCGTGATGTCGATGACGGCCGAATACTCGACCGGCATGATCCGGACCAGCCTGACCGCGGTGCCCTGGCGCGCCTCGATGCTCGCCGCCAAGGCCCTGGTGTTGGCCCTGGTCCTGTTCGTGGTGGGCGCGATCACCGGCTTCTGCTGCTACTTCCTGGCCAACCTGATGCTCGACGCCAAGGACGTCGGCATCGCCCTGGGCGATCCCGGCGTGATCCGGTCCCTGATCGGCACGGGTCTGTACCTGGCCGTCCTCGGTTTGTTCGGCATGGCCCTGGGCGTACTGCTGCGGCACACCGCGGGCGCCATCACCCTGGGCATCGCGCTGATCTTCGTGGTCGGCGGCGTGGTCGGCCTGATCCCCGGCAAGACCGGCGACTGGATCGCCAAGCTGATGCCCGCCAACGCCGGCAGCCAGGTCATGTCGGTCGAAGCCGCGGACAAGATGTTCCGGCCCTGGCCGGGCTTCGCGGTCTTCGCGGCCGAGACCCTGATCCTCCTGCTCCTCGGGACCCTCCTGCTCGAAAAACGCGACGCCTGACCCCGTCGCACCGGCGTCGATCCCACCCCGGCCCGGGTCACTCGTCCTCGTCGTCCTCGTCGTCCTCTTCCTCCTCGATGTCCAGGAGGTGGCCGCGGAGGTCGGCCGCACGAGCGCTCTCCTCCGCCCACCACGGGGTGGGGCGGGGTTCGCCCGCGGCGTCGACGAGCAGTGAGCCGTCGATCGCGGTCATCCAGGGGTACGCCTCGGCCGTGGGGACCGGGTCGTCCCATTCGTCGGGATCGAAGTCCATTTCCTCGAAGCCGCGGATCCTGGGGACGGGGACCGACAGTTGGTGGTGCTTCACCATCCAGGTGTTGCGGAAGAAGTCGAACCGCAGGTGGAAGCAGTCGTCCGTCTCGGTGAACAGGATCGGTGGGACGAGGAAGTGGGCGGCGCCGACCGTGGCCGCCACATCGAGGTAATTCGCCTCCGTGCCGCCCGAGTTCCAGCAGGCCGCGAAGTTCACCGGGGTCAGCGGATCCTTGCCGAGCACATGGATGCGATCGTCCCGGACGACGAACTTCTCCGGATCCAGAACCACGTCCTGGCCGAGCATCAGAATCGGCGCGGGCATGATGTGCGCCTTGGCGAAGTCCTGTGCCGCCTCGTTGAGTTCGACGATGTCGTCGAGGCGCGTGGCGTCGAGGCCGAGGAGGTCGTGGAACGGACAGCAGGCGCCGTTCGACTCCTCCGATTCGGGGAAGAGCAGGGACTTGTCGAAGGGTGCGACGGCGTCCGCGGGCCGTGCGTCCGCGAACTCGCCCGTGGCCGCGCCCCGTCGCTCGGCGAGGAAGGCGGGGATCCAGTCCGCGTCCTCGGCCTCGATCACGACCGACTCGCACGTGTCACGGAACGCCGTGTCGCCGAGCTTGCAGTTGAAGTAGTCCAGCAGGGTGATCGCGGCACACGCCGCGAGCGACAACCCCTCGCGCCGCCCGAACCAGAAGTCGTAGCCGTTCGCGACGAAGTCCACCCCGCGGAACCGCTTGTGGACGAACGGTTCGCACCGGGCGTCGTCGGCGGTCGGCACGTTCCAGTGCGCGGCGGCGACCCGGTTGTAGTAGGCGTCGGCGTATCGGGCCAGCTCCGGGGCGAAGACGCTTTCGCCGGTGAGGTAGCACGCCTTGCCGAACGCCGCGCCGATCCCGGGATCGTGGCCGATGTCGGACTCGGCCCGGTGGTGCACGAGTTCGGTACGCAGGAACACCTTGCGGCCGTCCCGGTAGGGCGCGCCTTCGTGCTCGTACCGCTGGTCGAAGACGACGCAGTCGAAAGCCTCGATGTCGGTGAGCGCGACGCCCCCGGTCAGGTCGAGCGCGGGCTCCCCCGAGCCGCCGGTGAGGTAGAGCAGCACCGTGTACCGGGAAACGTGCCCGCGTGCGGCGTCGTAGTAGGGCGTGTCCCGATGCCGGTGGAACCTGGCGTCGCCGGGCTCGAAGCGGTTGCACCGGAATACCGGGTTGACGTGCGAGAAGCCGTCGAGCAGCGCCTCGGGCAGGGCCCGGGACACCGCCTCGGTGAGCGCGTCGGCCAGGAGCGCCGAATGGAAGATGAAACGTTCGCCGCCACGGGAGCCGCCGTTGAGCGGCGGGACGTAGAGGTCGCACGCGTCCAGGCCCTCGAGACGGGCGCGGGCGGCGTCGGGCAACCGCAGCCGCGCCGAGTAGGCGTCCCGCGCGAGTTCCACCGGTTCGTCGAGCGCGCAGTCCAGTGGGACCCCCTCGAAGAGCCGGTCCAGGGGCACGATGTTCTCGAAGGTTCGGAACGACAGTTCGCGCGGATCCACGAACACGGCGGCGAGATAGGGGACTTCCGCACTCGGCCGGGCGAACCGCTCCCGCACCGCCGGGTCGATGCGGTCCGCGTCGACGAATCGCACCGCCTTGAAGCGTGCCGTCGGATGCCAGGACACCGCCAGCCCGTCGACGACGGCGGCCGCCCCGGTGTCGATCGAGTCGACCTCGGCGCGGTAGCGGGCCACCTCGTCTTCGTCGGCCGAGCCGGCCGACAACACGAAGAAACGGTCGCGGAGTTCGATGGGTTCGATGGTGCTCACACGCTCCTCCAGAAGCTGCGCAGTGCGCTCGGAAGCCCGGTGGCGGACGCCAGAATCCGCACGCCGGCGTCGGAGACGTCCTGGCGGTGGGCGAGCAGTCGCCGCAGCGAACCGGCGAACGGCGCCTCGGCCAGGGCCCGTGCACCGTCGGCACCGATGCGGTTGTAGCGGAGGTCGAGCTCGCGAAGCCGCGCGAAGCGGGTCAGTTCGCGTACACCCGCGCCGGTGAGTCGGTTGTGTTGCAGGTGCAGCCGCCGGACGTCGGCGAAGATCGGGGAGGCGGCCAGGGCCGCCACGCCGTCGTCGCCGATGCCGCAGTAGCGCAGGTCCAGGGTGTCGATCCGCCCACCGGAGGTCGCCGCGGCGAGGTGTCGGGCGCCGGGGTCGGCGAAGCGGAAGTACGAGAGGTCCAGTTCGCGGATTCCGCCGAAGTCGAGATCCGCGAGGGCGTCCGCCTCGTGGGGCGGCGGCGGGAGCGGCATGTCGTGCTCGTCGAAGTCGGGTGCGTCGCTCAGGTATTCGGCGTCCGCCTCCTCGGCGGCGCTGCCCGGCCGGATCCGCAACCCGGTCACGAGGCGGCTCGTCAGGGCCTCGGCGATCCGCGCGGGTGCCTCCGGCTCCCAGGCGACGGCCACCTTCGTGGCGAAGCCGTGCACGCGCGCCACGGCCTGTACGCCCGCCGGCAGTTCGGCGTCCCAGCGCTCCCGGTGCTCCTGCGTCAGGAGTTCGATCTCGGCCGACAGCGCCCGCCGTCGGTCGTCCCGGTCCTCGCGCGCGAGACGCAGATCCAACTCGATCAGCCGGCCACGGGCGTCACCCCGCTCCCGCAACAGCTCACCGTAGGCCCGCCAGGTGCCGAGATCTCCCGGATCCGCACACAGTATTCGCTCCAACGACGCAACTCCCATGCCGGGCAACACTAAGGGCAGCCCCCGACACACCGGCCGGCACGGTCCGACCCCACCGCCACGACGCGCGCTACCGCGCCGTGCCTCTCGGCCGCTCGGAACTCCGGTAGGGGCAGGCCAGTTGGTGCAGGATCTCCCGGGCGAGCAGATCCTCGCGGCCCTTCAACGCGTCGGCCGAGCGCCGATCGTGCGGGAACACGAGTTCCGCCGCGACGTTGTCCTGCACGATCCGGGCCAGGTTGTCGAGGGCGACGAGGACCGGGTCGGTGGGCGGTTGGGCGGTCGCGACGTCGATCAGGTGCGAGTCGGCGGTCGCGGGGTCCATGAACCGTTTGACGATGATCGAGTTCTGGTTCGGGGCGGACGTGGTCCAGATCGACAGGACGACGACGTACAGGCCGGGCCAATCGCCGGGGCCGACCTCGTCCCGCCACCGGTTCATCAACGCGGCCACGCCGTCGATCTGCGCCCGGGCCGCGAACTCGATGTCGGTGGCGATGGCCTCGCCCAGGCCGCCCGCGAAGTCCTCGAACGACCGCGCGTCGAAGGCGGCCCGGCTGACCGATTCCGCGATGAACTCCAGCGCCGCGTCCAGGATTCGCCGGCTCGCCGCGTCGAGCCGACCGGGCAGGCGCGCGTCGTCGAGGTGCCGCCGAGCGTCGGCCAGGGTGGCGCCGAACGCCCGAAGCGGAGCGATCCACGCGTTCGTACCGGGGCCCTTGAACGCCACCATGTCCACGTCGTGCCGGTCCAGGCGCGCGGCATCGGGCGGGTTCGGGATTCGCCGGCTCAGGTACGGCGCGAGGATCGAGAGGATGCCCAACGGCACGTGGGCGATCGACTTGGCCAGTTCGAAGATGTCGGAGACGGGCCACAGGGACTCCCGTCGGCCCTCGTGGACGAGGGTGAACAGGCCGCCTCGGGAGTCGTTCTCCACGACGACGACCGGACCGAGGTGCGGGATCAGCTCGGCCCGGAGCGTGTCGTAGTGGCGCTGCGTGTGGCCGTCGATCGCGACGATCGTGTTGCGGGCCCGGAGTTCGGGGCCGTCCGGGTCCGACCCCGGATCGCCCGCCGCCGCGGTCCCGCTGCCGCCGAGGAACGTCGAGGCGCCGACGGCCGTCACGCCTCCGAGGAAGTCCCTACGCGCGGTCATGCCGCACCCGCCCGCCTCTCCGCCGCCGCGTCCCGGGTCCGGCACCGTTGTCGACCTCCAGCGTGAGGGCGCGGGACGGCGCGATGCCATCCCTCGTTCGGCTGAACACACGGGGCCGTCCTCGCGCCGGACCACGGCGCGGGCCGGGAGTGCGAGGGGCGAGCTCTCGAAGGCGCGATGATCGTCGCGGAAGTCGGATCGGGCGAGCGAAGGGGGCGGGGCGTGGACGACGGCGAGGTCGCCGGGATCGAGTCGGCGCAGGATGCCGCGAACGACGAGCTGGTGCTCGCGTTCGGGCGGTTGCAGGGGGCGGCCGGGCGGCTGGAGTACCTGCTCGGCGGCGCGATCGAGGAGGAGTTCGGGATCAGTCACCTGATGTACGAGGTGCTGCTGATCGTGGGCCGGGCGGGTGGCGCCGGCATGTCGATGCGCGCGATCGCGCAGGAGCGGGTCCTGACCACGGGTGGGATGACCCGCCTGGTGGACCGTATGGAGGCGGCCGGCCTGGTGGCGCGCACCGACGACCCCACGGATCGCCGCGGCAAGCTGGTACGGCTCACCGCGCACGGTCGGGACGTCGTGGTGCGGGCCAGTCGACTCCACGTGCGGAACATCCGCCGCCACTTCCTGGCACCACTGCCCGAGGAGGCCCGGGAACAGTTCATGGAGTGCCTGCGCATCCTGTCCCACGCGGCCCGCGACGCCCTCCCGCGGCTGCGCTAGGCGGAGACGGACAGGGCTCGCCGAATCGTACGATCGAGCACGAGGGAATATCTGACGGAACAGATACTGTTGGAGCAGATACATTGCTTCGAGCGGCGATCGCAGCCGGAGCGATGCCCGCACCCGAGCCATCCCCTCCCACGAAGGCCCCTTCCCGTGAAACTCGTCTACGTCTTCGACGCATACTGCGGCTGGTCCTACGGCTTCGCCCCCACCCTGGCCGAGGTCACCGCGCGCCACCCCGAGCTGCCCGTCGAGGTGGTGTCGGGAGGACTGTTCACCGGCCCACGCGCCGTGCCGATCCGCGAGTTCGGCTACGTACAGGGGGCGAATGCCCGGATCGGCGAGCTGACCGGGGTCGTGTTCGGGCCGGCGTACGAGCGGCTGATCGCAGACGGATCGTTCGTCATGGACTCCGCGGCGGCCGCGCACGGCATGGCGGTGCTTCGGCAGGCGGCGCCGGATCGGGCGGCGGCACTGGCGAACGACGTGCAGGCCGCGTTCTACCGCGACGGGCTGAGCCTGTCGGACCCCCGTACGTTCCTCCGCGTCGCCGCCGCGGCCGGCCTCGACACGACGGAGATCGGCGCCGCGCTCGACGGGCCGGCCGCCCGTCACGCGGCCGAGGCCGACTTTCGGCGGGCGGCCGAGCTGGGCGTGACGGCGTACCCGACCCTCCTGGCCCAGGACGGCGAGCGCGTCGCGGTCCTGGCCGTCGGCCGCGCCGATCCCGACACGATCGACACCGCGCTGGAACGCTTCGGCGCGGGCCGCTCCGGGAGCACCACCACCCGCCACTGACGCACCCGGCTCTCGACACAGGATTGCTTATGCGCATAATCTTATGCGCATAAGCAATCTGCCGTCAGGCACAGGCACAGCCCGTCGAGGAGAGCCCATGACCACCGACATCGACCAGAGCGCGATACCCACCGGCGACTACGAACCGAGCGCGTCGCCGTGGGTCCGCGAGCACGTCGAGCAGATCATGCGCACCGGGACCACCGTGGGCGTCACCATCAAGGGCCTGCCCACCGTGCTGCTCACCTATCGGGGCGCCAGGTCCGGCAAGATCCGCAAGACACCGGTGATGCGTGTCGAGCACGAGGGGCGCTACGCGGCCGTCGCGTCCAAGGGCGGCGAGCCGACCAACCCGCAGTGGTACGCCTCCCTCGTCGCCGAACCGGTCATCGGGCTCCAGGACGGCACGGCCGCCGGCGGGTACCGGGCGCGCGAGGTGTTCGACGACGAGAAGGCCGTGTGGTGGAGCCGAGCCGTGGCCGCGTACCCGGACTTCGCCGACTACCAACTCCGGACCGACCGCCGAATCCCGGTCTTCGTCCTCGAACCCGTCGACGCGAACACACCGGCGCGGCACGACGTCGAGGACTGATTCGACCACCGCCCACCACCCCGGCGAAGGCGGCCCCTGCCAAGGCGCCGCTTTCGCCGGCGCCCACCGCCGCCATCTCCACGAAACCCCTGCCGGCGCAAGCGAGTCCGCCTACCCTGATCGGGGAGGGTCGTACGCGGTGGTGCGCGGCGACCGTGGGGGGAGCGCGTCGGTATCCGCGTCCACCGGGCGCCGGTCACCGGCCGCGGTGAGACGGTGGGGGTATTCGGCATGTCCTTCGGTGTGTCCTCGAATCGAGCGTCGGGCGTGCGCGCGCTCGGCCGGACGGTGTGTGCGGCGAGCCTGGCGGGATCGCTGGTCGCCTGCGGGGTGGTGGTCAAGCAGGGTCTGCCGGCGCTGACCGTCGAGGTGGCCCGGCTGATGATGAGCCAGGGCGGCGAGATCACGATCGAGCAGGCCGCGAAGCTCACGGTCACCGTACTGGGACCGATCGCCCTGGAGGCACTGCTCGCCGCGAGCACGTCCGGCACCGGCCCCGGCGCCGGCCCCTCCGGCGGCACCGTTCCCGTGGCGAATCGTGTCGCCCCCGCCGCGACGCAACCCGTCGACAACGACTGGACGATCGTGGTGCGCCGCAAGGTCGGCGGCACCGTGCGGAACACCGGATACCGAGTCGCCTACGCCGGCAAGGTGTACGTGCTCACCAACGGCCGCACCGCGCAGTCGTTCGAGCCCAGCCGCAAGCTGATCACGATCGACGCCACCTCGGACACCCCGACCGCCGTCGCCGTCGTGGACAGCCTGGAGCAACCGGTGCGCAGCTCGGGGAAGTTCCGCCTCCTGGTGGCGGGCAAGTACACCGACTACGACTTCGACTCCGACAAACGCTCCGCCTCGCACGCCGGCACCGATCTGCACGCCGGCCTCGGCGGCCCCTCGGCCGCACACGGCGCGCTGTACGCGAAGTTCTCCGGCGACAAGACACCGTCCCTGCAGGACTGCGTAACGGAACCGCCGGACGCCTGGGGCGGCGACTTCAACAAGCTCAACCCCTTCGGCCACTACTGCCTGCAAACCGCCGACGGCCGGTTCGGCACCCTCGGAATCAGCAACACCAGCGAATACTCGTACACCATGTGGCAGACGGCGGCCGCCACGAAGTGACAGACGATCGTCGCCCCGGCCGTCGCGTGCGTGAGCCGCGTCGACGACCGGGGCGATGATCGGGCCCGGCCGGGCCGGGAGAAATCAGGTGCGGCCCGCGGCGTTCTGGGCCTGTCGCAGCGCCCGCGAGGACGGCATCCAGTCGGCGCGTATCACCCGGAAGCCCGCGGCCTGGTAGGCGTCGCAGACCAGCGCGTCGTCGTCGACGACCATGGCGACGGTCCGCCCGCGTGCGAGCTTCCGCAGCAGTTCGGGTTTGGCGACCCGGGCGGGGCGGCGGTCCCGCTCGGCGCGCATCAACAGGCGGCCGGCGGGCAGGCCGTGTCGATCCAACCAGTCGACCGTGTCGCGCCTGCACCGCTCCGGGCGGCCGGTCATGTACACCACCTCGTGCGCCTCCGCACTGGTCCGCGCGAGTTCGACACCCTCGGCGAGCGGCGCGTCCTGCGCCGCGGCCGCGAAGAACGCGTCCCAGTCCCGGGGACGCGCCTCGACGAAGTGCAACCGGTGCCGGGTATCGGCCACCGTGCCATCCAGGTCGAACACCGCCAACGGACGGGATATCACAAACGCCTCCACGACAATCCGGACTCGGGCGCGCAGTCTACGCCGATCACGCGGGGCGCCCGGGTGACGCCTCGGACCCGGCACCGTCACACCTCGCCGCGACGTCGAGCCGATTGCCCGTCCGGGCAGGCAAGTTCGCGGCTCCGCCCGGCCCGGCAGGCCGAGGCCGGGCGGGCGCCGGCTACATGCCCGTGGCGCCGTCGAGGCGTTCGCGGAGGAGGTCGGCGTGGCCGTTGTGGCGGGCGTACTCGGCGATCATGTCGACCAGGATTCTGCGGAGGGAGATCGGCTCCCCCGTGCGCTTGCGTGTCCCCGTTTCGTCCAACGAGAGGGCGGCCGCGGTGACTCGGCGCGAGTGTTCGCATTCGGCTCGCCAGACGGCGAAGGCCTCGTCGGTGTCACCGTCCAGGCTGTCGAAGTCCTGGTCGGGGTCGTCGTCGGAGTAGTGGAGCAGCGGAAGGTCCTCGCCGGCGAACTGGATGCGGAACCACCAGCGTTCGACGCCGGCCAGGTGCCGCACCAGGCCGTGCAGGGACATCGTCGACGGCGGCACGGCCCGTTCGGACAGCTGATCCGACGACAGTCCGGCGCACTTGAGCTCGAACGTGTCCCGGTGCCAGTCCAGCACCGCGCTCAGCGTTTCCCGCTCGCTCCCGACGGAGGGCGGAGCGGGTCGGTCGTCCCCGTCCCATCGAGGTGCGTAGTGCCGGGGCGCGGGCGTGCCGTCCATGGTCCACCTTCCGGATCGCGGGTTCGACCGAGTATGACCGGCCCCACCGACATCCGGCCCCGGCGACACCCGGCCCGGCGACTCCTCCGCAAGGCCCACCCCCGGGCCCGCAACGACCGGGACCCCGTCCGGTGACAGGTGCGCGAAACGCGTGCTACGGTCACTCTCGTCGAACTGAGTCAGTCAACTAACTAACAAGCGGGAGACGGCAATGATCGTGATCACGGGTGCGACCGGCAACATCGGCCGGGCGCTTGTGGAGCAATTGGCGACAGTCGGCGAGGACGTCGTGGCCGTCTCGCGGCGTCCGCGGCTCACGGGCCTTCCGGACGGCGTACGGCACGCCCGCGCCGACGTCGGGGACTCGGCGGGCATGCGGCCGGTCCTCGACGGCGCCGACGCGTTGTTCATCCTCCTGGCGGGCGAACTCAACGCCCACGGAGAGAGTCCGGAGAACCTGGTCGGCGCCGCTGCGGACGCCGGCGTGGGACGCATCGTCCTGCTCTCGTCCCAACTCAACTCCACCCGTCCCCGGGCCGCTTCGCATGCCCGCCTGCGGGCGTTCGAGGCGGCGGTGCGCACGTCGGGGACCGACTTCACGGTCCTGCGTCCGAACGCCTTCGCCTCCAACGCGTTCGCGTGGGCCGAGTCGGTCCGCGGCAAGCGCACGGTCTTCGCCCCGTTCGGCGACTCGGCGCTGCCCCTCGTCGACCCGGCGGACATCGCCGACATGGCCGCGGTCGTACTGCGCGAGGACGGCCACGCCGGCCGTACCTACGAGCCGACCGGGCCCGAGGCGATCAGCCCGCGCCGGCAGACCGAGATCATCGCCGCGGCGCTGGGCGAACCGGTGGCTTTCGTGGAGCTTTCGCGCGAGGAGGCCCACGCCCGCATGGCGCGGTTCATGCCGGAGGAGGCGATCGGCGGCACCCTGGACGTCCTCGGCCGGCCGCTGCCGGCCGAGGTGGAGGTCGGCCCGGACGTGGCGAACGTTCTGGGTCGTGCGGCCCGACCGTTCGGCGAGTGGGTGGCGCGCAACCTGCCGGCGTTCCGGTAGCGGCCTTCCGGGCGCGCGAACGACGGCGCGCCCGGAAGGGGTTCGGCCGACGGACGGGTTCGCGCATACTTCGCGCCGGCCGAACGACCGGGCGGCCGCCCGACCCGTCGTGCCGGCCACACCTCCGGTGCCGCGCGTCTCGACGGCGACCCGCCCCGGCGGCCCACTTCGGCGGAACCCCGGGGCGGGCGAGCCGCCACCGGCGCCGGTCGCGACCGGCCCGGCGTCCGGCTCCGCCGGCCCGCTTTCCCGTGGCCGAAAGAAATCCGTTTACCCTCGCTCACACTCGATCTCCGCACATGGTCGGAACCGCCGACGGATCTGCCGGCGGCCCTGCGGCCAAGATCGACAAACAGCCGCTTACCTGTTTTGTGTGAGGAATGTGTGAGTGTTTTTGATCTGTGATCTACATCACATTGACGCACCTTTCGTATCAAGGCTTCACTTTCGAAGCGACGAGAATCGAAAGGCGGATTCTCTAGCGGTGGATATCGCTCCACCGGCCCGGGTCGCGTAGGGGATCCGGCCGGTCCACAGTCACCTGGAGGTTGTCGTGGTGAAGATCGTCAACTCTTTCTCCAAGAGGTTCAGGGTCGAAAAGAGCCTCAAATCCGCCACCTGGTACATCTGGTACAGCTGATCCACTGATCGGCTGATCCGCCGACCGATGCGGGTCGTGCCCGCTCCCGCCGCATAATCGTTACCTCTGCGGTAGCGCCGCCTCGACCCGACCGAGCGTCGGATCGCCGCCCGGGCTCGCGCCCGGCGGAGCCGCGTCCCGGCTCCGCCGGGCGGGAGACTCTACGCCCTGTGGAGAGCACCGATGAATCGTTCCGACACGGTCGGAAGTGCCCGGGTCACCGTTTTCGCGCCGAGGATCGCGGAACTCCTGCGCGAGCGTCGCGGCACGGGCTTTTTTCGCATCGACGGCGACACCGTCGGAGTCGCCGATCCGGAATTGATCAACAAACTCCTCGAGAGCCGGCCGGCTCACGAATTCGAGCGGCCGACTTTCAAGCCGCTCCAGGGAAGATCGATAGAGCGGGTGGAGGCCAACGACGTCCTGCGGGCCGTCTCGCACGACGTGCGCGCCGCATTGGGCGGACCGGCTCCCGATTCCGTCGATCTTTCCGGCAGCTGGCCGCGTACGGGACACGCCTATCTTCGCGATCTTCTTTTCGGGCCCGATCCGCTGCGGTTTCGCATGCTCACCGATCGCCGCCTCGAAAAGGCGCCGGTACTCACCCGCGCCATGGTTCGCACGAGTGCCGTCCTGCCGGGAAAGCGCGCCCTCGACCCGCCGGTGTCCCGCCTCGCGGCCGCCACCGCCACGGCCGCCGCCGAGCACGGCGACCGGCGCTACGCCATGGGCCTGTACCGCCGGGTCGCCGCGCCGGTGTGCCTGGGGGTCGCGGCACTGGTCGCCAACGCGCTCTGGCTCGGCTCGCCGTTCCACCCCGACGCGAGCAACCGGCACCTCGTGCTGGAATCGCTGCGGTTGTTGCCGCCGTCGTGGAACATCCTGCGGGTCGCGTCCCCCGAGTTCTCCGCCGTGGACTCCCGGATCGGTCCGCGCGACGACGTGCTGCTATTGCCGCTGCTGACCCATCGCGATCCCGAACTGTGGCCCGAGCCCGACGTGTTCCTCCCCGAGCGCTGGCACGAGGTGGACGAGGACGACCACCCGGGCTACATCCCCTTCGGCCACGCGAGCGATCGTTGCCGAGGCCGGCACCTGATCGTCCCGCTCGCCGAACACCTCCTCGAACGCCTGCGCGCCGACGGCCTCGCGGTGAACCCCGGACAGACCACCGCCAGGGTGCCGCTCGCCGGCCTGCTCGGGGTCACACGGGTACAGGTGTCCCGAACGCGTCTCCTCGCCACATGAGTTCGGCGCGGCGCACATCCGCGCTCCGGATCCGGCTCGGGATCCGAATCGGGTCCCCGTCCGGCCGTCAGGCGCCGCGCGCCACGACCCTGCCGCCTCGGTAGAGGTACCGAATCCCGTCCAGCGTGAAGAACTTGATCGTCTGCCACTCGCGCGTGTCGGACACGCGGTGGACGTACAGGTCACGGCCGGCCGGCAGGAGGCGGAACTCCGACGGAGGTTGCCCCGCGAACGTCCGGCGCACGTACAGGGCGCCGTCGCGTTCGAGCACGTCCTCGACGATGGTGGTGGCCGGGTAGCGGCCCAGGTATCCGCCGGCGTCGCGTGGCGGTGTACTGCCGTCGGGGGTGTGTTGCGGGCGTGGTGCGACGTGGGCGAGGTCGGTGAAGATCTCCCGGAACAGGTCCACGTACAGCGCGGCGTTGTCGCCGCCGTTGGTGAGCAGGACCACGGCGATCCGGGCGTCGGGCAGGATGCGCAGGAAGGACGACTGGGCGTGGGTGGTGCCGTCGTGGCCGTAGGCGGTCCGGCCGTTCCAGTCCCAGCGGGCCCAGCCCAGTCCGCTGGTTTCGCCGCCGTCGGCGGTGTCGGGGGTGTCGGTCTGGAACGAGCGCATCGCCTCGGCGGAACGGGTCGACAGGATGCGCGTGCCGTCGGTCGCGCGGCCGTCGTCCAGGTGGAGGCGGGCGAACGTGAGCACGTCCTCGGCGGACGAGCAGACGATGCCGGCGGGGCCCGAGGAGCGCGGCATCCAGGCGGGGTTCACGTGCGGGGGCCGATCCCGTTCCCAGGTGTGGCCGGCGGCGGCGCGGTGGGCGAGCACGTCCTCGGGCAGGGTGTGCGTGCGGGTCAGGCCCAGCGGCTTCAGGAGGCGGTCGCGGAGTGCTGCGTCCCAGGTCGTACCGGTGACCCGCTCGATGAGTCGGCCCGTGAGCATCAGTCCGGCGTTGCAGTACGAGTAGGCCCGGCCGAGCGGGTGCACACCGCGAACACCCCTGAGCAGAGCGGCATATCGCTCCAGGCAGTCGTCGCCGCGACCGGTGTCGGTGAGCACGTCGCCGTCGATCCCGCTGGTGTGCGTGAGCAGGTGACGCAGGGTCAGGCGGGCCGTGCGGTCCGGGTCCGACAGGCGCAGTTCGGGCATCACGCGCGTCACGGGTGCGTCGAGGTCGAGCAGACCCTCGTCGACCAGGCGCATGGCCACGGTCGCGGTCCAGACCTTGGTGACGGAGCCGATCTGCCAGACGGTGTCCGGTGTGGCCCCGACCCGGTCGTCGACGTTGGCCAGGCCGGTGGCGATCTTCGTGACGCGATCGCCGGACAGGATGCCCAGCGCGGCGCCGGGCACCTGGTGACGGGCGGCCAGTGCGTCGAGCCTGGCCTGCCAGTGCCGCGTGGCCGGACCGGCGGCGGACGGGTCAGCGGGCGCGGGTGGTTGCTCGGCGGCGTACGCGGACGGGGCGATCACGGAGCCGGCCGCGGTGGCGCCGGCCGCGACGCCCAGCGACCTACGCAGCACGGCACGCCGGGTGGGCGGCACGAACTCGTGGTCGGCGGGCCCGTCGGCGGAGGGGGTGTGGCGATGGTCGATCACGGTGTCGCCTCTCGATCGATCTCGGTGGGACGCGGCACACACACAAGTGGCCGCCACGCGAGCGGGCGGGCACGCGGGCACGAACGCGCAACGCCGGCGACGTGCCTCGCGCTACGCACCCATCGCACTGCCGAATACCGTGCGCCCAAAGGGAGTTGGTTCCATCGCGCCGAGTCCGCGCGCACTCCCCGATCGCGTGGGTCGAGGCTACGAAGCCGACCCGGGTCCGCACGTCCCCCGAGGGTACGAGGACCCGAGTACTGCCCCGGCACACTCGACCGCCATCCGCGTCCTACGCCCGTACACGTTCCGCGGCCCGTACGTCGTATCCGCCGACGCGGGCCCGGTCGCTCGGCCGCGGAGGATTGCGCGCGGCACGAAATACTCCCTGCCACCAGTGCGGTTCGTGCCCTGTCGCCGTTCCGGGCCGCGCCGCAGACTGACGTCGTCCACATCGAACGGGTATCCCGGCGCCCCGCGCCGAGCCCGGTCACCGTGCCCGGTCCCCGCTAACTCGCGGAAAACGGCCGGGCGTTCGGAACAGAAAGGCTCCCGATGAATCGATCGACCCGTACGCCGAAGCCCGGTCCGCGGTGGCGCCGCCTGGCCGTCTGCGCGGCCTCGGCCGCCGTGCTCGCCCCGGTGCTCGTCCTCGCCGGCCAGACGTCGGCGAGTGCCTTCCCGGCCGCCCCGGACCAGGGCGCCTCCTGCGGCGCCGCCTACCAGATCAACCTCCGGGTCGGCGGATACCAGTTCGCCCGTACCCAATACCTGGCGTGCGTCGGCGAGATCTGAACCGCGCCGACGCACGTCGCCGGCAGCGCTCGGCCGGCGGCCCGTGATCCGCCCGCGCGGCTCCCGCCCTTCCCCGTGGGCGAGTTCGCAGCCGCGCGGGCCCGGCCGGCGTCCGCATCCGTTCACCGGCCGACCCCGGGCGGCCCCCGCGTCGAGCCGCCGGCGGGCGCCCGCGATCATGTACCGCAGCCACGATCGGTGGGGTCGGGGCGGGAGCGGATCGGAAACATCGATGGCGCGTGTGGGTTCGGCTGCGTCGGGACGCCTGGCGGCGGCCGCGGCGGCGGGGATGCTCCTGGTGACGGGATGTTCGGCGGCCGCGGACCTGGCCGACACGGCCTCGGCCGATCTGTCGACGTTGAGCACCGAGGCGGTGTCCGAGCGGGTCGCCAGGGCCGTGGACCGCGCGCGTTCGGTCCGGGTCACCGTGGAGTTGCGGCGGAACGGCGCGACCCAACGCACCGACCTCCGGCTGGACATCCGGACCGGCAACTACTCGGCGACCGGCAAGACGTCGAGTTACACCATCGAGACGGTGCGGATCGGCGAGGACGTCTACGTCAAGGCTTCGCGCTCCTACTGGCAGGCGCGGCTCGGGCGCGACAGGGCCGCCCTGCTGAACTCGCTCGACGGCAAGTACGGCCACGTGGCCTCCGACGACCCGGCCCGGTCCACCATGAAGGACCTCAGCCGAAAGGCGGACCCGCACACCGTCCTGCCCACCCTGGCGGACGCCGAACGCCGCCCCGACTCGACCGTCGACGGCCGGCGCGTGGTCGTCTTCGCCGAGCCCGGCGAGAAGAACCCCGACCTGCTGTACATCCCGGCCGAGGGGCCGGCCCTGCCCGTCAAGGTGGCCGGATCCTCGGCCAAGGGCGGCTCCGGCGGCGGGACGCTGACCTGGTCCGAGTACGACCACCCCGTCGACATCCAGGCCCCCGCCCCCGACCGGATCGTCGAACTTCCCAACCTCGGCACCGCCCCGCCCGGCGCCGGCCTGCTCTGAGCCCCCTTCGCCGCCCTCGGCCCGAAGGCCCCGCCGAAACGAACGCATCGAGCGCCGCCCGGACCCGGTCACCCCACCCGCCGCGCGGTGCCGACGCCGCGCGCCCGGCTCGTCGACTGGACGTTTCGTCCGATCCGGACGTACAGTCCGGTCATGGGTGTACCGGCGAAGGAAGAGGGCGCGGATCCCCGGGTGCGGATGTGGGAGCCGGTGGGGCGGGCCGTCGCGCTGCTGCTCGGGCCGTACGCCGAGGTCGTGCTGCACGATCCCGGGACCGACCGGGTGTTGGCGGTGTGGAACCCGTTCACCTCGCGCGGTCCGGGCGACCCCTCGGCCCTGGGCGAGTTGGCCGCGCTGGATCCGGCGGCGCGCGACGTGTACGGGCCGTACGAGAAGGTGCTCGCGGACGGCCGCCGGTTGTCGTCGGTCAGCGCGGTGCTGCGCGACGCCCACGGGGAGCCGGCCGCGGTGTTGTGCGTCAATCTCGACCGCACGCCGCTGGAGCGGGCCGCCGCCGTCCTGTCCGCCTTCGGCGCGCCGACCGTGCGGCGCCCCGAGCCGCTGTTCGAACAGGACCTGTCGGCGCGCGTCGCCGAGGTGGTCGGCGGCCACGTGCGCGCCACCGGGCGCCCCGCCGAGCGCATGACCCGCCCGGACCGGCTGACCGTCGTGGCCCGCCTGGACGAGGCCGGCGTGTTCGCGGTGCGTCGCGTCGTCCCGGTCGTCGCCGAGGCCCTGCGGGTATCCAGGTCCACCGTGTACGACCTGCTGGCCGATGTACGAGCGACGAGTGAGAGAAGCTGACGACCATGACCCGGCTGCCCGATTTCCGCCTGGAAACGTACTTCTCCCGCTGGGAGTTCACCGCCCGCCACCACCTGACCGCGTCCGACGCGCGGACCATGACGCTGGGCGCGCTGCTCGAACTGGCGGACGACACCGACCGGGACGCCTTCGAACACCTGTCCCTGGGCTACACCGAGACCTTCGGCGACCCGGGCCTGCGCGCGGCGATCGCCGACACCTACGAGCACATCGAGCCGGACGACGTCATCTGCTTCGCGGGCGCCGAGGAGGCCCTGTACGTGGCGATGAACGTGCTTCTCGACGCCGGCGACCACGCGGTCGTGACGACCCCGAACTATCAGTCCGCCGAGACCGTTCCGCTGGCCCTGTGCGAGGTCACCGGCGTGGCGCTCGACCCGGCGCGGGACTGGGCCCTGGACCTCGACGCGGTGCTCGCCGCGATCCGCCCGAACACCCGGGTCGTCTCGGTGAACTTCCCGCACAACCCCACGGGCAAGGTCGTCGACCGCGCCGAATTCGCCGCCCTGGTCCGGCTGTGCGACGAGCGTGGGATCCATCTGTTCAGCGACGAGGTGTATCGCGGCCTCGAACGCGACCCGGCCCGCACCCTGCCCCAGGCCGCCGACCTGTCGCCGCACGCCCTGTCGCTGAACGTGACCTCGAAGTCCCTCGGCCTGCCCGGCCTGCGCATCGGCTGGATCGCCTGCCGCGACCGGGCCCTGCGCTCGCGCCTGGAGCGGGCCAAGCACTACACCACGATCTGCAACTCCGCGCCGAGCGAGGTGTTGGCCAGGATCGCCCTGAAGGCCCGCGAGACGATCCTGGCCCGCAACCGCGCCCTGATCACCGCCAACCTGACGGTGTTCGACGCGTTCTTCGCCGAGTACCCCGACGACTTCGAGTGGCGGGCCCCCGACGGGGGATGCGTCGCCTACCCCCGCTACCTCGGCGCCGAGGGGGTCGAGGCGTTCTGTACCCGCCTGGTGGAGGAGGCGGGCGTGCTCCTGCTCCCCGCGAGCATCTACCGCTCCGACCTCACCCCGACCCCCACCGACCGTTTTCGCGTCGGCGTCGGCCGCGACCACGCGGAGGCCGCCTTGTCCGCCCTCTCCACCTGGCTGCGCACCGGCCGCTGACGCCGATCCGCGCCGCGCGGTCGCCGACGCCCGGATCACCCGGCGGAGCGCGGCCGTCCCGTGGCGCGTGGCGCCGAGCGCACGACGGCGCTCGGACCGTCGAGCCGGTTCCGGCTGTCCCGGATCGCCTCCTGCTCCCGCGCCGGATCGAAGCCCCGGGTGGCCAGGAAGTAGGCGGTGCCGGAGACCACCAGGCCGACGACGAACGCGATGTCGGCGCCGTCGAGCGCGTCGACCATGGGCCCGGTGTAGAAACCGGTGGTCATGAACGGGATCAGCGCGGCCACGCCGAGCGCGTAGGAGAGCAGGCCCGCGCGGCCCCAGCGGCCGTAGATGCTGTCGGGGCTGAAGATCTCGGTGATGGCGTAGTGGCCCCGGCGTACGAAGTAGTAGTCGATGAGGTTGACCGCGGTCCAGGGGGCCAGGACGTAGAGGATGAGGGTGATGAAGTCGTTGAAGCTGTCCAGGTACTTCCCCGGCAGGCCCTCGGCCACGGCGAAGACGACCGCGGCGCCGACGGCGACGCCGACGATACGGGTGCGGGCGGTCAGCGCGATCGGCCGGAAGGCGTGCACGATGCTCAGGCCCGAGAGCATCGCGCCGTAGAGGTTGACGCCCATGATGGCGATCGCGCTGGGGACCAGGACCGCGACCACGGCGGTCTTGCCGAATCCGGAGAAGAGCGTGTCGCCGATGTCCTGGAGATTGACCAGCGCGTCGGGGACCGGAACGGAACCGGCGATGAAGTTTCCGAGCACCATCAGCCAGATCGCCGACAGGGCGGCCCCGGCGTAGGTCCAGCCGATCACCCCGCGCGCGGAGGTGTCCGCGGGCAGGTATCTGGAGTAGTCGGAGACGTAGACGGCGTAGCCGAGTTGGTAGCCGGCGGCGGCGACGAACTGGGCGAGCGCGGCGGCCCAGGTGAAGGAGGCGGTGTGCGGGTCGTGATGCGGGCTCAGGTGCGTCAGGGCGAGGACGGTGAGGATCCCGAAGACGGGCACGACCAGGTACGGCAGCAGGCGCAGCACGGTGTGCAGCAGGTCGTAGCCGACGATCGCGAGCACGGCCGCGAGCAGCACGATCACCACCGCCCACAGCGTGGCCGAGCCGGGCAGCACCGTTTCGAGCACCTGGGAGGCCAGCAGTACGCCGAACGCGCTGAAGCCGATGTAGACGCAGATGACGGCGAGCATCGGCACGAGCGCGCCGCGGGTGCCGAACTGGGCGCGCGACTGGATCATCTGGGGCAGGCCCATGGTGGGCCCCTGGTTGGCGTGGAACGCCATGAAGCAGGTGCCGAACAGGATGCCCAGGACGGTGGCCGTGATCGACCAGCCGACGGACAGTCCCATGACCGGTCCGGCGAACCCGACGACCATGGTGGTCGGCACGAACTGTCCGGTGAACCAGAACGGTGCCTGGTGCCAGGCGCGGCCGTGTCGCTCGGACTGCGGGATGTAGTCGATCGAACGTGTTTCCAGGACCGGGCCGCTGCGCGAGTTCTCGCCGGGTGCCGGCTGCGGGCTCCTCGTCGCGCCTGTGTGGTCAGCCATGTGCCCTCCTTCACGTGGGGCAGAATCTACAGTTGTCTGCCGGTTTGTCTGCTCGGGGAGACGCGGCCGTTGTCGGCCTGTGCCACGAAGTCGGCGAATCCCGCGATGGCGCGGGCGAAGGTGCGCGCGGCGAGGGTGAGGTCGCCGATCCCGACCCACTCGTCGGCGCCGTGGGCCTGCTCGATCGAGCCGGGGCCGTAGACGACGGTGGGGATGCCGAGGCGATTGCGCAGGAAGCGGGCGTCGGAGCCGAGCGAGAGGCCGATGAAGCCCTCGTCCGGCGCGACGCGCGAGCGGGTTCGGGTGCTCGGGCGGGGTCGGCACGTGTCGACGAAGTCCGCGAAGGGGTGCGGCAGGGGCAGCTCGGACGCCTCGCAGAAGAACGTCGGCAGTACACGATGGTCGACGTCGGGGCAGCTCGCTTCGATGACGCGCACGATCGAGGCGTACACGTCGTCGGCGCTCTCCCCGGGCAGCGTGCGCCGGTCGATGGTCAGCTCGCAGGCGGGGGCGATCACGTTGGCCGCGACGCCGCCGCGCACCATCGCCACGTTGCACGTCGGGCTGCCGAGCAGCGGGTGCGGCCGGTCGTGGAAGCGGGCCAGGTGCAGGGCGGTGGTGATCCGCGCCGCGTCGGCAACCGCGGAGCGGCCGAGCGCCGGTTCGCCGCCGTGTCCCGCCGTGCCGAAGACCTCGATCCGGGCCTGCCAGGAGCCGCGTTCGGCCACCGCGACCCGCAGCCCGGTCGGCTCGGGGACGATGCACGCGTCGGCCCGGACCAGGCCGGCGTCGACGAGTGCCGCCGTACCGTGAGCGCCGCCGGTCTCCTCGTCGGCGACGAGGTGGAAGACGATGTCGGCGTCCGGTGCGAGGCCGGCGTCGAGGCAGGCGCGCAGCCCCTCGACGGCGGCGGCGATCCCGCCCTTCATGTCCGCCGCGCCGCGTCCGATCAGCCGCCCGCCGCGGACGACCGCGTCGAACGGCGGCGTGGTCCAGTCCGCCTCGACCACGGGCACCACGTCCACGTGGCCGTTGATCAGCAGGGTCGGCCGCCCGGGCGCGCCGGTGCCGTACCGGGCGAGCACCGACGGCCGGCCGCCGCCGGACGTGAACACCTCGGTGTCGCAGCCGATCGCGCCCAGCAGGTCGAGCAGCACGGGTACGGCCGCGGACTCCCGGCCGGGCGGGTTGCGGGTGTCGACGCGTACCAGGTCGGCCGCGGTGCGGGCGACCCGATCCACCCGGACGAAGGCGTCGACGGCGGACTCGGGTGTGTGCGGCGAGGCAGTGGTCATCAGCGCGCCACCTCGCTCCGCGGCAGGATCCCGACCTGCGCCAGGCCACGCGCGAACTCGGCCAACTGCGGCCGTCCGGCGCTCAGTTCGTCGATCAGCGCACGCCCCGCGTCGACCCGGCCGCTGCGCAGCAGCACCACCGCCCGCCACAGGTCCGCCTCACGGTTGGCGCCGAGGCCGATCGCGGCGGACGCGAGCGAGGCGACGGTCTCCCGGGCCCGGTCCGCGACGATCCCCGAGGCGTCGCCGATGACCAGGGGCGGGGCGAACAGGGCCGCCCCGATCGCCCGGAAGCCCTCGTGGATGGGCAGCAGCCGGCGCAACTCCGCCACCGGGTCGGCGTGGTCGTCGACCCGGATGTCCGCGAGCACGTGCCGCCAGGGCCGCTCGTCCCGGACCGGGCCGACCACCTTGAGCACCGCCGACTGCGATCCCCGCGCGTCTCCCCCGGCCCGTTCGCCCGCGAGCAGCGCCGCGACGAGCCGGTCGGCGTGCGTCGAGGTGGAGGCGCGGTGGGTGGCGAGCATGGCCGCGCACACGGTGTCCGAGGCGAGCATGTTGCCCATCGCGGCCATGCCGTCGCCGCGCGCGACGCCGGTGTGCGGCGCGCAGCCGGTGCCGCCGAAGCAGGCGTGGTGGCCGGTGGCGTCCATCACGATCGCCTGGCGATACTCGGCCTGCGGGTCCGCCGACGTGAGCGTGTCGAGTACGTCGTCGGGCGTCGCGCCCGCCCGCAGCAGCGCCAGGCCCTGGTGCGGCCAGTCGGTGTTGGCGAACGCCTGGCTGACCACCACGCCGACGCCGGCCTCGGCGTCGCCCACGACGGAGCCCACGGCGAAGAAGTGCGACTGCGAGGCGAACCCCAGGGAGCCGTCGTCGGGATTGAAGCTCACCATCGAATAGGTCATCGGAATCTCCGATCGCTGTCGTGTGCCGTGTCGTGTGCCGTTGTGGGGCGGCCGGCCCGGAGCGCCGGGCCCGGCCGCCCGACGTCTCAGCCGCCGGCGCGTCCCGGAAGCAGCGGAAGCAGTTCGCGCGCGAGTTGGTCGACCTGTGCCTCGACGTCCCGGTCGGGGTCGAGGCAGAGCGCGACGCAGTCCGCCCCGGCCTCGGCGAGGAGCGTGATCCGCTTGGCGCAGTCGGCGGGGGTGCCGACCACCGCCAGTTCCTCGATCCAGGAGTCCGGGATGGCCCGTACCGCGTCCTCGAAGTCCAGCGCGGCCAGTGCCTCGGCCTCGTCGGCGATCCCGTGCGCCTCGGTCATCGGGTTGCGCGGTCCGGCGAGGAGGTACAGCCCGAACAGCTCGCGCAGTCGCTCGCGGGCGACGGCGGCGTCCGGGTCGACCGAGCACAGCGCGTACGCGACCAGGTCGTGCCCGGTCCCGGCGCCGCCGGCGGCCACCCGCTCGGCCGCCCAGCGCACGTAGCGCGTGCCGGCCAGCACCGAGAGCACGGTCCCGTCGGCCGAACCGCCCGACATGGCCAGCGCCTTGGGGCCGCCGACACCGGCCAGGATGGACGGCACCACCGCCGGCGGATGCGCCAGTCGCACCTCGCGGGCCTGATACGACGACGCCTCGACGGTCAGCGTCTCCCCGGCGAGGAGGGTGCGCAGCCCGGCGATGACATCGCGGACCGAGGCCAGCGGCGTCCTGGTCCGGATCGCCATCTGGTCCAGCCAGTCCGGGACCCCGGCGCCGACCCCGGCACTGAGCCGGCCCGGGTACAGACCGGCGAGCGTGGCCAACTCCATGGCCAGCAACGCGGGATGGCGCGAGGTGGTGGGCACGATGCCGATGCCGACCGGGAGTTCGGTCGCGGCCAGCACGGCACCGGCGGCGGCGATCGCGCCGGTGTAGAAGTAGTCCTCGCCGACCCACAGTTCGTCGAAGCCGCCGCGCTCGGCGGCGCCGGCCGCAGCGACGATCTCGGCCGGTCGTTGCGAACTGCCCAGCACGAGGGCGATTCGTGGGGCGCGTCCGGTGGTGGTCATCTGCTCAGACGCCCTTCGGGAGCGGGTTCCAGGGTGTCCACCCCAGGCCGCGGCTGTTGGTGGAGTCGTCGAACCCGGGCCGCTTCTCGTCCGGGTCGGGCAGTGCGGTGATGTGGGTGTGCCACATGCGCCATTCGGGTGCGCCGGTGCCACTGTCGCGGTGGTAGATCTCGGTGGCCCGGCCGAGCGTCGCGTCGACCGAGTCGACCGTCCACTCGCCGCCGTCCAGCATCTCCGCGTCGATGGTGAACTCGCAGGCCAGCCAGGCGGTGTCGCCGCGGACCTCCAGGCGCATGATCCGGGTCTGCAAACCGCCGGTCTGCGCGATGAGTTCGCGGTACCACTTCCACAACGCGACCTTCTCGGTCATGTCGAAGTACGGGTGCCCGTTGAAGTTGAACATCAGATACTCGTCGCCGGGCGACGGGAACACCTCGACCATGCGGTCGATGTCCCAGCCGATGTTGGACTCCCACCACTGCCGGTGCAGGCGCAGGATCTCGGCGATGTCCGCCTCGGGCGCGGTGCGTTCCGTGTACGGGGTGTCGGTCATGCTCGGCTTTCCTTTCGGGTGATCGGATCTAGGGGTTGACGGCGCGCTCCGGGTCGCGGCGGGGTTGGTGCGGCCGGGTGCCGTCGACGAGGGAGGCGATGTACGCCGCGACCCGGGCGGGTGCGGTGTACATGGGCAGGTGTCCGTGTCCGACCAGGACGGCGAGCCGGCCGCCGGTCAGGTCCGCGAAGGCGCGGGAGTCCGCGACGGGGCAACCCCGGTCGCCGTCCCCGACGATGGCGAGGGTCGGGCAGCGCACGCGGGGCGCCGCGTCCAGCCCGGCCGCCGCCGCGGCGGCCGTCCAGATCGCCGCCGCCGTGTCGTCGGGGTTGACGCTGATGTCGGCCGCGACGGCGGCGAACAGGGCTTCGTCCAGGCCCGGTTCGTCGGCGAGCACGTCCAACACGGCCTGCCGTACCCCGACCTCGGCGATGGCCGCCAGGAACTCCCGCGTATCCGCCGGTTCGGCGGCGCGGAAGGCTCCGCCGACCGTGGTCACGCTCGCGACCCGGTCCGGGTGCGCCGCCGCGAGTTCGACCGCCACGGCGGCGCCGACGGACGCGCCGACCACGTGCACCCGCGCCACGTCCAGCGCGTCCAGGAGGGCCACGCACTCCGACACCCACCGGGCCGGGCCGTAGCCGGCGCGACGGGGCGACGCGCCGTGCCCGGACAGGTCGACGGCCACGCACCGCCAGTCGGCCGGCAGCGCCGCGAGCACGGTGCGCCAGCACCGCGCCCGGAGGTTGGCCGGGTGGACGAGGAGCACCGTGGGGGAACCGGGCCGGCCACCCTGCCTGAGCAGGGCGGACGTCGAGTGCGTGGTCGCGTCCGCATCCGCGTTCGTGTCCGCCGTCGTGCCGAAGACGATTCGTTCCAGGGACGACATCGAGGCTCCCTTCTCCGCTTGGGGCGCCATAGTTACAGTAACGATGTAAGTTTGTCGAGAGCGGAGATCGCGAACCGCCCTAGACTCCGGGTCATGAGTTGGCGAACGATCGGCGATGTCGCGGCCGAGGTCGGGGTCAGTCCCCAGACCCTGCGCGCGTGGGAGAAGCAGGACCTGCTCGTACCGGACCGGACGCCGGGCGGGCAACGCCGCTACGGTCCCGAGCACGTCGGCCGGGCCCGCCAGATCGCCGACCTGCGCCGCAGACACGGCTGGAATCCCGCCGCGATCCGCACCTCACTCGGCGAACCGGACCCCGCCGACGCCGCTCCCCCGGCCGCCGACCAACCGGCCGCCGACGCACCGGCCGACGGCGGTCGGCTGCGCCGCGCCCGGCTGGCGAGCGGCCTGTCCCTGAAGGAACTCGCCGCGCTGACCGGCACGTCCGTGTCCCACCTGTCCTCGATCGAGCGCAGCGTGGAACGCGCCTCGACCCAGCTGATCGCCCGGATCACCGACGCGCTCGGCGTCCCGATGAGCAGCCTCGCGTCCTTCACCCGGACCAACGCCAGCGTGGTCCGCGCCGACCAGCGGGCGAGCGTCGTCCTGGAGGGTGGCGTGCAGTGGGAGGAACTGCTCCTGCCCGGCCACGACCTGGAACCGGCGCTGCTGACCATTCCGCCGCGCGGATCCAGCGGCGGACCCTACTCCCGGCCGGGCGAGTCCTTCGCGTTCCTGATGTCCGGATCGCTCCGCGTCCGGGTCGGCGGCGGACTCGGCGACCACGCGCGGGTCGCCGAACCGATAGACGTCGCCGAGGGCGACTCGGTCGCCTTCCCGTCCCGCACCCTGATCTCCTGGGAGAACGTGGGCCGAAAGACCGCCCGGGCGATCTGGATCGAAGTGCTCTCCCCCAAGGCCTGGTCCGACCCGATGACCCGACGCATCATCAAGGCCGCGTCCGGCTTCACCCCACCGGACGAGCCCGCGCCGGACCGGGACGAACGGGCCTGACCGGGCCGCTCACCGGGGACGCACGCGCGCCGCGAGCAGCGCGATGTCGTCCTCTCCCGTCTGCGGGGCGAGACCGAGGAGCACCCCGTCGAGCAGGTCGTCGAGCGCGCCCCCGGCGGGCGGGCGAAGGGCCGCGAGCCGGGCCAGCGAATCGTCGATGTCCTGGCCCCGGCGCTCGACCAGGCCGTCGGTGTACAGCAGCAGCGTCTCGTCGGGCAGGAGCCGGCGGGTGAGCGGTTCGTAGCCGCCGACACCGGTGCCCAGCGGTGGTCCGGTGGGGATTTCCAGGAGTTCGACGGGACGGCCGGCGGCCATCAGGGCCGGCGGCAGGTGGCCGGCGCTGGCGAAGGTCCAGCGGTCCCGTCCCGGGTCGGCGAGGGCGAGCAGGCAGGTCGCCGGCCGGGCCGACTCCCGCGCGTCTATCAGCGCGTCGAGGCGGCGCAGGATGCGGTGCGGGGGCAGGTCCATCGTGGCGACCTGGCGCAGCGTCGCGCGGTAGTGGCTCATGTCGACGGCGGCCTCGATGCCGTGTCCCATCACGTCGCCCATCACCAGGAGGGTGCGCCCGAACGACAACCGCACCACCTCGTACCAGTCCCCGCCGACCACCGAGGTGGTCCCGGACGGCAGGTAGCGGAAGGCCAGTTCGAGGTTGGGGTGGGGGGTGCCGGGTTCGGTGAGCAGGGCCCGCTGGAGGTCGACGGCGATGCCCTGGGCGTGTGTGTAGCGGCGCGCCTTGTCGATGGCGACCGCGGCGCGGGCGGCCAGGTCCTCGACGAGCAGGGCCGCCTCGTCGGTGAAGTCGTGCGCCGAACCCGGGGCGCGGGCGAGGACGAGCACACCGACCCGGCGGCCGTGCACCACCAGCGGGACGACGAGGGTGGTGTGGATGCCGGCGGCGTGCAGGACGGTCAGGGTGTCGGTGGGGTCGGTGGGGTCGGTGGGGTCGGTGGGGTCGGTGGGGTCGGTGGGCGGCGTGCCCGGCGGCGGGTGCGGACTCGGGTGGCGTTCGACCACGTTCCCCGTCCGGTGCAGCACGAACGCGCCGGGCGGGACGAGCGGGGCGAGTCGCGAACGGAGTTCGGCGGTGTGCACCAGTGCCGCCCGACGCAGCCGGGCCCGGCCGGGCGGCACGGCGTGTTCCGGCGCGTCGGGTGGGACCACGTCGACGATCGCCAGGTCCGCCATCGCCGGCACGACGAACTCGGCCAGTTCGGCGCAGGTGGTGTCCATGTCCAGGGTGGTGCCGACCCGCAGCGTGGCGGCGTCGAGCACGGCGAGGCGGTGTTGTCCCGCGTCGGCCTCGGTCACGGCGGCGACGATACCCGCAGTCCGGCCCCGGATGTGCGATTGCCGATGGCACGGGTGAGCGAAGCGGTTCACACCGGACGATTCGCCGCGCACGATCCCGCCCGGGCGGTCGGTCGCGAACGGCCCGGAGCGGGTCGGCGGCCGGCCGACCAGGGGATCGGTCGGGTCAGCCCCGGGCCTCCCGCAGCCACTCCAGGATCTCGGGGGTCACCGGGTCGACGAGGTCGGCGAACTCCTCGTGCTTGCCCAGGAACTGCTTGACGTAGGGGCAGCCCGGGACCACCCGCATACCCGCGGCCCGCACGTCGTTCAGCGCCTCCCGTACCAGCACCGAGGCCAGGCCCCGGCCGGCGAACGCGTCGTCGATCCTGGTGTGGTAGAACACGCGCTGCTCACCGCGATCGTGATACGCGGTGAGACCGGCGAACGCGTCGTCGACGCGAATCTCGTAGCGGTGCCGGTCGGCAACGTTGTGGACGGTGGGTACAACGGCCTGCTCCGACATCGCGAATCCTTCGTGGGGGGCTGGTTGAGCCGGATTGCGAAAGTTCCACTTTCAACAATCACGATGTTGATGATAGGACGTGCGACGAGGGATCGCGCGATCGAGGAGTGCAGATGACCGAAGCGGTAGTGCCGGCCCAGGACCGACGTGTCTACATCGACAAGCAGAGCCCCGCCGCGTACAAGGCGTTGCTCGCGACCGCCGAGGCCGTGCACGACGTCGCCGCCGAGGCCGGTCTGGAACGACCGCTCGTCGAATTGCTGAACATCCGGGTGTCCCAGCTCAATACCTGCGCGTTCTGCCTCGACCTGCACACCCGGACCGCGCTGCGCGCGGGCGAGACGCCGCAGCGGATCGCCGTACTGCCCGCCTGGCGCGACACCGTCCTGTTCGACGCCCGGGAGCGGGCGGCACTGGCGCTGGCCGAGGCCACCACGCATCCCGCCGACGCGGGTGCGCAGCACACGGCGTACGAGGCGGCTCGGGCGGTGTTGTCCGATGCCGAGATCTCGGCGGTGATCTGGGTGGCGATCACGATGAACGCGTTCAACCGGGTGTCCGTGTTGAGCAAACACCCCGTACGACCGCCCGCCACGACCCGTTCGGCCTGATCCCAGGGGCGGTGACGAGCGGTGGGCGGGGACGCGCGATCGCGGGGCGGGGGGCGCGAGTCGGCCGGGCCCGGGAGGTGGGTACGGTGCTTCGCGTGACCGTCGTCGACCGACTCGCCCGCGGCTGATGCGCGGGAGTGGGCGTGGGTTGCCCGTCGCGATCGTGCACGCGTGTCTGCGCGGCGGAGGCGCGGGCGGTCGAGGCCACGGCGGCAGTCCCACCGCCGTGCTCGACGACGCGCCGCTGAGCGACGCCGAGCGGCGGCGGATACCGACCCTGTCGGGCACGTCGCACGCCGTGTTCGTCTCGGTGTGTGGGGGCCGAGGCGACGAGCCGGCGGTCTCCCTGCGCTTCTTCACCACCGAGGGGGAACTGCCCGCGTGCGGCCACGGCACGGTCGCCGCGCTGGCCTTCCTCGCCGAGCGGGCCGAGGGCGACGGGTATCGGGCCACGCTCCATACGGCGGGACGCGTCTTCACGGGTCGGGCCACGCGGCGGGCGACGCACGTCGACGCCACGTTCGACGCCGGCCGCGTCGGGCTGCGCGCGGCCACGGCGGGCGAGTGCGACCTCGTCCTGCCCGCGCTCGGCATCGCCCCCGACGCGACCGCCGCCGACATCCGGGTCGGCTCGCCGGGGCGGTCGCGGTTGCTGGTCCCCGTCGCCACCCGGTCCGCCCTCGCCGCCCTCGATCCGGATCCGGAACGACTCCGTACCGCGTGTGATCGGCTCGGCTTCCTGGGCTGCTGCGTCTACTCCGTACCGACGCCCACCGGCCGGATGGCGGCCCGCGTGTTCGCCCCGTCGATCGGCGTGCCGGAGGACATCGCGAACGCCAACAGCACCGCGTGCCTCGCCGCGCACCTGGCCGATCGGGGATTCACCGACATCGCCGTGGAGATGGGCGACTCGCTGGGCAGCCCCGCCACGATCAGCGCCGGCACCTCGGGCGCGTCGGTCCACCTGGGCGGCGCCGCGCGGGTCACCCGGACGGTGCGTCTCACACCGGGTTGACCCTCTCACCGTGTCAGGCGGTCGACTGTCCGCATGTTCGCCTACGTGGGCTCCGGCCCCTACTGCTACTCGTCCTCGCTCGCGATGGTGCTCGGCGCCGAGGCCCCGTCGCTCGCCGTCGTCGAGACCCTGACCGGCTCGCCCTTCGGCTGCCAACTGATCGGCGGCGTCGTGCCGTTGTTCGATCCGTACGCGTGGGATCCCGACCGGGGCCTCGACGACGCGATCACGCTTCTCGGCTGGTCCCACACCCGCACCGCGGGCGGTACGCCGGCGGAGGCCGTCGCCCGGCTACGGACCGCCTGCGCCCGCGAACCCGTCCTGGTCGGCCCGGTGGACATGGGTCTGCTGCACTACCAACCCGAGACCCGGGGGACCCCGGTCCAGGGCCCGGGGGTCGCCTCCCCGGGCATCGGGGACGACGTCGGCGGTCATCCCGACGTCGCCGACCACTACGTGGTGGTGCTCGAAGTCACCGACGACACCGTGCTGTTGCACGACCCGCACGGACATCCGTACGCCACCCTCCCGACCGACCGGTTCGCGGCCTCGTGGGCAGCGGAGAGGGTCGCCTACACCGACGAACCGTTCGTCATGCGGACCGACTTCGTGCGGCGCGAACAGGTCGCCCCCGCAGAGGCGTTGCGCCGCTCGCTGGCCGCGGCCGTCGGCTGGTCGGGCGGGCGCGCGGACCTGCCGATGCCGGCGGGATCCCTCGCCGGCGGCGCCGCGCTGGAACGCCTCGCCGCCCAGGTGGACGGCGGACTCGCGGCCGAGGTCCGGGCCCTCCTCGAGGTGTTCGCGATCCGCGTCGGCGTACGCCGGCTCGTCGACGCCGCGACCTGCCTGGCCGGGATCGGCCGGACCGAGGCCGCCTCGGTCGTGACCGACCAGGCCCGGATCCTCGGCGGCCTGCAATACCCCCTGGTGATCGGCGACGACCGGACCCTGGCGGCCGGGTTCCGCCGACTGGCGCCGACCTACGAGCGCCTGCACGGGGCGCTCGCCGCGTCGCTCCCGTAGGGCGCCCGGCGGCGGTTACCTATGCGTGACGGATTCGCCCCGCCCGGGCCGTGCGTACGTTCGTCGAGCGGGGACGACCGGGGCGCCCGGTCGCACGCGAACGGAAGGGCGATTCGGATGAACGCGGACACGACCTCTGACCCCACCCGCGACGTGGTGGGCGAACTCCTGCGCCGGATCGGGGCCGGCGACGTCGCGGCGATCGCCGACCTGTACGCCGAATCCGTCGACTGGAAGCTGGACTGGCCGCTCGCCGAGCACGGGAGGGCGGCAACGCCGTGGATCCGGCGGCGCACGACGGGTGCCGAGGCCGCCGAACACTACCGGCTGATCGCCGAGCACCACGTGCCGGAAGCGGTGGACACCACGGTCGAGCGGATCCTGGTCGACGGCGCGCACGCCGTCGTGCTCGGCGAGATCCGGCAGACGGCGCGCGGCACCGGGCGGGCCTACACGGCCCGCTTCGCCCTGCACCTGACCGTCGAGGACGGCCTGGTCACCCGTCATCACGTGTACGAGGACAGCCTGGCCGTGGCCGCCGCGTTCGACGGCGACGGCGACGGCCCGGCGGGCGACGTCACGCGCTGAGCGAGGCGCCGAGGAAGCCGAGGATCTCCGCCCGCGCGGACTCGGCCTGCGGCACCAGGCCCGGCAGGCTGAGGAACGCGTGCCCCGCTTCCGGGTATTCGGTCAGCCGGGTGGGCGTCCCGGTCGTGTGCAGTCGTTCGGCGTAGCGACGGCCGTGATCGGCCAGCGGGTCCCGGGTCGGCACCACCACGAGCGCCGGGGCCAGGCCGCCCGGGGTGTCGGCGTGCAGCGGCGAGAGCGGGCGCGGGTCCGTGCCCGCCGGCACCCCGAGCCGCCGGAACAGGCGCAGCACCGGCAGGGCGAGGGTCGGGGTCTGCGCGTACTCCCGTATCGAGTCGTGGTCGAACATCGTGTCCGTGACGTCGACGGCGGGGTTGACCAGCACCTGCGCCCGCAGCGGCGGCCCGGCCTCGGCGGCGCGGATGGCGACCAGCGCGCAGATCAACCCGCCGCAGCTCTCGCCCAGCACCGCGGTCCGGGCCGGGTCCACGCCCCACCGCGCGGCGTGCCGCACGATGTGGCGGTACACGTCCCAGCCGTCGTCGACGGCCGCGGCCAACGGATTCGCCGCGTCCACGAGGCGGTGCTCGACCGAGACGACGACCGCGGGCAGCCGGCCGGCGAGCCCGCTGTTGACCCAGTCGCTCTGTACCGCCGTGCCGACGAAGCCGCCGCCGTGCACGTGGAGCACGAGCGGCAGCCCGCTCCCGGCGTCCTGCCCGCGCCGCCCGTCGTGCTCGGGCGGCGCCGGCCGGTATACCCGCACCGGCAGATCGCGGCCGGGCAGCGCCAGGGTCCGCCACTCGATCGTGACGCCGGCCTCCGGCTCTCCGGTGATCGCCCGCGCGGCGTCGGACGCCCGGAAGCGGTTCTCCGCCTCGCGATAGGCGACCAGTTCCTCGGCCGTCAACGCCGACCAGTTCGGCTCCGCCGGTCGCTCGACGGCGGTGATCTCGCTCATTGTCTCTCCTCGCGCCACGGGGTGTGCTCGACCTGCCCAGGTTTCGATACCCGAGGTATCGCTACCTGAGGTATCGATACCCACGGTAGCGCAAAGGGCTATCCTGTGGCCATGACATCGACTGCCGCCGCCAGGCCGCCCGGTCGTCCGCGCGCGGGCGTCAACGACGTGGTCTTCGCCGCCACGCTGAGCACCGTCCGAGAGCTCGGTTACGCGCGCGCCACCGTCGAGCGCATCGCCGTCGCGGCGGGTGTCGCGAAGTCGACCGTCTATCGACGCTGGCCGTCGAAGGGCGCGCTGATCGTGGACTGCCTGCTGGACGCGTTCGGTCCGGCGCCGCTGGAGGGCGCCGATCGCGCCGAGGCGATGACCTCGGCCATCCGCTGGATCGCGGCGAAGATCGGCGAGCCGGGGGTGGGCGACGCGTTCGCCGGCGTGTTCAGCGACGCGGTCAGCGACCCCGCCCTGCGCGAGATCCTGTCCGCGCGGTTCCAGGACCCGTACCGCATCGCCTTTCAGAACGCGCTCGGCGAACCGGAGAACCGGGTCCTGTTCTTCATCGACGTCGTCGTCGGGACCCTGCTCCACCGCATGGGCATGACCGGCGAACCGATGGTCGAGGCCGACGTCACCGCACTGATCGAGATGATCGTGCCCCTCGTCACCCCCGACTCCGCCGCCGGCACGGCCTGAACGACCTTCGGGGCGGTCTGGCTCCGGTGCCCGGGGGCGTGGTCTCCTGGGCGCGGGGCACCGGTTGCCCCGATCGTCGTCCCGACCATCCGGTGTCGGAACGAACGTCCGGCACCTGTGAAGGAGTCCGCAGTGTCCGCATCCTCGTTATCGGGGCCTCGCACGTCGAAGCCTCGGGACGCACGGCTCGACCGTCGGCTCTTCGCCGCCGCCGCGTGTGCCGTCGCGGTCGTGGGCCTGGCCGCGCCCACGGCCGCCGCCGCGCCGAACGCCGCCGCCGTGGCGAACACCAAGTCGCTCGTGGTGCTCTGGGCCGAGGCCCGGCCGAGTTCGTTCCCGCCGAACAACGGCACGCTGACCATCGGCGGCACCTACACCTGTACCGTCGGCGGCACGGTACAGGTCGGGTTCTCCTCGCTCCAGATCATGCCGACCGCGATGCCCTCCGGCGCCGGTTTCCTGCCGTGCGGCCCGGGCGTCGTCGACGCGCCCTGGGAGTTGACCAGCCTCGGCACCCCGGACGTGCATCACGGACACGTCTCCGTCTTCCCCACCTTCGACGGAGCCGGCCAACTCCCGGTGCAGTTGACCGCGTAGCCGCGGACGAGCGGCGCCTCGGTGGTGGTCGGGCGCCGGGGCGCCGACGCGGAGGGGAAGCGGGGTCGGGGTCGGCCGAGGCACCGCCGAGGTGGCGGGCGAGGAAGCGTCCGGAGCGTTCCGACTCGAAGGCGGGCACGTCCGCGTGGCCGCCGGTGTCGGCGGGCGGGGTCTTGTCCTTCGTGCCGAACGCGTCGAGGAGGGCCGACGCCCGGTCGCGCGGGATCGACTCGTCGTCCCACCGGACGAGGAATTCGATCGGGACGGTGATCCGCGTCGCCGCCTGCATCAGGCTCCCGTGCCCGGCGAGGCCGAACACCGCCGCACCGATCCGTGGTTCGGCGGCGACGAGCGGGACGCCGATCGCGCTGCCCATGGACAGGCCCCGGTATCCGACCGGGCCGGCCGCGCCGACGTGCTCCGAGTCCCGGAGGGCGTCCAGGACGGCGCGCCACTCGGGTACCGCTCGGGCGGCCGACTCGACGCCATATTCGGTTCGGAACCCCGCGGGCGTCCGGCCGCGATCCGCTCGCGCACACCGGCCGCGAACTCCTCGTCCCGACGCGTCCTGGACCGCCCGCCGTGCCCGGGGGCGTCGGCGGCCTCGGCGGGCGTCCACGACACACCCGGCACGTCGCCGAGGACGAAGGCCCGTTCCGAGACGCCGGCCGAGGTCGTCTCCGACGTGAAGCGCACGCGCGTGGGGTTCCGCCGTTCGCGGCGGGCACCGCGGCACGGGCCCGCCGTCCACCGCCGATCAGGAGGTCGCGGTCTGTCCAACGATCGCCGCGACGATGATGTCCCACGTCGCCTCGGGCGGCATTTGGTGGCCCATGCCCGGTACCGGGATCAGCGTGGTGCCGGGGATCTCGCGGGCGAGGGCCTCGGCGTGGCCGTACGGGAAGAGCGGATCGGCGGTGCCGTGCAGGACGAGGGTGGGCGCGGTGATCTCGCCGAGGCGGGCGCGGATCGGCTCGCCGCCGTCGATCGTCCAGTGGTTGGCCGCGGCGGCGGGGACCGGGCTGCGGTCGAACGCGCGGCCGGCGGTCAGCCGCACGCGTTCCTCGTCGACGGGGATGGTCCCGGCGAAGGCGTGTTCGGCGGCCAGGAAGTACGCGATGACGGCGTCGCGGTCCGCCCAGTCGGGGGCGGGCGCGGGCTCGGCGAACACCTTGCGCAGGGACTCGCTCATCGGCGGCAGTTCCGGGCCCTCGGAGTCGCCGGGGCCGCCCGGGCTGGTGGAGAGCAGGGTGAGCGTCAGGACCCGTTCGGGGGCCCGGAGGACCAGGCGCTGGGCGAGTCCGCCGCCCATGGAGATGCCGACGATGTGCGCGGCGGACAGGTGGTACGCGTCCAGTACGGCCAGGGCGTCGGTCGACAGGTCTTCCTGCGTGTACGTCGGCGCGCCGAGCGGGAAGGTGGTCGACTGCCCCGTGTCGCGGGTGTCGTAGCGGATGACGTATCGGCCGGATTCGGCGAGCCGGGCGACGAAGTCGTCGTCCCACCAGTCCCGGGACGCCTCCGCGCCGCCGATGAGCAGGATCGCGGGCGCCGCGGGGTCGCCGAAGGCCTGCGCGGCGAGGTCGGCGCCGTCGGCGTGGACGAGGCGCTCGGACGAGGCGGGGTGGGCGGCGCACATGGATGCCTCCGGTGGAGTGGGTGGGGCGATGCGAGAACCGTACTACGACTTTCGAAGCTTGCGCTACGATATTCGTAGCGAGATGCTCTCGTGGTGACACTCTCGAAGGAGGCGGGGATGCCGGCAGCAGCTCCCATCGGCGCGCACGACGGTCGACGCACCTACGGCCAGGCGTGCCCGATCGCGCACGCGCTCGACCTGATCGGCGAGCGCTGGGCCCTGCTCGTGGTGCGCGAACTGCGGCTCGGGCCGCGGCGATACGCCGACATCCAGGCGGCCCTGCCGGGCCTGGGCCCGAGCGTGCTGGCCCAGCGGCTGCGCGATCTGGAGGCCGTGGGCGTGCTGCGGCGGCGCGTCCTGCCGCCGCCGGCTTCCGCCAAGGTGTACGAACTGACCGAGTGGGGCGCCGAGTTGGAGCCGGTCTTCGCGGCGCTGCGGGTGTGGGGCATGCGCTCGCCGGTGGTGCCGCTCCGGGGGGACGTCGGCAGCGACACGGTGCTGCTCGGCCTGCGCGCGTATTTCGTGGCCCGACCGCGGGCCCCGTGGACGGCGGCGTACCGGATCGACCTGGGCCGCGAGACCTACCGCGTCGTGGTCGTCGACGGCGAACTCGTCACGGTCGCCCGCGGCGAGGACCCGACCGCGCCCGCGCCGGACGTGCACGTCGTCGCCGAGACCGCGACCCTGCAGTCGGTCCTGACCGGAAAGGTCCCCCTGGCATCCGCCCTCGCCGACGCCGGTCTGACCGTCACGGGCGACACGGCGGCCCTCGAACGTCTGGTCGAGGCACTGCCGGCGCGCTGAGCCCGGCGCGCGTGGCCGCGGGGCGCGCACGACCCCCGATGTCGGACCTCTCTGGGAGCCTGGCGCGCATGGCCCAACCGCTCAAGGACATGATCAACGCGACCTCCGTCGCCACCCTGGCCGACGCCGTCGCGACCGCCCGCGACGGCTTCCCGCGCGACCGCTTCGTGACCGCCGCGCTGACCGGACTGGACGACCTGGAGCTCAAGGCCCGCGTCGGCCACGTCGCCCGGGCCCTGCACACGACCCTCGACCTGCCCTTCCCGGCGGCCGCCGAGGTCCTGTGCGCGGCGACCGGGCACACCGTCCTGGACATGTGGAGCGGCTGGCCCGCCACCGACTACGTCGCGGTGCACGGCGTCGACCACCTCGACGAGGCCATGGCCACGCTCGCCGTGATCACCCCCTTCGCCACGGCCGAGTTCGCGGTGCGGCCCTACCTCGACCGCCACGAGGACACCGCGCTGAGGATCGTCCGGGGCTGGGCCGAGTCGGCCGACGAGCACCTGCGCCGGCTCGCGTCCGAGGGCACCCGGCCACGACTGCCCTGGGGCACACGGGTGCACTGGCTGATGTCCCCCGGTCCGACGCTGCCCATCCTGGAGCGGCTGCGCGACGACCCGAGCGAGTACGTCCGGCGCTCGGTCGCCAACCACGTCAACGACATCGCCAAGGACCACCCCGACACGGCGCTGGCCATCCTCGGCCGCTGGCACGCCGAGGGCGGCGAACACACCGACCGCGTCGTCCGGCACGCCGCCCGGGGCCTGCTGCGGGCCGGCCATCCCGAGGCGCTCGCCCTGATCGGCGCGGCACACGGCAGCGGCACGGTGGAATCGCTCGTCGTCGCGGACACCGTCACGACCGGCGACCGCCTCCCGTTCACCCTCACGGTCCGCGCCGACGCCCCCGGGCCACTCGTCCTCAAGTACGCGGTGGCCCGCGACGGTTCCCACCGCGTCTTCCACCTGGCCGAGCGAGTGGCGAACGCCGCCGGCGACACCTTCACCCTCGCCAGATCCCACTCGTTCCGCCCGGTGACCACCCGCGCCGAACCCCCGGGCCCCCGCACCCTGCACATCGTCGTCAACGGCAAACCCCAAGCCACCGCCCCCTTCACCCTGCTCCCCTGACCCCGCCGAGACCACGAACGGCCGGCCTGTCGCGGTTCACCGGACGCTGCTCGTGTGGCTACTCGCCCGCGGTCATCGCCGCGCGCATCCTCGCGACGGTGACGGCCGGGTCGTAGTTCTCGGGAACGCCCTCGACCAGGATGATGTCGCCCTCGATGTGCCGTGAGCGCAGGGGGGCGATCTCCTGGTACGCGGGCGAGTCCCACCAGGTCCGGGCCTCGGCGATGCCGGGGAAGCCGATCATCACCACACCCCCGGGCCAGTTGCCCTCCTTCACCTCGTGCGGCGTGACGTGCACGAGGAAGCGGCCGCCGTACGGCGCGAAGGTGCCGGGAAGGCGCTCGATGTACTCGGCGATCTCGGGGTGCGGGGCGGCGTCCCGCAGCTTGGCGATGACGTAGGCGGTCATGTTCGTACGCTCCTCGGTCGTTGCGTTTCCCTGGCGAACACCAATCTAGGCAGCCGCCGACGGCGGGGAATCGGTCACGCATAGGTACTTTCCGCAGGCGGCTTCGGTGCGGGTGGCCGTCACCCCTCCCGGCCGGAGGGCGTCGTCTCGATCGGCACGGACCGCCGGTCGCCCGCACGCGTTCCGCGCGTGATGTGGCCGCGGCGCTCCGGCCGATCCGGCACGCCGGTCGACAATCACGCCTCTCGCGCGCCCCGGCGGGCGCGGTAGGCGGCCACGGCGTTGCGGTTGCCGCACGCGGTGCTGCAATAGCGGCGCGAGCGGTTGCGGGTGAGGTCCAGGACGATGCCGCCACACCCCTCGTCCGCGCACAGGAACAGCCGGGACGTCTCGTCCATGCGGACCACGTCGATCATCGCCATCGCGGTCTCCACGACCACCCGACTCGCCAGGGGCGCGTCGCCGGACACCGCGTGCAGGTGCCAGTCCTGGTCGTCGTGCCGCACGAGCTGCGGAAGCGCGCCGGCGTCGGCGAGCATCGTGTTCGCCAGGCCCGCGGCGCGGTCGCGGTCCGCGGTCAGCAGATCGCGCAGCACCGGGCGCAGCGCACGCAGGCTCGCGAGTTCGGCGGCGTCGCCGTCCCGGCGTCCGGTGTAGCGATGTTCGGCGTACCACGCGTCCACGTCCCGCACCGTGGTGAGGGTGTCCGGCCCCTCCGCGCTGTTGATCAGCGCCACGACGGCCTGCAGCGACGATTCGGTGTCATGACCAAAAATCATTTTGACAGCTTACCGAGCACACCCCTACCGTCATGGTCTATGACCGATATTGCCCATGACATACCGCGTGTGCGCACCTTCTCCGGCCCATCCGCCCATGCCGGTCTAGGCGGCGGTCTGCTCCTCGCCCTCGTCTCGGCGACCTCCTTCGGCATGTCGGGGTCGTTGGCACGGGGGCTGCTCTCGTCCGGTTGGAGTCCGGGGGCGATCGTGCTGGCCCGGATCGG
The DNA here is from genome assembly GCF_003967355.1 of Embleya hyalina. GTDB lineage: Bacteria > Actinomycetota > Actinomycetes > Streptomycetales > Streptomycetaceae > Embleya > Embleya hyalina. The sequence continues at coordinate 94,234 of NZ_BIFH01000018.1, read as the reverse complement.
CCTGGCCGCGCTCGTCGTGGCGCCGTTCGCGGTCGTGGCCCTGCGCGGGCGGTGGCATCGACTGCGCGCGCAGGCCCGCACCGTGCTGGTGTACGGCGTACTGGGCCTGGCGGGCGCGCAGTTCTGCTTCTTCTCCGCCGTCACCACGATGGACGTCGCACCCGCGTTGCTCATCGAGTACACCGCCCCGGCGGCGGTGGTGGTCTGGTTGTGGGCGCGCCGCGGTCGGCGCCCGCGACCGTCGACCCTGGCCGGCACCGGGCTGGCGGCCGTGGGCCTGGTCCTCGCCGTCGACCTGTTCTCCGGCGCCGATCTGGCCTGGTCGGGCGTGGCCTGGGCGCTCGCGGCGATGGTCGGCCTGACCGCCTACTTCCTGATCGCGGCGGACACCGACACCGGCCTGCCGCCGGTGGCGCTGACCGGTGCCGGTCTGGTGGTCGGCACGGCCACCCTCGCCGTGCTCGCGGCGGTCGGTCTGCTGCCGATGCACGCCACGCCCGACCCGGCCGACTACCGCGTCGGCAGCGCGCCCTGGTGGGTGCCGGTGCTCCTGCTCGGCCTGGTCACCGCGGCCCTGGCCTACACCACGGGCACCGCGGCGAGCCGTCTGCTCGGTTCCCGCACGGCCTCGTTCGTCGCCCTCCTGGAGGTGGTCGCCAGTGTCGGCTTCGCGTGGTTGCTGATCGGCGAGGCGCCGAACGCCTCCCGGACGGTCGGCGGCCTGCTGATCATCGGCGGCGTCGTCCTCGCCGGACTCGACGACCGCCGAACACCCCGTGCTCCACACGCGCGCCGACGGAAGCCGGCGACGGAGCGGCGGGTCACCCCCGACCGGTGATCGTGGCGAGGGTGTCGCCGACGGTCGTCCCGCCGCCCGCTCCGTCGCGCCAGCGTGCCGCGACGTGGCCGTCGGGGCGGACCAGTACGGCCCCATCGGCGCCGAGGCCGCACAGTTCGCGGTGTTCGTCGGGAAGGGTCTCGATCCGCAACGGGTGTGCCACGGAGGCGCGTTGCTCCCACCGGACGGGATCGGGGGTGAGCAGGGCGAAGCACTCGCCGACCGCGTCGAGCGTGGAGCGGCCGTCCTCGAGCCACAGGTGCGGCATGCGCCGGCCCGGCTCCGCGCCGGGCACGTAGTTCGTGTCCGCGTCGGAGGGTTCGGGTGCGGCTTCGCCGTCGGAGCGCACGGCGCCGGAGCGGTAGGTGGCCCCGAGCACCAGGCCGAGTTGCGCGAAGTACTGTTCCGACCAGGGGAGTTCGACGGCGTCCGTGGGCGCGACGCCGGCGTCGAGCCGCTCGCGGCGGCGGTTTTGCACGTCGATCAACAGCCGGGTGTTGGCCACCGCCTGGCGCAGGGTCCGGTGCGCGACGGGCAGGCGTTCGGTCTCGTAGGACTCCACCAGGACCGGGTCGGCCCATCCGTGCAGCACCCCCGCCAGCTTCCAACACAGGTTGTGCACATCGGCGAGACCCGTGTTCATCCCCAGGCCGCCGAAGATGGGCAACGCGTGCGCGGCGTCGCCCGCCAGCAGGATGCGGCCGTGCCGGAACCGTTCGGCGACGAACGCGTTCATCACCCACGGCTGCACCCGCAACACCTCGGCCTTGACGTCGGCCGCGGGGCCGAGGGCCCGCGCGACGACCTCGGCCCAGTCGGTGGGCTCGGCGGTCGCCGGTGTGGAGCCGAACCAGGCCCAGCCCCCTTCCGGATAGAGCGGGGCGAAGGTGCCGTGCGCGGTCAGGTACACCCCGGCCGGTTGCTCGGCGCACCAGCGGAGGTCGGCGTCGAACACGACGGTGGTGAAGGGTCCCAGCGCTCCGGGGCCGGTGGTGCCGATACCCGACGCCTGCCGGACGGTGGAGTTCGCGCCGTCGGCACCGAGCAGGTAGCGGGCCCGCACCCGCAGTTCGGCGTCGCGTCCGTGGTCGACGAGCGTGGCCAGCACCCCGTCGTGCTCCTCGGCCACGTCGACGACCTCGACGCCGAAGCGCACCGGGGCACCCGGCGCGGCGAGCAGGATGGGCTCCAGGCGGTCCTGTGAGGTGAGCACGCCGAATTCGGGGCTCTCGGGCACCGGGGCGGCGACGCCGACCATCGCCTCGCCGGCGAAGTCGCGGTCGTACAGGGTGTCGCGGAAGCGGACGCGGCCGTACTCGGGCGCGAACCCCGCGGCCCTGATCCGGGCGGCCAGGCCGAGCCGGCGAAAGATCTCCATGGAGCGCACGTTGACCAGCCGGGACCGGGGAAAGGGCGACAATTCGCGGTGCCGCTCCACGAGCAGCACCTGCACACCCCAGCGTTCGAGCAGCGCCCGGGCGGTGAGGCCGACCGGCCCGCCGCCCACGATCAGGACCTCCACCTCGGCGTCCACCACGCGCATGGCGATCTCCTCCTGCCCACCTCGGGTCGGTCGGCGCACTCGGCGACGTGCCGGGCGCACGTTCGGCGGCTCGGCCGGCACACCCCGAGGGAACACGGTCGCGCGGGTGGGATGCGGCGGCGAACGGGTCGAGCCGGCGGCGTGCCCGGGTACGCCGCCAACGGTAGCCCCGATCAGCACCCGCGCGAGCGAACCCCGCCCGTACCCGAGACCGGCGTGTCGTGGATTCGACACCGACACCGCGCCGACTCGGCCCACCGGCGCGCCCCACCCGCCATCCCACCGAAGGCCCGGCTCGGCATCGAGGAACTCCCCGGGAACGCACGGCACTTCGCTCCCACCCTCCGGACCGCACGGCGCTTCGTGCCTGCTCCGGCGCACTCCGGCGACGCCGTCGTGGGCAGGGTCTCGGCGCCCCTCGCTCACGGTCCCTCGTCGCTCGTCCCCACCACCTCGCGCAGGGCCGCCACCCAGGCCTGCGGTCCGTCGGTCGCGCCGTCGACGACCACACGGCGGGCCGGGCCGGCGAGGAGTGCGCCGATCGCGCCGGGGCGCAGGTCCCGGTCGGGCTCGACGCCCATACGCTCGGCGGCGATGGCGACCGCGTCCTGGGCGAGTGCGCCGATCCGCAGGATCGCGAACTCGTGCATCGAGCGGATGTCGGCACAGCGGCGGCGCAGTTCGCGGCGCCGCGCGGTCGTCTCGGCCGACTCCTCCGGCGCTCCGCCGCCGTCGCGGCCGAAGGCGTGCGTCAGGGCCGCCCACGAGTCCGATTCGGCGGGCGCCGCAGCGAACTCCTCGACGAGGAGGCGGCCGAAGCCCCAGCCGAAGAGCAGGGCCTCCTTGCACTCGTAGTAGCGGAAGAACGTGCGGTGCGCGATGTTCGCCCGGGCGCAGATCCGGTCGATCGTGGTCGCCTCGAAGCCCTGCTCCTCGAACAGGTCGAGCGCCGCGGTCCGGATGGCGTCGCGTGTCCGCGCCTTCTCGCGTTCGCGCAGCCCCGGTCGGGGTGCCGCCTCGTCCGCGTGCTGGGATCCCGGGGGTTCGGGGTCCCGGATTGCAATCTTCCCCACCTTGAAAGTTTGCACTACTGTCACCTGGCAGCCGTGCCACTTTCCTGGGTTGGTGCAGGTCCACCCCTGTGGGCTTGTGATCCCGGATGGAGCGAGGCAGATGAACAATCGTAAACGGCTGGTGGCCGTCGCACCGGCCGCGGCCGCGGCGCTCGGGGCGGCCGGCTGTTCGGCCTCCGACGACGCGGTGGCGAACGAACAGCCCGCCGGCGCGGGTGCCGCCGTCGACGGCGGCACGCTGCGCGTGGGCCTGGACCGCGCGTTCGGAGGACCTGTTGGCCGCACCGGCGCATCCGTACGCCGCCGCGCTGCTCGCCGCCGTGCCCGAGCCCGGGCGGGAGCTCGGTGACGGGCACCTGCTCGCGGTCGATCCGCCGTCCCCGCCGGACCCGCCGTCCGGCTGCCGGTTCCGCACCCGCTGTCCGTGCGCGGGCGCGGTGTGCGCGGACGAGGAACCCGCGGGGCGCGCCGTCGCCGAGCGGCGCGCCGTCGCGTGCCACCGCCCGCTGCCGCCCTTCGCCGCCCCGCCCACCCACGATCCCACTCGGCACCGCCCCGACCACTTCGCCCGGCACGAGGACTGATCCGCCATGCTCCGAACCCTTCGCCACCACGACGGCACCCGTTTCCGCGACCTCAACCACAACGGGACCATGGAGCCCTACGAGGACCCCCGGCTCCCGATCGACGAGCGGGTCGCCGACCTGCTGGGCCGGATGACGCTGGAGGAGAAGGCCGGGCTGATGTGTTGCGGCCGGATGATCCCCGGCGACGGCGCCCGCATCCCGTCCGGGGCCGAGCTGATCGGCGAACGCGGCGTCAACACCTTCGGGTTGACCGCCATGCCCTCGCCGGTCGAGACGGCCCGGTGGAACAACCACGTGCAGGACCTGGCCGCCGCGACCCGCCTCGGCATCCCCGTCACGCTCGCCTCCGACCCGCGCCACGGCTTCACCGAGAACCCGGCCACCGCGTTCACCGGCGGCGCGTTCAGCCGAGGACCCGAACCGATCGGCCTCGCGGCCACTGACGACCCCGCGCTCGTCGAGGAGTACGCCGCGACGATCGCGGCCGAACTGCGCGCGGTGGGCGTGCGTGTCGCGATCCACCCGATGGCCGACCTCGCCACCGAGCCCCGCAAGCCGCGCACGAGCGGCACCTTCGGCGAGGACGCCGACCGGGCCGGACGCGTCCTGGCCGGCTACATCCGGGGCATGCAGGGCGAACGGCTCGGCCCGGACGGCGTGGCCTGCATGACCAAGCACTTCCCCGGCGGCGGACCCCAGGAGGGCGGCGAGGACCCGCACTTCGCCTACGGCACCCGCGCCGTCTACCCGGGCGGCAACCTCGACTACCACCTGAAGCCCTTCGAGGCCGCCTTCGAGGTCGGCACCGCCCAGGTCATGACGTGCTACTCGATCCCGATGGGCACCGCGCTCGCCGAGGTCGGCTCCTCGTTCAACCGCGACGTGCTCACCGGGCTGCTGCGCGAGCGGTACGGCTTCGACGGCGTGGTGTGCAGCGACTTCAACGTGCTCACCGGCATGGAGATCCCCGGCCTCGTCGCGCTGCCGCCGCGCAACTGGGGCGTCGAACACCTCACCGTCGCCGAGCAGGCGGTGCTGATGCTGCACGCGGGCGTGGACCAGTTCGGCGGCGAGACCCGATCCGACCTGATCGTCGACGCGGTACGCTCCGGCGCCGTCGACGAGGCCCGGATCGACGCGTCGGCCCGGCGCATCCTGCGCGACAAGTTCCGCCTCGGCCTGTTCGACGACCCGTACGTCGACCCCGAGGCCGCCGAGCGGGTGGTCGGCCACCCCGCGCGCGTCGAACTGGGCCGCCGGGTGCAGCGGCGCTCCCTGGTCCGGCTCACCGGAGAGCCGTTCGCGGACACGCCGGGGCGCCGGCTGTACGTGGAGAACATCGACCCCGAAGTCGCCGCCCGCTACGGCACGGTGGTCGAGCGACCCGAGGACGCGGACCTGGCCGTGATCCGGATCGACGCGCCGTACGAGGCCCGCGAGGGCCTGCTCGAACGCCACTTCCACGCGGGGTCCCTCGACTTCCCCGCCGCCGAGGTCGAACGCCTGCGCGCACTGTGCGCGACCGTGCCGACCACCGTCGACGTCTTCCTGGACCGCGCCGCGGTCCTGACCCCGCTCGCCGAGTGCGCGGCCGCCCTGATCGCCGACTTCGGCGCCGACGACGACCTGGTCCTGGACGCGGCGTTCGGCCGGACCCCGACGCCGGGCACACTGCCGTTCGACCTGCCGTCGTCGATGGAGGCCGTGCTGAACTCCCGCGAGGACGTGCCCTTCGACACCCGCGACCCGCTGTTCCGCTGCGGCCACCCGCACGCGACCCGAGACGACTTGGGGGCGCGCGCGTAACGGCGCGCCTCGACCCGGGTCAGGAGGGTGCCCGGGACGCGCGGCGGGGAACGTCGAGCGTCCCGGACCCGGCGGGGGGCGACGTCGCGGTGCGCGGGATGGCCGCCGCGGTGAGTGCCGCCGCGAGGGCCGCCGCGGCGGCGAGGGCGAAGACGATGCGGTACGCGTCGAGCGAGGCGTAGGTGCCGCCCGCCCCGTCCCCCGCGCCGGCCGGCACCGTCGTGGTCGCCGTGGTCAGCACGACGGCGACCACGGTGCTGCACAGTGCCTGGCCGATGGTGCGCATCAGCACGTTCAGGCCGGTCGCCGCCGCCGTCTGCGCCGCCGGCACCGCCTGGATCACCAGGGTCGGCAGCGCCGAGTACACCAGCCCGGTCCCGACCGAACACATCGTCGCCCCGGCCGTGATCGTCCACATCCGCTCGCTGGTGAACACCCGCACCACATAGGCCCCGGCGATCACCAGCGCCCCCGCCACCAGCGTCAGGCGCGCCCCGCGGGCGGCGGACAACCGAGCCGACACCGGCGACATCACCACCATCGTCAGCCCGCCGGGGAGCAGACACAGGCTCGCCACCAGCGCGGACGCCCCCAGGCCGTATCCGGTGCCCTCGGGCGCCTGGACCAGTTGCACGGTGGCGAGCCAGTTGGCGTAGAAGGCGAATCCGGTCACCAGCGCCGCCAGATGCGGCAACAGCACGGTACGGCGGGCCGCCAGACGCAGATCCACCAGCGGTTCGCGCACCCGCAGTTGATGCCGGCCCCAGAGCGGCAGGACGAGTACGCCGGCCGCCCCGACACCGAGCACCGCCGGGCTCGTCCACCCCCAGTCGCCGCCCTTGGACACCGCGAGCAGCACGCCCACCAGGCCCGTGGTCAGCAGCAGCGCGCCGACCGCGTCGAACCGGCCCGGCGTGCGTACCGACGAGCGCGGCAGCACCCACCACGAGAGCACCGCGCCGAGCGCGCCCAGGCCGGTGGTCACCCGGAACAACACGTGCCAGTCCGCGTGCCGCACCACGATCGACGCCAGCGGAAGGCCGGCCGCCGCCCCGATGCCCACCGTCGAGCTCATCAGCGCGACCGCCGAGCCGACCCGGTGTGGCGGCAGTTCGTCCCGCAGGATGCCCGTCGCCAGCGGCACCACGGCGGCGGCGGTCCCCTGGAGCGCCCGCGCGGTGATCAGTACGCCGATGTCGGTGGTCAGCGCGCACAGCGCCGAGCCCACCGTCATCACCACGAGCGCGGCGACGAGGACGCGGCGTCTGCCGTACATGTCGCCGGCCCGCCCGAGGACCGGGTTGAGCACCGCGCCGGAGAGCAGCGTCGCGGTCAGCATCCAACTCACCGTGCCCGGCGAGGACCCGGTGTCGCCGGGAAGTGCGGGCAGCAGCGGCACGATCACCGTCTGCATGAGCGCCATCAGGACGCCGCCGAAGGCCAGGGTCGGCACCAGCAGACGGGAACGAAGGCCGGATGAGGGTACTGCGGTCGACACGCGGCGACTCCGGGATCCGGGGGCCGCCAGCTGACCTGACGACCCGTCAGATCAGTTCTGTCACGAACTCCCCCGGAACGCCGGCACACGTGACGGACGTCGCACCACGCCGTGCCGCGCGATGGTCCGCACCGCCGCCGCCCGCGTCGGCGTCGACGCGTGTGCGCCGTGGGGCCGAACGCGGCGTGGGCGGTCGGTCAGGCCCCGCCACCCTCCGCGGCGTCGTCCGCCTCCCGCGATCCCGCGTCGCCCAGGCGCAGCGCCATCGGCAGCACGAGCCACCATCCGAGGAACCAGATCGCGGCCCCCGACGTGAGCACCGCCGCGGTGACGGGGTCGGTCGCCACCCGCAACAGCAGCAACAACGAGCAGCCGATGGTGCAGGCCGACAGGGCCACCCCGAGTGGGACGAGACGGTTGGCCACGCGGACCAGTCCGGGCTTGCGGTGTCGTCCCGCGACCGCGCGATGCACCGAGACCACGGACACCAGGACCCCCATCGAGGCCGCGCCCAGCACCACGGCGGCCACGTACAGGCCGTTGTCGAAGTCGCCCAGGGTGCCGAATTTCGGGGTGAACACGACGCTCAGCAGGAAGCCGAACAACACCTGCGCCCCGGTCTGGACGACCCGGACCTCCTGGAGCAGCTCGTTCCACCGTCGGTCGGCCCGCTCGTCCGCGCTCTCGCTCCGGCCGTCCTCCTCACGCATGGTGTCCCCTTCGTCGGTGTCCGCGTTCGCGTGGGGAACGACTTCCCCGACCACCGCGAGGGCACACGGGTCCGGCTACCCGATCGCAGCGCGCGAGCACGCGTCGGACCCGGACCGGGTGGCAACTCCCATGTGGTGGAGGCGAATTCGTCGCCGGAGCAATCGCGCGCCGGCTCGGGGCGTCGGCCGGGCCGGGGGCGCGGCGCGGCGCACGCGTCGGGCGCGGCCGGCGGCGGAACGGGCCGTTCCGGCGTCGTGCCGAGAATCCCGGAGGCGGCCGGCCCCGGCGTCGGTGGTTCGTACAGGATCGGGGATCGTTCTTCGTGCGCGGCGACGATCCCCCGGTTTCCGGCCACTGCCTACCGTGATCATCCGCAGCGGCGCAGGCCGCACTCCGAGGAGGTTTCCCGTGACGGGACGATCCGAACTGCCGGGTACACCGCCCGCAGACCGCCGATGGGCAGCCGCCGCCGAATCGGGTGCGGTGCGCGGCACCGGGCCCGCCGTCGCCGAGTCCGTCCCGATGGCCGAGTGTTTCCCGGAAGGCGCGCGATGAGACGCGTCTCGCGAGGGGTCGTGGGGACCCTCGTCCTGGGCCTGCTCGCCGCCGGATGCGGCGGCAGTGGTGGCGGCGGCGACGCCGGCGACGGCGACACGATGACCGTCGGGGTCGTCGCCGACCCCGGTGGCCTGAATCCGCTCACCGCGCTGAACGCGAGCGCGTTCATGCTGAACCGCTTCTCCTACGACGGGCTGGTCAACATCCAGCCCGACGGGCGCGTCGTCTCCGGTGTCGCCGAGACGTGGACGACCGACGCGACCACCGCGAGCTTCACCCTCAAGCGCGGCGTGACGTGCGACGACGGTACGCCGCTGACCCCGTCGGCGATCGCGGCGCAGTACGCGTACATCGCCGAGCCGACCAACGCGTCGCCCATGCTCGGCATGATCGTGCCCCCCGGCCTCACGGCCGCCGCCGACGACGCCGCCGGCATCCTGACCCTGAAGACCCCGGAACCCACCCCGTTCCTGCTGCGCAACGCCGCGACGCTGCAACTGGTGTGCCCCTCCGGCCTGCGCGCGCAGGGCAAACTGGACCATGCCTCGGACGGCACCGGCCCCTACCGGCTGACCGAGGCCGTACCGGGCGACCACTTCACCTTCACCAAACGGCCGGGCTACACCTGGGGTCCGGACGGCGTGGACAACGCCCGCACCCCGGACCGCGTGGTCTTCAAGGTGATCGGCAACGAGTCCACCCGGACCAATCTGCTCCTGGGCGGCCAGTTGGACGTCACGACGGTGGTCGGCCCCGACCGGTCCCGGCTGGCGGCGGCCGGGATCAAGTCCACGGCCATGCAGGACCCGCTCGGCCAGTTGTTGTTCAACGAGGACCCGAACCGGGTCACCGCCGATCCGCGGGTGCGCCGGGCGCTGGTCACGGCGATCGACCTCCGACAGCTCGGCGCGGTCGCCACCGGCGGCAAGGGGATGCGGCCGACCCGGCTGGGCACCGCGATGTCCCCGCCCTGTCCGACCGACTCGGTCACCGCCAACCTCCCGACCCACGACGTGGACGGCGCCGCCGAGCTGTTGCGCGCGGCGGGGTGGCGGAAATCCGGTGGGTACTGGACCAAGGACGGCCGGCAGCTGTCCATCGAGGTGCCCTACCCGGGCCTGTCGGGCACCCAGGTCGTCGCGGCGGCCGAGTTGGCGGTCAAGCAGTGGAAGTCGTTCGGCGTGAAGGTCGAACCCCGACCGACCACGCCGGCGACGAAGGTGTCCACGCTGATGGCCGGTCGGTGGGACGTGGCGTGGGCGCCGCTGTCGCTGAGCACGCCCGACCAGATGATGCCGTTCTTCTCCGGGACCAAGCCGCCCGAGGGGCTGAACTTCGGTTCCGTGCAGAACCCGGAGTACCAGCGCCTGACGGCGCTCGCGATGGCCAAGCCGGACACCTCCGGCTGCGCCGAATGGACCGCGGCGGAGGAGGAGTTGATGAAGCGGATCGACGTGATCACCTTCATGGACAGCAATGTCCCCTACTTCACCCGGGGCTACGCGTTCGAGGTCGACGGCGGCGGTTTCCTGCCCACGACGCTGCGCCGCGCCGACGCACGCTGACCGCTCGCGCGGGCGCGGCGGATTCACGGACCCTCCTTCGTGACCTCGTGCGGACCGCGTCGTTGGATGTCGTACGCCACGTCTCCCGGGACGGTTCGCGGGTCGCGGTGTCGTTCGCGACGGCGGCCCGCGCGTTCCGGGAGGCACGGCCGACGTACTCGGCACGGAACACGAAGGACGAACACGACCATGGCCACCTCGGCAACGCATTCACCGACCCGGGCGACCCCCGCGGCGCCGGTGCCCGAGTTTCGCACCCAGCGGCGCACGCGGATCTCGGATCTCGACCGTTTCGGCAGCGTGCACAACCTCTCGCTGATCCGGTACATCGAGGACGCGCAGGTGGAACTCACCGCCGCCGGGCAGCCGGACGAGCGGGTGTTGGACGTCGCGTGGTCGGTCGTACACCGCGACACCACGTTCCTGGTTCCGCTGCCGATGCTCGCCGAGCCGGTGGGCATCGCCACCACGGTCGCCCGATTGGGCCGGTCCGACATGACGCTCGCCACCCGGATCGAGCACCGGGGGGTGGTGCACGCGCGTTCCCTCGACCGGTTCGTGGCCTGCGACCACCACGGCATGCGCCGCCGGGTGGACGACGGCGAACTGCGGTGGTTGCGGCGGTGGATGGTGGGGACGCGCGACATCGCGTTCGGCGTCGGCGGGCCGCGGCGGGAGGGCCGATTCGTGTGAGCGGCGACCGTGCGGCGACGCGGTCGGAGCGGGTGCGCCGCGCCGCCACACCGGTTCGGGTCAGGCGGTGGCGAGCGCGACCTCGGTCGACTTGAGCAGGGCGGTCACCGCCGTACCCGCCGTCAGGCCCAGTTCCCTCGCGGCCTCGGCGGTGACGACGGCGGTCAGTTCGCCGTCCGCGACGGCGACCCTTACCCCGGCCATCGCACCGCCGAAGGCCACCTCGACGACCGTGCCGGGGACGCGGTTGCGGATGCTCAGCCCGTCGACGGCACCGGTGGCGAGCGAGACCTCGGTGGATTTGATCAGGGCCAGGACGGCGCTGCCCTCGGCCAGACCGAGGTCGCGCACCGCGTCGACGGTGACGGCGGCCGTGAGTTCGCGACCGGAGCCGAGGCGAACCTTGACGGCGGCCATCACCTCACCGGTCGTCACCGAGACCGTGGTGCCCGGGAACTGGTTGCGGATACTGAGCGACATACGGACACACCTGGATTCCCGATCGCCGGAAGCCGATCTCCCGAACACGCGACCATCACCCTAAACGGGACGAAACACCGGGCCGGGGCAGACACGAGGAGCGTGCCGCGGATACCACCCCGAGGGCGGCCGTATCGGTACGCGCCGGCGGCGTGCGGCCGGCCGGCGGACGGTGCGTCGGCGGCGCCCCGTGAGGCGTTCGGCCGGGTGCGGACACCTGCCGGGGAGCGGGTCGGAGGTAGTGTTTCGGTGCGGTCCGGTGCGGCGACGTCGCCGCGCATCCCACCGCGGCCGGACCCGCGACGAGGAGGACTCATGTCGAAGCCGCCGTTGCCCGAACAGGCCATCGCGATGCTGCGGAAGCCCAACCCCGCCGTGATGACCACACTCCGGCCCGACGGCCAACCCGTCTCCACGGCGACCTGGTACCTGTGGGACGACGGACGCGTCCTGATCAATCTGGACGAGGGCCGCAAGCGGCTCGAACACCTCCGCAACGACCCCCGCGTCTCGCTCACCGTGCTCGACGAGGGCAACTGGTACACGCACCTGAGCATCGTCGGCACCGTCGAGGACATCCGCGACGACAAGGACCTGGCCGACATCGACCGGCTGTCCCGGCACTACGGCGGGCAGCCCTACCCGCAGCGGGAACGGGGCCGGGTCAGCGCCTGGATCCGGATCGACCGCTGGCACGGCTGGGGCACGCTCAAGGACAACGATCAGGCGGGCGGCAGCCGGAACACGTCGGAGTAGCCGACCCGTTCGAACCGCCACGCCCGACGGCGGCCGCCCGCCCCGCGGCCGCCATCCGGGCCGCGTTCACCGTCCGTGCCCGAGCCGCCGACGCGAATCGCCCTGCCCGCGCTCGGCGTTCCGGTCCACGCCCGACGGCCGGGGTGGCGCGCACGATGGGCTCCGGGGCGGCGCGGCCCGGCTCGCCCGGGGTCGCCTCAGCGCCGGCGAGGGCGGTGGATGGCGGTGACCAGGGCCGCGGAGGCGACGACGAGCAGGGCCACGAACACGGGGTGGATGTCCTTGGACAGGCTCTGGGCGCCGTCGGGGCGCACCAGCCAGACCGTGAGCGGGACCGCGAAGGCCGCGGCCACGAGTGCGGCCGCCGCGCGCACCGACCGGTCGGCGACCCGGGTGAGGGCGCCGATCAGGGCGATGACGACCGGGACGACGGCGATCAGCGCGAATTGGGCCAGGACCATGACGGGGACCAGCCAGGCGGAGACGGTCACCGCCCGCGGAATGCGCCGGTCGGTGGTCGCGGGCGAGACGGAGGTGGCTGACATGACGTTCCCCTCGTTGGCTTAGCTGGTTTGCCGTTCGTTAGAAGTTATAACGCCGGTGAGTGAGTAGAGTCAAGAATGTTCGTGACACCCTCTAACTTCAGAGATCGCATGTCAGGCCCGGGCTCGGGCTGTGCCCGGTGGGGCCGGGCCGGCATCGTCGGAGGGCGACGGGGGTTCCGTGCTTGGTCGAGGAGAGGAATTGCTTCGTGTCACAGCAGCAATGGAGCGCCGTGGACGGATACTTCACCGATCTGCTCGGCGCCGACGACGAGACGTTGCAGGCCGCGCAGCGGGAGAGCGACGCGGCGGGTCTGCCGCCGATCGCGGTCACCGCGCACCAGGGCCGGCTCCTGCATCTCCTGGCCCGGATCCGGGGGGCTCGGCGCATCCTGGAGATCGGCACGCTCGGCGGGTACAGCACCATCCATCTCGCGCGGTCGCTGCCCGAGGACGGCCGCCTGGTCACGCTCGAATACGCGCCGCGCCACGCCGAGGTGGCCCGGGCGAACATCGCGCGGGCGGGCCTGGCCGATCGGGTGGAGGTCCGGGTCGGGCCGGCCCTGGAGACGCTGCCGGTGCTGGAGGCCGAGGGCGGCGGGCCGTTCGACCTGGTGTTCATCGACGCCGACAAGGACAACTACCCGCACTATCTGGAGTGGTCGCTGCGGCTGGCCCGGGTCGGCGCGGTGATCGTCCTGGACAACGTCGTGCTGGGCGGCGCCGTCCTCGACGGGGCGGCGGGCGGCGCGCGCGCCCAGGGTGTGCGCACGACCCTCGAACTGCTCGCCAAGGACCCCCGCCTCGACGCCACCGCCGTGCAGACGGTCGGCGACAAGGGGTGGGACGGGTTCGCGCTCGCCGTGATCACGGGCTGAGCACGGCTTCGGCGCGGTGGGCCCGTCGTGGCCGCCCACCGCGCCGAAGCGCGCTACACCAGCGCGTGCGCCTCGTATCGGACCGTGTTCGCGCTGCGCATCGCCGCCGCGACCGCGATGGTGCGATTGAGCCCGGCGTAGCGGACGTCGCCCGTCTCGAAGCGGCAGACGAGCCGGAAGTAATAGCTGCGCGGATCCACGTCCTCGCCCCGGCGCAGCCGGGCCACGACCTCGGGCGGGCCGTACCGCAGTCCGGTGGTGGTCAGGTGGATCAGCGCCTCGTCGTCGGTGCGCAGGGTGTAGCGGGTGTCGATCTCGGCGACGCCGTCGGGGTGCACGATCTGCCAGTCGCCGCCGCCCGGGAGGATGTCCCCGCGCAGTCGTGGGCCCTCGAAGGAGCCGCCGACGATCGGGATGATCCGGCGCTCGCCCCAGGGGGTGGCGCCCAGGTCGAGCATGGCCTCCAGGTCCACCCGGAAGCGGGCGAGGAAGCTCAGCCTCGGGGAGGGCCAAGGGTAGGGCGCCGCGCTCTGATGCGGCGCCGGGTGCGACGCCGACCCCGACGCCGGCTCCGGCTCCGGTTCCGGCTCCGGCTGGGTCGGTTCCGCGCTCGGGTCCGGTTCGGCCCGGGACGGCTCCGCGCTCACGGCCGGTTCCCCGTGTCGACGGTGTACGACGCGCGTTCGTTGAGGAGCGTCGGGTCGAAGCCGGCGACTCGTTTGTAGCCGGCCGCCGCGGCCTCGCGTTCGGCCGGGGTGAGCACGTCGTCGATGTCGGCGAAGCCCCGCGGTGCCCGTTCGTGGACGAGGCGCATCACGATCTCCGGCCCCAGGTCCCGGTTGGCCAGCTGGATCGCGGTCGTCGCCGGTCGGCGGTCGGCCTCGTAGCCGGCCAGCGCGTCGTCGATCGGGTGCGTGGCGAGCCGCCACGCCAGCACCCGCGCGTCGAGGATCGCCTGCGAGGCGCCGTTGGACCCGATGGGGTACATCGCGTGCGCGGCGTCGCCGAGCAGGGTGACCCGGCCATGGGTCCAGCGCGGCAGCGGATCGCGGTCCACCATCGGATACTCGTACACCGCGTCGGCGCCGGCGATCACCGAGGGTATGTCCAGCCACGGGAACCGCCAGTCGCCGAAGTGCCGTGATACGTCGGCGGGTTCGACCCTGCGGTTCCAGTCGCCGGGGGCGGGCGGCGGGGTCTCGAGCGGGCGTTCGGCGATCCAGTTCAGCAGCAGGTGGCCGTCCGCGTCCGGCTCGGGCGTGAGCGGATAGGCGACGAACTTCTCCGTCCCGTCGCCGGCCATGATCATGGTCCGCCCGGAGCGGAACGCGGGTGCACGGGTGGTGCCCCGCCACAACACGAGGCCGTTCCACGGCGGCGCGCCCTCCTCGGGGAAGAGCTGCCGACGGATCGCCGAGCGGATCCCGTCGGCGGCGATCAGCACATCGCCGTCGAGCGACCCCGCGGCGGTGTGCACGCGCACCCCCTGCGGCAGGTCCTCGTACGAGGCGACCGGTCGGCCCGTGCGCACCGCGTCGGCACCCAGGCGTTCGTGGACCGCGTCCAGCAGCAACATCTGGAGGCCGCCGCGATGCACCGAGTACTGCGGCCAGCGATAGCCGGCGCCGAGCCCGCGCGGCTCGGACCAGATGGCCTGGCCGAACCGGTTGAAGTAGGCCAGCTCGCCGGTGGGCACGCCCAGCGCGGACAGCCGGTCGGCCAGGCCGAGTTCGGTCAACTCGCGTACGGCGTGCGGCAATACGTTGATGCCCACGCCCAGCGGACGGATCTCGGCCGCCGCCTCCAGGACGGTGACATCCGTGATACCCGCCGCGTGCAACGACAGCGCGGCGGTCAGACCGCCGATTCCTCCTCCGGCGACGATGACGCGCACGAAGTCCTCCCGGAGCGATAGATTGTTTCAGCCATAACAACTTTGCTCATCCTGGGGGCATGGACCGGATTGCGCAAGGACCCTTGGCAGGATGTGCGCCACGTGCAGGATGGGCACCACACACCCGCACCACCCCCACCCACCGAGCGAGACGGAACGTATGACGCCGCGCGCGACACCCCCCGCCGAGCCGACCCGACTGCCGGACGTCCGGTACGCCGACCAGGCGCGCGAACGCATCGTCGAACTGGCGCCGGACACCGATCCCGGCGCGTTCGACCTGGGCTACCACCTGCTGCACGTGGCGTATCTGCTGGTCGCCGACCT
The DNA here is from genome assembly GCF_003967355.1 of Embleya hyalina. GTDB lineage: Bacteria > Actinomycetota > Actinomycetes > Streptomycetales > Streptomycetaceae > Embleya > Embleya hyalina. The sequence goes on along the minus strand of NZ_BIFH01000018.1, from coordinate 78,485 downwards.
CGAGGCCACCGTGCATCGGCCGCGCGGGTGGACCCTGCCGGGCTTTCGCATCATGTTCAAGCTGTGGATGCTCGGCCCCACCCAGCCCGCTCGGCTCGCCGAATTGTCGGTGTTGTCCCGCTCGGCGCTCACCAACGCGATCAACACCCTGGAACGTGACGGCCTGGTCGAGCGCCGACGGGTCGCCGGGGACAAACGCGCGGTCCTGGTCGCCCTGACCGAGCAGGGCCGGGCGTCGATCGCCGAGGCGTTCGCCGCCCACTCCCGACGCGAACTCGACTGGTTCGCCGCCCTGCCCGAACCGGACCGCGACCTGCTCACCACACTGCTGCGCCGCCTGGTCACGGGACGCCCCACCGCCCCCGCGCTCGACTGAACGGGTCCCGGCGACGGGGTGTCCGCCGGTGCACGATGTCCATCCTGCGGATTCCGCGAGGGGGCGCCCGGCGACGCCCCACGGCCGTGTCGGGGACAGCCCCCGGCGCCCCCGCGGGCTCCGAGGCCGCGCTCGCGCCGCGCCTGCCGACCGACTCCGCCGTGGTCACGCACCGTCCGCACCCGGGCGCCGAGCGTCTTTTGGCGGAAGACCCCAAACGGCGTGGCGAAATTCGGACCCCACGACGGAGATCGACGACCGGGAGCCGGTGAGAATCGGGGGTGTTGCTCCCCCGAGAAAGGCCGGGTCGACCGTGAACGAGGCAGAGCGAGACCCGGTGCGCGCGCTGCGGTTCCGGGACGCGGGGCATCGGGTCGGGCGATTCGCGACGGGTCCGCACAACACGATCACCGACGTGTCGGGCGTGCTGGTGGGGCACACGACGCTCGTGGACGAGGCGGAGGGGGTGCGCTCGGGGGTGACCGCGATCGTGCCGACGGCGATGCGGGAGGCCCGGTCGTTGGCGGCGGGGCTGTACCTCGGCAGCGGCCACGGGAAGTCGGTCGGGGTCACCCAGATGGTGGAGCGGGCCGAGCTGGCGACGCCGATCCTGCTCACCTCCACGCCGAACCGGGTTTCGGAGCATCCGGACGGGCCGGTGGTCGGCGGGATCGACGACGCGTGGCCGGCTCCGGTGGTCCGGCGGCCGCTCACCCGGGAGCACGTGTCTGCCGCGTTGACGGGCGCGCACGACGGTCCGGTCGAGCTGGGCAGTGTCGGCGGCGGCGCGGGGGCGTGTGCCCTCGGCTTCAAGGCCGGTATCGGCTCGGCGTCGCGCCGGGTGTCGCTCGGTGCCCGGTCGGCGACCGTGGGCGCACTCGTCCAGGCCGACATGGACGGGGAGTTGCGCCTCCTCGGGCGGTCGGTGACGCCGGTCGGCCTGGGCCTGGCGAGCGCCGGACCGGCCACCCCGCACAGTTCCTGCGTGGTCGTACTGGCCGTCGATGTCCCATGCACGGCACGGCAGTTGTCCCGCATCGCGGCCCGCGGCGTATTCGCCCTCCGTCGCGTCGGCGCCGCGCTCGGCCGCGGCAACGGCGATTACGGCCTGGCCTTCTCCACCGCCTCCGGGAGCCCTTCGACGGACCTCGAACAGGCCCACCTGGAAACCCTGTTCACCGCCGCCATGGACTGTGTCGAGGAAGCCGTGATCGACGCCCTGCTGGCCGCCCGCACCATCACCACCCCCACGGGCCGCAAGGCCCACGCCCTCCCCCGCCACCTCATCCGAACCTGATCCCACCGGGTCGCCCCCACGAACTTGTGAACCTTTTCGGGGCGGCGCCCGACTTACCCGGCGAGAGCGGTGGGAGCCGCCCGGTGTGGTGAGGAGGGGTGGATGGACGTGGGGTCGGACGCGGACGCGGACGCGGCGGACGCGGACGCGGGTTCCGACGACGAGTTGTTGGTGATTCGGTGTCAGTTGGGTGAGCGGGAGGCGTTCACCGAGTTGGTGGAGCTCTGGCACGGGCCGCTGTGGCGGTACCTGCGGGGCATGGTCGAATCCGCCGGTGCCGCCGACGACCTTGCCCAGGAGACCTGGGTCGGGGTGCTCCGGGGGCTGCCCCGGTTGCGGCGGCCGGAGCGGTTCGTGCCGTGGTTGTTCACCATCGGCCGACGGACCGTCATGAACCACCTGCGGCAGACGTATTCCGCGCGAGAGGTGGCCGCCGAGGAGGCCGGGGAGCGGGCCGACGACGAGGGTTTCCCCGACGGTGTGCTGGATCGTATGGCGATCCGCGGCGGCCTGGACAAACTGCCGCCGAAGGAACGCGAGGTGCTGATCCTGTTCCACCTGGAAGACCTTCCCCTGGCCACCTGCGCCGCCGTGCTGGACGTGCCGGCTGGCACGGTCAAGAGCCGACTGTCGCGTGCACGCGGCATGTTGCGGGAGATTCTGATCGAAAGGGGCGAACACCCGTGAACCGCGACGGCCACACCGGCCACGACGACCGAGAACCCGTGCCGCTGCCGCCCGGTCTGCGCCGCACGATCGCCCGCGAGACCTCGCTGCGCTCGCGTCTGCGCGACCTCGCGGTGGGCCTGGCCGGCGGATGCGGGGCGGCGTTCATCGCGCTGCTCTGGGCGACCGAACCGGACGCCCCGCCGACCCGCACCCGCATCGCGTTCGCCGCACTGATCGTGGTGGGCCTGGCCTGGGCCGCGTTCGGCACGTGGGCGCTGACCACCCGCCGGCCGCTGTACGGCCACGACCGGGTGGTGGGCGGCTGGATCGCCCTCGCCGCGACCACCACGACCACCGTCGGCGGCGCCGCCCTCGCCGCCGCGCGCGGCGGCCCCGGCGCGGCCCTGGCCACCGGCCTCGCCGGCACGGCCCTGATCGCCTCGGCCGCGGGCCTCCTGTACCGCGCCCGCGCCCACCGCCGCGCACTGCTGCGCCGCCGGCACGAACTCCGGGAGAAAACCGGGTAGGCGTCGATCCCCTCCGACGGGACACGCACGGAATTCTCTTCGCCGGACCCGTCACACTCTCGGATCGCGAAACGTCATACCCTGCGAGAGCCGGATCCGGATCATGTTCCGGTTCTCGCGGTCGCCGAAGGTCGATGTCGGGTAGGGCCCGACCTTTGGCTCCCGGGGAGCGGGCGGTTGGGGGCCCGCTCCCCGGACCTCCGGCCCCACCCCGCACGCGGCGACATCCCGCGTCCCGCGCCCGTCCCGCACCCGCCCCGCGCACCCGTCGACCGGAACACGCTCCACCGAACCGGGATCCGGCGAGCGATCGGGCTCAGGGGGTGATCGCGTCGACGTAGCCGCCGTCCACGCGAAGGGCGCCGCCCGTGGTCGCCGAGGCGAAGGGGGAGCTCAGGTAGACCACCATGTTGGCGATTTCCTCGGGCTCGATCAGCCGCTGGATCAGCGACTGCGGGCGGTGCAGACGCATGAACTCGCGTTGCGCCCGGTCCCACGGCAGGGCGGGATCCACCAGCTCGTAGACGAAGTCCTCGACTCCGCCGGTGTGCGTGGGGCCGGCGATCACCGAGTTGACCGTGACGCCGCTCCCGGCCGCCTCCTTGGCGAAGCCGCGCGAGACCGCCAACAACGCGGTCTTGGACATGCCGTAATGGATCATCTCCGCCGGGGTGGCGATCGCCGAGTCGCTCGCGATGTTCTGGATCCGCCCCCAGCCGCGCGTCCGCATTCCGGGCAGAAAGGCGCGGGTCATCCGGACCGCGGTGAGCACGTTGACCTCGAAGTAGCGCCGCCATTCGGCGTCGTCGATCTCCAACGCCGGCCGGGTCCCGAAGATGCCGAGGTTGTTGATCAGGATGTCCACCGACGGAACGGCGGACAACACCCTCGCCGCTCCCTCGTCCTCGGCGATGTCCCCGGGCGCGGCCCGGAATTCGCCCCCCGGTACGTCCTTGCGCAGCCGCTCCAGGGCCGCCGCGACCGATTCCGGCGTACGTCCGTTGACGGCGACCTCCGCTCCCGCTTCGGCAAGGCCCTTCGCGATCGCGGCCCCGATGCCCTGCGTGGAACCGGTGACCAGGGCGGTCTTCCCGGTGAGATCGATCAACACGACCCGAACCCTTCGTCCGAACAACTCGTCTGCCGGGCCCAGTAGATCATCCCGCCGGCCCGTGGCCGCGCGCCGCGCCCGGTCCGCCCGGGTGGCCGCGACCTCGGCGGTGTCGCGGGGTGCCACCCGCGCCATGGGTCGGTCGAGCGGCAGGATCACCTCGAGGCGCCCGCACGCAGGGCGTCGAGTCGCGGTTCGGCCGATCCGGTCGTCGGCGACGGCGTGGATCACACCGTCCGCGGCGCGGGCGTGGTCGGCCTCGCCCCAAGGCGGACACCTCCGGCGACGCGTCGGGATGCGAGAATCGTGCGGTGTTCGACTCGTCCGACTTCGACCTCGCGCCGTATACCGACGTCGACATGGACGGCGTCGTGCGACGCACCTTCTGCAGTTGGCAGGACGCCGGCTGGCGCTCCCTGCTGGTGCAGAGCTTCACCCACGCGCGGGAGGCCGAGGATTTTCCGCTGCCGGGAGTCGCCGACCTGCATCTCGTGCTCTACACGAGCGGTGACGCGGACATGTGGATCCGTGCCGGCGGAAGGCCCACCCGCCGACGCTGGGTGCCGGGACGCCTGGAGTTGATGCTCCCGGGTCAGGCGACCGTGCGCAGCTACCGTGCGACGCCGCCGATGCGGACCGTCCAGGTACACATCCCGCACGCGACCGTGGTCCGGGTGGCCGACGAACTCGGCGGACCCGAGCCGGACTTCGAGGCCATGGCCGGCGGCCTGGCGGCGGGTGACGCCCTCGTCGAGCAGGTCGTACGCGCCCTGCCGACGGTCGCGGGCGCGACCGACGTCTACGCGGAATCGGCCGCGACGGTCCTGGTGACCCACCTGCTGGCCCGGGGCCGGGATCAGCGTGTGCCGGGCCCCGAACCCTCGGCCGTCCGGCGGGCCGTCGCCATCATGCGCGAACGCCTGGCCCATCCCCTCACGCTGGCCGATCTCGCCGCCGAAGTGCACCTGAGCGTCTACCACTTCATCCGGGTCTTCCGCCGAACCACCGGCGAGACCCCGCACGCGTTCCTCACCCGGCTGCGGATCGAACACGCGCGGCGACTGCTCGACGACACCGACCTCACCATCACGCGAATCGCCGAGCGCTGCGGCTTCGCCGGGCCCGGCAGCCTGTCCTCGGCCTTCCTGGCGCATGTCGGGGTGCGCCCGTCGGAGTACCGCAAGATTTCCGCGACGGGTGCGCAATCCGGCGCATGGCCCGAGCCGCCGGCGCCGTCCTAGCGTGACGACGTGCCTTACACCTACACCGTGACCTCCCATTCCCCCGCGAGTCCCGACGCGGTCTTCGCGGTCCTCCTTCGGGCCGCCACCTGGCCGGAGTGGTCGCCGATCGATTCCGCCGCCGTCGAGGGCGACGGCGATCCCGAGGGCCCGCAGCGGGTCGGCGACGTCCGTGTCTTCCGGACCGGCCGGGGCAGCGCTCGGGAACGCATCGTCGACCTGGTCATCGACCGGCGCTTCCAGTACACGAACGAGGGCGACCTGTTCCGGTCCTTTCGCGGCACCGTCGACCTCACTCCGGCGCCCGAGGGCGGCACCGACATCACCTGGTCGGCGATCTTCCAGCCGAAGTGGCCGTTCTCGGGCCCGTTCTGGCGGTGGTACCTGACCCGCTTCATGCAGCGTATGGCCGACGGCCTGGCCGGCTACGCCGTCGGTGCCGAGGACCGGCCCGGAAGTGGTTCCTGATACCGGACACGGCCGGGTGCGGACGGTGTCGAACCGTCCCCACCCGGCCGTGGTCGGGGCGTGCCCCGCCGCCGGCGGTGCGCTCAGCCGGCCAACAGCGCCTCGACCGCCGCCGCGGTCGTCGGGTACCGGCCGAGCAGGGCCACGCCCTCCGGCCCGTCCCCCGCGCCCGGTTCCCACGTGTCCTCGCACCCCAGCAACCGCGCCACCGCGTCACACGTGTGCGGATGCGCGAAGAGGAGGGCCGGGCCACGTGCCGCGCCCGAGGCCCGGGACGCCGACGGCGCCGCCGAGGCCGGTTGGGCCCGCCACGGCGGCACCCACTCGTCCAGCGCGGCGAGCCGACCCGGGAAGATCCGCCCGGCCTCGCGAATCAGCAGCGGCGCGAACTCGGCGCCACCGGCCCGCAGCGTGCCGATCAGGGTCGGCAACCACGGCAACAACACCGAGTCCGGCAAGCGGGCGAAGGCGTTGGACACCGCCTCCACGACGAAGTCGGTCAGCGCCGGCACCGGCTCCAACGCGTACACCAACCCGCTCAGATAGCGCGGGTAGGCCGGCAGCACCAGCGGGTTGCCGAGCAATTCGTCACAACGCGCGCGCAGTTCCGCCCGGGAGAGCCGGCCCAGGTGGACCTGTCCCGCCCACAGCAGCGCCACCTTCGACGGCTCCTCCGGGTGGGACTGGGCGACCGCCAACTCCAGCTGGGTCCGGTCGCAGCCCAGCGACAGCGCCAGGCTCTCCATGCCGAACAGGAAGCCCAGCGTCGCGGCGACCTGGCGCACCGTCGCGTCCTCGTCGGCGAACGCCGTCGGCAACAGCGTGCAGTAGTGCGCGTATCCGGTCTTGACGAACGACTCGATCCACGACGGCAGCACCGATTCGCTGGTCCGGTAGTACGCCAGCAACCGGCGCACCCGGCGCAGCACCTCCGGCGCGCCGTCGACGCTGCGCTCGGTGGCCAGCACTTCCAGCGCCCGCGTGCCCAGTTCGTCGGCCAGTCGGCGGCTGCGCAGGTACAGCGTGGCGTCCTCGACCGCCGCCAATACGTTCGCGGTCGTCGCGTTCGGCCCGTACGCCGCGCGCCGCAGCCGCTGCTCCAGGACCTGTTCGATGCTGACGCCCTCGTAGCCGAGTTCGATCAGCGCCCGCTGGTGGGTACCCAGGGCCAGGTCCCACGACTCCTGGATGGAGCGTTCGCCGAGCCGCCGCTCGCCCATGATCGGTCGGGCGGCGCCCGGCGGCATCAGGTAGCGCAACATCCACAACACATCGGAGCAGCGCTCCAGTTCGGGTTGCCCGGCGATGTCGAGCAGCGCCCTGCGCACACCGCGCTGTTCCAGTTTCAGGCCCAGGGGCGCGAGTCGGTCGTGCACGTCACGGGCGAGCGGCGGCAGCGCGTCGTAGCCGACCCGGCCGATCCGGTCGCCGCCCATCATGATCTCGACGAGCCGGCGCACGTCGCGCCGACCGGGCACGCGGTCCTTCTCGATGCAGGTGACCGCCGCGTCCTGGAAGTCGTACGGCGAGGGCTTGGCCCGGTCGCGCAGCCCGGCCAGCAGGATCGACGTCTCGAACACGGCGATCGCGTCGGCGGTCGAGGCCAGGTAGCCGTTGCGGCGCGCGGCGCGCACGATGTCCACGGACCAGCCGAGCAGTTCCTCCTCGTCCAGCCGGTCGAGGACCGGCGCACGACGCAGGAAACCGGACAGCTTGTCGGCGGACGAGTCGGACGACGCCGACGAGGCGTGCCCGCCGCCGGCCGCGGCGACCGCCGACGCCGCGCGTTTCGCGGGCTTCGTGCTCTTCTTCCGCGCCCCCGCCTGCCCGGTCAGTCGGAAGGGTTTCACCCCGCTGCGGGTGAGGTTCTTCGCCCACACCGAGGCGGCGATCGTCACCGAGCCGGCCGCGAGGCCGAACTGCGCCTCGATCGCGGCGTGGCTGGAGGGGATCAGCCCGTGCTGCCAGGTGGTGGCGGTACGCGGGGTGATCTCGAAGGTGTCGGCGCCGTGCACGCCGAACTCCTCGACCCGGGAGGCCGCGTGGAACGCGCCGCAGACGTACAGGCAGTCGGCGGGGTCGGTGCCGCTCGCGGCCAGGTGCTCGCGCATCCGGGTCCACATGAAGCGCTCGCGGTCCTCGTCCACCCGTACCCGGCCCGCGTCGCCCGGGGCCAGCCGGCGGAACAGGCTGCCGATCAGCAGCATGACCTGCCGGTAGGTGTCGTGGTCGCAGTCGCCGAGCGGCAGTTCGACGTACTGGTGCCACCACTCCGACCAGTGCCGGACCCGGCCCTGGCGCAGCAGGTGTTCCTCCAGCTCGGCGAAGCGCGGGCGCAGGTCGCCGATCTCCAGGCCGACGGAGTCGCCGTGCAACGCGCTCTCCTCGTCGGCCGGCGGCGCGTCCGGGTCGGTTGGCGCGGCGGGCGCGGCTCCCTCGCCGCCGCGTGGCTCCCACTGGAACACGTGGTCCGAGGAGCGGTCGACCAGGACCAGTTCGGTGCCGGGAGTGTCCAACGTGTAGGCGATCGCCTGGTATTCGGCCGACGCCTCGGTGATCGGCGCGACCACGGACAGCGGCGCCCAGTCGAGCGGGAATCCGTCGATCTCGCTGGCGAAGGACTGGACGGCCACCGGCAGCGTGCAGTTGCGCAGCTCGGTGAGCAACGGCGCCATGTCCTCGCACAGTTCCAGGTAGACCACCTTCGGCTGCTTCTCCCGCAGCCTGCGGGCCATGGCGGTGGCGGAGGCGGGCGAGTGGTGACAGACGGGAAAGATCTCCAGGGGTTCGTGCACGGCCCGGTCGACGTCGTCGACGATGCCGAGCAGGATCTCCCCGAGGGCGTCGGGGCCGTCCGCGAACGTGGCTGCGGCTTCCCGGAGTTGGCTGCGCAGGGCGTCGAAGGCGCCCTCGGGCGGGCCGCTCACGACAGGCCGGCGATCGCCGAGCGGCCGCCCTCCAGGAACTCCGGCCACGCGCCGCCCTCCTCCTTGCCGCGCGGCTCGACCACACCGTGCAGGTACTTGTTGATGATGGCCAGGTCCTCCGGCTCGCGGCGGGCCAGCGAGCCGACCAGCGAGGCGGCGAGGGTGTGTGCGGTCAACGCCCGCTCGCCGAAGAAGTTGCTGTGCAGGATGGCGTCTTCGAGCACGCCGATCTGCTCGGCGGTGGACAGCGACGATTCCAGTTTCTCGTCGTCGCTGCGGGCCGCGGCCGCGGCGGCGCGCAGGTCGGCGAAGCTCTGGAGGAGCACGTCCAGCAGGTTCGGCGGCACTTCCAGTTCGATCTCGTGTCGGCGCAGCAGTTCCTCGGTGCGGAAGCGCACGATCTCCGCCTCGCTCTTCTTGTTCGTCACCACCGGGATGCGGACGAAGTTGAAGCGGCGCTTGAGCGCGGACGACAGGTCGTTGACGCCCCGGTCGCGGCTGTTGGCGGTGGCGATGATCGAGAAGCCCGGCTTGGCGAAGACGATGGCGTCGTCGTCGAGTTCGGGCACCGAGACGTACTTCTCGGACAGGATGGAGATGAGCGCGTCCTGGACGTCGCTGGTGGAGCGGGTTAGTTCCTCGAAGCGGCCGATGGCACCGGCCTCCATCGCGGTCATGATCGGCGAGGGGATCATCGATTCGCGGGACTGGCCCTTGGCGATCACCATGGACACGTTCCACGAATACTTGATGTGGTCCTCGGTGGTGCCGGCGGTGCCCTGGACGACCAGGGTGGAGTCGCGGCAGATCGCGGCGGCGAGGAGCTCGGCCAGCCAGCTCTTGCCGGTGCCGGGGTCGCCGATCAACAGCAGGCCCCGGTCGGAGGCGAGGGTGACGATGGCGCGCTCGACGATGCTGCGGTCGCCGAACCACTTCTGCGCGATCTCGCGGTCGAGGCCGTCGGAGCGCTCGGAGCCGAGCACGAACAGACGGATCATCTTCGGGGACAGCCGCCAGGTGAAGGGCTTGGGACCGGTGTCGATCGACTCCAGCCAGTCCAGTTCCTCGGCGTACTTGAGTTCGGCGGGGGCGCGCAACAGGTCGGACATGAGAGGCCTTTCTAACCGAGGAACGTCTTGAGTTCGTGCACGAGCTTGCGGATGTGGCCGGAGAGCACCGGCGTGCCGAGGTCCTTGAACCGCTCCCGGAACCAGGGGTTGACACTGGCCCGGCCGGAGCTGGTCACCGAGCCCACGGGAATGAACTTGGCCCCCGAGCGATGAATGGCGGCCATGCTCTCGAAGAGAGGGTCGGTGTGCCATTCGTAGAAGTCGGAGATCCACACCACGACCGTGTTGCGCGGTTCGGCGATCTTGGGTTGGGCCAGCGCCATCGCGACCGTGCCGTCGGTGCCGCCGCCGAGGTTGGTGCGCAGCAGCGTCTCGAAGGGGTCGTGCACCCACGGCGTGAGGTCGAGCGCCTGGGTGTCGTAGGCGATCAGGTGCACGTCCACCTTCGGCAACCCGGCGAAGATGGAGGCCAGGATGGTGCAGTTCACCATCGAGTCGACCATCGAGCCGGACTGGTCGACGACCACGATCAGCCGCGAGGGTGTGGTCTTGCGGACGGTGTGGCGGTAGAAGAGGCGGTCGACGTAGAGCCGTTCCTCCTCCGGACTCCAGTTGGTGAGGTTCTTCCAGATGGTGCGGTCGAGGTCCAGGTTGCGGTACACCCGCTTGGGCGGGATCGACCGGTCGAGGGTGCCGACCGATGCCTTGGCCACCTGGGTGCGCAGGACTTCGGCGACCTCGTCGACGAAGCGGCGGATCAACGCCTTGGCGTTGGCCAGGGCGACGCCGGAGAGGTTGTCCTTGTCCCGGAGCAACTGCTCGATCAGGGACATGCTGGGGGTCAGCCGAGCGGCGAGCGCCGGGTCGGCGAGGACCTCGCGCAACTGCATACGCTTGACCAGGTCGGCCTCGATGGCCGCGAGTTCGGGGCCGATCTCGGGGATCAGGGTGCCGAGGTCGGGCGTGCCTCCGGCGCCGCCGGTGCCGGTCGGGGAGACGCCCGTGCCCGCACCGCCGCCCCCGCGTCCGCCCCGCAACTGCCCCGGCTTGCAGCCCAGGGCCCGCTCCAGCCAGCCGGCGTCGGACTGCCAGCCGGCCAACTGCCCGGCGCTGACCGTGCCGGAGCCGGTGGCGAGTACGTTGAGCAGCACCTTGGACACCATCGCCGCTCGGCGCACCTCGGCGGCCCGATCGCGGCCGTCCTCGTCCGCCGCGGGCACCATCAGGCCGTCGAACTCGGCGGCCAGGTCCGGGTGTCGCTGCACGATCGAGTCGACCGACGCGCGCGGGTCGAGCAGTTCGGCGGGCAGGCCGATGTCCTCGACGACGGCCACGGAGGCCGATTCCAGGGCGGCCTGCTCCTCGGGGTCGAACAGTCGGGCGAGCAGTCGCCAGTACAGCACCTGCCGGCGGTTCTCGTTCGGGTCGTCGGTCGACGCCGCGGTGTGGGCGGCCGGTTCGGTGTCCTCGGTCGTGGGATCGGTGCCGTCGGTGGTGGGATCGGTCATTTCCGCAGCAGCTTTCCGGCCCGCTCGCGCAGCACGGCGACGGCTTCGGTGGCGGCCTTCTCGGCCTTGACGCCGAGTTTGTCGGTGGTGCCGCCGGCCCAGGCGCCGGCGTGCAGCGCGACGGTCTTCTTCTTGACCGTGGTCTCCACGGCGAGCGGCTGGATCCGGAACGCCCCGGCGTCCCAGCGCAGCAGGCCGATGCACGCGGTCGAGGTCGCGACCGCCTCGGGCGTGAGCGGGCCGGCGGTCGGTATACGGTCCACGTCGACGGGGATGTGGTGTCCGGCGAGGACCAACGCCGTCGCTCCGTCCTCGGCCGCGGCGTACCCCTCCAGGAACACCGGGATCGCGATCCGCGTCGGGTGCCGGTCCAGCGGCGTGGTCGGTGCCGCGACGGCGGTGGGCAGCGCGACCCGGGCGGTGGCGAAGGCGTCGGCGGGCCTGCCGGTGCGCGCGTGTGCGTCGTCCCAGATCAGGTCCCCCTCGGCGGTGATCGGCATGTCGGTCAGGTCCATCGCCCGGCCCTCGCCGGCGGCGGCGAGCAACGACAGGTGGGGGCGCAGGAGTTGCCAGACGCCGACGCCGACGACCGTGTCCGGCTTGGACACCGACACGCTCGCCCGGACCAGGCGCGGCGGGCTCCCGTCGGCGGGCTCGAAGACGGCGTGTACCTGGGCCTGTGCGGCGGTCGCGTGCTCTTGGACGTCGACGCCCAGCGGCAGCAGTCGCCCGGTGGCCGTGCCGACGGCCGGTCCCGCGTCGACCCGCGGCCGGGTCAGCAGCAGGGCGCGCGCCCACAGGTCGGCCCAGCGGCGCAGCGGAAAGCGCTCCAGGGTCGCCCCCGGGCAGGACGCGGCGAGTTCGGCGGAGAACCCGTCGAGCAGCGTCGCGAGGCGGCGCAGCGTCGGGTCGGGCAACATCGCGAAGACGACCGGCGCGGAGTCGGCGATCAGGTCGTGGTCGATGCCCTGCCAGCCGGCGCGGGCCACATCGGCGAGCCAGGTGCGGGCGGCCGCCTGCAGATTCGCGGCCTGCTCCCCCTGCCCCGCCGGGACCGCTTGCGCTTCCTCGCCGCGGTCGCGACCGGTCGCCTCGTCGGCGCGGGTCACGAGCGCGTCGTGGGCGGCGCCCAGGAGTGCGGTACGGGCGGCGGCGAGGGCCACGAGGTGGTCCTCGCTCGCGGTGCCGGCCGCCGCCTTCTCGGCCGCCTCCGCGACGCGGCCGGCCAGGGGTGTACCGGCGACGGCGGCGGCCAGTTCGGCCAGGGCGCCGGCCTGGGTGGGGTGGGGGCGCAGCAGGCCGCCGACGAGGGTGCGGTCGAAGGCGTCCACCACGGCCAGGACTTCGTCGAGTCCGGCGACGGGTTCGACGAGCAGGTCGGCGCGCATCAGGCCACCGCCCTCGTCGGCGGGAACCACTGCATCTCCGGCAGCGGCGTGGTGGTGGGGACGAGTTCGAGGTAGGCCAGATGGCGCAGGAACCTGCTGAACACGGGCGCGGCGGCCGTCTTGTCCCCCTGCGGCGGGCGAGACGCACCCATGGTCCTGGTGATGTCCCACGCCTCGGATCGCCCGTTCGCGAGCTCGACCCGCAGGTAGCGGGCGACCCGTTCGGCGCCGTATTGCAGCACGGCCTCGCCGATCAGGGCTTCGATGTGCTTGCAGAAACCTCCGTGCGCGCCGCCGCAGGGGCGGTTGTTGTTGGTACTGCATGTGAACGCGAAGTCCCCGGCGGCGACCGAGGACACATAGACCCGCCCGATGTCCGAACCGCTGGACACCACACCCTGCAGGCGCCCGTCGGCCAGTTCGACGAACGGCACCTTGGCGAGTTTGCGTGGCCGAGCGGGTGGCAACACCCGGGCCACGCTCGACTCCTCCCATGCCGACAACACACCATCTCCTTTGCACCGAGGGGGATTCCACACCGAGTCCGAAACGATCGGCGGGTACGGATACGAACCTACTGACGGTCACCGACACGCGCGCACGCGGTCCGGATCCCGGTCGGTGAGAGGAGGTGGGGGGATCACCGGGTCAGGCGCGCAGTGTGGCGGCGGCCTTGTAGGTGCGCAGGACCGGAGCGGTCTCGATCCGGGTGACGGCGTCCAGGGCGAGCCGGTGGATCAGGTATCGGTGCAGGTCCTCCGCGTCGCGGCACAGGGCGTGTGCGACCAGGTTGGTGGGACCGGTGGTGGCGGCCACGACGGCGAGTTCGTCGTGGCGGGCCAGCGCGTGGGCGACCGCGTCGAGGCGGCTGGGGGCGACCTGCATCCACAGCAGCGCGGACACGGTGGCGCCGAGTACGGCCGGTTCGATGTCGATGTCGAAGAACACCGCGCCGCGGGACCGCAGTTCGGTCAGCCGACGGGTGACGGTGGCGGGTGTGGAGCCGGTCGCGGCGGCCAGTTCCGCGTAGCCGGCCCGCCCGTCCTCGCGCAATGCGGCCACCAGGCGCAGGTCGGCGTCGGTGAGCGTGTACGGCTCGCCGTGCGTCGGGTCGGCCGGGATGTCCCGGCCGCGCAGCCGGGCCTCCTGCTCGGGGGTGAGCGCGCCGAGTCGACCGCGCCACGGGGTGGGCCCGCCCAGGTAGGTGTGCAGCAGGTAGTGCGCCGAGACGGCGGTGATGCCCGCGGTGCGCGGGATGTCGCGCAGCAGGAGGGAATGGGCGTCGGGGCCGCCGGGCGGGGTGTGGATGATCGCGACGATCTCGGTACCGCCGGAGGTCAGCCGCACCCACGAGGTGTCGGCGCGGCGGGCCAGGGCGACCGCGATGTCGTGGGCGGTGCGGGTGGCGGCGGTCAACCGCACGAACCACTGGTGCGCGCGGGTGCTGCGCGGGGTCGGCAGGGCGACCACCCGCAGGCCGGCCTCGGCGTGCAGGCGACGGTAGCGGCGGGCCACGGTCTGCGTCGACGTGCCCAGGACGTCGGCGATGAGGGTGAACGGCGCGCGTGCGTCCGTGTGGAGGGCGTGGATCAGGCCACGATCGAGGTCGTCCGGTTCGATCACAATCCTCAAAATAGCCGAGCCGGATGGATGAGATCGACGATCCAGTGGCTGTCGATGGAATCACGAGCCGAAGCACGGCAAGGGTGGTGCCCACACGGCGCCCCGGACGACGACGACCCGGCGGCCCGCGCGACCCGCGCGACCCGACACCACACCACCCGCAAGGAACCCATGTCCGAGCACCCGACCGCCCCCGGCGGCGACCCCACCATCGCCACCGCCCCGACCACGACCGGCCGGCCGGCCCTCGGTGCGTATCCGTGGCGTTGGACCGCCCTGATCGCGCTGCTCGTGGCCGAGGCGATGAACCTCCTCGACGCCACGATCGTCCAGGTCGCCGGCCCCGTCATCCACGCCGACCTGGGCGGCCCCGCCGCCGCGATCCCCTGGTACGGCGCGGCCTACACGCTCACCTTCGCCCTCGGCCTGCTCACCGCCGCCCGTCTCGGCGACATCGCCGGCCGGCGCCGCGTCTTCCGCGTCGGCGTCACCGCGTTCGCCGCGACCTCCCTGGCCTGCGCGCTCGCCCCGAACGTGGGCGTGCTCATCGGCATGCGCGCGGCGCAGGGCGTGGCCGCCGCGCTGATCGTCCCGCAGACGTTCGGGCTGATCCGCGCCATGTTCGAGGGCGACGAACTCCCCCGGGCGCTGGGCACGATCGGCCCGGTGATGGGTCTGTCCGCGGTGCTCGGCCCGGTGGCGGGCGGCCTGCTCACCCACGCCGACCTGTTCGGCACCTCGTGGCGCGCGGTGTTCGTGGTCAACCTGCCGCTCGCCGCGGCCGTACTGCTGATCGCCCCGCGCCTGCGCGAGGACCGCGCGCCCGTGCGTCCCCGCCTCGATCCGACCGGCACCGCACTGGCCACGATCGGCACCGCGCTGTCGGTCTGCCCGCTCGCCGGCGGCACCGGTGCGCCGAGTGCCGGCGCGTGGGCCGCCGCCGCGCTCGGCGCGCTCGTCCTGGTCGGGTTCGTCGTGCACCAGCGCCGCACGGCCGCCGCCGGTCGCACCCCGCTCGTCGAGCCGTCCCTGCTGCGCGGTCGTGCGTTCCCCGCGGCACTGGCCACCTCCACGCTGTTCTTCGCGGTCGTGAACGGGGTGATGATCACCGTGGTGCTGCACCTGGAACTGGGCCTGGACCGGGGTCCGCTCACCGCCGGCCTCACCCTCCTGCCGTGGTCCGCCGGCCTGGCCGTCGCCTCCTGGGCGGCCGGCGGCGTCCTGGTCCCCCGCTACGGCGGGCGCGTCCTGCACGCCGGCATCGCCACCCTCGCCGTCGGCCTGGTCGCCGCGGTCCTCGCCTACCGTGCCGCGCCCGCCGGCGACTATCCGCGCGGCCTGCCCTTCGCACTGGCCGTGGCCGGCCTCGGCGTGGGCCTGTTCACCCCGCCGTTCTTCACCGCCGCCCTGCGCCGGCTCTCCCCGCAGGAGACCGGCTCGGCGGCCGGCCTCCTCAACGCCGTGCAACAACTCGGCGGCACCCTCGGCGTCGCGATCGTCGGCGGCGTCTACCTGACCGGCGACGCGTCCGGACAATCCGCGTCCGTCGGCGCGCGACACGCCCTGACCGCGGCCGGCGTCCTGCTCCTCGCCGCGGTGCCGGCCGCGTGGGCGATGACGGCGCGCGGCCGGCGGGGCGCGGACACCCGCTGAGACGCCGCGGACAAAAAAACGACGAGGAGAAACCCTCTCCTCGCCACAACCAACATATAGCGCACCGGGGGCCTTGCGGCAAGGCCCCCGGTGTACCGCAGAATCATCGACCTGAGCCGAAGCCCGGCCGGAATCCGCGGAAATGGGTGAGTCGAGAAGTGCGTGTGTTGTTGTCGACGTTCGGGTCGCGCGGGGACGTCGAGCCGATGTCCCGGCCGGGATCGCTCGTCGGTATCCGCGTGAACCTCGCGCGTCCGTCGAGCCGCAACCTGCCACGCACCACGGTCGCCCGGCGACCCCGGATCGGAGCCATGCCGTGAACCCCGTCACCACCAGCGCGTTCGACCTCCCCGACCGCCTCGCCGCCAAGGCCGACCCGGCGCTGATCGCCGACGACGAGCGGCACTTCGCGGCCATCGCGACCTGCCTGGACGAGCAGATCGCCGAGTTGTCCGACCGGCTCGACACCGAGCGCAGGTCGCCGGGCGGCCGGGGCCGGGGGGCGATGGACCGCGACATCGAGATCCACCGACTGACCACGCGCCTGCGCGCCCTGCGCCGCTTCGGCCTGGATCTGTGCCTGGGACACATGGTCGACGCGGCCGGCGAGACCGTGTACGTCGGACGCCTGGGCCTGACCGACGACACGGGCCGCCGACTGCTGATCGACTGGCGCACCCCCGCCGCCGAACCCTTCTTCGGCGCCACCCACGCCAACCCGATGGGGCTGGCCAGTCGCCGCCGCTACCGCTGGGTCCGGGGCCGGATCGGCGACTACTGGGACGAGGTGTTCACCACCGACGGCATCGTCGGCCACGCCGCGCTCGACGACCAGTCCGCCTTCATCGCGAGCCTCGGCGGCAACCGCTCGCCCCGGATGCGCGACGTCCTGGGCACCATCCAGGCCGACCAGGACGCGATCATCCGCGCGGGCTCCGCCGGCGCCCTCGTCGTCGACGGCGGCCCGGGGACCGGCAAGACCGTCGTCGCCCTGCACCGCTCCGCCTACCTGCTGTACGCCGACCCGCGCCTGGGCCACCGCCGGGGCAACGTACTGTTCGTCGGCCCGCACCAGCCCTACCTGAACTACGTCGCCGACGTCCTGCCCGGTCTCGGCGAGGAGGGCGTACAGACCTGCACGCTGCGCGACCTGCTCCCCGAGGGGGCCGGCGCGACCGTCGAGGCCGATCCCGAGGTGGCCGCCCTCAAGGCGTCGGCGCGGCTCGTGCGGGCGATCGAGAAGGCCGTCGCGTTCTACGAGGAGCCGCCCACCAAGGGCATGACGGTCACGACGCACTGGTCCGACATCCGGCTGACCGTCGCCGACTGGGCCGAGGCGTTCGAGGCCGCCGAACCCGGGATCTCGCACAACGACGCCCGGGACCGGATCTGGGAGGAACTGCTCACGATCCTGGTCGACAAGCACGACGACGACGAGGCCTCGCCGGAGCTGCTGCGCCGGTCCCTGCGACGGAACCGGGAACTGCTCGCCGCCTTCAACCGCGCCTGGCCGCTGCTCGAAGCGACCGACGTGGTCGGCGACCTGTGGACGGTACCCGCGTATCTGCGCATGTGCGCCCCCTGGCTCGACGCGGACGACGTACGGAGGTTGCGGCGCGAGGAAGCCGACGCCTGGACGGTGTCCGACCTGCCGCTCCTGGACGCGGCACGGCTGCGGCTCGGCGACCCCGAGGCGTCCCGACGCATGCGTCGGCAGCGGGCCGCCCTCGCGGCCCAACGCGAGAACATGTCGCAGGTCGTCGACGCCCTGGTGGCCGCCGACGACGACGGCGAGGGGGTGGTCACGATGTTGCGCGGCGAGGACCTGCGCACCTCCCTGGTCGACGAGTCCGCCGCCCGGCCGGGCCTCGAACCCGACCTGCTCGCCGGTCCGTTCGCGCACATCGTCGTGGACGAGGCGCAGGAGTTGACCGACGCGGAGTGGCAGATGTTGCTGCTGCGCTGCCCGTCCCGGAGCTTCACCATCGTCGGCGACCGCGCCCAGGCCAGGCACGGTTTCACCGAGTCGTGGCGGGAGCGGCTGGAGCGGGTCGGTCTGGACCGGATCACCATGGCGTCGCTGAGCATCAACTACCGCACGCCCGAGGAGATCATGACGGAGGCCGAGCCGGTCATCCGGGCCGTGCTCCCGGACGCCAACGTGCCCACGTCCATCCGCGGCAGCGGCATCCCGGTCGGGTACGGCTCCACGTCGGAGCTGACCACGATCCTCGACGACTGGCTCGCCGCGCACGACGAGGGCATCGCCTGCGTGATCGGCGATCCCACGTTCCGCTCGACGCCCCGCGTGCACTCGCTGACCCCGGAGTTGTCGAAGGGCCTCGAATTCGACCTGGTCGTGCTGATCGACCCGGAAACCTTCGGCGGCGGCATCGAGGGCGCGGTCGACCGCTACGTCGCCATGACGAGGGCGACCCGCCGTCTCGTCATCCTCACCGGCGACTGAGCCTCCCTCGTGGGGCGGGCCCGGCCGGGCCCGCCCCACGCATGTCCGGACACCGAACTACAGCCGCCACCACCAGGCTTCGAGATCCTCGTCGTCGGCGTGCTCGACGGGCACCGCGTACGGGGATCGTCGGGCGATCGGCAGGGCGTCGGTGCGGCGGACCACGGCGCGCAGGTCCCGGACGGCGGGCATCTCGGCGAGTTCGTCGACGTCGAACGGGCAGCCCGCGGGGCCGCCGACGAGGGTGGCGCAGCCGAACGCGTACCACATGCCGACGAGTTCGGCGTCCTGCTCCCGCTCGGCGGCCACCGCGATCTCGCGGACCACGTCGATCGGCTGCACGCGGCGCGGCGGCACGGCGTCGGGGCCGCGCAGTTCGCCGGCGTCGACCATGCGCCGCCACAGCGCGGTGCCGGTGTCGCAGTAGAGGAACGGCGGGTCGACGTAGCCGTCTTCCAGCCACGACTCGTAGCCGTCGAAGTCGGGGGCGTCCTCGTCGAAGGTACGCAGTCCGGTGAACCCGGTCAGTGCCTCGAAGCGTTCGGGTCGCGCGGCGTGATCCGGGTGCCGGTCGAGCGGGAAGCGGTACGTGTGCCCGCGACGCAGCAGGATGTCCAGCACGCGGAAGTGCGTGAACGAGCAGTCGTATCCGTTCTGGAATCCGTACAGCGCCGCGAACCAGTCCCGAACGCGCGGATCGCCGGGTGCGGTGTGCGTGTCCAGGACCCGAATCGAATCCGCGACCAGGTCCTCGATCTCGTGCTCGGACACCGGCGTCTCCGTCCCTCGTCGTCCCGTGTCGATCGCGACGCCCGACTGTACCGATCCGGGGTGTCGGTCGGGGTCGGGCCGGGTCGAGCGGGATCAGGGGGAGGCGGCGGCGATCAGTGCGGCGACGCCGTCGAGGTGGGTACGCAGTCCGAATTCGAAGAGTTCGTCGAGGTCGGCGAGGGTCTTGGCCTGCTCCGGGATGGCCGCGGCCGGCGTGTCGAGGCGGCCGGACGCGAAGATCTCGGTCATCAGGTCCGGGCTCGCGGCCAGTCGCCGAGCGCCGCTGATCCCGGTGACGTGTTCGGCTTCGACCTCGAAGGCGTTGCTCGCCGCGACGCCGCCGACGTAGCCGTCGAGGGCGATCACCGTGTGCAGCGCGGTTCGGGGCGAGAGGCCGAGGCCGGCGAGCGCGCACAACTGCCGGTCGACGTGCGACATTCCGCTGGGTACGGCGGGTGGGCGGACGAGCGAGTCGAGCATGGTCGTGGTCAGCCACGGGTGCCTCCGGTAGGCCCGCCACTGCACGCGGGCGCACAACTCCACAGCGACATGGCGCCGACGCCCAACTCGCCGGCCAGTCGACGCATGGTCAGGGCGGTACGCCCCTCCCGGTCGGCGATGTCGATCGCGACGGCGATCGGCCGGTCCAACGCCGGCACCGTGTCGGCGGGTTCCTCGGCCGCCGGGCGTCCGCGCCGACCGCCGGGCCGTTCGTTCACCAGCGTGCCGCTGCCGGGTACGGAACGCACCCAGCCCTCCTGCCGCCACCGACACCGGAAACCCCTACCTGGTCCCGGGGTTCGCGCTGCATCGGGAACTGGAACTGCTCGTCGTCTGTGGCCTGTCCCCGCTCCGGGCGCTTCAGGCGGCCACCCGCGAACCGGCCGCCCTGCTCGGGGCGGGCTCGACCCCGGGCACGATCGAGCCGGGCAGACTCGCCGACCTGGTCGTGCTCGACGCCGACCCGCTGCGCGACATCCGCAACACGACGGCCATCCACGCCGTGGTGCTCGACGGCCGGCTGATCGACGGCGCCGAGGTGGCACACGCCGCGTCGACCACGCCCCCGCCCGCCCCGGGAGCGCCGCCGGTCGCGGGCTGCGGCCGCGGCACGCACTGAACACGTTCGTCTCGCGCGACCGCCGGCGGCGCGATGAGGCATCGCGGATCCGGCCGCGACGCCGAAGTCCAGGGCCGAACGCCCCTGCCTCCCGCCCCGCACCGGGAGCAGAGTCGGAACCGCCCGGCCGCACCACCCATCGCCCGGGTCCCGGCCGGGCCCTCGACCCCGCACCCCTGACCGACCCCACCCGACACCGAACACGCGAACGACCCGAACCACAATTCCCCCGCCGAACACGCCTCCAGGCCGAAATCCCCGCGCCGGCCGGCGCGGAAGTCCGGCCGGATTCGGTGTGGGGCGGGGCCGCGTCGTGGTCGGGTCGTTCGCCGGTGGGGCGGGGGATTCCGTCGAGGTGTTGTGGAGGGGAGGCTGACGATGCGTGAACATCCTCACAACAGATTGTCGTCCTGGGTTCGGGAAGTCGCCCTCCGTGTGCGTCGAGGGGTCGGATCGTGTCGGACCGATGGCCGCGACGCGCCCGGGAAACGGGGGGCGCAATGGTCGGCATGCCCCGAATGACCCATGCATTCCGGCCAATTCCCCCGCCCGTCCGGCCGGCTCCGGGAATTCGTGTCCCGAACCTTCGGCACGTCGTATTCGGCTGTCATTCATCGACATGACGGACATATCGCCCCATCCCGGGAATGGTCGCCCGCATGCAGTCACGGTGAAAGAAGAAGTGTCGTCGGCCCCCGGAACGGGGAACTCTGCGCCACTACACTCGCTACGCCCCATCGACGAGAGAGCAACGGCGACAGTGAAATGTGCAGCGGGCGGGTCGCACTTATCGCGATGCGCGGGACGCAGACCCGGTGACGTGCCTCGGGCACCCGGTCGACCCCGGATTCCACTCGCTGCGTGCGCCGTTGCCCGCCTGATAGCGCGACGAGGACCGTGGGAATGAATTTTGTACAGGACCCCGCACTCTGGTACGGGGTGGCCGGCACCTGTGCCGCGGCCGTTTACGTGGCCCGCAGCCGAATAACCGTCAGGGACCTGAGGGAGAGGAATCGCCTGCTGGCCGAGGACGTGCGCATGCGTGACGAGGAGATCGACAACGTCGTCCGCGTGCTGCTGCCGGCCCTGATCGAGACCGGGGACCGGATCCGTGGATCCCTCCTCCGCCACGAGCAGTTGCGTGGAACCCCCTACGCGCAGGGGATCGAGACGGTCGTGGGGATGTTCACCACCGCCATCGAGGACGCCCGCGACCGCGCCGACCACTCGGCCAAGAACGCGCTCAAGGCCGCCATGCGCACCCTCCAGGCGCTGGCCGGCGAGCAGCAGGTCGCCATCTCCGACATGCAGAACAACTACGTCGACGCGCAATTGCTCCAGGACCTCCTGGCGATCGACCACATGAACTCGCAGTTCGGTCGCCGCGCCCAGGTCATCGCCGCGCTCTGCGGCGGCTGGACCGGACGCCAGCGCGCCGCCGCACCGCTGTACGACGTCATGCGCGGCGCCAAGGGCCGCATCCGCGACTACCTGCGGGTGGAGATCCGGATGCAGTCCAACGTCGCGGTGATCGGCCGCGCAGTCGAGCCGGTCGCCCTCGCGGTGGCCGAACTCCTGGACAACGCCGCCAGTTACTCCCCGCCGCACACCACCGTCGAGATCAACTTCCAGACCGTGCCCAACGGGGTGTGCGTGATGGTCGACGACGCGGGTGTGGGTATGCACGAGGAGGCCCGACAGAGCGCGGCGCGCTTCCTCGGCGCCACCGAACCCGTCGGCATCACGCGGCTGGGACACCCGCCCCAGTTCGGCTTCCCCGTCATCGGCATGCTCGCCGCCCAGTACGGTTTCACCGTTTCGGTGGACACCCGGTCGCCCTACGGCGGCATGCGCGCGGTGGTGATGTTGCCCTCCGAACTGCTGACCACCGCCGTCGACGCCGATCCCACCCCGGCCGCCGCACCCCGGCGTGTGGCCCGCGTGTCGCGCGCCTCCGCCGACGTCGAGCCGGCCGCGGCCGTACCCGCCGCCGCGTCCGCCCCCACCGGAGGAGCCGCCGCCTTGGACGGGGAACTGCCCCAGCGCCGCCGCCGGGCCCCACGACCGGTCGAGCACGCACAGGCGACGGCGCCGACCGAGAACCCCGACCGTTCGGACGCGGAGACCGCGGGGCTGATGGGCGCGTTCCTGCGCGGAACCCGCTCCGGCCGCGTCCCCGAGACAGACGACAAAGGGCAAGAAAGCCGATGAGCAACGACCTGGCCTGGATTCTCAACGACGCCCTCAAGGTCCCGGAGGCTCGGCACGCCATCCTGTTGTCCGCGGACGGAATATTGCGCGCGCATTCCGACGGGATATCCCGGGACGAGGCGGACCGCCAGGCGGCGGCACTGTCCGGACTGCAATCGATCAGCCGGAGCACGGCGGAGTTCATCGGCGATTCCGAGTCGCCCTGGCGGCAGACGCTCGTCGAGTTCGGCAACGGATTCATTTTCCTGGTGGCGGCGGGCCCCGGCGCCTATCTGGCTGTATCTGCCACGCAGAACGTGGACATGGAGATCATCACGTTCCGCATGCAGCAGCTCGTGCGCCAACTAGGAAAGGAATTGACCAGCCCGCCCCGACGGAATGCGGACCATTCGGTATGACCGACGACCCCACGGCGAAATCCGACGCCGCCGACTTAGTACGCCCCTACGTCATCACCCGAGGCCGCGGTCACCCGACACGTGCGGGTCTGGACCTGGTCAGCCTGGTGATCGCGCTGCCCGGCGACGAGTCCCCGCACATCCTCGACCCCGAGAGCACCCGCCTGCTCGCCCTGTGCCGCGGCGGGATCCTGTCCGTCGCCGAGGTCGCCGGACACCTGGCCCTGCCCATCGGCGTGGTCAAGGTGCTGCTGTCCGACCTCATGGACACCGGCCTGGTCGCCACCCGTCGACCCATCCCCGCCGCCGAACTCCCCAAGACCCAACTCCTGCAGGAGGTGCTGGATGGCCTTGCCCGTCTCTGACGGCGCCGCCGCGGACGTGTACCTGGCCGACTCCGTCAAGATCGCGGCGAAGATCCTGATCGTGGGGCACTTCGCCGTCGGCAAGACCACCTTCGTCGGCACCATGTCCGAGATCCGTCCCCTCAGCACCGAGGAGACGATGACGCAGGCCGGCGCGCACGTCGACGATCTGACGGGCGCGGGACGCAAGACCACCACCACGGTCGCCCTCGACTTCGGCCGCCTCACCCTCAGCGACCGACTCGTGCTCTACCTGTTCGGCACCCCCGGGCAACAGCGCTTCGCCCAGGTGTGGAAGGACATGACCGTCGGCGCACTCGGCGCGCTGGTCCTGATCGACCCCCAGCGCTTCGACCAATCCTTCGACGTCATCGGCCTGTTGGAGGAGTACGACGTGCCCTACGCCGTCGCCGTCAACCGGTTCGACGGCTCCGTCGAACATCCCCTGGAGAAGCTGCGCGCGGCGCTCGACCTGCTGCCGGACACGCCGCTGGTCACCTGCGACGCCCGCGACCGCGCCTCCTCGACCGAGGCCCTGATGGCCCTCGTCCGCTACCTCCAGCTCCGGGCATCCAAGGAACTCGCGTGAACACTGGGAACACCGGCCCCCTCGATCGATCGGCCCCCTCCCCCGGCGCACACGCCGGCCCGCCCCCCGGCTGCCCCGCGCACGCCGGCGGGGCCCTTCCCCTGTACGACAAGACGTTCTCCGCCGACCCGCGCGCCGCGTACGAACACCTGCGCCGCCAGGGCGTGGCCGCGCCGGTGGAACTGGCGCCCGGGGTGGACGCGATGCTGGTCACCGACCACGCCGCCGCGCTGCGCGTACTGCACTCCCCCGAACTGTTCGCCAAGGACCCCCGCCGCTGGCTCGCGCTGGCCGACGGGACCGTCCCCGCCGACAGTCCGGTCGTGCCGATGATGATGTATCGGCCCAACGCCCTGTTCTCCGACGGCGCCGAACACCTGCGGCTGCGCCAGGCGGTCACCGACAGCCTCGACCGGATCGACCCGTACCAGCTGCGCCGCTTCGTCGAACGCAGCTCCGACTACCTCGTCGACCAGTGGGCGGGCACCGGCCGCGTCGATCTGCTGAACCACTACGCGAAGACGCTGCCGCTCCTGGTGTTCAGCGAACTCTTCGGCAGTCCACCCGAGTTGGGCGACCGTCTGGTCGCGGGCATCGCGGGCATCTTCGACGCGGTGGGCGACGCGGAGGCGGCCAACACGATGTTGACCGGCGCCCTCGTCGAACTCGTCGCGCTCAAGCGCGAACAGCCCGGCTCCGACGTCACCTCGTGGTTGATGGCCCACCCGAACCGGCTCACCGACGAGGAGATGATCCATCAACTCGTCATGCTGATGAGCGCGGGCACCGAACCGCAACGCAACCTCATCGCCAACGGGTTGCGGCTGATCCTGTCCGACGAACGGTTCTCGGCCAGCCTGTTCGGCGGCGGCGCCTCCGTCGAGGACGCGCTCGACGAGGTGTTGTGGACCGACCCGCCGATGGCGAACTACGCCGTGCACTATCCGGTGCGGGACGTGGACATGTCGGGCGTGGTCCTGCCGCGCGGCACCCCGGTGGTGATCAGCTTCGCCGCCACCAACAGCGACCCCGCCCTGATCGCGCAGGGCCGCCGGCCGAGCAACCGCTCGCACCTGGCCTGGAGCGCGGGACCGCACGCCTGCCCGGCCAAGGACTCCGCCTGGCTGATCGCCACCGCCGCGATCGAAAAGCTGCTCAACCGCCTACCGGACCTGGAACTCGCGGTCCCGGTAGCCGAGTTGGACTGGCGACCCGGCCCGTTCAACCGGGCGTTGACCGCGCTGCCCGCCCGTTTCACCCCGATCGCGCCGCGCCCGGCACCCACCGCCGAGCCGGTGCCCGCCCGCCCCGCCACCGCTCCCGAACGCCCGGAATCCGGGGCGCGCAAGGGCGGCGTGTGGAGCTCGTTCCTGAACTGGTGGCGAGGCCAGTAGCCCCATTCCGACCCCGCCGTACCAGGCGGGCGGCACCACCCACCGTCGGTGCCGGCGTCGCGGCCCGGGAGGCGTTCGTTCGCTCCCGGGCCCGACCTCGGCGCACCCGAACGAGGCGGCGGCACACACCCGTGCCGAATGCCCCCCGACAACCGCAGACACCCTTCATCGTCGGCCGCCCCGCCCCGGCGGCCCGATCGATCAACGCTGTGCCGAGTCGTCCGTTGACATCGTGTCGAGTTCGAAGGAGCCGTCGTGCAGTCTTCCGCGTCATCCACCGTCGTCGACAGCAGAAGCGTCGTCACCCTGTTGTCCCGCCTGCGCTCGGTGGCCGGTCAGGCGGATCCCCTGCCGCTGTACGCCGGCTTGCGAGAGCTGGGTGAGGTCGTGCCCGCTCCCTGGGGAGGATACCTCGCGACCGGCCACCGCGCCTGCGACGAGGTGTTGCGCAGCCCCGACTGGCTCGCCCTGGATCACGCGTGGCGCGCCCGCCAGTCCGACGACTCCCGCTGGTCGACCCCCTCCTCGCGCGAACTCGAGCAGACGCTGGTGGCGCTGAATCCGCCCGAGCACACCAGGGTTCGCAGATCGGTGAACACCATCTTCGACCGCGGCACCCTGGAGGCGCTGCGCCCGAAGGTGCGCCGAGTGGCCGACACACTGATCGACACCCTGATCGAGCAGGCCGGGGAAGGGGACGCGGACTTCGCCGAACTCGTCGGCGAGCAACTGCCGGTGGCCACCGTCGGACACTGGCTCGGCGTGCCGCCCGAAGACTTCGACCTGCTCCGCGCGCTCACCCACGCACAGGCGTACGCCCAGGAGTTGCTGCCCGTCAAACGCCAACTCCGGGCCGCCGACGAGGCCATCCGCGGCCTGCGCGAATACTTCACCACCCTGGTCGCACGCCGCCGCGCCGAGCCCGGCGACGACGTGATCTCGGGCTGGCTGCGCGCCTGGGACGCACTGGAGCCGGACCGCGATCTCGCCGACGAACAGGTGTACGCGCTGGCCATGTTCACCGTCATCGCGTCCTTGGAGACCACCTCCACGCTGCTGTCCACGATGGTCTGGACCCTCGACCGGCATCCGGGACAGCGAACCTGGCTGCGTGCCCACCCGATGGCCCTCGCCGACGCCGTGGAGGAGGTCTTCCGCTACGACCCGCCGATCGCCGTGACCACGCGCTACGCGGGTAGGGACCTGGTACTGGCCGGGACTGCGATCGCGCGGGGCGAGGTCGTGCACACGATGCTGGCCTCGGCGAACCACGACCCGTCCCTGACCCCGGACGCACACGCCTTCGACGTCACGCGCCGGGCCCGGCACATCTCCTTCGGCGGCGGCATCCACTATTGCATCGGCGCCGGCCTGGCCCGTCTGGAGGCCGGTCTCCTGCTCGAGGCGATGCTGCGCCGGCTGCCCGCGCTTCGGGTCACCGCGCCGCCGACGTGGGAGCCCCGCCTGGCGTTTCGCCGGATCACCGCGATGCGGGTGAGCGTGCGCTGACCCGCCCCGACGGAGGCCGGTCGCGCCGCGCCGATGCGACCGGCCTCCGACGGCAGCGGATCAGCGGGCCGTCCCGGCGCCCAGGAACGCGGACAGGAAGTGCCCGTCGAGCAGGGACAGATCCCCGTACCGGTCGCTTCGGCTGTACGCGTTCATCAGCGTCTTCGTCGCGTGCAGCGCCGCGACCGGGCGGCGCACCACGGGCTTGACCCAGCGGCTCACCGCGTCGTCGAGGTCGACGGCCGGGACCACCCGATGCAGGATCGACAACCGGTGCGCGGTGGGCGCGTCGAACATGTCCGCGGTCAACACGAGTTCGCGGATCCGGGCGGCGCCGACCTCGCCGATCAACCGGGCCATCGCACCACCCCACGCGGTCGGCACCCCGAGGGCCAGCTCCGGCATGCGGAAGCGGGTCTCGATGTCGCCCACCCGCAGGTCGCAGAAGATCGCCAGGGCCAACCCGGCGCCGACCACTTGACCGTGCACCCGGGCGATGGTGACCGGGTCGGCGGCGGCCAGCCCCTCGCACACCGCCCGCGCCTTCTCGCCGAGCCGGCGCACGGCCGGACCCCCGGGATCGTCGGCCGCCAGCCGCAACATCTCGCCACGATCACCGCCCGCGCAGAACGAATCGCCCTCACCGGACAACACCACGACGCGAACGTCGGAGCGCGAGCGCAACTCGGCCAGCACCGCGAGGAGATCGTCCAGCATCTGCTCGTCCAGCGCGTTGCCCGCCTCCGGCCGGGCCAACCGCACCCGCAACACCGCCCCGTCGAGGCTGGTGCGCACCGTCTTCAGATCCAGCGAGTCCACGAACGTGACCCCTTCCGGTGGTGGGAAAAACGCCGCCGCGCCGGCGGAAGCCCCGTCGATCATCAGATCGTCGCATTGATGATCACGACTTGAGGAGCCGAATCCACGCCATTCGAACACCCCTCCGAGGCGGCCGCGCCACACCCCGCCGGCCCCGGTGCCGCACACCGGCTCGGAGGTGTCCGTGAGCGGCCGTATACGCTGCGTGGCCTACCTCGTCGCCGCCCCACACCCGCGCGGACAGCCGGGCCGAGAGGTCGGCGCACCCCGCCGCCGACGATCCCCACGACCTCGGAAACCACCGAATACGCGCCCGCGTGCCGGCCGAAACCACCCGGTACCCGGCCCGATCACGGCCGGGTCGATCCGGGCCGGCGCAGGGCGCGTCGCGCGTCGTCGCGGGTGTACCGGAGGACGGCGAGTGGGGTTGTGGCATTGTGGCGGGTTGTGCGGGCGACGGCCGTCCCGCCGAGTGTGAGGGGTCCCGACGTGCCCGAAGACGTATTCGCCCTTCCCGTCGACCGGCGGTTGGGCGCGCACACCACGCTGCGTCGGGTCGGCGCGCTGCCGGTGGTCGTGGTGACCCATCCGCGTGTGCGCGCCGCGGTCACCCTCCAGGGCGCCCAGTTGCTGCACTGGCAACCGGCGGGCGAGGAGCCGGTGTTGTGGCTGAGCGAGACCACGGCGTTCGAGGAGGGGCGAGCGGTGCGGGGCGGAGTGCCGATCTGCTGGCCGTGGTTCGGCGCGGCGGGTCGACCGACTCACGGCTTCGCGCGCATCCTGCCGTGGGAACTGCTCGACGTCGACGAGAGCGGGGTCGGGGACGAGGCCGTTTCCGGCGACGAGGCGGTGCGGTTGACGCTGGTGTTGCGGGCGAGCGAGGAGACGCGGGCGTACTGGCCGCACGAGTTCGAGGTCTTCGCCCGGTTCGTGCTGGGGCGCGAGTGCCGGATCGAACTGGAGGCCGGGGGCGACTTCGAGAGCACCGCCGCCCTGCACACCTATCTGCGGGTCGGTGACCTGGACGAGGTGCGGGTCACCGGTCTGGGCGGGCCGTACGTCGACAAGGTCCTCGACACGCCCGTGCACGCCGCCCCGGCCGCGGAGGGGGTCGCCTTCCGGGGGCGGACCGATCGGGTGTACACCCACCCCGGCGACGTGAGCCCGGTCGAGGATCCCGCCGGCAAGCGGGTCGTCGAGGTGCGCCACGAGGGGCACACCGATGTGGTCGTGTGGAACCCGGGCGCCGACCTCGCGCGCTCGATGGCGGACGTACCCGACGACGGCTACCGGGAGTTCGTCTGCGTGGAGACCGCCCACGTCTCGCGGCCGCTGGTGAGCACGCCGGGGGCACCCGCCCGCCTGGCCGCGACGCTCCGAACCGTGCCCGCCGCGTAGGCGGACCCGGCCGGGCTGCGGGCGGTACGGCGACGCGGTCGGGCAGGAGGGACGAAAGCCCGTGTCGGCCGGTACGCGTGGCGCGGGCCGCACCGCGCCGAGGCCGCCTCCGCGCGATGTCAGGTCGCGGCCGCGGCCGCTCGGGCCGCGGTGGTGATCGTGGCCAGGTCCTCGTCGGTGGTGATGTACGGCGGCATCGTGTAGATCAGGTTGCGGAACGGGCGCAGCCAGACGCCGTGTTCCGTGGCCGCCCCGGTGGCGGTCGGCAGGTCGATCTCGTGGTCGAGTTCGACCACGCCGATCGCGCCGAGGACACGAACGTCGCGAACACCGGGAATGGTTCGGGCCGGGGCCAGGCCGGCGGTGAGGGCGGCCTCGATCCGGGCGATGTTCGTCCGCCGGTCCTGGTCGAGCAGCAGGTCCAGCGAGGCGTTCGCGACCGCCGCGGCCAGGGGGTTGGCCATGAAGGTGGGACCGTGGGCGAGTACGGGCGATTCGCCGGCGCCGATCCCGGCCGCCACCTCCTCCGTGCACAACGTGGCGGCCATGCTCAGGTATCCGCCGGTCAGGGCCTTGCCGAGGCACATGACATCGGGGCCGACCCCCGCGTGATCGGCGGCGAACAGTTCGCCGGTGCGGCCGAAGCCGGTGGCGATCTCGTCGAACACGAGCAACACGTCGTGGGTGGTGCACAGTTCGCGCAGCACCCGCAGGTAGCGCGGGGAGTGGAAGCGCATCCCGCCGGCGTTCTGCACGATCGGCTCGACGATCACGGCCGCCACCTCGTCCCGGTGTCGGGTCAGCAGCGCGTCCAGGTGGTCGACATAGGCGGGGTCGAAGTCGCGCGGCGGGGCGTCGGCGAAGACCTGTTCGGCCAGGGCGCCCTGCCACATGTGGTGCATCCCGCCCTCGGGGTCGCACACCGACATCGGATGCCACGTGTCGCCGTGGTAGCCGCCGCGCCAGGTCAGCAGGCGCCGTTTGCCGCCGCGGCCCCGGCCCCGCCAGTACTGGAGGCACATCTTCATCGCGACCTCCACCGAGATGGAGCCGGAGTCGGCGAGGAAGACGTGCCGCAGCGGTTCCGGGGTGATCTCCACCAGGGTGTGCGCGAGGCGGATCGCCGGCTCGTGGGTGAGGCCACCGAACATCACGTGGCTCATCCGCCCCACCTGGTCGTGGATCGCCGCGTCCAGTACGGGATGGCGATAGCCGTGCACCGCCGCCCACCACGAGGACATGCCGTCGATCAACTCCTCGACGTCCCCGATCGGTTCGGCCAGGCGCAGCCGTACTCCCTCGGCCGACTCGATCAGGAGCGGCCGCATCGTGCCCGGCATCGCGGCGTACGGGTGCCAGACGTGTTCCCGGTCCAGGTCGAGCAGTTCGCCGGGTGTACGGCCCCGGCGGCCGGTACGCACTCGACCCGGTCGCCCGTCGAGCGGCGCCGGGAGGCGCCTCCCGGCGGTCACGTGTTGGCCGGCAGGTCGCTGCCCGCGCCCCGCCGCCGGATCGCGACCAGGTCGTGCCGGGCGTCGGGCAGGGTCCGTTCGTCGACGCCCTCGATCACGAAACCCGCGTCGGTGATCATCTGCCGGTCGTCCGTGCCCGGTTGGCCCTCGCTGGTCAGATAGTCGCCCAGGAACATCGAGTTGGCCAGGTGCAGCGCGAGCGGCTGGAGGCTGCGCAGGTGGATCTCCCGGCCGCCCGCGAGGCGGACCTCGACGTCGGGGAAGCAGAACCGGAACAGCGCCAGGATGCGCAGGCAACGCTCCGGCGTCAGCTCCCAGTTGTCCGCGAGCGGGGTGCCCTCGAACGGGATGAGGAAGTTGACGGGCACCGAGTCCGGGTCCGACTCGCGCAGTGCGAAGGCGAGATCGACGATGTCCTCGTCCGACTCGCCCATCCCGAAGATCGCCCCGGAACACGGCGACAAACCCGCCGCGCCGGCGCGACGGAGGGTGTCGGTACGGTCGGTGAAGGTGTGCGTCGAGCAGATGTCGGCGTAGCGCGCCTCGCTCGTGTTGAGGTTGTGGCTGTACGCGTGCGCCCCGGCGGCGGCCAGTCGCTCGGCCTGACCGTCGGAGAGCAACCCGAGGCAGACACAGATCTCCGCCTCGGGGCTGCCCTCCTTGACCGCGGCGATCGTGTCCTCGATCCGGGTGATGTCGCGAGCGCCCGGACCGCGTCCGCTCGCCACCAGGCAGATCCGCTTGGCACCGGCCCGTACGGCCTGATCGGCGGTCCGCGCGGCCTCCTCGGGCGAGATCCACGAATACTTCAGGATCTCCGCCGACGACCCGAGCCGCTGCGAGCAATAGGAGCAATCCTCCGGGCACAGCCCGCTCTTCATATTGATGATCGTATTCAGCTTCACCCGCCGACCGAAGAAGTGCCGCCGCACCCGCCCGGCCGCCGCGACGATGTCCAGCGTCTCCTCCGCCCCCGTCAACACGGCCAACGCCTCGTCGCGGGAGGGCGTTTCGCGCCGCAGCGCCTTGCCTACGAGCCCATCGAGCAATGTCGTCATGCCTCGCAGTCTCACCGGGTGTGATCACCCGCAACAATGAAGCGACCCCACAACATCGACCCCCCGAACTCTGTCCCCACCCGCCCCGCCACACCCCACCCGACCTGGAAACATGAATCGATCGGGGCGGGGGCGACACGTAACCCGCGCGGGGGTGCGGGCGTTAGGGGTGGTGGGGCCCGGCGCGCGCGGGTGCGTGGGGCGTCCTCGTCCGGTACGCATGCGCGCACGCATCGGGAGTGTTCGGTGTCGCTTCGTCGTCTCGTCGTGTCCGCCCTGGTCCTTGTCGCGGGGCCGTACCCGGCTCCCGCCGCCTTCGCCGCGTCGGACGACTCCGGGATGGGGGATCGGTTGACCGTCACCGTGACGGACGCCCCCGGCGGGGCGGGGGTGTACCCGCTGGAGTGCCACCCCGCCGGTGGTGGTCACCCCGCGCCCCGGCAGGCGTGCGAGCGGCTGGACTCGATGACGACGCGGGGCGGGGACCCGTTCGCGCCCGTGCCGCGGGGCGCGATGTGCACGATGATCGACGGCGGGCCCGCCACCGCGCGCATCATCGGCGTGTGGGCGGGCCGTCCGGTGGATGCCGTGTTCGACCGGACCGACGGTTGCGAGATCGCCCGGTGGGACGGCCTCGTCCCGGTCCTGCCGAGGGTGGGCGGCTGAACCGCACACCGCTTCGCCCCGGTCGGCGGCTCCCGGCCGGGCGGCTCCGCACGGTCGCTACGCTGCGCTCATGCCGCCGGAACGACGCATCCCGCCCTCGATCGACGACGAGGTGTGCGGATATTGCCCCTCCCGCCTGTTCGCCCCGGGAGCGTTCGACGTGGCGCCGCGCCCGGACCGGGCCTGGCCGTGGATCCGGGGCGAGGGACGCCGGGTGGACGCGCGCACCGGGGTCGGCGTGTGCGTGCACCCGCACAAGGTCCGCCTTCCCGTGGGCCGTTGGGGCAGCGAGGGGCGCCTTCCGGACCTGTCCGGGTGGGACCTGGCGGCGGAGGCGGAGGCGGCCGAAGCCGACCGGGCGGGCGGCGCACCCGACGGCGCGGCCCTCGAGGTGACGCCGACCCCGCGCCGGTCGGCCCCGCGCCGGGCCGCGCCGGCCGAGCCCACCTCGGCCGAGCCCGCGCCGGTCGAACCCGCGCCGCCTCGGGAGCGTCGTCGCTGGTGGCAACGTGCCCTGCCCCGGCCGGCGGGCCGCTCCGGGCGTCGGTCCCCGTGCGGCCCGTACGCGCCGTCGGCGGCCGGCCCGAGCCTGCCGGACGTACCGCGGGACGCCGGGCGCCTGGCGGAATGGATGTGCGAGGTCGTGTCCGGCGCCACGCCCGACACCCTGGCCGACGTACTCGACGCGGCCGAACGCGCGGCGGCCGGCGTGCACGAGCCGACCGTGGTCGTGGCGGCGCTGCGCCGCGCGATGGGGTCGGCGACGAGCGATTCGCGCGTCACCGTTGACCCCGTATCGGGGAGCCGGGATAAGGTCCCGTCCAAGATCACGAAATCATGATCAACACGGGGAGATCTGTCATGGGCGACACCGAAAACGGCAGGCACGAGGGCTTCTCGGCCGAGGAACGCGCCGCGATGAAGGACCACGCCAAGGAGCTGAAGGCGGCGTCGCGGCGGGCCACGCGCGCCGAGAAGGCGGCCGAGGCGGAGCGGGACCTGCTCGCGAAGATCGCCGAGATGCAGGACGCCGACCGCGTCCTGGCCGAGCGCGTGCACGCCGTCGTCACCGCCAACGCGCCGACCCTGGAGTCGAAGCTCTGGTACGGCATGCCGTCCTACGCGATCGACGGCAAGGTCGTCTGCTTCTTCCAGAGCGCGGAGAAGTTCAAGGCCCGCTACGCGACGCTCGGGTTCAGCGACCTGGCCAAGCTCGACGACGGCCCGATGTGGGCGGCCGGTTTCGCCCTGACCGAGGTGACCCCCGAGGTCGAGGCGCGGATCGCGGAACTCGTCAGGCGGGCGGTGGGCTGAGCCCGGGCCCGGTGGCCGCACCGGGCCCGACTCCCGCGCGTGCGTCGGCGGCCGTCCCGCGTGCGACCGGAGGCACGGGGGCGACCCCCGACGGGCGTCCGGCGAACGAGGCCGACCGCCGACGCAGCGCGCGGGACGCCCGCCCCCGCGCTCAGCCCCCGGTCCCGCGCCCGCCCGTACCCGCGATCGGGATCGGCGTACCCGCCTCCCGGACCAGCGTGACCGTGTCGATCTGCGCGCCCGTGGCGCTGAGCGTGCGGATCGTCATCGTGGTCTCCCGCCCGGCGGCGGCCGGTCGCACGTCGACGGCGATGAAGGCGTTGCCGCGAAACCGCACCCGCGACCACTCGACGGTCTCGTCGAGCCTGCCGGCCTTCGTGTGGTAACCGCCCTTGACCGCGTCGGTGACGTCGGCCGGGCCGCCCGCGTACGTCTCCGGCGCGGAGAACTCGTAGCCGCTCTTCCCGCCGCTGCCCACGGTCAGGTAGGTGGTGCCGTCCGTGGCCGGCCGAATGCGGTCGCCGATGTCGGCCCGCCGGGTGCGTACGCCGCCGCGCATCGGATCGGCCCGCTCGTAGACGTGGTTGTGCCCGTTGATCACGAGGTCGACCTGGTAGCGGTCGAACAGCGGGATCCACTCCTCCCGGATCGCGCCGTCCGAGACGTGGTCGGTCGCCGTGCAGTAGGCGCAGTGGTGGAAGAAGGCCACCACGAAGTCGATCCCCGGCGTACGCCGCACCTGGGCCAGATGGCCGGCCAGCCACGCCGTCTGCGCGCCGGAGGTGTAGCCGCGGTTGTGCGGGATCTCGTGCGAGACGTCGTTGGCGTCGAGGCTGACCACCGCCACGTTGCCGTAGCGGAAGCCGTACGTGGCATGGGAGTTGCGCGGCCCGTTGCCCGGCAGGTGCCAGCGGGCCAGGTGGCCGCCGTAGCCGTCCGGCGAGTACAGCGCCTCCATGTCGTGGTTGCCCATCGCCACCATCCACGGCACCGACGCGGCGACGGGGTCGATCATCCGCAGGTATTCGTCCCACATCTCGGGTTGGAGCTTGTCCGCGCCTTCGGCGCTGTGGTGACTGGACGGCAGCCCCGTGCCCGAGGCGGCGTAGGCGATGTCGCCCGCGAGCAGGTGGAACGCCGGGTTCTGACGGAGCATCAGGGTCTGGTTGGCGGCGCCGCCGAACTCCACGCCCTCGTCGCCGAACGCGGTGAAGGTGAAGGGTTCCGGCACGCCGTCGACCGCCGGCGCGGTGCGGAACGAGCCGACGGTGGCGGCGACGGACGCGGCGTCCAGCCCCTCGTGGCCGAGCGCGTAGTAGTAGCGCGTGCCCGGGTCGAGACCGTCCAGGGCGGCGTGCAGGTGGTACTGGTCGTAGTCGAAGTAGGCCGAGGCGGGGTTGTCGGCGTATTCGATCAGGTGCGAGTGCAGGTGCCGGATCTCGGCGGGCACCACCTGGTCCAACTGCTTCGGGGACGTGCCCAGGCGCAGGTACGGCCGGCGCACCGGCTGCGGCACCTGCCAGCTCATCGCCGCCTGGCCGCGCGGATCGGCGCCGAACGCGAGATGCCGGGCGGCGGGCTTGAGCGCGTTCCCGTCGACGTAATCCGTGCCCGAGAGCAGCGACGGCGCGCGGCGCGGGCCGGCCGACGAGGAGGCACCGAAGAGCGGAACGGCCGCGCCGCCGAGGCCGATCGCGGTGAGTACGCCGCGACGGGAGACGGTGCGGCGGCGGGCGCGCAGGTACTCGTGCTGCTCGGCGATGCTCATCGTCGCGGCCAGCCGATCGGGCACGCCGGAACGGGGCAGGTGGGGGTTGCGGTCGGGGGCGGGGGTCATCGGGCGCTCCTGGAACGTGCGGCGAACAGCAGGACGAGGCCGGCGCCGAGCGCGGCGGTGCCGAGGAGGACGGGGAGGACGATGTCGGCGCCGGTACGGGAGAGGCTGCCGCCGGCGCCGGTCGCGGTCTCGGGGACGGTGTGGGAACCACCGGAACCGCCGGAACCGCCGCTGTTCGCGCCCGGGGTGGTGCCGCCGGACCCGGTGGGCGTCGAGGTGTCGGTCGGCCCACCAGAGGGCTCACCGGTCGGCGGCGCACTCGTGGGCGGCGCCGTCGTGGGCGGCCCGCTCGTCGGCGGCGTCGTAGTGGGCGGCGCGCTCGTGGGCGGCGCGCTCGTGGGCGGCGCGCTCGTGGGCGGCGTCGTGGTCGGCGGCCCGCTCGTCGGCGGCGTCGTGGGCCGCTCGTGCCCCAGTGCCCAGCACCCGCCGACCGGCCTGAGCGCGACCTGCTTCGCGCTCTCCCCACCGCGGTGGTCGGCGCCCAGCGCCACCAGGCTCCACCCGTTCGGTACGACCGCCGCGACCTGCCCGGGCCGGGTGCCCACCACGTGCGCGGCCGGCCCCGCCGGCCACGGCTGCCCCCAGATCGGCCCGGCTCCGGTGGCCACCTCGTGCCGCACGCCGCTCTCGTCGGCGAACGTGAACACCGCCGAGGCGATCACCGGTGCCCGTACCCCGCCGTCACCCAGCGCCGCCGTGAACACGGCCCGGTCCGCCGGGACTCGCCACTGCGCCGCCGTCACGCAGGACTCGGGCAGGTCGCCCGCCTTGACCGCCGGCCCCGCCCAGGAGGCGTGTCGGACCGGCCCCTCCTCGGTGGGACTCGGCGGCGCACCCGTCGCGGTGGTGGTGGGACCGGAGCTGCCGCCGCCCGGCAGCGGGAAGCTCCCGGCGCCGCCCTCCCCGTGGTCGCCGACCACGAGCACCCCCTTGACGGGCGTCGCCCCCGCCGGCACGGCGAAGGTGAGCGAGGTACCGTCGGCGGCCACCCGCAGCGCGTCACCGGTGATCCGCTCGGGCGAACCGTCCACGTACACGCCGATCCCGCCCGCGTCCAGGCCGCTCCCGGTCACCGTGACCGTGTCCCCCGGCCCGGCTCCCGGCGGGCCGAACCCGCCCACCGTGGTCGTCGGCACCGCCGGGCGCCGGAACACCGCGGCCGGGTCGCCCGCGGTCACCTCGGCGATCCGGGTGTCCACGTACCGCTCGTTGCCGTCGATGCGCAGTTGCAGCGTGTCCCGCGCGTCGATGCCGACCCGCCACCGCATGTCGATGGTGACGCCCAGTCCGGCCCGCGCGGAGTCGGCCGTGGTGGAGGCGAGATCGGCGACCATCACGGTCCAGGTGGCGTCCAGGAAGCCGGTGCCGTCGCCGAGCATGGCCCGGTACATCGCCGGATCGCCCTTGTACAGGCTCTTCATCGCCAGGCCGTCGTCGTCCGTACGGAAGTGCAGCGTACGGCTGAGCAGCCCGCCGGGAATCCGCCCACCGGGCAGTTCCACCCGCTCCTCACGCGCCGACCCGGGGAAGAACGTGAGGCCGGTGACCTCGGTCACCGCTCGCGGAGCGTCGACGGGACCGGCGTCGGCCGCGGCGCTCGGAGCCCCCACCTCCGAGTGCACCTTGTCGATGCGCACCAGCGACGTCACGCCGACCACCTGGTCGAGTTCGCGGAACTGGTTGAGCGGGTGGTCGAATCCGTTCACGTCCGACGTGGCCCTCAGGCTCTGCGCGGTGCGCGAGACGTTCAGCGCCGCCGAGGTGATGGCGGCCGTACGCTTGCCCAACGGCGTACCGGCGGGCACCGATCGATCCGCCGAGGCGGTACCGTCCGCGCCGGCCGCGGGCACGGTCAACCAGTCGGCCGCCCGCGAACGGGTGTCGCCGAAACTCTCGTCGGGCCCGGAGGCCAGTTCGGCATAGCTGCCGGACCGGGTGACCAACCCCGGGGTCATGGCGCGTTGTTCGCCGGTCAGGTAGTCGGCCCGCGCACCGCGCGCCGGAGGCGACTCCGCGGCCGAGGACATCATCGGAAAGAGCAGAACCAGCAGACCCAGCACGATCAGAGCGACCGCGACCCGTCGCAGCCGCAAGGCGCCGATCATGAACAGGGGACGACTACGCGTTGTACCCATGTGGAGGTGATGACCCGTCACTCACCCCGACACCGGCGGCCACCCGCGGTGAGACCATGGGGAGCGTGCATGGGATCGGGAAGCCGAAAGGACCGAAGTCGACGCCTTCCGACCACGGCACGTCGACAACGATCGTGAGTATGCAGGGCGACCCGGTCACAAACCCGACGAAACCAAAACCTTCGACGGGAATTACCCCACGGTTTCGACGACATGACTCCGGGATTCACCAACCTCCCCGAGTCTTCGCCCTCCACCGCCCACACCACTACGCGGTGTAGCAACGGCCGGCGGTAGGGTCCCACCCGGGAAGGGTGATCACGTGGAGCCATCGCGAATCCTGGTGTTGGACGCCGCTCCCGGCGAGCTGCTCGCACGGGAACTGGAACGCCTGCTCGACCACGGCCTGAGTGTCACGCTGAACCTGCGGCGGGTGGCCGACCCGGCGGGGACGCGAGCCGCCTGGGCCGGGCGGATGCGGTTCACCGATTTCGACGCCTTCGACGAGTCGGCGCTGATCGCCGAGACCGTCCGGGACGGGATCGGCCATCACGCGATCAAGTCCCGCGCGGGCGTGCCGCTGCGCGCCGCGTTCCTCGCGGCGGCGACCGACGCGGCCCTGACCCACCGTCTGCGGGTGATCGGCCGCGCCGGCGCCGGGACCGACCACGTCGACCTCGCCGCCGCCGCCCGCCACGGCGTCACCGTCACCCACACCCCGGGCTCCAACGCGAACGCCGTCGCCGAATTCGCCCTGGCCCAACTGTTGGCCCTGACCCGAAACCTCCCGGACCACAACAGCGCCGCGCATCAGGGCCGCTGGAGCACACCATCCGCCCCCGCGGTGGAACTGTCGGACCTGACCCTGGGAATCATCGGCCTGGGCCGCATCGGCCGGGCCCTCGCGGCACGAGCGACCGCGCTGGGCATGCGCGTCCAGTCCCACACCCGACGCCCGGCCGAATCCCCCGTAGCGACCACCGATTCCCTGCACGCCCTGTTGGCGACCAGCGACGTGGTCTCCGTGCACCTCCCGCTCACCCACCGGACCCGGGGACTGATCGGCCGCACCGAACTCGCGTCCATGCGACCGGGATCGATCCTCCTCAACACCGCCAGAGGGGGCATCGTCGACGAGCAGGCCCTCGCCGACGCGCTCACCACCCCGACACACCCCCTCGCGGCGGCGGCCGTCGACACCTTCGAACACGAACACGCCCGCTTCGCCTCACCCCTCTCCGGCCTCCCCAACGCCCTGCTCACCCCCCACATCGCCGGCATGACCGGGTCCGCCATGACCACGGCGGCGCTCCGATGCGCGGACCACATCGCCGCCCTGCTCGGCGGCCGCCCCGACGCCGTCCCCGTGGCCCTCCCTTGAACCCGTGACCGTTCGCCCGGGCCCTCGGCCGGACAGGGTCGTCCGCAGGACCTCGATCCACCAGTCGAGGGTGTGCTCCCGCGCGCTCGCGTCGAGGCCGACGCTGCGCCGGAAGTCGTCGCCGAACAGCGGCTCCATCGCGACGGCCTGGTGCAGGCCGGCCATCGTCAGCCGGATCGCGTCGCGGGTCGGCGGCGTTCGGCCGTCGGCCGCGCAGTGCTCCCGTGCCTGGGCGTACAGGCGGTCCACCACCTCGTCGAGCAGTCCGGCGCCGGTGTCCCGCCGGCCGGAGCGGTGCAGCGCGAGCGCCAGTTCGGCGTAGCCGTCGGCGTACAGCGCGGCCAGCGCGCGCACCAGCTCGGCGGGGTCGGTCGGGCCGTCGCTCCACGCGTCCAGCACGGCGCGCAACTCGGCCTTGAGCCTGGCCCCGCCGAAGCGCAGCAGCGAGTCCAGGAGTCGATCGCGCGTGCCGAAGTGGTGGTTGACGGCGGCATCCGTCATCCCGATCTCGGCGGCGACCGCGCGCACCTGCACGGCGGCCGGCCCGCCCTCGGTCAGCAGCCTGCTCGCCGCCTCCAGAATCATCCGCCGGGCGTCATCGGGGTTGCGTCGCACTCGGGTGGCCATGGCCGCAGCCTACCTTGACCCATCAAGGTAATCCGCCTACCTTGAGTGCTCAAGGTAGGCGGGAAGTCAGGAAGAACGGAGACACCGTGCCCGGACGAGCCACGATTTCGGCGATGACCGGGTTGGCGACGGCCCTGGGCGTGCCGATCGACGATCCGACGCCGCCCCGCGAGTTCCACCACTCCCGTGCGGGCTGCCGGCTGCACGGATTCGACTGGGGCGGCGTCGGAGCCCCCGTGGTCCTGCTGCACGGCGGCGGATTGACCGCCCGCACCTGGGATTTCGTCTGCCTCGGCCTGCGCGGCGCCGTCCGGCCGATCGCACCGGATCTGCGTGGTCACGGCGACAGCGGCTGGTCCGACGACTACCGCATCGACACCATGGCGGCCGACGTCGTCGCCGCGGCCGACCATCTCGGCCTCGATCGATTCGCGCTGGTCGGCATGTCACTCGGCGGCGTGGTCGCGGCCCACGTCGCCGCTGCGCGGCCCGATCGGGTGGAACGCCTGGCGCTCGTCGACGTCGCGCCGGGCGTGAACTTCGAGGGCACCCGGCGGGCGAGGGCGTTCGTGGCCGGACTGGGCCCCGTACCGGAACTGGACACGGTGGTCGAAGCCGCGATGCGGGTCAATCCGCGCGCCGACCGCCCGAGTGTCGCCTACCGCGTGAGCACACTGTTCCGCCGTGCGCCCGACGGCAATTGGGTACCGAAGGGTGATCCGCGTCCGCCGGACTTCGCCGGCATTCTCGCCGCCATGGATCGAATGGCCGCACTGCTGACCGGAGTTCCGGTCCTGCTCGTACGCGGCGGTCGCAGCGGGGTGCTCCCGCGAAGCACCGCCGAACACCTGGTCGAGCGCATCCCGGACGGACGACTGGCGGTCGTCCCGAACGCCGGACACAACGTCCAGGAGGACAACCCGGCCGCGTTGGTCGGCGTACTGCGCGGCTTCCTGACCCACCACTCGTAACGTCGGCTCTAGGATGAACGTGTCGTCCATGAGCGCGCCGAGGGTGCTGCTCGACGGAGGTGGCCAAGGGCCGTGAAGCACGTCGCGATGGGGTTCCTGATCGCCCTGGCCGTGTTCGTGCTCCTCGCCGGACTCACCTGGCTTCTGGTGTCCGCCCAGGACAAGGACCGGGAAAAGTGCCACGCGGGGACCAACGAGAAGGGTGTGCGCACGGAGTGCATCGTCGTGGTCAGGTAGCGACGCGCCTGCGCCCCGCCTCGTCGCCCCGGCCGTGAACGCGGTACACCGGGCCACCGCCGGCCCCCGCCCGAGAACGACCGGCCCGAGGCCCCGCCCGGCCCCTACCCGCGCTCGTCCGCCGCCGTCAGCGGCGGCGCGATGTCCTCCAACGAGCGGCGTTCCGCGTTCACCGCGAGGAACCCGGCCACCACGCCCGCCGCGACCATCAGGGCCGCGCCGATGCAGAACGCCAGTACGGTGTCGCCCACATCGCCGGACTTGGTGAGGTCGGAGAAGACCAGCGGGCCGGCGATCCCGCCCGCCGCCGTGCCGACCGCGTAGAACAGCGCGATGGCCGAGGCACGCGCCTCCATCGGGAAGATCTCCGAGACGGTCAGATACGCACTGCTCGCACCGGTCGAGGCCAGGAACAGCACCACACACCAACAGGCGGTGAGCGTGGAGGCGTTCAGGTGTCCGGCACCGAACAGCCAGGCCGTGCCGAAGAGCGCCAGGCCACTGCCGACGTACGTCGACGTGATCATCACCCGCCGGCCGAGCGAGTCGAACAGGGGCCCGAGCAGCAGCGGTCCGAGCAGGTTGCCGACCGCGATCACCGCGAAGTAGTACCCCGTCCGACCACTCGGCACGTCGTAGAACGTCTCCAGAATGGACGCGAAGCCGAAGGTGATGGCGTTGTAGAGGAACGCCTGCCCGATGAACAGCGACAATCCCAGCACCGAACGCCGCGGATAGTCCCGCACCACGGCCCGTGCGATCGTGCCGAGCCCGGCGGACTTGCCTTCGTCGATGGTCACTTCGCCCTCCGGCGCGGGCAACTCGCGGCGCTCCCCGGCACCGTGCGCACCCTCCGCGACCAACCTCTCCTCGACGCCCGCGACCAGCCGCTCGGCCTCCTCGCCGCGGCCGTGCAGGTACAACCACCGCGGGGATTCGGGGACATGCCGGCGCACCAGCAAAATCACCAACCCCAGCACCACGCCCGACGCGAAGGTCAACCGCCAGCCGACATCGGCCGGGAACAGCCCGGTGTTCAACATCGGTACGGACAACAGCGCCCCACCGGCCGCCCCGGCCCAGTAGGTGCCGTTCACCGCGAGATCCACGCGGCCCCGGTAGCGGGCCGGCATCAACTCGTCGATCGCGGAGTTGATCGCCGCGTACTCCCCGCCGATGCCCAGTCCGGTGACGAACCGGAACAGGAAGAACATCCACGCCTCGACCGACAGCGCGGTCAGCGCGGTGCCGGCCAGATAGACGGCGAGGGTGACCATGAACAACTTCCGGCGCCCGAACCGGTCGGTGAGCCACGCGAAGAACAGGGCGCCGATACAGGCTCCCGCGACGTACAGCGCGGCGCCCGGGCCGGTCACCTGCGCCGCGGTGATGTCGAGACCGCTGTCGGATTCGGACAACCTGCCCGCGACGTTGCCGACGACCGTGACCTCGAGGCCGTCGAGGATCCACACCGTGCCGAGACCGATCAGGATGCGCCAGTGCCACGTCGACCACGGCAATCGATCCAGACGTGCCGGCACGTTCGTGGTGAACGTCGTGGACTCTCTCGGTCGGGTGCTCGGTCCCGATACGTCGGCCACGGTGCATCCCCTCCTGATCGGGTCGGGTCCGGGCAGCGTCGAACAGCTCCGACAAGGCCATGAAGCCCGGGAGTTCGCATGTCTTGGAATCGTCTTCGCCGGCGAACCGGCGGCTACCCCGAATTCCCCTCCCGACACGATCGATTCGATCGGGAGAGTGACCCGGGAGGCAGCGGGCGGACGCACCGCGGAGCCGCCGCCTCGACCGGGATCTCGTCACGACTCGACACGCGGGACCGGGGGCGCGACCGCCACCCCGGTCCCGCGCGTTCCCGGCGTACGCTCAGGAACTCTTCTCCAGGAACCCCAGCATGTCGTCGGCGTGCTCCTCCTCGACCGAGAGAATGTCCTCGATCACCCGCCGCGTGGTCGGGTCCCCGTCGCCGAGCCAGCCGACGATCTCCGTGTACGCCTGGATCGCGATGCGCTCGGCGACCAGGTTCTCCCGAATCATCTCGGTCAGATCCGACGACGTCTCGTACTGCGAATGGGCGCGCCCGGCGGCCGTGGACGGGTCGAAGTCCGGTACACCACCGAGCTGGGTGATCCGCGCGGCGAGCTTGTCCGCGTGCTCCTGCTCCTCGTTCGAGTGGACCAGGAACTCCTCCGCGACCGTCTCCCCGTGCACGCCCTTCGCCGCGAAGTGGTGTTGGCGATAGCGCAGCACGCACACGATCTCGGTGGCCAGGGCGGTATTGAGCACCTCCACCACCCGCTCCAGGTCCGCCCCGTACGCGGCGGTCACCGGGCCCTT
Organism: Embleya hyalina; assembly: GCF_003967355.1. Lineage (GTDB taxonomy): Bacteria > Actinomycetota > Actinomycetes > Streptomycetales > Streptomycetaceae > Embleya > Embleya hyalina. The sequence continues at coordinate 35,533 of NZ_BIFH01000018.1, read as the reverse complement.
GTCCATCTGCTGCCGAGCCTTGGCCCGGAGGGTTTCCACGTCACTCAGGAATTCCGACATCGTTCCTCATCTCGCTCGCTCGATTCCACGCCGTTACCCCGGGCTCCTCCACGCAATCGCACGAGACCCGCGCCCGGATCCGTGGGGGAACCCCAGGACATCGAACGGTGCCCGTCCGGCTGCCCCGGTTCCGCCGATCAACGCGCGAGTCCCCGGCAGCTCCAGCCGACCAACCATGAGGACGGCCAACTCCCTTATCAGCAAAGGTTGTTCGTACAACGCACCGCTCCACACCCCGCCCCCGCGGCACTTCCCAAACCGCCCGCACCCCCGCGGCCGCGCCCACCGGGCGACACGATCCGCCGGCCCGCCGCACACGGTTGTGATCGGACCGTCCGGGTACTCGCTCCCGCCAGGAACGACCGACCGCATCCCGCCCGGAAGGCGCCCGTGACCGACAGGCCGCAGTCCCCCGCACGACACCGTGCCACCGTCCGGACCCTGCTCGCCGAAGCCGGCACGACCTACGCCGAGGAAGCCGACGTGCGGCTCGCGGACAAGCCCGCGCCGCTGTGGCGACTGCTGGTCCTGAGCAATCTCGCCGCCACCCGGATCAAGGCCTCGATCGCCGTCGCCGCCGCCCGTGAACTCTTCGCGGCCGGCGGCGGCACACCCACCGGCCTGGCCGCACTCACCTGGCGACAACGCGTCGACGCACTCGGCCGCGCCCACTACGTGCGCTACGACGAGGGCACCGCGACCCGGCTGGGCGACTGCGCCGACCTGATCCACCGTCGCTACGCCGACGACCTGCGTCGACTCGCCCGCGACGCCGACGAACGACCCGAACGGGTCCGGGAACTGCTCCGCGAATTCCCCGGCATCGGGCCGACCGGCGCCGGGATGTTCTGCCGCGAGGCCCAGGCCGTCTGGCCGTTCCTGCGGCCGACCCTGGACGATCGGGCCCTGCACGGCGCCGCCCGGCTCGACCTGCCCACCACCGCGCGGGGCCTCGCGGCCCTGGTGGCCGCCGACGACCTGGCCCGACTCGCCGCCGCACTGGTCCGCGTCGACCTGGACAGGCACCTGGCCGACCGCGTCACCACCGCGACTCCACCACCGGAGTGAACGCGGACACCCGAACGGACGTGTCATCGACCACGACCCGGGTAGCCGCCCGACAGGAAGACCCGGAGGACACGCAGGAAGCCACGCCCGAACCACAGGAAGCGAGACGACGACCATGGGCAGCCGCCACGAATCCCGCGCCGGAACCAAGGCCCGCACCGTGACCCCGACCCCCGACGCCGTCAAGGACCGCGCGGCCGATCACGGTGCCGCCCCCGGGCATCGCGCCAGGCGAGGGGCGCCCGCGCTCGGCGCGGCGGCGGCCGGAGTCGCCCTCCTGCTCTGGAAGCGCACCAGGACCAGGTCCCGGCGACACGGCAGGTAGCCCCGGGCCCGCAGGTACCCGCCGTACCCACGCACGCCGAAGGAGGCCGGAATGTCGACGGAATCGGTGCTGCGCCTACGCATCGCGGCGGTCGTGATGATCGGCCTCGTCATCCTGCTGGTGGTACTGACCACCCGATGGCTGGCCAAACGCCACCGCGGCCCCCGCAGGCACTGACGCTCCGGCCTACGTGCGCACCCGAGGCGCACCCCGGCCCCCGTGCACGTGCGCCCGCGTCCCCTGCAGGTCGAACAGGACCAGAAGCTCCACCGCCCCGCCATCCGCGCTGCCCAGCCAGTGCGGCAGCGAGGTGTCGAACTCGACGGCGTTGTCCGCCCGCACCGTCACATCCCGCTCGCCGACCACCAGGCGCAACGTGCCGCCGAGCACGTACAGCCACTCGAACCCCTCGTGGGTCTGCAACGTCGGTTCGAGCGGTTCCGGGCGCGCCGGAATGATCATCTTGAAGGCCTGTGTGCCGCCCGGCCGTCGGGACAGCGGTACGAACGTCATTCCGAACCGCCGGATCGGCTTCAGGTGGATGCGCGGATCGCCGGCGCGCGGGGCGCCCACCAGGTCGTCCAGCGGGACGTCGTAGGCGTCCGACAGGAGCAGCAGCAGTTCCAGGGTCGCCCGGCGCCGACCACTCTCCAACCGGGACAGGGTGCTTTCGGACACCCCGGTGGTCGCCGAGAGTTCGGCGAGGGTGATGCCACGCGCCTGCCGCAGCGCCCGCAGTCGTGGTCCGACCGCGTCGAGCACGTCTTCCAGTGCAGAGTCCATGGGACCAGCTTGCCGAAACGGCAAGGAAGCGCGCCACCCGGTGATACGTCGGCCGAGACTGGCCGCACCGACACCGAGGGGAAGGAATCCCATGGAGCACTCCGACGCCGCACCGCACCGGAACGACGCCGCACCGCACCCCACCGACACGACGCCGCACCCCACCGACGCGGCACCACACCTCACCGACCCGCACCCGTCCGGGGACGACGCCGCACGCTACTGGGACTCGATGTACGCCCGGCGCCCCGCGCCCACCGACCCGCGGCCGAACACCCGCCTCGTCGAGGCGGTCACGCCACTGCCCCCGGGCGACGCGCTGGACCTCGGATGTGGTGGCGGCGGCGACGCGCTGTGGCTCGCGGATCGGGGTTGGCGGGTCACCGCCCTCGACGTCTCGGCCGTGGCCACCTCCCGACTCGCCCGGCAGGCCCACGCCCGCGGCCTGGGCGATCGCGTCACCGCCACCCCGCAGGACATCCGCGCCGCGCTGCCCGACCTGCGCTTCGACCTGGTCAACGCGCACTACTTCCACACCCCGTACGAGCAGGACCGCACCGCCGTCCTGCGCTCCGCCGCCGAGCTGCTGCGTCCGGGCGGACGGCTGCTGGTCGTCGACCACGGTTCGACGGCGCCGTGGTCGTGGAATCAGGACCCGGACGTGCGGTATCCGACACCCCGGGAGGTCGTGGCACCGCTGCGCCTGTCCCCCACACAGTGGCGGGTCGAACGCGCGGACATGCCGCACCGGATCGCGGTCGGCCCCGACGGCCGCACCGCCGAGGTGATCGACCACGTCCTGCTCGTCCGCCGCATCGCGTGACACCGCTCCCACCGAAACAGGCGCCCGCACCGACGGGCCCCACCACGCACCAGGAGAACCCCGTGCCCACCCGCCGCCGTGACACCCCGCCGCCCCGCACCGCGAACACCGAAGTCGACGTCCTGCGCGGATTCCTCGACTACCTGCGCACCTCGATCGCCGCGAAGGTCGACGGAGCCCCGGAACCCGCGGTGCGGACCGCGGCGGTGCCCTCGGGGACGAATCTGCTCGGCCTGCTCACCCATCTGACCGCCGTCGAGGGCGCGATGTTCCTCGGCGAGAAGGTCACCGACTGGCAGGCGACGTTCCGGCCCACGGCCGAGGACGGTGTGACCGACGTCGTCGCCCGCTACCGGGAGACCGTCGACCGCGCGAACACGGTCCTCGACACCTGCACCGACCTCGGCGCCCCGCTCCCCCGGCCGGGCCGCTCCGGCCCGGCGCCGAGCGTGCGCTGGGCGCTCACCCACATGATCGAGGAAACCGGTCGCCACGCCGGCCACGCGGACATCCTCCGCGAACTCGTCGACGGCACCACCGGTCGCTGAGACCGCCGCCGGCGGGACCCGACTACGAGACCGTCGGGGCCGCCGGTCCGGGACCGCCCGGGACGAGGTTGTCGATGATCAACCCGAGGGCGAAGTCGAACCGTTCGTTCCCCTCCCCCGAGGTCAGTTCGGCCGCATGCCGCGTGATCCGCGGGAACCGGTCGGCCGGAAGTGCCTCGAGCCGGCCGACCAGTTCGTCCCGACTGAGCACCCACGCGTAGTCCGGGTGCTTCCGGCGCTGCTCGAGCAGCGCGCGCTCCAGGGTGTAGGCGCCGACGTAGAGGGTGAGGCTGTCGATCGCCCACGCGGCCGTCCGCGGCGCGACGCCCCCCGCGAGCAGGATCGCGAGCAGCCCCTCGTTCACCCGCAACGTCTCCAGGTTGGTCGGGACCATGGCCATCGCGGCACGCGAGATGCCCGGGTACATCAGGAACTGGTCGCGCAGTTGCCCGCACACGTCCCGGGTCTGGGCCCGCCAGGCCGCCGGATCGGGCTCCGGCAGCACGATCCGGGAGCAGAGGCGGCCGATGATCAGGTCGTCGATGTCGTCCTTGTTGACGATGTGCGCGTACAGCGAGGACGGCCCGGTGCCCAGGACGTGAGTGATCCTGCGGACGGTGAGCGAGTCGTAGCCCTCGGTGGCGACCACGTGCAATGCGGCGTCGGTGATCCGGTCGAGGGTGATCGGCTCCCTGCGCGGGGGCGTCGCCGCGGGGTCGGCGGGCGGCGGTGCGTGACGGGCGGCTCGGCCCCGCCTCGGCTGATCGGAAGGCATGGGCACATCCTAGCTTGACCAGAACTAAGTTCGTCGCGTAGAACTTTGTTCATGACTACTGAACTTAGTTCGTTGACGACTTCGCGCGCCGACCCCCTGCCGCTGCGCCGGGCCTGGCTGGTCCTGGCCGTCGTCTTCATGGCCGAGATCATGGATCTCCTCGACTCCGGCATCGCCAACCTCGCCGGCCCGTCGATCCGCGCCGACCTCGGCGGCGGCCCGATGACCCTGCAATGGGTGCTGACCGCCTACACCGCGGCCTTCGCCCTCGGCCTGGTCACCTCCGGCCGACTCGGCGACATCCTCGGCCGGCGCCGGCTGTTCCTGCTCGGCATGTCCGGGTTCACCCTCGCGTCACTGGCCTGCGGTCTCGCGCCCAGTCCCGGCTTCCTGATCGCCGCCCGCCTGCTCCAGGGACTGTTCGGGTCCGTGACCATCCCCCAGGGCATGGCCCTGGTGAAGGTCGTCTTCCCCCCGCAACACCTGCGCAAGGCCCTGATGCCGTTCGGCCCGATCATGGGCCTGGCCACCGTCGCCGGGCCGATCCTGGCCGGCTGGCTGCTCGACCTGAACCCGTTCGGCACCGAGTGGCGCTCGATCTTCCTGATCAACATCCCCTTCGGCATCGCCGCCGTGGCCCTCGGCCGACGGGTCCTGCCGCACGACAGCGGCGAGGACCCGAGTGCCCGCCTGGACGTGACCGGAGTCGGGCTGCTCACCGCGGGATCCGCCCTGCTGATCGTCCCGCTCATCCAGGGGCAGGAGTTGGGCTGGCCCGTCTGGACCCACCTCACGATGGCCGCCTCGATCGTGGTGTTCGCCCTCTTCGTCCGCTCCGAACGGCGCAGCCCGCACCCCGTCATCACCCCGTCCCTGTTCCGCCGGCGCAGCTTCGTGGTCGGACTGCTGATCGTCGGCGGCTTCTACGCCTCGCTCAGCGCGTTCGTGCTGGTCATCAACCTGCTCCTGCAACTCGGCCTGCACTGGACGCCGCTGCGCACCGGCCTGACCCTGATCCCCTGGGCCCTCGGCACCGCCGTCGCGGTCCTGCTCGCGGGTGCCGTACTCGCCGAGAAACTCGGCCGCGCCACCCTGCGGATCGGCCTGTCCATCGCGATCGTCGGCCTCCTGGGCCTGTGGTGGTCCACCGTGCACTGGTACACCGACGTCACCGTCTGGCGACTGGCCCCGTCGCTCTTCCTGACCGGCTTCGGCGCGGGCCTGATGTTCGTCCCGCTCTTCGACTTCGTCCTCGGCGACGCCACGACCGAGGAGGTCGGCTCCGGCGCGGGCATGCTCAACGCCGTCCAGCAGTTCGCCGGAGCCATCGGCGTCGCCGCCCTCGGCACCGTCTTCTTCGGCCGCGTCGCCCACGGCGGCACCCGCGCCCACTTCCACGCCGCGGAACTGGTCTTCGCCATCTGCGCCGCGCTGTACCTCCTCACCCTCCTGCTCGTCGGCCTGCTGCCGAAGCACTCGCAGCAGGCCCACTGAGCGACCGCACGGGGAGCGAGGACCGGGTTTCGGCCACGAGGCCCGTCGCATGACGGAAAGTCATCGCTGATCAACCCGATGTAACGCACATCACGTCCACAGTCACCCGCCGATGTCACTCGGTGGCTCACAGTCGTGCGAGTATGTGTCATGTGAGATGTGAAATGTCACACCTCATCAGCGATGTGCGTCCGTCTCGGGCGTCGAATACGGAGGTCTCCCATGAAGAAGGTCATCACCACCGCGGCGGCGATATGCGTAGCCGGCCTGAGCGTCCTGGCCACGGCGCCGCCGGCGTCCGCCGACGACACGCGGGCGACCACGCCCACGTCGGTCACCTGCGGCACCTACGGCCTGCAGTCGGGCCTGTCGACCAAGGTGTGCGCCGAGGTCACCGGTGACAATGTCCAGCTCTTCGGCCAGGTCGGGCTCGCCGGTCCCCCGTCCCCGGGCGGCCCGTACCCCCGGCCGCTCCCGGTGACGCTGCGGCTGACCGGCAACGTGTCCGGCGTGTCCCTCGGCGCGGTCAGCCGCGACGACGTCTTCGACTTCGCCACGATCAAGGTCTACGGTGTCGGCGGCGCGATCACGTGCGGCTCGACCGTCCACGGCAGCTTCGAGGTCGAGTCCTACCAGTGGCCCGCCCGCCCGGTGACCCTGGACCTGCCGGTTCCCTGCTGACCCCACATCGGGCAACGGCGGTCCCCGGAAGGCAGGTTCCCGGGGACCGCCGTCCTATGTGCACTCGGATTCGACGCGACCCAAGGGCTTCGGGTCGCGCGCCGGCGCGTCGCACGCGGCTTGCCATACCGACCGGCTCGCGGGGTCGTCCGCGTGGAGTTCGGCGCGCAGGTGGGCCCGGGCGAGGAGTTGGTCCGCGGCCACACGTTCGGGGTTCTCGTCCGTGGTTTCGGCGACGTCGCAGCCGGAGATCCCGCCGAGCCCGTGCTCGGCGTCGAACAGGGTGAGCAGGAACTTGGGGCCCGGGGCTCGGCCGGGTGCGCCTCGCTCCCGTCGTCCGGGTCGGTGAGCCGGGCGCCCGGCAGCAGGCTCGCGGTGTGGCCGCCCATCGAGTGTCCGGCGACCGCGACCCGGCTCGGGTCCAGGCGCCCGAGGAGGCGTGGCACGGCGGTCTCGATCACGTCGAGCGCGTCGAGGACGCGGGTCATGTCCTCGACGCGCGATCGCCGGAATATCGGTGCCCCGGGGGTGTCGGGGGCGAGTTTCAGCGTCGTCGAACTCAGGTGGGTGGGCCGGACGACCACGAAGCCGTGGCTCGCCCGGAAGTCCGCGCGTAACCGTCCGAACATGGTTTCGTTTCGTCAAACGCCCCGCCGACCCCGGTGCGCGGCCACCCGGACCCGGGTGGCGCAGCGGGGGGTGCAGTAGCGCTGCGGGGTGCGGCGGCCCGTGTCGATGAAGAAGTGGTCGCAGTCCGGGGCGGCGCACCGCCCCCAGGCACAGCGGCCGCGCTCGCCGAGCCACAGACCCAGGGCCAGGGCACAGGTGGCCAGGAGCCAGTGGGCGGGGTCGGCGTCCCGGGGCGCCTTCGCGTGCATCGACCAGGGGCGTCCGGGAAGGCGGACCAGGCAGGGCTGCGCGGGGTGTTCGTCGAGGAGGCCGTTGATCGCCTCGGCCGCCCGGTCCTCGTCGCCCGTCTCCAGGATGCGGATCAACCGGGCGGCGGCCTCGCGCAGTCGCCGGGCGTCGTCCTCGGTGAGCGCGAACGGCGGGCCGCCGTGGTGCGCCAGCAGGTCCTGGAGAGCGGCCGCGCCGACCCCGGGGTCCGCCTGGACGGTGTTCGCCAGGTCGGCGATGAAGTAGAGGCCGCGGGGGTTGTCCGCGCCGAAGTCCTCGGGCATGTGCTTCGTCCTTCCGACCGGCTCCGTCGCGGGCTTCCTTCCCGGGCGACCCTGCCATGGTAACGTCTAAATCATTCGCCGAGCGTTACGGCATCGACGACCGTCCACTCCGCCGCGCGAGATCCGCCCCCGGGAGAGCCATGCACGCGACACCACCACCGACGACTCCCGTGCTCATCGTGGGCGGCGGACCGATCGGCCTGACGTTGTCGATCCTGCTGTCCCGACACGGCGTGGACCACCTGCTGGTCGAAGCCCATCCGGGCACCTCCCGCCACCCCAAGGCCCGTGGCATCGCGGCCCGTTCGATGGAGATCCTGCGGCGTCTAGGGCTCGAGGAGGCGGTGCGCGACGCGGGTCTCCCGGCCTCGCAGGTCTTCTTCTATCGGGGTCGGGACCTGGTCGATCCGGACTTCGTCCGCACCGGCGTCGCCGACGACACGCCCGGCGGGGACGAGCACACCCCCTCGCCCGGGCTGATCTGCTCCCAGGACGCGCTGGAACCGGTACTGCTGCGCCGGGCCCGCGAGTCGGCACCCGGCCGCGTCCGATTCGGCACGCGCCTGCTGTCGTTCACCGAGGCAGGAGCCGAGGCCGGAGCCGAACACGCGCCCGAGACCGAGGCCGGTGCCGGCCTCGACGTCCTCCTCGAAGACCGGGACACCGGCCGCCGGCACACCGTGCGCGCCGCATGGCTGGTCGGTTGCGACGGCGCCGCCGGTACGGTCCGCCCTCGCGCGGGCATCGCCATGGACGGCCCCACCGGCCTCGCCCACTTCCTCAGCATCCGCTTCGAGGCACCGCTCGGCGCCGTCGTGGCGGACCGGGCCAGTGCCTCCTACTTCCTGACCCCGCCCGCACTCGGCGGCTTCATGGCCGTGGACAACGACCGCAACTGGATCTACCAGTACCCCTTCGACCCCGAGCACCCGCGCGCGGGCGAAGACCTCGACGACCCGCGCCGGCTCGCGGCCCTCGTCCGCACCGCGGCCGGCATCCCCGACCTGGACGTGACCGTCCGCGACACCATGTCCTGGCGGATGGACGCCCGCCTGGCGGCCGGCTACCGCAGCGGGCGCGTACTCCTGGCCGGCGACGCGGCCCACGTCGTCCCGCCCACCGGCGGACACGGTATGAATACCGGGATCGGCGACGCGGACAACCTCGCCTGGAAGCTCGCCGCCGTCGTGGCCGGCCGCGCCGACGTGGCCCTGCTGGACAGCTACGACGCCGAACGCCGCCCGGTCGCCCGCCACGTCATCGACGTATCCGACGGCAACGCCCGCTCCCGGACCGGCTATCGCATCGACGACGAACTCCTGCTCACCGCCGCCTACCGCTCCACCGCCGTCGCCCCCGACCCCGATATCCCGGCCCCACCGCCCCTGGACGTCACCGGCTACCACCCGAGCGGCGCCGCCGGACACCGCGCCCCGCACGTCCGCCTCGTCGGCCCGCCCGCGGTCGCCTCCACCCTCGACCTCGTCGGCCCGGACTTCACCCTGATCACCGCCGCCGACACCCCCGCCTGGAACCGACAGGCCGACGCCGCCACGACCGCCGGGATCCCCGTCACCGTCCACCCGCTCGACGGCGTCCGCCTGCGCGAGGAACGCCCCGGCACCTTCCGGCGGTTGTACGGCCTGCCCTCGAGCGGCGCCGCCCTGATCCGCCCCGACGGCCACATCGCCTGGCGCGCCGCCGCCCCACCCGCGGGCCCCGAACTCCGCGAGGTGCTGCGCCGCGTCCTCACCGGGGCGCGATAACCCCACCGACTGATCACCACACCCCCGTGGACCGCGCCTCGTCCTCCCCGACCGACCCGCCCGACCGCGGCCCCATCAGCCGCAGTTGCAGCGTCATCGCGAACCGCGCCGCCGGGTCCTGGAGGTCGACCCGGCCCACCTTGGCCATGCGACGCATGCGATAGCGAAACGTGTTCGGGTGCACGAACATGCTCGCCGACGCGGAGACCACGTCGCCGAAGGCGTCCAGCCACGCCCGCAGCGTCTCGACCAGGTTCGAGTGGTGCTTGGCGTCGTAGGCGACCAATCGGGCCAGCGGGCCCACGAGTTCATCGCCGTTGACGGCGGCGAGGTCGCGCATCTCCAGGAGCAGCGCGTCGATGTGCACGTCGGCGATCGAGGCGACCCGCAACTTCACCTCACCACTCGACAAGACCCGCAGCGCACGGTCGGCGTTTCGACGCGAGCGGCGCAGCGCGGTGGGCTCCTCCGCGATCGACCCGACGCCGATCAGCGCCTTGACCCGATCGCCGGTGCGTTCCAGGAAGTTGTCCGCGATCTGCACGGCACGCTCCCGCGCCGCGCCCGGATCACCCGGCGCGGGCAGCACGGCGTAGGCGACGTCGCCCAGGAGCGCGACGGCCGAGCGGGGTTGCACGGCGTGGAGGTGCACCGCGAAGGCCGAGGTCAATCGTTGTCGCTCGGCGGTGAGTCGGGTATCGTCCTCGGCCCGGTCCGAGACCACACCCAGCGCGAGCACCACCGTCGGCTCGTGCACCAGCCCCAGGCGGGCCAGCGCGTCGGTCGCGCCGGCACCGCCCTCCAGGACCGTGGTGACCAGGTCGGCGCGCAGTCGGTGTTCGGCGTCGGTGCCGGCCCGGTGGCGCAGCAGGTGCAGGGCGACGAGTTGGGCGGCGTCACGGAACGCGGCGGTGCGCTCCGGGCTGAGCGGTTCGCGGACCGCGGCCCACACCGAGCCGAGGATCTCGTCGCCCGCCCGGACCACGATCGCCGTGCGCCAGAGCGCGGGCTCGTCCGGGTCGTCGACCGCCGGGGCGATGAGCAGCGGCTCTCCGGTGCGGTACAACTCCTTGAACACGCCCCGGCTCTCGAAGACGCGCAGGTACTTCTCCGGGACGCGGCGGGCGAGGATGGTCTCCACGCGTGACGGGTCGGCCTCGTCCTGTCGGCCGGAGAAGGCGAGGATGTGTGAACGGCGGTCCTCGATGGTGATCGGCGCGTCGAGCAGTGTGGCCACGGCGTTGGCAAGGGCGAACAGGTCTCCCGAGGGCACCCCGCCCAGGGTCTGCCCGCCGGCGTCGCCGAAGTCGCCTTCGGTGAGCAACGTGCGGAGCATGGCCGCGAGTTGGGCCCAGGACGCACCTCGGGTCAGCGCCAGCACGGCGATGCCCGTCTCGGCGGCGACGCGCGCGACCTCGTCGTCGGGCTCGACGGGTCCACGCACGATCAGCGCGGTGACGCCGTGCACGCCGAGCGCGCCCAGGAGCCGGGCGATCTCGGCGGGGCCGTGCACGGCCGGTCCCAGCACCACGGCGTGCCGGGGGTAGGCCGGTTCGTCGTACGGGTCGTGAATGACCACCCCGCCGATCTCCTCCACGGTGTCCGCGTCGCCGTGGACGAGGTCGAGGAAGGTGCGGCCGAAGTCCTCGACCACGCGGGCGAGGCTTCGGCGGTGGTGGTTCGTCACGTGGGTGTCACCTCGGTGCGGAAAAACGATACGGTCCCCGATGTCGTACCCGACGATCACCATCGAGGGGAAGATCACCGGGAGGGTCGAACCACGCGGAGCGCCCGGGCGGGGCCGGGACGAGCCGTCGGCGGGCGGGCTCCGGTCGTGTCGACGGGCGCGGGCGCCCGGTCGTGGTCAGCGTCGCGTCGAGTCGCGCAGCCGTGGTTCCCACGGGTGTTCACGGACGGTGCCCGGTTGTTCGGTGCCGGCGAGCAGGTCGGACAGCAGGTCGGCGCAGGCGCGGCCGTAGCCCGCCGGGTCCAGGTCCACGGCGGTCACCGGCGGCGTCGCGTTGCGCATGGCGGCGCCGTCCACGCACGAGGCGACCGGCAGGTCCGTACCGACGCGGCGCCCCGCGCCCGCGGCCGCCCGCAACACGCCCGGGGCCGCGCCGTCGGGCGCGCACACGATCGCGTCGACCGCCGGGTCGCTCGCGAGCAGCGCCGCCGCGGCCTCCTCGGCCTCGGCGGGCGAGCAGACGAACGGCACCAGTCGGACCGCCACGTCCGTGTCGTGCGCGCGGGCCCAGTCCGCCGCGGTGTCGCGCAGCGCGACCGCCCACGCGGACGTCCCGTCCGGAGCCAACAGGGCCGGACGGCGGGCGCCCCGCTCGCGGACGTGGTCCAGGAGCGCGTTCAGCGACCCGGCCGTGTCGCAGACCACGACCCCGTGCGGGGCGGCGGCCGGTCCGGGATAGCGCTCGCCGGTCACGACCGGAACTCCCGCGTCCAGGAGCGCGGGCAGCGCGGCATCCTCGGCGTCGGGATCGACGATCACCAGGCCGTCGACCCGGGCGGCCAGGCCGTCGGCCGATCCACCCGGGGCCAGCAACATCACGTCGAGCCCGGCCTCCTGGGCACGTTCGACCACGCCGAAGGCCAGTGACATGTAGTAGTCCAGCCGGGTCGCGGTCCGGGGCAGGCGCAGCCCGATGCTCCCGGTGCTCGACCGGCGCAGGCTGCGCGCCGCGCTGTTGGGACGGTAGCCGAGTTCGCGGGCCACTCGGCGGACCCGCTCCCGAGTCGCCTCCGCCACCCGTCCGGTGCCTTGGAGGGCGTCGGACACGGTGCTCTTGGAGACCCCGGACACACGGGCGACGTCGAGCAGGGTTGCGGGGCGGCCGGTCACATCGAGGGAGTCTAGCGGGTCCCGAACTGCTTGCCGGAACGTTCCGGCGTGACTACGCTGCCTGCGCCGGAACGTTCCGGCATGCCGAAGCGGAGGACCACACCCATGCGCGTCATCACCGCCCCGAACCCGCCCGCCTCACCGGCTCGGGTGCACCCCGCACGCCGCGCGCCGCTGCGCGTCGCCGCGATCCAGCAGCGGTGGCACGCCGACCCCGCCGAACACCGGGCGGCGCTCCTGGAGGGCATCCGGCTCGCCGCGGCCGAGGGCGCGCGGATCGTCTGCCTGCAGGAGCTGACCCTCTCCCCGTACTTCGCCGTCGTCCGCAAGGCCGACCACCCCGCGCCGGCCGAACCGGAAGACCTGCTGTCGGGGCCGACGTTCGGCTTCGCCGCCGAGGCGGCCCGCACGTACGGCGTCCACGTGCACGCCTCGCTGTACGAGAAGGCGCCCGCGCCCGACGGCACCGACGACGGTCGCGGTTACAACACCGCGATCCTGGTCGACCCCGACGGCACGCTGATCCAACGCACCCGCAAGACCCACATCCCCGTGACCGAGGGCTACTACGAGGACCACTGGTTCCGTCCCGGCCCGGCCGGGGACGACGCGTTCCCCGTCGTCCCGGTCGGCGAGGCGACCCTCGGCCTGCCCACCTGCTGGGACCAGTGGTTCCCCGAACTGGCCCGCGCCTACGCGCTGGCCGGGGCCGACGTACTGGTCTACCCGACCGCGATCGGCTCCGAGCCGGCCTTCCCCGGCTTCGACACCCAGCCGATCTGGCAGCGGGTGATCACCGGAAACGCCGCGGCGAACGGCCTGTTCATGGTGGTCCCCAACCGGATCGGCGCGGAGAACGGCCTGACCTTCTACGGCAGTTCCTTCATCGTCGACCCCTACGGCCGGGTGCTCGTCCAGGCACCGCGCGACGAGCCCGCCGTACTGGTCGCCGATCTCGACCTGGACGCCCGGGGCGACTGGCTCGACCTGTTCCCGTTCCTGACCACGCGCCGCCCCGACGCGTACGCGCCGCTGACCGCGCGCTGAGAGCGGACCGCCGGGCACACCCGCATCGGGTGTGCCCGGGCCGATCCCCACGCACCGCGGCGCGGCCACGCGTCACACCGTCACCAATACGTTGATCGTGACCGCCACCACCACGAGGACCAGCACCACCCAGAGCCAGAGCGGGCGTTCCTTCGGGGGCTGCCATTCGGGTCGATCGTTCATCGGGACGCACGTCCTTTCCTCGGTGGGATGAATCGAGTCGATGCAAGCGCGCTCGGCCGCACCGCCGACCCGCCCCCGAGGACGGCGAGCCGCGAACCCGACACGATCCCGAACGCGGTGATCGGCGCACAGGCGCCGAGCGGCGCCACGAACGGCGCGACCGGGCCGCCGGTGTGGGCGCGCGGCGTGCGGCGGATCAGGTACCACACGCGTGTCCCTCCCCGAGCCCGGTCATCCGCTCGGCGATCTCCCGCTCGGTCGGCGCCGCCGCCTCGCCCGTGACGCGCCCGTCGGCCGGGAAGACCACCCGACTCGCCCCGGTGGGCTCGTCGGCGAAGACCGCGTCGGGCCGACCCGGGCGGCCACCTCCCGTACCGGCGGCGAAGCCGATGTCGGTCGGGTGCGGCGTGGTGACCGCTCCGCCGGCGGTGCGGCAGGACTTGCCACCCGCGTCCGGCACGACGGCGAAGTGGGTTCTCGCGTCCGGGAGTTCGTGGTCGGTGCGGGAGTGGTTCACGGGTGCTCCGGGCGTCGCGGCGTCGATTCCGTGGAGTCGGCGGAATCACGGATCCGCCGACTGCCTCGAATCTAGGCTTCGCCGCCGGCGCGACCCATCCCGCGTACGGGCGTATCCGGGGAGGTCGCCACGGGTGTGCCGATGGTGGTGCGGGCACCACCATCGGGCACCGGATTCACCCCGGGCGGCTACACCCGATCGAGCGGGATTCCCTGGTCGGCCAGCCTGTCCGGGTCCACGGCGCGGCCGGAGCGCACGAGTTGCCCGATGGCGTCGGTGACGTCCCAGACGTTGACGTTCATCCCGGCCAGCACGCGACCCTCGGCCAGCCAGAAGGCGATGAACTCCCCGCCGGCCGGATCGCCCCGGAACAGCACCCGGTCGTACTCCCCCGGTTCGGCGTAGCCGGTGTACTCCATGCCGAGTTCGTATTGGTCGGTGAAGAAGTAGGGGATCCGGTCGTACGACACGTCCCGGCCGAGCATCGAACGCGCGGCGGCGGGCGCCTGGTTGAGCGCGTTGGCCCAGTGCTCGACGCGGATGCCGCGGCCCAGGACGGGATGGAGCGCGTTGGCGACGTCGCCGGCCGCGTACACGTCGGCGGCCGAGGTGCGCAGCGCGGCGTCGGTACGGATGCCGTTGTCCACGGTCAGCCCGGCGGCTTCGGCGAGCGCGGTGTTCGGGGTGACGCCGATCCCGACCACGACCACGTCCGCGGCCACCTCCGTGCCGTCGCCGAGCCGGACGCCGGTGACCTTTCCGCCCGCGCCGACGATCTCCGCGACGTCGGCGTGCAACCGGAACTCGACGCCGTGCGCGGTGTGGAGGTCGAGGAAGATCCGGGCGACCTCGTCGCCGAGCACCCGCAGCAGCGGCAGCGGGGCCGCCTCGACCACGGTCACCGGGCACCCGTGTTCCCGGGCCGCGGCGGTGGTCTCCAGGCCGATCCAGCCGCCGCCGATCACCACGACCCGACGACCGGCGCGGAAGTCCGCCAACAGCCGGTCGCTGTCGGCCAGGCGGCGCAGATAGCGCACGCCCTCCAGGTCGGCGCCGGGCACGGGCAGTCGGCGCGGCGTGGCACCGGTGGTCAACAACAGCTTGGTGTAGTCGATGCGCTCGCCGTCGTCCAGGACGACGGCGGACGCCGCGACGTCGATCGCGGTGACCGTACGCCCCAGGCGCAGTTCCACGTCGTGGTCGGCGTACCAGGACTCCTCGTGCACGTAGGCGTCGTCGCGGGGGTTCTTGCCGAGCAGGTATCCCTTCGACAGCGGCGGGCGTTCGTAGGGGTACTCCCCCTCGTCGCCGATCAGCACGATCCGGCCCGCGTATCCCTCGGCACGCAGGGTCTCCGCCGCCTTGGCGCCGGCGAGGGACGCACCGACGATCACGTACGGGGAGCCTGTCGAAGTCGTACTCATGGCCGACCCTTTCGTCGCACTGCACGGCAACCTCCCGGCAGCGTAGCGATCACACGGCGCTCATGACACGTCACGCCACGTGTCGAACGCGGACGGAAGCCGTCGCCGCGCTCACGATTTCCTCACGGTCGACGGCGCACGATGGGCCCGTTCCGCGCAGCCGCGCGATCCCACCCCCTCGCCGATCCTCCCGGAGTCCCGACCATGCGCCCACCGGCCCGCCGCCGTCGCCGCACCCTCCTCCTCGCGCTCGCCGGAGTGGTCACGGCGACCCTGCTGACGGGGTGCGCGTCGGAGGGCATCGAGATCGCGCCGGTGCCGGCACCGAATCCGCCGGCGCCCGCGTCGATCGCCCCGCCCGCTCCCGGCGTGGTGCGTCCCGATCCGCACGCCCGGTTCGACTACCAACTCGGCGGCGCCTACGCCCCGCCGCCCGGGGTGCGCGTGTTGTCCCGCGACCGCACCGCCCGTCCCGAACCGGGCCGGTACAACATCTGCTACGTCAACGCCTTCCAGGTCCAACCCGACGCCCTCGACCGGTGGCAGCGCGAACACCCGGACCTGCTGCTGCGCGACGGCGGCACCCTCGTGATGGACACCGAGTGGAACGAGGCCCTGCTCGACATCTCCACCGACGCCAAACGCACCGCCCTCGCCTCGATCGTCGGCGACTGGATCGACGAGTGCGCCCGGTCGGGTTTCCAGGCGGTCGAGCCGGACAACTTCGAGTCCTACACCCGCTCCCACCGTCTCCTCACCCCGGCCGACGACATCGCCTTCGCCCGGCTCCTCGCCGCCCGGGCGCACGCCGCCCACCTGGCCATCGCCCAGAAGAACGGCGCCGAACTGCTCGACCGCAGCTCCGATGTCGGCTTCGACTTCGCGGTGGCCGAGGAGTGCGGCCGCCACGACGAATGCGGCGCGTACGCCTCGGCCTACGCGAACCGCGTCTTCGTCGTCGAGTACGCCAAGCCCCGCTTCATCGCGACCTGCCGGGCCTGGGGCGGGAAGGTGTCGGTGGTCCTGCGCGACCGGGACGTGACGCCGGCGGGCAACCGGGAGTATCGCTACGAAACCTGCTGAGCGGCGGCGGCTTCCCCCACCCGGATCAACCCTCGCGGATCCTTGCACCCGTGCCCGATCAAGGCGCTACGGTTCCGGTCGAAGCGTACCCGTCCAGACCGGAGAGCACGTGAGCAACGACGAACCCCTGGAAGAGTGGGCGGCCCGACGCGAGCGGCGCCTGCGTCCCGTCGGCGAACGCAAGGCCGTACACCTCACCGGTCCACCCCGCGCGTCCCACGTCGATCGTGAGGCACCGCGCGTCGTCCTGGAGTGGGACGGCTACCAGTGGGTCACCCTGGCCGTCGCCGCGAACTACCTCGAAGCGGCACGGCTGGTGTATCCGTCGTCGCGGGAGGGAGTCGGCGGGGGCGGTACGACGGCCGCCCACCGCACGCGGCCGGCTCCGTACCTGGGCGAGGGCACCGGCCGCCACCGCAGGACGACGTAGCACGAGCGCGACAACTCGGCCGCACCACACGGGGGTTCGGCCGCCGATCCGCCGGCTCCGTCATCGCCCGGGCAACCGCGACAGGCCGGTGACGGAGGTGACCAGGGAGTACAGGGCGTTGGTGGCGGCGATGAACATGCGGTTGCGCTTGGCGCCGCCGAAGGTGATGTTGGCGACGGGTTCGGGGGTGCGGATGCGGCCGATGAGGGTGCCGTCGGGGGCGTAGCAGTGCACCCCGTCGGCCATCGCCGCCACCCACAACCGTCCCCCGTCGTCGAAGCGGATGTTGTCGAACCGCCCGTCGCCGGCCCGGCATTCGACGAACACCTCGCCCTCCGAGAGGGTCCCGTCCGACCGGACGTCGAACACGCGCACGTGGTTGGCGCGGGTGTCGGAGACGTACAGCCGGCGCTCGTCGGCGGAGAGCACGAGACCGTTGGGCCCGGCGAACCCGTCCGCGACCAGCCGCACATCCGCCGTGACCGGGTCGATCCGGTACACGTTCGGCGCCCCGATCTCGCTCTCCGCGCGATACCCCTCGTAGTCGGTGGTGATGCCGAAGTCGGGGTCGGAGAAGTAGATCGATCCGTCCGAGTGCACGACGGCGTCGTTGGGACTGTTCAGCCGCTTGCCCCCGAAACGATCGGCCAACACGGTGACGGAGCCGTCGTGTTCGGTGCGGGTGACCCGGCGATTGCCCTGTTCGCAGGTGATCAGGCGGCCCTGCGCGTCGAGGGTGTTGCCGTTGGGATGCCCGGCCGGCGAACGAAAGACGCTCACCGCCCCATCGGTCTCGTCCCAGCGCATCATGCGGTCGTTGGGAATGTCGCTCCAGATCAGGAAGCGCCCGGCCGGGAAGTACAGCGGCCCCTCCGACCAACGACCGCCGTCGTACAGCGTCTCCAGTCGGTCGTCGCCGTAGACGCACCGCTCGGTGCGGAACCGTTCGTCGATCACGTCGTAGATCGGAGTTCGTGCGTCGGACATCGTCTCGCAGCTCCTCGTCGTCACAGAACATCATCTCGCATGGATCAATGAATACAGAATATGATTCGACGACGTCAATCCCGAGCCGAACACACGCCATCCCTCTCCCCGACACCGCCGTCGCCCGCTAACATCGAGCCCCCGCGATCGACATCACCCGTACGGAGGACCCATGGACGACGTCGACCGGGGCCTGCTCGCGCTGCTCCAAGCCGACGCGACGCGCACCTACGCCGATCTCGGCCGGGAGATCGGCCTGTCCGCCGGCGCCACCCACGAGCGGGTCCGCAAGCTCCGCGCCGCCGGCGTCATCCGGCGCACCACCGTCGACATCGACCCCGCCGCCGTGGACCTGGACGTGCTCGCCTTCGTCACCGTCGACTCCGTGGCCTGGATCGGCGACTCCGGACCGGCCTTCGCCGCGATCACCGAGATCCAGGAGGCGCACGTGGTCGCCGGCGCGGCCTCCGTCCTCCTCAAGGTCCGCACCACGTCCACCGGTGCCCTCCAGGACGTGCTGCGCCGCATCCACGCCATCGCCGGGGTGAGCAGCACCCAGGCCACGATCGCCCTGGACACCTTCTTCGAACGCCCCACCCCCACCGGCGGCACGCCGGCACACGACGGGACCGGGCCCGACGAACGCTGACCCGGTCCGGGCCACGCGCTCTTCGGGCCACGTCGTCGCCCGCCGCGCCCTACGAACCGCCGGACGTCGCCCCGACCGCCTTGCCGGCGGCGCGTGACCCACGCCTGCCGCGCCACCACGCGTCCGGATCCCACCTCGGCCGCCCGCGCGCGAAGCGGTGACAGCACAGCCCGATCAACGCCGCGCACAGATGCCCGGTCGCGGTGACGTCCCGCTGCGAGAGCAACGGCAGGCCCACGTACAGGGCCAGGCCCACCGCGTAGACCCATCGCCCGCGGCCGGCGAGGCCGTGGAACAGCAGCCCGGCGACCGCCATGTAGCCGTAGCTGGGCCCGACATCCACCTGCAGGCGCGCGCTCTCCGCCAGCGTGCCCTCGTGGATCCGGACCAGGACCAGCGCCTGGCTGACGCACGTGGCGCCCACATGCCCGAGCGCGGCGACCGTGAGCATGCGCCGGGTCCCCACCCACCGTTCGGCGACCGCGCACAGCGCGGTGAGTATCACGACGAACCTGATCACGTGCCAGCCCTCGGCCCACACCGCGCTGGCCACCATCACCCGCAGCGGCCTGGTGTCGAGATTGTGCAGATTCGTGCTCTGCCGGCGCAGAAAGGCCATCCGCTCGTCGGCGGTCAGTCGCACATACATGTCGAGCGTCGTGACGTGAATGATCAACAGCCAGAGGTACGTGGCCGGCGCCGACACGATCCAGGCGCGCAACGCGCGGACGGCACGCCGCGTCGACTCCAGGGTGGGCGCGAGCAATGGTTCCCCCATCGGGAGGCGGACGTCCGTACCGAGCCAACCGCGCGGATCCCCGACCGAACTCCCGGCCCCGACGCGCACGAACGCGCCCGGCCGCACGACTCGGCCGCCCGACGCGTACGGACAACAGGGTATGCCGGCGATCCCCGCGTCCCGGCCCGTCGCACCGGCCACCGGGCAATCGACGACCTCGGCGCCGCCCGGCGCGAAACCGGCATCGCGACCGATCCGTGTCGCTATCGTTACTCACCGTCCGCGCCCGTTCGGGGCGCGCCACGGAAGGGGCCACGGTGTTCACGAGCGTCCTGATGGTCGAGCAGCCGCTGTCCGCGGCGGACGTCGACCTCGTCACCACTCTCCACGACGACACGATGTCCTTCGTCGTACTGCTGCAGCCGCGCGGCGCCGAGGACCGCCTGCTGCGCGCCATCGACGACGTCGCCCTGGGCGAACTCCAGCAGGCGGCCCACGAATCCGACGAGCCGGAGGGCGAGGATGCGCGCCGGCCCGCCGCCCTCGCCCTGGAGCACTCGCTCCGCAGCCTGCGGGACGCGGGAAGCGAGGCCGTCGGACAACTCGTCGAGGGCCATCCGCTGGATCTGCTCCGGTCCGTGGTCGATCAGACGCACGCCGACGAGGTGATCGTCCTGACCGCCCCGCACCTGGTCGAGGAGTTCTTCCACCGGGACTGGGCGAGCCGCGCCCGGCACAAGGTGGGTGTGCCGGTGCTGAAGCTGTACGCCCACAGCGACGAGGAGTGACGCGGGACGCCGCCGCGCGCCGCCCGGCCCGGCACGGGCCGGCGGCCGTCGGCGGGGAACCGACGGCCGCCCGATCACGCCGGGTCGACGGGGTCGACGGGTCGCGATCGGCGGTCACCGGCCGGCCGAGTCGACCGTTCGTTTCCTCGGGGCGGCGGGAGCGGGGACGGCGGGCTTCGGGGTGGGGGCGGGGAGTTGGCCCGCGACGATGGCGGCCAGGGCGAGGGCGAACCCGGCGAGTTGGATCGGGCCCAGCCTCTGGTCGAGGACGACGGCACCCAGCGTCGCGGCGACCAGCGGGGAGAGCAGGCCGAGGACCGCGACGGAGGTGACGGGCAACAGACCGATGCCCTGGAACCACAGGACGTAGGTGATCAGGCCGCCGACCACGCCCAGCCAGAGGTAGCCGGCGGCGGCGTTCGCGTCGATCGCCGGCGGCGCTCCCTCGGCCAGGAAGGTGACCGGTACCAGGAACAGGCCCCCGGCGGTCATCTGCCACCCGGCGAAGGCCAGCGGGCCGACCCCGTCCGGACGCCCCCAGCGTTTGGTGAGCGTCAGGCCGGACGCCATCATGGCCGCGCTCCCCAGACCCGCCACGATGCCGACGGTGTCGAGCGCCGCGTTCGGCCCGATCACCACCAGGCCGACGCCGACGGCGCCCGTCACGCCCCAGAACAGCCGCCGCGGGGAGAGGCGTTCGTGCAGCACGCCGACCGCCAGGACGGCGACGATCAGCGGCTGGGCCGCGGACAGCGTGGCGGCGACGCCACCGGGCAGGCGTTCGGCCGCGATGAACAGCAGCGGCAGGAACAGTCCGATGTTCAGGACGCCGAGCGCCGCGGCCTTGGCCCACCAGGCGCCGCGCGGCAGCGTCCGGGTGAACGCCAGCGCGATCAGACCGGCGGGCAGCGCGCGCATCAGGCCCGCGAAGAGCGGGTGGCCGGACGGGAGCAGTTCGGTGGTGACGATGTAGGTCGTGCCCCAGACCAGGGGCGCCAGGGCGGTCAGGGCGGTGCGCGGCAGGCTCCCGTGGCGGACGCCGCCCGCGCCGCCGGACGGCCCGCGGCCGGCTCGGCTTGTCATGGCTCGAAGTCTGGCCCGACATCGATCGATGAGTCCAAGACATGTTTGTCACCGCATCGATCTCGATTCAAGATGGATCCATGGAGCTCCAACAGATGCGCTATGTCGTCGCCGTGGCCGAGACCAACAGCTTCACCCGCGCCGCGGAGCGCTGCCTGGTCGTGCAGTCCGCCCTCAGCCACCAGATCG
This sequence comes from Embleya hyalina, assembly GCF_003967355.1. Lineage (GTDB taxonomy): Bacteria > Actinomycetota > Actinomycetes > Streptomycetales > Streptomycetaceae > Embleya > Embleya hyalina. The sequence goes on along the minus strand of NZ_BIFH01000018.1, from coordinate 14,053 downwards.
CCCGGCTCGAACGCGAACTGGGCGCGCGACTGTTCGCCCGGACCAGTCGGCGGGTGCGACTCACCCCCGCCGGCGAGGCGTTCCTGCCCGCCGCACGCCAGTGCCTGGACGCGGCCGAACGGGCCGCGGCCGAGGTCGCCGCCGCCGTCGGCGAAGTACGCGGACGCCTCGCCGTCGGCCTGATCCCCACCGTCTCCGCCGCCGACATCCCCGACGCGCTCGGCGACTTCCGCCGGCGCTACCCGCAGGTGCGGATCAGCCTGCGGGTCGGCGCCAGCGACGACCTGATCGACCGGGTCCGGGACGGGACGCTCGACGTCGCCTTCCTCGGCCTGCCCACCACCGCCCACCCCCAGGGCGTGGCCGCCCACGAACTCGGCCGCGACCACCTCGTCGCCATGGTCGCCCCCGACCACCCGCTCGCCGCCGCGTCGACCGTCGACCTGCACCGGCTCTCCGCCGAGGTCTTCGTGGACCTCCCGGCCGGGACCGCCGGGCGCATCCAGTCCGACCAGGCCTTCGCGGCGGCCGGGCTCACCCGCGACGTCGCCTTCGAGATCACCACCACCGACTTCATCCCCCGCCTCGTCGGCCGCGGCCTGTGCGTGGCGATGTTGCCCGCCGCCTACGCGCCGCGCTTCGCCGGTGTCGTCACGCTGGAGATCGCCGATGCGCCGGCGCGGGTCGAATACGTCATCTGGAGCCGCTTCGCCCGTACCCCGGCGGCGAGCGCGTTCCTCGGCATCCTCGGTGTTCCCGGTGTGCCCGGCGCTCCCGACACAACGACCCCGGACCGGGACGACGCGTGAATCGACGGGCCGGTCGACCCGGGGCGCGCTCCGCCGATCCCCGGGCGCGGTGTCCGGGGCAGCCGGTAGCGTGCCGAAGGCCGGCCGCCCGACGTGCCTCCGTACCCGCCGAGAACGACCCGACCACCCGGGAGATCGCTCGTGATTCTCGAGATCCGTACGTACCGCCTGAAGCCGGGCACCACCGACGACTTCGTCCGCGTCATGCGGGAGGAGGCGGTGCCGATGCTGGAGAAGGCGGGCATCCGCGTCGTCGACTGCGGATCCTCGCTCGTCGCCGAGGAGGGCCACGAAGAGGCGTACCTGATCCGCGCGTTCGCCTCGCTCGACGAACACCGCGAGCAGGAGGAGGCGTTCTACGCGAGCGACACCTGGCGCCGGGGCCCGCGCGAGGGCGTCGTATCACGCATCGAGAGCTACCACTCGATCGTGATCGAGACCCCCGAGGAGGCCGCCGCGATCCTCCGCCGAGACTGACACCGGGCCACACCGCCGCAAGACGGACAAGCCATTCCGCGAACCCGAGCCCCGCACGGCGTCTCGCATCCCACCAAGGCCCGCACAACCCCGCACGCACGTACCACCAGGCGCCGCAGAGCACTTCGCGCCGCACCGAGCCTCACCCAGCCCTGCGCGAACCCCGCCACCCGCACACCGCCTCGCATCCGGCCCAGGCCCGCACGGCCCTTGCCGTAGCACCGTTCTCCGCACGCCACTTCACGTATCACCGCGCCTCGCACGGCACTTCGCGAACGACGGCACCACCCGCACGGCACTTCGCGTCCCGTCGAACGCCGTCGCGGGGCCGCACGATACGGTGATCCTCGTGCATCGCCATCGCGTCATCACCCCGCCGCCCCGCCACTGAGCGGGGCGTCTTCCGGGTCCGGCAGGCCGTTGCCGCCGAGGCCCCATTCGGTGCTGCCCGTTGTGCAGTGATCCGCGTTGAACCGCCGACACCCCGCTCCGACGTTGTCCTCGTCCACGTCGAAGTCGGAGCTTCCCCATGTCCGCACGTCCATCGTCGTTCCTTTCGGCATCCTCCTCGCCCGCCGCCCGCAACCCGCGCGGCGGCACCGGCCTGCTGATCCTCGCCGGCCTGCTCTGGGGTACCGGCGGCCTCGCCGGCTCCCTCCTCGCCTCCCGCGCGGGGCTGGGCCCACTGGCCGTCGCCGCGTACCGCCTGCTGCTCGGCGGCATCCTGATCACCGCCTACGCCGCGGCCGGCGGCCGTCTCGGGGCCCTTCCGCGCGGACGGGCCGCACTGTCCCGGATCGTGACCGCCGGTCTGTTGCTCGCGGTCTTCCAGGCCGCGTACTTCGGTGCGGTGGCGACCACTTCCGTCGGTCTGGCCACGCTGACCACGATGGTCGGCGTCACCGTCATGGTGACCGTGGGATCCGCGCTGCTCGACCGGCGCCGGCCCTCGCGCCGTGCCGTCGGCACCCTCGTCGCCGCCGCGAGCGGCCTGGTCCTCCTGCTCGGCTCACCCACCGCGGGAGGCCATCGGGTCGCGGGCGCCGCACTGGCCCTGCTCGCCGCGGCGGGCTTCGCCGTCCTGTCGTTGGACCGCCGCGAGCAACCCGCCGGGCTGGACCGGATCGCCTCCACCGGCCTGGGCTTCCTCGCCGGGGCGGCCCTGCTCCTGCCCGCCGGCCTGGTATCCGGGATGACCTTCCAGGTCCGCCCCGACACCCTCGGCGTCCTGCTCTTCCTCGGCCTGTTCCCGACCGCCGCCGCCTACACCGGCTACTTCGCCGGACTCCACCGGGCCGGCCCGGGCGCCGGTACGATCGCCGTGCTCCTGGAACCGCTCACCGCCACCGTCCTCGCCGTGCTGCTGCACGGCGAACACCTCGACGGCCGCCGGATCCTCGGCGGCGTCCTCGTCCTGGTCGCCATCTCCATCCGACAGACGGCCTCCCGCGGCACCTCCTGAACGCCCGCCGGTCGCCCGGGAGTCGCCACAGTCGCGGCTCCCGGGCGACCGGCCCGCCACGCGCGTGCGTCACCCCGTCACGACGTCATCGCCACCGCCGTGGTCAGGAGTTCCGCCGGTGTCCCGGTGAAGTCGCGAAGCAGGTTGGCGGCCACCGTCCAGGCGTCGTCGTCGTCGCGCAGATGCCCACGGATCAGGTCGCGGGCGTACGCGTGGCAGACGGCCAGGGCGGGTGCGGCCGGGCGGGCTCCGGTCAGGATCTCGCCGGGGGTGAGCAGCCCGTCGTACAGCAGGTCGCCGAGTTCCCAGATGGGCAGGTCGCGTACCGGGGGGTCGGCGATCAGGGCGCGCGCGACCGCGGGCGATCGAATCGACCCGTGGGAGAAGAAGCCCGGTTGACGGCGGATCAGCGTCGGGATCAGCGCCTCGGGGCAGTCCGGGTGGTACGCGGCGACGACGACCGCCGGATCACGGGTGGGCGCGGGCACCGGGCCCTCGGCCAGCCGGGCCCACAGCGCCGCCGGCACCCGAGAAGGCAGTGCGCGCAGCGCTTCCGGGGCCGGCCACGTCGCCAGGTCCGCCACCGAGGCACGGCCCTCGATCCGGTAGTGGGTTCGGCCGCGGTGGGGATCGAAGTACCAGATGCCCTCGTCGGCGTCCGCGAGCGACTTGCGCACGTGCGAAGGGAGTTCGTCGTCGACCGCCGCCAGGGCTTGGAGCGCGTCGCCGCGTGCGGTGATCCGCCGGGCGAGCCGGTACGGGAACTCCCCGAGCCCGCGGCGGGTGAGCGCGAGCGCGACCGGTGGGGCCAGGGTGTGCCGGCCGGCGCCGAACGCGAGCAGGTCGGCCGGTTCGAGTCCGGCGACCACCTCGGCCACCAGGTCCGGATCGACCCGGGACAGCAGCAGCGACAGCGGGCTGGGGGCGCCCCGGAGCAGCTCGGACGGCCCGACCGGCGGCCGGGGCCGCGCGGCCGGGTCGGCGCCGGCCACCGAAGCCCTCCCGGTCCCGTCGTCCCCGTGCGCTCCACCCGACTCCCGGACGTGGCGCAGCAGTTCGTGCACCGTGCCCGGATACGACGGCCCCACCCGGGCCAGCCGCAGCCACCCCTCAACGTCGTCCGGCAGCAGCGCCCGCAGCCCCGTCACGAGCGGGCCGAACGCGGCGGCCTGCGCCGAGCGGGGACAGAAATCGTCGACCGAGCGCAGCACGTCCCACGCGGGCCGGCCCGCGTGCAGGAAGCGCTCGGGCGTCAACACCTGTTCCAGCAGGGCGCGTTCGAGCGGGCGATTGGCGTGGTCGAGGAGGGCGTCGAACTCGACGACCGCTTCCGGCGGGCAACCCTCGGTGCCGGCGAGCGCCGCCGCCACGATCGGGGCGAACGGGGTCCGCCGGTGTGCCCGCAGCAGCGCGTCCCAGTCCGGCGGCGTGGCCGCGAGCGAGAGCACGTGCCGCGCCTCGGCGCGGCGCAGGCCGGCGGACCGCAACATCCCGATCAGTTCGTCGGTGTCCGCGTCGGCACACGCCCCGACCTCCAGCAACATCAGCCCCTCGGGCGCGTCCAGCGCCGCGCGCACGAGCGGGGCGACCACCCGGGTGCGGTAGCGCTCCACGGACAGTGCGGCGAGCACCGCTTCCGGTCCCTCGGCCCGCCACAGCCCGACGAGCGCCCGGAGCCGGGCCCGCTCGACGACGGCCCGGTTCGGCTGCCGGCCCAGTACGGCCAGCGCGTGCCGAATCAACCGGGCCTCGCGCGCGTACACCAGGGCCAGGATGTACGGCCGGGCCCGCGTCGTCGACAACATCTCGCGCAATTCGGGGTGCGGCGGGCGGTCGCGGCCCAGGATCCGACGCCGGATGCGGGTATCGGCGCGCGGATTGAGGAAGACGTGCCGATCGACCTCGGGGTCGTCGAGCGCGACCAGGGCATCCAGAACGGATCGCCGCTGCCGATCGTATCGGGCGAGCGCGAGATGATCGGTCCGGTCGCCGTGTGCCAGCGCGTATTCGAGCACGCCGGGCACATCCGCCAACTCGGCCAGCACCCGGCCGCGTTCGGCCGGGTCGCAACGCGCGACCAGCCTGGTCACCACGGCCGGATCGGCATGCCGCCACAGTGTCGAGACGGCCCTGCTGAGCACGATCCTTCGCCCCCTTCGGTCCCCACCGACGTCGGGCGCGAACCCCCGCCCCGCCGACCAGTCTGTCAGCGGGCCCGTCCGACGCCCACACCCGATCCCGCCGCCCGAGCCCCCGAGCGCCCGGCAACATGCCCTGGGATCGCTCGACCGATCGCCGCCCCCGGGTGAGCGTCCCACCGGCCGCCGAGACCGTCGTGCCGTCGCCGACGGGCGCCCTCGGCGGCCGAATCCATGCCGGACACCCCGGCCGAGTGGGCGGGCCGCGGTGCCCGGGCGCGGGATGCGCCGCCTACGCCGTGCTGTTCGCCGGCGTCAGGTTCTTCTCGATCGCCGCGATGTAGCGGGCGACGGAGTGGTCCTTGACACCGTCGGTCGCCGATCCGAACGGGTCCCCGACCGTCGACGTGGCCCGACCGGCGAGGCCGCCGAGACCGGCGGCCCTCTCCTTCAGGCGCCCGTCGGCGTCGAACCACAGGAGGCGGTCGACGTGCGTGAACGCCGGCTCCGGCGGCAGCTCCGGAACGATGTCGTGATGATTGACGAACCGGTGATGCCGATCCTTGAACGCGGTCCGGTGCGCCGCGGCCAGCAGTCGCTCGCAGGTGCGCGGCTGGCCGAACGTGTACACGCCGTCCGGGAGGCGACGCGGGTCCTCGAAGTACAGCCGCGCCCCGGCAAGCATCGCGAGCGCGCCGCCGAGGCTGTGCCCGGTGAACCACACCGTGCGACCGTCGTCGTCCGACTCCGCGAGCGTGTCGCGCAGTTGCGGATACACCGAGGACAACGCCCGGTCGAATCCGTAGTGCACGAAGCCCTTCCCGCCCGGCCCCGGCGAGGGCGGGGTGGTGCCGTCGGTGAGCCAGTCCCGGATCTGCGCCGGCTCGGTACCCCGGAACGCCACCAGGATCATCCGGTCGGACACGGCGACGTACGCCTGCGTGTCCTCGATCGGAAACGGCATCGCGTGCGTCGACTTCAGGTGCCGCACGTCGTCGAACCCCCAATCCCGGGCCTGCTGTTCGACGACATCCGGTTCCTTGTACGCGAGCGCGGCGGCCTGCGCCATCCAATAGGCCTGCTCGAGGCTGTAACCGGACGCGGAATGATCCAACGGCGCAACCACCACGGCATACTCCCGATCGAAACGACGGTGAACGAAGGTCGCCCCCCGCATGCCCCGCCACCACGACCGCGACATCGTCCCCGCCGGGATTCACCCGTGCGGGCCGGCACCCCGACGACCAACGGGAGCAACCCATTGACCCACTCGGGCCGGCCGTCGGCGCGCGGCGCCCGGTCGTCGTCACCCTTGAAACGTTCACCACCCGGGTCCGTGCCCGCACGACGGGAGGGCGTGTTGACGGAATGAGTAGTTAGGAGCCATACTACTTTCCATGCACCACGACCCACTGCCCGAGGAAACCCCCACGCTCGATCAGGCGGCCCGCCAGATCCGGCGCTACGGGCTCGACGCCGACCCGCAGGCCGTGCTGGTCGCCGTGCGATTGTTGGCGGCCGGGGCGCGACTCGGACAGGCGGTCGAGGCGCACTTCGCCGGATTCGGCCTGTCGGCCGGTCGTTATCGACTGCTGGCGGCCCTGGAGGACGCCGACGGGGAGATGACCCCCTCCGGCCTCGCCGATGTACTCGGGGTCACCCGGGCGACGGTGACCGGACTGCTCGGCGGCCTGGAGCGGGAGGGGCTGGTGCTGCGCCGACCGTCCGCCGAGGACGGCCGCTCCGCCGTGGTCGTACTGACCGCGCGGGGGGCGCAGAGGATGCGCGAGTTGGCCCCGACACACTTCGGCCGACTCCAGGAGATGGTGAGCGCGCTCGACCCCGAGGAGCGCACCGTCTTCCTGGATCTGCTCGGCCGTGTGGTGCGGGGGATTCCGGCGCTGACGGCGGAGTAGCACCCGGGTTCACCCGGCGCTTCTCGCGTCCGCCGCTTCGTCTCGCTTGTCACTCGCCACCCATCCCTCGTCACCTCCCACTCGTCACTCGTCACTCGTCACTCGTCATGCAGGTATGCCGTCCCGAGGTTGTCGTCACGCCGTGCGTGCGATGACCGGGGATGGTCTTTTCTTCGCCCATATAGTTAGGGAGCTAATTATATGGCGACCCCGAAACGGAGCTCGATATCCCCATGAGGCAAGGACGTTCCACCGGACGTGGCGCCGGCCCACCCCCCTTCACGCTGTGGCGGGAGGTACTGGTCGCCTACCTCGCCCCCGCCCTGATGGCCGGGGCGGGCGGCGTGGCCACCGGACAGCGGGAGCTGACCATCGCCGCCTGCACGTCGATCGCCGGGACCTCGGCGATCGTGGCCGCACTCGTCGGCTCCTGGCTGCAACGACGCGGGCCGCGCCGCGGTTGGCTGACCTCGACCCCCCGGGTGATCCCGACCCTCGTCCTGGCGCTCGCGATCACCGCCCTCGCGGCCTGCGTCGGCTGGTTCGTCGGGGGCCAGGTACCGGAGCGGATCATTCCCCACCACGGGAACTGGCCGAACCGGCTGCGCCTGGACCTGCCGCTGTCGGCGGCCCTGGCCACCACCATCATCACCTGGCGCTGGCGCGGCGCCCGACGGCACCATTCACCCACGGCACAAGGAGCACGGACATGATCGTCGTCATGGGCGCGACCGGGACCACCGGAAGCGCACTTCTGCACCGCCTGGTCACCCTCGGCGTCCCGAGCCGCGCGCTGAGCCGAGACCCGGACGCGCTGCGCGACCGCCTGGACGGGCCGGCCCGCGCGCTCGTGGAGGTACGGGGGGCCGACGCGGCGGACCCGGATTCGCTGCACAAGGCGTTCGACGGCGCGAGCCAACTGTTCCTCGCCATGGCCAACAGCCCGGCGCAGGTGGCCCACGAGACGTGCGCGATCTCCGTCGCGGCCGCCGCCGGCATCCGACACATCGTCAAACTCTCCGCCCCGGAGGCCACTTCGGACTCGCCGGTCGCCGTCTCGCGCGGCCACCACACGATCGAGCAGGCGCTGCGCGACACGGGTCTGCCGCACACCGTGCTCCGACCGTACGCGTTCATGCAGAAACTGCTGACCCTCGCACCGTCGATCGCCGCCGAAGGCGTGTTCCTGAGCAGCATGGGCAACGCCCCCTGCAACTACGTCGACTGCCGCGACATCGGCGACGTGGCCGCCGAGATCCTGACCCGCCCGGACCTCGCCGGCCACACGTACACCCTCACCGGCGACCGCACCTACACCAACCCCGAGTTGGCCGACCTGTTCGGGCGCACCCTGGGCCGCCCCATCCGATACATCGACCTGCCGGCCGAGGCCATGCACACCACCCTGACCACCACCGCCGGCCTCCCCGCCTGGCTCGCCGACCACATCGTCGAGATCCAGCAACTGGCCATCACCCACCCGGAGTCCCCGACCGGAACGGTCGAAACCCTGCTGAACCGCCGGCCGCGCACACTGGAGTCCTTCCTCGCGGAGAACGCCCACCACTTCCAATAGCCACAGGTGCACGCACGACGGGGCCGAGGCCGAGGCGGCGGCCTCGGCCGAGGCCGCCGCCCGCATGCCTCACCTCGCCCTTCCTTCGGAACGACGACGATTAGGGTGGACGTCACGAAAGTCCGGTGAGGTGATGGGCCCGGAGGTGCCATGTCCCTGCAGATGAAGTTGGTCGCGATAACGCTCGATTGCCCCGACCCGCCGGCATTGGCGGCCTTCTACCAGGAGGCCACGGGCCTCGAACCGCACCCGAAGTCGGATGCCGACTTCGCGGGTCTCGACCGCGAGGACGGGCTCTTCATCGGTTTTCAGCGGGTCGACGACTATCGGGCTCCGCACTGGCCCGGGCAGACGGTTCCCCAGCAGTTGCACCTGTGCTTCGATGTCGTGGACCTGGACGAGGCCGAGGCCCGACTGTTGGAACTGGGCGCCGGCAAGCCGGACCACCAGCCCCATGACGCCGCCAAGGCGCGGGTTCTCACCGACCCGGCCGGCCATCCCTTCTGCATCTGCCGAGCGTAACCGGAAGTTCGGGTCGCGTCGGGTCGGCGGACACGGCGCCCGCGCGGAGGTATCGCCACGTCGGGCCCGCCGACCCGACGACCCTCGTCCGTCCGGACGACGCGGGGCGGTCGATCGGCTCGGCCGCGCACGTCGACGCGTGGATCTCGGCACGCGGACCGCAGGAGGCGTCCGGTGGTCCTCCGTCGTTGCCCCTCCTGTCGGCAACGCGACGTCGTGCGCGATCGGCACGACGTCCGCGCGGTCTGCGACGAGGCGCTTCCGCACGAGTGGAACGTCGACGCGGCCCGACTTCTTCGACCACACGAAGACTTCCGCACGAGACCGGCTCCCGGCCCACACGGGGCGTAGCCGATCCGGTCAGTTCGTCGGCAGCAATCCCACATCCGACACCGGGCCGAGATGGGCGAGCTTGTCCGGGTTCGCCACCGAGTGGATCGCCCGGATCACGCCGTCGGCGATGTCCAGTTCGACCACGCTGAGCACGCGGTCCTCGGCGTCGTGGAACACCACGCCCGGTCGGCCGTTGACCAGGACCGGGTGCAGGGACACGCCGAGCTTCCGGACCCGGCGCAGGCCACCGACGAGCAGTTGCGCGACCCGCCGCGGATCGGTCATCGGCCGCCCGAGGGCCCGCGCCTTGCCGCCCCCGTCGCCGTGGAAGACGACGTCGGGCGCGAGCATGTCGAGCAGCGCGTCCAGGTCGCCGCCTCCGGCCGCGTCGAAGAATCGGCGCGCGAGTTCCGCGCCCTCCGCCCGCCGCTCCGGAGGTCGTGCGCTCTCGCGCGCCTCTCCCGCGGCGGCGATGCGCTGCTTGGCGCGCGTGAAGATCTGCCGGCAGTTCACCTCGGACTTGCCGGTGATCCGCGCGACGTCCGGATAGCCGTGTCCGAACACCTCGCGCAGCATGAACACCGCCCGCTCCACCGGCGAAAGGGATTCCAACAGCACCAGGAACGCCATCGACAACGAGTCGGCCAGCTCGGCGTGCTCGGCCGGCCCCGGCGCCTCGGCCGAGGTGACGACCGGTTCGGGCAGCCAGTCCCCCACGTACGTCTCCCGCCGTACCCGCGCCGAGCGCAGGTGGTTGATGCCCAGGCGCGTCACCGCCGTCGTCAGGTACGCCTTCGGCTCGACGATCGTCGTACCCGCCCGACAGGCGCGTGTCAGGCCCAGGAACGCGTCCTGGACGATGTCCTCGGCGTCACCCACGGAGCCGGTCATCCCGTAGGCGATGGAGAACAGCAGCGGCCGATATCCGATCGCGCCCGTCTCGTCCACCGCTTCACCCACGGAACCCCTCCCGCCCGGCCCGTCGCCGCTCATGTCCATGCCTTCCCCTCGAGGACGCCTCCGTACGACGTCCGCAGGGTAGTCGCCCCCGATGGTCGGCACCGAAGCCCGCCGTGTTTTCGTCACGCCCTCCCGGACAAGACACCCGGCCAGGCTGTGACACGGTGTGAGCGACCTCACGCTCGGCCGCATGTGGAAACATTCCATCGTCGGAGCCCGCTTCCCCGCCCGGTAAGGAACCACGCCATGACGACCTCGCGCGCCTTCCCCCTGGAGCCCACCCCGATCCATGTGGCCGACGACGTCCTCGACGACCTGCGCACCCGTCTCGCCCTGACCCGTGCACCGCTGGACGAGGGCAACGAGGACTGGTCCTACGGCGTCCCCGACTGCTATCTGCGCGAGTTGGTCGCCTACTGGCGGGACGGCTACGACTGGCGCAAGGCCGAGGCCGCCATCAACGCCCACGAGCACTACCGGGTGAACGTCGCCGGTGTCCCGGTGCACTTCATGCGCAAACCCGGCCGCGGCCCCCGCCCGATCCCGTTGATCCTCACCCACGGCTGGCCGTGGACGTTCTGGCACTGGTCGAAGGTGATCGACCCGCTCGCCGACCCGGCCGCGTTCGGCGGCGACCCCGCCGACGCGTTCGACGTCATCGTGCCGTCCCTGCCCGGCTTCGGTTTCCCCGGCCCGCTCACCGGCTTTCCCGACGTCAACTTCTGGAAGGTCGCCGACCTCTGGCACACCCTGATGACCGAGACCCTGGGGTACGAGAAGTACGCCGCGGGAGGCTGCGACATCGGCGGACTCGTCTCCGGCCAACTCGGCCACAAGTACGCCGACCGGCTCTACGGCATCCACATCGGATCAGGGTTGCCGCTCGACTTCTTCAACGGCCCCCGCGCCTGGGACTTCGCCCGGAACCGACCCCTCACCGACGATCAGCCCGCCGAAGTCCGCGCCCGCATCGTCGAGATGGACCACCGCTGGGCGACCCACCTCGCCGTGCACATGCTCGACGGCGCCACGCTGGCCCACGGGCTGAGCGACTCGCCCGCCGGACTGCTCGCCTGGCTGCTGAAGCGCTGGAACGCCTGGAGCGACAACGGCGACGACGTCGAGTCGGTCTTCACCAAGGACGATCTGCTCACCCACGCCACGATCTACTGGGTGAACAACTCCATCGCCACGTCGATGCGCTACTACGCCAACGCCAACCGCCACCCGTGGACCCCGGCCCACGACCGCACCCCGGTCGTGCGGGCCCCGGTCGGCATCACCCTCGTCACATACGAGAACCCGCCCGGCATCCACACCGCCGACGAGCGTGTCCGGGCGTTCGAAACCGGTCCGCAGGCCGCGTGGTTCAACCATGTCAACGTCAACGCCCACGACCACGGCGGCCACTTCATCCCCTGGGAGAACCCCGACGCCTGGGTGCACGACCTGCGCCGCACCTTCCGCGGCCGCAGGCCCTGAAGCGGCGGGACCTGCCCGATCGCGGCCCCGACGGTACCGTCACCCGCGCCCGGCGGTTCGGGACGCCTCCGGTGACGGTGCCGCCGGGTGGGACAGGGTTCCCGCGAAGACCGCCGCCTGGACGCGGCGTTCGAAGCCGAGTTTGTGGAGCATCGTGGAGACGTAGTTCTTGACGGTCTTCTCCGCGAGATGCATGCGCTCGGCGATCTGGCGGTTCGTCAGGCCCTCGGCGACCAGGTCGAAGGTGCGCCGTTCCTGGTCGGAGAGGGTGGCGACGAGCGAGTCCTCGCGGTTTCCGGTACGCACACGTTCCAGGACCTTCGCGGTGCTCGCCGGATCCAGCAATGAACGACCGGCGGCGATCTCCCGAACGGCGCGCACCAGATCGTTGCCCCGGATCTGCTTGAGGACGTAGCCCGCGGCGCCGGCCATGATCGCGGAGAACAGCGCGTCCTCGTCGTCGTACGAGGTCAGGATCAACGCGTTGATCTCCGGGAACGACGAACGCACCGCGCGACACACGTCGATCCCGCTGCCGTCCGGCAACCGCCCGTCCAGGATGGCGACATGCGGGCGCAGCGCCGGTATCCGGCGGGTCGCCTCCGCCGCCGACGCCGACTCGCCGACCACCTCGATGTCGCTCTCGGCGCCGAGCAGATCGGCCAGGCCGCGGCGGACGATCTCGTGGTCGTCCAGAAGGAACACCCGGATCGTGGCGCCCGGTTGCCCGGTCACCCGCTCCGGCGCGGAAGTTCGCGTGGCACCCGTGTCGCGGGGCGGACGCACTCCGGCGACGACTTCGGTGGTGGACCCGGCATCCATGGTGTGTGCTCCCCGACGGTGACGGACACGCGCCACCCGGTCGGGTCGGCGTCATGCCCATTCTGCGCGGGGCCAACCGCGCCCGACAGGGCCGGAGGTCCCGAACCCACCAGGGCCGAGAGACCTTCGCCCGCGATCGCGAACCGTGCGGCGCACGCCCGGCGCGGGCGGTTGTCCGGGCCGAACGGCCCTATGGACCGGGTAACGCGGCCCTGCCGGGCCGCCGGGATCGACGCCATGCTCGACGGGTCCGGCCGAGGACGCCGATCCCGATGCCGTCGGCGACTTTTCACCTGCGGGCAAGGGGGTACGCATGGGTGCACCGGAAGCACCGAGACATCGTGTTCCGGTGGCCACTCGTGGCAAGAACTCCCCAACGCACGAAGGAACTTCGGCCGTCCGACCGCCGACGACCCGGTCCGGGCGTCCGCGTCGGCCGGCGCAACGGGCGGCGGAGTCACCCGTCCCGCGCCCCCGCCGCGCATCACCTCGCACCTCGATCCGACGGTCCCACCCCACCCGACCCGGGAGCTGTCCATGAACCACAACCCCTCGTCCGTCCCCACCCCCGAGCACAACGGCGCGCCCCTGCGCGGCCACGTGGTCGTCGGCGTCGACGGTTCCGCGCTCGCGGACCTCGCCGTCGAACAGGCCGCCGACGAGGCGGCCTTCCGCGGCGTGCCCCTGGAGGTGCTGCACGTCGTCGACCGGGCGCCGGACCGCGAGGAGGACCAGCAGGTGGCCGCACTGCGGGAGGAAGCGGAATCCCTGGTCCGAACGACCGCCGAGCGGGCCCGGCTGCGCCATCCGGACCTGGCGATCGTCACCACGGTCACCGTCGCCCGCATCGTGCCGACCCTGGAGCAGGCCACCGACCGGGCGGCGCTCGTCGTCCTCGGCGGTCGCGGACTGGGCGGCTTCGCGGGCCTGCTGCTGGGTTCGGTGTCGTTGTCCGTCGCCGCCGCCGCGCGCTGCCCGATCCTGGTGGTGCGCGCGCCGCACGCGAACGCCCCCCTGGACGCACCCGGCACGGTCGTCGTGGGTGTGTCCGGCCTCGACTGCGCCCCCGCCGTCGAGGCCGCGTTCGCCGCGGCCCAGGCGCGCGGCGTCGCACTGCGCGCGGTACACGCGTGGGCGCCCCCGGTCTCGCCCGCCGCGCCCTACGCGCCCTCGTTGTGGGTCGGCGACGACGGCCGCAAGAACGCCGAGGCCACCCTCGCCACGGCCCTCGAACCCTTCGTGAACCGCTATCGCCAGGTACCGCTCACCGAGCAGATCGTCTGCGACATTCCCACCCACGCGCTGCTCGCCGCCGGCGACGAGGCCGAGTTGGTCGTTCTGGCCGCCCATCGCCGCCACGGCCGCTTCGGGCCCAACCTCGGCCGTGTCACCCACACGCTGCTGCACCATTCCAAGGCACCGGTACTGCTGGTCCCGATCGCCTGACCGGATCCCGTCGCGCGCCGGGCCGAGAGGGCGCGGCGGCCACCCCCTCGACCCGGTTTGACACGATGGTCCCGAGAAAACGTTTCGACGGATCATCGATCGTGGGGAGA
>NZ_BIFH01000017.1:209064-504692 GCF_003967355.1 Embleya hyalina | reverse complement strand
ACCCGCGATCGCGCTCGCCCGTGCGTTTCCGTCGCGCCCGCACCCGCCCGCCCGTTCCCGCCGCGATCGCGCCCACCCGCCCGTTCCCCCCACGCCCACACGCGCCCACCCGCCCCGTGAGCCGGCGCGGAGCGCCCGGAAGCCGCCCCGCGCCCACCACCACGCCCGCTCAGCCGTTCTCCCCGCGACCCACCCCGTCCCCCGCGCAGTGCCCCGACGATCAGCCCAAGTGGGTATCCCCCTGGGCGATCAGGAGTTTGCGGAGTAGGCCGTTGAGCTGGGCGCGCTCGTTGTCGTCGAGCACGGCCAGGAAGCGTGCCTCGTTCTCGATGTGGCCGAGCAGGATGTCGTCCACGAGGCGGATGCCCTCCGGGGTCAGCCTGACCCGGACCGAGCGGCGGTCCTCCGTGCTGACCGAGCGCTCGACCAGGCCCTTGGCGGTGAGCTTGTCCACCCGGTTGGTGATCGCGCCCGACGTAACCATCGCCGAACGCAGCAGCGTGCCCGCGCTGACCCCCTCGACGCCGCCGGAGCGGCGCAGCGTGGCCAGCACGTCGAACTCGGAGAAGTCGAGCCCATATCGGGCGAAGTAGGTCCGCAACGTCTGGTCGATGTACCGGCGCAGTCGGTTCATGCGGCCGACGGCGGACATCACGTCCAGCAGGGCGGTGTCGATCTCGGGGCGTTCACGGTGCCATTGGTCCCATACGTCATCAATTGCGTCACGTCCGGTCATGGCCTCAATTTATCTCAACGCTCATCTACTTGACGCTCGCAGGTTCGAGGTATTTACTTATCTCAACGTTCAGATAGTCAGTGCTCGTAAAACTAGCGTTGAGGTGAAAGTCATGGCGGTTCAGGGTGGCAGCAAGGGACTCGGTCGCCTGGGGATGCTCCTGGCGACGGCCGTGGCCCCGGCGACGTGGGGGACCACCTACCTCGTGACCACGGAGATGCTCCCGGCGGACCGGCCGCTGCTCGCGGCGGGCGTGCGGGCCCTGCCCGCGGGGCTGATCCTGGTCGCCCTGGCGCGCCGACTGCCCACCGGCGTGTGGTGGTGGCGCTCGTTCGTCCTGGGGATGCTCAACGTCGGGCTGTTCTTCCCGCTGATCTTCGCCGGCGCCTACCGCCTGCCCGGCGGTGTCGCCGCCACGATCGGCGCGGTGTCGCCGCTGATCGTCGCGGGCCTGTCCTTCCTGATCCTGAAGGTGCGTACGCGGCCCCGGGTGCTGCTCGCCGGCGTCGGCGGGGTGATCGGGGTCGGCCTGCTCGTGCTCAGCTCGCAGGCGAGGATCGACCCGATCGGGGTCGGCCTGATGCTCGTGGCCACCACCCTGATGGCGTCCGGCGTGGTGATGTCGGCCCGCTGGGGTCGTCCCGAGGGCGTCTCGCTCCTGGCCACCACCGGTTGGCAGCTCACCGTCGGCGGCATGGTCATCGTCCCGCTGATGTTCGCCGTCGAGGGCATGCCGCCGGTGCCCACCGGACGCAACCTGCTCGGCTTCGGCTACCTCGTGCTGATCGGCACGGCGCTCGCCTACGTCCTGTGGTTCCGCGGCATCGAGCGGCTCGGCGCCGGGGTGGCCTCCTTCCTCGGCCTGGTCAACCCGGTGATCGCCACGCTCGCCGGCCTGATCGTGCTGGGCCAGACGCTGACCCCGCTCCAGGTGCTCGGCCTGGTGATCGCCCTGGGTGCGATGGTGCTCGGCCAGCGGGCCCCCAGGCGCGCCCCCGAGGTGCGGGTCGAGGCACCGGTCACCATCACGAAGCGGACCCGCAGGTCGGAGGTCGTCGAGGCATCCTGAGCGGGCGGGAGCACGCCGCCACGAGTACCGCGCAGGACCGTTCCGCGAGCCGATCGGGCCGCATCCCCGCCGGGGACGCGGCCCGGCCGCGTTGTCGGCGTACGGGTCGGCGCGGGTGGTCGGCGCGTGTTCTTCGGTGCCGCGCCCGGCAATAGGCTCGGGCCGTGATCATCGGTGTGGGTATCGACGTGGCGGACATCGCACGCTTCGGGCGGTCGCTGGAGCGCACGCCCGGGCTGGCCGATCGGCTGTTCACCGACGCGGAGCGGCACGTGCGCCCCGGACAGGCCCGCGGGGTCGCCTCGCTGGCCGCGCGCTTCGCCGCCAAGGAGGCGCTGGCCAAGGCCCTCGGCGCGCCCGGCGGCCTGCACTGGCTGGACGCCGAGGTGACCACCGAGGACTCCGGCCGGCCGCTGCTGGCCGTCACCGGCACGGTGGCCGCGCGCGCCGCCGCGCTGGGTGTGACGCACTGGCATGTGTCGCTCAGCCACGACGCGGGCATCGCTTCCGCTGTCGTCATCGCCGAGGGCTAGGGGGCCGCCCATGCGCGCCGCACACACGGTCGAGCAGGTACGCGCCGCGGAGGCCGAACTGCTCGCGACGCTGCCCGAGGGCACCCTGATGCGCCGCGCCGCGGCCGGGCTGGCCGGCACCTGCGTGAGCCTGCTCGACCGGGTCTACGGCGCTCGCGTGGTGCTCCTGGTGGGCAGCGGCGACAACGGCGGCGACGCGCTGTACGCGGGCGGCATGCTGGCCCGGCGCGGCGCGCGCGTGGACGCCCTGCTGCTCGCCCCGGACCGGGCCCACGCGGCCGGCCTCGCCTGGGCCCGGGCGGCCGGCGTACGGGCGCGGGAGGCGGTCGACCCGGACGGGCCCGGCCTCGCCGACCTGCTCGGGCGGGCCGACCTGGTCCTGGACGGCATCGTCGGGATCGGCGGCCGGGGCGCGCTGCGCCCGACCGCCGCCGCGCTGCTCGCCCGGGTGTCGGGAGCGACCGTGGTCGCGGTCGACGTGCCCAGCGGGGTGGACGCGGACACCGGCGAGGTCGTGGGCGCGGCGGTGCGCGCCGATGTGACGGTCACCTTCGGCACCCACAAACCGGGCCTGCTGATCGACCCCGGCGCGGCCCACGCGGGGGTGGTGCACCTCGTCGACATCGGCCTCGGCCCGCACCTGCCGCAGCCGAACCCGACCGTGCTGCAACACGACGACGTGGCCCGGCTGTTGCCCGCCCCCTCGGGCGAGAGCGACAAGTATTCGCGCGGTGTGCTCGGCGTGGCCGCGGGCTCGCCCCGCTACCCGGGCGCGGCGGTCCTGGTGGTCGGCGCGGCGGTGCGCGGCGGGGTCGGCGCGGTCCGCTGCACGGGGCCGGCCGCCGTGCTCGGCCCGGTGCTCGCGGCCCACCCGGAGGCGCTGGCGACCCAGGCGCCCCCGGCCGAGGCCGGCCGGGTGCAGGCGTGGGTGGTGGGCCCGGGCCTGGACACCGACCCGGACGCCGAGGCGCGCTTCGCGAGCGTGCTGGCGGCGGAGGTGCCCGTACTGGTGGACGCGGACGGCCTGACCCTGCTCGCCCGCTCCGCCCCCGGCACGTGGCCCGCCCCGGCGCTGCTGACCCCGCACGCGGGCGAGGCGGTGCGCCTGTTCGCCGCCGCCGGCGTCGAGGTCACCCGCGAGCGGATCGAGGCGGCGCGGCTGGAGCACGCGCGCCGGCTCGCCGCGCTGTACCGCTGCGTGGTCCTGCTCAAGGGCTCCACCACGGTGATCGCCGCGCCCGACGGCCGGACCCGGGTCAATCCCACCGGCACCCCGCGCCTGGCCACCGCGGGCAGCGGCGACGTGCTCTCCGGCCTGGCCGGCGCGCTGCTCGCAGCCGGTCTGGACGCGCTGGACGCCGCTTCCGCGGCCGCCTGGCTGCACGGGCTGGCCGCCAGGACGCTGCCCGGCCCGGTGACCGCGCCGGATCTGGTCCGGGCGCTGCCCGGAGTGTGGGCGGACGTCACCGGCACGTGAGGAGGACGCCGCCCGGGCCCGGGCCTGCCACACTGGGAGTCTTGAGTTCGGGGATCCCCCGGGGCCGGCGGCCGGCCGGGACCGGACCCCGAACTCGCGTTCGATGATCGTCGTCGGAAGGACCATCTGCCCCATGCGTGCCGAAGCGCGGATCGATCTGGATGCGATTCGGGACAACATCGCGGCCATCCGGGCCCGGGTGGGGTCGGCGGCGGTGATGAGCGTGGTCAAGTCGAACGCCTACGGACACGGCATGGTCCCCTCCGCGCGGGCGGCCCGCGCGGGCGGCGCGACCTGGCTGGGCACCGCCGTGGTCGAGGAGGCGCTGGCGCTGCGCGCGGCGGGCGACACCGGCCGGCTGCTCACCTGGCTGTGGGCTCCGGGGGACGCCTTCGAGGACGCGGTGCGCGCCGACGTGGACATCTCGGTGAGCGGAGCGTGGGCGCTGCGCGAGGTGGTGGCGGCCGCCCGGGCGGCCGAGCGGCCGGCGCGCGTGCACCTCAAGGCGGACACCGGCCTGGGCCGCAACGGCTGCACGCCCGCCGACTGGCCGGCCCTGGTCGACGCCGCGCTCAAGGCCCAGGCCGACGGCACGGTCGAGGTGGTCGGCCTGTGGTCGCACTTCGCCTGCGCCGACGAGCCGGGGCATCCGTCCGTACCGGCCCAGCTGGGCGAGTTCGTGGCGATGCTCGCCCA
Organism: Embleya hyalina; assembly: GCF_003967355.1. Classification (GTDB taxonomy): domain Bacteria; phylum Actinomycetota; class Actinomycetes; order Streptomycetales; family Streptomycetaceae; genus Embleya; species Embleya hyalina. The sequence continues at coordinate 500,181 of NZ_BIFH01000017.1, read as the reverse complement.
CGCCGAGGGCCGCGGGGTCACCCCCGAGGTGCGGCACATGGCCAACTCGCCGGCCACGCTGCTCCTGCCCGACACACACTTCGACCTGGTCCGGGTCGGCCTGGCCGGCTACGGCCTCTCGCCCGTGCCCGAGGTCGGCGGCCCGGCCGACTTCGGCCTGCGCCCCGCGATGACGCTGGCGGCGAACCTGGCCGGGGTCAAGCGGGTGCCGGCCGGCCACGGCGTCTCCTACGGGCACGCCTGGATCGCGCCCGCGGAGACCAACCTCGCGCTGATCCCCACCGGTTACGCCGACGGCATCCCCCGCCACGCGAGCAACGTCGGCCCGGTCCTGGTGGCGGGACGGCGGCGCACGATCGTGGGCCGCGTCGCGATGGACCAGTTCGTGGTCGACCTCGGCGACGACGAGGCGAGCGCGGGCGACGAGGCGATCCTGTTCGGGCCCGGCGACCGGGGCGAGCCCACCGCCGAGGACTGGGCGGCGGCGATCGGCACCATCTCCTACGAGATCGTCACCCGCATCGGCGCCCGGGTACCCAGGATCCACACCGGGACGGGCGCGTCGTGACCACCCCCGTGCCCGCCTCCTCCGGCGCCGGCCGCGCGCTCGGCCGCCGGGCCGGCATCGTCGGCGCCGCGGTCGGCGTGCTCGCGGCGGGCGCCGCCGCGGGCGTGGCGATCGAGCGCATGACGGTCGGCCGCGCCTTCCGCCGCCGTACCGAGGCCCAACTCGACGCGCTCGCCGAGTTCGGCACGCTGCGCGGCGAGCCGCACCTGATCACCGCCGAGGACGGCGTCGAGTTGTACGCCGAGGTGGACGGCGACCGGGACGCCCCGGTGACCGTGGTGTTGTGCCACGGCTACTGCCTCGACATGGACTGCTGGCACTACCAGCGGGCCGCGTTGCGCGACGAATACCGGCTGGTGCTCTACGACCAGCGCAGCCACGGCCGCTCCGGTCGCGGCGCGCCGGAGACCTCGACGATCGACCACCTCGGCGCGGACCTGCACACGGTGCTCGGCGAACTCGCGCCCGAGGGACCGCTGGTGCTGCTCGGCCACTCGATGGGCGGGATGACCATCATGGCGCTCGCCGACCAGCACCCCGAGCTGTTCGGGGAGCGGGTGATCGGCGTCGCGCTGATGAACACGTCGGCGGGCCGCTGGGCGACGGTGACGCTGGGCATCCCGGCGGCCGGGGCCCGGCTGGTGCATCGGATCGCGCCGGGCCTGCTGCGTACCCTCGGCCGGCGCGCCGCGTTGGTGGAGGCGGGTCGGCGGGCGGCCCGCGACCTGGTGTACCTGTTCACCGAGCGATACGCCTTCGACTCGGAGGTGGACCCCACGCTGGTGCGGTTCACCGACCGGATGATCTCGGGCACCCCGATCGACGTGATCGCCGAGTTCTTCCCCGCCTTCGAGACGCACGACAAGCTGGCCGCGCTGCCGGCGCTCGCGTCGGTGGAGACGCTGGTGGTGGCCGGGGCGGGCGACCTGATCGCGCCCGCCTCGCACAGCGAGGCGATCAAGGAGGCGCTGCCCGGCGCCGAGTTGCTGATCGTGCCGGACTCCGGACACCTGACCCCGCTGGAGCATCCGGAGGTGGTGAACGCGGCGCTGCGCGGGCTTCTCGCGCGTGCCGCGAGCGCGCCCGGTCGGCGCGCCGGGGAATCCGGCGGGCACGGGAACGGGCGCGGCGCGTCGTCCGCGCGGGTCGGATTCGACGCGGGTCGGGATCCTGACGGACAGTGATTTCGAGCAGGGTCCCGAGGCCGCGGACGGATTCGGGACGACGGTGGGGTCCGAGGCGGTTCGGGCCGACGCAACCGGCGTGGTGGGAGTGCTGAAGTGGTGCGAAGTGTGACCGTGACGGTCGCCGGCGGCGCGGACACGCGCGCGCTGGGCGCCCGGTTGGCGAAGGTGTTGCGGGCGGGCGACCTGCTCGTGTTGTCCGGCGGCCTGGGCGCGGGCAAGACGACCCTGACCCAGGGCATCGGGGTGGGCCTGGGCGTGCGCGGCGCGGTGACCTCGCCGACGTTCGTGATCGCGCGCGTACATCCGTCCGAGGTCGGCGGGCCGGCCCTGGTGCACGTCGACGCCTATCGACTCGGCGGCTCCGCCGACGTCACCGCGGAGATCGACGGCCTCGACCTCGACGCCTCGCTCGACGAGTCGGTGACCGTCGTGGAGTGGGGCGAGGGCATGGTCGAGGACCTGACCGAGGACCGCCTGGAGGTGGCCATCGACCGCGACCACGCCGAGGCGGACCCGCTCGCCGCGAGCGGAAGCGACTTCGCCGGCGACGAGGTGCGCACGATCCGGGTGACCGGGATCGGGGCCCGCTGGGCCGGCGCCGACCTGGACGGGTTGGCGGGCTGACGCCCGGGGCCGTCCGGCGGCCCCACCGAGACCCGCCGGACGGACCCCGGGGCCCGGTCAGGTACCCGTTTCCGCGGCCTGGGAGGCGGGCGTCTCGGGTGGGTTCGGGGACCGGCTCGGTGGAGGTGTGGTCGCCCCGCCGCCGGTGGTCGTACCCGGCGAGGAGGTGCCGGTCGGCGCCGTCGTGGTCGGCGGGGTGGTGTTCGGCGGCGCGCTGCTCGCGGGCGCCGTCGTCGCGGGCGCCGTGCCGGGCGGCGGCGTACCGGTGCTCGGCGGCACCAAACCGGTGTCGGGACCGCCGAGGCCGCCCTCGGTGTCCTCCGGGAAGTCGGCGACGCCGGAGCCGGCGAGCGCGGCGCGCATGTAGGTCGTCCACATCCGGGTCGGCAGGTTGCCACCGTCCACCCGGGCCAGCCCGGCGACCCCGGACAGGGACAGGAACGCGTGTGTGCCGGCGTCCTCGCGGAACATGCCCATCGAGGTGGCCAGGTCGGGGGTGTACCCGACGAACCAGGCCGAACGGTTGTCGTCGGTGGTGCCGGTCTTGCCCGCCGCCGGGCGGTTCAGCGCCTGCGCGCGAAATCCGGTGCCGTCGTCCACGACGCCGCGCAACACCCGGGTGACCGCGTCCGCCTGCCGGCTGTCGTAGGCGTCCTTGGCGTCGTGGTCGGGCAACTCGATCGTGTCGCCGCGGCGGCTGAGCCTGTCCACCGGGTACGCGTCGCGCTGCTTGCCCTCGGCGGCGAACGTGGCGTAGGCCGAGGCCATGTCCAGGGCGCTGGGTGTGGAGGTGCCCAGCGAGACGGACGGTACGGGGCGCAGTCCCGGCGTGGTCGCGGGCAGTCCCGCGTCCACCGCGGCCCGCACCACCCGATCGGTGCCCACGTCCATGCCGAGTTGGGCGTAGACGGTGTTCACCGACCGGTCCATCGCCCGGGCCAGGGTGATCTGCCCGTAGCTCGCCCCGTCCTCGTTGCCGGGCTGCCACGGCACCCCGTCCTGGATCACCGGCTTGCCGTTCGGATAGCGGATCACCACGTTGTCGTTGCCGTTGTAGACCGTGATCGGAGTGACCCGGACCCGTTTGCCGTCCGAGCCCTGGGCGCCGTCGCGCAGCCCGGCGGCGAGCACGAACGGCTTGAACGTGGAGCCGACCTGGACGTCGCGGCGGGTGGCGTCGTTGACGAACTGTTTGACGTAGTTCGGGCCGCCGTAGACCGCGACGATGCGCCCGGTGGCGGGCTCCACGGACGCGGCGCCCACCCGCACCCCGACGTCGGCGGAGCGGTCGGTGGGGTCGAGCGACTGGGCGAGTTGGTCCTGCACGGTCTTGTACAGGGTTTCGGTCTTGCGCTTGTCGAACGTGGTGGTGATCGCGTAGCCGCCCGCGTCGAGCCGATCCTCGTCGACCACCTTGTGGTCGAGCAGGTACCGCTTGGCCATCTCGACCAGATAGCCGTTGACCCCGGCCAGGTTGGCCGCCGGGCGCGGATCGACCGGCTCCGGGAAGACCATGCCGGCGCGCCGCTCGGGGGTCAGCCACTTCTCCTTGACCATGCCGTCGAGCACGTAGTTCCACCGGGCCAGGATCCGCCGCCGTCCCGCCTCGCCCGCGTTGCGCACGTCGTTGGCGCTCGGCGCGTTGAGCAACACCGCGAGGTAGGCGCCCTGTTCGGTGGTGAGTTGCCCGACGTCGACGCCGTAGTACGCCTGTGCGGCGGCCTCGACGCCGTAGGCGCCGCGCCCGAAGTACACGCTGTTGAGGTAGCCGGTGAGGATGTCGTCCTTGGCCACCGTGCGGTCGAGCTTGACCGCGATGATCGCTTCCCTGAACTTGCGGCCCAGGGTCTGCTCCTGGGTGAGGTAGACGTTCTTGACGTACTGCTGGGTGATCGTCGAGCCGCCCTGGAGGCCGCCCCCGCCGCCCGCGAGATTGCTCAGCAGGGCGCGGACGGTGCCGGTGATCGAGACGCCGGAGTTCGAGCGGAACGAGCGGTCCTCGGCGGCGAGCACCGCGTGTTGCACGTCGATCGGGATCGCGGACAGCGGCACCGCCTGCCGGTTGGTGGCGCCGGTGCGGGTGATCTCGGTGCCGTCGCTCCAGTTCCAGACGTTGCTCTCCTGCCGGGCCTGCGCGTTGACCGTCTCGGGAACCGGGGTGATCGCGTAGACCAGGCCCACGGCGGCGAACAGGCCGGAGAGCACCAGGAGCAGCAGGGTGAGCAGGTGCTTGAACGAGGGCAGCCAACGGCGCGGACCCCGACGATTGCTCCGGGGATAGTCGAACAGCCTGCGCCGGGGAGTCGGCCCCTGGACGTCGCCGGGACCGCTCGGACCGGAGGAGTCGTGCGCCACGCCGCCCACCTGTTCCTCGGTGCCATTGCCCTGACGGGCCCCGCCGGTCCCCCGCGTGTGCCCGGTGGGGCCGGTGTGACCAGAGGGATCATCATTCCGATGATATGTGGGTAAAGCTCAAGAAAGGCCACCGAATCGGACAATGGTGGGCGTGGCGTGGCGGGCCCGATCGGCTCAGGGCACCACGATGACGGGCGTGCCGACCGGGGCGAAGTTCCACAGCGCGACGCCGTCGTCCGGCTTCGAGCGGATGCCCGCGCTCTGCTTGGCGGGCGGCGCGGAGGTGCGCGGGCGGGCGGTGCCGGTGGGGGAGGGGCCGGGCTTGGTGCCGCCGTCGATCTGGTCCAGCGGGGTGTCCGTGGCCGCGAAGCCGAGCGGCACGCCCTGGACCGCGCCGAAGCGCACGGAGTAGCTGATCCGCAGGCCGTCGCTGCCGGTCTGCGCCTCCTCCTTCTTCAGCGTCACCTGGAACGTGCCCGGCTGCGGCTTGATCGGCGCGGCGGCCACCGGATACTCGCGCAACATGCGCTCGGCCTCGTCGACCAGCCAGACGTGGTTGTCCTTGAGCGAGTAGACGACCCGCTTGCCGGTGCCGGAGTTGGCGGGCACGGCCGGCGGGACGTAGACCGGCGCCGCGGGCGCGCCGGAGGCGCCGGAGGGGGTCGGCGTGCTCGTGCGCGCTATCCCCCGATTCTCCGGTGCGGAGTTCGCGGCCTGGGCCGCGAGGAAACCGACGCCGACCAGCGCGGCGATGGTGATGCCCGCGACGGCCACGCCCGGGTTGAGCCGCTTCGCCATTGCCTTGGGTCCCTCTTCCGCCGTGTGTCGGCCTCCATGGTGCCGGCAGCCGGTGTCCCCGCGTCGGAGCCGGGTCGGCTTTTCCTCGCGAACGCGCCCCGGGCGGCGCCGGCGGGCAGGCCCGCGCTCCGCGGTCGGTAGCCTGGTGCCGTGCTGCTGCTCGCCTTCGACACCGCCACCCCGGCCGTCACGGTCGCCCTCCACGACGATTCCCGCGTGCTCGCCGGTTCCACCCGGATCGACGCGCGCCGGCAGGGCGAGTTGCTCGCGCCCGGCATCGTCGACGTGCTCCGGGCGGCGGGACGCGCCCGCGCCGAGCTCACCGACATCGCGGTCGGCGTCGGCCCCGGGCCGTACACCGGCCTGCGGGTGGGCATCGTGACCGCGCTCGCGCTGGGCGACGCGCTCGGCATCCCCGTGCACGGCGTATGCACCCTGGACGCGCTCGCGTACGCGGCCGGCCGCGACGCCACGGTCGCCGGCCCGTTCGTGGCCGCGACCGACGCGCGCCGCAAGGAGGTGTACTGGGCGCGGTACGACGACGCCCACACGCGCGTCGAGGGACCGTCGGTGGACCGCGCCGGCGATTTGGCCGCGACCGTCACCGCGCTGCCCGCCGTCGGCGCCGGCGCCGCGCTGTACCCGGACTCGTTCGCGGACGTGCGCGGCCCCGAACACCCGGACGCCGCCGCGCTCGCGGCGTTCGCCGTCGAACGCCTGGCCGCCGGCCTCGCCCTGCTCCCGCCGGAGCCCCTCTACCTGCGTCGCCCCGACGCCCAGGTCCCCGCCGGCTACAAGGCCGTCACCCCGGTGGGCCCCCCGCCCGGGGCGTAGCCCCGCCGGGATCCGCCGGGCAGGCCCTAGACTTCCCGCATGGAATTCGGGTCTCGCCTGCGGCGGATGCGGTGGTGGGACATCGAGGCCGTGATGCGACTCGAGCACGAGTTGTTCGCCGAGGACGCGTGGTCGGCGGGGATGTTCTGGTCCGAGTTGTCGGAACCGGAGATGCGGCACTACGTGGTCGCCGAGGACGAGACCGGCGGGCTGGCGGGATACGCCGGGCTCGCGGTGATCGGCGACGAGGGCGACGTGCAGACCATCGGGGTGCGCCGCGATCGGTGGGGCACGGGCCTGGGCTCGCTGCTGTTGACCGAACTGCTCGACCTGGCCGTGGCACGCGGCTGTCGGGACGTACTGCTCGAGGTGCGGGTGGACAACGCCCGCGCGCAGGCACTGTACGAGCGCTTCGGCTTCAAGGGGATCGGCGTGCGCCGGGGCTACTACCAGCCCGCCAACGTGGACGCGTTGGTGATGCGCTGCGATCTGAAGGAACGTCGGGAAGGAACGGCCACCGGTGGCTGACGAACCACTCGTCCTGGGCATCGAGACCTCGTGCGACGAGACCGGCATCGGCATCGTGCGCGGCACCACGCTGCTCGCCGACGCGGTCGCCTCCAGCGTCGACGAACACGCCCGGTTCGGCGGTGTGGTACCCGAGGTCGCCAGCCGCGCGCACCTGGAGGCGATGGTGCCGACGGTACGCCGCGCGCTGGCCGACGCGGGCGTCACGATGCGCGACATCGACGCGATCGCGGTCACCTCGGGCCCCGGCCTGGCGGGCGCGCTGCTCGTCGGCGTCGCCGCGGCCAAGGGCTACTCGGTCGCCCTCGACAAGCCGCTGTACGGCGTCAACCACCTGGCCTCGCACGTGTGCGTGGACCAGTTGGAGCACGGCAGACTGCCCGAGCCGTGCATGGCCCTGCTGGTCTCCGGCGGGCACTCCTCGCTGCTGCTCGTGCCCGACATCACCTCCGACGTGCGCCCGCTGGGGTCGACCATCGACGACGCGGCGGGCGAGGCGTTCGACAAGGTCGCGCGGGTGCTCGGCCTCGGCTTCCCGGGCGGGCCGGTGATCGACCGGTGGGCGCGCGAGGGCGACCGCGCCGCGATCGCCTTCCCGCGCGGGCTGACCGGTCCGCGCGACGCGCCGTTCGACTTCTCCTTCTCCGGCCTCAAGACCTCGGTCGCGCGCTGGGTCGAGGCCCGACAGCGGGCCGGGGAGAGCGTGCCGGTGGCGGACGTGGCGGCCTCCTTCCAGGAGGCGGTGGTCGACGTGCTGACCCGCAAGGCGATCCGGGCCTGCAAGGAGAACGGCGTCGAGCACCTGATGATGGGCGGCGGCGTGTCCGCCAACACCCGTCTGCGGGCGCTGGCGCAGGAGCGCTGCGACGCGGCCGGGATCGTGCTCCGGGTACCGCGGCCGGGCCTGTGCACCGACAACGGCGCGATGGTCGCCGCGCTCGGCGCCGAGATGGTCGCCCGCGACCGGGCCCCCTCCACACTGTCCATCCCGGCCGACTCGTCGATGCCGGTCACCGTTTCGCAGGCGGTGTCCTGACCATGGCGATCGCGGCGATGTGGGAGGCCAGGACCGAGTCCGGCGACGGTGCGGCGCTGGCCGCGTGGGTGCACGAGGTGGCGTTGCCGGCCGTGGTCGGCGCGCCCGGCCTGGAGCGGATCGAGGTGTTCGCCGCCCCGGACGGACCCGACGGCGACCGCGTGGTGGTGATCGCGCTGTGGACCGGCCCGCCGGTGGCGCTGCCCGAGCCGCCGACCGCCCTGGTCGCCCGGCCGCCGCACGCCTGGAACTTCGAACGGCTCAGCGTCGGTCCCTGAGGCTCCGCCCGGTCCGAGTCGGCGCAACACTCGACCCGCGTCCGACGAGGAGGCCATTCGCAAGCCGGACGCGGGCCGAGTGCCTTGGCTGATGGCTGCGTGCCGCCGCACGTGCCATTGGCCTTGCCGGGAGTGTGCCCAGCTCATCCGCCGCTCAACAGTCCTTCGACAGTCCCTTGAACAGGGCTTGTCCGGACCGTGACAGGCCGCCCGGCCGCGTAGCGTGGGCGCGGGTGGATCGGGCGAACGGTCCAGGCGAGGGAAGGGCCGGCGACAGTGGTGCATGGAACGGTACAAAAGCGGCGAGGCGTATTCGCCTCGGCCGGCGTCGGCCTGGCCGGCGTGCTGCTGCTCGCGCTGACCGGTTGCGGCGGCGGATCCGACGGCGCTTCGTCGGTCGAGGCCACGCGGGCGCCGTCCGGCGGCACCTCGACCGCCGCCGCCAAACCGGCGCCCGCGGCCAAGCCGGACACCCCGGGCGCCGACCCCGCCGCGCTCGCCGCGAAGTGGAACCTGAAGCCGTTCGCCGCGCCGCCCGCCCCGCCCGCGGACAAGCCGATCAAGGGGGGCGGGCCCAAGCCGCCGGTGGTGGAGAAGATCCCCACGCAGGAGAAGATCGTGTTCATCACGATCGACGACGGCGCGGAGAAGGATCCCAAGTTCCTGGACATGATGCGGGATCTGCGCATCCCGGTGGCGATGTTCCTCAACGACACCTATGTGCGCCAGGACCCGGAATACTTCCGCAAGCTCCAGGACCTCGGCGCCACCGTGCAGAACCACACGCTCTCCCACCCCGACCTGAAGACCCTGGGCGCCGACGCGCAGAAGCACCAGATCTGCGGCCAACAGGACCGGCTCGGCGAGTTGTACGGCAAACGCCCGACGTTGTTCCGGCCGCCCTACGGCAACTGGAACGCGACCACGCAGACGGTGGCCGGCGGTTGCGGCGGGATCGGCGCGATCGTCAAGTGGCAGGAGTCGATGCAGATCAACGACATGCAGTACGTGGGGGAGAAGAAGCTGCACCCGGGCGACATCATCCTCGCCCACTTCCGCGGCCCGAGTGAGCTCAAGGGCACCACGATGACCGAGATGTTCGGCAACATGCTGCGCAAGATCCAGGCCCAGGGCTTCACGATCGCGCGCCTGGAGGACTACATCGGCTGAGCCGAGGACCGCCGGGCCGAGGGGGGCCGGGCCGAGGACCGCCTCGGCCGGTTCGGGTCATCCGGTGCCGGACACCGGACGACCGATCAGCATCGTGGGCGCGCCCGCCACCCGGGTCAGCAGCACCGTGGCCGCGTTCGGGCCGGTGGGGCGGACCCGGCGGCGGACCTCCTCCGGCTCGACCGCCGAACCGCGCTTCTTGACGGTCAGGGTGCCGACGCCGCGCTCGCGCAACAGGGCCTTGAGCCGCTTGAGGTTGAACGGCAACACGTCGGTGATCTCGTACACGCTCGCGAACGCGGTGGCCACCAGCCGGTCCGAGGTCAGGTAGGCGATCGTCTCGTCCACCAGGTTGCCGTCCACCAACTCGCCGACCTCGGACACCAGATGGGCGCGGATCACCGCGCCGTCCGGCTCGTAGAGGTAGCGGCGCATCGGGCCCACCGGCGCCTGCCGGACGAACTCCGAGGTCAGCTCGGCGCCGCCGGGCAACAGGGTGGCGCGCAGGCCGGCCCGGGCGAGCCCGCCCCACCACAACACCGCCTCCTTGACGTCGCCGCGGTCGGAGACCCACTCCGCCTCCATGCCGGCGGGCACGATCTCGTGCGGGATGCCGGGGGCCACCTTGGCCGCGCCGGCGGGGACGCGGGCGGCGAGGGTGGTCAGGAACGAGAAGGGCGGCGCGTACGACTCGGGGTCGAAGGTACGGCCGCGGGCGGTACGCCGGGCCGGGTCGATCAGCGCCGCGTCGAAGCCCGACGGGTCCACCTCGGTCGCGTCGGCGCACTCGACCGTGAGCAGGTCGGCCAGGCCCAGCGCGTCCGCGTTGGCCCGGGCCACCGCGCAGGTCCGCGGATCGAGGTCGACCGCGTGTACCGCGATCCCGGCGCGGGCCAGCGCGAGCGCGTCGCCGCCGATGCCGCAGCACAGGTCGATCGCCCGGCGGACGCCGGCCGCGGCCAGCCGGGCGGCCCGGTGGTCGGCCACCGAGGTCCGGGTGGACTGCTCCAGGCCGTCGGACGTGAAGAACATCCGGTCCGCGTCCGTCCCGAACTTGGCCCGACCGCGCTGCCGCAACCGGGACTGGGTGAGCGCGGCCGCGATCAACTCCGGCGGGTGTTCCCGACGCAGCCGGGTGGCCAGCGACAACTCGTCCGCGGCGTCGTGATCGGCCAGCAGGTCGAGCAGCGAGCGGCCCTCGTCGGTCAGCAGCGCGGTGAGGGCTTCGATGGCGTCGGTGTGCACACGGCCATTCTCGCCGAGCGCCCGACCCCCATCGATCCGCGGCCCACCGGTATGAAGAACGCGCGCGACGCGCTGAATCTGGCACTCTGGTTGACGGAGTGCTAACCGCCACCTAGTGTCTGTGCTGGCACTCTCCCCATGAGTGTGCCAGTGCGATACGAGCAGGTCCGGCACCCGCGACGACGGATCCGCCCCACTCGCCGACAGACATTTTTCCGTGAGATCTCCGAAGGGGGAGGTCGCATCGTGACGACCGCCAACACCAAGGTTGCCATCAAGCCGCTCGAGGACCGCATCGTGGTTCAGACGCTTGAGGCCGAGCAGACCACCGCGTCGGGTCTCGTGATCCCGGACACCGCCAAGGAGAAGCCCCAGGAGGGCGTCGTCCTGGCCGTGGGCCCGGGTCGTTTCGAGGACGGTCAGCGTCTGCCGCTCGACGTCGCCGTCGGTGACACCGTGCTGTACAGCAAGTACGGCGGCACCGAGGTGAAGTACAACGGCGAGGAATACCTCGTTCTCTCGGCCCGCGACGTGCTCGCGATCATCGAGAAGTGACATCGCGCTGACGCGCCGGAACCGGTGACGGTTCGACGACCCCGCCCCGGATCGCCCTGCCCTCGCGGCCGGTGGACCCGGGGCGGAGTCGGTTGTACGACGTCGAAAAGCAACCTTTAAGGACGAAGACCCTCATGGCGAAGATCCTCCAGTTCGACGAGAAGGCCCGGCGGTCGCTGGAGCGCGGCGTCAACGCGCTGGCCGACACCGTCAAGGTCACGCTCGGCCCCAAGGGCCGCAACGTCGTGATCGACAAGAAGTTCGGTGCCCCGACCATCACCAACGACGGCGTGACCATCGCCCGTGAGGTGGAGCTCGAGGACGCGTACGAGAACCTTGGCGCGCAGCTCGCCAAGGAGGTCGCGACCAAGACCAACGACATCGCGGGTGACGGCACCACCACCGCGACGGTGCTCGCCCAGGCGCTGGTGCGCGAGGGTCTGCGCAACGTGGCCGCCGGCGCGGCCCCGATGGACCTGAAGAAGGGCATCGACCTCGCCGTCGCCGCCGTGTCCGAGCAGCTGCTCGGGACCGCCCGCGCGATCGACGGCAAGGAGGACATCGCCGCCGTCGCCGCGCTGTCCGCCCAGGACAAGCAGATCGGCGAGCTGATCGCCGAGGCCATGGACAAGGTCGGCAAGGACGGTGTGATCACCGTCGAGGAGTCCCAGACCATGGGTCTGGAGCTGGAGTTCGCCGAGGGCCTCCAGTTCGACAAGGGCTACCTGTCGCCGTACATGGTCACCGACCAGGAGCGTATGGAGGCCGTCCTCGACGACCCGTACATCCTGATCCACCAGGGCAAGATCTCGGCCATCGCCGAACTGCTGCCGCTGCTGGAGAAGATCATCCAGGCCGGCGCGTCGAAGCCGCTGCTGATCGTGGCCGAGGACGTGGACGGCGAGGCGTTGTCCACCCTGGTCGTGAACAAGATCCGCGGCACCTTCAACGCGGTCGCGGTCAAGGCCCCGGGCTTCGGCGACCGCCGCAAGGCGATGCTGGAGGACATGGCGATCCTGACCGGCGGTCAGGTCATCGCCCCCGAGGTCGGCCTCAAGCTCGACCAGGTCGGCCTGGAGGTGCTGGGCAGCGCCCGTCGCATCACCATCACCAAGGACGCCACCACCCTGGTGGACGGCGCCGGCGACGGCGCCGCGATCGCCGACCGGGTGAAGCAGATCAAGCGTGAGATCGAGTCCACGGACTCCGACTGGGACCGCGAGAAGCTGCAGGAGCGGCTCGCGAAGCTGGCCGGCGGCGTGTGCGTGATCCGCGTGGGCGCGGCCACCGAGGTCGAGCTCAAGGAGAAGAAGCACCGTCTCGAGGACGCGGTCTCCGCGACCCGCGCGGCCATCGAGGAGGGCATCGTCGCCGGCGGCGGCACCGCCCTGGTGCACGCGGCCTCGGTGCTCGCGGAGAACCTGGGCCAGAGCGGCGACATCGCGACCGGTGTCTCGGTCGTGCGTCGCGCCGTGGTCGAGCCGCTGCGCTGGATCGCCGAGAACGCGGGCCTCGAGGGCTACGTGATCGTCAACAAGGTGCAGGAGCTCGGTGTCGGGCACGGCTTCAACGCCGCGACCGGCGAGTACGGCAACCTGGTCGACTCGGGCGTCATCGACCCGGTCAAGGTGACCCGTTCCGCGCTGCAGAACGCCGCGTCGATCGCGTCGCTGCTGCTCACGACCGAGACCCTGGTCGTCGAGAAGCCGGCCGAGGAGGAGCCCGCCGGGCACAGCCACGGCGGCCACGGCCACGCGCACTAGTTCCACGCGCATCGGTTCCGCGCGCACGGGCTCCCCGCGCGCCGGTTCCACCCCGCACGTCCCCGACGGGCCCGACCGCATCCCCGCGGTCGGGCCCGTCGGCCTTTTCGCCGCCGGCCCGATCTGCGAGAGTGCCCGGAGCCCAATAACTGACGGACCGTCAGCCGCCGGGTGCGGCCGATCCCGTCGAGCAGCACGAAGGAGACACATGGGTACCTACGCGATCACCGGCGCGGCCTCCGGCCTGGGCGCCGCGACCAAGGCCCGGCTCGAGGCGGACGGGCACCGGGTGATCGGCGTCGACCTGCGCGACGCCGACGTCACCGTGGACCTGGGCACGGCCGAGGGTCGGGCCGAGGCGATCACGCGGGTCACCGAGCTGTCCGGCGGCGTGCTCGACGGCTTCGTGCCGTTCGCGGGCCTGGCCGCGGCCACCGGTCGGTCGGGCGGCCTGCTGGTGTCGGTGAACTACTTCGGCGCGATCGTGCTTTTGGAGGGGCTGCGTCCGCTCCTCGCCGCGGGCGACGGCGCCTCGGTCGTGCTGATCAGCTCGAACTCCACGACGGCGCAGCCGAACTGGCCGGTCGAGGTGGCCGAGTCGTGCCTGGCCGGGGACGAGGCCGGGGCAAGCGCGGTGGCCGAGGCGTTCGGCGAGTTCGCGGCGTTGCAGGCCTACCCCGCGACCAAGGCGGCGCTCGCCTGGTACGCCCGGACCCGGTGCGCCGAGTACATCGCCGACGGTATTCGGCTCAACGCGATCGCGCCGGGCCTGATCGAGACCCCGATGACGGCCGAGGGTCGTACGGACCCGCTGACCGCCGAGGGCATGGAGATGTTCCTGAGCACCATCCCGGCCGGTCGCGGTGGCCGGCCCGAGGAGATCGCCGCGCTGGTGGCGTTCCTGCTCGGCGGCGAGTCGAGCTTCTTCGTCGGCTCCGTGGTCTTCTGCGACGGCGGTACCGACGCCTCCTTCCGGGGCAAGGACTGGCCGAAGGTGTGGGAGATGGACATGTCCGCCTTCCAATAACCGGCCCGAACCCTCCCGCGCGTCCCGTGGCGACACGTGTCGGGCGACCGGCTCGCGTCGACGTTCGGCGGCCCGCCCCCGGCTTGGGGGCGGGCCGCCGAACGTTTTCGCGATGGTGTCGTCGGGCTCCGCGGTCGGGCGGGAGGCGGCGCGTGGCCGCCTGTGGGGTCGGTGCGCGGAGGTCGGGTGCGTGGGAGGTCAGTGGGTCACGGACGCGCCGCTCGCCGCGGCCGCCCGTTCCGCGGCGACCCCGTGCCGGCGGTCGCTGTCGAGTTCCACCCGTTCGTCCTCGGTGAGCCCGCCCCATACGCCATACGGCTCGCGCACCTTCAGCGCGTGCGTGGCGCACTGGCGACGGACCGGGCACCGCATGCAGACTTCCTTGGCCGAAGCCTCCCGGGCGACCCTGGCGGCGCCTCGCTCGCCTTCGGGATGGAAGAACAGTGCGCTGTCGACTCCGCGACAGGCTGCCGACAGCTGCCAGTCCCACAGGTCGGCGTTGGGGCCGGGGAGTCGCGAGAAATCAGCCATGACTCGTCCCTCTTGCTTATCGCGTACGAGTGATCGGTGAGCAGGGATGCCACCTCTGGTCGGACCGTGCAGAACAGTCGTGATCAAGCGATCAGAAGTAGGTGCGACTGTGTCACGAAATGATCAGTTCCAATCCTAATTCCCACTTATGCATCGAATCCCGAAAAAATTACCCAGGGTGGGCTCTGCGGCGGGTGCATCGGGTGAATGTGGGTGATTTGGTGCGAATGGGTGTGGTGTGCGTGGTGGGGCTTTCGGGACCTGGGGCACCGGGGAGTGGGGAGTGGGGGCGGGGCCCGGGTGGTGTGGGTCGGGTGGGTTTCACCCTCGCGTGTCCTTCCGGACGGCCGCCTCGTTGTGGTGGCGGCGGAGCGGAACTCCCCCCGTAACCCTTTCGAGTGATGCTCGTTGGGGTGGGTGAAGCGGTTGGCGACGAGGGCGGTCGGGGCTGGATCCCGAGCCACCGACCCTCGGGGTCGCCGCAAAGGAAACGGTACGTACAGGCGTGGAGGCTCAACGTGACGCGGATCCACTGCGGAGGCCGGCGATGACGACCGTCCTGGTCTGCGACGATTCCCCGCTGGTTCGGGAGACCCTGCGGCGGGCGGTGGCCACGGTCCCCGGCGTCGAGAGGGTGACGACGGCCACGAGTGGCGAGGAGGTACTGCGGCGCTGGGGCGCGGAGCGGTCCGACCTCGTCCTCATGGACGTGCGGATGCCCGGGCTCGGCGGCGTCGAGGCGGTGCGCCGCCTCCTGGCCGGCGACCCCGGCGCACGGGTGATCATGCTGACGATGGCCGAGGACCTGGACGGGGTGGCCCTCGCGGTCGCCGCCGGGGCTCGGGGATATCTGCACAAGGACGCGTCGCGCGCGGAACTGCGCGCGACCGTCTCCCAGGCGCTCGCCGACCCGACGTGGCGGCTGGCGCCCCGGCGGTTGCGCTCGCCCGACATGGGCGTGGCGCCGACCCTGACGGCACGTGAGATCCAGGTGCTCGAGGGCATGAGCCACGGGCGCAGCAACGCCGAGATCGGGCGCGAGCTGTTCCTGTCGGAGGACACGGTCAAGACCCACGCCCGACGCCTGTTCAAGAAGCTGGGCGCGTCCGACCGGGCACACGCGGTCGCGCTGGGATTCCGGTGGGGACTCGTGCGATGACGAACGTCCGCGAGGACCTCCCCGACCGCGAGGGCCCGGGGGTTCGTCCGGGCGGGCACGGTCGGTGGGGACTTGTGCGATGAGGCGGGTGCCGACGGCCCCCGACGGGCGAGGGTCCGTGCGGTGAATGCCGTTGCCCGGGGGGCCGGATGAGTCCCCCGGGTCGGCATGGCCGTGATTCGGTCGCCGATCCCTGCATACTGAATGGCATGGGTGGGACCCCCGAGCGAATGCCGGACGAGTCGTACGAAGCACACGCGCACGCCGACGACGGCATGCGTGCCGTCGTGGTCCGCGCGGTCCAGGGGGACGTGCAGGCGACCGACGAACTGCTCGCCTACGTCCGACCACTGGTGTTGCGCTACTGCCGGGCCCGGCTCGGCCGGGTCTCCGGCGCCGAGCACGCGGCCGACGACGCCGCGCAGGAGGTGTGCCTGGCGGTGCTCTCCGCGCTGCCGCGATATCGCGACGAGGGGCGCCCGTTCGAGGCGTTCGTGTTCGGTATCGCGGCACACAAGGTGGTCGACGTGCAGCGCGCCGCGATGCGCGGCGCGGTGCCCACCTGCGATCTGCCCGAGGCGGTGGACGACCACCCCGGGCCCGAGGACCAGGTGGTGCGGCGCAGCGACGCCGCGCACGCGCGCGCCCTGCTCGGCAGACTGCCCGACAACCTGCGCGAACTGCTCGTGCTGCGGGTCGCGGTCGGGTTGTCCGCCGAGGAGACCGGGCGCGCGATGGGCATGTCGCCCGGCGCGGTGCGGGTCGCCCAACATCGCGCGTTGACCCGCCTGCGGGCGTTGGCGGGCGAGGAGAAGACCGCGTGAGCGGCGGCGGTGTGCGGTTCGGCGGCCGATCCGGCACCGCCGATCTGGGTCTGCTGCGCCAGGACGACGAACTCGTGGAGCAGCTGCGCCGGCGGCGCCCGCTCCCCGTCCAGGACCGGATCGTCGGGTTGTTCGACGCGCTGCTCGCCGAGGTGGACGGCACCGCCGCGAACCGCCGTCGGGTGGTGCCGGACCGATGCTGAGGCCGGCCGGGAATGGTCGGGGCCGGGTGTGCCGTTGTGCTCACCGTCGGCAAGCGGGCTCGAAGCACCGCGCGGGGCCAGTAGCATGAACCCTCAACCCACCCATCCGCTTGCCGAGAGCGCGTTCTCGTCCTACCCGGCTACCCGGGGACCCCGCTCCCCGCAGGGCCGGCGGAGCGGTCCATCGGAATACCTTCGGAAGGTGTCATGAGTCTCACGGCCGACGGCGTACCCGAGAAGTTCGCGATGCTCGGGCTGACGTACGACGATGTCCTGCTGCTGCCGGGCGCGTCCGACGTCGTGCCGAGCGAGGTGGACACCTCCGCCCGGGTCACCCGCAACATCCGCGTCCGCATCCCGCTGCTGTCGTCGGCGATGGACACCGTCACCGAGGCGCGGATGGCGATCGCCATGGCCCGCCAGGGCGGCGTCGGCGTGCTGCACCGCAACCTGTCGGTGGAGGACCAGGCCGCGCAGGCGGACACCGTCAAGCGGTCCGAGGCCGGCATGGTGCTCGACCCGATCACCATCGGCGCCGACGCCACGCTGCAGGAAGTCGACGCGCTGTGCGCGCGGTTCCGGATCAGCGGCGTCCCGGTCACCGACGACAAGGGCCGACTGCTCGGCATCGTCACCAACCGCGACCTGCGCTTCGAGGTCGACCACTCGCGTCGCGTGCGCGACATCATGACCCCGATGCCGCTGGTCACCGGCAAGGTCGGCACCACCGGCGACCAGGCGATGGAACTGCTGCGCCGGCACAAGGTGGAGAAGCTGCCGCTGATCGACGACGCCGGCAAGCTGCACGGCCTGATCACGGTCAAGGACTTCGTCAAGAGCGAGCAGTATCCGAACGCGACCAAGGACGCCGACGGTCGGCTCGTGGTCGGCGCCGCGATCGGCACCGGCGACGACAGCTACCTCCGCGCCCAGGCGCTGGTCGAGGCCGGCGTCGACTTCATCGTGGTGGACAGCGCGCACGGCCACCAGCGCAACGTGCTGGAGATGATCGCCAAGGTCAAGGCGAACACCAAGGTCGACGTCATCGGCGGCAACGTGGCCACCCGCGACGGCGCCCAGGCGCTGATCGACGCGGGCGTGGACGGCGTCAAGGTCGGCGTCGGTCCCGGCTCGATCTGTACCACCCGGGTGATCGCCGGCGTCGGCGCGCCCCAGGTCACCGCGATCTACGAGGCGGCGCAGGCGGCGCGGGCGGCGGGCGTGCCGGTGATCGGCGACGGCGGCCTCCAGTACTCCGGCGACATCGCCAAGGCGATCGCGGCGGGTGCCGACACGGTGATGCTGGGCAGCCTGCTCGCGGGGTGCGAGGAGAGCCCCGGCGACCTGATCTTCATCAACGGCAAGCAGTTCAAGTCCTACCGGGGCATGGGCTCGCTCGGCGCGATGCAGTCGCGCGGCCAGGCCAAGTCCTTCTCCAAGGACCGCTACTTCCAGGACGACGTGCTCTCCGAGGACAAGCTCGTCCCCGAGGGCATCGAGGGCCAGGTGCCCTACCGGGGCCCGCTGTCCGCCGTCGCGCACCAGCTGATCGGCGGCCTGCGCGCGTCGATGGGCTACGCCGGCGCCGCGACCGTGACCGAGCTCCAGGACAAGGGCCGCTTCGTGCGGATCACCTCGGCCGGCCTCAAGGAGTCGCACCCGCACGACATCCACATGACGCAGGAAGCGCCGAACTACCACTCGCGCTGACAGGCGCCGTGGTATCCGTACTACACCGAGGGGCCCCGTCCGTACGCCGGGCGGGGCCCCTCGCCTGCGTACTCGCCCCGTACCCTGGGATACGGGGATTTTCCCAGCCACCGATTCCAGCAGGAGAGGCGCAACGTGACTGAGGTCGAAATCGGCCGGGGCAAGCGTGGCCGGCGTGCCTATCACTTCGACGACGTCGCCATCGTCCCCAGCCGGCGGACCCGGGACCCCGAAGAGGTCTCGATCGCGTGGCAGATCGACGCGTACCGGTTCGAGCTGCCGTTCCTGACCGCGCCGATGGACAGCGTCGTGTCGCCGCAGACCGCGATCGAGGTCGGCCGGATGGGCGGCCTCGGCGTGCTCAACCTCGAAGGGTTGTGGACCCGCTACGAGGACCCCACGCCGCTGATCGAGGAGATCGGCGCGCTCGACGAGGACGCGGCGACCCGGCGGATGCAGGAGATCTACGCCGAGCCGATCAAGGAGGAGCTGATCGGCGCGCGGATCAAGCAGATCCGCGACTCGGGCGTGGTCACCGCCGCGGCGCTGTCGCCGCAGCGCACCGCGCAGTACCACAAGGCCGTGATCGACGCCGGTGTCGACGTGTTCGTCATCCGCGGCACCACCGTCTCGGCGGAGCACGTGTCCGGTCGGGCCGAACCGCTGAACCTCAAGCAGTTCATCTACGACCTCGACGTGCCGGTGATCGTCGGCGGGTGCGCGACCTACCAGGGCGCGCTGCACCTGATGCGCGCCGGCGCGGCCGGCGTCCTGGTCGGCTTCGGCGGCGGCGCGGCGCACACCACCCGCGGCGTGCTCGGCGTCGCGGTGCCGATGGCGACCGCGGTGGCCGACGTCGCCGAGGCGCGGCGGGACTACCTCGACGAGTCGGGCGGCCGCTACGTGCACGTGGTCGCCGACGGCAGCGTGGGCCGCAGCGGCGACATCGCCAAGGCGGTGGCGTGCGGCGCGGACGCGGTGATGATCGGCTCGGCGCTGGCCCGGGCGAGCGACGCCCCCGGCGCCGGCCATCACTGGGGTTCGGAGGCGCACCACCCCGAACTGCCGCGCGGGCGGCGGATGAACCTGGGCGCGGTGGGCACCCTGGAGGAGATCCTGCTCGGTCCCTCGCACGTGTCCGACGGTTCGATGAACCTGTTCGGCGCGCTGCGTCGGGCGATGGCCACCACGGGCTACTCGGAGCTGAAGAAGTTCCAGCAGGTCGAGGTCACGGTCTCGCCCGCGCACTGACCCGAATCCCCGTCCGGCCCCGAACACCCTCGGTGTTCGGGGCCGTTCGTCGTTTCCGGGCGGCTCACGGGCGGCCCGCGGGCGACTCGTTCGCGAGGTGCGCGTGGGACGCGCGGCGCGTGCGGGGTCCGGGCGGCGGGGCAATGGGTACACGCAGGAGGGGCGCGTCGTCGCCGTCCGTGTGGTCCCTTGCGTGATGATCGAGGTCGGAGGTGGCGGATGCGGACCACGGCGATGGGGCCCGGGGAGCGCACGCGGGCGCTGCGGCGGATGGCCGAGCGTGAACTGGACATCGTCGTGGTGGGCGGCGGCGTGGTCGGCGCGGGCACCGCCCTGGACGCGGTCACCCGGGGTCTGTCGGTGGGGCTGGTGGAGGCGCGCGACTGGGCGTCGGGCACCTCCAGCCGCTCCAGCAAGCTGATCCACGGCGGGCTGCGCTACCTGGAGATGCTGGACTTCGCGCTGGTGCGCGAGGCGCTGCGCGAGCGCGGGCTGCTGCTGCGCACGCTGGCGCCGCACCTGGTCAAGCCGGTGCCGTTCCTGTACCCGCTGCGCCATCGCGGCTGGGAACGGCCCTACGTCACCGCCGGGGTGACGCTCTACGACACGATGGCGATGTCGGCCGGTCGGGATCCGGGGCTGCCCCGACATCGGCAGCTGACGCGACGTCAGGCGCTGCGCCTCGCACCGGCGTTGCGCAAGGACGCGCTGGTGGGCGCGGTGCAGTACCACGACGCGCAGGTGGACGACGCGCGGTACACGATGACCCTGGTGCGCACCGCCGCCGGCTACGGCGCGCACGTGGCCTCGCGGGCGACGGTGACCGGGTTCCTGCGCGAGGGCGAGCGGGTGGTCGGGGTGCACGTGCGCGACATGGAGACCGGCGCGACGTACGACGTCCGGGCCGGGCAGGTGGTCAACGCGACCGGGGTGTGGACGGACGAGACCCAGGCCATGGTCGGCGAGCGCGGGCAGTTCCACGTGCGCGCCTCGAAGGGCATCCACCTGGTGGTGCCCAGGGACCGGATCCACTCCTCGACCGGGCTGATCCTGCGCACCGAGAAGAGCGTGCTGTTCGTGATCCCGTGGGGCCGGCACTGGATCGTCGGCACCACCGACACCCGCTGGGACCTGGACAAGGTGCATCCCGCGGCGAGTCGGGCGGACATCGAGTATCTGCTCGACCACGTCAACGAGGTGCTCGCGGTGCCGCTCACCCGCGAGGACGTCGAGGGGGTGTACGCGGGCCTGCGTCCGCTGCTCGCGGGCGAGTCGGACGCCACCTCGCAGTTGTCCCGCGAGCACACCGTGGCGCACCCGGTGCCCGGCCTGGTGGTGGTCGCGGGCGGCAAGTACACGACGTATCGGGTGATGGCCGCGGACGCGGTGGACGCCGCCGTGCACGGCCTGGACCGCAAGGTGCCGCCGAGTTGCACCGCGACGGTGCCGCTGGTGGGCGCGGAGGGGTATCGGGCGCTGTGGAACGCGCGGGCCGCGACGGCGGCGCGCACCGGGCTGCACGTGGCCCGGGTGGAGCACCTGTTGAACCGGTACGGGTCGCTGATCGAGGAGCCGCTGGCGCTGATCGCGGCGGAGCCGGAGTTGGCGTATCCGCTGGACGGCGCGGACGACTATCTGGCCGCCGAGGTGGTGTACGCGTGCACCCACGAGGGCGCGTTGCACCTGGGCGACGTGCTGGACCGCCGGACCCGGGTGTCGATCGAGACCTTCGACCGGGGCGCGCGGGCGGCCCGGGCCTGCGGTGCCTTGATGGCCCGGGTGCTGGGTTGGGAGGAGGACCGGTCGCGGCGGGAGGTGGACTACTACCTGAAGCGGATCGAGGCGGAGCGGTCCTCGCAGGAGCAGATGGACGATCACACGGCGGACGCGGTGCGGCTCGGAGCGGAGGACATCGTCCCCGGCTGAGGCCCGCGGCGGTACCCGAGCCCGGCGGTTGATCCGGGGTGTCGCGGGCACCTTCCCGGGCGTCGTCACGTTCCATCGATAGGCCGGTCAGGTGTCGTCGGCGAGGTTCGTTCGCGAACCGGTGGACCCCGCGCGCCGCCGGACAGGAGTATGGGAAGGCAACCACCCGATCGCGCGGCGGGACCGCGGCTGTATGGGGAGCGAGAGACTTGACCGACCCGGAAGCGCCCGAGCGTCTGCTGGCGGGGCGATACCGCCTGGGTGATCAGCTGGGCCGGGGCGGGATGGGCACCGTGTGGCGGGCGGTGGACACCATGTTGGACCGCGACGTGGCGGTCAAGGAGATGCGGCTGCCCCGCTACGAGGACGACGACGAACGCGGCACGCTGAGCGCGCGGATGTTGCGCGAGGCGCGGGCGGCGGCCCGGATCGATCACCCGAACGTGGTGACCATCTTCGACGTCGCCGAGCAGGACGAGCGGCCCTGGATCGTGATGGAACTGGTCCGCGGGCTCTCCCTGGCCCAGGAGTTGGACAAGGAGGGGCCGATCCCGCCCGAGCAGGTCGCCGAATTGGGCCTGCTTCTGCTCGCCGCGCTGGAGGCCGCGCACGAGGTCGGCGTGCTGCACCGCGACGTCAAGCCCGCCAACGTGCTCCTGGCCCGCAACGGCCGGGTGGTGCTCACCGACTTCGGGGTCGCCTCGGTCGAGGACAGCGCCACGCTCACCCAGGCCGGCGCGATGGTCGGCTCGCCCGAATACCTGGCGCCGGAGCAGATCGCGGGCGAGCCGCCCGGGCCGTCCGCCGACCTGTGGTCGCTCGGTGCGACGCTGTTCGAGGCGGTCGAGGGTCGACCGGCGTTTCGCCGCAACACGCACGCGGCCACCCTCGGCGCGGTGGCCGCGGGCCGCTTCCCGGAGATCTTCCTGGCCGGCCCGCTGACCCCGGTGCTGAAGGCGCTGCTGGTCAAGGATCCGGCCCGGCGCGGCTCGGTCGCCCAGGTGCGCGAACTGCTCCTGGAGATCGTCGAGCAGATGCCGACCGCGGCCGGCGGATCGACCTCCGAGCGTTTCGTGCCGGACCGGACCCGGCCCGGCGCGGTGCGGCGGCACGGGGTGCGGGTGACCGGACATCCGCACACCCCGCTGCGCCCCGGGACGCCGCGGGCGCCGGGCACGCCGCGGCCGCCGGCCCGGGCGGGCGCGGGCACCCGGGGCGGTGCCCGGGGAAGCCTGGACGAGACCTCCACCAACGTGCGCCTGCCCCGCGAGGGCGGCGCGTTCCGGGCCCGCTACCGGCGCTGGCCGCGCTGGTGGTTCCGGCACTGGACGACCATCCTGACCTCGGTCGGCATCGCCACCGCCGCCGGCGCGCGCTGGCTGGCCGCGTTCGGCAACTGGACCGGGATGTACACGATCGTGCTGCTCGCGCTCGCGCTGAGCGTGTG
The DNA here is from genome assembly GCF_003967355.1 of Embleya hyalina. Lineage (GTDB taxonomy): Bacteria > Actinomycetota > Actinomycetes > Streptomycetales > Streptomycetaceae > Embleya > Embleya hyalina. The sequence goes on along the minus strand of NZ_BIFH01000017.1, from coordinate 477,162 downwards.
GCTGGTGTTGCCGCACCGGCGGATCTCCCGGTCGGTACCGGTCGCGATGTTGCTCGGGGTGATCGCCGGCGGCGCGCTGGAGGCGGCGAAGATCAATCCGAATCCGATCATCGTCGGCGCGCTGATCGGCGGTTGCCTGGTGGTCGGCCCGCTCGTGGACAACAAGGTGATACCGCGACTGCGCCGGCGGCGCCGCACCGATCTGGGCTTCGCGCTGCCCGTGCCGGAGGGCTGGACCTGTACGGACAGCCAGAGCGGGCTGACGGTGACCGACCCGGACCGGCTGATCTCGGTCACCGTCACCGTCGACCGGGGCATCGTGATGGCCCCGGAGGAGTCGGTCGCGCACCGCGAGCACGGCAGCGTCGGCGGCCGGGAGCGGCTGGACGGCGAGGACTACGAGCGGCTGCTCCTGCAGGCCATCGACTACCGGGGCCACGAGGCCGCGGAGTGGGAGTACGTCTGGCGCGGCCAGGACCTGACCACCTACCACGGCAAGGACCTGGTCGTGCGCACCACGTCCGGCCTGCGCTACTGGCTGACCGTGCGCGGTCGCGACGACCTGTGGGGCACGGCCGGCGCCTATTACGAGCACGCCCGCCGTCACCTGTCGATCGCCGGCTGACCGGGCCCGGAAGACGATCCGGTCGGGGGCGGCGATGAGTGGGCGCGTACTCGCGGGGCGGTACCTGTTGACGGAGGTGCTGGGGCAGGGCGGCATGGGGGTGGTGTGGCGGGCCCACGATCCGGAGATCGGGCGGGACGTGGCGATCAAGGAGTTGCGGCTGCCCGACTGGCTCGAAGCCGACGAGGTGGCCCGGCGCTCGGCGCGGATGCAGCGCGAGGTGCGGGCCGCGGGGCGGGTCCGGCACCCGAACGTGGTCACCGTGTTCGACATCGTGGTCGAGGACGGCCGGCCGTGGATCGTGATGCAGCTGCTCCCGGGTCGGCCGCTCACCGCGCTGATCGCCGAGGGCGCGATGGCGCCGGAGCGGGTGGCGCGGATCGGCGCGCGCATGCTCGCGGGGCTGGCCGCCGTGCACCGGGTCTTCATCGAGCACCGGGACGTCAAGCCCGCCAACGTGATCGTGGACGAGGAGGACGGCGTGGTGCTCACCGACTTCGGCATCGCGACGCACCCGGACGCGCCCGCGGTCACCGAGACCGGCGCGACCGCCGGCACCCCGGAGTACATGGCGCCGGAGCGCGCGAGCGGGCGGCCGTCCGGGGCGCCGGCCGACCTGTGGTCGTTGGGCGTGACGTTGTACGAGATGGTCGAGGGATTCTCGCCGTTCCGCCGGGACAACCCGCTGGCCACGCTGCAGGCCGTGGCGCTGGGCAGGTGCCCGCCGCCCACCCACGCCGGGCCGCTGGCCGAGGCGGTGCTCGGGCTGCTCACCCCGGATCCGGTCGCGCGGATGACGGCGGCGGACGCGGCCGCGCTGCTGGCCGCGGCGAGCGCGGGGGGAGCGGGGCAGCGGTGCGCGACCGGCACGCCCGTCCCGCGCCCCCACCTCGCCCCCACCGACGCGCCCGGGTGGCCCGACCCGACCGGGACACCCGAGTCGTCGCCGTCGCCGGCCTCGGTCCTCGGCGTCGATCCGGCCGCGGCCCCCGGCCCAGCGCCCCCGCAGCCGCCCCCCGACCCCGCACCACCACAACGCCCCACCCCGCCGGGGTCGCCGGCATCGCCCGAGTGCCCCACCCCGCCGGGGTTGCCCGCCCCGCCCGGGTCGCTCGCCCCGCCCGAGTCGCCCGTGCTGCCGGGGTCGCCTGCGCCGCCCGGGTCGCCTGCGCCGCCGGGGTCGCTCGCGCTGCCGGGGTCGCTCGTCCCGCCCGGGTCGCCTGCACCGCCCGAGTCGTTCGCCCCGCCCGGGTCGCCCGTGGCGCCGGGGTCGCCTGCACCGCCCGGGTCGCCCGTGGTGCCGGGGTCGCCTGCGCCGCCCGTTCCGCTCGGGTCGGCCGCGCCGCCGGGCTCGCCCGCGCTGCCCGGGTCGCCTGCGCCGCCGGGGTCGCTCGTCCCGCCCGAGTCGCCCACGCCGCCGGGGTCGCCTGCGCTGCTGGGGTCGCTCGCGCTGCCGGGGTCGCTCGTCCCGCCCGGGTCGCCTGCACCGCCCGAGTCGTTCGCCCCGCCCGGGTCGCCCGTGCTGACGGGGTCGCCTGCGCAGCCCGTTCCGCTCGGGTCGGTCGCGCCGCCTGCGCCGCCGGGGTCGGTCGCGCCGTCCGCGTCGGCCGTGCCGTTGGAGGTGTCGGCGCCGTTCGGGTCGGTCCCGTCCGGAAGGCCCGCGTCGGCCGTGGCCTCGGAGTGGTCCGCGGTCGGTCGGTCGCCGGGGCGGTCGCTTGTCGTGGTCGGCACGCTGACGGCGGGGGCGTTGCTCGCGGTGGCCGGGGTGATCATCGGTGTGCTGGTGGAGCGGGCCGACCACCGGGGCGCGGTGTCGGCGACCGGGTCACCCGCGGTCGGGGCGACCGCCTTCGGCCCGACCGCCCCCGGCCCGTTCGGGTCGTCGGGCGGCGGTTTCCGGCGGGTCACCGCGCGCGGCGCGTTCACCGTCTTGGTGCCCGCCGACTGGACCGTGCGCGACGCGGCCGGCGAGCGGGTCTACTACCGCTCGCCGGACGACCTGTTCCGCCTCGGCGTGCGCCCGGACGCGTCCGACGCGCACGGCGATCCGTGCGGGGAATTGGCCACACAGGCATCCAAGGGCCTGGGACCGGGCACCTTCATCGGAAACGGAACGGACTATCACCAGATCCGCCTGCTCTGCACGACCGTGCACGGACAGGTCGCCGGGCTCTGGGAGTTCACCTGGAACGACCGGGGCGCGGTGCGCCGATCGATCAACATGCGCTTCGTCGAGGACGGCCGGACCTGGGACTTCTGGGTCTCCGGCCCCGACGCCGGTTCGCCGCTGGTGCGTTCGGCGTTCGACGCGGCGCGGGAGAGTTTCACGCCGGGCGGCTGAGCCCGGCCGGAGCGGAACCTTCGGCACCCGCCGGACGTCCTATACGTGACGCCAAAGACGCGCCGACGGGGCGGATCGGTGGTGTCCACGGTCTTGGGGAGGACCACGTGGCACACGACAGCGGCTCGCACGGCCGCCTGGTGGATGGGCGTTATCGCCTGGGCGAGCCGCTCGGTCGGGGCGGCATGGGCACGGTGTGGCTCGCCTTCGACGAGCTGCTGCGCCGGGACGTCGCGGTCAAGGAGGTCCGGATCCCGGACGACCTGGACGAGATGGAGACCCAGGGGCGCTGTGAGCGGGCGCTGCGCGAGGCCCGTGCGGCGGCCCGGATCACCCACCCGAACGTGGTCACCATCTTCGACGTCGCCGAGGACGACGGGCGTCCGTGGATCGTGATGGAGCTGGTCCGCGCGCCCTCGCTCACCGACGTGCTCGACGAGGGCCGGATGGCCCCGCACGAGGCGGCCGAGGTCGGCCTGGCGGTGCTCGCCGCGCTGCGCGCCGCCCGCGCTGCCGACGTCCTGCACCGCGACGTGAAGCCCAGCAACATCCTGATGGCGCCCGGCGGCCGGATCGTGCTGACCGACTTCGGCATCGCCACCGTGGCCGGCTCCGTCACCCTCACCGCGACCGGGATGCTGGTCGGCTCGCCCGAATACCTGGCGCCGGAGCGGGTGCTCGGGCGTCGGCCCGGCCCGGCCTCCGACCTGTGGTCGCTCGGGGTGACCCTGTACCAGGCGGTGGAGGGTTTCTCGCCGTTTCGCCGGTCGGGCGCGATGGACACGCTCAGCGCGGTGCTCACCGACGAGCCCGCGCCGCCCCGGCAGTCCGGCGCGTTGTGGCCCGCCATCGAGGCGCTGCTGCGCAAGGACCCGCTGGAGCGCGCCGACGAGGACACCACCGAACGACTCCTGACCGCCGCGCTGGTCGGCGTCGAACCGCTTCCCGAGGACGCGTGGAACGCGGCCGGCCCGATTCCGCCGGGCACCGCGACCGTCGAGGACCCGGGCGGCGTCCGCGGCGCCACCCGCTCGTCCTGGCAGCCGGCCCCGCCGCCGACCCCGCAGACCCCGTCGACGCCGGTGCCGATGCCGCAGCCCGGACCCGAGCCGGACTGGCGGCAGCAGCCGCCGGCCGCCCCGGCACCGCCGTTCGGCGCGGCCGCTTCCGCCGATCCGGGCGGTCCCGGCGGCGGCTACCCGGCGACCGGCGCGCACGCCTGGTCGCCCACCGACGCGGTGCACGGCTCGGCCACCGCCGACGACCGGGTCAACCCGGTGCTGATCGGCCCGGCCGGCGGCCCCTCCGGGGACGCGTCGGCGGCCGACGCCGCCACGAGGAAGAAGCGCCGCAAGGCCGTCGTCTTCGGCACCATGGTCGCCGCCGCGGTGGCCGCGCTGGCGATCTTCGTGCCGAACGCGCTGGGCGGGCAGGACGGTGGCGGAGCCGGCGACCGCGACTCGGGCGACATGAAGATCGCCAACACGCAGCCCGTCGGCTCGGGCGCCGCGAACCCGCCGGGGAGCGGGACCCGCAACGACATGCTGCACGCCACCGGCTCCTCGACCGGTTCCGGGAACAACAAGGACGGCGGCACCTCGGGCAGCGGCAGCCAGGGATCCGGGTCGACCCGCACCTCGCGGCCGACGAACACGGAGACCTGGACCACCCGCCCGCCCACGACGCGCCCGCCCACCACCAGGCCGCCGACCACGAGCAGGCCGCCGACGACCACCACGACCACCCGCCCGCCGATCACCGACCCGCCGCCCAGCCACGCGGGGACGGCGACCTGATCGGATTCGCTCCCACCCGATCGAGTACCGGCCGCGGGTCGCCCGCGGCCGGAAAACCCCACGTCACGGCCGTCACGGGGACCGCCGGCGGGGTGCGGGAGGCGGGCCCGGAACGGTCCGGCCGGCGGATCCGCTCGCCGAACCCCGGGGAGTCGCATCTAATGTGGCGGGTTGCAGACCGAAGATGGCCGGCGGGACAGCCGGCCGATGCGGGGAGGGTACGTGGCACAGACCGGGGGCACGCGCGGTCGGGTGGTCGGCGGGCGTTACCGGTTGGGCACCATGCTCGGCCGAGGCGGCATGGGCACGGTGTGGCGTGCCGTGGACGAGATGCTGCACCGCGACGTCGCGATCAAGGAGCTGCGGCTGCCCGACCACCTCGACGACGAGGAGAAGGAGCTCGCCCGCGAACGCACGATGCGCGAGGCCCGCACGGCCGCCCGGATCGGGCACCCGAATGTGGTCACCATCCACGACGTGGTCGAGGACGGCGGCATCCCGTGGATCGTGATGGAGCTGGTCGAGGCCCAGTCGCTCGCCGAGATCCTGGAGACGCAGGGCACGCTGACCCCGGCGGACGCCGCCGAACTGGGCCTGAAAGTGCTCGACGCGCTGCTCGCCGCCGATCAGAAGGGTGTGCTGCACCGCGACGTCAAACCCGCGAACATCCTGGTCACCCCGCACGGGCGGGTGGTGTTGACCGACTTCGGGATCGCCACCGCGACCGGTACCGCGACGCTCACCACCACCGGCATGCTGGTCGGCTCGCCGGACTTCCTGTCGCCGGAGCGGGCCGAGGGCAAACGCCCGCTGCTCGCCGCCGACCTGTGGTCGCTCGCCGTGGTGCTGTACATGGCGGTCGAGGGACGCAACCCGTTCCGCCGGGGCACGATGATCAGCACGCTGAACGCGATCCTGAACGACGAGGCCGACCCGCCCCGGCACGCGGGCGGGCTCGAGCCGGTGATCGCGGGCTGGCTGGTCAAGGACGTCGACCTGCGGATGGGCGTGGAGGACGGCGCCCGGATCCTGCGCGAGGTGGCGAACTCGACGCCGTCGCGGCAGTACGGCGCGGTCCCGCCACCGCCGACCCCGGTCGCCGACCCCGGCGCGCCGACCACCCCGGCCCAGCCGTACGACCCGCACGGGCGCGCGCAGGCCGGCCACGACACGGGCGCCACCGGACACCCGGGCGGCAACACGCCGCCGAACTCCTGGTCGCAACCGGCCTACTCGCCCGCCGAGGCGTCGCCGACCCGTACCGGCGTACCCCCGCAACCGCCGCACATCCCGCACATCCCGCACACCCCCGCGCCGCCGCACCAGCCGACCCCCGAGCCGCGCCGCCGCGGCCGGATCGTCGCGGTCGTGGCGCTCGTGGTCGCGCTGATCGCGGGCGGCGCCGCGGTGGGGTTCCTGGTCACCCGGGACGACGACAAGGGCGACAACGCGAAGCCGAACCCGGGCAACTCCGAGCAGGCGACGACGCCGCCGACCCAGCCGTCGGCGAGCGGCGTTCCCCCCACCTCGCCGCCGTCCGCCTCCGCGCCGAACGGGTCGGTCCCGCCCGCCGGCTACGAACTGGTCAAGGACCCGCTCGGGTTCTCGCTGTTCCTGCCCGCGGGCGCCGCCAAGTCCCGCTCGGTCTTCGGCGCCAACAAGGACCAGATCAAGTACGTGACGGCCGATCGCAAGACCGCCTACCTGATCGGCGCGACGCCGGTCGGCCACGACCCCCTGGGCAACTTCGAGCAGGTCGTCGAGGCGACCGCGAAGACGAAGCCCGCCTACAAGCGGCTCCAACTCCGGGACTACACCCCGCTTCCGCCGGGAGCGCGCAAGGCCGCGATGTGGGAGTACACCTTCGACGGCGACCCGATCAACGGCGACGGCTCGGGCAATCGGGTGCCCAGCCACGTGATGAACCTGGGTGTCGTGACCACCGGCAACGTGGACTACGCGCTGTATGTGGCGTCGTACCAGAGCGACTGGGAACCGCTCTCGCGGGAGCGCTTCGACAAGATGACGGAGTCCTTCCAGGGCAAGTGACACGCGAGTCCGAGACTCGTCCCGGGGTACGGTCCGAGGGAACCCAGCCACCCCGGAGGTACACCAGTGAGCACGCAGCACCCCCAAGACGTCGCGACCGTCGACGTCGACGTGATCGTCCTGGGTCTCGGCGTCGGCGGTGAGGCCGTCGCCGGGAACCTCGCCTCGGCCGGACTGGACGTGGTGGGCGTCGAGGACGGCCTCGTCGGCGGCGAGTGTCCGTACTGGGGCTGCATCCCGTCGAAGGCGATGGTGTACGCGGCGGCCCGGGCCCGCACCGAGGAGCACCCCGACTGGGCGCCGCTCGCCGCGCGGATCCGCGAGTTGACCGCCGACTGGGACGACACGGCGGCCGTGGACCGGCTGGTCGACAAGGGCATGACCTTCGTGCGCGGCGCCGGCCGGATCACCGGCGTGGACACCGTCGAGGCGACCGGCCCCGACGGGGTGCGGCGCTTCCGGGCCCGGCACGCGATCGTGGTCGGCACCGGCACCAGGGCCTTCGTCCCGCCGATCGAGGGCCTGGCGGGCACCCCGCTGTGGACCAACCGCGAGGCGATCGAGGCCGACGAGGCGCCGAGTTCGCTCGCGGTGCTCGGCGGCGGCGCGATCGGCCTCGAACTCGCCCAGGTGTTCACCCGATTCGGCACCCGGGTGACGATCGTGGAGAACGGCGAGCGGGTGTTGGCCGTCGAGGAACCGGAATCCTCCGACCTGGCCGCATGGGCGCTGGGCGAGGACGGCGTCGAGATCCACCTGGGCGCGCGGGCCGAGCGGGTCGCGCACGACGGGAAGGCGTTCACCGTCGAACTCTCCGACGGGCGCTCGATCGAGGCGGAGAAGCTGCTCGTGGCCACCGGCCGCCGGGTGGACCTGCCCGGACTCGGCGCCGAGGCGCTGGGCGTCGACCCGCACGCGCACGCGCTGCCGGTGGACGGGCAGTTGCGGGTGCAGCCCGGCGGCGCGGCGCCCGCGGTCTGGGCGGTCGGCGACGTGACCGGGCAGGGCGCGTTCACCCACGTGGCGATGTACCAGTCGGCCATCGTGACCAAGGCGGTCCTGCACGCGGCCGGTCGGGGCACCGCCGGACCCGACGCGGACCACAGCGCGCTGCCGCGCGTGACGTTCGTCGACCCGGAGATCGGCGCGGTCGGCCTGACCGAGCACCAGGCCCGCACCGCCGGGCTCTCGGTGCGCATCGGCCACGCGGACCTGGCCGCCTCCTCGCGCGGACACATCACCGGCGCGCGCGGCTTCGTGAAGGTGATCGAGGACGTCGACCGGGGCGTGCTGGTCGGCGCGACCACCGCCGGTCCGGCCGGCGGCGAGATCCTGGGCGCGCTGGTGGTGGCCGTGCGCGCGGCGGTCCCGGTGGCCACGCTGCGGAACATGATGTACGCGTATCCCACGTATCACCGCACCATCGAGTCGGCGCTGGCCGACCTCGACACGGACTGAATCGGGCCCGGGAACGGCGCGCGGACGGGTCGTGTCCGTTCGCGCGCCGGACGGTTCTTGTTACCCGAAAGTAGCGCTGTCTAGGCTGGTGCCATGACGGACATCGCAGCGCCCGCAGCAGCCTCCATCGCCGTGCCCCACCTGCCCGCCGAGCGACTGGCGCGGCGCGTGGTGACCGGCACCGTGCCGACGAAGGTGACGACCCGTAGTCCGTTCGACGGGTCGCCGATCGCCGAACTCCCCGAGTCCACCCCGGAGAACGTCACCTCCGCCTTCGCCCGCGCGCGGCTCGCGCAGACCGCGTGGGCCAAACGTTCGGTGCGTGAGCGGGCGGCGGTGTTCCTGCGCTTCCACGACCGGGTGCTGGAGCGCCGGTCGGAGATCCTGGACATCATCCAGACCGAGACCGGCAAGGCGCGCAAGCACGCCTTCGAGGAGGTCCTGGACGTCGCGCTGTGCGCGCGGCACTACGGCCGGCGGGCGGCGGGCTACCTGCGCGAGCGCCGCCGGGCGGGTGCGCTGCCGGTGCTCACCAAGGCGATCGAGGTCCGCCACCCCAAGGGGGTGGTCGGCCTGGTGTCGCCGTGGAACTACCCGCTGGCGCTGTCCATCGGCGACGCGATCCCGGCGTTCATCGCGGGCAACGCGGTGGTGATGAAGCCCGACACGCAGACCGCGCTGACCGCGCTGTGGGCCCAGGACGTACTGATCGACTGCGGCCTGCCCGAGGACCTGTGGCAGATCGTGCTCGGCGACGGCCCGGTGGTCGGCACGGCGGTGGTGGAGGGCGCGGACTACGTCGGGTTCACCGGCTCCACCCGCATCGGCCGCGAGGTGGCCCGGCGGGCGGCCGAGCGACTGGTCGGCGCGTCGCTGGAGTTGGGCGGGAAGAACGCGATGATCGTGCTGGCGGACGCGGACCTGGACCGGGCCGCCGAGGGGGCGGTGCGCGCCTGCTTCTCCTCCGCCGGCCAGTTGTGCGTCTCGATCGAGCGGATGTATGTGCACGAGGACGTGCACGACGCGTTCGTGGACCGGTTCCTGGGTCGGATCCAGGCGATGCGGCTCGCGGCCGGATACGAGTGGGACACCGACATGGGCTCGCTGGTCTCGCGCCGGCAACTGGACGCGGTCACCCGGCACGTGGACGAGGCCCGGGCGGCGGGCGCACGGGTGCTGGTCGGCGGCAAGGCCCGGCCCGACCTGGGGCCGCTGTTCTACGAGCCGACGGTGCTCGCCGACGTCACCCCCGAGATGGCGGTGTGCGCGGAGGAGACGTTCGGCCCCGTGGTGTCGGTGTACCGCTACACCGAGGAGGAAGAGGTCGTCACCCGCGCGAACGAGACCGCGTACGGCCTCAACGCCAGCGTGTGGACGCGCGACACCCGGCACGGCGGCGCGCTCGCGCGGCGGTTGCGCGCGGGCACGGTGAACGTCAACGAGGGCTACGCGGCGGCGTACGGCAGCGCGGGCGCGCCGATGGGCGGCATGGGCGACTCGGGCCTGGGCCGACGGCACGGCGCGGAGGGGATCATGAAGTTCACCGAGGCGCAGACCGTGGCCACCCAGCGCCTCCTCCCGATCGCCGCCCCCTTCGGCATGACCGACGAGCAGTGGGCTCGCTCGCTGACGCTGTCCCTGCGCGTCATGAAGGCCCTGCGCGTGCGCTGACCCCACCCGTCGGGTCGGTGTCCTCGGGTGTCTCACACCCGCCACACCCGGCGCGCGCGTCGCGCGCCGGCAGGCGTGTGTGCGGCTCGCGGGGCGCGAGACTGCGGAAGGGTGAATTCCGTTCGTCGAGCGGGACCGGGCAAGGGACTGCCAACTCGGGGCAAAATGACATCTATCGACCGGTTAATGATCATTATTTGCGCTAACCGGACGCCCTTGAGTCGGTCGCGCACTTCGCCGGAACCACCGATGGGGGTGGGGAATCCCGCTACTCTTGGCGCTGCCGGCGGCTTTGGCGTGAAAGATCCGCGTTGCGCAGCTTTCGCGGTACGTGGGATTCGTGGTGAATGGGGCACGCCGAGGCCCGCCGCGCCGGGGTCGATCCGTGGATCGACCCAAGGCGCGGCGGCCGGTGTCGGGCGTCCCCGACACCGGCCGCCGGCGGGGTTGTGACCGGTTGCTGTCCCCTGCGTCCCGGTCACGGCACCAACGCGAGGTCCCACGGCGCGCTGGTGAGCGCGCCTCATCGCGTCGGCGGCCTTGCGGTGCCCGGCCCGCGCATGAAGCGGGCCGGCCATCAGTCACAACGACCGCCGGCGCGACGAGGTTACGCCCGGGGGCCGACCCGACCGCGGCACAACTCCAGAAGGGTCAGCGCGACGGTGGTGCCCGGCTTGCCCAACCCCTCGCGGTACCGGGCGATGACCTCCATCTCGCGGGACAACTGCACGCGGGCACCGCCCGCCGCGACGCGGACCCGCTGGATCTCGGCGGAGATGTCCACCCGCTCGGTGATCAGCGCGATGATCCGCCGGTCGAGGTCGTCGATACGGGTGCGGCCCGCGTCGATCACGTCCTCGGACGTCTGCGGCGGGGTGGTGGTGTCGTCCATGCGGCCTGCTCTCCGGAAGGGGTCGGATCCGGGGGCCTCGACACGAACGCGAAGACGCCCCGGGTACCGGACCCGGGGCGTCTTCGTCTGCCTGTGGTGGTGCCGCGTTCAGGCGGTGACGGTGGCGCCGGGGATCCCGGTGCCATGGCTAAAGCCGTGCGTCACGCCGAACGAGGACATGGCGTCAGTATGCCGCGACGGCGGGAGCGGGCACCAGCCGGGGTCACCCGCGCGACGCCGGTAGAATCGGCGTACACCCCTTTTTCGCTTCGCCGGAAGGCCCCTCGTGACCTTTGCCAGCCCGGACGGAGGCGGCACCGAAACCGTCCTCGTCGTCGACTTCGGCGCCCAGTACGCCCAGCTCATCGCCCGCCGGGTGCGCGAGGCGCGTGTATACAGCGAGATCGTGCCGCACAGCATGCCCGTGCCGGAGATGCTCGCGAAGCGCCCGGCCGCGATCATCCTGTCCGGCGGCCCCTCCTCGGTGTACGCGGACGAGGCGCCCAGCATCGACCCGGCGCTGTTCACGGCCGGCGTTCCGGTGCTCGGCATCTGCTACGGCTTCCAGGCCATGGCGCAGACCCTGGGCGGGGTGGTCGAGAAGACCGGTCTCGCCGAGTTCGGCGCCACCCCGCTGACCGTGACCGGCACGGAGAGCACCCTGTTCGACGGGCTGCCCACCGACCTGTCGGTGTGGATGTCGCACGGCGACTCGGTCTCCGCCGCGCCGGCCGGCTTCACGGTCACCGCGACCAGCGCGGGCGCGCCGGTCGCCGCGATCGAGAACGACGAGGCGCGGCTGTACGGCGTGCAGTACCACCCCGAGGTGATGCACAGCGAGCACGGCCAGGCGATCCTGGAGCGCTTCCTCAAGGTGGGCGCGAAGCTCGCGGCGAACTGGACGATGGTCAACATCGTCGAGGAGCAGGTCGAGCTGATCCGCGAGCGGGTCGGCGACAAGCACGTGATCTGCGGCCTGTCCGGCGGGGTCGACTCCGCGGTCGCCGCGGCCCTGGTCCAGCGCGCTGTGGGCGACAAGCTCACCTGCGTGTTCGTCGACCACGGTCTGCTGCGCAAGGGCGAGCCCGAGCAGGTCGAGCGGGACTACGTCGCGGCCACCGGGGTCTCGCTCAAGGTGGTCGACGCCCAGGAGCGCTTCCTGTCCGCGCTCGCCGGGGTGACCGACCCCGAGGAGAAGCGGAAGATCATCGGGCGCGAGTTCATCCGGGTCTTCGAGCAGGCCGCCGCCGAGGTGGTCGCCGAGGCCGGCGCGCACGGCGAGGAGGTCGAGTTCCTGGTCCAGGGCACGCTCTACCCGGACGTGGTCGAGTCCGGCGGCGGCACCGGCACCGCGAACATCAAGTCGCACCACAACGTCGGCGGGCTGCCCGAGGACCTCCAGTTCAAGCTGATCGAGCCGCTGCGCAAGTTGTTCAAGGACGAGGTGCGCGCGGTCGGCGAGCAGTTGGGCCTGCCGTCCGAGATCGTCTGGCGGCAGCCGTTCCCGGGCCCCGGCCTGGGGATCCGGATCATCGGCGAGGTCACCGCCGACCGGCTGGAGATCCTGCGCGAGGCGGACGCGATCGCCCGCGAGGAGTTGTCCCGGGCCGGGCTCGACCGGGAGATCTGGCAGTGCCCCGTGGTGCTGCTCGCCGACGTGCGCTCGGTCGGCGTCCAGGGCGACGGCCGCACCTACGGTCACCCGATCGTGTTGCGTCCGGTGTCCTCGGAGGACGCCATGACCGCCGACTGGTCGCGCCTGCCCTACGACCTGCTGGCCCGGATCTCCAACCGGATCACCAACGAGGTCCGGGAGATCAACCGGGTCACCCTCGACGTGACGAGCAAGCCCCCGGGCACCATCGAGTGGGAGTAGCCTCCCGCGTCGATCCGCTCGATCCGCTCGATCCGGGTTGATCCCGATCGTGTGTGCTTCGCCGGCCTCCGCCCGATTTCGGACGGGGGCCGGCGGCGTTCCCGGAGTTCGTCGCGGCCGGGTCGACGAGCCGGCGGACCGCCTTGTGGGACACGGGGGTTGGCCTCGCGGCGGGTCTTCGATCGAGATTGCGCGCGATCGCCGGACCGGGCCGGTACGCCCCTCTCGGATGCGGCACAATGTGCCGCTGAACGAGCACGTTCGTATGTGGTGGTGGGGAGGGCGTGGCGAAGTGGCGCACGGTGTCGGTGTGCACGGACCGGACTGTCATTGCGTGGTCCGGGAGGAATACCGCAGGACCGTCGCCGATTTCGAGACGCTGCGGCGGGCGCTCGCCCGCAAGGAGGGGGTGCCCTCGGCGGTCGCCCACTCCGACGGCGGCGCGCGCCAGTGGATCTCCGACGAACTGCGGGGCAAGGCCCAGGACTTGGCCGCCATGCGGCGGGCCCAGGGGCGGGCCTGGCTGCAGGTGCTCGGCGGTCGTGCGCTGATCGTGCTGTGGTTCCTGGTCGCCGTGCTCGTCCTGGTGCAGGCGCTGACCGCGATCGGCGCGGGCTGGACCGGATCCCGCACCGCCGGGATCGTGGCGGCCGTGGTGGTCGCCGGAGCGCTCAGCGTGGTCGGCTGGGCCGCCCGGGCCGGGGGCGGCGTGTTCGCGCCCGTACGGGGCCTGGACGGGCGCCTGTCCACCTCCAAGGCGGTCGCCGCGCTGTGGATGGTGGCGCTGATGTACTGCTTCGCCTTCCTGGGCATGCGGCTCGCCGCCGCCTCCGGGGACGGCGACCGGGACCGGCTGCTGGATCGGCTGGGCGATGTCGCGCTCGACCAGATCACCCTGGTGACCGCGCCGCTGCTGGCCGCGGTGGCGGTGCGCCGGATCGTCGGCGACAAGGTCGGCCGCCGGGTGCTCCAGAAGCTCCGCGCCGACCAGGCCTCGCTGCGCGACCTGGTCACCGACGACGCGGGCCGGGCCTCGTTCGTGGACGCCCAGTACGTCCTGGTCAACCTGGTCGCGGTCGGCTTCGTCGTGGTCGGCCTGGCCCGCGACCCCGATCGGCTCCCGGACATCCCGGCCACGCTGGTCGCGCTCGCCGTGGTCTCGGTGGTCACCTACCTCGCCGGCAAGCTGGCGGAGAACGACCGCCCGGTGATCCTGTCCGTGGTGCGCGTGCGCACGCGCGGCGACCTGGACTCCGCGGTCCGCCAGGGCGACGACATCGAGGTGCGCGGGATCAACCTGGCGGCGGGCGGCTCGCACGAGGCGGACCTGCTGGCGCGCGTGGTGGTCAAGTTCGGCGCGGTCCACGTGCACGCCCCGCTGATCCCGGCCGACACCGGCTTCGCCAACCCCTCCGACGCGTGCGTGGTCGTCCCGGTCCCGGTCGACGTGGAGCCGGGCCGGGTGGAGCTGTGCGTGGTCTCCGCCTCCGGCGTGGAGTCGGCGCCGTACGAGATCCAGATCGCGGGCTGACCGCACCGGGATACGCACGCGGGCCGGGTCGAGGACATCGACCCGGCCCGCGTCCGTCCCGTCCGGCGCTACAACTTCTGCACCGGCGCGTAGCGCAGCAGCAGGGTCTTCTCGCCGCCCGCGCCGAAATCGATGGTGGCCTTCGCCTTGTCACCGGTCTCGGCGGTGGACACCACCGTGCCCAGGCCGAACTTGTCGTGGGTGACCCGATCGCCCGGGGCCAGCGCGATGGCCGGGCGTTCCTTGATCTGCGCGCCCTTGCCGAAGCCGCCGCGCGAGCCGACCGTCGACTTCGTCGCCGACATCGCCTTGGCCGCCGACGGCGAGGTGCCGCGCCAGTCGACCAGTTTCTCCGGCAGTTCGGTCAGGAAGCGGGACGGCGGGTTGTACGACGGCGCGCCCCACGCGCTGCGCATCTTCGCCAGCGTGACGTAGAGCCGCTCGCGGGCGCGGGTGATGCCGACGTAGGCCAGCCGGCGCTCCTCCTCCAACTCCTTCGCGTCGCCGAGCGAGCGCATGTGCGGGAAGACGCCGTCCTCCAGGCCGGTGAGGAACACCGTGGGGAACTCCAGGCCCTTGGCGGTGTGCAGGGTCATCAGGGTGACCACGCCGCCGTCCTCGGCGTCGGTGGGGATCTGGTCGGAGTCGGCCACCAGCGAGACCCGCTCCAGGAAGTCGGCGAGCGTGCCCGAGCCGCCCTCCTGAGCCTGGGCCTGCTCGAACTCCAGTGCCACCGCCGCGAGTTCCTGAAGGTTTTCGATCCGGGTCTCGTCCTGCGGGTCACTGGACGCCTGCAACTCGGCGAGGTAGCCGCTCTGTTCCAGGATCGCCTCCAGGACGGTCGCGGGCCCCGCGCCGCCGTCCACCACCGCGGTGAGGTCGTCCAGGAGCCGGACGAAGCCCTTGACCGCGTTGGCCGAGCGCTTGGCCAGCCCCGGCGCGTCGTCGGCCCGGCGCAGCGCCTGGGCGAACGGGATGCGGTCGCGCGTCGCGAGCACGTCCAGGCACGCCTCGGCCCGGTCGCCGATGCCGCGCTTGGGCACGTTCAGGATCCGGCGCAGCGAGACCGTGTCGTCGGGGTTGGCCAGCAGGCGCAGGTAGGCGAGCACGTCGCGGACCTCGCGGCGCTCGTAGAAGCGCACGCCGCCGACGACCTTGTACGGCAGGCCGACCCGGATGAAGACCTCCTCGAAGACGCGGGACTGGGCGTTGGTCCGGTAGAACACCGCGACCTGTCCCGGCTTGGTGTGGCCCGCGTCGGTGAGGCGGTCCACCTCGTCGGCGACGAACTGCGCCTCGTCGTGCTCGTCGTCCGCGACGTAGCCGACGATGGGGGTGCCGGCGCCGGCGTCGGTCCACAGGTTCTTCGCGCGCCGGTTGCTGTTGCGCTCGATCACCGCGTTGGCCGCGCTCAGGATGGTCTGCGTGGAGCGGTAGTTCTGCTCCAGCAGGATCGTGGTGGCGTTCGGGTAGTCGGCCTCGAAGTCGAGGATGTTGCGGATGGTCGCGCCGCGGAACGCGTAGATCGACTGGTCCGCGTCGCCGACCACGCACAACTCGGCCGGTTCGAGCCCGACGAGCCCGGCCTCGGCGGGGTTGACCAACTCGCCGTCCACCGTCAGGCGCGGGCCGCTGCCGGCCGCGCCGCCGACCAGTTCGCGGACCAGCGTGTACTGCGCGTGGTTGGTGTCCTGGTACTCGTCCACCAGCACGTGCCGGAACCGCCGCCGGTAGTGCTCCGCGACGTCCGGGAACGCCTGGAGCAGGTGCACCGTGGTCATGATCAGGTCGTCGAAGTCGAGCGCGTTGGCCTGGCGCAGCCGTTCCTGGTACATCGTGTAGGCCTGCGCCAGTATGCGCTCGGACTCGTTGATCGCCTTGGCCGCGAAGTCCTCGTGGTCGATCAGTTCGTTCTTGAGGTTGGACACCTGCGCGTTGAACTTGCGCGGCGGGAACTTCTTCGGGTCCAGGTCGAGGTCGCGGCAGACCATCGCCATCAGCCGCTGCTGGTCGGCCGAGTCGTAGATGGAGAACGACGAGCTCATGCCGAGCTTCTTGTACTGCTGCCGCAGGATGCGTACGCAGGCCGAGTGGAAGGTGGACACCCACATCGCCTTGGTGCGCGGGCCGACCAGTGCCTCGACCCGGTCGCGCATCTCG
Source organism: Embleya hyalina (assembly GCF_003967355.1). Classification (GTDB taxonomy): domain Bacteria; phylum Actinomycetota; class Actinomycetes; order Streptomycetales; family Streptomycetaceae; genus Embleya; species Embleya hyalina. The sequence goes on along the minus strand of NZ_BIFH01000017.1, from coordinate 460,763 downwards.
GCGGCGGCCTTGTTGGTGAAGGTGATCGCCAGGATCTCGCCGGGGTGCACGTGGCGGGAGGCGAGCAGGTGGGCGATGCGGTGGGTCAGTACGCGGGTCTTGCCGGAGCCCGCGCCCGCCACGATGAGCAGCGGGGACCCCTCGTGCACGACCGCGGCGCGCTGTTGCGGGTTCATCCCGTCGAGCAGTCGGGCCGGGTCCACCACGGGGCGCGGGGCGCCGTTGCGGTAGTAGGCGTCGCGCGGCTCGGGCGGCGGCGCGTATTGCCCCTCGTACAGGTCGTCCGGATAGTCCTCCGGCAGGCCGTACACGTGGTTCTCGTCCGGCTCGGGCGGCAGCGGGATCTCGTCCGCGGAGCCGGCGGGGGACTTCTTGGCCGCGGTGTCGAAACCGGGCAGGGGGATGTCGTCGAAGAGGCTGCTCATCGTTCCCCGAGTCTAGGTGGGTGTCGGGCGGGTCGTGCCCGGGCCGTTGTCGCGGCCAGGGATCATTGCGCCGACAACCATCTTCGCGCCGTCGGACATCGGGTCGACCGGGATCGGCCGACCACCGGTCGCCCGGCCCGGCGGATGGAGTCGGATCGAGTCGGATCAAGGGAGTACATCGTGCTGGACGATCGCGACGTGGAGCGGGTCCTGGTGCTGGCCGCGCACCCGGACGACATCGACTTCGGGGCGGCGGGGACGGTCGCCACGTGGACCGAGGCGGGCATCGAGGTGAGCTACTGCCTGGTCACCGACGGGGACGCGGGCGGGTTCGATCCGGCGGTGCCCCGGTCGGAGATCGGCGGGATCCGGCGGGCCGAGCAGAACGCGGCGGCGGCGCACGTGGGGGTGCGGCAGCTGTACTGGCTGGGGTATCCGGACGGGCGCGTGGCGGTCTCCATGGAACTGCGGCGCGACATCAGTCGGGTGATCCGGCAGGTGCGCCCGCAGCGCATGGTGATCCCGAGTCCGGAGCGGGACTGGTCCCGGCTGGCGCCGAGCCACCCGGATCACCTGGAGGCCGGCGAGGCGGCGATGCGGGCGATCTATCCGGACGCGCGCAACCCGTTCGCCCATCCCGAGCTGCTGGAGGCGGAGGGGCTGAAGGAGTGGACGGTGCCGGAGACCTGGCTGTCGCCGACCGCCGCGCCGAACCACGCGGTGGACGTGACGGAGGTGTTCGAGCGCAAGATCGCGGCGCTGCTGTCGCACGAGAGCCAGACGAGCCATCTGCCGGAGCTGCGGGAGCACGTCGTGTCGATGCTGGAGGGCAACGCGGCGCGGTTCGAACTGGGCGCCGGGCGGATGGCCGAGGTGTTCCGGGTGGTGGACACCCGGTAGCGGCGGCGGGACCCGCGGCTCAGGTCCACATGACGGCGATGGCGATGTTCGCCACGGTCAGCAGGCCGATCGCGCCGAGGACGCGCGCGGACACCCGGTCCGCGGCGCGGTTGCCCCACACCAGCAGCAGGACGACCAGCAGGATGCCGAGCTTGGTGCCGATCTTGGCGGTGTCCACGTCCCGGTCCAGGCCGGACTGCACCACACCCACCAGGGCCAGGCCGGTGACGAGCATGGTCAGCGCGCCGTGCGTCATCGCGGGCACGATCCGCACGTCGCCGGTGCGCAGCGCGGACATCTGGGTGAGGAAGCCGCCGAGCAGGGCCGCGATGCCCACGATGTGCAGCACCAGCAGGATCTGCCGCAGAACGTCCACGTCGTACAACCCCTCGTCGATCATCGCCCGGCGGGCACCCGGCCGGCGTTCTCGGCGTCGACGCGGAGACCGCCGCCGCCGTCCGGCAGCCTAGCCGGCGGCGGTCCACGCCTCGCGCACCGGTCGAATGCCGTTAAAGATCGGCAAAAGGGATCAAGATCGACTTTAGGGAATCAGGGCGCTTTTCCCGTGATACGCGGAGATGGAAACGGCGACATTGGTAAAGTTTTGGCAATGTGAAGGCCAATGGTGATGGTCCTGACACGCGTGTGACTAGTGTTCTGCGGCAGGCGATCGGCTCGAGGTCGGCCACCCGGTCGACACGATCGCCTCCGCCGAATTCGGTGACGGGTTTCGGTGACGGTGGGCAACCACGGTCGTCGCGACGCGAAGCCGGAACCGGGGACCCTCGCAGTCCCTTGGGGTGAATCGGTGCTCCGGCACCGTAGGGCGCCTTCTTCCGCCCGAACCCGTCAGCTAACCCGGTAGGCGGCCGAGGAAGGAGACCCGCCACCAGTGGCGTCCCAACGTCGACCCGGGCAACACCGCAAGCCCAAGCCGCGCACCGCCGTGCGCACCGCCGCGACCGTGGTCACCGCCGCCGCGACGATGACCGGCGTGATGACCTTCGCCGGCACCGCGAGCGCGGACCCCGCGCAGTCGTTCCAGCAGACCAAGGACCGCGTCAACCAGCTGCACAGCGACGTGGTCAAGGCCACCGACGCCGCCAACGGCGTCGAGGAGCAGATCGAGAAGCAGCAGGGCACCGCGAACCAGACGCAGGCCCGGATCACCGAGGAACAGGCCGCGCTGAACGCCCTGCGCGACCAGATCGGCGTCCTGGCGGCGAACCAGTACCGCAGTGGCGGCCTGCCGCCGTCGCTCTCGCTCGCGCTCAGCGGCGACCCCGAGGGTTACCTGCAGAAGTCGCAGATGATGTCCCAGCTCGACGGCCAGCAGGCCGCGAAGCTGAAGCAGATCGCGGCGCAGGCCCGAGTTCTCCAGCAGGACCGCACCGAGGCCTCCTCGCAGCTCGCGGAACTGGAGAAGCTGCGCACCGACCTGAACAAGAACAAGACCGACATCCAGGCCAAGCTCGCCGAGGCGCAGCGGCTGCTCAACACGCTCACCGAGAAGCAGCGCGAGGACGTGCTCAACTCGGACGAGCACGCGAACGACACCACGCGGGGCAACGACCGCAGTTCGCGGGACAAGGACAAGGACAACGCGCCGGCGACCAACGTCCCGGCCTCCGGTCGGGCCCAGGTCGCGATCAACTTCGCGCTGGCACAGATCGGCAAGCCGTACGTCTCCGGCGCCGAGGGCCCCGGCTCGTACGACTGCTCGGGCCTGACCCAGGCGTCCTGGAAGGCGGCGAACGTCTCGCTCAGCCGCACCACCTGGACCCAGATCAACGACGGCCCCAAGATCGCCAAGAGTGCCCTCCAGCCGGGCGACCTGGTGTTCTTCTACTCGGACAACCGCCACGTGGGCATGTACATCGGCAACGGCCAGATCGTGCACGCTCCGCGTCCGGGCAAGACCGTGACCAAGGCGCCGCTGGACTCGATGCCGTTCCTCGCGGCCATCCGCCCCGGCTAGAGCCTCGGACACCCCGCGACACCACACGACGGCGCCCGTCCTCGGATTCGTCTCCGAGGACGGGCGCCGTCGTGTGTGCCGGGTGTCGCCGGCGGGTCAGACCAGTCGCCGGTCCGTCGCCCAGCGGGTCAGTTCGTGCCGGTTGGACAACTGCAACTTGCGCAGCACGGCGGAGACATGCGTCTCCACCGTCTTGACCGAGATGACCAGTCGGCGGGCGATCTCCTTGTAGGCGTAGCCGCGCGCGATCAGCCGCAGCACCTCGCGCTCGCGCTGGGTGAGCCGGTCCAGGTCCTCGTCGATCGGCGGCACGTCGGTGGCCGCGAACGCGTCCAGTACGAAGCCCGCCAGGCGCGGCGAGAACACCGCGTCACCCTCGCCGACCCGGCCGATCGCGCGGATCAGTTCGTCGCCGGTGATCGACTTGGTCACATAGCCGCGGGCGCCGCCCCGGATCACCCCGATCACGTCCTCCGCGGCGTCCGACACCGACAGCGCGAGGAAGCGCACCGCCGGGATCAGCGACGCGCACCGGCGCAACACCTCCACCCCACCGCCGCCGGGCAGGTGCACGTCGAGCAGAACCACCTCGGGGCGGGTCTCGGTGACCACGGCCACCGCGCTCGCCACGTCGTCGGCCTCGCCGACCACCTCGACCGCCTCGCCGATCTCGGCGCGCACGCCGGTGCGGAACATCCGGTGGTCGTCGACGAGGACCACCCGGGTGCGGGGCGTGCCCTCGGCGGCTGCGCTACTCGTCTCGGTGGTGTTCACGTGTTCGTCCTTCCCACAGCGGACCGGCCGGCGTCGGCGCGGCGCATCTCCAGCTCGACCTCGGTGCCCTCGCCGGGTTCGCTGCGGATGTTCGCGGCGCCCCCGTTGCGGCGCATGCGCCCGAGCACGGACTCTCGCACACCCAGCCGGTCGGCGGGTACGGAGTCCGGGTCGAAACCGGGCCCGCGGTCGCGGACGAACACCGTGACCATGTCCTCGTCGGCCTCGCCGAACACCGAGATCGCCGCGCCGCCCGCGTACTTCGCCGCGTTGACCATCGCCTCGCGCGCGGCGGCGATCAGCGCGGAGAGCCGGTCGTCGACCGGGCAGTCGCCCACGCACACGATCTCGATCGACACCCCGTGCGCGTCCTCCACCTCCGCGGCGACCCCGCGCAGCGCGGCGGCGAAGGTGCGGTCCGGCTCCTCGCCGTCGGGGCGGTACAACCAGGCCCGCAGCTCGCGCTCCTGCGCCCGGGCCAACCGGGCCACCTCGCGCGGGTCCTCCACCTGGCGCTGGATCAGGGTCAGCGTGTGCAGCACCGAGTCGTGCACGTGCGCGGCCACCTCGGCCCGCTCCTGGGCCCGGATGCGGGCCCGGCGCTCGGCGCCCAATTCGCGGGTCTGTCGCAGCAGATACGGACCGAAGATGACCAGCAGGCCGACCAGGAGCAGGCCCGCCCCGCGCATCGCGGCCAGCGCGTCGCCGATGCCGCCGCGGCCGAGCGAGAAGAAGATCAGGCCCGCGACCACCAGCGTGGCGCCGATCAGGGCGCGCAGCCAACCCGCCACCCGGCTGCGCCCGTCCAGCGAGAACCAGCGCTGCCGCTGCGACTCGTCGGCCTGACGCCACAGCAGGATCACCCCGGGCCCGGCCACGAGCAGCGGCCACAACCAGTCGCCGGAGCCGGTGTCGGTGTCGGTCCCGAGCCCGGTGAGCATGGTCGCCGCGATCAGCACGATGATCAGCGCGAGCGCCTGATGCCGCTCCCGACCGCGCTCGCGGCTCGGCGGGGCGGCGGTGCCCACGCTCTGCGGTACGAAGATCCAGAAGGCCGCGTACATGACCACGCCCAGGCCCGCGAAGAACGCGAGCGCGACGAAGGCGACCCGCAGGACCACCACCTCGACGCCGAGGTGCTCGGCCAGGCCGCGCGCGACGCCGCCGGCGAACCGGTGGGACGCGGCGCGGCGGAGCTTCGGTGTCGGGTACGCGGGCCGGTTCGGCGCGGCGGGGGGCGGATATACGGCGGTCACACGACCGATCGTCACACGCCGGCAAGCCCGGGCGCATCAGGGCTCGACCCTGATTCCCCCTCAGGGTCGGACCAGGGGTCGACCAGGGCGGAGCCCGATGGGAACGGGGCCGCGCGCACGCCACGATGGACCCATGAACGACGACATGAAACCCGGTGTCTCGGCCGGCAACCGGGCCGGCGACGTCCCGGGCGGCCCTCCGGGGTCGTCCGCGGCGCCCACGACGACGACCACTCGACCCCAGCTCCTGCGCAGCGTCGACGACCGCATGGTCTCCGGCGTGTGCGGCGGCCTCGGCGAGCATTTCGGCCTCGATCCGGTGATCTTCCGCATCGTCTTCGCGGTGCTGTCGCTCTTCGGCGGGGTGGGCGTACTGGTGTACAGCCTGGGCTGGCTGTTGATCCCGGCCCGTGGAGAGGAGCAGCCGGTGCTGCGCCGGGTGCTCGCCGGGAAGTTCGACCGCGGGGCGACGGCCGCCACCGTGGTCGCCGTGATGGGGGTCGCCTTGTTCTTCACGTACCTGGACTCGGGCTTCGGCCCGTCGGTCCCGCTGATGATGATCACCGCCGTGGTCCTGTTCATGGTCTGGACCGACACGAAACGCAGGTCCGAGGCCGCCGCGCGAACGGCGGGGGTCGCGGCGATGGCGAGCGCTCCCGCGCCGGTCGACACCGTCCCGGCCGGCGACACCGCGCCGGGACCGCCGATGTGGTGGCAGGTGCCCGGTGGCGGCTCGGCGCCGGAGGGTGGGCAACCGCCCGCGAAGCCGGTCGCGGCCGAGCCGGGCAGGCCCGCGAAGCGTCCGCGCTCGTACGTGGCGCTGGCCACGCTGTCGGTGGCCACGATGGTCGGCGGCCTGCTGTGGGTGTTCAACCGCACCGACACGGTCGACGTGACGTTCACCGTCGCGGTGGCCATCGTGCTCGGCGTCGTCGGCCTGGGCCTGCTCGCGGGCACCTGGTTCGGCCGGGCCCGGCTGCTGATCCTGCCCGCCCTCGCGCTCACCGCGCTGCTCGCCGGACTCACCGCGATCACCGTGCCGCTGACCGGGCCGTGGGGGGAGCGCACCTACACGCCGACCTCGGTCGCGGCACTGCCCGCGTCGTACCACCTCGGCGGCGGCGACCTGGACCTGGACCTGCGTACCCTCGACCTGGGGCCGGCCCGCGCGGCGACGGTCAAGGCCACGGTGGGCGCCGGGCAGATCCAGGTGTGGGTGCCCAAGGACGTCAGGGTGGTGTTCAAGGGCCGCTCCGACGTCGGTGACGTCCGCACGATGAGCGGTCGCGACGACGGCTGGCGGCCGGACCGGAGCGAGACGGTGGAGCCGATCGCGGGGCCGGAGCGCGGCACGATCACGCTGGACCTGGAGGTCGGCCTGGGCCAGGTGGAACTGCTGTACGACGACCACGGACGGTTGCCGCGATGAGCGCGTCGCTCGAGCGGGTGGACCCGCGCAGGACACCGAGGAACGGCGTGACCCGGATGGAGGGCGGATCCCGATGAGGACGAACAGGCGGCGCTTCGACCCGATGGCCCTGATCGCGGGTGTGGTGTTCACCGCCATCGCGATCGCGTATCTGCTGCGGGCGGGCGGACACGCGCTGATGAGCCCCGAGTGGTCGCTGGCCACCGCGGCGATCGGAGTGGGCCTGGCGGGCCTCGCCGGGGCGCTGTGGTCGATGTTGCCGACCGGCCGATCCGATGCGGAGCCGGCCGCTCCCACGCCGCCGGCCGCGTTCTTCGCGCCGGTGACGGCGTCGGAGCCGGGCGGTACGGCGTTCGTGGGCCGGGAGGGGCACGAGGAGCACGAGGAGCACGGCGGCGCGCTCGATGAGGACCCCGGGACGAAGCCGGAGCCGAAGGCCGGATTCGAGGCCGCCGCGGGTCTCGGAACGGACGTCCGGCCCGGCGTCGAGGCCGGGGCCGACGTCGAGTCCGGCGTCGAGCCGGGCGGGGCCGACTCCCGGACCGGGACCGACTTGGGGACCGGCGTCGGATCCGGGACCGGCTTCGAGACGGGCGTCGAGTCGGACGTCGAGACCGGGACCGGCGTCGAGACCGACATCGAGACCGGGGCCGACGTCGAGGCCGCGTCCCGTGCCGGGGGCGCGCACCGGGCCGGGGTCGAGGCGGAAACCGAGACCGGGATCATGGCCGTGATCGAGGCGCCGGCAGCGCCGGACTCACCGGCCGGATCCTCGGCCGCCTTCCCGGCCGCGCCCGACGCGGACCCGGACGACCCCCCGCCGGCCGTCGGCCTGACCAAGTAGCCGACACGGGTGGTCCGATACGACGAGGGGGCGGGGGGCCGGCGGCCCCCCGCCCCCTCGGGCGTACTCGGCGGGCGCGGCACCGGGCTCGCACCCATACGTCCGCGCCCGCGCCTCCGCGCCGCCCCGTCCCCGCGTGGTGTGTGCTCAGCCGCGGCCGTGCGGTGTGTGCCACAGTTCCGGGTCGGGGCCCTTCGGGACGATTCCGGTCGGGTTGATCGCGTCGTGTGTGACGTAGTAGTGCCGCTTGATGTGGTCGAAGTCGACCGTGTCCCCGAAGCCTTCGGTCTGGAACAGGTCGCGGGCGTAGGCCCACAGGACCGGGTACTCGGTCAGCTTGCGCAGGTTGGTCTTGAAGTGGCCGTGGTAGACCGCGTCGAATCGGACCAGCGTGGTGAACAGCCGGATGTCCGCCTCGGTGATCGCGTCGCCGACCAGGAAGCGCTGCCCGCCCAGCCGCTTCTCCAGCAGGTCCAGCCGGGCGAACAGCGTGTCGAACGCCTCTTCGTAGGCGTCCTGCGAGGTGGCGAACCCGCACCGGTACACGCCGTTGTTCACGTCCCGGAACACGTCCGCGTTGATCGCGTCGATCTCCGCGCGCAGGTGCTCGGGGTACAGATCGGGCGCGCCGGCTCGGTGCAGCGCGGTCCAGCGGGTGGAGAAGTCGAGGGTGATCCGCGGATAGTCGTTGGTGACCACGTGCCCGGTGGTCAGGTCGATGATCGCGGGTACGGTCACCCGACCGGCGTAGGTGGGGTCACTGGCCCGGTAGGCGTCGGCGAGGAACGCGAGCCCGGTCGCCGGGTCGCGCCCGTCGGGGTGGTTGGTGAACCGCCATCCCCGCTCGTCCCGGATCGGGTCCACCACGGACAGACCCAGTGCGTCGTCGAGCCCGAGCAGCCGACGCACGATGATCGCCCGATGCGCCCACGGGCAGGCCAGGGACACCACCAGCTGATATCGCCCGCGCTCCGGCTCCGGCCGCCCGGTGAACCGGTTGGCCTGCCGGACGAACTCGCCACGGCTGCCGGTCTCGGCGGTGAACTGCGCCTCGGATGAGCTCATCCGTCCACGATAGGTCCCGGATCGCCGACGCGCGTCGGGCTCAGGTCGGGTCGAGGCCGTTCGCCCGCAGCCAGGGCAGCGGGTTGATCGGGGCGCCGCCGCCGGGGCGGACCTCGAAGTGCAGGTGCGGGCCGGTGCTGTTGCCGGTGTCGCCGCTGTAGGCGATCACGTCGCCCGCCTTGACCGGACCGGAGCGGATCTTGGCCCGGGTCAGGTGGCAGTACCAGGTCTCGGTGCCGTCCTTGCCGGTCAGGATCACCATGTTCCCGTAGGCCGTGTTCACCTGCGTGCGCACCACGCCGTCCATCACCGCGAGCACCGGGGTGCCCAGGTCCACCGGGAAGTCGATGCCGGTGTGGGTGTGCGCCCAGCGCGAGCCGGAGGAGCCGAAATAGGCGCTGAGGCCCTTCTGGGCGACCGGGAGCACGTACTTGGGCCTGAGGGACTCCCGGCGCTTGCGCTCGGCTTCCTGGTCCTGCTGGGCCTGTTCCTGGCGCTCCTGGAGCGAGACCCGGGTCTGCGCGCGACTGGCGCGCTCGGCGAAGTCCTCGGCGCCGACCTGGAGATCCACCAGTTGTTTGTCCATCGGCGACATCAGCGGCAGGTCCTCGCCGCCGGCCACCGGGTCCGCGTCCTTGGTCTCGGCGCCCGCGGTGTGCAGGCCGCCGACCGCCGCGACGGCCATCGCCGCCGCGCCCATCACCGCGAGCGGGGCGCCGGCGGTGAGCGGGAACGCGCGTTTGCGCTTCACCCGGGCCTTGTCGGCGGACTCCTTGGCCTCCTTGCCGGCCTTGGCCTCCCGGGTCTTCGGCTTCCCGGTCGGTTCGACCCGCCGCTCGACGCGCGCGTCGTCCGCGTCGGACTCGGTGTCGGTGGGGGCCGGCACGCTGAGGTCATGGTCGTCGACATCGAACGCGGGCTCGACCGGCGCACGCGTGCCGCCGTCGTCGAACAGGTCCGTCGTCGAGCGGTTGCCGCCCGACCACTTGTCGGCGTCGTCGCGCACCGGGACGGGGGAGTACCAGGTGTCGGACTCCCACGCGGCGGTGTCCGAAGCGGCGTACCACATACCGGTGTTCGAGCCACCGTCCCACGCGGGGTCGACGTACGGGGCAGGCGCCGGATCCTGCGCCGCGGTGTCGGTCACCGCCCAGGTCCGGGTGTCGTAGCCGGTGTCCTGGACCGCGGGATGGCCGTAGGTGCCGGTCGCGGCATAGCCGCCGGAGGCGTCGTACGACCCGGTGTAGCCGTCGCCGTAGCCGTCGTGGCTCGGTACCCGGACGTATCCCGAGGCGTCGTAGGCGGGTTGATACCCCGAGGTGTCGTAGCCGCCCGAGCCGTGGCCCGTCGGGTCGTAGCCGACGGCGGAGTACTGCGTGCCGGAGTGGTCGACGGCGGCGTACCCGCCGGACGCGTAGCCGGCCGCCGCGGGGTGGCCGGTGCCGGTGTCGTACCCGTCGTACGCGGGTGCCGGTACACCCCAACCACCCGATGCGTCGACCGCGGGCCAACCGCCGCTCGGGTCGGTCGGGTAGGCGTTCGCGCCGTACCCGTAGCCCTGGTCGTAGCCGCCGTGAACCGGGTCGGACGAGCCGTAGGGGGAGTACGCACCCTCGGCGTCCGACCCGTGGCGAGCCTGCTGCTCCGCACTCGGGTAGCGAACGTCCGTCACCTACGTCGCCTTACGTTTCGGGGGCCGGTCGGAAACGGACTGTAGCTCCCTTGACGTTCACAGGACAATCCTCGCGATCGGAACCGCAGGTCAGACGGCCGGGCGGGTGACGAGGTCCGCCTCGGCGGCACCCGTCCGGGCGGACGCCGTCGACCGCCGCCCGTGCGCCGACCGGGCGGGGGTTACGCTCCGGGCGAGGGCTTCGCTATGTACATGGAGGCAGTGATGGGTGTTCCCGGACCGATCAGGATCGTCGTGGCCAAGCCCGGGCTCGACGGACACGATCGTGGGGTCAAGGTGGTCGCGCGCGCACTGCGCGACGCGGGCTTCGAGGTGGTGTACACCGGGCTGCACCAGACCCCGGTCCAGATCGTCGAGACGGCCATCCAGGAGGATGCCGACGCGATCGGCCTGTCGGTGCTCTCCGGCGCGCACATGACGCTCTTCGCCAAGGTGATCGAACTGCTCAAGGAGCGCGAGGCCGAGGACATCCTGGTGTTCGGCGGCGGGATCATCCCGGAGGAGGACGTGCCCGAGTTGCAACGGATCGGTGTCGCGGCGGTGTTCACCCCGGGCGCACCGACCACCGACATCGTCGACTGGGTGCGCGCACACGTGGCGACCACCGCCGCCTGACCGGGCACTTCCCTCGGATCCGGACATTCGGCCCGCTGCGATCCGCGGGTTCGACGGGCTCGCACACACGTGTCGGTGCGGGCCCGTACCGTGGCCGTCATGCAGCAACGGTGGACCGCGGAACGGGTGTTGGCACTGGCTCCCGACGCCGCAGCACGCACGGCCGGGAGCGCCCTCGCGAGACCGGAGTCGTGGTCGGCCACCGGTGCCTCGGCGATCGCGGGCGGCCCGATCTGGGGGTCCGGCGGCGGCGCGACGGCCTACCGCACGGTGGTCGATCCCGCCGGTCCCACGGGCCGATGTTCGTGTCCCGGACCGGGCTTTCCCTGCGCACACGCCCTCGGCCTGCTGCTCCTGTGGGCGAACGATCCGGCCGCGGTGCCGGTCGGGGCGACCGTCCCCGACTGGGTCGACGCCCCGGCGGCCGGGCGGCGGGCGCGGGCCGGTCTGGCCGATCCCGCCGCGGCCCGGCGCCGCGCCGAGCGGCGGGCGGCCGAAGTCGCCGAGGGCACCGAGCGGTTGCGCCGGTGGTTGGCCGATCGGGTGCACCAGGGGCTGGTGGGCACCGAGCGTGAGGGATACGCGATGTGGGACGGCATCGCGGAGCGTATGGTCGACGCCAAGGCCCCCGGCCTGGCCGCCCGGTTGCGCGCGGCGGGCGCGATACCCGCGTCCGGGGCGGAGGGCTGGCCGGGCCGACTGCTGGAGGACTACGCCGAGTTGTGGCTGCTCCTGCGCGCCCACGAACACGCCGACGACCTCGATCCGTCGCTGGTGGCCGGACTGCGGGCGCGCATCGGCTGGACCGTGGACGCGGAGGACGTGCTGCGGGCGGCGCGGGCCGAGGGCACCGCGGTGCACGATCGGTGGCTGGTGCTCGGCAGCCGGGACAGCGTCGACGGCGGACTGACCGAGCGGCGGATCTGGCTGCGCGGCATCGGGTCGGGCCGGCCCGCGCTGGTGCTGGCCTTCGGGCCGCAGGGGCGCGCGCCGCGGTTGGCCCTGCCCGTGGGGCGCACCATCGAGGCCGACGCGGCCTTCCACGACGACGCGGTGCCGCTGCGGGTGGCGCTGGGCGAGCGGACCGGTGAGCCGGCCGCCGGGGCGGAGCCGGCCGGGGTGGGGCCCGAGGAGGCGACCCTGGCCTACGCCGAGGCGTTGCGCCGCGAGCCCTGGCTGGAGGCCTGGCCGGTGGTGCTCGCCGACGTGGTGGCGGTGCCGGAGCCGATGGGGTGGCGGATCGCCGGCGCGGACGGGTTCTGGCTGCCGGTGGACCGGGCCCGGACCGGCGAGCAGGCGCTGTGGCGGTTGTCCGCGATGTCCGGCGGCACGGGGCTGACCGTGTTCGGCGAGTACGGCGCGCGCGGATTCGTCCCGGTGACCGCGTGGCACGAGGGCCGAGCCGTCCCGCTGTAGCCGGTCGGCCGCGACCGGCCCGATCGGGCGCGGGACGGACACCGCCGCCGATCTTCGGCGGCCGATCGTCATGGGGACGATCGCCATGTGTGGAAGGGGAGTTCGGGATGCGGGTCGCGGATCCGGTGTGGGACGACCTGGTGTCGGCGGCACTGGTGGGCACCGGGCGGCGCAGGGCCGCGGAATGGCCCGCCGAGGGTGCGCTGGGCGAGCTGGCCGCGCGGGTGGACCGGACCGACGAGGCGGTCCGGCTGCTCGACCTGGCGGCGATCGTGATGGTGCATCGGCGAGCGGGCCGACGGGCCCCCGCGGGCGCGCCGCCGGAGCCGTGCGCCGAGGTGGACCCGCGACCGTCGGTGCCGGAGTCGGCCCGGGTGCGGTTGCGGATCCTGCTCGAAGGCGACGGGATGGACTTCCTGCCGGAATGGCTCGCCGTGGCCCGGACGGCCGGCCTGCGGGCGCCCGAGTCCGAACTGCCGGGCCTGTTGACCGCGGCCCGCTCGCGCACGGACCTGCGGGCGATCGTGGCCGAACTCGCCGGGCCGAGGGGGCGTTGGCTGGCCGGGCTCAACCCGGAGTGGGCCTGGCTGACCCGGATCGCGGCCGGGGATCCCGACGACCCGATCGACCTGTGGCGGCACGGCCGATTCGGCGAGCGGCTGGCCGCGTTCGCGGTGCTGCGGGCCGCGGACCCGGACGCGGCCAGGGAGTTGCTGGCCCGGACCTGGCGGGCCGAACCGGCCGAGGACCGCGCGGTGTTCGTCGAGGCGCTGGGCACCGGGGCGACGGCGGGCGACGAGGCGTTCCTGGAGGCGGCCCTGGACGATCGGGCCAAGGTGGTCCGGGTGGCCGCGGCGCGGCGCCTCGGCGCGCTGCCCGGATCGGCGTTCGTGGCCCGGATGAGCGCGCGGGGTCGGGCCTGCCTGCGACCCGACGGAGCGGGGCGGGTGCTGGTGGTGCCGCCGGGCGAGTGCGACGAGGCGATGCTGCGGGACGGGATCGACCGGTCCTCGCCGACCGGGCGCGAGGACCACTCGTGGTGGCTGGGCGAGGTCGTCGCGGCCACGCCGCTGTCGGTGTGGCGGGAGGTGTTCGGGGCGAGCCCCGAGGAGATCGCGGCCCGTGCGCTGCCGCGCCGGTTCGCCGAGGACGTCCGGGAGGGCTGGGCCCGCGCGGCGGTGCTCCAGCGCGACGTCGACTGGGCCCGGGCACTGGCCGGTCGCGGTGCGCCCACCCGCCTGCTCACCGTGCTGCCGCCGGCCGAGTGCGCCGACCACGTGGCCCGCCACATCGCCGAGCACGGCCTGTCCGAGGCCCTGCAACTGCTCACCAACTGCCCGACCCCGTGGCCCGTTTCGCTGGGCGACGCGGTCCTGGACGCCTTCGCGACGGCGGCCGGATCAGGCGCGTACCCCTGGAGCTTCAGCGGCGCCCGAGACGTCGCCGGCCGCGGCCTCGACCCGTCACTGGTCACCCGCGTCGACGGGCTCGCCGAAGGCGACGGCGAATGGCCCAAGGCCTTCCGCGCTCTCGCCGAAACCCTCCGCTACCGGGCCGGGATGCGCCGGGAAATCCTCGACGGTGAGCCCCGTTCGGCTCGGTGAGCCAACGCGGCCACATCCACCACGACCGGGAACGGCACATCGAGTCTCATGGCGGCACGATGCCCGCCGGTCGGGACGTAGGTGCGTGTCGCGGGGTCGAGCCGGTGAACGTGGACGGTCGTGCCCTCCGTGTCCTGCTCGACGCGCCGGAAGTACGGAATGCCGCTCCGTGCGTACAGCGCGGGCTTGATCCCTCGATCGTGTGCCCGCGTATCCGGGGCGACCACTTCGACGACCAATCGCACGTCGGCCGGCTGGAACATGATGAGATCCGGGTTCGTGGCGGAGTCGGTCCGCACGACCAACACATCTGCCTCCGGCCGGGATCGCGGCCCGACGCGCACCGTCATGCGACGGACCACGGTGAGCGCGGCCGGGGCCTGCGCGTCGAGGGATCGGGTCGGGTCGCCGACCATTTCCGAGTGGAGCAACGACTGCGGGGACCGCACGACCAGCATCCCGTCGAGCAGTTCCACCCGGGCGGGGCGCCTGGTGGAAGCCGATCGAGGTCCTCGGCGGTCCAACCACCTTCGGGCTCGATGGGTGACCAGGGCAACGAAGGTCGAGAGCGCACCGGTGTCCTCCCCGCGTTGTCGATCAAACCTGCGACGATAGTGGACGTTCGACTCGGAGTGTCGGATCTCGTCGGATTCCACTCATCCGTGAGCGGCCGACGCGGATCGAATGCCGGAACCCACCAATATCGAAGGGAGATTTCCCAGCACAAGATCAGGGAGCAGGCATGCAATCGAAGGTTCGCGAACCCGTGACGATTCGTGGGCCCCTGCCACGAGAGGATCACCTTGTGAGTGACGAAGGCACCGAGACGGACCCACTGGCGAAGTGGCGCCTGGCCGCCCTGCGGATACTGCGCGCATCCGACGAGTTTCCCGAGGCTGTGCGCTGGGAGGCGTCACCGTCCGGCCTGGTTATGCAGGCGTCACCCGACTGGGAGCACGCCCGGATCGTCACGGGTCTGCGCCACCTGCTCGAACCGCGGCTGCCGGCCGAGGTCGTCGTGCTGGAAGGCGTTGCCTTTCTGGTGGGAATCGGCACCGAACGTACGCCCGACCTCGTCGTCGTCGACACCCGCAAGACAGCCGAATTTCGCGATGGGCACGCGACTTCTGCGTCCGGCGTCTGGATGTTCGTCGAGGTGACCTCGAACAGCACACGTCGTGTCGACCTACGGGAAAAGCCCCATGAGTTCGCGCGGGCCGACGTGCCGGTGATGCTGACGGTCGACCGGCAGGAGCACGACGTTATCGTGCGCTTCGGGCCGGTCGACGGGCGTTACACCTTCACGGAGCGGGTGAAGGCCGGGGCGTCGGTGATGTTGCCGGAGCCGTTCGACGCGACCGTCGAGACCGGGTTCCTGCTCGATCACCTCTGACCTCTTTGCCGCCTCGGCGTGTCGGACCCGACCGGCAGACTTGTCCCTGTTCGGGTTTGTTCGAGCGCTGGGGGAGCCGTGGTGGGAATTGCCGCCGAATCGGTCGGGGAGGACGTGCTCCGGCAGCATGCCGAGGACGCGTTCGCCGAGGAGTTGGCCGCGCTCGCCGCCGCCGACGAGCGGCCCCGGCCGCCGCGGTGGAGGTTGTCGCCGTGGGCGGTGGCCACCTACCTGCTCGGCGGCACGCTGCCCGACGGCACGGTGATCTCGCCCAAGTACATCGGGCCGCGCCGGATCGTCGAGGTCGCCGTCACCACGCTGGCCACCGACCGCGCGCTGCTGCTGCTCGGCGTGCCGGGCACGGCCAAGACGTGGGTGTCGGAGCATCTGGCCGCCGCCGTGTGCGGTGACTCCACGCTGCTCGTCCAGGGCACCGCGGGCACCCCCGAGGAGGCCATCCGCTACGGCTGGAACTACGCCCGACTGCTCGCCCACGGGCCCAGCCGCGCGGCCATGGTGGCCGGCCCGGTGATGCGTGCGATGAGCCGCGGACTGGTCGCCCGGGTCGAGGAGTTGACCCGCATCCCGGCCGACGTGCAGGACTCGCTGATCACCATCCTGTCCGAGAAGACCCTGCCCGTACCGGAGTTGAACGACGAGGTGCAGGCGGTGCGCGGGTTCAACCTGATCGCCACCGCCAACGACCGCGACCGAGGGGTCAACGAACTCTCCTCGGCGCTGCGCCGCCGGTTCAACACCGTGGTGCTCCCGCTGCCCGCGACCGCCGACGCGGAGGTGGAGATCGTCGGCCGCCGGGTGGCCCAGCTCGGCTCCGGCCTCGAACTGCCGCCGGTGGCCGGCGCCGAGGCCGAACTGCGCCGCGTGGTCACGGTGTTCCGCGAACTGCGCGCCGGCCTCACCGAAGACGGCCGGACCAGGCTGAAGACCCCGTCCGGGTCGCTGTCCACCGCCGAGGCGATCTCCGTGGTCACCGGCGGCCTCGCGCTCGCCGCGCACTTCGGCGACGGTGTGCTGCGCTCGGCCGACGTGGCGGCGGGGATCCTGGGCGCGGTGGTCAAGGACCCGGTCGCCGACACCCTGGTCTGGCGCGAATACCTGGAGACCGCGGTGCGCCCGCGTGCCGACTGGCAGGACTTCTACCGGGCCTGCCGCGACGCGGACCCGGCCTGATGGCGCGGCTCCCGGCCGCGCGACCGACCCTGCTCGGGGTACGGCACCACGGCCCCGGCTCGGCCCGGGCGGTCGGCGCCGCGCTGGCCCGGCTGCGGCCCGACATCGTGTTGATCGAGGGTCCGCCCGAGGCCGACCCGCTGCTGTCCTTCGCCGCCGAGCCCGGCCTGCGTCCGCCCGTCGCGCTGCTCGCGCACGCGGTCGACGATCCCGCGCAGGCCGGCTTCTGGCCGTACGCCGACTTCAGCCCCGAGTGGGTGGCCATCACCCACGCGAGCGGGCACGGTGTCCCGGTCCGGTTCATCGACCTGCCGGTCGCGGTGTCCTTCACCCTCGACCGGGCCCGCCGCGAGCGCGAGAACGATGAGCCGGCCGAGCCCGTCCCGTCCCCGGTGGACCCGATCGCCGCGCTGGCCCGACTGGCCGGTCGGGACGACGCCGAGCACTGGTGGGAGGACGTGATCGAGCACCGCCCGCCCGCCGACGACCCGCTGCGGCCCTTCGCGGCGCTCGCCGAGGCGATGGCCGCGCTGCGCGAGGACGAGCGGCCCGCCGTCGACCCGGGCCCGACCGCCGAGCCCGACATCGAACGACTGCGCGAGGCCCACATGCGCCAGTGCGTCCGGGCCGCGCGCCGGGCCGGACACACCCGGATCGCCGTGGTGTGCGGCGCCTGGCACGTGCCCGCGCTCGCCGACCCGCCCTCCGCCGCCGCCGACCGCGCGCTGCTCGCGCCGCACCGGGCCGCGGTCAAGGTGGAGACCACGTGGGTGCCGTGGACCCACCACCGCCTCGCGCAGAACTCCGGCTACGGGGCCGGGGTCGCGTCCCCGGGCTGGTACCGGCACCTGTTCGACACCGCCGCCGAGCCCGACCCGCTGCCCCGCTGGTTCGTCCGGATCGCCACGCTGCTGCGCGAGGCGGGCCACCCGGTCTCCTCGGCGCATGTGATCGAGGCGACCCGCCACGCCGACGCGCTCGCCGCGCTGCGCGGACGACCGCTGGCCGGTCTGGACGAGACCCTCGAAGCGGTCCGTGCGGTGATGTGCGACGGCGTCACCGGGCCGCTCGCGCTGGTGCACGACGCCCTCGTGGTCGGCGACGTGATCGGCGAGGTGCCGCCGACGGTGCCCGCCGTACCGCTCCAGCGCGACCTCACCCGCGAGCAGCGCCGGCTGCGGCTGCGACCCGAGCCCGCCGCCCGCGAACTGGAACTCGACCTGCGCAAGGACTCGCACGCCGACCGCAGCCGACTGCTCAACCGGCTCGCCCTGCTCGACGTCCCGTGGGGCGTGCCGGTCCCGGGTCGGGAGAGCCGCGGCACCTTCCGGGAGACCTGGCGGCTTGACTGGCAGCCGGAGTTGGCGATCCGGGTGGCCGAGGCGGGCGTGTGGGGGACCACCGTGGTCGCCGCGGCCGAGGCGCGCGCGAGCGACCTGGCGATCCGGGCCGAATCGCTCGCCGACGTCACCGAGGTCGCCGAGCGTTGCCTGCGCGCCGACCTGCCCGACGCGCTGCCGGTGATCATGCGGGTGCTCGATCGGCGCGCCGCCCTGGACGCCGACGTCGGCCGGCTCGCCGACGCGCTGCCGGGACTGGTGCGGGCGCTGCGCTACGGCGACGTCCGGGGCACCGACACCTCGGCGCTCGACACCGTCGTGGCCGGCCTGGTGGTCCGGATCTGCGTCGGGCTGCCCGCGGCCTGCGCCGGACTGGACCACGACGGGGCCGCGGCGATGCGTCGTCGCCTCGACGACGTGCACGCCGCGGTACAACTGCTGCCGGAGCGCCGGCAGGACGAGTGGTACGCCACCCTGCGGCGGCTCGCCGACCGGGAGAACCTGCCGGGCCTGCTCACCGGCCGGGCCACCCGCCTGTTGCTCGACCTGGGCCGCCTCGCGCCGGAGGCGGCCGCGCCCCGCCTGGCCCGCGCCCTCACCCGGGGCGTCCCGCACCGCGAATCGGCCGCCTGGATCGAGGGATTCCTGGCCGGCGGCGGCATGCTGCTGATCCACGACGAAGGGCTCCTCGACCTGGTCGACGCCTGGATCACCGGCACCCCCGACGACCTGTTCGTGGAGATCCTGCCGCTGCTGCGACGCACCTTCGCCACCTTCGCCGCGCCCGAACGCCGGTTGCTCGGCGAGCGGATCCGCACCCCGGCGCGGGCCGCCGTCCCGATCGCGACCGCCGAGCACTTCGACGGCGGGCGCGCCGACGCCGTACTGCCGCTGCTGGCCGGGATCCTGGGCCTGGCGCACCGGGAGGTGACCCCGTGACGCACGAGGCCGACGACGAACGGCTGCGCCGCTGGCGCCTGGTGCTCGGCGGCGAACCCGACGGCACCGGTCACGGCCTCACCGGCGACGACGCCCGGATCGACCGGGCGCTGAGCGCGCTGTACCGCCCGGAGAGCCAGGCCCCGCGCGGCAGTCGGCGGGCGACCGGGCCGCGCGCCGCCGGCCTCGGTGCCTCCGCGCCGTCGGTGGCCCGCTGGCTCGGCGACATCCGCGCCTACTTCCCGGCGGGCGTGGTGAGCATCCTCCAGCAGGACGCGATCGAGCGGCTCGACCTGACCCGGCTGCTCCTGGAGCCGGAGATGCTGGCCGCCGTCGAACCCGACGTGCACCTGGTCGGCACCCTGCTCGCGCTCACCGCGCTGATGCCCGAGGCGACGAAGGAGGCCGCCCGCGCGGTGGTCCGGCGCGTCGTCGACGACCTGGAGCGCCGGGTCGCGCAACGCACCACGAGCCTGGTCCGGGGCGCGCTCGACCGCTCGACCCGGGTGCACCGCCCGCGCCCGCGGGACATCGACTGGAACGCCACGATCCGGGCCAACCTCGGGCACTACCAGCCCGAGCACCGCACGATCGTGCCGGAGCGCCTGGTCGGCTACGGGCGCCGCCGGCACGGGGTGCGCAAGGACGTGATCCTGTGCGTCGACCAGTCCGGTTCGATGGCGGCCTCGGTGGTCTACGCGTCGGTGTTCGGCGCCGTGCTCGGCTCGATGCACGCGCTGCGGACCTCGCTGGTGGTCTTCGACACCAGCGTGGTCGACCTGACCGACCGGCTGAACGACCCGGTCGACGTGCTCTTCGGCACCCGCCTCGGCGGCGGCACGGACATCAACCGCGCGCTGACCTACTGCCAATCGCTGATCACCCGGCCGACGGAGACGGTCGTCGTGCTGATCAGCGACCTGTACGAGGGCGGCGTGCGGGACGAGATGGTCCGCCGCGCGGCGAGCATGCGGGCCGCCGGCACCACCTTCGTCACCCTGCTGGCCCTCTCCGACGAGGGCGCCCCGGCCTACGACCACACCAACGCCGCCGCCCTGTCCGCGATCGGCAGCCCCGCCTTCGCCTGCACTCCCGACCTGTTCCCGGAGGTCATGGCCGCCGCCCTCCAGGGCCTGCCCCTGCCCGTCCCGAAGCCGTAGGAACGGCCCGCGAGACGGCGGCGCGGGCATCGGGACGATGAACTCCAGGCGTACGGTTGGGGACGGGCGTGATCATCCGCCGCGGTGTTCGGCGTGTCGTCGGCCACATCGAGTGGTCACTGTCCGTTTTGGTGTGTTCCCTGTGTCACGGTGGAACAGGCGCAAACAGGCGGATCTCGACACGCGGCGCCGCCGCGGTCGAGAGGTGGCCGGGAGCGGGACCGAGACCCTGATTCGGGCCTGGCACCCGTGCCCGATAGCCTGCAAGGCGGATCAGCTACGCGTGCGGACGCCGTCCACCGGAACCGGGGGCGAGCCTGCCGGACCTGCGCGACGACGGACGCGGCTGCGCATGTTCCGCATATCCGATCGCGATCACAAGGACGGACCCGCGTGGACCTGTTCGAGTACCAGGCGAGGGATCTCTTCGCTAAGCACGGTGTGCCGGTTCTGCCCGGTGAAGTCGTCTTCACTCCGGAGGAGGCACGGGCCGCCGCCGAACGCATGGGCGGCAAGGCCGTCGTCAAGGCTCAGGTGAAGGTCGGTGGCCGCGGCAAGGCCGGCGGCGTGAAGCTGGCCTTCAGCACCGACGAGGTCGTCGAGAAGACCGAGCAGATCCTCGGCCTCGACATCAAGGGCCACATCGTCAAGAAGGTCATGCTGGCCGGGCTGGCCAAGCCGGTGGACGAGTACTACGTCTCGTTCCTGCTCGACCGCACCAACCGCACCTTCCTCGCGATGGCGTCGGTCGAGGGCGGCGTCGAGATCGAGGTCGTCGCCGAGGAGAACCCCGACGCGCTCGCCAGGATCCCGGTCGACGCGATCGAGGGCGTGACCGAGGCCAAGGCCCGCGAGATCGTCGAGGCGGCGAAGTTCCCGGCCGAGCTGCACGACCAGATCGTCGCGACCCTCAAGACGCTGTGGACCGTCTTCGTCGAAGAGGACGCCACGCTCGTCGAGGTGAACCCGCTGATCAAGTCCGAAGAGGGCAAGATCATCGCGCTGGACGGCAAGGTCTCGCTCGACGAGAACGCCGACTTCCGCCACCCCGACCACGAGGCGCTCGAGGACAAGGACGCGGCCGACCCGCTGGAGGCGGCGGCCAAGGCCAAGGGTCTGAACTACGTCAAGCTCGACGGTTCGGTCGGCATCATCGGCAACGGCGCGGGCCTGGTCATGTCCACGCTCGACGTGGTCGCGTACGCCGGGGAGAACCACGGCGGCGTCAAGCCCGCCAACTTCCTCGACATCGGCGGCGGCGCGTCCGCCGAGGTGATGGCGAACGGCCTGGAGATCATCCTGGGCGACGCCGACGTCAAGTCGGTCTTCGTCAACGTCTTCGGCGGCATCACCGCGTGCGACGCGGTCGCGAACGGCATCGTGCAGGCGCTCGAACTGCTGAAGCAGAAGGGCGAGGCGGTCACCAAGCCGCTCGTCGTGCGACTGGACGGCAACAACGCGGAGCTGGGTCGGCAGATCCTGACCGACGCGAACCACCCGCTGGTCCAGCAGGTGGACACCATGGATGGCGCGGCCGAGCGGGCCGCCGAGCTCGCTGCCGCGAAGTAAGGGAGACCGACCCAGCATGGCTATCTTCCTGACCAAGGACAGCAAGGTCATCGTCCAGGGCATGACCGGCTCCGAGGGGATGAAGCACACCCACCGGATGCTCGCCTCCGGGACGAACATCGTCGGTGGCGTGAACCCGCGCAAGGCCGGCACCACGGTCGACGTGGACGGCACCGAGGTACCGGTATTCGGCACCGTGGCCGAGGCCATGGAGGCCACCGGCGCCGACGTCACGGTGGTCTTCGTGCCGCCGAAGTTCACCAAGGACGCCGTGGTCGAGGCGATCGAGGCGGGCATCGGGCTCGCCGTGGTGATCACCGAGGGCGTGCCGGTGCACGACACCGCGCAGTTCTGGGCGCTCGCCGGCGCCAAGGGCAACAAGACCCGGATCATCGGCCCGAACTGTCCCGGCCTGATCACCCCCGGTCAGTCCAACGCGGGCATCATCCCGGCCAGCATCACCAAGCCGGGCCGGATCGGTCTGGTGTCCAAGTCGGGCACGCTGACCTACCAGATGATGTACGAGCTGGCCGACATCGGCTTCTCGACCGCCGTCGGCATCGGTGGCGACCCGATCATCGGCACCACGCACATCGACTGCCTCCAGGCGTTCCAGGACGACCCGGACACCGACGCGATCGTGATGATCGGCGAGATCGGCGGCGACGCCGAGGAGCGTGCCGCGGCCTACATCGCCGAGCACATCACCAAGCCGGTCGTCGGCTACGTGGCGGGCTTCACCGCCCCCGAGGGCAAGACCATGGGCCACGCCGGCGCCATCGTCTCGGGCTCCTCGGGCACCGCGCAGGCCAAGCAGGACGCGCTCGAGGCCGTCGGCGTCAAGGTCGGCAAGACGCCGTCCGAGACGGCGCGCCTGATGCGCGAGATCATGGCCGGCTGACCCACCCGGTCACCGACGACGCCCCGTACCCCGCCGTTCCCGGTGGGGTGCGGGGCGTCGTGTCTTCCGCGGCCGTTCCGGTCAGGGCGCCGCGACCCGGCGCAGCCCGTTGTTCACACAACTCGTGTCGAGGACGAAGGCCCGCTCCGGGGCCAGCAGCGCGCCCGGCCCGGTCGCCGCGGCCTCCGTGCGCGGCCGCGGGTCGGCCGCCGATCCGGCCGCGGTCCGGGCACCGGTGGGCGTCGCCGGTCGGATCAGCGGCGAGAGCCGCCCAGGGGCGGCGGGGACCGGCGCCCCGCCGAGGGCCGGTTGCCCGTCCGCCGGGGCCGCGGGCGGCGGCTCGGGCGCCTCGGGGGCGGCCGGTGCCTCGCTCGGCGCCTCCGTCCGCTCCGCGGGCGCGGGCGGGGCCGCGGCCGGGGCCGGCGGGGTCTCGTCCGGCATCGTGGCCGCGGGCACCGGCGGAACCCGGCGGGCCACCTCGGGGCCGATAAGCGGCTGCACCCGGTCGCCCGCGCGCGGGTCGCGGGAGGTACCCGGGGTGAGCAGCCGGGGCAACGCGGCCACGAAGAGCGCCAGGATCGCCGCGACCACCACGGTGACCAGCGTCGCGGTGCGGGCCCGGCTGCCCACGCGCGCGGTGTGCGCGCGGGGGACGTGCGGCGCGTGGCGGGCGGCCAGGTCGCGGGTGAGCGTGCTCAGGAACGCGTGCGCCTCGGCGCAGTTCGGGGACGGGCCGGTGATCGCCGGGACCCGGTCGGCGAGGTCCTCGTGGGCGTGCATCAGCCGGATCCGGGTCACCTCGGTGGTCGCCTCGGTCTCGGCCGCCACCTGCTCCGGGGACAACCCGAACAGGTGCCGCAGGACGAAGACCCGGCGCCGGTGCGCGGGCACCCGCTGGAGCGCGCGCAGGAGCGCGATGTCCTGGTCGCGCCGCGTGTCGTCGTCGGCGTGCGGGACCACCCGCGCGGTGAGGTCGGGGTGCGGTACGAGCCGCCACAGCGCCCGGCGGACCAGGAACCGGCGGCCGAGCGCGAGATCGCCGGCGAGGGTGCGTACGTAGGCGGCGTCGGCCGGGGTGTCCGCCGCGTCCGGCAGGTCGCGCCAGACCCGGGCGAAGGTGTGCCGGGTCACGTGCGCGGCCCGGGTCGGGCTCGCGGTCAACAGGAACGTGTAGCGCGCGATGTCGGGGGCGGTCGCCGCGAGCAGGGCGTCGAACCCCGGGGCGCTCGCGCGCGGGACCGTGTGCTCGTCGTCGATGCCCATGAGGGGCTGAGGTACCCGAGGGTCGACCGAAAATGCATATTAAATGCTTGCGATCGAGCAAATGGGGTGTCTTGCCCCGCTCGGCAGGCATATGCGGTCCGGATCGGAGTCGCGCGGGCAGCATGGGGACCGTGACCGAAATGCCGGAAACCGAGCACGGCTCGGCGGCGCCCTGGGCGGTGGTCCGAGCCGGCCCGTGGGCCGGCGTGGAGAGCCTGCTCGCGCCCCGCTCCGGGCCCCTCGAGCAGCCACCCGCCCCGTCGAGCACGCCCCCCACCCCGCTCGACGAGACGGCGGAGCCGGCCCGGGCGGCCGACGCGGTACACACCCACGACGCGCCGGAGCAGACGCCGCGGCAACCCCCGGCGACGCCGGGAACGGCGGACGAACCCCCGCCCCCGCCCCCGCGCCCCGACACCCCACCCCCCGTCGTTCCCCCCAGGCCCGACCACCTCCCGGACGCCCTCCCCGCGCCCGCCCCGGTCGACACCCCCACCGCCTCCGAACCCCCACCGCCGCCCGACCGCCGGTGGGGCCCACCGGTGCCCGCGGGTTCGACGCCGCTCGTGTGGTCCACACTGCCCGGCGCGGCGACCCTGACCGCCCTCGCCGCACACCGTCCCGACACCGCCCGGATCGCCCAGGCGCTCGCCCGAGGCGTGGTGTCCGCGCTGCTGGTGGCCGCGGCCGGACTCGGCACGGTCGCGCTGCTGGTGCTGATCGTGGCCACCTGCGGCGCCGGCTCGGGCAGCTTCGACCACCCCAGGGCGCTGCTGCGCGTGGTCGGCGGGATCTGGCTCGCCGCGCATCACGTCGGCTTCGAGGTCGTGGAGACCAGCCACGTCGCCACCGGCTCCGTCGCGCCGATCGTGACGGTGGTGCCGCTGCAACTCGCCCCGCTCGGTCTGACCGTCCCGCTGATCTGGCTGCTGTGCCGGATGGGCCGACGGCTCGCCGACGGCGTGGCCGGGACCGTGCTCGTGCTCGCGGCGCAGGTGCCGGTCTACACGGGCCTGATGTACGCGGTGGCCGCCGGCGTCGGCACCGCGAGCGTGCGGCCGGTCGCGGACACCGTCGCGGTCGCCGGGCTCGGTGTCCTGGCCGCGGGCGTGCTGGGGGCGTTCGGCCCGATCCTGGTCCGGGTGCCCGCGGTTCGCGCGGGTCTGGCCTCGGCCGCGGTGCTCGCGGCGGGCGGGGCACTGCTGGTCCTGGTCTGCCTGTTCGCCCATACGGGGCAGGTCCGCCTGGCCCTGAAGCTCACCACGAACGACGCGGTCGGCTTCGCGGCCCTGGCCGTCCTGTGCGCCGCCCTCGTGCCCAACGCGATCGTCTGGGCGGTGTGCTACGCGGCCGGCACCGGCTTCGCGCTGGGCGCGGCCACCACCATCGCGCCCACCGGCAGCACGTTCGGCACGCTGCCCACGCTGCCGCTGCTCGCCGCCCTGCCGGGCCCCGCGACGGTGCCCTCCACCGCGTGGGCGCCCGCGGTGCTGCCGGTGCTCGCGGGTGTCGTGGCGGGCTGCTTCGCGGCCCGTGCCGAGCCGCCCCGGTCCTGGCTCCCGGTCACCGCGCACGCGGTCGGCGCCGGTGTGGGCGTCGGCCTGCTCGCCCTCGCCTCGACCCGGCTGGCCACCGGCACCGCCGGCCTGGCCAACCTCGCCGACCTGGGCCCGAACGTGTGGCGCACCGCCGCCGCGCTCACCGTCGAGATCGCCCTGGTCGCCGCCCCCGCCGCCCTGGCCGCCACCTGGTGGCGCGGCCGGGAGCACCCGACAAGCCCGGCCGACCCGCCCGGCTCGACGACCCCGGACGACGCGACGACCCTAAAGAGCCCCAAGAGCCCCAAGAGCCCCAAGAGCCCGGAGACCCCGAAGGCCGCCCCCGCCGCAGCGGAGACGGCCCTCGCCTCGTTCCATTCCGACCCGACCGACGCGGGACCGCGCCCGCTCCTCGGATCCGCGGAGCCCCGGAACACGGAGCCCCGGAACACGGAGCCCCGAAACCCCGGGGCCCGAGATTCCGGGCCCCGGATCCGGCAGGAGCCCTAGAACGTGCCGTCCACGACCCAGTGGTACCGGTCCGGCAGCTTGTCCAGGCAGCGCTGCTCGCCCGTCTTGGTGAGCGCGCTGTCCATGCAGTCGTAGTAGTCCTTGTTGACCGCCTCGAAGGTCCACACGCCCAGCACGTAGACCACCGCGATCGCGCCGGTGACCACACCCGCGAGCGCGGCGCCCGAGCGGGCGCGGGCCGGCCGGCGTACGCGCGGCCGGTGGGCCGGGCCGCCGGGCGCGTGTCCCGGGTGTCGGGCGGTGCCGCCCGGGCCCTCCTCGATCCGCGGCCCGGCGGTGGCCGGGGTGGTGCTGCGGACGGTGCGAATGCCGAGTGCCAGGGCGACCACACCCAGCACCACGCCGAGCACCAGGCCCAGGTCGGACGGGAAGAACAGGGCGAAGAACACCGCCCACACCCCCGCCCACAGCGCCAGGCGCGCGTTGCGGACCCGGACGTCCTTCGGGTCGGGCTGCTCGCGCGGCTCGCGCGGTGCCCGCTGCGGCCGGTCCTCGCGGCCCTGTCGGTTGCCTCCGTTGCCGTCCCCTCGCCCGTTGCCGGGCACGTTCCACGGGGCGGCCGGCGGGCGGTCGGGCGTACCCTCCGGCGGCGGGGCGTAGGGATCCCGCTCGTCGGTCTCGTTGCCGGTACTCATCCTCTGCCTGCCCTCGTCGTGCCGGATCGCGGGATTCCCTTCCCAGGATCGTACGTGTGCGGGGTGCACCGTAGCCGGGCGGCGGCGTTCGCGGGGCCCCGAGGCCCCCGTCGACCGCGGCCCGTGGGCCCGTCGACCGGATCACGCCGGCACCGCCGATGGCATCCCACCCCGCCGGTTCGGTACTGCCTACCCCCTGACGCTATCGTTGCCGACGTACGGGCGCCGCTCCGTGTTCCCGCCTCCCGTCGGGGAACGCCCGCCGGACCCGTGCGAGATCCCGGCGAGAGCGCGAATCCCTTGGGTGCCCCTCCCGCCCTTCCCTTCCGGAAAGAGCCTGAAAGCAGTGGCCGTTCACGCCCCGCGCACCCCCGGGCCGGCCCGGCTCGTCGTCCTCGTCTCCGGTTCCGGCACGAACCTGCAGGCCCTGCTCGACGCGTGCGCGGATCCCGCGTACGGCGCGCGCGTGGTGGCCGTGGGCGCCGACCGTGACGGCATCGCGGGGCCGACCCGCGCCGAACGCGCCGGTGTACCCACCTTCGTCGAGCGGGTGGCCGACCACCCCACCCGGGCCGACTGGGACGCGGCGCTCGCCGCCGCGGTCGCCGCGCACGAGCCCGACCTGGTGGTCTCGGCAGGCTTCATGAAGATCCTGGGCCCGCGTTTTCTGGCCCGCTTCGAGGGACGCACCGTCAACACCCACCCCGCACTGCTGCCCTCGTTCCCCGGCGCGCACGGCGTCCGGGACGCGCTCGCGTACGGCGCCAAGGTGACCGGCTGCACGGTGCACCTCGTGGACGCCGGCGTGGACACCGGGCCGATCATCGCTCAGGGCGTCGTCGCGGTCGAGGACGGCGATCACGCCGACGGCGGCGAGGCGTTGCACGAGCGCATCAAGACTGTCGAGCGCACCCTGCTCGTCGAGGTCGTGGGCCGGCTGGCCCGCGAGGGCTACCGCATCGAAGGAAGAAAGGTCCGGATCCCCGCATGACTTCCGCCGCCCCCACCCCCACCCCCGCCGACCAGGACGGGCTGCGCCCGATCCGTCGCGCGCTGATCAGCGTGTACGACAAGACCGGTCTGGAGGAGCTGGCCCGCGGCCTGCACGCCGCCGGGGTCGAACTGGTCTCCACCGGCTCCACCGCCGGCCGGATCGCCGCCGCGGGCGTGCCCGTGACCAGGGTCGAGGAGCTGACCGGCTTCCCCGAGTGCCTGGACGGCCGGGTCAAGACGCTGCACCCGCGCGTCCACGCCGGCATCCTGGCCGACCTGCGCCTGGAGTCGCACCGCGCGCAGCTCGACGAGCTGGAGATCCGGCCGTTCGACCTGGTCGTGGTCAACCTGTACCCGTTCACCGCGACCGTCGAGTCGGGCGCCACGCCGGACGAGTGTGTCGAGCAGATCGACATCGGCGGGCCCTCGATGGTGCGTGCCGCGGCCAAGAACCACCCGTCCGTGGCCGTGGTGACCAGCCCGGACCGCTACGCCGACGTGCTCGCCGCGATCGAGGCCGGCGGCTTCGACCTCGCGCAGCGCAAGCGGCTCGCGGGCGAGGCGTTCGGCCACACCGCCGCGTACGACGTCGCGGTCGCGTCCTGGTTCTCGAGCAGCTACGCCCCGGCCGACGACGAGGGCTTCCCGACCTTCCTCGGCTCGGTGCGGCGCCGCGAGAACGTGCTCCGCTACGGCGAGAACCCGCACCAGGCCGCCGCGCTCTACGTGGACGGCACCGGCGGTCTGGCCGGTGCCGAGCAGCTGCACGGCAAGGAGATGTCCTACAACAACTACCAGGACACCGACGCGGCCCGCCGCGCCGCCTACGACCACGAGCAGCCGTGCGTGGCGATCATCAAGCACGCCAACCCGTGCGGCATCGCGATCGGCGAGACCGTCGCAGAGGCGCACCTGCGGGCGCACGCGAGCGACCCGGTGTCCGCCTACGGCGGCGTGATCGCGGTCAACCGCCCGGTGAGCGTCGCGATGGCCGAGCAGGTCGCGGAGATCTTCACCGAGGTCATCGTGGCGCCGGGCTACGAGGACGGCGCGGTCGAGGTGCTGGCCCGGAAGAAGAACATCCGGGTGCTGCGCGCGCCCGAGGCGCCCGCCACGCCGGTCGAGTTCCGCCAGATCGACGGCGGGCTGCTGCTGCAGAACGCCGACCGCTACCAGGCACCGGGCGACGACGCGGCGGCCTGGACGCTGGCCACCGGCGAGCCGGCCGACGCCGAGACGCTGCGCGACCTGGTGTTCGCCTGGCGGGCGGTACGCGCGGTCAAGTCCAACGCGATCCTGCTCGCGACCGGCGGTGCGACCGTCGGGGTGGGCATGGGCCAGGTCAACCGGGTCGACTCGGCCCGGCTGGCGGTGCAGCGCGCCGGCGAGCGGGCGGCGGGTTCGGTGGGCGCGTCCGACGCGTTCTTCCCGTTCCCCGACGGCCTGGAGGTGCTGATCGAGGGCGGCGTCAAGGCCGTCGTGCAGCCGGGCGGCTCGGTCCGCGACGAGCAGGTGGTCGAGGCCGCGCGCGCGGCCGGCATCACCATGTACTTCACCGGGACCCGGCACTTCTTCCACTGATCCGGATCCACCGATCCCGGACCGCCGATCCGGCCGCACCGATCCGGCCCCGGACACACGCGAGGCGCGACCCCGAACGGGGCCGCGCCTCGCGCGCGTCGGTGGTGGTGCTCAGACCTTGACCACGACCGTCGAGCAGACCTTGTCGGCGAACGTCTGCTTCTTGTCGTCCCACAGCGGCCACAACCAGCCGAGGAAACACGCGATCGTGTCGAGGAAGTGCGCGATGCCGCGGACGAAGGCCATCCCGAAGCCGGTCGGCATGCCGTCCCGCTCGCGCAAGACCTTGATCCCGACCGCCTTCTTGCCGATCGTCTGACCGGTCTTGCCCTGGCGGTAGAGCTGCCAGAGACCGAACGCGAACGAGAGCACACCGCCGACGATCATCAGCACGATCGGACCGGACCCACCGTCGTAGGTGGTCGTCTCGCTGCCGTCGAGGTTGCTGGTGGTCTCGGTCTTGCTCACGTACATCCCGAACCCGATGTAGTAGGGGATCAGCACCGGCAGCATGACGAGCCCGTCCAGGAGCATCCCACCCAGGCGCCGTCCCCAGCTCGCGCAGTAGTCGCCGAGATTCTGCGGCGGTCCGTAACCGTACGGCTGGGCGTAGCCGGCCTGCTGACCGTAATCGGGCTGGCCGTAGCCGGGCTGCCCGTAGGCGGGTTGACCGTAGGCCGGTTGGCCGTAGCCGGGCTGTTGGCCGTAGCCCGCGCCTTGACCCTCGGCGCCGTAACCGGGCGGCGGGCCGTACGGACCCGGAGGTTGGGACATCTGGAACTCTCCCCTGAGAACGCGCGCACACCGTGCGCGACGCCGGTGACCCCCGGGCATGTCGACGCGCGAGCGCCGCGTTCGAGCCCGGCGTCGCCCCCACGACCCGAGAGTCCATTGGAGGCGGCACCTTACACCGCCACGGTTGGCGCCCGGTAGGTTTGCGCCCGGTCCGGTGACCGGGATCATCCGAGCGGGACTTGGCATTCCCGGCGAAACGTGCGTTGCATGGGAGCATGCAGGATCAGGCGACCCCGGGACCCCATCCGGAACGTGCCCCCCTCGCGTTGCCGCCCGGGCCCTCGGCAGACCCGAACGGGCCGCCGACGTTGCCTCCGTTCCCGGCGGTGCATCCGCCGGAGTTGGGTCCGCAGAACCAGATCAGGCCGCTGGTCACGCTCACCGGGAAAGGCTTCACCTGGGCCGCCGGGATCCGCGCCGCGCTCGGCGTCGGCATCCCCTTCGCGATCGTCACCGCCACGCTCGGCCTCGGCGACGCCACCTTCGCCGCGCTCGGCGGCTACGCCGTCCTGTACGCGGCCAAGGAGCCCTACGCGCGCCGCGGCATCACCCTCGCCCTGGTCGGCCTGGGCCTGGCCGTGTCGCTGATGCTGGGCTCGCTCGCGGCCGGCACCCCGCTGCTGTACGTCCCGGTGATCACCCTGGTGGCCGGCGTCGCCACCTTCCTGTGCGGCGCGCTCCAGGTGGACCGTCCCGGCGGGTACATGTTCACCCTGGTCTGCGCGATGGGCGCGTTCCTGCCGCACCAGCCGGACCGGGTGCTCGAACGCGGCGCCCTCGTGCTCGCGGGCGCCGCCGGGGCGTGGCTGGTGTCGATGTCCGGCTGGCTGGTGCGCCCGCGCCACCCCGAGCACCTGGCGCTCGCCGCCTGCTTCGAGGCGCTGGCCGACTTCTTCGCCGCGATCGGCGACCAGCCGAGCGACGCCGCCCGGCACCGCGCCTCCGAGACCGTGCACAGCGCGTGGGTGACCGTGCTGCGCGCCGACACCCGGCGCAACCGGCGCACCGGTGAGGCCCGCCGGCTGCGGGTGTTGTGCCGGCGCGCGCTCGACCTGTTCCAGGCCGCGCAACTGCTCGCCGTCGAGCGGGACCGGCCGCTGCCGGCGGAGATCATCGAGACCGTGCGCGCGCTGGCCGGCGCCGTCGGGCGGCCCACCCTCGTCCCGGTGCTGCCCGCGGTGCTCGCCGACACCGAGACCGCCGCCGAACGCACCCTGCGCACCGCGCTGCGGGCCGCCGCCGCGGCGGCGGGGCAACCCGCGGTCAAGGAGGGCGAGATCATCCCCGGTCGGCGGCCCAGCGCCGGCGAGCGGTTGCGCGCCGCGTTCGACCGGTCCTCGCTGGTGCCGCCGACCGCCCTGCGCACCGGCCTCGGTGTCGGCTCGGCCGCGCTCGCCGCCGTGCTGCTGCCGGTGGTGCACCCCGTGTGGGTGGCCATCGCCGCCGGTGCCGCGCTCCAGGGCGGCAATGTCGTGCTCGACTTCGGCCGGGTGCTGCAACGGGCGATCGGCACCCTGCTCGGCGTCGCGGTGATCGCGCTGTTCTTCCACGACCTGCGGCCCGACCGGTGGATGGTGGTGATCGTCGTCGCGCTGCTGTTCGGCGCCACCCAGACGGTGATCGCCCGCAACCTCGCCGTGGGCGCGGCCTGCGTGACACCCGTCGGCCTGTTCCTGGCCGCCGCCGGCAGCCCCGGCGCGCATGTGGGCGACCTGGCCGCCACCCGGATGATCGACACCGTGCTCGGCCTGGCGGTCGGCCTGGTCGCGAGCCTGGTGTTGTGGCCGCGCGCCTCGGCCACCCGGCTGCCCCGGCAGCTGGGCCGGGCCATCCGCGCCGAGGCGATGTTGCTGCGCGCCACCGTCACCGGGCAGATCGTCGACGATCGGGCCTGGGGCGGCACCCGCCGGGCGGCCCGCCGCGAGCTGATCGACCTGTGGAGCGTGTACGAGTCCGCGCTCGGCGAGATCACCGGCCGGCACCTGGACGCGGAACGCCTGTGGCCCGCCATCGTCACCGCCCAGCGGCTGGGCTACCGGCTGATGACCGCGCCCGAGACCTACCGCACGGATCCGCCCGAGCCGATCCCCGAGGACGACCTGGCCCGACTCGACGCCTACGTCGAGGAACTGGCCTCGGCCGCCGAGGAGCGCCGTCCCCCGACCCTGCCCGAACTCCCGGACCTGTGGGGGTATCCGGTACTGCGGCAACACCTCAGGCGACTCGGTCGGGTGATCACCCGCGCGAACGAACCGGTGGCGGCCCGGCACCTGCCCGCGTTCGTCCGGCAGCGCATCCTGGCCCCGCCGGCGCGGTTGCTGTACGGGGTCCGCCGCACGGCCGGCCCGGATACGGGACAATCGCAACGACCGGCCCGGAACCGTGGACCAGGAGAGACAACTTGAAGGCGCAGATCCTCGACGGCAAGGCCACCGCCGCCGCCATCAAAGCCGAACTGGCCGTACGGGCCGAGGCCCTGAAGGCCCGCGGCATCACGCCGGGTCTGGGCACCGTGCTCGTGGGCGACGACCCCGGCAGCCACTCGTACGTGCGCGGCAAGCACCGCGACTGCGCCCAGGTCGGCATCGCGAGCATCCAGCGCAACCTGCCCGCCGACGCGACGCAGGAGCAGGTCGAGGACGTGGTCCGCGAGCTCAACGCGGACCCCGCCTGTACCGGCTACATCGTGCAACTGCCGCTTCCCCGGCACCTGGACGCCAACCGGGTCCTGGAGCTGATGGACCCGGACAAGGACGCCGACGGCCTGCACCCGACCAACCTCGGCCGGCTGGTGCTCGGCCAGGAGGCGCCGCTGCCGTGCACGCCGCGCGGCATCGTGGAACTGCTGCGCCGGCACGACATCGAGATCAACGGCGCCGAGGTGTGCGTGATCGGCCGAGGGGTCACCGTCGGTCGCCCGATCGGCCTGCTGCTCACCCGCCGGACCGAGAACGCCACGGTGACCCTGTGCCACACCGGCACCAAGGAGCTGCCGTTCCACGTGCTCCAGGCCGACATCGTGATCGCCGCCGCCGGGGTGCCCGGGCTGATCAGCGCGGACATGGTCAAGCCCGGCGCGGTGCTGCTCGACGTGGGCATCACCCGCACCGAGCACGGCCTGGTCGGCGACGTGCACCCGGAGGCGTACGAGAAGGCCGCGTGGGTGGCCCCGATGCCCGGCGGGGTGGGTCCGATGACCCGCGCGATGTTGCTCACCAACGTCGTCGAGGCCGCCGAGCGGCAGGTCACCGGTCTGTGACCCGGTCGCGACGGGCCCGGGGCCGGACCGCTCCGGGCCCGTCGCGGCATCGCTCGCCCTGTCGATGAGAGGTGGACGTGGTGGCAACGACTCGGGGGCGACGCAGGGACGGCAGGAGGAGGGATCCGGGCACCTTCCCGCCCGAGGGCGCCGGCTCGCCGACCGGCCCCGGGCGGTTGCGCGAGTGGCCCGCGACGGTGGTCTTCGGCTGCCTGCTCGCCGCGCTGCTGACCGCGGCGCTGAGCGGCTACCGTCCCGCCGCGATGATGATCGCCGGGACCTTCCTGGTCGCCGCGCTGTTGCGGGTGTTCGTGTCCGACGTGGGGGTGCTGGCGGTCCGCAGCCGGTTCACCGACGTGGTTATCCTGCTGTTCTTCGGCGGCGCGGTCCTGCTCCTGGGGTTGAGCATCCCCGAACCGCTGGTCGACCTGCCGTGGGTGCCCAAGCGCACCGGCCGTTAGCCGGGGCCCGTCCGGCGCGCCCGACCCGGCGCGCCGGGTCGGGCGTCCCGCCGCGAGAGGACGCGTGCGGCTAGTACAACCGGCGCGCTTCGGTGGCGATCTCGTTCGGGGTCATCCCGGCCGAGCGGGTGATCTCGGCCCGGCGGACCGCGGTGATCGCGTCGAACAGGGTCTCGCCCAGCGCCTCGCGCAGCACCGGGCTCGCCTCCAGGGCGGCCAGCGCCGCCGCCGGGGAGCCGGGCAGGCGCGGTACGTCGCCGGCGGTCGAGGGGTCGCTCGGCACCTCCACCGGCAGCCGCAGTCCGTCCTCGATCCCGGCCAGGCCGGCCGCGATCACCGTGCCGACCACCAGATACGGATTGGCGGTCGCGTCGAAACACTTGAGTTCGGCGTTCGCGGTGTGCTGCCGCTCGCCCGCCATCCCGGTGACCAGCCGCATCGCGGCCTCGCGGTTCTCCAGGCCCCAGCAGCGGTACACCCCCGCCCACTGCGCCGGGACCAGACGCAGATGACTGGCCGCGCCGGGCGCGCCGATCGCCAGGAGCGCGGGCAACTCGCGCAGCACCCCGGCCAGGAACGCCTCGCCCTCGCGGGTCAGCCCCTGCGGCCCCTCGCCCCCGTGGCACAGGTTCGTCCCGTCGCGCCACGGCGAGAAGTGCAGGTGCGCGCCGTTGCCCACCTCGCCGGGCACCACGCACGGGGCGAAGCTGACCGCGTGCCCGTGCCGGGCGGCCACCGCCCGGATCGTCTCGCGCACCAGGACCGTGGTGTCCGCCGCGCCGATCGGGTCCTCCGGGGCGACGGACACCTCCAGCTGACCCGCCGCGTATTCCGGATGCACCTGCAACACGCGCACCTCCTGCGCGGCGAGCGCGCGGATCAGCTCGCGCAGTTGGGCGGACACCCGCACCACCCGGGTCATCCCGTACGCGGCCTTGTGGAAGGCGGGCAGGAAGCGGCCGGCCGCGTCCTCGGTGCCGGTGACCCACTCGACCTCGAAGCCCATCCGCAGCGACAACCCGCGCAGCCCGGCGCGGGCGGCCATCCGCCGGGCGAAGGTGCGCTGGCAACCCGCGTAGGGCACGCCGTCCTGGGTGTAGCGGTCGCCGGGCGCCCAGGCCCAGCCCGGTTGCGCGGCCAGCGGCCGCAGCGCCGTCAGGTCGGGGACCAGGCGCAGATCGCCCGTCGGACCGCCGACCAGGTTGCCCGCGGTGATCGAGTCGTCGGCGAGGAACACGTCGAACACGGGGGAGAAGCCCACGCCGTGCACGGCGACCGCGTCCAGGCGGGAGTACGGGACGGTCTTGACCCGGGTGATGCCCGCGTTGTCGACCCAGCCGAGCACCACCGCGTCGATCGGGTCGACCGACGCGCCCTCGATCGCGGGCGCGATCGGCACGGGCGCGGGCACGGGTCCCGGCACCGACGCCGGCACCTCCGCCGGGATCGACGCGACGCGGTGTGGTGACATGCACATCGGGATCACCCTCCGAGGCCGTACGACTTCGATCCGTCACGAACCTACCGGCCGGTTCCGCCGAAACGGAAACCGGCGAACCCGACGTACCCCGGCGGGGGGTGTTCGCCCCGACGCGCGGCCGGGGCGAACCTCACACCGGTGGGTGGCCGAGCCGCCCCGGAGGCGGGGGTAGTGTGGCCGCGAAAAGTATCTCGATGCCGAGCTACCGGCGGACTGCCATCGGCGTCGGATCCCGCCGCAGCAGAGGAGACCCGCGCGCAATGTCCCGTACCCCCGTCAACGTCACCGTCACGGGCGCGGCCGGTCAGATCGGCTACGCGCTGCTGTTCCGCATCGCCTCCGGTCACCTGCTCGGCCCCGACACCCCGGTCCGCCTGCGCCTGCTGGAGATTCCCCAGGCGGTCAAGGCCGCCGAGGGCACCGCGATGGAGCTCGACGACTGCGCGTTCCCGCTGCTCGCCGGGATCGACATCTTCGACAACCCGACCGACGGTTTCGCCGGCGCCAACGTGGCACTGCTCGTCGGCGCCCGCCCGCGCACCAAGGGCATGGAGCGCGGCGACCTGCTGGCCGCCAACGGCGGCATCTTCAAGCCGCAGGGCGAGGCGATCAACGCCGGCGCGGCCGACGACATCAAGGTGCTCGTCGTCGGCAACCCGGCCAACACCAACGCGCTGATCGCGCAGCGGCACGCGCCCGACGTACCGGCCGAGCGCTTCACCGCGATGACCCGCCTGGACCACAACCGCGCGCTGACCCAGCTCGCGAAGAAGGCCGGCGTCGCGGTCACCGACATCGCGAAGCTGACCATCTGGGGCAACCACTCGGCCACCCAGTACCCGGACATCTTCCACGCGCGGATCGCCGGCAAGAACGCCGCCGACGTGGTCGACGACCGCACCTGGCTCGCCGACACCTTCATCCCCACCGTCGCCAAGCGCGGCGCGGCGATCATCGAGGCGCGCGGCGCGTCCTCGGCGGCGTCCGCGGCCAACGCGGCGATCGACCACGTGCACACCTGGGTCAACGGCACCGCCGACGGCGACTGGACCTCGATGGGTGTCGTCTCGGACGGCTCCTACGGGGTGCCCGAGGGCCTGATCTCGTCCTTCCCGGTCGTCTGCAAGGACGGCGCGTGGGAGATCGTCCAGGGCCTGGACGTCAACGAGTTCTCCCGGGCGCGGATCGACGCCTCGGTGCAGGAGCTGGCCGAGGAGCGCGACGCGGTGCGCGAGCTGGGCCTGATCTGAGTCGGAGCCGGTGCCTTCCCGGCGCCGGCCTCACGCGGAATCGACCGGCGGCGGGCCGAACGGCCCGCCGCCGGTGTGTTCGGGGAGCCGGGCGCGCCCGGGCGCGGTCCTCGGCCCGAACAACTCGGCCAGCGCGGCGACCAGGGCCTCCAGCGTGCCGGCGAAGGCCGCCGCGGAGGGGGCCGCGTAGCCGACGACCAGACCCGGCGGGTGCTCGGCGTACGGGGGCAGGTGGTACCAGCCCAGGCGATGCACCGCCACACCGCGCCGGGCCAGCAGCGTGCGCGTCTCCTCCTCGCCCGGTCCGCCCGCGGGCAGTTCGAGCCGCACCTGCAGGCCTGCGGCGATGCCGCACACCCGTACGGCCGGCACCCGCCGGGCCAGCTCCGCGACGAGCCGGTCGCGGCGGTCGCGGTAGGCCAGGCGGGCGCGGCGGACGTGGCGGTCCAGGTCGCCGGCGGCGATGAACTCGGCCAGGGTGAGCTGGTCCAGCGTGCCCACCGTCAACTCGGGCCGATCGCGGACCGCGAGCAGGTCGTCGAGCAGGTACGGCGGCACCACCAGCCAGCCGAGCCGCAGGCCCGGCGAGAGCATCTTGCTCGCGGTGCCCGCGTACACCACGTGTTCGGCGCCCAGGCCCTGGAGCGCGCCGACCGGGTGCCGGTCGTAGCGGAACTCGCCGTCGTAGTCGTCCTCGATCACCACGCCACCGGTCTCCGCGGCCCAGCGCAGCGCCGCCGCGCGCCGATCCGGGTGCAGCGGCACGCCCATCGGGGACTGGTTGGCCGGGGTCAGCACGATCGCGTCCGCGTCGCCGGCGGTGTCGATCCGGGCGCCCTGCCCGTCCACCGCGACGGAGGCGACCTCGACGCCGGTGCGGGCCACGATCTCGCGCAGGAACGGCAGCCCCGGGTCCTCCATGGCGATCCGGCGCGCACCGCGGGCGGCCAGCGCGTGGCCGAGCAGGAACAGGCCCTGCGCGTAGCCCGCGCACACCACGATGCGATCCGGCCGGGTGCGCACCCCCCGGACCCGGCCGAGGTAGTCGGCCAGGCGCTCGCGCAGTTCGATCCGGCCGCGCGGGTCGACCGACGGCCAGAACGCGTCGGGCCCGGCGGCGGCCAGCGCGCGCCGCTGGGCCGCGGCCCAGCGGGCCCGGGGGAACGCGGACAGGTCCGGGCGTCCGGGCCGCAGGTCGAAGCGCGGGGCCGAGGCACGCGCGTACACCGGTACCGGCACCGGGTCGGCCGGGCGTTCGGCGACCAGGGTGCCGGCGCCGCGACGGGCGATCAGATAACCCTCGGCGACGAGTTGGGCGTACGCCTCGGCGACCGTGTTGCGGGCCATCGCGAGGTCCACGGCCAGGGTGCGCGAGGAGGGCAGCCGGGTGCCGGGGGCGAGCCGGCCGTCCACGATCGCCGCGCGCAGCGCACGCTCCAATCCGATCCGCCGGCCGCGCACGGGGCCGGGTTCCAGGTACAGATCCACATCGCCGATGGCCCGGGAACTTCGCATGGGATTGGACCTTAGTCGCGGTCCGGTCCGCACGTAGGGTCATGATCATGAGCATTCAGGAAGTGACCGCGGAAACCCCCGTCGCCGGCGAGCCGGCCCGACTGCCCGTCGAGTCCCTGCACGGCGCCGCGTACAAGGCCGCCATCGCGCTGAGCACGGTGGCGGCCGAGGGTCTGGACCCGATCGTCGCGGAGCTGATCAAGATCCGCGCGTCGCAGATCAACGGCTGCGCCTACTGCGTGGACATGCACACCAAGGACGCCCGCGAACTCGGCGAGACCGAGCAGCGTATGCACGCGATCCCGGTCTGGCGCGAGACGCCGTTCTTCACCGCCCGGGAGCGCGCGGTGCTGGCGCTGACCGAGGCGGTCACGCTGCTCACCGAGGGCCACGTGCCGACACCGGTCTGGGACGAGGCGGCGAAGTACTTCGACGACGTGGA
The DNA here is from genome assembly GCF_003967355.1 of Embleya hyalina. Classification (GTDB taxonomy): domain Bacteria; phylum Actinomycetota; class Actinomycetes; order Streptomycetales; family Streptomycetaceae; genus Embleya; species Embleya hyalina. Next base: position 422,528 of record NZ_BIFH01000017.1, on the reverse strand, counting down.
GATGGGCCGGATCGTCTGGTCGATCGCCGCGATCAACACCCTCAACCGGGTGGGCGTCGCCACTCGCGCCTGGGTGGTGGGCTCGTACCGCCCGGACCTGGCCCGCTGACGGATCCCACGCCGCGCCCGCCCGGGGGGCGGGATCCGGTCGGCCGGGGCGAATCCGGTCGAACCACCGGAATCGCCGACCGACACCGGTCGCGGCGATCGAGGGCATGGACAACCGAACGACCCGGCGGCCGACCCACGGTCACCGCTCGTCGAAGGGGCCGGGCCGGAGGACCCGCCGGGAGTATGCGGCGTGGTCGGGCGCTCGATTCCCGAGTCCGGTCAGGACCGGGGCGGCGCCGGCGTTCCGCCGGTGTCGACCCAGGTGGGGATCGGTTCGCGGGCGGTCAGCCAGGGTTTCGGGATGTCGGACAGGGTGGTGCGGGAGGCGACGACGCCCGCGGTGATCGCGCAGGTGGTGTCGACGTCGCCCATGCCGGTCGCGGTGTGCCACAGGGCCTCCGGGAGGGAGTCCGGGTGGTGGGCGGCGGTCCACAGGGCGAAGGGGACCGTGTCGGGGGCGCTGATCCGCGAGCCGTTGCCGAGTACGCCCGTCGCGTGCCGGACCGAGGAGTGGGCGGGCAGTCGGGAGGCCGCCCGCAGGCCCGCCGCCACGTCGCTCTCCGGGGTGTGCCCGGCCACCTCGGCCAGGAACTCCGCCGGATCCGGGGCCGCTTCGCCCCGCCCCCGAGTCGCCAGCGCCGCCGCGATCGCCACCGCGACCGCTCCCGCCACCGCCTCCGGATGCGCGTGCGTGGTCTCGGCGGACCGCTCCGCCTCGGCCGCCACCACCGCGAGCCCGTCGTCGGCGAACCACGCCCCCAGCGGCGCGACCCGCATCGCCGCGCCGTTGCCCCACGAGCCCTGGCCCTCGAACTGGCGGCGCGTCACCTCCCGCCACGGCTCGCCCTCGTGGATCGCGCGCAGCACGCCGTGCATCGACGGGCCGTAGCCGCGATACGGATCGGCCTCGTACGACGCGGCGAAGTGCGTCGCGAGCGCGTCCTGGTCCACCACGTCGCACAGGTGCAGGATCCGCAGCAGCGAGAGCGCCATCGCGGTGTCGTCGGTCCAGTACCAGAGGCGGGCCTGCGGGGCGATGCGGCGGGTCAGCCGCTCGGTGAGCTCGGCCCCCCGGTAGCCGAACCACTGCTCGCCGAAGGCGTCGCCGAGGGCCAATCCGTGCAGGGAGCGCGCCGCGTTCGCGACGCGTCGGGTGCGGTCCATGCGCCCCACCCTGCCGGCCGGCCGGGGCCGGCAGCCAAGGGATTACCGTGCCGGGACGGCGACTTCGCCCGACCCGAGACGAGGGTTCCGGCCCTTCGGGGTGCGGTACGGCCATAAGGTGGCCGCATCCTCTCGGAACGTGGCGAATATTGCTGATTCTTATCTCGACATCAAGAGGCTCGGCATCGAACGATTCGCTAGAATGACCTCATGAAAGACGAGGTCGACCGGCTTGTCGCGGCATGGAAGCGGGAGCGCCCCGACCTCGACGTCGAACCCCTCGAAGTATTGAGCCGGGTGACCCGACTGGCGCGGCATCTCGACCGCGCCCGGCGTACCGCGTTCTCCGCGCGCGACCTCGAACCGTGGGAATTCGACGTGCTCTCCGCGCTGCGCCGCGACGGCGCGCCGTATCAGCTCTCGCCCGGCCAACTGCTCACCCAGACGCTGGTCACCTCCGGGACGATGACGAATCGTATCGACCGCCTCGCGGCCAAGGGCCTGGTGCTGCGCCTGCCCGACCCCGACGACCGGCGGGGGGTGCTGGTCCGGCTGACCGACGACGGCCGGGATCGGGTCGACGCGGCGATGGCCGAGTTGCTGGACCACGAACGGGCCATCCTGGCCGGCCTGACGGTCGATCAGCAGGCCGCGCTGGCCGGGCTGTTGCGTTCGCTCGTGGCGCCGTTCGACAACCACGCCTGAAACAAACCTCTTTGACCCTTCCATGGTCGGAATTCACTCCAAGTGATCAAATGTGTCAAGGACCCGTTGTGTGCCGGGAACGGCGCCCTGTAGACAAGTCCCTGTTGGGAGCGAAACCGCAAGGGTTCGCCTCGGGGAACAGGAGCAGGGCATGACCTTCACCATTCACCCGGTCCGCGGCACGCGGCGCCGTCGGCCCACGCCCGCCGATCTCGCGGCACTGACCGGACACGACTAGCCCGGGTCGTGACGGGGGTCGGGGGGTGGGGAGCATCGTCCGGATCCGCGAAGGCGTCTTGGGGAAGTAACGCCGGAGCGGACGGGTGGCGGTGATCCGAGGGGTGGAACGCCGGGGGGCGTAGGGGTGGTGAACAACGGGATGTGAGGCGGGGGAACGCGCGCAGGGGGCCTCGAAGGCGGGGAACGGGTGGGGAAGACCCGGGGGTGGGACCGGGGGCGGGACCAGGGGTGGAACCGGGGCGGGACCGGGGGCGGGAAGACCGGGGGCGGGGGCGATTCGGGGAGAAGGGTGCTCGGGACCGGCGGGTCGGCGGGGCGATGGATGACGATCCGTCACCCCGCCGACCCACGTCCGTCCCGATCGACCGCGGGCGAACCGCCTTCCGGTCGAGCGCCCTCCGGCTCAACCGCCCTCCGGCCCACCCGCCTCGCGGCCGTCCGTCTCCGGGGCGAACGTCACCGGCAGCCGCTGCAAGCCCCGCATGATCAGCCCGCCGCGCCACCGCAGTTCGTCCGCCGGCAGCGCGAGCCGCACATCGGGTAGCCGACGCAGCAGCGTGCCGATCGCGATCTGGCCCTCGAGCCGGGCGAGCGGCGCGCCGATGCAGTAGTGGATGCCGTGCCCGAAGGCCAGGTGCTGATTGTCCGCGCGGGCCGGATCGAGCAGGTCGGGCGCGGGGAATCGGCGCGGGTCGCGGTCGGCCGCCGCGAGCACCACGAGCACCGGCTCGCCCGCCGGGATCCGGGTCCCGCCGATCTCCAACTCGGTGGTGCTGAACCGCCACGTGGCCACCTCGACCGGCCCGTCGTAGCGCAGCAGTTCCTCGACGGTGGGTGCGAGCAGTTCGGGGTCGGCCCGGAGCGCGAGCCGTTCCCGGTCGTGCGTGAGCAGCGTCAGGAGCCCGTTGCCGATCAGGTTGACCGTGGTCTCGAAACCGGCGAACAGCAGGATGAAGGCCATCGCCGCGGCCTCGTCCTCGGTCAGGTGTTCGCCGTGGTCGCTCGCCCGGATCAGCCCCGAGATCAGGTCGTCGTCCGCGTCGGTGAGCGTCGCGCGCTTGCGGTGGATCAACTCGGCGAGATACGTACGCATGTGCCGCACCGCCCGGGCCACCCCGCCGCGCGGCCCCGAGCCGTGCCGGATCATCATCCCGGCCCAGGTGCGGAAGTCCGCCTGATCCTCCTCCGGCACACCGAGCAGGTCGCAGATCGCGTAGATCGGCAGCGGGAACGCGAAGTCGTGGATCAGGTCGGCCTCGCCGGTCCGGGCGAAGTCGTCGAGCAGCCGGTCCGTCAGGGCCTGGACGCGTGGGCGGAACTCCTCGGCGCGGCGCGGCGTGAACGCCTTGGACACCAGGCGGCGCAGCCGGGTGTGGTCCGGCGGGTCGAGGTTGAGCAGATGCGCGCCCACCCCCGAGCGCTGCTCGCCGGGCACGCCGACCTTGCCCTGTTTCCAGGCCGCCTCCGACCGTCGCGGGTCCTTGCTCAGCCGCTGGTCGGCGAGCGCCTGCCGGGCGTCGGCGTATCGGGTGACCAGCCACGCCTCCACCCCGCTGGGCAGCGTGGTGCGGTGCACCGGGGCGTGCTTGCGCAGATGCGCGTACGCCGGATACGGGTCGGCGATGAACTCCCGGGTGAACAACTCGGGCCCGGCCGGCACCGGGTGCGCGGGGCAGCCCGCGGGGTCGTCGGTCACGTCCGCGACGTCCGTGTCGCGCGCAGCCCCTTGATCCCGAGCCAACCGATCGCGTTGCCCGCCGCGAACGAGACGATCGTCAGGGCCAGGTGGATCAGGAAGAACGCGGTCGGGCCGTCGTTCCAGGAGCGGTCGTCGGCCCAGATGTTCCTGAGGAAGTTCGGCCACAGGATCCAGCTCCAGACGCCGAACAACACCAGACAGGCGGATGTACCGCGGCCGATCCTCAACGTGAAGCACCCGTTTCCCGGTCAAAAGTTCAGCAAATTTGTCCCGGTTCAGTATGCGGCGGCGCGGGCGCCGAACCGCAGCCGGGGGCCGCCAGTACGCTCATCGCATGTCTTACTGGTTCCGGGCTTCTCGCAAGCCGGCTGTCGCGTGCGCGGGGGCGATCGCTTTCGTGTTGGGTTCCGCCTCGATGGCGCAGGCGGCGCCGGAAACGCCGGAGCCGCAGCCCCCCGCGTCGATGTCGGATGTGGGTGGCGCGCGCTTGGCCCAACCGGGGGTACAGAGCGACCTGCCGCCCGGGAGCCCGCCGCCGCCCGCCGTCGAGGGCTACTCGTGGGTGGTCGCCGAGGCGGAGACCGGCAAAATCCTGGCGGCGAAGAACCCGCACTGGAAGTTGCCGCCGGCCAGCACGCTGAAGATGTTGTTCGCGGACACCGTGCTGCCCAAGATCGACCGCAACACCACCCACCAGGTGGCGCCGGCCGAGCTGCGCAACCTCGGCGAGGGCAGCAGCCTGGTCGGGATAAAGGAGAACGAGACCTACAAGGTCGAGGACCTGTGGCGCGGGGTGTTCCTGCGCTCGGGCAACGACGCGGTGCATGTGCTGTGCGCGATGAACGGTGGCGTGGACACCACCGTGCGGCAGATGAACGAGCGGGCCAAGCAGCTTCGGGCGGGCGACACCAACGTGGTCTCGCCGGACGGCTACGACGCGCCGGGGCAGGTCTCCAGCGCGTACGACCTCGCGCTGTTCGCCCGCGAAGGGCTCAAGAACAACGACTTCCGCTCGTACGCGAGCACCAAGGTCGCCGACTTCCCCGGTGTCGCGGGGGCCAAGTTCCAGATCCAGAACACCAATACGATGCTGGGCCAGTATCCGGGCATGCTCGGCGTCAAGAACGGCTACACCACCAACGCCGGGAACACCTTCGTCGGCGGCGCGCAGCGGGGCGGGCACACGCTGCTCGTGAGCATCATGCACGTCGAGGGCAAGGGCAAGACGTACGAGGACACCGGGAAGCTGCTCGACTGGGGCTTCGCCGCGATGGCCCAGGCGAAGCCGGTCGGCATGCTGGTGGAGCCGTTGTCGGCGCCGGGGGACAAGAACGACAAGAGCACGAAGGCGGCCGACGGGAAGCCGGGCGACGCCAAGACCGCGAAGGCCTCGTCCGCCTCGGACGACGACGGGTTCGACTGGGTGTTGTGGGCGGGGCTGGGGGTGCCGGCGGCGCTTGTGGTGGGCGGTGGCGTGCTGTTCGCCCTTCGGCGGCGCGAGGGGGGTTCGGGCGTGCGGTTCGAGGACGACATCCTGCCGTAGGGGTGGGGCGGCCTCAGGCGCCGGCCGGGCTGCGGTGGTTGGCTTTGCGAGGGTGCTTGGCTTTTACGGATGGCCTCAAACGCCGGCCGGGCTGAAGTGGGTGGCTTCGCGGGGTTGTTTGGCTTTTTGCCGATGGCCTCAAACGCTGGCCGGGCTGGGGTGCGTGGCTTCGTGGGGGCGTTTGGCTTTTATTGATGGTCTCGGACGCCGGCCGGGCTGGGGTGGTTGGTCTCGCGAAGGTGCTCGGCTTTTGTTGATGGTTTTGAACGGTGGTCGGGTTGTGGTCCTCGGTTATGGGTGGTTTCGGGTGAAGCGTTCCAGGAGGATGCCGAGGGTGGCGGTGCCGGCTATTGCCAGGGCGTAGGTGCGGATGGGGTGGGTGGGCCTGGTGCCGTAGGCGGACAGGTCCAATGGGGGTTCCGCGGCGGCTTTTTCGGCGGCGGCCTCGATGTTGTCGGCGGCTTCCCCGGCCTCCTGGGCGTTGGCCGTCCAGGCCGCGCAGAACAGGAGCAGGCGGGTCACGAAGTAGATCCACAGCAGCAGTGCCACCGGGACCCCGAACGCGCCGTAGGCGCTCTTGCCCGCGACCCCCGCGATGTACGAGGACACCAACAGCTTCAGCAACTCGAAGCCGACCGCCCCGATCAACGCGCCCTTGATCGCGACCGAGCGGTGCATGGTCAGTCGCGGCATCCCCACGAGCAGGTACAGGAACAACACCACGCTCGCGCCGACCGCGACCGCGAACGCGGCGATCTGCAGCAGGATCCGGCCGACCGGCTGGTGTTCGAGCCCGATCGAGTCGGAGACGTGCCGGATCACCACCGTCGCGAACGTGGACGCGCCGACCGACAGCGCCAACGCGAGCCCCAGGCCGATCAGCACGCCGACGTCGGCGATCTTGCGCACGACGACGTTGCCCGGCTCCTCCTCCACGTCCCAGATCGCCCGGATGGAGGAACGCGTCGCGTCCACCCACCCCGTCCCGGACACCAGCAGCAGCGCGCCGCCGATCACCCCGACCGCGCCCGCGTTGCGCACCAGCGCGTCCAGGTCCAACTTGTCGGCGATACCGGGGATCTGCTCGGAGATCTTGTTCTGCATCCGGCGGACCTGGGAGGGGTCGAGTGCCGCGGCCACCACCGCCGCGGCGAGCGTGATCAACGGGAACAGCGACAGGAACCCGTAGTAGGTCACCGCCGCGGCGAGTCGATTGCCGTATCGATCGCCGTAGCGCGAATAGGCCCGCCAGGTGGGGCCGATGACCGGGATCCTCGCCAGCCGCTCCTTGATCGCCACGGATGACTGCTGCCCGCCCGACGTCCTGCCCACACGCGACTCCACTCCGTGACGTCCCGTGCGGCCGGGACGGCATCACACGGGCAGCGGACCTGGCAACGATTGGCCGAACGCGAAGTCACGTTGCGGGCGCCACACCCCGTCCGTGCCGTGCTCGTACAGGCTGAAGCCCCAGATCGGGAAGACCGCGTCGTAGTCGACGAGTTCCGCGAACGCCAGGTCGAGCATGTGATCGGGCAGGTGATGCGCGACGGTCACATGCGGGTGGTACGGGAAGTGCAACTCGCGCTCCAGCGGCCCGGATCGCACCGCGGCCTCGATCCGCTCGCACTCCGGGATACCGCGCGCGACCTGGACGAACACCACCGGCGAGGTCGGTCGGAACGTACCGGTGCTGCGCAGGTGTATGTCGAACGGGGCCTCGCCGGCGGCGACCGCGCGCAGGTGCTCCTCGACCTCGGCCATCGCCTCGTCGGCCACCTCGGTCGGCGGCAGGAGGGTCACGTGGGTCGGGATGGCGTTCGCGAGCGGATCCCCGAACCCGGCGCGGCGAGCCTGCAACTCGCTGCCGTAGGGCTCGGGAATCGCGATCGACACCCCGATGGTGCGCTTGGCCATGTGCTGCGCCTCAGCCTCCCGACCCGCCGGCGACCGGGGGCAGGAAGCCGACACGGTCGTAGGTCTCCGCGAGCGTCCGCGACGCCACCGCGCGGGCCTTGTCGGCGCCGCGCGCGAGCACGGCGTCCAACTCGGCCGGGTCGTCCAGGTAGCCGCGCACCCGCTGCTGGAACGGGGTGACGAACTCGACCAGCACCTCGGCCACCTCCTTCTTCAGGTCGCCGTAGCCCCGACCCGCGAAGCGCTCCTCCAGCGCGGCGATCGAGGTACCGGAGAGCGCCGAGTGGATGGTGAGCAGATTGGACACCCCCGGCTTCTCGACCTCGTCGAAGCGCACCTCGGTACCGGTGTCGGTGACCGCGCTGCGGATCTTCTTCGCGCTGGTCTTGGGGTCGTCGAGCAGGTTGACGATGCCCTTGGGCGTCGAGGCGGACTTGCTCATCTTGATCGTCGGATCCTGGAGGTCGACGATCTTGGCCGTCTCCTTGACGATGAACGGCTTGGGGACGGTGAACGTCTCGCCGAACGTCGAGTTGAACCGCTGCGCGATGTCGCGGGTGAGCTCCACGTGCTGGCGCTGGTCCTCGCCGACGGGGACCGCGTCGGCCTGGTAGAGCAGGATGTCGGCGACCTGGAGCACCGGGTAGGTGAACAGACCGACCGTGGTGCGGTCGGTGCCCTGCTTGGCGGACTTGTCCTTGAACTGGGTCATCCGCGCGGCCTCGCCGAACCCGGTCATGCAGTTCATCACCCACGCGAGCTGTGCGTGCTCGGGCACGTGGCTCTGCACGAACAGGGTGCAGCGGTCCGCGTCCAGACCGGCCGCGAGCAGTTCCGCGGCGGAGATCCGGGTGCGCTCGCGCAACTGCTTCGGATCCTGCGGAACGGTGATCGCGTGCAGGTCGACCACCATGTAGAAGGCATCGTGGCTGTCCTGGAACGGCACCCACTGCCGGATCGCGCCCAGGTAGTTACCCAGGTGGAACGAATCCGCGGTCGGCTGGATTCCGGACAGAACACGGGGACGCGTCGAGGCCATGCCGCCATTCTCTCAGGCGCGTGACCCGGTTCCGGTCAGGGGAGCCACGCGACGTCCGCGCGGGGCGCACAACAAAGCGGGTGAGCGCCCGGGGAAACACGCAACGATCGTGCGGGATGGGACAACGCAGCCGCCTTTACGCCCCCGGTGCCGGCGCCTAGGCTTTCCAGGGCCGACACACAGGGTCGTCGACCGCCTATCCACGGTGACGATCGGGTGCGGCCCCCGGCCTGCCGCCGACTGCACGGCATCACCATCGGCAGGGTCGGACGGGCGTGGGCCGCGGAAATCCCGGGCACGCGCCTGCCGCCGCCGTCGCGAGAAGGGGATATCGCGTGCGCCTCACCTCGCGCTGCGGTCGATCGGGCCGTTCCGACCTGCGGTCGGAACGCATATCGCCCGGAGCCGAGCGGGCGCGGGTGCCCCGACAGCGGCGACGCGGCTTCGTCGCCCCGAGGGCGGCCGAACTGCGGCACTACGTGATGTGTCCGCCGGTGTTCCTGGACGAGACGCCGCCGGCGACCGCGTTCACGGCGCGCACCACGACCGCGATGGGTCAGTGGGAGCGGTTGCGCACGGTATTGATCGGGCTCGGGCATCGGGTGAGCCTGGTGCCGGGTCGCCCGGGGCTGCCCGACATGGTCTTCGCCTCGCGGGCGGCGACCGTGGTGGGCGGGCGGGTGCTCGGCGCGCGTCCGCGCGCGGCGGCCCGGTCGGCCGAGACACCGGCGTATCTGGAGTGGTTCGCCCGGCACGGCTTCCGCTCCGCGCTCGAGCCGGTGTTCGCCCACGAGGGCGAGAGCGATCTGATCCCGGTCGGCCCCCGGCTGCTGGCCGCGGTGGGGCCGCTGACGGAGTCGGCCGCGCATGCCGAGGCGCAGGCGTTCTTCGGCCTGCCGGTGGTCCCGCTGGAGTTGGCCGACCCGCGTTTTCCCCGACTCGGCTCGGCGCTGACCGTGCTGGGCGAGCACACCGCGGCCTACTACCCGGGGGCGTTCACCCCGACCGCGCTGCGCCGGCTGACCCGGGTGTTCCCGGAGCGGATAGAGGTGGACGAGGCGGACGCGGCGGCGTTCGGCCTCGACGCGGTCTCCGACGGGCGCAGCGTGGTGATGGGCGACACGACACCCGCGCTCGCCGCCCGATTGACGGAGCGGGGATTCCGTACGATCGAGCTGGACATGTCCGCGTTCGCGGCCCACGGCGCGAGCGTGCGCGGCTGCGTACTGGAACTGCGCGCCGCTCGTTGATCCAACGCCCCTGCGGGGTATCCCGTCCGTACCCACCCGGGTGACTTTCCTCCGCCTTGTCGTTTGTCACGGGATTTTCCCGTCTTCGTAGCAAATCTCCTCTCGGTATCCCCCTATCGCCGTTCTCCACTCTCGTAGCGATTCCACGGTTCTCCACCGTTGCGAAAGGACGTCATGAGCACGCAGCACACCCCCGCCCCCTCCGCTCCCGAGCACAAGTCCGGGGTCGGCCGCCCGGGCGGCCCCGGCACCGAGAGCACCCGACTGATCGCGTTGGCCGAGGACTACAGCGCGCACAACTACCACCCGCTGCCGATCGTGGTCGCCGAGGCGCACGGGGCCTGGATGACCGACGTCGAGGGCCGGCGTTACCTGGACATGCTGGCCGGGTACTCCGCGCTCAACTTCGGACACGGCAACGCGCGCCTGATCGACGCCGCCAAGCGGCAGTTGGACCGGGTCACGCTGACCAGCCGGGCGTTCCACAACGACCGCTTCGCGCCGTTCTGCGAGCAACTCGCGGAGTTGGCGGGCATGGAGATGGTCCTGGTGATGAACACCGGCGCGGAGGCGGTGGAGACCGCGGTCAAGACCGCGCGCAAGTGGGGCTACGAGGTCAAGGGCGTGCCGGACGGGCGGGCCCGGATCATCGTGGCGGCGGGCAACTTCCACGGCCGCACCACCACGATCGTCAGCTTCTCCACCGACGAGGAGGCGCGCCGGCACTTCGGCCCGTACACCCCGGGCTTCGACGTCGTGCCCTACGGCGACGCGGCGGCGCTGCGCGCGGCGATCACCGACGACACGGTGGCGGTGCTGCTCGAACCGATCCAGGGCGAGGCCGGCGTGCTGGTCCCGCCGCCCGGCTACCTGGCCGAGGTGCGCCGGGTCACCGCCGAGCGCGACGTGTTGTTCATCGCCGACGAGATCCAGTCCGGACTCGGCCGCACGGGCCGCACCTTCGCGTGCGAGCACGAGGGTGTCGTGCCCGACATGTACATCCTGGGCAAGGCGCTCGGCGGCGGCATCCTGCCGATCTCGGCCGTGGTGTCGTCCCGCGCGGTGCTCGGTGTGTTCGCCCCCGGCGAGCACGGCTCCACGTTCGGCGGCAACCCGCTGGCCTGCGCGGTGGGCCTGGAGGTCCTGGAGATCCTGCGCTCCGGCGAGTTCCAGCAGCGCTCCGCCGACCTCGGCGACCACCTGCACCGCGAACTCGCCACGCTGGTGGGGCACTCCGTGACCGCGGTCCGCGGCCGCGGCCTGTGGGCGGGCGTCGACGTCGACCCGGCGCACGGCACCGCGCGCGCGGTCTCCCAGGCCCTGCTCGACCGGGGCGTACTGGTCAAGGACACCCACGGCCAGACCATCCGCATCGCCCCGCCCCTGGTGATCTCCAAGGACGACCTGGAGTGGTCCCTGGACCAACTCCGCGCGGTCCTGGCGTAGCCCGGTCCGCCGGATCGCGACGGCCGCGGAGCCTCCGGCACTCCGCGGCCGTCCCCACGCCACACGGCGCGAGTCCGCCGCCGATGGGCCGGCGCCGGCCTCGATGCGACGCCGGGCCGGACAACGTGTCGAGGCCGACGCGTCGGATGTCGGGGTCGGCCGCGGCGCGGGCCGAGAAAGGGGCCACCCCCCGGGGGGCGCCCCCGCCACGTATGCCGCCGACTCCGGGTCGGGTCACGAGCTGCGGCGGCCGACCAGCCTCGGTTTGGGTTCGATGCCGGAGAGGCCGTTCCAGGCCAGGTTGACCAGGTGCGCGGCGACGTCGGCCTTCTTGGGGCGGCGGACGTCGAGCCACCACTGGCCGGTCAGGGCGACCATCCCGACCAGCATCTGGGCGTACATCGGGGCCAGCTTCGGGTCGTAGCCGCGCGACTTGAACTCCAGGCCGAGCACGTCCTCGACCTGCGAGGCGATGTCGCTGATCAGCGAGGCGAAGGTGCCCGTCGACTGGGCCACCGGCGAGTCCCGGACCAGGATGCGGAAGCCGTCGGTGTTGTGGTCGATGTAGTCGAGGAGCGCGAAGGCGGCCTGCTCCAGCAGCTCCCGGGGGTGGCCGCCGGTCAGCGCGCCGGTCACCCCGTCCAGCAGTGCGCTCGTCTCGCGGTCCACGACGACCGCGTACAGCCCTTCCTTGCCGCCGAAGTGTTCGTAGACCACCGGCTTCGACACGCCGGCCTTGTGCGCGATCTCCTCGACACTGGTCGCGTCGTAGCCACGCTCCGCGAACAGTGTTCGACCGATGTCGATCAACTGCTCCCGGCGCTCTTTTCCGGTCATGCGCACACGACCGCCGCCGCGCGGTGCACTCCGCCTGCTGGTCTCGGTCACTGGCCCATCATGCCGCGCGCCGTGCGGCGACCCGTTCCCGGTCCGGCCAACGCACGTCCCAGACCCAGCCCAGCTTCTCCATCCAGCGGATCGTCCGGGCGCTGCTGTCGAGCTGACCGCGCAGCACCCCGTGCCGGGCGCTGGTCTGGTCCGCGTGGTGCAGGTTGTGCCAGGACTCGCCCATCGACGGGATGGCCAGCCACCACACGTTGCCGGAACGGTCGCGCGACTTGAACGGCCGTTCGCCCGCCGCGTGGCAGATCGAGTTGATCGACCACGTCACGTGGTGGAGCACCGCGACCCGGACCAGGCCGGCCCAGAAGAACGCGGTCACCGCGCCCTGCCACGACCACGCCCACAGCCCGCCGACCAGCGCGGGAGCGGCCAGTGAGACCGCCACCCACAGCGGGAACTGGCGGGAGACGCGAATCATGTCGCGGTCCTTGAGCAGGTCGGGCGCGTACTTCTCCTGCGAGGTCTGCTCGACGTCGAACAGCCACCCCATGTGCGCCCACCACAGGCCCTTGGACAGCGCGCCGACGCCGGTGCCGTAGCGCCACGGCGAGTGCGGGTCGCCCTCCTTGTCGGAGAACTTGTGGTGCTTGCGGTGGTCGGCCACCCAGCGCACCAGCGGCCCCTGTACGGCCATGTTGCCCGCGATCGCCAGCGCGATCCGGACCGGGCGCTTGGCCTTGAACGACCCGTGGGTGAAGTAGCGGTGGAACCCGATGGTGATGCCGTGACCGGTGATGGCGTACATCACCACCGCGAGCACCACGTCGCGCCAGGACAGTCCCCATCCCCAGGCGACCGGTACCGCTGCCACCAGCGCGAGGAACGGGACGCCGATGAAGAGCGCCAGCGCGATCTGTTCGGCGGCGTGCTTGCGCTCGCCGCCGAGCGTGCCGCGTGGGGCCGAGTCGGCGGACTTCCGTTCGGCTTCGAGCACGCCGGCGCCGGGGGAACCGGGGGAGGAAACGGTCATAGGGATTCCCTCAGGTCGGGGGCAGGCAACGCTACGGCGACGTAACCTACGGAGCCGTAAGTTCCGTCAGTATGGCAGGTCATGAGCGGAAAGCGAGGGGTCTGTACGCCTTCTCGTTCTTCCTTCGCGCACCCCGGGGAGGACGTTTTCCAGGTGCGCGCGCGAGCATGCCGACGGCGCGTCGGCGATCTTGGGCCCGGTTTCCGGGGGGTTATTCGCGCACGGGACGCCGGGGGGCCGGCATAGTGGGTGCCGTGAAAACGGGATGAACCCGCTGCTCAGGCGGAATGCCCGATTCATTCCGCTATGGTGTAACTCGGCAGCACACGGGGTTTTGGTCCCCTTGGTCCAGGTTCAAATCCTGGTAGCGGAGCCCTTCGGTCGTGCGGACCGCATCGGCGCGTGGAGGCTCCCGCCGACGGCGCTATCCTCATAGGGCCCGGTTTGTTCGGCTCGGCTTCGTCGTGCCGTCATTTCGTATCTCCGAAGTCGGCCTTCGGGGTCGTCGGGCATCCCCCGCCAGCGATGCCGAGGAGCCTTGCTCTGTGAGCCCCATCCGCCCGGCTGCCGTCGTCGTACTCGCTGCGGGTGAGGGCACCCGCATGCGCTCCAGGACCACCCCGAAGGTGCTGCACACCCTGGCCGGTCGGGCCATGGTCGGGCACGTGGTGGAGGCCGCCCGACGACTGGATCCCGAAGACCTGATCGTCGTCGTCGGCCACGGCCGCGACAAGGTCGCCGGCTACCTCTCCGTACTGGACCCCGCGGCCAAGGTGGTCGTCCAGGAGGAGCAGAACGGCACCGGCCACGCCGTGCGCGTCGCCCTGGACGGGCTCGCCGCGAGCAGCCGCGAACCCGACGGAGTGGTCCTGGTCACCTGCGGGGACACCCCGCTGCTGACCTCGGACAGCCTGGCCGCCCTGGTCGCCACCCACGAGAGCGAGGGCAACGCCGTCACCGTGCTCTCCGCGGTGGTGCCCGACCCGACCGGCTACGGCCGGATCGTCCGGGAGAACACCCCCGACGGGCGCGGCGCCGTGACCGCGATCGTCGAGCACAAGGACGCCACCGCCGCGCAGCGCGCGATCGCCGAGATCAACTCCGGCGTGTACGCGTTCGACGGCAAGCTGCTGCGCGAGGCGCTGGGACAGATCACCCCGCACAACAGTCAGGGCGAGGAATACCTCACCGACACGCTGCACGTGTTGCGCGAGGCCGGACACCGGGTGGGCGCCGCGGCCGCCGTGGACCACCGGGAGATCCTGGGCGTCAACGACCGGGTGCAGCTCGCCGAGGCGCGGCGGGTGTTCAACGACCGCCTGATCGAGGCCGTGATGCGCGCCGGGGTCACCGTGATCGACCCCGCGACCACCTGGATCGACGTCGACGTGACGTTCGAGCCGGACGCCGTCGTGCACCCCAACACCCAGCTGCACGGCGTCACCAGCATCGCCGCCGAGGCCGTGGTGGGTCCCAACTGCACGCTGCGCGATACGGTCGTCGGGCCGCGGGCGCACGTGTACAACACCACGAGCGAGGGTGCCGAGATCGGCCCCGAGGCGACCGTGGGCCCGTACACCTACCTGCGGCCCGGTACCCGCCTCGCCGCCAAGGCCAAGGCCGGCGGCTTCGTGGAGATGAAGAACGCCGTGGTCGGCGAGGGTTCGAAGGTGCCGCATCTGACCTATGTCGGGGATGCGACCATCGGAGTGGGCACCAACATCGGCGCGGCCACGATCTTCGTGAACTACGACGGCGTGAACAAGCACCACACGGTGGTCGGCGACCACGTCCGCGTGGGCAGCGACACCATGCTGGTCGCCCCGATCGAGATCGGCGACGGCGCCTACACGGCCGCCGGATCGGCGATCACCGAAGATGTCCCACCCGGTGTGATGGCGGTGGCGCGGGGGCGCCAACGCAACATCGACGGGTGGGTCGCACGCAAACGCGCGGGTACGGCCTCGGCGCAGGCCGCCGAACGCGCGCTCGCGTCGAGCCAGGGCGACGCGGGTGACGTGCACACAACGGCCGGGCCGAACGACGGTTCTGCCGAGGCGAATGGCAAGGAGACGGTGCTGTGAGCGGGATCAAGGTGACGCCTGAGCGCAAGCTCATGCTCTTCACGGGCAGGGCCCACCCCGAACTTGCGAAGGAGGTGGCCTCGGAGCTCGGTGCGGACCTCGTTCCCACCAAGGCCTTCGAGTTCGCCAACGGGGAGATCTACGTACGGTTCGAGGACTCCGTACGAGGTGCCGACGCCTTCGTGATCCAGAGCCACACGGCTCCGATCAACACGTGGATCATGGAACAGCTGATCATGATCGACGCGCTCAAGCGGGCCTCCGCCAAGCGCATCACGGTCATCGTCCCGTTCTACGGCTACGCCCGTCAGGACAAGAAGCACCGCGGTCGCGAGCCGATCTCGGCGCGGCTGATGGCGGACCTGTTCAAGACCGCGGGCGCCGACCGACTGATGGCCGTGGACCTGCACACCTCGCAGATCCAGGGCTTCTTCGACGGCCCGGTGGACCACCTGTTCGCGCTGCCGCTGCTGGCCGACCACGTGGGCAAGCGGGTGGACCGCGAGCGGCTGACCGTGGTCTCCCCGGACGCCGGCCGGGTCCGGGTGGCGGACCAGTGGACGGACCGCCTCGGCGCCCCGCTGGCGATCATCCACAAGCGTCGCGACCCGAACATCGCCAACGAGGTCACCGTGCACGAGGTGGTCGGTGACGTCGCCGGCCGCACCTGTGTGCTGGTCGACGACATGATCGACACCGGTGGCACGATCTGCGCCGCCGCCGACGCGCTGTACGAGAACGGCGCGGCCGACGTGATCGTGGCCGCCACCCACGCGGTGCTCTCCGGCCCCGCCGTGGACCGGCTGAAGAACTCGCGGATCAGCGAGGTCATCGTGACCAACTCGCTGCCGATCGAGGAGGGGCGTCGGTTCGACAAGCTGACCGTCCTGTCGATCGCCCCGATGGTGGGCCGCGCGATCCGCGAGGTCTTCGAGGACGGTTCGGTCACGAGCCTGTTCGAGGGCCACAGCTGATCCGAAGGTCCGGCCGACATTCGGCACCTTAGCGGGATGCCGAGTCTCGACTGTTCCAACTCGCGTACGCCGCCCGTCCGTTCGGCCGGGCGGCGTACGTGTGCCCGCTCGCTCTTCGCGGTATCGTGCCCTGACCGGGGGGCGTGCCATCACTCGTTCGAGTGGTGCTTGTCGCGACCCGATTTCGGGTCGACCGAGAAGAGCGGGTAGGCTAACGGGGTTGCCCGGCGAGGGATGCGCGCTACTTGCTCCGTGATCGACGCGGTAGTTGTGTGTCGTGTACTCCTCCAAGGCTTTTGCAGGGGACCCGGTGCCACTCGGGCACCTACGAACCGGCTCCGGCGATCACCGTCCGCAGTCGATCCGCATCATGGGGACCCCGCCCCGCCATCCGCCACCGCGTCGTTCGAGGAGTACCCGTCGTGTCCGAGGTCCGTATCGTCGCCGAGCCGCGTTCCGAGTTCGGCAAGGGTGCCGCCCGTCGCGCCCGTCGCGCGGGTAAGGTGCCGGCCGTCCTCTACGGTCACGGCTCCGCTCCGCTCCACCTTGCGCTTCCGGGCCACGAGCTCATGCTCGCGCTCAAGACCCCCAACGTGCTGTTCTCGCTGGACATCGACGGCAAGGCGCAGCTCGCCCTGCCCAAGGACGTCCAGCGGCACCCGATCAAGCGGCACCTGGAGCACGTCGACCTCCTGATCGTCCAGAAGGGCGAGACGGTCACGGTCGAGGTTCCGGTCAGCACCGTCGGCGAGATCGCCCCGGGCGGCCTGCTGGAGACCGTCGTCCCGGCGCTCCCCGTCGAGGCCGACGCCACCGCCCTCCCCGGCACCATCGAGATCGACGTGACCGGCCTGGAGCCGGGCGCCTCGGTACACGCCAAGGACATCAAGCTGCCGAAGGGCACCGCGCTCGCGGGCGACCCCGAGGCGGTCATCCTGCACATCCTGACCCCGTCGGCGCCCGAGCCGACCGCCGAGGAGACCGCGGCCGACGAGGCCTGAGTCGACACACGCGCGACGAACGCGGGGACAACGGCATCATGAGTGAGTCGCAGGCCCACGCCACCACGGACGACAGTCCCTGGCTGGTCGTGGGCCTCGGCAATCCCGGCCCCGAATACGCCGGGAATCGCCACAACGTCGGGTTCATGGTGGTCGACCTGCTCGCCGAGCGGGATCGGTCGAAATTCAAGGCGCACAAGTCGCGCGCCCAGGTGGTGGAGACCCGGATCGGCCCGCACCGCGTGGTGCTGGCCAAGCCGATGTCGTTCATGAACCTCTCCGGCGGTCCGGTGACCGCGCTGCGCGACTTCTACAAGATCCCGGTCGCGAACATCATCGCGGTGCACGACGAGCTGGACGTCGACTACGGCGTGTTGCGGCTCAAGCGCGGCGGGGGCGACAACGGGCACAACGGCCTGAAGTCGATCACCAAGTCGCTCGGGCCGGACTATCTGCGGGTGCGGTTCGGCATCGGGCGACCCCCGGGCCGGATGGACGTCGCGGCGTTCGTGCTCAGGGACTTCTCCGCGACCGAGCGCAAGGAACTGGGGTTCGAGGTGGACCGGGCGGCCGACGCGTGCGAGGCACTGGTCCGCGAGGGGCTGGAGCGGGCGCAGAACCGCTTCAACACCTGAGCGAGCCACGACGACAAAGGGCGGTGCCCCCTGCGGGGCGCCGCCCTTTCGCACGCGTGGCACCGCCGGCCGCGGCTACCAGCGCCCGTCGTCGCGGATGCGTACCGGGGCGTGCCCCAGGACCAGCGTGCTGATCGCGGCGTCCATCGACGAGCCGATGAACCACTCGCCGGTGTGGTCCAGGCCGAACACCCGACCGCCCGGGTCGATGGCCAGGTAGGCGCTGCCGCCGTCCTCGTCGCCGAGCGGCGCCAGCGGGGTGCCCAGCGCGCGGCCCACGTCGGTCAGCGTGCGGGGCAGGTGCAACCCCCGGGTGGGATCGATGGTGAACGGTCGGCGCAGGACGTCCTTGCCGGCGCCGCCGATCGCGAAGTGCAGGGTGCCGAACTCGGCCCAGGCCACCAGCGCCGCCGGGAACACGCTGTGCCGGTGGCCGTCGGGCGACTCGTGGTCGCTGATCTGCCGGGCCCACGTCTCGGCCTGGGTCAGCCGACGCCGGCCCACCGTCCAGCCGGCCCGCTTGAGTTCGTGCACCACGTCGGAGGAGAACCGGGACACGTCAGCCGCTTTCCGTCGGTGTGACGCCGAAGTGGTCGAGCATCGGAGCGCAGGATCGGCACGGCGGCTGATAGGTGTCGTGCTGTGGGTCGCCGTCCTCGCGGATCCGGCGCAGTGTCAGCTTGGCCCCCTTGAGCGAGCGGCGCGCCTCCTGCACGGTGAACGGCCGCCGGGCCGCCCGTTTGCTGCGCGCCGCCTCGGCCTCGAAGAGGTGCTCGGAGACCAACTCGACCTCGGGGCAGCGGCCCCGCCAGCGCTCGCGCGATTCGGGCGGCAGTGCCAGCAGGAAGTCCCGGACCAGCGGATGCGGGTTCGGCACGGTGTCGCCCTTGGCGCCCGCCCGGGTGCTGATCCGCTTGCCGATGATCAGCGCGGCCGCCACGGCCGGGAGGATGCTCTCGCGCGTTCCCCGCGGGGTGCCCCGGTCCGGGGTCTCGCGGGCCGGTTCGATCGTCGGATCCACTTCCGCCGTACGTTCCTTCGCCAGTGTCGTCGTCGGGGTACCCGCGGCCACGTGGCGTTCCCTTCTCGTTCATGTGCTGCTTGCCGGGCGGCCGTTCCCATCGATGCTGGGATCGTGCCGGCGCCCGGATCGGTGACTGTGCGTGCAACAGCGTGCCAAACGCCTCGGCGTCACGTGCAACCGGGACTCCGCCAAGGATCTTCGCAGGCCGGTCCGACCCCCGCGGATTTCCCGGTTGGCCCGCGCCGGGCCGGATCGGGCGCTAGCTTCGTTCGGGTGGGGGTGCCGTGCGGCGGCTGGGCCCGTGCGGCCGGGGGGTGCAGGGGAGTTGACGTTCCGTCATGTCGAATTCCGGATCTGGTTCCGGATCCGGTCGGCCCATCGGGCTGGCCGTCATAGGGGCCGGCTACTGGGGTCCCAATCTGATCCGCAACGCGCAGGCCACGCCGGCGCTGCGGGTGGAGTGGCTGTGTGACCTCGACGAGGCACGGGCCCGAGCGGTCCTGGGCGACTACAGCACGGTCCGGGTGAGCACGTCGTATCGGGACGTGCTCGCGGACCCGGCCGTGCAGGCCGTCGCCATCGCGACACCGGCCGCGACGCACTTCGAACTGGTCGCGGCGGCCCTGGAGGCGGGCAAACACGTCCTGGTCGAGAAGCCGATCACGGCCGCGTACGCCGAGGCGGTCAAGCTCGTCGAACTGGCCGAGCGCACCGGGCTGACCCTGATGTGCGATCACACGTTCTGCTACATGCCGGTGGTCCGGCACATCCGCGAGATGATCCACGGCGGCGAGTTGGGCGACATCCGCTTCTTCGACTCGGTCCGGATCAACCTCGGGCTGGTGCAGCCCGACGTGGACGTGTTGTGGGACCTCGCGCCGCACGACCTGTCCATCCTGGACTTCATCCTGCCGCCGGGGGTGCGCCCGGTGTCGGTGTCCGCGCACGGCGCGGACCCGCTGGGCACCGGCCGGGCCTGTCTGGCCTACCTGGTGCTGCGGCTGAGCAACGGCGCCATCGCGCACGTGCACGTCAACTGGCTCTCGCCGACCAAGGTCCGCACCACCATCATCGGCGGCTCGCGGCGCACGCTGGTGTGGGACGACACCAACCCGGCGGCCCGGCTCCAGGTGCACGACAAGGGGGTGGACCGGATCGAGGACACCACGCTCGACCACGACGCCCGCCGGGAGAAGCTGATCTCCTACCGGATGGGCGACGTGGTTCTGCCCGCGCTGCCCGAACGCGAGGCGCTGCGCGCGGTGATGGCCGAGTTCGCCGAGGCGATCGGCGCGGCCCGCCCCGCGCTCACCGACGGGCGGGCGGGACTGCGGGTACTGGAACTGTTGGAGGCCGCCTCGCGCAGCCTGGAACTGGGCGGCGTCGCCGTCGCCGTGGGGGAACAATCGTGACGAGTGTCGAGATCGCCGGATCGCACTGCCTGGTCACCGGCGGGGCCGGGACCATCGGATCCACCATCGTGGACCGCCTCCTCGACGCGGGCGCGGCCAAGGTGGTCGTGCTCGACAACCTGACCCGGGGTCACCGGGGCAACCTGGCCCGGGCGTTGGCCGACGAGCGGGTCGAGCTGGTGGACGGCGACATCCGCGACCGGGCGTTGCTGGCCCGGCTGACGCCGGGCGTCGACGTGTTGTTCCACCTGGCCGCGATCCGGATCACGCAGTGCGTCGAGGAGCCCAGGCTCGCCCTCGAAGTGCTGGTGGACGGCACCTACGACGTGATGGAGGCGGCGGTCGCGGCCGACGTGCGCAAGGTGGTCACGTCCTCCTCCGCGTCCGTGTACGGGCTGGCCGAGCACTTCCCGACCACCGAGGTGCACCACCCGTACGACAACGACACGCTCTACGGCGCGGCCAAGCTGTTCAACGAGGGCCTGCTGCGCAGCTTCCGGGCGATGTACGGCCTGGACTACGTGGCGCTGCGCTACTTCAACGTCTACGGCCCCCGGATGGACGTACACGGCCTGTACACCGAGGTGTTGATCCGCTGGATGGAGCGGATCGGCAAGGGGGAGCCCCCGTTGATCTTCGGCGACGGCCTGCAGACCATGGACTTCGTGTACACCGACGACATCGCGCGCGCCAATCTCCTGGCCGCGCGGGCGGATGCGAGCGGTGAGGTGTTCAACATCGCGTCCGGGAGCGAGACTTCGCTGGGCGCGCTGGCCGAGCGGCTGCTGGTGGTGATGGGCGCCGAGCACCTCGGCATCGAGTACGGCCCGGCCCGGGCCAGTGGCGGGGTGACCCGGCGGCTGGCCGATACCACCAAGGCGGCACGGGAGTTGGGCTTCACCGCCGAGGTGGACATCGACGAGGGGCTGCGCCGACTGGTGGCGTGGTGGCGGGACGCGGTCTGAACCGATGGGCGCACCGCGGGAGTTCGGTGCGGCTCGGGCATGGACACGCGGAGCTGGGTCAAGGGTTCGGCGCGGACGGGGCTGGGGGAGGACACGATGGGCATGGAACGAATTCCGGTGATGCGGCCCTGGATGGGCGACGAGGAGGCGGCCGCGGCGGCCGACGCGGTGCGCTCCGGGTGGGTGGCCCAGGGACCTCGGGTGGCGGCCTTCGAGCGGGCCTTCGCGGACCGTCTGGGGGTGGCGGAGGCGATCGCGGTGTCCTCGTGTACCACCGCGCTGCACCTGGCGCTGATCAACGCCGGGGTGGGGCCGGGAGACGAGGTGGTGGTGCCCTCGTTGTCCTTCGTGGCCACCGCCAACGCGGTGCGCTACGTGGGCGCGCGCCCGGTGTTCGCCGACGTCGAGCGGGCCACCGGCAACCTGTCCCCGGACACCGTCGAGCCGGTGCTGACCTCGGCCACGCGGGCGGTGATCCTGGTCGACCAGGGCGGCATCCCGGCCGACCTGGACGCGATGCGGGCCCTGGTGGACCACCGGGGCATCGTGGTGGTGGAGGACGCCGCCTGTGCGGCGGGTTCGACCTACAAGGGCCGGCCCGTCGGCGCGGGGGCGATGTCCGCGACCTTCTCGTTCCACCCGCGCAAGCTGCTGACCACGGGCGAGGGCGGCATGCTCACGCTGGCACGCGCGGGCCACGCGCCGCGGTTGCGCCGGCTGCGCGAGCACGGGATGAGTGTGAGCGCGGCCGATCGGGACGCGGCGGACCGGGCGGGTGGGGCGCCGGTGGTGGAGAGCTACGACGAACTGGGCTTCAACTACCGGATGACCGACGTGCAGGCGGCGATCGGCCTGGTGCAGCTCGGCAGGCTCGCCGCGATGGTCGAGCGGCGGCGGGAATTGGCCGCCCGATACCGGGAGTCGCTGGCCGATGTGGCGGGCCTGGAGACGGCCGCGGATCCCGCGTACGGGCTGACCAACTTCCAGGCGTTCTGGGTACTGCTGCCCGAGGACTTCCCGATGTCGCGCGACGAACTGCTCGGCGGGTTGGCCCGGGCCGGCATCTCCGCCCGGCGCGGGATCATGGCGGCGCACCTGGAGCCCGCCTACGCCGATGTCGAGCACGTACCGCTGCCCGTCACCGAGCGGCTGACCCGCGATTCGCTGATCCTGCCGCTGTTCCACGAGCTGACCGAGGCGCAGCAGGACCGGGTGGTCGCCGCGGTGCGGGCGGCGGCGGGCGTGCGGGCGGCCGTCTAGTGTCCTTTCGCGATCTGCTCCTCGTCGGCGCCGGGGGTTTCGCCCGGGAGGTCGCCGCCGCGCTGCCGGACTTTCGTGCCCCGCGCGGGAGTTCGGGATGGCGGCTGCTCGGCTTCCTGGACGACGACCCGGCCCGGCGGGACACCGAGGTGGACGGCGTGCCGGTGCTCGGCGGGGCCGACGCGGTGCACAAGTGGCCGGACGCCCTCGTGGTGGTGTGCACGGGCAGCCCGGCGCACTGGTGGAGCCGGTCGCGGGTGGTGGCCCGGCTCGGGCTGCCGGTCGACCGCTGGGCCACCCTGGTGCACACGAGCGCGGTGGTCCCGCGGACCTGCGAGGTGGGCCCCGGCGTGGTGTTGATGGCGCAGACGGTGTTGACCACCGGGGTCCGGGTCGGCGCGCACGCGCACACCATGCCGCAGGTGGTGTTGACCCACGACGACGACGTGGGCGAGTTCGCCACGCTGGCCGCGGGAGTGCGGCTGGCCGGCGGGGTCGTGGTGGGCCGGGAGGCGTACCTGGGGGCCGGTGCGCTGGTGCGCGAGCACCGGGTGATCGGCGCCCGATCACTGGTGGGGATGGGCTCGGTCGTGACGCGGGACGTGCCGCCGGCCGAGGTGTGGGCGGGGGTGCCGGCACGCCGACTGCGCGCGGCGCCGGACCTCGCCGAATCGGAGCGACGAGGTGGGGGAGACACGCATGAGTGCTGAGCCGAACCGGATCCCGCTGGTGGATCTGGCCGCCGCGCACGCCGAGGTGGCGACCGAGGTGGCGGCCGGCATCGCCCGGGTCCTGGACACCTGCGCGTTCGTGGGCGGCCCCGATGTGGCGGAATTCGAGGCCGAGTTCGCCGCGTTCACCGGTGCCGCGCACTGCGTGGGCGTGGCCAACGGCACCGACGCGGTGGAGCTGGCGCTGCGGGTGCTCGGGGTCGGCGCGGGCGAGGGTGTGGTGGTGCCCGCCAACACGTTCGTGGCGACCGCGGAGGCGGTGGTCCGGGCGGGCGCGCGGCCGGTGTTGGCCGACGTGGACGAGGACCACCTCCTGCTCGACCCGCAGCGGGCCGCCGAGGCGCTGGGCGACCCGTCGGGGGCCCGCGCCCTGCTGCCGGTGCACCTGAACGGGCAACTGGCCCCGATGGGCGCGCTGCGGGCGCTGGCGAAGGCGCGCGGGGTGTTCCTGGTCGAGGACGCCGCGCAGTGCCAGGGCGCCACCCAGGACGGCGTGGCCCCCGGCGCGTGGGGTCCGGACGCCATCGCGGCCACCAGCTTCTACCCGGGCAAGAACCTGGGCGCGTACGGCGACGGCGGCGCGGTGTGCACCGGCAACGAGGAACACGCGCGAATACTGCGCGAGTTGCGCGACCACGGCTCCTCGCGCAAGTACGTGCACACCAGGCTCGGGTTCAACTCGCGCCTGGACACCATCCAGGCCGTGGTGCTGCGCGCGAAGCTGCGCCGGCTGGCCGACTGGAACGTGCGGCGGCGGGCGGCGGCGGCGCGCTACGACACGCTGCTGGCCGGTATCGAGGGTGTACGGCTGCCCCGGACCGCGCCCGGCAACGAGCACGTGTGGCACCTGTACGCGGTCCGGGTGCCCGAGCGGGACAAGGTGCTCGCGCTGCTGAACGAGGCGGGCGTCGGCGCCGGCGTGCACTATCCGGTGCCGGTGCACCTGCAACCCGCGTTCGCCGAACTGGGCCACGCCCGAGGCGACTTCCCGGTCGCCGAGCGGGCCGCCGAGGAGTTGCTCTCGCTGCCGCTGTACCCGCAGCTTACCGCCGGGCAGCAGGAGCGCGTCGCGGAGGTGCTCGCGGGAGCGCTGAGCCGGCTGTGACGCCCGGGTCCGACCGCCGCCGGCCGGGGCCGGTCGCCCCGAGGCCCCGCCCGCCGGCGCCCGGCACGATCCGCTATCTCGGCCACGCGGGCTTCGTGGTCGCGCACGCCGGCGTCTCGCTGCTGATCGACCCGTGGTTCCACCCCGCCTTCCTCGGCTCGTGGTTCCCCTTCCCCGACAACCGCGAACTGCTGCCGGAGGTGGTCGCCGGCCGACCCGACCTCCTCTACCTCTCGCACCTGCACGAGGACCACTTCGACGAGCGGCTGCTGGACCGGCTGGACCGGGGCGTCACCGTGGTGCTGCCCCGCTACCGGTCCAAGTCGCTGGTCCGGCGGATGACCGCGCTCGGGTTCCGCGAGCAGGTGGTGCTCGGCCACCGCGAGTCGTTCACGCCGGTGCCCGGGCTGACCCTGACGATGTTCCTCGACACCAGCCACAAGGAGGACAGCGGGCTGCTCGTCGACCTCGACGGATACCGCTTCCTCGACCTCAACGACTGCAACACCCCGCTCGGCGAACTCCCGGACGAGATCGACCTGTTGTCCGCCCAGTTCTCCGGCGCGATGTGGTACCCGAACGCGTACGCGTATCCCGATGAGGTGCAGCGCAAGAAGACCGCCGAGGTGCGCTCGGACCTGTTCGACACGCTCGTGCGCAAGGTCCGGCTGACCGGTGCGCGGTCCTATCTGCCCTCGGCCGGCCCGCCGGTGTTCCTGGACCCGGAACTGGCCCGGTACAACGACCGCGACGAGACCATCTTCCCGCTGTGGGAGGCGTTCGCGGCCGACTTCGCGGCGGCCTGCCCGAGGGTGCGGGTGATCGAGGCGGCGCCGGGCGACGACCTCGCGGCGCCGAGCGGCCCGTCGGCGCACTGGCGCACCGACGCCTACCTGAGCGCCTACCGGGACCGCCGCGAGCAGGAGTGGCGGGCGTACGCCGAGCCGCCCTTCGAGCCGGTGACGCCCGCCGAACTGGACGCCTACCTCGCCCGGTTGCAGAGCTGGAACAAGCGCTTCCTCGGCGAGTGGCGCAAGGACGTGCGACTGACCTCGGACGGCGGTTCGTGGTCGGTGCGGCTGGGCCGGATCGCCGGCGACATCGTGTTCGAGGACGAACCCGTCGATCCCGCCTACACGATCGAGGTGCCGCAGCGGGCGCTGCGCGCGATCGTGGACGGCGAGGTGGGCTGGGAGGAGGCGCTGCTGTCCATGCGGCTCGGCCTGGCCCGCGATCCGGACGTGTTCGACCTGACCCTGATGAGCCTGCTGCGCTACGGCGAACACCCGGCGCAGACCATGCAGATGGTCAGGGAACGCGAATCGGCCGCGCGCGGCGAGTCGATCGAGCGGTGCGGGGTGCGGATGCAGCGCTTTTGTCCGCACGCCGGCGAGGACCTGTCGCACGCGGACATCGAGGCGGGCGTGCTGGAGTGCCCTCGACACCACTGGAAGTGGCGGCTGGACACCGGGGAGTGCGTCTCGGGCGGGACGGTGCCGCTGCGTGTCGGCCCGGCCGGCGGCGTCGATCGTGCCGGTCCGGATGTCCCGGATCCGTGACATTCGCCGCCGGGCGGCGAGGGCGCGCGTTCGAGGCGATCCGGTTGACATAACGTGTCGCGCCTATCGGCAATCGACCGCCGCGCCTTGTGTGCCGTCACCCCGGCGAGCTACCCGGTACCACTCTTTCGTCGTAATAGGCAGAAAAGATCATTGATCGCGGTATTGCATCCTTTGTATGTCGATAGCGAAGCGGTAAGCATTCAAAAGGAAAACGTTTTTCTCCGGAACGTCCGGGTTCCGTCACGAGCGTGTCATGACGTGTCGAGTGTCGGTCGCACGGCGGCCGCAGGTGCTGCGGTGTGGCCGTCCAAGTCATTCGTGTCCTGCGTCGGGACGGGAATGGCGCCCGTGATGTCTGGAGGTTGTCCATGAGTACCTGGGGATGGCTTTGCCAAGAAGGCGGTTGTCCGTCGAAGTCGGACGGCGCGCGCCAGCGGTACCGGTCGAAGGACGCGGCACAGGTGGCGGCCAAGGCGCACACCAAGGCCACCGGGCACAAGACGAAGATCATCGAATACAGGTAGGGCGGGACCGACGGGAACGGGCCGCAGGGGCCCGGGACGGGCCGGAGCGGCGCACGGTGGTCGACACCCCCGACCACCGCGCGCCGGCCGCGATCGGCCTACAACACCTCGATGTTGGGCCCCGCGCCGAGCACCCGACGACAGTCGAGCACGTAGTCGGCGGTGCGCAGCAACTCCAGGTCCATGTCGTCGTGGTCGACGAGCAGGACGACCGCGTCGGCCGCGGCGACCGTCTCCGGCGTCAACTCCACCCGCCGCAACCGCGCGTCCACCACCTGGGACTGCTCCACGTGCGGATCCGCGGCGGTGACCTCGGCACCCAGGTTCAGCAGCAGTCGGGCCACGTGCGTCGACGGCGACTCCCGGGCGTCGCCGGTGTTCTTCTTGTACGCGAGCCCCACCAGCAACACGTGCGAGCCGTTGACCGAGCGCCGCCGGGTGTTGAACGCGGCGGTGAGTCGGCGGATCACGTAGTCGGGCATGTGGTTGTTGACGTCGTTGGCCAACTCCACGAAACGAAAGCTCTGTCCGAGCGCGCGCTGCACCCGCCAGGACAGGTACGACGGGTCGATCGGCAGGCAGTGCCCGCCGACCCCGGGACCCGGCGTGAAGCGCAGGAACCCGAACGGCTTGGTGGAGCAGGCGTCGATCGCCTCCCACACGTCGATGCCCAGGTCGTGGGCGAACATCGCGACCTCGTTGACGAGCGCGATGTTCACGTGCCGGAAGGTGTTCTCGATCAGCTTGACCAGTTCGGCCTCCTTGGGCGAGGACACCGGCACCACCCGCTCGACCAGCGAGCCGTAGAAGCCCTCCACCACCGCGAGCGAGGCGGCGTCCACCCCCGACACCACCTTCGGGGTGTTGACCAGGTTCCAGGTCGGATTGCCCGGGTCGATCCGCTCCGGGCTGTAGCCCAGGTGGAAGTCGCGGCCCGCGGTCAGCCCCGAGCCCTCCTCCAGGATCGGGCCGACCAACTCCTCGGTGGTGCCCGGGTAGGTGGTCGATTCGAGCACCACGCACGCGCCCGGGCGCAGATACCGCGCGAGCGTGCGGGCGCACTCCTCGATGTAGCTCAGGTCCGGTACGCCCTCGCGCAGCGGCGTGGGCACGGTGATCACCGCGATGTCGTAGCCGCCCAGATCCCTCGGCTCGCTCGTGGCGCGGTAGCGGCCCGCGTCCAGGATCGCGCGCACCTCGGCGGCGGGGATGTCCTCGACGTAGGACTCACCCGCCGCCAGCCGCTTGACCCGCCCCTGGTCGACGTCGTAGCCGACCACCTCGTGGCCCACCTGCGCGGCCCGAACCGCCAGCGGCAGTCCCACATATCCCTGACCGGCGATGACAACACGCATCCGAGAATCCCCCTCCTCGCGCAACCGCCCACCCCCGAGCGGCTGGTGATGCAACGTCAGGAGCGGCCCGGCACGTGATCGGCACGCGGCTTGGCCACCACCCAGGACGACACGAGCCCGGCCACCCGCTCGCCGCGGACCACCGACCCGGGAAAGCGCGAGGCCAACTCCGCGCGTCGGGCCGGAAACACCCTCGGCGCGAAGCCGTCGATCCGGGTCCGGACCCGACCGGGCAGCAGGTGCACGGCGGGCAGCGAGGTCTGCGGATCGAGCGGGTGCTCGCGGGCGGCGGTGCGCAGCCAATAGCGCTCGGCCGAGGCGTGCACGACGTCGGCGAGCCGGGCCCGGTCGGTCGGCGCGGCCAGCCGGTCCAGCAGGCCGTCGCTCACCACCAGGTCGCAACCGCCGTTCCAGGCCAGCGGATCGCCGGCCTCGACGGCCAGCCACGGAGCCGGTTCGGCGGCCCGCTCGGCCGTCGTGATCACCCGCACGTGCGCGGGTCGTACCGGGGCGTGCCACCAGAACTCGGTGGAGCCGCCCAGGTCCACCACGCGCAACCGCTCGATGTCCGGGAACGCCTCGCGGAACCACAACCACCGTCGCGCCCGCACCCCGGCTTCCACCTGGGTGCGCGCGGCCCCCGCGCGCACCGACCAGGCCCGGACCAGACGTTGCGGTTGCGACATTGCGAGAGATCCCCCCTGACGGGCCCACGACCGAGCGCCGCGAACCGCCCCTCAGGTTATGGCCACGACCTCGTCCCCACGCGGGAAACCGGCGAACCCGAAGTGTCCCGAATCCGAACACGAAGGGGCGGTCGAAAACGGGCGAGCGGCCCCGGGGAAGGATCCCGGGGCCGCTCGCGGATCGTGTCGCGCCGGTCAGGCGCTGGGCCAGACGATGCTCTGGATCTCGCTGTAGGCGGCCAGGCCGTAGGAGCCGCCGTCGCGGCCGACGCCCGACTGCTTGAAGCCGCCGAACGGGGCCTCCATGTTGCGCCCGACGGTGTTCACCCCGACGCCGCCGGAGCGCAGCCGGCGGGCGACGCCGTAGGCGCGCGTGGTGTCCCCCGCGAAGACGTAGGAGATCAGGCCGTAGTCCGAGTCGTTGGCGATCCGGATCGCCTCCTCCTCGTCCCCGTCGAACGGGATCACCGTGACCACCGGGCCGAAGAACTCCTCACGCGCGATGGTCATCTCGTTGGTCGCGTCCGCGAACAGCGTCGGCGCCACGTAGAAGCCCTTCGCGAAGTCGGGCCGCTCGCCGCCGACCACCAGGCGGGCGCCCTCCTCGCGGCCCTTGGCGATCAGCGCCTCCACCCGGCCGCGCTGCACCGCGGAGATGACCGGGGTGACCTGCGTCGCGGGATCCAGCGGGCTGCCCACCTTCAGCCCGTTCGCGTGCTCGGCGAGCCGCTCCACGAGCCGGTCGTAGATGCCGCGCTGGGCGATCACCCGGGTCGGCGCGGTGCAGATCTGGCCCGCGTAGAAGCTCCACACCGTGCCGATGCCGTGCACCGCCGCGTCCAGGTCGGCGTCGTCGAGCACGATGCACGCGCCCTTGCCGCCCAGCTCCATCAGCTGGCGCTTGAAGGTACGGCCGGCCACCTCGGCGATCCGCGCGCCGATCGCGGTCGAGCCGGTGAAGCTGATCATGTCCACGTGCGGCGAGGCCACCGTCGCCTCGGACACGTCCACGCCCGAGCCGGTGACCACGTTCAGCACACCCGCCGGCAGCCCGGCCTCGGCCAGCGCCTCGGCCATCCGGTACACCGCCAGCGGGTCCTGCGGCGCGGGCTTGACCACGACCGTGTTGCCCATCGCCAGCGCCGGCGCGACCTTGCCCGCGGTGTTCGCCAGCGGGTTGTTGTACGAGGTGATGCAGGTGACCACGCCGACCGGCTGGCGCACCTCCACGGCGCCGAAGATGCCCGCCCGGCTCAGCGCGGTCTCGGGGGTCGGCTGCGGGGCGAGCGCGAACTCGGTCGGCTCCAGCGCGCCCTTGGCGTAGCGCTTGAACCGCGAGTAGGTGGTGCCCAGCTGCATCATGCCCGTGACCGAGAGTGTGGCGCCGGTCTCGGCGGAGGCCAGCGGGACCACCTCGCCGCCCATCTTCAGGAACAGGTCCGCGGCCCGGTCCAGGATCCGGGAGCGCTCCTCGGGGGTGGTCCGCGACCAGGTGCCGAACGCCTCGGCCGCCGCCGCGGTCGCCGCGTTCGCCTGCTCCACCGACGCCTCGGGCGCCAGGCCCACGACCTCCTCGGTGGCCGGGTTGATCACCTCGTAGTGACCGCGCTCCGGCTCGACCCATTCGCCGCCGATGTAGAGCTTCTGCTGCGCGCTGCTCATCGTGTCCGTCGTCTCCCCTGGTCCAGCCGCCGCCCGGACTGCCGACGGCCGCCCGCCGGAAATCCGACGACCCGTCAGATTCCTGTTCGGAGGCCATTGGACCCCCTATCAGTCACATTGCCAAGGGGGAGGGGTGGGCGGTACTGGTCACAGTCACACGTTGTCATCGCGGGCGGCACCGACCCCTTCGGGCGTAGGGTTGTCGGGGAACCCCGGTCCTTTTCCAAGGTCGGGGCCGTTCGCGTTGCGGAGGATCCAACCGGCCCATGAGTCTGACCGGTCTGCTAGACATCGTCGTCCAGGACCCCGCCGTCGCCGAGGCGGTGCGGGCCGCGTCCGAGGGCCGCGGTACCGCCCTCGACCTCGTCGGACCACCGGCGTTGCGACCCTTCGTGGTGGCCGCCGTCGCCGCCCGCGCGGATCGACCCGTACTCGCGGTCACCGCCACCACCCGCGAGTGCGAGGACCTGGTCGCGGCCCTTGGGTCGCTGCTGCCCGAGGACTCCGTCGTGGAATACCCCTCGTGGGAGACGCTGCCGCACGAGCGGCTGTCCCCGCGCTCGGACACCGTCGGCCGCCGGCTCGCGGTGCTGCGCCGGCTCGCCCACCCGACCTCGGGCGAGCGCGCCGACGCCGGCACCGGCACCCTCAAGGTCGTCGTCGCGCCGATCCGCAGCGTGCTCCAGCCGCAGGTCAAGGGCCTGGGCGAGCTGGAACCGGTGGCCCTGGCGGCCGGGCAGGAGATCGACCTCGACACCGTGGTCGAGCGCCTGGCCGCGGCCGCCTACGCGCGTGTCGACCTGGTGGAGAAGCGCGGCGAGTTCGCCGTGCGCGGCGGCATCCTGGACGTGTTCCCGCCGACCGAGGAGCACCCGCTCCGGGTCGAGTTCTGGGGCGATCAGGTCGAGGAGATCCGCTGGTTCAAGGTCGCCGACCAGCGCTCCCTGGAGACCGCCGAACACGGCCTGTGGGCACCCCCGTGCCGGGAGCTGCTGCTCACCGACGAGGTGCGCGAGCGGGCCCGCGAGCTCCTGGTGGAGCATCCGGGCCTGGTCGAGATGCTGGGCAGGATCGCCGAGGGCATCGCGGTGGAGGGCATGGAGTCGCTGGCCCCCGCGCTGGTGGACGACATGGAGCTGCTGCTCGACGTCCTGCCCGCGGGCAGCCACGTGCTGGTCTGCGACCCCGAGCGGGTCCGCACCCGCTCCGCCGACCTGGTGGCCACCAGCCGCGAGTTCCTGGACGCCTCCTGGGCCGCGGCGGCGGGCGGCGGGGAGAGCCCGATCGACCTGGGCGCCGCCTCCCTGTGGAGCCTGGCCGACGTGCGCGAGCACGCCGCCGGGATCGGCGTGCCGTGGTGGTCGCTCAGCCCGTTCGGCCCCGACGCCGACGACTCGGGTACCGAGATCGGCGCGGTCGAGGTGGAGGCCTACCGCGGCGACGCGCAGCGGGTGCTGGCCGAGATCAAGGGCCGACTCGCCGACGACTGGCGCGTGGTGCTGGTCACCGAGGGCCACGGACCGGCCGCGCGCTTCGTCGAGACGCTGTCCGGCGAGGGGGTGCCGGCCCGGCTCGACGCGGACCTCGCCGAGGTGCCGGAGACCGGCGTGGTGCACGTGACCACCGGCTGCATCGGACACGGCTTCGGCTCCGAGTCGCTGCGCACCCTCGTGCTGACCGAGGAGGACGTCTCCGGACAGCGCACCTCGACCAAGGACATGCGCCGGCTGCCCAGCCGGCGACGCAACATGGTCGACCCGCTCCAGCTCAAGCCCGGCGACTTCGTGGTGCACGAGTCGCACGGCGTGGGGCGCTACGTGGAGATGGTCCGGCGCACGGTGCAGGGCGCGCAGCGCGAGTACCTGGTCCTGGAGTACGCCCCCGCCAAGCGCGGCCAACCGGGCGATCGCCTGTTTGTGCCAACCGATCAGTTGGAGCAGGTCACCAAGTACGTCGGCGGCGAGAGCCCGTCGCTGCACCGCCTCGGCGGCGCCGACTGGGCCAAGACCAAGGCCAAGGCGAAGAAGGCGATCAAGGAGATCGCGGGCGACCTGATCAAGCTCTACTCGGCCCGGATGGCCGCGCCCGGACACGCCTTCGGCCCGGACACCCCGTGGCAGCGCGAGTTGGAGGACGCCTTCCCCTACGTCGAGACGCCCGACCAGCTCTCCTCGATCGAGGAGGTCAAGGGCGACATGGAGAAGCCGATCCCGATGGACCGGCTGATCTGCGGCGACGTCGGCTACGGCAAGACCGAGATCGCGGTGCGCGCGGCGTTCAAGGCGGTCCAGGACGGCAAGCAGGTGGCCGTCCTGGTGCCCACCACGCTGCTCGTCCAGCAACACTTCTCCACCTTCTCCGAGCGCTACGCGCAGTTCCCGGTGGTGGTGAAGTCGCTGTCCCGGTTCCAGACCGAGACCGAGGCCAAGGCGGTCCTGGAGGGCCTGCGCGAGGGCTCGATCGACATCGTGATCGGCACCCACCGGCTGTTCTCGGCCGAGACGAGGTTCAAGGACCTGGGCCTGGTCATCGTCGACGAGGAGCAGCGCTTCGGCGTCGAGCACAAGGAGCAGTTGAAGAAGCTGCGCGCCAACGTCGACGTGCTGACCATGTCCGCGACCCCGATCCCGCGCACCCTGGAGATGGCGGTCACCGGCATCCGGGAGATGTCCACGATCACCACGCCGCCCGAGGAGCGGCACCCGGTGCTCACCTTCGTCGGGCCGTACGAGGAGAAGCAGATGGGCGCCGCGATCCGGCGCGAACTGCTGCGCGAGGGGCAGGTCTTCTACATCCACAACCGGGTCGAGTCGATCGACCGCGCGGCGGGCCGGATCCGCGAACTGGTGCCCGAGGCCCGGGTGGCCGTCGCCCACGGCCAGATGCACGAGAACGCGTTGGAGAAGGTGGTGGTGGACTTCTGGGAGAAGGAGTTCGACGTCCTGGTCTGCACCACGATCGTCGAGTCCGGCATCGACATCTCCAACGCCAACACGCTGATCGTGGAGCGGGCCGACAACTTCGGGCTCTCCCAGCTGCACCAGTTGCGCGGCCGGGTGGGCCGGGGCCGCGAGCGGGCGTACGCGTACTTCCTGTACCCGCCGGAGAAGCCGCTGACCGAGACCGCGCACGAGCGCCTGGCCACCATCGCCCAGCACACCGAGATGGGCGCGGGCATGTTCGTGGCGATGAAGGACCTGGAGATCCGCGGCGCGGGCAACCTGCTCGGCGGCGAACAGTCCGGGCACATCGCGGGCGTCGGGTTCGACCTGTACGTGCGCATGGTGGGCGAGGCGGTCAACCAGTACAAGGAACTCGCGGCGGGCGGCGACGGCGCGGAGGAGGTCCCGGAGATCCGGGTCGAGCTGCCGATCGACGCGCACGTCCCGCACGACTACGTGCCCGGCGAGCGGCTGCGGCTGGAGGCGTACCGGCGGATCGCGGCGATCACCTGCGAGGCGGACATCGACGCGGTGCGGGCCGAACTGGTGGACCGCTACGGGCCGTTGCCGCAGCCGGTGGAGAACCTGCTGGAGGTGGCCAGGTTCCGGGCGCACGTACGCACCGCCGGGATCGCCGACGTCACGCTCCAGGGCAACTTCGTCCGGTTCGGCCCGGTCGAACTGCGCGAGTCGCAGCAGTTGCGGCTCCAGCGGCTGTATCCGAAGACGCTGGTCAAGGCGGCGACCCAGCAGATCCTGGTGCCCAAGCCGATGACCGCCCGGATCGGTGGGCAACCGCTGCGTGACGGGGCGCTGTTGACCTGGGCGCGGGATCTGGTGGACGCGATCCTGCTGGAGCCGATCGCGGCGGCGAAGAAGTAGGCCGCGGCCCGGCTCTCCGGCTCCCGGACCGGCGCGTGGTCGCCGATTCGGGAGCCGCGGCGGGTGCTCGGCCGCCGAGGATGATCTTGGCGAATGTGCGGACTTCGGGCGTGCCCACCCGTATCTTTGATCGTTGGTCATGGGTCGCACGTCCGCCGTGGCCGACAGTCGTACCGCCGTACAGCGCCATCGAGCATCGGGAGTTCGTGTGAGTCGCACGTCGCGTTCCGTCCCTGTCGATTCCGCGCACCGCCGGCGGCGGGCCGCGTCCCGGGCCCGGGTGGCCGCGGTGGGGCTGGTGCTGGTCACCGGCTTCGCGCTCTCCGGCTGCTCGGATTCCAAGGCGGGCGCGGCCGCCATGGTCGGCGGGGAGCGCATCGAGATCTCGACCCTCAACGCCAAGGTCGACAAGCTGGAGCAGGCGTTCTCCCGGCAGAACCTGCCGCTCAACGGCACCGGCGCCCAACTGGAGGCCAACCAGGCCGAGTTGGTCCAGCTGATCTCGCGTCGGGTGATCGCCGAGGCGGCCGAGCGCAACCACGTCGCCCTGAACGCGACCCAGGTGCTCCAGGCCCGCCGCACGCTGGAGGCCCGGCTCGGCGGCGCGCAGAACCTGGAGGCCCGCCTGGTGCGGATCGGCGTGCTGCCCGCCGAGGTGGACGACTTCGTCCGGACCGAGTCGCTGAAGGCGGAGATCGCCCGGGCTCGCGGGATCGACCTGGGCACCGCCGACGGCCAGGCGCAGCTGGACGCCTACCTGGGCGACGTGGCGGCCTCGATGAAGATCAAGGTGAACCCGAGGTACGGCGCCTGGGACTCGGCGAAGATGACCACCACCGCCGCGACCTATTCGTGGCTGGCCCCGGGCACCCAGCCGGCGACCGGTTCCGTGGACACCCCGCCCGGGGCGGCGAGCGGCACCTGAGCCGGACCGTAGGCTGGCCGGGTGAGTGACACGCCTACCGCCGCGCCGCCCGCCCGCCTCGTCCTGCTCGCCGGCACCCACCGGGTCGCCCCCGGCCTGCTGAGCTGGCCCGCGTGGCGCACGCTGCGCGAGGCGGCCGGCACGCCGACCGGGTGCGTGCTGACCGCCGACGCCGACCACCCCCAGCTGCCCTATCTGCGCGAGGCGGGCGTCGAGGTCGACATCGCCGACCTCGACGCGGGCCCGCTCGCGCTCGCCCGGCAACTGCTCGACCGGGCCCGCGCGGGCCTGGTCGTCTGGCTCGCGGCGACCGACGACGACCCCGGCCTGGGCCCGGCGCTGGCCCGGGTCGCGGCGGGCGACGAGGGCGGCGAGCCGGTCCCGGAGATCGAACTGCTGCCCGGCGCCTGGGACCTGCCGGGCGCGCGCCTGCTCGACCTGGTCGCGGTGATGGACCGGCTGCGCTCGCCCGGCGGCTGCCCGTGGGACGCGAAGCAGACCCACGAGTCGCTGGCCCGCTACCTGGTCGAGGAGACCTACGAGCTGGTCGACGCGATCGATTCGGGGGACCGGGACCACCTGCGCGAGGAACTGGGCGACGTGCTGATGCAGGTGTTCTTCCACGCCCGGGTCGCCGAGGAGGACGAGGCCGACCCGTTCGGCATCGACGACGTGGCCGGCGGCATCGTGGACAAGCTGATCAGCCGCCATCCGCACGTGTTCGCCGACGTGGAGGCCGACACCCCGGAGGCGGTCGAGGCCAACTGGGACGCGCTCAAGGCCGCGGAGAAGTCGCATCGCGCATCGGCCCTCGACGGCGTCGCGATGAGCCAGCCGGCCCTGGCGCTGGCGGCGAAGTTCCTGTCCCGGACCGGCAAGGCCGGCCTGACCGTACCCACCCCCACGCTCCCGACCGCCGTCGACGCCGACGACTACGCCGGCCCCGAGGCGATCGGCGACCTGCTGCTGGCCGTCACCGAACTGGCCGCCCGCCGGGGCGTCGACGCCGAGACCGCGCTGCGCGCCGCGACCCTGCGCCACGGAGAGCGGGTCCGCGCGGCCGAAGCGGGCTGACGGACGCCGACCGCCGACGCCCGAGGGCCCGGAACCGAAGCACGGTTCCGGGCCCTCGTCGGTACGAATCGATCACACGCGGCGGAAGATCAGCGCGCGCTTCACTTCCTGGATCGCCTTGGTGACCTCGATGCCACGCGGGCACGCCTCGGTGCAGTTGAAGGTCGTGCGGCAGCGCCACACGCCCTCCTTCTCGTTCAGGATCTCCAGACGCTCCTCGGCGCCCTCGTCCCGCGAGTCGAAGATGAACCGGTGCGCGTTGACGATCGCGGCCGGGCCGAAGTACTGCCCGTCACTCCAGAACACCGGGCACGACGTGGTGCACGCCGCGCACAGGATGCACTTGGTGGTGTCGTCGAAACGCTCGCGGTCCTCGGGCGACTGCAGACGCTCGCGCGTCGGCTCGTTGCCCGACGTGATCAGGAACGGCATCACGTCCTTGTACGCCTGCATGAACGGGTCCATGTCGACGACGAGGTCCTTCTCCAGCTTCAGACCCTTGATCGCCTCGACCGTGATCGGCTTGGCCATGTCCAGGTCCTTGACCAGGGTCTTGCAGGCCAGCCGGTTGCGCCCGTTGATCCGCATCGCGTCCGAGCCGCAGATGCCGTGCGCGCAGGAGCGGCGGAAGGTGAGCGAGCCGTCCTGCTCCGCCTTGATCTTCATCATGGCGGTCAGGATGCGCTCGGTCGGGTCGGCCTCGACCTTGAAGTCCTGCCAGTACGGCTCCGCGTCGGTCTCCGGGTTGAACCGGCGGATCCGCAGCGTGATCACGATCGGCGTGTGGTCGCGCTCGGCGGCCGTGCTGCCGTGCCCGGTGCCGGGCGCGGTCTCTTCCACTACGGCAGTCATCAGTACTTACGCTCCATCGGCTGGTAGCGGGTGACCACGACCGGCTTGTAGCCCAGGCGGATCGAGTGCTCGCCCTTCGCGTCGACCTCGCGGTACGCCATCGTGTGCTTCATGTAGTTCTCGTCGTCGCGCGCCTGGAAGTCCTCGCGGGCGTGGCCGCCGCGCGACTCCTTGCGGTTCTGCGCGCCGACGACCAGGACCTCGGCGAGGTCGAGCAGGAAGCCCAGCTCGATCGCCTCGAGCAGGTCGGTGTTGTACCGCTTGCCCTTGTCCTGGATGGAGACGTCGAGGTAGCGCTTCTGCAGGCCCTTGATGTCGGCGAGCGCCTGCTTCAGCGTCTCCTCGGTGCGGTAGACGCCGGCGTTGGCGTCCATCGTCTCCTGCATCTCGGCGCGGATCGCGCCGACCCGCTCGGTGCCCGAGCTGTCGCGCAGCCGCTCGATCAGCTCGACGACCGTGGTCTCGGGGGCCTCGGGCAGCTCGACGAAGTCGTGCGTGGTCGCGTACTCGGCGGCGGCGATGCCCGCGCGCCGGCCGAACACGTTGATGTCGAGCAGCGAGTTGGTGCCGAGCCGGTTCGAGCCGTGCACGGACACGCAGGCGACCTCGCCGGCCGCGTACAGACCCGGGACCACCGTGGTGTTGTCCGACAGCACCTCGGCCTCGACGTTGGTCGGGATGCCGCCCATCGCGTAGTGCGCGGTCGGGTACACCGGGACCAGCTCGGTGGTCGGCTCGACGCCCAGGTAGGTGCGCGCGAACTCGGTGATGTCCGGCAGCTTCTCCTCGATCTGCTCCGCCGGCAGGTGGGTCAGGTCGAGGTAGACGTAGTCCTTGTTCGGACCGGCGCCGCGACCCTCCAGCACCTCCAGGACCATCGAGCGCGCGACGATGTCACGCGGCGCGAGGTCCTTGATGGTGGGCGCGTAGCGCTCCATGAAGCGCTCGCCGTCCGCGTTGCGCAGGATGCCGCCCTCGCCGCGGGCGCCCTCGGTGAGCAGGATGCCCAGGCCCGCGAGACCGGTCGGGTGGAACTGGTAGAACTCCATGTCCTCCAGCGGCAGTCCCCGGCGCCACGCGATGCCCATGCCGTCGCCGGTGAGGGTGTGCGCGTTCGAGGTGGTCTTGAAGACCTTGCCGAAGCCGCCGGTCGCGAAGATCACCGACTTGGCCTGGAAGACGTGGATCTCGCCGGTGGCCAGCTCGTAGGCGACCACGCCCGAGGTGGACTTGTTGCCCGCCTCGTCCTCGGCCAGGAGCAGGTCCAGGACGTAGAACTCGTTGTAGAACTCGACGTTCTGCTTGACGCAGTTCTGGAACAGCGTCTGGAGGATCATGTGGCCGGTGCGGTCCGCCGCGTAGCAGGAGCGGCGCACCGCCGCCTTGCCGTGGTCGCGGGTGTGCCCGCCGAAGCGGCGCTGGTCGATCCGGCCCTCGGGGGTCCGGGAGAAGGGGAGGCCCATCTTCTCCAGGTCCAGGACGGCGTCGATCGCCTCCTTGCACATGATCTCCGCGGCGTCCTGGTCGGTGAGGTAGTCACCACCCTTGACCGTGTCGAACGTGTGCCACTCCCAGTTGTCCTCCTCGACGTTGGCGAGGGCGGCACACATGCCGCCCTGCGCGGCGCCGGTGTGCGAACGCGTGGGGTACAGCTTGGTCAGTACGGCGGTACGGCTGCGCTTGCTCGACTCCAGGGCCGCGCGCATGCCGGCGCCGCCCGCGCCGACGATGACGGTGTCGTACTTGTGGGTCTGCATGATGCTCGTTCAGTCCTCGGGTGCTGGGATCGGCCGCGGTCAGTTGCCGATGTTGGGGTCGAAGGTGAAGATCACCAGCGTCCCCAGGAAAAGCACGATCAGCGCGGACGTGTACAGCAGCGCCTTGAGCCAGAACCGGGTCTGGTCCCGCTCCGCGTAGTCGTTGATGATCGTGCGCAGACCGTTGACACCGTGCAGCTCGGCGAGCCACAGCATGATGAGGTCCCACGACTGCCAGAACGGCGACGCCCAGCGGCCCGCGACGAACGCGAAGCCGATCTTGGACACGCCACCGTCCAGGACGAGCTGGATGAGCAGGTGGCCCAGGACCAGGACGACCAGGAGCACGCCGGACAGCCGCATGAACAGCCAGCCGTACAGCTCGAAGTTGGTCTTGGTCGAGCGCGGCGAACGCTTGCTGCGCGGCGACTCGATCGACGGTCCGCCGCCGTGGATCTTGGGTGCGTTTTCGATGGTGGCGGACACTTCAGCTCCCGAAGATGGTCTTGATCGAGTGCTGCAGGATCGGGTAGGCGCTGCCGGCCATCAACACGACCCAGACGCCGACGACCGTCCAGAGCATCTGCTTCTGGTAGCGCGGGCCCTTCTCCCAGAAGTCCACCGCGATGATCCGCAGACCATTGAGCGCGTGGAACAGGATGGCCGCGACGAGCCCGTATTCGAGCAGGTTGACGAACGGGTTCTTGTAGATGTCGATCGTCTCGTCGTACGCCTCGGGGGATACGCGAACGAGTGCGGTGTCGAGGACGTGCGCGAACAGGAAGAAGAAGATGAGGACGCCGGTGACTCGATGAGCCACCCAGGACCACATGCCTTCCCGGCCGCGGTAGAGCGTTCCAGCCGGCACGGAAACTACCCTCCGGGTGCGGTACATGAGGGGACACGGCCGGCTGGGAGGGTGTCCGCGTTCGGTGTCGGACCCTCTGGTTGTCGGTCGGCCCGGCCGGGTATCGGTCGCCCGGCCCCGGCCATGGTAGCCACCGATCGGGGGCCCTCTTGTGGCAGGGCGCGCGATGTGATCCATTCCGCACGGCGGAGTGGAACCATCCGGGTGACGTGCGCGTAGCGGGTCACCATTTCCTGACGCCCCGTCAGCACTCGTATGGGGGAAAGCGGGCCACGCCCGGACGAAAGATCACCGCAAGCGCGAACGCGCAGGTCGGTGAGGTGACCCGCCGGTAGGGCTGACATCACATCAGTCGTGCGTATTCATCCGCCGCCCCGGTCCCTACGATGCGACGCATGACGGAGGCTACTGTCGATGGCGGCACGTCTACCGGATCCACCTTCGCGAGCCAGTTCCCGCAACCCACGCGGGACCAATGGCAGCGCCTCGTGGCCGGCGTGCTCCGCAAATCGAAGGTGCTGGGCGAGAACGACACGCCCGAGCGCCCCGAAGACCTGCTCGCGACCACCACCTACGACGGCGTCACGCTGTCCCCGCTCTACACCGAGGCCGCGGCGCGGCCGGGCCTGCCCGGGCTGAGCCCGTTCGTCCGGGGCTCGCGCGCGGCCGGTCACGCGGCCGACGGCTGGGACGTGCGCCAGGCGCACGCGGACACCGATCCGGGGCGGGTCAACGAGAGCGTGCTCGCGGACCTGGA
This sequence comes from Embleya hyalina, assembly GCF_003967355.1. Taxonomy (GTDB): domain Bacteria; phylum Actinomycetota; class Actinomycetes; order Streptomycetales; family Streptomycetaceae; genus Embleya; species Embleya hyalina. The sequence goes on along the minus strand of NZ_BIFH01000017.1, from coordinate 382,504 downwards.
GAACGGGGTCACCTCCGTCTTCCTGTACGTCGGTGCCGACGCCCTCGCCCCCGACGCCCTGGCCCGCGCGCTCGACGGCGTGCTGCTCGACCTGGCGCCGGTCGCCCTGGCCACCGGCGCCGACTTCGTTCCGGCCGCCGACGCGCTGCTCGCGGTGTTCCGGGAGAGCGGCGTGGCGCCCGCCGAATTGCGCGGCAACCTCGGCGCCGACCCGATCTCCTCGCACGCGCGCACCGGCTCGGGCGCCGACCCGAGCGCCGCCGCGGAGCTCGCGGCGCGCGCCCACGCGGAGTTCGCCGGGATCCAGGCGATCGTCGCCGACGGACAGCCGTATCACGAGGCGGGCGGCTCGGACGGACAGGAACTCGGCGCGGCCACCGCCGCCGGCGTCGCCTACCTGCGCGCGCTCACCGCCGCCGGACTCGACGTGGACACCGCCCTCGGGCTGATCGAGTTCCGCTTCGCCGCCACCGCCGAACAGTTCCCCACCATCGCCAAGCTGCGCGCCGCGCGCCGGCTCTGGGCCCGGGTGGCCCAGGCGTCCGGCGCGTCCCCCGCGGCCGGCGCCCAGCGCCAGCACGCGCTGACCTCGTGGGCGATGACCACCCGGCGCGACCCCTGGGTCAACATGCTGCGTACCACGGTCGCCTCCTTCGCGGCCGGCGTCGGCGGCGCCGACGCGGTCACCGTGCGCTCCTTCGACGCCGCGATCGGGCTGCCCGACGCGTTCTCCCGGCGGATCGCCCGCAACACCCAGGCACTGCTCCTGGAGGAGTCGCACCTCGCACAGGTGATCGACCCGGCGGGCGGCTCGTGGTTCGTCGAACAACTCACCGACGACCTCGCCCGGGCCGGATGGGAGTTCTTCCGGGAGATCGAGCGGCGGGGCGGCATCGTCGCGGCGCTCGACTCGGGGTGGCTCGCCGACCGCCTCGCCGAGGTGCGCGCCGAGCGGGACCGGGCCATCGCGACCCGGACCGACCCGATCACCGGGGTCAGCGAGTTCCCGAACCTGACCGAGGCCCCCGTCGTGCGCGAGCCCGCGCCCGAGGTCCCGGTCTCCGCCGCCGGACTGCCCCGGGTGCGCTACGCCGAGGCGTACGAGTCGCTGCGCGACCGCTCCGACGCGCGGCTCGCCGCGACCGGCTCCCGGCCGACCGTCTTCCTCGCCACCCTGGGACCGCTCGCGCAGTACACCGCGCGGGCCGGCTTCGCCGCCAACCTGTTCGCGGCGGGCGGCGTCGCCACCGTGGAGGCGGGTACCACCGAGGGTGACGAGAGCGCCGCCGAGGCGATCGTCGCGCGCTGGATCGAGGCGGGCCGCCCGGCGACCGTGGTGCTGACCTCCTCGGAGAAGCTCTACGCCACGCTCGCGGCCCCGGTCGCCGCCGCGCTGCGCGCCGCCGGAGCGGGCCGGATCCTGCTCGCGGGGCAGAAGGCGCACGGAGCCGACGTGGACGGGTACGTATACAGCGGATGCGACGCGCTCGACGTGCTGCACACCACGTACGACAACCTCTCGTCGACCCCGGAGGGGGCGAAATGAGCATTCCCGACTTCACCCAGGTCGAGCTCGACGCGCCCGCGTCCGGCGACCTCGACGCGTGGCGCGACGCGGTGCGCGAGGAGACCGGCAAGGACGCCGACGCGCTGACCCACGACACTCCCGAGGGCATCCCGCTCAAGGCGCTGTACACCGACGAGGACCTGGAAGGGCTCGACTTCCTGGGCACCTACCCGGGCATCACGCCGTTCCTGCGCGGGCCGTACCCGACGATGTACGTCAACCAGCCGTGGACGATCCGCCAGTACGCGGGCTTCTCCACCGCCGAGGAGTCCAACGCCTTCTACCGGCGCAACCTGGCGGCCGGCCAGAAGGGCCTGTCGATCGCGTTCGACCTGGCCACCCACCGGGGTTACGACTCGGACCACCCGCGCGTGACCGGCGACGTCGGCATGGCGGGCGTGGCGATCGACTCGATCTACGACATGCGCCAACTCTTCGACGGCATCCCGCTGGACCGGATGTCGGTGTCGATGACGATGAACGGCGCGGTGCTGCCCGTGCTCGCGCTCTACATCGTCGCGGCGGAGGAGCAGGGGGTGGCACCGGAACAGCTCACGGGGACGATCCAGAACGACGTCCTCAAGGAGTTCATGGTCCGCAACACCTACATCTATCCGCCCAAGCCCTCGATGTCGATCATCTCCGACATCTTCGCGTACACCTCGCAGAAGATGCCGAAGTTCAACTCGATCTCCATCTCCGGCTACCACATCCAGGAGGCCGGGGCCACGGCCGACCTGGAGCTGGCCTACACGCTCGCGGACGGCATCGAGTACCTGCGCGCGGGCGTCGAGGCGGGCCTGGACATCGACGCGTTCGCGCCGCGCCTGTCGTTCTTCTGGGCGATCGGGATGAACTTCTTCATGGAGGTCGCCAAGCTGCGCGCGGCGCGCCTGCTGTGGGCCGACATCGTCAAGTCGTTCGGCGCGAAGAACCCCAAGTCCTTCTCGCTGCGCACCCACTCGCAGACGTCGGGCTGGTCGCTGACCGCGCAGGACGTGTTCAACAACGTGGTGCGCACCTGCCTGGAGGCGATGGCCTCGACCCAGGGCCACACCCAGTCGCTGCACACCAACGCGCTGGACGAGGCGCTGGCGTTGCCGACCGACTTCTCCGCCCGGATCGCGCGCAACACCCAGCTGCTGCTCCAGCAGGAGTCGGGCACCTGCGACGTGATCGACCCGTGGGGCGGCTCGGCCTACATCGAACGCCTCACCCACGACCTCGCGGTGCGCGCCCGGGAGCACATCGCCGAGGCCGAGCGGGCGGGCGGCATGGCGTCGGCGATCGCCGAGGGTCTGCCCAAGCTGCGGATCGAGGAGGCGGCGGCGCGCACCCAGGCCCGGATCGACTCGGGCCGGCAGTCGGTGATCGGCGTCAACAAGTATCTGGTCGCCAGCGACGAGGCGATCGACGTGCTCAAGATCGACAACAACGCGGTGCGCGAGGGCCAGCTGGAGAAGTTGCGCCGGCTGCGCGAGGAGCGCGACGACGACGCGGTGCGCCGGGCGCTGGCCGCGCTGTCCGGCGCCGCGCAGGCGGACGTCGAGGGCACCCGGCCGCGTGATCTCGAACACAACCTGCTCGCGCTCGCGGTGGACGCGGCCCGGGCCAAGGCCACCGTCGGCGAGATCTCCGACGCGCTGGAGTCGGCGTACGGCCGACACCAGGCGCAGATCCGCACGCTGACCGGGGTGTACCGGGAAGAGGTGGGCATGTCGGCCAACGTGGAGACGGCCCGCGGGCTGGTCGCCCGGTTCGAGGAGCTGGAGGGCCGCCGGCCGCGCATCCTGGTGGCCAAGATGGGCCAGGACGGGCACGACCGGGGGCAGAAGGTGATCGCCACCGCGTTCGCCGACCTCGGCTTCGACGTGGACGTGGGCGCGCTCTTCCAGACGCCGGGCGAGGTGGCCCGACAGGCGGTCGAGGCGGACGTGCACGTGGTCGGCGTGTCCTCGCTCGCGGCCGGTCACCTCACCCTGGTGCCGGCCCTGCGCCGGGAACTGGCCGCGTTGGACGCCGAGGAGATCATGGTCGTGGTCGGCGGGGTGATCCCGCCCGCCGACGTGCGACCACTGCTCGACATGGGCGCCACCGCCGTCTTCCCGCCCGGCACGGTGATCGCGGACGCCGCGGTGGACCTGCTCCGGGGCCTGTACAAGCAGTTGGACCACGAGCTGCCGGTCGACTGATGGCACGGGTGATCGACGTCGGCGCGTACGCCGAGGGCGTGCTCGCGGGCAATCGCACGATCCTGGCCCGGGCGGTCACGCTGGTCGAGTCCACCCGGGCCGACCACCGCGACCTGGCGCAGGAGTTGCTGGTCAAGTTGCTGCCGCACGCCGGCGGTGCCCACCGGGTGGGCATCACCGGCGTGCCGGGCGTGGGCAAGTCCACCTTCATCGAGACGCTGGGCACCCGGCTGACCGGCGCGGGCCATCGGGTCGCGGTGCTCGCCGTCGACCCGTCCTCCTCCCGGCACGGCGGCAGCATCCTGGGCGACAAGACCCGGATGGGCCGGCTCGCGGTGGACGACCGCGCGTTCGTCCGGCCCTCGCCGACCGCCGGCACGCTCGGCGGGGTGGCCCGGGCCACCCGCGAGTCGATCGTGCTGATGGAGGCGGCCGGCTACGACGTGGTCCTGGTCGAGACGGTCGGCGTGGGCCAGTCCGAGACGACCGTGGCGAACATGGTCGACTGCTTCCTGTTCCTGACCCTGGCCCGCACCGGCGACCAGCTCCAGGGCATCAAGAAGGGCGTCCTGGAGCTGGCCGACGTGGTCGCGGTGAACAAGGCGGACGGCGAGTACGCCCTCGCCGCGCGCCGGGCCGCCCGCGAACTCGCGGGCGCGCTGCGGCTGATGCGTCGGGCCGGGGAGTCGTGGACGACGCCGGTGCTGACCTGTTCCGGGTTGTCCGGGGAGGGGCTGGACGAGGTCTGGGAAACCGTCCTCAAGCACCGGCGGACCCTGGAAGCCACCGGCGAGTCGGCCGAACTGCGCCGCCGCCAGCAGGTCGACTGGACCTGGGCGACGGTGCACGACGCGCTCCTCGCCGAGTTGCGCGAGCACCCTTCGGTACGGGCTATCGTGCCCGACCTCGAACGCGACGTCCGGGCCGGCAATCTCACCGCGACCCTTGCCGCGTCTCGCATCCTGGACGCGTTCCATGGGCGGCAAGGGGAGTCCTGAGCAATCGGGCGCTTGGTTGATACCGGTCCGAGTGGGCCGAAGCCGGCCAATGCGGGAACGAGCGGTAATGCATACCCCTACCGGCCGTAGCGCATGCGCCGGCGGGAGGCTTTTTTCTCACCCGAACGGGGGTAATTCGCTCCCTACCACGTCGGGAAGACCGATGCAACGTACCCTTGCGTGGGTGAGCGACTCCCTCCACGCCCAGGCCGCCGGCAAGGCCGCGGCTTTCGCCGACGAGCTGGTCGCGTTTCGGCGCGATCTGCACATGCACCCAGAGCTGGGTCGGGAGGAGTTCCGTACCACCGGGCTCATCCGGGAACGGCTGGTGCGCGCGGGCCTGCGCCCGCGACTGCTGCCCGGGACGGGCCTGGTGTGCGACATCAGACCCGACCGTGCCTCGCCCGGCGATCGGACCGACGAGGGTCTGATCGCGTTCCGCGGCGACATCGACGCGCTGCCGGTCGACGACGTCAAGGAAGTGCCGTACCGCTCGACCGTGCCCGGTCGCGCGCACGCCTGCGGACACGACGTGCACACCTCGATCGTGCTCGGCACCGCTCTGGTGCTGGCCGAGTTCGCCCGCGAGGGACTGCTGCCGCGCCCGGTCCGCCTGATCTTCCAGCCGGCCGAGGAGAAGCTGCCGGGCGGCGCGCTCGACGTGATCAAGGCCGGCGGCCTGGCCGGCGTCTCGGAGATCCACGCGATCCACTGCGACCCCAAGGTGGAGGTCGGCCGGGTCGGGCTGCGTTCCGGGGCGATCACCTCGGCCTGCGACCGGGTGGTGATCACGCTCACGGGTGCCGGTGGTCACACCGCCCGCCCGCACCGCACCACCGACCTGGTCACCGCGCTGGCCAAGCTCGCCGCGGAGCTGCCCTCGGCGTTCTCGCGCCGGATCGACCCGCGCTCGGGCGCGAGCCTGGTGTGGGGCCGGATCGAGTCCGGCTCCGCGCCGAACGTGATCCCGCAGTACGGCGAGCTGGAGGGCACCCTGCGCTGCCTGGACCTGGAGGCGTGGCGGCAGGCGCCGGACCTGATGCACGAACTGGTGGACGTGATCGCCTCGACCTACGGCGCGAAGTGGGAGCTGGAGCACCACCGCGGCGTGCCGCCGGTGGTCAACGATCCCGACGCGGTCGCCGCGATGCGCACCATCGCCACCGGCGTGCTGGGCGCGAGCGCGGTCGAGGGCACCGAGCAGAGCCTCGGCGGCGAGGACTTCTCGTGGTTCCTCGAACGGGTTCCCGGCGAGCTGACCCGGCTCGGCGTGCGACCGGTCGGAGATCCCGTATACGACTTGCACCAGGGGCAGTTCGACGTCGACGAGCGGGCGATCGGGATCGGCGTCGAGCTCTTCGCCGGCCTCGCGCTGCGCCCCTTCCGCTGACCCCGACCCGACCCGGCGCCGTCCGCGCGGCCGGCCGGGTCGGGAACGGACGTATGCGGAACTGTTAACCATCGCGACTCCGGTCCCCGTTCCTGTCGCGTTCGTGAGTCTGTAATGTTCCGACCCGGTGCCGTTCGACGTCGTGCGGCACCGGGTCTTTTCCGTCCTGTCACGTCTTGTCATGTCGCGGACTGCCCGGTTCCGCGCCGACCCGTCTCGGCCTCGCCAACTCGGCCGGGCTAACGGGGCGTGTTGCGGTGGCGATTCACGGTTTTTGTCGCTCATATTCTTTTACTAGGTATGCTCTCCGACGGCTAGCAGGTCTACGCGCGTTTACCAGGGATCCAAGCGCGTCAGAGTCTGCATCTGGGAGCAGCGCCCGAAGGGGCGCTCATCGGAAGGAGACACCCGTGCGCCGGGTATCCAAGGTGACCGCGGCTGCGGTCGGCGTCACTCTCGCCCTCACCGCCACCGCCGCGTGCGGTAGCAAGCCCAAGGACGACAAGAAGTCGGACTCGGGCACCAGCGCCACCCCCGGTGGTACGCAGGCGACGAAGATCGACTTCAAGGCATGCATGGTGACGGACACCGGCGGCATCGACGACCGTTCGTTCAACGCCTCGTCGTGGGCGGGTCTTCAGCAGGCCAAGCAGCAGCTCGGCGTCGACGTGAAGTACATCACCTCGAAGACCGAGAACGACTACGTGCCGAACCTCAACAGTCTCGTGAACGACAAGTGCGGGCTGATCGTCGCGGTCGGCGGCCTGATGGCCGACGCGACGAAGGCCGCCGCGTCCACGCACAAGGACCAGAAGTTCGCGATCGTCGACTCGGCGAGCATCGAGCCGAACGTCCAGGGTCTGGAGTTCAACACGGCCGAGGCCGGCTTCCTCGGCGGCTACCTCGCCGCGGGCTACTCGAAGTCCGGCAAGGTCGCCACCTTCGGCGCGCTGCCGATCCCGCCGGTCACCGTGTTCATGGACGGCTACGTCCAGGGCGTCAAGTACTACAACCAGACCAAGGGCAAGAACGTCCAGGTCATCGGTTGGGACGACGTCAAGGGCGACGGCTCGCTCGCGGGCAAGTTCGACTCGCCGGCCGACGGTGAGCGCATCGCCAACGACTTCATCGCCCAGGGCGCCGACGTGATCATGCCGGTCGCCGGCCAGACCGGTCTCGGCGCGGCCTCCGCCGTGCAGAAGAGCGGTGGCAAGGCGAGCGTCATCTGGGTCGACCAGGACGGCTACGAGAGCGCCTCGCAGTACAAGTCGGTGTTCCTGTCCACGGTGACCAAGGACATCAAGGACCAGGTGTTCAACGCGGTCAAGGCCGCGGCGAACAACCAGTTCACCACCAAGGCCACCATCGGCACCCTCGCCAACGACGGCGTCGGCCTCGCCCCGTTCCACGACTTCGAATCGAAGGTCCCCGCCGACCTGAAGTCCGAGCTGACCGCGGTCAAGGGCGACATCGTCAGCGGCAAGATCAAGATCACCTCGAAGAACCAGCCGAAGAGCTGACTCAGCGATCGGGCGCCGCGGAAGCATTTCCGCGGCGCCCGTGTCCGTACCGCCCGGGCCCCGAGGGGACCCGGGTCGAACCCGTAGCGGCCCCTCGCGGGGGGCGTAGCCGAGGAGGTCTCCGCGTTGAAGCTCGAACTGCGCGGAATCACGAAACGGTTCGGGTCGCTGGTCGCCAACGACCACATCGACCTGACCGTCGAGCCGGGGGAGATCCACTGCCTTCTCGGTGAGAACGGTGCCGGCAAGTCGACCCTGATGAACGTGCTCTACGGGCTCTACGAGCCCACCGAGGGCGAGATCGTCGTCGACGGGACCCCCCGCAAGTTCCGCACCGCCGGTGACGCGATCGACGCGGGCATCGGCATGGTCCACCAACACTTCATGCTGGTCCCGGTCTTCACCGTCGCCGAGAACGTCATGCTCGGCCACGAGGAAACCAAGCCGATGGGCTGGCTGGACCGCCGTCGGGCCCGCAAGAAGGTGCTCGACCTCGTCGACGAGTACGGCCTCAAGGTCGACCCGGACATGCTGGTCGAGGATCTTCCCGTCGGTCTGCAACAGCGGGTGGAGATCCTCAAGGCCCTGGTGCGCGACGCCAAGGTGCTGATCCTGGACGAGCCCACCGCGGTGCTCACCCCCCAGGAGACCGAGGAGTTGTTCCGGGTGATGCGCGCGCTGCGCGAGTCCGGCCACTCCATCGTGTTCATCACGCACAAGCTCAAGGAGGTCAAGGCCGTCGCCGACCGGATCACCGTGATCCGTCGCGGCAAGGTCGTCGGCACCGCCGACCCGGCCTCCTCGGAGAAGGAACTCGCGTCGCTGATGGTCGGCCGGCCGGTCAAGCTGGTGGTCGACAAGACCGAGGCCGAGCCGGGCGCGGTGCGCCTGGAGATCAACGACCTGACCGTGCTCGACGGCAACGGGCAGGCCGTGGTGGACCGGGTCGACCTGCGGCTGCGCGAGGGCGAGATCCTGGGCATCGCGGGCGTGGACGGCAACGGCCAGAGCGAGTTGACCCAGGCGATCCTGGGGCTGCGCGCCCCTGCGGCCGGGTCGATCAGCCTGGACGGCAAGGACCTGGCGGGCATGAGCCCGCGGCAGATCCTCGGCTCCGGGGTCGGCTTCGTCCCCGAGGACCGGCAGCACGACGGCATCGTGAGCGACTTCACGGTGGCCGAGAACCTGGTCCTGGACATGGTCACCCAGGCGCCGTTCGGCAAGCGCGGGTCGATCGTGCCGAGCGCGGTGCGCGACAACGCGCGCGAGCGGGTCGAGGAGTTCGACATCCGCACCCAGACCATCGAGTCGCCGGCCGGCACCTTGTCGGGCGGCAACCAGCAAAAGGTCGTGGTCGCGCGCGAACTCTCGCGCCCGCTGCGGCTGTTCATCGCCTCGCAGCCCACCCGAGGGGTGGACGTGGGGGCGATGGAGTTCATCCACAAGCGGATCGTGGCCGAGCGCGACGTGGGCACCCCGGTGATCATCGTGTCCACCGAGTTGGACGAGGTGGTCGCGCTGGCCGACCGGATCGCGGTGATGTACCGGGGCCGGATCGTGGACATCGTCCCGCCGACCACCTCGCGCGGCGACCTGGGTCTGCTGATGGCCGGCGTGCTGCCCGGCGCGGAGCACGCCGACGGCGCCGGGGCGACCCGTGCGGACACGGCCCCGGCCGGGCCGGTCGAGGCGAAGACGAACGAGAGCGACGCAACCCCGGGGGAGGAGGACCCAGCGTGACCGAGGACAACAAGAGCACGCCCGGCGAGCCGAGCGAGGCGAAGCCGGCGGCGACCCGGCCGGCCGGGGCGAGCGCGAGCGCGCCGCCCAAGCCGTCCCTGGGCCGAGCGATGCTCGACGGGATCATCACCGGCAACTCGGCCGTGGTGACCTTCCTGGCCATCCTGCTCGCCCTGGTGGTCGGCGGCGTCCTGATGATCCTCGCGGACCAGGACGTGCTCGACCAGTACAAGTACTTCACCGCCGCTCCGGGCGATGCGCTCTCCGCCTCGTGGAGCCTGGTCTCCGACGCCTACAGCGCGATGTTCAAGGGTTCGATCATGAACCCGGACCTGTTCGCCGACGGCTCGCTCGAGGACAACTTCCGGCCGATCTCCGAGACGATCACCCAGGCCACACCGCTGATCTTCGGCGGTCTCGCGGTCTCGATCGCGTTCCGCACCGGGCTGTTCAACATCGGTGCGCAGGGGCAGATCATCGCCGGCGCGGTGTTCGCGTCGTGGATAGGGTTCGTCGTCGACCTGCCGCCGGTGATCCACCTGGTGTTCGTGATCCTCGCCGGCGTCATCGGCGGCGGTCTGTACGCGGGCATCGCCGGTTTCCTCAAGGCCCGCTACGGCGCGCACGAGGTGATCGTCACGATCATGCTCAACCACATCGCGGTGCTGCTGCTCGGCTGGCTGCTGACCACCGACACCTTCCGGCGCGGCGGGCAATCGCAGCCGATCGGCAAGGACGCGAACGACAACGCGGTGTTGCCGAACCTGTTCGGCGACAACCTGCGGATCCACTTCGGCATCATCCTGGCCCTGCTGGCGGCCGGGATCTACTGGTGGCTGCTCAACCGCTCCACACTCGGCTTCGAGCTGCGCGCGGTGGGCTCCAACCCGGACGCGGCCCGTACGGCGGGGATGAGCGTGGCCCGGGCGCAGATCCTGGCGATGGTGATCGCCGGTGCGATGGCCGGTCTCGCCGGTGTCTCGCAGGTGATGAGCTCGACCAACCCGGCACACACGCTGACCCCGAGCATCGACGCCGGCATCGGCTTCGACGCGATCACCGTGGCCCTGCTCGGTCGCACCAAGCCGCTGGGCACGGTGCTGGCCGCGCTGCTGTTCGGCGCGCTGCGCGCGGGCGGTTCGGTCATGCAGGCGTCCGCCAACGTGTCCGTCGACATCGTCATCGTCATCCAGGCCGTGATCGTGCTGTTCGTCGCGGCGCCGCCGCTGGTGCGCTCGATCTTCCGGCTGCGCGGTGCCCGCGAGGGCGCCGAGGGCGGGCCGCTGGCCGCCAAGGAGACCGTGGGGGTCCAGGCATGACCGAGCGGAATCCCGAAGGAGGCACGCAGGTGGCGGACACCGTGATCGCCCCCCACGTGGAGGCTCCGGTGAACCCCACCGGCGAGGCCGCCGACGCGGTGCGGGCCGCGGCCCGAAAGAAGGCCCTGATCACGGGCATCGGTTTCATCCTGGTCGGGCTGTACGCGCTGTGGGCGTTCGGCTTCGGCACCTCGGGCGGTGAGGACGCGGTCTTCGGGATGACCGTGCCCAACCGCGACACCACCCACGTGGGCGACCTGTCGCTGCCCGCGCGCGGGGTGGCGATCGCGATGTCCGTGGTGTGCATGATCGCGGGCGGGCTGCGGATCGCCTTCGACCGCTCGCGCCTGGCCACCCGGCTGAGCATCGCGCTGTTCCTGATCGCGTTCGTGATCGCGTTCCTGGTGTGGGCGGTCGCGGGCAAGCAGATGTCCTTCGCGGGCGCGCTGCAGAACACCCTGCTGGCCGCGGTGCCCCTGGTGCTCGGCGCGCTCGCGGGCGTGATCGGCGAGCGCTCCGGCGTGGTCAACATCGCCATCGACGGTCAGTTCCTGTTCGGCGCGTTCGCCGCCGCGCTGACCGGCTCGGTGACCGGGTCGTTGTGGGCCGGGCTGGCCGCCGGCGCGGTCGCGGGCGCGCTGATCGGCGCACTGCTCGCGGTCTTCGCGGTGCGCTACCTGGTCGAGCAGGTCGTCCTCGGTGTGGTGATCAACCTGCTGGTCACCGGCATCACCGGCTTCCTCTACACACAGCTGCTGCAAAAGGACCCCGAGCAGTACAACAACCCGGGCGTGTTCGACAACATCCGGATCCCGGGCTTCGCCGACATCCCGGTGATCGGCCCGGTCCTGTTCGACGTGAACGTGATCGTGTACCTGATGTACGCGCTGATCGTGATCGTGCACCTGGGCCTGTTCCACACCCGCTGGGGGCTGCGCGCCCGCGCGGTGGGCGAGCACCCGACGGCGGCGGACACGGTCGGCATCAAGGTCAACGCGACCCGCTACCGCAACGTGATCATGGCGGGCGCGATCGCCGGTGTCGGCGGCGCGTTCCTGACCATCGGCACGGTGGGCACCTTCTCGAAGGACATGACCTCCGGCGCGGGCTACATCGCGCTCGCGGCGGTCATCTTCGGCCGCTGGCGTCCGCTGGGCGCGGTGGCCGCGGCGCTGCTGTTCGGCTTCACCAGCGCGCTCGCGACCTCGTTGCAGCCGCTGAACACGTCGATCCCGAGCCAGTTCCTGCAGATGATGCCGTACGTGGTGACGATCTTCGCGGTGGCCGGCCTGGTCGGCAAGGTGCGCGCTCCGGCGGCGGCGAACAAGCCCTACACGAAGGGCTGACGGGCGTGTCGGAGATCGATTGGCCGGCGCTGCGGGACGCGGCGACGGCGGCGATGCGCGGTGCCTACGCGCCGTACTCGAAGTATCCGGTCGGCGCCTCGGCGCTGGTGGACGACGGCCGGATCGTGTCCGGGTGCAACGTGGAGAACGCGTCGTACGGCCTGACGTTGTGCGCGGAGTGCGGCCTGGTGTCCGCGCTGCACGCGAGCGGGGGCGGCCGGCTCGTGGCGTTCTGCTGCGTGGACGGCGAGGGCGCGGTACTGATGCCCTGTGGGCGCTGCCGGCAGCTGCTGTGGGAGCACGGCGGCCCCGGGATGTTGCTGGAAACCAAGCACGGGATACGGCCGCTGCGGGAGATCCTGCCGGATGCCTTCGGGCCCGAGGACCTCGCGTAGCGCCGTGTGTTCGTGAGTCGAACGGGCCGCCTGGGCGGCCGAGAGGGAATGGACGGCATGGACGCGATTTCGGTCATCCGTACGAAGCGGGACCGCGGTGAACTGACGGCGGCTCAGATCGACTGGGTGGTCGATGCGTACACCCGCGGCGAGGTCGCGGACGAGCAGATGTCGGCGCTCGCGATGGCGATCCTGCTCAACGGGATGAACGCGACCGAGATCAACCGCTGGACCGACGCGATGATCGCCTCGGGCGAGCGGATGGACTTCTCGACGCTGTCCCGGCCGACGGCCGACAAGCACTCCACCGGCGGGGTGGGCGACAAGATCACCCTGCCGCTGGCCCCGCTGGTCGCCGCGTGCGGTGTGGCCGTGCCGCAGCTGTCCGGTCGTGGCCTCGGCCACACCGGCGGCACGCTGGACAAGCTGGAGGCCGTCCCCGGGTGGCGGGCGGCGCTGTCCAACGACGCGATGTTGCGGGTGCTGGAGGACGTCGGCGCGGTGATCTGCGCGGCGGGCGACGGACTGGCGCCGGCGGACAAGAAGCTGTACGCGCTGCGCGACGTGACCGGCACGGTCGAGGCGATCCCGCTGATCGCCAGCTCGATCATGAGCAAGAAGATCGCCGAGGGCACCGGCGCGCTGGTGCTCGACGTCAAGGTCGGCTCGGGCGCGTTCATGAAGGACCTGGACAGCGCGCGCGAACTGGCCCGCACCATGGTCCGGCTGGGCGTGGACCACGGGGTCGGGACGGTCGCGCTGCTGACCGACATGTCCACCCCGCTCGGCCTGACCGCGGGCAACGCCCTCGAAGTCCGCGAGTCGGTCGAGGTGCTGGCCGGCGGCGGTCCGGCGGACGTGGTCGAGCTGACCGTGGCGCTGGCCCGGGAGATGCTGGCGGCGGCCGGGCAGACCCGGATCGACCCGGCCGACGCGCTGCGCGACGGCTCGGCGATGGACGTGTGGCGGCGGATGATCCGGGCCCAGGGCGGCGATCCGGACGCCAAGCTGCCGGTGGCGCGCGAGACGCGGGTGGTCACCGCGTCCTCCTCCGGCGTGCTGACCCGGCTCGACGCCTACGCGGTCGGCGTCTCGGCCTGGCGCCTGGGCGCGGGCCGGGCCCGCAAGGAGGAGCGGGTCCAGGCGGGCGCGGGCGTCGAACTGCACGCCAAGCCGGGCGACACGGTGGTCGCCGGTCAGCCCCTGCTGACCCTGCACACCGACACTCCGGAGCGCTTCGACTACGCGACCGAGATCCTGTCCGACGCGGTCACGATCGCCCCGAGGGGCACGGCGTTCGAGCCGACCCCGATCCTGATCGACCGGATCGGCCCGACGGCCTGACGCCGACCGGCCACGGCCGGGAGTACACCGAAACGCCCGACCGGGACATCCCGGCCGGGCGTTTCGGTGTGTCTCGTCGGCTCGATCCGCGGGGTCGCCCCCGGTACCGCCGTGGGCGGGCATCCCTCGACCTCGCCCACGCCCCGACCGGAGCGCACCGCTCGCGTGTCGGGGCGTTCGCGTACCTAGAGCAGACCCAGGATCACCGAGGCGACGCCGGAGACGGCCAGGCCGCCGAGGATCTCCGGCGACCAGTGCACCCGCACCGGGCCGGTGGACGCCTTGGCGAACTGCTCGCTCATCCCGCGCAGGTCGTCCACCACCTGGTCGGCCTGCGAGAGCTGGGGCAGGTCGTGCGCGGCGCCGCGGCCGTACGGGTCCTCGGCGGCGGCGCGGCCCTGCTGCCGCAGCGCGCGCTTGCGTTCGCGCAGCGAGACCGGGATCGCCCAGATGTGGAACGACCTGTCGTCCGCGCGCACCTCGATCGAGTATTCGGCGCGCACCCGCTCCACCGCGCCCCACGGCACCACGATGGTCCGGAACGGGTTGCGGATCACCAACCGCTCCGGCCCGACCAGCACCGCCGAGCGCAGCGTGAGCGCGACCACCAGGATCGCGAAGAAGACCACGACGGCGATCGCGAGCCACTTGGTGTCCCCGTCGCCGCGGATCAACGTGTCGATCACCATCCACAGCCCGACGGCGATCAGAAGCACCCCGACGGCCATCGCCGGTCGGGAGCGGTACGTGGTGATGTCCTCGTCGCTGCTCATGACCGGTGATTGTGCCGCACGACGGCGCGCGGGTGTCGATGCCCGGGTATGGATCGCCGCGGCACTTTGCCTCGACCGGACCGCCGGCCCGGACGCTACGCGAGTAGATATGCTCGTCTTGTGAGTATGCCGTCTGCAATTCTCGCCGACCCGGCCGAGGTCACCTCGTCCGAAGCGGCCCTTCGACGCTTCCTGCACGGGCTTCCCGGCGTCGACAGGGTCGGAACCGAAGCGCGGGCAGCGATGCTCGCCACGCGCTCGATCAAGACGGACGCGAAGGTCGCCGCGATCGACCTCGCCATCCGGATGATCGACCTGACCACATTGGAAGGTGCCGACACCCCGGGCAAGGTCCGGTCCCTGTGCGCCAAGGCGCTGCATCCGGACCCGGGCGCCCCCGACACCCCCCGACCCGCCGCGATCTGCGTCTACGGCGACCTGGTCGCCGAGGCCAAGGCGGCGCTCGGCGACTTCGGCGTACACGTCGCCGCGGTCGCCACCGCGTTCCCGTCCGGGCGCGCCTCGCTCGACGTCAAGCTCGCCGACGTGGCCTACGCGGTCGCCGCCGGCGCGGACGAGATCGACATGGTCATCGACCGGGGCGCGTTCCTGGCCGGCCGCTACCGCGACGTCTTCGACGAGATCGTCGCGGTCAAGGCCGCCTGCGCGCGCGGCGAGGCCGCGGGCGGCGGCAGTGCCCACCTCAAGGTGATTCTGGAGACCGGTGAACTGTCGACGTACGACAACGTTCGTCGTGCGTCGTGGCTGGCGATGCTCGCGGGGGCCGATTTCATCAAGACGTCCACGGGCAAGGTCGCGGTCAACGCGACTCTGCCGGTGACGCTGGTGATGCTCCAGGCGGTCCGCGACTTCCGCGAGGCGACCGGCCGCCAGGTCGGCGTCAAGCCCGCCGGCGGGATCCGCACCACCAAGGACGCGATGAAGTATCTCGTCCTGGTCAACGAGACGGTCGGCTCCGACTGGCTGGACCCCGACTGGTTCCGGCTCGGCGCCTCCAGCCTGCTCAACGACCTCCTGATGCAGCGCCAGAAGCTGGCCACGGGCCGCTACTCCGGCCCCGACTACGTGACGGTGGACTGACAGCCATGGGCAACCCATTCGAGTACGCGCCCGCGCCCGAGTCGCGCGCGATCGTCGACATCGCCCCGGCGTACGGGCTGTTCATCGACGGCACCTTCGCCGAGGCGGCGGACGGCGGCCGGCTGAAGACGGTGAACCCGGCCACCGAGGAGGTGCTGGCCGAGATCGCGGTCGGCGGCGAGGCGGACGTGGACCGCGCGGTCAAGGCCGCGCGCAAGGCGTTCAAGTCCTGGTCGGCGCTGCCCGGCGCGCAGCGCGCCAAGTACCTGTTCCGGATCGCCCGGCTGATCCAGGAGCACGCGCGCGAGCTGGCCGTGCTGGAGTCGATCGACAACGGCAAGCCGATCCGCGAGTCGCGCGACGTGGACATCCCGCTGGTCGCGGCGCACTTCTTCCACTACGCGGGCTGGGCCGACAAGCTGGCCCACGCGGGGTTGTGGCGGAGCCGCACCAACGAGCACAGTGGCGCGGACCCGAAGCCGATCGGCGTGGCCGGTCAGGTCATCCCGTGGAACTTCCCGCTGCTGATGCTGGCCTGGAAGGTGGCGCCGGCCCTCGCGTGCGGCAACACCGTGGTGCTCAAGCCGGCCGAGACCACCCCGCTGACCGCGCTGCGCTTCGCCGAGATCTGCGTCGAGGCCGGGCTGCCGAACGGTGTGGTGAACATCGTCACCGGCGCCGGGGAGACCGGGCGCGCGCTGATCGCCCACCCCGACGTGGACAAGGTCGCGTTCACCGGCTCGACCGCCGTGGGCAAGGAGATCGCCCGCACCATCGCGGGCACCCGCAAGCGGGTCACCCTCGAACTGGGCGGCAAGGCCGCGAACATCGTCTACGACGACGCGGCGATCGACTCCGCCGTCGACGGCATCGTCGAGGGCATCTTCTTCAACGGCGGCCAGGTCTGCTGCGCCGGCTCCCGACTGCTCGTGCAGGAGTCGGTGGCCGACGAACTGCTCGCGAGCCTGACCCGGCGGATCAAGACGCTGCGCGTGGGCGACCCGCTGGACAAGAACACCGACGTCGGCGCGATCAACTCGGCCGCGCAGCTCTCCCGGATCCAGGAGTTGGTCGCGGCGGGCGAGGCCGAGGGCGCCGAGCGCTGGTCCCTGGCCGGCGAGCTGCCGGGCAAGGGCTTCTGGTTCCCGCCGACGGTGTTCACCGGCGTCACCCAGGCGCACCGGATCGCCCGGGACGAGATCTTCGGCCCGGTGCTGACCGTACAGACCTTCCGCACTCCCGCCGAGGCCGTGGAGAAGGCCAACAACACCGCGTACGGCCTGTCCGCCGGGGTGTGGACGGAGAAGGGCGCCAAGGCCCTGTGGACCGCGCAGCGGCTGCGGGCGGGCGTCGTGTGGACCAACACGTTCAACAAGTTCGACCCGGCCTCGCCGTTCGGCGGGTTCAAGGAGTCGGGCTTCGGCCGCGAGGGTGGCCGCCACGGGCTGGAGGCCTACCTCGATGTCTGAGCGCCTTGAGGTACTCAAGACCTACAAGCTGTACGTCGGGGGCAAGTTCCCCCGGTCCGAGAGCGGGCGGGTGTACGCGGTGACCGACAGCAAGGGCCGGACCCTGGCCAACGCCCCGCGCGGCAGCCGCAAGGACGCCCGCGACGCGGTGGTCGCCGCGCGCAAGGCGTTCCCGGGCTGGTCGGGCGCCACCGCGTACAACCGGGGCCAGATCCTCTACCGGATCGCCGAGATGCTGGAGGGTCGGCGCGAGCAGTTCGCGACCGAGGTCGCCGCCGCCGAGGGGGTCAACCGCACGAGGGCGCTCGCGGCCGTGGACGCGGCCGTGGACCGCTGGGTCTGGTACGCCGGGTGGACCGACAAGCTCGCCCAGGTCGCCGGCGGCGCCAACCCGGTCGCCGGGCCGTTCGCCAACTGGTCGACGCCCGAGCCCACCGGCGTGGTCGCGGTGATCGCCTCCCAGCGCTCCTCGCTGCTGGGCCTGACGGGCGCGGTCGCACCGGTGATCGCCACCGGCAACACCGCCGTCGTGCTCGCGGCCGGCGCCTCGGCGCTGCCCGCGCTGTCCTTCGCCGAGGTCCTGGCCGTCTCCGACCTGCCGGGCGGGGTGGTCAACATCCTCACCGGGCACCCGGCGGAGATCGCCCCGACGCTCGCGTCGCACCAGGACGTCAACGCGATCGACCTGACCGGCGTCGCGCCGGACGCGGGCGTGGCGTCGGCGCGCGACCTGGAGATCGCGGCGGCGGACAACCTCAAGCGCGTGTTGCGCCCCGGGCCCAAGGAGCCGGACTGGACGGCGGACCCGGGCACCGCGCGCATGCTGGCGTTCACCGAGACCCGCACGGTCTGGCACCCGACCGGACACTGACGGGAGCACCGCGAGCGGACGGATTCCGCGCCGACCGCGGCCCGTGCCCCGGAGGTGTGCGCGGCGGCGGGCCCGTCCCCCACGTGGGGGACGGGCCCGCCGGTCGTTTCGGTGTCGGGCTCAGCCGCACAGGTCCGCGATCCGACTGCCCGACCGGGCCGGCGCCGATTCTGCCGCCGGCCCGCCGGCCAACGCGTCCGCGACCCGGGCGGCCACCCCCGGCGGGGTGAAGGTCACCGACGTGCGGATCGCCGCCATCACATCCACGTGGTACGGCCACGCGTCCGGGTCCTCGGCGGACAGGGCGGAGACCGCCGTGCGCGGCTGCCCCGGAACCGGGAAGAAGGCCCGGACGGAGCGGGTGGTGACCCCGAAGTCCTCGGCGGCGCCGAGCGGTTCGCCCGGGACGCGCGGCGTGGAGTCGGCCGCCTCCACCGGTATCCGGCCCGGCGCCGACGACGCGACCCCGATGCCGCGATCCGCCGTCGGCGGCCCGATCGGGCGCAACACCCGGTCGGCGAACGGAACCCCGGGTGATGGAGAAGCTGCCCGGTCGGTCGTCCCCGGCGGTGACCATCTCGTTCGCGGCCCCGGTCGGATTCGCCACCAGCGGCTCGCCCGTCGCCGGCCTGCCCGGGGCCGGGTCGCAGCCGACCCCGGGAACTCGGCGGAGGGCGGCGGCCGATTCCACGGACCGCCCCACGGACCCCCGGCCGCTCACGCGGGCACCCTCGACCCGGCCGCGATCCGCCCCTCCATGTCGTCGTGGTTCACGACGTTCCGCCGGAGCGCGTCGACGCCCTTGCCGGTGTCCTCGCGGATGATCCGAGCCCGTGCCGCCACTCGTCGTGGAAGTCGTCACAGGCGTCGTCGGGCCCCTTGGTGCCCAGGCTCCGGGGACCGGCGTCCTCCAGCGCGTTCAGCGCCTCGTCCATCGACTCGGTACCCGAGGTGAGCCGGTCGACCGGCAGGTTCGGGGCGATCGTGTCCTCCCGGGGTCCGTCCGTGCGCGCTTCCCCCGTGCGAGTGCGGATCGGTGATCGGGCCTCAGGCGGCGAGCACGCTGTCGGCGCGGGTGCCGCCGCCGGTGCCGCTGTCCGTCGCCGGGTCGGCCGAGCCGGCCGGACGCCGGGCGAACAACCGGGACAACTTCCACGTGGCCAGGACGCGGGCGATCACGACGACGGCGAAGAGGGCGAGCAGAGCGGACATGTGATCAATCCTCGAAGGTGCGTGGGGCACGTCGAGCACGGTGCCCCCGACACCCGACGCTAGGCCCCCGAAGCCGCCCGCCCGGCCCTCTTGACGCGGCATCGACGCGGGTGGGGGCGTTCCTGACGGGATCTTGACGAACGCTCGGCGCCGCTCAGCGCAGCGCCAACTCGGCGATCACCGCGGCGTGATCGGTGCGTGTCACCCGGTGCTCGGACACCGACACCACGTCGATGCCGCCCGTCACGAGCACGTGGTCGATCCCGAACAGCGGCGGCAGCCCGTGGAAGTGGGCCATCGGCCAGGTGCGGGCCAAGCCCCGCCCGCGCTCCTTGTGCGCGTCCCGCAGCCCGGTGTCGGTCAGCGCGCGGAACGAGGCGTTGTCGAGCGTCGCGTTGAAGTCGCCCAGGAAGACCGTCGGCAGTGTGCGGTGCTCCGCCTCGCGGCGCAGCGCGTCCATGTCGTGCGCCCACTTCCCGGCCTGCCCGCGCATCGGCGGGATGGTGTGCACACCCTGGAGCCGGATCCGGCGCCCGTCGATCTCCACGGTGGCGCCGGGCATCGGCATCGTGGTGCGCTCCGGCAACAGTCGCGCGTCGGTCAGCGGCCGGCGCGCGTAGATCGCCAGCCCGCTCGCGCCCGGTTCGCCGTGACCGGCGCTGTACGGCAGTTCCCGGGACAACCCGGCCCGGTCCAGGCCCGCCGCCAACTCGGGGGTCAACTCCTGCACGGCCAGTACGTCCACCCGCTCGCGCACCACCAGCGCGGTGATCCGCGCCGCGTCGGCGGTGCCGAAGTAGGCGTTGGCGGTCATCACCCGCACCCGGGTGCCGCCCGGAGCGGGCGCACCGGCCGGGGTCAGGCGCGGCAACATCCACAGGGTGTGGACGACCACCAGGCCCAGCGCGACGAGCAGGGTGATCCGCATCCGCAACACGGCCGCCCCGAGCAGCACGACCACCGAGGCCGCCGCCGCGTAGGGGGCGAACACCGTCATGATCGCGATCGGCCACATCGCGTCGAAGACGAGCAGCCGGGCACCGGTCACCAGCACGGCGCCGGCGAAGAGCAGCCCGACCACACCGCGCCCGAGGGCGCGCGACCGGCGACGCAGCCGCCACAGTCGAGGCGGCGCCGGAACGCCCTCGGCCGGCTCCGACTCGACCTCGGCCGTCATGCTTCGGTCCGCCCGGGAGCCCGCGCGGGCGGCGGGGCCGTCGGTCGCGGCGGCACCACACCCGCCTCGCCGGTCGAACCGGCGTCGCCGGCGGCCGTCGCGGCGGTGTGCGTCCCGGTCGCCGGATACTGCCCGGTCGGCGCGGGGTGGGTCGCGGCAGGCTGCCCCGCGGCGGTCGTGTCACGTCCGTACGAGGGCCACTCCTGCGGCGGCAGCGAGCGACCGCGGGTGACCGTCGGCGGGCTCGGCGCGCCGAGCACCACGATCAGGAAGTAGGCGCACAGCGCGAACAACACCAGCACGCCCACGTTCAGCGCGCTCTGTTCCACCCGTGCCCCGGCCGGGATGTGGGCGAAGCCGCCGCCGTCGTAGGCGAGCGCGCCCAGGGCCGCGGTGAGCCCCACGATCCCCTGTACGGCGAGCACCCCGAGCGCCGTCCGGGTGATCGCCCGGGCGCGCGGCGTGGGCCGTCCGGCATGGGTCACCAGGAGCACCGCGGCGGCGAGCAGCACCGGAGCGAGGGCGTCGAGCAGCGTCGACTGCCCGCCGTAGGCGCGCGCCCGGAAGCCGTCCACGCCCGATCCGACGCCGAACAGGACGCGCAGAGCGTCCACCGCCAACCGCAGTGCCAGAAAACCGACCAGCGCCCATGCCGCCGGCTCCCGCAGACGATCCGTTTCCTGCCGCATCCGAATGCCTCCCCGTGGCCACGTTCGCGGCTCAGGGTAGACGGGCCTCGGCGCCGCGGCGGGAAAGCGGCCCCGAGCGCGGCGCTCGGTACCCGACTCGGACGACTCAGAGCTTGTCGAGGGCCTGCTGCACGGTCATGCCCCGGGCGAGGTCACCGGTGACCATGTCGGAGCCGACCGGCATGTCGCCGACGTCGGTGCCGACGCTGTTGGACAGCGGGTTCAGCCCACCGCCGTTCATCGGATTGAGTTGCGTGCGCTGTACGACGCCGAGCACCGCCTCGGTCGCGGCGGCGGCACCGGTGCCGGTCGCGGCCACGTCGGGTCGGGACAGCGTCCGGGGCGCGAGGGGCGAGGCCGTGGCGCTCCCGGCGAGGGCGAACGCGGCGGCGGTGCCGAGGGAGGTCGCGGCGATCACGGTGCGGAGAACGGAGGACATGGGGTGGCCCTTCCCGGTCGACTGGGGGCTTGACCACGCAACGTAGCCAGTCGACTACGACGAACGCAATTCGGCACCCCGCGCACCGATGTCCCGAATCCGCATCGAATCCGACGGAAATTCGACGGAACCGTCACGGCCCCATCCGCCGTCCCTGCCGATGAGACCGACACGACCGGGGGAGCGAACGGGATCGACGCGGTCGTCGGCCGGAGTGGACGACGACACGGACAACCGCACGGACGCGGAACAACTGCACAGGGGAAGAACGACGCGGGACCGGCGGACCGCGGGTGGGCGAACGACCGCACCCGGTCGGGCGCCACGAGACGCGCTCAGGCGACCAGTTCGGCGAAGGCCTCGTCCGCGCCGAAGCTCAGCGCGTCGTCCTCGCGCAGCCGGCGCAACGCGCGCCAGATGCTCGACTTGACCGTGCCGACGCTGCATCCCAGCACCTCGGCCACCTCGGGGTCGGTCCGACCCTCGTAGTAGCGCAGCACCAACATCGTGCGCTGCGGCTCGGGCAGCTTGGCCAGCGCCCGCCACAACACCGCGCGCAGCTCGGTGTCGCCCATCGAGTCCGAACCGTCCGGACGCTCGGGCAACTCCTCCGAGGGGTACTCGTTGATCCGGCGCCGCCGCCAGGCGGATATGTGCAGGTTGGTCATCGTCCGCCGCAGGTAGCCGCCGAGCGCGGCCTTGTCCTGGATCCGACCCCACGCCTGGTACGTGCTCATCAGCGCGCTCTGCAACAGGTCCTCGGCCTCGTTGCGGTCACCGGTGAGGTGGTACGCGGTGGCGAACAGCGCCGACCGGCGCTCCCTGACGTACGCCGTGAATTCGTCGTCGACACTCTCCGTGCACGCGGCGCTACGCGCGTTCCCGGGCAGCGGGGCGAGGGCGACGACGGTACGACGGTTGTCCTTGCGGATGACCTGCGACTGCGTCCTGGTCTGCATGACTTCTCCCCCGGCTCGGCGCTCGTTCACGATGTACAGCCTGCTGGGCGGGCTTCATCGTCAGGTCGGCGAGCTGTCACAGGTATGCAACAGCGACCTCGGGCGGCGAACCGGAAGGGGGCTCCCCGTGTTCTTCCCAGCCGTGACGTCAGACACAATGGCCTGCGTGCCCTACCTGCTGCTTATCGAGGATGACGAGTCCGTACGCACCGGACTCGAACTCGCCCTGGGGCGCCAGGGCCATCGCGTGGTCACCGCGGCCACCGGTGAGGCCGGTCTGGAGCGGTGGCGCGAGCAGCGTCCCGACCTGATCGTGCTCGACGTGATGCTCCCGGGCATCGACGGGTTCGAGGTGTGCCGGCGGATCCGCCGCACCGACTCGCTGCCGATCATCCTGTTGACCGCGCGCAACGACGACATCGACGTGGTGGTCGGCCTGGAGTCCGGTGCCGACGACTACGTCGTCAAGCCGGTGCAGCCGCGGGTGCTGGACGCCCGGATCCGCGCGGTGCTGCGCCGCGGCGAACGCGAGGTGTCCGACGCGTCGGTGTTCGGCGACCTGGTGGTCGATCGCAACGCGATGACGGTGACCAAGGCCGGCGAGGAGCTTCAGCTCACCCCGACCGAGCTGCGCCTGCTGGTCGAGCTGAGTCGGCGCCCGGGCCAGGCACTGTCGCGCCAGCAGCTGCTTCGCCTGGTGTGGGAGCACGACTACCTCGGTGACTCGCGCCTGGTCGACGCGTGCGTGCAGCGGCTGCGCGCCAAGGTGGAGCAGACCCCGTCCGCGCCGACGCTCATCCGCACTGTCCGAGGCGTCGGTTACCGCCTCGATCCGCCCCAGTGACGGCCCGTCCGCCCCTCGTCCGCAGGTTCGTCCGACGGGTCGCCCCGACCCTGAAGCTGCGTTCGTTGCGATTTCGGGTGCTCGTCGCGTTCGCGCTGGTCGCGCTGATCGCGGCGGTGGCCGCCTCGGGCATCGCCTACTGGCTGACCCGCACCGCCGTGCTGGAGCGCGCGCAGGACTCGGTGCTGACCGAGTTCCGGGACAACCTCGGCCGGGTCTCGGCCGGACTGCGGGAGAACCCGGACCAGGCCGATCTGGGTCCCGCCGTGGACCAGATGCGGGAGAGCAGCTTCGGCTACTCGGTGGTCCTGGTCGGCGCCGACGGTCGCCCGGTCGCCTCCAACCCCTCCCGCTTCCCGCTGGAGCGCGTGCCCGCCAAGCTCCAGCGCATCGTGCAGACCGCCGACAACAACGGCGGCTTCCACATGTACTTCCAGCGCATCGACATCGACGGGCAGCCCTACCTGGTCGGCGGCACCCGGGTGGTGCCCAACGGTCCCACCGGCTACATGTTCAAGTCGCTCAAGGACGAACAGGCCGACCTCAACTCGCTGGCCCGCTACCTGATCGTCGGCACCCTGCTCGCGCTCGGCGCGGCGGCGGTGGTCGCGCTCTTCGCCGCCCGGCACATCCTGCGCCCGGTGCGCCGACTCGGCTTCGCCGCACGCGAGTTGGGCGCCGGTCGCCTGGACACCCGGCTCGACGTGCGCGGCTCGGACGAACTCGCCGACCTGTCCCGGACCTTCAACGACGCCGCGGAGAAGCTGGAGCGCAGCGTCGCCGAGCTGCGCGCCCTGGAGTCCTCCTCGCGCCGCTTCGTCGCCGACGTGTCGCACGAACTGCGCACCCCGCTCGCGGCGATGACCGCGGTCAGCGAACTGCTCGAGGAGGAGGCGGACAGCCTCGGCGAGCAGGGCGCGCCGGCCGCGCGCCTGGTGGTCGCCGAGATCGAACGCCTCGCCACGCTGGTCGAGGACCTGATGGAGGTCTCCCGCTTCGACGCGGGCACCGCCGCGCTGGTGGCCGACGAGGTGGACATCACCGACCTGGTCACCGCGTGCCTGGACGCGCGGGCCTGGATGGACGCGGTGGACCTGCGGGCCCCGCGCGGCATCCTGGCCCGGGTGGACCCGCGCCGACTGGACGTGATGGTCTCCAACCTGGTCGGCAACGCGCTGCGACACGGCGGGTCCCCGGTGACCGTGGAGATCCACCGCGAGCCGCGTCCGGCGCTGCCCGGCCTGATCGACTCGCCGATCGAGGAGGACCTGGTGATCGACGTCTCCGACACCGGGCCCGGCATCCCCGAGGACGTACTGCCACACGTGTTCGACCGCTTCTACAAGGCGGACAGCTCGCGGGCCCGCTCCGAGGGCAGCGGTCTGGGTCTGTCCATCGTGATGGAGAACGCGCGCATCCACGGCGGGACCGCGTTCGCGTCGAACATGCCCGGTGGTGGGGCGAAGTTCACACTGCGCCTGCCGCTGGTGCCGCCGCAGCTCGAAGAGATAATCGACCCGGACGAGGGTGTCGAGGACGACGGGGTGCATGCCGACCTCGAAGCCGAGGACGCCGAACACAGCGGTCGTACCGCTCGGGCCGACCGGGCCGACGCGGATCTCGGTGACGTCTCGTCCGGTGGCAGGGACGAGCGAGGAGACGTGCGTTGAGACCCAGGCGGCGGCTTCCGATCGCGATCCTCGCGACCACCGGCGTGCTCGCCGCGCTCACCTCCTGCGGGATCCGACCGACCGAGGGGCCGGTCGGCGCCGGCAAGCCGGCCAACCGGACCGCGCCGTCCGTACAGAGCCAGCTGCCGGGCTCGGAGCGGCACATCGTGTATCTGGTGAAGGACAACCGGCTCCAGGCCCTGCCCAGGGCCGGCCGGCTCCAGCTGCGACCGAGCGAGGCGGTCCCGGACCGGCCGCGCACCGATCAGCTCAACCAGCTCCTGGAGGAGCTGCACCTGGGTCCGAACGACGCCGAGGCGCTGGACGGGTACACCACCGCGCTGCCGGCCGGCGGCCTGGTCGCGGCGGATCGACGCGAGGGCGATCCGCCGACCCTGTTCCGCCTGGACGCGCCGCTGGCCGCGCTGGCCACCATCGCCCTCGGCCAGGTGGTCTGCACGCTGCAGAGCGCGTCGGGGGGCAATACGGTGCTGCTCGCGGGCCGCCGCACCGCGCCCGAGCAGTACCGGTGCGAGAGCTATCTCGACATCAGCCGCAAGACCACCGCGACCCCGACGACCGGCACCAGGCCCAGCGGCCCGCCGTCGGCGTTCGAGAAGGACTGGCCGCAGGCCGCCCGCCCCTCCGGGAAGACCCTTACTTCCCAGGGCGGATGACCGACCCGGTCCTGCGGCGGATGTGCCCCGGCGGGTACCGGCCTACCTTCGAAGGACGGCGACGTTCCCGACGCCGTCGGATCGAGGAGGACCGTCATGAGCACCGTCACCGCTCCCAGGCTCAGTCGCCCGCGCCACGGCCGCCGGATCGCCGGCGTCTGCGCCGGCATCGCCCGTCGCTGGGGCTGGTCGCCCACCACCGTGCGGGTGGTATTCCTGCTCTCCTGCCTGCTGCCGGGCCCGCAGTTCCTGCTCTACGTCGCGCTGTGGATCCTGCTGCCCGAGGACTGAGCCCCCCGGGACGCCGCCCCCCCGATCGTCCCGGCGCCTATCATCCGATCAACGGATGGTCGGGCAGGTCGATCGGGCGGTCCGATGGGACCGAGAGGCTCCGGGCCGGGTGCTCGGTCGGGGGGCGGGGACATGCAACCGGGTACTACACACAACAAGAACCTCATCGTTACCGTGTCGGTGTTCGCCGGCGTGCTGGTCACGCTGGTGGGACTGGTGCTGAGCGGCACCCTGGCGGTCGAGGCCGGGCGCACGCAGGCGATGAACTCCAGGCAGTACAGCGACAGCGACGTCGAGGACACGCGGGGCTTCTGGGACCAGGACCGGCAGGACGAGGCCAAGCCGCGCGGCGCGGAGATCACCCCGGGCCAGCCGGCACCGCAACTGCCCGACCAGGACCAGCAGCGCCCCACCGCGGACTACCGGCAACCGCCGACCATCGAGGCGCGCCGGGTGTCCTCGCCGTACACCCGCCCCGAGGTGGCGATACGCGGCAAGATCTTCTTCCGGATGCCCGAGGGCGTCGCCGAGTGCAGCGGCACCGTGGTGCACCACCCGAGCGGCAACATGGTGTGGACGGCGGCGCACTGCCTGCACGGCGGGCGCAACGGGGACTTCTACGACCGGGTCACCTTCGTCCCCGGGTACAACGGCGCGGGCCGCACCCTGGCCGAGCGCGAACCGTACGGGCGGTGGCCGGCGCGGCGCACCACGGTGAGCAACCAGTGGGCGCAGAACGCGGATCCGAACGGCAAGGACGCGAGCGCGTCGCCGTACGACTACGGCGCCTTCGTCGTCGACTCGCGCGGGGGCAGGACGCTCGAGGACGCGGTGGGGCCCGGGGCGGACGTGTACTGGAACGCCCCCCGGCATCTTCGCGTGCAGTCGTTCGGCTATCCGGGTGACACCCCCTACGACGGCACCGCGCTGTACACGTGCGCGTCGCCCACCACGGACTTTCGCGAAGACGGCTGGCCGCAGCCGGACATGTTGTGGATGGGCTGCACGATGACCGGGGGGTCCTCCGGCGGCGGCTGGTTCACCGAGGTGGACGGGCAGTTGCGACTGGTCAGCAACGTCTCGCTCGGGGTGACCACCCCCGGGTCGCGCACCATGACCGGGCCCTATCTGGGCGATGTGGCCAAGGACATGTACGACTCGCTGTAGCGGCGGCGCGGCCGGGCCGGTCGGCGCACTCCGGGCTTTCGGCGATCCCGGCGATCCCGGCGTACGACGAGGCCGTGTCCTCGCGCAGGATCGATACGCGATGGACACGGCTCGTACGACGGCGGGATCGAACGGGTTCCCCGGCGACGACCCGGCTCGGCGGCGAAGGCGGAACCCGGTGAGGTGACCTACAGCGGCAGACCCGACAGCGGCGACGTGCCGCCCGCGCCGGTCAGCTTGTCGGTGGGCAGGGCGTTGAGCGGCGAACCCAGGCCGCCCTTGGCCGGGCCGCTCTGTGCCGCCATGTCGCCCATGTTCTGCTCCATGTCGCGGGCCATGCCGTGCGCCACGCCGGTCGCCAAGCCGTCGAGGGGGCCCTGGCCCGGGGTGAGCGCCTGGCCGACGGGAAGCTTGTCGGTGACCTGGGTCAGCGGGAACGGCGCGGCGGCGTCCGGCATGGCCGCCTGCGCGGTGGAGGCGGCGGGGGCCAGCTCGTCGACCAGGTCGGTCACGGGCGTGGCGCTCGCGGAACCCGCCGCGCCCGCGGCGATTGCCGCACCGAGCCCGGCCGTGATGGCCGCCTTACGCGTTACCGATCGCATGTGCATCCTCGGTTTCTCGATTCGGGCGGGGCTGGATACACCCCGTAACGAAGTGAGACCGCAAGGTAGCGAACCGGATGCGGAATGCGCAAAACACCCCCTTCGCGACGGGCCGAGCCGTTCGTCCCGAGGCGGCGGGTCCGGGGCGCGCCCGCGAGGCGGGTCGGGCGGGCGCGCCCGGGCGGGTCAGCTCCGGCCGAACAGCCATTCCGACCGGAGCGCGGCGTAGCCCGGCTTGATCACCTCGTTGATCATGGCGAGGCGTTCGTCGAAGGGCAGGAACGCGCTCTTCATCGCGTTGACCGTGAACCATTGCAGGTCGTCCAGGCCGTAGCCGAACGCCTCGACCAGGTGCTCGAACTCCCGGGTTGTCGAGGTGCCGCTCATGAGGCGGTTGTCGGTGTTGACCGTGACCCGGAAATACAACCGGCGGAGTAGGCCGATCGGGTGTTCCGCGTACGAGGAGGCGGCGCCGGTCTGCAGGTTCGAGGTCGGGCACATTTCCAGCGGGATGCGCTTGTCGCGCACGTACGCCGCGAGCCGGCCCAACTCGACGCCGCCGTCGTCCTTGACCGTGATGTCGTCGATGATCCGCACGCCGTGGCCGAGCCGGTCCGCGCCGCACCACTGGAGCGCCTGCCAGATCGACGGCAGGCCGAACGCCTCGCCGGCATGGATGGTGAAGTGGTTGTTCTCGCGCTTGAGGTATTCGAACGCGTCCAGGTGGCGCGTGGGCGGGAAGCCCGCCTCGGCCCCGGCGATGTCGAAGCCGACCACGCCCAGGTCACGGTGCCGGTTGGCGAGTTCGGCGATCTCCAGCGAGCGGGCCGCGTGCCGCATCGCGGTGAGCAGCGCGCCGACCCTGATCCGGTCGCCGGCCGCCGCCGCGCGGCGCTCGCCCTCGCGGAAACCCTCGTCGACCGCCTCGACGACCTGGTCCAGGGTCAGGCCCGCCTCCAGGTGCTGCTCGGGGGCGTAGCGGATCTCGGCGTAGACCACGCCGTCGGCGGCCAGGTCCTCGGCGCACTCGGCGGCGACCCGGAACAGGCCCTCGCGGGTCTGCATCACCGCCACGGTGTGGTCGAAGGTCTCCAGGTAGCGCTCCAGCGAACCGGAGTCGGCCGCCTCGCGGAACCAGGTGCCGAGCGCGTCGGGGTCGGTGGAGGGCAGGCGGTCGTAGCCGATGGCCGCCGCGAGTTCGATGATCGTGGCGGGACGCAGCCCACCGTCTAGGTGGTCGTGGAGCAGGACTTTGGGGGCACGCCGGATCTGTTCGACCGTGGGTGAGACAGCGGGCGTGTTCGGGTGACTGCTGGACATGAAAGGACTTTACTGCCTACGCGCGTAGATCATGTGTCGACCGCGTGAAGATTCGGCCATCTGCGCGCGAGCGATGCCCGATCGGCGCCCGCGACCCGATCCACTTCCCATGACGGCCTGCGCAGAGGCCGCGCACCGGACGCGAACTCCCGCGCGGGACTCAGTCGTTGGCCGGATCCGGATGCAGCAGCCGACCCCGGCGGCCGAGCACGAATTCGCGGAACAGCCGTACCGGCGCGGTCTCCGGACGGCTCGGTATCCAGGCGAGCCCGATGGTGCGGAAGGCGCGCGGCGCGGTGACGGTCAGATCCACCGTGCCCGGGCGCGGGGTGTCGGGCGCGGGCAACAGGGCGACACCGAGTCCCGCCGCGACCAGGCCGCGCAGGGTGTCGGTCTCCTCGCCCTCGAA
Organism: Embleya hyalina; assembly: GCF_003967355.1. Classification (GTDB taxonomy): domain Bacteria; phylum Actinomycetota; class Actinomycetes; order Streptomycetales; family Streptomycetaceae; genus Embleya; species Embleya hyalina. The sequence continues at coordinate 353,023 of NZ_BIFH01000017.1, read as the reverse complement.
CGCGACCTTGGGAACGAACCCCGCCTCGGCGAACAGCGCGTCGGTGATCCGGCGCAGGCCGTAGCCCGGTTCCATGCAGACGAATACGTCCTCGGCCGCCTCGGCCAACCGCACCCGCCGTCGGCCGGCGAGCCGGTGGTCGGCCGGCACCACGAGGTAGAGCCGCTGGTCGTCCAGCGCGCGCACGGCCAGGTCGGGCGCGTCCGGCAGCGGCGCGGTCAGGCACAGGTCGAGTTCGCCCGCCCGCATCCGCTCCAGCATCACCGACGCCGACGCCTGGACCAGTTGGAAGCGGATGCCGGGGTGGTCCACCCGGAACGCGCGCAGCAGTCCGGGCACCGCCTCGGGCCCCATCGTGTGCAGGAACCCGAAGGCGACCTTGCCGCGCGCCTCGCCCGCGTCCTCGATCACCTCGTCGAGGCCGCGTTCGAGCAGCGCCAGTGCCTGTTCCACGTACCCGAGCAGGGTGTGCCCCTGCCGGGTGAGCGCCACGCCGCGCCCGGTCCGGGCCAGCAGCGGTACGCCCACGTCGGCCTCCAGCCGGGCCATCGTGCGGCTGAGGGTGGGCTGCGGGATGCCCAACCCGGCCGCCGCCCGGGTGATGTGCTCCTCCCGCGCGACCGCCGCGAACTGGGTCAGGAGCGGCGCGATGGCCGCGGAGACCTCGGAAACCTCCGCCGACCTGCTGTCATACGACATGGCATGGATTATGGCCGAAACATGCATTGGACGCATGAAACGACGCGGTCTAGTTTCATGGACATGCCTGCCTCGAACACCGCTTCGGACCCCGCCCCAACCCCCGAACCCACCGGGTACGCGCGCGGTTCGCGCGGATACCGCAGGGTCAACCTGGCGCTGTTCGCCGCAGGCTTCTCCACCTTCGCGATGTTGTACGCGACGCAGACGCTGCTGCCGGAGTTGTCGGCCCGCTTCGACCTGGACCCGGCCACGGCGAGCCTGTCGGTCTCGGTGACCACCGGTGCGCTCGCGCTCGCGGTGATCCCGGTGAGCATGGTCTCCGAGCGGTGGGGCCGCTCGCGGGTGATGACCGTTTCGGTGTTCACCGCCGCACTGCTGGGCGTACTGGCCGCGTTCGCCCCGGACTTCGCCACCCTGGTCGTGCTGCGCGCGGTGCAGGGCGTGGCGCTCGCGGGGCTGCCCGCGACCGCGATGGCGTACCTCGCCGAGGAGGTCGACCGGCCCTCGCTCGGCTCGGCCATGGGGTTGTACGTCGCGGGCAACAGCATCGGCGGCATGGGCGGCCGGTTGGTCACCGGCCTGGCCTCGGATCTGGGCGGCTGGCGGGTCGCGCTGGTGGCGGTGGGCCTGTTGGCGCTCGGCTCGGCGATCGCCTTCCGGGTGCTGCTCCCGGCGTCGCGCAACTTCACCCCGTCGACGATGTCCGCGGCTCGGCTCACCGGCGTGTTGCGGTCGCACCTGGCGGATCCGGTGCTGCGCCGGTTGTACCTGCTCGGCATGATCTTCATGGCCGCCTTCGGCACGGTCTACAACTACCTCGGGTACCGGCTCCTCGCCGAGCCGTTCGCGCTGCCGCAGACGGTGGTCGGCGCGATCTTCGTGATCTACCTGGCGGGCACGTTCAGTTCGGCCGCGTCGGGTCGGCTGGTCGGTCGGCTCGGGCACCGGGTCACGTTGTGGACGGCGGCGGCGATCACTGCGACGGGGGCGCTGCTGACCCTGCCGGACAACCTGGCGCTGGTCGTGGTCGGTCTCATCGTGCTCACGGCGGGCTTCTTCGCGGGCCACTCGGCGGCCGGTTCGGCGGTCGGGCTGCGGGCCCGCGAGGGCCGCGCGCAGGCGTCCGCGCTCTATCTGGCGGCCTACTACCTCGGCGCGAGCGTGGGCGGGCCGGTCGGCGGGGTCGCCTTCCACGGGCAGGGCTGGACCGGCGCGGTGCTGCTCGTACTGGTGCTGATGGCCGCCGCGGGCGTGGTGGCGACGGGGCTGAGCGGGCGACCGGCGAAGACCCCGAGCCCGGCCCCGGCACGGGTGCACCGCGCCCACGCCCGCTCGACGGCCTGATCCGACCCGCGGGTGACCCGCCGGCCCGGTGGATCAGTAACCCTGGGCCGCCTTGCGTTCGGCGACCTCGATCCTGGCCCGTTCGATCTCGTTGATGTGCGTCTCGGTCCACTCGCGCAGCGCGCGGATCGGCTCGCCCAGGCTGCGGCCGAGGTCGGTCAACGCGTAGTCCACCCGGGGCGGGATGGTCGGGGTCACCGTGCGCAGGACGAAACCGTCCGTCTCCAGGCCGCGCAGGGTCTGGGTGAGCATCTTCTGCGACACCCCCTCGATCCGGCGGCTCAACTCCGTGTAGCGCATGGGTCCGTCGCGCAGGACGTCCACGATCAGCACCGTCCACTTGCCGGCGATGTGGTCCAGGACCTGACGTGTGGCGCACTTGGCGCTGTAGACGTCGGCGGGGAGGCCGACCGATTCGACGATGGTCACCATGGCCGGAGAGTAGCGCACCAATTAGTGCCTGCTTCCCGTTGGAGAGTGGCGCACCCAAAATCGTGTCCATGAGCACCCACACGATCGACGACCGGGTCGACGGCGACGACAACGCCGTGGACACTCCCGTGCCGACCCCCGCGACCTCGGTCGCCGAGGCCATCCGCGCCCGCCGCACCATCCGGCACTACCGCCCCGAGCCGGTCCCGGCCGACCTGCTCGACACCCTGCTCGAACTGGCCGTCGAGGCGCCGACGAGCTGGAATCTCCAGGACCGCTCGATCGTGGTGGTGTCCGACGACGCCGACGCGCGCGCGGGTCTGATCGCGGCCACCGGCGGCCAACCGCAGGCGCACGAGGCCCCGGTCCTGCTCGTCTTCGTCGCCGAGCCGCAGGCCTGGCGCGAGGACCGCGCCGACGTCTACGAGCGGGCGCACCGCAACGGCGCGTGGAACGACGAGTTCGTGGCGATGTTCGCGGCCGAGTCCGAGAGGTTCCAGCGGGATCTGGCCGCGCGCGGGATGTTGCGCGAGTACGCGGTCAAGGACGCGATGATCGCCGCCACCTACGTGCTGCTCGCCGCGACCGAACTGGGGCTGGCCACCTCGCCGATGAACGGCTGGGACGAGGATTCGGTCAAGCGGGCGATCGGCGTCGGCGACCGCGACGACCTGGCCGTCGCGTTGGTCGTCGCGGTCGGCTACCCGACCGAGGAGCGGCGCCATCCGGGGCGGCGCCCGATCGAGCGCAACGTGTTTCGGGGCCGCTACGGCGCCCGGTGACGGTGACCGGGTCAGCGGTCGCGGCGCCGCCGGACCAGCAGGCCGGTGCCGTACAGCGTGAGCAGGCCACCGACCACGAGCAGGGCCGCGCCCGCGATCGGAGCGGACCACGAGCCGCCGAGATCCGGGCCGCCGCCGACACCGGCGTCGGGCGTGAGGGTGTGCATGAGGGTGCTCGCGACATCCGAGCCGAACGCGTAGGCCAGGCCCGCGACGAGCACCGGCAGCAGCAGGACGCCGCCCACGAAGCTCGTCAGCGCGGGGATCGACCGCCCGGCCATCGCCCACCGCAGGACGTGCCGCGGGCGGTGCGTGCCGGGTGTGGGAAAGCGGAACGGGGTGCTCATGACGACCTCTCGGGATCGGGTTCTGCCGACCTGTCCACCATCCGCCGGCGGACCCCTCGGGCACATCCGTCCCGAGGGCCAGACCGAACCCGTACGCAAGTACCACTCGACCCCCGGGCGGGTCCGGATCGAGGTGGACACGCGTGGGGCGGGGCGGCCGATCGGCCGCCCCGCCCCACGCGTACCACCGGCCCGTTCGGCCGGTGCTTCGATCGCTCGTGCTCAGATGCCCAGCGTCGTGGCCAGGTCCCGCTTCAGGGCCGCCGTCGCCGCGTCCGCCGCCGCGCGGGCGGCGGCCACGCCGATCGCGGCGATCCGCTTCGGGTCGACCACGACCTCGAGATACGCCTTGAGCTTGGGCTCGGTCCCGGACGGGCGAACCACCACCCGACCCGCGAACAGGTCCGTGCCGTCCCCGGCCAGCGTGTAGCGCAGGCCGTCGGTCGGCGGCAGGTCGGCGGCCGGCGGGTTGAGCAGGTCGTCGACGCCGGTCACGGCGAGGCCGCCGAGCGTGTGCGGCGGCTCGGTACGCAGGCGTCGCATCGCGTCGGCGATCAGGTCGAGGCGGTCCACCCGCACCGAATACTGGTCGGTCGCGTACAGGCCGTACCGGGTCGCGATCTCGTCGAGCAGCGCGGGCAGCGTGCGGCCGTCCCGCTTGGCGCCGGCCGCGAGTTCGGCCAGCATCAGCGCGGCGGTGACGCCGTCCTTGTCGCACACCCCGGCCGGGTCGACGCAGTAGCCCAGCGCCTCCTCGTACGCGAACGCCAGGTTCGGCACCCGCGCCAGCCACTTGAAGCCGGTCAGCGTCTCGGTGTACAAGATGCCGTTGTCCCGGGCGATCGCGCCGAGCAGCGAGGAGGACACGATGGTCGTGGCCAGCACACCGTCGGTACCCCGGCGGGCCACCTCGGCGCCGAGCAGCGCGCCGACCTCGTCGCCGCGCAACATCCGCCAGCCGCCCGCCGCGGCCGGGTCCGGGACCGCCACCGCGCACCGGTCGGCGTCCGGGTCGTTGGCGATCACCAGATCGGCGTCCTCGGCCAGCGCGGTGCGAAACGCCAGGTCCATCGCCCCGGGCTCCTCCGGGTTGGGGAACGCCACGGTCGGGAAGTCCGGGTCCGGGTCCGCCTGTTCGGGCACCGGTCGGACGTCGGCGAAGCCCGCGCGGTCGAACGCGCCGAGCATCACGGTGGTGCCCACGCCGTGCATCGCGGTGTGCACGATCCGCACGTCGCGCGGCCCGGCCGGGTCGACCACGGACACCGCGCGGTCGAGGTAGGAGTCGATCACCGCCTCGCTCAGCGTCTCCCACCCGTCCTCGGCGAGGGGTACGTCGGCCAGGGAGCGCACCGCGGCGATGTGCGCGGCGATCTCCGCGTCGGCGGGCGGCACGATCTGCGACCCGTCGCCGAGATAGACCTTGTAGCCGTTGTCGCGCGGCGGGTTGTGGCTCGCGGTGACCATCACGCCGGCGACGCAGCCCAGATGCCGGATCGCGTAGGCGAGTACCGGCGTGGGCAGCGGTCGGGGCAACACCAGCGCGTGCAGCCCGGCGGCCTCCATGACGGCGGCGGTGTCCCGGGCGAACACGTCGGACTTGTGCCGCGCGTCGAACCCGATCACCACCGCGTTGCGGGTCGCGGCGGGCGCGACGGTGTCGGTGACGTACACGCTCTTGAGGTAACCGGCCAGACCGGCCGCGGCGCGGATGACCACGGCGCGGTTCATCCGGTTGGGCCCGGCGCCCAATTCGCCGCGCAGCCCGGCGGTGCCGAACTGGAGCAGGCCGGCGAAGCGGTCGGCGAGAGCCTCCCGGTCGTCCGAATCGAGCAACGCTTCGAGCTCGGCCCGGGTCTCCGGGTCCGGGTCCTCGGCCAGCCAGGCGCGCGCGATCTCGATGACGTCGCTCAACACGGACTCCTCGGTGCGGAAGGGATCGGGAGGGGATCGGGAAGGGTCCGCACGGGCCGGCGGACCCACCCGCTCAGATGCGTGGCAGGACCTGGGTGAGCAGTCGGCCCATACGCTCCGCGGACGCGCGTCCGGCGGCCAGGACCTCTTCGTGGTTGAGCGGTTCGCCGGTCATGCCGGCGGCCAGGTTGGTGACCAGGGAGATGCCCAGGACCTCGGCGCCGGCCTCGCGCGCGGCGATCGCCTCGATCGTGGTGGACATGCCGACGAGGTGCCCGCCGATCGCGCGGACCATGCCGATCTCGGCCGGGGTCTCGTAGTGCGGGCCGGGGAACTGTACGTACACGCCCTCTTCGAGGGCGGGCTCGACCTCGCGACACAACGCGCGTAGCCGCGGCGAGTAGAGGTCGGTCAGATCGACGAAGTTGGCGCCGACGATGGGCGACGCGGCGGTGAGGTTGATGTGGTCGCTGATCAGTACGGGCTGACCGGGCACGAACGACGGGCGCAGGCCGCCGCAGCCGTTGGTCAGCACGACGGCCTTGCAACCGGCGGCGACCGCGGTGCGCACGCCGTGGGCGACCGAGGCGACGCCCCGGCCCTCGTAGAGGTGGGTGCGGCCGAGGAACACCAGCGCGCGGCGGTCGCCGATGACCAGCGAGCGGACCGTGCCGGCGTGGCCCTCGACGGCGGGCGGCGGGAAGCCGGGCAGCGCGGTGACCGGGAACTCGTGTTCCGGGTCACCGAGCATGTCGGCGGCGGGCACCCAGCCAGAGCCCATGACGAGCGCGATGTCGTGCGTCGCGGCACCGGTGATCCGCTGCAGGCTTTCGGCGGCCTCGGCGGCGGCCGTATACGGGTCGTGGCTATCCAGTACGTTCACATCGATGAGCGTAAATGCTGCACCTGTGAACGGCGCGGCCGGGGTCTATGCGCGTAGAAGACTGTGATACGACCGCAATGACAGCGGGGGAAGACTCGTACGGATACGGGGTGATACGTCCGTTCAGGCGACGCGCGGAACACCCGATCGGCGAGCCCGGCGAACCGCCTCGCGCCCGGCGCCCCGGTCCGGCTCGGCACCGGGGCGCGCCCCGGCCGGAGGCGGCGGGCGACGTTCGGAACGGGTCGCGCCGCGGACTACGAGCAGGGGCGGTTGCGAAGTTCCTTGACGTAGTCGTCGGGGGCGCCGGCCGACTCCGCGGACTCGGCGACCATGCCGAGGTAGCGCGCCGAGGGCAGGCCGCCCTCGTAGTCGTTGAGCACGTACAGCCAGGCGAGCTGTTCGCCGAACAGCGACTCCACCCGGACCCGGACCTTGCGGTACAGGCCGAGCGGCATGCCCTCCCAGCGGTCGAGGTCGGGCTCGTCCATCTCGGCCAGGTCGTAGAGCGCGACGAACACCTGGGACATCTCGTCCTCGACGACCGTGGCCAGCGATCCGTCCCACCCCAACTGCTCGCCGCCGAAGGTCAGCCGCCAGCCGGGCAGCCAACCGGTGTGGCGCAGAGGTGAGTGCGGGGCACGCCGGGCCATCTGCCGCGCGTCGAGGTTGCTTGCGTACGCGGCGTAGAGGGGCATGGCCGCAGCCTACGCGACGCGCGGTCATGGGAGAGAATGACACCCGTGACTCGGATTGTGATCGTAGGCGGAGGACCCGGCGGATACGAGGCGGCTTTGGTCGCGGCACAGCTCGGAGCCGAGGTGACGGTGGTAGAGCGGGAAGGCGTGGGTGGTGCGGCGGTACTGACGGACTGTGTCCCGTCCAAGACCCTGATCGCCACGGCCGAGGTCATGACGAACTTCGCCGACTCGCATCACGAGCTCGGCATCTACGTCGACGACGGCACCCCCGGCACGCTGGACCGCCCGATCGTGGGCGTGGACCTGGGCGTGGTCAACCGGCGCGTGTTGCAGCTGGCCAAGGCGCAGTCGAACGACATCGCGCAGGGCGTCACGCGTGCCGGCGTGCGGGTGCTGCGCGGCACCGCCCGGCTCGACGGGCCGCGCCGCGTGGTGGCCGACCTGGCCGACGGCGGCGAGCGCACGCTGGAGGCGGACGCGATCCTGATCGCCACCGGCGCCCACCCGCGCGAGATCCCGGGCGCCGAGCCGGACGGCGAGCGGATCCTGAACTGGAAGCAGATGTACGGTCTGTCGGAGCTGCCGCGCGAGCTGATCGTGGTGGGCTCCGGCGTCACCGGCGCCGAGTTCGCCGGCGCGTACCAGGCGCTGGGCTCCAAGGTGACCCTCGTCTCCAGCCGCGACCGGGTGCTCCCGGGCGAGGACCCGGACGCGGCCGAGGTGCTGGAGGGCGTGTTCCGCCGGCGCGGCATGCGGGTGATGTCCCGCTCGCGCGCGGAGAGCGTCAAGCGGGACGGGGACAGCGTCATCGTCACCCTGACCGACGGGCAGATCATCGAGGGCAGCCACTGCCTGGTCGCGGTCGGCGCGATCCCGAACACCGCGGGCATCGGCCTGGAGGAGGCCGGCGTCTTCCTCAAGGACACCGGACACGTGCGGGTCGACCGGGTCTCGCGGACCACGGCCAACGGGGTCTACTCGGCGGGCGACTGCACCGGTGTGTTCGCGCTCGCCTCGGTGGCCGCGATGCAGGGTCGGATCGCGATGTACCACATGCTCGGCGACGCGGTGGCGCCGCTGAACCTCAAGGCCGTGTCCTCGAACGTGTTCACCGACCCCGAGATCGCCACGGTCGGCTACACCCAGGCCGCGATCGACGCGGGCGAGATGGACGCGCGCGGGGTGAAGCTGCCGCTGTCGCGCAACCCGCGCGCGAAGATGCAGGGCATCCACGACGGTTTCGTGAAGCTGTTCTGCCGCCCCGGTACCGGGATCGTGGTCGGCGGCGTGATCGTGGCGCCGCGCGCGAGCGAGTTGATCCACACCGTCGCGCTCGCCGTGGACCTGCACCTGACCGTCGACCAGATCGCCAGCGCATTCACCGTCTACCCGTCGCTTTCGGGTTCGATCGCCGAGGCCGCCCGGCAATTGCACCGGCGCGAGCGCTCCTGACCCGGTCCGCGCCGAATCCGCAGAACTCGCGAAATCTGTCGAACCGTCCCGAGAGGTCGGGCCGATCACTATCGGCGCGGTACACCTCGGGTGGCCCCCGAGTTCAAGATCGGTAACTCGGGGGCGTGGCCTCCGGCGCACGGGGGGCGCGCGGAATTCGGATTCCACGCTCCCGTGTACTCCACTTACGGGTGGCTTTTCTCGAACATCCGATGTGCGTCGTGATCGCCGCGCATACTCGAATCGGACCGGGTGTGATCGCCGCTTCGCGGTGTGTCCGCCATGCGTCGAGTCCGGCTGACGCGCCGTCAAAACCTGTATGGAGCAGCAAAATCTCTGTACATCAGCGCTATCCGACGCCCGGTGAACAGCGTTATGGTTGGCCCTCCCGAACGCTGTGGCTTCGCTGCGCCCGGAAACCGAAGCACTCTTATCACTTCGATGAACAAGTTCGGGTAAGAGTCGCAACCGGCTGATAAGAGCCGGTCGTTCGCGTTACCTTCGTCACGTGTTCGCAGCAGAGCGTCGTCAACTGATTCTTGAAATGGTGCGGGCCAACGGAGCGGTGTCCCTACGGGAACTCGCCCGGGTGGTCCAGACGTCCGAGGTGACGGTTCGGCGGGACGTGCGGGCCCTGGAAGCCGAAGGGCTGCTCGACCGTCGGCACGGTGGAGCGGTGCTGCCCGGTGGGCTGTCCCGTGAGCCGAGCTATTCGCAGAAGACCCACCTCGCGGCGGCGGAGAAGGCGGCCATGGCCGACCTCGCGGTCTCCCTCGTCGACGAGGGGGACGCGATCGTCGTGGGCGCCGGCACCACCACGCAGGAGCTCGCCCGCAGGCTGGCCCGGATCCCCGGGCTGACCGTGGTCACCAACTCCCTCCTGGTCGCGCAGGTACTCGCCCACGCCAATCGGGTCGAGGTCGTGATGACCGGCGGCACGCTGCGCGGGTCGTCCTACGCGCTGGTCGGCAGCGGTGCCGAACAGGCCCTCGCGGGTCTGCGCGTGCGACGCGCGTTCGTGTCCGGCAACGGGCTCACCGCCGAGCGTGGCCTGTCCACCCCCAACATGTTGTCCGCGAGCGTGGACCGGGCCCTGATCCAGGCCGCGCACGAGGTCGTCGTCATGGTCGACCACACCAAGATCGGTGTGGACACCATGTTCCAGACGGTGGCCCCGGAGCGGATCACGCACCTCGTCACCGACGAGGACGCCCCCGGTCCGGAGAGCGAGGCGCTGGCCGAGTTGGGCGCGCAGGTGCACATCGCCCCCCTTCCGCAACGGGCCGTTCCCGGCGCCCGCGCGGAGTTCAACGGGGAGCGGATGCGCGACATGCGTGTCCCGGGGGTGATGCCCGACCAGTGAGCGACCGATCGAAGACCACGTGCCGCCTCGCCCGGCGCCCCCCGGGCAGCACACCGCGGGCCGAGCCCGCGCCGGCGGCACGGCGCGCAGCACGCGGGCCGACGGCCCGTCCGCCCCACGGACGCGATCGCCCCCGCGCCGAGGGTTTCGACACGGGGGCGATCGCGACGCGCGGGACCGATGGGATCCCGCCGGGTTTTCGATGGTGCTCGGTGTTCGGTCCCGCTCGACCCGGGCTCGGACTCGACGCGGCTCGGGCCCGACCCGGTTCGGTCCTCGATCCGGGTCAGTCCTTGATCTCGCAGAGCACCGCGCCGGAGGTGACCGTCGCGCCGACCTCCGCGACCAGGCCCTTGACCGTGCCCGCGCGGTGCGCGTTGAGCGGCTGTTCCATCTTCATGGCCTCCAGGACCACGATCAGCTCGCCCTCGGCGACCTGCTGACCCTCCTCCACCGCGACCTTGACGATGGTGCCCTGCATCGGGCTGGCCAGCGCGTCGCCGCTCGCCGCGGCGCCGGCCTTCTTGGCGCCGCCGCGCTTGGGCGCCTTCTTCGCCGCCGCCGGGGCCGCGCCGGACGCGCCCAGACCCGCCGGGAGGGTGACCTCGAACCGTCGACCGTTGACCTCGACCACCACGGTCTCGCGCTCGGCGGCCTCCTCGGCCGCGTCCGCGCCGCCGCCGAACGGGGCGATGGTGTTCTCGAAGCCGGTCTCGATCCACCGGGTGTGTACGGTGAACGGCTCGGTCGACCCGCCCAGCTCGGGCGCGAACGCCGGGTCCACCACCACCTCGCGGTGGAAGGTGAGCGCGGTCGCCATGCCGTCGACGACGAACTCGTCCAACGCGCGCTTGGCCCGCTGGAGCGCCTGCGCGCGGTCGCGACCGGTGACGATCAGCTTGGCCAGGAGCGAGTCCCACGCGGGGCCGATCACCGAACCCTGCTCGACGCCCGAGTCCAGCCGTACGCCCGGGCCGGACGGCGGCAGCCACGTGGTGACCTCGCCGGGGGCGGGCAGGAAGCCGCGACCCGGGTCCTCGCCGTTGATCCGGAACTCGAACGAGTGCCCGCGCAGCGGCGGGTCGTCGTAGCCCAGCTCCTCGCCGTCGGCGATCCGGAACATCTCGCGGACCAGGTCGATGCCGGTCACCTCCTCGGTGACCGGGTGCTCGACCTGGAGCCGGGTGTTGACCTCCAGGAAGGAGATCGTGCCGTCCTTGCCGACCAGGAACTCGCAGGTCCCGGCGCCGACGTAGCCGGCCTCCTTGAGGATCGCCTTGGACGCGCGGTACAGCTCGGCGTTCTGCTCGTCGGTCAGGAACGGCGCGGGCGCCTCCTCGACCAGCTTCTGGTGCCGGCGCTGGAGCGAGCAGTCGCGGGTCGACACGACCACGACGTTGCCGTGGGTGTCGGCCAGGCACTGGGTCTCGACGTGCCGCGGCTGGTCCAGGTAGCGCTCGACGAAGCACTCGCCGCGGCCGAACGCGGCCACCGCCTCGCGCACCGCCGAGTCGTACAGCTCCGGGACCTCTTCGAGGGTGCGGGCCACCTTGAGCCCGCGCCCGCCACCGCCGAACGCGGCCTTGATGGCGATCGGCAGGCCGTTGGCCTTCGCGAACTCGACGACCTCGGCGGAGCCGGAGACCGGGTCCGGGGTGCCGGCGACCAGGGGCGCGCCGGCCCGCTGGGCGATGTGCCGGGCGGCCACCTTGTCGCCGAGATCGCGGATCGCCTGCGGCGGCGGCCCGATCCAGGTCAGGCCCGCGTCCAGCACGGCCTGGGCGAATTCCGCGTTCTCCGACAGGAATCCGTACCCGGGGTGGATGGCGTCCGCGCCGGAGTCCCGGGCGGCCCCCAACACCTTGGCCACGTCCAGGTAGCTCTCGGCCGGAGTGTTCCCGCCGAGCGCGTGGGCCTCGTCGGCCACCCGCACGTGCAGAGCATCCCGGTCCGGCTCGGCATAGACGGCCACACTGGCGATACCGGCATCCCGGCATGCTCGGGCGACGCGGACCGCGATTTCCCCACGGTTGGCGATGAGTACCTTGCGCACGATCTGGCTCCCTCCTCAACTGCGGAGAGTCTAGGGATTCGGGGGCGGGCACGATCCGCCGCCCCACATCCTCATGGGTACGGCAACCCGCCGGCTTCATGGCCTGCGATGGAGCTGCCGGCCACGTTGCCGGTGGGGTCAACGTACTCCCGACGAGGCCGGCGCCCGTGCCCGGGTGTACCTGGAACGTGTTTCAGTTTAGGGGTCGGGCGGGTCAGCCGCCCAGACAGTCACCGCCCGTGGATCGCCCGAGGAGTCCGCTTTCGGGTACGTTTGCCCCCGCCATTTTTCCGCAGTGCTTGCACGCCTTGGCCCACGGATTGCCGGCCGGCCCGTCGGGGCCGTACTGGTACACCCATTCGTGGTCGTCGTGACCCTCGGCACACATGTCCCACGCGTTGCCCGGTTCCCCTGCGTCTCGGCTCATCCGCCCTCTCCTCGCCGTCCGTCGTGCGCAGGCTACGAGCCCGGCCGGCTCGGGGCGGGCGAAACCGGGGAAAAGGGGCGCACCGTCCGGGGGTGGGCCGAGGATGTGCGAGCGACCCGGACGAGCGGGTTTTGCCGCACGGTGTTTCCCCGAGCGGGGCGGGCTGCCACGATGTGAAGGTCCGAGGCATCCGATGCCTGGACGGGAGGTTGTGGTGGCAGAGGTGTTCTTGCGCCGGCTGACCCGTTGGCAGGCCGATCAGCAACGGGAAACCGTCGCGGATACATATGTGAAGACCTACGGCGGGGATCCGTCGGGCCGCCCCGAATTCCTGCGGCGTTTCGCCGACCACATCCAACAACCGGGCTTCGAGATGGTCGTCGCGAACGGCGGAGGCGACGCGGCCGGTTGCGCCTACGGGTTCCCGCCGCGTGCGGCGAGTGGCTGGTGGACCGGGTTGCACGGCGAACTGCCCGTGGAGGTCGCGGAATCGGCCGCGGCCGGGAAGGTGTTCGTGATCGTCGACCTGATGGTCCTCCCGCAGCACCGCCGGCAGGGCCTGGCCGGGCGGATGCGGGAGAGGTTGCTCGCCGGCACCGACGCCGGCTTCGCCGCGGTCCGGGTGCCGCGGGACAACCACGCCGCGCTGGCCGCGTTCCGCTCCTGGGACTGGTCGATGCTCGGCGAGTGGCGACCGGATCCGGCGACTTCGCCCGCCGACGTCTGGGGCTGCCGGCTCCGTTCGTGAGGCGCGCCGCGCGGACCCGGCCGGGCCCGGCGGGGCGGCGTCAGTCGCCGAACCACTCGCGCAGGAGCCGGCCGGTGCGCCGGTCCGCCGGATAGAACGACTCGATCGACAACTCCGCGACGGTGATGTCCACCGCGGTGCCGAACGTGGCCACCGTGCTGACGAAGGACAACACCTCCCCGCGGTGGCGGATGCCCATCGCGATGGCCGGCGCGCCCGGACCGGCGCCGGGCGCCGGCTCGTCGTCGACGCCGCCGGGATAGCCGCTCACCTCGTCGTACAGCTCCCGGGTCAGCGGATCGCCGGTGATCGCGACCTGGCGCCGCAGTCGGTGCAGCAGGTGCGCGCGCCACTGCGGCAGGTTGACGATCCGCGGTGCCAGCCCCCGCGGGTGCAGGCTGACGCGATAGGCGTTGAGCGGCTCGGTGAGCAGTTCGGGGGCGACACCCTCGACGAACATCGCGATACTCGGCGTCGCGTCGACGATGTTCCACGCCCGGTCCACGATCACCGCCGGGTACGGGCCGTGCCCGACCAGGATCTGCCGCAACACGGCCGGCATCGGGTCCAGCTCCGGCGCGTCCAGGCGGCTCTCGTGGTACTCCGGCGCGTGCCCCGCGGCCAGCAGCATGCGGTTGCGCTCGCGCAGCGGCACGTCCAGATGCTCGGCCAGCCGCAGCACCATGTCCCGGCTGGGCACCGCGCGACCGGTCTCGATGAAGCTCAGGTGGCGGGTGGACACCGCGACCTCCACGGACAACTCCAGCTGGCTCAGGCGCCGGTGCCGGCGCCAGTGCCGGATCAGTTCGCCGCCGGTGCGCCGGGCGGCGGGGCCGGCGGACCGATCGCCGGCGACGGTCGTGGATCCCGAACTCATGGGACCCGACCGTACGCGGTGCGCCGCGAGTTCGGCGCGACGCGTCCGGTTCGGTCCGCCGGCCCCGCGCGGCTCCCTCACCGGAGGGACGTGCGGGCCTTGCGCAGGCCGAGGATCTGCACGTCGGCGAAGCCCAGGACCGCGACGGCCTGGAGCACGATCAGCGTGGTGCCGAGGTCGGTCGGGTCGAGCAGGCCGGCGATCGCCATCGCCACGCTGTCCGCGAACCACACCAGGTTGAGGCCGATCACCGCGCGTACGGCGGTGCGACGCGGCGTGTCGGAGCCGCCGATCCGCCACACGCCCACCGCGTACAGGACCAGGAAGGCGCCGAGGCCGGCCAGGAACGCGGTGGGCAGGCCGAGGGCACCGTCGACGGCGGCGCAGCCGGCCAGGGCGGCCAGTCCGACCGCGCCGGTGGCGATCGCGTCGAGCCGCAGCGCGAGCCGCAACAGGCCGGTGTCGCCGCGGACACGGTCGCCGGGCCCGCCGGTCGCGAACGTGGGGTTCAGGGACTGGGTGCTCATCGGGTCCTCCAGGGTCGTTTGCCGACACCGACGACTGTGCCGGGGGCGGGGGAGGGCGGTCGATTCCCTCGGAGGTAATGGCGGAGGGTCGACGGGCGCGGCGCGGGTCGTGGGACGGGTGCTCCGAGGGATTTCCGGAGGATTCGAAAAGGCGGGTTCGGGGTGGCCGCTCAGGGAGCGCGCGGGGCCGCTTCTTCCCTAAGCTGCACCCACACGACCAGGGGGAGACGGCCATGGCCGGCGGGGTGGTACGCAAGGCATACGAGGCCGGCGCCGGATTCGCGGAGGGCCGCGCGCGGCGCCCGGAACCGGTGGGTCGACTGTCGCTGGAGTGGGTGCCGGGCGCGCTGCTCGTGGTGCTCGCCACCGCCGGCGCGCTGGTGCTGCTCCGGGCCGGGCTGGATCCGGCGACGCCCGCCGGGCCCGCGGCGGATCCGGCCGCCTACGGGGCGGCGCCGACGCCCATGGACGCCGGCGGCGGGTCGTGGTCGGTGTGGGACCTGGTCGCGGTGTTGTTGCCGTGGGCCGTACCGCTGGTGATCGGCGGTATCGGGCTCACCGACAGTGTGTTCACCCACCGCCGGGGCGCGGTCGGCGGCGTGTTGACGATCGGCCTGGCCGGCGCCGCGTTGACCACCGCGCTCGACCCGATCGCAGCCCACTACGACGGTTCGCAGGCGCGCTGGCTGGGCTTCGTCTATCTGCTGCGGTTCGGCTTCGCGGTCCAGGTGCTGGTCGGGGTGGTGTTGTGGATCCATCTCGCGGTCCCGCGCCATCAGGCGCCGCTGAACGCGGCGTTCGCGGGGACCCTCGCGGCGGCGGTGCCGCTGCTGTTCGTGCTCGGCGGGCACGACGTGCTGGAGCCGATGTGGGAGTCGGGGGCCGGCCTCCAGACCTGGCTGCCGCTCGCCGCGTTCGGCTGGTTGCTGATCCTGCTGCCCACCGGCCGGATCCTGGTGCCGCCGGGGCGCGGCTGGCAGGAGTCCGAGGCCGGGGCCCAGGGCGGGGTGTTCCTGCTCGGCCTGGTCGGGGTCGGGGTGGCCGCGGCGACCGTGGTGATGGGTGACGACAAGCCCAGGGTGCTCGGCCTGTGGCCGGTGGTGGCGCTGGCCGGCTGCCTGGTCGCGGCGGTGCTGACCCATCGCGTGGACGGCGTGCGCTCGGTGGCGGGCGCGCTGCTCGCGATGGCGGTCGGCCTCGCCGCCTTCCCGGCCGCGCTGTTCGCCTGGGACCGCACACAGGCCAACCCGGGCCTGGGCCTGGACGGACCCGGCGAATACGTGCCGTGGCTGCTCGGCCTCGTGGTCGCCGGTGTCGTGGGGGCGGCGGCGGCGCGGTTGCTCGGGGCGTACGCGATCGGCCTCGCGGCACTGGCCCTCGTCCTCGCCGAGTTCATCGGCCCGGCGGCCGGATCCGGACACCAGCTGGCGGTGCGCTGCGCGGGTGCGGCGGCGATCGGCGTGGTGATCGGCGGTCTGCGGCCGGAGGCGGCGATCGCGGCGTTCGGGCTCGGCGCCGCGTGCGGGCCGGTGTGGCCGGATCTCCAGGCCGCGTCGGCGGACTACGGCTGGGTGGAGTGGCTGACGAAGAAGCCCGGCGGGGTACCGCTGCCGCTCCTGGTGCTGGCGGCGATCGCGCTGCCGCTCGCGATGTTCGCCGGGATGCGCGGCACGCCCGTGCCGCCTCCGCCGCGCGGACCCGGTCCCGGACCCGGCCCGGTGGGCGCGCCGGTGGGCGGCGGCGGACCGTGGGCGCCGAACGCGTATGCCGAGTCGGCCCCGCAGCCCTATCCGCCGCAACAGCCGGGCGGCTACGGCTCACCGCACGTGCCGCAGCAGCCGGGTGGCTACGGCCGACCGGCCGGGCCGTCGCCGCAGCCGGGTCCCGACGCGAATCTCCCGCGGCAGCCCGGCGCCGACACCCCGCACCACCCGCGATCGCCGGGCCTGCCGAACCTGGGCCCGGGCCCGGTCCGCCGCGACCTGAACCGCGCCGACGGGCCGGACGCCTGACGAAGCCGGGGCCGGGCGCCTACGGGTCGCGCCGGGCGGTCGCGCACGGGCCGGCCCGGCGGCCGGGCACGTGCGGTGGCCGGCTCGGCGGGTGGTGCCCGACGCGGTGACCGCGGTCGGGTCGTCCCGTGTGCCTCGGGGGTCAGGTCCAGAGGTCGACGATCCGTACGCCCACGTCGTCCAGGAGGCGGCGCAGCAGCGGCAGCGAGAGGCCGATCACGTTGCCCGGGTCGCCGTCGATCCCGTCCACGAACGGCGACGCGTAGCCGTCGAGGGTGAACGCGCCCGCGACATGCAGCGGTTCGCCGGTCGCGATGTAGGCGGCCACCTCCGCGTCGGAGGGGGTGCCGAAGCGCACCGTGGTGGCCGCCACCTCGGACACCCGCAGGCCGGTGCGGCGGTCGATCACGCAGTGTCCGGTGAGCAGCACACCCGCGCGTCCGCGCATGGACCGCCAGCGCACCAGCGCCTCGGCGGCGTCGACGGGCTTGCCCAGCGCCTCGCCGTCGAGTTCGAGCACCGAGTCGCAGCCGACGACCAGTTCGTCGCCGGTAAGCCCGGTGGCGACCGCGTCGGCCTTGGCCTCGGCGAGCAGCAGCGCGAGTTCGCGCGGGGATCCGGCGGCGAGGGCGTCCTCGTCGACGCCGCTGACCACGACCTCGGGGTCGAGCCCGGCGTCGCGCAGCAGCTTCAGGCGCGCGGGGGAGGCCGAGGCGAGCACGAGGGAGCGGGAGGGGGAGCGGTCGGTCATGGCGCCAACGTACCGGGCGCCGAGGTGTCGGGCGGCGGCGGATTCCGAGCGGTACCCACCGCCGCCCGATCACAGTGCGAGCAGGGCCAGGCCGAGGATCAGCACCACGGGCAGGATCCACACGGCGCGCCGCAGCTGGGCCACGGCGCGCCGGGTTTCCTCGGAGAACTCGTCACGGTCGCGCATTCGTCCATCGTGGGGCGCCGCCCCGGTCCGATCCTGAGTACGAGTACTCAAGTCGGGTCGTGCGATTTACCGACGGTCGACCGCCGGCGCGCCCGCGGCGGCGATCGATCCGGGCGTTCGGTCGGTCAGGACGGCCAGGCACTCGCCTGCCAGGCACCCGGGCCCGGCCGCAGCGGTCGGCGCACCAGGCGCGCCGGGTCGTTCCACCGCGACGGGGCCGCCGGCGCCGGCGCGGATGCGCCGCCGCCGCTCGCCTTGGCCGCCACGACGGTGACGATCACCGCCAACTCCTCCGGGGTGGGTTCACCCCGCACCACCTTGATCATGGGGACCTCCGGGTCCTGGCCGGGCTAGAGCGGGATGTTGCCGTGCTTCTTCGGCGGCAGCGTCTCGCGCTTGCCGCGCAGCGCCCGCAGTGCCTTGACCACGTGGGCCCGGGTGGACGACGGGCGGATGACCGCGTCCACGTAGCCGCGTTCGGCGGCCACGTACGGGTTGCACAGCGTGTCCTCGTACTCCTGGATCAGCCGCGCGCGGGTCGCCTCGGGGTCGTCCGAGGCGGCGATCGTGCGCCGGTGCAGGATGTTGGCCGCGCCCTGCGCGCCCATCACCGCGATCTGCGCGGTCGGCCAGGCCAGGTTGACGTCGGCGCCCAGGTGCTTGGAGCCCATCACGTCGTACGCGCCGCCGTACGCCTTGCGGGTGATGATCGTGACCAGCGGCACGGTGGCCTCGGCGTAGGCGTAGATCAGCTTCGCGCCGCGGCGGATGATGCCGTTCCACTCCTGGTCGGTGCCCGGCAGGAAGCCCGGGACGTCGACGAAGGTGAGCACCGGGACGTTGAACGCGTCGCAGGTGCGCACGAACCGGGCGGCCTTCTCCGACGCGTCGATGTCGAGCGTGCCGGCGAACTGCATCGGCTGGTTGGCCACGATGCCCACGGAGCGGCCCTCGACCCGGCCGAAGCCGACCACGATGTTGGGCGCGAACAGCGGCTGGACCTCCAGGAAGTCCGCGTCGTCCAGGACGTGCTCGATCACCGTGTGGATGTCGTACGGCTGATTCGCCGAGTCCGGGATCAGGGTGTCGAGGTCACGGTCGTAGTCCGTGGTCTCGAGGTCGGCCTCCTCGTCGAAGGACGGGGCCGGCTCCAGGTTGTTGCTCGGCAGGTAGGACAGCAGGCCCTTGACGTAGTCGAGCGCGTCCTTCTCGTCGGCGCCCATGTAGTGCGCGTTGCCCGACTTGCTGTTGTGCGTGCGCGCGCCGCCCAGGTCCTCCATCGTGACGTCCTCGCCGGTGACCGTCTTGATCACGTCGGGGCCGGTGATGAACATCTGCGAGGTCTGGTCGACCATCACCACGAAGTCGGTGAGCGCGGGGGAGTAGACGTGGCCGCCCGCGGCGGCGCCCATGATCAGCGAGATCTGCGGGATCACCCCGGAGGCGATCACGTTGCGCCGGAAGATCTCGCCGTACAGACCGAGCGAGACCACACCCTCCTGGATGCGCGCGCCGCCGCCCTCGTTGATGCCCACCAGCGGGACGCCGGTCTTGATCGCGAGGTCCTGGACCTTGACGATCTTCTCGCCGTACACCTCGCCGAGGCTGCCGCCGAAGACGGTGACGTCCTGGGAGAACACGCACACCTGGCGGCCGTCGACGGTGCCGGAGCCGGTCACCACGCCGTCGCCGTAGGGGCGGTTGGCCTCCAGGCCGAAGTTGGTGGAGCGGTGCCGCGCGAATTCGTCGAGTTCGACGAAGGAGCCCTCGTCGAGCAGGTATTCGATCCGCTCGCGGGCGGTCATCTTGCCCTTGGCGTGCTGCTTCTCGACCGCTCGGGCGCTTCCCGCGTGCACCGCCTCGTCGATCCGGCGCTCGAGATCGGCCAGCTTTCCGGCGGTGGTGTGGATGTCGGGATCGCCCTGTACTGGGTCCATCGTGCTGACTCCTGTCACGTCGAACGGCGGCGATCGGTAGCGTAGCCGCGCCACGCCGGCGACCATCACCGCCCTGCCCCGCAGTGCCTTCTAGGGTGATCGAATGGACTCTCCTTACAAGGATCTCGACCGCCCTCCGCTGAGCGAGGCGGCCCTGCGTCGGGCGCTGTTGGTACCGGGCGGCCTGTGGCGCGAGCTGGACGTACTGCCCGAGACCGGCTCGACCAACGCCGACCTGGCCAATCGGGCCGACGAGGCCGAGGGGCTGGTACTGATCGCCGAATCGCAGGTGGCGGGCCGGGGCCGGCTGGACCGGCGGTGGACCGCGCCGCCGCGCTCGGGCCTGGCGGTGTCGATGACGCTGGCGCCGAACGAGGTCCCGGTCGCGCGCTGGGGCTGGCTGCCGCTGCTGGCCGGGGTGGCCGCGGCGTCGGCGGTGTCCCGGGTGGCCGGGGTCGAGGTGCGGTTGAAGTGGCCGAACGACCTGCTGGTGGGCGAGCGCAAGCTGGCCGGGATCCTGGCCGAGCGGGCCGGGTCGAGCGTGGTCCTGGGCATCGGGCTGAACGTTTCGCTGCACGAGGAGGAGTTGCCGGTGCCGACCGCGACCTCGCTGCTCCTCGCCGGCGCCGACAGCACCGACCGGGACCCGATCCTGCGGGCGCTGCTGCGCGAGGTGGAGGAGTGGTACACCCGCTGGCGGCTGGCGGGCGGGGACGCGCGGGCGTGTGGGTTGGCGACCGCGTACACCGACGCGTGCGCCACCATCGGGCGTCGGGTTCGGGTGGAACTGCCCGCGAAGCCGACGCTGGAGGGGCCGGCGACGGGGATCGACGACGAGGGCCGCCTGCTGGTCACCGGGCCGGAGGGCCCGGTGGCGGTGGGTGCCGGTGACGTGGTGCAC
The DNA here is from genome assembly GCF_003967355.1 of Embleya hyalina. Taxonomy (GTDB): domain Bacteria; phylum Actinomycetota; class Actinomycetes; order Streptomycetales; family Streptomycetaceae; genus Embleya; species Embleya hyalina. The sequence continues at coordinate 332,684 of NZ_BIFH01000017.1, read as the reverse complement.
GTTCGGCCCGCGGGCTGAGGGGTTCGCGCCCACCGGCCCACCCGTCGCGTGGTGCGGGGGAGGCCGCGGATCCGCGGCCGGGGGCGGGCCCGGTGCGGCCTCGTGGCCGAGTGCTCAGGTCGGCTTGCGCCAGACGGAGACGTGTTTGGTGGAGTCCTGGGTGAAGGGTGCTCCGTGCCAGTCGGCGACGCGACGCTCCAGGGTGAGGCCGGCGATTCGGGCCATCAGGTCCAGTTCCGCCGGCCAGGCGTACCGGTGCCGGGAGTTGTCTCGGCGGTAGCGGCCGTCGTCGCCGTCGCGGGTGAAGTGGTGCGAGACGAGGATCTGCTCGACCAGGTCGAAGGTGTCGAAGCCGAGGTGTCGCTCGGAGACGTCGAACGGCACCGCGACCTGGCCGGGTGGCAGCAGGCGCAGCGGCGGCAGGCCCAGTTCGACGACGAATCGGCCGCCGGGCCGCAGATGGCGCGCGGCGTTGCGGAAACACTCGACCTGCTCGTCCTGGGTGAGCAGGTTCGTGATGGTGTTGTAGACGAGGTAGACCAGGGTGAACTCGCCGGGGACGACGGTGTCGGCCATGTCCCCGACGACCACCGGGAGCGTGTCCTCGTCGATCTTGCGCCGCAGGACCGCCGCCATGTGCTCGGACAGTTCGATGCCCACCACCGGGACGCCGCGTTCGCGCAGCGGGACGCCCACGCGTCCGGTTCCGATGGCGAACTCCAGGGCGGGGCCGGTTCCGGCCGCCTCGGCGAGGAAGGCGAGGGTCGGTTCGAGAACGGCCGCCGAGGCCATCTCGGTCTCCTCGGCGTCGTAGCGCTCGGCGGTCGCCCGGGTCCACGGCTCACTGCTCGTCACGGACGGCCACTCTGCCGAGCGCCGGGCGGGCTGTCGACGCATTTACGTCGGCGAACGGCATGCCTCCACCCCTCCGGCCGAGGGGGACCGCACAATCGGGGATGACCCCCAGGAGGCCCGGTGTTCACAACCACAGCCGAGGTCGACGACGACATCCTCTTCGTCGTGCGCCCGCACTGGATGCACCTCGTCCGTCCCGCCCTGGCCCTGTTCGGCACGGTCGCCGTCACCGGCTTCCTCGCCGCGCTCACGCCCCCGAGCGCCGCACGCGCCTGGATCCAGCCCGCGGTGCTCCTGACCGGCCTGGCGGTCCTGGTCCGCTGGAGCGTCGCGCCGTGGCTGACCTGGCTGGGCACCATGTACTCGGTGGCCGCCGACCGACTGACCGTGCGTACCGGCGCGCTGACCCGGGAGATCCGGGTGGTGCCGTTCGCGCGGGTGGCCGACGTGCTGATCGAGCACGAGTCGTTCGTGGACCGGATGCTCGGCGCGGGCACCATCGCCCTGGTGCCCGTCGGCGACCGGGAACGCCTGGAACTGCCCGGTCTGCCGCACGTGGTGCGCCTGCAGAGCGAGCTGCTGGTCCTCGTCGAGCGGGCCGCCGCCGGGCGGAAGAAGCACGTGGGACCGCCCGACCCCGAACCTTTGTGACCCCCGACACGTAGTGTGGCTCCGACGAGACCATCCTTCGCACACCCGGTGGAGCCACATGCCCGAGGAACGGACCCGCGTGGAGCCCGGCGCGGGCGCCGGGGCCGACGCGGTCGATCAACCCGCCCTGCCCGACCTGTCCGACATCGAGGCGGTCAACAACACGATCGCCGACGTCGAACAGGTCGTTCTGGGCGCGCCCCGGCGCTACACCTCCGGCCAGGTCGCGGACCTGGTCGGAGTGCCCCTCGACGAGGCCCGCCGGTTGTGGCGCGGCCTGGGCTTCGCCGACTTCGGCCCGGCCCGCGCGTTCACCGACGCCGACGTCGCGGCGCTCAAGCACCTGCGCGAGCTGACCGAGTCGGGGCTGCTGCCGGCCACCGTCGCGGCGCAGTTCGTGCGCTCGGTGGGCCAGACCATGGCCCGGTTCGCCGAATGGCAGACCGAGGCGTGGGTGGACTACATCGGCAACGAGCTGACCGGCAGCCGCTCCGAGCAGGTGGTCACCACCGCCGGCGACGTGATGCTCGAACTCGAACCGCTGGTCATCTACGCCTGGCGGCGGCACCTGGCCGCGGCCAGTTCGCGGGCCATGCAGGGGCTCACCGACCAGCAGACGGTGGGCCAGTCGCTCGCCGTCGGCTTCGCCGACCTGGTCGGCTTCACCCGGTTGTCGCGCAACCTGGAGGAGGCCGAGCTGGGTCGCCTCGTCCAGACCTTCGAGGACACCGCCGTCGACGTGATCGCCGAGCAGGGCGGGCGCCTGGTCAAGACGCTGGGCGACGAGGTGTTGTTCGTGACCTTCTCGCCGGACTCGGCGGTGGAACTCGGGCTGCGGCTGGTCGAGGCGATGGCCGAGGAGGAGATCCTGCCCGCGCTGCGGGTGGGCATCGCGTACGGCCACGTGTTGTCCCGGATGGGCGACGTGTTCGGGACCACGGTGAACCTGGCCAGTCGGCTGACCGCGCTCAGTCCCAAGGACGCGGTGGTGGTCGACCGGGAGCTGGCCGCCGCCCTCGAAGGGGACACCCGCTACGAGCTGCATCCGATGTGGCGGCGTCCGGTCCGCGGTCTGGGACTGGTCGAACCCTGGACGGTGTGCCGCCCGGGCACGCCGATACCGCAGTGACTCCCGACCCGCTCGACCCGCCCGGCGTGCGCGCCGGCGGTTCGGCGGGTCAGCCGAACGCCTCGCGCAGCGACCGCAGCCCGGGGCGCAGCACCGCGTGTTCGAGCTCGCGCAGCAGCGGGAGCTGTTCGGCGGGTGCGCTCTCGAACCGGACCGACCAGACCACCAGGCACATCGTGCCGCCGGCGATCGATTCGAGCGCGAGTCGGCCCGACAGCGGCAGGCCGTCGAGCGCGCGATAGCGGTAGGAGTGCCCCGCCGCGTCGTGCTCGACCAACCGTTCGCGCACGGTCGTACCGTCGGGTGTACGCAGCCGCCGCTCGTCCCCGGTGTGCTCGTCGACCGGCCACGGATGCCACGCGGACGGGTCCTCGAAGTCTCCTACCGCCTCCCAGATCCGGGCGGCCGGTACGTCGATCGCGGCGATGACGGAAAGCGTGGGCACGCGTGGCTCCTTCGGACTGTGCCCGCGACCGTACCCTTTCGGCCGAGATCGTGGGAGCCTTCCACGTTCTCTTCACAACCTCGCGCCCTCGCGCGCCATCGTTTGCCACAGCCCGGACACGGGCCGGACACGGGGCGTTGCGGAGCCGGGCCACAGGAGTAATGTGCGCAGGACGCGAAGCCGGGGTATACAAGCGCTTCGCTCGGACCGGCGCGAGCCCGGCGGCTCGCGCGGGAGCCGTCCGGGGCCCAATCAGGAACGCACGCGAACAGCGACCCGTCGAGGTGACGGCATGACGCGGGTGCACGTTGCCGTTAATCGGGCAATATATGACATATCCTCTGGTCTCGGTACCGGCGGATTGGGGGTGAGAACCGTAGCTTCGCGACCCGATTCGAGCACTCCCGGAACCGACGGTTCGGGCGGCCCTGCCGACCACCTGCCCGGTATGCCCGGCGACACGTGTCCGGAACCCGCCGCCCTGGTCGAGGGACCCGACGCCGCCCGTCGACTGCACGCGATCATCCACCTGGCCAAGACGCTCGCCACGACCCACCACTTCTCCGAGGTGGTCCGCGTCTCGGCGGCCCAGGCACGCCTGGCGATGGGCGCCGCGCACGCCTCCATCTCGGTCTGGGAGCGGGACACCGGCCGACTGCGGGTGCTGGTCAACGACGGCGAGCTGGCCGAGGGCGAGGAGCCGCTGCCCGCCGCGGAGACGTATCCGGTCACCGACTTCCCCGACATCATCGAGTCGGAGGGCTGGCCGACCACGTGGTCGCGGTGCGTGGACGATCCGGAGCACACGCGCGACCCCGAGCGGGTCGCGGCGATGTTGCGCCGGGGACGGCACGACTGCATGGTCGCGCCGATCATGGTCGAGGGGCGGGTGTGGGGCGAGCTGTATCTGGCCCGGCGGGCCGATCAGCCGCGCTTCGAGCCGGTGGACGCCGAGTTCGCGGGTGTCCTGGCCGCGCAGATCTCGGCCGGCCTGGCGCAGGCGGAACACTTCGAGCGGATCGAGAAGCTGGCCTTCACCGACCCGCTGACCGGTCTGGCCAACCGCCGCGCGATCGACGCCCGGTTGGACGAGGCGATGGCCCGGCACTACCGGGACGGCGTGGTGGTCAGCCTGATCGTCTGCGACGTCAACGGCCTCAAGCGGCTCAACGACGAACGCGGGCACGATGTCGGCGACCGCCTCCTGGAGCGCTTCGCCGACCAACTCTCCGCGTGCGGCGCGATGTTGCCGGGCGCGATCGCCGCCCGGCTCGGCGGCGACGAGTTCTGTGTACTGGTCGAGGGCTACCCGCCCGACGACGTGGTCGCGGTCGCCGAGGAACTGTGCCGCCGCGCGCTGCGCATGCACGACGGCGAGGGCGTGGCCTGCGGCGTCGCCTCCACCGGCGACCCGGTGGGCCCGGTGACCAGCGCGGACCGGCTCTTCCGACTCGCCGACGCGGCCCAGTACCGGGCCAAGGGTTCGCGCTCGACCCGCCCGGTGGTCGCCGGGCGCGGCCAACAACCCGACCTGACCCTGTCCCTGGCCCGCGAGGCGCAGGACGAGGCGGAGGCCGAGGGCCCCGGCCCGCACCGCGACCGCCGCCGGTTCCGCGGCGCGCTGCACAACGCCGAGCCGGGCCGACTGCTGGCCGCGGTGCTCGCGGTCCTGGACGAGCGCGAACCCAAGAGCGTGCACCGGGCGGACACGCTGGGCCGCCTGGAGATCGTCGCGGACACCTTCGCCCGGATGCTGGACGGGGTGGCGTGGTGGGTGTCGTACCTGCCGCCCGGCGGCCGGGTGCTGCGCACCGTGCGGTACTCGATCCACCGGCTGACCGGCGTGCAGAGCGAGTCCGGGCCGCGCCACGACGCGGTGACCGCCGAATACGACCTGGCGCACTATCCGGCCACCGCCGACGCGGTCCAGGGCGGCGGCTTCGTCGCCGAACTCGGTGATCCGGGCACCGACCCGGCCGAGGAGGACCTGCTCCTGGTCGGCGGCTACAAGGCGATGGTCGCGGCGGGCGGGAGCAACGCGGCGGGCGGTTGGCTGGTGGAGATCTACGCCGACGACCTGAGCCTGAGCGTGACCGGCCTGGCCCCGGTGCTGCGCGCGCTGGTCGCGGTGGCGCTGACCGGGGGCGCGTCGCTGCCGGACTAGGCCGGGGCGGTCCGCGGCGCTCAGGCGGTCGTGGCGGGCTCGGACACCGTGATCCGATCCGGGAGGCTGTACACGTTCGCCGAGCGGCCGCGCAGGAAGCCGACCAGGGTCACCCCCGCGTCCGCGGCCAGGTCCACCGCCAGACCCGACGGCGCGGACACCGCGGCCATCACCGGCACCCCCGCCATCGCGGCCTTTTGGGTCAGCTCGAACGAGGCCCGCCCGCTGACCATCAACACATGCCCCGCCAGCGGCAGCCGCCCCTCGCGCAGCGCCCACCCCACCACCTTGTCCACCGCGTTGTGCCGGCCCACGTCCTCGCGCACGCACACCATCTCGCCGGCGGCGGTGAACAGCCCCGCCGCGTGCAGGCCGCCGGTGCTGGCGAACACCTTCTGCGCCGCGCGCAGCCGATCGGGCAGCGCGTACAGCACCTCCGCGTCCACCCGCACCTCGTCCGCGCGCACGTCGAAGCGCGACATCCGGCGCAGCCCGTCGATGCCGGTGCTGCCGCAGATCCCGCACGCGCTCGACGTCCACACCCCGCGCATCAGGCCCGGATCCGGGGCCGGCACGTGCGGCGCGAGTGCCGCGTCCACCACGTTGTACGTGTTGCGGCCCTCGTCGTCGGTGCCCGCGCAGTAGCGCATCGCGGCCAGGTCCTCGGCCGCGCCGACCACCCCCTCGGCCGCCAGGAACCCGGCGACCAGGTCGAAGTCGTCGCCCGGGGTGCGCATCGTCACCGTGACGGTGCGCCCGCCGAGCCGGATGTCGAGCGGCTCCTCGGCGACGAGCGTGTCGATCCGCGGTACGGGGGGCGCGTCGCCGCCCAGCCGTACGACCCTGTGGCGAGAGGTGACCCGACCCACGACACTGCCTTTCCCTGGTCCGTCCCCGACGGTGTTTTCCCGATGTCCGCGCGCTTCGATCCGGACCGGACGCCCCGCGCGAACGTGCGAACTCCTTCCGGCACGGTAGCCGCCCTGGTGTTGTCGCGATCCATGCACATAATGTTCGAGTGAATAATGATCTGCACAGCGCCCCCGAAGCAGCTCCCGCCACCGTCCTGATCGGCGAGGCCGGGATGTCCCCGAGGGACGTCCTCGCGGTCGCCCGCACCGGCGCACGCGTCGAACTCGCCGAAAGCGCGATCAAGGCGATGACCGGCTCCCGGGCCGTCGTCGAAGGACTCGCCGCGCGCACCGAACCCGTCTACGGGGTGTCCACCGGCTTCGGCGCGCTCGCCGTCCGGCACATCAGCCCCGAACTGCGTACGCGCCTGCAACACTCGCTGGTCCGCTCGCACGCCGCCGGGATGGGCCCGCGCGTCGAGGACGAGGTGGTCCGCGCGCTGATGCTGCTCCGGTTGAAGACGCTGTGCTCGGGTCGCACGGGCGTGCGCCCGGTGGTCGCGCGCACCATGGCCGCGCTGCTGAACGCCCGCATCACGCCGGTGGTCCGCGAATTCGGCTCGCTCGGGTGCAGCGGGGACCTGGCGCCGCTCGCGCACTGTGCCCTCGTGCTCACCGGCGAGGGCGAGGCGGCCGGTCCCGACGGCGAGGTGCGCCCCGCCGCCGAGCTGCTCGCCGCCGCCGGGATCGAGCCGATCGAGCTCAAGGAGAAGGAGGGTCTGGCGCTGATCAACGGCACCGACGGCATGCTCGGCATGTTGTTGATGGCCGGCGCCGATCTCGCCCGACTGTTCACCACCGCCGACATCACCGCCGCGATGACGATGGAGGCGCTGCTCGGCACCTCGCGCGTGCTCGACCCGGCGCTGCACGCCATCCGCCCGCACCCGGGCCAGGCGGCCAGCGCGGCCAACATGTCGCGGGTGCTCCAGGGCTCGGCGCTGACCGGGCACCACCAGGACGCCGCGCCGCGCGTCCAGGACGCCTACTCGGTGCGCTGCGCGCCGCAGGTGGCCGGCGCGGGCCGGGACACCCTGGCCCACGCGCTGCTCGTCGCCGATCGCGAGCTGGCCGCCGCCGTGGACAACCCGGTGATCCTGGAGGACGGCCGGATCGAGTCCAACGGCAACTTCCACGGCGCCCCGGTCGGCTACGTGCTCGACTTCCTCGCCGTCGCGGTGGCCGACCTCGGCTCGATCGCCGAGCGCCGCACCGACCGGCTGCTCGACCCGTCCCGCTCGCACGGCCTGCCCGCGTTCCTCGCCGACGACCCGGGCGTCGACTCCGGCCTGATGATCGCCCAGTACACCCAGGCCGCGCTCGTCTCCGAGTGCAAGCGCCTGGCGGTGCCCGCCTCCGCCGACTCCATCCCCAGCTCGGCGATGCAGGAGGACCACGTCTCGATGGGCTGGAGCGCGGCCCGCAAGCTGCGCCGCGCGATCGACAACCTGAACCGCGTTCTGGCGATCGAGCTGACCACCGCCGCCCGGGCGCTGGACATGCGAGTGGCCGCCGGGGCCGGTGCGCCCGCGCCCGCGACCGCCGCGGTGGTGGCCGCGCTGCGGGCGAGCGGTGGCGAGGGAGTGGGCCCGGACCGCTTCCTGGCACCGGATCTGGAGGCCGCCGACGCCTTCGTCCGCGCCGGCGGTGTGATCGAGGCCGCCCGCTCGGTGACCGGCGAGCTGAACTGATTCCCCATCAGATCAGGCAGGATGAACTGATACCGCGGCCGGGACCGACACGGGTCCCCGGCCGCGGCATCGGCGCGGACCGCCCTCGGCCCGCGCCGGCCCGGGGCCGCGACGGCACCCGGGCAACGTCCGAACAGCGAGGAGAGATGTCGGTGGCCGACGACGACGCGAGCCCTTCCGCCCGCCTGCTCGCCCTCTTCGAGCGCCACCGGCTCACCCCCACCCAGCGCCGGATCGCGCACTGCCTGGTCCGGCACGCGGGCGAGGCGGTGTTCCTCTCCAGCGTCGAGGTGGCCCAACTCGCCGGGGTCAGCCAGCCCTCGGTGACCCGGTTCGCGGTCGCGCTCGGCTTCGACGGATACCCGGCGCTGCGCCGGCACCTGCGCGAACTGGGCCTGCCGACCACGCCCGAGTCGGCCACGGAGGTGGACCGCAACGAGTACGTCGGTGCCGTGCACGCCGAGATCGCCAACCTGGCCCGGCTCGCCGACCAGCTCGCCGACCCGGGCCCGATCGCGCGCGCGGCCGAACTGCTCGCGCCCTCACGTCCGTTGGTGGTGCTCGGGTTGCGCACGGGGATGGCGCCGGCGCGCGGCTTCGGCTACTTCGCCGCCAAGGTGCTGCCCGAGGTCCGGGTCCTGGACGAGGGCGGCTCGCTGCTCGTGGACCGGCTCGACCAGGCCCGCGCGGCGGGCGCCACGGGCCTGCTGTGCTTCGCGCTGCCGCGCTACCCGAGGGAGTTGGGCGAGGGCCTGCGGGTCGCGCGCGACCTCGGCCTGCGCATCGTGACGGTGACCGACAGCCCGTTCGCCCCGGCGGCGGCCCTGTCCGACGCGGTCCTGATCGCGGGCGTCGGCTCGCAGTTGGTCTTCGACTCGTACGGCGCCCCGATCCTGATGGGCCAGATCCTCCTGCAGGCCATGTGCGACATCGAACCGGCCCGGACCCAGGCCAGGCTCGAAGACTTCGAACGCCGGGCCGGCGACCGCGGCCTGTTCGCGACCTGAGCGGCGGGTGCCCGCGGCCTGCGGGCGACCACCGTCACGGGGGCGGGCCTTCGTACCGAGCGGGCCTCGTGCCGCGCAGGCACACCACGCTCAGCCGCGCCGCCCGGGGTCCTGCTCCGACGTGACCCCGCGCGGCCCGTCGCCCGCCCCCCGGTGCGCGGGCATCAGCGTGATCGCCGCGAGCATGGCCAGGACGCCCACCGCCGCCGAGCCGCCCGCGATCAGGGCGGTGTCCCGGTAGCGCGGAACGCTGAGCAGGAACCCGCCGGTACACAGCAGCGCGCCCGTCATCACCACCAAGGCCACCACGCCCGGCTCCCGCCCGCGCCCGGTCAGCAGCATCACCAGGCCCGCGAACGCCACGAACGCACCCAGGGCGGTGATCGCCCACAGCACCTCCTGCAGATCCATGCGGTCCGGCTACCCGGGGCCGGTCCCGGCCGATCACCGGGCGTCGGAAATGGCACCGGATGGGTCAAATCCCGTGCCGCCGCGGTCCTCGTGCGGTCCACTCGGCCGACTCTCTTGGCGCCACCTCACAGAACAGATAGATTCACTTCGAAAGCGACTGAATGTTTTCATACAGATCCGCATACGGTTCCGCACACGGACCGATGCGAGCCGAAGCAGAAGGGGCGCCGCCATGTCGGACCACACCGCAGGACCGCGCGAGGTGCGCGCACCGCGCGGCAGCACGCTCACCACCCGGGGGTGGCAGCAGGAGGGCGCTCTGCGGATGCTGCTCAACAACCTCGACCCCGAGGTCGCCGAGCACCCGGACAAGCTGGTCGTCTACGGCGGCACCGGCAAGGCCGCCCGCGACTGGCGCTCCTTCGAGGCGATCACCCGCACGCTGACCACGCTGAAACAGGACGAGACGCTGCTCGTGCAGTCGGGCCGTCCGGTCGGCGTGATGCAGACCCACGAGTGGGCGCCGCGCGTGCTGATCGCCAACTCCAACCTGGTGCCCGACTGGGCGAACTGGGAGGAGTTCCGCCGGCTGGAGTCGGCCGGGCTGACCATGTACGGCCAGATGACCGCCGGTTCGTGGATCTACATCGGCACCCAGGGCATCCTCCAGGGCACCTACGAGACCTTCGCCGCGGTCGCCGCCAAGCGCTTCGGCGGCAGCCTGGAGGGCACCATCACCCTCACCGCCGGGCTCGGCGGCATGGGTGGCGCGCAACCGCTGGCCGTCACCATGAACGGCGGCGTGGTCATCTGTATCGACTGCGACCCCTCACGCATCGACCGGCGCATCGAGCACGGCTACTGCGACACCCGGGTCGAGACGCTGGACGCCGCGCTGCGGCTCGCCGTCGAGGCGCGCGACGCCCGCCGGCCGCTGTCCATCGGCCTGCTCGGCAACGCGGCCGAACTGGTCCCGCAGCTGCTCGCGATGGACGCCCCGATCGACATCGTCACCGACCAGACCTCGGCCCACGACCCGCTCGCCTACCTGCCGGTCGGCGTCGCGTTCGAGGACATGGCCGAATACGCGCGGACCAAGCCCGCCGAGTTCACCGACCGCGCCCGGGAGTCGATGGCCAGGCACGTCGAGGCCATGGTCGGCTTCCAGGACAGGGGCGCCGAGGTCTTCGACTACGGCAACTCGATCCGCGGCGAGGCGCAACTCGCGGGCTACACCCGGGCGTTCGACTTCCCGGGCTTCGTCCCGGCGTACATCCGGCCGCTGTTCTGCGAAGGCAAGGGCCCGTTCCGCTGGGCCGCGCTCTCCGGCGACGCGCGCGACATCGCCAAGACCGACAAGGCCGTGCTCGACCTGTTCCCGGAGAACGAGTCGCTGGCCCGCTGGATCAAGCTGGCCCAGGAGAAGGTGCACTTCCAGGGGCTGCCCGCGCGGATCTGCTGGCTGGGCTACGGCGAGCGGGACCGGGCCGGCGAGCGGTTCAACGACATGGTCGCCTCGGGCGAATTGGCCGCGCCGATCGTGATCGGCCGCGACCACCTCGACTGCGGCTCGGTGGCCAGCCCGTACCGGGAGACCGAGGGCATGCTCGACGGCTCCGACGCGATCGCCGACTGGCCGCTGCTCAACGCGATGGTCAACGTGGCCTCCGGCGCCTCGTGGGTGTCCATCCACCACGGCGGCGGGGTCGGCATCGGCCGCTCGATCCACGCGGGCCAGGTCACCGTCGCCGACGGCACGCCGCTGGCCGGCGAGAAGATCCGCCGCGTGCTCACCAACGACCCCGGCATGGGTGTGATCCGCCACGTCGACGCGGGCTACGACCTGGCCGGCGAGGTCGCGGACGAGCGTGGTGTGCGGGTGCCGATGCGGGAAGGCGACGCGTGAGCACCGGCTTCGAGGCGATGTGGCGCGACCTGCTCCCGGTGGGTCGCGCCGCCTCCGGCGGCTATCGCCGCTACGCGTGGACCGGGGCCGACGCCGAGTGCCGCGCGTGGTTTCGCGAGCAGGCCGAGAGCCGGGGACTGCTGTACGAGGAGGACCGCAACGGCAACCAGTGGGCGTGGACCGCGACCGGCCCCGACGCGGTCGTGATCGGCAGCCACCTCGACTCGGTGCCCGACGGCGGCGCCTACGACGGACCGCTGGGCGTGGTCTCCTCCTTCGCCGCGCTCGACCTGCTGCGCGAGCGCGGCGAGGAGCCGACCCGCCCGCTGGGCATCGTCAACTTCGGCGACGAGGAGGGCGCCCGGTTCAACGTGGCCTGCGTCGGATCCCGGTTGTCCGCCGGGGTGTTGACGCCGGAGCAGGCGCGGGCGCTGAAGGACGCCGACGGGGTGTTCCTGGGCGACGCGATGGAGCGCGCCGGATTCGACCCGGCCGCGATCGGGCCCGACCCCGAACGGCTCGGCCGCATCGCCGCGTTCGTCGAACTGCACGTGGAGCAGGGCCGCGACCTGGTGCACCGGGACCGCGCGGTGGGCGTCGCCTCGGCGATCTGGCCGCACGGGCGCTGGCGCTTCGACTTCCGCGGCGAGGCCAACCACGCGGGCACCACCCGCCTGGAGGACCGGCGCGACCCGATGCTCACCTACGCCAACACCGTGCTCGCCGCCCGCAAGAAGGCCCATCTCGCCGGCGCCCTGGCCACCTTCGGCAAGGTCGACGCGCGCCCCGGCGCGGCCAACGCGATCGCGTCCGAGGTGCACGGCTGGCTCGACGCGCGCGCCGCCGACGAGCAGACCCTGGACGAGGTGGTCGGCGAGATCATCCGGACCGCCACCGAGCGCGGCGAGCGCGACGCGGTCTGCGTCCAGGTCGCCCGCGAGTCGTACACCCCGATCGTCGAGTTCGCCGCCCCGCTGCGCGACCGCATCGCCAAGCGGCTCGGCGGCGCGCCGATCCTGCCCACCGGCGCCGGCCACGACGCGGGCATCCTGTCCGCGCACGTGCCCACCGCGATGGTGTTCGTCCGCAACCCCACCGGCGTGTCGCACTCGCCGGCGGAGAGCGCGGAGATGGTGGACTGCCTCGCGGGCGTGGCGGCGCTGGCCGACGTGGTGACGGACCTGACGAGCGAGGACGCGGTGTGAGCGAGTACTGGTGTGAACTGGTGTGGACCCGCACCGGGATCGAGCGCGACGTGGTGCTCTCGATCGTGGACGGCCGCATCGCCTCGGTCACCCCCGACCGCCCGGTGCCGGCGGGCGCCTCGGTGTTGCCCGGGCTGACCCTGCCGGGCCTGGCCAACGCCCACTCGCACGCCTTCCACCGGGCGCTGCGCGGGCGCACCCAGTCCGGCACCGGAACCTTCTGGACCTGGCGCGACCAGATGTACAAGGCGGCCGGCCGGCTCGACCCGGACACCTACCTCGCGCTCGCGCGGGCGGTGTACGCCGAGATGGCGCTGGCCGGGATCACCTCCGTGGGCGAGTTCCACTACCTGCACCACGGCCCGGACGGCACGCCGTACGACGACCCCAACGCGATGGGCCATGCGCTGATCGAGGCGGCCCGACAGGCCGGTGTCCGGCTCACCCTCCTCGACACCTGCTACCTGCACGGCGGCCTCACCGCCGACGGCCACCAGCCGTTGGCGGGCGTGCAGCGCCGCTTCGGCGACGGCGGCTCCGACGGCTGGTACGAGCGCTGGAGCGCGCTGCGCGGCGACGCCAACACCCGGATCGGGGCGGCGATCCACTCGGTCCGGGCGTTCGCCACGAAGGACGACTACGCCGGCTGGGCGGCGCGGACCGAGGGTGTGCCGGTCCACGTGCACCTGTCCGAGCAGCCCGCCGAGAACGCCGCGTGCCTCGCGCACTACGGCCTGACCCCCACCGGACTGCTCGACGCGCACGGGTTCTGGAGCCCGAACGCGACGGCGGTACACGCCACCCACCTCACCGACGCCGACATCGCCGCACTGGCCCGGTCCGGGGCGGGCGTCTGCTTCTGCCCCACCACCGAGCGCGACCTCGCCGACGGCATCGGCCCGGCCGGCGACCTGGTCCGGGCCGGGGTGCCGCTGTCCCTGGGCAGCGACAGCCAGGCGGTGATCGACCTGTTCGAGGAGGCCCGCGCGGTCGAACTCGACGAACGCCTGCGCACCGGGCGACGCGGCCACTTCACCTCGGCCGCGCTGCTGGCGTACGCCACCACCGTCGGCCACCGGGCCCTCGGGTGGCCGGACGCGGGCCGGATCGAGGTCGGTGCCCTGGCCGACCTCACCACCATCGGTCTGGACTCGGTGCGGCTGGCCGGCACCGTGCCCCGACTGGCCGGCGAGGCGGCCGTGTTCGCGGCCGCCGCGGGCGACGTCACACACGTGCTGGTCGACGGCCGGGTCGTCGTCCGCGACGGTGTGCACCAGCTCGTGGAGGCGGTCCCGCGGGCGCTGACCACGGCGATCCACGATCTGTTCCGCTGATCCACTGATCCAGTACCCCCCGTCACCCGGCCGCTTCGCCTCGAACGGCCGCCACCCCGGACCGAAGGGACCACTCGCGCGTGGCCACCACCCTGATCACCAACATCGGCTCGCTGGTCACCAACGACCCCGAACTCGGCGCCGGCCCCCTCGGCCTGCTCCGGGACGCGGCCCTCGTGCTCGACGGCGACCGCATCGTGTGGGTGGGGGCCGCCGCGAGCGCCCCGGACGCGGACACCCGGCACGACGCCGAGGGCCGCGCGGTCCAGCCCGGCTTCGTCGACTCGCACTCGCACCTGGTCTTCGCCGGCGACCGCACCGCCGAGTTCGACGCGCGGATGTCCGGCCAGGCGTACCGGGCCGGCGGGATTCGTACCACGGTGGCCGCGACCCGGGCCGCGAGCGAGCGACAGTTGGCCGCGAACGCCGGCCTGCTGGTGGCCGAGGCGGCGCGGCAGGGCACCACCACGATCGAGATCAAGTCCGGCTACGGCCTCACCGTCGCCGACGAGGAACGCGCGTTGCGGATCGCGTCGGCGTTCACCGCCGAGACCACCTACCTCGGCGCGCACATCGTCGCGCCGGAATACGCCGACGACCCGGCCGGCTACGTCGACCTCGTCACCGGCCCGATGCTGGACGCCTGCGCGCCGCACGCCCGCTGGGTGGACGTCTTCTGCGAGCGCGGCGCGTTCGACGGCGACCAGGCCCGGGCGATCCTGACCGCCGGCAAGGCCAAGGGCCTGATCCCGCGCGTACACGCCAACCAGCTCGGGCACGGGCCCGGCGTACAACTGGCCGTCGAGCTCGGCGCGGCCTCGGCCGACCACTGCACCCACCTCGCCGATGCCGACGTGGACGCGCTCGCGGCCGGCGACACGGTGGCCACGCTGCTCCCCGGCGCGGAATTCTCCACCCGCGCGGTCTACCCGGACGCCCGCCGGCTGCTCGCCGCCGGCGTCGAGGTGGCGCTGTCCACCGACTGCAACCCCGGCTCCAGCTTCACCACGTCGATGCCGTTCTGCATCGCGCTCGCGGTGCGGGACATGGGCATGACGCCCGACGAGGCGCTGTACGCGGCGACCGCCGGCGGTGCGCGCGCGCTGCGTCGCTCGGACGTGGGCGTGCTGCGGCCGGGGGCGCGCGCCGACGTGGTCGAGCTGGACGCGCCCTCGCACGTGCACCTCGCCTACCGGCCCGGTGTACCGCTGGTGCGCGCGGTGTGGCGGGCGGGCGTGGCGGTCTGAGCGAGGTCGAGTGGCCGACGGATCGTTCGAAATCGGGGTGCCCGCGTTACGGACCCCCTCTGTCGCGACCCGGCGCGCTCGTGGATACTCCCCGGTAACTCTCTAAGCCAGAAGCGTGGCCGGGACCCCGAGGGAGTGGGGCCCGGACATGCGCAGACGGAAGGAGCGCCGCCCATGGGCCGCCTCGCACAGACCGACGGACTCACCGAAGTCCAGCGGGAGATCCTTTCCACGGTCCGCACGTTCGTGGACAAGGAGATCATCCCGGTCGCGACCGAGCTGGAGCACCGGGACGAGTACCCGGCGGAGATCGTCGAGGGCATGAAGGCCATGGGCCTGTTCGGCCTGATGATCCCGGAGGAGTACGGCGGCCTCGGCGAGTCGCTGCTGACCTACGCGCTGGTGGTCGAGGAGATCGCGCGCGGCTGGATGAGCGTGTCCGGCATCATCAACACGCACTTCATCGTCGCGTACATGATCAAGCAGCACGGCACCGACGAGCAGAAGGCGTACTACCTGCCGAAGATGGCCGAGGGCGAGATCCGCGGCGCCTTCTCGATGTCGGAGCCGCACTGTGGGTCGGACGTGTCGGCGATCCGCACCAAGGCGGTGCCGGACGGCGAGTTCTACGTACTCAACGGCCAGAAGATGTGGCTCACCAACGGCGGCAGCGCCAATCTCGTCGCGGTGCTGACCAAGACCGAGCTGGGCGAGGACTCGGTCTACCGGAACATGACCACGTTCCTGATCGACAAGGAGTCCGGCTTCGGCGAGACGCGCCCGGGCCTGACCATCCCCGGCAAGATCGACAAGATGGGCTACAAGGGTGTCGACACCACCGAGATGGTGCTCGACAACTGCCGGGTGCCGGCCGATCGCATTCTGGGCGGGGTGCCCGGCAAGGGCTTCTACCAGATGATGGACGGCGTCGAGGTGGGCCGGGTGAACGTGGCCGCGCGCGGCTGCGGGGTCGCGCAGCGCGCGTTCGAGCTGGGCATTCGCTACGCGCAGCAGCGGGAGACCTTCGGCAAGCCGCTGACCGGGCACCAGGCGATCCAGTTCAAGCTCGCCGAGATGGCCACCAAGGTCGAGGCCGCGCACGCGATGATGGTCAACGCGGCGCGCAAGAAGGACGCGGGCGAGCGCAACGACCTCGAGGCGGGGATGGCCAAGTACCTGGCCTCCGAATACTGCAAGGAGGTCGTCGAGGACGCGTTCCGGATCCACGGCGGGTACGGGTTCTCGCGCGAATTCGAGATCGAACGCCTCTACCGCGAGGCGCCCATGCTGCTGATCGGCGAGGGCACGGCCGAGATTCAGAAGATGATCATCGGCCGGCGGCTGCTGGAGGACTACAAGCTCAAGGGCTGAGGCCCCGGGTCGTGGCTCCCGCCCCGGATCTCGGGACGGGAGCCAATGATCGGCACGTTGCGTCGTCGCGCCGGGGTGGCCGGCGGCCAACCGGGTCCGGTATCGGCTCGGTCGGCGTAGCGGTCGCGTCGTTGCGGGACGGGGCCCGCCCCGCGACCGATGATGGCGGCACGCGCAACCTCGAGTGACGGGGAGCCCATCATGGTCGCCAGACGCCCGGTACCGGTACCGCCCGGGGAGTTCGTCCGGATCGACGGGACCGCGCTGCACGTGGTCCGCGAAGGCGCCGGTCCCGTGGTGATTGCCACCAGTGGGCTCGGCGGCGCGTGGTTCGACTGGGATCCGGTGGTGCCGCCGCTCACCGCCGACTGCACGGTGGTCCGCTTCGACCGCCCGGGCCTGGGCTACTCGCAGCCCGACCCGCGCCCGCCCACGCTGGCCCACGAGGCCGATCGCATCGCCGCGCTGGCGGACGCGCTCGCGCTGCCCGGCCCGTACGTCCTGCTCGCTCACTCGCTCGGCGCCTTCCACGTCGAGGGCTTCGCCCGGATGTACCCCGAGCGCACGGCGGGCCTGGTCCTGGTCGATCCGAGCAACGAGGAGAAGCCGCGACCGCGACCCGCCCGGCAGGCCCGGATCCGGGCGGCCAGGGCGCTGGGCGGGGCGATGCGGGCCACCGGCGTGAGTCGGGCGATCGGTCCCGCGGCGCGGCGCTCGATCCTGTTCACCCAGTCGCGCCGGCACCGGGACGTGGCGGACGCGCGCTGGGTGCGCGGGTCGTACGGCTCGGGGCGGTTCTTCGCGGCGGCGCTCACCGAGAACGCCACGTACTTCGACGTGGCCGCCGAACTCGCCGACCTGCGCCGGGTCGCACCGCTGCCGGACGTCCCGCTGCGGGTGCTGGCCGCCGCCGGGGGCTACGAGAGCCTGGCCGCCCGGGCCCGCTGGGTACGGGCCCTGCGCACCCTGGCGAACCTGTCGCCGCAGGGCCGCTGCGAGGTGCTGGACGACTCCGCCCACTTCGTGATGCTGGACCGCCCGGACGCGGTGGGGGAGGCGGTGCGCGAGGTCTTGGCGAGGTAGGGGCCACGGCCCGGGCCCCTCCCGACCGCGCTCCGTCCTCGACGCGACCGGACCGGCAACCGCACGGGTTGACCGATATTCGGCCTATTCGCCACGTGTTGTCATGGATTTTGTCGGGTACAGGCTCCCGGTCGAACGACCATACGGGCCGGGATTCGGCCGGCATTCAGGCGAGGCGGCAGCATGTTCGGTCGGAATCTTCCTCCCGGCGCGGGTGCGCCCGGGCCCGACCTGGCGAACACCGGCCAGGTCATCGCGTCCTACACGAACTACGCGGGTGCCCAGCGGGCGGTCGACTACCTGTCGGACCACGAGTTCCCGGTGGAGAACACCGCGATCGTCGGTGCCGACCTGCGCATGGTCGAGAACGTGCTGGGTCGGCTCACCGCTGGCAAGGCGGCGGCGTCCGGTGCGGCGAGCGGTGCGTGGTTCGGGCTGATGATCGGGCTGTTCCTGGGCATCTTCGCGGTTCGCAGCCACGGGTGGATCTGGCTGGTGCTGATGGGGCTGGTCTGGGGCATCGCCGCGGGCGCCTTGTTCGGCTGGTTGGGGTACAAGGCGCTGGGCGGCCGTCGGGACTTCGTCTCCACCAGCCAGATCGTGGCCTCGCGCTACGACGTGGTGGTGCGACCCGACCTGGCCGAGCGGGCGCGCAACCTGGTCGGCCGACTGGAGTTGTAGGCCGCCGCGCCCCGACGCCGCCGACCGGGCCGCTACAGCCAGCCGTTGCGGCGGAAGCCCCGGTGCATCAGCGTGCACACGACCACGATCACCGACAACGTCATCGGGTAGCCGTACCGCCACTTCAGCTCGGGCATGTGCTCGAAGTTCATCCCGTACACCCCGGCGAGCATCGTGGGCACGGCGAAGATCGCCACCCAGGCCGAGATCTTGCGCATGTCCTCGTTCTGCGCGACCGTCACCTGCGCGAGGTTGGCCTGCAGGATCGAGGTCAGCAACTCGTCGAACGACGCCACCTGTTCGCCGACCCGGGACAGGTGGTCCTCGACGTCGCGGAAGTACTCCCGGATGTCGGGGTGTACCTGGCGCATCGGCCGCTCGGCGAGCGCGTGCAGCGGGCGGGCGAGCGGGGCGACCGCGCGCTTGAGTTCGAGCAGTTCGCGCTTGAGCTGGTAGATCCGGCCCGCGTCGCCCGCGCCACCGCCGCCGAACACGTCGTTCTCGACCTGGTCGATGTCGTCCTGGATGAGCTGGGCGACGTCGAGGTAGGTGTCCACCACCCGGTCGGCGACCGCGTGCAGCACCGCCGATGGGCCCGCGGCGAGGAGTTCGGCGCCGTCCTCCAGGCGGCAGCGCAGATCGCCGAGCGCGCCGTGCCGACCGTGCCGCACGGTGACCACGAAGTCGTTGCCGAGGAAGACCATGATCTCGCCGGTCTCGACGATCTCGCTGGTCGCGGAGAGCTGTTCGTGCTCGACGTAGGTGACCGTCTTGAAGACCGCGAACAGGGTGTCGTCGTAGCGCTCCAGCTTGGGCCGCTGATGCGCGTGTACGGCGTCCTCCACGGCGAGCGGGTGCAGGCCGAACCGTTCGGCGATACCGGACAGTTCGAGTGCGCTGGGCTCGTGCAGGCCGATCCAGACGAAGCCGCCGCCCTCGCGCACCTCGTGGATCGCCGAGTCGGGGTTCGCGTAGCCGTCCAGGCGATGGCCGTCGCGATACACGGCACAGTCCACCACACAGTTCCCGGTCGCCACGGGCGTGCTCGACGGCAGCGGGGTGCGGCGGTACGGGCGGACTGCGGCGCGGAGGTCGCGGATCATCGACATGACGGGCTCCTGGGATGACCGGCACACGCCGACGCCGAACCACCGCGGCGGGCAGGCCGAGGGGAGCGTCGACACGTGCAAGCGGAACGAATCACCGAAAGAACGGCAAAAGATCCTGACGCCCCGTCACGGAGGACATTCGGAGAACGGGAACCGGGCCGCCACGAGCGGGCGGTCGGAATCCGGGGAAAGTCTCGGAAACCCTCAGAAAGGGCGGGGCGTGCGACTGGATCGGGGAAGATCGGGTGAGCCGCCGGTACTGCACGGTGTGCTGGTATGCACCACGATCACCTCCCACGGCCGGTCCCCGCTGGGGGAAGTCCTCGGACGCCGACCGGGCGGGTCGGGCGAGGACGCATCCGTCATCCGATGGCGCGCGGACGTCGTACGTCCTGCGGGCCGACTATGCAGAGTACACCAGAGTGCCCCCGCCCACGGCCGCGACGGCCTTGGCTCGTGCGGCTCTTGACGGCGAATTAGCATGCGGGCATGTTCGACTTCACGCCGGGACCCGAGCCGATCGACCCCACTCCGCAGGTCGAGGCGCATCTGACGGCGGCCTTCGGCGAGCCGACCGGGCGGGCCGGCGTCACCTTCGTGGGGGCCGATCGCATCGAGGTGTTGCGCTTCGGGCCCGACACCGAGGGTGTGCTCCGGTACGCGACGGTGGGCATGTCCCGGGCGCCGATGGCCGATCCGGCGGCGGCGCTCGCCGATCCGGTGGCGGGCCCGCGGGCGGAACTGG
This sequence comes from Embleya hyalina, assembly GCF_003967355.1. GTDB lineage: Bacteria > Actinomycetota > Actinomycetes > Streptomycetales > Streptomycetaceae > Embleya > Embleya hyalina. Next base: position 312,739 of record NZ_BIFH01000017.1, on the reverse strand, counting down.
TGCTCTCGGTGCGCGGCGGCCACGACTCGGTACTGCGCCCGCTGGCCGTGCTGGGCGCGACCCCGCAGGTGGAGGGCCTGGTGATCGCCCCCGGCGCGTCGCTCGATCTGGGCGGCCCGCTGTGGGAGGGCGGCGCGTTCCACGCGGTTCTGGTCGCCGAACCCGGCGGTCTGGTCGTGGACCTGCCGCTGCCGGCACCCGCCGACCCGGTCCGCTTCTTCCCCCTTCTCCCGATGACCCCGGCCGAGGCCGCCTGGAAACGCGCACAGGGCGCGGAGGCCCTCCAGGAGAAATGGCTCCGCCACGCCACGGATCTCCGCGACCCCGACCGCCGCGCGGTGCCGTTGGGCTGAGGGGTGGGATCACGGCGGCTGTCCATGACCCACGTCACCGGGCGCCCCCTACTGCGTGGTGGGGTCGGCTCCCTATCCTCGAACCCGTCCGTCGATGTGCTCGTCGTCCGTCGCCACCCGACCTCCCAGGGGCGGGTACCCGAATCGGGTTCGACGAGCGTTCGACGTGATGTGTCCTGTTCGATGTGTTACCAGGCGAGAGGGGACCGAGATGCAGTTCGGCCGCTACTACGAGGAGTTCGAGGTCGGTGCGATCTACAAGCACTGGCCCGGGAAGACCGTGACCGAGTACGACGACCACCTGTTCTGTCTGCTCACCATGAACCACCACCCGCTGCACATGGATGCCAACTACGCCGAGAAGACCACCGATTTCGGCCGGAACGTGGTGGTGGGCAACTACATCTACTCGCTGCTGCTCGGCATGTCGGTGCCGGACGTCTCGGGCAAGGCCATCGCCAACCTGGAGATCGAGTCGCTGCGACACGTGGCACCGACGTTCCACGGGGACACCATCTACGGCCAGACCCTCGTCCTGGACAAGTGGGAGTCGAAGTCCAAGGACGACCGGGGCGTCGTCTACGTGGAGACCAAGGGCTACAAGCAGGACGGCACGCTCGTGTGTGTGTTCAAGCGCAAGGTCATGGTGCCCAAGGAGAGCTACGGGGAAAAGCGTGGCGGCGAGCAGCCCGGGCGCCCGGAACCGATCGAGGGCTGAGCGGAAACCCGATGCGTCGAGCGCGGGCGGGTCGCTCCCGGCAGCGGTGCGACCGCCCGCGCCCGACGCGAACGGACGCGGGGGCGGAGCCGGCGGACCGACGGACGCCCTACGGCAGTTCGTCGGGCGTCGGGTAGGACGACTGGGCGCCCGCGCGCCGGACCGCTGCCGCGCCGGCGCGGACCGCGTACCGGGTCGCGGCGGGCAGGGCGTCGCCGGCGGCCAGCCGCCAGGCCAGCGCGCCGGTGAACGCGTCGCCCGCGCCCGTGGTGTCGACCGCGGTCACCGGCGGCGCGGCGATGTGCACCGGTTCCGCGTCGGCCTCGGCGATCAGCGCACCGGCAGAGCCCAGCGTGAGCACGATCGAACGTGGGCTCGGGTCGAGCGCCCGCAACAGCTTCAGCGCCTCGCGGGCGTCGCCGTCGCCCGCGATCGTGGTTGCCTCGTGCTCGTTGAGGACGAGCGGATCGCAGGCCCGGAGCAGCGTTCCGGAGGTCAGCACATCCCTCGAAACGGCCGGCGACGGGTTCAGCACCACCCGGGTGTGCGCCGCCTCGCAACGTTCGATCACCGCCCGGACGGTGTCCAGCGGGATCTCCAGTTGCAGGGAGACCACCGCGGCGGCCTCGATCGCCGGGGCCAGGTCGGTCACATCGGTCGGCGCGAAGCGGGCGTTGGCTCCGGGGGCCACGGTGATGGTGTTCTCGCCCGCGTCGTCGACCGTGATCAGCGCGACGCCCGAGGAGCCGGGGAAGGTGCGCATCGCCTCGGTGCGAACGCCCTCCCGGCGCAGCGTGGCGAGCAACATGCGGCCGTGGTCGTCGTCGCCCACCCGGCCGGCCAGCGCCACGTCGGCGCCCAGCCGCGCCGCCGCGACCGCCTGATTGGCGCCCTTGCCGCCCGGGTGCACCGCCAGGTCGCCGCCGAGGACCGTCTCGCCCGGGCGGGGGTGTGCCGGTACCCGGACCACCAGGTCGGCGTTGATCGAGCCGACCACCAGCAAGCGTGCGGGGCCGTTCACGCCACACCCGGGACGTTCCACTCGCGCAGGGCGTCGAGGAGGCCGTCGACCAGGTCGAGTCGGCCCAGTTCGCCGGCGGCGATCCAGCGCACCGCGTCGGCGTCGTCGCCCGCGCGCAGGGTGCCGCCGTGGGGTGTACAGGCGTAGTCGCGGATCTCGTAGGTGCCGCCGTCGGGCGCGGGTCGCGACACCGAGCCGACCAGCGGCCCCACAGTCACCTCGAGTCCGGTCTCCTCGACCATCTCCCGGGCCAGCGCGACCGCGTCGGTCTCACCTGCCTCGACCCGCCCGCCGGGCAGCGACCACCGCCCCTCGCCCGGCATTTTCGCGCGTCGCACCAGGAGCACCCGTCCCTCCGAGTCCAGGACGATCGCACCGACGCAGGGAATGAGCCGCATGCCTCCCGAGCCTAGTCCCCGTTCGGCGGATCCCGACGGGGGCCGCGCCGCCGGACTCGGCGTCGAGGGGCGCTCGGGCGCGCGCGTCCGGCGCGTCGCGGGCGGTCGTACGCCGGTCGGCGGCCCGGACGCACCGAAGGAGTGATCGTCCTTGACGCGAAGCCTCGGGCAGTGGACCGTCTTGTCCTATGAAGGGCGAGCCGAGCTGCCCCCGCTGCGGCGGCCGGGTCCGCGCTCCGGGTCTGTTCTCGGAGACGTGGGAATGCGAGATCCATGGCGCCGTGCCTCCGCTGCAACCCGTCGTGCCGCCCAGTGTCGAGGCGTTGGACGCGGTGGTGCGCCGCTCCCGCGTGCCGGTCTGGTTGCCCTGGCCGCTGCCGGTCGGCTGGCTCTACACCGGGGTCGCCCACGCGGGTGACGATCGTGGTGGCTCGCGGGCGGTCGCGGTCGCCTGTACCGGTCCCGCGCCGCTGGGCGGGCGCGGCGAACTGGTGCTCGTGGCCGAGGAGGTGGGGGTCGGACTCGGCGCCCGCTACGCCGGGTTGCCCGGTCACGATCCCGGTGGCGACTTCGTCAAGTCCGCGCCCGCGAAGCTGATGGCGGCCGGTCGGCCGACCCCGCTGTGGTGTGTCACCGACTCGCCGGCCGACCGCGCGGTGTACGCGGGCGAGGCGATGGGGTTGTGGTTGTGGGCGATCCTGTGGCCGTGCAAGGCGGGGCATCTGGTCTACGACGACGTCGTCCTCACCGATCTGCGCGACGCCGGGGCCGAGTTGCAGCTGTTGCCGTGCGGAGCGCTGTCCCCGCAACTGCTCGACCGCTGACCCGCGGGGGCCCGGGGTCGTACGGGCGAGCGGATCCGGGTGACTAGGGTCGGGAGCGTCCATCGACCCTCCCGCAGACGAGGTCCGCGTGCGCATCGACCTGCACACCCACAGCACCGCTTCCGACGGTACCGACGCACCCGCCGACCTGGTCCGCAAGGCGCGGGCGGCCGGCCTGGACGTGGTGGCGCTCACCGACCACGACACCACCGCGGGCTGGGCGGCCGCGGCCGAGGCGCTGCCCGACCGGCTGACGCTGGTGCGCGGCGCGGAGATCTCCTGCGTGGCCGAGGGCGGGATCAGTCTGCACATGCTGGGCTACCTGTTCGACCCCGCCGAGCCCGAGTTCGCCCGGGCGCGCGAGCTGGTCCGCACCGACCGGGTCCGTCGGGCCGAGGCGATGGTGGCGCGCTGCCGGGAACTGGGCGCGCCGATCACCTGGGAGCGGGTACGGGAGATCGCGGGCGGCGGTGCGGTGGGCCGGCCGCACGTGGCCACCGCCCTGGTCGAGGCGGGCGTGGTCGCGGACGTGTCCGCCGCGTTCACGCCCGAGTGGCTCAAGGACGGCGGGCGGGCGTTCGTGGGCAAGTACGAGATCCGAGCCGCCGACGCGGTGCGACTGATCACCGGCGCGGGCGGGGTCGCGGTGTTCGCCCACCCGGGCGCGGTCACGCGCGGGCGAACCGTCTCCGACGCCACGATCGCCGAGCTGGCCGAGGCGGGTCTGGCCGGGATCGAGGTGGACCACATGGACCACGACGACACGATGCGGGCACACCTGCGCGGTCTCGCCGGGGAGCTGCGGCTGATCACCACCGGTTCGAGTGACTACCATGGCACCCGCAAAACGATCAATCTCGGAGAAAACACCACAGATCCAGAGTCGTACGGGGCGATCGCGGAACTGGCGACAGGAGCAAGACCCCTCACCCCATGAACTGGTTCGACGTCACTCTCTTCGGCTCGTCCTTCGTCACCCTCTTCGTGATCATGGACCCGCCGGGCATCATCCCGCTGTATCTGAGCTTCACCGGTGGCCGACCGCAGGCCGTGCGCAAGCGCATGGCCTGGCAGGCGGCCACCGTCGCGTTCTGCGTGATCTCCGTCTTCGGTCTGTTCGGGCAGAAGCTCCTCGACTATCTGCACGTGTCGATCCCGGCGCTGAAGGTGTCCGGAGGTCTGCTGCTGCTTTTGGTGGCACTGTCGTTGCTCACCGGCAAGGCCGAGGAGCCGACCGAGAACAAGGACGTCAATGTCGCGCTGGTGCCCCTCGGCACACCCCTCCTGGCCGGCCCCGGCGCGATCGTGGCCGCGATCGTCGGCGTGCAGAAGGCGCACGACGCCGGGCAGTACCTCGGTGTGTGGACCGCGATCGTGGCGATCCACGTGGTGTTGTGGCTGACCATGCGCTTCTCGCTCGGCATCATCAAGATCATCAAGGAGAGCGGCGTGGTCCTGGTGACCCGGCTCTCGGGCCTGCTGCTCTCGGCGATCGCGGTACAGCTGTGCGCGGACGGGGTCCGGGGTTTCATCGAGGCGAAGCCATAGGGTGCGAAAGGCAACAGCCGTGGTTGGGGAGAGGCGGAGGAACATGAGCAAGTCGGTACGCGGCGTCGTCGCACGCGCCAAGGGCGCACCGGTCTCGATCGAGACCATCGTGGTGCCGGACCCGGGTCCGGGCGAGGCGCGGGTGAAGGTGCAGGCGTGCGGCGTCTGCCACACGGACCTGCACTATCGCGAGGGCGGCATCGGTGACGACTACCCGTACCTGCTCGGCCACGAGGCCGCCGGCATCGTCGAGTCGGTCGGCGAGGGCGTCACCGAGGTGGCCGTCGGCGACTTCGTGATCCTGAACTGGCGTGCGGTGTGCGGTGATTGCCGGGCGTGTCGGCGCGGCCGTCCGCAGTACTGCTTCGCCACGCACAACGCCACGCGGAAGATGACCCTGGAGGACGGCACCGAGCTGAGCCCCGCGCTCGGGATCGGCGCGTTCGCCGAACTGACCCTGGTCGCCGCCGGACAGTGCACCAAGGTCGACCCCGAGGCGGACCCCGCCGCGGCCGGCCTGCTCGGCTGCGGCGTGATGGCGGGCCTGGGCGCGGCGGTGAACACCGGCAACGTCGGCCGCGGCGACACGGTCGCGGTGATCGGCTGCGGCGGTGTCGGCGACGCGGCCGTCGCCGGTGCCCGGCTCGCCGGCGCGGCGCGGGTCATCGCCGTCGACCTCGACGACCGCAAGCTGGAGTGGGCCCGCCGGGCCGGCGCCACGCACACGGTGAACTCGACGTCGGGCGACCCGGTCGAGGCGATCCGCGAACTCACCGGCGGCTTCGGCGCCGACGTGGTGATCGACGCGGTCGGCCGCCCGGAGACCTACAAGCAGGCGTTCTACGCCCGCGACCTGGCCGGCACCGTGGTCCTGGTGGGCGTGCCCACCCCGGACATGACGCTCGAACTGCCCCTGCTCGACGTGTTCGGCCGCGGCGGCGCGCTCAAGTCGTCCTGGTACGGCGACTGCCTGCCCTCGCGCGACTTCCCGATGCTGATCGACCTGTACCGCCAGGGTCGTTTCGACCTGGACGCGTTCGTCAGCGAGCGGATCACCCTGGCCGACGTCGAGGCCGCGTTCGAGAAGATGCACCACGGCGACGTGCTGCGCTCGGTGGTGATCCTGTGACGGCCGGCGGCATCGACCACGTGGTCACCTCGGGCGTTTTCTCGCTCGACGGCCAGGACTTCGACGTGGACAACAACGTGTGGATCGTCGGCGACGACCGCGAGGTGGTGGTGGTCGACGCCGCACACGACGCGGCGGCCATCGCGGCGCGCGTGGGCGACCGTACGGTGACCGGCATCGTGCTCACCCACGGCCACAACGATCACATCAACGCCGCCGCCGAGTTGGCCGAACGCACCGGTGCGCCGATCCATCTGCACCCGAGCGACCGGATGTTGTGGGACGCGGTGTATCCCGACCGCGCGCCGGACGTCGACCTGGCCGACGGCGAGGTGATCACCGTCGCGGGTCTGGACCTGCGGGTCCTGCACACCCCGGGCCACGCGCCGGGCGCGGTCTGCCTGTACGCCCCGGACCTGGCCGCGCTCTTCTCCGGCGACACGCTGTTCAAGGGCGGCCCCGGCGCCACGGGCCGCTCGTTCTCGTCGTTCCCGGTGATCCTGGAGTCGATCAAGGGCCGCCTGCTCGGCCTGCCCGAGGGCACGCGCGTGCTCACCGGGCACGGCGACGAGACGACGATCGGCGCGGAGGCGGCGGACTACGACGCGTGGGTGACCCGGGGCCACTGAGCCGGCCCGATCGTGTCCGGATACGACGAGGGCGCTCCCCGTACGGGGGAGCGCCCTCGGTTCAGCCTCAGTCGAAAAATCAGCCCGCGTCCGCCGCCGTCTTCACGGGACGGATGTACAGGCGCTCGCCGTAGGCCTCGGCCCGTTTCAGGGCCGCCTGTACGGTGTCGATGTCGACGACGGCGCAGTTGGCCGGGTTGGACCCGGTCGATTCCTGGGCTCGGCTGAGGTTGGTGATTCGGTAACGCATGTGCGTCTCCCTTCCCTCCGGTCCGAAGTAGCGCGGGGCGACACGGTCATGCCGACAGCCCCGCTCACAAGGATGGGTGCCGGGATCCGCGAGGATCGGGTAAGACCCGACAAGGGTCACAACCGGCACCGCACTGAACAACAGCGGTCACACCGATAGCATTCCCATGACTGAAATGTTCCTTTCCTGACATCCGATGGCTTACACGTGACGCATGACGCGACATCGCGCGTGAGGCAAGCGAGGACGCGACGGCGGCCGGCATAGGACAATGCGGTCTGAACACATCGACACGCGGCCGGGCGCCGGTCACCCGGCCGCCACGGGAGGACGAGAGACTTTGCACGATCCGGGAGAGGACGACGTCCGGACGGGCGCGACGGCCGCCTTCGGCGCCGTGGTGCACGAATCCGGCGAGGACCTCGGCGCCGAGCACGGCGGTCCGCTGGAGGACCACCCGGTCGCGGGCTTCGAGGACGTCCCCGGAGCGCTGGCGGAGTTGACCGAACCGTTCACCCGACCGGCCGTCCTGGTGCGATCCGTTTCGCCGCCCCTGCACTTCGGGACCCACGCGCTGTTCGTCGACGTCGGCTACGTGTACGCGGCGATGGGCCTGCTCGTCGCCGGCTCCGCCGAACGCCGGGCCTTCCGGGTGGACGCGGAGCAGTTGATCACCGGTCTGATCGACGAGGCCCGCCGGGTGTTCCCGGAGGGCCGCCTGCTGCGGGTGTACTGGTACGACGGCGCGCGCGAGCGGGTGCACACCGTGGAGCAGCGACAGATCGCCGAACTCCCCGACGTGAAGGTACGACTGGGCAACCTCAACGCGCACAACCAGCAGAAGGGCGTCGACTCGCTGATCCGCAGCGACCTCGAATCGCTGGCCCGCAACCACGCGATCGACGACGCGGTGGTGATCAGCGGCGACGAGGACCTGGTCTCGGCGGTCGAGGCGGCCCAGTCCTACGGCGTACGGGTGCACCTGTGGGGTGTCGAACCCGCGTACGGCACCAACCAGGCCGACCCGCTGGTGTGGGAGGCCGACGTCACCCGAATGCTGCACCGCGAATTCTGCGAGACCTGCGTGACGCCGGTGATGTTGCCGCCGACGCACGCCGGCGTGCTGACCGTGCAGCCCGGCGGCCCGCCGACCGCCGAACAGGCGTGGCGGATCGGCCAGGAGATCGCCGAGCGCTGGCTGGTGGTGCGCGGCCGGGAGAACCTGGCCGACCTGATGCCCGGTCCGATGTTGCCCCAGGCCATCGACCGCGGCCTGCTCGTGGATGCCGAGAGTGTCCTCCAATACTCGCTGCGCCCGCACGAGGACCTGCGTCGCGCGCTGCGCAACGGCTTCTGGGACCGCCTCAACCACGAATTCGGCCTCTCCGGCACGGAGCCCGCCGAGTCCTGAACCGGGCTCGCCTTCGCCGTCTCTCCGAAGTGCGTCTTGTCGACCAGATAGGTGTAGGCTACATTTATTAGCTGAGCTAACAAACATTGTTCGGAGGTCTCGGATGCGGTCCCATCCCGAAGGCGCGCCGACCCGGGGCGAAGCTCAGGCCGACCACACCACCGCGAAGCCCGGAATCCTCAAACAGCCCATGTCCGTGTGGGCCACCGCGTTCGCCGCCGTCGTGGCGTTCATGGGGATCGGGCTGGTCGATCCGATCCTGCCCTCGATCGCCAAGGGGCTCGACGCCTCGCCGAGCCAGGTCTCGCTGCTGTTCACCAGCTACTTCCTGATCACCGCGGTGGCCATGCTGGTGACCGGATTCGTCTCCAGCCGGATCGGCGGGCGACGCACCCTCCTGCTCGGCCTCGCCCTCGTGGTGATCTTCGCCGGCCTCGCCGGCACCTCGGACTCGGTCGGCGAACTGGTCGGCTTCCGGGCCGGCTGGGGGCTGGGCAACGCGCTGTTCGTGTCCACGTCCCTCGCCGTCATCGTCGGTGCGGCGAGCGGTGGTTCGGCCGCGGCGATCCTGCTCTACGAATCGGCGCTGGGGCTCGGCATGGCCTGCGGCCCGCTGCTCGGCGCGGTGCTGGGCGACGCCAGTTGGCGCTACCCGTTCTACGGCACCGCCGCGCTGATGGCGATCGGCTTCGCGCTGATCGTCGGGCTGCTGAAGGAACAACCCCGGCCCGCCCGCAGGATCGCTCTGCTCGATCCGCTCAAGGCGCTCGGGCATCGGGGTCTGGCGACCACCGCCGCCGGCGCCTTCTTCTACAACTACGGCTTCTTCACGGTGCTCGCGTTCACCCCGTTCGTACTGGACATGAGCCCCTATCGCAGCGGCGCGGTGTTCTTCGCGTGGGGTGTCCTGCTCGCCGTCTGCTCGGTCCTGGTCGCCCCGCGACTCCAGGCCCGGTTCGGCTCGGCGAACGTGGCCGCCGCGAGTCTGCTGCTGTTCGCCGCGGACCTGGCGGTGCTCGCGTACGGCTCGACGTCGGTCGTTGTGACCGGTGTCATCGTTTCAGGCGCCTTCATCGGTATAAACAACACGGTGTTCACCGAATTGGCGCTCGAAGTCTCGGACTCGCCGCGACCCGTGGCGAGCGCGGGATACAACTTCGTCCGCTGGTTCGCCGCCGCGGCGGCGCCGTTCCTGGCGCCGAAGTTGGAGGAGCACTTCGACGTGCACGTGCCGTTCCTGGTCGCCGGCGCGGCCTGCGTGGTCGCCGCCGCCGTGTTGTTCGGCGCCCGCGGGATGCTCGCCGGCGTCGACCACCGCGACACCGACACCCCCACCGACGCCGCATCGCCGAACGCCCCCCGGCCCGTCGCGGCCACCGCCTGAACCGATAGAAGGAAGTGCACGACATGTACGAGCGCATTCTGGTCGCCGTCGACTCCACCCCCGAGGCCGACGACGTCCTGGCGCACACCGCCCGACTGGCCGGCGCGATCGGCGCGGCCGTCCGCGTCCTGCACGTGCAGACCCTGGACGTGGTGGACGGCGGCGGTGTCGGCGGCGTGGTCGAGGACGAGACCGCCGACGCCGCGGTCAAGGTGGTCACCGGCGCCGTGGACACGCTCAGGGCGGCCGGCGTCACCAACGTCGAGGGCTGGACCGAGGAAACCGTGCGCGGCGACGTGCCGAACGCGGTCCTCGACCAGGCCCGCGCCTTCGGCGCCGACCTGCTGATCCTGGGCGCCCGCCGACACGGCGGCGTGGCCAGTCTCTTCCTCGGCAGCGTCAGCGACACGGTCGCCCACCGCTCGGTCTGCCCGGTGCTGCTGATTCCCTGATCGCACACCCCACAGGGCCCGGATGCCGAAGGTCGGCGTCCGGGCTCAACCCTTTCGGGCCACGAAGTACACGTTCAGGAAGTCGCCCTCCAGGGACCGGGCCCGCACGTCCGTGAAGCCCGCCTCGGCCAGCTTGGCCCGGGCCGCCTGCTCGCCCCAGACCGTGCCCAGGCCCTCGCCGCCCTCGGCCAGCGAGACGGTCATGCAGTAGAAGACGGAGAAGGTGTACAACGCCGGTCCCAGCGGGTGTTCGAGGTTTTCCTCCAGCCTGCTGGACGCGGCGATCTCGCCCATCAGGAACACCCCGTCCGCACGCAGCGCGTCGGCGATCGCGGCCAGCGCGCGGGTCGGCCGGGCCAGGTCGTGGATCACGTCGAACGCGGTGATCAGGTCGTACGAGCCGAGCGGATCGGCCGCGTCGACCACCGCGAACTCCGCGTTGGACAGCCCCAGTCGCTCCGCCTCGCGGCGGGCCGCGGCGATGCCCTCGACGGAGATGTCCACGCCGCGGAACCGGCTGCGCGGGAACGCCCCGGCCAGCACGTTGACCGCGTGCCCCTGGCCGGTTCCCACGTCCAGCACGTCGATACCCGCCGCCAGCCGCTCGCCGAGACCGTCCACCAGCGGCACCACACCCGCCACCAGGGCCGCGTCCCAGACCCGGCCCGACTCCTCGGCCTGGAGCGCCTGGAAGCGCGGGTAGGCCGAGTACGGCACCCCGCCACCTTGCCGAAACGCCGTCACCACCCGCTCCTCGACCTCACCCATCAGCGCCAGGTACTGGGTGAAGCCGGCGAAGTTCTCCGGCCCGGCGGCCCGGGTCAGCGAGGCCGCGTGCTCCGGCGGCAGCCGATACGTGGCGGATTCCGGGGTGTACTCGACGAACCCGCCGGTGACCATGCCGCCCAGCCACTCGCGTACGTAGCGCTCGGTCAGCCCGGCGGCCCCGGCGATCTCCTCGCTCGTCGCGGGCGGCATCGCGGCCATCGTGTCGAACAGCCCGGTGCGATGGCCGACGCTGGTCAAAAAGGCCAGACAACCGTCGTCGAGGATGGTGATCAGGCGTCCCGCGAAGGCTTCCTGTCGCGCGGGATCGACGTCGAGGACGGTCATGGCAACTCCCGATCGGTCGGCTCGACGGGAGCCGCCCCGGACACGGGCGACGCCCGTATGGGAGAAAGATCTCCTTTGCCACGCTACGCCCGATTCGATCGGGCCGGGTACCGGGCGATCGAGTCTTCGGCCGGGGTCCTCGGCGGGCGAGCCGACGGACGTCGCCCAGGGGTCAGGCCCGATCCGCGTAGACCGCCACGTCCGTCCAGAAGTCCGCCAGCGCCGCCGCGGTGGCGCCCGGGGCCTCCACGTTCGGGGAGTGGTGGGTGCCCGGGATCGCCACGTGCGCCACACCCAGGCGCTCGGCCATCTCGGCCTGCCAGGGGACCGGCCAGGCGTAGTCCTCGACGCCGGAGATCACCAGCGCGGGCAGGCCGGCCGCGACGACCGCGGCGAGGTCGGCGACCAGATCGGGCTCGGAGCGCAGTTGTTCGGCCATGCCCAGCAGGCCCATCGGGACGGTGCCCAGCCAGCGGGCGTGCAGGAACGCGGCGATCGCCGGATCGGCGGGTGGCAGCAGACCGGCCTCCAGTTCGACCGCCTGCATCGCCTCCCACACCTCCTGGCGAGTGAGCACCGGCAGCACGTCCTCGAGCAGCAGCAGCCGCTCGATCTCGGGCGGGCAGATCGCCGCCGGACCGGTGCTCATCAGGGTCAGCGAGGCCAGCCGCTCCGGCGCGCGCAGCGCCACCGACCGGCACACCAGGCCGCCGTAGGAGTGCCCCACGAGGTGGATCGGCTCGCCCGGGGCCACCGCGTCCGCGATCGCGAGCACGTCGTCGACCAGCGCGTCGCGGGTGTACGCCGCCGGGTCGTCCGGGCCCTCGGTCTCGTACTGTCCGCGCTGGTCCACGGCCACCGTGTGGAAGCCGCGCCGGGCCAGCGGCTCGCCGAGCGCGATGAAGTCCTCCTTGCTGCCGGTGAACCCGGGCACGAGCACGGCGGTGCCCGGCCTCGGTCCGGCGGCCGGCGGGGTGGACTCCAGGACGGCGAATCGTCCGCGCCCGGTCGCCAGGCGACGGGAGCGGACGGTCCCGGGCAAGGTCAGAAAGCGTGGCGTACTCACGCCGTCGAGCCTACTTACCCGCAGGTACGACGACGGCCCCCGCCGCGAAGCGCGGACGTGATCGTCCACACTCCACACCGGAGGCCGGCGGGCGAGCGGCCGGAGCCGCCCATCGCTCGTCGAACTCAGCTCTCGTCGGTCGCGACCGCGCCCGCCTCGGCGCCCTCGGGACGACGCCGGGTGCGCCGGCGGCGACGCCGAGGCGCCCGCTCGCCGTCACCGTCCGCGTCCGCCCCACCGTCGGCGGGGGCCGCGACGATCACCGCGGTCGGCTCGACGAAGGCGGCGACCGGCGCGCCGACCGACTTCTCGGCCACGCTCGGCACCGCGCCGGTCGCCACGGCCGTGGCCACGGCCTCCCCGGCTTCGGCGCCGTTGACCCGACGCCGCCGCCGCGACCCGGGCGCCCGACGGCGGCTGGGCTCGCTCGACTCGGCGTCGGCCGCGGCCGGCCCGGCGGTGGAGGGCCCGGACGCGGCCGGACCGCTCCGGCTCCGCCCGCCCGCGCCGCCCTTGCGGCCCGACGCGCCCCGGCTGTTCTTGCCGGTCTCGCCCAGGTCCTCGACGTCCTCCGCGCCCAGCCCCGCACGGGTGCGGTCGGCGCGCGGCAGCACGCTGCCCACGGTGGTGGGGATGTCCAGGTCGGTGAACAGGTGCGGAGAGGTGGAGTAGGTCTCCACCGGGTCGGCGAAGCCCAGGTCCAGCGCCTTGTTGATCAGGCTCCAGCGCGGGATGTCCTCCCAGTCGACCAGCGTCACCGCGGTGCCGGAGGCACCCGCGCGGCCGGTGCGACCGATGCGGTGCAGGTAGGTCTTCTCGTCGTCGGGGCACTGGTAGTTCACCACGTGGGTGACACCCTCGACGTCGATCCCGCGCGCCGCGACGTCGGTGGCCACGAGCACGTCCACCTTGCCGTTGCGGAACGCGCGCAGCGCCTGCTCGCGCGCGCCCTGGCCGAGGTCGCCGTGCACGGCGGCGGAGGCGAAGCCCCGCTCGGCCAGGCCCTGGGCCAGGTCGGCCGCGGTGCGCTTGGTCCGGCAGAACACCATGACCAGGCCGCGCCCGTTGGCCTGCAGGACCCGGGCCATCAGCTCGGGCTTGTCCAGGCCGTGCGCGCGGTAGACGTGCTGCTGTACCGACTTGACGGTGGCGCCCGCGTCGTCCGGCTCCGAGGCGCGGATGTGCGTGGGGCGGCTCATGTAGCGGCGCGCCAGGGTGATGATCTGGCCCGGCATGGTGGCCGAGAACAACATCGTCTGACGGCGGGCGGGCAACCGCTCGACGATCTTCTCGACGTCGGGCAGGAAGCCCAGGTCGAGCATCTCGTCGGCCTCGTCCAGGACCAGCATCTTGACCTCGGACAGGTTCACGTGCCCCTGTCCGACCAGGTCGAGCAGTCGACCGGGGGTGCCGACGACCACGTCGACGCCCTTCTTGAGGGTGTCGATCTGCGGCTCGTACGCCCGGCCGCCGTAGACGGCGAGCACCCGCACGTTGCGCAGCTTGCCCGCGGCCTGGAGGTCGTTGGTCACCTGCACGCACAGCTCGCGCGTGGGGACCACGACCAGGGCCTGGGGGGTGCGGCCGGCAACCGTGCCGGCGGGCGCGCGGCCCGCCTCGATGTCGGCCGCCACCACGATGCGCTGCAGCAGCGGGATGCCGAAACCGAGGGTCTTGCCGGTCCCGGTCTTGGCCTGGCCGATCACGTCGCTGCCGGAGAGCGCGACGGGAAGGGTCATCTCCTGGACGGGGAAAGCCTCGACGATGCCGAGCGCTTCCAGCGCCTCGGCCGTCTCCGAAAGTACTCCGAGTTCGCGAAAAGTTGTCAGGGGTCCAGCCTCTTCTGTGTGGTGGGGGCCGTCAGTACCGAAAGCGGGTCGAGACCGAGGCGCCCATCGAAAAAGCGGGGCGCGGCACGGGACCTCTCGCCTTCGGGCGGCCACCCGAGCGGGTCGGTCGGAGCCAGTCGTCCTCCGACCGGGCATCCGCGTTCACTACCACTGTACCCGGCGGCGTGCGGCCGGTGGGGTGATGCTCATTACTGCTTGTCCGGAGATGGGCGACTCCGCCCGGACGTGGTGCCCACGTGACCGCGGTCCGCTCACTACGCTGCGTACTTGTGAACATCGGGCCGCACGGCCCGGGGGAACACGAGCGAAGGGGTGGGCATGAGCGAGGGTACGGAGCCGACGGGGGAGACGCGGGCGGCCGTGATCGAACTGCTCGGCGTGCTCGCGTACGGCGAGATCACCGCCTTCGAGCGGCTGGCCGAGGACGCCAAGATGGCCCCCACCGTCGAGGACAAGGCCGCACTGGCCGCGATGGCGGTCGCCGAGTTCCAGCACTTCACCCTGCTGCGTGATCGCATCGCCGCGCTCGGCGCGGACCCGGCCCGGGCGATGGACCCCTTCATCGCGCCGCTGGACGAGTTCCACGTGCACACCGCCCCCGCCGACTGGCTGGAGGGCCTGGTCAAGGCATACGTGGGGGACGGGATCGCGGCCGACTTCTATCGTGAGGTGGCCGCGCATCTGGACGAGGTCAGCCGGGACCTGATCGTCGAGGTGCAGCGGGACACCGGGCACTCGGCGTTCGTGGTGGACGCGGTGCGTTCGGCGATCGAGCGCGACCCCAAGGTGGCGGGCCGGCTCGCGCTGTGGGGGCGGCGGCTGATGGGCGAGGCGCTCAGCCAGGCCCAGCGGGTCGCCGCGGAGCGGGACGTGTTGTCCACGATGCTGATCGGCGGCGGGGCCGGCCCCGGCTTCGACCTGGCCGAGATCGGCCGGATGTTCAACCGGATCACCGAGGCGCACCAGCGGCGCATGGCCGCCCTCGGGCTGGCCTCCTGACCCGGGCGCCGGTCACGACGAAGCCCGAGGGCGGGCGATCCGAACTCGGATCGCCCGCCCTCGGGCTCGCGCGGCGCCGCGTGCGGCACCCTTTGCTCAGGCGCCGGCGCCGAAGCCGACCTTGCGGGCCGAGGACTCGCCGATCTCGACGTAGGCCAGGTGCTTGGCGGGCACGATCACGCGGCGGCCCTTCTCGTCCGTCAGGGACAGCAGTGCGGACTCGCCCGACAACGCGTCGGCGATGGCCCGCTCGACGTCCTCCGGGTTGTCCGTGCTCTCCAGCACCAGTTCCCGCGCGGCGTGCTGTACGCCGATCTTGATCTCCACGGCTGTCCCTCCGGCCTTGAAATTCTGGAGATCGGCGCCGCGAGACTCGCGGGCCGTACCCTCCCCAGCAGGCTAGTCGAGAGCCGGGGTCACCGAACGCCATGACGGGTACGCCCAACGCGAACGCCGCACGGGAACAAGATCGCCCGGCGCCCGTATCCGCAGGTCCGCCCGCTCAGTGCGGCGGGTCGTCCTTGCGCGGGAAGCGGGAGATGCCGCGCCAGGACAGCGACGACACCAGCTGCGACGCGGCGTCGCGCGGGATGGTCGCGCCGCGCGCGATCCAGTAGCGCGCGGTGACCTGCGCCATGCCGGTCAGCCCGATCGCCAGGAGCATCGACTCCTCCTGACCGAGGCCGGTGTCCTCGGCGATGATCTTGCTCACCGCGTCGGCGCACATCTCGCTGACCCGCTCCACACGCTCGCGCACGGCGCTCTCGTTGGTCAGGTCCGACTCGAAGACCAACCGGAACGCGCCGCCGTCGTCGTCGACGAAGGCGAAGTAGGCGTCGACCGTGGCGGCCACTCGGAGCTTGTTGTCGTGCGTCGACTCCAGCGCTCGCCGCACCGCCGCGAACAGCGCCTCGCAGTGCTGGTCGAGCAGCGCCAGATACAGCTCCAGCTTGCCGGGGAAGTGTTGGTACAACACGGGCTTGCTGACGCCGGCGCATTCGGCGATGTCGTCCATCGCGGCGGCGTGGTAGCCCTGCTTGACGAAGACTTCCTGGGCGGCGCCGAGGAGTTGCGTTCTGCGCGCGAGCCGGGGCAGCCGGGTGCCGCGAGGACGGGGGTCCGCATCCTGGATGGCTGTCACGGGGCTCCTCAAGGTGTCGCTCAACGTGTCGCGGACACCGGATGGTTCGGTGATCCGGCGGGTCTTTCCACCACGTCATCCTACTTTCGGGTAACCCAGGGCGTAAGTTTCGTGGCGCAACGAAACAGGATCCCGCGCCTTCGACACCCCTCGCAAGGGGGCGCGTGAGGTGCGCGGACCGCCCGCGCGAGCCCCTCCCGGCGGGGTGATCGGGGTGGTCAGCGGTAGTCCTCGTCCTCCGCGCGCCCGACCCCGCGGCGCTGTTCGGTGGCGTCCGCGGGATTCACGCCGTCGGGCACCGACTCCCACACGGAATCCTCGTCCCCGTCGTCCGCCGCCACGGAGGTCTGCTGCTCCACCGCGTCGGGTACCGGGATCTCGGGGTCGTCGGCCGTTTCGTCGGACACAATGGCGTCACTGTGCGTGACGTCCTGGAACTCGGGGGTATCGTCGATTCCGTACATACGACCTCCCTGCCCGTGCGGTCCGCCGGTATTCGGTGTTCCCGCATGTCTGCGTGAGTCTGCGCAAGGCCCCGCATGTCCATGATCCGCCTCGAAAACGCTGCCGCACTTTCGGGATCGATGTCGAAACGTGATGTGGGAAGCGTTTAGAGTGACGTCATGAAACCGGGCAAACGCGCCGAGACCACCCTGTCGAGCGAAGACGGTCGGGGCATCCGCCCTTCCGTCCCAGTGATCATCTCGTAATATTGCCCACCGTGACGACCCTGAGCCCCGCAAGCGACGCCGACCCGACGCCCTGGCCTGCGCGAACGGTCGAGGTCGGGAGCGGTAGCGAGGTCGTGGTGCGCCGCGACGCGCTCGTCGACGCCGACCTGCCGCCCGCGATGATGATCCACGGGTTGGGCGGTTCGTCGCTGAACTGGACGGAACTCGCCGCCGAACTGCGGTCGGATCTTTCCGTGGAGCTGATCGACCTCCCGGGATTCGGATACTCCGCGCCGCCGCGCAACGGCGACTACTCGATCTCCGCGCACTGTCGTGCGGTCGAGGGCGCGATCCTGTCGCTGCGCAAGGGTCCGGTCCATCTGTTCGGCAATTCGATGGGCGGGGCGGTGGCCACCCGGCTCGCCGCCCGGCGGCCCGACCTGGTTCGCACGCTGACCCTGATCTCGCCCGCGCTGCCGGATCTGCGGGTGCGCCCGTCGGTGGTGCCCACGGCGCTGCTCGGGGTGCCGGGCGTCGGCCGCGCGCTGCTGCGGATGAGCCGGAACATGACACCCGAGGAGCGCACCCGGATGTCGATCGCGATGATGTACGGCAACCCGGGCGCGGTCGGTGAGAAGGCCTTCGCCGACGCCGCGGCCGAGTATCGGCGCCGGCTCGAACTGCCGTACATGATGGACGCGTTCTCGCACTCGACCCGGTCGGTGATCGGGGCCTACCTGGAGCGCGGCAGCCGGGCGCTGTGGCGCCAGGCGGCCGAGGTGCGGGCGTCCACACTGCTCGTCTACGGTCGTCGGGACCGACTGGTCGACCCGCGGATGGCCAAGCGGGCGACCGAGACCTTCCCCGACGCCCGACTGCTCGTGGTGCCCGATTCCGGGCACGTGGCCATGCTCGAACACCCCCGCGTGGTGGCCCGGGGTTTCCGCGAACTACTCGACGGGGCCCTCTCGCCGTCGAACGTGGTGGGGTGAACGCAGACTCATGGGACGTCATTCGGGCGTGCGGACGAGCGTGCAGTACGGCGGCGAGGAGTTGCCGGACGACGGACTCTCCGGCGGCTACGCGGCGGTGCCGCAGCAGGCCGACTACGGACAGGTCCACGAGGGCGGATACGCCGGCGGTTGGGCCGCCGGCCCGACCGACACGTCGTATGCCTCCGGGTACGTCGAGCAGGACACCGGCTACCACGGGTACCCCGTGGACCAGGGCTACGGCGGATACCCCACCGACGGGCAGCACACCGGGTCCTACGGCTACGAGGCCGTGCAGCACGGCTGGGAGCACCCCGCGCCGGCCGTCGACTCCGGCACCTGGGCGGCGGTCGGGACGATGCCCGGCGCGCCCGCGCACTGGGACGACCCGCTGGAGCCCTACGACGCGCAGCCGCAGACCGGCGGACACCCCGCGCAGAACTTCGCCGCCGGCACGTACGGCGCCGACACGTTCGGCGCCCCCGCGTTCGACACGGGCACGTTCGACACCGGGTCCTTCGGCGGCGACGGCTACGCCACCGGCGGCTACGCGGGTGTGGGCTACGCCAACGACCTGTACGCCGCGGACGCCTACCGGAGCGGGACGCACGCCGCGGTCGAGGCGCCCGCCGTGCCGACCTACGACACCACCACGTTCGAGCCGCAGAGCTTCGTCGGCTACGGCTACGACTCGTCGGGCGCGTACCCGATCGTGGCGCCGGTCGAGGATCCGTCGGTCGACGTGCTCCACGACCCGCCCGCGGAGTCCGCGCGGATCGACCTGCCCGGGGTGGGGCAGTACGCGATGGAGGCCGAGTCGTGGATCGACTCGGGACCCGAACTCGACCTGGAACAGCTTTCGTTCGCGACCGAGCCGGGCGACGACTTCGCCGACCCGAAGCCCCGGCGCCTCGAACCCGAGCCGGAGCACGGCTTCGAGCCGGACACCGGCAACGCCCCTCCGCGAGGCCGCGCGCAGACCCGCAAGGCGAACCGGCCCGCGCCGCGCAAGGGGCGGCGCACGCTGGTCGCGGCGGGCGGCGTGGTGGTGACCGGCGCGGTGCTCGCCGGCGCGGTCGTGCTGCAGATGCCCGACGAGGGCACGTCGACCCAGGCGTCCGGCGACGACCAGGCCGCGCCGGGCGCGGGCCACCGGCCCACCGACCAGGCCGCCTCGCGGGGCTCGGAGCGGGACCCGGTGGCCCCCGGCAGCGCCTCCGCGCTGCCGCTGCCCACGCCCCAGTCGCCGACCACCACCGACCAGCTCACCCTGCGCTTCCCGCTGGATCCGAAGCTGGGGCTGAGCGGCAAGTTCGACACCGTGCCCGGCAAGGAGGCCGCCCCCGGCGCGGGTCGCAAGTACACCTACGCGGTGGAGATCGAGCAGGGTCTGCAACTCGACGGCGAACTGTTCGCCACCACGGTGCAGAAGACGCTGAACGACAAGCGCAGTTGGGCGAGCGGCGGGCTGACCTTCGAGCGCACCGACAGCTCGCCGAAGGCGGACTTCGTGGTGCGGCTGGCCAGCCCGGAGACGGTGCACAAGACGTGCAGCCCCCTGGTCGGCGACACCAGCGAGGACAACGTCTCCTGCGACGCGTTCGGCACCCGGTGGGTGATGATCAACGCCTGGCGCTGGGCCCAGGGTTCGACCGCCTACGGCGACGACATCGTCGGCTACCGGCAGATGCTGATCAACCACGAGGTCGGCCACCGGCTCGGACACAACCACGAGAAGTCGTGCGGCGCGGGCGGCATCGGGGCCGGCCTGGCCCCGGTGATGATGCAGCAGACCAAGACCCGGGTCGCGAGCGAGGGCTCGATGAAGGGTCAGACCTGCGAGGCCAACCCGTGGCCGTACCCGTCGGGGAAGCTCACCAAGTAGTGGAATCCCGGTCCGCCGGGCGCCCTCGCGGGTGTCCGGCGGCCCCGCCGCGCGCGCATCTCACGGACCGGACCCGGTGCCCGGGAATCGGGACGAGCGTGACACTGTTGCGGTAGGAAAAGAGCCGAGATTAGACAGTCCGACCATCGGAGTTTCCGTGTCGCAGCTACCACCTCTGGTCGAGCCGGCCCCCGAGCTGACCGTCGACGAGGTCCGTCGTTACTCGCGCCACCTGATCATCCCCGACGTCGGGATGGCCGGGCAGAAGCGGCTGAAGAACGCCAAGGTGCTCTGTGTGGGCGCCGGTGGCCTGGGGTCGCCGGCGTTGATGTACCTCGCCGCGGCGGGTGTCGGCACGCTCGGGATCGTCGAGTTCGACACCGTCGACGAGTCCAACCTCCAGCGCCAGATCATCCACGGGCAGAGCGACATCGGCCGCTCGAAGGCCGAGTCCGCGCGTGACTCGGTCAAGGAGATCAACCCGTACACCGAGGTCGTCCTGCACGAGGAGCGGCTCGAGGCCGACAACGTGATGGAGATCTTCGGGCAGTACGACCTGATCGTCGACGGCACGGACAACTTCGCCACCCGCTACCTGGTCAACGACGCCTGCGTGCTGCTGAACAAGCCGTACGTGTGGGGCTCGATCTACCGCTTCGACGGTCAGGCGAGCGTGTTCTGGTCCGAGCACGGGCCGTGCTACCGCTGCCTGTACCCGGAGCCGCCGCCGCCCGGGATGGTCCCCTCCTGCGCCGAGGGCGGCGTGCTCGGCGTGTTGTGCGCGTCGATCGGGTCGATCCAGGTCAACGAGGCGATCAAGCTGCTCCAGGGCATCGGCGAGCCGCTGGTCGGCCGGCTGATGATCTACGACGCGCTGGAGATGACCTACCGCACGGTCAAGGTCCGCAAGGACCCCGAGTGCGCGGTCTGCGGCAAGAACCCGACCGTCACCGAGCTGATCGACTACGAGGCGTTCTGCGGCGTGGTCTCCGAGGAGGCCCAGGAGGCCGCGCTCGGCTCCACGATCACGCCCCGTCAGCTCAAGGAATGGCTCGACGCCGGCGAGAACATCGACCTGATCGACGTGCGCGAGCCGGGCGAGTACGAGATCGTGCAGATCCCGGGGTCGCGGCTGATCCCGAAGAACGAGTTCCTGATGGGCCGGGCCCTGGAGGACATGCCGCAGGACAAGCGGATCGTGCTCAACTGCAAGACGGGTGTGCGTTCGGCCGAGGTGTTGGCGGTGCTGCACGCCGCGGGCTTCAAGGACTCCGTGCACCTCGGTGGCGGTGTGATCGGTTGGGTCAACCAGATCGAGCCGGAGAAGCCGGTCTACTAGGTCCTCGGGGCCGGACGGCCGTGGCGTCTGCCCGGCCCTCCCGGCCGGGGGGTGTCCTCAAACGCCGGACGGGCTGAAGTTCGGTCGCGTTCGATGGTCGAGGTTGCTGTTCGCGGGCGCCTGCGGCGGGCTGTCCTCAAGCGCCGGACGGGCTGGAGTGCAGCCCGTCCGGCGCTTTTGGTTGCGGAAACGGCGGTCCGAGCCCGCGCGGAGCGGGTTCAGATCGCCTGTTTGCGTTGTAGGTGGGTGAAGGCGAGCCAGCCGGGGAGTACCGGGAGCCAGAAGGTCAGGAACCGGTAGAGCAGGACCGCGGCCGTCGCGGTTTCGAACGGCAGGCGTGCGGTGCTGGTCAGGCCCGCGATCAGGGCCGCCTCCACCGCGCCGATGCCGCCCGGGGTGGGCGCGGCCGAGCCGATCGCGTTGCCGGCCAGGAAGACCACCGCGATCGCGGCGAAGTTGGCCGAGCCGCCGAAGGCCCGCACGCTGGCGTCCAGACACAGGATGAAGGTCAGCGTCAGCAACACCGTGCCGCCGAGCCCCGCCGCCAGCTTGGTCGGCGTCTGCAGCACGTCGAGCAGCCTCGGCACGATGCCGGAGAACAACTGGCGCAACTGCTTGACGATCCAGCGCCGCAGCGGCGGTACGGCCATCACCAGCAGGGTCACCAGGGCCAGGATCAGCAGGCCCGCGATCACCGCGCCCGAGGGTGCGAAGGACGGCGTCTCGGCGGTGCCGGCGATGTACCCGAAGAAGGCCAACAGGCCGACGTGGAAGACCAGTCCGCCGAGTTGGGAGACACCGACGCTGGCCGCGGCCAGGGTGGGCGGGATTCCGGCCTTCTGCAGATATCGGGTGTTCAGCGCGACGCCGCTGACCGCCGGCGGCGCGACCAGCTTCACGAACGAGCCGGCGAGCTGCACCATCGTGGTGCGATACAGCGACAACCGTTCCGGTACGTAGCCCAGCAACATCAGCGCGGCGCACACATAGCTGAGCGAGGCGGCCAGCAGGCCGATCGCCGCCCAGCCCCAGTTGGCGCTCTTGAAGATCTCGCCCAGGTCGACGTGGCTGAGCTGGGAGAGCAGGAAGTAGCCCGCGAACGCGCTCGCCACCACGGTGACCAGGGTGCGCGCGCGAACCCGCTCCAGACGCACCGGCTCGACCTCGGCCTGGGGGCGCAGTTCCAGGATCTGCTCGCGGATCCGGGAGAGCAGGTTCTTGTCCTTGCGCAGCACCGAGCGGGTGCTGCGGCTGAGCGCGACCTTCTGCAGCAGCGGCAGGCACGCGGCGACGGTGTCCGCGCCCAGCACCTCGGCGGCGGTGTGCACGGCGCGCGCCTCGCCCACCCGCAGCGCCACCGTGGTGAGCAGTTGCGCGGTGTCGATGCGCAGCGCCAGGTCGCTCGACGCGATCTCGCCGGCCCGCAGGTCCACCAGCCACGGCTCGCCGGAGCCGTCCACCAGGACGCTCTCCGCGACCAGTCGGCGATGGGTGAGCCGGTGCGCCTGCAGCAGGCCGAGCAATTGCCACACCCGGGCCAGGAGTTCGTCGGTGATCTCCTCGTCGTCGAGCGTGTCCAGGGTGCGGCCGGGCACGTGCGCGTAGGCCAACAGCGCGGCGTCCGGGCCCACCTCGGTGGTGGCCACCAGGCGTGGCGCGCGGACGCCGGCGTCGGCGCACGCGTACGCCATCAGCGACTCCTGTTCGAGCGCCCGCCGGGTGGACAGCACGGTGCGGCGCTGGGTGACCCCGCGCAACACCAGCCGCCGGTAGAACCGGTAGATCGCGCCGGACGCCTGCTGGTCCCGATCGAGCACGGTCACGTCGAGTAGGCGGTCGTCGGCCAGCCGGACCGCGTAGCGGCGGGTCTCCTCGGGGCCGTCGTCGGTGCGTACGCACGACAGCGCGACCAGGCCGAACCGGCGCAGCGCGGCGACCACCGACTCGGCCGGCGGGCGGGTGTTGGGCAGGCCGACCGCGTACAGCGTGGCGTAGGCGATGGTGCGCCCGAACAGCACGCTGGTGAGCAGCGCGACGGGGGTGGTGTAGCCGCCGACCAGCACCGTCGCCGCGTTCAGCAGGAGCAGCGTCCACACCACGAGTTGCCAGCGCGGTCGGCGCACCAGGCCGACCGCGGTGACGTAGGCGACGATCGGCGCGAGATAGCCGTGCACCGGATCGGTCCAGCCGGTCTGCGGCAGCGGCAGCGGGCGGGTGAGCGCGTCGCGCAGCGCCTCGGGGCCCGGGCCGGTGATCCACCAGTCCAGGCCGAGCGAGGCCAGGTAGGTGGCCGCGGCGGCGATCACCCCGTCGGCGACCCGCAACCCGTCCCGGCTGACCAGGCGTTCGATGCCGTAGGCCACCGGCACCACGAGCACCGCGACGGCGAACACCCCGCCGGACAGGTTGAGCAGCAGGTGCGGCGTGCTGTTCTGCGCGCCGCGCACGATGTCCGATTCCAGGCCGGAGGTGGTCTGCCGGGCGATACTGGCCAGGAAGAAGACCACGCCGAGGGCGAGTACGCCGAGCAGGACTCGGATCAAATCGGACGAACGGTGTACCCGCAGGGGTTGCGAGGGCTCGACTACGAGGGCGCGCCCGTTCCCGGGGGCACCCCTCGCGAATGTCTCGTCATGGTCTCGTATCACCCGTCACCGCCGCGTCGATGGTGCCACGACCCGCGCCCCGGTTCGCCCCCGGCCGCGCCGAAGTGCGGCCGAAAGGGGATCGGCGGCTGCCGGACGAGGTGTCCGACGACTCTGTCACCATGTGCGGATGAGTGACCCTAACCCCTTCGCCGAGCGGGTGCTCGACCTGGTCGAGCGCATTCCCGCCGGGCGGGTGATGGCGTACGGGGACATCGCCGAGGCCCTTCAGGACGGCGGTCCCCGGCAGGTCGGCCGGGTGATGGCGCTGTACGGCGGCGGGGTGCCCTGGTGGCGGGTGGTGCGGGCGGACGGCTCGCTGCCGCGGAGTCACGCGGTGCGCGCGCCGAAGCACTACCGGGCCGAGGGCACCCCGCTGCGCTCCGGCGGCGAGCGGGTGGACATGACCCGGGCGCGGTGGACACCGGACCCCGAGGACGTGCCGCAGGAGCCGGAACTTCCGCCGATTCCCTGACGATCGGTGACGAACCGGGGCGCCGTGCCGGTGCTCGGGGCACCCGCGATGCGGGTGTGTTTCCCGGGCGGGAGAGCCGGATGTGATCTGATGGGCAACGGCCGCGCCCTGCCGACCGGGGCGCGGCCACCCTCTCCGAGGTCGCGACCCGGTGCCGCGCCCGGCGACGTCCGCCCCGGCGCGACGCCCGGCACGGCCCGCGCGTCGTGGCCGGCCCGGCCCGAGCAGCAGCAGGATTCGACGGCGACCCGAAGGCACCCCCGGCCAGATGACCACCCCGACCCCGGCGTACCGCCTGCGGCGTACTCCCGTGGCCCCGCCCGCGCCCGTGATCCCCGACGCCTACCAGCGGGCGGTGATCGAGCACCGGGGCGGCCCGCTGCTCGTGCTCGCCGGTCCCGGCACCGGCAAGACCACCGTGCTCGTGGAGGCGGTCGCCGAGCGGGTCGCGCGCGGGATCCGGCCCGAGGAGATCCTGGTCCTGACCTTCGGCCGCAAGGCGGCGGGAGAGCTGCGCGACCGGTTGACCGCCCGGCTGCGCGCGAGCGGGGCGCGCACCGCGACGGTGCCGACCGCGACCACCTTCCACTCGTTCTGCTACGCCCTGGTGCGCGAGCACCAACCGGCCGAGTTGTTCAGCTATCCGCTGCGCCTGCTCACCGGCCCCGAGCAGGACGTGTTCGTGCGCGAACTGCTCGCCGGCGGGGTCGAGGAGGGCAGCCTGACCTGGCCCACCGAACTGCGCGCGGCGGTGGGCACCCGCGGCTTCGCCGACGAGGTGCGCGCGGTGATCGCGCGCAGCCGCGAGATCGGGCTCGACCCCGACGCGCTGGCCCGGTTCGCCGAGGACACCGGGCGGCGCGACTGGCGGGCCGCGGCCGACTTCCTGGCCGAATACCTGGACGTGATCGACGCGCAGGGCGTGGTGGACTACGCCGAACTCGTGCACCGGGCGGTGCTGCTGGCCGAGCGGCCGGAGACCGCCGCGATCCTGCGCGGGCGCTACAAGGCGGTGTTCGTCGACGAATACCAGGACACCGACCCCGCGCAGGTGCGCCTGCTGGCCGCGCTGGCCGGGGACGGGCGGGACCTGATCGCGGTGGGCGACCCGGACCAGTCCATCTACGCGTTCCGCGGCGCCGACGTGAACGGCATCCTCGACTTCCCGCACCGCTTCCCGCGCGCCGACGGCGAGCCCGCCGACATCGTGGTGCTGCGCACCTCACGGCGGGCACCGGCCGGCCTGCTCGCCGCCTCGCGCGTGGTGACCCAGCGCATGGCGCTGAGCCGGCTGCCGGGCGATCGGGTACGCGCGCACCGCGAGTTGATCCCGTCGGTGTCGGGGGCCGAGGACCCGAGCCGGGTCGAGGTGTACACGTATCCCACGCCCGGCGCCGAGTTGGACAACACCGCCGACATCCTGCGCCGCGCGCACCTGGAGGACGGCGTGCCGTGGGGCCGGATGGCCGTGCTCGTGCGCTCCGGCGCCCGCTCGATACCGGGCCTGCGCCGGGCGTTGTCGGCCGCCGGGGTGCCGCTGGAGATCGCCGGCGACGAGTTGCCGATCGCGGCCGAGCAGGCGGTGGCGCCGCTGCTGACCGCGTTGCACGTGGCGGCGGACCCGGCCGTGCTGGACGCGGAGACCGCGCGCGGGTTGTTGCAGTCGCCGCTGGGCGGGCTCGACGCGGGCGATCTGCGCCTGCTCGGGCGGGCGTTGCGGGCCGAGGAGCGGGCCGCGTCGACCGCCGCGGTGACCGGTACCCGGCCGTCGGCCGAGCTGATCCGGGACGCGCTGGCCGCACCCGAGCAGCTGGTCGGGATAGAGCAGCGGGTCGGTGGCGGCGCCCTGCGACTCGGCCTGTTGATCCGCAAGGCGCGCGAGGTGCTGGCGGGCGGTGGGACCACCGAGGACGCGCTGTGGGAGCTGTGGCAGGGCACCCCGTGGCCGGGCCGGCTGGAGCGCGCGGTGTTGCGGGGCGGTACCGCCGGGCGCAACGCGGACCGCGATCTGGACGCGGTGGTGGCCCTGTTCGAGGTGGCGGCCAAGGCCGAGGAGCGGGCCGGCCACCGCGGCGCGCTCAACTTCCTGGCCGAGTTGAAGGCCCAGGAGATCGCCGGCGACCGCCTCGACGACAGCGCGCTGCGCGGCGAGGCGGTGCGGCTGCTGACCGCGCACCGGGCCAAGGGCCTGCAGTGGCGCCTGGTGGTGGTGCACGGGGTGCAGGAGGGCCTGTGGCCGGACCTGCGCCGGCGCGGCTCGCTGCTCGAAGCCGACCGGATCGGCTCGGACGGGCTGGCCGAGCCGCTCTCGCCGGGCGCGCTGCTCGCCGAGGAGCGGCGGTTGTTCTACGTCGCGGTCACCCGGGCGCAGGAGCGGCTCGTGGTGACCGCGGTCGACTCCAGCTACGACGACGGCGACCAGCCCTCGCGGTTCCTGGAGGAGCTGGGCGTGCCGCCGGTGGAGGTCAAGGAGCGGCCCCGGCGGCCGTTGTCCACCTCCGCGCTGGTGGCCGAGTTGCGCTCGGCGGCGGTGGATCCGCTGGCGCCGGCCGTGCTGCGCCGGGCCGCCGCGCGCCGGTTGGCCGCGCTCGCGGACCTGCGGGACGACGAGGGGCACGCGCTGGTGCCGGCCGCGCACCCGGACCGGTGGTGGGGCCTGGTGGCGCCGACCGACCCCGGGGTGCCGATCCGGGACCCGGCGGACGCGGTGCGGCTGTCCGGCAGTTCGGTGGCCAAGGTGCGCGACTGTGCGCTGAGCTGGTTCCTGGGCAGCGAGGTACACGCCGACTCGCCGCGCTCGGCGGCGCTGGGCTTCGGCAACGTGGTGCACGCGCTCGCCGACGAGGTGGGCACGGGGGCCACCCCGGCGGAACTTCCGGTGCTGATGGACCGGCTCGACCGGGTGTGGGACGCGTTGGCGTTCGACGCGCCGTGGCAGTCCGAGCAGCAGAAGGACGAGGCCCGCACCGCCCTGGAGCGGTTCCTGTCCTGGCACACCAACGAGCGGCACCGCACCGTCGCGGCCACCGAGCACGGCTTCGAGGTCGAGCTGACCGCGGGGGAGTACCGGGTGGTCGTCCGGGGCTCGATGGACCGGGTCGAGCGCGGCGAGGACGGGCTCGCGTACGTGGTGGACTTCAAGACCGGCCGCAGGCCGCCGACCCGGACCGAGGTCGAGGGGCATCCGCAACTCGCGGTGTACCAGGTGGCGGTCGCCAACGGGGCGCTCGACGACCTGCCCGGCTTCGCGGACGGCCGACCCGCCTCCGGCGGCGCCGAGTTGATCCAGTTGCGCTCGGCGGACAAGGGCGACACCGGGCAGCCCGTGGTGCTCGGCCAGGACCCGCCGCTGCCCGACCCGGACGGGGGCACGTGGGTGGGCGGCCTGCTCGCCGACGTGGCCGGTCGGATCATCGGCGAACGGTTCACCCCGACCGCGGGATCACACTGCGACCGGTGCGATTTCCGCCGCTGTTGCAGTGCCCGTCCGGAAGGTCGGATGACGGTCGAGTAGCCGGATCGCCGGTGCCGGCGATACCGGGCGGGGGTGGTGGGACGTGCGGATTTTGCCATCGCCATACTCGTGCGCAGGAACCCCGCTCCCGGGTTCCGGTCCCCGCACCAAGGAGTTTCGTGCGCACTTCACGCATGGCCGCGATCGTCCCCGTCGTCGCCCTCGCCCTCGGCCTGACCGCCTGCGGCGGTTCGGAGCAGAAGTCGAACGCGGGCACCGACGCCAAGGCGTTGGCCGACGAGGCGCAGCGACTGCTGAAGTCGGTCCCCGACTTCAAGATGGTCGGCAGCGGGCAGGACGAGGAAACGAAGATGGAGATGGACCTGTGCATCCGCAGCGGTGCGGACATGCAGGGCACGATGACGATCGACGGAAACCGCGTCGAGGTGATCTTCATCGGCAAGGACCAGTACATGAAGGCCGAGGCGCCCTTCTGGAAGATGATGATGGGCGAGTTCGTGCCCGAGGGCGTGCTCGACGAGGTCGTGGCGAAGATGGCCGGCAAGTACCTGAAGTCCCCCGTCGACGAGGAGGACGACGGCGTCTCGTCGATGACCGACTTCTTCGACGGCTCCACCGACGGGGTGACCAAGGGCGAGCCGGTCAAGATCGACGGCGTTAAGGTGATCCCGCTCAGCAAGAAGGACGAGGAGGGCGACACCACCACCCTCTACGTGCAGGAGAAGGGCAAGCCCTACCCGTTCATGGTCAAGTCGGAGGGCAAGAACAACGCCACGGCGAAGTTCACCAAGGGCAAGCAGAAGTGCGAGCCCACCGCTCCCGCCGAGTCGTTCACCAAGGAAGACCTGAAGGGTCAGTTCAAGGACGCCTGATCGGCGCGCCCCACCGGGGCACCGGCCCCGCACGGCGACCGTCCCTGTCGCCGTGCGGGGCTAGTCTTCCTCGGTGCACGCCGTACTGACCGACCCGGACGACCTCTGTCGGCTGCTCGGGATCCCCTTCACCCCGGAGCAGCTGGACGCGGTGCTCGCGCCGCTCGCGCCGGGCGTGATCGTGGCCGGGGCCGGGTCGGGCAAGACCACGGTGATGACCGCCCGCGTGGTGTGGCTGGTGGGCACCGGACAGGTCCGGCCCGACCAGGTGCTCGGGCTCACCTTCACCAACAAGGCCGCCGGCGAGCTGGCCCAGCGGGTGCGCAAGGCGATCGGGCAACTGCGCGGCGGCGAGATCCCGGCCGACGAGGACGCCGGCGAGCCGACCGTGTCCACCTATCACGCGTTCGCCGGCCGCCTCCTCCAGGAGCACGGTCTGCGGATCGGCCTGGAGCCCTCGGCCCGGCTGCTCGCCGACGCGACCCGCTTCCAGCTCGCCGCCCGGGCCGCGCGCACCGCACGCGGCCCCTTCCCCACGCTCACCGGCCGACTGCCCGACGTGGTCGCCGCCGTGCTGCACCTGGGCGGCGAGCTGGCCGAGCACCTGGTGTCGATCGAGGCGCTCCGGGAGTGGGACCGGGCCTTCGTGGCCGAGGTGGAGGCCGCCGCCAAGCCCTCCGCCGCCGCCCGCAAGGCCGCCGACGCGGCGCGCAACCGGCTCGACCTGGCCCGACTGGTCGACGCGTACGCGCGCGCCAAGAGCGGCCGCGACCTGCTCGACTTCGGCGACCAGATCGCCTATGCCGCCCGGATCGCCGGCGAGCGGCCCGAGGTCGGCGAGATCCTGCGCGACACCTACCGGGTGGTGCTCCTGGACGAGTACCAGGACACCTCGGTCGCCCAACGCGTGCTGCTCCAGGGCCTGTTCGGGCTCGGCCACCCGGTCACCGCGGTCGGCGACCCGTGCCAGGCCATCTACGGCTGGCGCGGCGCGTCGGTGGCCAACATCCACGAGTTCCCGGTGCACTTCCCGCACCGCGACGGCAGCCCCGCCGCCCGCTACTCGCTCTCCGAGAACCGGCGCAGCGGCGGCCGGATACTGAGCTTCGCCAACGACCTGTCCGCGCCGCTGCGCACCCCCGAGAGCGGCGTGGAGGCGCTGCGCGCGGGGCCCGGCGCCGAGCACGAGGGCTGGACGGTCGCCGCGCTGCTGCCCACCCACGCCGAGGAGATCGACTGGCTCGCGGACCGGATCGGCACCGCGATCGGCACCGTCCCGGACAAGAACGGCGCCCCGATCACCGCCGGGGACGTCGCGGTGCTCGCCCGCACCGCGGCCGACTTCGCGGACATCCACGCCGCGCTGGTGCGGCGCGACATCCCGGTCGAGGTGGTCGGGCTGTCCGGGCTGCTGCACCTGCCCGAGGTGGCCGATCTGGTGGCGACCTGCGAGGTGCTGGACGACCCGACGGCCAACTCCGCGCTGGTGCGCCTGCTGGCCGGGCCGCGCTGGCGGATCGGGCCGCGCGACCTGGCCCTGCTCGGCCGCCGGGCCGCCGAACTGGTCCGGGTCGAGCGGGCGGGCGCCGACGACGCCGACGCCCGCCTGGAGGAGGCGGTGGCCGGGATCGACCCGACCGAGGTGGTCTCGCTCTCCGACGCGCTCGCCGACCCGGGCGAGCAGTACCCGTTCTCCGCCGAGGCCCGGCGCCGGTTCGCCCGGGTGGCCACCGAGATCCGCGATCTGCGCCGGCACCTGGGCGAGCCGCTGATGGACCTGCTGCACCGGGTGCTCGCGGGCACCGGCCTGGAGGTCGAGCTGTCCGCCTCCCCGGGTGCGCTGGCCGCACGCCGCCGGGAGACGCTGCACACGTTCCTGGACGTCGCGGCGGGTTTCGCCGACCTGGACGGCGACCCCTCGCTCACCGCGTTCCTGGCCTTCCTGCGCACCGCCGCCGAGCACGACAAGGGCCTGGACGGCAGCCTGCCCACGGCCGGCGACTCGGTGAAGGTGCTGACCGCGCACAAGTCCAAGGGCCTGGAGTGGGAGGTGGTCGCCGTCCCCGGACTGATCGACGGCGTCTTCCCGAGCGTGCGCACGCAGACCAAGTGGATCACCAACGGCCGGGCCCTGCCGCACCCGCTGCGCGGCGACGCCGCCGCGCTCGCGGTGTTGCCCGACCTGACCCCCAAGGGCTTCAAGGCGTTCGACGCGGCGATGCGCGAGCACCAGGAGACCGAGGAACTGCGTCTGGGCTACGTCACCTTCACCCGGCCCAAGCAACTCCTGATCGGCTCCGGGCACTGGTGGGGGCCCACCCAGAAGAAGCCGCGCGGCCCGTCCGACTTCCTGACCCGACTGCGCGACCACTGCGTGGCGGGCAACGGCACGGTCGAGGTGTGGACGCCCGAGCCCGCCGAGTCGACCAACCCGCACCTGGCCGACGTCGTCGAGCACGCCTGGCCGCTGCCGCTGGACACGACCGCGCTGATCGAGCGCCGCCGGGCGGCCGACGCCGTACTCGCCGAGCTGGCCCGGCGCGAGGCGTCCCGCCGGGTCGACCACGCGGCCGAGCATCCGTCGGTGGAGCCGGAATTCGGGCCGGTCCGGGGGTACGACGAGCAGGTGCCCGTCGAGGCCTACGAGGCGTATGTCCCGGTCGACCCGGAGCAGGACGCGCCGCCGCCGGAGGAGGAGCCCCCGCCGCCGGTCGAACCGGGCCCCGAGCCCGAGCCCGAAGCCGAACCCGAGCCCGACCCCGGGCCCTCGGTGCCCTCGCCCGACCACGACGACGCCGCCGAGCACGTGGACGAGGTGCGTGCCGGGCATCCCGCGGTGGAGGGCCCGGCGCCGGGACTCCACGCCGGGCCGACCCCGGACGAGCTGGCCCTGATCGAGTCGTGGGACCGGGACCTGATCCGGTTGGCCGAGGAACTGCGCCGCGGCCGGTCCGGGGTGCGCGAGGTGCCGCTGCCCGCGACGTTGACCGCGTCCCAGATGTTGCGCCTGTCCAACGACCCCGACGGGCTCGCGCGCGAGCTGGCCCGGCCGATGCCGCGCCCGCCCGCCCCGGCGGCCCGGCGCGGCACCCGCTTCCACGCCTGGGTCGAGTCGCTGTTCGGCGAGCGCCCGCTGCTCGAACCCGACGACCTGCCGGGCGCGGCCGACGAGGAGATCACCGACGAGGCCGATCTGCTCGCGCTCCAGGAGGCGTTCCTGCGCACGCCGTACGGTCGGCGTGCCCCGCACCGGGTCGAGGCGCCCTTCCAGCTGTTCCTCGGCGGCCGGATCGTGCGCGGCCGGATCGACGCCGTCTACCGCGAGGACGACGGGTTCGAGGTGGTCGACTGGAAGACCAACCGGGTCCACGACGCGGACCCGCTCCAGCTCGCCGTCTACCGGCTGGCCTGGGCCGAATACGCCGACGTGCCGCTGGAGCGGGTATCGGCGGCCTTCCTCTACGTACGCTCCGGGGAACTCGTCCGGCCCAAGGGTCTGCCCGGCCGGGACGAATTGGAACAGTTGTTCCTGGAAGCCGATGAACCGGGCGACGATCCGGCTCGTTGATCCGGAGGAAACCCGGCAACGACGAGGATGGGCCGATGCGGCCGGATTCCGACACTCGTATGGTTTATGAGGATCGACACGACGGCGAACTTCGAACGGGACGGGAAACGGCACCGGTGCGCGGAAAAGCACAGACGAGGCGGGCACTGCGGCTCGTCGGGGTCGCGGGTGATCGTCCGCTGCTGCCGGTGATCGACCTGATCCTGCGCCTGCTGCCCTTCCTGGTGATCCTCGCGGTGGTCGTGTTGGCCGCCGCGACCCCGGAGAACGTGCACGTGGGTCCGCTGCTCGCGGTCGCGCCGGCGCTGTCCGGGCTCACCCAGACGGCGCCGCGCGGCCCGCTGATCACCGGTGGCGTCGCGGCCGTGGTCTCGGTGGCGCTGGCCGCGCTCGGCCAGGGCCGGGGCGGCGGCGAACCGTACGTCACGCTGGTCTCGGTCGCGCTGGTGACCACCACCGCGTGGCTGGGCGTGCACGTGCGCATGCGCCAGGAGCGCACCATCGAGGAGGTGCGCAGCGTGGCCGAGGCGGCCCAGGAGGTGCTGCTGCCCCAGGTGCCCGGCACGGTGGGTCCGCTCACCGTCGGCGTGCGCTACCGCGCGGCGGCGGCCGAGGCGCGGATCGGCGGCGACCTGTACGAGGTGGTGCCCACGCCGTTCGGCATCCGGGTGGCGATCGGCGACGTGCGGGGCAAGGGACTCGGCGCGGTGCGCACCGCCGCCGCCGTGCTCAGCGCGTTCCGCGAGGCGGCCTACGAGGAACCGGACCTGCCCGGCGTGGCCCGCCGGCTCTCGGCCAGCCTGGAGCGGCGACTCGGCGAGAACGACGAGGAGTTCGTCACGCTGATCCTGCTCGGCTTCCCGCCGGAGCCCGCGTGCGTGGACATCCTCAACTGCGGCCACCCCGCGCCGCTGCTGCTGCGCGCGGCGCACGCGCAGGCGCTGGATCCGCCGACCCCGACCCCGCCGCTGGGCATCGTGGACCTGCGCCGGCTCGACCTTCCGGTGTTGCGGGTGCCGCTGCTGCCCCGGGATCGGCTGCTGCTGTACACCGACGGCATCATCGAGGCGCGCAACCCGGCCGGCGAGTTCTATCCGCTGCCCGATCGGGCGCCGGACTCGCTGCCCGGGGTGGAGGACACCCTCGACCGGCTGGAGGCCGACGTGCAGCGCCACGTGGGCCGCCCGCTCCAGGACGACGCGGCGATGGTGCTCCTGGAGTACACCCCGATGGTGGCCCGCCACGACGAGCTGCGCGGGGCCCGGCTGAGCGCCTGACGCCGCGCTCAGCCCACCTTCAACTCGACCACCAGGGCACAGTGGTCGGAGACGCCGAGGCGCACCGCCTCGGTGCGGCGCACCGCCTCGGGGCCGATGCCGTGTCCGAGCACGTGGTCGAACTGGACCCGCGGGCGGTACGAGGGGTAGGTGGGCACCCGGGCCAGCGAGCGCCAGCGCACCGCGCCCGCGCCGCGTCCGCGGCGGCCGACCACCGCCTGCGGGATCCGGCCGGGCAGGTTGAAGTCGCCCAGCAGCAGTTGCGGACCGGGCAGGTCGGCGGTGGAGCGGCGGATCCGGGCGAGCTGGGAGATGTTCCAGCCGGGCACGAAGGACAGGTGCGCCGCGAGCACCGTGAACGGCCCGTGCGGGCCCTCGACCACCGCCGCGAGCACGCCCCGGGGCTCGTCCGGCACCCGGGTCAGGCCGGGCCGGCCCTGTACCCGCAGCGGCAGGCTCAGCGGTGCGGCCGGGAAGCGGCGGACCCGCCAGCGCGAGACCGGTAGCCGGGACAGCAGCGCGATGCCGTATCCGGGCCCGCCCTCGCCCCGCTCGTCCGCCGCGTAGACCCGGCGCTCGCCCGGTACCGGCGGCTCCTCCGTCCATCCGGACACCGGCGCCGGGACGCCGTGCACCGAGGCCAGGAAGCGCCACTGGGACATGCCGAGCGCCTCGGCCGCGATCGCCGCCTGATCGGCACCGCCGGAGCGCTCCTGATGTCGGTCCACCTCCTGCAGGGCCACGATGTCGGCATCCAGATCGGCCAGCGCGGCGCGCAGCCGCTCCGGGTGCGACTCGCCGTCGGCGAGGTCCATGCCGTGCAGGAGATTGAAGGTCGCGACACGCAACGTGGTCATCGGCCGACGGTAACCCGCCCGCCGCCCCGCCGCGGGGTTTCCGCTCGGCGTCGACCCGGTGCCGTGCGCGCGCGGGTCGGGCATATGGTCGAATCCATGAGCATCACCGACCGCGGCGTCGTCGAATACATAGGCGCCCACGCCGACGACTTCCTCGCCGATCTGCGCGCCTGGCTGGCCATCCCCTCGATCTCCGGCGACCCCGCGGCCGCGGCCGACGTCGCCCGCAGCGCGTGGTGGCTGGGCGGCGCGCTGCGCGACGCCGGCTTCCCCACCGTCGAGGTGTGGGAGACGCCCGGGTTGCCGGCCGTGTTCGCCGAGTGGCCCTCGGCCGACCCGGACGCGCCGACGGTGCTCGTGTACGGGCACCACGACGTGCAGCCCGCGGCGCTCGCCGACGGATGGAGCACGCCGCCGTTCGAGCCGACCGACGTCGGCGACCGGCTGTACGCGCGCGGTGCCGCGGACGACAAGGGGCAGGTCCTGTTCCACCTGCTCGGGGTGCGGGCGCACCTGGCGGCGACCGGGCGTACCACCCCCGCGGTGAACCTCAAGCTGATCGTCGAGGGCGAGGAGGAGTCCGGCTCGCCGCACCTGGCGGCGCTGCTGCGCGAGCGTCGCGACCGGCTCGCCTGCGACGTCGTGGTGGTCTCCGACACCGGGATGTGGGGGGCGGACACCCCCAGCACCTGCACCGGGATGCGCGGTCTCGCCGAGGTGCAGATCGACTTCCACGGCCCGAGCGCGGACATCCACTCCGGCTCCTTCGGCGGCGCGGTGCCCAACCCGGCGACCGCGCTGGCCCGGCTGATCGCCGCGCTGCACGACGAGGACGGGCACGTCGCCATCCCCGGTTTCCACTCCGGTGTCGGCGAACTCACCGATCACGAGCGGGAGTCGTTCGCCAAGCTGCCGTTCGACGAGAGCGTGTGGCTGGGCAACGCCAAGTCCGGCGCGACGGGCGGCGAGGCCGGCTACACCACCCTGGAGCGGGTGTGGGCGCGCCCGACGGCGGAGGTCAACGGCATCTGGGGCGGCTACACCGGCCCCGGTCGCAAGACCATCGTGCCCGCCTCGGCGCACGCGAAGGTGTCGTTCCGGCTGGTGGACCGGCAGGACCCCGACGAGATCGAGCGTGTGGTGCGCGCGTGGGTGGGCGAGCGGGTGCCCGCCGGGATCCGCTGCGAGCTGGACTTCGGCACCGGTGTCCGGCCCTGCCTGACCCCGCTCGACCATCCCGCGCTGCGGGCGGTGGTGCGGGCGATGGGCCGCGCGTTCGACACGGAGATCCTGTACACCCGCGAGGGCGGCTCCGGGCCGGAGGCGGACCTGCAGGACGTGCTGCGCGCGCCGGTGGTCTTCCTGGGCGTCTCGTTGCCCGACGACGGCTGGCACTCGATCGACGAGAAGGTGGAGAAGCCGCTGCTGCTCAAGGGCGCGGAGGCGGCCGCCTACCTCTGGGAAGAGCTCGCCGCGAGCCGGCTCGACGCCACGGCGGGGAGGGACGACCGTTGATCCGCCCCAAGCCCGTCGCCGGGCAGGCACTGGCCCGATCCGCGCTCGACCGGGCGTCCGAACACCGCCTGGACCAGGCGTGGCTGGACGCGGCGTGGGCGCGGCCCGACACGCGCGTACTGGTCCTGGCGCAGGGTCGGGCGCGCTGGTCGGGCGAGGCGGGCGAACCCCGCCTGGCCCTGGTCGACTCGGCGAGCGCGCCGGTGGGCGAGCGCCGGTTGCTCGGCCTCGACGTGGCCGGCGTGGCGTACTTCGCGGTCGACGTGGAGAAGCTGCCGGACCCCGCCGCGGACGGACACGAGGGTGGCCTGCGCGAATTGGGCACGCTGCTCGACGACCGGGACGCGGGGCTGCTCGTGCACGCCACCGGGCTGCACCACTGGCATCGCACGCACCGGTTCTGCGCCCGCTGCGGGCAGCCGACCGAGTCGGCCGCGGCCGGGCACGTGCGGCGCTGTCCGGCCTGCGGCACCGAGCACTATCCGCGCACCGACCCGGCGGTGATCATGCTCGTGCTCGACCGGGACGACCGCTGCCTGCTCGGTCGCCAACCGCAGTGGCCCGAGCGGCGCTGGTCCACCTTCGCGGGCTTCGTCGAACCCGGCGAGTCGCTGGAGCAGGCGGTGGCGCGCGAACTGCACGAGGAGGTCGGCGTGGTGACGTCGGCCACCACCTACGTGGCGAGCCAGCCGTGGCCGTTCCCCTCCAGTCTGATGCTGGGCTTCCTGGCCTACGCGGTGGACGACCGGGTGCGCGTGGACGGCGAGGAGATCGCCGAGGCCCGCTGGTTCACCCGCGCCGAGTTCAAGGAGGCGATCGACACGGGCGAGGTGCTGATGCCCGGGTCGTTGTCCATCGCCCGGTACCTGATCGAGACGTGGTACGGCGGGCCGCTGGACGAGGGCAACCACTGGTGAGCGCGGACCGGACACGCTGATCGCCCGGTCCGCGACGAGGCTTCGTCGCGGACCGGGCCGAAGATCGTTCTCGGGGGTGCGCTCAGGCGGCCAGTTCCGACACGGCGGCCTTGACCTGGGCCAGGCTCGGGTTGGTCGCGGTCCACAGCGGCGCGCCGCCGTCGGCGGGCAGGATGACCAGCGTCGGCACGGTCTGGTTGCCGCCGTTGACGCTCATCACGAAGTCGGCGGCCGCGGGGTCCTGCTCGATGTTCACCTCGGTGTAGGCGATGCCCTCGCGCTCCATCTGGCTCTTCAGCCGGCGGCAGTAGCCGCACCAGGTCGTGCTGTACATCGTCACGGGGGCCGACATCGTCATGCGCTCCTTTGTGTTCGCCCGGTCCGGGAACGGCTGTCCCCAAGCCAAACGTGCGCCCCCTCGGTTTGATTCCACCGGGTTCCCCGACCTGTGGACATCGGGGGCGCTGTGCACAACCGGCCTCGGTGGGGCGCGATGCCTGAGAGGATGTGCCGATGATCGCTTCCCCCGACGACGTCCTCGACGCGCTCGATCCCGAGCAGCGGCGGGTGGCCGAGGCCGTCGACGGCGCGGTGTGCGTGCTCGCGGGCGCGGGCACCGGCAAGACGCGGGCGATCACCCACCGGATCGCCTACGGCGTGCTCTCCGGCGCGATGCAGCCCGGACAGACCCTGGCGGTCACCTTCACCGCGCGGGCCGCGGGAGAGCTGCGCGGCCGGCTGCGCGACCTGGGCGTCCCGGGCGTACAGGCGCGTACGTTCCACTCGGCGGCGCTGCGCCAGCTGTCCTACTTCTGGCCGAAAGTGTTCGCCGGGCCGCCGCCGCAGCTGGTCGAGACCAAGATCATGCTGGTCCGCGACGCGGTCGCGCACTGCCGCCTGCGCGCCGATCGGGCCGAACTGCGCGACATCACCGGCGAGATCGAGTGGGCCAAGGCCACCCAGACCGCGCCCGACGACTACCCGGGCGCGGTGCTCGCGGCGGGCCGCAAGCCGCCGCGCGCGGCGGCCGAGATCGCGCACGTCTACGCGGCCTACGAGAAGATCAAGTCCGGCAAGGGCCGGATGGACTTCGAGGACGTGCTGCTGCTCACCATCGGACTGCTCGACGAGCGGCCCGAGGTGCGCGAGGCGGTGCAGGCGCAATACCGGCACTTCACCGTGGACGAGTACCAGGACGTCAACCCGCTCCAGCAGCGGCTGCTCGACCTGTGGTCGACCGGGGCCCGCAGCCTGTGCGTGGTCGGCGACGCGAGCCAGACCATCTACTCGTTCACCGGCGCCACACCCGCCTACCTGCTCGGCTTCCGCCGCCGCCATCCCGACGCGAAGCTGGTCGAGCTGGTCCGCGACTACCGCTCGACCCCGCAGGTGGTGGGCCTGGCCAACCGGCTGCTCGCCCGCGCCGGCGGCGAGGCGGCCAAGCACCGGCTCCGGCTGATCTCGCAGCGCGGCACCGGCCCGGAGCCCGCCTTCGTCGAGCACGCCGACGAGCAGGCCGAGGCGGAGAGCACCGCGAAGCGCGTTCGCGCACTGATCGACGACGGGGTGCGGCCCGCCGAGATCGCCGTGTTGTTCCGCACCAACGCGCAGTCCGAGTCCTACGAGCAGGCGCTCGCCGACCGGTCCGTGGCCTACCTGCTCAAGGGCGCCGAGCGGTTCTTCGAGCGGCCCGAGATCCGCCAGGCGATGGGCTTCCTGCGCGCGCACGCGATCTCCGGCGGCACCGACGCGGAGGCCGGGCCGTTGGCCGCCGAGGTGCGCGCGGTGCTCGGCGGCTCCGGCTGGAGCGCGGAGCCACCCGCGGGATCCGGCCAGGCCCGGGAGACGTGGGAGTCGGTGGCCGCACTGGTGCGGCTGGCCGAGGAGTTCGCGGTCGAGCGGCCGGAGGCGACGTTGCGCGACTTCACCGTCGAGCTGGCCGAGCGGGCCAACGCCCAGCACGCGCCGACGGTGGAGGGCGTCACCCTCGCGTCGCTGCACGCGGCCAAGGGGCTGGAGTGGGACGCGGTGTTCCTGGTCGGCCTCAACGAGGGCATGATGCCGATCTCCTACGCCGACACCCCGGACAAGATCGAGGAGGAGCGCCGGCTGCTCTACGTCGGGGTGACCCGGGCGCGCGAGCGGTTGACCCTGTCCTGGTCGCTGGCCCGCACGCCGGGCGGGCGCGGGCGCACGGCGTCGCGGTTCCTGGACGGGCTGCGCGGCTCCGACGGCGGGCGCGGCGTCGGCTCGGCGCGGCCCGACGCGTACCGCTCGCCCGGTACCGGGGCGAGTCCGGGCGGCGTGCCCCGGCCCCGGCGCAAGGTCGGTCCGGTGCGCTGCCGGGTGTGCGCGCGAGCGCTCCAGGACGCCGCCGAGCGCAAGATCGGGCGCTGCCTGGACTGCCCGTCGGACGTGGACGAGTTCCTGCTGGGGCAACTGCGCGAGTGG
Organism: Embleya hyalina; assembly: GCF_003967355.1. Taxonomy (GTDB): domain Bacteria; phylum Actinomycetota; class Actinomycetes; order Streptomycetales; family Streptomycetaceae; genus Embleya; species Embleya hyalina. Next base: position 273,514 of record NZ_BIFH01000017.1, on the reverse strand, counting down.
CGACTGCGCCGGGCCGACGAGCACAGCCAGCCCGCCTTCGTGGTCTTCACCGACGCGACGCTCACCGCGATCGCCGAGACCCGCCCGCTCAACGAGCGCCAACTCGCCGCGATTCCCGGGGTGAGCCGGACCAAGCTGGAACGATTCGGTGACGACGTGCTCGCGCTGTGCGCCGGCCACGACCTGGCGATCGAGCCCGATTCGGACGATTACGGGCACATTCCGGAGGTCGAGCACGACCTCGGGTCGGCCGTCGAGGATGCCGCCGACGGGGTGTGAGACGCGAGGGGTTTCCCTCGAGTGACGAGGGCCATGCAATAAATCGTTTGCGCCTTGCTCCGAACCGCATCTACGCTCACGAGCACGGTCGGAACGTTCGACCGTGCTCGTCCATGAAACCTGGAAGCACCCCTGTGGTGTTGCCCCGAAACCCTCTCGGAAGGAGGTGAACGTCGTGATTACCAGGAACTTGAAAGCCCAGCGTCAGGCGTTCGCCGTCACTCCGGTCGTGGTGTCGGTGGGCTCCGCCAAGCTGTCGCATGCCGATCTCTCCGTGTCCACGTCCGGCCTGGCCGGGCTCCCCGTGGTGACGTCCTATGCCGGGACCGATGCCCTGATCACCGCCTCCGCGCGACTGCGCGGCAACGGCAGTGGTGTGTCCGCAGCAGCGGGCGCCTCAGGACTCGTCGGTCTGGCGGACAGCGCCGAGGGTCCGTGGCAAGGCGAGCAGGCGGCGAAGGCGCGTCGCGACGAGCGACCGTCGAGCGCGGCGGCTTGCGAGCAGGCGCAGAAGCAGGAATCGCAGCGGGCCAATGGCATGACCATGGCCGGCTTTGCCGGGAACAACGGGTATCCGTCCTGGAGGAACAGGACCTGACGAGACGTCAGGTCGGCACCCTCCAGGGCCGCGGAATCCCGAACACCGGGATCCGCGGCCCTTGTCTTTTGTCGGCTGTCAGCAAAGACCGAGTAGCGACCACCGGGGACGCGAGTCCCACGAATCACAGGAGCACCACGTGCCCCACGGCAAACCCCCCGCACCCGGCAGTACAGCCACAGCGACATCGGAGGTAGACCTGATGACCCTCACCGGTTTCGAGGACGTCGAGCAGCTCGAGTCCACGATCCCCTGCCGTTCCTACGACCCCGAGGTCTTCTTCGCCGAGTCCCCGGAGGACGTCGAGTACGCGAAGGCCCTGTGCCGCGAGTGCCCGGTGCGCGAGATGTGCCTGCAGGGCGCGCTCGAGCGCCGCGAGCCCTGGGGCGTGTGGGGCGGCGAGCTCTTCGTGCAGGGCGTCGTCGTCGCCCGCAAGCGTCCCCGTGGCCGTCCGCGCAAGACGGAGGTCGCCGCGTGACCCCGCCGGCGGGACCCCGACGCACCAGGACCAGAGATCGCGCGTACGCGCAGGAACCCATGAAGCACATTCACGACACGAACGCAGTTCTTCCCATTGACAGGAGCCGGGAGTTGCATCTGATCAACGAAGCCCTGGCGAGGGCTCGGATGGATCAGGAGCTCCGCGAGGCGGAGCTCCAACGCAGGGCGTACCACGTTCGGGTGGCGCGCAGGATGCGCCGTCGGGCCGAGGTCGCCTCCATGCGGGCGCGCCGGGCGCTGGCCATCGCGGTGATGTAGCCGAGCCGGTTCGCGAACGCCGAAGGGCGGGCACCCCTTGCCGGGGTGTCCGCCCTTCGGCGTTCGCGGGATCGGCGCCGGGACACGCCCCGGCTAGCGGCCGGCGGCGTCCGCGTCGCCCGTCGCGTTCTTCGGGGCGGGTGCGTCGGCCGGGTCGTCGTCGATCTCCTCGACGTCCTCGAACTCCTCGATCGCCTCGAGGGAGAAGTCGAACTCCTCGGCCTCGTAGTCGTCTTCGAAGCCGGGCAGCCAGGTGGCCAGCTCCTCGCGGAAGGGGGCGGTGGCGCCCAGCTGACACAGCACGCCGATGGTGCTCAGCGTGACCCGGTGGATCAGCAGATAGCTCGGCGGCAGATTGAGCTGGCGGGCCAGCGCGGAGGCGGGATTGCGCGGGTCGCCGATCCGCGCGCCCTGTTCGCGCATCCACGCCCGGGTGAAGGTGAACTCCTCCACCTCGGCCGGTTCCAGGAACGGCAGCAGGTAGTCGAGCACCTCGCCGGCGTCCAGCTTGATCGACGGCTTGACGAAGCCCTCGGTGCGCAACACCTGCATGACGCTGTCCGCGTCGCCGTCGAGCGCGAGGCGGAACGCCCGGCCGATCGGCTCGGGCAGCCCCTCGGGCAGCCGATTGACCGTGCCGAAGTCCAGGACACCCAGACGCCCGTCGGCCAGCAGCCGGAAGTTGCCCGGGTGCGAGTCGGCGTGCAGCATGCCGGTGCGGGCCGGACCGGAGAACAGGAAGCGGCTGAGCATGTGCCCGGCCCGGTCGCGCTCCTCCCGGGTGCCCTTGTCGATCACCTTGGACAGCGGTGTGCCGTCCATCCACTCGGTGATCAGCACCCGTTCGGTCTGGTGCACCACGTGCGGCACGAAGATGTCGGGGTCGCCGTCGAACTCCACGGCGTGCGCGGTCTGCGCCTCCGCCTCCAGCTGGTAGTCGAGCTCCTCGGCCACCCGGGCCTTGAGTTCGGCGATCAGCGGTTTGACGTCGATGCCCGGGATCAGCGCGCCGGCGAAGCGGGCCACGTGGCCGAGCTGGTTGAGATCGGAGATCAGCGCGTCGCCGGCCCCGGGGTATTGGATCTTGACCGCGACCGTGCGGCCGTCGTGCCAGACCGCCCGGTGCACCTGGCCGATCGAGGCGGCGGCCGCGGGCTTCTCGGTGAACTCCTCGAACAACGTGCGCCAGTCGTCGCCGAGGTTGTCCGCGAGCGCCTTGTGCACGGTGCGCGCGGGCATCGGCGGCGCCGCGTCCTGAAGTTTGGTCAGGGCCGAGCGGTAGGGCCCGGCCACCTCCTCGGGCAGCGCCGCCTCGAACACCGACAGGGCCTGCCCGAGTTTCATCGCGCCGCCCTTCAACTCCCCGAGCACCTTGAAGAGTTGTTGCGCGGTGCGCGCCTGCAGCTCCGCCGCGACGATCTCGGCCGGTCTGCCGCCGATGCGCCTGCCCAGGCCCAGTGTCGCCCGGCCGGCCACCCCCAGCGGGAGGGACGCGAGCTTGGCGGTGCGGGTGACGGCCCTGCGCGGAAGATCGCTCACGCGACCCATTGTGTCCGACTCGGCGGCGCGGCATGTGTGATGGGGCCCACCTCTTGCGCCGGGCGGGTGGCGCCGCAGTCGCACCGCGCGTGCGGCGCCCAGCTCCGGCGTCGGGTCAGCCCGTCGGGCAGCTCGATCTCCACCGTCCCGTCCACGGTGGTGGGCAGCCCGCCGTCGAGGAAGGTGAGCACCTGGAGCGCGGCCCGGGCGGCGACCTCGGTGGCCAGCACCACGTCGCACGGCGGCTCGCCCGGACCGGGCGCCGCCGCGAGTTGGGCGAGCAGGCGCGGCCAGCCCGGATCCCGGTCGCTGCGGGCCAGGTCCAGACACCGGCCGCAGGCGGAGCGGCCGACCAGGACGAACGGCCCGACCACCCCCGTGGTCTCGCGGATGTCGGCGTACAGGTGCGGCACCCGCTGTCGGATCAGCCGGGCGCCGGGGGCCGGATCCGGACGGCCCTCCGGGACCAGCACCGCGACGTCGGGGGTGCCCCGCCCGGCGGGCAGCGCGCAGCGCACCCCCGGGGCCAACCGGCGCAGCGCGGCCCGCACGGTGGTCTCCCGCCGCGGTCGCTCCGCGTCCCAGCCGTAGGCCACCGGCCCCGCGTCGCCCGCCCGCACCGGTCGGCGATCCGCCGGCACCACGTGGCCGACACCGGCGGCGGCGAGCAGCCCGGCCACCGCCGCGCCCACCCGACCGGCGCCGTGCACCGCCACCACCGCCCGCGAGCGCCGGTCCAGCGCGGCCAGGCCCGCGCCGCCGCTGCCGTGCACCAGGGCCAGCGAGGTCAGGTCCGGGCCGAGCCGGGCCCGCTCGTGCGGCAGCGCCGGCACCGGGGTGGGCCGCCCGGACGCGTCCTCCAGCACGTCCTCCCGGGCAAGCAGGTCGAGCACCGCCGCGGCCCGGGCGCGGGGGAGTCCGACGCGGTCGGCGAGTTCGTAGGTCCGCGCCAGGTCCCGGGTGCCGTCCAGGTGCTCCACGAAGCGGGTGGTCACCGGATCGAGCCCGCCGAGCAGCACCGCCCGAGCCGGGTCCAGACCCAGTTGCAGGGTCTGTCGATCGCGCCACAGCCGGCGCAGGGCGGGCTTGAGCAGCGGACGCATGGGCGGCCTCCGAGGGGACGGTACGCGTGGACGGACGGCGACGATCGAGGCCCGACGCACCGGGCTCGACCGGCCCCCAGCGTGCCCGGCGGCGACCGGGCCGGGTATTTCGTTGTCCACAGCCCGCGTATGAATATGCTATTTGGAAATATCAGGCACAGAACAATGGAATGGGAGTTATTGCGCGAATAGTGCTTATGCCCGCGATTATGCCCGTGAAAAGCGATGTGGAATATCCCCCGCCGGCCCGAAGCGGGCGCGCCCTGTCGGTGCCGTCGGTTAACGTCCTGGTTGTGGTCGCGGATCCCGGGGCCGGACACGACATGCTGTCCGGAGCCCCGTACCAGGGTGCCGTCGAGGTGCGTCGCAGCGCCCGGCGGAAACGAACCGTATCGGCGTACCGGGACGGGGACCGAACCGTGGTCCTGCTCCCCGGCCGAATGACGCAGACCGAGGAGAAACGCTGGGTCGGCGTGATGCTGGAGCGCCTGGCCGCCCAGGAGCGCCGCCGACGCCCCAGCGACGAGGACCTGGCCGTCCGCGCCCGGGAGTTGTCCGCCCGCTATCTCGACGGCCGGGCCGAGCCCGCGAGCGTGCGCTGGGTGGGCAACCAGAACACCCGCTGGGGTTCGTGCACGCCGGTCGACGGCACCATCCGGCTCTCCACCCGCCTGCGCGGCATGCCGACCTATGTCGTCGACTATGTATTGCTGCACGAGTTGGCGCATTTGCTGGTGCCCGGACACGGACCGCGTTTTTGGACCCTGCTCGCCGCATATCCGCGCACCGAACGCGCGCGGGGATATCTGGAGGGTGTGGCGACCGCGAGCGGGCTCGCGATGAGCGACGAGGCCGACACCGATCCGGCCGACGCGGAGCCGGCGCGCGCCGGGGCCGAGCCGCCGGCGCCGCCCCGGGGGCGCTCCGCCGCGGCCGGTGCGCGCGGCGCCCGCAAGGGCACCGCCGCTGCGGACGGTACCCGGGCGGGGACAACGCGCGATCGGGCGGCCCGCAAGCCTCGCGGCTGACCGGAATCCGGCTCGGCACAGTCGTCGCGGCGCCGGATTCGGGCGTATAGCGTGAGGCGCGTACGCGGACGGAGCGGCCGCGGAAACACGCCCGCCGGGGGGCACGAGCGGCCCGCCCGGCGCGCAGCCGTACCCCGACCGGGGCGCAGCCGATGTTGTAGCGTGCCGAGCGCGGCGGGGACCCAGGTGGTGGGCGCCCGCACCGCCGGCGGCGGAAAAGCGGGGAAGGGAGCCACACAGTGGTCGAGTTCAGGAAGGGACAGAAGTCGAAGCTGTCCGACCTGACCGCGGGGACCGATCTGTATGTCGGGGTGCAGTTGGACGGCCCCGGGCTGACGTTCGACATCGCGTGCTTCGGGTTGGACGCGGGCGAGCGGCTGTCCGACGATCGGTACTTCGTCTTCTTCAACCAGCCCAAGTCGCCCGAGGAGTCGATCCAACTCCTCGGCGCGCAGGCCGGTGACACCGAGTCCTTCCGGGTGACCCTCGACCGGGTCCCGCCGCACGTCAACAAGCTCGCGTTCACCGCGACGATCGACGGCGACGGGGTGATGTCCCAGGTCGGGTCCGGCTATCTGCGGATCGTGGCGGGCGGCCAGGAGGTCGCGCGCTACTCGTTCACCGGGCGCGAGTTCAGCACCGAGCGCGCGGTGATGATCGCCGACATCTACAAGAAGGACGTCTGGCGGTTCTCCGCCGTCGGCCAGGGCTTCGACGGCGGACTGCGCGCGCTCCTGGAGAACTTCGGCGGCGAGGTCGCCGAGGACGAGCCGGAGCAGGCGTCCGCGCCCGCGCAGGTGCCGCCCGGCGGGGCACCCGGATTCGCCCCGCCCGGCGCCGGCGTGCCGCCGCAGCAGCACCAGTCGCCGCCGTCCTTCGGCCCGCCCGGTGGCGGTCCGCCGCCGCCCCCGCCCGCGCCCACGCCGAACTTCGGGCCGCCGCCCGGCGCGCCCCAGCCGGTCGGCGCGATGCCGCACGGCGGTCCGCCGCCCGGCCCGCCCCAGTACGACAGTCCGCCCCAGTACGGCGGCACCCCGCCGCACGGCGCCCCCGGCGGCTACCCGCCGCCCGGCCCGCAGCAGTACCAGCAGGGCCCGGGCACTCCGCCGCACGGCGCGCCGGGAGGCTACCCGCCCCCGCCCGGCCCCGGCGGCTACCCGAACCCGAACCAGACGCCGCACCAGGGGCACATGGCGCCGCCCGCGCCGCCCGGCACGGGTCAGCCCGGTGGCTACCCGCCCCCGTCCGGCCCCGGGGGCTACCCGCCGCCCGGCCCGCCCGGACCCGGCGGCTACCCCGGCCAGGGTCAGCCCGGCCAGATGCAGCCCACGCTCCAGATGCCGGTCCCCGGCGGCCCGGGCGGACCGCCGCCCGGCCAGGGCATGCCCCCCGGTCCCGGCATGCAGCAGGGCGTCGGCGTCGCGACGCCCGAGCCCGCCTTCCAGTACGGCATCGACCAGTACCGCGAGGTGCCCGCCGGCGGTCGCTGGAGCCAGCAGAATCCCAAGATGGTCCGCGTCGACGTCTCCGGCGGCAAGGTGATCGCCCGCCAGGGCGTCATGGTGGCCTACCAGGGCGACGTGAAGTTCAAGTTCCAGGGGCAGAGCCTGCGCAACCGGTTCGACAACCGGCAGACCGGCCAGTCGCTCGAACTGATGCGCTGCGAGGGCAGCGGCGAGGTGTTCCTCGCCGAGGACGCCGCGCACCTGCACCTGGTCGAACTCCAGGGCAACAAACTGTTCGTCAACGTGGCCAACGTGCTCGCGTTCGACGAGGGGCTGACCCTGGAGCCGGCCCGCGTCGAGGGTGTGGGCATCCCCGGCGGCGCGCTGTTCGCGCAGACCTTCACCGGCCAGGGCACCGTGGTGATCAAGACCAGGGGCATCCCGCTGGTGTTGCCGGTCCAGGGGCCGACCTTCGCGGACAGCAACGCCATCGTGGCCTGGACCGGTACCGACATGCAGGTCTCCACCACGACCCAGATGCGGCTGCGCCGCACCGCGTTCCCCGGACACAGCGGCGAGACGGTCAACCTGCAGTTCCGCTGCCCGCCGCAGGCCAACAACTTCATCGTCGTCCAGCCCTACGAGGTGTGAGGGGAACATGGATCAGCAACTGATCGCCGCGTACGGGCAGACCGCGCCCCAGGCGCGGATGAGCGCGCACGGCCACAAGATCTGCCGGGCCAACATCCAGCCCGGCGCACCCGGCGTGCTGGCCAAGCAGGGCTCGATGATCGCCTACGAGGGCTACATCACCTTCGAGGGCCACGGCCAGGGCATGCAGCGCCGGGTGACCGGCGGTATCACCGGCGAACGTATGCAGTTGATGCGGTGCAGCGGCCAGGGCGACATCTACTTCGCCGACTACGGCGCCGACGTGGCCATCATGCAGCTCAACCCGGGTGAGGGCCTGTCGGTCAACGCGAGCAACATCCTCGCGTTCGACGAGAACCTGGAACACCGGATCAAGATGGTGAGCGGGGTCACCGCGAAGTTCAGCGGCAACGGCCTGTTCAACATGGAGTTGTCCGGTCAGGGCTGGGTGGCGATCACCACGCGCGGCACCCCGGTGGTGCTCAACCCGGCCGAGCGCGAGACCTACGTCGACCCCGACGCGCTGGTCGCCTGGAGCACCAGCCTCAAGGTCGGCACCAAACGCTCGATGCGGCTCGGCGGCATCGTCGGGCGCGGTTCCGGCGAGGCGATGCAGGTGTCCTTCAAGGGCAACGGCTTCGTCGTCGTGCAACCGGCCGAGGACGCCACCGACCGTTTCCACGTGCGCGGCTGACCGCGAGCCAAGGAGGAACACCGTGCAGAGCTCGCTTTTCGGCCACGCGCCGGTACACAACCCCGAGCGGTACAGCTTGCAGAACGAGCACATGCTCAAGGTCCAGCTCGGCAACGGGCACCCGGACCACTGCCTGGCCCGGGTCGGCTCGATGGTGGCCTACCAGGGCGCGATCGACTTCGACGGAAACCTGCGCAGCGGCGCCGAACAGCAGGCCGCCGCGGCCACCGGCGAACAGCTCCAGCTGATGCGCGCGCAGGGCACCGGCACCATGTGGCTGGCCAACATGTCCCAGTCGATCCACGTGCTCGACCTCGACTTCGAGGGACTGAGCGTGGACGGGCAGTACGTACTGGCCCTGGACAGCACGCTGAGCTGGAACGTGGTCGCGATCGAGAGCGCCCAGTCGATCGCCGGCGCCGGGTCGTACAACCTCGACATCAGCGGCAACGGCAAGATCGCGCTGATGACCTCGGGCAAGCCGCTGATCATGCGGGTCACCCACGGCGCCGAGGTGTTCGCGGACGCCGACGCGGTGATCGCGTGGAGCACCCGGTTGCAGATCAGCCTCCAGGCGCAGGCCACCTCGGCCCGGATCTACCGCCGTCGCCGGGGCACCGGCGAGGGCTGGAACATGGCCTTCATGGGCGAGGGCTACGTGGTGGTCCAGCCCAGCGAACTGCTTCCGCCGGTCGAGTTCATCCAGCCCGGCGGCTACCTCGCCAACCGCGGCCTCGGCCAGGACGGCGGGGTCCGCGGCAACACCTGGGGCCAGTAGCACCCGGCCCGGGAAACCGGGGAACAGCGACGCCGAGGGGCGCCCGACCGATCACCGGTCGGGCGCCCCTCGGTATGTCCGTGACCGCCGCTCGGCGCGCGCGACCTCAGACCAGAGCGCGGGCCCGGCCCACCAACGCGCGGACCGAGTCGTCGGTGTCGGCCGGCAGCGCGTCGAACGCGAACCAGCGCAGATCCAGCGACTCCTCGCTGATCACCTCCGCCGCGCCGGGCGGGGCCAGCGCCGCGTACTGCACGTCCAGGTGCACCGCGCACGGCGTGTCGTGCCGGTCGAGGTAGACCGGCGCGCCGTCGGCGAGCAGGGTCAGGCCGGCGATCCCGGACTCCTCGTGGGCCTCGCGCAGCGCCGCCTCGGCCGGCGTGCGGTCGCCCGGCTCGCAGTGCCCGCCGGTCTGCAACCACCGGAGGATCTTCGCGTGCAGCGTGAGCAACACCCGACCGCCGGCCGGATCCACGATCACCGCACTCGCCGTCACGTGCCCGGCGCGGCAGGCCTTGAGCATGCCGTCCTCGTATGTGGCCAGATGCTCCAGGTAGTCCCGGCGCAGCCCGTCGGCACGATCGTCGGGCGCGTGCCACGCGGACAGCGCGTCGACCGTCGCGACGCGAAGGCTCACGCGGCGGGCCCCTTGCCGCCGTCGGTGCCCTTCGGCTCGTCGTCGCCGTTCGCCCCGCGTTCGGCGTCGTCGGCCTCGGGCTCGCCCTTCGCCTCGCCCTTCGACTCCAGCGAGTCCAGGTCCGCGTCCAACTCGGCGTCGAGACCGGACAGGTCCAGCTCGGTGTGGTGCACGAAGCCGTCGGGGTCGTCCAGGTCGGCGGCGGTCGGCAGCAGGTCGGGGTGCTGCCACACCGCGTCGCGCCCGTCCACGCCGCGCGCGTCGGCCAGCGAGGCCCACAGTCGGGCCGCGTCGCGCAGCCGGCGCGGACGCAACTCCAGGCCCACCAGCGTGGCGAAGGTCTGCTCGGCCGGACCGCCCGTGGCCCGCCGCCGACGCAGCGTCTCGCGCAGCGCGCCCGCAGAGGGCAGCCGCGGCGCCGCCGCGCTGTGCACGACCGCGTCGACCCAGCCCTCCACCAGCGCGAGGGCCGTCTCCAGCCTGGACAGCGCGGTCTTTTGCTCCGGCGTCTCCTCGGGCTCGAACAACCCCTGCGAGAACGCCTCCTGCAGCGCCTCGGGGTTGCTCGGGTCGATCCGACCCGCGGCCTCCTCCAGGCGGCTCATGTCCACCTTGATGCCCCGCGCGTACGCCTCGACGGCGCCGAACAGGTGTTGCCGCAACCACGGCACGTGCACGAACAGGCGCTGGTGCGCGGCCTCGCGCAGGGCCAGGTAGAGCCGCACCTCCTCCTGGGGCAGGGACAGGCCCTCGCCGAACGCGGTCAGGTTGGCCGGCAGCAGTGCCGCCTTGCCCGCCGGACCGATCGGCAGCCCGACGTCGGTCGAGCCGACCACCTCGCCGGCCAGCGCGCCGAGCGCCTGGCCCACCTGGGCGCCGAACATCGCGCCGCCCATGCCGCGCATCATGCCGAGCAGCGGCCCGGCCATGCTCTGCATCTCCTCGGGCATCATCTCGCCCATGGCCGCGACCACCCGGGTCGCCAGCGGTTCGACCAGCGCGCGCCACTGGGGCAGCGTCGCCTCGATCCACTCGGAACGGCTCCAGGCCGCGGTGGTGCTCGCCCCGGACGGCAGCGAGGTGGCCTCGTCCAGCCACAGCTCGGCGAGCCGCACGGCCTCCTCGACGCCCGAGCGCTCCACCGCGCCGATCGACGCGTCGCCCTGCTGCGCCACGGTCTGCCGGGCGATGTCGCGGGCCAGGTCCCAGTTGACCGGGCCGCCCTCGTAGGAGAGCAGCTTGCCCAGCTGCTGGAAGGCCGCGCCGAGGTCGGCCTGATTCATCTGTCCGAAAAGCGCGCCGAACGGGTTGTTCGGGTCACCGCCGGCGGCACCGAACCCGAAGGGGTCGTTCGGATTCGAACCGCCGGACCCGCCGCCGGGGCGGTTGGGATCGTCGTCGCCCGAGGGCTTGCCGAAGCCGAACGGGAAGTCAGCCATGGTGGGGCCCCTCTACGTTTTCCATGTGCGCGGCGCCCTCGGGCCCGACCATTCGATGCCGACTCACGGTTACCTCGTCTCGCTCGAGCCGCCCGCCGCCCCGGCCGGAGGCGACACCGCGCAGGCGTCGAAACGCGCCTGGCGTGAAGATCACGACAACACCTCCGGCAGGATGGATCGCGGACACTGACAGGAAAGGCAAGCAGTCGCGCGTACCTTTCTTGACGAACCGCTCGTACCAAACTAACCACGGGAGACCGCCAGTGAGTTCCCAGCCCCCACGCGTTCGCTCTGGGCGGAGCGGGCGGGAGAGCACGAGCGAAGGCACCGGAACCGATGCCGCGCAGACCGCTCCGGAGAGCGATCCCCAGTCCTCGGGCCGGCCCGAGGACCAGCCCTCGGCCACCAGTGTGCCCCGGGTGCGCCCGGTCGTCGCGGTCACCGGCGCCGCCGCCGGGCTCGGTCATCGCGTCGCCTCGCTTCTGGCCGCGAACGACCAGGTCAAACGTCTGATCGCGATCGACGAGCGGCGTGGCGAGATCCCCGGCGCCCAGTGGCGGATCATGGACGTCCGTGACCCCGCGCTGGCCGGCCGGCTGGAGGGCGTGGACGTGGTGGTGCACCTCGCGCTCGACATGTCGCTCGACTCCGAGCCCAGGTCCCGGGGCGCGCGCAACGTGCGCGGCACCCAGACCGTGCTGACCGCCGCCGCCGCGGCCCGGGTGCCGCGCGTGGTGTTGTGCACCTCGGCGATGGTCTACGGCGCGCTGCCGGACAACGACGTACCGCTCGCCGAGGACGCGCCGCTGCGTGCCACGGCCGACGCCTCGCTGGTCGGGGATCTGCTGGAGATCGAGGAACTGGCCGAGCGCACCCCGCGCGCCCATCCGCACGTCAAGGTCACCGTGGTGCGGCCGGCGACGCTGGTCGGCGGTCCCGAGGCGGACAGCGTGATGACCCGGCACTTCGAGGCGCCGCGCCTGCTCGTGGTCTCCGGCGGGCAGCCCCGCTGGCAGTTCTGCCACCTGGACGACCTGGCCTCGGCGCTGGAATTCGCCGCGCTCGGCCGGGTCGAGGGTGTGGTCACGGTCGGCTCGGAGGGCTGGCTGGAGCAGGAGGAGATCGAGGAGTTGTCCGGCATGCGCCGGATGGAACTGCCCGCCTCGCTCGCCCTGGGCACCGCCGAACGGCTGCACCGCCTCGGCATCACGCCCGCCCCCGCGGGCGACCTCGCCTACACGATGCACGGCTGGGTGGTCTCCGCGGAACGGCTGCGCGCGGCGGGCTGGCGACCGGCGTGGACCAACGAGGCGGCGTTCGCCGCGCTCCTGGAGGACGTCGCCGGGCGGCACGCGCTGGTGGCCCGCCGGCTCGGCCGCAAGGACGCCACCACGCTCGGCGCGGCGGGCGCCACCGTGGCGCTGGTGGGCACGGCCGCGATCGTGCGCAAGGTGCGCCGCCGGCGCCGGGGGTTCTGAGCCGCGCGGCCCCGTGGCGACCGGGTTTCGGCCCGGTCCGGCGCGGGGTCGCCCGCGCCGTCGGGGGACCGGGGTGTCCGGGTCCGTGGCGCGGCGCGCGATACTGCCCGGTATGGACGTCATCCGCATCGCCGAGATCCGCGACACGCCGTTGTCCGTCGACGAGGTTTTCGCCGCGGTCGGCGACCGCGCCGCCGGGGGCATCGACCTGTTCGTCGGTACGGTCCGTGACGCCGACGGCGGGCGCACGGTCACCGCGCTCGAATACTCCGCCCACCCGTCGGCCGCGGTGGAACTGCGTCGGGTGATGGAGAAGATCGCCGCCGACCAGCCGGTGCTGGCGATGGCCGCGGTACACCGGATCGGCCGCCTGGAGATCGGCGACCTGGCGGTCGTGGTCGCGGTCGCCTGCCCGCACCGCGCGGAGGCGTTCGCCGCGTGCCGCCGACTGATCGACGACCTCAAGCACGAGGTGCCGATCTGGAAGCTCCAGCACTTCGCGGACGGCGACGCGGACTGGGTCGGCGCCTGCTGACCCCGACGCCCATCCGTTCCGACGCTCCACCCGCCCCGTCCGCACCATCCGCCGCCGGGCGTCCCGGGCACCTCGGAGCAACGGAAATGCACCATCACCACCACATACATATGATTTAAGCCGTTACCCTCCCTCTCGTGTCGATGGAGTACGTCATGGCGGCTGTCGCATGGTGGTGGGCCATCCCGGGCGTCGCGCTCGTGATCGCGGTGAGCTGGGCCGCGTGGACGTGTCGGGCGTTGCGTACGCCGAGCATGCACGACTCGATGTCCGACTTCGAGGAGTGGAGCGCGGCTCTGGACCGGGTGCGCACGGCCACCCCGATCATCCACGACCCCACCGTCGACGCACCCGACCCGACACTCCCGGGAACGGTCCGCGACAACCCGTGACGGCCCGGCCCGCACCGCCGGAATCCGGGTGCCGTAGGGTCGGGCGCATGTCGCGCCGCACCGCCACCCTGGTCGTCTCCGGGCTGCTGCTCCTGGCCCTGGCCTGCGCCGTGCTGTTCGCGCCGGTGCCCTACGCCGAGTTGAGCCCCGGGCCCACGTACAACACGCTCGGCGACGAGGGCGGCAGGCCGGTCATCGAGATCTCCGGCCACGAGACGTATCCCACGAGCGGGCACCTGAACATGACCACCGTGTCGGTGACCAACAAGTCCTACGACATGCCGCTGCTCGACGCGCTGGCCGGCTGGGTCAAGGGCGACGCGGACGTGGTGCTGAAGAAGTCGCTGTACCCCGACGACAAGTCGGCGGCCGAGGTCGAGCGGGAGAACGCCGAGGAGTTCAGCTCCTCGCAGGAGCACGCCAAGGTCGCCGCGTTCGCCGCCCTGAACATCCCGATCGAGAAGCAGGTGATCGTCTCGACCGTGGCCAAGGACGCGCCCGCGCTCGGCAAGCTGCACGCCGGCGACATCATCCTGGCCGTGGACGGCACGCCGATCACCCGGACCGAGGACGTCGCCGGGGCGATCACCAAGCACAAGGCCGGCGAGACGGTCACGCTCACCGTGGACCCGGCCGACGCCCGCGGCACCAGGCGCGACGTGCAGGTGGTCACCGGCCGGGCCGAGGACGACGGCCGCGCCCTGGTCGGCATCACCCCGGGCATCCTGCCGAAGTTCCCGTTCAAGGTGGAGATCCACCTGGAGGACGTCGGCGGCCCCAGCGCCGGGATGATGTTCGCGCTCGGCATCGTCGACAAGCTCAGCCCGGGCGACCTGACCGGCGGCAAGTTCGTGGCCGGCACCGGCACCATCGACGACGCGGGCAAGGTCGGCGCGATCGGCGGCATCCAGATGAAGACCATCGGGGCCCGCCGCCAGGGTGCGAAGTACTTCCTCACCCCCAAGGCCAACTGCGCCGCCGCCGCGCAGACCCGGCCGGGCGGTCTGACCCTCGTCCAGGTGGAGACGCTGGACGACGCGCTCAAGGCGCTGGCGACGATCCGCACCGGTCAGGGAACCCTGACGGAATGTCATGCGTGACCGGTGCGGACCCGCTCGGCCCCTACTCCTCGTCGGTGTCGCCGAACGTGGCCAGCAACGCCTCGGCCAGGCCGGGCACCAGGTCCGCGCCCGAGAGCACCTCGGAGTCGTCGTCCTTGGCCCGCAGCCGCACCGCCGACTCGCGCGAGCCGTCGCGCAGCACGCCGACCGCGAGTCGGACCTCCTGGCGCTCCGGGTGCGCCGCCACCCAGTCGTGGATCTCCTCGTCGCTGCCGACGGTGGGCATGTTCGCCTCGGCGGACGGCGGCAACATCAGCCGCTCGACCACGAGCGCGCAGCCGAGCACGGCGTCGGGCCAGGCGATGCTCGCCAGGAACTCATCGATCGCGACGTGCTCCGGGATCTCCTCCTGCTCGATCGGCGTAAGGGTGTCGATGGGCGCGTCACGGTCGGCGGACAGGCCGAGCTGCGCGGCGAGGTCGGGTTCGGTACGGGCCAGTTCCCCGGTGTCCACGAGCGCGTACAGGCGGGGCTGCTGGTCCCAGCCGTACCCCGCCACGTGGCGTTCGATCTCGACGAGGGCCTGGGTGAGTGCAACGGTCATGACCCCATCTTCCCGTCTCCGCCCCACGACGGATCACGAGCCTGTATCGGCCGTGTCCGTGGGGAACCACGTCCTGTCTCGGTAAGTTGACCCATCGAGCGCCGACCGGGCGCGTCCAGGTAATGATCGAGGTGCGCACCCTTGGTTTTTCAGATGCCCGAACGAGGCGGCTCAGGTGGCCGTCGGATCAGATTGGGAGCTCCGTCCCGCAGGTCCAGAACACTGCTCCTGACGCTGGCCATCCTCGTGGTGATCGTTGTCGCGTGGGTGCTGTTCGCGAATTTCTGGACGGATTGGCTCTGGTACAAGTCGGTCGGCTACGGAAACGTATTCACGACCAAGCTGTGGACGCGCATCGGGTTGTTCCTGGTGTTCGGTCTGCTCATGGCCGCGGCCGTCGGCGCCAACATCTACGTCGCCTATCGGCTGCGTCCCGCGTTCCGCGGGATGTCGCTCGAACAGCAGAGCCTCGACCGCTACCGCTCGGCCATCACGCCGTTCCGTAGCTGGCTGCTGATCGCGCTGTCGGTGATCATCGGCATCATCGCCGGAACCTCGGCGTCGGGGCAGTGGAAGACGTGGCTCCAGTTCGTGAACGGCGTCTCGTTCGGCGCCAAGGATCCGCAGTTCCACAAGGACGTCTCGTTCTACGCGTTCGATCTGCCGTTCTATCGGTTCCTGATCAATTTCGCGTTCGTCGCGGTCGTCGTCGGCCTCGTCCTCGCGGTGATCACGCACTACCTCTACGGCGGACTTCGGGTGCAGAGCCCGGGGTCGCGGGCCACCCCCGCCGCACAGGCGCATCTTTCGCTGCTGCTCGGCCTTTTCGTGTTGTTCAAGGCCGTCGCGTACTGGCTGGACCGCTATTCGCTCGCGGTCTCGTCCGGTGATTTCAAGCAGGCCTCGCAATTCACCGGCCTGCGGTACACCGACGCGCACGCGGTATTGCCGGCGAAGACGATCCTGTTCATCGTCGCGCTGATCTGCGCCACGCTGTTCTTCGTCAACGTCTTCCGCCGCACGTGGGCGCTGCCGATCATCGGCTTCGGCCTGATGGTGCTCTCCGCGGTGCTCATCGGCGGGCTCTACCCGGCGATCGTCGAGCGGTTCCAGGTCAAGCCGAACCAGCAGGCCAAGGAATCCAAGTACATCCAGCGCAACATCGAGGCGACCCGGCTGGCGTACGGCATCGACAAGGTGGAGCCGGAGAAGTACGACGGCAACGTCGAGGCCAAGCCCGAGCTGAAGGACCAGGCCGCGAACACGGCCAGCATCCGGCTGCTCGACCCGAACATCGTCTCGCCGACGTTCAACCAGATGCAGCAGCTGCGGCAGTACTACGCCTTCCAGACCACGCTGGACGTCGACCGCTACATGATCGACGGCAAGATGCAGGACACCGTGATCGCGCTGCGCGAGCTGAACCCGAGGGGTGGTCAGACGCACAACTGGGTCAACGATCACACCAAGTACACCCACGGGTACGGCGTCGTCGCGGCCGAGGGCACCCGGGTGGACCGCGAGGGCAAGCCCGTCTACATCGAGGGCAACATCCGCACCGACGCGCAGGAGGCCCAGACCCCCAGCCCGCTCGGTCCGTACCAGCCGCGGATCTACTTCGGCGAGTCGACCACCGAGTACTCGATCGTGGGCGCGCCGAAGAACACCACGCCCACCGAGGTGGACTACCCGACCGACACCGCGGCGGGGCAGGCCACCTACACGTACAACGGCAAGGGCGGCGTGCCGATCGGCGGCATGTTCAACAAGCTGCTGTACGCGACGAAGTTCCAGGAGGGCAACATCCTGCTCTCCGACACGATCAACAAGGATTCCCGGATCCTGTACAACCGCACGCCCAAGGAGCGGGTGGAGGCGGTCGCGCCGTGGCTGACCATCGACGGTGACCCGTATCCGGCCGTGATAGACGGCAGGGTGCAGTGGATCGTGGACGCGTACACGACCAGCAACGGTTATCCGTACGCGACCCGCACCACGCTCGGCACCGCCACCGCCGACTCGCTCAACGCCGAGGACCGGGCCCGGGGCGCGGTGGGCAACACCGGCAACGTCAACTACATCCGCAACTCGGTGAAGGCGACGGTCGATTCGTACGACGGTTCGGTCAAGCTGTACCAGTGGGACGAGAAGGACCCGGTCCTGAAGACCTGGATGAAGGCCTTCCCGAACACGATCAAGAAGAAGGGCACGATCCCGCCGACCCTGATGGAGCACCTGCGCTACCCGCAGGACCTGTTCAAGGTGCAGCGCGATCTGCTCACCCGGTACCACGTGACCGACCCCCGGACCTTCTTCAACGGCTCCGACTTCTGGAAGGTCCCCAAGGACCCGACGGGTCGCACCGCCGGTTCGGGCGACCAGCCGCCGTACTACCTGTCGATGAAGATGCCGGCCGCGACGCCGGGCGGTGCCCCGGACGCGCAGCAGTCGTTCCAGCTGACCAGCACGTTCGTGCCGAAGGAACGGCAGAACCTGGCCGCGTTCATGGCGGTGAACTCGGAACCGGGATCACCGGGTTACGGCAAGATCAGACTCCTGAGCCTGCCGCCGAACACGGCGATCCTGGGCCCGGATCAGATGCAGAACCAGTTCAAGTCGAACGCCGCGGTCGCGCAGGTGATCAACATCCTGCAGCGCGGCGACTCGGTGGTGGTCTACGGCAACCTGCTCAGCCTGCCCGTGGGCGGCGGCATGTTGTACGTGGAACCGGTGTACGTCCAGGCCAACGCGCCCGGGTCGTATCCGGTCCTGCAGAAGGTGCTGGTCTCCTACGGCGGCAGCATCGCCTTCGAGGACACCCTCGATCAGGCGCTGAGCAAGGTGTTCAGCGGGTCGCCGACGACCACGGTGCCACCGACCGACACCGGGACACCGCCGACCACCGGGACGCCGCCGACGACGGGCACTCCGCCGCCGGCGACCGAGAACCCGACGGTCAAGCAGGCGCTCGACGAGGCCAACCAGGCACTCAAGGACGCGGACGCGGCGTTGAAGGCCGGTGACTTCGGCAAGTACGGCGAGGCGCAGAAGCGGCTCCAGGCGGCGGTGAACAAGGCCATCGCGGCGGAGAACGCCGCGAAGGCGCCGCCGGCGACCACGCCGCCGGCGACCGGCACCCCGCCCGCGAACGGGACGCCACCGGCCAACGGCACGCCGCCGGCGATCGGGGCGCCGCCCGCGACCGGGGCACCGAAGCCGTGACCGTCCACGTGTGACGTACGACGGGCCCGTCCCCTCCGGGGGGCGGGCCCGTCGCGTCGTCGATTTGGAGCGCGGGCCGGGGTCACGTAAGCTCGGGACACAACGCATCGCGGGGTGGAGCAGTTCGGTAGCTCGCTGGGCTCATAACCCAGAGGTCGCAGGTTCAAATCCTGTCCCCGCTACTCGATGAAAACGCGAGAGGCCCGGTTCTCAGGAACCGGGCCTCTCGCGTTGCGCGTTTGTATCCGATGCCCCGGCTCGGGGAGCCGGGGGTGGCGCACGAGCTGAGGGCGTGGCGGTCTAGAGCGCGATCTGGCGGCGACGCTTGGCGCGCAGCGGTGCCATCAGGGTGACGCGCGCCAGACGGTGTGTGCCGCGCTGTTCGGCACGCGGGACCAGGCTCTGGATGATGGCGGCCGATTCGGTGCTGTTCGCCGTCTCCTGGACGGAGGCACGGCCGATGAGGGCGAGGTGCCGTTCGAGGCGCTCGCCCATGCCGCTTCGGCCTGCGTCCATCGGCGGAACCGGGACTCGGCGCGGCATGCTCGGATGGTCCATTCCTGATATGACCACGACGCAGACCGTACCCCATCGGAGGCACGCCGTGACGGCTTCCCGCCCCGTGCCGAGACCGGATCGTGTCCGGCGATGGCCGACAATCCGGTTGTGGCGCAATCGAACTCCCGGGCAACCAGGGGTAATTGGGGTCAAAGGGGAGACGATCCGGAGTCGGGGCGGGGTGAGTCGGGTTCACTCCATGGTCTGAATTCGGCCGCGACACCCACGAGTGACGCGTGCCACGCGTGGCGGCGGGTGGTTCGGGGTCGGCCGGGAAGGGATTTGCCTGCCCGGTCGGGGCTGCCGTAAGGTTGTGTTCACCGACGCGGGGTGGAGCAGCTCGGTAGCTCGCTGGGCTCATAACCCAGAGGTCGCAGGTTCAAATCCTGTCCCCGCTACCACGTCGAAGGGCCCGGCCATTGCGGCCGGGCCCTTCGTGCATGCCCTCGGACACCGGGTGTTCGCCGAGGATTCGTCGCCGGGTGGGGCCGGCTGTTGCCGAATCGCGACTGCATGGATGTGGCCCGAGATGCCACGATGGACACATGGGGGCGTGGAAGGGACATCGCGGACGGCGGGGGGAGCACCCACCGCCGGAGCCCGACGTCTTCGAAACCGTGCCCGAGGGCCCCGACACGGTGGTCCTGGACCGGGGGCGGGCCGCCGCCGCCACGGCTCCGGCGCATCCCGACGAATACGCGGTCCTGGTGCCGTTCCGGCCGCGCCGACGCGGGCCCGGGGGCAGCGTCGAGGGCCGCGAGGCGCTGGATCGGCACGAATCGGCCGAACTCGAACGGCGCTACCGCGAGCGGGCCGCGCGCAGCCCCTCCGCCGCCAACAGCCTCGCCCTGATGTTGCTCGAACGCGACGAGGAGGACGGGGCGGACGAGGCGGCCGAATTGCTGCGTCGGGCCGCCGAGGCGGGGCATCGCGGCGCGGCGACCAACCTCGGCGTGCTGATGCACCGTCAGGGGCGGGACGACGCCGCGTCGTTGTGGTGGCACCGGGCGGCCGAGGCGGGCAGTCGGATCGCCGCCTACTCGCTCGGCGCGCTGCTGCTCGACCAGGCCGACGCGGCACGGGCGAGCGCGGGGGTGGGCGCCGATGCGGGCGCGTATCACGACCTGTCCGGACAGGGCGTCTACTGGCTGCGCAACGCGGCGGAGTCGGGGCATGTGCGGGCGGCGCTCACGCTGGGCGAGTTCTTCGAGCTGACCGGGCGCCCCGGGGCGGAGCGGTGGTATCGGCGCGCGGCCGAGGCAGGGCATCCGGAGGCGGCCTACCGGCTCGGGCGGATGGGGCAGGAGCGGGACGACGAACGTGCGGCGTCCACGTGGTTCCTGCGCGCGGCCTCGTGTGGGCACGTGCGGGCGGCGGTGCGGCTCGCGACCTCGCTGGAGCGGGCGGGGGACACCGCCGAGGCGATCGGGTGGTATCGGCTGGCGGCCGAGGAGGGCGACGCCGAGGGGGCCCGGGCGCTCGGGTTCCTGCTGCAGGACGCGGGGGACGTCGAGGGCGCGGTGCGGTGGTGGCAGGTCGCGGCGGAGGCCGGCGACGGCACGGCGGCCAATGCGCTGGGCGCGTGGTTCGCGTCCCTGGGGAGTTCGAGCGAGGCCGCGCGGTGGTACGAGCGGGCCGCGGCGGCGGGCGAGTGCAACGGGGCCTTCAATCTGGGGCTGTTGCACGCGGAGCACGAGGACGCGTCGGGCGCCGAGCGGTGGTTCCGGATGGCCGCGTACGCGGGGCACGGGGACGCGGCCAACGCGCTGGCCGGGATGTTGCTCGAGCGCGGGGACGACGAGGAGGCGCGGATATGGTTCGCGCGGGCCGCCGAGGCGGGCAGCGTGGACGGTTCGTACAACCTGGGCATCCTGCACGCGCGTGGTGGTCTCGACGACGCCGCCGAGGTGTGCTGGAGTCGCGCCGCGGCCGCCGGGCACCCGGATGCGGCTTTGCAGATGGGGCTGTTGCTGGAGCGTCGGGGGGATGCCGAGGGGGCGGCGCGGGCGTACGAGACGGCGGCGCGGGCGGAGCGGCCCACGGCGGCGTTCCGGCTCGGGGCGATGCTCGCGGACGCGGGGGCGGTGGAGCAGGCGGAGCGCTGGTACGCGGTGGCGGCGGACGCGGGGCATGTGACCGCGGCGCTGCGGTGCGGGGTGCTGTGTGCGCGGCGGGGTGAGGACAAGCCGGCGGCGCGGCGGTTCCGGGTCGCGGCCGAGGCGGGCAGTGTGTCGGGGGCGTGGAACCTGGCGCTGCTGCATCTGCGGCACGGGGACTCCGACGGTGCGGAGCCGTGGTTGACGGTGGCCGCGCGGGGTGGGCACGGGCGGGCGGCGTTGCGGCTGGTGGTGCTGGCGTTGCGGCGCGGGGATCTGGCCGATGCGGAGCACTGGTGTGGGCCGGCGGTGGCGCATGGTCCTGCGGAGGTCGCGGCGAGGGCGCAGCGGCTGCTGGACGCGTTGCGGGCGGAGTCGCTGGCGAGCTGACGGGTGGCGGTGTGAGCCGTTCGCCGATGCGCCCGAGTTCGTGTTGTCCTCAAGCGCCGGACGGGCTGGGTTGGGGCGCCTGAGTGGGCGGGTGGCCGTTTCGTGTGTCCTCAAGCGCCGGACGGGCTGGGTTGGGGCGCCTGAGTGGGCGGGTGGCCGTTTCGTGTGTCCTCAAGCGCCGGACGGGCTGGGTTGGGGCGCCTGAGTGGGCGGGTGGCCGTTTCGTGTGTCCTCAAGCGCCGGACGGGCTGGGTTGGGGCGCCTGAGTGGGCGGGTGGCCGTTTCGTGTGTCCTCAAGCGCCGGACGGGCTGGGTTGGGGCGCCTGAGTGGGCAGGTGGCCGTTTCGTGTGTCCTCAAACGCCGGACGGGCTGGATTTGGGCGCCTGAGTGGGCCGCTGGGCGTTTGGTGTGTTCTCAAGCGCCGGACGGGCTGGGTTTGGGGTGCCTGTGTGGGTGGGTGGGTGTTTGGTGTGTTCTCAAAGGGCGGTTCGTGAGTCTTTGAGTGTTTCTGTCGTCGCCTGATGGTGTGTATGAGTGCGGAATCTGCGGGTCCCGCAGACGGTGGTCTGTTGGGGTGGCGGGGTGAGTGAACGCAAGTCGTACCCAAGCGACTTATCGGATGGGCAGTGGTCTTTGATCGAGCCGGTCATCACGGCGTGGAAGCACCGGCACCGTTCGGTCAGCGGTCACCAGGGCGCCTATGCGATGCGGGAGATCGTGAACGCGATCCTCTACCAGGGCCGGACCGGTTGCCAGTGGGCCTATCTCCCGCACGACCTGCCGCCGAAGAGCGCGACGTACTACTACTTTGCCGCTTGGCGCGACGACGGCACCGACCAGGTCGTCCACGAACTTCTGCGCTGCCAGGTCCGTGAGAGGGCGCGCCGATTAGAGGACCCGACCCTGGTGGTGCTGGACACCCAGAGTGTCCACGTGGCTGCAGGGGTCCCCTCCTCCACGACCGGCCGGGATCCGGCGAAACGCGTGCCGGGCCGCAAGCGGGGTCTTGCCGTGGACGTGCTGGGCCTGATCATCGCCGTCACCGTTGTCGCCGCGAGCACGCACGACAACGCCGCGGGCATCGCTCTGCTCGACCGGGTCGCCGAGCATGCGACCACGGTGTGCAAGGCGCTGGTGGACCAGGGCTTCAAGAACGCCGTGGTCGCCCACGGCTCCCTGCTCGGGATCGACGTGGAGATCGTCGAACGCAACCCGCAGGAAACGGGGTTCGTCCCGCAGCGCAAGCGGTGGAGGGTCGAGCAGACCTACGGGATCCTGATACTGCACCGGCGCCTGGTCCGTGACTACGAGCACCGCACCGCCTCGTCCGCCTCCCGTGTCCACTGGGCGATGACCCAGGTCATGGCCCGCCGGCTCACCGGCGCGAACACCCCCACCTGGCGCGACCCGCAAACGGTGGCCGTGTGAACATCCGACCCCTGCTCGACGCGCTCGGCGTCCAGGAGGACGCCTCCCGGGCCCTGGCCGACGACCTCCGCACCCGGATCGACGAACTGCAGGTTCGACTGCGGGAGGCCGAGACCCACCTCGAACACCTCGCGATCACCCGGAAGACGGTCACCGCTCTCGCCGACCGGATCCCCACTCGGGCCGACTCGCCCGACCTACCCGAGCACCCGGACTACCCCGCATCCTCGCCCTGTTCAACGAGGCCACCGGCCCCATTCGGGCCCGCGACGTCTGCCGGGCCCTCGATCACGAACCGCTGCCCAGGAACATCGAGAGCACCCGCGCCAAGCTGAAACGCCTGGTCAGGCTTGATGTCCTCACCGAGGCCACCCCCGGCAGCTTCACCAGGAAGAAGTAGTCGACCCGGCGCCGCAACCAGCAGCCTGCCAGGCTCCCCAGAAAAGGACATCAACTCACGAACCGCCCTCTCAAACGCCGGACGGGCTGGGTTGGGGTCTGAGTGGGCGGCAGGTTGGGCATAGGCCGCGGAAGGTTATTTCGGTGGTGGTGATGGTGAAGCCGAGGCGTTCGGGGGGCGTGAGGGTGGTTGCCGGGTCGGCGGTCGGGTGTACGTCTCGGATGGTGCCGCAGCCGGTGCAGATCAGGTGATGGTGTGGGTGGTGGGCGTTGGGGTCGTAGCGCTTGGCCCGGTCGTCGGTGCTCACCTCGCGGATCTCGCCCAGGGCCACGAGGTCGTTGAGGACGTTGTAGACGGTCGCCCTGCCGATCTCGGGGAGTTGCCGGGCCGCCCGCGTGTGCACCTCGTCGGCGGTCAGGTGGACGTGGTCGCCGGTGAGGACCTCGGCCACCACCCGGCGCTGTGCGGTCAGGCGCCAACCCCGCTCGCGTAGTCGTTCCGGGAGGTTGCTCATAGCTGGATGGTACAGGTCTTGGTTTGGATTTGGTCTAAATACTGTTCTGGACAAAGTCCAAACTTGGCTCTAGGTTGGGGGCCCGGACGACAGCAGCAACACCAGGGGAGTCACGAACCATGTCGCAGCAGCCGCAGACCCTCACCACCGAATCCGGCGCTCCGGTGGCCGACAACCAGAACAGTCAGACCGCGGGTCCCGGCGGGCCGTTGCTGATCCAGGACCAGTACCTGCTGGAGAAGTTGGCCCGGTTCAACCGCGAGCGCATCCCGGAGCGGGTGGTGCACGCACGCGGGTCCGGCGCGTACGGCCGGTTCGAGGTGACGGCGGACGTGTCGCGGTTCACCAAGGCGCACTTCCTCGCCGAACCCGGCCGCCGCACCGAGGTGTTCGCCCGCTTCTCCACCGTGGCCGGCAACCTCGGTGCCGCCGACGCGGTGCGCGATCCGCGTGGGTTCGCGGTGAAGTTCTATACCGAGGAGGGCAATTACGACCTCGTCGGCAACAACACGCCGATCTTCTTCATCAAGGACCCGCTGAAGTTCCCGGACTTCATCCACACCCAGAAGCGCGACCCGTACACCGGCAGCCAGGAGGCGGACAACGTCTGGGACTTCTGGTCGCACTCGCCGGAGGCCGTCCACCAGGTCACCTGGCTGTTCGGCGACCGCGGCATCCCCGCGTCCTACCGGCACATGGACGGCTTCGGCTCGCACACCTACCAGTGGGTCAACGCCGAGGGTGCGGCGTTCTGGGTCAAGTACCACTTCAAGACCGACCAGGGAATCCGGAACCTGACCGCGGAGGCCGCCGCCGAACTGGCCGGGGCCGACCCCGACTCGCACCAGCGGGACCTGGTGAACGCGATCGACGCCGGGGCGGGCCCGTCGTGGACGCTGAAGGTGCAGATCATGCCGGTGGCCGAGGCCGCGACCTACCGGTTCAACCCGTTCGACCTGACCAAGGTGTGGTCGCACACCGACTATCCGCTGATCGAGGTCGGCCG
Organism: Embleya hyalina; assembly: GCF_003967355.1. Classification (GTDB taxonomy): domain Bacteria; phylum Actinomycetota; class Actinomycetes; order Streptomycetales; family Streptomycetaceae; genus Embleya; species Embleya hyalina. The sequence continues at coordinate 248,879 of NZ_BIFH01000017.1, read as the reverse complement.
ACTGACCCTCGACCGCAACCCCGACAACGTGTTCGCCGAGGTCGAGCAGGCCGCGTTCAACCCGGCCAACTTCGTGCCCGGGATCGGGCCGAGCCCGGACAAGATGCTCCAGGGACGGCTGTTCGCCTACGCCGACGCGCACCGCTACCGCCTCGGTGTGAACCACACCCAACTGCCGGTCAACGCGCCGCACGCCGCGACCGCCCGCAACCACGGGCGGGACGGGCACATGGCGACCAATCCGGGCGGTCGGGCCAAGAACTACGAGCCGAACAGCTTCGGCGGCCCGTACGAGAGCGGCGCGCCACTGTGGGCGTCGACCGAGGTGTCCGGCCCCACCGGCACCCACCCGGCCCCGGCGCACGCGCAGGACGACGACTACGTACAGGCCGGCGACCTGTACCGGTTGATGGCGGCGGACGAGCAGGTCCGGCTGGTGGCCAACATCGCCGGGTTCCTGGCCAAGGTCTCCCGGGACGACATCGTCGACCGGGTGGTGGGCCACTTCCGGGCGGCCGACCGGGACTACGGGGACCGGCTCGCGGCGGCCGTGAAGGAGCTGCGCGCCTGACGGCGATCCACCCCCGATGAGCACGCCGCCCGGTACCCGAACCACGAGTCGGTACCGGGCGGCGTTTCGCACGCCCGGACCGGGAGGCGGGACGCGGGCGCGCATCGGGCGCCCGCCGGGGTCAGCCCACCAGTTCCTCGGTTCGCTGTGCCTCGTGGATCTGGCAGCGAACGATGTCGCGGACCGAGATGATCCCCAGCACCTCGCCGTCGTCGAGCACGATCAGATGCCGGAAACCGCCGCGCGTCATCGCCGCCGCCGCGTCGGCCAGCGACCAGGAGGGGGTCGCGAAGACGACGTTCGAGGTGAGGTGGTCACCGGCGAACTCGGTGTCGGGATTTTGGCCGGCGCCGATCGACATCAGGACGTCGCGCTCGGTCAGGATGCCCAGGCCGGACGTCTCGGGGTCGATCACCACCGCCGCGCCGATCTGGCGGGCGGACATCAGGCGCGCGGCGGCGCGCAGGGTATGGGCCGGGCCGATGGTCAGAACGATCGTGCTCATGCCGTCGCGGACGAACATGTGACACCACCTCCGTCGGGGCGTGGATACAGGGCGGGTGAGCGCTCGAGAAAGAATTCACAAGTTCACAAGCCTTGTTTTCACATGGTCACATGCCCGGGAAGGTCAACGGAAGGTATAGCGGGCAAGTCACTCGAAGGGAGTAGCGCGATCCGCGCGCTCAGAACCCCTCGTGCGGATCGCCCAAGCGGGCCAGCAGTTCGTCGTGCAGCAGGCCGTTGGACGCGGCTGCGGTGCCGCCCGCCGGGCCGGGGGAGCCGGTGAGCGAGGTGAACCGGCCGCCCGCCTCCTCGACGATCGCCGCCAGCGGCGCCAGGTCCCACAGGTTGACCTCGGGCTCCGCGCACATGTCCACGGCGCCCTCGGCGACCAGCATGTACGACCAGAAGTCGCCGTAGGCGCGGGTCCGCCAGCAGGCCCGGGTCAGGTCCAGGAAGTCGTCCATGCGGCCGCGCTCCTCCCAGCCGCCCATGCTGGAGTACGCGAACGACGCGTCCTCGATCTCCGCCACCTGCGAGACCCGGCAGCGGGACGCCTGGGACAGGCTGCGCCCGGTCCACGCGCCCGCGCCCTTGGCGGCCCACCAGCGACGGCCCAGGGCCGGCGCGGAGACCACGCCCATGACGGACTCGTCGCCGTCCATCAGCGCGATCAGGGTGGCCCACACCGGGACACCCCGGACGAAGTTCTTGGTGCCGTCGATCGGGTCGATCACCCAGCGTCTGGGGCCGTGTCCGGTCGAGCCGAACTCCTCGCCGAGCACCGCGTCGCGCGGACGACCGCGGCCGAGTTGGTGCCGGACGATCTCCTCGGCGGCCTTGTCCGCGTCGCTCACCGGAGTCATGTCCGGCTTCGTCTCGACCCGCAGGTCGAGCGCCTTGAAGCGGTCCATGGTGGTCGCGTCGGCGGCGTCCGCGAGGACGTGGGCGAAGCGCAGGTCGTCGTCATAGCCGGGCATGACACGAACAGTACCGGCGAGCGTCCGCGGGTCCGCGCGCCCCGCGCCCATGGACACACTTACGCGCCGTCGCCGTGGCCTCGTACGCTCGTTATGCAGAAAGGAAGCGCGAACAGCGAGAGTCGACAACCGTTCATCGGTCGGGCGCGTGTTACGGGTACGAGTCGATGGCGGAGGGGGTGCGGGACCGCGATGGCACTGTTCGGGGTCGGGCGCAGGACAACACACGGCAGAGAGCCCGTACCGGGACCGGGGCTGGTCCAGCCGCGTCGAAGTCTGGACGGGTGGACGCTGGAGGGCACCGCGCTCGCGGATCGTTTCGACCGCGAGGAACTGCGCGAGTTGGCCACGCTGTTGCACGGCGTCGGCGCCGAGATGCGCACCGCCTGGACCTACGAGCGCGCGGCCGACCTGCTGGAGCGGGCCGGCGAGCGCCCGCAGGCGCTGGCCGTGGTGGAGGCGTGGTTCGCGCTGCCCGAGGAGGTGCGCCGGGCCGGTCCGGCCGCGACCCGATCGCTCGGCCGACGCCGCCAGCGGCTGCGCAGCCGGCTCGGCACCCCGGCCGCGCCCGCGCCGGCGATCCCCACCCAGACCAGGACCGCGCCCGCGATACCCGCCAAGCCGGGCACCCCGCCGCCGGTGCCGAGCAGGTCCGCGACCGGGCAGGCCACTCGGAAGTGACCCGGTGTGCCCGGCGCCGCACGGCGCGCCGGGTGTCCGGGATGCGGCGCGGACGGCCTCGAAGGTCGGCCACGGGCTAGATTTCCGGCATGACCGATCTTGTGCGTTCCCGTCCGCCGGCTTTCGTCTTCGACCTCGACGGGACCCTCGTCGACAGCGTCTACCACCACGTCATGTCGTGGCAGGAAGCGCTCGGCGAGGCCGGCATCGACCTGGCCATGTGGCGGATCCACCGCAAGATCGGAATGAGCGGCGGCCTGTTCGTCCGGGGCATCCAGCGCGAGACGGGGATCGACCTGTCGCCCGAGCAGGTCGAGGCGCTGACCGACGCGCACGGGCGCCACTACGCCGCCCGGGTGCCGTTCGTGGAGCCGCTGCCCGGTGCCCCCGAACTGTTGCGCCACCTCACCGAGGCGGGCATCCCGTGGACCATCGCCACCAGCGGCCGGCGGGCCGGGGCCGAGCCGATGCTGGCCAAGCTCGGCGCGCCGGCGGACCTGCCGATGGTCACCCGCGACGAGGTCGCGCGGGCCAAGCCCGACCCGGACCTGTTCCTGGCCGGCGCGGCCAAGCTCGGCGTCGACCCCGCCCAGTGCGTGGTGGTCGGGGACAGCATCTGGGACCTGCTCGCCGCCCGCCGCGCCGGCTCGCTCGGCGTGGGCCTGCTCTCCGGCGGCTACGGCGCCGACGAACTGGAGCGCGCGCACGCCTTCCGGGTCTACGACGAGCCCGCCGACCTGCTGGCGCACATCGACGAGTTGGGTGTGCGCGGCGACTGAGCCCCGCACGCATCCGGGTGATCCTGTTCGGTCAACCCGTCCCGGCCGGGGCGCCACGTCCTACCCTGGGGACATGGGTCCGGCCGACGAACCTGCGGAACTGCTCCGTCTCCTCGCCGACGACACCCGATTGAAGGTGTTCGCCGCGCTGGTCCTCGAGGCCCATCTCAGCTCCGACATCGCCGATCGGGCCGGCCTGTCGCTGCGGGACACGATCAAGGTGTTGGCCCGGCTCGAAGCGGTGGGTCTGGCCGCGCGGGCCGGCGACGGCTGGCACGCGTGTCCCGAGGCGCTGGCCCAGGCGGCGGCGGGGATCGGCGAGGAGCCCGACGACGCGTTCGCCGACCGGGGCCCCGCCGAGGCGGCCGTGTTGCGGACCTACCTCGCGCGCGGCCGGGTCCGGCAGTTGCCCGTGCAGCGGGCCAAGCGCCTGGTCGTGCTCGACCACATCGCCGGCAGCTTCGAACCCGGCGTGCGCTACGAGGAGACGGAGATCGTGGAGACCCTGCGCCGCTTCATGGACGACCACGCCGCGCTGCGCAGACATCTCGTGGACGAGGGCTTCCTGGGCCGCGAGGGCGGGGTGTACTGGCGCACGGGCGGATCGTTCGTGGTCTGACCCGCCGTCCGGCCGGGGCCGGGGCGGGGCGCGGATGTCCCCCCGTCGGACATCCGCGCCCCGCCGCCCGTGACCCGCGGCTCAGTGAGCGGCAGCACGGTCGAGGGTGATGCCGCCGTTGTCGGTGCGGATCTCGATCGAGCGGTTCGCCCGGGGGTCGGTGCCGAGTTCGTTGTCGATGCCGCCGTTGCCGCTCTTGGTGCTCACCCGGTACGTGTTCTCGTCACCGGGCACGGTGACCCGCACACCACCGTTGTCGGTGGTCACCTTCACCTTCGTCGGCGCGGTGTCCAGGCGCAGCCGTACCCCGCCGTTGTCGGTGTCGACGGTGATCGTGTCGGCGCGCACCCTCGACGTGGTGATGCCCCCGTTGTCGGTGGACAGTTGCAGGTTCCCGGTGCTTTCGGTGACATCGATGTGCCCGTTGTCGGTGCTGAGCTTCATGTTCTGGCGCAGCCCGCTGGCGTTGATGGCGCCGTTGTCCGAGGTCACCTCCAGCGGGATGTCGAGCGGCACCTTGATCCGGTAGGACCCGTCGCACTCCACGTTGAAGAAGCCCGGGCAGTTCAGCCGCAGCTTGAGGCGGTTGCCGGTCAGGCTCCAGGACGGTTCCGCGCCGTTGATGCTGTGCGTGATCTTGCTGTCCACGCTGATCGTCCCGGGCGCGCCCGCTTCGATGGTGACCCCGGCGTTGTCGCTGTCGATGATCAGGTCGCCGGTGGACAGGGCGAAGTCGCGGTGGTCGCGGACGTCGTGGCTGGAGAGCAACGTGAGCCCGGTCCACGCGGCCATCAGGATCCCTCCGACGGCGAACAGCCCACCGAAGAAGATCAAAGACGTCCGAAGCGGCCTTTTCATGACACTCTCCCCGACAGGTGATCCGAAGCTGCCCAAACTGTATGAGCGGGCGTCCCGGGGCCGGCATCCGGCGGTCACCCGAACCGGGGGTAGGGCTGTCCCCCCTGCGCGGACGGTGACCGGCCCGGCGGAATGTGTGTTCGACCACGGCTGAACCCGGGCACTCTGGGAGCCGTTGATCTGTGCGAGGGTCGATACCTCCCCCGATTGCCCCGCGATCCCCGACCGTTCAGGAGAACCGCTTCATGTTCGACACCGTCTCCGGCCTGCCCGTTCACGTCCTGGTCGTGCACTTGGCGGTGGTCATCGTGCCGGTGGCGGCGGTCGCGAGCGTACTCGTGGCGGCCCGGCGGCCCTGGTTGTTGCGCGCCGGCTGGTGGGTGGTCGGGTTGGACGCGGTCGCCGCGCTGACCTGTTTCGTGGCCAAGGAGAGCGGCGAGGAACTGCTCGCCCGGCTCGACCGGCTCAGCGACGGCCAACGCGCCGCCGACGTGCAGACGCACGTGGACCGCGGCGCGGACATGCTCTGGTACGCCCTCGGCCTGTTCGCCGTCACGCTGGTGCTGCTCCTGGTCGCCCGGCACCGGGCCGCCGCCACCTTCCGGCCGCGGACGATACCGCCGATCGTGCTGCCGATCGTGGCCGTACTGACCGCGGCCGCCGCGGTGCTCGCGGTGGTGCAGGTGGTGCGGGTGGGCGAGTCGGGCAGCAAGGCGGTGTGGCACGACAGGGTGCAGAACAGCAGCGGCCCGCTGGGCTGACCGCCCGGATCCGGACCCGGCACACCCGCCGGTCGGCGGGTGTCAGTCGCCCTCGTCGCGCTCGCGGGTGCGCAGCAGCCGGCGCAGCGAGTAGAGCCGGGCCGGGTCCGCGTGCCCGGCCTCGACCCACGCGTCGAGCCCGCAATCGGGTTCGTCGTGCGAACAGGCGCGCGGGCAGCCCTCGGTGCCCGCCGCGAGGTCGGGGAAGGCGTTGATCACCCGGCCGAGGTCGACGTGGTTGAGGCCGAACGAGCGCACGCCGGGGGTGTCGACGACCCAGCCCCTGTCGGTGCCCGGAGCGCTCGCGGCGCCCGCGAACGGGGGCAGCCGCAGGCTCAGCGCCGAGGTGGTGGTGTGCCGCCCGCGCCCGGTCACCTCGTTGACGTGACCGGTGGCGCGCCGGTGATCCGGTACCAACTCGTTGACCAGGGTGGTCTTTCCGACGCCGCTGTGTCCGACGAAGACGGTGACCTTGCCGGCCAGTCGGGCCCGGATCGGGTCCAGGTCCCACGCGGACTCGCTCTTGGTGACCACGTGTTCCACGCCGAGGGCGCCGTACATCTCCAACAGCGGGTCGGGGGAGGCGAGATCGGCCTTGGTCAGCACCAGCAGCGGTTCCAGGCCCGCGTCGTAGGCGGCGACCAGGCAGCGGTCGATCAGGCGCGGGCGCGGCTCGGGATCGGCCAGCGCGGTGACGATCGCGAGCTGGTCGGCGTTGGCCACGATGATGCGCTCGTACGGGTCGTCGTCGTCGGCGGTGCGGCGCAGCGTGCTGCGGCGCTCCTCGACCCGGACGATCCGGGCCAGCGAGCCCTCCCCGCCGCTGAGGTCGCCGACGATGGCGACCCGATCGCCGACCACGACGCCCTTGCGGCCCAGTTCGCGGGCCTTCATCGCGGTGATCGAGCGGTCGGGCGCGTCCTCGTCCTCCAGGAGGCAGGTGTAGCGGCCCCGGTCGACGGTCAGCACCCGGCCCTCGCGGGCGTCCTCGTGCTTGGGCCGGGTCCGGGTGCGCGGGCGTGAGCCGTGCTTGCCCGGACGGATCCGGATGTCGTCCTCGTCGAGGTCCCTGCGTCGGTTGGAGCCGAGTCCCGCCATCGTCCCCGGCCTCTCAGCCGCGGCGCGCGCTCAGCATGCGCGTCCACATGCCGGTGAAGTCGGGCAGGGTCTTCGCGGTGGTGGCCACGTTCTCCACCTCCACCCCCGGGACGAGCAGGCCGAGCACCGCCGCGGCGGTGGCCAGCCGATGGTCGTCGTAGGTGTGGAACACCCCGCCGTGCAGCGCGCGCGGCCGGATCTCCAGGCCGTCGTCGATCTCGTTCACGTCGCCGCCGAGGTCGTTGATCTCCTTGACCAGCGCGGCCAGCCGGTCGGTCTCGTGCAGCCGAAGGTGGGCCACACCGGTCAGCCGGCTGGGGCCGTCGGCCAGCGCCGCCACCGCCGCGATCACCGGCGTCAACTCGCCGACGTCGTGCAGGTCGGCCTCGATGCCATGCACCGCGCCGCCGCCGGTCAGGGTCAGCCCCGCCGAGGTGCGCGTGCACGAGCCGCCCATCGTGGTGAAGATCGAGCGCAGCCGGTCACCGGGCTGCGTGGTGTGCTCGGGCCAGTCGCGCACGGTCACCGAGCCGCCGGTGACCAGCGCGGCGGCCAGGAAGGGGCCGGCGTTGGACAGGTCCGGCTCGACCACCATGTCGCGGCCGAGCAGTGCGCCCGGGGCGACCCGCCACACGTTCGGCTCGCCGTCGTCGACCCGCGCGCCGGCCGCGCGCAGCATGTCCACGGTCATCGCGATGTGCGTCATCGAGGGCACCGAGGTGCCGGTGTGCCGGACCTCGACGCCGAGATTGAAGCGCGGCCCGGACAGCAGCAGCGCGCTGACGAACTGGGACGAGGAGGACGCGTCGATGCGCACCACGCCACCCTCGACCCCGCCGCCGCCCAGCACCGTCATCGGCAGCCGGGCCTCGCCCTCGTCGTCGATCCGGGTGCCCAGGTCGCGCAGCGCGTTGATCACCCCGTCGAGCGGGCGCTCGTAGGAGCGCGGGTCGCCGTCGAAGCGCACCGGTCCCGCGGCGAGCGCGGCCACCGGCGGCAGGAAGCGCATCACCGTGCCGGCGTTGCCGCAGTCCACCACGGCCGGGCCGGCCAGCCGCCCGGGCAGTACGTACCAGTCGTCGCCGCGGTCCTCGATCACCACGCCGAGCGAGCGCAGCCCGGCCACCATCAACAGCGTGTCCCGGCTGCGCAGCGGACGGCGCACATACCCCGGCCCGCCGGCCAGCGCGGCCAGCACGAGGGCACGGTTGGTCACCGACTTGGACCCGGGCACCTCGACGGTGGCGGTCACGGGAGCGGAGGCAACGGGGGCAGACCACAGCGCAGACATCACGAACCAAGCCTAGTGCGTTGCCGCCCCACCCCCGATTTCGTTTCGGCCGGTGGCTCTGTGGACGCCATGTGTGGTCGGCATCCGGCCCGTGGCACCTTCGACGCCATGTGTGGTCGGCATCCGGCCCGTGGCACTCTGGACGCCATGTGTGGTCGGTATGCGTCCAGCAAGAGCCCCGACGACCTCGTCGAGATGTTCGAGGTCGATCGTTTCGACCCCGCGGACGAGCTTCCGCCCGACTGGAACATCGCCCCGACCAAGCAGGTGTACGCGGTCCTGGAGCGCCCGGTGGAGTCCGGCGGCGCGCCCACCCGGCAACTGCGATCGGTCAAGTGGGGCCTGGTGCCGTCCTGGGCCAAGGACCCCGGCATGGGCGCCAAGATGATCAACGCCCGCTCCGAGACGGTGCATGAGAAGCCGGCGTATCGGAAGGCGTTCGCCGCGCGGCGGTGCCTGCTGCCGGCCGACGGCTACTTCGAGTGGCACACCCCGGAGACTGCGCCCGACGGCCCCAAGGGCGGCTCGCGCAAGCAGCCGTACTGGATCCACGCGGCGGACGGCACCGAGGTCGCCTTCGCCGGGTTGTACGAGTGGTGGCGCGATCGCGGGCGGGCCGAGGACGACCCGCTCGCGTGGTTGTGGACGTGCACCATCCTGACCCTGGACGCCGAGCCCGAGCTGGCCCGGATCCACCCGCGGATGCCGCTGGTGCTGACCCGGGACAAGTGGGACGGGTGGCTGGACCCGGCCTGGACCGAGCCGGAGGAGATACGCGGGCTGCTCGTGCCGCCGCCCGCCGGGTTCATGACGGCGCACCCGGTCTCCACGGACGTGAACAACGTGCGCAACAACGCGCCCCACCTGCTCGACGCGATTCCCCCGGACGAGGTCACCGTTGACGCGACGCTCTTCTGAACCGGCCGGCCCCGCGGCGGTCGCCGCGCCCGAGGTGTTCGAGGTGGCCACCGCGCCCGGCGCCGCGCGGGTGACGCTGCGCCGGGCCACCGTCGCGGCGCGTGCCTGGTTCGTGGCGAGCCACGGCGCGAGTGGCGGGATCGAGGCGCGCGACCTGGCGGCGCTCGCCGCCGCGCTGCCCGCGCGCGGGGTGCACGTGGCCCTGGTCGAGCAGCCGTGGCGGGTCGCCGGGCGGCGGCTCGCGCCGGCGCCCAGGACGTTGGATGCGGGCTGGCTTCCGGTGCTGGAGGAGATCGCCCGGCGCAACACGGCCGAGGCCCTGCCCGTGTTCGGGGCCGGCCGCAGTGCCGGCGCCCGGGTGGCGTGCCGCACCGCGGCGGAGACCGGGGTCGCCGGCGTGGTGGCGCTCGCGTTCCCGCTGCACCCGCCCGGTCGACCGGAGCGTTCGCGCTTGGCTGAACTGCTCGGGGCGGGCGTGCCGACCCTGGTGGTGCAGGGCGAGCGGGACACGTTCGGTGCGCCGAGCGAGTTCCCGAAGGACGGTCCGACCGTGCTCCCGGTGCCCTTCGCGGACCACGGATTCGCCGTGCCGAGGCGCGCCGAGATCACTCAGGAAGCGGCGTTGGCGCTGATCACGGCCGGTGTGGGCGATTGGTTGACGGTGCCGAGCACCCGGGAATGATCCGCCCCGGCGACGTGTTCCCACCACTGTCAAGCGTCGACGAGTGGAGGTCGCTCCCATGCTCAAGGCCGCCGGTTCGGTTGTCCGAAACGAGGCACCGTTTCTCGCCTGGCCCGAGTGGGGTGCGGGCACCGATCAGCCTCGGGCGATATCGTCGACTCCTGGCCTGAAGGAGGTGGGTCTCGTAACGGAGACCTTGGAGCAGCAAGACGCGCGGTTCGAGCGGGACGCCCTGCCGTTCCTCGATCAGTTGTACTCGGCGGCGCTGCGGATGACCCGCAACCCGGCCGATGCCGAGGACCTGGTCCAGGAGACGTTCGCGAAGGCGTACGCGTCGTTCCACCAGTTCAAAGAGGGCACCAACCTCAAGGCCTGGCTGTACCGGATCCTGACCAACACCTTCATCAACTCCTACCGCAAGAAGCAGCGGCAGCCGCTGGAATCGCATGCGGAGGAGATCGAGGACTGGCAGCTGCACCGCGCCGAGTCGCACATGTCCACCGGACTGCGCTCGGCCGAGGCGCAGGCACTCGATCACCTGCCCGACTCCGACGTGAAGACGGCCCTCCAGGCCATTCCCGAGGAGTTCCGGATCGCGGTGTACCTCGCCGACGTCGAGGGTTTCGCGTACAAGGAGATCGCGGACATCATGGGTACTCCCATCGGGACCGTGATGTCGCGCCTGCACCGCGGGCGCCGCCAGCTTCGCGACCTGCTGGCCGACTACGCCCGCGAGCGCGGCCTCGTCCCCGCAGGCACCGACCGGAAAGGCTCGGACTCATGAGCTGCGGTGACCACCACGAGGTGGACTGCTCCGAGATCCTGGGGCACCTGTACGAGTACATCGACAACGAGCTGGCCGACGCGGACTGCACCAGCATCCGCACCCACCTCGACGAGTGCTCGCCGTGCCTGGACAAGTACGGCCTCGAGCAGCAGGTGAAGGAGTTGGTGCACCGCTGCTGCGGCCGCGACGAGGTCCCCTCGGAGCTGCGCAACAAGGTGCTGGAGCGGATCAAGCTGGTGCGCGTCGAAGTGGACGCCCAGCGGGTCTCGGTCGAGGAGACGTCGATCGAGCTGGAGCGACCGGGTCGGTGACCCGAAGGGGCTCCGGAGGGAGCGGACCGCCGACTCGAACGGATGGTCGAGGCGTGCGGATCCACTGACTCCATCGGGCTAAAAATGGGGCGCATGGTCGGGATAAACCGGGCATGCGCCCCTCCGCCGTTCCCGGGGCGGCCTATTCTCGGTGGTCCGAGCGACCAGTCGAGGAGTCGCATGCGCACGCTGCCGCCGAGCGCCCGGATCCACGTCGGGATCGTGGTGGGCGGGTCCGTGTCCGCGCTCGTCCTGCTTCCGTGGGCCGGCGTCGAACCCGATCGACTGGGCGCGCTGGCGGTGCTGTTCGTCGTCTTCGGAGCCGTCGCCCGCGCCCGGCTCGGCGGTTTGTGCGGTGCCCCCGACGGGGTGCTCTTCCCGCTGGTGTGCGCGGGTGTGCTGCTGCTGCCCGCCGGCCCCGCCGCGGCCGTAGTGGTGCCCGGCGTACTGATCGCGCGGTCGCGCACCGCGACCATGGTCACCCGCGTGGCCCACGCCGCCCACCTGGTGCTCGCCGTCGCGGTCGCCGCCGGCGTGTACGAACTGCAGGACGGATCGCGGTATCCGTCCGCCGCCGAGTTGCCCGAGGGGCTGGTGCCGCCGGCCGCGGCGGGGGTGGCGCTCTACCTGGTGAGCGGGCTGTTCGACACCGTCTCGGTCGGTGTGGCCGAGGGCGCCGTGCGACCGCAGGTGCTGCGCGAGGTGTTCGTGCGTTCGGCCGGCTGGCGGCTGGGCTCGGTGCCGATCGCGCTGATGATGGCGGTGTTGTGGCAGCAGCGACTGGGCGTGTTCGCCGCCGTGTTGGTGCTGCTCCCGCTGTACGTGGCCTTCTGGGCCTACGTGCAGCTGGCCCGGGAGCGGGCGGCGCACGAGGCGACGGTGCGCACCCTGGTGCGGGCGGTGGAGATCAAGGACGGCTACACCCGGGGGCACAGCGAACGGGTGGCCCGCGCCTCGGTGTTGATCGGCCGCCGGCTCGGCATGCGCGAGGACCGGGTGGTCTGCCTGCGCTACGCGGGGATCCTGCACGACGTCGGCAAACTGGGCGTGTCCACCCGGGTGTTGACCAAGCCGGGGCGGCTGGACCCCGACGAGGTGCGCGAGATGCAGCGGCACCCGGTGACCGGTGCCGCGATGGTGGCCGACCTGACGTTCCTCGGCGAGGCGCGCGCGGGCATCCTGCACCACCACGAACGTATGGACGGACGCGGCTACCCGGCGGGTCTGGCCGGCGCCGAGATCCCCGAGTTCGCCCGGGTGATCGCGGTCGCGGACGCGTTCGACTCGATGACCTCGACCCGGTCGTATCGGCCCGCGCGCGGTGCCGAGGCGGCGATGGCCGAGCTGCGCCGATGCAGCGGGACGCAGTTCGACCCCCGGATGGTCGAGGCGTTGGCCGAGGCCCTCGACCGACACGGCTGGCCGGAGGGGGAGGTGCGGGACCGGGTACCCGCGCCGCGCGGGAGGCCGCGTGCGGAGAGCCGGCCGGAGATCCCCTCGGCGGGCACCTCCCCGGATGCCTGCCGGGACGGGGCCTCGGACACCCATTCGGTGGCGCGCGAGCGGGTCGGTGGCGGATCGTGATCGCGGTGTCACGGGTCCGGCGCGCGCCGGGCGGTCCGGCCGCGCGGCTGCGCACGCATACCGGCACCCTCGTGCTCGGGCTGGGCGCGCTCGCCGCGGTGTCCGCGGTGGCCGGCACCGCGGCCCGTGGCGTGGTGCAGCCCTGGTACGCGCTGGTGTTCGGCCTGGTGATCGCGGTCGGCGAGGCGGCCCGGGTGACGCTGCCCGGGAGCCGGGAGAGCGCCCCGCTGGGCGCGGCCGGCGCGCTGGCCTATGCCCTGCTGCCGGACGTGCACGGCACGGTGTCGCGGCACGGCGTGCTCCAGGTGGTCGCGGTGGTCGGCGTCGCGCTGCTCGCGGGCACGCTGCCGCACGTGGCGCGCGGGCGGGCGCCGGATCCGGCGTACGTGGCCCGGCGTCTGCTCGCGGCGGCGTTCGCCGCGACGCTGTTCCGGCCGCTGTACGCGGCGGGCGGGCTCGATCCGGTGATGGCGCGCGGCTGGGCGTACGGCACGTTCCTGGTCCTGGTGGTGCTGCTGACCGCGCTGTGCGACGCGGTGGTGGTCGCCATGCTCCGGGTGGGCGGTCCGTTCTGTCCCGCGCTGCTGGCCGAACTGCGGGCGCTCGGCGCGGGCCTCGGCACCGGCGAGCGGATCGGGGCGGACGGCGGGGACGGCGCTCGGGCGCCGGGCGGACCGGCCGGGATCGGCACCGCCGTGGGCGCCACCGGGATGCTGATCGCGCTGTCCACCGGCGCGCTGGGACTGTGGGCGGTACCGGTGTTCTGCGTGCCGTCGCTGCTGGTGCTGCTGTCCTTCCGGCGCTGCGCCGCGATCGGGCAGGTGCATCGGCAGACCGTCGACGCGCTGTCGCGGCTGCCCGAGGCGGCGGGGTGCGGCTCGCCCGGACACGCGGCCCGGGTGGGCGAATTGGCCCACGCGGTCGGGGTCGACTTGGGGCTGGGCGAGGTGGAACTGCGCGAACTGGCCTACGCGGCGCGGATGCACGACATCGGGCAGTTGGCGCTGGCCGACCCGGTGCCCGGCGGGACCACGCTCGACCTGCCCGTCGCCGAACAGCGGCGGATCGCCCGGCTGGGCGCGGAGGTGATCCGCGAGAGCGGCGTACTCGACCGGGTGGCGACCATCGTGGCCGCGCAGGCCGATCCGTATCGCGACGAGAGCGCGGCGCCGCCGCCGCCCTTGGCCAGTCGGATCATCAAGGTGGCCAACGCCTACGACGACCTGCTCGCGTCCACCGACGACCTCGGCGCGCGCCGTGAGGCGTTCGCCCGGCTGCGCGCGGACGCCGCCGGGGCCTACGACCCGAGGGTGGTCGAGGCGCTGGCGCAGGTGCTCGAACGGGCCGGCTGAACGCCGGGGCCTCCGTCCGAGTGCGCCCTCCGAGCCGCGGTGCTCCCGATCGAACCGAGACGAGTCCCGGCCGGACCGCGACGTGCGCCGGCCGGATCGAGGCGCACCCGCCGGATCGGGCCCGACAGCGGTGGGACCAGGGCGGGTTCCGGCCGGACCGCGACGTGCGCCGGTCGGGTCGCGACGGGTGCCGGGCGGGTCGAGGCGCACCTGCCGGGTCGGGTCGGACAACGGTGGGACCGCGACGGGTCCCGGGCGGGTCGCGACGTGCGCCAGCCGGGTCGGGTCGGACAGCGGTGGGACCGCGACGTGCGCCGGTCGGGTCGCGATGGGTGCCGGGCGGGTCGAGGCGCACCCGCCGGATCGGGTCGGACAGCGATGGGATCGGGGCGGGTCCCGGTCGGGTCGCGATGGGTGCCGGGCGGATCGAGGGGCACCCGCCGGATCGGGCCCGACAGCGGTAGGACCGCGACGGGTGCCGGGCGGTGAGGGGTGCCGGTCAGATCGAGGTGAGCACTCCGTGTTCGACGCACTTGGCGGTCCAACCGCGCGGGGTCACCTGTACGGTCATCCGCCGTCGGCACTGTCCGCAGTAGCGCGGCGGCTCGAGTTCGCGGCGCCGCACACAGTCGTCGTGCGCGGCGCCGGCAAGCTGCTCGCCGCAGTGGTCGCAGAAGGCTGCAATGGTGGTCACGGCCGTAGATTACGGCCTGGGTCCCGGCGACCCGACCGGACACCCCCGGCCGCCGCGGGCGGCCGCGGTCAGCCCCGCGGGGTCTCGCGCAGGTCCTTGAGGTAGCAGATCAGCTCCACCTCGGGCACCGGCCACCAGTCCCGCTCGGGCGCGCGGTGGAAGCCCATGCGGCCGTAGAGCCGGTGCGCGGCGCGCATGTCCCACACGGTGGAGATCGCCACGGCGGTGAAGTGGTACTTGCGGGCGCGCTCCAGGCACGCCTCGACCAGCGCCTCGCCGATGCCGCGCCCGCGTGCTGCCGGGGCGACCGCGAGCATCCGGAACTCGCCCTCGCCCTCGCGGGAGACCTCCGCGTAGGCGCTGCCGGGCAGGACGAACGCGACGGTGCCCAGGATCTCGCCGCTGTGCTCGTCCACGGCCACGAGCAGTTCGGAGTTCTCCGCGCGGTGCGCGGCCTTGCGCAGGTCGTTGACGTAGTCCTGATCGGAGGCGACCAGGCCCGCGTAGCCGGCGATGGTCACCTCGCCCACCGCCTCGTACTCCTCCGGACGGGCCTGGCGGATGCGGACGCCGGTCGGCGCGGGGTGATGGTCGTGCGGTCGGGCCGCGGCGGCGGAGCCAGGGGGATTCATAGCCGTCCAGTTTACGCCGCGAATCACACCCCCATGGTCGAGCGCGGGTAGACCGCCTCCGGATCGGTGAGCACGTTCACCAGATACGGCACCCCGGAGGCGAACGCGCGGCGCAGCGCGGGGGCGATCTGCTCGGGCCGGGCGACCGTCTCGCCCGCGCCGCCCAGCGCCCGCACCACGTCGTCGTAGCGGGTGCTCGGCGCCAGGTCGGCGGCCACGTGGTGGCCGTAGAGCATCCGCATCGGGTGTTTCTCCAGGGCCCAGCACCCGTTGTTGCCGACGATCAGCACCACCGGCAGCCGATGCCGGACCAGGGTGTCCACGTCCATCAGCGAGAAGCCCGCCGCGCCGTCCCCGAGCAGCAGCACCACCTGCGCCGAGGGCCGGGCCAGCCGGGCGCCGAGCGCGTAGCCCAGGCCGGTGCCCAGGCAGCCGTAGGGGCCCGCGTCCAGCCAGCCGCCCGGGCGCGCGGGCTCGATGTACTTGCCCGCGTAGGACACGAAGTCGCCGCCGTCGCCGATCACCACCGCGTCCTCGTCGAGCAGGCGCAGCAGTTCGCCGTGCACGCGCGCCGGATGGATCGGTCGGCCGGCGCTGCCGAGCAGCGGCGCGTCGGACTGCGCGGCGGTACGGGCCGCGGCGCGCACGTGGGCGGCCCAGTCGCGGTACATGCCGACCCGGCCGACCCGCTCCCACGCCGCGGTGATCGCGTCGAACAGGGCGCTCAGGTCGCCGCAGGCGCGTACCGCGCAGTGCCCGTGCGGGGTCGCCTCGGGCGGCGCGTCGGCCAGGTGCACCACCCGGGCGGGCGGCCCGCCGCCCTGCCCGCCGAAGCCGCCGTAGGACAGCCGGAAGTCCAGGGGCGCGCCCGCCACCAGGACCAGGTCGGCGCCGCCGAGCGCGCCGACCCGGGCCCGACCGGCGAGCAGCGGGTGTCCGGCGGGCAACACGCCCCGGCCCATGCCGTTGGCCACCACCGGCAGGCCGATCGTTTCGGCGGCCCGGCGGGCGGCGTGTTCGGCGCCGCCGATCCACACGTCCTGGCCGAGCACCAGGACCGGGCGGGCGGCGCGCACCAGCAGGTCGGCGATCACCGCGACCAGGTCCGGGTCGGGCGCCGCGGGCGCGGGCCGCACGGCGGCGGGCAGCGTCACCTCGGCCCGGTCGTAGAGCACGTCCATCGGCACGTCCAGGAAGACCGGACCGCGGTGCGGGCTGTCGGCCAGGACCAGTGCGGCGTCCACCTCGGTCGCGATCCGGTCGGTGTCGTGCACGGTGGCCGCGCGTTTCGTGATCGACGCGAGCAGCGGGGGGTGGTCGAGTTCCTGGAGCGCGCCCGAGCCCCAGCGGAAGGCGGGCGCCCTGCCGCCCAGGACCAGCATCGGCGAGCCGTTGAACCAGGCGGTGGCCACCGCGCTGATCCCGTTGGTGACGCCGGGGCCGGCGGTGAGCACGGCCAGGCCCGGTCGGCGGGTGAGCTTGGCGGTCGCCTCGGCGGCGAACACGGCGGTCTGCTCGTGCCGTACGTCGATCACCCGCAGCGCCGGCTCCGCGCCGACCGCGCCGTCGTAGAGCGGGAAGACATGGCCTCCCGACAGGGTGAACATGGTGTCGATCCCGTGTGCCCGGGCGGCGGCGACCGCCAGCGCGCCACCGTGCCCCTCGACCGTCCCGCTCGCGGGTCCCCGGCCCCCGGCCCCTCGTCGTGCGCGCATGCCCGGCCTCCGTCGCCGTAGACGCCGCCACCCTCGTGTGCCGGGGGGAAACCTATCCGCGCGCGCCCGACGGGCAGTAGAGGGGCCGGCGCCGGCGGCCCCCGGGTCGGGGGCCGCCGGCGGGGCGGTCGGCTACAGGGTCTGGTTGAGCGCCTTGACCGGCATGCTCAGTTCGTCGAGCAGGGCCAGGTCGGCGTCGGCGGTGCGGCCCAGGGTGGTGAGGTAGTTGCCGACGATCACCGCGTTGATCCCGCCGAGCAGGCCGTCGCGCGTGCCGAGGTCGCCCAGCGCGATCTCCCGGCCGCCCGCGTAGCGCAGGATGGTCCGCGGCAGGGCGAGCCGGAAGGCGCCGATGATCCGCAGCGCCTCGCGCGGCTCCAGCACCTTCTGGTCGGCGAACGGGGTGCCCGGGCGCGGGTTGAGGAAGTTCAGCGGCACCTCGTCCGGCTCCAGCTCGGCCAGCTGGCCGGCGAACTCGGCGCGCTGCTCGACCGACTCGCCCATGCCGACGATGCCACCGCAGCACACCTCCATGCCCGCCGCGCGCACCATCCGCAGGGTGTCCCAGCGCTCCTCCCACGTGTGGGTGGTGACCACGTTGGTGAAGTACGACTTCGCCGTCTCCAGGTTGTGGTTGTAGCGGTGGATGCCCATGTCGGCCAGCTCGTCGACCTGCTCCTGGGTGAGCATGCCGAGGGAGGCGGCGATGTTGATGTCGACGACCTCGCGAATCGCCGCGACGCCCTCGCGCATCTGCTTCATCAGGCGCGCGTCCGGGCCGCGCACCGCGGCCACGATGCAGAACTCGGTGGCGCCGGTCGCGGCGGTCTCCTTCGCCGCCTCCACGAGGGAGGGGATGTCGAGCCAGGCGGCCCGTACCGGGGAGGGGAACAGACCGGACTGCGAGCAGAAGTGGCAGTCCTCGGGGCAGCCGCCGGTCTTGACCGAGACGATGCCCTCGACCTCGACCTCGGGCCCGCAGTGCCGGACCCGCACCTCGTGCGCGAGCTGGAGCAGTTCCTCCAGCCGGTCGTCGGGCAGGGTCAGCACGGCCAGCACCTGCTCGGCGCTCAGGCCGCGACCCTGCTCCAGGACCTGCTGTCGGGCCACGGCCAGGATGTCGTCGGTCCCGGTCTGCGTACGGTCGTCGAGGGCGGTGTCGAGGGATTCCGTCATGTGGCTCACCTTGCGGTCGGATCCTGTGCGGCGCGGAACGCGGCCGGATCGAAGGTACCGCCCAGGGCGGGGGCCAGACTCGCGCGGGCCGTGAGCAGGAAGTCGGCCGGGTGCAGCGAACCGGCGCCGGCGGGCAGTACGCCGGCCAGCGGTCGGGCGGCCAGGGTCTCCAGATCCCGGACGTTGCAGCGCATCGCGAGGTCGGGCTCCTCCGGCCAGGCGCCGATCACCACGCCGACCAGGTCCACCCCCCGGTGGGCCAACGACTCCAGGGTGAGCGCGGTGTGGTTGAGGGTGCCGAGGTCGGGCCGGGCCACCACGAGCACGCCCGCCCTGAGCTCGTGCGCGAGATCGGCGATCGTGGTGCCGTCGTCGTCGAAGCGCACGAGCAGGCCGCCCGCGCCCTCGACCACCACGAGGTCGGTCTCCTTGGCCAGCGTGCGGACCCGGTCGGCGACCCCGTACAGGTCCACCGGCGGCAGGCCGGAGACCCGGGAGGCGGCGGCGGGGGAGAGCGGGTCGGGGTAGCGGGAGTATTCGTGCAGGTCGGTCACCCCGGCCAGGCGCCGCACGTCGGCGAGGTCGCCCGGCTCGTCGGGCGCCACCCCCGTCTGCGAGGGCTTGACCACGGCGACGGAGCCGCCGCGCACCGCGGCGATGGCGGCGACGGCCGCCGTGACGATCGTCTTGCCCACCCCGGTGTCGGTGCCGGTCACCACGAGAACGCTCATGACGGTCCAGCGTAGGGCGTGCCTTCGGCCCCCCGACGGGCAGCACGACGCCCGGCACCGAACGCCGCGGGGCCCACGGGGGAGCGCAGGCACGCTCGGGGGGACCTTGGGCCCGCGGTTCGTGGACCTGTGGCCCCCGCGTCGGGGCGCGGCGGCGAGGCATGATCGAGGTGGTGGGCGCGTGGTCCGGCGGGGCCGCGCGCGACACCGGACGAGCGGTCCTCTGCACGGGGCCGTGGGAGTGAACGGCAATCCTCCGGCGATCGGCCGGACGGTCCGGGTGGGCCCGGGCCGTCCGGCCGATGGCATGTGTTCGGGAGGATCGCCGGCGGGCTCACGGCGCGCTCACCGGCTCATTCCTGGGGGCGGCGCAGGCGGGCGACGAACTTGTACCGGTCGCCTCGGTAGACGGATCGCACCCACTCGACCGGTTCGCCGTCGGTGTCGAAACTGTGCCGGGACAGCAGCAGCAGCGGCAGGCCCACGTCGGTACCGAGCAGTCCGGCCTCGCGCGGGGTGGCCATCGCGGTTTCGATGGTCTCCTCGGCCTCGGCGAGGTGTACGTCGAAACCGGCCGACAGGGCCCGATACAGCGAGTTGTGCTTGGCCAGGTGCTTGCGCAACCCGGGAAAGCGCTTGGTGGACAGGTGGGTGGTCTCGATCGCCATCGGCTCGGAGTTGGCCAGCCGCAGTCGTTCGATCCGCAACACGCGGTTGCCGGGTCGGATGGCGAGCCGCTCCGCGAGGTGGTCGTCGCAGGTGATGTAGCCGATCTCGATCAGCCGAGAGGTCGGCTCCAGGCCCTGGGCCTGCATGTCCTCGGTGTACGACGTCAGCTGGAGGCTCTGTGCCACCTTGGGCTTGGCGACGAAGGTGCCCCGGCCCTGGGCGCGCTCGAGCCGCCCCTCGATGACCAGCTCCTGAAGCGCCTGGCGCACGGTGGTGCGGGAGATGTCGAACTGCGCCGCGAGGGTGCGCTCGGGTGGCACGGGCGTGCCCGGTGGCTGGGTGTTGGTCAGCTCCTGAAGATGGCGCTTGAGGCGGTAGTACTTGGGCACGCGAGCGCTCGGCTCGAGGCCGGCGTCGCCTCCCGCCATCGCACTGTCCGCCGTGGTCGTGATCACGTGTTCCGCCGTCACCGGTGCCCTCCTGACACGTTCGGTCCCCATCGTGGCACGACCACCGATCCCCCCAGGACCAGGAGCGCGGATGTCGGTCCGATAACGGCGTGCCTTCGCCGTCTACGGAACCTTGACACCCCAATTGGTCTATGCCAACCTCCGAAATGGTCTAAACCATTGATGGTCACCGCGCAACCCTCGTCCCTGGGGCGTCGGTGTTTTCCCATTTCGAGTCCCCTCCCCAGTGGGGGACTCGGTCGGTCCGCGCACCTCACGGATCCGACGGGCGAATACCGACGACTTCATACCGAACTGCGGTGCCCGACATCCTGAGGAGGATGTAGTGAAGCGTCGTCTTCTCGTCGCGGCCGGTGTCGCGGCGGCGCTGACCGGTGTTGCCGCCTGTGGGTCCGACAGCAGCAGCGATGACAACAAGAAGGAATCCAAGGCACCGGGCGCGAGCGCGCCGGCCGCGGGCAACGGCAAGACCGTTCGCGTCTGGCTGATGAAGGGCTCCGCGCCCGACGACTACATCGCCGCGCTGAAGACCAAGTTCGAGGCGGACCACCCGGGCGCCAAGCTGGACGTGCAGATCCAGCAGTGGAACGGTATCGGTCAGAAGATCACCGGCGCCCTCGCCAGCAACGACGCCCCCGACGTCGTCGAGGCGGGCAACACCCAGATCGCCCAGTACGGCGCCTCGGGCGGTCTGAAGGACCTCAGCTCCAAGGTCAACGAGCTCGGTGGCAAGGACTGGCTGACCGGCCTGTCCGACCCGGGCAAGGTCGACGGCAAGACCTACGGGATCCCGTTCTACGCCGCCAACCGTGTCGTGATCTACAACAAGGACCTCTTCGCGAAGGCCGGCATCACCACGCCGCCGAAGACCCGCGCCGAGTGGCTCGACGTCACCACCCGCCTCAACACCGGCGACCAGCAGGGCATCTACCTGCCCGGTCAGAACTGGTACTTCTACTCGGGTCTGCTCAAGGACGAGGGCGCGGAGATCGCGACCAAGTCCGGCAGCGCGTGGAAGGCCAACCTCGACGGCGCCCCGGCCGTGGCCGCCGCCGGCTTCTACAAGCAGCTCCAGGCGCTCGGCAAGGCCGCCAAGGACGGCGACGAGAAGACCCAGCCCGAGGTCCTCGCGGCCGACGGCGGCAAGATCGCCCAGTTCATCGCCGTTCCGGGCGAGGCCGAGACGATCATCAAGTCGAACCCGGCCCTGAAGGACAAGTTCGGCTTCTTCCCGATCCCGGGCAAGGACGCGAGCAAGGCCGGTGCCACCCTCACCGGTGGTTCCGACCTGATGGTCCCCGAGGCGTCGAAGAACCAGGACCTGGCCTACGACGTCATCAAGCTGATCAACAGCGACGAGTGGCAGAGCAAGCTCGCGCAGGCGACCAAGCAGCTCCCGAACAAGACCACGCTCGCCAGTGCCGTGACCGCCGACCCGGGCGGCGCGGCGATGATGGAGGGCGCGAAGAACGGCTTCGCCACCCCCAACTCGCCGAACTGGGCCTCCGTCGAGGAGAACAACCCGATCAAGGCGTACCTCACCAAGGTGATGACCGGCGGCGACCCGGCCGCGGCCGGCAAGGAAGCCAACGGGTCGATCGAGAAGACGCTGAACACCAAGAACTGACCCGCCACACCCGCCCGGACCGCTGAGCGGATCGGGTGACGCACGATCCGGCCGAACGGTCGGCTCCCGCCGCGGGGTACTCCTCCGCGGCGGGACCGGCCCGGCCCACCCGGCGCGGCCCGCCGGCGGTCCCCCGTCGCCGGCTCCGCGCTCTCGCCACGTCCCGCCACCGGGCCGGACGGGCCGGAGACCCCCGACACCGAACAACGGGAAGGCAGCTGTGTCAGCCTCCAAGGCAGACGCGGTGGTCGCGACACCTACGCAGCCCCCGCGCAAGCAGGCACCATCGGGTGCCAGACGCGCATCGAAGCCCCCACGCAAGCCGTCGGGGATCGTCAAGTCGGTCACCCCCTACCTTCTTGTCGCGCCCGCGATCCTCGGGATCGCCTTCCTGCTGTTCTATCCGGTGGTCCGGAACGTCATGTTGTCGTTCCAGCATTACCGCTTCAAGCAGCTGATCTCGCGGTCGGCCGACTACGTCGGCTGGGAGAACTACCAGGCCGTCTTCAAGGACGACGAGTTCTGGGAGGTCACCCGGCGGACCTTCTACTTCACCGCGATCAACGTCGTGGCGATCATGGTGATCTCCACGCTGTGCGCGCTGATGCTGATGAAGCTCGGCAAGACCATGCGCATCGTGGTGCTGATCGGCCTGGTCGCCGCGTGGGCGACCCCGGTGATCGCGGCCACCACGATCTTCAAGTGGCTCTTCCGCTCCGACAACGGCGTGGTCAACTGGGCGCTGGTCAAGCTCGGCTTCGACTACGAGGGCTACACCTGGTTCGCGCACGGAACCTCCACGCTGACCGTGGTCACCCTGCTCATCGTGTGGCAGTCGATCCCCTTCGCGACGCTGACCCTGTACGCCGGGCTGACCACCGTGTCGACCGACGTCTACGAGTCGGCCCGGCTCGACGGCGCCGGTCCGGTGCGGATCTTCAGTTCGATCACCTTCCCGATCCTGCGCCCGATCTTCGCGCTGGTGACCTCGCTGGAAGTGATCTGGATCTTCAAGTCGTTCGCCCAGATCTGGGCGATCGCGGGCGAGAACGGGCCGATCAACGACGTCCGCACGCTGCCCGTGTACGCGTATCAGCAGGGCATGTCGCTCAAGTTGTTCGACATGGCCGGCGCGATCTCCACGATCACCGTGCTGATCCTCGTGGTGATGCTCGTCTTCTACTTCCGTCAGATGTTCAAGCAGGAGCGGGAGGCCGACAAGTGAAGGCGCGCACCCTGAAGCGGATTCCGCTCAACATCGCGGCGCTGCTGGTCTTCGCCGTGTCGATCTTCCCGGTCTACTGGATGGTCCTCACCGCGTTCAAGCCGGCCAAGGACATCCAGTCGTCGACGCCGAAGTTCCTGCCGAGTTCGATCTCGTTCCACAACTTCGACACCGCGGTCAACACGCCGCACTTCTGGGACTACTGGCGCAACAGCCTGCTGGTCGCGGGTTGCGGCGTGCTCCTGGCACTGGTGGTGGCGTGCTTCGCCGCGTTCGCGGTGGCCCGCATGCACTGGAAGGGCCGGGCGCCCTTCATCCTCATGGTGTTCATCGCGCAGATGGCGCCGTGGGAGGCGCTGATGATCCCGATGTACCTGATCGCGCGCGACAACGACCTGCTCGACTCGTTGCCGATGCTCACCGCGATCTACTTCGTGATGACACTGCCGTTCTCGATCGTGACCCTGCGCGGCTTCCTCGGGGGCATCCCGGTGGAGCTGGAGGAGGCCGCCCGGGTGGACGGCTGTTCGCGCTTCACCGCGTTCCGCAAGGTCGTCTTCCCGCTGCTGGCCCCGGGTCTGCTCTCCACTTCGCTGTTCGGCTTCATCACCGCGTGGAACGAGTTCGCGTTCGCCAACGCGCTGCTGCTGAACAAGCCGGAGCAGCGCACGCTGCCGACCTGGCTCAACTCCTTCAGCAACGGGCTCACCATCGACTGGGGCGCCATCATGGCCGCCTCCACCCTCTTCATGCTTCCGGTGCTTGCGATCTTCCTGGTGTTGCAGGGCAAGGTCACCGGCGGGCTCACCTCCGGCGCGGTAAAGGGCTGATCAACCATGTCCGAACGTCTCGAGCGCTTGGCGCTCGCCGTCCTGCAGCCCGGTTTCGACGGCCTGACCGCGCCCGGATGGCTGCGGCACCGGATCGCCGGCGGGCTGGGCTCGGTGGGCCTGTTCGGTCGCAACATCGCGACCCCCGAACAGGTCACCGCACTGACCGAGGAACTGCGCCGGGAGAACCCCGACCTCATCGTCGCGATCGACGAGGAGGGCGGGGACGTCACCCGGATACACGTGAACACCGGCAGCCGCTGGCCGGGCAACCTGGCGCTGGGCGTGGTGGACGACACCGCGACCACCGAGGCGGTCGCGCGCGGGCTCGGGCGCGAGTTGGCCGCGTGCGGCGTCAACCTCAACTGGGCGCCGTCGGCCGACGTCAACTCCAACCCGGACAACCCGATCATCGGCGTGCGGGCCTTCGGCGCCGAGCCCGACCTGGTCGCGCGGCACACCGCCGCGTACGTCACCGGGCTGCAGGCGGCCGGCGTGGCCGCGTGCGTCAAACACTTCCCCGGGCACGGCGACACCGCGATCGACTCGCACCACGGCATGCCGCTGGTGGACGTCTCGCGCGAGACGCTGGCCGCCCGGGAGCTGGTGCCCTTCCACGCGAGCATCGCGGCCGGCACCAAGGCGATCATGAGCGCGCACATCCTGCTGCCCGCGTACGACACCGAACTGCCCGCGACGCTGTCCCGGAAGATCATGACCGGGCTGCTGCGCGAGGAACTGGGCTACACCGGCCTGATCGTCACCGACGCCATCGAGATGGGCGCGATCGCCGACACCTACGGCATAGCCGACGGCACCGTCCGCGCCATCGCGGCCGGCGTCGACGCGGTGTGCGTGGGCGGCGGGCTGTGCGACGAGGACACCGTGCTGCACCTGCGCGACGCGCTGGTGGACGCGGTCCGCGAGGGCCGGCTCGCCGAGGAGCGGCTGGTCGACGCGGCCGGTCGGGTGCACGCGCTGGCCGCGTGGGCCAAGGTCGGCGCGGCCGAGCCGGTCGACTACGCGCTCGGGCTCGACGCGGCCCGCCGCGCGGTCCGGGTGACCGGTACCGTGACGCCGATCGACCGGCCCGCGCACGTGGTGGAGCTGTCGCCCACCGCCAACATCGCGGTCGGCGAGCAGACCCCGTGGGGCCTGGCGCCGGTGCTGGCCGAGGCGCTGCCCGGGACCACCGTGACCCGGGCCCGGGCCGCCGAGCCGCGGCTGATCGACGAGGTGCTGCGCGCGGGGACGGACCGTCCCCTGATACTCGTGGTGCGCAACCTGGAGCACCACGTCTGGGCGACCGAGATCGTGGCGGGCCTGCTCGCCGCGCGGCCGGACGCCGTCGTGGTCGAGATGGGCGTCCCCGGAGCTGCCACTCCGGGCGCCGCCCATCTCGCCACGCACGGCGCCGCCACGGTGTGCGGGATCGCCGCCGCCGAGATCCTGACCGGCCGTCGGCTCGCCTGACGGCGTTCGTCGACGAGGGGCCGGACGCCCGGTGTCCGTTCGACACCGGGCGTCCGGCCCCCGTGAACCCGCTCGACACCGGGAAACCGGACACTGGGGAGGCGGGCGTTCCCGAGGCTCGACCCCGCGGATCCGCCCGACCTCCGCATTCGTATGTGGAACCGAATCAGCACGTGGAATCAACGGAAGGCCGCACCATGTCCGCCACCGACGACCGTGACGTCCTGGCACCGAACCGGGGCACCATCATGTCCGCCGAGATGGCGGAACAGCCTGCCGTGCTGCGCCGGATCCTGGCCGAGGGCGCGCCCTCGATCCGTGCCGTCGCGGCCGAGATCGCCGCGCGCAACCCGCGGTTCGTACTGCTGACCGCGCGGGGCACCAGCGACAACGCCGCGTTGTACGCGAAGTACCTGATCGAGGTGCTGCTGGGCAAGCCCGCCGGGCTCACCTCGATGTCCACGACCACGGCGTACGGCGCGGAACCGGACCTGACCGACTGCCTGGTGATCACCGTCTCCCAGTCGGGCGGCTCGCCCGACCTGGTGGCCTCCACCGAGGCGGCCCGCAAGGCCGGCGCGATCACCCTCGCGGTGACCAACAACGCCGACTCGGCGCTGGCCGCGGTCTCCGAGTTCCACATCGACGTGCTGGCCGGTCCGGAGAAGGCGCTGCCCGCGACCAAGACGTACACCGCGGAACTGCTCGCGCTGTACCTGTTCGTCGAGGGCCTGCGCGGCGGCGACACCTCGCCGGCCGACCTGCTGCCGGCGCTGGCGCAGGACGTGCTGGACCGTCGGGACGAGGTCGCCGAGCTGGCGCAGCGCTACCGCTTCGCGCAGCGCCTGGTGATCACCTCGCGCGGCTACGGCTATCCGACGGCGCGCGAGGCCGCGCTGAAGATCATGGAGACCAGCTACATCCCCGCCCAGCCGTTCTCCGGCGCGGACCTGCTGCACGGGCCGCTGGCCATGGTCGACAACGTCAGCCCGGTGATCGCGGTGGTGCCCGACGGCAAGGGCGGCGACGCCCTCCAGCCGGTCCTGGAGCGGCTGCGCGGGCGCGGGGCGGACCTGATGGTGATCGGCGACGCGGACCAGGTCGCCCGGGCCTCGGCGGGCTTCGTGCTGCCGGAGGGTGTGGCCGAGGAGGTGCAGCCGATCCTGGAGATCATTCCGCTGCAGCTGCTGGCGTACGAGGTCACCATGGCCCGCGGTCTCGACCCGGACGCCCCTCGGGCGCTGGCGAAGGTGACCGAGACGCGCTGACGGCGCCGGCCGGGGGCGGTCCCGGGGCGCGCTCGGCGAGGGCGCGTCGCGGGTCCGCCGACTCGGCCTCGCGCCACCGGCGGTCGTCGGGCGACGAAACGACCCGGGCCCGGACCATCACGGTCCAGGCCCGGGTCGTTTCGTCGCCCGGACGGAGGTCGAAGTCCTCGACTTCGCCTCGTCGCCGGCCCTTCGCCCCGCCTCGACGGCCCGGTCCGACCCGGTCCGGGTCGGTCGTCGGCGTGTCGCGGGGGTGGTCTCAGAGGGTGGGGGCCTCGTAGGCGACCACTCCGCCGATCCAGGTCCTCAGGACCGTCCAGTCGTTGCTCCACCAGACCAGGTCGGCCGTCGCGCCGGGGGCGATCCGGCCGAGGTCGGTGCGGCCCAGGGCGTCGGCCGGGACCCGGGTCGCGGAGGTGAGCACCCGCGCCGGCGGGTTGCCCAGGCCGATCAGGTTGCGCACGGCCAGGTCCAGGGTCAGCGCCGAGCCGGCGATGGTGCCGTCGGGGTTGCGCGGGACGTCGCCCTCGACCAGGGTCACGTCCACGTCGCCGAGCCGGTAGCGGCCGGGCGGCATGCCCGCGGCCGCCATCGCGTCGGTGACCAGCGCGGTGCGCTCGCCCGCCACGCGCAGGACCAGCGAGCAGACCGGGCCCACCACGTGGTGCAGGTCGGCGATCAGGCCGGGGGTCAGGCGCGGGTCGCTCAGCGCCGCGCCGACCACGCCCGGCTCGCGGTGGCCCAGGCCGCGCTGGGCGTTGAACAGGTGGGTGACCATGGTCGCGCCCGCGTCCGCGGCGGCGGACATCTCGGCGGCGGTCGCGTCCGTGTGTCCGGCCGAGACTCGGATCCCCGCGGCGACGATGCGTCGAATGGCCTCGAGCGCACCGGGAAGTTCGGGGGCCAGGGTGACCAGCGTCAGCGCCTCGCGGACGGCGTCGTCCAGGAGCAGCCGGTCGACCAGTTCGGGAGTGGGCTCGCGCAGGTACTCCGGCGGGTGGGTGCCGACCCGGGCGGGGGACAGGAACGGGCCCTCCAGGTGCACGCCCAGATCGCGCGCGATGGGCTCCGCGGCGAGCTTGGCGCGCAACTCCGCGGCCCGCACGAGGGCCGCGGTGAGGGTGTCCAGGTCGCCGGTGATGAAGGTCGGGCAGAAGGCGGTGACCCCGGTCGACGGGAGCCGGGCGGCGACCTCACGCCAGGCGGTCGCGTCCGCGGCCACGAAATCGTGCCCGAACGCGCCGTTGAGCTGTACGTCGATCAGGCCCGGGGTGAGCACGCCGTGCGGCAGCCGGAGCGTGTCGGGGCGGCCGGGGCCCTCGGTGACGCCGGTGATCCGGCCCTGCTCGACCCCCACCTCGGCCGGGCCCACGAGCTTCCCGTCCACAAGCACGCGAGGTGCCCCAATGCCGGCCACGCGTGCCCTTCCTTCCCTGCGGGACCGCTACGCGGCCGAACGTTCGGCGGCCTCCCGGTGCGGGCCGGGAGGCCGCCGCCCATTTTGGTTCAGACCAATCCCAGTTGTCTAGACCAATGTCGAGGGACATGACACGTATACCGGTGGTTATCGGGTCACGAAGTGGCGTTTCGCAGCGCCGTCAGGGCACGCTCCAGATCGGCCGACGTCAGGTCCGCGCGGGCCGCGAGCCGAAGTCGGGAGATGCCGTCGGGCACCGACGGCGGACGGAAGCAGCCGACCCGGACCCCGGCCTCCGCGCAGCGCGCGGCGGTGTCGAACGCGAGTCGCGCCTCGCCGACGAGCACCGACGTCACCGCGCCGCGGGGCTCGGTCGCGCGCAGGCCCGCCTCCCGGGCGCCGGCCGCGAGCGCGCGCGCGTTCGCCCGTACCCGCTCGGCCAGGTCAGGCTCCGTACGCAGGATCCGCAGCGCCTCCAGGGCCGCCGCGACGCTCGCCGGGGCCAG
The DNA here is from genome assembly GCF_003967355.1 of Embleya hyalina. Lineage (GTDB taxonomy): Bacteria > Actinomycetota > Actinomycetes > Streptomycetales > Streptomycetaceae > Embleya > Embleya hyalina. The sequence goes on along the minus strand of NZ_BIFH01000017.1, from coordinate 220,673 downwards.
TCCGGTGTCGAAGATGAACGAGCGGGCCGCGTCGACCAGGTGCTCGACCACCCGGCGCGGACCCAGCACCGCGCCGCCCTGGGCGCCGAGCGCCTTGGACAACGTCGCGGTCAGCACCACGTCGTCGGCCCCCGCCAGCCCGGCCGCGTGCACCGCGCCCCGACCGCCCGCGCCGACCACGCCGAGCCCGTGCGCCTCGTCCACGAGCAGGACGGCGCCATATCGCCGTGTGACGGCCGCGAGCTCCGCGAGGGGGGCGATGTCCCCGTCGACCGAGAAAACCGCGTCCACGACCACCAGGGCCCGTTCCTCGGCCCGTTCCGCCAGCACCCGGGCCACCGCGTCGACGTCGCGGTGCGGAGTGATCGCCACCCGGGCCCGGGAGAGCCGGCACGCGTCCACGATCGAGGCGTGGTTGATCGCGTCCGAGACGACCAGTCCGCCCTTGCCGATCAGGCCGCAGATCACCCCGAGGTTGGCCAGGTAGCCGGAGGAGAACACCAGCGCCGCCTCGGCCCCCATGTGCCCGGCCAGCTCCGCCTCCAGCTCGGCGTGCAGCGTCGTGGATCCGGTCACCAGGCGCGATCCGGTCGACCCGCCGCCCCAGGTGCGCAGCGCGCGCACGCCCGCCTCGATCACCCGCTCGTCGCGGGTCAGCCCCAGGTAGTCGTTTCCGGCCAGATCCAGACCGCCGACCGCGGCCTCGCGCGGGCGCAGCCGGCGACGCAGCCCCGCCTCCTCCCGTTCCTTCTCCCGCAGGTCCAGCCAGTCGAGCGGATGACCGCCGCCGGGGAGGGACCGGTCGGGTGTGGGCGATTCGGTGGACATCCATACCTCACGGGTGCGGCGGAGTGGGGCGGCCAGGATCGCAGGCCGGGTGGAAAGTACGCTGCGCGTGTGCCCTCCATGAACGATCTCGTCCGCCGCCACGGCGCACTGTCCGCCGCCGACCTGGAGTGGCTGCACCTGCTGGTGTCCGAATGGCAACTGCTCGCGGATCTGTCGTTCGCCGACCTGGTGCTGTGGGTGCCCACCGACGACGGGCAGTACGTGGCGGTGGCGCAGATGCGGCCGAACACCGGCGCCACCTCGCACCAGGACGACCTGGTCGGCGACTTCGTCCCGCGCGGCCGGCGGCCGATGCTGGACGCCGCCCTCGACGAGGGACGCATCGTGCGCGAGGGCGACCCGGAGTGGCGCGACGACGTCCCCGTGCGGGTCGAGGCGATCCCCGTCTCCCGCGAGGGCCGGGTGATCGGGGTGATCGCGCGCAACACCAACCTGCTCACCGCGCGCACTCCCAGCCGGCTGGAACTGACCTATCTGCAAAGCGCCGCGGACCTGGCGCAGATGATCGCCGCAGGGACGTTTCCGCACGCGGGCGAACTGCTCGACATGGACGCCTCGCCGCGCGTGGGCGACGGGCTGATCCGGCTCGACGCCGACGGCATCGTGCAGTACGCCAGCCCCAACGCGCTCTCCGCCTACCACCGACTCGGCCTGACCACCGACCTGGTCGGCTGCCACCTCGGCCGGATCACCGCCGAACTGGCCCCGCACGAGGGGCCGGTCGACGAGGCGATCTCCGCGGTCGCCAGCGGTTGGGCGCCCCGCGAGACCGAGGTCGAGACGCCGGCCGCGGTGGTGCAGCTGCGGGCGATCCCGCTCAAGCCGCGCGGTCAGCGGATCGGCGCGATCATGCTGCTGCGCGACGTGACCGAACTGCGCCGCCGCGAGCGCGAGCTGATCACCAAGGACGCGACCATCCGGGAGATCCACCACCGGGTGAAGAACAACCTCCAGACGGTGGCCGCGCTGTTGCGCCTGCAGGCCCGTCGGATGGACGCGCCGCAGGCCCGCGCCGCGCTGGAGGAGGCGGTGCGCCGGGTCGGCTCGATCGCGATCGTGCACGAGACGTTGTCCCAGACGCTGGACGAGCGGGTCGACTTCGACGAGATCGCCGACCGGGTGTTGTCCATGGTCACCGAGGTCGCCGCGTCCTCGCTGCGGGTGCGCACCGCCCGGCACGGCAACTTCGGCGAGCTGATCGCGGAGACCGCCACACCGCTGGCGATGGTGTTGACCGAGTTGCTGCAGAACGCCCTGGAGCACGCGTTCGAGGACCCGGCGTACGCGGATCGGGCCAACACCCTGGAGGTGCACGCGGAACGGCGGGCGGAACGACTGCTGATCACCGTCACCGACGACGGGATCGGCCTGCCCGACGACTTCGATCCGCAGACGTCCGGCAATCTCGGCCTGCAGATCGTGCGCACCCTCGTGGGCAGCGAACTCGCGGGCCGTTTCGACATGGTGCCGAATCCGGCCGGCGGCACGATCGTCAGGCTGGACGTACAACTGCGGCAGCGCCGCTGAGCGTCGCCGGCGAATTTCGGATCGATTCGCGGGACGCCCGCGCACCGGGATCCCGCGTACGCGACGAACACCCGCGGCGCACACTCGCGAACACCCACACGGGAAAAGCAGTTGCCCCGCCTCGGTCCGATCGGACCCCGGCGGGGCAACTGCGGTAAAGCTCTTTTGTTTTCCGGTGATCCAAGTCTCCGGAGAGTTCAGCCCGTCGTGTGTGATCAGGCGGAGGCGCGGGCGCGGTTGCGGGCGGCGCGGCGCTTGAGAGCGCGACGCTCGTCCTCGCTCAGACCGCCCCACACACCCGCGTCCTGACCGGACTCGAGAGCCCAGCCCAGGCACTGCTCCATCACGGGGCAACGGCGGCAGACCGCCTTCGCCTCCTCGATCTGAAGCAGAGCGGGACCGGTGTTGCCGATCGGGAAGAACAGCTCCGGGTCTTCGTCACGGCAGGCAGCAACGTGGCGCCAGTCCATGCGGTCCAACTCCTCGTGGGTCAGCAAGGGCTTCCGGCCCCGCTGTGGCTTGTGAATGTGAACGCTTTCACGAACCCCCCGACAAGCAAGGGGCCGACGGAGTCGGTCCCCAGGTTTGGCAGTGGATTCGGGCGGTGAAGATGACCTTTCGGCCACGTCCCTGCCGCCTCGTAGAGCCTTACAAACCTCGGCCTCCGATACAACCCCCTTGGGCCAGGATTTTTTAAATCATCGGTGTCGACTAGGTCACACCACTACATCGAAGGGATGAACGGGGTATTCGCGTTCGAGTGAAAGGCCAAAAGGCCCTTCCACTCACACAATCACACGCAGTGCACGGGGAACCCCCCTGAAGGTCACACTCCGATGTTCTCCCAGATGGTCCCCATCGACCTGAAGGGAAACAGGTTCTTCAGCCCGAAGAGTGAACGCATCGCAGTCGTGCAGGGACACGACGTGACGCCCGTGTGGAGCATTACCCGTGGAGCCCAGCATCTGGGCCAGATGGCGCAATGTGGGCAGTGTTGTCATCCGGGTGAGCGCGAAGAGGTCCAATCCGGTGTCATATGACGCTTGCGGACAGGGATTCAGTGGTCGATTGCGCAAAAACGTCCACGGGACCGTGTTCTGGACTATGCCGAGGCAGATTCCCCCGATCGGGTCCGCGCCCGGGACCTCCAGCGTGAGCGGCCCGTGCCTGCGCGCGTCGCGACCGCCGACGAAGCGGTGCATCGCGGAGCGTACGTACAACCCCGGGGTGGCCCGCCGGCCGCCGGCCCGTCGGTGCTCCACCCGTCCGACCACCTCGGCGTCGAAGCCGAACCCGGCGCAGAACAGGAACCAGCGCTCGTCGGCCAGACCCAGGCCGATCTCCCGACTGCGGCCCGCGCGCAGCGCGTCGAGCAGCAGGCCGGTCGCCTCGACCGGGTCGTTGGGCAGTCCGAGCGAGCGGGCGAAGACGTTGGTACTGCCGCCCGGGACCACCGCGACCGCCGGCAGCGAGGGGGCCGGGCCCGCCGCCAGGAGGCCGTTGGCCACCTCGTTGACCGTGCCGTCGCCGCCGAGCGCGATCACCAGGTCGATGCCGTCGTCGGCCGCCTGTCGGGCCAGCTCCGCGGCATGGCCCCGGTGCTCGGTGCTCACCACGTCGAGCTTGAGGTCGCCGGCGAGCGCGTGTGCCAGCACGTCGCGGGTCCGCTCACTGGTGGTCGTGGCCTTGGGGTTCACGACGAGAAGGGCACGCATTACGACAGGGTATCTACCGGCGGGTAGGACGCCCCCGGCCCGGACCGCACCGGCCCGAGGTTACAGTCTTGGGGTGACCGAGAGCCCTTCCGCCCAGGACCAGCCGGACCCCGCCGGGGCCCTCCCGCTCACCTGGCGCGTCTGTACCGCGGTGGTCGGTGTCGAGGCGTTCGCGCTCCTCGGCTACGCCCTCTATCTGACCTTCCGCAGCGAGTTCGGCCATCCGACCAACTCCTCGGAGGGTGTGGCGATCGGCATCTACCTGCTGATCCTCGCCGCCGGGATAGTCGCCGCCTTCGTCGGCATGGTGCGCGGCCGGCGCTGGAGCCGATCGCCGGCGATCACCGCCAATCTGATCGTCGTCGGCATGGGCTGGTACCTGATCAAGGCGGATCAGATGGCGATCGGGATCGCGACCATGATCGTGGGCGTGGCCACCATCGGCACGCTCGGCACCCCCGGGATGTACAAGGCGCTCGAAACGCGGCACCGGACCCGGCGGGCCTGAGCGCGCGGACACCGACTCGGCGAAGCGAGCGGCCCCGGACCGACATCGGTCCGGGGCCGCCGCACGTGCACACCCGCGCACACCTCGTGCCCGGTGCCGCTCCGGTGCTACTCCTCGACCAGCAGGCGCTCGCGCAACTGCGCGAGCGTGCGCGCCAACAGCCTCGAGACGTGCATCTGGGAGATGCCGACCTCCTGCGCGATCTGGGACTGGGTCATGTTGCCGAAGAAGCGCAGCAGCAGGATCTTCTTCTCGCGCGGCGGCAACTGCTCCAGGAGCGGCTTGAGCGACTCGCGATACTCGACCCCCTCCAGCGCGTCGTCCTCGGCGCCCAACGTGTCGGCGACGGCCGGCGAATCGTCGTCGGTGTCCGGCACGTCCAGCGACAGCGTGCTGTAGGCGTTGGCCGATTCGAGGCCTTCGAGCACCTCCTCCTCGGAGATCCCCAACTGCACGGCGAGTTCGGCGACCGTGGGGGACCTGCCGTTGCGCTGGGACAACTCGGCGGTGGCCGAGGTCAACGCGAGCCGTAGCTCCTGGAGTCGGCGCGGCACCCGCACCGCCCAGCCCTTGTCCCGGAAGTGACGCTTGATCTCGCCGACGATGGTCGGCGTCGCGTAGGTCGAGAATTCGACACCGCGATCCGAGTCGAACCGGTCCACCGACTTGATCAGGCCGATGGTGGCCACCTGGATCAGGTCGTCGAGCGGCTCGCCGCGATTGCGGAACCGGCGGGCCAGGTGCTCGACCAGCGGCAGATGCATCTCCACCAGTCGATCGCGCACCGCGGCCCGGGCCGGCGGATCCGATTCGAGCTCCGCCAACCGGGCGAACAGGCCCCGCGCGACCTCGCGGTCGTGGGCGTGGCGTTCGGAACCGGCCCGCCGCCGATTCGGCACCGCGGGACCCGTGGGTCCGGCGGCTCCGGCAGGCTGCGCCGACCCCGTCGCCTCGACGCCACCGTCCATCGTCATACTCGCGTCGCTCACCATGCCCTCACCCTCCCCTCGGCCGCGCCCGGCGGCCTCGTCGGGTGAGGCCGCGCTCGGCTGCGGTTCGTTGGCCGCGCCTTCAACACCACTGCTCACGTCTGCTCCGGCCCGCCACCGCGCTTCTTGTGCAGGCTGATGGCGACCACCTTGTCGTCGCTCACCGTGGCGTCCACCTCGCCGGCCAGCGCCGACAGGACGGTCCAGGCGAACGTGTCGCGCGCGGGTGTTCGACCGTCGGTGGTCGGCGCGGACACGGTCACGTGCAACGCGTCGCCCACCAGGTTGAACACGCAGGAGAGGACTCCGCCGGCCACCGTCTGGTCGAGCAACATCGCGCACGCCTCGTCCACCGCGATGCGCAGATCCTCGATCTCGTCCAGGGTGAAGTCGAGTCGGGCCGCGAGGCCCGCCGTGGCGGTGCGCAGGACGGAGAGATAGGCACCTTCGGCAGGCAGTCGGACCTCGACGAAGTCACGCTGCCCGGTGCCGGCCTCGTCCGCGGTGTGTGCGGATCGCTGGGACACCCTCACCTCCAAGGTGCTGCTGTGGGTGGCCGCCGGAGGCGGTCACCACCGATGTCGGGGAACCCCAGCGACGCTACCGCGCCGGCCGACAACTGTCGTCATCGATGCGCGAACGTGGGCGGGAACGACCCGGGAACCGTCCACCCGACGGTACGTCACGATATGTGATTTGACGAGTACGTAGTGTACCCGACTTTGGTAATTTCGCACCGGGAGATCAAGCCGTCCATGTACATGTGCCACAGTCGACCGCGCGCCAACCCGCAAATGTCAGGTATGTCGGTCGGGTTGCGGCTCCCGAGCCCGGCGCCGGGCCCGGTACAGGGCCACGTTGGCCCGGGAGGTGCACCGGTCCGAACAGTGCCGGCGGGAGCGATTTGCGGACAGGTCCAGGAACACGTTCCGGCACGGGAGCGCCCGGCAGACGCCGAGTCGGTCGATACCGTGCGTGGCCAACTGCACGGCCAGGCCCATGCCGGCGATGGCGGCGAAGCCCTCGGCCGCGCCGACCGCGTCGCCCGCCAGGTGCAGGTGCCACGGACTGGCGTCGTGGCCGGTCAGGCGCGGGTGGACGGGGAATTCGGCGAGCAGTCCGTTCAGCGTCGCCACCGCGTCCGCCTCGCGTCCGGCCGCGGCGGCGGTGAAGACGGCGCGCAGGCGGGTGCGGACCGAGCGCAGCCGGGCCACGTCACCGTCCGTCACCCGGGACGGGATCCGCCGAACGGGTGCGATCAGCGCGGGCACGTCGTCGGGGGAGCGCAGCAGGTCCTCGCCGCGGGCCGGCTGTTCGGTGTTGACCAGGCGGACCGCGTGCTCGGCGTACGCGGAGAGGTCCAACGGCTGCCCTTCCTCGCGCGGACGATCGGCGCGCGATTCGCCCGGAACGACCTGACGGATGTGGCGGCGGTTACTGTCAGCGTACCCCCCGTGGCACTAGCGTCTGGGCCGGGTGCACCAGGGTCTGACGGGCCATCACAAAAAGGTGGTAATCGGTTCATCGCCCCGGCGTACCCCCGTTCGGGGGGTGTGCCAAAATCGGCGTCACGGGTGACCCCCGTACTCTCAGCCGGATCATGTGCGCTGCACGAGGCGCCGATACCGCTGAGGTAATGCAGCCGGCGCTCGCGTTCCGAGAGCTGCACTTCCACTGAGCAATGTCGATGAAGTCGATAAGAGGGGTCACTGTGGCAGCGGAGATCATCCCCACGGACAGCATGGCGACGGACGAACTCGATCCGGTCTTCGCCCTGCACCGGGGCGGGAAAATGGAAGTTCGCTCGACCGTCCCGGTGCGTGATCGCGACGACCTGTCGCTGGCCTACACGCCCGGTGTGGCACGTGTCTGCACGGCCATCGCGGAGAACCCGGAGCTGGTCCACGACTACACGTGGGTGTCCAACACGGTCGCGGTCGTCACCGACGGCACCGCCGTGCTCGGCCTGGGCGACATCGGTCCGGCCGCGTCGCTGCCGGTGATGGAGGGCAAGGCGATCCTGTTCAAGCAGTTCGGCGGCGTCGACGCGGTGCCGATCGCGCTCGACTGCACCGACGTGGACGAGCTGGTGGACACCATCGCCCGGCTCGCGCCCTCGTTCGGCGGAATCAACCTGGAGGACATCAGCGCCCCGCGCTGCTTCGAGGTCGAGCGCCGGCTCCAGGAGCGGGTGTCCATCCCGGTCTTCCACGACGACCAGCACGGCACCGCGATCGTCGCGCTGGCCGCGCTGCGCAACGCGGCCACGGTGACCGGACGCGGCCTCGGCGACCTGCGCGCGGTCATCTCGGGCGCGGGCGCGGCGGGCATCGCGATCGCCAAGATCCTGATCGAGGCGGGCATCGGCGACCTGTGCGTGGTGGACAGCCGGGGCATCGTGCACGAGGGCCGCGACGACCTGACGCCGATCAAGCGGATGATCGCCGAGCTGACCAACAAGGCCGGGCTGCGCGGCGGCATCGAGGTCGCGATGAAGGGCGCCGACGTCTTCCTCGGGGTCTCCGCGGGCAAGGTGGCGGAGGACGTCGTGGCGACGATGGCGCCCGAGGCGATCATCTTCGCGATGGCCAACCCGAACCCGGAGATCGACCCGGACGTCGCGCACAAGTACGCGGCCGTGGTCGCCACCGGGCGCAGCGACTACCCGAACCAGATCAACAACGTGCTGGCCTTCCCGGGTGTGTTCGCCGGTGCCCTGTCGGTGCGCGCCAAGCGGATCACCGAGGGGATGAAGGTGGCCGCCGCCGAGGCGCTGGCCGCGGTCGTCGCCGACGAGCTGGCGCCCGACCGGGTGATTCCGTCGCCGTTCGACGAGCGGGTCGCGCCGGCGGTGACCAAGGCGGTGGCCGAGGCCGCGCGCCGGGACGGCGTGGCGCGCGTCTGAGCCGCGGTCCGTGGATCGCCGATCGTCCGACGGCTCCTCGCCGACCGTTCGACGATCGACGCGCGGCCACGGCCGCCGAGAGCCGAGGGGCCCACCCGGGCGGGTGGGCCCCTCGGCTCGTCGCCGGCGTCAGTAGGGTGCCTGCATGTTTGCCGTGAGTGCCGTGCGCATCGATGCCCAGGACCCGCTGTCCGGTCTCCGGCTCGGGGAACGACCCGAGCCCGGCGCGGACGGGGCACTGCCGCCGGGATGGACGACCGTCACGGTCAAGGCCGCCTCGCTGAACCACCACGACCTGTGGTCGCTCAAGGGTGTGGGCATCTCCGAGAAGCAGTTGCCGATGATCCTGGGCTGTGACGCGGCCGGGATCGACGAGGACGGCAACGAGGTCGTCGTGCACTCGGTGATCGGCGGGCTCGGGACCGACGAGCCCCGGTCGATCCTGACCGAACGCTACGACGGCACCTTCGCCGAGAAGGTCGCCGTACCGCGCTGGAACCTGCTGCCCAAGCCCGCCGAGCTGAGCTTCGAGCAGGCGTGCTGCCTGCCGACGGCGTGGCTGACGGCGTATCGGATGTTGTTCACCAACTCGGGCGTGCGGCCGGGCGGCACGATCCTGGTCCAGGGCGCCGGCGGCGGGGTGGCCACCGCGCTGGTCGTGCTCGGGAAGGCGGCCGGGTACCGCGTGTGGGTGACCAGCCGGGACGAGGCCAAGGGCGCGCGGGCGGTGGAACTCGGCGCCGACGCGGCGTTCGCCTCGGGCGCGCGCTTGCCCGAGCGGGTGGACGCGGTGATGGAGACGGTCGGCGCGGCCACCTGGTCGCACTCGATCAAGAGCCTGAAGCCTGGCGGCACGATCGTGATCTCGGGGGCCACCTCGGGCGATCGGCCGCCGGCCGCCGAATTGACCCGGATCTTCTTCAACGAACTGCGCGTGGTCGGCTCGACGATGGGCGACAGGGACGAACTCGCGGGGCTGCTTCGGCTGTGCGCGCATGGTGGGGTGCGGCCGCTGATCGATTCGGTGCTGCCGTTGGGCGAGGCGGTCGAGGGGTTCCGGCGGTTGGCGGAGGGTGACGTGTTCGGGAAGATCGTTTTCACTGTCTGACCTTTTTGGTCTGACCTTTTTGACATTTGTGACCCGCTTGCCCTGGTTGATTCGACCGTCGGTTTCCGGTTGTCGGGTCCCGGTTGTCGGTCGCGTGGGTTGTTTCGGAAGGACCGTCGGATGCCCTTGTCCCGTCGCCGTGTGCTTGCCCTGGGGGCCGGTACGGGGGTGGCCGCGGTGTCCGCGGGCCTGCTCGCCGCCTGCGGCGGGCGCGAGTCGCGGTCGGGGGGCACGCTCGTGGTGGGCCTGCCCCGGCTGCCCGACGTGCTCAATCCGGTGCACTCGACCGCCGAGGCGACCCGGTGGATCGCCGACCCGGTGGTCGAGGCGCTGTACACCTACCGGGACGACACCACGATCGGGCCGGTGCTGGCCGCGGCCGATCCGCTGATCGCGCCGAACGGGCTGAGCTGGACCGTGCGGCTGCGGACGGACGCCCGCTTCCACAACGGGGATCCGTTCACCGCCGAGCATGTGGTGGCGTGTCTGCGTCGGGTGAACGACCCGGCGACGGCGGGGGACTGGGCGCCGTGGCTGGCGGGGCGGTTCGGCGCGATCGAGGCCCCGGACACGCGGACGGTACGGATCGAGCTGCCGCGTGCGTTCGGGGCGCTCCGGGCGTTCCTGGCCTGTCTGCCGATCCCGCATCAGGCGAGCCTGGGGGACCCTCGGGCGCTGGTGGGCACCGGGCCGTTCCGGTTGGCGAGCGCGGACGGGGGCGCGGTCGTGCTGTGCCGGGAGGCGGGCCATCGGGACAAGGCCGCACCGGCGGACGCGTTGGAGTTCCGCGCCTCGGCCGATCCGGTGGCCGATCTGAAGGCGCACCGGCTCGCGGTGTACCCGCACCCGACGCCCGATCAGGTGCGGCGGCTGCGCAAGGCGGACGACACCTACGTGCAGACCGCGAGCGGGCCGGCCGACCTGGTGGTACTGCCGAACCTGCGCCGGCCGCCGTTCGACGACGTCGCGGTGCGGCGGGCGCTGGGGTTCGGGATGGATCGCACCCGCGTGCTGCGGGACGTGTACCGGGGCGACGCGGTGATCGGGCAGGGGCCGCTGGGGCCGGGCAACGAGGGCTGGGACCCGGAGTACACCCCGTACGGTCGGGGAGTCAGCCCGACCGCGTCGCCGAAGCCGAGCCCGAGCGCGACGGCGGGGCCGACGGTGGAGCCGGAGCGGGTCACCGCGATGCTGGGCGAGGCGCCGGTGCCGTTGCCACCGGGCGGCGTGCGGTTCACGCTGCTTGCGGTGATCGGGGAGGCCGGGGAACTCCCGGACGTGGCAAGGGTGTTGGCCGAGGGGTGGAACCGGGTCGGGTTCACCGTCGCGGTCGAGCTGGTGGACGCGACGACGTGGGCGGCGCGGCGACGGGTCGGTGACTTCGACGCGGCACTGGTGGATCGGCGCGGGTCGGGGTACGCGGTGGGGCGTACGGGCTTCGCGGCGTTGGCGCCGGCGGTGTCGACCGGGGCCGAGAGCACGGGGTATGCGAACCCCGAACTGGATCGCCTCGTCGAGGAGGCGTCGGCGACCCCGGACAACGCGCGACGGGCGCGACTCACGCGGGTGGCGGGGGAGATCGTCGCACGGGACGCGGTGGTGCTTCCTCCGGTGTATCCGAAGGTCGTGGTGGGACGGACGGGGCGGGTCGAGTCGGTGAATACGCGCGTGTTGGCGGTGGGGCGGTTGTCGGTGGCGCGGCTGCATCGGCGGGGGTAGGGGCGGGGCGGTGTGGCTGGGGGCTTGGGGGCGGTGGTGTGGGGGGAGATCTCGGGGGCGGTGTGGCTGGGGGCTTGGGGGCGGTGGTGTGGGGGGAGATCTCGGGGGCGGTGTGGCTGGGGGCTTGGGGGCGGTGGTGTGAGGCGAGGTCTCGGGGGCGGTGTGGTGAGGGAGGTCTGGGGGCGGTGTCGGGGCGTGGCGGGAGGTCTCGGGGGCGGGGTCGTGGCGTGGCGGTCTGGGGGCCGGGGTCGTGGCGGGAAGGTCTCGGGGCTGGGTCGGGGTCGTCTTC
>NZ_BIFH01000017.1:0-209022 GCF_003967355.1 Embleya hyalina | reverse complement strand
TCGCGTGGGCGGCCCGGCTCGTGGGCGCTGACGCGCCGAAGCGGGGTGCGACCCGCCGGCCGAGATCGGAATCCGGCCACCCCTCGGCCGCGTAGCGGACGGGCGGCTCCTTCTCGCGCTGCCACCTCGCGATGCCGGCCGCCCACCCACCACCCTCTGGCCGCGTAGCGGACGTGCGTCCAGGTGCGTAGCGCCGCCGTCACCGCGGTCGCGGAGCGGACGTGCGGCCCTCCTGGCGGTGCTGCCTCGCGATGCCGGCCGCCCACCCGTCACCCTTCGGCCGCGTAGCGGACGTGCGTCCAGGTGCGTAGCGCCGCCGTCACCGCGGTCGCGGAGCGGACGTGCGGCGCTCCTCGCGCCGCCACCTCACGACGCCGGCCGCCCACCCACCACCCTTCGGCCGCGTAGCGGACGTGCATCCAGGTGCAGCAGCGCGCTGGCGGCAGCGTCCGCGCCGCCGCACCGCCAGCGCATCGCCACCGCCACCGCACCCCACCCCCACCCCTACCGCGGTCGAGACCCGGAATCTCCGTGGTCCTCGTCACGTCCCCCGGAAGGAGGGGGCTGCTGGGCGAAGACGGATTTGAGGTCGTTGATCGCGGTCTTGACGATGTCGCGGGCCTGGGTGAGTTGGTCCTGGGTTACGCCGGCTCGGTGGGCCCAGGGGGAGACCTCCTCGCGGATGGAGTCGATGATCGATTCCAGGTCGAGGGACTCCGGGGTGCGGGCCGGGCGGTCGGTTTCCTTGGACCAGGCGTCCTTGGCTCGGGCGCGGGCCGAGGTGGGTTCCGGGTCGCCGCCGAAGCGGCGGCGGAGTTCGCGTTCCAGGTCGAACAGGCCGGGCTTGGCGGCCAGGTCGACCAGGTTGTGGGCCAGGCCCTCGGCGAGGTCGGCCATGCGCCGGGAGAACATCGGCTCCCAGGACCGGCGGCCGGCGGCCTTGTGGTCGGACCAGTCGTCGGTGTCCGGGCGCTCCTCCTCCTCGACGGCCGGGCGCGGGGTCCCGCGGACCTCGCGGGCCGCGCGGCCCAGTTCCTCCCGCAGGCTTTGCGCCGACGTGCGCACCTCGTCCCGGATCTCCCGGGCGCGCTCGTACACCGACTCGCGGATCTGTGCCTCCAACTGGGTCAACTCCTCCTGGCGGGCCGCCAGTTCGGTGCGGCCGGCGTCGGTGATCCGGTAGACCTTCCGGCCGCCCTCCACGTCGTGCTCGACCAGGCCCTCCTGCTCCAGCTTGGCCAGGCGCGGGTAGACGGTGCCCGCGGAGGGCGAGTAGAGGCCCAGGAAGCGGTCGTGGAGCAGGCGGATGACCTCGTAGCCGTGCCGGGGGCTCTCGTCGAGCAGCTTGAGCAGGTAGAGGCGTAGCCGGCCGTGGCCGAAGACGGGGTTCATGCGCTCACCTTTCCCTCCGGCGCGCGGCGCAGCAGCGTCACGTCGCCCGATACCGAGTTGATCCGCAGCCGCCCCGAGCCCTCGCCGATCTTGCCCGTCACGTGGCTGGCGCCGAATTTGGCGTTCGTGGTCAGCTCGTCGAAGACCGAGTCGACGGAGCCGGCCGCGGTGCGCACATCCACGCGCATGTCGCCGCGGTGCGGCAGGCGCACGGTCAACTCGCCGGATACCGTGGTCAGTTGCACGTGGCTGCGGCCGACCTCGTCCAGGTCCAGGGTCATCGACCCGGAGACCGAGTTGGCCCGCACCCGGCCGCCGGTGCCCTCGATCACGGTGAGCGAGCCGGCCACCGTGACCACCCCGAGGTCGCCGGCCAGCGACTCGGCGTCGACCGAACCGGAGATCGTGTTCGCGTCGACCGTGCCGGTCAGCCCGACCAGGGTCAGGTCGCCGCCGACGCTGCGCACCGTGGTGGTGCCGTGCATCCCGGACACGGTCGCGTGCGCGGACACCACGCCGATCTCGACCGTGCAGTCCCACGGCACGGCCAGCGAGACCTCGGCGTGCCGCCGGCCGAGCGCGCGCCCGTCGGCCATGAACGCGCGCAGGTCGGAGCGTTTGCCGGCGCTCTGGAGCCGGTCCATCAGGTGCTTGGCCGTCAGGTCCGGGTAGGAGACGACGAGTTCGCCGCTCACCTCGTCGTGGGTCACCTCCAGCGGCGGACCCTCGACGGCGTGCACCTCCAGGCGCGGCGGACCGTCGGTGCCCACGACGTCGACCAACCCGCCGATGGTGCGCACCCGCAGCACCCGCACGGTGTCGAGCGTGAGGTCTTGCGGTCCCTCGATCATCCATCGGGACATGGACCCTCCCCTTGGGGTCGGTGTGCCGGATGCGATATGTCGCCGGACGCGATATATCGCGAAGCTCTGCCACTCACGATATATCGCGTGTGCCGGAGGTCAAGGGAACCATCCGGTCTGCTTCCGGCGTTTTTGGATGCCGACGGACCTTGCCCGCCGCGCGGCCCGTACGCGCGGGGGCCCGCATCGCACCCGGGGGCGCCACGCATGCCATTCACGCTCAGCCACATCGCCGCGGTGCTGCCGCTGCAGGGGGCGACCCGCACCGGCACCACGGTCGGCGCCGGGGCAGGTCGACACGGCCCGCTGATCGCCTCCGCGCTCGCCTTCGGCGCGATGGCCCCGGACGTGATCCTGTTCGTGAACCTGGACTTCCTGCCGATGCGCGCCGACCGGCGGGCCACCCACGAGCTGTGGCCCGGGGTGCTGGGCCTGAACATCGCGCTCACCGCGCTGCTCGTGCTCGCGTTCCACCTGCTCGCGCGGCCGCTGCTCGTGCTGCTCCCGGATCGGATCCGGGGGGCGCTGGAGGAGCCGCTGCGCCCGCGCGTGCCGAGCCGGCTGTACGTCGCCGCGCGGGCCCGACGGCCGTTCCTGCGGGAAATGCTCGTGGTGTGCGCGTGGTTCGTGGTCTCCGCCGCCCTGGGCGGCCTCTCACACCTCGCCTGGGACGCCTGGACGCACCACGACGACCCCGGGGTGGCACACGTACTGCCCGAGCTGCGCCGGGAGTTCCTGGGCCTGCGGCCGGGCTACGTGCTGCTCCAGCACATCAGCACCGTGGTCGGACTCGTCGCCTGCTCGGTGTGGACGTGGCGCTGGATCGGCCGACTGCCGCAACGCCCCGTCACGGGCCTGCGCATGCCCGTGGCGGGGCGCTGGGCGGTGCTGGGCGCCCTGGTGCTCGTCGGCGCGATCGGGGCGGCCAGGGCGCTGCTGCCGTTCCCCGACGGGCGGGTGCCGGCCTTCGAGGTGCTCGGCTTCGACGCCGCGACCGGATTCGGCCGCGGCCTCGCCGTCGGAATGGTGTGCTACGCCCTCGGCTGGGCCGTGTGGCACACCCGCGCCCTGCGCCGCGCCGACGCCGGGACCTGAGCGCTACTCGTCGTCGTCCTCGTCGTCCAGCCGCGCCAGCCAGGTCGCCAGCCGCTCGACGGGCGTCTCGAACTCGGGGTTGAGGTCCACGAACGTGCGCAGCTGCTCGGCGAGCCAGGCCAGGGACACCTCCTCCTCGCCGCGCCGCTTCTCCAGCTCCTCGATGCCACGGTCCGTGAAGTACATGCTCTCCGACTCCGGTATGTGTGTGGGATCCACCGCCGAACGCGGCTCCGCCCCGGCGCGCATCGTACGTGCGCCGGGGCGGAGCCGGTGAATCGACCTGCGAGCCGTGGATCAGCTCATCGCTTCCTCGACCAGACCCTGCTGCTCGGCCTCGTGCCGCTTGGCCGAACCGACCGCCGGCGACGAGGACGACGGACGCGCGATCCGCCGCGGCGCCGGGAGGCCGTACTCGACCAGGTTGAGCGCGATGAACGGCCACGCGCCCTGGTTGGTCGGCTCCTCCTGGGCCCAGACCAGTTCCAGGTCCTTGCCGTAGCGGTCGAGGCCGTAGCGCTCCAACTCGGCCTTGAGCTCGGCCACCGGCAGCGGGTAGAGCCGCTCCACGCGGACCAGCGCGACGTCGTCGCGGCCCGCCTTGGCCCGGCCCGCGGCCAGGTCGTAGTGGAACTTGCCGGAGGACATGACCACGCGCTTGACCTTGGCCGGGTCCACCGTGGTGTCCCCGATCACCGGCCGGAACTGCCCGGTGGTGAACTCCTCGATCTTCGACGCGGCGGCCTTCAGCCGCAGCATCGACTTCGGGGTGAACACCACGAGCGGCTTGTGGTGCGGGTTGAGCGCCTGCCAGCGCAACAGGTGGAAGTAGTTGCTCGGCAGGGTCGGCGCGGCCACCGTCATGTTGTTCTGCGCGCACATCTGCAGGTAGCGCTCGATGCGCGCGGACGAGTGGTCCGGGCCCTGGCCCTCGTAGCCGTGCGGAAGCAGCAGGACCACACCGGAGTGCTGGTGCCACTTCTGCTCGGCGGAGGAGATGAACTCGTCCATGATCGACTGCGCGCCGTTGGCGAAGTCGCCGAACTGCGCCTCCCACAACACCAGCGACTGCGGCCGGGCCAGCGAGTAGCCGTACTCGAAGCCCATCGCGGCGAACTCGCTGAGCAGCGAGTCGTACACGGTGAACTTGGCCTGGTCCTCGGACAGGTGCGCGAGCGGGGTGTACTCGGCGCCCGAGGTGCGGTCCACCAAGACCGAGTGCCGCTGGCCGAAGGTGCCGCGCCGACTGTCCTGACCGGCGAGGCGCACCGGGCGACCCTCCATCAGGAGCGAACCGAACGCCAGCGTCTCGCCCATCGCCCAGTCGATCGTGCCGTCCTCGACCATCGCCGCCCGACGCTGCAACTGCGGCTGCAGGCGCGGGTGTACGGCGAAGTCCTCGGGCAGCGAGACCTGCGACTCGACGATCCGCTTGACCGTCTCGTGCGCGATGCCGGTCGGGTCGATCCGCGGGAAGGCGATGTCGGCCGCGGGGGCGGCCGGGGCCGCCTGCGGGGCCTGCGGCGCGGTGGCCTGCCGGACCTCGGAGAAGACCTTCTCCAGCTGGTCCTGGTAGTCCTTGAGCGCCTGCTCGGCCTCCTCCACCGTGATGTCGCCACGACCGATCAGGGCCTCGGTGTAGAGCTTGCGCACCGAACGCTTCTTGTCGATCAGGTCGTACATCAGCGGCTGGGTGAACGACGGGTTGTCGGCCTCGTTGTGACCCCGGCGCCGGTAGCAGATGAGGTCGATCACCACGTCCTTGTGGAACGTCTGCCGGTACTCGAACGCGAGTTGCGCGATCCGCACGCACTGCTCGGGGTCGTCACCGTTGACGTGGAAGATCGGCGCCTCGATCATCCGCGCGACGTCGGTCGCGTAGATGGACGAGCGGGACGCGGCCGGGGAGGCGGTGAAGCCGACCTGGTTGTTGATCACCACGTGGATCGTGCCGCCGGTGCGGTAGCCGCGCAGCTGCGACATGTTGAGCGTCTCGGCGACCACGCCCTGACCCGCGAACGCGGCGTCGCCGTGCAGCAGGAGCGGCAGGACCGGGAAGTCGGCGCCCTCCATGTCGATGATGTCCTGCTTGGCGCGCACGACGCCCTCCAGGACCGGGTCGACCGCCTCCAGGTGCGAGGGGTTCGCCACCAGGGAGACCTTGACCTGGGCGCCGTCCTCGGAGGAGAACGTGCCCTCGGCGCCGAGGTGGTACTTCACGTCGCCCGAACCGTGCATCGACTTGGGGTCGATGTTGCCCTCGAACTCGCGGAAGACCTGCGCGTAGGACTTGCCGACGATGTTGGTCAGCACGTTCAGCCGGCCGCGGTGCGCCATGCCGATCGCGACCTCGTCCAGACCGTCCTCGGCCGCCGCCGAGATGATCGCGTCGAGCAGCGGGATGGTGGTCTCGCCGCCCTCCAGGGAGAAGCGCTTCTGGCCGACGTACTTGGTGGCCAGGAAGGTCTCGAACGCCTCCGCCGCGTTCAGCCGGCGCAGGATGCGCAGCTGGTCCTCGCGGTCCGGCTTGGCGTGCGGCACCTCCACCCGCTCCTGGATCCAGCGGCGCTGGTCCGGGTCCTGGATGTGCATGTATTCGATGCCGACGGTGCGGCAGTAGGTGTCCCGCAGCACGCCCAGCACGTCGCGCAGCGTCATCAGCGACTGCCCCGCGAAGCCGCCGACCGCGAACTCGCGCTCCAGGTCCCACAACGTCAGCCCGTGCTCGACCACGTCGAGGTCCGGGTGCCGGCGCTGCTTGTATTCCAGCGGGTCGGTGTCGGCCATCAGGTGACCGCGGACCCGGTAGGAGTGGATCAGTTCCTGCACACGTGCCGTCTTGTTGACGTCGTCCTCGTGTGTCGCGGAGATGTCCTGCACCCAGCGCACGGGTTCGTACGGGATGCGCAGCGAACGGAAGATCTCCTCGAAGAAGCAGTCCTCGCCGAGCAGCAGCTGGTTCATCCGACGCAGGAACTCGCCCGACTGGGCGCCCTGGATGATGCGGTGGTCGTAGGTGCTGGTCAGCGTGAGTGTCTTGCTGACCGCGAGACGGGAGAGGGTGTCCGCGGACGCCCCCGCGAACTCCGCCGGGTAGTCCATCGCGCCCACGCCGACGATCGTGCCCTGACCGGGCATCAGGCGCGGCACCGAGTGCACGGTGCCGATGCCGCCCGGGTTGGTCAGCGAGATCGTCACCCCGGCGAAGTCGTCCACCGTGAGCTTGTTCGACCGGGCCCGCCGGACGATGTCCTCGTACGCCTGCCAGAAGGCGAAGAAGTCCATCTCGTCGGCCTTCTTGATGGCCGCCACCACGAGCTGGCGGTCACCGTTGGCCTTCGTCAGGTCGATCGCGAGACCGAGGTTGACGTGGGCCGGCTTGACCAGGAACGGCTTGCCGTCACGCTCCTCGTACGCGTGGTTCATCGACGGCATCGACTTCGCCGCCTGGACCAGCGCGTAGCCGATGAGGTGGGTGAACGAGACCTTGCCGCCGCGAGCACGCTTGAGGTGGTTGTTGATCACGATCCGGTTGTCGATCAACAGCTTGGCCGGTACGGCCCGCACGCTGGTCGCGGTGGGAATCGTGAGCGACGAGTCCATGTTGATCGCGACACGTGCCGCCGGGCCCTTGAGCTGGACGGCCTCGGGGGACGCGGCGGGCGGCTTCGGCGCGGCGGGCGCCTTGGCGGCCGGCGGCTTGGCCGGCGCCGCGGGGGCGGCCGTCACGGGCGCGGGCGGGGCCGGAGTGCCGGCCGGGATCGGCGTCGGCGACGGGGCCGCGTCCTGTACACCGGTCGTCATCATCGGGTGGCTCGGGGCCGGGGCCGGAGTCGTCGTCCCCGCCGCGGTCGACGAAATCGTCGCCGACACCGGGGGTTGCGCCGTACTCGGCGCGGGGATGCTTCCAGAGTTGTTCGTGGTACCGCTCACTGGTGTGGGGCCGCTCGGGCTTACCACGGTGGCTTGCCCGGCGGACGTCGACGGCGTCGACGGCTCGCTGGGCTTGTAATCGGCGAAGAAGTCCCACCAAGCACGATCCACCGAGTTGGGATCTTGCAAATATTGCTGGTAAATCTCGTCGACGAGCCACTCGTTGGGGCCGAAGCTGGCCATCGGGTTGCTAGGGGACTGTGACGACACGGCGGCAACCGCCCTCTTCCGCTTCCTGGGGTGGTGGACAGCGGGAAACAAGGCTACGCCCTTTGACCGGTGTCGCGCAGGCCCCTCGGCCTCCGCGTCGCGTAGATCACAAACGGTTGACTGTTTAGTCGCGTTTGTTGCTTCCCGCCGTATTGGTGGTCACGGAACGTCATGTCGGGATCGTCCCGTGCAGTAAGTGGCCGATCACCCGATTACGTCGGGTCACCGGGCAGGAGCACTCGGATTCGGCACCCATGGCTCGATTCGGCTACGGAAATATCACCCCCATGCAGATCCACGGCCCAGCGGGCGATCGCGAGCCCGAGTCCGGTTCCCCCGTCGGTGGACGAACTTCCGCCGCCACGGGTGAAACGTTCGAAGACCCGGCCGCGCTCGGCGGACGGAATTCCCGGACCCTCGTCCAGGACTTCCAGGCGCAGGCTGCCGATGCCGTCGTCGCGTCGTGCGTGCAGACTCACCGTGCCACCGAACGGGCTGTGCCGGCAGGCGTTGGCCACCAGATTGGTAACAACCTGATGCAGCCGCTCGGGGTCGGCCCGTGCGGTCAGCTCCGCCGGCTGTACGTCGACCTCGAAGCGAACGTCGCCGCCCAGGGCCCCGGTCTCCTGGGTGAGCGCGACCAGGAAGGGCCGTACGGCGAATTCGCGCGCCTGCAGCGGCACCGCCCCCGAATCCAGTCGGGAAAGGTCGAGAAGTTGTGACACGAGTCGGCCCAGTCGCGCGGTCTGGGTGAGCGCGAGGCCCAGCGTGTCGGGATCGGGTTTCTGCACGCCGTCGACGAGGTTCTCCAGCACGGCGTGCAGGGCGGAGATGGGCGTGCGCAACTCGTGCGAGACGTTGGCGACCAACTCGCGGCGGTGTCGGTCCACCGCCTCCAGGTCGGCCGCCATGTGGTTGAACGCGCCGGCGAGGCGGCCCACCTCGTCGCGCGAGGTGGCGCGCACCCGGCGCGAGTAGTCGCCGCGCGCCATCGCCTGCGCGGCGGCGGTCATTTCGCGCAGCGGCGAGGTCATCCCGTGCGCGAGCACGAGGGTGACCGCCAGGCAGGCCAGCGAGGTGAACACGAGCATGTACCGAAACCGCACCTCGGCCCGCAGCCCCAGGATGATCAGCAGCGTCGAGACGAAGACGGACGCGATCACCAGCACGCCCAGCTTGGCCTTGATCGAGCGCAGTCGATCCAGCGGCCGCAGGTTGCCGCGGCCGAGCCGCAGTCGGCGCGGCCGCGAAGGGCGGAGGTCGGCGGTGTTCAGGACGGTGCCTCCAGCGCGTAGCCCACACCGTGGACGGTGCGGATCCACTCGGCGCCGAGTTTACGGCGCAACGCCTTCACATGGCTGTCCACTGTGCGCGTCCCGGACGCGTCCACCCAGTCCCACACCTCGGCCAGCAACTGCTCGCGCGAGAGCACCGCGCGCGGTCGCGAGGCGAGGCAGACCAGCAGGTCGAACTCGGTCGGGGTCAGGTGCACCTCGTCGACGCCGAGCCGGACCCGGCGCTGGGTGCGGTCGATCCGCAACACGCCCAACTGGAGCGCGGCCTCGGGGGATACCGCCCGGGCCGCCGCCTCGGCCCGCTCCAGTCGGCGCAGCAGCACGTGCACCCGGGCCACCAGTTCGCGCATCGAGAACGGTTTGGTCATGTAGTCGTCGGCGCCCACCGCCAGGCCGACGAGCAGATCGGTCTCGTCGTCACGTGCGGTGAGCATGAGCACCGGCAGCCCCGGGTGCAGCGCCTGGAGCCGACGACACACCTCCAGCCCGTCGAGGCCGGGCAACATCACGTCGAGCACGACCAGATCCGGGCGGGTGCCGGCGGCCGTGGTCAGCGCCGAGGGGCCGTCGGGCGCGGTGATCGCCCCGAAGCCCTCCGCCCGGAGCCGGGCGGCCACCGCGTCGGCGATCATGGGCTCGTCCTCGACCACGAGTACGAGCCGTTTTTCCCCCGTCGCGTCGGTCATACCCGCAGCCTACGTACCGTCGGCGGGCGGCGTGCGCGAGTTGGCCAGGCTCGCCCGAACCGGGGAGGCCCCCTACGACGTCCAGAGGAGAACGGGCCGGGACATGGGACCGAGGTACCCCTTGCGAGCCGGCCCCGATTGGTACTTCAGGGGGAGGATCCGTCTAACCTGGTCCGTCTACCCTGGCTGAAGCGTTGCCGCCGGACAACGCACCCCTCGATCCGCCGCGCGGATCCGGGGAGTGGTCCACGACCCGGGTGGTGACGGATCCGATCGAATCGGCCGACCGACGGCTCAACCGACAGCATGGGGGACGTGGTGAAGGGCAACGTCACGGAGGATCCCTCCCACGAGGTCGAGGGGCGCGAGCAGTCGCCGCCGACCACGCAGGCGGGGTCGGTGACGAAGGCCGGCGGGGCGGCGAGCGCGCCGGACCGGGCGGCCGCGGCCAAGGCCCGCAGGATGCGCACGATCAAGGACGCGGGTCGCGAGCTGCTTCTGGTCGCGCTGCTGTTCGGGGTGTACAAGCTCGGTCGCGGGCTGGCCTCGGGCGAGACGTCCACCGCCTTCTCGAACGCGAAGCAGCTGCTGACCATGCAGCAGGACCTGCGGCTGCCGGACGAGGCGTCCATCCAGCACTGGTTCATGCAGTCGCACGCGGCCATCACGTTCTGCAACAAGTACTACGCCTACGTGCACTTCCCGGCGACCGTCGGGTTCCTGCTGTGGTTGTGGATCCGCCATCGCGAGCACTACAAGTGGGTGCGCAACATCCTGGCGATGATGACCGGTGCCGCGCTGATCATCCACATCCTGGTGCCGCTGGCGCCGCCGCGGAAGATGCCGGGCTTCACCGACACGGGGATGGACGCGGGCGACTCGCCGTACGCCGGCGCCGGTGCCAAGATCGCCAACCAGTTCGCCGCGATGCCGTCGCTGCACGTGGGCTGGGCGGTGGTGGTCGCGCTCGGAGTGGCCTCGGTCTGGCGCGCGGCCGGCACCGGTCGCAAGGTCGCGAGCTGGGCGATGTGGCTGCATCCGGCGATCACGCTGCTCGTGGTGGTGGTGACCGCGAACCACTACTGGATGGACGCCGTGGTCGCCGTGCTGCTGATGATCTTCGCGATGGCGGTACTGCCCGGGCCGGATCGTGAGTTGCGGCGCGGAACGCCGCGCGGGATCCCGGCGCCGCGGATAGCGCGCTAGTTCGTACCGTCCGCGGGTGCCGGGTCGGGGATCGATCGCCCGTTCGGCCCAGGGCCCGCGCGTGGCGGCTTTCGGCGGACCCCCGAGGGGCATGATGCTCGGGTGTCCGTCTCCCTCCCCTCCGGGGGCATCCGCGCCAAGACTCCCGCCGGTCGGTGGGTGCTGCTCGCCACCGTGCTCGGTTCCGGCATGGCGATGCTCGACTCGACCGTCGTCAACGTGGCGCTGCCGAGCATCGGACGGTCCTTCGACACCTCGCTCGCGGCGTTGCAGTGGACGGTCAACGCGTACACCCTCACCCTGGCCGGGCTGATCCTGCTCGGCGGCGCGCTCGGCGACCGCTACGGGCGGCGCCGGGTGTTCGTGATCGGGGTGGCCTGGTTCGCGCTGGCCTCGCTGCTGTGCGGGATCGCGCCGAACGTGGAGACGCTGATCGCCGCCCGCGCGCTCCAGGGCATCGGCGGCGCGCTGCTGACCCCCGGCTCGCTGGCGATCATCCAGGCCACGTTCCACGCCGACGACCGGGCCCGGGCGGTGGGCACCTGGTCGGGGCTCGGCGGCGTCGCGAGCGCGATCGGGCCGTTTCTGGGCGGTTGGCTGGTGGACGCGGTCAGTTGGCGGTGGGTCTTCCTGATCAATCTGCCGTTGGCGGTGGTGACCATCGTGGTGGCGCTGCGCAGCGTCCCGGAGACCTTCGACCCGAAGCCGCGCGGGCGGTTCGACGTGACCGGCGCGGCGCTCGCCGCGCTGGCCCTGGCCGGGGTGACGTGGGCCCTGGTGGAGGCGCAGACCAACCCGACCTCGGCGGCGCTCGCGGCCGCGGCCGGGGTGGTGGCGGGGGTGGCGTTCGTCCTCGTGGAGAAGCGCACGCGCGAGCCCATGCTGCCGCTGGACATCTTCCGGATCCGGCTGTTCACCTCGGTCAACGTGGTGACGCTGTTCGTCTACGGCGCGCTGGGCGCGTTCATGCTGCTCCTGGTGCTCGAATTGCAGACGGTGGCGGGCTACTCGGCGCAGGAGGCCGGTCTGGCGCTGTTGCCGGTGACCGTGGTGATGTTGTTCCTGTCCGCCCGGTCGGGGGATCTGGCCCGGCGGATCGGGCCGCGGTGGCAGTTGTCCGTGGGGCCGCTGGTGTGCGCGGGCGGGTTGCTGACGCTGCTGCGGGTCGGTCCGCACTCGTCCTATGCCACCGACGTGCTGCCCGGGGTGGTGGTGTTCGGTCTGGGCCTGGCGATCCTGGTCGCGCCGCTGACCGCGACCGTGCTGGCCTCGGTGGACGTGGGTCGGGCGGGCATCGCGAGCGGGGTCAACAACGCGGCGGCCCGGGCGGCGGGGTTGCTCGCGGTGGCCGGTCTGCCGGCGCTGGTCGGGTTGTCCGGTGACGGCTATCGGGACCCGGGCGTGGTGGACACCGGCTTCGACCGCGCGTTGTGGATCTGCGCCGCGTTGCTGGTGGTCGGCTCGGCGGTGGCCTGGTTCACCGTGCCGAGCGGGGCGCTGGCCGCGACCGAGCCGGATGTCCCGGGCGAGCGCGCCGCGCCGTGCGCGCGGATCGGCTGCGACATGGCGGGGCCGCCGCTGGATCCGGGGCACGAGCGCACGCGGGGGGGCGTGACCGGGCGGGATCGGTCGGCACCGTAGCGTGGCCTCGCGATGTGGGTCGGCGACGTGGGTCGGCGTGGGAGAGGCGGCGGGATGGGCACCATGGACACCGGGGTCGACGGGCTCGTGGTCGAGGCGGAGGGGCCGATCGCCACGCTGCGGATCGATCGCCCGCACGCGCGCGGGGCGCTGACCGCGGCGATGTGGGCGGCGCTGCCGGGCACCCTGGCCGCGCTCGCGGCCGATCCCGAGGTGAGCGTGCTGGTGCTGACCGGCAGCGGCGGGGTGTTCTCGGCGGGCGCCGACATCCGCGAGCTGCGGGGGCACTACGCCACGGCCGAGGCGGCGGACGCCTACCACGCGCTGAACTCGGCCGCCGAGCGGGCGCTGGCCGGCTTCGGGAAGCCGACGATCGCCTTCGTCCAGGGCCCGTGCGTGGGCGGCGGATGCCAGCTCGCCGCCGCCTGCGACCTGCGCTTCGCGGACACCACGGCCCGGTTCGGGGTGACGCCCGCCAAGCTCGGCATCGTCTACGACGCGGGGTCGACCGCGCGGCTGGCCCGGCTGGTGGGCGTGTCCACGGCCAAGTACCTGTTGTTCTCCGCCGAGCTGATCGACGCGGCGCACGCGCTGCGGGTGGGCCTGGTGGACGGGGTGTTCGGGCCGGAGGAGGCGGAGAAGAGCGTGTACGACTTCGCCCGGACGATCGCCTCGCGCTCGCAGCTGACGGTACGCGCCGCCAAGGACCTGTTGGCGATGGACCTTTCCGGCGTGCCGGGCGCCGATCCGGGCGTCGACGGCGACCCGGTCGAGGCCTGGCGCGAGCGGTGGGAGCGGGAGTCGCGCGGCTCGGCCGACGTCCGTGAGGGGTTGGCCGCCTTCACCGAGCGCCGCGCGCCGCGCTTCGCCTGGAACGGCTGAGGCCCGGCCTTCGGCCGAAACGGCCGAGCCTTCGGGCACCGGCACATCACAGCTCGGCGGCGGCCCGTTCGTCCCCTGCCTGCCGGGTGTCCCGATCTGCCACTGTTGCCCCGGACGGCGTCCTTGACCTTGTGGGGTGGGGTTCCATGGTCGATGCGGAGGGGTCCGACGGGCCGAAACACAGCGCGCTGCTACGACGGGCGGCACGGGCCCTGCCGGGGCGGTTGCCGGAGCTGACCGATCGGCTCGTGGCCGAGTTGCAGGAGCTCGAACCCGCCTATGTGGCGGGCGGTGTCCCGCCGGACGAGTTGTGGCAGAGCACGCACGAGGCACTGCGGGTCGCGGTCGGCGCGCTCGCGGTCTGGCCGCGCGAACTGGAGGGCAGCCGCTGGGCGTCGGGGCGACTGGCCCGGCGGCGGGCCGAGCAGGGGGTGCCGCTGGAGGCGCTGCTGCACGCCTACCGGCTCGGCGGGGTGATGTTGTGGCAGACGCTCGTCGAGGTCGCGGCGGAGCAGGAGCCGGACGAGGTACGGCTGCTGGTGCACGTGGCCACCGATGTGTGGAACTTCGTCGACCGGCACGCGAGCGCGATCGCCGACGAGTATCGGCGGGTCCAGACGGAGCTGACCAACCGTCACGACGAGCGGGTGCACGCCCTGTTGGACACGCTCCTGGACGGCCGGGCGCCGGAGGCGGATCTCGCCGCCGCGGCCGGGGTGTTGGATCTGCCCGAGCGGGGCCGCTACGCCGTGGTCGCGGTGCGCCATCCGCTGCCCGGCACCGGCGTGCACGACGCGCCCCGGCGGGCCGCGCCGAACGGGGTGCGGGTGGTCTGGCGGGCGCGCGCGGAGGGGGAGTTCGCGGTGGTCCTGCTCGGTACCTCCGGGTTGGACGAGATTGCCGAAACGTTCGGCCCGGTGGCGGGGTCGCGGATCGGGATCAGCCCGATCGTGGACGGGTTGGTCGCGCTGGGCCGGGCCCGGCGGCTCGCCGAGATCGCGCTGCGCACGTGTACCGCCGACGGCGAATGCGCGCGCCTGGACGAGCGGTTGCCCGCCGCCCTGGTGGCCTCGCAGCCCGATCTGGCGCGGGATCTGGCGGCCCGGGTGCTCGGGCCGATCCTGGCCCTGGACGTGGTGGATCGGGACCTGCTGCTGGGCACCTTCGGGGCCTGGCTCGACTCGGGCGGCTCGGCGGTGCGCGCGGGCCGGCGGTTGTTCTGCCATCGCAACACGGTGCTCAACCGGCTGCGTCGGATGGAGCAGCTGACCGGGCGCGAACTGGGCCTGCCGCGCGACCTGGTGGAGTTGGCGT
Organism: Embleya hyalina; assembly: GCF_003967355.1. Taxonomy (GTDB): domain Bacteria; phylum Actinomycetota; class Actinomycetes; order Streptomycetales; family Streptomycetaceae; genus Embleya; species Embleya hyalina. The sequence goes on along the minus strand of NZ_BIFH01000017.1, from coordinate 194,505 downwards.
TGGCCCTGGACGCGCATCGACTGAGCGCCTGAGCGGGGCGGGCCCGGACGGGTTCGGGGCACCGTGTGCGGCGCGGTGCGGGCTGTGCCGCTGCACAAGGCGTACGCCGCCGCGTTGGTCGGCTGCCCCGACCTCGCGGGCGGATCTGGACTCCGTGCACCCCCCGTGCTGTGATCGCGGTCACTCCAACAGCGGGGGAGGGGTGCGATGGAACCGGGAGCGCTCCTCGTGGAGGGCCTGGAGGTCGTCTACGGCCGGTCCGTCCGGGCCCTGCGCGGCGTCTCCCTCGACGTGCCCGGCAACGGCGTGGTGGCCGTGCTCGGCGCGAACGGGGCGGGCAAGAGCACCCTTCTGCGGGCCGTATCGGGCACGCTGTCCCTGCATCGGGGCACGATCGCCGGCGGCTCGATCCGCTACGACGGGGCCCGGCTCGGCGGCCGCGACCCGGCCGCGATCGTCCGCGCCGGGGTGGTGCAGGTCCCGGAGGGGCGGCGGGTGTTCGCCCATCTCACGGTGGCCGAGAACCTGCGCGCCGGCACCCTGGGCCGGCGCGGGCGGGCGGCGGGGATCCGCGCCGAACACGACCGGGTGCTCGACCTGTTCCCGGTCCTCGCCGAGCGGCGCGAGCAGCGTGCCGGCCTGCTCTCCGGCGGCGAACAGCAGATGTTGGCGATCGGTCGGGCGCTGATGGCCGCGCCGCGCCTGCTGCTGCTGGACGAGCCCTCGCTCGGCCTCGCGCCGCGCATGGTGGGTCGGATCGCGGGGGTGATCCGGGAGATCGCCGCCCGGGGTACGGCCGTGCTGCTGGTCGAGCAGAACGCGACGATCGCCCTCGACCTGGCCGAGAAGGCGTACGTGCTCGACGTCGGCGAGGTGCGGCTGGCCGGTGCCTCGGCCGATCTGGCCCGCACCGACGAGGTGCGCCGGTTGTACCTGGGCGAGCCGGTCGAATCGGAGGGCACGCCCGCGCCGGTGCGGACCGCCCCGCGCCGGGCGCTCGGACGGTGGACCGGATGAGCGGCGCGGCGGCATCGGACGTGCCCGAGCTGACGCTGCGCGCGGTCACCGTACGCTTCGCCGGCCTGCTCGCGCTGGACGCGGTCGGCTTCACCGTCGCGCCGGGCACCATCCACGCGGTCATCGGCCCGAACGGCGCGGGCAAGTCGACCTGCTTCAACGTGCTTTCCGGCGTGTACCGGGCCGAGCGCGGCAGCGTGCGGCTCGGCGCGCACGACCTGACCCGGCTGCCCCCGCATCGGATCGCCGGCCTCGGACTGGCCCGTACGTTCCAGAACATCGTGCTCACCCGGGGCACCGTCGCGGACAATCTGATGCTCGGCCGGCACGTCCTGACCCGCTCCGGCTTCGCGGCCACCGCGCTGCGTCTGCCGAGGGTGGTCCGCGAGCAGCGCCGGCATCGCGAACGGGCCCGGGAGATCGCCGAGTTCATGCACCTGGGCGCGGTCTTCGACACGCCCGTCGCGCTGCTGCCGTACGGCATGCGCAAGCGGGTGGAGATGGCCCGCGCGTTGTGCATGGAACCCAGGGTGTTGCTGCTCGACGAACCGGTGGCCGGGATGAACGCCGAGGAGCGGGCGCGGACCTCGGACGCGATCGCCTCGATCCGGGCCTCGCTCGGCATCTCGATCGTGCTGGTCGAGCACGACATGGGGCTGGTGATGCGGATCGCCGACGCGGTGACCGTGCTCGACTTCGGCCGGCGGATCGCGAGCGGTACACCGGCCGAGGTGCGGCGCGACCCCGCGGTGATCCGCGCCTACCTCGGCACTGGGGACGAGGGCGACGAGGGCGAAGCGGGCGGGCGGCACGACCCGAGCGGCCACGGCGACCGGAGCGAGAGTCACGAGGAGTCCCGATGACCAAACTCGCCGAGATCGTCCTCAACGGCCTCGCGCTCGGATCGGTCTACGCGCTGATCGCGCTCGGCTTCGTGGTGATCTTCAAGGCGTCGGGCGTGATCAACTTCGCGCACGCGTCGCTGCTGCTGCTCGGCGGGTTCACCGTGGCCAAGCTGCACGACGACCTCGGCTTCACCCTCGCGCTGCTGGTGGCGGTGGTGGTGACGGCCGCGGTGGCGGGCCTGGTCGAGATGGTGTTCATCCGCGGCCTGGGACGCACCGAGGTGCACACCCTGACCATCCTCACCATCGGCGTGGACATCCTGCTGACCACCGAACTCACCCGCCGGATCGGCTCCGACGTGCTGAGCCTGGGCGATCCGTGGCGGGCGGGTGTGCGGGACTGGAACGGCGTGCACATCGCCGACGCCCGGATCGCCTGCGTCGTGGTGGCCGTGGTGCTGATCGGCACGTTCTTCGCGGCGTTCCGCTTCACCGCCTGGGGTCTGTCGATGCGCGCGGCGGCCGAGGACCGGGAGGCGGCGGCGCTGATGGGGGTGCGGCTCGGGCGGGTGCAGTTGATCGCCTGGTGCGTGGCGGGCGCGCTGGCCGCGGTCGCGGCGGTGTTCCTGGCCGCGTTCCCGTCCGCGGGCCTGGACCGGTCCACCGGGCAGATCGCGCTCGCCGCGTTCCCGGCGGCGATCCTGGGCGGCATGGACTCGGCCGCCGGGGCCCTGCTCGGCAGCCTGCTGGTGGGGCTCACCTCGGCGCTGACGGCGGGCTACCAGAGCGATCTGAGCTGGCTCGGCGCCAACCTCGGCGATGTCGCCCCCTACGTCGTGATGTTGCTCGTGTTGATCTGGCGGCCGACCGGCCTGCTCGGCTCGAGGGAGCGTGCCCGTGTCTGACCGCCCGTCCGCGCCGGTGAGCCGGGCCGCAGAATCGATTCCGGTCCGGCACGCCGCGCCGGCCCGGCCGGGGCCGCGCCGGTGGGCGGGGCCCGGCGCGGTGGTCGTGGTCGTCGGCGTACTGCTCGTGCTGCCGTTCTACGTGACCGCGTTCTGGTTGCAGACCGGCCTGTTCGCGATGGCCGCCGCGATCGGCGCGATCGGGCTCAACCTGCTGTCCGGCACCACCGGCCAACTCTCCCTCGGGCACGCCTTCTTCCTGGCCTTCGGCGCCTACGGCTACGTGTGGCTCGCGGGCGACTCGGGTCGGGTGGGGGTGCGCCGGCTGAGCGGCGCGGGCCTGCCGCCGCTGCTCGCGCTGGTCCTCGCGGTGCTGCTGACCGGTGTGGTCGGCGGTCTGTTCAGTCCGATCTCCGGGCGCCTGCGCGGGATGTACCTCGGCGTCGCCACGCTGGCCCTGGTGTTCATCGGACACCACGTCATGCTCAACGCGGCGTCGGTGACCGGCGGCTTCAACGGGCGTTCGGTGCCCTCGATGGGGGTCGGCGACCTCACCCTCACCGACGGCCGGCCGGACGGCCTGGAGGTGCTCGGCATCCCGTTCGGTCGGCTCGAACGGTTGTGGTACTTCGCGCTGATCCTGGTCCTGGTCGCCGCGCTGACCGCGCGCAACCTGTTGCGCGGGCGGCCCGGACGGGCGCTGGGCGCGGTACGGGACAGCGAGATCGCGGCTGCCGTGATGGGGGTCGCGCCGGCCCGGTACCGCTCCGCCGCGTTCGTGGTGTCGTCGATGTACGCGGGTCTCGCGGGCGCGCTGATCGCGCTGATCTTCAACCGGGTGGTGCCGGACTACTTCGGCCTCGCGCTGTCCATCGACTACCTCGCGATGATCGTGATCGGCGGCCTCGGTTCGGTCACCGGCGCCGTGGTGGGCGCGGCGTTCGTGACGATGTTGCCGCAGGTGCTGAGCAAGTACGCGGACACGCTGCCGCTCGTGGTGGCGCCCGGCAGCCCGGAGTCGGGGGTGGGACCGGGCGAGGCCGCGCGCTACCTGTACGGCGCGGCGATCGTGCTGGTCCTGCTGTTCGCCCCGGGCGGCCTGGTCGGCCTGCTGCGCGGTCGACCGGGCGGCGGCCCCGGCGGACGCGGCCAAGGACTCGGACGACTCGGACGTACCCAGGGCTCCATCCGTATCGGCTCCAAGGAGTAGCACCGTGAGGCTTCGGAATGGCGTGCGCGTGGGGGCGGCGCTCGCGGCGCTCGTGCTGGCGGCGACGGCGTGCAGCACCAAGGGCGACGACGACGAGAAGGACAAGCGGTCGGGTGGGGTGAAGTCCGGCCCCGGGGTCACCGATACGACGATCACGCTCGGCGCGCTGACCGATCTGTCCGGCCCGTACGCGCCGTTGGGCAAGAGCATCGTCAACGCCCAGCAGTTGTACGTGGACGAGATCAACGCGCAGGGCGGGATCTGCGGACGCAAGCTGGCGATCACCGTGCGCGACCACGGCTACGACGTGCAGAAGGCGGTGGCCGCCTACACCGAGATCAAGGGTGGCGTGGCGGGCTTCCCGCAGGTGATCGGCTCGGCCGTGGTCACCGCGTTGCAGGACAGCCTGAAGCAGGACCGGATCCTGACCTTCCCGCAGGCCTGGCCGGCGACCCTGCTGAACCGGCCGGAGATCCAGATCGTCGGCACCACCTACGACATCGACATGATCAACGGGATGGACTTCCTGGCCCAGGCGGCGCAGCTCAAGTCCGGGGACAAGGTCGGGCACGTCTACTTCGAGGGCGAATACGGCGAGAACGCGCTCGCGGGGGCGAAGTTCGCGGCCGGGAAGCTCGGCGCGCAGATCGTCGAGCAGAAGATCAAGGCCACCGACACCGACCTCACCGCGCAGATCGCCGCCCTGCGCGGCGCGGGTGTCAAGGCGATCCTGATCAGCGCCGGGCCGACGCAGACCGCGACCCTGGTCGGCTTCGGCGCGGTCGCCGGGCTGCGGGTGCCGGTGCTCACCAGCGCGCCGGGCTTCCACCCGCAGGTGATGGCGAGCGCCGCGGCCGGGGCGCTGGAGCAACTGCTGTACGTGGTGAGCGCGGCGCCGGCGATCGGCGCGGACATCCCGGCGGTGAAGAAGCTCGCCGCCGACTACAAGGCCAAGTATCCGGACGGGACCCTGGACCAGGGGGTGATCTCCGGGTACAACGCGATGAAGATCTTCGGCGAGGACCTGAAGGCGGCCTGCGCGGCGAAGGACCTGTCGCACGCCGGGATCATCGCCGCGCACCGGCAGCAGAAGCAGATGGACACCGGCCTCGGCACGCCCGAGGACTTCTCCGACGTGACCAGGCCGGCCACCTACAAGTCGTACATCCTCAAGCCGAGCAAGGCCGCGCCGGGCAACCTGGTGGTGGCCAAGGACGCCTACGAGGTGCCGGCGGCGCGGGAGTACCGGCTGCCCGCCGCGGGGTAGCGGGTCGCCCGGGGCTCGCACCCGCCCTATCGCGTGGTCGGCGCGGGTGTGCCGAAGGTCAGGGTGATCCCGGCCGGCGGTCGGTCGGTGCCGTCGGCGGCCAGGGAGGCGCCGCTGAGGCTGTACAGCCGGGCGGAGCCGACGCCGGCGTAGGCGGCGATGCCCGGACGGGCCCGGGCGGCGGCCAACGGGCCGTCGGGGCCGGTCATCCGGCTGCTCGGGCCCCGGTCGTGGTGCAGGTGGACCACGCCGGGGCCGAGCACCAGGTATTGCAACTCGCGTGCCAGCAACCGACAGGCGACCACCGAGGCGGCCGGGGTGGCCTCGTGTCCGAGATCGCAGCGGGCACCGTGCAGCGCCGCGGTCTCGGCGATCGTGTCGGCCAGACAGTCGGCGATGCCGCGCTCCGGCCGATCGGTCAACCGGGCGAGCAGGTGCACCCCCAGCCGCCGCAGGAACCACCCCATGCCGTGCCCGCACCCGCCCACCGGCTCGGTCGACACGGCGGCCACCACGACCCCGGCCTCGGGTGTGGCGAGCGCGAACGCGCGGTCTGCGGAATCGTTTTTCGGGCCTTCGACGACCACCTCGGCATGCACGAAGATCAGTCTTGGGGACGAACGTCGGTGGGGACAGGGGTACGGGGTCGATTGGCTCGAAGGAGTGGGCGGCGGGCGGCCGCCGGCCGGCGACCGCGAAGCCCGCCGGCCCCCGTACCCTGACGCCATGACCGACGAGGCGAGCCGACGCAGGATCAACGAGGCGATCAGCTCGGTCCGCAGGCTGATGAGCAGTCGGCGGCTGGACGCGCTGCACATGGAGCGGTCCGGAGTGCCGTTGAGTCTGGTCGCGATCGGCGTGTTGCATCGCATCATCGACTTCGGGCCGATCCGGCCGACGGAGTTGGCGGAGCGGGCCGACATCCAACCGGCCGCGTTGAGTCGGCAGATCCGCATCCTCGAGGAGGGCGGCTACACGGTTCGGGTCACCGCTCCCGAGGACGGTCGGGTGGCGCTCCTGGAGGCGACCGCGCGCGGGCACGAGGCGTACCGGCTGTTCGTGGCCGCCAACGACGCGATGTTGGCGCGGCAGTTGTCCGAGTGGTCGGCGCGGGAGCTGAACGACCTGGCCGATCGTATGCAGCGGTTGGTGGCCGATCTGCGCGGGCCGCTGGACGAGGAGTGAGCGGTGCGGCCGCGGGCGTTCGGTGTCGCCATCAAGATGATTGACTCTGTTAATTAACAGAGTTAACGTCCCGTCATGGCATGGGATTTCAGTACCGATCCGGAGGTCGCCGCCGAACTGGCGTGGATCCGGCGGATGGTGGTCGACGAGATCGAGCCGCTCGACCTGGTGAAACACCGGATGAGCGCGGACAACTGGCGCGCCGCCACCGAGCCGCTGAGGCGGGCGGTCAAGGATCGGGGGCTCTGGGCCGCGCACCTGGACCCGGCCCTGGGCGGCGGCGGGTTCGGCCAGGTCCGGCTCGCGTTGATGCACGAGATCCTGGGGCGCACCCCGTCCGCGCCGGCCGTCTTCGGCAATCAGGCGCCCGACTCGGGCAACAGCGAACTGCTCGCCGTGGGCGCGTCGAAGGCGCAGAAGGAGCGCTGGTTGTGGCCGCTTCTGGACGGCCGGCTGACCAGTTCGTTCTCGTTGACCGAACCACACACGGCCGGCTCCGATCCGACCGGGATCCGGACCCGGGCGGTGCGCGACGGCGCCGACTGGGTGATCGACGGGCACAAGTGGTTCGCCTCGAACGCGCGCCGGGCCGACTTCGTGCTGGTCTTCGCGGTCACCGATCCCGATGCCGAACGCCACCGGCGGGCCTCGATGTTCGTGGTCGAGCGGGGGACGCCCGGGATGCGCGTGGTGCGCGACGTGCACACCATGCACCACCCCTACGACGGCACCGCGACCCACCATCTCGGCGGCCACGCGGAACTGCTCTTCGAGGGTTGCCGGGTGCCGCACGAGAATCTGATCGGTGCGCCGGGGGACGCGTTCGTGCTGGCCCAGAAACGGCTGAACGGCGGTCGGATCCAGCACACGATGCGCTGGATCGGCCAGTGCCGGCGGGCCTTCGACATGCTCTGCGAGCGGGCGCTGTCCCGGCGTTCGCACGGCCGGCCGCTCGCCGAGCACCAACTGGTGCAGGCGATGGTGACCGAATCCGCGATCGACATCCGGGCGTTGCGGCTGATGACCCTCGAGGCCGCCTGGATCTGGGACCACCAGGGGCCGGGGGCGGCCCGGCAGGCGGTGTCGGAGGTCAAGTATCGGGGCGCGCGGATCCTGCACGACGTGGTCGATCGGGCGATCCAGGTGCACGGCGCGCTGGGCTACTCGGCCGATCTGCCGCTGGAGGAGATGTACCGGCTGGCCCGCAACTTCCGGCTGTCGGACGGCGCGGACGAGGTGCACGTGGCACAGGTGGCCAAACTCGCGCTGCGCGGCCGGCAGGCGGTCGAGGGGTGGCCGAGCGAGCACATCCCGACCCGTCGCGCGGCGGCCGAGGCGCGCTTCGCGACGTTGCTGGATCTGCCGTGAGCGCGCCGGGGGTGGTGGACGCGCGGGCGCTCGCCGACTGGGCGGGCGGGCGGGGTCTGCTCGCGCCAGGGGCGGAGGTGCGGGTCGAGGCGTTGGCGGGCGGGTCGTCCAATCCCACCTACCGGGTGCGCGGCGGCGGTGTCGACCTGGTGTTGCGTACGCCGCCTCGGCGCGGCGGGCTGCCCACCGCGCACGACATGGACCGGGAGTACCGGTTCCAGGCGGCGCTCGCGGGCGGCGCGGTCCCCGTCGCGCCGATGGTCGCGCTGTGTGCGGATCCGGCGGTGATCGGGGTGCCGTTCTACCTGATGGGCCGGCTGGACGGGGTGGTGTACGGCCGGGCCGAGTCGGTGCGGGGGTTGCCCGCGGACACGGCGGCGGCGGTCGGCGACGAACTGGCGCGCACCCTGGCCCGGTTGCACGCGGTGGATCCGGTGGCGGCGGGGCTCGGCGACTACGCGCGGCCCGAGCCGTATCCGGTGCGCCAGTTGCGGCGGTGGCGGCGGCAATGGGCGGCCTCCGCCGCGGGGCCGGTGCCGGCGGTCGAGGAGGTGTTGACCGCGCTGGCCGCCCGGGTGCCGGACGTGGGCCCGGACCGGATCGTGCACGGCGACTACAACCTGGCCAACGTGATGTACGAACGGGACCGCCCGGAGCGGGTGCTCGCGGTGCTCGACTGGGAGCTGGCCGCGCTCGGCCCGGCGGCGGCGGACGTCGGCCAACTGCTCGCCTACTGGGGGCCGGCGGGTCGGTTGTTGGCGGCCGGGCGGGGCGGGCACGCGCCGGACGCCAATCCGGGGTTGCCCACGACGGAGGGGTTGTTGGCCGCGTACCTCGCCGAGTGTGCCGTCGCGGGGCGCGGCGCCGGCGGGAGTACCGCCGCCGAGCGTGGTGCCGCCGGCGCCGACCACGTCGCCCGGGATGAGCTGAACATCCGTCATATCCCGTTCTGGGAAGCCTTCGCGGTGATCAAGCTCGCGATCGTGTGCGCGGGTGCGCTCGGTCGCGCCGCGGATCCGTCGGGTGAGCGTCGGGAGCGAATCGCATCCCTCGTGACCGGTTTGACGGCCATTGCCCGGGACACGCTGGAGGAGTGAGGTTCTGCCCTGGAACGAACCCCGAAAATCGGGGCAAATCCCTCGATGGTTGTGCGGAGAAAAGTAAAATTCTCAAGAACTTCGCCTCGGATACGCATGAGTAGCCGGTCGAGGGGCCAAGATTGCAGGTGTTCGCCAGGGAGCGTGGCGAACACTTCGAGACGAGGCGGGCCCGGCCGGGGCGGGCCCGCCGCGTCCCTCCCGGAACCGACCGATCTCCGACCCGATCAATACGCGGTGGCCTGCACCCGATCGAGGTCGTCGAGGATGCGGTCCAGCGCCGACGGATCCGACACGTAGGCCGACACCGCCCGTTGGAACGCGCTGCGCATCGTGGTGGGCATCAGGTCCGACCCGTCGAAGCGGATCGACCGCGCCCCCGACAGCGCGGTGCCGAGCCGCCTGGTCACCTCGTCCCGATAGGCGTTCGGCGGCACGTTGCGGTCCGGGGACAGCGCGGTGCCCGACTCGACCCACAACGACTGCGCCCGGGTGCCCGTCAGGTAGTTGAGCAGGTCTCGGGCCGCCTGGGTCGGGTGGAACATCGCCGCGACGTCGCCCGCGACCTCGCGCGTGGGAGGCGTGTCGAACCCGGGGAAGGCGAACGTGTCGTAGCCGGGGGTCGCGCCGGCCGGAGTGCGCGCCGCGTAGGTGCCGGCCACGAACGAGCCCTGATGATCGAACGCGCAACCGCCGCGGGCGTCGAGCACCTGCGCCGACTTGTCGAAGCCGGTCAGCAGGACGTTGATCGGCCCGCCCTGGACGGTGTCCTGGTTCAGCAACTCCCCCCAACTCTGCCAGGCCGACCTGATCTCCGTCGCCTGCCAGGACATCCGCCCGCGCACCCAGGCGTCGTAGATGTCCGGCCCGGAGCGGGCCAGCACCAGATCCTCGACCCAGTCGGTGCCGGGCCAGCCGGAAGTGGTGCTGGAGGCCAGCCCCATGCACCAGGGAGTCGTGCCCGCGGCCCGCAACTTGGCCGTGGTGGCCTTCAGTTGCGCCCATGTGGTGGGCACCGGTTCGTGGACCGAGTCGAGTTTGGCCCGGTTGTACCAGATCGTGCTCTTGAGCGCGGCCTTGAGCACCACCGCCATCTGCCGGCCGTTCACCTGCCCCGGTGCCAGCCACTCGGGCGCGTATCCCGGGTGCACCCCGTCCAGCGGCGCGAGTTTGTTCGTCTTGGCGTAGTGCAGCAGATCGCCCGGCGAACTGAGTACCGCGATCTCCGGCGGATCGCCCTCCTCCACCCGAGCGGCCACCACCGCCGCCACGTCCCGGGTTCCCTTGTAGCGCACGTCGATCCCGGTCTCCTGCTCGAACGGCGCCACCACGTTCTCGAAGGCCCGCTGCTCGGCGTCCTCCCACGTGCCCAGTACGTTCACGACCCGCGCCGGCGGCGCGGTGGTGCACGCCACCGGAGTCAGCGCCGCCCCGATCAGGAGCAGCGCGCCGAGGGCCGCTCGCGGCCCGCCGCCAGTGATCACCGAAGCCTCCCGTACTCGAATCGGCGCGCCAGGACCCCGGCCAGGGCGAGGGCCAGCACGGCCGCGCACACCACCGGGCCGCCCACGGTCAGCCCGCCGTCGTCGGCCGCCTCGGCCAGCGCCGCGTCGGCCTCCCGTCGGCCGGCGATCAGCGCGTCGGTCAACGCCGCCTCCGCGTCGTCCGCCGCGCCGGACATGTGCTCCGGGGACCGGTCGGTCACCATGGCCGCCCCGGCGCCGCCGTCCCGGGTGCCCCCGCGCGGCGCCTCGGCCCGGGCCCGCTCGCCCGCCTCGCGCAGCGCGCCGAGCGCGGTCAGCGCCCGCGCGCCCGCCGCCCGCAGCGGCACCGACCGGTCCTGGGCCAGCGCGGTGGCGATCAGGCCGCCGAACCTGGGGTCGGCGCCGGTACGCACCGCCTCGATGTCGCCCACCGACGGCAGCGGCTCGGCCAGGTCCCGCAGGGTGAGTCCGGCCTTGACGTCGCTCGTCCGCGCCACCCCGCCCGAGGCGAGGTCCAGGGCGGTGCTGCCGACCACCTCGTGGACCGCGGTACGCGCCTGCCACAGCGCGGACTGCCCGGTGACCCCGCGCCCGGCCGCCTCGGCCAGCCGGTCGTGGGTGCTCTGCGCGTGCAGCACGGTCCAGGCGATCAGCGCGGCCAGCGCGGCGGCGCCGAGCAGCAGCGGCGGGCTGGTGCGGCGGCGGAAGCGGCGGCGCAGGTATCCGTGCGCGAACAGCAGGAGCAGCACGGCCAGGAACGCGGTCGCGCCGAACGGGACCGCCACGTACGTACCGACCCACCAGGTCGAGCGGGCCGCCCGGATCTCCGCCAGGTCGGTCCGACGCTGGTCGTAGAGCCCGGTGACTATCGTCCGCCGCAGATCGGACGCGTAGAACACGTTGGCCAGGGACAGCGGCCCGTCGCCGCCGGTCTGGGCCAGGCCGACCATGATCGTGTACTCGACCATCAGCGCGTTGACCCCGGTCAACCGCGCGCGGGCGCCCGGGTCGTCGCGGTGCAGGTCGACGGCCACGGTGAGGTACTGGTTCGCCCGCTTGACCGCGTCCTGGTAGTCCTGCCCCGGACCGGTCAACGAGAACGCGCCCGACACCAGGCTCGTCGCCGTCGCCCGGTCGGCCTCGGTCAGCGCGGCGGCGGCCTGGTCGAGGGCCAGCGCCGCCGGGATCCGCCGGTCGCGCAACTCCGCCGTGGTCGCCCGGGAGCGGTCCGCTATCAGCACGGACAGCGTGCACACCGGGATCAGCGCGAGCACCAACAGCAGCGCCAGCGCGACCAATCGGCCGGGCGTGGAGGCGGGCAGCCGGGGCCGGACCCGCGACGGACGGTGTGCGATCGAGCCTGCTGCGGTGCTGGACATGGAACGGGCGCCCCCTCGTTCCGCTCGGCAACCCCGTCAGGTTAGACGCGTGATCGACCGGTTACCACACGGTGTTCGCCCTTGTCGGGAAAGCGCGCCGTGTGCTAAGTACGGGACGCTTGAGGGGATTTGGTCGGGATCGATGCCCGGCCCGGCTCACAGGAAGGTGTCCCGCCCCCCGTTGACGATCAGGGTCTGGCCGGTGACGTAGCGGGAGGCGGGCCCGCACAGGAACACCGCGGGCGCCCCGATGTCGGTCTCCGGATCGCCGACCCGGCGCATCGGCACCTTGTCCGCGATTCGCCCCTCCATGGTCGGATCCGCCTCGAACGCGCCGGCCAGCGCGGGTGTCACGGCCAGGGGCGCCAGCCCGTTGACCCGGACACCGGTGGGGCCCCACTCGCGGGCCAGCGCCTTGACGAAGCCGCGCTGGGCGCCCTTGACGCCCGCGTAGAAGGACAGGTTCGCGCTGCCGCGCATCCCGGCCGGGGAGGTGAGCAGCAACAGCGCGCCCTCGGTGGCGCGCAGCAGCGGGTACGCGGCGCGGGCGACGGTGAACGAGCCGGTGAGCGAGACGTCGGCGTGCTCGCGCCACAGCGCCGGGTCCGCGTGCTCCAGGTCCACCGGTTCACCGGAGCGCCGCGAGGTGGCGTTGTGCACCACCGCGTCCAGCCGGCCGAAGCGGGCCGCGGTCGCCTCGATCGCGGCCCGGACCGACTCCGCCGAGGTGACGTCGCACGTGGTCGCCCACGCGGTGCCGCCGCGCGCGGCGATCTCGTCCGCGACCTCCGCCCCGGCCGCGAGTCGGCGCGCGGTCACCACGACGGTGGAGCCGGCCGCCGCCAGGGCCAGGGCGATGCCCCTGCCGAGGCCCGCCGCCGCACCCGTCACCAGGGCCACGTGTTCGGTCACGGCGTCATCAGCGCTCCTCCGTCGACGATCAGGGTGGTGCCGGTCAGCCGGGCCGCGGCCGGGTCGAGCAGCAGCGCCACCGCGTCCGCGACGTCGGCCGGCGTGGTCGGGCCGGGCAGCACCGCCTCGCCCCGGTCCACGTCGGTGCCGCGCAGGTGCTCGGCGCCGTAGGCGAACACGTCGGGGGTGACGAGGTTGACGGTGATCCCGTCCGCCGCCCAGCGGCGCGCGGCCGACTTGGCCAACGCGCGCAGCGTCTCGGCGGCGGTGGCGAGCGGGACCAGGTCGGCGGCGCCTTCGAGGGCGATCGCGGGCACCACCAGGACGAACCGGCCCCGGCGCGGGGCCAGCGGTTCGCGGGCCGCCTGAAGCACCGTCAGGCCGTGCCGGACCGGGTCCTCGGCCAGCCGCCGCCACTGGTCGTCGGTCAACGCCGCGAGCGGGCGCGGGGTGAACGCGTCGTCGGGCGGCATGGTGTACACGAGCGCGTCGAGCGCGTCGTGGCCGGCTTGCCGCAGCAGGTCGGGGAGGGCGTCGCGGAAGGTGTCCGGGGTGTCCAGGGGGACCCGAGCCGTGACCACGCGCGCACCCGTGGCGGCGGCGGTCTCGGCGAGCCGACCCGACGTCCCCGCCTCCTCCCGGTCGCACAGGATCAGGTCGCGGCCGTCCGCGACGAGCCGGTGTGCGATGGCCTCGCCGAGGCCGGTCGCACCCACGACGAGGGCGACTTGTTCCGCCACGGGACCTCCGAAGGTGGTGACCGACTGGTGATCGACAGCGCGATGGAACCACGGAGCCGATGAATTGACCATGCGTCAGGTGCGATCCGCGTGTCGTCCGTTTCCTTTTGCCCGGCGCTGTGCTGTGCTTCCGGCAGACCCGGTGACCAGGCGAGGAGGCGATCGTGGCGACCTACGTGTACCGATGCGCGGACTGCGGTGACTTCGAGCTGACCCGACCGCTGGGCGAGGCCGGCCCGAGCGAACGATGTCCCGCCTGCGCGGAGCCCGGTCGGCGGGTGTGGACCGCACCCCGACTGGCCGGCAACGGCGTCCGGATCCGCGCGGCCGCCGCCGAGGAGCGCTCGGCCCACGCCCCCACCGTCACCTCGGGCCCACCACCCCGACCCGGAGTACGCGCCTCCGGCGACCCCCGGCACGCCCGACTACCCCGGCCCTGACCCCCCGTCAACGGCCGCCGTCACCAAGAGGCTTCGAGGAGTCACATGCCCGAGATCGTGTTCGGTGTCGACCAGTCCCGCCCCTTCCGGGAGCAGAAGACGCTCGGCCACAACCGATGGCACCCGGACGTGCCGCCGGTGACCGTGGTCAAGCCCGGAGCCGAGTTCCGGATCGAGTGTCGCGAGTGGTTCGACGGCACGATCGGCGACAACGACAGCGCCGACGACGTGCGCGACGCCGACCTGACCATGGTGCACCAGCTCAGCGGCCCGATCGGGGTCGAGGGCGCGCGTCCGGGCGACCTGCTGATCGTGGACATCCTCGACGTCGGCGCCTGCCCGCAGGACGACACCTTCGCGGTGACCGGCCCGGTGGCCGGCCAGGGCTGGGGCTACACCGGCCTGTTCGCGAGGGAGAACGGCGGCGGCTTCCTCACCGACCACTTCCCCGGCGCGTACAAGGCGGTCTGGGACTTCCACGGGCAACGCGCCACCTCCCGGCACGTCCCCGGGGTCGAACTGACCGGCATGATCCACCCCGGCCTGATGGGCACCGCCCCCTCGGCCCGACTGCTCGCCGAGTGGAACGCCCGCGAGGGCGCGCTGCGCGCGACCGACCCGAACCGGGTGCCGCCGCTCTCCCTGCCGCCCGAGCCGATCGCCGCCGTGCTCGGCTCGATGGACGCCGCCCGCGCCGCCGAGGCCGCCCGGGAGGCCGCGCGTACCGCGCCGCCGCGCGAGAACGGCGGCAACCAGGACATCAAGAACCTGACCGCGGGCTCCCGGATCTTCTACCCGGTGTTCGTCGACGGCGCCAAACTCTCCGTGGGCGACCTGCACTTCTGCCAGGGCGACGGCGAGATCACCTTCTGCGGCGCGATCGAGATGGGCGGCTTCATCGACCTGCGCGTGGACGTGATCAAGGGCGGCATGGAGACCTACGGGGTGACCACCAACCCGATCTTCATGCCCGGACGCTCGGCGCCGCAGTACGGCGAGTACCTGACCTTCACCGGGTTCTCGGTCACCGAGGACGGCGAACAGCGCTACCTGGACTCGACGTTGGCGTATCGGCGGGCCTGCCTGAACGCGATCACCTATCTGACCAAGTTCGGCTACACGCCCGAGCAGGCGTATCTCATCCTGGGCGCGGCGCCGATCGAGGGCCGGTTCTCCGGCGTGGTGGACATCCCGAACGCCTGCGCGACGCTGTACCTGCCGACGGAGATCTTCGACGTCGACATCCGCCCGTCGGCGGCCGGACCGGTGCGCGTCGACCGGGGGCAGTGCGCCACGACGAGCGACTGAACCGGGGACCGTCGAACCGAGGGGAGGGCACTTCGCGCGCTTCGGCGCCGGGGTGCACCTCGGCCGAGTGGTTGTCGGCCGGACCCCGTAGCTTCCTGGTGAGGACGCCACGGAGGGTGCACGAGTGTCGAAGACCGCCATCATCGCGCTGCTGGCCGAATTGAACGATGTCGACGGATCGATCTTCGCACGGATGCGGGAGGAGATGCCGGCGGCCCTCCGGGAGACCGAGACGCTGCCGCCGGCCCTGGTGCACGACGCGCTGCGCCGGGCGGACGAGGCGGCGCTGTTCGCGATCGCCGGCAACCTGGGGCTGCCGCGCGGCGCGCTCGCCGAGCTCTACACCGGCCCGGCCCTGCCGGCGCTGCGCGCGTTGCGCGCACTGGCCCCGAAGAATCCCCGCGCGTACACCGAAGTCACGCGCGGACTCGGCGAGTTGATGGAGCATCACCTCGGCGACTCGACCGCCGCCTGGGGCCGACTGCTGGCCGCGTTGCCGACCTGCGCGACCTCCCTGGGCGCGGCGATCGAGGCGGCGGGGGCCGGCGAGGAGGCGGCCGACCTGCGCGTCCCGGCGGATCTGCGCGCCGAATTCCGCCAGTTGTTGCTGCTCGCGCCGTCGGAACTGTTGGCCGAACTTTTGCCCGCGCTGCGCCCGCACACCGTGCGCGACCTGCTGCGGTTCGGCGCCGAGGTGCCGCCGGCCGTCCTGACCGAGCTGATCGCCCGGGCGACGCCGGCCCAACGGCTCGCGCTGGCCCGGGCCAGGCGGGCCCGCCCCGAGGTGGCGGGCGCGCTGATCGACCTCGGCGACTCGGCGCTGAACGCGGCGGTCTACCTCAACCCGCGCACCGGCCCGGCGATCCGGGCCCGGATCATGGCCTCGGCGACCCCGCTGCACCCGACCGTGGCGGAACGGGTGTGCCGCGACTGGGCGATCACGATCCGGCTGCCCGCGCTGTGGTCCGGCGACCCGCTCCTGGTGCGCTCCGCGCTGCTGCGGCGCGGCGCGCTGGGCCTGCCCCTGTCCGAGTGCCTGGCGATCTGGCAGGAACGCGGCGTGGAGGGACTGCGCCCGTACACCCACCACGTGGTGCCGATGCCGACCGGGCGGCAGGCGCAGCCGTTCCGGGCCCCGCGCTACCGACTGGTGCTGCTGATCACGCTGCTGCGACTGGGCGAACGCGCCGGACCGCGCGCCGCCCTGGACCTGGTGACCGACCTGGGTCTGCCGGAGCCCCTGGCCGCCCGCTGTCGCGAACTGCTCGCCGGGCCGGACCCGCTCGACCGGATGCGGGCCGAGGTCGCCGCCGCCGGTGGCACCCGCCGACTCGCCCGGCGGCTGCGCGGCCACCTGCCGGGCGTCGGCTGGCCGATGATCGAGACACCCGTCGTGGACTGGGCCGAGATCCGCCGGGCCCACCGACGCAATCCGTTCGGCGACCGGGCGCTGGCGCTGCTGCTGGACCAGGACGGGTGCCCGGCCGAACTGCGCCGCGCCGCCGAGGCCGTGCCGCGCGCCCCGTACCGCTCTCGACCCGGTCGTTGGCCGACGCCGGTGACCTGGACCGATCCGCGCGGCGTGCACCGGCGCACCCCCGAGGAGCAGACGATCGCGACCGAGTTGGCGACCGGGCGGGTGCCGCTCGCCGAGGTGCTGACCCGTCCGCGCGCGGCGGCCGCCGCCGAACTCCTCGGCCGTTGCGAGGCGATCGCCCCCGACGCCCGCGCCGCCCGCGAACTCCGGGAGCGTTTCCGGGCCCTGATGGCGGGTCGGGTCGCCCCCGCGGATCGTGTGCCGTTCGCCGTGGTCGCGCTGCGGCTGCTGCCGGACTTCGAGGGCAGCCTGACCGAACTGGTCACCACCGCGGCCGGCGCCGCCCGTACCTGACCGTGCCCGGTACCGGCCGCCGCCGGGTGGGCCACGACCCCGAGAGGGCCTTCGAGATGGAATACCCCGCCGCGTTCGCGCTGCTGGCCGCGCTGGACAACGCCGAGGGCGAGGTGTTCGCCCGGGTGCGCGGCACCTACGCCCCGCACCTGAACAAGACGCGCGGCCTTCCGGTCGCACTGGTCCGCTCGGTGATCCGACACGGATCCGGCACGGACCTGATGAAGGTCGCGGCGCGCAACCCGCACGAGCGGGTCACCGCCGAGGTGTTCGCCCAGGCGCGACCGGCCGTCGCGGTGTTGCGCTTCCTGCGCCATTGCGGCTCCCACGACGAACTGTCCTATCTGCGCCCGATGGCCGAGACCACCGCGCTGCTCGACCGGCACCTGGGCGCCGACCCGCGTGCCTGGTCGCGGCTGCTCGCGCTGCTGCCGAACGCGCGGGGCACGGTCGCCGAGACCATCGAGGCGGCGGGTGCCGGAGCGGGCGGCCGCGAGGCGATTCCCGCGCCGCCGGCCGCGATCGCCGTCGAGTGGCGGCAACTGCTGCTGAGCGCCCACCCCGAGCACCTGGCCGCGCTGGTGGCGCATCTGCGCCCGCGTACCCTGCTCGACCTGGTGCACTTCGGCGCCGTGTTGCCCGTCGAGGTGGTCGCCGAGACGGTGCGCCGCGCGACCGCCCGACAGCGCCGGACGCTGGCCGCCGCCGAATACCCGCGCGCCGAGGTGTTCGACGCGCTGATCGAGCTGGGCGAACCCGGGTTGAACGCCGTCGTCTACGCCAACTCCCGGGTGGGCGACCGCGAGCGGAACCTGATCATGGCCGCCGCGGGCACGGTCCCGCTCGATCCGACCACGGTGGCGCGGGTGCTCCGGTCGGACAACGTGCGCTACCGGCGGCCCGCGGTGTGGTCCGGCGACCCGTCCCTGGTGCGTGCCGCGCTGTTGCGGGTGCGGCACTCGACCGTGGTGGTGTCCGAGGCGGTCGAGACGTGGGAGCGCGGCGGGATCGCGGCGCTGCGCCCGCTGTTCCACAACCGCTACCGGAACGAACAGCACGAGCCGTTCGTGTCGCCGGTGCAGCGCGGTGTGCTGCTCGGCGCGCTGCTCGGCCTGTGGGACCGGCACGGGCCGGCGGAGGCGGAGCGGCTGATCGACGACCTGCCGCTGCGGCCGGGCGTGGCCGCGAAGTTGCGGGCGATGTGCGCGCAGGGGGACGCGGGCCGGACGCGGATGCGGGAGGAGTGTCGTCGGGCGTTCGACAAGCGTGCCCTTCGGGTGGTGCGCCGGGAGCCGCTGGGCTTTCGGGTCGGTGCCCCGGGCCATCCGCGGACGGGGTGGCCCGTGCTCCTGGCGGCGCACGCCGAGGAGCCGTTGGACGGCGCGACGGCGCGCACGCTGAGCGCGTTCCCCGGATGCCCGGCGGAGATACTCGCCGCCGCCGACGACGGCACCGTCCTGCGGGCCCGCTGGCCGGTCCGCGGCCGGTGGTGTTCCGCGACCGGGCAGGACCACGTGTACACGAACGAGGCGCGTCGGCTGCGCGTCGAGTCGGCGAAGATTCCGGGACTGGCCGAGCAGGTGTTCTCCGGCCTGGTGCCCGCCGGGAAGGCACTGGACGTCTACGACCGGATCCAGCGGTACGGCCCCGACGCGTCGTTGGTCGGCGCACAGCGAGAGCGCATGCTCGCGTACCTCCGCGAATACCTGGGCGAGGGCATCGAACCCCGGGTGGTCGCGGCCCGACTGGCCCCCTCGTTCGCCGGGACGCTGCCCGAGCTGTTGGCGACCGCGGCCGCCGCGGCGGGCTGAACGGGAGGGGGTCGGCGGTGTGCGAGTCGTGTGCGGGTCCGGGAAAAGCGTTGGTGCGGGTGGCCGATTCGGGGTACCGATGCACACGTGACGGATGAGCGCGTACTGACGTGGCAGGTGACCGAGAGCGGCGGGCAGGAGACCTCGTGGGTCGAGTTGGGCGCGTCCCGGCTGAGCGCGCGGGGTGAGGCCCTGGGCACGTCGCCCCGGTCCTATCGGCTCACCTACCAGTTGGAGACGGCGGAGGAGTACGTGACCACCCGGTTGCGGGTGGTCGCGCAGGGTGCGGGCGAGACCAGGCGAGTGGACCTGCGGCGCACGGCCGAGGGCTGGACGGTGGACGGCGTCCCGCGCCCGGACCTGGCCGACGCGCTGGACTGCGACCTGGGCCTGTCCCCGCTGACCAACACGATGCCGATCCGGCGCCACGGGTTGCACGAGGGGCCGGGCAGGCACCGGTTCCTGATGGCCTTCGTGGCCGTGCCGGACCTGGTGGTGCACCCGTCCGCGCAGACGTACACGCACCTGGAGACGACCCCCGACGGGGCGCGGGTGCGGTACGAATCGGGCGACTTCGCCAGTGATCTGTCCGTGGACCGCGACGGATTGGTCGTGGACTATCCGCAATTGGGCACCCGGATCCGGGCCGAGCGCACGCAGTACCGGTGATCATGGCCGTAACAGTCCTGTTGCTCTTGGCGTCCGGCTGTGAAGGCTTTGGCCGGATTCCATAAAATCCGGTCCCATGAGCTCCTCCTCGGACGCAGCGTCCCCGCTGCCCGCCCGCACCCCAGGTCTGCCCACCCGGGTGCCGCAACCCCGTCAGGGCGGACGGCACCGTCGGCCCGATTCCCATGAACTCCCGGAGGCCGCCAAACCGTTGATTCTCGCCGTGCCCGGACCCGCGAACGGCGAACTGCTCGCCCTCGTGGGCGAGGTCGCGCTGTTGGCCGGCGCCGATCTGCCCGGTCTCGACATCCGACCGGTGGTGATAGAGGAGGACGGCACCGATCTGGCCGCCGTCCTCCACGGTGCCCCGGCGGCGGTCGTCGTCCCGCTCCTGCTCGGCCCGAACGCCGCGGCCACCGCCCGTACCGATGCCGCGCTCGCCGCCGCGGAGGGGGAGTTTCAGCGCTGCGGCGTGCTCGGTCCGCACCCGTTGCTGGCCGAGGTGCTGCACGAGCGGCTGTCCGAGGCGGGTCTGGCCCGGGCCGACCGGGCCCGACTGTTCAGTGTGGCCACCGCCGCCGAGGGCATCGTGCTGGTCACCGACGGGGGCCCCGAGGCGGTGGCCGCCGCCGAGGTGACCGGTGTGCTCCTCGCGGCCCGACTGGCGCTGCCGGTGATGACCGCCGACCTGGGCGATCCCAAGACGGTGGTGGCCGCGGCCGAGCGGCTGCGCGAGATGGGCGCGGGGTCGATAGCGCTCGCGCCGCACATACTCGGACCGGACGTCGAGGCGGGTCGGATCGCCGAGGTCGCCGAACAGGCCGGCTGCACGGCGGCCGGGCCGATCGGCGCGCACACTGCGGTGGCCAGGCTGATCCTGCACAAGTACCTGGAGGCCTGCGGCCGGTAGCGGCGACACTCGTGTCGCACCCGACGGCGCATGGCTCCCCCCGTGCCATGCGCCGTCGAAAGCGGCGGACCCGACGTGTCGTCGACGGCCGTGGCCCCCGACGTGTCGTCAGAAGCCGTACACCCGGCGGGCGGTCGTGCCGAACACCAGGTCCCGCTCGGCGTCGGACAGTTCGGCGCACGCGTGGTCGGCGATCGAGACCACCGTGTCGTAGGACGCGGCAAGGGTGCATACCGGCCAGTCCGAGCCGAACATGGTGCGTTCCGGGCCGAAGCAGGCCAGTGCGTGTCGGGCGTACGGGAGGATCCGGGCCGTCGTCCAGTCCCGCCAGTGCGCCTCGGTGACCAGGCCGGACAGCTTGACCGAGACGTTCGGCAGCGCGGCCAGTCGCTCGATCGTGTCCGCCCACGGTTGCCAGGCGCCCGCGCCGATCGCGGGTTTGCCGAGGTGGTCCAGCACGAAGGACAACCCGGGATGGCGCTCCGCGACCCGTACCGCGGCGGGCAACTGCGGCTCCCGCACCAGCAGATCGTAGGTGAGCCCCGCGGCGGCCAGCGCGGCCAGCGAGCGGGTCACGTCGGGGCGCGACAACCACTGCGGATCCGCCTCGTCCTGGACGAAGTGCCGCACGCCGACCAGGTGTTCCCCGCCGGGCGCGGCCCGCAGCGCGGCCGCTCGCCCGGCCGGGTCGGGGGCGGTCAGGTCGATCCAGCCGACCACGGCGGCCACGGGGGTGGTCGGGTCGGCGGCGATCGCGAGCAGTTCCAGGGTCTCCTCGGTGTCGGTGCGCGCCTGGACCGCGACCGTGTCGACCGGGCCCGCCGCCCGGGCCAGTTCGTCCGGTCCGAACCGGCCGCGCAGCGGGTCGGCCCACGGGCCGTCCATCCACCCGTACGCGTCGGGGCGGGCGTCGGTGTCCCACAGGTGGTGGTGCGCGTCGATCCGCCGCGCGGCCTCGCTCACGCCTGTCCGATCCGCTGCCGCTGGCGACCGAACGAGCCGCCCGGTCCGCTGATCTCCACCTCGACCACGTCGCCGGCGCGCAGGTAGGGCGTGCCCGGCAGGCCGAGGGCGACGCCCGCGGGAGTACCGGTGTTGATCACGTCGCCGGGCTCCAGGACCATGAACCGACTCAGGTAGCGGACCAGGTGACGCACACCGAAGATCATCTTCGCCGTCGAACCGTCCTGCCGGATCACCCCGTTGACCCACAACCGCAAGTCCAGTGCCTGTGGGTCGGCCACCTCGTCGGCGGTGACGAACCAGGGGCCGAGCGGGTTGAACGTCTCGCAGGACTTGCCCTTGTCCCACTGCCCGCCGCGCTCCAACTGGAACTCGCGCTCGGAGACGTCGTTGCTGATCGTGTAGCCCGCGATGCAGGCCTCGGCCTCGGCGTCGGACTCCAGGTAGCGGGCCCGGGCGCCGATCACCACCGCGAGCTCCACCTCCCAGTCGGTCTTGTGGCTGTCCCGGGGGATCAGGACCTCGTCGTCGGGGCCGATCACGGTGCCGGGATCCTTCATGAACACGATCGGCTCGGCCGGCACCTCGGCGCCGGTCTCCGCCGCGTGGTCGAGGTAGTTCAGCCCGACGCACACCACCTTCCCCGGGCGGGCCAGGGCCGCGCCGATCCGGCCCGGTTCGGCGATCGGGGGCAACCCGCCGGCCGCGAGCGCCGCGCGGGCGCGGGCGATACCGTCACCGGCGAGGAACGCGCCGTCGAGGTCGGCGGTGATCGACGACAGGTCGTGCACCGCGCCGTCCGGGCCGAGCACGGCGGGGCGTTCGAGGCCGGGGGCGCCGACCCGCAGGAATTTCACGGAAGGTCACTCCAGAGGTACGGAAAGGTCTGCACGCGACTCAGTCATCGGACCAATGGGATTCGATTTTCCGGAGCCCTGGCCTTGATACTGCCGATATGCAAGATTGACTCGACCACTGAAACTTAATGATCGGATCAATGTCAAGGTTGTGTCGGGTCGGAGGGAAACCGTCCGCATCACGACCCGCCGCCGGCGTCGATCCGGGACTCGAAGGGCGCCGACATGCGCGTGGCACTGCACACCCGGCTGCGGACGGGACACGAGGACGAGTACGAACAGGCCCACCGCGAGGTGCCGGCGGAGTTGACCGCGGCCATCCGGGCGGCCGGGGTGCGCGAGTGGAGCATCTGGCGCAGCGGGTCGGAGCTGTTCCATCTGATCGACTGCGAGGACTACTCTCGGCTGCTCACGGAACTGGCCGAACTCCCGGTCAACGTCGCCTGGCAGGCCCGGATGGCCGAGCTGACCGAGGTCGGCCACGACTACTCGGCGGCGGGTGCGCAGGCGGGCCTTCCCGAGGTGTGGCGGCTCTGAGCGCCTCCGGCGTGTTCGGCCGAACGGTCGCTCTTCGGCTGCGGTCGCGCGCGGGGGGGAACACGGGGCCATGGATACGTCACGTACGAGGGACACCGCACGCACCGGACGCCGGGCCGGGGTCGCGCTGGTGGTGGTCGGCCTGCTCAGCGGGCTGATCACCCTGGTCTGGGACGCGGACCGCACCGAGGGCAGCGCGCGCCGGGACCCGATCGCGGCGCCGAGCGCGACCGCGGGCGGGTCGTCCGGATCCGGGGCACCGGGGACCGGGCCGGCCGGGAAACCACCGATGAGCTTCACCCTGACCACCACGGGCGACGTACTCGCCTACCCGACGATCATCGCCCAGTCGCAGCAGGACGCGGGCGGTTCGGGGAACGACTTCCACCGCATCTTCGCCGACGTCCGGCCGCTCGTGCAGGGGTCCGACCTCGCGTTGTGCCACATGGAGACCCCGTACGGGCCGCCCGAGGGGCCGTTCACCGGGTATCCGATCTTCGCCGCGCCGCCGCAGATCGCCGGGACGCTGGCGGACACCGGCTACGACGGCTGCTCGACCGCGTCCAACCACACGCTGGACGGCGGCTTCGCCGGGGTTCGGCGCACCCTGGACACCCTGGACGCGGCGGGCGTGCGGCACGCCGGCAGCGCGCGGACCGAGGAGGAGGCCGCGCCGACCATCCTGGAGGTCAAGGGGGTCAAGGTCGCCCACCTGTCCTGGACCTACGACACCAACGGGATCCCGCTGCCCGAGGGCAAGCCGTGGTCGGTCAACGTGATCGACAAGCAGCGGATCATCGCCCAGGCCCGGGCCGCCCGCGCGGCCGGCGCCGAGGTGGTCCTGCTCAGCCTGCACTGGGGCACCGAGTGGCAGCGCGAGCCGGACGAGCAACAGCGGACACTCGCCCGGGAGTTGACCGCCTCGGCGGACAACGGGGTCAAGGACGTCGACCTGATCGTCGGCACCCACAACCACGTGCCGCAGGCGTACGAGAAGGTCAACGGCACCTGGGTGATCTACGGCATGGGCGACGAACTGGCCAACTTCCCGGACAAGCCGCGCGGCAACTACAGCTCGGCCGGGATGTTCACCTTCACGCGCGACACGACGGGGCGGTGGAGCGTGACCGAGGCGCGGTTTCGGCCGCTGTTCGCCCATCCCGGCCCGCCGTTTCGGATCCTGGACGTGAACCGGGCACTCGCCGATCCGGGCACGCCGGCCGACACCCGGGCGCTGCTGCAGACGGCGCGGTCGACGGTGGTCGACGCGGTGCTGTCCGAGGGCGCGGCGGGGGCGGGACTGGTGGAGGACCGATAGGGGCGGCCCCGTGCGGCTCGGCTACGACGTCGGGAGGGCGTCCCAGAAGGCCAGTTCGTAGCTCTGCATCAGTCGGGCGGCGGTCTTGGCGCCCTCCTGGTCGTCGCCCCCGTCGAGGCCGGTCTGCAACAGGGTCAGCGCCGCGTCCTCGAAGCCCGGGGGCGATGCGGAGAAGAAGGTGAAGAAGGCCACCTGATCCTCGGTCAACTCGTGGTGGGTGCGCAGCGCCCGCGCGAAGCGCCCGCAATAGCCGCCCCAGAAGCCGAAGTTGACCAACAGGGCGAGCGCCACCTCGGCCCGCGAGCCGAACTGGGCCAGCCAGGCCAGGTGATGCGGATACCCCTGGGCGGCGGCGACCGGCGGGTGGCCGCGCAGTTCGGCGGCGCCCATGCCGACCGCCTCGGCGTACGGCGTCAACAACTCCAGGGCCTGCGCCTCGCCGCTCGCGAGCGCCAGGAACAGCGGCGCGGAGTCCGGGAAGCGAGCCGCCAGGAGGGCGAAGGAGCGCCCGTCACTGGAGATGATCCGGTACTCCTCGCCCGCGATCCGGCGCAACGCCTCGACGTCGACCGGGCCGGCCTCGGCGCGGTCCACGAACCGGTTCGTGGCGCCTTCGGTCAGGTCCTGGACGACCTGGGTATAGAGCATTCGTGCGTCCATCGTCCACCGTTCCACTCGTCGGTCCCGGCGCTCGCGACCCCGGCGCGACCCTCGTTCGGGAGCCGTATCCCTCCCCGGGAACGGGCCGATTCACTCCCCGATCGTGGCGGCGAGGGCGAAAACCGGTGGGGAAACCGTCGGAAATCCATCGAAGGGGTGACCGGTCGGCGGGACGGATCGTGCGCCGCGCACGGGGCGACGCACGGTCGGTTGGGCCGGTTCGGCGGGATCGCCGAACGCCTGCCCAACCCCGACACGCGTGATTAAGCTCTGGCGGCACGGGCGACGGAGGAGCGGGTGTGGCGGAGGAAGACAGGGCGTTGCCCAAGGAACTCCGGGACGTGCTGCGGGAATCGGGCCGCCGGTTGGGCTACGACCGGGGTGACGCGCTGTTCATGGAGGGCGATCACCCGCGCCACGTGGTGCTGATCGAACACGGGCAGGTCAAGATCGAACGAGCCACCTCGGACGGGTCGGCGGTGACCATCGCGGTGCGCGGACCGGGTGAACTGGTGGGCGAACTCGCGTGTATCGACGGGCGCGGCCGGTCGGCGACGGTGGTCGCCCTCGGCCCGGTGGTGGCGGTACTCGTGCCGCTGACCCGCTTTCGCGAACTGCTGAGCACGAACGCCCCGTTGGTGTACGCCGTGTTGATCCGCACGGTGTTGCGGATCCGCGAGTCGGACCGCTGGCGGGTCGAGTACGGCGCGCTGGCCACCGGGCGGCGGGTGGCCCGGGCGCTGGCCGATCGTACGCTGGGCCAAGCCGAGGGTCCGTGTGTGATCCGGACCACCCAGCAGGAACTCGCGGACGCGATCGGCATCTCCCGGGAATCGGTGGTCCGGGCGCTGCGTGTGCTGCACGAATCGGCACTGGTGCAGACCCGGCGCGGCAGCATCGTGGTGTCCGATCCGCCCGCTTTACGGGAATGGGCCGACGGATAACGCGTTGTGTGTCATCTGACGCGTACAAGCGGCCGGCGCCGGAGTACTCCTTGAGGGGCAGGAGGCAGGGAGTGGCGAGCGGTGCGCGCGAGCGCACGGCCCGATAGGGGGATTCCGTGGGAGCCAAGTCGCGATACATGTCGATCCTGGTGCTCGACGTCGAGCGATTCGGCAGGCGCTCGGACGTGACGCAGGAGTGGGTACGGGGACGTCTGTACGAACTGCTGCACTCCGCCCTCGAATCGGCGGGCATCGCCTGGGACGCGTGCGTGGTCGAGGATCGCGGTGACGGGGCGATCCTGCTGATCCCGGCCAACGTGCCGAAGGAGGATCTGACCGACCTGTTCATCGATCGCCTGCACGCCGGGTTGCGCAACCACGACCGGCACGCGAGCGACGAGGCACGGATCCGGCTGCGGGTCTCGCTGCACGCGGGGGACGTGGTGCAGGACACCCGGGGCTGGTCGGGCAGTGCGATCAACACCGCCTGCCGGCTGGTCAACGCGGACCCGCTGCGCGAGGTGTTGGCCGCCGCGGAGCGTGCGTGCCTGGCGCTGATCGTGTCCGGGCCCTGGCACGAGGCGGTGGTCGTCCCGGAGCGGGGCGGCCTGGAGAGCGCGGCCTACGGGGAGGTTCACGTGCGGGCCAAGGAGGTCGACGAGACGGCCTGGGTGTACGTACCCGGGTATCAGCGCCCACCCGCCACGGACACCGAGCGGCCGGCGAATTTGCCGCGAGGGAAGAAGACGACTGTCCGGCGCGGGGGGCTGGACAGGGGCTTCACCTTCGACGGGGAGGTTCGCTCGCCCGGGTGACGTGGTGGGTGGCGACGAACCGGGTCGGGTCCGCAAGCCCCCGACGAAGCCGACGGGGGTTTGCGGACACGACTCGGGGCGCGAGGTCGATGTGGCCGACCGATGGGGGCGGTTTCGACCGGCGCGGCGGCCGGCACCCCCGGGCCTGGGAGGGAGAGGCCCGACGGTGTACGGCACCCGGGTGGACGGTCGCGCCCCCACGCACGGGGGCCGACCGTCCACCGGCTCGCCCGGCGCGGGCGCGTGGATCGTTCAGGAGGCCGGCGGCATCAACACCGTGTCCACGAGGTACACGGTCGCGTTCGCGGTCGGCACGTTGCCGCAGACCACCTTCGAGGTGTCGTTGACGGTGTACGCGTCACCCGAGCCCTTGGTGGTCAGCGGCTGCTTCTCCAGCGTCTCGAACGAGCCGCCGGCCAACCGGGCGGGGGCCAGGCGTTGTCCCACCACGTGGTAGGTCAGCACCTTGGTCAGCGCGTCCTTGTCGGCGAGGAGCTTGTCCAGGGTGTCCTTGGGGATCTTCGCGAAGGCGTCGTCGGTCGGCGCGAACACCGTGATGTTCTGCGCGGTGTTGAGCGTGTCCACGAGCCCGGCCGCCTTGACCGCCGCCACCAGTGTGGACAACACGGGGTTGTGCGAGGCGGCGGTGGCGACCGGGTCCTGGGCCATGCCGGTGAAGCTGCCCGCGCCGGTGGCCGGGACCGCGGCACATCCGGCGCCGAAGGGCGCGGCGGCCGAGGTGGTGGTGCCGGGGGCGCCGGCCGGCGCGGAAGGGGCGACGGCCGGCGCGGAGGCCGCCGTCTTCGCGGTGGAGTCGTCCTTCTTGTCGTCGCTGCCGCAGGCGGCCAACGGGAGGGCGAGCGCGGCCACGGTCGCGACCGTGGCGAGGGTGCGGGGGAGACGGATGACGGTCATGGCGAGACTTCCTTCGGATGGCGACCGCGACGGATGCGCCGCGGCGTCGAACGGGTGACGGGAACGGGGGGCCGACAGGCGGCGAGGGGGTGATCAGGCGACGGTGACCACCACCGAATGTCGTCCGGTGGCACCGTCCGGCACCGTGCCGACCCGCTTGTCGGTCTGCACCGCGCCGCCGGCGTCGGTCGCGCGGACCTCGATCCGATGTGAGCCGGTCCGGGTCGGGGTCCACTCCCACACCCACTGCCGCCAGGTGTCGGGTCCGGGGACCTCGGCCGATCGGGCCCGCTGCCACGGCCCGCCGTCCACGCTCACCTCGACCGCTGCCACGCCCCGGTGCTGGGCCCAGGCGACGCCGGCGATCGGTATCGGAACGCCGACCCGGAGGCGGGCGAACGGCTTGGGCGTGTCGATGCGCGACTGGGTCTTGATCGGCGCCTCCCGGGCCCAGGTGCGCTTGACCCAGTAGGCGTCGTAGCCGGCGAACGTGGTCAGTTCGAGGTCGACGAGCCACTTGCACGCGGAGACGTAGCCGTACAGTCCGGGCACCACCATCCGGACCGGGTAGCCGTGTTCGAACGGCAGGGGTTCGCCGTTCATGCCCACCGCGAGCAGCGCGTCGCGCCCGTCCATGGCGACTTCGACCGGGGTGCCGATGGTCATCCCGTCGACGGACCGGGACACCAGTTGATCGGCGGGCCCGCCCCGGCTCGGCGGGCGTACACCGGCCTCGCGCAAGAGGTCGGCGAGGCGTACCCCGAGCCAGCGGGCGGTGCCCGTGTACGGCCCGCCGACCTCGTTCGACACGCAGGTCAGGGTGAGGTCGCGCTCGATCAGCGGGCGGCGCAACAGGTCGTCGTAGGAGTAGCGCAGCGGTGTACGGACACCCTTTCCGTGGATGCGCAGCGACCAGTTCCGCACGTCGACGCGGGGAACCACCAGGGCGGTGTCGACGCGGTAGAAGTCGGCGTTGGGGGTGGTGAAGGCGGACAGTCCGGGCAGGCGCAGGTCGGTGCCCGGGGGGAGAGGTGCGGCCGGTTCCGCCGCGACGGGCAGCCGGATCCGGTTGCGGAAGGCGGCGATCGAGGCCCGTCTGCCGTCGGCGACGATCCGACCGGTGGTGCCGGCCACGGCCGAGCCCACGGCCAATGCGGCGATGGTGGTCAGGAACGCCCGGCGGTCGAACGCGCGATCCTCCGCGCGCACTCGCACCACCGGCTCGGTCGACCACCACAGCGCGGCGGCGCCGAGCACACCACCCAGCAGGGAGGGCACCGCGTCGACGGCGCCGGCGCCGGCGCGATGCGTCGCCGCGTACGCGCCGACCAGGCCGAACGCGACCACTCCGGCCATCGCGGTACGGCGCAGCCGCAGGGACAGGACGCCCAGGCCCATCGCGATCAGGCCCAGGAGCACCAGGATCCCCGTGCGCAACACGAGTTTGTCGTCGGTGCCGAACTGGCGGACCGCCCAGTCCTTGACCTCCGGGGGAGTGCGGTCGATCACCGCTCCCCCGACGGCCGGAAGGGGGCCCGCCTCGGGGCGGAGGAACGCGGCGGCGAACTCGGCGACGGCCAACGCCGCGCCGGCGGACAGCAGTCCGCTCAGCGCGCCTGCTCCGGCCCGGAGCCATCGGCGAGTCTCGTTTGCCTTCACGTCGGGCCATTCGGTGCCGTCGGCCATTCGGATTGGTCGTTCACTCGAATGGGGCGGGGTGGCGTGCCGGTCCGGAAATCGATGGGTGCGAGGACCAATCCGGGCGGTCCGCGGCGCCGAATATGGGTCGGATGGCCATGTGCGGTGATGGGGCCGGGAGCGCTCGGGGCCCGGACGCACGGCGCGGGTGTCCGCCTCGGGGTCGGCGCGAGTGGGAGTGGGACATGGACGATCGGCACGGACACCGCCGCCGGGACGGGCTCGGGCAGGGGGGTGAGGCCGGGTGAGGACCGTCGTACACCTCGCCGCGCCGGGCGAGCACGCCCCCACGCTGGAGGACCGGCTCGCCCGTGTCGCGCAGGGGGACCAGGAGGCGTTCTCGTTCGTCTACGACGCGGTGATCGGCGCGGTGCTGGGCGTCGCCCGGCGGGTGGTCCGCGATCCCGCGCAGTCGGAGGAGGTGGCCCAGGAGGTGCTGCTCGACGTCTGGCGCGGCGCCGCGCGTTTTCGCCCCGACCGGGGCAGCGCGATGACCTGGATCCTGACCATGGCGCACCGTCGCGCCGTCGACCGGGTGCGCTCGGCCCAGGCGGCCACCGATCGGGAGCACCGCACCGCGGTCCGCGAGCACACGCCGGAGTACGACGAGGTGGTCGAGGAGGTCGAGGCGCGGCTGGAACGCGAGCAGGTACGGCGCTGCCTGCGCACCCTCACCGAGGTGCAGCGCCGGTCCGTGACCCTGGCCTACTACCGGGGCTGTACGCACCGCGAGGTGGCCGGCCTGCTCGACGTACCGCTGGGCACGATCAAGACCCGCCTGCGGGACGGTCTGATCCGCCTCCGCGACTGCCTGGGAGTGGGCGCATGACCTCCGCCGACCTGCACACGATGACGGGCGCGTACGCCCTGCACGCCCTCGACGAGGACGAACGGCGGGAGTTCGAAGGCCACTTGGTCGAGTGTCCGGCGTGCGCGCGGGAGGTGCGCGAGTTCCGGGCGACCTCGGCACGACTGGCCGTCGCGGTCGCCGAGTCGCCGGGTCCGGAGCTGAAGCGGCGGGTGATGGACGAGATCGCGACCGTGCGTCAGCTGCCGCCGGAGCTGCCCGATCGGCACTCACCCACCCCGGTGGAGCCGCGGCGGACCCGGCGGGTGGTGGTCCTGGTACTGGCGGCCTGCCTGGCGGCGATCGGCGCGCTGGGCGGGGTGGCGATCGATCGGTACCGGGACGCCCGGGACGCCGAACGGGCCGTGGCCGAGCAGCGGGCGCGGGGCGCGGCGATCGAGGCGGTGATCACCGCGCCGGACGCGGTCGGGGGGTCGGCGCCGGCCAGTGGTGGCGGGACGGTGCGGGTGATCGCCTCGCCCGCGCTGGACCGGGCCGTGGTGCTGACCTCGGGGCTGCCGACGCTGCCGGACGCGCGGGTGTACCAGGGGTGGTACAGCGACAACGGCCGGATGCGGTCGATCGGCCTGATCCGGCCGGGGACGGCGCTGCTGGCGTCGGGGTTGGACCGGGCGTCGGGGGTGGGGGTGACGGTGGAGCCGGCGGGCGGCTCGGCCCGGCCCTCCGGGGCGCCGATCGTGCTGATCGACCTCCCGGCGGGGCGGTCGTGAGCGGTGGATCGGCGGTTCGGGCGGCCTTTCGAGTGCGCAGGGGAGTCGATGTGTCGCGGTGGGTGATCGGCGATGTGGTCGTAACTTGATTTGTGGTCCGTCGTGTTCGAGGATTTCGGACCATGGGACCTCTCAAGCCGGATGTCGGCGAACTGATCTTCGGAGTCATCGTTTTCGGGCTGGTCTTCGCGGTCTTCGCGAAGGTCCTGCTGCCGCGGATCGGGAAGACGCTCGCCGAACGGCACGACGCGCTCGAAGGCGGCTTCGACCGGGCGACCGACATCCAGGCCGAGAGCGAGGCCGCACTGGCCGAGCTGCGGGCGCAGATGGCCGAGACCCGGCGCGAGACCGCGCTGGTTCGGCAGCAGGCGGCCGAGGAGGGGGCCAGGCTGATCGCGGAGGCGCGCGCCGAGGGGCAGCGCATTCGTGAGGAGCTGGTGACCACCGGCCACGAGAAGCTGAACGGCGACGTCACGCTCGCGACCGCGTCGCTGCACGCGGAGCTGGGCCTGATCGCGACCGAGCTGGCGAGCAAGGTGCTCGGCGAGCCGGTCGGCACGCTGGTGGCCGACAGCGACGTGATCGAGCGCTTCATGGCGGAGCTGGCCGAGCTCGACGAGACGCCGGAAGGCGGCGCGGCGGACAAGGGCTGACCGACACGCATTCGAGGCGACCGGTTCCGGGGTGGACTCCCCGGGGCCGGTCGTTCTCGTTTTCGGAGTGGGTGGTCGGGCGGCGGGCGGGTACGGGCGGTGCGCGGTGCGGACGCCGGTGTGGGGTTCTCCGGATGGCGGAGCCTTCGGGCCGGGCCGCGGTGGTTTCCGCGGCCCGGCCCTCGGCGCGGTACGGGGTGATCCTGCGGCCCGGGTCCTTCGGCTCGGTACGGGGTGATCCCGCGGCCCGGGCCCTTCGGCTCGGTACGGGGTGATCCCCGCGGTCCGGTCCTCGGCTCGGTGCGTCAGCCCCGGTAGTCGGGATCCGGGTCGAAGTCCGGGTCGTATTCCGGGGTGGGTTCGAAGTCCGGCTCGTAGTCGGGCGGGTAGTCGGCCTGATAGTCCGGCTGGTAGTCCGGGAGGGGCTCGCGGATGAGTTCGGGCACGGGCTCGCGGGTGAGCTCGGCCGCGGGCCGCGTCGGCTTCGTCGGTTGTGCGGGCGGGGTGGCCGCCGCCGGGGCCGCGCCGGTCGGGGCCGAGCCGGCCAGCGTGTCCAGGATCGGCTGCCCGTACTTGGCCAGCTTGTTCTCGCCGATCCCGCTGATCGTGCCCAACTCGGCGAGCGTGGTCGGCAGGGCCGTCGCGATCTCGCGCAGCGTCGCGTCGTGGAAGATCACGTAGGCCGGGACGCCCTGCTCCTTCGCGGTCGCCCCGCGCCACGCCCGCAGCGCCTCGAAGATCGGCGCGGCCGCCGCCGGCATCTCGACCGGCGCCGCCTTGCCCTTGCCGGTCTTGGCCGCCTTCGCGGTCTTCGCCGCGCGCGCCGGCCGCTCGGGCTCGCGCCGCAACATCACCTCGCGCTTGCGGCCCAGCACCTCGTCGCTGCCCTCGGTGAGCACCAGCGCGTTGTACGACGGCTCCACCGCGATCAGCTTCATCGCCAGCAACTGCCGCACCACGCTCATCCATTCGGTCCGGCTCAGCTCGGTACCGATGCCGAACACGCGGAGCGTGTCGTGGTCGAACTGGATCACCTTGGCGGTCTTCGCGCCGAGCAGGATGTCGACGATCTGGCCCGCGCCGAACTTCTGCCCGCGCCGCTCGTTCTTGAGCCGCCACACCGTCGACAACACCTTCTGCGCCGCGATCGTGCCGTCCCACGCGGCGGGCGGGGACAGGCAGGTGTCGCAGTTGCCGCACGCGGTGCTCTGCTGGCCGAAGTAGGCGAGCAGGCGCACCCGGCGGCACTCGACCGTCTCGCACAGCGCCAACATCGCGTCCAGGTGGGTGCCGAGTCGGCGGCGGTGGGCCGCGTCGCCCTCCGAGCCGTCGATCATCTTGCGCTGCTGTACGACGTCCTGCAGGCCGTAGGCCAGCCACGCGGTGGACGGCAGCCCGTCGCGCCCCGCGCGGCCGGTCTCCTGGTAGTAGCCCTCGACCGACTTGGGCAGGTCCAGGTGCGCGACGAAGCGCACGTCGGGCTTGTCGATACCCATGCCGAAGGCGATGGTCGCCACCATCACCATGCCGTCCTCGCGCAGGAACCGGGCCTGGTTGGCGGCGCGCACGCGCGAGTCCAGGCCCGCGTGGTACGGCAGCGCGTCGACGCCGTTGTCGACCAGGAACGCGGCGGTCTTCTCCACCGAGGCCCGGGACAGGCAGTAGACGATGCCCGCGTCGCCCGCGTGTTCGGCCCGGAGCAGGTCGAGCAGCTGCTTCTGCGGCTTGTCCTTGTGGGCGATCCGGTACTGGATGTTGGGTCGGTCGAAGCTGGCCACGAAGTGCCGGGCCTGCCCCAGGTTCAGCCGGGAGGCGATCTCGGCGTGGGTGGCCTCGGTCGCCGTCGCGGTGAGCGCCACGCGCGGCACGTCGGGCCAGCGCTCGTGCAACTGGGACAGGGTGAGGTAGTCGGGCCGGAAGTCGTGGCCCCACTGCGCCACGCAGTGTGCCTCGTCGATCGCGAACAGCGAGACGATGCCCCGGTCCAGGAGCCGCAGGGTGGCGTCGACCCTCAGCCGCTCGGGCGCCAGGTAGAGCAGGTCGAGCTCGCCGGCCAGGAACTCCGCCTCGACCATGCGCCGCTCGTCGGGGTTCTGCGTCGAGTTGAGGAATCCGGCCCGCACGCCGAGCGCGGTCAGCGCGTCGACCTGGTCCTGCATGAGCGCGATCAGCGGGGAGATCACCACCCCGACGCCTTTGCGGACCAGCGCGGGGATCTGGTAGCAGAGCGACTTGCCGCCACCGGTGGGCATGAGTACGAGGGCGTCGCCGCCGCCGATCACATGCTCGATGATCTCCTGCTGGCTGCCGCGAAACGAGTCGTAGCCGAAGACGCGATGCAGAACCTGCAGCGCTTCGCTGATCTGGGGACCGTCGTCGAGCGCTGTCATCCGAGCAGTCTAAGAGCTTGTGGCGACAGCCGAGTGCGGTCTGTGGACAAGTGGGCGGCTCGGGCCGCCGACGGGTCAGGGCTGGATTTCGCGGGGTACGCCCAGCGGGTTGGCGTCGCGCAGTTCCGGGGGCAGGAGGGCGTCGGGCCAGTCCTGGTAGGCGGTCGGGACGAGCCAGCGCCGCAGCGCGGCGCCGCCGACGGAGGTGTGGCCGGGGGCGGTGGTGGCGGGCCAGGGGCCGCCGTGGTGCATGGCCCAGCACACCGCGACGCCCGTGGGCCAGCCGTTGTGGACGAGCCGGCCGACGCGCGGGCGCAGTACGGCGGCGACCCGGGCGGCGAGGGGGTGGTCGGCCTCGACGGCGTGCACCGAGCCGGTGAGGCTGCCCGGGAGTACGGCGAGGGCGGTGAGGAGGCGGTCCGGATCGGGATAGGTGACGACCAGG
This sequence comes from Embleya hyalina, assembly GCF_003967355.1. Classification (GTDB taxonomy): domain Bacteria; phylum Actinomycetota; class Actinomycetes; order Streptomycetales; family Streptomycetaceae; genus Embleya; species Embleya hyalina. The sequence continues at coordinate 160,294 of NZ_BIFH01000017.1, read as the reverse complement.
CCGGCCGGGCCGAAGGTCTCCTCGGTCAGCTCGGCGGCGTGCGCGACGAACTCGGCGAGGCCGGTGCGCCGGACCACGGGGGCGACCGCCCAGGCGCCTTCGCCGGCGGTACCCCTGGCCGGCTCGGGCCCGGCGTACGCCGCCGTGCTCCGCTCGTACGCGTCCCGGATGCGCTCGGACAACATCGGGCCGCCGGTCGTGGTGCGGGTGTGCGCGGCGATGGCGTCGGGGAGGCCGCCGGCCTCGGGGACGAACAGCAGGCCGGGATTGGTACAGAACTGCCCGGTGCCCAGGGTGAGCGAGCCGAGGTAGCCCCGGGCCAGCTCGTCGGCCCGCTCGGCCGCCGCGCCCGGCAGCACCACGACCGGGTTGACGCTGCCGAGTTCGCCGAAGAACGGGATCGGGTCGGGCCGGCCGGCGGCCAGGTCGAACAGGGCCCGGCCGCCCGCGAGCGAGCCGGTGAAGCCGACGGCCGCGATGCCCGGATGGGTGACCAGCGGGGCGCCGGAGGCGGGGCCGACGACCAGGCCGAGCAGGTCCTCGGCGGCGCCGGCGGCGGTCAGCGCGGCGCGGACCACCCGGGCCACCGCGATCGAGGTCGCCGGGTGCGCCTCGTGCACCTTGACCACGACCGGACACCCCGCCGCCCACGCGGACGCGGTGTCGCCGCCGACCACGGAGAACGCGAACGGGAAGTTGCTCGCGGCGAACACCGCGACCACGCCGATCGGATGCAGCATGCGGCGCACGTCCGGCCGGCCGAGCGCCGGATCGGCCGGGCTGAGCACCGCGCCCACGTGCGCGCCGGCCCGGAGCAGCCCCGCGAACATGCGCAGTTGGCCCGACGTACGCCCGACCTCCCCGGCCAATCGGACCACACCCAGCGCGGTCTCCCCGTCGGCGATCGCCACCAACTCGTCCCGCGCGGCGTCCAGCGCGTCGGCGACCGCCGCCAACACCGAGGCCCGCTCACCCCCGTCGCGGGCGGCCCACCCGGGCAACACCTCCCGAGCCGCCGCGACGACCCGGTCGACCTCGGCCTCGGAACTCACCGGCACGGGATCACCGATGGGCCTGCCCGTGCGGGGGCTGAAGCCCCGCACCGCGGTCGGCTCGCCGGCGGAGGTCTCGGCGGACTCGATCATGGTGTGTTCCTCCGGAGTCGGATTCGTGGGTCGTCGGACGGGATTCGGTGGGCCGCCGACGACATGGATCGTTGCCGTCGGATGCACCGCGGCAGGTGGAACCGATCGAGATCGACCTCGCGACGTTGCCGCGATGATCCCGGGCGCCGGGATCCGGTCGTCGGGGCCGAGGCACGTCGCGGCTCGGGTACGGGTTTCGCGATCGCCGGGCGGTTCGATGTGGCCGGTCGCCGTCGCTCCGGCGTGCGTACCGCTCGTGGCATCGTCACCCCGTTCGCGGCGGTCCGGACGCTTCGGCCCCACCACCCCTTCGTGACGTCCCCCGCACCTCCAATCGTGTCTCGACGAGTCGACCGGTCGGGGTCCGGTCGCCGCTCTCCAGCGCGTTGATCAGCAACTCCATGCCCACGGTGGCGATTTCGCTCGGGCGCAGGCTCAGGGTGGTGATCGGTGGATCGGTTCGGCCGGCCATGGGGTCGTCGCTGACACAGGCGAGCAGCAGATCCTCCGGGACGCGCAGGCCGTGTGCCCGGATGGCGTCCAGGATCGACAGCGGGCTGTCCTCGATCAGGATGAAGAGCGCGTCGGGCCGGTCGGGCGACGCCAGCAAGAGGTCGATCGCCGCCCGGGTGGCCTGCGTGCTCGGATGCGGGGCCAGACCGACCAGCGGGGGGAATCCCCGTTCCCGGCACCACGCCTGATAGGCCGTCAGTCCCGCCTCGTAGAACAGTGAGGTGGAGTGCGCGCCGACCAGCCCGATCCGCCGGGCACCGCCCGCCTCCAGGTGGTCGAGGACGCCGCGGATCGCGGTCTCGTGGTCGACGTCCACCCAGTGCGCGCCGGGCCGACCCTCGACCCGCCGGTCCGAGACGACCGGGATCCGGGCCGCGAGAAAGTCCTCGACCAGCGGGTCGCCGACCAGCGGGTCGGCCATCACCGCCGCGTCCAGGGGCAGGTCCGCCCATTCGTCCCGGGCCGAGTGGGTGGGCAGCAGCACCAGCGCGTATCCGTGCGCGAGCGCGGCCTGCGCGCTGGCACTGGTGAGTTGGGCGAAGTACGGCGACTCCATGTACGACCAGGGTGTGTCCACGTATTCGCGGACCGCGTACCCGATCAAGCGGGCGTGCCCCGCGCGCAACAGCCGCGCGCTCGCGTTGGGGCGGTAGCCGAGCCGCCGCGCGGTCTCCCGGGCGTGCAGGCGGACCGCGTCGGACAGTCGACCGGTGCCGTTCAGGGCGGCCGAGACGGTGGTCTTGGACAGCCCCGCCTCGCGGGCGACGTCGACGAGACGGACCCGGGGTACGGGCGCGGGTCGTTTGCCGCCGCCTCGCGGTGAAGTGGTCATGTCGCCACATGCTGCCGGCCGGACAGCCCCGCGTCACGCCCGCCCACCCCGCTGCGACCTCCAGAAAACCGTTCCCGCAAACCCTTGTGCGGGAACGTTCCCGCATCAATACTCCAGACGACCCCAGCGTCCCCGCTACCCCCTGGAAGAGGTGGGTTCCCTTGCGCATGCTCCGATCCGTCGCGGCGGTTGCCGTCATGGCCGCCGCCGTGGCCGGGTGCTCCGGTGGTTCCAACGACTCGGCCAAGCCGGCCGGCGGGTTCAAGATCAGCCCGGACACCCCCGCGGCCAAGGGCAACGTCCCCTCGGTCACCTGGTCGCTGTACGCCGAGCCGCAGACGCTCGACTACCTCTACGCCTGGGACTTCCCGATCAACACCGTGCTCGCCAACGTCTGCGAGCAGTTCCTGCGCACCACGCCGGACATGAAGATCGAGCCGGGACTGGCCGCCTCGTACACCAACCCGGACCCCCTCACCTGGGTCTACGAACTGCGGCCCGGGGTCACCTTCCACGACGGCACGCCGATGACCTCCGCCGACGCGGTGGCCAGCCTCAAGCGGCACATGGACCCCGAACTCGCCTCCGCCTGGGGTACCGCGTTCCGCAACGTCGCCTCGATCGACGCCACCGGCCCGCTCCAGGTGACGATCAGGCTGAACAAGCCGGACGCGCTGCTCAATTCGCTGCTCGCCGCCTCGCCCGGCACGGTCGAGAGCGCCGCCTCGATCGCCAAGGCCGGGAAGGACTACGGCAATCCGCAGGGCGGGGTGAACTGCACCGGTCCCTACTCGCTGGACAAGTGGACCGCCGGCGACTCGATCGTGCTCGCGAAGAACCCGAACTACTGGGACCCGAAACTGGCCCCGAAGAACGACCGGTTCAAGTTCGTCTTCATCCAGGACCCGGCCGCGCGCGTGAACGCGCTGCTGTCCGGCTCGGTCGACGGCGGCTACACGGTGCCGTCCAACGCCTACGGCCGGCTGCTGAACTCCCCCCAGGGCAAGCTGTACTTCGGCCCGGGCACCGGCGCCTACCTGCTCGGCGTCACGAACATGCAGGGTCCGATGGGCGACCCGAGGACGCGGCAGGCACTGTCCATGGCGATCGACCGGCCCGGCCTGATCAAGGCCGCGGCCGGCGGCTACGCCACCGACGCCAAGAGCCTGCTCCCGATCACCGCCTGGGGCCTGGCCCCCGACCGCGCACAGGGCTACTACGCCACGCTGCCGCCGATCGGGCAGGACCTCGCCGCGGCCCGGAAACTGGTCACCGAGTCGGGCGCCGCGAACAGGAAGATCGTGCTGGCCACCAGCGTGCTCGCCCCGGAGATCTCCGTCTCGTCCACGGCGATCCAGGCCGCGGGCAAGTCGATCGGCCTGGACATCGAACTCAAGACGGTCACCCCCGACGCCTACACCGCGTTGTTCACCGATCCCGAGGCGCGCAAGGGCATCGACCTGGTGGTGACCAACGGATACACCAACACCCCGGACCCGCTGGAGTTCTACGAGTCGTTCGTCACCGGGGCGTTCGCCAACTACGGCAACTACTCCAACCCCGAGTACGACAAGCTCTACGACCAGGCGGCGGCCACCGCCGACGCCGGGGCCCGCTCGGACCTGACCGCCAAGCTCCAGGAGATCGCGGCGCGCGACCTGGTCTCGATCCCGCTCTTCGAGCAGCCGTCCAACCTCTTCATGAACAAGCGGATCACCGGCGCCACGGTCAGCAGCGCCGCGCTCTACTGGCCGTGGGCCGCGACCGTCGGAGCCGCGGGCTGATGGCGCGCTACTTCCTGGCCCGTTTCCTCGGGTTGGCGATGGTGCTGCTCGCGACCTCGTTCCTGGTCTTCAGCGCGATCCACCTCGCCCCCGGGGATCCGGTGACCTTCCTGCTCAAGGGCCACCCGGCGACGCCGGAGGCCAAGGCGGCCGTGCGCGCCCAGTACCACCTGGACGACCCGTTCCTGTCCCAGTACGCGCAGTGGCTCGGCGACGTGTGCGCCGGCGACTTCGGCCGCTCGGTGCAGTTCCGCCAGGACGTCGGCGCGTTGATCGCGTCCCGGCTGCCCACCACGCTGTTCCTGATCGGCTACGCCGCGCTGCTCATCGTGCTCGCCGGCGTGCTGCTTGGCATCGTGGCCGCGCTGCGCCCGGGCTTCGTGGACAGGTTCGTACTGATCGGCACCGGAGTGGCCACGGCGACACCCTCGTTCGTCGCCTCCATCGGCCTGGTCTCGGTCTTCTCGGTCAAGCTCGGCTGGTTCCCCACCTTCGGCGGCGGCCAGGGCTTCGCGGGCCGCGTCGAGCATCTGACCCTGCCCGCGGTGGCGCTCGCGTTCACCCTGTCCGGGCTGCTGGCCCGGGTGACACGATCGTCGATGCTGGACGAACTGGCCCGCGAACACGTCGAGGTGGCCCGCGCCCGCGGTGTCGCGGAGACCGACGTGGTGCGCCGACACGTGCTGCGCAACGCGCTCGGTCCGATCGTCACGGTCGTCGGCACCATGATCGCGGGCCTGTTGGTGACCACGTCGATCGTGGAGACGGCGTTCTCCGTGCCGGGTGTGGGCGGGCTGTTGGTGTCGTCCGTGAACGTCAAGGACTTCCCGGTGGTACAGGCCGTCACGCTGCTCACCGTGGCCGCGTTCGTGCTGGTCAACCTCGTGGTGGACCTGCTGCAGCCGCTGGTGGACCCGCGGCTTTCGCCAACCGGGCGAGGTGCCTCGTGAGTACGCTCCGGATCGACCGCGAGGCCGCCGACGGCGCGATCGTCCGGCGGCCCGGCTTCGGCCTGTTGCGCGCGCTGCGGCAGGGCCCGCTGTTCGCCGGCGCGGCCGCGGTCCTCGTACTGCTCGTGCTGATCGCGGTGTTCGCCCCGCTGATCGCGCCGTACGACCCCGACGCCGTGGACCTGACCGCCACGCTCGCCGGCTCGTCGTCCGAGCACCTGCTCGGCGCCGACCAGTCCGGCCGGGACATCCTGTCCCGCGTCATCCACGGTGCCCGCACCGGCCTGCTCGGTCCGCTGCTCGTGGTGGGCATCTCCACGTTCCTGGGCATCGCGATCGGCGTCGCCGCCGCGTGGCGCGGCGGGTGGATCGACGCGATGTTGTCCCGCTCGATGGACCTGATCTTCGCGTTCCCGGGCATGCTCGTGGCCATCCTGTTCGTCGCCGTCTTCGGCTCCGGACTGACCGCTCCGGTGATCGCGATGAGCGTCGCCTACACGCCGTACGTCGGCCGCCTGGTGCGCTCGATCGCCGGCCAGGAGAAGGCGCGGCCGTACATCGAGTCCTACCGCGTCCAGGGCTGGTCGGGCTGGACCATCTGTGTGCGGCACCTGATCCCCAACATCACCCCGACCGTGCTGGCCCAGTCGGCGATCAACTTCGGCTACGCGCTGATGGACCTGGCCGCGCTGTCCTACCTCGGCTTCGGCGTGCAACCACCCGACTCCGACTGGGGATCGATGATCAACGAGGGCCAGGCCGCACTCCTCCAGGACGCCATGCTGCCCTCGTTCGCGCCGGGCCTGTGCATCGTCGTCGCGGTCGTGGCATTCGGCATCGTCGGCGAGGGCATCGCCGACCGAGTCGCGAAGCGGGAGCGCTGATCCGGCCATGGCATTTCTGGAAATCGACGAGCTGACCGTGCGGTTGCCCCAGGGGCGGGCCGCCCGGCCGATCCTGGACGGCGTCTCGCTGCGGGTGGGCGAGGGCGAAAGTGTCGGCCTGGTCGGGGAGTCCGGCTCGGGCAAGTCGGTCGCGTGCCGCTCGGTGCTCGGGCTGCTGCCCGAGGGAGCCGCGGTGAGCGGTGCGGTGCGGGTGGGCGGGCGCGACGTACTGGGCATGCGCCGCGCCGAGTTGCGCTCGCTCCGGGCGCGCGAGGTGGCGATGGTCTTCCAGGACCCGAGGGCGTCGGTCAACCCGATGCGCCGCGTCGGCGACTTCCTCACCGAGGGGCTGCGCGCGGCCGGGACCGCTCCGGCGGTCGCCGCGCGACGGGCGGTCGAACTGCTCGAAGCGGTGGGCATTCGCGACCCCGAGGGCGCCATGCGTCGCTATCCGCACCACTTCTCCGGCGGCATGCTCCAGCGGGTGGTGATCGCCGCCGCGCTCGCCGGGGAGCCGTCGTTGTTGCTGGCGGACGAGCCCACCACCGCGCTCGACGTGACCACGCAGGCCGAGGTGATCGCGATCCTGACCCGGCTCCAGGCGGAGCGCGGGACCGGCATGTTGTTCGTGACGCACGACCTGGAGCTGGCCGCGGCGGTGTGCGACCGGGTCTACGTGATGTACGCGGGGCGGATCGTCGAGACGCAGACCGCGGCGGGGTTGTTCGCCCGACCGAGGCATCCGTACACCGCCGGACTGCTCGCGTCCACGCCGCGCCTGGACCCGGACGCCGGGCCGCCGAAGCCGATTCCGGGACGACCGGTGTCGTTGGCCGAGGCGCCGACCGGGTGCGCGTTCGCGGCGCGCTGTGCGCAGGTACGGCCGGAGTGCCTGGTCGAGCCGCCCGCGCTGGTGCGGGCCGACGACGCGTACGCGGCTTGTTTTCGGGTCGACGAGGGGATTGTGACGTGACCGGCTCGGTGACCCGGACGTCCGGGACGACTGGGGACAAGGGCGCCGACGCGGTGGACGCCACCCTCGAAGTCGTCGACCTGTGCAAGGCGTTCGGCGGACATCGGGCCGTGGACGGCGTCTCGTTCACGCTTGCGCCCGGCGGCTCGCTGGGCATCGTCGGCGAGTCCGGATGCGGCAAGACCACGACGGCGCGGATGCTCGTGGGGCTCGTCTCGCCCGACTCGGGCAGCATCCGCGTCGGGGGTCGGGAACGGTCGGCGCCTACCCGCAATCGGGCCGAACGCCTCGCCCGCGCGCGGGAGATGCAGATGGTGTTCCAGGACCCCTACCTGTCCCTGGATCCGCGCGTCGTGGTGCGCGAGTGCGTCGAGGAGGTGCTGCGCCTGCACTTCGACCTGACCCGGGAGCAACGGACCGCGCGTGTCGTCGAGTTGCTGGACCAGGTGGGGCTGGGCGAGCGCGAGGCGAGTGCGCTGCCGAAGGCCCTGTCGGGTGGACAGCGCCAACGGGTGGCGATCGCACGAGCGCTGGCCGCCGAGCCGAAGGTGCTGATCCTGGACGAGGCGGTCGCCGCGCTGGACGTGTCCATCCAGGCGCAGATCCTCGACCTCCTGGCCGGGATCCGGCGCGACGCGGGAGTCGGCTTCCTGTTCGTCAGCCACGACCTCGCGGTCGTTCGGCACATCACGGAGGACGTGGTGGTGCTGCGCGGCGGGCGGGTCGTGGAGGCCGGACCGACGGTGGATGTGCTGACGGAACCGCGGCACACCTATACGCGGCTGCTGCTGGATTCGGTGCCGCGGGTGGGGTGGGATCCGGCGCGGATCGCGGCGGATCGGCGGGCGCTGGAGCGGGAAGCGGGGGGCTCGTCGGGGGACTGATTCCCGTTCGACGCAGCCGAACTCGTCGCGGTGCACCCGGCCGCGACGCACACACGACGAAAGGATCAAGTACTTCCCATGTCCGATCACGCCCTCGACGAACTCGCCTATCTGCCCGCGACCGAGGCACTGCGTCGTTTCCGGGACCGATCGTTGTCGCCCGTGGAACTGATGAACGCGGTGATCACGCGCGCGGAAGCGGTCGAGCCCGTCGTCAATTGCCTCGCCGAGCGGATGTACGACGAAGCACTGGCCGCGGCACGGGAGGCCGAGGCCCGCTACGCCGGCAAGGGCGACGCGCCACGGCCGTTGGAAGGGCTCGCGGTGGCGACCAAGGAGGAGCAGCCGATCGCCGGCCGGATCATCGCCGAGGGCTCGCTGCCCTTCGCGACCGAGATCGCCGAGACGACGCACCCCGTGGTCGAGCGGGTGATGGCCGCCGGCGGCATCGTGCACGCGCGCACCACGACCCCGGAGTTCAGCTGCGCGGCCTTCACCGACTCGAAGTTGTGGGGCGTGACCCGCAATCCGTGGAACCCGGCCTATTCGCCGGGTGGTTCCTCGGGTGGCGCGGGCGCGGCGCTGGCGGCCGGGAGTACGACGCTCGCGACCGGTTCGGACATCGGCGGCTCGATCCGCATCCCCGCCTCGTTCACCGGCACGGTCGGCTACAAGCCGCCGTACGGCCGTGTTCCGGCGCTGCCGCCGTTCAACCTCGACACGTACTGCCACGACGGCCCGATGACCCGCACGGTCGCCGACTGCGTACTGCTCCAGAACGTGATCGCGGGCCCGCATCCGCTCGACGGCGTCGCGCTCAGCCCCAAGCTGACCCTGCCGACCGTGCCGGGGGGCGTCGCGGGGCTGCGGGTGGCGCTGTCGATCGGGCTGGGCGACTGGCAGGTCGATCCCGAGGTGGAGGCCAACACCCGGGCGGTCGCGGACGCGTTGCGCGAAGCCGGGGCGATCGTCGAGGAGGTGGCGGTCGACATCCGCCGACGCGACGTCATGGACACGGCGATGATCCATTTCGGCGCGATCTTCGGTTCGTGGGTGCGCGGGGTCGCGAACGACCACGGCGATCAACTCAACGCGTACACCCTCAGGTTCGCCGAGGAGACGGTCGCGGTGGCGGACCGGCGCGGACTGCTTTCGGGCCTGGAGCGCGAGGCGGCGATCCAGGCCGAGATCGGCGGACTCCTGGACCGGTACGACGTGTTGTTGTGCCCGACGGCCGGCATTCCCGCGTTCCTGGCGGACGACGACTACACGTCGACCAAGGTCACCATCAACGGCGTCGAGTTGGAGCACTACCTCGAGGCGTCGCTCACGACGGTGTTCAACATCGCGAGCCGGTGCCCGGTGTTGAGCGTGCCGTCGGGGCGGGCGGCGAACGGGGTTCCGACGGGGGTGCAGATCGTCGGGCGGTTCTACGACGACGCGACGGTGTTCCGGGTGGCGGCGGCGGTGGAGCGGGTTCGACCGTGGGACTACGCGGGGGTGGGGATGCCGGGGCGTTGAGGGGGGTGGTCCGCTCTCCACCTTCCGAATCCTCTTTCCCCTGCCTCGCCCCCGTCACCCTCTTGACTTCTTCCCCTTCGTCCCCTTTTTCCCTCCTTCCCGTCCTTCCTGTCCTTGCCCTCCTTTCTCTCCTTCTCCGTTACAGCGCCGGGAGTTCCACATGTCTGCCTTCGCCGATGTCGTCTTTCGAGGTGGTGCGGTCCATACGATCGATGCCGTACGTCGCCGGGCCACGGCGGTGGCGGTGCGGGACGGGCGGATCGTGGCGGTGGGCCATGACCCGGACGTACGGGAGCTGATCGGGCCGCGTACCGACGTGATCGACCTGGCGGGGCGGGCGTTGGTGCCCGGGTTCCAGGACGCGCACGTACACCCCGCGCTCGCGGGGATGACGCTGATCCGCTGCGATCTGTCCGAAGCCCGGGACGCCGACGCGACGTTCGCGCTGATTCGGGCCTACGCGACCCATCGGCCCGACGAGGAGTGGATCACCGGCGGCGGGTGGAACATGGAGGCGTTCGCCGGCGGCACGCCGAGTCGGCGGCAGTTGGACGTACTCGTACCGGACCGGCCGGCGTTCCTGATCAACGCCGACGGCCACGGCGCATGGGTGAACACCCGCGCGCTCGAACTGGCCGGGCTCGACCGGCACACCCCGGACCCGGCCGACGGGCGGATCGAGCGCGAGCCGGACGGCACGCCACAGGGCACCCTGCACGAGGGCGCGGCGGCCCTGGTCGGCGACCTGGTATCGGGTCTGGACGCGGCCGACGGCCTGCGCGCCCTGCTCGCCGGCCAGGCACGGATGCACTCGGTCGGCGTGACGTCGTGGCAGGACGCGATGGTCGGCTCCGCGCATCCGGGCCTGGATCCGCTGGCGGCGTATCTGACGGCGGCCCGCTCCGGGCAGCTCACCGCGCGCGTCGTGGGCGCCCTGTGGTGGGAACGCGACCGCGGTGCCGAGCAGTTGGAGCGCCTGCTGGAGCTCCGCGCGTCCTCGACGGTCGGCCGGTTCAGCGCGACGAGCGTGAAGATCATGCAGGACGGCGTCGCGGAGAACTTCACCGCCGCGCTGAACGAGCCGTACTTCGACGGTTGCGGCTGCCACACCGGCAACAGCGGCCTGAGCTTCGTCGACCCGGCCGAACTGCGCGAACACGTCACGCTCCTCGACGCGCACGGGTTCCAGGTACACGTGCACGCGGTCGGCGACCGGGCGGCGCGCGAGGCGCTGAACGGCTTCGCCCAGGCGCTCGCCACGAACGGCCGGGGCGATCGGCGACACCACATCGCGCACCTCCAGGTGGTCCACCCCGACGACATCCCGCGCTTCGCCGCACTGGGCGTGTCCGCCAACCTCCAGCCGCTGTGGGCCGCCCACGAGGCCCAGATGGACGAACTGACCATCCCGTTCCTGGGCGACGAACGGGCCGCCTGGCAATACCCCTTCGGCGACCTCCTCCGCTCCGGCGCGACCCTCGCCGCCGGCAGCGACTGGCCGGTGAGCGCCCCCGACCCGATGTGGGGCATCCACACGGCGGTCAACCGGGTCCTGCCCGCCTTCGCTGACCCCGCCGACCGGGTGTTCCTGCCCGAACAGCGCATCGACCTGACGGCGGCCCTGGCGGCCTACACGGTGGGCACGGCATACGTGAACCACCGCGACCACGACACCGGCACGATCGAGGCCGGCAAACTCGCCGACCTGGTGGTCCTCGACCGCGACCCCTACGCGACTCCGCCGGAGCACATCGCCGAGGCAAGGGTCCTGGGCACATACGTGGAGGGCGAGGCGGTACACACGACGGCGGATCTGTGACGGCGGATCTGTGGCGGCGGGTCCGTGGCGGCGGGGCGAGCCGGGTGGCCCGTCCCCCGGCAAGCCCGTGGCGGCTCGTCGAAACCGCCTCCCGGGTCCTCCTCCGCCGGGAATCCGAAGGTAGCCCGACCCGAGCCGGGCGGGTGCGGTTTGATGGAGAACGTGCCCGTACCCGTACCCGTACCGCCATTCACCGCAGAAGACCTCCTCGCCGCCGCCGGTTCGAAGTCGTACGGACGAGGCGAGGGCTATCTCGACGCCGTCGCGAACCTGGCCGAGGACGACCCGGGCGTCGTGACCGCCGTGGTGTACGGCAACGACACATACGGCGTCGTCCTCGAATACGGAGCGGACGGCCTCGCCGGCAACTGCGACTGTCCCTACGGCGATCAGGGCCACTTCTGTAAACACTGCGTCGCGGTCGGCCTCACCTTCCTTCGGTCCGTCGAGAACCGTCCGGCCGACGAGCCCGGCGCCCACACGTTCGACCTGCGGGCCTACCTCGCCTCGCTCGATCCGCACGAACTCGTCGACCTCCTCGACGAGGCGGCCCACAACGATCCCGACCTGCGCCGCCGCCTCGCTCTGCGCGCCGCCCGCACCGACGCCGGCGGCGGACCGGACATCGCGGCGATCCGCGAGCACCTCGGCCGCTCACTGCGCACGTACGGCTACCTGGATCGACACGGCGCCCACACCTACGCCGGCGCGGTCGCCGACATCGCGGAGACCCTGCGCGAGTTGTCCGACGGCGGCCACCACGTCGCCGTGGTGGACCTCTCCGGTCGCGCGCTGGGCCTGATCGGCGTCGCGCTCGGGGACGTCGACGACTCCGACGGCGCGATCACGGACGAGGGCGAGGCACTGGTCGAGTTGCACGCCGAAGCATGCGCGGCGGCCCCGACCGACCCCGTCGAACTGGCCGACTGGCTGCTCACGTTCCAACTGGCCGGCCACGACTGGCCGGAACTGCGGATCCGGGACTACGCGGATCCGCTGGGCGACACCGGCATCGCGCACTACGCCACACGATTGCGTGCGGTGCGCGAGGATCGGCGCCTTGTCCGCCACCTGCGGGAAGACTTGGCCGAGGTTCAGGAGGACACGGACGCGCTGGTCGACGCCCTCCGCGACGACCTCACCCACGGCTACGCCTACCTGCGGATCGCCGATGTACTCACCGACGCCGGTCGTGTGGACGAAGCACTCGAATGGGCCGAACGCGGCTTCACCGAACACCCGAACGAATCCAGGCTCGCCGACTACCTGACCCTGCGGTACGACGCGGCCGGTCGCGGCGAGGACGCGTCGCGGGTCCGCTGGGAACAGTTTCGAAGTCAGCCGAGTGTCGCAGGCCACCGACAACTGCTGGAGGCCGCACGGGCGACCGGAGCACACGACCGCTACCACACCGAGGCGTTGCAACTGCTGCGCGACGCGATCGCACACCCGCCCACCCGCGTCCGGGCGACCCGAGTCCTGATCGACATCCTGCTCGCCGACGAGCAATTCGACGAGGCATGGACGGAGGCCGAAACCCTCGGCGCGACCCGCGAACAATGGCTGCGCCTGGCCGACGGCTGCCGAACCACCCGCCCGGAGGCCGCGGTCCGCACCTACATGCGAGAAGCCGAAGCCCTCATCACGACAACAGGCAACAACGCCTACGCCCGCGCCGCCGACCTGATCGCCCGCGCCCGAGACACCTCCCGAGCCGCCGACTGCGAACAAACCTGGCAGGAGCGCTTCACCACCCTACGCACCAACCACCACCGCAAACGAAACCTGACAGCCGCACTAACCCACCGAGGCCTCACCTAAAACCACCCCCACCGCACCCGGGGCTCCCTCACCCCACCGCAGGCAAGGCACAGCCCACCATCACAAAACCCAGTCTCTGCCCCTCGAAGCACCCCGGATACACAGCTTCAAATCACCTCCGAGGCCGTCGCACCCAGCCACCACCCTCGCAACCACGACGTACGCCCCACCAAAACCCCTCCAAGCCCACCACACGCACACCGCCCACCCCAGCCCCCACAGTGAGCACCACCCGCAATCCCCAAAACAAAAACAGCAGCTCACGACTGATCGTGGCTGCTGAGACTGTTCACGCTGTGTGCCCCTGGCAGGATTCGAACCTGCGCACACGGCTCCGGAGGCCGTTGCTCTATCCCCTGAGCTACAGGGGCTCGGGTGACGTGAACATTACCAGTTCTTCGGGGGCGGTTGCGAAGGGGTTGGGGTTGGGGGTGGACGGGGTGTGGACGAGATGTGCGGATCGGGCCCCCTCGTGGGTGTGGGGGGCCTAACCTCACTGGCGTGGGCGGGATTGGTGGTGAGGCGGCGCGGGTCCTTGTCGTGGATGACGACGAGGTGATTCGGCAGCTGATCGCGGTCAATCTGCGGCTGGAGGGGTTCGTGGTGACCACCGCCCGCGATGGTGAGGAGTGTCTGCGGCTCGTGCACGAGGTGCGGCCGGATCTGGTGACGCTCGACGTGGTCATGCCGCATCTGGATGGGATCGGGACGGCCGCGCGGTTGCGGGCGGATCCGCGGACCAAGGGGCTGAAGATCCTGATGATCAGTGCCTGCGCGCAGGACGAGGATTTTTCCCGGGCGCGGGCGGTGGGTGTGGACGGGTATCTGACCAAGCCGTTTCATCCCGAGCAGTTGATTCGCCTCGTGCGGGCGTTGTCGCCGGAACTGTCACCCGAATGACCTACCCCGCCCGCCGGGCGGGTCGGTCGGCGGGTCGCCTACCCTTGTGCGCGTGACCCCCGCAGAGCTTTCGCAGTCAGTGTTGTCCGCGGTTCGTGCCGCCGTCGAGGCGGGCGAGCTCGCCGTTGCCGTGCCCGAGAGCACGACGGTGGAGCGACCGAAGAACCGCGAGCACGGCGACTACGCGACGAACATCGCGCTGCAGCTCGCGAAGCCGGCGAAGCGGGCGCCGCGGGAGATCGCCGAGCTGTTGGCCGCGCGCATCGCGCAGGTGCCCGGCATCGCGAAGGTCGACGTGGCCGGTCCCGGCTTCCTCAACATCACCGTCGACACGGCCGCCCAGGGCGAGCTGGCCCGCGCCATCGTCGACGCCGGCGCCGACTACGGCAGCAACAACGCGTTCGACGGGCTGAAGATCAACCTCGAATTCGTGTCCGCCAACCCGACCGGGCCGATCCACATCGGCGGGGTGCGCTGGGCCGCCGTCGGCGACTCGCTCGGGCGGATCCTGCGCGCGTCCGGCGCCGACGTCACGACCGAGTACTACATCAACGACGCCGGCGTACAGATCGACAAGTTCGGCAAGTCGCTGATGGCGGCGGCGAACAAGCGGCCCGTGCCCGAGGACGGCTACGTCGGCGCGTACATCAACGACATCGCCGCCGACATCCTCGCCGAGCACCCCGACGTGCTGGGCATGGACGAGGCCCTCCAGGAGAAGATCTTCCGGGCCACCGGACTGCGGCTGATGGTCGCCGAGATCCAGCGCTCCATGGAGAACTTCGGCGCGCACTTCGACGTCTGGTTCTCCGAGACCACGCTGCACGCGTCCGGCGCGGTGGAGAAGGCGATCGAGCGGCTGCGCGAGCAGGGCCACGTCTACGACGACAACGGCGCGATCTGGCTGCGCACCACGGACTACGGGGACGACAAGGACCGGGTCCTGATCAAGTCCGACGGCGAGAAGACCTACTTCGCCTCCGACGCCGCGTACTACCTGAACAAGCGCGACCGGGGCAACGAGGTCGCCGTGTACATGCTCGGCGCCGACCACCACGGCTACGTCGGGCGGCTCAAGGCGATCGTGGCCTGCGCGGGCGACGACCCCGAGCACAACATCGAGGTCATCGTCGGCCAGTTCGTGAAGATGATGCGCGCCGGCGAAGAGGTCCGGATGTCCAAGCGCGCGGGCAACATCATCACCATCGACGACGTCGTGGAGTGGATCGGCGTCGACGCGGCACGCTACTCGCTGGCCCGCTCGTCCACCGACTCCACCATCACCCTCGACATCGACATCCTCACGTCGCACAAGAACGAGAACCCGGTCTTCTACGTTCAGTACGCGCACGCGCGGATGTCCTCCGTCGAGCGCAAGGCGGCCGAACGCGGCATCGTCAAGGGCGAGTTCAAGCCGGAACTGCTCTCCACCGAGTGGGAGTCCGACCTGCTCGGCATGCTCGGCGAGTTCCCGCGCGTGGTCGCCAAGGCCGCCGAGATGCGCGAGCCGCACCACGTCGCGCGCTACCTCGAGCAGTTGGCCGGCACGTACCACCGCTTCTACGACCACTGTCAGATCCTGCCGAAGGGCGAGGAAGCGGT
The DNA here is from genome assembly GCF_003967355.1 of Embleya hyalina. GTDB lineage: Bacteria > Actinomycetota > Actinomycetes > Streptomycetales > Streptomycetaceae > Embleya > Embleya hyalina. Next base: position 144,666 of record NZ_BIFH01000017.1, on the reverse strand, counting down.
CACCGACCTGACGTACGCCCGAATGTGGCTGGCCGAAGCCGCGAAAACCGTGGTGGCCAACGGCCTCGCCCTCCTGGGGGTGTCCGCCCCCGAGCGCATGTGACGGATCGTCACAACGCAACAGGCGACAGGTCGAAGGCCGGGCGGAGGTACTTGCCCGGCCTTCGGTCGTACCCGCCCCGACGCACGGACGGACACCCACGACCGGATACCGACCGTCGGACACCCGCCGACGGACACCGACCACACCCACCGACGCCCTGACCCCAAGGGGAGCACCACGACATGAGCCGCTCCGCCCACCCCGCCGGTCCCCGCCACGCGGACGTCCTGCCCGACGGCGCACCGCCCGTCGCGCCGGAGGACCTGGCCCTGCTCGACCCGAAGATCTGGCCCACCACCGCCGCGCGCGGGACCGACGGCGTGGTCACCGTCGCCGGTCTGGACGTACGCGACCTGGCCCGCGAGTTCGGCACCCCCGCCTACATCCTGGACGAGGCCGACTTCCGGGCCCGTTGTCGGGACTGGCGCGAGGCGTTCGAGGGCGCCGACGTGTTCTACGCCGGCAAGGCCTTCCTCTGCCGCGCGCTGGTGCGCTGGATCGCCGAGGAGGGCCTGAACCTGGACGTGTGCACCGCCGGCGAACTCGCCATCGCGCTGTCCGCCGGCATGGACCCGGCCCGGATCGCCTTCCACGGCAACAACAAGTCCACCGACGAACTCGACCGCGCCCTGGACGCCGGCGTCGGCCGGATCGTGGTCGACTCCTTCGAGGAGATCAGCCGACTCGCCTTCCTGGCCGACCGGCGCGGCGTCCGGCAGAAGGTGCTGGTCCGGATCACCGTCGGGGTCGAGGCGCACACCCACGAGTTCATCGCCACCGCGCACGAGGACCAGAAGTTCGGCTTCTCGCTCGCCGACGGGCAGGCCGCCGAGGCGGTGCGCCGGATCCGCAAGCTCGACTCGCTCGAACTGATCGGCCTGCACTCGCACATCGGCTCGCAGATCTTCGACACGGCCGGCTTCGAGGTCGCCGCGCGCCGCGTGGTCGGCCTGCTGGTCGCGGTCCGCGACGAGCACGGGGTCGAGTTGCCCGAGATCGACCTCGGCGGCGGCCTCGGCATCGCCTACACCTCCGCCGACGACCCGCAGCGGCCGGCCACCATCGCCGCCTCGCTCCTGGACATCGTGCGCCGCGAGTGCGCGGCGGCCGGCCTGGCCGCGCCCCGGCTCTCGGTCGAACCCGGCCGGGCGATCGCCGGACCGGGCACGTTCACCCTGTACGAGGTGGGCACCATCAAGCCCCTGGAGGGCCTGCGCACCTACGTCAGCGTCGACGGCGGGATGTCGGACAACATCCGCACCGCGCTCTACGACGCCGAGTACACCGTGACGCTCGTCTCCCGGACCAGCGACGCCGCGCCGATGCTCTCGCGTGTGGTCGGCCGGCACTGCGAGTCCGGCGACATCGTCGTGCGCGACGCGTACCTGCCCGCCGACCTGGCCCCCGGCGACCTGATCGCGGTGCCCGCCACCGGCGCCTACTGCCGCTCGATGGCCAGCAACTACAACCACGTGACCCGCCCGCCGGTGATCGCGGTACGCGACGGCGAGGCGCGCGTGATCGTGCGCCGCGAGACCGAAGCGGACCTGCTGGCCCTCGACGTCGGCTGAGCGGGACACCCGGTCGGGGGCCGCCGTCCGGCGGCCCCCGCACACGGGAGAAAATCACGGGAGAAAATCCCGTCGACACCAAGCCGAGCCGCAAGAATTCCCGTCTCGGATCCTGGACCGGAGCCGGTTCGGGGCCTGATCCGAGCGACACTTGTCGGCACTGCCCGTCGCCGGAAACCCGCCGGGGCGGCAGACTCGGACAACCTTTGTCTTCGAGAAGTGAGGTCGGATGATGCGTACGCAGCCGCTGAAGGTGGCGCTGCTCGGTTGTGGTGTGGTCGGCTCCGAAGTGGCCCGCATCATGACGACGCACGCGACCGACCTCGCCGCCCGGATCGGGGCCCCCATCGAACTCGCCGGCGTGGCCGTACGCCGGGGTGGGCGCGAGCGCGCGGGCATCGACCCCGCGCTGATCACCACCGACGCCGTCGAACTCGTCAAACGCGACGACGTCGACGTGGTGGTCGAGGTGATCGGCGGCATCGAGCCCGCCCGCGGCCTGATCCTGTCCGCGATGGAACACGGCGCCTCCGTGGTCTCCGCCAACAAGGCCCTGCTCGCCGAGGACGGCTCGACGCTGCACGCCGCCGCCGCGAAACACGGCGTGGACCTCTACTACGAGGCCGCCGTCGCCGGCGCCATCCCGCTCCTGCGCCCGCTGCGCGAGTCGTTGGCCGGCGACAAGGTCGAGCGGGTGCTCGGCATCGTCAACGGCACCACCAACTTCATCCTGGACCGGATGGACTCCACCGGCGCCGGCTTCGCCGAGGCGCTGGACGAGGCCACCGCGCTCGGCTACGCCGAGGCCGACCCCACGGCCGACATCGAGGGCTTCGACGCCGCCGCCAAGGCCGCGATCCTGGCCGGCCTGGCGTTCCACACCCGGGTGACCGCAGCCGACGTGTACCGCGAGGGGATCACCGAGGTCAGCGCCGCCGACGTGGCCTCGGCCAAGGCGATGGACTGTGTGGTGAAACTGCTCGCGATCTGCGAGCGCGGCGCCGACGGACAGAGCGTGAGCGCTCGCGTGCACCCCGCGATGATCCCGCGTTCGCACCCGCTCGCGTCGGTGCGCGAGGCGTACAACGCCGTCTTCGTCGAGTCGGAGGCGGCCGGGCAGCTGATGTTCTACGGCCCCGGCGCGGGTGGCGCGCCGACCGCCAGCGCGGTCCTGGGCGACCTGGTCGCGGTCTGCCGCAACAAGCTCTCCGGCGCCACCGGGCCCGGCGAGTCGGCCTACGCGGCGCTCACCCCGCAGCCGGTGGGCATCGCCCGCACCCGCTACCACCTGAGTCTGGACGTGGCCGACCGCGCCGGTGTACTGGCCCAGGTCGCCGCGGTCTTCGCCCAGCACGACGTGTCCATCGACACGGTGCGTCAACAGGGCCGGGACGGGGATGCCACACTCGTGATCGTCACCCATACCGCCACCGACGCCGCGCTCGCGGCGACCGTCGCCGATCTGCGCGGTATGGACATCGTCCGTGACATCGCAGGCATCATGCGGGTCGAAGGGGAGTAGAGGACCGTGAGCGCGCTCAAGGAAGGCGTCCGCACCACACAGTGGCGCGGGGTCATCGAGGAATACCGCGACCGACTGCCGGTCTCGGCGAGCACACCGGTGGTCACCCTGCGTGAGGGTGGCACGCCGCTGGTCCCGGCCCAGGTGCTCTCCGAGCGCACCGGATGTGATGTTCACCTCAAGGTCGAGGGGGCCAACCCGACCGGGTCCTTCAAGGACCGCGGGATGACGATGGCCATCTCCAAGGCCAAGGAGGCGGGCGCCCAGGCGGTCATCTGCGCCTCCACCGGCAACACCTCGGCCTCCGCCGCGGCATACGCGGTGCGCGCCGGCATGGTGTGCGCCGTCCTCGTCCCGCAGGGCAAGATCGCGCTCGGCAAGATGGGCCAGGCCCTCGTGCACGGCGCGCGCATCCTGCAGGTCGACGGCAACTTCGACGACTGCCTGACCCTCGCCCGCGATCTGGCCGAAAAGTATCCGGTCGCGCTGGTGAACTCGGTCAACCCGGTGCGCATCGAGGGCCAGAAGACCGCCGCCTTCGAGATCGTGGACATGCTCGGCGACGCGCCCGACATCCACGTCCTGCCGGTCGGCAACGCGGGCAACATCACCGCGTACTGGAAGGGCTACAACGAGTACGCCGCCGACGGCCTCGCCACCCGCCGCCCGCGCATGTGGGGTTACCAGGCGGCCGGTTCGGCGCCGCTGGTGAAGGGCGCGCCGGTGCTCTCGCCGCAGACGATCGCCACCGCGATCCGGATCGGCAACCCCGCCTCGTGGGACCTCGCGATCGCCGCGCGGGACGAATCCGGCGGCCACATCGAGTCGGTGACCGACCGTCAGATCCTGTCGGCGTACCGGCTCCTGGCCGCGCAGGAGGGCGTCTTCGTCGAGCCGGCGTCCGCCGCGAGTGTGGCCGGATTGCTCCAGGCGGCCGAACAGGGCCGGGTCGACCCGGGTCAGCGGATCGTGTGCACGGTCACCGGCAACGGCCTCAAGGACCCCGACTGGGCCGTCGCCGGCGCGCCCAAGCCGATCGTCGTCCCGATCGACGCCGCCGCCGCGGCCGCGCAACTCGGCCTGGACTGACCACCCTCGGCACCGCGCCGGCGCCGCCGCACCGACCACGACGCGTCGGCCACCCACGAAAGCGGGTGGCCGACGCGCACGTGCCACGAGAAGACGCGCGCGCATGCCACGAAGACGCGCACAGGCGCCACGACGACGCGCGCACGCGTGACGACGCGCACGTGCCTCGGCCGACACGCGCGACAACCATCGACTTCGCCACCGATACGTGTAACACCCACATAGGCCGAGTCGTCCCCGCGAAGTCGATACCCGCGCGGCCGACACTCCCGAAGTCGAATTCCCTCCGAAGCCGCACACCCGCGAATATCGGCCGGGAAAGCCGCCGACCAAGCGTGCGACTCGGGAAAATTCGCCGGTCGATCGACCGAGCGGGACACCCCCGGGCGAGCTTCACGACCGCCCCGGCCGGCCGCTCGGCGGGCGTACCCGACGTCGCCACCCGCACGGGCGCCCGTCGGCACATCCGTCCGAAGTGGCTGGTCGGCGCCCCGGCCCGACCCGCGCGGCGGCCGTCCGGCGCGAGCATTCGGGCACGCCCCCGGCAGGAACACCCGATCGGAGCACGATCGGCAACAAGATCGAATCAGGTCGGCCCATGATCGACCGTCGACCGCCCTCGGTCCTTTTCGATCCCATTTCCGGTACCAATCCCACGACGCGGTGGTTACGGTGTCCCGCGAGGGAACGCACCTTCGGTAGGCTGATCACCGGACGCGACCTTCCACTCGTTCCGCGGCGCATGCCGCCCGAGTCTCGCGTCTGTTCCTGCCGTTCCGCAGCACCCGCGAATTCCCGAACGCGCCACCGGTTCGGACCGTCCCGCGAAGGTGCCCGGAACTCCACGAGGAGGAGTGTCCACGCGTATGGCCGGCCCCGCATTCCGTGCCGCCCCCGTCCGGGTTCGCATCCCGGCCACGAGCGCCAACCTGGGTCCCGGGTTCGACGCGTTCGGACTCGCGCTCGGACTGTACGACGACGTCGCGATCCGGGTCGCCGACGAGGGCTTGTCGATCGACATCGCAGGTGAGGGCGCCGACGACCTGTCCCGCGACGAGAACCACCTGGTCGTTCGCGCGGCCCACGCCGCGTTCGAGGCGATGGGCGGTCGCCCGCCCGGCCTGGACGTCGTCTGCGCCAATCGCATCCCGCACGGCCGCGGCCTGGGCTCGTCGGCCGCCGCCATCTGCGCCGGGGTGATCGCCGCCCGGGCGCTGACCATAGGCGGCGCCGAGCGGCTCGACGACGAGGCCGCGCTCGCCCTGGCCACCGAACTCGAAGGCCATCCGGACAACGTCGCGGCGTGTCTGCTCGGCGGCTTCACCATCGCGTGGACCGACGAGGACGGCCCCCGGGCGGTGCGATCGAGCCCCGACCGGGGTATATCTCCCGTCGTGTTCGTACCTTCCACCCCGCTGTCCACCGAGGTCGCGCGCGGTCTGCTGCCGGCCAAGGTGACCCACCGCGACGCCTCGGCCAACGCGGCGCGCGCCGCGCTGCTGGTCACCGCGCTCACCACGCGGCCCGACCTGCTCTTCGCCGCGACCGAGGATCGACTGCACCAGACGTACCGGGCGCCCGCGATGCCGGCGAGCGCCGAATTGATCGACAAGCTGCGCGCACAGGGGATGGCCGCGGTCGTCTCCGGCGCGGGGCCGACCGTACTCGCCCTGGTCACACCGGACCGCGTGGACGAGGCGATCGGCACTGCCGGGCCCGATTGGGTGGTTCGGCAATTGGACGTGGACGGGGCCGGAGCAAGCGTCATGCCACTGGCGTGACCTGCGTACTCGCCGTTCGTTGGCAGTACGCCCGGTAGGTCGGAACCGGACCGGCGGCACACTCGGCGCAGCCGGGCGGCGGGTCGGCGACGGCGGTGGATCCGTTCACTCCACTGCACTACCGCAGGAAAAATGGGCTGCGCCGGGGGAGCGATGGGGTGGGGGAATGTCTCTTGGGTCCGGTAGTGTTAGCGTCATCACCGCACCAGATCCTCCGCCCGTATGGGGTTGGGCGCGTTCGGTGCTCTGTGGCCACGATCCTTTGGGAGTTTCCCCTCCTGTCTGTCCTTCGTGACGAACGTGGCTCCCCGATACAGACCGGCGGGACCACCGCGCCGCGTCGAGCTCATCCCGGGGACCCGAGGGCTGTTCCTTCGCAGGAAATCGAGCCCCTACAGGAATACGAGCCCCCACAGGCATACATGAGCCCGATCCTCGCAGTACCGGGCACATTTTCGACGATTCCCGCCATCCGGCGGACCACCGCACCGGACCGCACTGGAAGCGGGACGGACAGCACAACCGGTCGCCGAGCCCCCTCAAGGCCGACGCCCGCTCCAGGGAAGGACCCTTCGTGAGCGACACCACCGAACTCATGGACGCAACGCCGCAGGCCGCGTCCGCCTCGGGTGACGCGGCTGCCACCGCGGACGCCCCCGCTCCCGCCACGCGGCGCCGCCGCTCGACGGGCACCGGCCTCAACGGCATGGTGCTGGCGGAGCTGCAGCAGGTCGCCACCGGTCTCGGCATCAGCGGCACCGGCCGCATGCGCAAGAGCCAGCTGATCGAGGCCATCCAGGCGAAGCAGGGTGGTTCGGACGCCGCTCCCGCCGCCGCTGCCGCCACGAAGCCGGCCCGGGCGACCAAGGCGAAGGCCGCCGCCGCCACCGCGGCGGACAACGGCGCGGCGCCCGCCGAGGCCCCCGCCGTCGCCGAGGCGCCGGCCGCGGAGGCGCCCACCCGGACCCGCCGGGCCGCCCGGACGCGGGTCGCGGTCGAGACCGCCGCGCAGATCGAGATCCCCGAGCAGGCCGCCGCCGAGGCGCCCGCCAACGGGCGCGGGCGGCGCGAGCAGGGCGAGCCGACCGCCGAGGTCGCCGAGACCGGCACGCGCCGTCGTGGCGAGCGGGCCGAGCGCGCCGAGCGCCCCGCCGAGGAGCAGGGCGAGCAGCGCGAGGGCGGCGAGCGCGAGGGCCGCCGCGAGCGGCGCGAGCGCGGCCAGAACCGGCGCGACCGCGGCGAGCGGGGCAACGAGCGCGGCGAGCGGACCGAGCGCGGTGAGCGTGCGGAACGCGGCGAGCGGGGCAACGAGCGCGGCGAGCGTGGCGACCGCGGCAACGACCGCGGCGACCGGGCCGAGCGCGGCGAGCGCGGCAAGCAGCAGCAACAACAGCAGCAGCAGGACAACGGCCCGCTGGACGACGACGACTTCGAGGGCGGCGGCCGTCGGCGTCGTGGCCGCTACCGCGACCGCAACCGTCGTCGCGGCGGCCGTGAGGGCTTCGAGACCAACGAGCCCGTGCTGGCCGACGACGACGTCCTGGTCCCCGTCGCGGGCATCCTGGACATCCTCGACAACTACGCCTTCGTGCGGACCTCGGGCTACCTGCCCGGCTCCAACGACGTGTACGTCTCGCTCGCCCAGGTCCGCAAGAACGGCCTGCGCAAGGGTGACGCGATCGTCGGCGCGGTGCGTCAGCCGCGCGACGGCGAGCGCCGGGAGAAGTTCAACGCCCTCGTGCGGCTGGACACGGTCAACGGCATGGAGCCGGAACAGGCCCGCCAGCGCGCCGACTTCAACAAGCTGACCCCCCTGTACCCGCAGGACCGGCTGCGCCTGGAGACCGACTCCAGCGCGCTGACCACGCGGATCATCGACCTCGTGTCGCCGATCGGCAAGGGCCAGCGCGGTCTGATCGTCGCGCCGCCGAAGGCGGGCAAGACGATGGTGCTCCAGGCGATCGCCAACGCGATCACCGTGAACAACCCCGAGTGCCACCTGATGGTCGTGCTCGTGGACGAGCGCCCCGAAGAGGTCACCGACATGCAGCGGTCGGTGAAGGGCGAGGTCATCTCCTCGACCTTCGACCGCCCCGCCGAGGACCACACGATCGTCGCCGAGCTGGCCATCGAGCGGGCCAAGCGCCTGGTCGAGCTGGGCCACGACGTGGTCGTGCTGCTCGACTCGATCACCCGCCTGGGCCGCGCGTACAACCTCGCGGCGCCCGCCTCCGGCCGCATCCTGTCCGGTGGTGTCGACTCGACCGCGCTGTACCCGCCGAAGAAGTTCTTCGGCGCCGCGCGCAACATCGAGAACGGCGGCTCGCTGACCATCCTCGCCACCGCGCTCGTCGAGACCGGCTCGCGCATGGACGAGGTGATCTTCGAGGAGTTCAAGGGCACCGGCAACATGGAGCTCAAGCTCGACCGCAAGCTCGCCGACAAGCGCATCTTCCCGGCGGTGGACGTGGACGCGTCCAGCACCCGCAAGGAAGAGATCCTGATGGCGCACGACGAACTCGCGGTGGTCTGGAAGCTGCGCCGGGTGCTGCACGCGCTCGACCAGCAGCAGGCGATCGAACTGCTCCTGGACAAGATGAAGAAGACCAAGAGCAACGGCGAGTTCCTCATGCAGATCCAGAAGACCACGCCGATGCCGAACGACTAGCGGGGCCCGGGCGTGGGGTCCGGGGGTCGCACCCCGGATCAGCGCGGTCGCGAGACCACGCCGATGCCGAACGACCGGTCGATCAGCGATTCGTCATACGTACGACATGGCAGCACGTCCGCCGGGAGGGAATGCCGCGACCCCGGTCGTGGTTGGGCGGTACAGACCCTGATTTGGGTCCGGTCGCCCCCTCCTGGCAGACTGCTCTGTCGGCCCCGGTTCACGTGATGCCCATTCGGGCGTACGACCCGGCGCCCTCCCGAACCTCAAGGAGACTCCCGTGAAGCCCGACATCCACCCCGAGTACGTGGAGACCACCGTCACCTGCGGCTGTGGCTCGACGTTCACCACGCACAGCACCGCGACGAGCGGCCAGATCCGCGTCGAGGTCTGTTCGCAGTGTCACCCGTTCTACACGGGGAAGCAGAAGATCCTCGACACGGGCGGCCGGGTGGCGCGCTTCGAGAAGCGTTTCGGTACGCAGCCGGTGGCCGGCAAGAAGTAGCGACCCTGCGGCGCCGGAGGAGCGGTGGGCCTTGTCCAAGGTCCGCCCCGCCCCTCCGGCGCCGTTCGTTTGTCTCCGGAAGCCGTTCACCACGAGCCGGTCCCCAAAGTCCGTCCGGCTCCGGTAGCCCCGTCGTCACCGATCCCGCCGAGTTCGCGGCCACAACCAGAGGAGCCCCCAGTGTTCGAGGCGATGGACGACCTGCTCGCCGAGCACGCCGACCTGGAGCGGCAACTCGCCGACCCGGCCGTGCACGCCGACCAGACGCGCGCGCGCACCCTCGGGCGGCGCTACGCCGAACTGGGGCCGATCGTGGACGCCTACCGGCAGTGGTCGAGCGCCGGCGACGACGTCGAGGCGGCCCGCGAACTGGTCGCCGAGGACCCGGACTTCGCCGCCGAGGCGGCCGAGGCCGAGGAGCGCCGCGAGGAGTGCGCGGAGAAGCTGCGCCGACTGCTCGTGCCGCGCGACCCGGCCGACGACAAGGACGTGATCCTGGAGGTCAAGGCGGGCGAGGGCGGCGAGGAATCCGCCCTGTTCGCGGGCGACCTGCTGCGGATGTACCTGCGCTACGCCGAACGCGCGGGCTGGAAGACCGAGATCCTCGAGTCCAACGAGTCCGATCTCGGCGGCTACAAGGACGTCCAGGTCGCGGTGAAGACCAAGGGCAACCCGGCGCCCGGCGAGGGCGTCTACGCCCGACTGAAGTTCGAGGGCGGCGTGCACCGCGTACAGCGTGTGCCCGCCACCGAGTCGCAGGGCCGCATCCACACCTCCGCGGCCGGCGTCCTGGTCCTGCCCGAGGCGGAGGACGTCGAGGTCGAGATCAACGCCAACGACCTGCGCATCGACGTGTACCGCTCGTCCGGTCCCGGCGGACAGTCGGTCAACACCACCGACTCCGCGGTGCGCATCACGCACCTGCCCACCGGCATCGTGGTCTCCTGCCAGAACGAGAAGAGCCAGCTCCAGAACAAGGAGTCGGCCATGCGCATCCTGCGCGCGCGGATGCTCGCCGCGGCGCAGGAGGAGGCCGACAAGGAGGCCTCCGACGTGCGCCGCAGCCAGGTCCGCACGGTGGACCGCTCCGAGCGCATCCGGACGTACAACTTCGCGGAAAACCGGATTTCCGACCACCGCGTGGGCTACAAGGCGTACAACCTGGACCAGGTGCTCGACGGCGATCTCGATCCGGTCATCCAGGCGTGTGTGGACGCCGACATGGCCGCCCGGCTCGCCCACCAATAACGGAGACGAGATGAATCTGCTGCTCGCCGAGGTGGCCCAGGCCACCCTGCGACTGGCCGACGCGGGCGTTCCCTCTCCGCGCTTCGATGCCGAGGAACTGGCGGCGTTCGTGCACGGCGTCAAGCGTGGCGCCCTGCACACGGTGGCCGACGGGGACTTCGACGCGCGGTTCTGGGAGGCCGTCGCGCGCCGCGAGGCGCGCGAGCCGCTGCAGCACATCACCGGGCGCGCGTTCTTCCGCTACCTCGAACTCGAGGTGGGTCCGGGCGTGTTCGTACCCCGCCCGGAGACCGAGGTGGTGGTCGGGTGGGCGATAGACGCGCTGCGGGCGATGGACGTGGCCGAGCCGCTCGTGGTGGACCTGTGCACCGGCTCCGGTGCGATCGCGCTCGCGGTCGCGCAGGAGGTGCCGCGCTCGGTGGTGCACGCGGTCGAGCTGGACCCCGGCGCGTACGCCTACGCCGAACGCAACGCGAGCGGGTCGCGGGTGATCCTGCACCGGGGCGACGCGCTCTTCGCGCTGTCCCGGCTGGACGGCACGGTCGACCTGGTGATCAGCAATCCGCCCTACGTGCCGCTGGAGGAGCGGGACGAGATGGCCCCCGAGGCACGCGACCACGATCCGGAGCTGGCGCTGTTCTCCGGGCCGGACGGGCTCGACTTCATCCGGGTCCTGGCCAAGACCGCCTACCGCCTGCTGCGGCCCGCGGGGCTCGTGGTGGTCGAGCACGCGGACACCCAGGGCGGCGCCGTGCCGTGGATCTTCAACGAGGAGAACGGCTGGGTGGACGCGGCCGACCACCGCGATCTGACCAACCGCCCCCGCTTCACCACCGCACGCAAGGAAGGCGCGTGAACCGCGCGCCCCGCTCGGCGGCCGGACCCGCGCGGCCCGCGCCATCCGCACCGCCGGCATCGCCCGCGGCATCCGTACCCCTTGCTTCGCCCGTACCGTTTCCGGAGGTAAGTGCCCGATGAGCCGACGCTACGACTGCTCCGACGCGATGGACCGCGGGCTCGGGCTGCGGGAGGCGACCGGGTCGATCAAGCGCGGCGATCTGGTCGTGCTGCCGACGGACACCCTCTACGGCATCGGCGCGGACGCCTTCACGCCGCACGCGGTGCACGCGCTCCTGGACGCCAAGGGGCGCGGTCGCAACATGCCCTCGCCCGTCCTGGTCGGCTCGCCCAACACGCTGCACGGGCTGGTCACCGGCTTCCCCGAGGTCGGGTGGGAACTGGTCGACGCGTTCTGGCCGGGAGCGCTGACCATCGTGGCCTTCCACCAGCCGTCGCTGATGTGGGACCTGGGCGATACGCGGGGCACGGTCGCGGTGCGCATGCCGCTGCACCCGGTGGCGATCGAGCTGTTGACCGAGACCGGGCCGATGGCGGTCAGCAGCGCGAACCGGTCCGGCAACCCGGCGGCGACCACGGTCGACGAGGCCGAGGCGCAGCTCGGCGACTCGGTGTCGGTGTACCTGGACGGCGGCAGCTGCCCCTCCACCGCGCCGTCCTCGATCGTCGATCTGACCGCCGGCCGCCCCCGGCTGCTGCGTGAGGGTGCCCTGTCGTTGGAGACGTTGCGCGAGGTCGTTCCCGACCTGGAGGGCGTGAATTGACCGCGCCCCCTCCGGTCGGCCGGCCCCTCGGGCACGCCTACGGGCCCTACGGCTCCGCGGCCGACTCGTTCCGGATCCTGTTCGTGTGCACGGGGAGCATCTGCCGCTCGCCGATCGCCGAACGGCTGGCGCGGCTCGGCCTGCAGCGCCGACTCGCCGCGGACGACGCGGTGCGGCTGAGTGTGCAGAGCGCCGGGACCTGGGGCCACGAGGGCGCGCCGATGGAGCCGCACGCGGCCGAGGTGCTGCTCGAATACGGCGCCGACCCGGGCGACTTCCACGGGCGCGAGCTGCTCGACGAGCATGTCGCCGAGGCGGACCTGGTACTCACCGCGACCCTGGACCACCGCGCGCACGTGGTGTCGATGGGGCACGCGTCGGGCCTGCGCACGTTCACGCTGAAGGAGTTCACCCGGCTGGTCGCGGTGCTGGAGCGGGCCCCCTACCCCGAGCGCGACCTGGTCCAGCGCGGGCGCTCGCTGGTCCGGGCCGCCGCCGCGCTCCGCGGGCGGTTGGCCGCGCCCGATCCGGAGTGGGACGAGGTGGCCGATCCGTACGGCGCGCCGCTGAGCGTGTTCCGGGCCTGCGCCTCCGACATCGGCTCGGCGCTGGACCCGGTCCTGACCGCGCTCACCGGGCACCCCGCGCACACGCACTGACCGGCGCGCCCCGACGGGCACCGGAGCGTGCGCGCGCACGGGCCGACAACGGCGCGGAATCGGCCCCGGAAGGCCCTGTCCGTGTCCCGACCCCCGCCCTATCGTGGAGAGGTCCCTGCGGCCTTGAGGAGCGATGCCATGGGCACTCCCGACGCCCCGTCAACTCCCTTCTGGGGACCGGACTTCCTCGCGCTGCGACGGGAGGATCCGGAGATCGCCGAGGTGCTGCTCGGCGAGTTGGCCCGGCAGCGCGGCGGCCTCCAGTTGATCGCCGGGGAGAACTTCGCCTCCCCGGCCGTGCTCGCCGCGCTGGGCAGCACGCTCGCCAACAAGTACGCCGAGGGCTATCCCGGGCGGCGCTACTTCGGCGGCTGCGCCGAGGCGGACCGGGCCGAGCGGCTCGCGGTGGGTCGGGCGCTGGCCCTGTTCGGCGCCGAACACGTCAACGTGCAGCCGCACTCGGGCACCGCCGCGAACCTGGCGGTGTACGCGGCGCTGCTGAGCCCGGGCGAGACGATCCTGGCCATGTCGCTGCCGCACGGCGGGCATCTCACCCACGGCTCCCGGGTGAACTTCTCCGGTCGTTGGTTCCACGCGGTGGCCTACGGGGTCCGCGAGGGCGACGAGCGGATCGACCACGAGCAGGTCCGGGACCTGGCCCGGGCGCATCGGCCCCGGCTGATCGTGTGCGGTGCGAGCGGATATCCGCGCCTGGTCGACTTCGCCGCCTTCCGCCGGATCGCCGACGAGGTGGGCGCCTACCTGATGGTGGACGCGGCGCACTTCGCGGGGCTGGTCGCGGGCGACGCGACGGCCTCCCCGATCCCCTACGCCGACGTGGTCACGGCGACCACCCACAAGGTGCTGCGCGGGCCGCGCGGCGGGCTGATCCTGTGTCGCGAGGAGTTCGCCGAGCGGATCGACCGCGCGGTGTTCCCGTTCAGTCAGGGCGGCCCGCACATGCACGCGGTGGCCGCGAAGGCGGTCGCGCTGCGCGAGGCGGGCACCCCGGCGTACCGCGCCTACGCGCGCCGCGTGGTGGCCAACGCGCAGGCCCTGGCGCAGGGGCTGCAGGCCGAGGGGCTGCGGCCGGTCACCGGTGGCACCGACACCCACATGGCGCTGCTCGACCTGCGGGGGATCGGGGTGAGCGGTCGGGACGCGGAGCGCCGCTGCGAGCGGGCCGGGATCACCCTGAACAAGAGCGCGATCCCGTTCGACCCGGCCAAGCCGATGATCGCGTCCGGGATCCGGGTCGGCACGGCCGCGGTGACCACGCAGGGGATGACCGAGACGGACATGAAGGAGATCGCCCTGCTCCTGGGTCGGGCGGTGCGCGAGGACGACCCGGCGGCCCTGGGCGAGGTGCGGGCTGCGGTCGGCGAGTTGGTGGCCACACATCCGGCCTATCCGGGGTGGTGAGAACCGGCCGCGGGGTCCGGGCGGGCGGGCCCGATGAGACCTATGAGACCGACGGGCCACAATCGCCCTCCGGGGTGGCTGGGATCAGGGTGTTTGTGGTTACGTGTGGGGCGACGGGCCGGTGGTGGCGCCACCGAGCTTGGTGCGATCGTCCCTCGCCGGTGCAGGTTCGGCGATTCTCCCGGTGAGCGGCGGCACGTCTAGTCTGATGCCCGTGCTGCCGCTGGGATGTGTCGAAGCCGGGGACGGTTGAGTCTTGCGCGAATACCTGCTCACGCTGTTCGTCGCCGCCGCGGTGACCTACCTGCTGACGGGCGCCGTCCGCCGCTTCGCGATCGCCGCCGGGGCGATGCCCGAGATCCGCGCGCGCGACGTGCACAAGGAGCCGACCCCGCGCCTGGGCGGGTTGGCGATGTTCGGCGGATTGTGCGCGGGTCTGCTGATGGCCCGGCATCTGCCGGTGCTCTCGGAGGTGTTCACCGCCTCGACCGACGTGCAGGCGCTGCTGTCCGGGTGCACGCTGATCTCGGTGCTCGGGGTGATCGACGACAAATGGGGCGTCGACGCGATCATCAAGCTGCTCGGCCAGGCGCTCGCCGCCGGCGTGATGGTCTGGCAGGGCATCGTGATCCTGTGGTTGCCGATCCCCGGCTACGGACCGGTCAGCCTGACGCCGACCCAGGGCACGCTGTTGACCATCGGGATAGTGGTCATCACGATCAACGCGGTGAACTTCGTGGACGGCCTGGACGGTCTCGCGGCCGGGATGGTGTGCATCGCCGCACTCGCGTTCTTCGGATATTCGTACCGATTGTGGTTCGGTTACGGTGTCTCGTCGGCGGCGGCGCCGACGCTGTTCAGCGCGCTGTTGATCGGCATGTGTGTCGGCTTCCTGCCGCACAACCTGCATCCGGCGCGCATCTTCATGGGGGACTCGGGGTCGATGCTGATCGGCCTGATGCTCGCCGCGTCGGCGGTCACCCTCACCGGGCGGATCGACCCGGAGGCGATCACCGCGCAGAACGGCGGTTCGATGGCCTTCACCACGCACAAGCTGGTGCCCGTCTACATTCCGCTGGTGTTGCCGTTCGCGGTGCTGATAGTGCCGCTGATGGACCTGGTGATGGCGGTCGGCCGGCGCGGCTGGGCCGGGCGCTCGCCGTTCGCGGCGGACAAGGGCCACCTGCACCACCGGCTGCTCGAGATCGGCCACTCGCACAGTCGCGCGGTGCTGATCATGTATTTCTGGTCCGGGCTGATCGCGTCGTTCACGGTGCTCATCTCGGTGCGGCCGGAACGGCGTCCGATCGTCTACACGGGACTGGCGCTGATCGCCATCGGCCTGGTGTTCCTGATGCTTCCGCGGTTCAAGCCGCACGTGCCGACGGAGCTGCACAACGTGGTTCCGCCGCGCTATCGGCGGCTCCGGCGCGGGAGGCGCGGGGCGAACGTTCCGGTCGACGGGATGGTTCCCGGCGAATCAGACGGCGTACGGCTGAACGGAGCAACCGCCACACCCGCAACAGAGTCCCCTGGAAATCCCACGGACCCCTCCCGACCTGCGCATTTGCCTGCGGGGAGAGGGGCGCGAAAGGGTGGTGGAGGGCTGTGAGCTTGTACACACGAACGGGTAAAGCTCTGCTCAAATAGTTTGTGATATCGTTCACGAACCAGGATCAATGGCCGATGAACCCTCAGCAACGAGGGTTCGGACTTTCACGGCCAATCCCGAGCGTTGCGTCGCCCCGAGCGTTGCTCGGACGACTGATCCGCCCCCTGCCCCCCACTGATGCCGGAGTCACCGACATGCAGGCCAACGACGTCCGCCTTCTCCGTGGTTCGGTCGTGCCCACGACCGCTGCCGGAGTGATCGCGGCAGTCGCGGCTTTGCTCGCGGCCGGTGGCAAAGGACTTCTCGGCGCGGTGTTCGCCACCGTCGTCGTCCTGGCCTTCTTCGTGATCGGCCAGGTCGCGATCGGTCGGATCTCGCGCGACAACCCCATGATGATGATGAACATGGCGTTGTTCACCTACATCGTGCAGATCCTGCTCCTGGGGTTGGTTCTGTTCCTGTTCAAGGACACCGAGGCGTTCGACACGAAGGTGTTCGGGCTCACCATCCTCGGGGCCACGCTGGTCTGGGTCGCCTCGCAGGTGTGGGTCTTCACCCGGCTGAAGATCGCCTATGTCGAACCGGAAGGAGAGCGATGAC
The DNA here is from genome assembly GCF_003967355.1 of Embleya hyalina. Taxonomy (GTDB): domain Bacteria; phylum Actinomycetota; class Actinomycetes; order Streptomycetales; family Streptomycetaceae; genus Embleya; species Embleya hyalina. The sequence continues at coordinate 128,264 of NZ_BIFH01000017.1, read as the reverse complement.
ATACGCACAGCGCCCCTCCGGGCCGGCGCGGTGTTCAGCCTCGCCGCCGGTACTGCTAATGTCCGGGGCGTCATGAGCGAGAGAGGCCCCCGTCCACCGGACCGAGAGAATCGGGCGATGGACGGTGCCGCATGGTCGAGTGTCGGTTATCTGCTGAGCGGCATGCTCATCTACGGCGGCATCGGCTGGCTGATCGACCGGTGGACCGGCCACTCCGCACTGTTCCTGCCGATCGGCCTGGTCGTCGGAATCGCTCTGGCCCTTGTTCTGGTCTTTGTCCGCCACGGCAGGTCCTCCTGACCGGGCCCTGTTGCGTGCCGCTCCGTGGCCCCTCGCCACGCCGACACATCGAGGTAGCCGAAAACATGCTTCACGACGAAGGAGTCGGTGGTGACTGCTGACGTCCAGACGCTCGCCAGCGAGAGCGGATGTCACCTGTTCTCCGGGTGCGGCTTCCCCTCGCCCGGGCTGAACGTCTTCGAGTTCAAGCCGATCTTCTCCATCGGGGCCTTCGACTTCACGAAGCCGATGTTGCTCGCGCTCATCTCGATGCTGCTGGTGATCGGCTTCTTCTGGAGTGCGTTCGCCAAGCCCAAGATGGTGCCGCGCGGCGCGCAGAACGTCGGCGAGTTGGGCTACCTGTTCGTTCGCGACAACATCTCGCGGGAAACGATCGGCAAGAAGGGCGACCCCTACGTCCCCTTCCTGTTCTCGATCTTCTTCTTCGTCTGGGTCATGAACGTGATGGCGATCATCCCGTTCGCCCAGTTCCCCGCGACCTCGCGCATCGCCTTCCCGGCATCGATCGTCGGCATCGTGTGGGTGACCTACCTGGTCCTCGGCATCAAGAACCAGGGCTTCGTCGGTTACTTCAAGAACATGATGTTCCCGCCCGGTCTGCCGAAGGCGATCTACTTCCTCCTCGCCCCGATCGAGCTGCTGCAGGGTCTGATCACCCGGCCGTTCACGATGGCGGTCCGACTGTTCGCGAACATGTTCGCCGGACACATGCTGATCGTGACGTTCAGCGTCGGCGCCTGGTATCTCCTCGGCTTCCACATCGGGGCGCTCTACTCGGCCACCTCGTTCATCGTGGTCGTCGTGCTGACCGCGTTCGAGCTGATGATCCAGGCGCTGCAGGCGTACATCATCACGCTGCTCGCGGCGTCCTACATCTCGACGTCGCTCGAAGCCGAGCACTGAGAGACCCACAGACCTTTCTCTCCTCGACCGTCGTCCGGTGGATCGTCCATCGGCCTCGAAAAAAGGATCAGTTCCCATGATGAACCTCGCCGCCGACGGCGTTTCAGGCAGCCTCGGTTCCATCGGTTACGGCCTCGCCGCGATCGGCCCCGGCATCGGTATCGGCATCATCTTCGGTAACGGTGTCCAGGCGATGGCCCGTCAGCCCGAGGCCGCCGGCCTGGTTCGCCAGAACATGCTGCTCGGCTTCGCCCTCGCCGAGGCGCTCGCGCTCATCGGCGTCGTCATGCCGTTCGTCTACGGCACCTGATCAACCCGCTACGGACGGAAGGTCCTCACACCGTGATTGACTTCGCCAACAGCGAGGAGAAGATGAACCCTCTTCTCCCGCCGCTCGACGAGATCATCATCGGTGGCGTGGCGTTCCTCATCGTTTTCGGTTTCCTGTGGAAGGTGCTCCTTCCCAAGATCGCGAAGACGCTGGCGGACCGTACGGACGCCATCGAGGGCGGTCTCAAGCGCGCCGAAGAGGCGCAGGCCGAGGCCCAGGCCGAGCTGGAGCGCTACCGCACCCAGCTCGCCGAAGCCCGTCGCGAGGCCGGTCGCCTCACCGAGGACGCCCGCGAGCAGGGTGCCGTCGCCATCGCGGAGATGCGCGCCGAGGGCCAGCGGATCAAGGACGAGATCGTCACCGCCGGCCACACCCAGATCGAGGCCGACCGCAACCAGGCCCAGAACGCGCTGCGTCAGGACGTCGGCAAGCTCGCCGTCGGCCTCGCGTCGCGCATCGTCGGGGAGTCGCTCGAGGACGAGGCGCGTCAGCGTCGGGTCGTCGACCGCTTCCTCGAGGAGCTGGAAGCCAAGGCTTCCGCCGGAGCGAGCTCGGAGAAGGTGCGCTGATGCAGGGCGCCAGCAGGGAATCCCTCACCGCGGCTCGCGAGCGCCTGGACGCGCTCGCGACCGCGACCGGTACCGACATGGTCGCGTTGGCGCAGGAACTCCACTCCGTGGTGATCCTGCTCGACGACAACGTGTCGCTGCGCCGGGTCCTCACCGACTCGACGCGTTCCGGGGAGGCCCGCGCGGCCTTCCTGGCAGAGCTTCTGTCCGGTCAGATCTCCGGAACCGCGGCGGACCTGCTCGGCGGACTCGTGCGTACGCGCTGGTCGCGGCCGACCGACCTGGTCGACACGATCGCCGAACTCTCGGTGTCCGCCGAGCTGATCGCCGCAGAGCGGGACGGCAGGCTCGACGAGCTGGAGGACGAGCTCTTCCGCTTCGGCCGGATCGTGGCGGGCGAGCGCGAACTGCGTTCGACCCTGACCGACCCGGGCGTGGCGAACGAGCGCAAGGCGGAGCTGGTCTCCGGTCTGCTGGAGGGTCGGGCCCAGCCCGTCACCCGGCGACTGGTCGCCAGGCTTGTCGCACACCCGCGCAGCCGTAACCTTGAACACGGGCTCGAGTCGTACGCGCGCCTCGCCGCCGATCGCCGGCGTCGCATGGTCGCGTTGGTCACGGTCGCCCTGCCCCTCACCGAGGAGCAGCGCACCCGTCTGGCCGCGGCGCTGGGCCGGATGTACGGCCGCGAGATCCACCTCAACGTGGAAATCGATGCCGACGTCATCGGCGGGGTCCGCGTGGAGATCGGTGACGACGTCATCGACGGCACCGTGACCACACGTCTCGAAGAGGCGGGCCGACGGCTCGCCGGTTGAGACACCGGACGACAGGGGTGTCGTCGACCATCCGGGAAAACCCCCGGACCGGACCGGCGACCCCCACAGCAGCACCGCGGTTCCGTACGACAAGCGACGGACAGCGGACCGTTAACCCCACCACCTAGGAGAGCAGGGACACCAGATGGCGGAGCTCACGATCCGGCCGGAGGAGATCCGGGACGCGCTGGAGCGCTTCGTCGCCTCGTACGAGCCGGAGACTGCCGCGCGCGAAGAGGTCGGTACCGTCACCGAGGCGTACGACGGCATCGCCAAGGTCGAGGGCCTGCCCTCGGTCATGACGAACGAGCTGCTCAAGTTCGAGGACGGCACCCTCGGCCTGGCGCAGAACCTCGACGTCCGCGAGATCGGTGTCGTCATCCTCGGTGACTTCAGCGGTATCGAAGAGGGCCAGAAGGTCCGTCGTACGGGCGAGGTTTTGTCGGTTCCGATCGGTGACGGCTACCTGGGTCGCGTCGTCGACCCGCTGGGCCAGCCGATCGACGGCCAGGGCGAGATCGAGTCCGAGGGCCGTCGTGCCCTGGAACTGCAGGCCCCCGGCGTCATGATGCGCAAGTCGGTCCACGAGCCGATGCAGACCGGCATCAAGGCGATCGACGCGATGACCCCGATCGGCCGCGGCCAGCGTCAGCTGATCATCGGCGACCGGCAGACCGGCAAGACCGCGGTGTGCCTGGACACGATCATCAACCAGCGTGACAACTGGCGCTCGGGCGACCCGAAGAAGCAGGTTCGCTGCATCTACGTCGCGATCGGCCAGAAGGGCACGACCATCGCGTCCGTGCGCCGCTCGCTCGAAGAGGCCGGCGCGCTGGAGTACACCACGATCGTCGCCGCCCCGGCTTCCGACCCGGCCGGCTTCAAGTACCTCGCCCCGTACACCGGTTCGGCCATCGGCCAGCACTGGATGTACCAGGGCAAGCACGTGCTCATCGTGTTCGACGACCTGTCGAAGCAGGCCGAGGCGTACCGCGCCGTGTCGCTGCTGCTGCGTCGTCCGCCGGGGCGCGAGGCGTACCCCGGTGACGTCTTCTACCTGCACTCGCGTCTGCTCGAGCGTTGCGCGAAGCTCTCGGACGAGCTCGGCGGCGGTTCGATGACCGGTCTGCCGATCATTGAGACCAAGGCCAACGACGTGTCGGCGTACATTCCGACCAACGTCATCTCGATCACCGACGGCCAGTGCTTCCTGGAGTCCGACCTGTTCCTGCAGGGCGTGCGCCCCGCGGTCAACGTCGGTATCTCGGTGTCCCGCGTCGGTGGCTCCGCGCAGATCAAGGCCATGAAGAGCGTCGCCGGTCGACTCCGCGTCGACCTGGCCCAGTACCGCGAGCTGGCGGCGTTCGCGTCCTTCGGTTCCGACCTGGACGCCACCTCCAAGGCCTCGCTCCAGCGTGGTGCGCGCATGGTCGAGCTGCTCAAGCAGGGTCAGTTCGAGCCGTTCTCGATCGAGCTCCAGGTCGTCTCGATCTGGGCCGGCACCACCGGCAAGCTGGACGACGTGCCGGTGCAGGACATCCGCCGCTTCGAGAAGGAACTGCACGACTACGTGCAGCACAAGCACGCGGGCCTGCTGACCGGGATCGTCGAGACCGGCAAGCTGGACGACGACACCGTGGTGGCGCTCACCGACGCGGTGGACTCCTTCAAGCAGACGTTCACCAAGTTCGACGGCGAGCCGTTGATCCAGGACGTGGCGCCTGCCGGTCTGACGAAGGAAGACGTCGGCCAGGAGAAGATCACCCGTCACGTGGCCAAGTCCGAGTAAAGAACGGAGAACCCTGACCAATGGGAGCCCAGCTTCGGGTCTACCGGCGTCGGATCCGTTCCGTGTCGGCGACCAAGAAGATCACGCGCGCCCAGGAGCTCATCGCGGCGTCGCGGATCGTGAAGGCGCAGCAGCGCGTCGCGGCCTCCAAGCCGTACGCCGACGAGCTGACGCGCGCCGTTTCCGCGGTCGCCACCTTCTCCAGCACGCAGCACCCGCTGACCACGTCGGTGGAGCGGCCCACCCGGGCCGCGGTGCTGCTGGTTACCAGTGACCGCGGTTTCGCGGGCGGCTACAACTCGAATGCCATCAAGGCCGCCGAGCAGTTGATCAAACTGCTCGAGGACGAGGGCAAGACGGTGGACCGCTACGTGATCGGGTCCAAGGGCATCGCGTTTTTCCAGTTCCGCGACGTGGACCTGGCCGGGCAGTGGAAGGGATTCTCCGACCGCCCCGAGTACACCGACGCCAAGAAGGTGGCAGGTGAGCTGATCGACGCGTTCGTGACGCCCACCGACGAAGGCGGTGTGGACGAGATTCACCTCGTCAGCACCGAGTTCGTCTCCATGCTCACGCAGAGCCCGGTCGCGGTGCGGGTGCTCCCGTTGGCGGTCGAGGAGACGGACGAGCCGCCGGCCGGCGGTCCCTTCCCGCTCTACGACTTCGAGCCCTCGGCCGAGGGTGTTCTCGACGCACTGCTGCCGCGGTACGTGGAAAGCCGCATCTTCAATGCCCTGCTGCAGGCCGCCGCTTCCGAGCACGCGGCCCGCAGGCGGGCGATGAAGTCGGCGACCGAGAACGCCGAAGAACTCATCCGGACCCTTTCTCGCCTGGCGAACAACGCTCGCCAGTCCGAGATCACCCAGGAAATCAGCGAGATCGTCGGTGGCGCCAACGCCTTGGCCGACGCGACCGCGGGGAGTGATTAGACATCATGACTGCCACTGTTGAGACGGCCGCTGCCACGGGCCGCGTCGCCCGCGTCATCGGCCCGGTCGTCGACGTGGAGTTCCCCGTCGACGCGATGCCGGAGATGTACAACGCGCTGCACGTCGACCTGGACCTCACGGGCCAGGGCGAGGGGGAGGGCAAGACCACGCTCACCCTCGAGGTCGAGCAGCACCTTGCCGACGGCATCGTGCGCGCGATTTCCATGCAGCCGACCGACGGCCTCGTGCGCGGTGCCGTCGTCACGGACACCGGTACCCAGATCTCCGTCCCCGTCGGCGACGCCACCAAGGGCCACGTGTTCAACGCCCTCGGCGAGGTCCTGGACGTGGACCGGGCGAGCTTCGAGGTCACCGAGCGCTGGCCGATCCACCGCAAGGCGCCGGCCTTCGACCAGCTCGACTCGAAGACCGAGATGTTCGAGACCGGCATCAAGGTCATCGACCTGCTCACCCCGTACGTCAAGGGTGGCAAGATCGGCCTGTTCGGTGGTGCGGGCGTCGGCAAGACGGTGCTCATCCAGGAGATGATCGTCCGTGTCGCCCGTCTGCACGAGGGTGTGTCGGTGTTCGCCGGCGTCGGCGAGCGTACTCGTGAGGGCAACGACCTGATCGAGGAGATGAAGGAGGCGGGCGTCTACGACCAGACGGCGCTCGTCTTCGGCCAGATGGACGAGCCCCCGGGCACCCGTCTGCGGGTGGCGCTGTCGGCCCTGACCATGGCGGAGTACTTCCGCGATGTGCAGGAGCAGGACGTGCTGCTGTTCATCGACAACATCTTCCGGTTCACCCAGGCCGGTTCCGAGGTGTCGACGCTGCTCGGCCGGATGCCCTCCGCGGTGGGTTACCAGCCGACGCTCGCCGACGAGATGGGCACCCTCCAGGAGCGCATCACCTCGACGCGTGGTCACTCGATCACCTCGATGCAGGCGATCTACGTCCCCGCGGACGACCTCACCGACCCGGCCCCGGCGACCACGTTCGCGCACCTCGACGCGCTGACCGTGCTCTCGCGGCCGATCTCCGAGCTGGGCATCTACCCGGCGGTGGACCCGCTGGACTCGACGTCCCGGATCCTGGACCCGCGCTACGTCGCGCAGGACCACTACGACTGTGCGATGCGGGTCAAGAACATCCTGCAGAAGTACAAGGACCTCAAGGACATCATCGCGATTCTGGGCATGGACGAGCTGTCCGAGGAGGACAAGCTCACCGTGCACCGCGCGCGGCGTATCGAGCGGTTCCTGTCGCAGAACACCCACGTGGCGAAGCAGTTCACCGGGCTCGACGGTTCGGACGTCTCGCTGGCCGAGACCGTCGAGGCGTTCAACGCGATCGCCGACGGCAAGTACGACCACGCTCCCGAGCAGGCGTTCTTCATGCTCGGCGGGCTGGACGACCTCGAGAAGAAGATCGCCGAGCTCAACAAGGGCTGACGATCGCCTGATCGACGAGGGGCGGTCCCGCACGGGTCCGCCCCTCGTGTCGGTTCCCGGTACACGCCGCGCGCCGGCATCGGAAACCCGCCGGCGTTCGAGCCGGTTGGAGCCAGGCCCGTCCGGGCCACTATCCTTGGACACCACCCGCCCCTCGAGGGCGGAGGCGAAGACCCGCGTGTCTTCGACCCGACATGAGGAGCCACGTTGGCTGAGCTGCACGTCGAGCTGGTCGCGGCCGACCGCAAGGTGTGGTCCGGCGAGGCCACCATCGTCATCGCACGCACCGCGGACGGTGACATCGGCATCCAGGCCGGTCACCAGCCGGTCCTCGGAGTGCTCGAATCCGGCCCGGTGACGATCCGTCAGGCCGACGGTTCGGTCGTCATCGCGGCCGTCCACGGCGGGTTCATCTCGTTCGCGGACAACAACCTCTCGCTGCTCGCCGAGATCACCGAGCTGGCCGACGAGATCGATGTCGCCCGCGCGGAGCGGGCACTCGAGCGCGCCGGCGCGGCGAAGGACGCGGGCGCCGAGCGGCGCGCGGAAACGCGTCTGCTCGCCGCCCAGCGGCGCTAGATCCGGTAGCGGCACCCGAGCCCGGACCGACACACGGCCGGGACCACTGCTCAACGCGCGAACGAGGAGGTCGATCGGGATGGTCCTCGTCGTGCTGAGCGTGGTGTCGGCCGTCGTCGTGGTGTTGGTCGTCGGTGTCGCGGCGTTCGCGTTGCGTCGTCGACTGATCCAGCGACCGGGCGGCACCTTCGACTGTTCGTTGCGCACGCGCCCACCGGTATCCCCGGCGGGCGAAGCCGGATCCACCGCCGCGGCGTCCCCCGGACAGACTCCGGGAGGCGCCGCGTCGTCGTCCCCGGAGGGTGCCGGGAAGGCACCGGCGGACGGCGATCCGGCGGCGCCGTCGGCCGATCCGGACCACGGCAAGGGCTGGGTCTTCGGGATCGCCCGCTACAGCGGCGACCGGATCGAGTGGTTCCGGGTGTTCAGCTACGCGCCGCGCCCGCGCCGGGTGTTGCAGCGCGCGGGCATCCATGTGATCGGTCGGCGGGAGCCGGCCGGCCAGGAGGAGTTGGCGCTGCTCGCCGGCGCGGTGATCCTGGTCTGCGAACACGCCGGCGACCGGATCGAACTGGCCCTCAGCGACGACGCGTTGACCGGTTTCCTGGCTTGGCTGGAAGCGGCGCCGCCGGGACAACGGGTCAACGTCGCGTAGCGCGCCGCCGGCCGGTTCAGCGGTTGGCGCCGGGTACCCACAGCACGTCGCCGACCTCACGGTTGGCGTGCCTGGCCAGGATGAACAGCAGGTCGGACAGGCGGTTGAGGTACTTCACCGTCAGCGGGTTCATCGAGTCGCCGTGCACCTCCAGGGCCGCCCACGCGGTGCGCTCGGCGCGGCGTGCGACGGTGCGGGCCTGGTGCAGCAGGGCCGCGCCCGGGGTGCCGCCGTTGAGGATGAAGCTGCGCAGCTTCTCCAGGTTCTCGTTGTACGCGTCGCAGGCCGCCTCCAGGGCGTCGATGTAGCTCTGCTCGACCCGCAGCGGTGGATACTTCGGGTCCTCGACCACCGGGGTGGACAGGTCGGCGCCCAGGTCGAACAGGTCGTTCTGGACGCGGGTGAGCAGCGTGACGACGTCCTCGTCGAGGTTGCCGAGCGAGAGCGCGACGCCGATCACCGCGTTCGTCTCGTCCACGTCGGCGTAGGCCGCGAGCCGCGGGTCGGTCTTGGCCGTGCGCGACATGTCGCCGAGGGCGGTGGTGCCGTCGTCGCCGGTGCGGGTGTAGATCCGGGTGAGGTTGACCATGCACGCACCCTAACGGCGCGCCGGCGTCGGGCTTCGGCCCGGCTTGCCGGCGTCCGTGGGTGGCTCCCGGAATCAGTACGATTCTCCGATGGACAGGTTCCGGGTGACAGGTGGTCAGCGGCTCGCCGGCGAGGTGCGGATCACGGGCGCGAAGAACAGCGCGCTGAAATTGATGGCGGCCGCGTTGCTCGCGGAGGGCACCACGGTGCTCGAGGAGGCTCCCCGGATCCTCGACGTCGAGATCATGAGCGAGTTGCTGCGGCGCCTGGGCTGTGAGGTCGAGGGCGAGACCACCGGGACGGTGCGGATCGACGTGCCGGCCGCGCCGCGCTTCGAGGCGGACTACGACCTGGTGCGCAGCATGCGGGCCTCGATCTGCGTGCTCGGGCCGCTGCTCGCGCGCTGCGGCGAGGTGCACGTCGCCTACCCGGGTGGGGACGCGATCGGCTCGCGCGGTCTGGACATGCACATCGAGGGCCTGGTCAAGCTCGGCGCGACCGTGGAGAACTCGCACGGCGTGCTGATCGCCAAGGCGCCGAAGGGATTGAAGGGCACCACCGTCTGGCTGGACTTCCCCAGCGTCGGCGCGACCGAGAACATCCTGATGGCCGCGGTCCTGGCCGAGGGGCGCACGGTGATCGACAACGCGGCCCGCGAGCCGGAGATCGTGGACATCTGCGCGATGCTCACCGAGATGGGCGCGCGGATCGAGGGCGCGGGCTCGTCCACCCTGGAGATCGAGGGCGTCGACGGGCTCAAGCCGGTGCGCCACCGCACCGTCCCGGACCGGATCGTGGCCTGCACGTTCGCGGTCGCGGCGGCGATGACGCTGGGCGATGTGACGGTGCGCAACGCGCATCCGGAACATCTGGAGATCGCGCTCGACAAGCTGACCCTCGCCGGCGCCGAGGTCTCGCACGTGCGGGACGGCTTCCGGGTGGTGATGGACCGGCGGCCGAAGGCGGTGGACGTGGTGACGCTGCCGTACCCGGGGTTCGCGACCGACATGCAGCCGTTCTTCGCGGCGATGAACTCGATCGCCGAGGGCTCGGCGATGATCACCGAGAACCTCTTCGAGGCCCGGTTCGTGTTCCTCCAGGAACTGCTCCGGCTCGGCGCGTCGATCCGCACCGACGGGCACCACGCGATCGTGCGCGGGGTGGAACAGCTGTCCGGCGCCCCGGTGTTGACCGCCGACATCCGCGCCGGCGCGGGTCTGGTGCTGGCCGGTCTGGTGGCCGACGGGGACACCACGGTGAGCGGGGTGCACCACATCGACCGCGGCTACACCGGCCTGGAGGTACAGCTCCAGTCGCTCGGCGCGAAGATCTTCCGGGAGCCGGAGCCGGAGAGTACCTCGCGTTTCTGACGGCCCGTCAGGTGGGGGTGCGTGGATCCCGAGGCCGCTGCGGCTACGCTCCGGGCGAAGGGCGTTCGGGTGCGGACGCCGGCTCGGGATCGTGTACCGGAGAGGTTGCGCAGTGACCAAGAAGATCGCCGTCGTCGGGGCCGGATTGATGGGATCGGGCATCGCCCAGGTCGCCGCACGGGCGGGGCACACCGTCGTGCTGCGCGATGTCACCGACGCCGCGCTGGCCCGGGGTCTGAGCGGGATCGAGGCCTCGTTCGGGAAGTTCACGGCCAAGGGCACGCTGTCCGCCGAGGACGCCTCGGCGGCGCTGGCCCGGATCACCACCACCATCGACCTGGACGCGGTGGCGGACGCGGACGTCGTGGTCGAGGCGGTGTTCGAGAAGGTCGAGATCAAGCAGGGCGTCTTCCGCGAACTGGACCGCATCTGCAAGGCCGACGCGGTGCTCGCGACCAACACCTCGGCGATCCCGATCACCGAGATCGCCGCGGTCACCGGCCGTCCGGAGGCCGTGGTCGGCATGCACTTCTTCTCGCCGGTGCCGCTGATGACGTTGTGCGAACTGGTCCGCGGGTTCAAGACCTCGGACCGGACGCTGGCCGCCGCGCGGGAGTTGGCCGAGGAGATGGGCAAGACCTGCATCGTGGTCAACCGGGACGTGGCCGGTTTCGTGACCACCCGGTTGATCACCGCGCTCACCGTCGAGGCGGTCAGGCTGTACGAGGCCGGTGTGGCCACCGCCGAGGACATCGACATCGCCTGCCGACTCGGTTTCGGCCACGCGATGGGCCCGTTGGCCACCGCGGACCTCACCGGCGTGGACATCATGCGCAACGCGACGAGCAACATCTACACCGAGACCAAGGACGAGAAGTTCGCGCCGCCGGAGCTGCTGAACCGCATGGTGGCCGCGGGCGACCTGGGCCGGAAGTCCGGCAGGGGCTTCTACGCCTACTGAGCGGGTGGTGCGACGGACCGCGTGACGGGTGATGCGCAATCGGCGCATCATCCGATCAATCGTCACCGGTACGAGTGAAGTCCACTGTGATGAGTGAGGATTATCGGGTTTTGGGTGTTCTGCTGGGGAGTCGAACCGTCATCGAAACGGACGGACTCCCCAGGAGGAGACGATGCGCGTTTGGGGCGACCCGCGTGAGCTGCACCTGGAAGGTGTGCTCGACGTGCGGTCCACCGCCGACGTCCGGTTGGCGCTGCACGGCGCGCTGGACCACGGCGACGGCGACCTGATTCTCAACCTCACCCACGTGCCCGCGCTGGACACCACCGGCCTGGGTCTGATCGTCGGCGCGCATCGACGCGCGGGCCGACGCGAGCGCCGACTGGTGCTGATCGGGGTCAATCCCGACGTGCACCGGGTCCTGGTGCTGACGCGATTGCACCGAATCCTCACCCTCCGCCAACCGACCGCGGCCTGATCGGGACGGTGCGTCGACGGGCGCCGACACACTGTCAGGCAGGCCGGGAAACGACTTGCGGGCTGTGGTCGATCACACCTGTCCGGAGCGGTTACCCGTCAGTACACTCCGTGGTAAGCAGGGCCGAACCAGGCGCGGTGACAGCGGACCAGCGGGGTTGCCCAGGCCGGTAGTCGCCGAGATCCGGTCGGTCCGGAACCTCCGGAGGTATTCCGTGGCGAGCCAGACGCCCTCAGCTCAGCCCTCGCAGCCGACCCCGGTCGAGCGCGATCGCCCCTGGGTCATGCGCACCTACGCCGGTCACTCCTCGGCCGGCGCGTCCAACGCGCTGTACCGCCGCAACCTGGCCAAGGGCCAGACCGGCCTGTCCGTGGCCTTCGACCTGCCCACGCAGACCGGCTACGATCCCGACCACGAACTCTCCCGCGGCGAGGTGGGCAAGGTCGGCGTACCGATCTCGCACATCGGCGACATGCGCGAACTCCTGGACGGCATCCCCGTCGAGGGCATGAACACCTCGATGACGATCAACGCGACCGCGCTGTGGCTGCTCGCGCTGTATCAGGTGGTCGCGGAGGAGCAGGGCGCCGACGTCGCCAAGCTCACGGGCACCACGCAGAACGACATCATCAAGGAATACCTCTCGCGCGGGACCTATGTCTTCCCGCCCGGCCCCTCGCTGAAGCTGATCACCGACACGGTCGCCTACACCGTCTCGCACCTGCCCAAGTGGAATCCGACCAACATCTGCAGCTACCACCTCCAGGAGGCCGGCGCGACGCCGGTGCAGGAGATCGCCTACGCGATGTGCACCGCGATCGCCGTGCTCGACGCGGTCCGCGACTCCGGGCAGGTGCCGCCGGAGCGCATGGGCGACGTGGTCCAGCGCATCTCCTTCTTCGTCAACGCCGGAGTGCGCTTCGTCGAGGAGATGTGCAAGATGCGGGCGTTCGTGCAGCTGTGGGACGAGCTCACCCTGGAGCGCTACGGCGTGCGCGACGCCCGGCAGCGCCGGTTCCGCTACGGCGTACAGGTCAACTCGCTCGGGCTGACCGAGGCACAGCCGGAGAACAACGTCCAGCGCATAGTGCTGGAGATGTTGGCCGTGACGCTGTCCAAGGACGCCCGGGCCCGGGCGGTACAGCTGCCGGCCTGGAACGAGGCGCTGGGGCTGCCCCGGCCGTGGGACCAGCAGTGGTCGTTGCGGATCCAGCAGGTGTTGGCCTACGAGTCGGACCTGCTGGAGTACGGCGACATCTTCACCGGCTCGCATGTGATCGAGGCCAAGGTCGCGGACCTGGTGGCGGGCGCGCGCGAGGAGATCGACCGGGTGCAGGCGATGGGCGGCGCGGTCGCGGCGATCGAGTCGGGCTACATGAAGTCGCAGCTCGTCGGCTCGCACGCGGCCCGGCGGGCCCGGATCGAGGCGGGCGAGGAGGTGGTGGTCGGGGTGAACCGGTTCGAGACCACCGAGGAGAACCCGCTCACCGCGGACCTGGACGCGGCGATCATGAGTGCCGACCCCGACGCCGAGCGCTCGGCGATCGAGAAGGTCGGCGCGTGGCGGGCGGCCCGCGATCCGGAGGCGGTGGCGGCGGCGATGACGCGGCTGCGCGATGACGCCCGGTCGTGGAAGGCCGCCGACGCGGTCAACCTGATGCCGGCCACGCTGGCGTGTGTGCGGGCGGGGGTGACCACGGGGGAGTGGTCGCAGGCGCTGCGCGAGGAGTTCGGCGAGTATCGGGCGCCGACCGGGGTGTCCGGGGTGGTCGGCGTGCAGGACGGCGCCGGGCTCGCCGAGGTGCGGGGGGCGGTGCGCCGGACCGGGGAGGAACTGGGCGGGCGGCTGCGCTTGTTGGTCGGGAAGCCGGGGCTCGACGGGCACTCGAACGGGGCCGAGCAGATCGCGGTTCGGGCGCGCGATGTCGGGTTCGAGGTGGTGTACCAGGGGATTCGGCTGACGCCGGCGCAGATTGTCGCGGCCGCGGTGGAGGAGGACGTGCACTGTGTGGGGCTGTCCATCCTGTCGGGGTCGCATCTGGAGCTGATCCCCGACGTGCTCTCGCGCATGCGCGACGCGGGGATCGGTGATGTGCCGGTGGTGGTGGGCGGGATCATTCCGGCCGCGGACGCGGCGTCGTTGTCGGCGCAGGGGGTGGCGGCCGTGTTCACGCCGAAGGACTTCGGGATCACGGAGATCATGGGGCGGATCGTGTCGGTGATTCGGGAGGCGAACGGGCTGTCCGCCTGATGTAGCGGTCGGCCTCGGTGGTGTCGTGGGCCGAGGTCGGCTCGCCGTCCTCAAACGCCGGACGGGCTGATTAGGTCGGGTTTGGGCTTGAGGCGGGCGTGGGCCGAGGTTGGGTCGCCGTCCTCAAACGCCGGACGGGCTGATTAGGTCGGGTTTGGGCTTGAGGCGGGCGTGGGCCGAGGTTGGGTCGCCGTCCTCAAACGCCGGACGGGCTGGGTTGGTCGGGTTCGGGCCTGGGGCGGGCGTGGGCCGAGGTTGGGTCGCCGTCCTCAAACGCCGGACGGGCTGATTTGGTCGGGTTCGGGATTGAGGCGGGCGTGGATTCGGTGTGGCTTGGCGTCCTCGAACGCCGGACGGGCTGGGTTGGTCGGGTTCGGGCTTGGGGCGGGTGTGGGCCGAGGTTGGGTCGCCGTCCTCAAACGCCGGACGGGCTGATTTGGTTGGGTTCGGGCTTGGGGCGGGCTTGGATTCGGTGTGGCTTGGCGTCCTCGAACGGCGGACGGGCTGGGTTGGTCGGGTTTGGGCTTGAGGCGGGTGTGGATCCGGTGGCTTGGTGTCTTCGAGCGCCGGATGGGCTCGTTGTCGGCTCGTCCGGCGCTCGAAGGGTTTGGGCTAGGGGATCGGGGTGGTCATGTCGGTGGTGATCTCCGTGGGGGTGAGGGCTCGGTCGTAGATGCGGATGTCGTCGATCAGGCCTGCGAAGTATTCGCCCCAGACGGTGTTTCCGCCGATCCTGAGGGCGCCGCCGGCGTCGATGATCGGGCCGGTGTGTGGGGTGGCCCGGACCTGGGTGCCGTTGACGTACAGGCGCAGGGTGGTGCCGTCGTAGGTGGCGGTGAGGTGGGTCCAGGTGCCGGTGGGCAGCGGTGCCGTGCCGTCCGCGTAGGTGTCGTTGTTGGTGCCTGTGGTGTTGATGGATGTGTTGGGCGCGGCGGTGCCGTTCGCGTACAGGGCGTAGGACAGGCCGCCGCCGCGCTCCTTGAGGAGGATCGAGCGCCAGCCGGTGATCGCGGTGGGTTTGACCCAGGCCTCCAGGGTCATGCCCGCGGTGAGCGACAGGCGGGCGCTGTGCGGCACCGTCACCATCGATGAAGTCCCGTTGAAGGACAGCGCGTTGCCGGTGCGGCCGGGTACCCACGCGGCACCGGCGACGGTGCCGTTGTTGCCCTGTCCGGCGTCGTCGACCAGGATCGTGCCGCTCGACGCGTTGAAGCCGTATTGCGCCACCAGCCCGGGTACCGGCCCGTCGACCTCGCGGAACGTGGCGGTCAGGGTGAGCGGCGTCGCGGGTGCGGTGATGTTGTGTGCCGCCGCGCCGCCGTCGGACCAGGACGCGAACTCGTAGCGTTTGCCGTTCAGCGTCTGCGGCGAAGGCGCCGCGATCGACGACGTGCCGCCGACGATCACCGTGCCGGTGAACGGTGCCGGGCGCTGGGACGAGAACAGGCCCAGGGCCAGACCGGGCGGGTTCGAGGCGAGGGTGATGTCCACCGTCCGCGGATCCAGGCGCACGCTCGTGGTCCCGGTCAGGCCGCCGGAGTCGGTTGCGGTCAAGCGCAGTTCCAGCCAGGACGGATACTCGTGGTCGACCGCGGTGAAGGTGCCGGAGGCGCCGCCCTGCGCGGTGATCTGGTGCTCGTGGCAGTTGGTCGGCGTGGTGCAGTGGTGCATGACGATCCGCCAGTTCAGGCCGCTGCCGGGAATCGCGCCGTCCTGGGGGTCGGTCGCGTGCCCGGCGAACGTGATCGGGTCGCCCACCTTCCAGGTCAGCGTCGACGCCGGGGAGTCGATCACCGGTACCGGCGGCGAGTTGCCCGCGGTGACGGTGATCGGGGCGGAGTCGCCGGTCAGCCCGACCGGGTCGGTCACGCGCAACCTGGCGTGATAGGTGCCGGGCACGGTGTACGTGTACGACGGGTTCGCCGTGGTCGAGTCGTCGAACGCGCCGTCGCCGTCGAGGTCCCAGGCGTACGTGAGAGTCTCGCCCGGATCCGGGTCGGTGGAGGCGGAACCGGTGAAGGCCACGGTCAGCGGGGTGCCGCCGGTGGTCGGCGTGGCCGAGGCGACCGCGGTGGGCGCGCCGCCGGTGTAGCGGACCCGGT
This sequence comes from Embleya hyalina, assembly GCF_003967355.1. Lineage (GTDB taxonomy): Bacteria > Actinomycetota > Actinomycetes > Streptomycetales > Streptomycetaceae > Embleya > Embleya hyalina. Next base: position 112,190 of record NZ_BIFH01000017.1, on the reverse strand, counting down.
GGATCGCGCCGTCCTCGAAGCCGACGTAGTACACGTCGCCCTCGGGGCCGGTGGTCAGCTGCACCGGATTGGTGTTGGTGACGAACGCCTGGCGGGTGGCCGGGTCCGGGAGGCCGTCGGCGCCCGCGCGCATGCTCCAGATACAGCGCCGACTGTGGTCGGCGAAGAACATCGCGTCGCGGTACGCGGCGGGGTAGCGCTGTCCGCCGTAGAAGGTCACCCCGGAGATCGCCGAGCCGTTGCCGGTCGCGCAACCGTCGCCCGGTGCCACCACGGCGCCGTGCTGGTACGCGTAGTAGGGCGCCTTGACCGCGCCCGCGCCCTCCGCGTACAGGTTGGTGCACAGGTTCAGGCCGATCGACGCGTAGCCGCCCTGGCGGGCCGAGCCCTCGTAGCAGGGCCAGCCGAAGTTGGCCACGGCCGTGCTCGACGGGGTCAGCCGGTCGATCTCCTCCCACGTGCTCCAGCCGACGTCGCCGACCCATACCTCGTTGGTGCCCGGCCGGAAGCCGAACCGGAACGGGTTGCGCAGGCCGGCTGCCACCAGTCTGCGGGCGTTGGCGTCGGCGTTGCCCGCGAGCGGGTTGCCGGGCGCGCCCGCGCCGGTGGCGGGGTCGATCCGGATGATGCTGCCGTTGAGCGCGAACGGGTCGCCCGTGGTGCGGAAGTCCTGGGCCCGCAGCGCGCCGCCCTCGGCGCCCGGCGCGGTCAGTACGGTGCCCACCGCCGCGGTGCCGTCGGCGCACGGATTCGCCGGGATCGGCTCCTTGCCCGGGATCGCGCCGCTCGCCGGGGTCTGCCCGTAGTCCGCCCAGTCGAAGCTCGCCCCGTCCCCCGCGGACGCGTACAGGTAGCCGTCCGGGCCGAACGCGAGCGAGCCGACCGAGTGCGACGGGAACTGCTGGCACCAGCCCTCGACCAACACCTGCTCGGGACCGGCGGTGTTCCCGGTCGCGGTCAGCTTGGCGATCCGCCCGGTGATCAGACAACCCTTCGCCTGGGCGCCGGGCGGGTCGGGACAACCGTCGTCGGCGCCGGTGGCGGTGCCCCAGTAGGGCGCGGAGCCGCCGGGACGCGCGTCGTGCGCGTACATCACGTAAACCGACGGGTCGGTGGGGAAGTTCGGGGCCAGGGCCAGGCCGAGCAGGCCGCGATCCCAGAAGTTGTGCACCTGCGCCCGCAGATCGGTGAACACCGTGGGTGTGGTGTCGGTGAGCGAGTCGAACACCTTGACGACGCCGGACTTCTCGGCGACGAAGACCCGGCCGTCCCTGGCGAAGGCCACGTCGATCGGCTGGGACAGCCCGGTCAGCACCGATTCGTCGGCGAACTTCGGCGGTACGGCGGCGGCTCGGGCCGTCGCGTCGCGCGCGGTCGGCGAGGAGCCGAAGAGTTCGGGGCCGGGTGGGCGCGTGGTGGAGGTGCTCGACGTACTCGTGGTCGCGGCCGGCGATGCGCCAGCCGAGGGTATCGACAGTGCCAAGGAGGCGAACAGCGCGACGGCGCACGCAAACCGGGTTCGTCCCCGGCGCACCTGCCGTCCCGCGTGTCGCGAGTGTATGGAACCGGACATATATGTCCCCCTGTTCCCCCTGTGTGCCTGGCAGTTGTGGCGCCACATCTGCACCATAGGGTGACTCGCCGGGCGTAGACCGACTTTTCGGCAACCTCACCGGCCCCCGGTCACCCGCCCGCGCCGGCCCCGTGACCAGTTGCGGACGCGCGCGTTGTTGTTGTGAAGAGGGAGCGAAGGTCGGCCCGGAGACGGTCCGCTCGACGGCGGGAGGTGGCAAGGTGGAACGTGGTACGGCGGGGACACACGATGCCCATGCTCGGCCGCCTCGGGGCGGCCCGCGTCGGTGCTCAACGATCTTGTCACGAACCCGGCGCCGGGTATCGGTGCGCCGGCCGCGCCCGGCACACTGATCACCGGTTTCCGCCCCCGGGTGCCCGGACTCGTCCCAGGTCGCACCGGTGCGTCGAGGAACCACGACGGGGAGCACAGGGAGTGGCATGAACGGCGGCGGCAGGCAACGGCCGGAAGAGGACGGGGAGCGGCACTTCGAGGACGAACCGCCGCGGCCGTCGGCCGACGACCGGGAGGTCTCCGGGGGCGACTCGCGGAGCGATTCCTGGGGTGACGACGCCTATCTGGACGAGTTGTTCGGGCCGCGTCCGGAGCGCGGCGCCTCGCCGCCCCGGGCGGACTCGGACGATTCGGGCGGGTTCGGCACGGACCGCTCCGGCGCGGTCGCGGCGGGCTTCGATGCCGCGAAGCCGGGTGTGAGCGCTCCCGGGTTCGGGGCGGACGGGTCGGGCGGGCCGCCTTCGGGGCGGAGCGAGTCGATCCGGATCGACGACGACCGGTCGGACCCGGCGCCGAGCGGGCGGTCCGGCACCGACGAACCCGGGCCGAGCGTGCTCCGGCTGTACGCGGGCGACCTGCTCCTGACCTTCGGCGGCGCGGACGGCACCGACGTCGCGCCGGTGCCCGCCGGCGCCCGGCCGCCGCGCCCGTCCAGGCTGCCCGGCTCGGTGCCCTCGACCGGCCCCGAACCGCTGGGCCGGGGCGCCGAGATCGCCGAACTCACCGGGCTGCTGCAACGCGGTACGTCGGTCCGGATCGGCGGCCCCGCCTCCAGCGGGCGGACCACGCTGCTGCGCCGGCTCGCCGCGCTCGATCCCGCGCACGCGCCGGACGGGGTGATCCTGCTCGACGGGCGTCGGCGCGGTCTGGACGACCTGCTCCAGCAGTTGCACGACGCGTGCTTCGGCGGACCCGCCTACCGACCGACACGTGCGCAACTGGCCCGGATCCTCGTCGACGTGGCCGCCCTGGTGGTGATCGACGACCTGGACATCGGCCAGGAGGACGTGGCCGAACTTCTGCGTATCGCGCCGGAATGCGCTTTCCTGGTGGCCGGACCCGAGCTGGTCGACCCGATCGCCCGCCGGGACTCGCCGCTGCACGAGATCACCCTGCGCGGACTGCCGCAGGAGGCGTCCCTCGATCTGCTGCGCCGGGTCGCCGGGCGCGAACTCGACGACGAGGAGCTGTCCTGGGCCTCCGCCCTGTGGTTCCAGGTGGGCGGGCACCCGGGGCGGTTCGTCCAGGCGGGGGCGCTGCTGGCGCGGCGCGAGAGAGGCCGATACGGGCTGCTCGACGACGGCGCGGCGGACGGCTTCGGCGAGTTGCCCTCGCCCGGCGAACCGCGGCAGTTCGTACCGCGCCTGGTGCCGCTGGTGTCCGCGTCGGCCCAGCAGGTGTTGCGGCTGGCCTCCGCGCTGGACGGTGAACTCCCGGACCCGGTACACCTGCCGGCCCTGACCGGTGCGGTGGACGCCGTGGGCGCCGCCGACGAACTGGTCGAAGCCGGGCTCGCCGCCCATGAGTTCGGCCGGTATCGGCTCACCGGAGGTACCGCCGAGGCGGTCGCCTCGATCGTGCGCGGGCCGTCCTCGTGGGCGGTGGCGGCCATACAGCACTTCACCTGGTGGGTCTCCCACCCGTCGGTGACCCCGGCCGAGATCGCCCGCGAGGCGGACACCATCCTGGCCTGCCTGCGCGAGTCCGAGCGACTGGGCAAGGCCGGTTCGGCACGGGCGCTGGCCCGGGCGTCGGCGCCCGCGTTCGGCGCCTCGGCGCGCTGGGACACGTGGGGCGAGGTACTGGACCTGGGCCTGGCCTCGGCGCGCGAGGCGGGTGCCTCGGCGGCGGCGGAACACGCCTGGTTCCGGCACGAGTTGGCGATACTGGCGCTGTGCACGGGCGATCCGGAGGGCGCGCGCGAGGAGGCGGTCGCGGCCACCCGGATGCGCGACGTCGCCTCGGACAAACGCGGATTGGCCGCGGACCGACGGGTATTGGCGCTGGCCGGGGGCGATCGGGCGGCGGTGGCGGCGGCCGGCCAGGAAGGTGCGGCCGGGGCCGAGCGGGGCGGGATCGGTCGGCGCGGCGTGTTGATGACGGCCGGTGCGGCGGTGGTCCTGGTGGTCACCCTGGCGGCCGTGGTCGCGATGGGTTCCGACTCGCCGGACCGGGGCGATCATCGCAATCCGGTGGGTTCGACGGGCTCGGCGACGTACGACCCGAACACCCCGAACCGGGGGCCGGAGGCCGACCCCAAGGTGGACCGGGACAAGCCGCCGCCCCCGACGGGCAGCCGCAAGCCGGGGGCCGCTGGGGCGACGTCCTCGGTCGCCACGACGGCCCGCGAGACGACGGCGCCGAGCACGAGCGCCCCGGCCACCGCGCCGCGCTCGTCGACCCCGGCCAACTCGGCCTCACAGAGCACGAGTTCGGCCCCGACGAGTGCTCCATCCTCCACGCGCGCACCGTCGCCGACCTCGACGACCCCGGAGTCCCCCGCCGGTGACGTGAAGCTTCCGGTCGGCGGTTGACCACGACCGCGCGGGACGGCGCGGGCACGGGTCCTCGGATCGCGGGTCCTCGGATCGTGGGTGTCGGGCACGCCGGTCGGTGTGCCCGACTCGCGCCCGGCCGGGGCGGCGGCCCGGACGCGGGTCATGGTGCTTCACGCAGGGCCGGAAGCACCTCCTTGCCGAGGCGGGCCACGTTCTCCAGGGTCGCCGCGCCCACTCCGGCGCCCTCCGCGAACAGCAGGAAACGGTTGATTCCGGTGCGCTCGGCGGTGCGGGAGAGGCGGCGGACGCAGTCGGACGGCGCGCCGACCGGGTGGATGCGACACAGGAAGTCGGTGTACTCGTCCGGGTCGCGCATGTGGCGCTGCCGGCCGTCCACCGTCACGTGCGCCGACAGGCCCCGGCGCAGCCACTTGGGCATCGCGCGCCGCAATACCTCGACCGCGTCGCGCCGGCTGTCCGCGACGTACGCGACCGCCGCCGCGGCGTGCTCGACCGCCTTCGGGTCCCGCCCGCAGGCGGACGCCGCACACTCGTAGGTGCGGACCATCGCCGCCTTCTCCGCGTCGTCCGCGTGCATCCCCAGGAGCATCGGCAGCCCGTGCCGCGCGGCGAGCGACGCGGTCTCCCGGGAGGTGCACGCGACGATCACCGGAGGGTGCGGGTAGGTGCGCGGACGGGGCACCACCGGCACCTTGCGGAAGGAGAAGTGCTCCCCCTCCGCGCCCACCCGCTGGTGGGTCAGCCAGCGCATCAGCAGGTCCAGCGACTCCGGGAACGCCTCGTCGTGCCGCCGCAGCCCGGTGCCGAAGACCTCCAGGTCCACCCACGGTCCGCCGCGCCCCACGCCGAGGGTGAAGCGCCCCCCGGACAGCTGGTCCAACAGCGCGGTCTGCTCGCCGAGGGCGACCGGATGCTGGTTGGACAGGACGCTGATGGCCGTACCCACCCCGATCCGATGGGTACGCCCCAGTAGCATGGAAGCGAAGGTGACCGCCGACGGGCACAACCCATACGGCACGAAATGGTGTTCGGCGATCCACGCCTCGTCGAATCCGGCCTCCTCCGCGGCGATTCCCGCGTCCATGGCGGCGGTGAGCACCGCACCGTGGTCGCCCGCGTCGAATTGCGCCGCCAGCAGGAAGATGCCCAACCTCATCGCGTCCTCCTCGTCGTGTCGTGGCCGATGCCGACCGGCCGGTTCCGCCGGACGACGCCGGCGAGGGCGGTGGTGTGGGCGACAGGGCGCCCACACGACAGCACAACGCGTGAAGGCATGTGTTGGTAATCCTTCACGCCTGATTGTTTTCGATCCGACCGGGTGGATATCGGTACCCACGGCGTCATGCGTCGAACACGAGAGCGAATATCCGAACACACGTTCGGGACGGATCGAGGCGAACGGCACATCCCACCGGCCTGTGCCTGTTCGACAGGGACTGCGATACTCCCTGGAAACCCGCGGTACTACTTCGCAGTAACCAAGGCGTACTCCCGGTCGGGAGACGCCATTTCAGCAGCGAGGAGCACAGCAGATGAGCCGTGACATCAGCACGGTCGGCGTGGTCGGCCTGGGCACCATGGGCGCCGGCATCGTCGAGGTCCTGGCCCGGGCCGGACTGACCGTCGTGGGCGTGGACGTCTCCGCCGAGGCCGTCGCGCGCGGCCGGGCCCGGATCGCCGAGTCGACCGCCCGCGCCGCCGCGCGCGGAAAGCTCACGGAAGAGCAGCAGCACGACATCTTCGAGCGGGTCACCCTCGGTACCGACCTGACCTCGGTGGCCTCGGCCGACCTCGTCCTGGAGGCGATACCCGAGCAGCTGGCACACAAGCAGGCGCTCTTCGCCGAGCTCGACAAGATCTGCGGCCCGGAGACGATCCTGGCCACCAACACCTCCTCGCTGTCGGTCACCGAGTTGTCGGTGGCCACCACCCGCTCCTCGCGCGTGGTCGGGCTGCACTTCTTCAACCCCGCGCCGGTGATGAAGCTGGTCGAGGTGGTCCGCACCGTGGTCACCGAGCCCGACGTGCTCGCCGACGTGGTCGCGCTCGCCGAACGCCTCGGCAAGTCGCCGGTGGTGGCCGGCGACCGGGCCGGGTTCATCGCCAACGGGCTGTTGTTCGCCTACCTCAACCACGCGGCCTCGATGTACGAGCAGAAGTACGCGACGCGCGAGGACATCGACGCGGCCATGCGCTTCGGCTGCGGCCTGCCGATGGGCCCGCTCGCGGTGCTCGACCTGGTCGGGATCGACACGGCGTACGAGATCCTGGAGCAGATGTATCGCCAGTCGCGCGATCGCCTGCACGCGCCCGCGCCGATCCTCAAGCAGATGCGTACCGCGGGGCTGCTCGGGCGCAAGAGCGGTCGCGGCTTCTACACCTACGAGCAGGCCGGATCGCCGGTCGTGGTGGCCGAGCCGGGCGGGGCCGCGACGGTCGCCGGCACCCCGCGCGAGGTGCACGCGGTGGGCGTGGTCGGCACCGGGACGATGGCCACGGGCATCGTCGAGGTGTTCGCCAAGTCCGGCTACGACGTGGTCTACGTGGCGCGCAGCGAGGAGAAGGTCGAGCGGGTGCGCGGGGCGCTGGTCCGCTCGCTGGACAAGCAGATCCAGCGCGGTCGGCTGACCGAGGAGGCCAAGGCCGAGGCGCTGACCCGGGTGACCGGTACCACCCGGCTCGACGATCTCGCCTTCGCCGACCTCGTGGTGGAGGCGGTGGTCGAGGAACTGTCGGTGAAGCAGGCCCTGTTCGAGAACTTCGACGAGATCTGCAAGCCCGGCGCGATCCTGGCCACCACCACCTCCTCGCTGCCGGTGATCGATTGCGCGGTGGCCACCTCGCGGCCCGCCGACGTGGTCGGCATGCACTTCTTCAACCCGGCGCCGGTGATGAAGCTGGTCGAGGTGGTGCGGACGGTGGCCACCTCGGACGACGTGGTGGCGACCATCCACGAGGTGTGTCGACGCACCCGCAAGCATGCGGTGGACTGCGGGGACCGGGCGGGTTTCATCGTCAACGCGCTGCTGTTCCCGTACCTGAACGACGCGGTGCGGATGCTTCAGGCCAACTACGCCGGCGCCGACGACATCGACACCGCGATCAAGCTCGGCGCGGGTTATCCGATGGGCCCGTTCGAACTGCTCGACGTGGTCGGGCTCGACGTCTCGCTGGCCATCCAGAAGGTGTTGTTCGCGGAGTTCCGCGAGCCGGGCTGGTCGCCGGTGCCGCTGCTCGAACACCTGGTCACGGCGGGCTATCTCGGACGCAAGACCGGGCGGGGCTTCCGGGACTACGCGAAGCGGTAGGCGGTCGCCGGACGGGCGGGCGGTCGTACCGCGCCGGGTGGAGGTAAGTAGTACGAGAGGGGTACGGGCGCATGCGGCGCGTGCACCCGTACCCTTTTTGTGTGCCGCGTCGTAACAAGCCAACCAGCCGCTCCCGGTCCGTCGACCGGGGCGAGCCCCGCGATCCCGGCCTCGGCTTCGAGGAGCGCGAGTCGGGGGCCGACGGGGAGTGGCTGGTGCGCCCGATCAGCGGTCAGGCGGCGACCAAGACCTATCGGTGCCCGGGGTGCGACCACGAGATCGCGCCGGGCGTGCCGCACGTGGTGGCGTGGTCGGCCGACGGGCGGGTCGAGGAGCGTCGGCACTGGCACCGGCCGTGCTGGAACAGCCGGGGGCAGCGGCGGATCACCCGGCGGCGGTAGCGGCCTCGTCGACGGCGGGCATCCGGGCGCTCCGCGCGGGGCGGGTGGCGGCGGTGGCGGTGCCCAGGAGGGCGAGCGCGGGCACGGTCACCGCGAGGACGAGCGGAACGAGCAGCGCGGCGGCGGAGACGGCCACGTGCAGGCCGGCCGAGCCGATCAGGCCGGCCCGGGAGCGGGCTCCGGTACGCAGTCGGTCGCGCAGGTTGAGCGCGGCCCAGACCGACCAGATGGCGACGACCAGGCCGAGCAGCGCGAAGAAGCCGATGCCGACCGCGCCGACCAGCGCGCGGTTGTCGGTGCCGCGGTCGTCCAGGGTCTTCAGGACCAGGATCGGCGCAACCACGCCGCAGCCGAGGACCGCGGCCACCGCTTCGGCGAACAAGGTCGTGATGGCCGCGTACGTCACGATCCCCCGGGTGAACGTCATAACGCGCGATCGTGCCGGTTGGGCGAAGGTTTGTCGAGAGCGCGTTCGAGAGGTCGGGGTGATCCCCGGGCCGAGCCGCCCGGGGATGGCGAACACCGAGGCGCCCGGGCCGCGACCCGTGTCGTCGGCCGGCCCGATCGCGCCGACTCCGCCGATCACGGCCGTCGCGCCGGCGGCGATCCCTCGTCGAGGTGCCGGCCCGTCACGCGTCGCCGACCCGGGCGCGGGCCGCCGCCTCGCGTACGTGCTCGGCGTCGTGGGTCGGATGGTGCGCCGACTCCTCGCCCGCGGCCGGGTCCGGCGGCGCGAAGGTCCTCCCGGTCGGATTCACCACCGGCCGGTTCTTTCGCGCAGCACGGATTTGCGGACCTTGCCGGCCGCCGTCAGGGGGAGCGCGTCGACGAACTCGACGCTTCTGGGCGCCTTGTACCCGGCGATCAGCGTCTTGACGTGGGCCCGGAGCCGCTCGGCGGTCAGTTCGTGGTTCGGGTGCGGCACCACGACGGCGTGCACCCGCTCGCCCCACCGGGGGTCGGGCAGTGCGATCACCGCGCAACAGGCCACGTCCGGATGGGCGTTGATGGCATTCTCCACCTCGGCGCTGTACACGTTCTCCGCGCCGGTGACGATCATGTCCTTGAGCCGGTCGACCACGGTGAGGTAGCCGTCGGCGTCCATGAAGCCGAGGTCGCCGGTGTGCATCCACCCGTCGCGCAGGGCCTGTTCGTTCTCCTCGGGCCGGTTCCAGTAGCCCGTCATCACGTGGTTCCCGCGCGCGACGATCTCGCCGACGTCGCCGCGCGGCAGTTCGTTCCCGTCCGGTCCGACCACGCGTACGTCGGCGTGCAGGCAGGGGCGGCCCGCCGAGCGCAGCTTCGCCGGGTTGCCGTCCAGGTGGTCCTCGGGCAGCAACAGGGTCGCCAGCGGCGAGAGTTCGGTCTGCCCGTACGCCTGCACCAGGGCGACGCCCGGCAGGGCGGCCAGGACCCGGTCCAGGAGCGCGCTGGTGATCGGCGAGGCGCCGTAGGTCAACATGCGCAGTGAGGACAGATCGTGGTCGGCGAACTTCGGGTGGTCCAGCATCATCCGGAGCATGGTCGGGGCGAGGAAGACCTCGGTGATCCGCTCCCGCGCGATGATCGCGGCGGCCCGGTCGGCGTCGAAGGCCGGCAGTACCACCTGGGGGATGCCGACGATCGAGGTCATCAGCGACACCCCGAACCCGGCGATGTGGAACAGCGGGGCGGCGTGCAGCACGCGGGCGTTCGGGGTGATCCGATAGGCGGCGGTGGCGACCAGGCCGCCCATGGCGGAGGCGAGCAGGTTGTCGTGGGAGAGCATCACGCCCTTGGGGAAGCCGGTGGTGCCGCCGGTGTAGAACACGCCCGCCAGATCGTCGCCGCCCCGGTGCGCGTCGGGGATCGGGGCGGTCGCGGCGATCAGATCCTCGTAGCCGTGCATGTCGGAATCGGCCGGCGGATCGCCCATGTGCACCACCACGCGCAGACTCGACGAGGCCGCGCGCAGCGCGGGGACCAGGGCGGCGAAGGTGTCGTCGACGATCAGCACGCCGGTCCGCGAGTCGTCGAGGGAGAAGGCGATCTCGGCCGGGCTCCAACGGATGTTGACCGGGTTCAGTACGCCGCCGGCCCAGGGGACGGCGCTCAGGCACTCCAGGTAGCGGGCGGAGTTCAGGGCGAGGACGGCGACCCGGTCGTCGGGGCGGACGCCGAGGCCGCGCAGCGCGCCCGCGAGCCTGGCCACCCGCTCGCGGAGGTCGCGGAACGTGGTCCACCCGGCGCCGTCGACGACGGCTTCACGGTCGGGGGTTTGCTGGGCCCAGCGGTGCAGCGGCAGGGTGATGCCCATGGGACGACTCCTCGCGGGGGAGAGGGAGGGGTGGCCGACGGGTGCGGTGCCGGCGGCGGCCGGTTCGTGGGCTCGGGCGCCGGGTGGGAATGCGCCGGCGCGGGCGCGCCGTGGGGCCCGCCCGCGCCGGCGAAGGGTGTCGATGCGGGATCAGCAGTCGCGCAGGGTCGGTGACTGGTTGAGCAACTGGCCGCGGATCGAGGTGAACTTCGCGTACCGGTCCGCGTCCAGGCCCTCGATCGGGAAGACCGCGACCCGGTGGCAGTTCTGGAACGCGAGTTTGACCCCGAAGTGCCGTTCCATCGAGCCGCGGATCGCGTCCGAGGCCAGGGCGCGCAGCAGTTGGCCGCGCTCGGTCTCGGTGGCGGGCGGTACCTGGTTGTCCGCGAACGCGCCGCCATCCACCCGCAGTTGTGTCGCCAGGGTGGCGACGAGGTTCCAGGCGTAGGGCAGCGAGTCACGCACACAGTCGACGAACTCCGCCTCGTCGACCTCACCCTGTTCGGCCTGCTCCAACAGCTTCGGAGGCACATCGAGCGACATCGGTGCTCCTTCCGGCCGGGACGTACGCAAGTTCGCCCGGCGGTTCGGGTCGTGTCTCGTACGTGGCAGTGGCTGGTGGCACCCGTGCATAGCCCACGACACGTCCCGAACGCGCATCCGCTCGGCCCGCACCGTCTCCGGACTCACCGTAGGTCATCGCCTACGCATAGCTCCAGAGCGAACCGGAGGTGAACACCGTTCGAGAGGCGGGCGGTCGCCGGGCGCCGGCACCCGACGCGGGTCGGGCCGCCCTCCGGGCTCCCGCCCGGGTCCATCACGCGCAATGCGTCGTCCCGCCCGCACGGTCGTTTCCCCGTTCGATCGTGCGCACCGCGTCCGCGGCGGTGGACCACGCGTGGTGGCCGACATGGTCGAAGGTCGGCACATGAGGTGCGTCACACGGGCTTCGGCCGGAGCGGGGGCATGGCCGGGGGAGGTGCTTCGGAGGCGATAGCGTCGGGGCATGCGTCTCGTCATCGCCCGTTGCTCCGTGGACTACGTCGGGCGACTCACCGCCCACCTGCCGTCCGCCCCCCGGCTCATTCTGGTCAAGTCGGACGGGAGCGTGTCCATTCACGCCGACGACCGCGCGTACAAGCCGCTGAACTGGATGAGTCCGCCGTGCACCCTCAAGGAGGGGGACGGCGTGTGGACGGTGATCAACAAGGGCGGCGAGAAGCTGATCATCACGATCGAGGAAGTCCTCCACGACACCTCGCACGAGTTGGGTGTCGACCCCGGCCTGGTCAAGGACGGCGTCGAGGCGCACCTCCAGGAACTGCTGGCCGACCGCCTCGACGCGCTCGGCGCGGGCTGGACGCTGATCCGCCGCGAATACCCCACCCCGATCGGCCCGGTGGACATCCTGTGCCGGGACGCGGACGGCACCACGGTGGCGGTGGAGATCAAGCGCCGGGGCGAGATCGACGGCGTCGAACAACTCACCCGCTACCTCGAACTCCTCAACCGGGACACGCTGATCGCCCCGGTCAAGGGCGTCTTCGCGGCCCAGGAGATCAAGCCCCAGGCGAGGGTCCTGGCGGTCGACCGGGGCATCACGTGCGTGACGCTGGACTACAACGCGCTGCGGGGCACCGAGGACGACAAGCTGAAGTTGTTCTGACGGAGGTCGGGGCCCGGGGCCTCGCCCGCCGGCGCGCCACGCCTACGAGGTTCGACCGGCGGGCGGCTCCGGATGGCTGCCGCCCCCCGATGCCTTCGGCCGCTCCAGGCACGGACTGGAAACCATGATCATCACTTCCTCCGCCGATGCCGTCGTCTGCAAGATGATCGAGAATCCGTCCGCGGGCTTCATCGCCGTCAAGTTGCCCGCACCTTTTCCCGCGGCTGTCGCCGTCTCGAATTTCCGGATCCGGAATCCCATTCCTTCGATGGTGGTGCGGGCCTGCCGGAATACCGACTCCTGCTGCCGTGACGGCACCGTGACGTTTTGGATCCGCAGCGCGGTGAAGGTCTTTTCGACGGAATCCTTCCCGCTCATCACCTCTCCGCACGGGGATACGTTGAACGATGGCGCACGATCGACAGCGGGGGCCTTGATGCCCGCGATGACCAGCCGCGTGTATTCCTCTGCGGTGGCTCTGGCCTGATCCTCGGACATTTCGGGGGTCTTGACCTCCTGCTTTTTCACGGAATCTCCACATCCCGAAGCCAGACTCAATACCAACACCGCGGACAGAGCCGCGAATATACCGGACAGGCGGCGTTCGATCACGATGTGCGCCCTACTTGACGTGCGGTCGGTTCAGCGGATTCGGATCGTTGTACATACCCGCCACGATCTTGCCCTGGTTGAGGAGACTCTCGCCGCCGGTGTCCCAGTATCCGCTGTGGCCGTCGGCATCGCCTTTCAGGCGTTTCCCGCCGAAAGCCTCGTCCGTCGGACTGACTCGGTCGTCGCTGCCGACGAAAGCGTCGGCGACTATGCCGAATATGCTCGGTTCCTTGTCGGTGCCGTGTTTTGCGCTTCCCAGGTCGACGACGGCCTGGTCTTCGTCGAGCTTTGCCGGTGAGCGGTCCGCCCACACGTGGCCCGGGTCGATTTTCAGGTCCTCCGCGCGCTTGACGTGCATTCCGGGACTGCCCAGGGCCACGATGTCGTCGGCTGCCAGTCCACCGGTCTTTGCCGCGTCGCCGACGAGTGCGGTTCCGTAACTGTGGCCGATGACCGTGATGTGATGATCGTTGCCCTGGGCGCGGACGCCACCGACGAAGGAGTCCAACCGTGGAGCCCCTTCTTCGGATCGCGCCCATCCGGCCATGCTGCCGATCCCCTTTTTCTCCGGTGCGTCGTAGTCGAGCCAGAAGACCGACGCCACCCCGCTTTTCCCGTCCGTCAAACCCACCGCGGTATCCCGGATCCGGTCCGCCCGGGTGATCCCGCCCTCGAGGTTGCCGGCCACCGTGGTGCCGGTCCCGGGGACCAGCACAGCGACGTGCTTCGCCTTGTCCGGATCGCCGACGGACATGATCACCTGTCCGTCGAGAAATTTGTCACCGAACTTCAGCAGTAACAATTCCCTCCCGGGCGGGCGGGTGTAACCGGCCACCAACTGCTTCTTGATCTCCGTGAGGTTTTCCCACTCGCGTTTGTCGTGGTCGGGGGATTTGCCGCCGGCCAGTGCCGGTGCGAGTTCGGTCAGGCGTTGGTCCAGGGCGGTGCGGTTGGCCGTGTCGCGGACGGCTGCCGGGAGGCCGTCCATGCTGCCGAGTCGGCGCGGGTACGCGGCCAGATACAGGGCCCGCTGTTCGTCGGACAGGCCGCGCCACCAGTTCGCGGTCTGGGCGGGATCCAGTGTCGGGACCGGGCCCACGCCGTACAGGCCGGCCACGCGCCGGGTGTCCTCGACGCTGTTCTGCCACGCGTCGAGCCGGGTTTCCGCGACGTCGCCCGGCATCAGCGTGGCCAGCGTCGCGGCGAATTTGGCGTCGGCCTCGCTCGCCTGGCGAAGCAGTGCGTCGAATCGGGCCACGAAGCCGTCGATGGCGCTCTGCTGCCTTGCCGCGTCCGCCGGAGTGGGATTGCCGGCCGCTCCGGCCGGCGCGGCGGCCTGCACGGTGTATCCGCCCGGGTTTTCCACGATCCGAAGACCCGAGGTCTCGGCCTCCTGGATGGCCGCGCGGAACATGGTTTGAATCGCGGGGAGTTCGGATGCCGCACGTTCCGCCGCGATACCGATGGTCTGCGCCTGGCTTGCCGAGACGGCGATCTGTCGAACCGTCACTTCGAGGTCCTGATCGGCTGTTCCGGCCGCCCGCCCCTTCCATCCGGCCGCCTCCACACCGTCGTTGACCCCGGTCCGGAACGTGTTCTCCAGTTCGGCGAGTTTGCCGGCGGTGGTCCGCCAGGTGCGGGCGGATTCCCGCCAGCTCTCGAAGTTCGCGGCCCTGAGCTCGGTGAAGCCGACCATGGTCACGACCCCGTCGTGAAGTCGGTGGCGACGTTCGTCTCGGTCTGGGCGTACTTGGTTCGCGTGCGGTAGATCCGGTCGGCCCCCGCCTGCGCCCGGTCGGCGAGATGGGCGATCGCACCACCCCACTCTCGGCTCAGCTCGCCCAGCTGGAAACCGGTCGTGAACCCCGGTGTTCCGGCCGGAGGGCCGTGGTTTATGTCGGCGCCCAGACTTCTCAGTTCCACGGCCACCGAGACCGCCTTGGCGGCGGCCGGGGCCAGCTCTTCGATTTTGACCCGGAAGGAGGAATCCGAGGGCGCCGCCAAGGTGGCATGGGAGGGCTCCGCCGGCGGGATGATGCTGCTCTTCGGGGCGCCGCTCGTCGGATCGGTGCGAAAATACTCCGGCGACAGGACTCGATTTATGGCCGTGTCGGCGATTTCCTGCTCGGACATTCCGGTGTTCTCCTACGGGCCTTTTGCGGGATTGTCGGGTAAATCCGACAATTCGCACGGAAGGTATGTCGGTCGAGTGTTCGACGGCGCCGTCGGGCGGAGGGGCGCGAAACAGGTTATGGATCGACCGGTGAACTGCACAACCCGAACCGGGGTAGTGGCGGAGCAATGCCGAGGAGTCCTGGAATCACCAATTCCGATAAGCGGTCGTCGGCGGGTCGACACATTGTGCGGAATCACGGGTTCCGCGAAACGCGTGGCAAAGCCCGCCGATCGCCGGGCCGTCCTCCGGCCCCGATCGGGCCCTCGCGCGGCGCCGCCCTCGACGCCGCACCCGAGGGGGTCCCGACCGGTCCGGCCAAAATCTGCACCACGCGGAGAAAAATCGACGCTGTGTAGACTTTGTGTCCGGGGAGTCGCTCGGCTCCCGAAGCGGACGTGTTCAGGAGGGGTCGTGCAGAAGCGGACTTGGCTTGTCACCGGTGTCGGATCGGGGCTTGGGCGGGCGATCGCGGAGGCCGCCCTGGGGGCCGGTCACACCGTTGTCGGCACGGTGCGCTCCGAG
This sequence comes from Embleya hyalina, assembly GCF_003967355.1. Classification (GTDB taxonomy): domain Bacteria; phylum Actinomycetota; class Actinomycetes; order Streptomycetales; family Streptomycetaceae; genus Embleya; species Embleya hyalina. Next base: position 96,823 of record NZ_BIFH01000017.1, on the reverse strand, counting down.
GGGGACCGGCAGGGCTTCGAAGCGCTCGAACCCGGTCGTGCTCACGGTCGCCTCCTGGAGGTGACCGACGATCGGGCGGTTTCCCGGGTGATCGACGAGGTGGAGCGCGGCGTCGGGCCCCTGGACGTCGTCGTCGCCAACGCCGGCTACGGTCTGGAGGGGACCTTCGAGGAGACTCCGCTGGACGAGGTGCGGCGGCAGTTCGAGGTCAACGTGTTCGGGGCGATGGCCACCCTGCAGGCCGCGCTGCCGCATATGCGTCGGCGCCGTCGGGGTCGTCTGATGGCCGTCACCTCCATGGGCGGGCTCATGGCCGTGCCCGGTATGTCCGCCTACTGCGGCAGCAAGTTCGCCCTCGAAGGCATCCTCGAAGCGCTGGGCAAGGAAGTGGCGCAGTTCGGGATCCACGTGACGGCGATCGAGCCGGGCTCCTTCCGTACCGACTGGGCCGGCCGGTCCATGACCCGGGCCGAACGGACCGTCGACGACTACGACGAGCTGTTCGAGCCCATCCGGGAGGCGCGGCGGAAGGCGAGCGGGAACCAGCTGGGCGACCCGGCCCGGGCCGGGGACGCCGTCGTCCACATCGCCTCGGTCGACCGGCCGCCGGCCCACCTCGTCCTGGGCTCGGACGCGTTGCGCCTGGTCACCGCCGCCCGCTCGGCCGTGGACGAGGACATCCGCGCGTGGGAGACGCTTTCCCGGACGACCGACTTCGCCGAGGGTGCTCAGCTCTGATGTCCGGCCACCACCCCGCGCGGAGCAGGCGCACCACGGAACGCAAGGGCGACCTCCGGGAGCGGGCCATCCTGGACACCTGCGAGGCCCTGCTGGCGGACAAGGGCTACGACGCCATGACCGTCGGGGACATCGCCCAGGGCGCCGGCATCACCCGCGGCGCGCTCTACTTCTACTTCGGGTCCAAGCAGGAAGTGGTCACGGCACTCGTGGCCCGGACCGTCGAGCACCTGTGGGAGCGCTCGCGGGCCACCGCGCGGCACGACGAGCCGCGACCGGCCGTCGCGACGGCCATGCGGCGCACGGTGGAACTGTGGAACGCGCACGGCACGGTCATGCGCACGGCGATCGACCTGTCGTTGACCGTGCCCGAGATCGGTGAACTGTGGAACCACACCGCCGACTTGTTCATCGAGGCGATCACCGCGGTGCTGGAACGCGCCGGCGTCCCGGCCGGCAGCGAACCGGAGCAGGCCTCGGCGATGGCGCGCGCCCTGTGCTGGATGATCGAACGCACCTTCTATCACGCTTCGCGGGAATCCCCGGAGAAGGTGCCGGAGGCCGCCGCGACCTGCGAACACATCTGGCTGATCAGCGCCGGCCTGAGCGGCTGAGAGGGCGGCCGGCGCGGCGCGGGTCCACGAGGGCCGCCTCCGGGGTGCCTTGACACCCGCGTTCAAGCTTGTCTAACTGGGTGGACGGCCTCGCCGACGGAGTCGAGCCGGCACTGCTCCGGGCTTGACGTCGACATTCGGGACCGCGGGTGCTCGGGCTCCTCCGCGCACGGTCGCGCACCGGCCGGAACCCGATGGTGTCCCGCCGACGGTTCCTCGATCGGCCGGTCGAAGCGGCCGAAATCCCGGGTGCAGCGGACGAGTTGTTCCCCAACGGGACGGGTGGACCGAAGTGACCCAGCGCAATCACGACACGATCGCGACCACCGCCGGCGGCGGGTGGCGTACGTCGAGCCACTCCGGCGAGGCGATGTGTCTCGCGACCCTCGTGCTCGGTACGGCGGTCGCCGTCCGGGACGACAAGGTCGAGAACGGCCCGGTGCAGACCTACGACGCCTCGGCCTGGAGCGCGATGATCCGGGTGCTGAAGCGCCCCTAGGCCCGCCATGTGCGGCCGGGCGCCCATCTTCCGGCCGGCGACCATGTACGCGACGCCGTCGACCCGGCCACCATGGAGGGGGCCGACCGGAGCGGGCGCGGCGGCGGGCGGACGACCTGCGCCACCGCCTCGACCCGCCCGACGCGTTCGACCCGATTCGGCCGTATCGGCCCTGACGCCAGGGGGGTTCGCGATGCCGGGGACGGCGATCATCGGAGCCGGGTTCGCCGGGATCTGCATGGCGATCCGGCTGCGCCGCGCGGGCATCGAGGACTTCACCGTCTACGAGAAGGCCGACGACATCGGCGGCGTCTGGCGCGACAACACCTATCCGGGCGCGGGTTGCGACATCCCGTCCATGTTGTACTCCTACTCGTTCGCGCAACGGGCCGACTGGTCGCGGGTGTTCCCCGAGCAACACGAGATCCTGCGCTATCTGCACGAGTGCGCCCGGGAGTTCGGGATCCGGGCCCACCTGGAACCCGGTACCGAGGTGTACGCGGCGCGCTGGGACGCGTCCGCCGAGTCGTGGCGGATCGAGACCTCGCGCGGGTCGGCGACCGCCCGGGTGCTGGTCTCGGCCGTGGGCCAGCTCAACCGGCCGCGCTATCCGGACCTGCCCGGCCTGGACTCGTTCGCCGGCACCGCTTTCCACTCCTCGCGGTGGCGGCACGACCACGACCTGAACGGTCGCACCGTCGCGGTGATCGGCACCGGGCCCAGCGCGGTGCAGTTCGTGCCGCGCATCGCCGCGCGGGTGCGCCGGCTGTACGTCTTCCAGCGGTCCGCGAACTGGGTGGTGCCCAAGCCGGACCGGGCCTACGGGCGAATCGCGCACCGGGTCTTCCGCCGGATCCCGCCGGCCCGGACGGCGGTGCGCGCGGCGACCTATCTGCACGGCGAGACCGCGGTCTACTGGGCGGTGCGCGGCAACCTCGGCGCCCGCCTGGCCCGGCACACGGCACGCCGGCACCTGGCCGCGCAGATCGCCGATCCGGCGCTGCGGGCCCGGCTGACCCCGGACTTCCCGATCGGCTGCAAACGCATCCTGATCTCGGCCGACTTCTACCCGACGCTGACCCGGGACAACGTGGAACTGGTCACCGATCCGATCACCGGGATCACCCCGAGCGGACCGCGCACCGCCGCGCGGGACTACCCCGTGGACACGCTGATCCACGGCACGGGGTTCCTGGCCACCGAATTCCTGCGCCCGATGGAGATCGTCGGGCGCGACGGCGTGCGACTGCACGACGTGTGGCGGGAGGGGGCGGCGGCCCGACTGGGGATGGCCGTGCCACGCTTCCCGAACCTGTTCCTGCTGTACGGGCCGGGGACGAACCTGGGCCACAACTCGATCATCTACATGATCGAGAGTCAGGTGGAGTACGTGGTCCGGAGGATCCGCGACGGGCGGGTCCACGAGGTGGGCGCGGCCGAGTACGAGGCGGACCGAAGGGCGCTCGCGGCGGGTGTGGCGGGCACCGTGTTCGGGGCGGGCTGTACGAGCTGGTACAAGGGCGCCGACGGGCGGGTGACCACCAACTGGCCCTGGCACACCTACCGCTACCGGTGGGCCACCCGGCGGGCCTGACGACCGCGACCGGACACCGCCGTTCGACCCGGCGGGCCCGGGTCCGCCACCCTCAGTCGGCGTAGTAGTCGGTCATCGACTCGCTCGACCACGGCGGTTGACGAAGATCGCCGCGCGGGCCGAACTCGGCCAGATAGGGCTTGAGATCGAGCACCGGCGTGCCGTCGACCGCGTCGAGGCCGCGCACGTGGACGTCCAGGCCGTCCACCCGCTCCAGCGAACAGCGGGAGACGGCGAGGCGGTTCGGACGGTTCTTGCCGCGCTGGGCGAAGATGCCGACGAGCGGCCAGGCCGGATTGCCGCGCGGCCGGCGGGTGCCGGTCTCGACGGCGGTGTCCGGGACCCGGTGGAAGTGGAAGACCACCTCCAGGTGGGAGAAGTCGCTCAGCCCGAACAGCGCCTCGGGACCGAAACGTTCGCCGTCCAGGCGGATCACCGAGCACACGTTCCCCCAGTGATCGTCCACGAGCTCCACGCGTGGGGCGTACACCCGCCCGATCGGGCGCAGGGTGACGTCGGGCGACGGCTCCACGGGTGTCCCCCCTCGCTACGGCGTCAGGTCCATGGCGTGCACGACCAACTCGGCCAGCGCGTTCACCGCGCTCTCCCGGTCGCGCGCGTCGCATTCGGTCATCGGCGTGCGCGGGCCGATCGACAACGCGTCGCGCAGGTCCTCCTCCGGATAGCGCGGCGCGCCGTCGAAGAGGTTGACCGCGACCACGAACGGGATCCCGGACCGCTCGAAGTAGTCCACCGCCGGGAAGCTGTCCTCGAGCCGGCGGGTGTCCACCAGGACGATCGCGCCCACCGCGCCGCGCACCAGGTCGTCCCACATGAACCAGAACCGGTTCTGCCCCGGGGTGCCGAACAGGTAGAGCACCAGGTCGGCTTCCAGGGTGATCCGGCCGAAGTCCATCGCGACCGTGGTGGTGCGCTTCTCCGGCAGGCCGGACAGGTCGTCGACGTCCTCGCTCATCACCGTCATGACCGACTCGGTGGTCAGCGGCGGGATCTCCGACACGGCGGCGACCAGGGTGGTCTTGCCGACGCCGAAACCGCCCGCGACCACGATCTTGGTCGAGGTGATCGGCGGCCCCTCGCCGATCCGCCGACCGGCCGCGCCCGCGGCCGGCATCGGGATGGCCGGGACCTCGTCGCCGAGGCCGCCGACACCGCCGAGATCAAATCTTGCGTAGTCCACCGAGCACCCTCTCCAGCAGCGCACGATCGGGTCGGCCGGCCTCGTGCTCGGCCTGGTACACACTGATGCGGCCCTGCGAGGCCAGGTCGCTGATCAACACCCGGACCACGCCGAGCGGCATGTGCAGGATCGCCGCCACCTCCGCCACCGACCGCACGCCGCGGCACAGGTGCACGATGCGGGCCACCTCGGGCATGTCGCCGGTCTCGTCCTGCGGGCAGTCCAGGGTGGTGACCAGCGTCTCGACCAGCAGCACGTGGCCGTAACGGGTCCGGCCGCGGGTCAGCGTGTAGGGACGCACGCGCGAGGTGCGACCGCCCGGTTCGGGACGGGCCGGAAAACCCCCTGCGTCGTCGTAGTCGGAATAACCGCCGTCAGGAGCCAACGCGACCACCTCCACGGTCCTGGTGCATCTGTGCGCGCAGGGCCGGCGTCAGGACGTGGCCGGCGCGCCGAACGAACGAGGTCATCTGGTAGGCGATCACGCCCAGATCGGCGGACCCGCCCGCGTGCACGCCCAGGCAGGAGCCGTCGCTGATCGACATCGCCACGACGTAGCCCTCGGCCATCGTGACGATCTCCTGGCGGACCGCGCCCATGTCGAGCACCCGCGAGGTGCCCTCGGCCAGGGCCACCAGGCCGCTGACGATCGCGCCGAGCTGCTCCTCGGCGTCACCGGCGGCGCCGGCCGCCTCAGGGCCGCGCGCGCTGGCCAGCATCAGGCCGTCGGAGGAGACCAGGACGACCTCGCGGACCCCCGGGACGTCCCCGGCGAGGCCGGCCACCAGCCAGTCGACATCGCGAGCCGTGGTGCCATTCGATCCGGTCACCGGTCTCCACCTCCTGTCTCCTCCCGCACTTCCGGCGGGAAGGCGGGTTCTTCGTCGGTCGACACGATCGGCCCGGACGGGCGGATCGGACCGGTCGGTTCGTCCTCCCGGCGGGCCGCCTCCAGGCCCTCCTGAAAGCCCGTCAGCCGCCGCCGCAGTTCGGCGGCCGAGAGCGTCGCGGCGTCCCGGGCGGGGTCCGCGGCGGGCGGGATCACGAACGCGCCGCTGTCGTCGCCCGCCGTCAGCCGCTTGGGCAGACCGCGTCGGGTACGACCGACCGCGGAGGCCGCGGGACCCGTGCCGTCCCCGCCGATCGCCGGCCGAGGCTCGACGGGCGGCTTCGCGGCGGTGGTCTTCGCCGTCGCGCTCTTCGCCGCCGTGGTCCGTGCCGCCGTGCTCTTGCCCGCGGCGGTCCTCGGCGCCGCCGTCGCGTTCGCCACCGGTGCCGGGTTCGCGCGGCGGGCGGGCGGCGTGACCTCGGGGCGCGGCGTGGACCCGGTCGCCTCGAACAGCGCGCCCGGCGCGACCAGTTTCGCCGCCGGTACCTCCGGGGCGGGGGGATTGGCCGCCGGGGTGCGCTTGGGCAGGCCCTTGGGCGTCTTGACGGGCGGCGCGGCGTCCTCGCGGGGCACGATCGGCCCGCGCGGCGCGGCGGTCGCGGACCGGGGACGTTCGACGGCGGGGGCGGCCGCGGTCGCCGCGGCGCCGGCCGGCGCGGGCGCCTCGGTCGAGGGCAGCGCGAGCCGGGCCGCGCCGGGCGGGATCGCCCTGGCGCCCGGAGTCACCCCGGGAATGGCCATCCGGTCCCGCTCGCGCTCCTGCTCGCGGTCGCGCTCGGCGGAGAACTCGGCGGGCGAGGGCCCCAGGCCGTGGAAGGCCGAGGCGGGGATCACCACGACCGCGCTCAGGCCGCCCTGCGGGCGGGGCCGCAACTGCACCCGGATCCCGTGCCGTCGGGCCAGCCGGCCGACCACGAACACGCCCAGGCCGCCGGCGCCGCCGGCCGCCTCCTCCTCGGTGCTGTCCCGCTCGATCTGCGAGTTCAACTCGGTGAGCCGGTCCGCCGGTACGCCGATCCCGTTGTCGTCCACCGACAACACGACCTCGCCGTTCTCCAGCGTCCAGCCGCCGATCTCCACGCGCGACTCCGGCGCCGAGTAGGCGGCGGCGTTCTCCAGGAGTTCGGCCAGCAGGTGGCCCACGTCGTCGGCGGCACGCCCGAGCACGTCGGCGCGCGGTACGTGGCCGACGTCGATCCGCTCGTAGCGCTCGATCTCCGAGACACCGGCGCGGACCACGTCCAGGAGCGGGATCGCCGGTCGCCGGCCGCGCCGTTCGTCCGCGTCCGCGAGGACCAGCAGGTTCTCGCTGTTGCGGCGCATCCGGGTGGCCAGGTGGTCGAGCCGGAACAGGTCCTGCAGGCGCTGGGGTTCGTCCTCGCCGTGTTCCAGCTTCTCGATCAGGTCCAGTTGGCGCTCGACCAGGGTCAGCGTGCGCATCGACAGGTTGACGAACACGTCGTGCACCCGGCCGCGCATCAGCGTTTCCTCGTCGGCGAGCGCCGCCCGCCCGCGCGACAGCTCGGTGTGCTCCGCCTCGAGCCGGGCGCGTTCGGCCTCCAGGCGGGCGCTCTCCGCGGCCTGACGTACGGTCAACTCACGGAGTCGGGCGATGCGCTGCTCGGCGACCCGATGCCGCAACCACGCGGCGATCGAGGACAGCGCGACGGCGGCGGTCAGCAGCGTGCCCGCGAGGGCCGACTCCCAGAGCGTGTCGGTGTCGCCCAGCAGGACGATGGCGGTCGCGATCCCCGCGAACGCGAAGACGGCCGCCGCGGAACCGAACCCCGCGGCCGGTCCGCCGACCGAGCGCCGGCTCCGGTGAACGGGTTCCGGAACGCGTACGGGTGCCGCGTCCGCCGCGTCGGGTGTTCCTGGATCCCCCTGCCCATACATGAGACGTGAGCATATCGTCGGACCCTCTTTTGATGTGGTTTCCGAAGCTACGCGAGTCGCCCCGAAAACGGCCGAAAAGGCCCCGCCCGGCACATGTCGGGTGAGACCTTTTCGGTATACGGAGCAACTTTTTTGACGATCGGTCAGGCAAATGCCCCAACCGACCCGATCACACGTCGCGCGAGCGCAGCCGGATCCCGCCGGCGATCAGCACGATCGCCGCGTAGACCGCGATCAGCAACAGCGAGGGCCACGGTCCCGGACCGCCGTCCCCGTCACCGCCGCCGATCAGCTTGCCCAGCGCGAACATCGGCGAGTACTGCATGACCTTCTCGCCGACCGACTGCGGCAGGAACGGCCCGATGATCATCGGCAGCAGGATGGCGCCCATCAGCGCGGTGATCGCGCCCGCCGAGTGCCGGAGCAGCACCCCGAGCCCGAGCCCGAACAGGCCGATCACGGCCAGGTAGAGCGAACTGCCGACGACACTGCGGAACATCTCCACCTCGGCGGTGGAATCACCGATCCGCGAGGTGAACATCGCCTTGCCGAGCACCGCGGTCAGCCCGATGGTGACCAGACCCACCACGAACATCAGGCCCGCGAACACCACGCCCTTGGCGACCAGCACCTGGATGCGGCGCGGGTACGCGGTCAGCGTGGTGCGGATCATGCCCGTCGTGTACTCGGCGGAGATGGTCAGCACGCCCAGCGTCGCGGCGGCGAGCTGGGCGATGATCACGCCGATCAGCGAGATGCTGACGTAGTCGTCCTTGGGCTTCGGGTTGGCCAGCCCGGCGATCAGCAGGCCCAGACCCAGGATCAGCGCGACCATCACGATCAGGGTCCACACGGTCGAGCGGACCGTGCGGATCTTGGTCCACTCGGACAGCAGCACCCGGCCGAAGCCCGCGTTGCCGCCGCCGATGTGGCCGCCGACGTGCGCGGGCCGGCCCGCCTGCTGTCCGGGTGACGGGAACTGCTGTCCGGGCGGCGGGAACTGCTGCCCGGGCAGCTGCTGCGCCTGTATGTGCTGCGCGGGCGGCTGCCGAACCGGCTCCTGCTGTGCCTGCATGTGCTGGTGCGTCGGGGCCGGTTGGCCCTGCGGGGGCAGGTGCGGCGGGCCCTGGGGCATCGGGGGCGGAGTGTTCTGTGCCATCGCTCAGCCCTCGCTTCCGTTGGATCGCGGCATGGACGGGGACGGGGCACCGGCGGGCGCGCCCCACGGGGCGCCGGGCGCGCCCTGCTGCGCGTACCCGGGCGGCGGACCGGCGAACTGCGGGCCGCCCTGCTGCGGGTATCCGGGCGGCGGCGCCGCCCCGGGCGGACCCCAGCCCGGCGGCGGACCGCCCGGCAGGCCCGCGCGGTACTCCACGCTGTGCTGGGTCATCCGCATGTAGACCTCTTCGAGCGAGTCGAAGCGCGGCGACAACTCGTGCAGCGCGATGCCGTGTTCGGCGGCGAGGTCACCGATCACCACGGGGGACAACTCGTGCACCCGGAACGAGCCGGCCACCGCCTGGTCGGGCGTGACCGTGGCGCCCTTGGCCTGGAGCAGCGCGTTGAGCTTCTCCGCCTGCGGCGAGCGCACCACGGTGAACGACTGGGAGTTCGTCTCGATGAAGTCGCGCATCGAGGTGTCGGCGATCATCCGGCCCTGACCGATCACGATCAGGTGGTCCGCGGTCACCTCCATCTCGCTCATCAGGTGACTGGAGACGAAGACGGTGCGGCCCTCCGAGGCCAACTGCTTCATCAGGTTGCGGATCCACAGGATGCCCTCGGGGTCGAGCCCGTTGACCGGCTCGTCGAACATCAGGATTCCGGGGTCCCCGAGCAGCGCCGAGGCGATGCCGAGCCGCTGGCCCATGCCGAGCGAGAAGCCCCCCGCGCGCTTCTTGGCCACCTGGGTCAGGCCGACCATCCCGAGCACCTCGTCGACCCGACGGTTCGGGATGCCGTTGCTCTGCGCGAGACACAGCAGGTGGTTGTACGCGGTCCGGCCACCGTGCATCGCCTTGGCGTCCAAAAGCGCGCCCATCTCCCGCAGCGGGGCCTGGACGTGGTCGTACGGGCGGCCGTTGACCGTGACGTTGCCCCCGGTCGGCGTGTCCAGCCCGAGGATCATCCGCATGGTGGTCGATTTGCCGGCCCCGTTGGGGCCGAGGAAGCCGGTCACCGAGCCCGGACGCACCTGGAAGGAAAGCTGATCCACCGCCAGCTTGTTTCCGTAGCGTTTGGTGAGCCCTCTTGCTTCGATCATCTGTTGCCGCGCTCCCAGGAAGACTTCGGGGGATGGTGTCGGTGCGTGAGCCGACCGGGCTACGAGCTTAGGCCCGAACGTGCGCTGCCGACGGCCGCCGTACGACGGGCATGGGTTGGGGACATGGGTTCGAGGGAAGTCCCGTGATGTCATCCCGGAGGATGATTGACAAACTCAGGCCTGATTCTGGCGGGGCGTGACCACTTCGCGCAGTATGAGCAGAACGGCCGCCGCGATCGGAATCGCGAGCAGCGCCCCGGTCACCCCGAGCAGCGCGCCGCCCACCAGCGCCGCGATCACGGTGATCGCCGGCGGCACGTTCACCGCGCGGTTCATCACGCGCGGGTAGATCAGGTAGTTCTCGAACTGCTGGTAGGCCAGGAAGAAGATCACGCAGGTGAGCGCCTTGCCGGGGGAGTCGAAGAAGACCACGACCGACACCACCGCCGCGCCCACCGTGGCGCCGATCATCGGGATCAGGTCGGTGATCGCGATCACCAGGGCCAGCGGCAGCGCGTAGTCGTTGCCCAGGATCATCAGGAAGATGAAAGAGGACAGGCCCGCGCAGGTGGCCACGATCAGCGCGCCGTTCACGTAGCCGCCGATCCCGGACAGGATCTCGTCGCCGAGCAGCCGCACCCGGGCCCGGCGCGACCTCGGGAACAGGTTGTACAGGTGCTCCTTGATGCTGGGCAGCGCGCCCAGGAAGTACAGGGTGAGGACGATCACGGTGAGCGTGTCGAACACCGACGTCAGCACCATCTTGCCGAAGCCCCACAACCCGCCCGCCAGGTTCTCCGCCGTGTTGGCGTTGGCGGCCCAGTCCTTGGCCCGGTTCACCAGGTCGTACTTCTCGTCCAGTTGCCGGAATCTCTCGTTGTTCCGCAACTCGGTGAGGCTGTCGGGGATCGAGTTGATCAGGCTCGACGTCTGTTCGACCAGCGGCTGGGCGATCGCGGTGACGAAGGCCGCGGCGACGAGGACGAACCCGAACGCGACGGTGCACACCGCCCAGCGTCGGGGCATGCCGCGCTTTTCGAGGCGTTCGACGAACGGGTTCAGCCCCGCGGCCAGGAAGAACGAGATCAGGATGATGATCAGGACGTGCTGGATGCCCATCACGGCCTGGGCCAGGAACCACGCGGTGATCAGGCCGAGTCCGCCGATGAAGCCGATGTAGAACGGCGAGGAACGGTGCAGCGGACGACCCGGCTCGCCGAACCGTGAGCCGACGCCGGTCCACGGCTGGACCCGGTTGGGGGCCTTGGCGTCGTCGGGGGAGGGTACGCCGGGGGCCGCCGCCGGGTCCGGGGCGGTCGGCGTGCCGTTCGGCGTGCCGCTCGGGGGTGCCGCCGGACCGGGTTCGGCCGTCGCGACCTGGGTGGGCACCCGGGCGGGGGCCGCGTCCGCGCCGGTGTCGGCGGCCCGGTCGCCGACCGACCCACCGACAAAGGCCGGCGCCGCCGCAGTGTCGACGGTGCCGCCGGTACGCCCCGCGCCAGTCGTCGTATCGGCCGCGTCCCCGGCGTCCCCGGACGCCGTCGCGTCGGCCGCCGTGCCCGCGCCACCGCCCCCGCGCGGTGCCGTGGCCCCGTCGGCCGTGCCGCCGCCACCGCTCCCGCCCGGGGTCGCCTCGCCCACCGTGCTCCCGGTGGGCGCGCCGCCCGGGGCGGGTCCGCAGGCCGTCGTGTCCCCGTCCGCCGGAGGTGCCGGAGGCGCCCCGGTGGGCGCCGCGTCGCCGCTCGGCGCGGCCGAAGGCGTCCCGGTGGACCCGGCGTCCCCGCTCGGCGCGGTCGACGGTGCTCCCGTGGATGCCCCGTCCCCGGCCGGTGTCGGTTTCCCCGGTCTGCGGCGCGGTCGGATGTTGCCCAGTCGACCCATGGCCCCGTACTCCTCGTCCCCTGCCCGGGCCGTCGGCGGCCCGGATCCGGATGTGCCCCCGCCGACGCGTCCGGGATCACGTCATGAAAAATGCGGCCGGGCGGCGGACGGGTCCCCATGGAACCCGCCCGCCGCCCGGCCGCCGAAGCCGGCCGAAATACCAGTTGCCGATGCCCCGCCGAGGCGCGTCAGCGGCTCTGCTGAGCCGGCACACCCGGCATCTTGTCGTCGTCGTCATCGATGCTGACACCCGCGGCGGCGACGGCCGCGCCGGTGAGCGTGGCCAGCATCTCGCGCACGTTGGTCAGCTGCGCGTTGATGCTGTCGCGGCGGTGGGTCAGCGCGGCCAGCTCGCGCTCGGACTCCGAGCGGATCCGGTCGGCCTTGGCCCGCGCGTCGGCCACGATGTCGTCGGCCTGGCGCTGCGCCGTCTCGATCGTCTGACGCGAGCGGCGCTCGGCGTCGGTACGCAGCTTCTCGGCCTCCAGGCGCAGCTGTTCGGCCCGGTGCTCGACCTCGGACAGCCGCTTCTCGGCCTTGGCCTGACGGGCCGCCAGGTCGCGCTCGGACTGCTCGCGGCGCTTGGCCAGGTTGGTCTCGAAGTCGGCGGCGGCCTGGGCGGCCTTGGCCCGGGTCTCCTCGAAGAGGGCCTCGGCCTCCTCGCGCTTGGCCGACGCGTCCTTGGCCGCCTCGCCACGCAGCTGCGCGGCGTCGCTCTTGGCCTTGTCGAGGATCCGCGAACCCTCGTCCTCGGCCTTGGCCTTGCGCTCCTTGCCGTACTGTTCGGCGTCGGAACGGACCTGCTGTGCGGCGGCCTCGGCCAACTCGCGGTGCTGATCGGCGGCGCGGCGGGCCTCCTCGCGCAGGTCCTTGGCCTCTTCCTCGGCGAGGCGGAGGATCTTCTCCACCCGTGCGCCGAGGCCCGCGTAGGACGGTTCGGCGTCGGCGAGTTGGGCCTGCGCGTTCTGGCTCTCGAGGTGCAGTTCCTCGATCCGCTTCTCCAGCGCCGAGATCCTCGCGAGCGCGCTGTCACGATCCGAGACGAGCTTCGTGATGCGGTCGTCAACCTGCGAACGCTCGTACCCTCGGCGGACGATGTCGAAGCCGTGCGGAGAGTTAGTGTCGCTCATGGGGTTCCTGTCGTATGACCGGTGCGGTGAATGAGGTGACGGGTGGAATCCTGGCACGAATCGGGCGGGGCATCGACCTGACCGGGGGATAAGAACCGGCCGGCATCGCTCAATCGGATGACGACGAACCGGAGCCCTTCGTCGCGGAGCCCTTGCCCGACGAGGAGTTGCCCTTGCCGGCCGCGAGGCCCGCGGGCGCGGCGAGCGCGTCCAACACGCCCTGCACGCGCGACATCTCGGCGGTGATGTCCTTGCGTCTGCGGTTCAACTCGTCGAGTTTGCGCTGTCCGTCGGCGCGATGACGGTCGGCTTCCTTGCGCGCCTCGGTGCGCAGTCGCTCCGCCTCCTTCCGCGCCTCGTCGAGAACCTTCTCGGCGTCCGCGGCGGTCTTGCGACGGACCGCCTGCGCCTCCCGCTGGGCGGCGGCCACCTGTTCGGCCACCTTCGCCCGCAGGTCGTCCGCGCCCTTCTGGGCGTCGGCGAGCCGCTGTTCCGCTTCCGAGAGCAGCGCCTCGGCCTTCTTCACCGCGGCAATACGTACCCTATCCGCCTCGGAACCGGCCTTGTCGCGAATCCGCTCGGCTTCCTCGGCCGCGACCACCTTCATCTTCTCGGCGTCCACGCGGGCCTCGCTCACCTGTTCCTCCGCGGCGGCCACCAGGTCGTCGACCCGCTTGCCCGCCTGCTTCAGACCCTCCGCGGCCTGCCGACGCGCGCGTTCGACGACCTGCTCGGCCTCGCGGTCGGAACGTTCGCGCGTGGCGGTGGTGTCGCGCCGGGTCTCGCCGATCATCGCGTCGGAGTCCTGGCGCGCCTTCTCTATCACCGCGGTCGCCTCGGCGCGCAGTCGTTCGTCCTCCGCCTCGGCCTCGGCGATCAGCAGATTCGCCGCCTCGGTCGCCTCGGCGACGCGCTTCTCGGCCTTGCGCTCGGCGGTGCCGACGATCTCGGTGGCCCGACCCTTGGCCCGAACCAGCAACTCCTCGGCGTCGTTCGTGGCCCGCTCCAGCTCGGCGCGGGCCTGCTCGCGCAGTTGCGTCGCGGCCTCCTCGGCCTCGCGCAGCTCCTTGTTCGCCGCCTCGCGGCCGGCCGTACGGGTCTTCTCGGCCTCGCGGTCGGAGTCGGACTTCATCCGGTCGGCGTGCTTGCGCGCGGCGGTGACCGTGGCGTCGGCCTCCGCGCGGGCCCGGACCAGCGTGGTCTCCGCGTCGTCGCGGGCCTTGGCCAGGTCGCGTTCGGCGAGCGCGGTGAGCCGGTCCGACTCCTCCCGGGCGGCGTCCTCGATGCCCACCACCGCGGCGCGTACCGCCTCGGCCTCGGCCTGTGCCTCGGCGACCGCGCGGGCCGCGTCCTCCTTCGCCAGCCGGGCCTGGGTGGTGGCGCTGTCCAGCAGGTCGGTGCCCCGCGCCTCGGCCTTCTCCAGCAACTCGCGCGCCCGCGCCTTGGTGCGATCGCGCAACTCGGCCGCCTCGTCGCGGGCCTCCTCCAGCGCCTGGGCGCCCTGGGTACGCAGCCGCGTCGCCTCGGCCTCGGCCTCCTCGCGCAGCCGCGTGGCGTCGGTGTCGGCCTGCTCCAGCCGGCTCAGCGCGGCCGTCTCGGCCTCGTCGCGCAGCCGCTCCGCCTCCGCGGTCGCCGCCTCCAGCGCGGCGGCGGCCTCCTCGCGCAGCGTGGTCGCGTCGGCGTTCGCCGAGGCCAGCGTCGAGGTCGCCTCGGTGTGCAGGCGCTGCGCCTCGGTACGCGCCGCCTCCAGCGCCTCGGCGGCCTCCCGACGCAGCGTCCCGGCCGCGTGCTCGGCGTCGGCGCGCACCTGCTCGGCATCCCGTTCGGCGCGCTCCAACAGCGCGCGGGCGGCGGTCTGCGCCTCGGACCGGGCCCGGTCCGCGTCGGTCTCGCCCTGGGTGCGCATCGTGTCCGCGTCGGCCTTGGCCGCGGCCAGCGCGGCGGCGGCCTCCTGGCGCAGCGCGCGCGCCTCGCCGTCGGCCTGCTCCAGGATGCCGAGCGCGGTCTCCTCGCCCTCGGCCCGCATCCGCGCGGCGTCCTTCTCGGCCTTGTCCAGCGCGGCGCGCACGGTCGCGGCGGTCTCGGTACGCAGCGTGTGCGCGGCGCCCTCCGCCTCGGTGCGCATGCGCTCGGCCTCGGCGTCGGCCTGCTCCAGGACCGAACGCGCGGTCTCGGTGGTCTCCTCGCGCAGCGTGCGGGCGGCCGTCTCGGCCTCCGTGCGCATGCGCTCGGCCTCCTCGTCGGCCTGCTCCAGGACCGAGCGGGCGGTCTCGGTGGTCTTCTCGCGCAGTGCCTGGGCCGCGGCCGCCGCCTCGGTGCGCATCCGGGTCGCGTCCGCTTCGGCCGCGGCCAGCCGGGCGCGGGCCTGCTCGGTGCTCTCCTCGCGCAGGGTCGCCGCCGCGTTCTCCGAACTCTCGCGCAGGGATCGCGCGGTGTGCTCGGTCTCCTCGCGCAGCGCGCGGGTCTCGCTCTCCGTCCGTTCGCGCAGTGTGCGGGTCTCGGTCTCCGCTTCCTCGCGCATCGAGGACGCGTCGCGACGCGCGGCCGAACGCATCTGGTCGGCCTCCTCGCGCGAGTCCCCGAGGGTCTTCTCCGCCTCGGTACGCGCGTCGGTGAGGGCCTTGTCGGCCTCGCGGCGCGAGTCGGTGCGGACCTTCTCGGCCTCTTCCCGGGCCTTGCCGATCAGTTCGTCGGCCTTGACCGCGGCCGACTGGGTGCGGGCGCCCGCCTCGGCGCGAGCGCGCTCCATCGTGGCCTCGGCGTCGGCCCGGGCCCGGTCCAGCGCGGCCTCGGCGTCGCCGGCGGACTGCTCGGCCCGGGCCCGCAGTTCCTCGGTCCGGGTCCGCAGCTCGGCGGCCTGCCGCTCCGCCTCGGCGCCCATCGCCTCGGCCCGCGCCCGGGCCTGATCGCGCAGTTCGGCCGCGGCCTGCTCGGCGGAGCGGATCAGCTCCTGGGCGGCGCGGGTCGCGTCGGCGTCCGCCTTCTGCGCCTCCGCCCGGGCCTTGGCCACCAGCTCCTCGGCCTCGGCGTGCGAACGACCGGCGTTCTCGGCGGCCTCGGTACGCACCCGCTCGGCTTCGGCACGGGCCGCCTCGACCCGCTCCGCCGCCTGCGCCGCGGACTCCTCGCGCAGCTGCTCGGCCGCGGCCGCGGCCTCGCTGCGCAGGGTCTGCGCCTCGATCCGGGCGCGTTCCAACTCCTCGGCGGCCTCCGCCTGTTGGCGGTTGGTCATCTCACGCAGCCGGTGCGTGTCGGCGACCGCCTTCTCGCGCAGCTTGCCCGAGTCGGCGCGGGCCGCCTCGAGCAGTTCCTCGGCGCTCTCGCCGGCCTGGGCGCGCACCTGCTCGGCGTATTCGCGCGCCTCGTTCGCCAGCCGGTCGCTCGACGCGCGGGTGCGCGTCTCGACCGCCTCGGCGTCGGCCTGGGCCCGGGCGCGCAGCTCGTCGGCCTCGGTGCGGGCCTCGCTCTGTACCCGCTCGGCCTCGGACCGGGACTTGGCCATCAGGTCGTCGGCGGCCCGCGCGGCGGTCTCCAGGCGCTCGGCCGCGCCGGACTCGGCGTTGGTGAGCAACTGCTGCGCCTCGGCCCGCAGTCGGTCCACCTCCTGCCGGCGGCGCTCGATCTCCGCGCGCGCCCCGGCCTCCAACTCGTCGACCCGGGCCAGGGTTTCCTCGCGGGCGGTGTCCAACTCGGCGCGCGTGTCGGTACGTAGCGCCTCGGCCTCGGCACGGGCCTCGTCGCGCAGCCGGTCCGCCTCGGTGATCGCCTCGGCGCGCAGCCGCTCGGCGGCGCCGCGGGCCTCGGCGGTGAGCTTGTCCGCCTCCGCGCGGGCCTTGGCCAGATGCGCCTCGGCGTCGGTCGCGGCCTTGCCGAGCTTCTCACCCGCCTCGGCCTCGGCGCCCTGGAGCAGCCGCTGGGCCTCCGCCTGGCGGCGGTCCGCCTCGCCGGCCGCCTCGGCCCGCAGCCGCTCGATCTCGAACTGGGCGGATTCGAGCAGTTTCGCGGTGTTCTCGGACGCGCCCTGGGCCCGGGCGCCGGCCTCGCCGGTGACCCGCTCGGCCTCGGACCGAGCCTCGCCGATGATCCGGGCGGCCTCCACCCGGGCGTCGCCGACCAGGCTCTCCGCGCGGGTGCGGGTCTCGGTGCGCAACTGCTCGGACTGGTCCACGGCCGCGCTCGCCCGGGCCTTGGCCTCGGCGATCACCCGGTCCGCGTCGCCCTGCGCACGCGACAGCAGCGACTCGACCTCGGCGCGCGTGCTCTCGTTCGTGCCGGCCGCCTGCTCGCGGGCGGCGGCGGCCACCCGCTCGGCCTCGGTGCGGGCGTTGTCCAGGAGTTGGCGGGCCCGCTCCTCGGCCTGGGCGCGCAACTGCTCGGCCCAGGCGACGTTCTCGTTGACCCGGGCCTCGGTGGCCTGTCGGGCCTGGGTCAGCTCCTCGTCGAGGCGCCGGCGGCGCTCCATGACCTCGGCCTGCCAGTCGGCCTCGAGCCGGGCGGAGCGGGCGGCGGCCTCCTGCAGCAGGCGCTGGGTGGTCGCGCGCGACTCCTGCAACTCGCGCTCGGCGTCGGCGCGGACCTGGTCGGCCTGCAGCTGCGCGTTGCGCAACATCTGCTCGGCCTGGCCGCCGATGCTGTCGAATCGGGGTGTGGCGAGCTGGCGGCGAAGGTCATGCAGCTTCGCGCGGAGAACCTCGACCTGATAGCCGAGGTCCTCCGCGTGGGCGACGGTGTCGTCGCGCTCCTTCTTCAGCCGCTTGATCTCGTCGTCGAGCTGTTCGAGGTGCTCGTCGACTTGGTAGCGGTCGTAGCCCCGCACTGTGGGGTCCCACTCCATCCCCTGGCCGCGTACGTTTCAGTACTGCAAATCGGCCGTTTCCGACCGGTTGGTGACGAAACGACCCCGAAAACCATCCGGAACCGCCCGTACCGCATTGACTACCAGGGAGAATGGTCTCAGATCCAGGGACCGCCGTCAGACGTTACGAAAGCGGTTGATGGCGTCGATATGCCGCGCGCGCATCTCGACGTCCCGAACCCCCAGGCCCTCCTCCGGTGCGAGACACAGTACGCCCACCTTGCCCTGGTGCAGGTTCCGGTGGACGTCCCGGGCCGCCTGGCCGGTCTCTTCCAGAGCGTAGGTGCGCGACAACGTCGGGTGAATCCTACCCTTCGCCACGAGCCGGTTGGCCTCCCACGCCTCTCGATAGTTGGCGAAGTGCGAGCCGACGATCCGCTTCAGGCTCATCCACAGATAGCGGTTGTCGTACTCGTGCATGTAGCCCGACGTCGAGGCGCAGGTCACGATGGTGCCGCCCTTGCGGGTGACGTAGACCGAGGCACCGAACGTCTCGCGGCCCGGGTGCTCGAAGACGATGTCCACGTCCTCGCCGCCGGTGAGTTCGCGGATGCGCTTGCCGAAGCGGTTCCACTCGCGGGTGTCCTGGGTGTGCTCGTCCTTCCAGAAGCGGAAGTCCTCGGCCCGCCGGTCGATCACCAGCTCGGCGCCCATGTCCCGGCACAACTGCGCCTTGTCCTCGGAGGACACCACACAGATCGGCGTCGCGCCGCCGGCCAGGGCGAACTGCGTCGCGTACGAGCCCAGGCCGCCGGAGGCGCCCCAGATCAGCACGTTGTCGCCCTGCTTCATGCCCGCGCCGTTGCGCGAGACGAGCTGGCGGTACGCCGTCGAGTTGACCAGGCCCGGCGAGGCGGCCTCTTCCCACGACAGGTGCGCCGGCTTCGGCATCAGCTGGTTGCTCTTGACCAGGGCGATCTGGGCGAGGCCGCCGAAGTTCGTCTCGAAGCCCCAGATGCGCTGCTCCGGGTCGAGCATGGTGTCGGCGTGCCCGTCGGGGCTCTCCAACTCGACGGACAGGCAGTGCGCGACCACCTCGTCGCCGGGCTTCCAGGCGTTGACGCCCGCGCCGGTGCGCAGGACCACGCCCGCGAGGTCGGAGCCGACCACGTGGTACGGCAGATCGTGCCGCTTGGACAGGTCCGACGCGCGGCCGTACTTCTCCAGGAAGCGGAACGTGGAGACCGGCTCGAAGAGCGAGGTCCACACGGTGTTGTAGTTGATCGCACTGGCCATCACGGCGACGAGGGCTTCGCCGGGGCCGAGTTCGGGCAGCGGCACGTCATCGACGTGCAGCGACTGACGCGGATCCTTGTCCCGCGATTCCATGCCCTCGAACATCGTCTCCTCGTCCTTGTGGACGGTGACGGCGCGGTACGAGTCGGGAAGCGGGAGCGCTGCGTACGCCTCCTTGGGGGTGTCCCCCGCGAGGATGGCGTCGAGGATCTCCTTCATCGTCGGCCTCCATGGGTCGGCGGTTGAAGCATGAGAAACATGAGGGATTGCCGAGCTTCGCTGAACTTACTCGCTGGTAACGCTAGGCGTTCGGCATAAAAGCGACAAGGGGCGAAGTCACAGGAACTCGTCCGGTGCTTTGACGATCCGTCTGTTGACGAGCCGCCGGTTCCGCGGGATGGCGCGGCCGGGCGGGCGCCGCCGCGGGATGCCGCGGGCCGGCGCGCTGTCTTGCTTGGTCACGCGTTGTCACGCGTGGTCGCGTGTTGTCGCGAGTGGCCGCGTGATGTCGCGGGCCGAATGCCGGGCCCGGTGGTCGACGCCGGGCCCGGTGGTTCAGTGCTCCGCGTCGGGCGCGGCCGAGGTCACCAGTTCGGTGAGCACGCCGTGACAGTCCTTGGGGTGCAGGAACGTGATGCGCGAACCCATCGAACCACGCCGCGGCTCGTCGTACAGCACCCGGACGCCCTTGGCTCCGATCGCCGCCGCGTCCCCGTCCACGTCGGCGGTGCCGAACGCGATGTGGTGCACGCCCTCGCCGTTCTTGGCCAGCCACTTGCCGACCGCGGAGTCCTCGCGGATCGGCTCCAGGAGCTGGAGGT
This sequence comes from Embleya hyalina, assembly GCF_003967355.1. Classification (GTDB taxonomy): domain Bacteria; phylum Actinomycetota; class Actinomycetes; order Streptomycetales; family Streptomycetaceae; genus Embleya; species Embleya hyalina. The sequence goes on along the minus strand of NZ_BIFH01000017.1, from coordinate 77,206 downwards.
AGGACGCGCCGCCGTCCGAGGTCTCGTTGATCTTGAGCATCGCCTCGCGGACGCCCTGCTCCTCGTTGATCTCGGTGTGGAACACCTCGAATCCGTAGGTCGTTGTGTAGAAGTCCACCGTCTCGTCGAGGTTGTGACAGGCGATGCCGATGTGATCGATACGCGTGAGCACCATGGCCTCCCGAGGCCGTCGAGAATTGCGGGTTACCTGCGAGTAGATACCCGACCCTTCGTCACGAGACTATGGGCGAGGGAACACCCGATTCGTGCCGGGCGTGAGGGTGGGTTCCGTCACATCGGGGCCCCCTGCACCGTTCGGCGTCCTTCCGGGTAGGTTCCGGAACAACTTCACGTCCGTCGCGGGGATGCCGCACGTCGCCCGGCCCGCCTGGCGATGGCACCCCGACCATAAAGTTGTGGAGGCCACCCTCATGGCCGGTTCTGTCATCGTCGCCGGGGCCCGTACCCCCATGGGTCGACTGCTCGGCTCCCTCAAGGGCTTCTCCGGCACCGACCTCGGCGCCATCGCGATCAAGTCCGCGCTCGAGCGCGCGGGCGTCACCGGGGACCAGGTCCAGTACGTGATCATGGGCCAGGTGCTTCAGGCGGGCGCCGGGCAGATGCCCGCCCGACAGGCGTCGGTCAAGGCCGGCATCCCGATGAACGTGCCCTCGCTCACCGTCAACAAAGTCTGTCTCTCCGGCCTGGACGCGATCGCGCTGGCCGACCAGCTGATCCGCGCGGGCGAGTTCGACATCGTGGTCGCGGGCGGCATGGAGTCCATGACCAACGCCCCGCACCTGCTGCCCAAGTCGCGCGAGGGCTTCAAGTACGGCGCGGTCGAGATGCTCGACGCGATGGCCTACGACGGCCTCACCGACGCGTTCGACAACATCCCGATGGGCGAGTCGACCGAGCACCACAACACGAAGCTGGACATCTCGCGCGAGGAGCAGGACGCGGTGGGCGCGTTGTCCCACCAGCGCGCCGCGGCCGCCGCGAAGAACGGGATCTTCGACGCCGAGATCGTGCCGGTGGAGATTCCGCAGCGCCGGGGCGAGCCGGTCGTGTTCGCCGCCGACGAGGGCATCCGCCCGGACACCACCGCCGAGTCGCTGGGCAAGCTGCGTCCGGCGTTCAGCAAGGACGGCACGATCACCGCGGGTACGTCCTCGCAGATCTCCGACGGCGCCGCCGCGGTCGTGGTGATGAGCAAGGCCAAGGCCGAGGAACTGGGCCTGGAGTGGCTGGCCGAGATCGGCGCGCACGGCAATGTGGCGGGCCCGGACAACTCGCTCCAGTCGCAGCCCTCGAACGCGATCAAGCACGCGCTCGGCAAGCAGGGCCTGACCGTCGACGACCTCGACCTGATCGAGATCAACGAGGCGTTCGCGGCGGTGGCCGTGCAGTCGATGCGCGACCTCGGGGTGAGCACGGACAAGGTCAACGTCAACGGCGGCGCGATCGCGCTCGGCCACCCGATCGGCATGTCCGGCGCCCGCGTGGTGCTGCACCTGGCGCTGGAGCTCAAGCGCCGCGGCGGCGGTACCGGTGCGGCGGCGCTGTGCGGTGGCGGTGGCCAGGGCGACGCGCTGATCCTCACCGTCCCGGGCGCCTGAGCCGGTTCGGTCCACACGTGTGAACCGGTTCGGAACGTACGGCTGAGCGACCGTACGGTTCCGTGTGATCGATCCACCTGAAACGATCTCGCAGTCGCGGGGCGCGCACTGCGGTGCGACGGCTCGCCGACTGCGGGGTCGTTTCGGCATATCCGAGCAGGGAAGCGGTGGCGCATGAGGTCGGGGATGGATGTCGCGACGTTGGTGGCCCAGGCCCGGGAGGGCAAGCCGCGGGCGGTGGCCCGGCTGATCTCGATGGTCGAGGACGCCTCGCCGCGGTTGCGCGAGGTGATGGCCGCGCTCGCGCCGCTGACCGGCAACGCCTACGTGATCGGGCTGACCGGCTCGCCCGGGGTGGGCAAGTCGACCTCCACGACCGCGCTGGTGAGCGCGTACCGCCGGCTGGGTCGGCGGGTCGGCGTGCTCGCGGTGGACCCGTCCTCGCCGTTCTCGGGCGGCGCGCTGCTCGGTGACCGGGTGCGGATGCAGGACCATGCGACCGACCCGGGCGTGTACATCCGCTCGATGGCCTCGCGTGGGCACCTCGGCGGGTTGGCCTGGTCCACCCCGCAGGCGCTGCGCGTGCTGGACGCGGCGGGGTGCGACGTGGTGATCGTGGAGACGGTGGGGGTCGGCCAGTCGGAGGTGGAGATCGCCTCGATGGCGGACAGCACCGTGGTGCTGTTGGCGCCCGGCATGGGCGACGGGATCCAGGCGGCCAAGGCCGGGATCCTGGAGATCGGCGACCTGTACGTGGTCAACAAGGCGGACCGGGACGGTGCGGCGACCACCGCGCGCGAACTCGGCCACATGCTCTCGCTCGGCGAGGCGCGGGGGCCGGGGGACTGGCGTCCGCCGATCGTCAAGACCGTGGCCTCGCGCGGGGAGGGCGTGGACGAGGTGGTCGAGGCGCTGGAGAAGCACCGGGCCTGGATGGAGGCGGGCGGCGAACTGCGGCTGCGGCGACGGCGGCGGGTGGCGGACGAGGTGGAGGCGATCGCGGTCACCGCGCTGCGGGCTCGGATCGGCGACCTGCGGGGTGGGCGGCGGCTGGAGTCGCTGGCGGACCAGGTGCTTTCCGGGTCCTTGGACCCGTATGCGGCGGCGGACGAGCTGATCGCGGGGCTGGGAGCCTAGTTCGCGCAGCGGCCCGAAGCCGCCTTGCGCGCCGGCTGTTCGCGTGGTGGGCGCCCGGGCCGGCCGGCCGTCCTCAAACGCCGGACGGGCTGGAGTTGACTCGGCCCGGTGTGTGGGCTGCGGTCCGGCTGTTCGCGTGGTGGGCCCGAGTCGGCTTGCCGTCCTCAAACGCCGGACGGGCTGGGGTTGGTTCGGTTCGTTGTGTGGGCTGCGGTCCGGCTGTTCGCGTGGTGGGCCCGGGTCGGCCCGCCGTCCTCAAACGCCGGACGGGCTGGGGTTGGTTCGGCCCGGTGTGTGGGCTGCGGTCTGACTGCTCGCCTCGTGGGCCCGGTCCGGCTCGCCGTCCTCAAACGCCGGACGGGCTGGGGTTGGTTCGGTTCGTTGTGTGGGCTGCGGTCTGGCTGCTCGCCTCGTGGGCCCGAGTCGGCCTGCCGTCCTCAAACGCCGGACGGGCTGGATTTGCTTGGCTCTTGGGCTCAAGCTGCGGCAAAGCGAACCGCAGCCTGCGCCCCAGACCGAAGCAAATCCAGCCCGTCCGGCGTTTGAGGACGGTGGGCCGGACCGGGTCGACAGGTGTCAGCCCGTCCGGCGATTGAGGACGGTGGGCCGGACCGGGGCCGTGGGTGGCGTTGTTCTTGGGTGGACCCGGGGTCGCCGGGTCAGCATTCCTCCGTGGAGGGGCAGACCGTGGCGCGGGCGGCCGGGCGCAGCTTGGCGGCTACCGCGCCGAAGGCTTCGCCGACGACTTGTTTCTGGGCGGGCGTCATCACGTCCATCAGGTGTTCGCGGACGCTCTCGACATGGGTGGGCGCGGCGGCCCGGAGCGCGTCCCAGCCCTCCTCGGTGAGCACCGCGTATGCCCCGCGGCGGTCCGTCGGACAGTTGCGGCGCGCGACCAGGCCGGCGTTCTCCATCCGCGTCATCTGGTGCGAGAGCCGGCTCTTGGACTGCTGGGTGGCCTCGGCCAGATCGCTCAGCCGCACCTCCTGCCGCGGGTGCTCCGAGATCTGGACCAGGATCTGGTAGTCGTGCAGGGACAGGCCGTGCGTGCGCTGGAGTTCGCGCTCCAGCCGCGCCGGCAGCATGTTGATCACGGCGATGATCTGGCGCCAGACGTGCTGGTCTTCATCGCTCAGCCATCTGGGCTCGGCATCGGTCATGGACCAAGAATACCGGAGTTAGTTGAAACTTGAATGACCCTTTGGTTGCCGCACGTCGTCGGCGTGGCGCGTACCGCACTCTGTGAGACGGCCACGTGACCGATCGGTAACCTCCACTACGCTCGGCCCGTGCCGAAGCCACTGAACCTTCCCTTCGATCCGATCACGCGTGCCGACGAGCACTGGCGAGAGCACTGGGGCGAGTGCCCGCCGATGGTCGCCATCACCTCGATCATGCGTGCCCAGCAGATTCTGCTCGCCGGTGCCGACGCGGTGCTCAAGCCGTACGGCCTGACCTTCGCCCGCTACGAGGCCCTGGTCCTGCTCACCTTCAGCCGGACCGGCTCGCTGCCGCTGTCCCGGATCGGCGAGCGCCTGATGGTGCATCCGACGAGTGTGACCAACACGATCGACCGCCTGGAGCAGGCCGAGTTGGTCGCCCGTCGGCCGAACCCGCGCGACGGCCGGGGCGTACTCGCGGTGATCACGGACAAGGGGCGCGACGTCACCGAGCGGGCCACCCGGGACCTGACCGCGCGCGAGTTCGGGCTCGGCGCGTACACCGCCGAGCAGTGCGCCCAGCTGTTCGACCTGCTGCGGGTGTTGCGGGTGGACGCCGGCGATTTCGCGGTCGAGGCGGAGGCGAAGGACGAGGCGCAGGACGGGGGCACGGCGGGGGAGGGGGCGGATTCGGGGACCCCGGTGCCGGCGACGTAAGCTGCATGCGCCATTGTGAAAAGCGGTCGACGACGACGTCGAGCCCGCCGTTACCGAAGGTGCTGCCGTGAAGCCTGCCGTATTGACCCGCTACCGAGTGATGGCCTGGATCACCGGGTGCATGCTCCTGGTCCTGTGCCTGTGCATGGTCCTGAAGTACGGGTTCGACACGGGCGAGAAGGCGACGCTCTACGTCAGCCAGGCACACGGTCTGTTCTACATGATCTACCTCGTCGTCACCTTCGACCTCAGCAGCAAGATGAAGTGGAAGTTCGAGCGCATGCTGCTGATGATGCTCGCCGGGACCGTTCCGCTCGCGTCGTTCTTCGCCGAGCGCAAGGCCGTCGAGGCGGTCCACGAGCGCGGCCTCGCCACCGCCGCCGCCGGCGCCTGAGCCGCTCTCGGTCAGCCCGTTCCGTACCCGCTTCTTCCCGAGGATTCCCCCATGCTTTCCACCGCCTCCGGCCGCTTCAAGGTGATCTCGATCGCCGAGGGTTGTTCGTTCCTGATCCTGCTCGTCTTCGGCTCGCTGCTGAGCCGGATCTCGGACATCAACCTCGTCATGCCGCTGGGCCTGCTGCACGCGGTCCTGTTCATCCTGTACCTGCTGGCCATGATGGACGCGCGCACCAAGCTGTCCTGGGACAACAAGACCACGCTGCTCGCGTTCGTCGCCGCGATCCCGCCGTTCGGCCCGTTCGTCTTCGACTACAAGATGAAGCACAAGCTGGTCGAGCCGACCCCGGCGCCGGCCGCCGCCTGACCGGTCGCCGCCGCGCTCGCGGCCCGCGCCCACGAAGCCCCCGACACCTCGTCGGGGGCTTCGGCGTTATCCGGGGCGTGGGCATGTTTTCGGGGGCGTGGACATTTACTAGGACGTCCTAGTAATTTTCTGGTGCCGCGCGGGAATGGGTCCTACGACGACGGCATCGGACGGGAGCCACGTGAACACCGAGGACATCGAAGAGGGTCGGCGGCGCTGGCAGGACCGCTACGACAAGGTCCGCAACGACGGCATGCGCCGCACCACGCTTTCCGAACTCGAGGTCGAGCCGGTCTACGGCCCGCCCGCGGATCAGCCCTACGCCGGCTTCGAGCGGATCGGTTGGCCGGGCGAGTTTCCGTACACCCGCGGCCTGTACCCGACCGGCTACCGGGGCCGGGCGTGGACCATCCGCCAGTTCGCCGGCTTCGGCAACGCGGAACAGACCAACGAGCGCTACCGGATGATCCTGGCGGCCGGCGGCGGCGGGCTGTCCGTCGCCTTCGACATGCCGACCCTGATGGGCCGGGACAGCGACGACGAGCGTTCGCTGGGCGAGGTCGGACACTGCGGCGTCGCGGTGGACTCGGCGGCCGACATGGACGTGCTCTTCCGCGACATCCCGCTGGGCGACGTGACCACGTCGATGACCATCTCCGGGCCGGCGGTGCCGGCGTTTTGCATGTACCTGGTCGCGGCCGAGCGGCAGGGCGTGGACATCGGCACGCTCAACGGCACGCTGCAGACCGACATCTACAAGGAATACATCGCGCAGAAGGAGTGGCTGTTCGCGCCCGAGCCGCACCTGCGGCTGATCGGCGACCTGATGGAGTACTGCGCCGAGAAGATCCCGGCGTACAAGCCGCTCTCGGTGTCCGGGTACCACATCCGCGAGGCGGGGGCGACGGCCGCGCAGGAGCTGGCGTACACGCTGGCCAACGGGTTCGGCTACGTGGAACTCGGGCTGTCGCGCGGGATGGACGTGGACGTCTTCGGCCCCGGGTTGTCGTTCTTCTTCGACGCGCACGTGGACTTCTTCGAGGAGATCGCCAAGTTCCGCGCGGCGCGCCGGATCTGGGCGCGGTGGATGCGCGACGTGTACGGCGCGAAGACCGCGAAGGCGCAGTGGTTGCGCTTCCACACCCAGACGGCGGGCGTGTCGCTGACCGCGCAGCAGCCGTACAACAACGTGGTGCGCACCGCGGTCGAGGCGCTCGCGGCGGTGCTCGGCGGGACGAACTCGCTGCACACGAACGCGCTGGACGAGACGCTGGCGCTGCCGAGCGCGCAGGCCGCGGAGATCGCGCTGCGCACCCAGCAGGTGCTGATGGAGGAGACCGGCGTCGCGGCGGTGGCCGACCCGCTGGGCGGGTCGTGGTACGTGGAGGCGCTGACGGATCGGCTGGAGGCCGAGGCGGAGGCGACGTTCGCGAAGATCCGCGAGTTGGGCGAGAGTTCGCCGCACTCGATCGGGCCGATGACGTCGGGCATCCTGCGCGGCATCGAGGACGGCTGGTTCACCGGGGAGATCGCCGAGTCGGCGTTCCGTTACCAGCGGGCGGTGGAGAAGGGCGACAAGCGGGTCGTCGGGGTCAACTGCCACGAGGGGTCGGTAACGGGCGACCTGGAGATCATGCGGGTCAGCCATGAGGTCGAGCGGGACCAGGTGGCGATGCTCGGGAAGCGGCGGGGCGCGCGGGATCAGGCCGCGGTGAACTCGGCGCTGGCCGCGATGCGGGATGTTGCGCGGGGCTCGGGGAATCTGGTGCCGCCGATGTTGGCGGCGGCTCGGGCCGAGGCGACGCTCGGGGAGATCTGTGACGTTCTCCGGGAGGAGTGGGGCACGTACACGGAGCCGGCACGGTTCTGAGCCCGGTCCGGGCGGCCTTTGGCCTCAAACGCCGGCCGGGCTGGGGGACCCGGCCTTCGGTCGAGGGCCTGGGCTCCCGTCGAGGTGGCCTCGCGCGCACCTGGGCCGGTCGGGGTGCCTTTGGCCTCAAACGCCGGCCGGGCTGGAATTGCGTGGGTGGGCTTGTGTGGGAGTTGACCTGGCCTTCGGTCGAGGTGGCCTCAAGCACCGGTGGGCTGGAATTGCTTGGGTGGGCTTTTGGGGGAGTTGACTCGGGCTTTGGGTGAGGGGCTCAAGCGGGTGGGTGGGCTGGTTGTCCGGGGTGGGGGAGTAGGGCGGTTGCCACGAATGTGGTGAAGCGTTGGATCCAGTTGTCGGAGGCGGGTTCGGCGCTTACCAGGACGTGTTGGACCACTGTGCCGGCGATCACGTCGAAGATCAGGTCCACGTCTATGTCGCCGGGGGCGGTGATCTCGCCCCTGGCCTCGGCTCGGGCTCGGCCCTCCACCACCAGGCGTTTTTGGGGGTCGACGACCTCCTCGCGGATGCGCCGCCGCAGGGCCGGGTCGCTGGTGGAGTCGGCTACCAGGCCCATCAGGGCCGTGCGCATCTCGGGACGGCCGAGGAGCGCGGCGAAGCGGCGGACCACGTCCTCGATGTCCGCGCGTAGATCCGGGCCCCGATCCGGCAGGCGCAGCGTGCCCAGCATCTCCGCGACGGCGGCGATGGCCAGGTCGTGCTTGGAGTGCCAGCGGCGGTACAGCGTGGTCTTGGCCACGCCCGCACGCGTGGCGACGTCGCCCATGGTCAGCCCCGCCCAGCCGCCCTCGGCCAGGAGTGCGCGCGCCGCGGCCAGGATCGCGTCGTCCGCAGTGGTGCTGCGGGGGCGCCCGATGCGCTGTGGGGGCGCGCCGACCGCCCGTCGTTCCGCCGTTTCCGCCGATTCGTCGTGCACGGGCGGTCATGTTACCGGTTGGTACGGTACCTGGCGTGATCCGGACCGGTGGCGCAACTCACATCCGCCATTCGGGATCCTACGGTCGCATTCCCCCCGGCGCTCCCCTTACGCTACGAGCCGTAGCGAATCGCGGTGCCTGGATGGGGATTCGAGCACACGATCGCGACTGACGACCCGTCAAGGGTCGTCGTCCGTCCCGGGGCCCGCATCCTGCGGGGACCGGGGCGCGACGGGACTCGTGCGTGTGCCGGTGGGTCGCCCCGTGCATCGTTCGCCTTGCTCTCGGGGGAAGATGTCTACATGCAGCCACGGAACATGTCCATGCGCGGAGTAGTCGATCTCGGGGCGGTCAAGGCCGCCGCCGACAATGCCGCCAAGCGTGCGGCCGCACCGGCCGGGAAGCCCGCCGCCGCGGCCGGTGGCCAACGGGTCGTCATCGACGTCACCGAGGCCACCTTCGAGACCGATGTGCTCGCGCTCTCCCAGCAGGCGCCCGTCGTGATCGACTTCTGGGCCGAGTGGTGTCAGCCGTGCAAGCAGCTGAGCCCGCTCCTGGAGCGGTTGGCCGAGGAGTATGCCGGCCGCTTCGTGCTCGCCAAGATCGACGTCGACGCCAACCCGCGCCTGGCCCAGGAGTTCGGGATCCAGGGCATCCCCGCCGTGATGGCGGTGCTCGGCGGCCAGCTCGCCCCGCTGTTCCAGGGTGTGGTGCCCGAGCAGCAGGCGCGACAGGTGCTCGACCAGCTCGTCCAGCTCGGCGAGGAGCGCTTCGGGCTGACCGGCGTGGTGGTCGACGGCGCGCCGGCCGAGGCCCCCGACGACGCCGAGTCCGAGGAGGAGCCCCCCGGCGACCCGCTGCTCGCGCCCGCCGACGAGGCGCTGGAGGCCGGCGATCTGGACGGGGCGGCCCAGGCGTTCCGCAACGTGCTCTCCGACCACCCCGCGCACGCCGAGGCCAAGCTCGGCCTGATCAACACCGAACTCCTGCTGCGCACCCAGGGTGTGGACGCGGACAAGGCCCGGGCGGACGCCGCCGAGCACCCGGACGACGTCGCCGTACAGACCCTCGCCGCCGACGTGGACATCCTCGACGGCCGCGCCGACGAGGCGTTCGCCCGACTCGTGGAGACCGTACGGCGGACCTCGGGCGACGAGCGGAACAAGGCGCGGTTGCACCTGCTCGAGCTGTTCGAGATCGTCGGCGCCGACGACCCCCGGGTGCCGAAGGCGCGCATGGCCCTTGCGGGCGTGCTTTTCTGAGTCTGCGTCAGCGTCGCGGTCCGGCTCCGTCGGACACCGGTCCGCGCGGCGTTCCGGGCCGCGTCCCGGGCGCCGGCCGCACTCGCTCGCTTTGTCGATGAAGCCCCGGCCGTTCTCGATTCCGAGAGCGGCCGGGGCGCTGTCTTTACCCATCTTTGACTATGGGTCATTTCCCTCGCCCTGCGTGTCTTTTGGTGACCTCCTGGTGATCCGTTAACGGACTTATCCCACAAAATCGGATCGGCGGGCGTGCGTCTCGATGCCGCGCTGTGATCCGGTGGCGAGCGGCGTTGGACGGACCGCGTTACTCGTCGGTAACGAACCTCTTGTGTGCCGACCCGGTCGTGAAAGATGATCGGGCCGCTCGATCCGTGTCCCATTCGCCCCGGCAGCCGGTCGGTGGCACGGACGCGGACCTCCCCATCCAGGCCGCGCCGGTCCTCCCGGGACAGGCAGGCCCTCCCTCCATGCCCCGCCACGTGCGGCCCTGGTCCGCATGAGGAGGGGACTCTGTCCCGAGGAGGACCATGGACAAGAAGGTTCAGGCGGGTAGCGGCAAGACCCGCTGGAAGCGATTCGGCATCGTGCTCCTGCCGGTCGCGGCAATGACCGTGGGCATGTTCGCGGGTGTCGCGAACGGTGTGGTCCCGGTGAACATCACCGTGGGCGGCGGCAACTTCAAGGTCCGCGCCGACAAGATGGAGGCGACGGACTTCTCGCAGTTCGGCGACTTCCTCAAGCGGAACAAGGGCGCCGACGTGCCGGTCGCGACCGCCGCGATCGGGCACGCCGACATCACCAACCTGTGTCAGTCGGTCAAGGGGCCGTTCGGCATCGTGCTCCGGATCGAGGCCGGCGGCAAGGGCACCAAGGCCGAGGCCGACAACATGACCCTGTCGATGGACGGGCTGGACGGCGACGCGGTGTTCGAGAACATCGACATCGGCGTCGACGCCTCGACCATGGCCAAGGGCTCGGGGGGCAAGGGTCCGGCCACCATCGGCAACGGCCACCCGACGATGTTCGGCCAGCAGGCCAACAAGGCGACGTTCACCGACGTCAAGCAGTCGGCCTGGCTCGTGCAGGCGGGCCGGTTCTATCTCAAGGACCTCCACCTGGAGGTCGGCGGCGGTAGCAAGGAGTGCTTCTGACGTTCCGTCGGCTGTGGGCGCCTCGTCGCCCACAGCCGGTCAGTCGTATCGAGGCGGCATTCCAGGGAGTTGAATCGTGACCGCAGAACAGCGGCATCCCCATGCGGTCGTGCGCGGCCGGCGCGCGTTTCGGGAGTGGCGATCGGCCCGGCCGTTCTGGGCCGGACTCTTCACCATCCTGGCTGCCGGACCCATCCTGTGGGCCCCGTACGCATCCGTCAGCGCGGGTGACGTCACGGTCAGGCTGACGCAGTTCGGCGGCGTCTCGGCGCTGTTCATCGGCGCCATCCTGATCATGTGTGGAATCGCGCTCTGGTTGACCCCGGCGGCGCGGATCTACCTCGGGATCTTCGTGATCATCGTGTCGCTCGTGTCCTTCATCGTGGCGACATTCGGCGGCTTCGGCGTGGGCATGTTGTTCGGCCTCGTCGGCGGCATGCTCGCGACCTCGTGGACGTACGACGAGTCGTCGGACGACGAGCACGACGAGCGCAGCGGTGACGACGACCGGGGGGACGGACACGACGGCCGCGCCGACTCCGACGACACGCTCGTCGAGGACGGCTTCCCGGCCGACGTGTCGAGCGGGAAGGCCCCCGATGCCTCGGGGGAAGCGTCGACCGGGTCGGAGACCGACCGGCCCGGTGACACGGCGGCGGGAACGGCCGCCCCCAGGGTCACGCTCGCGGTGATCGTGGCCGCGATGGCCGGCGTGGTCGGGCTGGTCGGGATCGCCAGTGCGTCGCCCGGCGACTCGCTGCCCGAGAACCCGTACGCGGACGGGCCGTGCGCCTCGGCGAGTCCCACCGCGTCGGCCGGTTCGGCGTCGGCCGCGCCGAGCGCGTCGAGCGCGGCGCCGAGCATCACGGCCGCCGCGTCGGCGGGTTCGACCCCCGCCGGCAAGGCGGCGCGGACGCAGTCCGCGGCGGGGCAACCCACCGCCGCGCGGAACCCGACGGCCGACGCGAAGGCCGGCACCTCGAAGTCGCCGGAGAGCACGGCACCGGCAAGCGGGGAACCGGCGTTCAAGCTGCCCGAGTTGAAGCTGCCGGAGCTGAGACTGCCCGAGTTGACGTTGCCCGGGTTGCCGGGGCTCGGCCTGCCCGGGATCAAGCCGCCCTCGACGGCGTCGTCCGCGCCGGCGTCGACGGTACCCGCCGCACCCGTCCCACCCGTCGCACCGTTGGCGGCCTCGGGCGGCTCGGCTTCGGCCACGCCGCCGGCGGCGGCCGCGTCGACGCCCTCCGCTTCGGCGTCGGGCAAACCCTCGACCAAGCCCACGACGACGTCGGCCAAGCCGTCGGCCACGTCGTCGTCGGCGGCGCCGAAGGACGGCAAGCCGCCCTTTCCGTGCCCGGTCCAGGGTCCCGTGAACGCCAAGAGCGGCAACGGGATCCCGCCGGTCGCGGTGGACCCCCTGGTCCTCAAGTCCAGCCTGCTGGCCATGGCCGGGCTGAACTACGAGGGCGTGGTCAAGGTCGAAACGCTCGCCGGGGTCGAGGAGAACGCGCTCAAGTTCACCGTGTCCAAGGGCATCGACATCTGGAACATGTCCATGACGGTGAAGGAGGCGGGCGGCAAGGACGTCGTCATCTCGTCCGACGAGGGCAGCAAGTCCTGGATGGACGCGGACATCCCGACGACGATGTACGTGAAGTACCTCAAGGGGAACATCTTCGGGATCATCCCGATCACCTTCACACCCGAGAGCCCGCCGCCGATCAACGTGCCGGTCGTGTTCTTCACGAACGTGGAGAGTTCGATGTACGCCCAGTTGGGCGGGAAGTTGCACATCCCCGGCTACGGCATCAACAAGGTCAACGTGAAGTAGTCGGGTCGGGTCGACACGAGCGGTCGACGCACCGAACCACCGACGCGCCCCGGAACCCACGCGGTTCCGGGGCGCATCGGCGTGTGGGCCGGTTGTCGCCCGGTGCTACGCGTCCACGTGGCGTTCGCGGAACAGGGCCAGGACGTTTTCGGTGGGCAGGCTCGGCCACAGGGTCACCCGGCCGTTGCGGCGGTCGATGATCCACTGGCCGGCGCCCACGTTGGCCATCGGGTCGGGGTCGGCGAAGATCGCCTGGACCAACCAGCCGTACTCGAACTCGGTCATCACGAAGTCGATCGGCGCGTGCGGGCCGCCGCCGACCACGTGCCGCCGAGCCCTGTCCCGGGCCTCGCGCTCGTCGATCGGCTTCGGGGGCAGCGGCTCCCGGGCGGGCGTCAGGTTCAGCCTGGTGGGCCGCCGACCTTCGATCAGCGCGATCAGCGCGCCGTCGAAGGTGTCGGCCACGTGCCACAGGTCGCCCCACCACAGGTAGACCGCGCCGCGCGGATCCATCGCCAACCGGCCGCGTCCCAGGTCGTATTCGCCGACCGGGGTGAGCGGCCGGCCCAGCGCCGCGCCGTACGCCGCGAGCACGTCGCCCGCGTACAGCCCGACCAGCGGGTCGATCCGGAACGGCATCCGGGACATGTCCGCGCCGGGCCCGTACTGATGCACCGTCATCCCGCCGAACTCCCACAGCGCCTTGATCGCGCCCGGCGGGACGTCGATCCCGGCGGTGCCCAACGCCCGGTACCAGCGCAGCAGTTCCTCTTCCGGGATGTGGATGCCGGGTTGCCAGCCGGTGGCCGACAGGGCCTCGGCCACCGCCTCGGGGAAACGGTCGCTCATGACGCGGGCACCTCCAGGACGGTCACGCCCAGATCGGCCAGCGCGGGCGCGCAGGACGAGCAGGGCGGGATCGGCCGCTCGTGCGCGGGGTCGTTCGGCTCGCGCAGCAGGATCGCGGCCAGCGCCGCGCCGCGCAGCAGGTGCCGCATCCGGCCGAGTACCGCCTCGTGGTCGGGGTCGTGCGCACCCTCGGCGGCCAACGACGCCTCCGCCTCGACCGCGACCTCGGACAACAACGCCGCGTCCGGGCAACGCCCGTGGAACACCGAGCGCATCGCGGGCTCGGTGCGGTCGAGGAGCGCGGTCACGGCCGGATGCAGGTCCACGAGCGTGGTGTGCGCGCTCACCGCCGTCATCGGCTCCAGGCCGGGGCGTTGCAACGCCGCACCGACGCCGGGCGGCAGCTGATTGTCGAACATCGGTCTCGTCCGTTCCCTTCGTGATGCCGCGTCAGGGACGCAGGTCGGCGGGCAGACCCGCGCCCGCGTGGTCGACGACGATCGGTCGGTAGTGGCCGGCGGCCGCCGCGACGCGGGCGATCTCGTCGAGTTCGCCGGGCACCTGGACCAACTCGTCGGCCAGCAGCGTGCCGACGTCGTCGGCGAGCCGGGACAGCAGCGCGACGGTCGCCTCCGGGGTGTCGCCCTGTCGGGCGTAGCGGTCGTCGTTGTCCCAGTACCAGACCGAACCGGCGTCCCGTCCCCGGGTCTTGAGCACCAGCGCGCCGCCCTGGACCCACGCGACGGCCAGGAAGTCGGCGGTCAGCCGGTCGGTGAACCGGGCCGTCACGTCCAGCAGGTCGTACGGGTCGTACGCGCCGTAGAGGTTGAAGAACTGCTGGTCGAACACGAACCCGTGACGCGGGTGCACCGCCGGTCGGGCCGGCGGGCCGCCGCCGTTGTCGATCAGCAACTCCCGGTAGGCGTCCGGGAGTCGGTACTTGAGGTACTTGCCCTCCAGGTGGGTCAGGTCGACGTCGGTCAGCGGTCGGCCGACGTCCGGCGTAACCGGTACCCGGGCCTGCTCGACCGGGCTCCACAGGCCGGTGCGGTCCCGGTCGACCGACGTCATCGTGGCCACCCCGCCGTGGTGGAGCATGGCGTTCTTGACGTCCACCGGGATCAGGTACAGCCGACGTGCGTGCGGCGCGTGGTGCCAGGTCCAGCCGCGCGGGGTCGCCGTCTCCACGAGGCCCCGGTAGAGCGGATCGCCGGTGCCGACCGCCGCGAGGTTGGCCGCGAGTACGTCGGTGACCCGGGCCTCGTCGACGCCGAGCCCCGGCGGGATCGGCGCGGCCTCGATCACCACCCGCGCGTACGGCAGGAAATCCGGGAATCCGTACAGGTCGACGAAGACCCCGCCGGGGTAGACCCGACTGCGCGACGTGCGGCCGAAATCGACGATCGAACCCGCGAATTCGGCGGCCGGCGAGTCGCCGGCCGCGGCTCCGATATCGGTCATGGCGCGGTCCGTTCCGGATCTGCCGAATCCAGGAACGGGGAGGTCGGGTCGATCTCCCACAGTTCCAGGAACTGGGCGAAGGTATCGGCCACCCGGCGGAGCAGGTGGGTCGAGATGTATTCGGGGGTGTATTCCTCGTCGGTGTCGAGCGTCGATTCGCTCCAATACCAGAGCGAGCCGCATTCGGGCTCGGTCACCTTGATCGCCACGATTCCGGTGGTGAGTCGGGTGACCGGCAGATAGTCCCGGGTGAGCACGTCGCGGCAATAGCCGTGGGCGTAGAGCAGTTCGGTCTGCGGGTCGCCGCCGGTGCGGTGGCCGTAGAGGTCGTCCTCCGGGTCCAGGCCACGGGGCATGAGCTGGGCGGCGACCGGGAAGTCGGCACCGTTGGTGGCGGCGAGCCAGGCCCGGTATTCGGCCGGCAGGGCGAACCCGAGTTTTTCTTCGAGTTCGCGCAGGGCTTCTTCCGAGAGGGTTCCTCGCGGCGTCAATTCGACGGTCAAGGCTGGACTCCAGGGTTGCCGGACGCGGGATCGGGGGCCATGGCGCTGGCGATACCACCGTGATGTTTCACCGCGTAGTGTACTGCGAACGGTATGAGCATCATGGTGCGTGTGCCCTCGACGTGATGCCAGACGTATCCGGGAGCGCTGCGGCCCGGGCGGACACCGGCCCACATCGGATCGTTTCGGAATTCCGCGTTGGCCTGGCGAATATCGAGCTTGCGCTGGTCGTCGTTCGCTTCCTGGCGGGCTTCCTTGAATTTCTTGGTGCCGTCCGGACCGGGCGGGAAATCACTGCGTTGGGGTGGGGCGACGACGGTGTGCGGAAGGTTTATGGTGCGTACCGCGTAGGCGGTGAAGTCGGGATAACCCTGCAGGTTGATGTAGACACCGTCGGGGAAGTGGTTGTCCAGCGTCGGGCTCGCGAAGTGCACGATCTGGCCCGCGTATCCCGAGTTGATCGGGTAGCGCGGAGCGCCGGTCATGTCCCGGCCGCGCAGCGCCAGGTCGTTCATGCGCTGGGCCAGGTCCGGGCCGGTCAGCAGTCGTCCGTCGGTGCCGCGCAGGAGGCGGTCGAACTCGTCCCTGGCCTGGCGCTCGGCGCTGGTCAACTCGTCCGGGTTCGGGTGGTTGACCAGCGCGTCGATGCCGGCGGCGTCGAACATCCGGCGGATCGTGGCCCGATTGAGGTTGTTGCGGGGAGGTGCGCCGGTGTCCGGGTGCGGGTTGTTCGAGCGGGCGCTCTGCGGCATCTCGAACTCGGCGTCGCCGCGGTGGGTGTCCCAGGTCAGGTTCGCGCGGTCGGCCATGAAGGACGGGTCCCGCGCGACGTCGAGGTCGTAGGGCGACTGGCCGCCGCGAACGTCGTCGGGCTTCGGCGGGTTCGGGTTCGGCGTCGATGAAGTGGTGGGCGTGGTGGCGGGGTTGGCGTTCGGCGCGGCGTTGGGGTCGAAGTTCTCCGCGGCCGGGCGGGTCGCCATGAAGTCGCCGACCTCACGCTCGATGTCGTCGCGCCGACCGTCGTGCGTGGTGGGCCGATCGCCGGTCGGACTCGCCGTGGTCGCGGGCTCGCCGAGCGGCCGCGGATTGGCCTGCATCGGCGGCGCCAGGGGCGGCGTGGTGTCGATCGGACCGGGCGGATTGGCCTGCGCGTGCCGCAGTGGCGACGGCGGGGGAGTGGCCGGGGTCGGAGCGGGGGTGGGATTGGGCCCGGATTGCCCTGGGTTCGGGAGGTGGCTGCCGGGGTCCACGGGGCCGGTTTGGAGGGGCTGTTGGTTGTGCGGCGGAGTGGGATGCACCGGGCCGGTTCGGAACGGCTGCGGGTGGTGGGGCGCAGGGTGTACCGGGCCGGGCTGGGGCTGGATCGGCTGTTGGTTGTGCGGCGGCGTGGGATGCACCGGGCCCGTTTGGAACGGTTGCTGGTTGTGCGGCGGTGCCGGGTGCACCGGGCCCGTTTGGAACGGCTGTTGGTTGTGTGGCGGTCCCGGGTGAATCGGGCCGGGCTGGATCGGCTGTTGGTTGTGCGGCGGTGCCGGGTGTACCGGGCCCGGTTGGAACGGTTGCTGGTTGTGCGGCGGTGCCGGGTGAATCGGGCCGGGCTGGATCGGCTGTTGGTTGTGCGGCGGTGCCGGGTGTACCGGGCCCGGTTGGATGGGCTGCCGGGTGTGTGGCGGTGTCGGCTGGACCGGCTGTTGGTTGTGTGGCGGTGCCGGGTGTACCGGGCCCGGTTGGATCGGTTGTTGGTTGTGCGGGGCGGGTTGTACCGGTGGTTGTTGCGTGTACGGGTTGGGCTGCACCGGCTGTTGGGTGTGCGGGCCGGGCTGGTTGTACGGGCCCGGTTGTACCGGCTGCTGGTGGGCGTATGGGCCCGGCTGCATCGTCTGGAGGAAGTGCGGGGCGGGCTGCACCGGCGGTGGCTGCTGTTGGGTGTACGGGTTTTGGTGCACCGGCGGTTGCGGCTGCGGCTGCGTGTACGGGTTGGGCTGTACCGGCGGCGGTTGGTGCCGGGTGTACGGGTTCACCGGTGGTTGTTGCTGGTTGTGCGGCAGCGGCGGCGGCGGGGGTGGGGCGACCGGTTGGGTGACGGGCGGGGCCGTCATGGGGACCGGTCGGGCGTTCGGGTCGAGCGTGATCGCGGAGACGGTGATCGCGTTCGGATGCGGCAGGTTCATGATCTGGTTCGTCTGCGGGTCGATCCAGAGGATGTCGCCACCCACGTTGATCGCGGCCCAGGCGTGCGAACTGCGCACCACCCGGACCGAACCGTCCGGCTGGACCTCGTTGCGCGGGGGCCATTCGGTGACGATGTACGAGATCGAGCCGGGCCCGGAGGCCCGCAGGGTGGCGTCGATCCGCGCGAAGGCCGCACCCGGGTTCGACGAGCCGTCCGGGTTGAGGTCGAGTCGGTTCCACGGCGCGCCGGTCTCCTGCTCCGCGCGCTGCATGCCGTTCGTCTCGCCGCCGTTCTCACCCGGGATACGGGCCGCGGACACCTCCGGTCGGCCGAACCAGGTGTTGCCGAAGGCCAGTACGCCGTCCAGGCAGTTGATGCCTCGGCCGGGCACCTGGTGGCCGCCGTCGTTCTGCAACCGGAACCAGCGGCCCTGGCGAGGGTCGGGGTGCACCACGGGTGTGCCGTCGGGATGGCGAGGTACCGCGTTGTTCAACGCGCTCACGTCGCTCCAGGTGGGCGGGAGCAGGCCGCCTGGCTGGTTGAACGGACGCCCGGCGGACAGCGGCGGGCGGCCCGCCATCGGACCGCCGGACGTGGGTGGCGGCGCGTGGTGCGGCATCGGCTGCGCGTACGGATTGTTCGCCACCGGGGTGTTGCCGTACGCCGTCCCGTTGTAGGGGGACGGCGTGTTGGTGTTCTGGTGGAACGGGCCGCCCTGGAACGGGGGAGCGCCCGGGCCGAGGTGGTTCGGGCCGGTGTCGATGTCCGGGCCCCGGCCGAGGAGACCGCGCATCCGGTCGCCGAGGCTCTGCAGGGTGTTGCGGACCGGGGTGGGCGTCGTGTCCGGGGTCGGGTGGGACGCCGGGTGGGGCTCGCCCGCGGGGTCGGGGGTCGGGGTGGCGTCCCGATCCGCGGTGGGATCGGTGTTCGCGTCCGGGGTGGGCGTGCCGTCCCCGTCCGGGGTGGTTTCGGTCCGCCGATTCGGCGTCGGGTCGGGGGATGGGTCGGGCGACGGGTCCGGCGTGGTGTTCTGACGGGGGTCGGAGTCGGAGTCCGGGGTGACCTCGGGAGCCGGGTCGGGCTTCGTGTCGGGACGGGCGTCGGATGCGGTGTCGGGCTCCGCGTCCGGGTGGGTGTCCGTCGTGACGTCCGTGTCGGTGTCGGTGTCGGTTTCCGGCATCGGTCGGCCGTCCGGGGTGCCGTCGGTGGTGCTGTCCGGCCGCGCGTCCGGGGTCGGGTCCGAGGTCGGATTCGGCTCCGTGTGGGGCGGGTTCGGTGTCGTGTCGGCACTCGGGTCGGGCGTGGTGTCCGGTGTGTCGGTGTGCCGGTCGGGGGTGGTCGGCGTGGTCGAATCGGCGGCCGGGCGGGCCGGGTTCGGCTGTCCGGCGGGGTCCGGGGTCGGGTCGGCCGGGCGCGTGGTCGGGGGCACCGACATGTCGATCGGCCGCGCGTTCGCGTCCACGGGCAGAGCCCATACGCGGATCTGGTCCGGGTACGGCTCGGGCATGACCTCGCCCGACTGGGGATCGACCCACAGGACGTCGCCGTCCACGTTGACCGCGGCCCACGCGTGCGAGACCCGGCCGGTCTCGACCGTCCCGTCCGGTTGGATCCGCGGTTCGGTCGGCCTGGACGTGACGATGTACGTCAGCGCGCCCGGTCCCGCGTCGCGCAGTCGCGCCTCGATCTCGCCGTACGCGCCGGCGACATCGGTGGCACCGTCCGGACGTTGCCCCAGAGGCGTCCAGTTCCCGCCGATCTCGCGCTGAGCCCGCTCAGGAGCCCTGGTCTCGCCGCCGTTCTCACCGGGGATCCGCGGCGCGGCCACCTCCGGACGGCCGAACCAGGTGTTGCCGAAGGCCAGCACGCCGTCCATGCAGTTGTTGGCCCGACCGGGCACGTCGATGCCGCCGTCGTTCTGCAGCGGGAGCCAGCCGTCGACGCGCGGATCCGGGTGCACCACGGGGGTGCCGTCGGGGGTGCGCGGGACGGCGTCGACGAGCGCCGACTGGTCGCGCGCGCTCGGCGGCATCAGGCCGCCGGTCTCGTACAGCGGTCGGCCGTCGTTCAGCGGCGGGCGGTCGGCCAGTGGGCCGGCCGGATCCCGCGGCGAGTCCGGGCGGGTGGATTCCGGGCGGGGACTGCCGTACGGCGTCGAGTCGTAGGTGGTGCCGGAGTCGGAACTCGGCCGGAACGGACCGGGGTTCGGTCCGGGGTCGGTGGTCGGTCCGGTGTCCGGGGCGACGTTCGGCGAGGCGTCGGGGCCTCGGCCGAACAGATTGCGGACACGGTTGCCGAATCCGTCGAGGGCGTCGCCGAATCGGCCGGCCGGAGCCGGGCCGATCGAAGCGCCGCGTTGCGGGCCGACGGGCGGCAGGTGCAGCACGGTGACACCGCCGTTCGAGCCGTCCCGCGCCGGCGAGGCGTCCTGGCCCGGGCGCGGCGAGGCGTCACCGGTGTGCGAGTCGGCCGAGGGGTCGGCGCTGAGATCGGTGCCCCGCCGCGGATCCGCCGCGGCGTCCGGCCGATCATCCGGCGTGGCCTCGCCGGCCGGGTCGGGCGAGCCGTCCCGGACGGGGTCGCCGGTCGGGTCCGGCCGGCTGTCCGGAGACGTGTCGGACACCGCGTCGGGCCGACCGTCCGGGCTTGTGTCGGACGTCGGGTCCGGCCGAGCGTCGGGCGTGGTGTCCCCGGCCGGGTCCGGCCGGCTGTCCGGACTCGTGTCGGACGTCGGGTCCGGCCGAGCGTCCGGCGTGGCGTCCCCGGCCGGGTCCGGCCGACCGTCCGGGCTTGTGTCCGGCGTCGAGTCCCGGCGAGTCTCCGGCGCCGTGTCCGGCCGGGCGTCCGTATCCGACCGGGCATCCGAGTCCGGGTGAGCGTCCGTGGCCGGGTCCGTGCCGGGCCCGGTGTGGCTGTCCGGCCGGATACCCGAATTCGGGTCCGCGGCCCGGTCCGGCGCCGGATGCGTGGCCGAGTCCGGGCGGTGGTCGGTGCGCGGCGTGGTGTCGGGGGACGTGTTCGGGCGGTCGGAGGTGCCCGAACCCTCCGTACGTTGACCGGGAATGCGGTTCGTGGTGTCCGGCGAGCCGCTGCCCGGCGCGTTGTGGTTCGGTGAAGTCCCTTGTGTCCCAACAGAGTTGCCGGTCCCACCACCCGCAGGCCGGGTCGCCGCCGGTCCGGATGCCGCGTTGTTCGCGGTCGTACTCCCGTTGCCGGCACCCGAGTTGCCCGCGGTCGCCGATCCGGTGCCGGGACCCGTGTTCCCAACTCCGGCGGCAGCCGTACCTGCGGCCGCCGTCGTCGTCGACACGTTGGTCGTCGTCGAACCCGGCCCGGCGGGCGACGGCCCGCCACTCGACGGCGAGCCGGCCGAGGACGGCCCGGCCGCGGCCGGAGCACCGGTCGACGCACTGGCGGTCTGTACACCGCCACCGCCATGCGGCGAACCACTCGCGGCCGGCGAACCACCCACTGCGGGCGCGCCGTTCACGGCCGGCGAGCCACCGGCGGGCGCCGGCGCGCCACCCGGCTGACCGCCGCCCGGAGGCGGAGCCTGTACGTAGGTCGTGGTGTTCTGCGACGGCCCGCCGCTGTGGGCCGGTGCGCCCTGAGCCGGCGCGGAAGGCGCCGTCGAGGCATCCGCCGTGGGAGGCGGGGCCGTCGACGCGCTCTGGGTCGCGACCGGGGTGTGTGCGGGCCGGTGATCACCACCGGAGTTGCCACCGGAGTTCCCGTTGTTCCCCGAATTGCCTCCGGAATTCCCGGAGTTGCCTCCCGAGTTCGCGGGGTCACCCCCCGAGCGCCCCCCGGAATTCCCGCCCGGGTTCCCGGAGTTGTCGTGCGGCGAGCCCCCGCCCTGATTCCCACCGGACCCGCCGTTGGACCCGTTGGACCCGCCTGAGCCATTCGATCCGTTGGACCCATTGGAGTTGTGCGACCCCCCGGACCCGTTCGATCCACCGGCCCCGTTCGACCCGCCCGAACTCCCCCCGTTCCCCCCGCCGTTCCCCGACCCCCCACGATCCGGGTTCAGTGTCGAATCGATTCTGTTGCCGCCGACGTTCCCGCCCGCTCCCAGGTTCGTCGTGCCGATGTTCGGGACATTGAACGCGTTCGAGACCCGATCGCCCGCCTTCGACGCCGCGTGATCGGTCGCCCCGCCCAGCCCTCCGCTCGCGAACGTCTCCCAGTTCACCGGGCCGCCCGTGGCCACCGTGCCCGCGACCTCGGCGCTCACGTTGGAGGCGAGCGAGGTGGTGACGCCCTTGATGCCGGACTCGGCGCCCTCGCCGAAGACCTTCTTGCCGAGCCCGTTCACGCCGATCGCGGCCAACCCGCCGGCCGCGCCGCCGCCCGCGGCCAGCGCGGTCTGCTTGATCGAGTAGCCGTTCTGCGAGCCCCAGGTCATGTGGATGAACTGGGAGATGATGTCGTCGCGCACCTCGGACAGTGCCTCGAGGGCGACGTTCTTGAGCAGTCGGCGCACCATCGACGCCTCGATGCGGCCCAACATCCGCCGCAGCACCTGCATGAACGAGAACCGCAGTGCGGCGGTCGAGGCCGCCGCGGTCCCGGCGGTGATGCCGAGGGTGATCGGCGCGGCCGCGATCTGGGCCAGGATCGCCGCACCCTGGATGGTGGCCATCGTGACGAACTCGATCTTGGTGGCGTAGATCGTGTCACTCGTGTCGTCCGCGGCGCCGCCGAGTGCCTTGGACGCCGCCTCCAGGGCCGGGAAGAACGCCTTCTCGCCCTTGCTCAGCTTGTCCCACATCCGAAGGAAGGCTTCCATGCCCTTGCCCTCGTTGGCGGCGTTGAGCTTGTTCACCGCCGCGGCGAGGTCCCCCGCGACCTTGCCGAGTTCGGTCGCCGCGTGCTCCCACGCCTTGCCCAGGGCCTCACACTTGTCCTCGTCGCCCTCCGGCCAGTCGACGCCGACGAGCAGTTCGAGGACCTTCTCGACTATCTCCCCCGCTTCGACCGCCATCAGGCCTTGCCACCGAAGCTCTCGCGGTTGTGGTCCTCGGTCTTCTGGTAGTTGCCGGCGGACGTGTCGAGACCCTTGCCGATCTCCCCGAGACCCTTGGCGAGCGCTTCGAGCGCTTCGAGCACCTTGTCCCGGGCGGGTTTGTACGACTTGGCGAAGCCGTTGCCGAGGTCGTCGTCCCCCCAGCACTCGCCCAGACCCTCGATGGACGTCTTGAGCGTCGTTCGGATCTCGGCCACGCGGCGTCCCGCGTCGGTGAAAGCCTTACCCGCCGTCTTGAAGTCCGAGGGAAGGGCCTTGTACCCCGTACCCGCGTCCGCCGTCATGTGAGAACACCCCCGTGTTCCATGTCTCTCTGGCTGTCGCATCGACCCCGGCAGGTTCCGGAGGGACGTCTTCCGGGGGCATGAAGGCAAGACACTAATTCACGATTCGCCGGAGTGTCACGTTTCCGCGAGCCGACCGGGAGCCGACCGCGAACCGACCGGGAGCCGACGTCGACCGTGCGACGTCGGCTCCCGGGAGGGACTTCGACCGCTATTCGGGGACGAACCAGACGGTGGCCAGGGGCGGCAGCGTCATCGACGCGGAGGCCGGTCGGCCGTGCCACGCCACGTCCTCGGCCCGTACCTCGCCTCGATTGCCGACATTGGCGCCGCCGTAGCCGGCCGCGTCGGTGTTCAGTACCTCACGCCACCGGCCCGCGTGCGGCAGGCCGACCCGGAAGTCCTCCCGGACCACCGGGGAGAAGTTGCACACGCACACCAGCTGTTCGCCGGCCGCGCCGTGCCTGACGAACGACAACACGTTGGACGCCGCGTCGCCGCCGTCGATCCAGGAGAAGCCCTCCGGCCGGGTGTCCTGGGTCCACAGCGCGGGCCGTCCCCGATAGACCGAGTTGAGGTCGCGGACCAACTCCCGGACGCCCTGGTGCTCGGCGTGGTCCAGCAGCCACCAGTCCAGGCCGCGCGCCTCGGACCACTCCGCGCCGTGGCCGAATTCCGAGCCCATGAACAACAACTGCTTGCCCGGGTGGGCCCACATGAAGGCCAGGTAGGCGCGCACGTTGGCCATCTGCTGCCAGCGGTCGCCCGGCATCTTGTCCACCATGGAACGTTTGCCGTGCACCACCTCGTCGTGGCTGATCGGCAGGATGTAGTTCTCGCTCCACGCGTACATCAGCGAGAAGGTGATCTCGTTGTGGTGGTGCTGCCGGTGGATCGGCTCCTTCTGGATGTATTCCAGCGAGTCGTGCATCCAGCCCATGTTCCACTTGAAGCCGAAGCCGAGTCCGCCGCTGTCGGTCGAGCGGGTCACCCCGTCCCACGCGGTGGACTCCTCGGCGATGGTGAGCACGCCGGGCACGCGCCGGTACAGCGTCGCGTTCATCTCCTGGAGGAAGGCCACCGCGTCCAGGTTCTCCCGGCCGCCGTGCTGGTTGGGCGCCCATTCGCCGTGCTCGCGCGAGTAGTCCAGATAGAGCATCGAGGCGACCGCGTCCACCCGCAGCCCGTCGATGTGGAACTCCTCGCACCAGTAGACCGCGTTGGCCACGAGGAAGTTGCGCACCTCGTGCCGGCCGTAGTCGAAGACCAGGGTGCCCCAGTCGGGGTGCTCGCCCCGGCGCGGATCCGGGTGCTCGTACAGCGCGGTCCCGTCGAACCGGGCGAGCGCCCACGCGTCCTTGGGGAAGTGCGCCGGCACCCAGTCCACCAGGACCCCGACCCCGGCCCGGTGCAGCGCGTCCACGAGGTGCCGGAACTCGTCGGGATCGCCGAACCGCGAGGTGGGCGCGTAATACGAGGACACCTGGTAGCCCCACGATGGGCCGTACGGGTGTTCCGCCACCGGCAGCAGCTCCACATGGGTGAAGCCCATCTCGGTGACGTAGGCGGGCAACTGCTCGGCCAGTTGGAGGTAGCTCAGGCCCGGCCGCCACGAGCCGAGGTGGATCTCGTACACGCTCATCGGCGCGATGTGGTGGACCGTCCCGGCCCGCTTCTCCAACCACTCCTTGTCCGACCACGTGTAGGTCGGGGTGTGCACCACCGACGCGGTGGACGGCGGCAGTTCGGTGGCGAAGGCCAGCGGGTCGGCCTTCTGCCGGGAGACGCCGTCCCGGCCCAGGATCTCGTACTTGTACTTGGTGCCGTCGCCGACGTCGGGCACGAACAGCTCCCAGACCCCGGAGGAGCCCAGCGAGCGCATCGGGTGCGCGATGCCGTCCCAATAGTTGAAGTCGCCGACCACCCGCACCCCGCGCGCGTTCGGCGCCCAGACCGCGAACGAGGTCCCGGTGACCGGGCCGGTGGCGGTCTCGTAGGAGCGTACGTGCGCGCCGAGCACGTCCCACAGCCGCTCGTGCCGACCCTCGGCGATCAGGTGTATGTCCAACTCGCCCAGGGTGGGCAGGAAGCGGTACGGGTCGTCCGTGTGCAGCTCGGTGCCGTCGTAGCGGATCTCGAGCCGGTAGTCGGGCACCTCGGTGCCGGGCAGCAGACCGGTGAACAGCCCCTCCGCCTCGTGGCTGAGCGGCACCCGATGCTCGCCGGTGACCACGATCACCTCACGGGCCCACGGCCGCAGCACCCGCACCACCACGCCGTCCACGCCGGGCACGTGCGGGTGCGGGCCGAGCAGCCCGTGCGGATCGTGATGGCCGCCGTCCACCAGGCGGCGCAACTCGTCGGCGGCCAACGGTGGCACCTCGGGCCGGCCGGCCGGCCGGGGGCGGGCCCGAGTGGCCGAACGCTTGGCAGGACGACCGGCGACCCCGCCGTCCTCGGTTGACGCGCTGTCCTGACGGGCCGTCACGGATGGGACCTCCTGAGACGTTGGTACGGAACGGGAATCGACGATGCGTCAGTGCGGCAACGGCGCACGTTCGGCCAGGCGCCGGATCGCCGACATCGGCACCGGCAACCACGAGGGTCGGTTGCCCGACTCGTACATGACCTCGTAGACGGCCTTGTCGGTCTCGAAGGCCCGCAACAGCACGGGTTCGGAGTGCGGGTCGAACGAGCCCGCGTCGGCGTATCCCGCACAGAAGGCTTCCCGATTGCGGGTGGCCCATTCCTCCGCGCGGCGCACCAGGTGCGGCGCGGGGGTCCCGCGTCCCCAGAAGCCACCGCCGCCGGCCAGCAGGTGTCGGGCCGCGTAGTCGAACGAGCGCAACATCGCCGCGATGTCGCGCAGCGGCGAGTGCAACGAGCGCCGTTCGCGCAGCGGTCGGGCCGGCTCGCCCTCGAAGTCGAGCAGCACCCACCGCGTGGCGGTACGCATCACCTGGCCGAGGTGGAAGTCGCCGTGGATGCGCTGGAGCGGCACGGGGTGTCCGTCCCGGCCCAGCGTGCGCAGATCCCGGTACGCCTCGCGCAGCCGATCGGTGAACGGGGCCAGGTCGGGCACCGCCTCGGCCGCCGCGTGCAACCGGCGCTCCATGTCGTCGGCGATCGCGGCCAGCTCCGGCTCGCCCGCCACCGTCGTGGGCAACGAACGGGCCAGGTCGGCGTGTACCTCGGCGGTCGCCGCGCCCAGCCGGAAGGACTCGCCGGCGAAGTCGCCGCCGGTCTCGTGCGCGTGTGGACCCGCGCCGCGCACCTCCTGGCCCGCGTACAGGTCGCGCACCGAGGTCTTGGCCAGCTCCCAGCCGTCGGTCCCGGTGCGCAGGTACTCCTGGAGCATGCCCAGCGTGGTCGGCTCGCCGTCCGCGTCCGGGAACGGCATGTCGAACCAGGCGATCGGCGCGGGAATCCGGCGCGAGCCCGCGCCCGCGAGGGCCAGCGAGACCTCCAGGTCCGGATTGACCCCGGGCACCACCCGGCGGAACAGCTTCAGGATCACGTCGTCGCCGAAGATGATCGACGTGTTGGACTGCTCGGCGCCGATCACCAGGCCGACGTGCTCGGGATCGGGGGCCTGGGCGCCGGGACGATGGAAGGCCAGCGCGCCGACGGTGTCCGCCGCGACGAACCGTTCCGGCAACCACCGGGTCAGCTCCGCGTCGTGCACACCGTCGTAGAGGCTGCTGCCGTTGGGCAACCGGCCGATCAGGGCGTGGGTGAGCCGGTCCGGCAGACCGGCGCGCACGCCGAGGAGGAGTTGGTAGTGCTCGGGTGCGCCACCGTGGTCGACCCGCAGCAACATGTGGTGCAGCGCGGGATCGCCGGAGACCACTTCGAGACTGTGGACCACGCCGACCCCACGAAGAGGCCGGCCCTTGCCGGCGAACCATCTCTGCTGCGGCAGCCAGTCGCGCAGCAGAGCGATCACGGCGGAGGCAGTCGGATCGTGGGGTCGGGTGGAATCCGTCACAGCGTCATTTCTCCACGGGTGAGGCGGAACCAATAGAAACCGTGCCCCGCGAGAGTGAGCAGATACGGCAGCTCGCCGATCGCGGGAAACGTCACCCCCCCGAGCAACTCGACCGGTTCGTACGTCTCGAACTGCCGCAGATCCAGCTCGGTCGGCTGGGCGAAGCGCGAGAAGTTGTGAACACACAGCACGATGTCGTCCTCGAATTCGCGCAGGAACGCCAGCACGCTGGGATTGGACGAGGTCAGCTCGTTGTACACACCGAGCCCGAAGGCCGGGTTCTGCTTGCGGACCTCGATCATCCGGCGGGTCCAGTGCAGCAGCGAGGAGGCGTTGGACATCTGCGCCTCGACGTTGGTGACCTGGTAGCCGTAGACCGGGTCCATGATGTTCGGCAGGTACAGCCGACCCGGGTCGCACGTGGAGAAACCCGCGTTGCGATCCGGCGTCCACTGCATCGGCGTGCGCACTCCGTCGCGGTCGCCGAGCCAGATGTTGTCCCCCATGCCGATCTCGTCGCCGTAGTACAGGACGGGCGAGCCCGGCAGTGACAGCAGCAGTGCCGTGAACAGTTCGATCTGGTTGCGGTCGTTGTCGAGCAGCGGCGCGAGCCGGCGGCGGATGCCCACGTTGGCCCGCATCCGCGGGTCCTTCGCGTACTCCTTGTACATGTAGTCGCGTTCCTCGTCCGTGACCATTTCGAGGGTGAGCTCGTCGTGGTTGCGGAGGAAGATGCCCCACTGGCAGTTGTCCGGGATGGACGGCGTGCCGGCCAGGATCTCCGAGACGGGGTAGCGCGACTCGCGGCGCACCGCCATGAAGATGCGCGGCATCACCGGGAAGTGGAACGCCATGTGGCACTCGTCGCCGTCGCCGAAGTAGTCCACCACGTCCTCGGGCCACTGGTTGGCCTCGGCCAGGAGCACGGTGTCCGGATACTTGTCGTCGATCTCCTTGCGCACCCGCTTGAGGAATTCGTGGGTGGCGGGCAGGTTCTCGCAGTTGGTGCCCTCCTGCGCGAACAGGTAGGGCACCGCGTCGAGGCGGAAGCCGTCGATGCCCAGGTCCAGCCAGAAGCGCAGGCCGGCCAGCATCTCCTCCTGCACGCGCGGGTTCTCGTAGTTGAGGTCCGGCTGGTGGCCGAAGAAGCGGTGGAAGAAGTACTGCTTGCGGACCGGGTCGTAGGTCCAGTTGGACGACTCGGTGTCGACGAAGATGATCCGCGCGTCGCCGTAGGCCTTGTCGTCGTCGGCCCACATGTAGTAATCGCCGTACGGCCCGTCCGGGTTGTTCCGCGACTCCTGGAACCACATGTGCTGATCACTCGTGTGGTTCATCACGAAGTCGATCACCACCCGCATGCCGCGCTTGTGCGCCGAGTCGACGAACTCGACGAAGTCGGCGAGGTCGCCGAACTCGGGCAGCACGGCGGTGTAGTCGGCCACGTCGTAGCCGCCGTCGCGCAGCGGCGAGGCGAAGAACGGCGGCAGCCACAGGCAGTCGACGCCCAGCCACTGGAGGTAGTCCAGCTTCTGGGTCAGTCCCTTGAGGTCGCCGACCCCGTCCCCGTTGCTGTCCTGGAAGGACCGGACCAGGACCTCGTAGAAGACGGCTCGCTTGAACCACAGGGGATCGCGATCCCGCGACGGGGTGTCGTCGAAGGTGTCGCGGACGGGTTCGTTGACGATCACGGGCTGTTCCTCCGGACCGAGAAGAGATGCGCGGGCTCGTGCGCGGGATCGAGACGCACGTAGTTGTGCCGACCCCAGCGGTAACCGGCTCCGGTGAACTCGTCGTGCACCGCGAAGGTGTCCTGCCAGTCCAGGCCGAGGGCGGGCAGGTCCAGGTGGACCGTCGCCTCGTGGGTGTGGTGCGGATCGAGGTTCACCACGACCAGGACCAGGTCGTCGACGTCACCCACCCGGGTGCGCTTGGAGAAGGCCATGACCGCGTCGTCGTCCACGTGATGGAAAGTCAGGTTTCGTAGCCGTTGCAGGCTCGGGTGCCGGCGGCGCACGCGGTTGAGCGTGGTGATGTACGGCGCCAGCGAGCGCCCCTCGCGTTCGGCGCCGGCCCAGTCGCGCGGGCGCAGTTGATACTTCTCCGAGTCGTGGTACTCCTCGCTGCCCGCCTTGACGGCGACGTGCTCGTACAGCTCGAAACCCGCGTAGACGCCCCACGTGGGGGAGAGCGTGGCGGCCAGCAGGGCGCGGACCTTGAACGCGGCCGGCCCGCCGTACTGCAGATAGGCGTGCAGGATGTCGGGCGTGTTCACGAAGAAGTTGGGCCGCATGTAGGCGGACGCCTCGCCGGTGGTCAACTCGGTGAGGTATTCCTGAAGTTCGTCCTTGCCGTTGCGCCAGGTGAAGTACGTGTACGACTGCTGGAAGCCGACCTTGGCCAGGGTGCGCATCATCGCCGGTCGGGTGAACGCCTCGGCCAGGAACAGCACGTCCGGATCGGTCGTGTTGATCGTGGCGATCACCTGCTCCCAGAACATCACCGGCTTGGTGTGCGGGTTGTCCACCCGGAAGATCCGCACGCCGTGCGCCATCCAGTGCCGCAACACCCGCAGCGTCTCCTCGACCAGACCCTCGAAGTCGGTGTCGAAGTCGATCGGGTAGATGTCCTGGTACTTCTTCGGCGGGTTCTCCGCGAAGGCGATGGTGCCGTCGGCGCGGTGCCGGAACCACTCGGGGTGTTTTTCCACCCACGGGTGGTCGGGGGAGACCTGGAGCGCGAAGTCGAGGGCGATCTCCATCCGCAACTCGCGGGCCCGGGCCACGAACGCGTCGAAGTCCTCGATCGTGCCCAGGTCCGGGTGGATCGTGTCGTGCCCGCCCTCGGGCGAGCCGATTCCCCACGGCGAGCCGGGATCGTGCTCGCCGGCCACGAGGGTGTTGTTGGGGC
Source organism: Embleya hyalina (assembly GCF_003967355.1). Classification (GTDB taxonomy): domain Bacteria; phylum Actinomycetota; class Actinomycetes; order Streptomycetales; family Streptomycetaceae; genus Embleya; species Embleya hyalina. The sequence goes on along the minus strand of NZ_BIFH01000017.1, from coordinate 47,564 downwards.
CCTTGCGGAAGGCGGTGCCGATCGGGTGGATCGGCGGCAGGTACACCACGTCGAAGCCCATCGCCGCGACCTGCGGCAGCCGTTCCATCGCGGTGCGGAAGGTGCCGCTGCGCGGGGGCCGGACGCCGGTGGGGTCCACCACCGCGCCCTCGGAACGGGGGAAGAACTCGTACCAGGCGCCGTACAGCGCGCGTTCGCGCTCGACGCGCAGCGGATGGCGGGCCGAGGAGGTGACCGATTCGCGCAGCGGATGCCGGGCCAGCACCTCGTCCAGGTCGGCCGAGCGCGCCGCGGCCAGCCGCTCGGCGGGCGAACGCGTCTCGTCCCGCAGCGCGTCCACCGCGGCCAGCACCACCGCCCGCCGGCCGTCCTTCTTCGGCACCCCGGCGGCGGCCCGCTCCAGGAGTTGCGCGCCCTCCTCCAGGACGAGTCCGACCTCCAGACCCGCCGGGATCTTGATTCCGGCGGCGTGCCGCCAGGTCGCGATCGGGTCGCCCCACGCCTCGACCGTGTAGGACCACATCCCCTCGGCGGTCGGGGTGACCGTCGCGTGCATCCGGTCGGTCCCCGGCGTGCCCGGGACCATCGGGGTGAGCGCGCCGGCCCGGCCGCGCGGGTCGCGCAACACGACGCCCGCGGCCACCGCGCCGTGGCCCTCGCGGAAGACCGTGGCGCCGACGTGGAAGGTCTCGCCCGGGATCGCGCGCACCGGGCGGGTGCCGCCGTCGACCACGGGTTCGACGTCGATGATCGGGATCCGCCCGATCCGCGGCGCGGTCGGCCGGGCCGGCCTGGCCGGCGCGGCCGACCCGCCGGTGCCGGTCGCACCGCCGCTGCGGTCCCTGCCGTCCCTGCCGCCGGAGGTATCGCCCCCGGCGTTCGCGGCGCCCTCGGTCCGCCCGGATTTCCCGGCGCGAGCCGGTGACTTCGCGGCGGTCGACGTCGCGGTGGTGTCGGCCGGCGCGGCCGCGGCCCGTGCGGCCCGCGACCCTCCGGCGGTCGTCTTCCGTGCCGCGGCCTCGTCGGCCGCGACCTGCCCCGCCCGGGGTGCGCGAGCGCCCCCGGGGTCCTTCCCAGCCGAACTGGTCATGCCGAACTCCTGTACCCACGGACGGGCGTCCCGTGCGCGTCGCGCGCGATGCACCCGTACGGAAACCCACTCGATACCCCGATTGCCGGACCCGGGAGTGGCGACGAACCGACCCGGCGGCGACCGGTGGGATCGCTCGGGTCCACCTCTCACCGCTGCGCGGCGGCCATTGCTCGTGACGCGACCACCAGGCGGGGACCGGGTGGGGCCCGGCCCGCGACCGTGGACGGTGGATGTCTGGTGTGTCCGCGGTACGGCGGGACGGAAGGACCCGGCTGTTCAACGATCGTCAAGTCGATCGGGGCACGGTCCATATGGTGTAAAAACGCCCCCAGACCCATCCGCAAGATCTTGCCGGCTTTGCAAGCGCACTGCATCCACTGTCGCAAGTTCTGCCGCCTTCCGGCTAGGGTCGCAGCGTGAGAGCAATCCGCAGATTCACCGTGCGTACGGTTCTGCCCGCTCCGCTGGAGCCACTGGGTGAACTGGCAATGAACCTCCGCTGGTCCTGGCACGCGGAGACCCGCGCCCTGTTCGAGTCGATCGACCCGGACACCTGGGCGGCGGTCGGCCGGGACCCGGTCCGCCTCCTCGGCACCGTGCCGAACGACAAGCTCGGCGCGCTCGCCGACGACCGCCGCTTCCTTGCCCGCCTGCGGGTCGCAGCCGAAGACCTGCACGAATACCTGACCGGACCTCGCTGGTATCAAACCCTCTCGGGCACCGGCGCGAGCCTTGCCGCACCCCCCGCGGCCATCGCGTACTTCTCGCCGGAGTACGGCATCACGGCCGCACTTCCGCAGTACAGCGGGGGTTTGGGCATCCTCGCGGGCGACCATCTCAAGGCCGCCAGCGACCTGGGTGTGCCCATCGTCGGGGTCGGATTGATGTACCGCCACGGCTACTTCCGACAGTCGTTGTCCCGAGACGGTTGGCAGCAGGAGCGTTACCCCCTCCTGGACCCCAACGAGTTGCCACTGACCCTCCTTCGGGGTGCCGACGGTGCACCCGCACGGGTGGTCATCGGACTCCCGACGGGTGAGTTGCACGCGCGGATCTGGAAGGCCCAGGTCGGTCGGGTGCCGCTGCTCCTGCTCGACTCCGACATCGAGGAGAACGAGCCCGCCGAACGCGAGGTGACCGACCGGCTGTACGGCGGCACGAGCGAACATCGCTTGCATCAGGAGATGCTGCTCGGCATCGGCGGGGTGCGGGCTTTGCGGGCTTTTTGCGAGATCACCGGCCATCCCGCACCCGAGGTCTTCCACACCAACGAGGGCCACGCCGGATTCCTGGGCATCGAGCGCATCCGCGAGTTCACCGGGACCGACGGGTTGGACTTCGACGCGGCCCTCGAAGCCGCCCGGGCGGGCACGGTGTTCACCACGCACACGCCCGTGCCGGCCGGCATCGACCGGTTCGGTCGCGATCAGATCCAGCGGCATTTCGGCGGCGACCTCGCGTGTCCGGGGGTTCCGGTGGATCGGGTCCTCGCACTCGGCGCGGAGACCTACCCGGACGGTGATCCGGGCGTGTTCAACATGGCCGTGATGGGCCTGCGGCTCGCCCAACGGGCCAACGGCGTGAGCAAGTTGCACGGACGGGTCAGTCGGGGCATGTTCGACGGCCTGTGGCCGGGCTTCGACACCACCGAGGTACCGATTACCTCGATCACGAACGGCGTACACGCGCCCACGTGGGTGGACGGCGACGTCACCGACCTGATCGCGCGCGAGGCGGGCGTCGAACTCGCCGAGGATCCGGCGGCGTGGGCGGCGATCGACGGGCTGTCGGCGGGCTCGTTGTGGGAGTTGCGGCGCGCGCTGCGGGCGAAGCTGGTCGCCGAGGCGCGGCTGCGGCTGCGCGAGTCCTGGCGGCAACGGGGCGCCGGCGAGGCGGAATTGGGCTGGATCGAGGGGGTGCTCGATCCCGACGTGTTGACCATCGGGTTCGCCCGTCGGGTGCCGTCCTACAAGCGGCTCACCCTGATGCTGCGCGATCAGGACCGGCTGCGCTCGATGTTGCTGCATCCGGAGCGGCCGGTGCAGATCGTGATCGCGGGCAAGGCGCACCCGGCCGACGAGGGCGGCAAGCGGCTGATCCAGGACCTGGTGCGGTTCGCCGACAGCGAGGACGTGCGGCACCGGATCGTCTTCCTGCCGGACTACGACATCGCGATGGCGCAACACCTGTACCCCGGGTGCGACGTGTGGCTGAACAACCCGCTGCGTCCGCTGGAGGCGTGTGGCACCTCGGGGATGAAGGCCGCGCTGAACGGCTGCCTGAACCTGTCCATCCTGGACGGGTGGTGGGACGAGTGGTACGACGGCTCGAACGGGTGGGCGATTCCGACCGCCGACGGGATCACCGACGTGGATCGTCGGGACGACCTGGAGGCGGCGGCGCTCTACGACCTGATCGAGAACTCGGTCGCGGCCAGGTTCTACGATCGGGGCCCCGAGGGGCTGCCCGGCCGGTGGCTGGAAATGGTCCGGCACACGCTGGCCACGCTCGGTCCGAAGGTGCCGGCGGACCGGATGGTCAAGGACTACGTCGACGTGCTGTACGCGCCGGCCGCGCTGTCGGGTCGGGCGATCACCGGGTCGGCCGCCCGGGAGTTGGCCGAGTGGAAGGCGCACGCGCGGCGGTCCTGGCCGGGCGTTCGGGTCGATCACGTGGAGTCGGGCGGGATAGGGGACGCCCCCGAGGTCGGCAACACGCTGAACCTGCGGGTCTTCGTCTCGCTGGGCGAACTCGCCCCCGCCGACGTGGAGGTCCAGGTCGTGCACGGCCGGGTCGACGACGCGGACCGGATCGTGGACGGCACGATCGCGCCGCTGAAGGCCGGTCGCCGGGACGAGCACGGCCGGTGGTTCTACGAGGGTTCGCTCGCGCTGGACCGGACCGGGCCGTTCGGCTACACGGTGCGGGTCATGCCGACGCACCCGCTGTTGGCCGGCCCCGCCGAACTCGGCCTGATCGCGATCCCGCCGGAGAGCGAGGGCTTCGCGGAGGGCATCGCGCTGCGCTGACGCGGTGATCGCGGGCTCGGGCCCCGTCGTCCTTCGGGACGGCGGGGCCCGAGGTGTTTTTCGGCCGGCGGCGGCCCGTGCCCGCGGTTCCGTCCAGGGGTGGTGATCGACCTCATACCTCGTGGTCGTAACGGCGGGGGTGGGCAACGGGGTCATTCCTTTCGGTAGCGCAGCGACTTAGGGAGATCCATGTCGACGACGGCAGCAGGGGCCACATCCGGTTCGGGCGCACAAAGACCTCGCTCGCGACGACGGATACGCAGGGCCCTGCCGGCGCTCGCGGTGTGTGTCGCGCTCCTGGGCGTGGGGGCGTGCGGCGGGGGTGACGGGAAGAAGGACGGAAAGGACGCGAAGGACGACAAGGTCGCGCCGATCGCGCAGACCAGGGCCCCCGACGGCGCGCCCCGGGTTTCCCAGGCGGTGGTCACGATCGCGCCGAAGGACGGCGCGACGGAGGTGGCCACCGACGGCGCGCTGAAGGTGAGCGCGAGCGCCGGGAAGCTGACGCAGGTCACCGTGACCGGCTCCGAGGGCGGCAAGCCGGTCGAGGGCACCATCTCGCCGGACGGGGCGAGTTGGCAGCCCGCGGCGGCCCTGCAGACCGGGACCAAGTACGCGGTGTCCGCGACCGCGACCGACGCCGCCGGGCTGGTGTCGGCGCTGCAGTCCTCGTTCACCACGCTCACCCCGGCGAACGCCAACTACGGCGTGTTCAACATCGACGCGAACGAGACGTACGGCGTCGGCATGATCGTCTCGCTGGAGTTCACCAAGAAGGTCACGGACAAGGCGGTGGTGAACCAGTCGGTCAAGGTCACCTCGGACCCCGCCGTCGAGGTCAAGGGCCACTGGTTCGGCAACCAGCGGCTGGACTTTCGCCCGGAGAAGTACTGGAAGCCCGGCACGAAGGTGACCCTGCACCTGGACCTGGACGGGAAGCAGACCTCCCCGGGCGTCTACGGCAGGCAGAAGAAGGACGTCACCTTCACCGTCGGCCGCGCGCAGACCAGCGTCGCCGACCACACCGCGCACACCTTGACGATCACCCGCGACGGTGCCCTGCTCAAGAAGCTGCCGGCCAGCCTGGGGGACGCGGAGAACCCGTCGTGGAACGGCAGGATGACCATCATGTCCAAGGAGCCCACGGTGCACATGGACTCCCAGACGGTCGGCCTGGCCAAGGGCGTGTACGACATCAAGGACGTCCCGCACGGCATGCGGCTGAGTTCCACCGGCACCTACGTGCACGGCAACTACTGGCGTACGGACCCGCTGCCGTTCGGCAAGGAGAACACCAGCCACGGCTGCGTGAGCCTGCAGGACGTCAAGGGCGGCGGCGACCCGAACATGAACGCCGCCTGGTTCTACAAGGAGTCGCTGATCGGGGACGTGGTCGAGGTGATCAACTCGCCCAGGAAGGTGGTCGACCCCGACAACGGCTGGAGCGGCTGGGCGATGGACTGGGCGGGGTGGACGGCGGGCTGATCGGCTCGATCGCCCGAACCCGCGAAGTGCGCGACCCCGAAGGGGGCGGAGCCGGTGTCCCGGCGCCGCCCCCTTCGGGGTCACTGGTCGTGTCGTGTCTCGGCCGGCCCGTCAGCCGTGCGGCCGGTCCGGGTGGTGCTGCTGCCCGTACGGCTGCCCGTACGGCTGCCCGGGGTAGGGCTGTTGCGCCTGGTACGGCTGCCCCGGGTAGGGCTGCTGTCCGGTGTACGGGGCGGGCCCGTATCCGCCGGCCATCTGCGGTTCGGTCACGAGCGTGCGGTCCGCGTCCGGGTGGTTGTACGCCGTCGGCGCGCTCGTCCCGCGCCCGTGCCCTTTGTTGCCGCGGCGCGGCCACCACAGGCCCCGGCCCAGGATCGCGGCGATCGAGGGCACCAGCACGATGGAGAGCAGCATCGAGGAGAGCAGGATGCCGACCGCGGTGGCGAAGCCGATCTCGGCGGTCGCGGGACTGGCCGCCAGGCTGGCGAAGGAACCGGCCAGGACCAGGCCGGCCGTGGCGATCGCCGGCGCGGTGTGCCGGACCGCCTCGGCCACCGCCTTGCGGGCCGGGATCGGCTTGTCCATCTCCTCCCGGAGCCGGTCGCTCATCAGGATGTTGTAGTCGGTGCCCAGCGCGACCACGAACAGGAACAACACCAGCGGCAGGGTGAAGGACACCCCGGGGCGGTCGAGCATGTGCTGGAAGACCATCGTCCCGGCGCCGAGCGTGGCCACGAAGCCCAACCCGACCGCGAGCATCAGCACCAGCGGCGCCAGCAGCGAGCGCAGCAGCAGGAACAGGATCAGCGCGATCAGGATCGCGGCGACCGGGAAGACCAGCTTGAGGTCCTTGTTCACCGCGGTGGCCACGTCGGCGAAGATCGCCGCCGTTCCGGTGATGTGCGCCTCGGTGCCCTGGGGGGTGTTCTGGGCGATCGTGCCGCGGACCGGGCCGGTGATCAGGTCACGGGCCTTTTGGGTGTCGGCCTTGGCGGCCAGGAACACGTCGATCCGAGCGGCCGACTTGTCCGGGTTGAGCACGGGCTTGGCGACCTGGCCGACACCCTCGACCTTGCCCAGCGCGCCGGTCAGCCCGGTGAGCGAACGTTCGTCGAGCTTGCCGCCCGCCTTGGTCTGCACGTAGACGGTGTGCGGGTCGGACACGCCCGCCGGCAGCGAACGGGAGATCTCGTCGGCGGTCCTGGTGGCGTTGGTGGTGGGCTGACCGTGCTGGTCGTAGCTCATCTTGACGCCGACGGCACCGGCCCCGAGCGCGGCGAGCAGGACCAGGCTGCCGACCAGGTAGCGCACCGGACGCGCGCTGATGTTCTCGCCCAGCCGGGCGGCGAAGCCCGCCGGACGCTCCTTCTTCCAGGCCCGCGCCGGCCAGAACATCGCCCGACCGGTGACCGCGAGCAGCGCGGGCAGCAGGGTGAGGCTGCCGAGCAGGGCGACGAGCACCGAGACCGCGATGGCCGGGCCGAGCACCTTGAACTGACCGAAGCTGGCGATGCCCAGGGTGGCGAACGCCGCCACGATGGTCAGCGCCGCGCAGGTGATCGCGTTGCCCACCCGGCCGGCGGTGTTGGCGGCGGCCTCGCGCTTGTCCATGTTCGGGTGGGTCCGCAACTCCTCGCGGAAGCGGAACATCAGGAACAGGAAGTAGTCGACGACGATGCCGAGCAGGACGACGGTGATCAGGGACGGTACGGACGGGTCGACCTTGATGTCCAGAAGCTTCGCGCTGCCGGCGACCGCGCCGGTGGCGACACCGCCGATCAACGCCACCGCGAGCAGCGGCAGGATCGCGGCCAGGATGCTGCGGAACACCACCACGTTCAGCAGGATGATGAGACCCATCGTCAATGCGCCGACGAGTGCCTCGGTGTCCTTTTCCTCGTCCAGGTTGTCGACCGTGCTCGCGATTCCGCCGGTGAATCCGACCCGGAATCCGGCGGCCTGGTAATCGGTTTTCGCCAGATCGCGGGCGTCCCGATACACGTCCTGCAGACCGGTGTCGGTCGCATTGCCGCTCAACGACAGGGTGAGCAGTTGGAATGTCCCGTCGGGCGCGACCACCCCGACCGTGTAGCGCGGCGTCTGGGAGAAGTCCTTGGCGAACTGCTCCGGCTCGGCCTTGATGCGCTTCGCGGACAGCCCCGCGGCCGTGTCCGCGATCTTCTTCCCGTCCTGCGGGCCGAGCTTGGCGCCGTCCGCGCGGGCCACGAGCACGGTCACCGCGTTCGGGTCCGGCTTTTCGTCGAACTTCTTCTCGGCGATTTGGATCGCCGCCGCGGAATCGTATTTCTTCGGCAGGAAGTCGCCGGTCGAGGAATCGGTGACGCTGTTCATCAACGGCTGGCCGACGGCGGTCAGGGCGAGACCGACGATCGCCCAGACGATAATCGTCATCCATCGATGACGTGTGGCGAACGCGGTTGTTCTACGGATCATTTTCCTTCTCCGCCGTCGGATCGAAACGCGGGAGTTCGATGCGGGAACTCCGGAATGCCTCAAGCTCATCACGCGAAACCCCCTCCGGGCATCGACCGGGGGAAGGGGAAGGGACCGGGACCACGGTCCGGGCGGATCGCGGAACCAGGACTTCGGTCCGGGGCGCGGATCATCTGCGATGAGGTTCAGAAAACCGGGCACGGGCGATGGAATGGGACGACCGGGCGGACGGGCCGGGCGGGCGGACGCCGGCCGGGCGCGGGCGAACGAACGGCACCAACCATGAAGGAGGCCCGCGCATGGGCTCCGAGCACCGCTCAGCGGCGGGGCCGGCGACGATCACCACGATCGGGGCGACGGCCGCGGAGCCGGCGGCCGGTCCGGGGATCGGGTCGGCGGTCGGGTCGGCCGGCGCGGGTTCGGGTCCCGTTCCGGGGCCGGGGTGGCCCCCGGGGCTGATCGGGCTGGTCGGGCGGCGGATCCGGGCCTGCCGGCGCACCCGCGACGACCTGCTGATCGCGCTCGGCTGCGGGGCGGCGGACCTCGCCTCGTACTTCGCCTCCGGCCATACGGCCGCGCCGCACGCGTCCGTCGTCGGCGCGCTGCTGATCACGGCCGGCGCCGCTGCGCTGTTCTTCCGTCGGCGCTTTCCGACCCGCGTGCTCGGCGTACTGGTCGCGCTCCATGTGGCGTTGTCCGCGGTCGTCACGATGCACGCGCACAACTTCTCCGTGTCGGTCGCGGTCGCGCTGTACACGGTGGCCCGGAACCGCGGCGCGCGCGCCATCGGCGCGGCCGCTCTCGCGGCGCTCGCGGGTCAGGCGGCGCACGCGACGCGGGAGGCCTCGACCACCCCGCTGATGGTGTTCGGCGACGCGCTGTTCATCGCCCTGGTGATCGCGGTGGGCGTCTGGGTGCGCCGGTGGCGGGAGCAGGTGACGCTGAACCGGCGGCTGCTCGCGGAGCGGGCGGTGACCGAGGAGCGCCGGCGGATCGCGCGCGAACTGCACGACATCGTCGCGCACCACCTCACCACGATGTACCTGATGTCCGGCGGCGCGCGCGCCACCCTCGACCGCGATCCCGAGACCGCCCGGGAGGCGCTGGTCACGCTGGAGTCGTCCGGCCGCACCGCGCTGCGCGAGATGCGCCAACTGCTCGGCGTGCTGCGCGGCACCGACGTGGCCGAGGACGCGCCCTCCGCGCCCCAGCCGGGGATCCGCGAGATCGACCGACTGCTCGTCGAGTCGCGCGCGGCCGGGCTGCCCGTCGAGTTCGAGGCGCTGGGCGAGCCGGGTCGGGTGCCGTTGGCGATCGGGCTCACGCTGTACCGGATCGTGCAGGAGGCGCTGACCAACGCGCGCAAGCACGCGGGTGACGCGCGGGCCTGCGTACGGCTCGAATTCCGGTCCGACCTGGTCGCGGTGGAGATCTGCGACGACGGCGACGGAGGCCGCGGGGACACCGCGGTCGGGGAAGGCGGGTACGGTCTCCTGGGTATGCGCGAGCGCGTCGCCGTGCACGGTGGTGTGCTCGAGGTGGGCAGGCGCCCCGAAGGCGGATTCCGGGTGGCCGCACTCGTGCCCCTGCCGCCGGCGGAGCCAGGAGAGGATTGAGACTGATGAGCGTGGACGCACCCCCGGTCACCGTGCTGCTCGCGGACGATCAGCCGCTCGTGCGTCGGGGACTGGCGCTGATCCTGCGCTCCGACCCCGGCATCGAGGTGATCGGCGAGGTCGACGACGGCGCGCAGGCGGTCGAGGCCGCGCATCGGCTGCGTCCGAACGTGATCCTGATGGACATCCGCATGCCGGTCCTCGACGGCGTACAGGCCACCGCGCGGCTGACCGAGGAACTGCCCGAGTGCCGGGTGCTCGCGCTGAGCACGTTCGACATGGACGAGTACGTGGTCGGCGCGCTGCGCGCCGGGGCGATCGGCTTCCTGCCCAAGGACGTGCTGCCCGAGGACCTGATCGCGGCGGTGCACACGGTCCACCTGGGCGAGGCCGCGGTCGCGCCGCGGCTGCTCACGCGCCTGATCGAGTCCTTCGTCAAGGCCCCCTCGGCCCCGCAGCCCTCGGCGACGGGCCTGCGCGACCTGACCCCGAGGGAGGTCGAGGTACTGCGCCTGATCGCGGCGGGCCTGGACAACGCCGAGATCGCCCAGACGATGAGCATCGGCGTCCAGACCGTCAAGAACCACGCCACGGGCCTCTTCGCCAAACTCGGCGTCCGCGACCGCGCCCAGGCAGTCGTCTTCGCCTACGAATCCGGCCTGATCCAGGCGGGCCGGGCGACGTAGCGGCTTCCGTTTGCGAAAGTGTCTAGATGATGGTGTCATCTAGACATGCTCTTTCGTGTTCCTCGCCTCGACGACCGTGATGCGCGCGCTCTCCACGAGATCGAGGAGATGCGCACCCGGTTGCGGCACATGCTGCGCCCTGAACTCCGATGGTCGGGGCAACTGCGGCGGAATCTCACGGCCCGGGCCATCGCCGGTTCCAACACGATCGAGGGATACGCGGCCTCGGTAGACGACGTCGAGGCGCTGCTGTCGGGCGAGGAGCCTTTGGAGGCTTCCGAAGAGACGCGCGTGGAAGTCGAGGCGTATCAGCGCGCGATGACCTACATTCAGGGCCTTTCCGACGCGGGGGAGGACTTTCGTTACGACATAGGGCTGCTGAACGGTCTGCACTTCATGATGCAGGGGCACCACATGAACAAACGCCCGGGTAGATGGCGCAAGGGCCCCGTTTACGTCACCTCCCCGGAGGACCCCGCCGTCGCCGCGTACACGGCGCCCGAGCCCGACCGGGTCCCGGCTCTGATGGGGGAGTTGGTGACCTGGCTCAACGAAGGCGACCTCGAATCGCCGGTTCACGTACGGGCCTCGATGGCCCACCTGAACCTTGTGAGCATCCATCCCTGGCCCGGTGGCAACGGTCGGATGTCGCGTGCCCTGTCCACCCTGGTGTTCTCTCGCGAGGCGCTGATGCCCGCGGAGTTCTCCTCCATCGAGGAATGGCTGGGCTATGGGCAGAACACGTACGCGTACTACGGCGTTCTTCAGCAGGTGGGCGGCCCTACCTGGGACCCCTCCCGGGACGCCCACGCCTGGATTCGATTCTGCCTGGGTGCCCACCATCGACAGGCTCAAATGGCGGGCAGAAGGGTGGACCTGTACTCCCGGGTGTGGTGCGAGCTCACCGAACACGCGGAACGAGCCGGTCTCGACGAGCGCGTGGCGTTCGCCCTGATGCCTGCGGCGTTCGGGAACAAGGTGCGGCGGCCGGTGTATCAACACGATGCCGACATCAGCGAGCAGTCCGCCGTCCGCGACCTTCGGGAACTGGTGGCTCAGGGGTGGCTGGAACCCCACGGCAAGGCTCGGGGCAGGCACTACACCGCCGCGCGCCGAATGACGCCGATTCTCGAGGACGTGACCAGGACCATGCCTGCGTTCAGCAACCCCTACCGCGACTGATTCGCCTGGGCCGAACAGGTGACGGAAGTGCATCAACTCGTGAGTGTGGGGGGCGCGGGCGGGTGCGGCGGGTTGGGATGGGGTGTGCGGGGGCCGGAGTCGATCCGACGGATGAAGGTGTCACCCCATGTACGACTCGGCCGAGCCCGGCGGCAACCCCTACGCTCCGCGTCTGGTGGCCGCCGGGCAGACGTTCGATGTGATCGAGGTGGATGCGCGGCTCGGGCGCGAGGTGGTGAAGCACCTGCGGGCGGCGGGAGTTCGGGTCGGGCCGGTGATCCACGACCGGCGCTGCGCGAAGATGGGCTTCCTGGTTCCGGTCACCGGTCCGGATCGCACCCGGCTGCGGGACCAGCGCGGGCCGAGTCGGCACGGTCTCGGGGCCTGGGTGACCTTTCCTCCGCCGCGTGGCGGATCCGGGCCGCTGGTCTGGCACATCGCGCCGAGCGAGAACGCCGTGCCCACTCCGCTGGGCCCGCTCGACGCCGCCATCGCTCGCGCCGCGGCGTCCCTGATCCAGCACGACTGAGGGCCGGGTGCCCCGTCGTAAAGCTCTCGTCAGCGGTGGGAGCGCGCCCATACGATGCGGGCCTCGGTTGCGGAGACAGGGGTGGCGAATGGTTCCCGTGGGTCGGCGGATCGGCGAGTTACGCGGCGAGGTGGTGGGCCATCTCGGGGCTCGGCGGCGGATTCGGCAGTGGATCGCCATCGGGTTCGTACTCGGGCTGCTGATCGGTGCGGGGGGCGCGGCCGGGGCGGCGGCGCTGTACTGGCCGGAGAAGGACAAGCCGCTGAAGATGACGATGCGCGAGCGGGAGATCCCGGTCAAGGCGCCGTCGGTGCTCAGCGGGCAGACCACGTTCACCGCGCAGGGACTGACCTGCGGCATCGAGTGGATCACCGGCACACACGCCGAACACTTCGCCAAGGGCCGGCTGTGCCGGGTCAAGATCTCCATCGCGAACAACTCGCTGGCCACCGTGCAGGTCGTCAACCTGGAACAGCGCCTGGTCCTCGCGGACGGCACCCGACTCGCCATGGACCTCGAATCGATGGAGATCAAGCGCCAGTTGCGCGAATTCACCCTCGGCGCCTCCGACACCCTGGTCGAAGACCTGTGGTTCGACCTCCCCGGGAACACCACCCCCACGGCCCTCCTCCTGCGCACCAACGCCGAGGCCCCCCAGGGCCGCGCCGACCTCCCCCAAAAGGACTGGTCGAAGAAGTAACGACCGACCGTGAACGTCCGCCCGGGCGAGCCGCGCGGGTCGCGCCGACCGTACGGGGTCACGCGGCCGGTGGCGCAGGGCGCGGGGGCGGCTCGACGGGTGATGTCGAGGGGATCGCGGGGGTGTTGCGGGTCGGGGTTGGTGGTGGGGCGCGCGGGACCCCCTACCATCGGGGCGAGTCGGCGCCTGACGGGGGCGCGTCGTCGAGGAAGGCCTGCGTGTGACGCACTCGGGGATCGAGCGCAAGCCGATGTTCGCGTTCGGTTGGATTCCGCTGCCGAAACGGGTGGCCGAGCGCTACTTCGTGCCCGACTATCGGCTGATCGGGCGCGATGTGACGCTGGAGCGGGTGCGGGCGATCCGCTCCTGGCTCGGGCTCGGCGTGCTGGTGTGGATCGCGATCACCTATGGGGGCACCGACGATGCCGCCCAGGGCTGGATGGCGAGCTTCATCGCCTCCATCTTCGTGGCGATCATCGCCTGCCCGATCGCGGTCGGCATCATCATCGCGCTCACCCGCTCCGACGTGCGGACCGAGACGCGCAAGAGCCTGATGTTGCCGCTGCGTTCGCTCGCCCTGTTCGTGGTCGTCTCGGTGGCCACGCTCGGCGGTCTGACCGCGTTGGCGTACGGCTCCAGGCAGGTCAACGCCGGGGCCAGCGTGCAGGCCTTCTTCCTCACCGTGCTCGGCCTGGCCGTGTCCCTGTGGGTGTTGCGCTTCTGGTTCCTCGCCGTACGCGCCATCCCGCAGCACCTGTTCCGCGCCGTGGACGGGCACCCGCTGCTGCCTGCCGTGATCGCGCCCTGGCTCTCGTGGTGTGGCGCGCTGGTCGACCTCGGGGACGACGGCGGCAAGGGCGCGCTGCCGACCGGGGTACGGCTGATCGGGTCGCTCGGCGGCCCGATCACGATCACCCTGATGTCGATGTGGGAGATCCGCCGGGTGCGCGGCCGCTACGGCGTGACCTTCCGGGGCGGCCCGCACCCGACCCGCCGCCCCGAGCCGCCGATGCCGCCGACGGCGTTTCCGCACCAGACCGGTCCGTGGGCCGCGCCGCAACCGGCCAACCCGTGGCAACCGGCCCCGCCGTACCCGCCCTACCCGTCGCAGCCGGCCAACCCGCATCAGCACCCGGCCTGGCAGCAGCCCCAGTACCGCCAACCCCCGCCGCCGCCGTGGGGCCCGCCCCGGGGCTGACCCACCCGGCGCCGGTCCCGGCTCAGTCCGTCAGCAGCCGCTCACGCAACCGCGCGACCTCGGCGTCGGAGACCCCCAGGCCGTCCCGTACGTAACCCTCGACCGACCCGTACCGCTCCTCCGCGGCCGCGAACGCCGTGTCCAGATACTCCACGTGCACGTCGAACACCGGCGCCAGGTGCGCGGGGTCGAAGCCGCGCTCCGCGATGTGCTCCAGGATCGCCCGGTTCTTCTCCGCGAGGTGCGCCGCGCTGGCCAGATAGTCCTCGACCACGGTCGCCCCGGGTACCCCGAGCAGGGTGAGCAGCACGGCGGACGTCCACCCGGTCCGGTCCTTGCCGTGCGAGCAGTGGAACACCGTCGGCGCCGGCTCGACCGCCATCCGCGTGAACACCGAGCGGTACGCGGCCCGGGCACCCTCGCTCGTCACGAACCGCCGGTACACCTCGCACATCAGCTCGCGCCCGGCGGTGCCGCCGAGCAGTTCGCCCGCCCGATCCGGGTCGGCGAACACCTCGCCGAACAGCTCGTCGTTCTCCCGACCCATCACGTCCGCGATCAGCAACTCGGCGCCGACCGGCACCCGGTCCGGCTCGCGGTCGCGCTCGGTCGCCGAGCGCAGGTCGATCACCAGGCCGATGCCGAGGCGCACCAGCGTCGCGGCGTCGGTCGTGTCCACCTCGCCGAGGCCGTCGGAGCGGTACACGAGGCCCGTGCGCACCTTGCGACCGGTCGCGGTGGCGTGCCCGCCCGCGTCACGGAAATTTGGGGCGGTGACCAGGATCGGCGTCGGGGACGTCATGGTGCGCGGTCCTTCGCTTCGAGGGGATGTCGGGCGGGGAGGTCGGGCCGGGCCGGCGGACGGCGGCACGCCACACGTGCGCAGCGCCGTCGGTATCTCCACCCTACGCGAGCGTACGGCCAAGCTCCGAGCCGCCCGAAACCGGAAACGCCGGCGACCTCCGCCGGCCACGCCGACGCCTCCGACCGGCCATCTTTTACATGCGCCCGCTCCATCGCCCGCCCCTACGTCGGCGCCCACACCGCGTGCTCCACCCGCAGCAACATCGCCGACCGCCCCGCGAGCCGCAGCCCGCTGCCGCCCGCGACCGGTTCGCTGTACCGGGCCATCGGATCCCCCTCCAGCGCGGTGTCGAGCACCACCTCGTACGAGTGCGCCCACGGCTCGTCCGGCAGGGTGAACCGCATCGGCTGCGACGAGGCGTGCAGGAGGAACAGGAAGCTGTCGTCCACGATCCGCTCACCGCGCGGTCCGCGCCGGTCGATGTCCAGGCCGGACAGGTACATCCCCAGCGTCGCGGTCGGCGCGAACCAGTCCCGGCGGGTCATCTCGCGCCCGCCGGGGGTGAACCAGGCCAGATCGCGCAACCCGTCCGGGGCGACCGGCCGCCCCGAGTAGAACGCCCGGCGACACAGCACCGGATGCGCGCGACGCAGGCGGATCAGCCGCGCGGTCAGCTCGACCAGCGGCCGCCACTCGGGCGAGTCCAGGGCCGACCAGTCCAGCCAGGACAGCTCGTTGTCCTGGCAGTAGGCGTTGTTGTTGCCCGCCTGGGTGCGCCCCATCTCGTCGCCGGAGGTGATCATCGGCACGCCGGTGGACAGCAGCAGGGTGGTCATCAGGTTGCGGATCTGCCGCTTGCGCAGCGACACCACGTTCGGATCCGTCGTCTCGCCCTCGTAGCCGTGGTTCCAGGACCGGTTGTCGTCGGTCCCGTCCCGGTTGTCCTCGCCGTTCGCCTCGTTGCGTTTGCGTTCGTAGGTGACCAGGTCGCGCATCGTGAAGCCGTCGTGCGCGGTGACGAAGTTGATCGAGGCGTACGGGTTGCGCCCGTCGCGCTGGTACAGGTCGGAGGAGCCGGACAGCCGGTACGCCAGCCCCCGCACGTCCGGCCGGGCGCCGCGCCAGAAGTCCCGCACGGCGTCCCGATACTGGTCGTTCCACTCGGTCCACAGCGGCGGGAACGCGCCGACCTGATAGCCGCCCGCGCCCAGGTCCCACGGTTCGGCGATCAGCTTCACCCGGGACAACACGGGGTCCTGCGCGATCACGGTCAGGAACGAGGACAGCTTGTCCACGTCGTGCGCGGATCGGGCGAGCGCGGCGGCCAGATCGAACCGGAAGCCGTCCACGCCCATCTCGATCACCCAGTAGCGCAGCGAGTCGGTGATCAGCTGCAACACGTGCGGCTGCACCACGTCGAGCGTGTTCCCGCACCCGGTGTAGTCGGTGTAGTGCCGGCCGCCGCCGGCCAACCGGTAGTAGCCGCCGTTGTCGATCCCGCGAAAGCACAACGTCGGCCCGCCCGGCCCGCCCTCGCCGGTGTGGTTGTAGACCACGTCCAGGATCACCTCGATCCCGGCCGCGTGCAGCGCGTGCACCATGTCCCGGAACTCGTGCACCTGGCCGCCGCGCCCGCCCGCCGCGGCGTACGCCGCGTGCGGCGCGAAGAACCCCACCGTGTTGTAGCCCCAGTGGTTGGTCCGCCCGCCGCGCGACAGGTGTTCCTCGGACACGAACTGATGCACCGGCAACAACTCGACGGCGGTGACCCCGAGCCGGACCAGGTGGTCGATCGCCGCCGGGTGGGCCAGGCCCGCGTAGGTGCCGCGCAGTTGCTCGGGCACGCGGGGGTGGCGCGCGGTGAAGCCCTTGACGTGCAGTTCGTAGATCACGCTCTCGGCCCACGGGATCTTCGGCCGGCGGTCGTGGGACCAGTCGGCGTCGTCGGCCACCACCACCGACCTGGGGACGAACGCCGCCGAGTCGCGATCGTCGCGCACGGTGTCGGATCCGCCGCGGACATGGCCGAAGACCGCGTCGTCCAGCCGGAATTCGCCGTCCACGGCGCGCGCGTACGGATCCAGGAGCAGCTTGGCCGGATTCCACCGCGCGCCGCGCTCGGGCTCCCAGCGCCCGTGTACCCGATAGCCGTAGCGCTGTCCGGGCCGCACGCCGGGGACATAGCCGTGCCACACCCGAAAGGTCTGCTCGCGCAGCGGCAGCCGCGTCTCGCGCGACGTCCCGTCGGGGCCGTCCTCGAACAGGCACAGCTCGACCGCCTCGGCGTCACCCGCCCACAGCGCGAAGTTGGTGCCGGTCCCGTCGAAGCGCGCGCCGAGCGGCAGGCGGCGGCCGGGCCACGGCGGTGGCAGCCGGCCGTTGCCCGACCGCGCGTCGCCGAGCACGCCGCGCGCGTCGACCTCGGGGTCCGTCGATTCCCACTCGAGCGTCACGGCCGCCTCCCATCCCGGTCACCAGGATGTTCCCGCCGGGCCCCCTCGCATACACGTACACGCCGCGGCGGCGGCATCCCCCGGGGGATGCCGCCGCCGCGGGCGACGATCGGCCGGGTCGGTGCGGCCGATCGGGTCCGCTCAGAACCAGGGGTGCCAGGCGTGCTGGACGTCGGCGTTGCCCTGGGTGATCACCACGACACCCGAATTGCCCTTGATCCCGGCGTTGTTGTTCTGGTTCGAGGCACCCGCGCCGGTCGCGCTCTGCTGGGTGGCGTTGTAGTTGCCGTCGACACCGCCGAGGACGTTTCCGCTGCCGCTGTTGGTGGTGGAGGAGGTCGTGGTCGACGCGTTCGAGCCGTTGTTGCCGACGGTGCCGTTGCCGCCGTCGGCGCACGCGGCGCCCGCGCCGAGGAAGAGCAGACCGGCGGCGAGGGGGGCTACGGCCAGGGTGCCGAGCTTGCGGTTCATGGGGATCCTCCGTGTATCGCGGATCCCGGGCGGGGCCCGGGTGGTCATCGGGTAGGCGCCATCAGGTACGCCACGGGCCGTCGTGCGGGGCGAACGATCCGACCCCCACGGCGACTTCGTGTGACCAAGCTGTCGCAAACGGTGAGCACAATCCAGCGGTACGGCCCGGCTTCCCTCGGGAGAGTGACATGGAAGCCCCGAACCCCCAACGAGCGCCGACACGGAGGGTTGCGGGTGAGGGAGATTTTCCGCCGATTCGGCGCAATGTTTCGGCCACTCTGTCGATTTTGATCACTTTGTCGACGAACAGCGCGTGACCGTCGGCGCGTTCTCTACCGGCGGAGCGCGGAAATGTGCCTCAACTCGCTCCGTGGGCCCGCACGGCGCAACGCGCGCCCCCGGCTTCACGCGAGCTTTACGAATGTCGGGTTTGAGTTAGGTTGCCTCCATGCCCGTCGTCGTCACCGGAGCCGACCAGCCGCTCGGTCGTGCCGTCGCGCTCGAACTCGCCCTGTCCGGCGGGGAGGTACGGGCCACGGTCCGCGATCGCACCGCGGCCGGTGCGCTGCGCGCGGCCGGCGTGCGGGTCGCGGTGAGCGACCTGTCCGACCCGCTGCGCCTGGGCGCGGTGCTCGCCGGCGCGCACACCGTGCTGCATCTCGATCGTGGCCCCGACGGGCGGGGATCACCCGCCGATACGTGGGAATGGTTCCTGGAGGCTGTCGAGGGTACGGATGTCCAGCGGATCGTCACGGTCCTGCCACAGCCTCCGCCCGCTTCTCTTCCCGGGGAGTACGAATTGATCGTCCGTCCGTTTCCCGCCGAGGCCGTGGATCGGCCCGGATTCGCGGCTCCGACGTTGATTCGCGCCCTGGTGGAGGCCGATCGTCGGGCCGGATGACGGAGCAGGGCGCGATGCGATTCGGGTCGAGGCCCCCGGCGGTCGTCCGCGAGGATGGCCTCGATCGCCCCGATCACCTCGTTTGCCCGCACGTGACCCGGAATGCGGAACCGCGGTGGATGTTCGGCTCGTCGAATGAGACGTGGGATGTGGCTTTCGGCCTCGGCCGGGTCGCGACTCGGCTCCGGATGAAGGGACTGCCCGTACATGTCAGCAGGAACGAAGTCGCCGCCGCGTCCGACGCGGTCACGGGCCCGATGGCGCGTGGTGCCCGCACTGCTGCTCGGCGCGCTCCTGCTCGTGTCGGGCTGTAGCTCGGACGACGGCGGCGGCGACAAGAAGCCCGGTGGCCCGAGCGGCACCACGACCAAGGGCGACCCGAAGAAGGGCGCGGATCCCGCGTCGATCACCCTCACCCCGGCCGACGGCGCCAACGCGATCGACCCGCAGGCGCCGCTCACGATCGTGGTGGGCGGCGGGAAGCTCGGCGAGGTCAAGGTGGTCAACGCGCAGAACGAGCCGGTCGACGGCACGCTCGACGCGGACGGCAGGACCTGGAAGCCCAAGGTCGCCTTCACCCTCGGCGGCAAGTACACGGTGAGCGCGACCGCGACCAACGCCGACAACGCGCCGACCACGGCCCGTGCGACGTTCAACACGCTCTCCGGCGACAAGAAGGTGACCGCGCGCTTCAGCCCCGAGGACGGGGCCACCGTCGGCGTCGGCTTCCCGGTGTCGCTGACCTTCGACTACCCGGTCAAGAACCGGGCCGCGGTGGAGAAGGCGCTGTCGGTCGAGGTCGAGCCGAAGGTGGAGGGCGCCTGGCACTGGTTCGACAACACCCGCGTGGACTACCGGCCCAGGGACTACTGGGCACCCGGCACGAATGTGAAGGTCAACCTGAACCTGCGCGGCGTCGACGTCGGCAACGGTGCGATCGCCAACCAGTTCAAGAGCTACAGCTTCAAGATCGCCGCCACCAAGCGCATCGCGACGGTGGACGTGAAGGCGCACACCATGAAGGTCTACGAGAACGACCAACTCGTCAAAACCATCCCGATCACGGCCGGCAAGTCGCCGAAGTACAGCACGTGGAACGGAAAGATGGCGATCACCGAGAAGTTCGAGAAGACCCGGATGAACTCCCAGACCGTCGGCCTGGGCAGCGAGTACGACATCGACGACGTCCCGTACGCCATGCGCGTCACCACCTCGGGCACCTTCGTCCACGGCAACTACTGGGCCGACCCGAGCGTCTTCGGCAGCGAGAACACCAGCCACGGCTGCGTCTCGATGACGAAGGAGAACGCCAAGTGGCTGTACGACCGCGTGATCGCGGGCGACATGGTCGAGATCTCCGGCTCCGACGAACGCACGGTCGACGCCGACAACGGCTTCGCCGACTGGAACCTGAGCTGGGACAAGTGGACCGCGACCGGCGCGCCCGGCACCACGCAGGGCACGACGACACCCACGCACTGAGGCGCCCCCCGCTCACGGCCCGCCGGCGTACCGACGCCTATGGTCGGATCGGCACATCAGGGCTGACCAGAGGAGAGCGTCATGGGCGAATTCGTGAACCTGGAAGTGGCCGACGGCGTCGGCACGATCCGGCTGAGCCGGCCGCCGATGAACGCGCTGAACCGGCAACTCCAGGAGGAGCTGCGGGCGGTGGCGCAGGAAGCGGGTGAGCGGGCCGACGTGCGCGCCGTGGTGATCTACGGCGGGGAGAAGGTGTTCGCGGCGGGCGCGGACATCAAGGAGATGGCCGACATGACCTACACGGACATGGTCGACCGGGGCGCCGCGCTGCAATCCGCGTTCACCGCCGTCGCCGAGATCCCCAAGCCGGTGGTCGCCGCGATCACCGGCTTCGCCCTGGGCGGCGGTTGTGAACTGGCCCTGTGCGCCGACGTCCGCGTCTGCGCCGACACCGCCAAGCTCGGCCAGCCCGAAATCACCCTGGGCATCATCCCGGGCGCCGGCGGCACCCAGCGCCTGCCCCGCCTGATCGGCCCGTCCAAGGCCAAGGACCTGATCTACACGGGCCGCTTCGTGGCCGCCGACGAGGCCCTGGCGATCGGCCTGGTGGACAAGGTCGTCCCGGCCGAGGACGTCTACTCCGAAGCCGTCGAGTGGGCCGGTCGGTTCGCCGACGGCCCGGCGTACGCCCTGCGCGCCGCGAAGGAGTCCGTCGACCGCGGCCTCGAGGTCGACCTCGACACCGGCCTGGAGATCGAACGCCTCCAATTCACCGCCCTGTTCGCCACGGAGGACCGCACCACCGGCATGCGAGCCTTCGTGGCGAAGGAAAAGCCCAAGTTCTCCGGTCGCTGACCGCGACCTCGGCGGGACCTCGACGAAACGGGGCGCCGACTCGGCAGGTGTCGAGTCGGCGCCCCGGTCTTCGTCGTGTCGACGAACCCGATCCGAGGGATCAGAGGTTCGGGTACAGCGGGTGCTTTTCGGCCAGGGTGGTGACTCGGGCGGCGAGGGTCGCCTTGCGGGTCTCGTCGAAGTCCGGGAGCAGGGCCTCGGCGATGATGTCGGCGACCTCCTCGAAGTCCGCCTTGCCGAAGCCGCGGGTGGCCAGGGCCGGGGTGCCGATCCGCAGGCCGGAGGTGACCATCGGCGGGCGCGGGTCGAACGGGACCGCGTTGCGGTTGACCGTGATGCCGATCGAGTGCAGGCGGTCCTCGCCCTGCTGCCCGTCCAGCTCCGAGTCGCGCAGGTCGACCAGGACCAGGTGGACGTCGGTGCCGCCGGTGAGCACGGTGATGCCCACGTCGGTGACGTCCTTGCGGGTCAGCCGCTCGGCGAGGATGGCCGAGCCCTCCAGGGTCCGCTTCTGGCGGTCCTTGAAGTCGTCGGAGGCGGCGACCTTGAACGCCACCGCCTTGCCCGCGATCACGTGCTCCAGGGGGCCGCCCTGCTGGCCCGGGAAGACCGCCGAGTTGATCTTCTTGGCGTATTCCGCCTTGGACAGGATGACGCCGCCGCGCGGGCCGCCCAGGGTCTTGTGCGTCGTGGTGGTGACCACGTCGGCGTACGGCACGGGGCTGGGGTGCAGGCCCGCGGCGACCAGACCGGCGAAGTGCGCCATGTCGACCATCAGGAACGCGCCGACCTCGTCGGCGATCCGGCGGAACTCGGGGAAGTCGAGCTGCCGGGGGTAGGCCGACCAGCCGGCGATGATCAGCTTCGGCCGGTGCTCCTTGGCGAGCCGCTCGACCTCCTCCATGTCGACGCGGTGGGTCTTCTCGTCGACGTGGTAGGCGACCACGTTGTAGAGCTTGCCGGAGAAGTTGATCCGCATGCCGTGGGTGAGGTGGCCGCCGTGGGCCAGGTCCAGGCCGAGGATCGTGTCGCCGGGGGAGAGCAGCGCGAACATCGCGGCGGCGTTGGCCGACGCGCCCGAGTGCGGCTGCACGTTGGCGGCCTCGGCGCCGAACAGCTCCTTGACCCGGTCGATGGCGAGCTGCTCGACCACGTCGACGTGCTCGCAGCCGCCGTAGTAGCGCCGGCCGGGGTAGCCCTCGGCGTACTTGTTGGTGAGAACGGAACCCTGCGCCTCCAGCACCGCCACGGGGGCGAAGTTCTCGGAGGCGATCATCTCCAGGGTGCTCTGCTGGCGGTGCAGCTCGTCGGCGACGGCGGCGGCGACCTGCGGGTCCACCTCGCCCAGGGGACGGTCCAGGATCGTCACGGTTGTCAGCTCCTCGATCGGGTCGATCTCGATCATTCGCCGCAGAACGCGGCGTACTCGTCGGCCGACAGCAGGCCCTCGGCCTCGCCGTCGATGCGCACCTTGAACAGCCAGCCCGCCCCGAAGGGGTCGGAGTTCACCAGGGCCGGGTCCTCGACGACGGCGTCGTTGATCTCGACGACCTCGCCGGAGACCGGCGCGTACATGTCGCTGACCGACTTCGTGGACTCCAACTCGCCGCACGGCTCGCCGGCGACGACCACCCGGCCGACCTCGGGGAGCTCGACGAACACCACGTCGCCGAGCGCCTCGGCCGCGTGCCGGGTGATGCCGACGACGGCGGGGGAGGCCGCCTCGTCGAGCCACTCGTGTTCCTTGCTGTAGCGCAGGTGCTGGGGTGCGTGCACGGGTCCATTCTCCATTCGAATGAGGTAAGTCCGTCCCTCAGGATGATTTGGGACGTTTTCCGGTGATATAGGGAGGGGTTCTGTTCAGCCACGCTTGTAGAACGGCAGCGCCACCACCTCGACCGGCTCGGCCTTGCCGCGGATGTCCACCGCCAGCCGGGTGCCCGGTTCGGCCCGCTCCGACGCCACGTAGGCCATCGCGATCGGCACGCCGAGCGTCGGCGACGGCGCGCCGGAGGTGACCTCGCCGACCCGCTCGCCGCTGTCCGCGTCCACCACGGGGTAGCCCGCGCGCGGGACCCGCTTGCCCGGCGAGGTCAGCCCGACCAGCGTGCGGCGCACGTCCGCCTCCGCCGCGGCCAGCGCCTCGCGGCCGACGAAGTCCTCGGGCTTGTCCAGCCGGACCACGCGGCCCAGGTTGGCCTCGTACGGCGTGGTGTCCCGGGTCAGCTCGTGGCCGTACAGCGGCATGCCCGCCTCCAGGCGCAGCGTGTCCCGGCAGGACAGGCCGGCCGGCACCAGGCCGTGCGGCTTGCCCGCGGCGAGCAGCGCGTCCCACAGCGCGACCGCGTCGCCGGGCGCGGCGAACAGCTCGAAGCCGTCCTCGCCGGTGTAGCCGGTGCGGGCGAGCAGCACGGGTACGCCCGCGACCTCGGTGCGCAGGATCGCGTAGTACTTGAGCGCGGGCAGGTCGGCGTCGGTCAGCGAGCCGACGATCCCGGTCGACGCGGGCCCCTGCACGGCCAGCAGCGTGTACTCCTCGGACGCGTCGCGCACCGTCGCGTCGAAGTCGGTCGAGCGGTGCTTCAGGCTGCCCGCCACCACGTCCGCGTTGGACGCGTTGGCCACCACCACGAAGTGCTCCTCGCCGAGTCGGTAGACGATCAGGTCGTCGACGATGCCGCCCTCCTCGGTGCAGATCATCGTGTACCGGGCGCGGTCGATCCCGATCTTCGAGACGAAACCGACCAGGGCGTGGTCGAGCGCGCGGGCGGCCTCCGGGCCGGTGACCTCGATCTCGCCCATGTGGGTGAGATCGAACAGGCCGGCCGTGGTGCGCACCGCGGTGTGCTCGTCCCGCTCGCTCCCGTACCGCAGCGGCATCCGCCACCCGGCGAAGTCGGTCATCGTGGCCCCGAGCGCGTCGTGCACGGCGTCGAGCGGGGTCCGGCGGTCGGTGGTCATGCGAAGACTCCTTCGAAGGGACGCCGGCGGGAGCCCCCGGCGGGCGCGGGCCGGTCCGGGGCATGCCGGACGGCGCGGACCCGGGCGCGGGCCCGAGGTGCGACGAAAGGTGACGGGTGTCGCGGCCCGTACCGGAGCGAGAACCGGGACGAGTGCGAGTACGAGAACGAATTCGAGGACAAAGGGGGCTCCCTGCCATGGCGTTCAGCCCTTTTCGGCCATAATCGGTCGAAAAGTGGGGTGCCCTCCCCTTCTGTCATCGGAACCTGAGAGCTTCATCCCGTCCGCCGCCACCGCGTCGGACCGGGATTTGCACCGTGGGTGAGCCGCACCGACGGTGCGCCTGCTTTCCAGAAGTGCCTGACCCATGCGGTATCGGTGCCTGAGAGATTCCGGGGAGGAGTTGCTCCTTCGGCGCCCCGCTCGATGGCGAGGACTCTTCCGCGTGGGGTCGACGGCCGTTATGAGGTTGTGCCCGGCATGCTAGCGCGTGCCGTCAATCCCCCGCCGGGGCCGGGGAGCCGCTCGCCCCGGCCGGGAGCGCTCGGCCGGCCCCGGGGAGCGTCGGCGCCCGCTCGCGCCCTCGGTGCGACACCATGCGCAGGGCACGTGGGTTCCGGACATCAGGGGAGGATTCGTGGAGACGGATTCGGCGGGGGCGCATACCGGCGCCGCGGCGGGCGGCATGTTGATCCCCCGGTCCGTGCACGACCTGCGGGAGGAGCGGCATCGTACGGGGGAGCAGGACGGGGGCCGGCGGGTGGACGTGCTGTCCTATCCGGCCTCGTGCGTGCTCGTGGTGACCGGCCTGCCGGGCGCGGGCAAGAGCACGCTCCTGGCCCGGGTGGTCGCCGCCGGGCCCGCGGTCGCGGTCCTGGACGCCGATCTCGTCCGGGCCCGCTGGGCGGTCCGGGTGGGGCGGCTGCCGTACCGGGCCTACCGGCCGCTGGTGCGGCTGTCGCACTACGGCGAGGTGGCCCGGGCGCTGCGCGGCCCCGGTGCGGTGGTGGTGCACGACAGCGGCCGCAATCCGATCCTGCGCCGGGTACTGGTGCGCGCGGCCCGGCGGCGCGGCATCCCGGCACACGCGCTGCTCCTGGACGTCACCGCCCATCAGGCGCTTTCCGGCCAACGTGCGCGCGGGCGCGGGGTGTCCACCGCGGTGTTCGCCCGACACCACCGGGAATGGCGCGCGCTGCTCGCCCGGCTCGCCCCGTGGCTGGACGCCGGACCCGCGCTCGCCTCCGCCCCCGACGGCTTCACGTCGTGCGTACTGCTCGACCGCCCGGCCGCGCGGCAACTGCGCCGGATCGTTTTCGCAGACCCCCTGCCCGGACAGTCCCGACGGCGGGATGCGGACAAGTCGTAAACTGCGCCGGACACCAAGAGGAGCACCACCATGCCGTTCCCGGCCAATCCCGTGGAGAGCGCGCTCGTCGCGGCGATGCGCGACCCGTCCCGGGCCGAGGCCCTGTTCGAGGCCCTCGCCGAAGCGGACGTGTGGGTTCCGCTGCCCGAGGGGGGCAGCGCCGCCGACACCGAACTGACCCTGCCCACCGCCGAGATCGACGGTCGGCCGTATGTGCCGGTGTTCTCCTCGGAGGAGGAGTTCCGCCGGCTCGCGGGGCCGATGGCGGGCACCGTGGCGCCGATGCGCGAGTTCGCCCGAGGGCTGCCGCCGCACATCGGCATCGTGGTCAACCCGGGCGGCGAGGCGGGCATCCCGATCCCGCCTCCGGGCGTGCTGGAACTGGCCCGGCTGCCCGGCGCGGGCCGCCGCGGCGCGCGCGTGCGGCTGTACGAGCCCGACCAGGAGCCGATGGACTTCCTGATCGCCGCCGCCGCCGAGTTCATCCACGTTCCCGTGGTGCTCAGCGCCCGGCGCGGCCTGGGCGTGGTCGAGTCCGATCCGCCGGTCCTGTTCGTCGGCGTCGAACTGGACCGCTGGCAGGAGGAGGACCGGCTGGCCGCGATCGGCGCCCTGGAGCGCGCCCTCGGCCGCGCCGCGTGCCCGTGGCCGGTCAACGTGGTGCTTCTGGACGTGGCGCAGGATCCTGTGGGGGACTGGATGCTGGAGCGGACCCAGCCGTTCTATCTGCGGGCCGACCAGCGCTGAGCCCGTCCGGCCGCGGCCGGCATCGGTGTCGAAAACATGGGGTTCGGGGAGGACGTCGTGAACCAGGTCGAGCAGGCGTTGAGCCAGGTGGCCCCCGGGCGCTACGACGCCTACGAGCGGTTGCTCCAGGCGCTCATCGGCGCGCCCGTATGGATGTTGTTGTGGCAGGGGCAACCCGGCAGCCCGGACGCGCAGTACGGGAACATGGACGTGGCCGGATGGCGCTACGCCCCGGCGTTCACGTCCGAGGAACAGCTGCGTCTCAGTGGCTGGGATCGCTCGTTCGAGATCTGTCCGGTCCCCGAGATCGCGTCCTCGCTGTACACCGACCGCTGGGGTCTGTGGCTGAATCCGCACGCCCAGGGCGGCGGCGTCGGCGTGCCCTACCTCGACCTGCGCCGCATCGTCGGCGGCCTGGACCGGCTGATGGCGGGCCCCCTGGAGGTCGGCGAACCCACCCTGTGGGACCCGGCGTTCTACTCCCTGCTCGGCGGTCAACTGTTCCAGACCCAGGTGGTGCGCGCCGCCCACCGGGCCTGGGTACGCCCCACCGTCGGTCCCGAACGCCTCGTGATCGGGCTGCGCCTGACGGACAATCAGCCCGCCACGATGCAGCGCATGCGCGACGCGATGGCCCGTGCGTCGGCCGCCGCGCCGCCCGGTCTGACGCTCTCCTCGGTCGCGCTCGACGACCCCTTCGACCCGATCGCCGCGTGGATGCGCGAGCACACCCGGCCGTTCATCGGCATCGACATGCTCGACGAGGCCGCCCGCCACGGGCGATGATCGACTTGCCCCGACGAAGCCGCCCGCCCCGCACGGTGGTTCGCGCGGCCGACGCGGGCACACACCACGCGCAGTGAGCGAAGATCGGCGGAACGTGGCGAGCCGGGGCAACAGGCAGTGATGCCCCCAAAAAACTGACGTTACGTCATCAACCGCTGCCTTGTTGTGATTTCGTGACCGATCTACGCGGATCAACCAGTGAATCGTGTCTGCGTAATCACGGTTCAGTAAAGGTATTCCTCCACCCCTGTTCGTGACCCGCGTCACGGAGGAGTCTCACCCGGACGACAGATCCCGAAGATCATCGGGATCGCAATGCCGGGTATGGCGACGGGACGCGGCGATCCCGAGCCGCCGTCGCATCCGTGAGCGGGGAGGGTCGATCCATGACGGCACCGATCGAGACCACCGGTGTGGCCCGAGAGGCGCACCCCGAGGCGATCGCCGACGCAGCCGGCGCACGCATCGAGGGTCGGTCGCTCGGTCAGATCGCGTGGGCCCGATTCCGCCGCGACAGGGTCGCGATGGCCGGTGGCGTGGTGATCATCTTCATGGTGCTCGTCGCGATCTTCGCGCCGCTCATCACCGACGTGATCGGCGGCGGACCCACCGAGTACCACGACGACCTGCTCGACCCGGTGTTGAACATCCCCACCGGCAGCTTCGGCGGCGCGAGTTGGGATCACCCGCTGGGTCTGGAGCCGGTCAACGGCCGGGACATCTTCTCCCGCATCTGCTACGGCGCCCGCATCTCGATGCTGGTGGCCTTCCTCGCCACCCTGCTCTCCGTGGTGCTCGGCGTCGTCCTGGGCACCGTGGCGGGCTACTTCGGCGGCTGGGTCGACGGGCTGATCAGCCGCGCCATGGACGTCTTCCTGGCCTTCCCGCTGCTGCTGTTCGCCATCGCCATCGGCAGCAGCCTCCAGGGCGAGGCCTTCGGCCTCCACGGCGACACGCTCCGCATCACCGTGCTGATCTTCGTGATCGGGTTCTTCAGCTGGCCGTACATAGCCCGCATCGTGCGCGGCCAGACGCTTTCCCTGCGCGAACGCGAGTTCGTCGAGGCGGCGCGCAGCCTCGGGGCCACCGACCGGCACATCATCTTCAAGGAGCTGCTGCCGAACCTGGTGGGTCCGATCCTGGTCTACTCCACGCTGCTGATCCCGACGAACATCCTGTTCGAGGCCGCCCTTTCCTACCTGGGGGTCGGCGTTCAGGAACCCACCGCCTCGTGGGGTGGCATGCTCTCGGCGGCCACCCCCCGGTACCAGGACGCGCCGATGTTCATGGTCGTCCCCGGAGTCACGATCTTCATCACCGTGCTCGCGTTCAACCTGCTCGGCGACGGCCTTCGAGACGCCCTCGACCCGCGCAGCCGCTGAATATCCCGCAAGTCCCCACGAGGAGGCACGACCAGCGATGAAACACCCGGTAACTCGCAGGCGCAGGACCCAAGCGCTGATCGGCATGGTGGCTGTCACCGCGATGGCCGCCACCGCGTGTGGCGGTGGTGGCGGCGGCTCGAAGAAGTACAGCCCGAGCAACAAGGCGATCACCGAAGTGGTCAACCAGTCCACCAAGAAGGGTGGCACGCTCAAGCTGGTCAGCTCGGACAAGTTCGACTCGCTCGACCCGGGCGACATGTACTACGCCTCGGCGTGGAACTTCTCCCGCCTGATGGCGCGTCCGCTGCTCACCTTCAAGCCCGCCCCGGGCAACGCGAGCTACGAGTTCGCGCCGGACCTGGCCACCGACGTGGGCAAGACCGACGACGGCGGCAAGACCTGGACGTACCACCTGCGCAAGGGCGTCAAGTACGAGGACGGCACCGAGGTCAAGGCGTCGGACGTCAAGTACGCCGTCGAGCGGACCTTCGACAAGGAGATCCTGCCCAACGGCCCGGGCTACTTCGCCCAGTACCTGGACCCCGACGGCACCTACAAGGGCCCGTACAAGGACTCCGCGCCGGACAAGCTGGGTCTGAACGCGATCGAGACGCCGGACGACTACACCATCGTCTTCAAGATGAAGGAGCCGTTCGCGGACTTCAACTACCTCGCCGCGCTCCCGCAGACCGCGCCGGTCCCGCCCGCCAAGGACACCGGCAAGGAATACGTCAAGCACCCCATCGCCTCCGGCGCGTACATGGTCGACGGCCAGTACGAGCCCGGCAAGGCGGTGAACCTGGTCCGCAACCCGAACTGGGACCAGGCGACCGACCCGCTGCGCAAGGCGCTGCCGGACCGGATCGAACTGCTCGAGAAGCAGGACGCGAACGACGTCGACAACCGACTCTTCGCCGGCACGGCGCAGTTGGACGTGGTCGGCACCGGCGTCCAGGCCGCCGCGCAGAACAAGATCCTCACGGACAAGAAGCTCGCCGACAACGCGGACGACGCGATCTCCGGCGCGCTGGCCTACCTGGCGGTCAGCTCCAAGACCCCGCCGTTCGACAACGTGCACTGCCGGCGCGCCGTGCAGTACGCGGTCAACAAGTCGCAGCTGCAGCGCGCGCAGGGTGGCGAGGTCGGCTCCGACATCGCGACCAACCTGATGCCGCCGACGCTGGCCGGCTCCAAGGTCACCGACATGTACCCCAACGGGGCCAAGCACACCGGTGACGTGGCCAAGGCCAAGGACGAGCTCAAGCAGTGCGGCAAGGCGGACGGCTTCAGCACCGTGCTGACCGCGCGCGCCAACCGGCCCAAGGAGGTCGCGGGCGCCACGTCGGTGCAGAACGCGCTCGCCAAGGTCGGCATCAAGGTCGAGATCCGGCAGTACCCCTCGGGTGACTACTTCTCGCAGTTCGCCGGCGTCCCGAAGTGGGTGGCGGAGAACAAGGTCGGCATCATGTTCATGCAGTGGGGTCCCGACTTCCCCACCCAGTTCGGCTTCTTCCAGCAGATCGTGGACGGCCGGGCGATCAAGCCCGCCGGTGGCACGAACCTGTCCGAGCTGAACGACCCGGCGGTCAACGGTCTGATCGACCAGGCCACCCGGACCATCGACCCGGCGCAGAGCGCGGCCATCTGGCAGCAGCTGGACCAGAAGGTGATGGAGTCGGCGGTGATCGTCCCGTTCGGCTGGACCAAGTCGCTGCTGTACCGCCCGTCGAACGTGACCAACCTGGTCGTCACGCCCGCGTACTCCGGGATGTACGACTACCTCAACATCGGTATCCAGTAAGCCTGCGACGAGGTCAGTAGCCCGAAGGAGAGGTGAAGGCCCGTCAGTTCCGGTGCGGGGAGCGGTGATCCCGCTCCCCGCACCGGACCGGGTCGCCGGCTCATGATTTTCTATCTGCTCAGGCGGCTGGCGGGAGCGGTGGTGCTCCTGTTGATCGTCACCATGGCGGTCTTCGCCATCTTCTTCCTGATTCCGCGTCTGGGAGGCGCCACAAGCGACCAACTCGCCGCGCGCTACGTCGGCAAGTCGCCCACCCCGGCCGCGATCGAACAGGTCAAGCACAGCCTCGGCCTGGACAAGTCGGTACCCGTCCAGTACGGAAGGTTCGTCAAGGGCATCGTCGCCGGCAAGGACTACGACACCGGTGTCCGCAAGGTGCACTGTGCGCCGCCGTGCCTGGGCTTCTCCTTCCGCAACAACCTGGAAGTGTGGCCACGGCTGCAGGACCGCATCCCGGTCACCCTCTCGCTGGCCGCGGGAGCCGCGGTGATCTGGCTGCTCGCCGGGGTGTCGATCGGGGTGATCTCGGCGCTCAAACGCGGCAGCCTGTGGGACCGGTTCTCGATGGGCTTCGCGCTGGCGGGCGTCTCGCTGCCGCCGTTCTTCACCGGCCTGGTGGCACTGGCGTTGTTCAGTTATCAATGGCCGATCTTCAAGGGCGTGCACTATGTGCCGTTCCTGGACAATCCGGCGAGTTGGGCCTGGAACCTGGTGTTGCCCTGGCTGACCCTGGCGTTCCTGTACGCGGCGTTGTACGCCCGACTCACCCGGGCGGGCATGCTCGAGACGATGAGCGAGGACTACATCCGCACCGCGCGGGCCAAGGGCCTGCGCGAACGCGACGTCATCGTCAAACACGGGCTGCGCGCCGCGCTGACCCCGATCCTGACCATCTTCGGCATGGACGTCGGACTGCTGCTGGGCGGCGCGATCCTGACCGAACAGGTCTATTCCCTCAACGGCGTCGGCAAGTTCGCCGTCGAGGCGATCGGACAGCAGGATCTGCCCGAAGTGCTCGGCGTGACGATGATCGCCGCCATCTTCGTGATCCTGGCCAACCTCGTCGTGGACCTGCTCTACGCGGTCGTCGATCCCCGGGTGAGGACCTGATGCCCCGACTGCTACCGCGCCGCAAGCGGGACACCGCGGCCGAACTGCCCAAGCTCGCCCCGGCCGGGCCCCCGCCCGAGCCGGAGAACTTCCTCGAAGTACGCGATCTCACCGTGCACTTCCCCACCGACGACGGCCTGGTGCGCAGCGTCGACGGGGTGAACTTCGCGCTCCAACGCGGCCGAACGCTCGGCATCGTCGGCGAGTCCGGCTCCGGGAAGAGCGTGACCTCGCTGGCCGTGATGGGCCTGCACGGCGGCACCAGCGCCCGGATCGGCGGCGAGATCTGGCTGGACGGCAAGGAGTTGGTGCGCTCCACCGCCGAAGAGGTCCGGTTGATGCGCGGTCGCCGGATGGCGATGATCTTCCAGGACCCGATGTCCTCGATGCACCCGTTCTACACGGTGGGCCACCAGATCATCGAGGCCTACCAGGTGCACAACGAGGTGAGCGCCAAGCAGGCCCGCGCGCACGCGATCGACCTGCTCGGGCGGGTCGGCATCCCGCGTCCGGACCGGCGGGTGGACGACTATCCGCACCAGTTCTCCGGCGGCATGCGCCAGCGCGCGATGATCGCGATGGCGCTCAGCTGCGACCCCGAACTGCTGATCGCGGACGAGCCGACCACCGCTCTGGACGTCACCGTCCAGGCCCAGATACTGGACCTGATCCGGGACCTGCAGGCGGAGTTCAACTCCGCCGTGGTGATGATCACGCACGACCTGGGCGTGGTCGCCGAACTCGCCGACGACGTCCTGGTGATGTACGCCGGTCGGGCGGTCGAGCACGGCCCCGCGCGCACCCTGTTCGAACAGCCCCGACACCCGTACACCTGGGGCCTGCTGGGCTCGCTGACCCGGCTCGACCGGGCGCGCCAGGAACGGCTGATGCCGATCAAGGGCAGTCCGCCGAGCCTGATCTCGCTGCCCTCCGGCTGTGCGTTCCGCACCCGCTGCCCGTACGCGGACCGCAACGACGGGCGGGAGAAGACCGAGGTCCCGCAACTGCTCGAGATCGAACCGGGCCACCGCACCGCGTGTCACCTCGATCCCGGGGAGCGCGAGCGGATCTGGACCGAGGACATCAGGCCGCGGCTGTGAGCGGGACGGCGAACGGGAAAGCGGATGGGCACGTGACTGGTCACCAGGATGGAAACGGGAACGGGAACGCGGAAGTGACCGAGGGCGCCCGAGCGGGAGACGACGTGAACGTTGCGCAGGCCGGCGAGCCGGAGGCCGCGTCCCGACGCGAGCCGGGAGACGTGCTGGTGCGCGTGCGCGGGCTGCGCAAACACTTTCCGATCCGCTCCGGGATGACCCGGCGCCGGGCCGGCACGGTCAAGGCGGTGGACGGGCTCGACTTCGACATCCGCGAGGGCGAGACGCTGGGCCTGGTCGGCGAGTCCGGCTGTGGCAAGTCCACCACCGGACGCATGGTGATGCGCCTGTTGGAGCCCAGCGAGGGCACCATCGAGTTCGGCGGGCGCGACCTCACCCGGCTGTCCCGAGGGCAACTGCGGCCGCTGCGACGCGACTTCCAGATGATCTTCCAGGACCCGCAGTCCTCGCTGAACCCGAGGCACACCGTCGGCACCATCGTCGGGCTGCCGTTCCGGTTGCAGAAGGTCACCCCCGAGGGCGGCGTCAAGAAGGCCGTCCAGGAGCTGCTGGAACTGGTCGGGCTCAGCCCCGAGCACTACAATCGCTACCCGCACGAGTTCTCCGGCGGCCAGCGGCAGCGGATCGGCATCGCCCGCGCGCTCGCGCTGCGGCCCAAGCTGGTGGTCGCCGACGAGCCGGTCTCCGCGCTGGACGTGTCGATCCAGGCGCAGGTGGTCAACCTGCTCGACGACCTGCAGAGCGAGTTCGGGCTGACCTACCTGATCATCGCGCACGACCTGTCGGTGGTGCGGCACACCAGCGACCGGGTGGCGGTGATGTACCTCGGCAAGATCGTCGAGATCGCCGACCGCGAGGATCTGTACAGCTCGCCGAAGCACCCGTACACGGTGGCGCTGATGTCGGCGGTGCCCGTGCCGGACCCGGCCCGGCGCGAGAGCCGGGACCGGATCCTGCTCAAGGGCGACGTACCGAGCCCGATGGACCCGCCGCCGGCGTGCCGCTTCCACACCCGGTGCTGGAAGGCGCAGGACATCTGCAAGACCCAGGAGCCGCCACTGGCCGAGCTGACCACGCGGCACCAGGTGGCCTGTCACTTCCCGGAGAACATGCCGACGGAGGACGGCGCGGGCGAGGCGGTGCTTTTGGCGAAGCCGGCGCCGGCCGACGCGGTCGCCGCGGGGGAGGGCGCCGAGGCCGTCGCGGAGACCTCCGCCGAGGCTCCCGCCGAGACCTCTGCGGACGGTGCTGCGGAACCCGTTGCCGAGTCCTCGACGGACAGCCCCGCCGAGACTCCCGCCGCGGCCTCCCCGAAGGCCCCCGACGAGGCGCCCGGGAAGGACACACCGCCCACACCCGCCCCATGAGTATCGGGCCGAGCCCGGCGGTGTAGAACATCCGTTATGTCGCCCGAGGTGCCGCCCGAGATCTTCCACCATCAGCTTCAGCAGGTCCTCGACCTGCTCGGCATCTTCGTCTTCGCGGCGGCCGGCGCGCTGATGGCCGTACGGAAGAACTTCGACGTCATCGGTATCACCCTGCTCGCCGAGGTCACCGCCCTCGGCGGCGGGGTGATACGGGACGTGATGATCGGCGCGGTCCCGCCCGCGGCCTTCACCGACCTCGGCTACTTCACCACCCCGCTGCTCGCCGCCGTACTGGTCTTCTTCCTGCATCCCCAGGTCGAGCGGATCATGTCGGCGATCGACGTGCTGGACGCCGTCGGCCTCGGCCTGTTCTGCGTGACCGGCACCGCGAAGGCGTACGCGTACGGCCTCAATCCGATACCGGCCGCCGCCCTCGGGGTGACCACCGCCGTCGGCGGCGGCGCGCTGCGCGACGTACTGGCCCGGGAAGTACCCACGCTGCTGCGCTGGGACAAGGAGATCTACACCTTCCCCGCGCTGCTCGGCGCCGGCATCACCGCCGCGCTGATCGAGTTCGACCTGTTCGGCCCGGTCACCGCGACCGCGGCGGTCACCTTCGCCTTCCTGCTTCGTGTGCTCGCGCTCCGGCGCGGCTGGCGGGCGCCACGCGCGTGGCGCCGCAACTCCGGCACCAGCGCCGAGGAGCAGTGACCCGGGGCGTCCCGCCGGTCGCGGCCGGCGCGGGCCGCGCCGCCGAGGCCGACCCGGCCACTCGTAGGAGTGGACCGTGCCCAACACGCCCCGGTACGCGTTGCACCAGGATGTGTGGGAGATCCAGCAGCCGTTGACCTACGACCACCGGTCGACCGAACCCGATCCGAAGGACAGGGGCCCGCTCCGGCGCCTCGTGGCGTACGCGACCGCGTCGGTGCTTTCCATGCGCCTGTGGCTCGATCGATTCCTGCCCGGAGGACCGCGCTACGGACGGGTGTACGGCCGCCCCCGCCGGCGCCCGCGCGTACCCGACTAAGCTTCGCAGTGCGATGGCCTACTTCGATCACGCGGCGACCACCCCGATGCGCCTTTCGGCAATCCGGGCGATGACCGTACAGCTTGCCCAACTCGGGAACCCGTCCTCGTTGCACGCGTCCGGGCGACGCGCGCGCCGCACGGTGGAGGAGTCCCGCGAGTCGCTGGCCCATGCGCTGGGCGCGCGGCCGAGCGAGATCGTCTTCACCGCCGGTGGGACCGAGGCCGACAACCTCGCGATCAAGGGGATCTACTGGTCGCGGGTCGCGGACGACCCGGCCCGGCGGCGGATACTGGTCAGCCCGGTCGAGCACCACGCCGTGCTCGACCCCGTGCTGTGGCTGGAGTCCGCCGAGGGCGCGGTGGTCGAGTGGCTGGACGTGGACACCGACGGGCGGGTGCAACCCGACACGTTGCGCGCCGCGATCGAGCGCGACCCGGCGTCGGTGGCACTGGTGTCGGTGATGTGGGCCAACAACGAGGTCGGCACGGTCGAGCCGATCGCCGAGCTGGTCGAGATCGCGCACGAGTTCGGCATCCCCTTCCACTCCGACGCGGTCCAGGCGGTCGGTCAGATCCCGGTCGACTTCTCGGCGACCGGCCTGGACGCGATGACGGTGACCGGGCACAAGCTCGGCGGCCCGGGCAACTGCGGGGCGCTCGTGCTCGGGCGCGGCATCACCCCGGTGCCGGTGCTGCACGGCGGCGGCCAGGAGCGCGACGTGCGCTCGGGCACGCTGGACACCGCCTCGATCGCGGCACTCGCGGTCGCGGCCGAGGAGTCGGTGCGCGAACAGGCGCAGTACGCGGGGCGGGTGGGCGCGCTGCGGGACGAACTGGTGCGCCGGATCCTGGCCGCGGTGCCCGACGCGCAGCTCAACGGGGACCGGCGGCTCGACCCGGCCCACCGGCTGCCGGGCAACGCGCACTTCTCCTTCCCCGGCTGCGAGGGCGACTCGCTGCTGCTGCTCCTGGACGCGCGCGGGATCGAGTGCTCGACCGGCTCGGCCTGCTCGGCGGGGGTCGCGCAGCCCAGCCACGTGCTGCTGGCGATGGGCGCGGACAGTGCCCGGGCGCGCGGGTCGCTGCGGTTCAGCCTCGGGCACACCACGACCGAGGCGGAGGTCGCCGAACTGGGCGAGGCGATCCTGCCGGTGGTGACCCGGGCCCGGTCGGCGGGGTCGGTGTCGGCGCGCCGGTAGCGGCGCCGGGGGGATGGGGTAATCCGCTCGGGGCTCGCACGGGTGACCACGTACTCTTGAGGCGCTATGTCTGATCACATGCTTCCTCCCGCCAACGGCCGCCGCCTCCGGGTGCTCGCCGCCATGTCCGGCGGGGTCGACTCCGCCGTTGCCGCCGCGCGAGCGGTCGAGGCCGGACACGACGTGGTCGGTGTCCACCTCGCGCTCTCGGCGAAACCCGCGACGCTGCGCGAGGGCGCCCGGGGCTGCTGCACGATCGAGGACTCCCGGGACGCGCGGCGGGCCGCCGACGTGATCGGCATCCCCTTCTACGTGTGGGACATGGCCGAGCGTTTCCGCGAGGACGTCATGGACGACTTCGTGGCCGAGTACAAGGCCGGACGCACCCCGAACCCGTGTCTGCGCTGCAACGAGAAGATCAAGTTCGCCGCGCTGTTGGACAAGGCGCTCGGGCTCGGCTTCGACGCGGTGTGCACCGGGCACTACGCGCGGATCGTGGAGCACCCCGACGGCTCGCGCGAGCTGCACCGCTCGGTCGACATGGGCAAGGACCAGTCGTACGTGCTCGGCGTGCTCGACTCCGACCAGCTCGCGCACGCGATGTTCCCGCTCGGCGGCGACACCAAGGGCGACGTGCGCCTGGAGGCGGAGCGGCGCGACCTGGCGGTGGCGAAGAAGCCGGACAGCCACGACATCTGCTTCATCGCCGACGGGGACACCCAGGGCTTCCTCGCGAAGCATCTGGGCACCGAGCGCGGCGACATCGTGGACGCGAGCGGTACCAAGCTCGGCGAGCACGACGGCGCCTACGCGTACACGATCGGCCAGCGCAAGGGCCTGCGCATCGGGCACCCGGCGGCCGACGGCAAGCCGCGCTACGTGCTGGACATCTCGCCCGTGAACAACACGGTCACGGTCGGCCCGGTCGAGGCGCTGGACGTGGACCGGCTGGTCGGCATCCGCCCGAGGTGGTGCGGTCCGGCCCCGGCGGGCGAGGTGGACTGCACCGCCCAGGTCCGGGCGCACGGCGACGAGACGGCGGCGGTCGCCGAGGTGGTCGACGGGGAGGTCCGGGTGCGGTTGGCGGAGCCGATCCGCGGCATCGCCCGGGGGCAGGCCGTGGTGCTGTACGCCGGGACGCGCGTGATCGGCTCGGCGACGATCGACGCCACGGCGTAGCCGGAGCTTCGGCGGGCCGGCAGGAATCCCCGGGCCGGGGGATGAGGCCCGGGGATCGCGCCGGCGCCCGCTCGGTGTCGCCGCCACCCCGGCGGCGGAGGCCGAGCCGGCCGGTACCGGTGAACCCCCTCCGGACACGGCGCTGGGCACCGGGCGCGGATGTAGTCGATCACGGGGTACATCCGCGCCGGAGCAACCACGATGCCGGCCTGTGCCGAGGCCGCACGAGCGGCGAAAGTTGCGAATGTGCGCCCGAAAGTTGTCGATCCTCGCCGGAAGTCGGCGGAATTCGCCGGAATTCGGCGGACAGGCGTCGATCCCGTACCCGTTGTCGAACTCCCGGGCGGAAGTGGACAATGACGGGCCCTGTAGCACCGCCGCAGCACTTCGGGAGACACCGCGTGGGTTCCACCGTCCGACACATCACCATCGACTGCGCGGCGCCGCACGAGCCGTACGACCTGGCCCTGTTCTGGAGCCGGGTGCTCGAACTCCCGCTGGGCCCCGACGACTTCCCCGGCGACCCGGAGGCGGCCGTGATCGCCGGCGACGGCCGGCCGATGTTGCTGTTCGTCCGGGTGCCGGACGCCAAGGCCGGCAAGAACCGGGTCCACCTCGACCTGGAGCCGGACACCACCCGCGAGGAGGAACTGGAGCGCGTCCTGGCCCTGGGCGCGACGATCGTCGCCGACATGCGCAAGCCCAACGGCCGAGGGTGGGTCGTCTGCGCCGACCCGGCCGGCAACGAATTCTGCGTCGAGGCAAGCCGATCCGACCGCGCCGGCGCCGAACTCCCGGACCGCGACACGGCCGAGCCCGCCTGAAAGCCCCCGCCCACACACACCACGCTGGCCGAAAGCGGCCGGCCCATCCGGAACCGCTCCGGCCTCCCCGCCGTCGGCCCGGGTGTGCGCTCAGCTCACGTCCGCGCGGCGGTGGTGGTGGAGCTCCGTCGGGGCGGCCGGGGTCGCGTGGCCGCCCGCGCCGTGGCGGAGCAGCCAGGCGGTGGCCTCGTCGCGGGGCAGCGCCTTGGACATCAGCCAGCCCTGGGCCGCGTCGCAGCCCAGTTCGCGCAGGCGCTGGTAGGTGGCCTCGTCCTCGACGCCCTCGGCGACCACCCGCAGGCCCAGCGAGTGGGCCAGCTGCACGATCGAGCAGACGATCGCCGCGTCCTCCTCGTTCATCGTCAGCCGGGCCACGAACGAGCGGTCGATCTTGATCTCGCTGACCGGGATGTGCCGGAGATGTACGAGCGAGGAGTAGCCGGTCCCGAAGTCGTCGAGCGACAACCGCACGCCCAACCGGCGCAGCGCGTCCAGCGACTCCGCCGCGCGCTGCGGCTCCTCCAGGAGCACCCGCTCGGTGATCTCCAGCTGTAACGCCCCCGCCGCGACGTCGTGTTCGCGTAATCCGGCGGCCACCGAGTCGGCGAACGAGGGCACGTGGATGTCGCGCGCGGAGATGTTCACCGCGACCGTGACGTCGATGCCCTCCACATGCCAGCGCGCGACCTGGTCGAGCGCGACGTCCACCACGTAGCGGGTGAGCCGGGGCATCAGGCCGGTCTGCTCCGCGAGCAGCACGAACTCCTCGGGGGAGACCTGCCCCCTGGTCGGATGCCGCCACCGCACCAGCGCCTCGCAGCCGTCCACCCGCCCGTCCGCGAGCCGAATCTTCGGCTGATAATGCAGCTCGACCTCGTGGTTGTCCAAGGCCCGCCGCAGGTCGCCGAGCAACAGCAGCTTGTCCCGCGTGTTCACGTCGCGCGTGTCGTCGTACAGTTCCACCCCACTGCGCGAGCGTTTGGCCAAGTACATGGCCACATCGGCGAATTGCAACAATCCGAGCACGTCGGAGGCGTGGTCGGGGAAGATCGCCACGCCGACGCTGGCCTCCACGTCCAGGGTCAACTCGTCCAGATCGAACGGCTCGCCGAGCCGGTCGACGATGCGATGGGCCAGCCCCAGGACCACCTCCTGCGCGGTCAGCCGGTCGGTGCCCATGTCCAACCCCGGTAACAACAGCGCGAATTCGTCGCCGCCGAGCCGGGCCACCGTGTCCCCGGGACGCACGAGCGTGGCCAGTCGCGCGCCGACCTGCTGGAGCAGCCGATCGCCGGCGACGTGCCCGAGCGTGTCGTTGACCTCGTGGAACCGGTGCAGGTCGAGCAACAACAGGGCGACCCGCCCACCACGACCGCCGACCCGACCCAGCGCCTCCTCGCCGCGTTCGAGCAGCAGCCGCCGATTCGGCAGCCCGGTGAGCGCGTCGTGCCGCGACTCCTGCTCGCGATCGAAGCGGACCATGGTGCTGCGGTAGAGGGTGTGCAGCGGGACCACGAACAGCGGGAGCAGCCACGGTTGTTCGGCGCAGATGACGGCGATCAGCGGGGACAGCCCGATCAGCGCGCCGTGCGAGACGGCGCGTGCCCGGATCTCCGCGCGGGCCAGGGTGAGCACGCTGACCCCGCGCCAATTCGCCCTGGTCAACCAGCCCGAGGTCTGCGACACGGCCGACATCGCCAGGCCGGCCAGCGCGACGACGGGGAAGTCGACCACGTGCAGCGCCCGGGCGGAGTCCGGCCCCGGATCCATCCCGAACACCCCGAGCACCGCGTCGGCGGCCAGGAAGCCCAGCACGTAATGGCCCACGGTGTAGCCGATCCGCCACCACGAATCACCCCGGAGCAGCCCGGACACCAGGACCGGAACGGCCTGCCACAGCGCGGCCACCTGCCACCCGTGCACGAGCAGCAGACCGAACGTGATGGCGATCGACGGCATCGCGCCGGGGATGTACAACCCCCGGCGCGTCATCGCCGTGTAGACCCCGTCGAGCGACACCAGGGCGAGCATGATCCACACGCCCGGGGTCGCCGGGACCGGACTGCGGCCGTCGATCAGGTCCGTCGTGGCCGGGACGACGAGCGCGAGCACGCCCGCCAGCGCGACGATCCCGGTGTGGATGAAGAACGCGCGCGGTCGTGCCAGTCGCGACAGGTCCGTCCTGCCGATCCGACCCATGCGCCTGCTCCCTGCGGCCTCGTCGGGCGGCATCCCGGGCGCCGGGACGGGTACGCCTGTGGGGCACCGAGCCCCCCGGGTGGGGCAAGCTCGTGCCCAGGGTAGGTCGTTCCGGCACGGCTGGGGAGGGTTATCAGCCGGCGCGCTCGGCCACCCAGGCGAGGGCCGCCTCCGCCCCGTCGGCGAGCAGAACCGCGAAGCCCTCGTCGTCCAGGATCGGCAGGCCCAGTTGCACTGCCTTGTCGTATTTGGAGCCCGGATTGTCGCCCACGACGACGAAGTCGGTCTTCTTCGAGACCGATCCCGTCACCTTGGCGCCGCGCTGCTCCAGGGCCTCCTTGGAGCTGTCCCGGGTGTAGCCGGCGAGTGTCCCGGTGACGACCGTCACAATCCCGTCAAGCAGGCCGGGGGGCTTCTCCTCGTCGGCCCCCTCCTCGGCGAGCCGGACACCGGCGGTGCGCCACTTGTCCACGATCTCGCGGTGCCAGTCCTCGGCGAACCATTCGACCACCGCGCCGGCGATGATCGGGCCGACGCCGTCGACCGCCGCGATCTCCTCCTCGGACGCGGCGCCGAGCCGGTCGAGGTCGTGGAAGCCGCCGGTGATCGCGCGGGCGGTGGTGTCGCTGACGTGGCGGATGCACAGCGCGGTGAGGACGCGCCACAGCGGTTGGGTCTTGGCCTTCTCCAACTGTTCGATCAGCTTGAGCGTGTTGGCCTTCGGCTCGGAGGGCTTCTTGACGTTGCCCTCCTTGTCGTAGGTGGCCTTCGACCAGAAGTAGGGGACGAGTTCCTTCTCGTCCTCGGCGGCGCCCTTGCGGTTGACCTTGCGCCACATCTGCACGTCGCGCAGTTGCTCGGCGGTCAGGTCGAACAGGTCGGCCTCGGTGGCCAGCACGGACGGCCCCGCGGCGGGTCGGGTCAGCGCCGCCGCCGTCTCGTAGCCGAGCGCCTCGATGTCGAACGCCTTGCGGCCCGCGAGGTAGAAGATCCGCTCACGCAACTGGGCCGGACACGACCGCGCGTTCGGACAGCGCAGGTCGATGTCGCCCTCCTTCATCGCGCGCAGCTCGGTCCCGCACTCGGGGCACGTGGTGGGCATCACGAACTCGCGCTCGCCGCCGTCGCGCAGATCGGCCACCGGGCCCAGGATCTCGGGGATCACGTCACCGGCCTTGCGCAGCACGATCGTGTCGCCGATCAGTACGCCCTTGGCCTTGACCACCTGCTGGTTGTGCAGCGTCGCCCGGGCCACCACCGAGCCCGCCACGGTGACCGGCTCCATCACCGCGAACGGCGTCACCCGCCCGGTGCGCCCGACGCCCACCTCGATGTCGAGCAGCTTGGTGTTGACCTCCTGCGGCGGGTACTTGAACGCGATCGCCCAGCGCGGCGCCTTGGAGGTGGCACCCAGCCGACCCTGGATCGGAATCTCGTCGACCTTGATCACGATGCCGTCGATCTCGTGCTCGACCGAGTTGCGATGATCGCCGAAGTAGCGGACGAACTCCTTCACTTCCTCGATCGTGTCGACCACCTTGTTGTGCCGCGCGGTCGGTAGCCCCCACGCGTGCAGGCGCTCGTACGCGTGCGACTGGCAGTCGATCTCGAAGCCCCGCCGGGCACCGATGCCGTGCACGATCATGTGCAGCGGGCGCGACGCGGTCACCCGCGGGTCCTTCTGCCGCAACGATCCGGCGGCGGCGTTGCGGGGGTTGGCGAACGGCTTCTCGCCGGCCGCCACCAGGCGCTCGTTGAGCTCGTCGAACTTCTCGATCGGGAAGAAGACCTCGCCCCGGATCTCCACCAGTTCGGGTACGTCGTGCCCGCCGTCGTCACGCAGCCGGGACGGGATCTCGGCGATGGTGCGGATGTTCGGCGTGACGTCCTCGCCGGTGCGGCCGTCTCCGCGCGTCAACGCCCGAACCAGGTGGCCGTTCTCGTACAGGAGGTTGATCGCGAGTCCGTCGATCTTGAGCTCGCACAGGTAGTGGAACGTCCCCGTGCCCAGCTCGCGGACCAGGCGGTCGTCCCACTCGTCCAGCTCTTCCTCGTTCATCGCGTTGTCGAGGCTGAGCAGGCGCTCCAGGTGGTCGACCGAGGCGAAGTCGGTCGAGTAGGTCCCGCCCACCTTCTGGGTCGGCGAGTCCGGCGTGCGCAGCGCCGGATACTCCTCCTCGATCGCCTCCAGCTCCCGCATCAGCGCGTCGAACTCGCCGTCGCTGACGACCGGCGCGTCCTTCACGTAGTAGCGGAAGCGGTGCTCCTCCAGCTCACGGGCGAGCGTCGCGGCGCGTTCGCGCACCTCGGCCGGGATCTCGTCCACTCCGGTCGTCGCACCAGCCACGTCGTCGCCCTCCAGCGCCACCAGTTCGAATTCGGACTGCGGTACGTCTACGACCGCATGGCGCTCTCGGGGTCGTCCCGAAGCACCCGGCCGGCAGCCACGCTGTGTGACAGGGCCGCTCGGGCGTAGGCCGGAGAGGCACCGGCGAGGCCACACGTGGGGGTCACCACGACGGCTTCGACCAGGGACTCCGGCGGGAAACCGAGCCTGTTCCACAACGTTCCGACAGACCTGACGGTACCGGGCGGGTCGGACAGTGGCCGCACTCCCACACCGGGCGTGGCCTCGGCGGACGCCGGCTCGGCGGGCAGGCTCGGCACCACGCCGGCGAACAGCCGCAGGCCCGCCTCGACCGCCTCGCCGATCGACTCGTCCTGGGCCTCGCCAAGGAGCGACATGTCCAGCGAGACGCCCACCACGCCGGCCTGACGCAGCAGGGTGATCGGGATGCCCGGCGCGCAGGAGTGCACGATGGTCGGCGCCCCGGCCGCCGCGATCACGTCCCGCAGCGTGTCCCGGACCACCGCCTTGTCCACCGCCCGCAACCGGCCGAACCCGCTCGCGGTCGGCACTTCGCCGGCGATCACCCCGGGCAGCGCCGGCTCGTCCAGCTGGAGCAGCAGGCTCGCCCCGGGGACCCGGCGGGCCACCTCCGCCAGGTGCAGCCGGATGCCCTCGGCGAGCGAGACGGCCAGGTCGCGGCAGGCGCCCGGGTCGGCCAACGCCTTGTCGCCGTGCCCGAGTTCGATCGTGGCGGCCAGCGTCCACGGGCCCGCGACCTGGACCTTGAGCGGGCCGGTGTAGCCCTGGGCGAACTCCTCCAGCGCGTCCAGGTCCTCGCCCAGATACGAGCGGGCCCGGCGGTGGTCGCGCCCCGGGCGGTCCACGAAACGCCATCCGGAGGGCTGCACGTCCGTGTACAGGTCGACCAGCAGCCCGGCCGAGCGCCCGGTCAGATCCGCGCCCGGTCCGCGCGCCGGCAGCTCCGGCAGGTGCGGCAGGTCGGGCAGCAGTTCGAGGGTCGCCTCGACCGTCTCGCGAATGTTGCCCCCGGGCATCGAACCGATCCCGGTGGCGCCGGGTGACCAGGGAAAAGTGCGTTCTGGGGTATCCACGCCCGGAAGCTTAGTTCGACGTGTCCCGGGCCCCGGCGGACGCCGCGACCGGCTCGGCCGACGCGGGCTCGGCCGGCTCGTCGGGCGCGCCGCGCAGCGGGACCTCGCGGACCAGCCAGGACACCGCGAACGCGAGCGCGGACAGGATCGCGAGCCCGATCGCCACGCCGTGCAGGCCGCCGGTGACCGCCGTGTGGAAGGTGTCCCGGGCGGCGGCGGGCAGCTCGTGCGGGGCCGCGGGGGTCTCCCCGTCCAGGCGGCGGGCGTACACCGAGCCGAGCAGCGCGACGCCGAGCGAGCCGCCGATGGTCCGGGTCAGCGTGGCGGTACCGCTCGCCGCGCCCAGGTCGCGGCGGTCGGCGCTGTTCATGGTGATCAGCATGGTGCTCTGCATGACGAAGCCGATGCCGACGCCGACCACCGCAGTGAGCGCCGAGGCGACGGCGGTGGGGGTGTCCACGCGCAGCCCGAGCAGGGCGAGCGCGCCGACGACCATCACCGCGCCGCCGAGGATCGGGTACAGCCGGTAGCGCCCGTTGTGGGCGATCAGGCGCCCGGTGGCGATCTGTACGCCGAGCATGCCGAACATCAGCGGCAGGAGCAGCAGGCCGCCGGCCGTCGGCGAGGTCTCCCGGACGAACTGCATGTATTGCGGGAGGTAGTTCATCGCGGCCATCATCACGGCGCCGACCAGGAAGCCCAGCACCTGCGCGAGGGTGAAGTTGCGGTCGGCGAACAGCCGGGGCGGGATGATCGGCTCCGCCGCGCGCCGCTCGACGGGGACGAAGCAGGCGAGGGCGACGACGGTGAGGGCGGCGAGGCCGAGGACCCGCGGGGAGGTCCAGGCGTGGGAGGTGCCGGCCCAGCCCGCGAGCAGGGTGAGCGCGACGATCCCGGTGGTGAGCAGGGCGGCGCCGGCGATGTCGATCCGGGCCCTGATCCGCACGTGCTCGACGCGGATGCCGAGGCCGACGACGGCGAGCGCCAGGAGGCCGAAGGGGACGTTGACGTAGAACGCCCAGCGCCAGTTCAGGTGATCGGTCAGGAAACCGCCGAGCAGGGGCCCGCCGACCAGGGCGATCGGCATGACGGCGCCGAAGAGCGACTGCACGCGGCCGCTCCGGCGCGGCGGCACGAGCACGCCGATCAGGGCGAACGCGCCGACCATCAGGCCGCC
The DNA here is from genome assembly GCF_003967355.1 of Embleya hyalina. Classification (GTDB taxonomy): domain Bacteria; phylum Actinomycetota; class Actinomycetes; order Streptomycetales; family Streptomycetaceae; genus Embleya; species Embleya hyalina. Next base: position 2,909 of record NZ_BIFH01000017.1, on the reverse strand, counting down.
GGCGCCCAGGCCCTGGACGGCGCGGAAGACGATCAGCTCGGTCATGTCCCGGGCCAGCCCGGACGCCATCGAGCCGACCAGGAAGACGCCGATCGCGGCCATGAACGTGCCCTTGCGGCCGTACAGGTCGCCGAGCTTGCCCCAGATGGGCGTGGTCGCGGCGGCGGCGAGCAGGTAGGCGGTGACCACCCAGGAGAGCCGATCCAGGCCGCCGAGGTCGCCGACGATGGTGGGCAGGGCGGTGCCGACGATGGTGCCGTCGAGCATGCCCAGGAACATGCCGAGGATCGGGCCGAGGACGGCGAGGGGGATCTTGTCGGGCGGCGCGGTGTCGGATCGCATGGGTACCCCCGGGGCGTGGTGCGGGCGTGGCGTGGTTCGGGTGGCGTGACGGGGCGTCAGGCCGCGTACGGGCGGGCCGCTTTCGCGTCGCGCAGGGCGTGGGCCCACCAGACGAGGCGGTCGAGCATGGCGTCGGCGGCGGCGTTCGCGGCCGGGTCGACGGCGTCGCCATCGGCGTCGAACTTGTCCCAGTGCCCGTGGAAGCTGGCCGTGTCCCGGACCGTGACGGCGTGCAACTCGGCCAGCACGAGCCGCAGTTGCTCGACCGCGCGCAGGCCACCGGAGAGACCGCCGTAGGACACGAAGCCGACCGGCTTGGCGTGCCACTCCGGGCCGTGCCAGTCGATGGCGTTCTTCAGCGCGGCCGGAAAGCTGTGGTTGTACTCCGGGGTGACGATCACGAACGCGTCGGCGGCGGCAAGCCGGGGGGACACCTCGGCGAGCAACTCGACGGTGCCGGCCGCGGGGGGCTGCCCGAAGGCCGGGAACACGGTGGGCAGCGGCGTCTCGACGAGGTCGACGAGATCGACGTCGAGGTCGTCCCGGGCGGCGGCACGATCGCGGATCCAGCCGGCGACGACGGGGGCGAAGCGGCCCTCGCGGGTACTCCCGACCAGGATCGCGAGGCGCAGGGGCGTGGGGGTGGGGGCGGGGGCGGGCATGCGGACTCCGGTCGGCTCGTGCGTGTACGTCGTATCGGTGTACGTCGTATCGACGGAAATACAACGTACACATCAGGGTGTACAACGTCTACTCTTGATACGTTGTACGCAACAGACCGTTTTCGCGCCCCCGGAAGGAGCCCCGCCGTCATGGCCGGCCAGAAGAAGAAATCGCCCCCGACCCGGACCCCGGCGCCGGCGGAGGCCGGGGCGTCGCGCACCTCGCTGTGGGAACGGCTGGCCACCCCGGCGCCGGCCGCGCGTACCGTGCTGACGCCGGAGCGCATCGCGGAGGTCGCGGTCGGGATCGCCGACGCGGAGGGCATCGAGGCGGTGACGATGCGGCGGCTGGCGACCGAGTTGGGCGTCGCGCCGATGGCGGCCTATCGGTATGTGTCGGGCAAGGACGACCTGTTGGAGCTGATGGTCGACCGCGCGTACGGCGAACTGGCCGCGCCGGAGCCGGGCGCGGGGTGGCGCGAGACGTTGCGGGGCCTGGCCGTGCGCACGCGCGAACTGGTCCTGCGCCACCCGTGGTTGGTACAGCTGCCCTCGGGGCGGGCGGCGGTCGCGCCGACCCCGAACCGGGTGGCGCTGGCCGAGTGGGGCATGCGGGCACTGGCCGAGGCCGGCCTGTCCGCCGACGAGACGATGGCCGCCGTCGACACGGTCGGCTCATACGTCCAGGGCCGCACGGCCGCCGAGGTCGCGACGCGGCACCTGATGGCCGCCCAGGGTGCCCCGGGTGACGCCGACGCCCTGCGCACGTCGATGGCCCCGGAGATGACCTGGCTCATCCGCACCGGCCGCTACCCGGCCTTCCACCACTACATCGGCACGGCACGGCACAAGGACGACCCACAATGGCAGTTCGAAACCGGCCTCGACTGCATCCTCGACGGCCTGGCCACCCGCCTACACATCTGACCCACCGAGTGGCAGCAGCTTCCGCTATCAAGGCCCTCCAGGGGCACAGTGCCCGATGGCGTCTCCGAGTCGGTGACCATCGGATCGTCTATACGGTCGAACAGGGTCACCTGATCGTGTGGGTACTGGCTGTTGGCAACCGCCGTGATATCCATCGCAGCCTTTAGCGTGCGGACGACGCAACGCGCTCCATTGGCGAGACCGTTGTCCGGGCGGCGTGCCTACACGGGCCAACCGCCGTACGGCACGGTGATCAACTCCATGTAGTGGCCCGCCGGATCGATGAAGTACACGCCTTGGCCGCCGTCGTTGCGGTTGATCGTGCCGGGGTGTTGCCGGTGCGGATCGGCGTAATGCTCGATCCCGCGCTCCTTGATCTTCGCGTACGCGGCATCGAACTCCGGTTCGGAGACCAGAAAGGCGTAGTGCTGAGGGGTGATCTTGTCCGGCGGAATGGCGGCGAAGTCCAGCGTGACGCCGTTGCCGAGTGCGACCGCGACGAACGGCCCCCACTCGCCGGAGATTTCGAGTCCCAACAGATCCGCGAAGAACTCGGCGGACTCCCGGTTGTCCCGGGCGTGGACGATGGTGTGATTCAACTCGACAGACAAGGAATGCCTCCGAAGGCAACTCCCGGCACCTCCATGCCTCACCCAGCCGGCGACCGACACGCGATGCTCCCCCCAGCCTAGCCGTTGGCCGCGACGCACGAGCAGGCCGGGGGACGACAGGACCTCGGCGACTCGGGTGATCCGGGGCGCCACCGGGCGGGCCTCCGGGGCGGACCGGGCGCTTTCGACGGGGGTTGCGCTTGTGGTTGCGGGTGGCCGGTGCGACGTCTGTCGAAGTCGGTGATGCCCCGCCGCCGGCGTGCGGGGCTCGGAGAGTTCGAGCTTCCGACGAGACGGGCGCCTCGCCCGGCGAAAAAGCGGCCTGCAGCGGCCGGCCGGGTGGGCGGTCGGGTCGGGTTCGCCGGGC
>NZ_BIFH01000016.1:588783-639333 GCF_003967355.1 Embleya hyalina | reverse complement strand
CGCCGCGGCCAGGGCCGCGCGCAGCGCCCGCACGCCGCGTGCCGCCTCCGCCGAAGGCCCCTGGTCGACCGCGGGAGCGGCGATCGCGCGGGAGGTGGCCGAGCACGCGGCGCAGGTGTTCGCGCCGGCGCTGTTGCGGCTCGCCGACCGTGGTGGCTGGGTGGGCCGAGAGCGGCGGGAGCTCGTCGAGGGGCTGCTCGGCGACGCGTTGCCCCCGCGCGAGGTGGCCGCTCGGCTGACGGTGTGCGGCCTCGTCCCGGCCGGGACCGCCGCGTGGGCGGCCATCGCGCTGAGTCGGCCCGACCCGGTCCAGGCGGTGACCACCCTGTACGAGGGACTGCGCGCGTGCGGCGGCCGCGGCCTGGTCAGCGACGGGCCGGGAGGCGCGTACGCCCTGATCGCCCTGGACCGCCCCACCCACATCGCCGAGCTCGCCGCCCGCCTCGGCCTGCCCACTGCCGCCGGCCACGAGCCGACCGCCGCCCTCGGCCCGCTCGTGCGGGACGTGGCCCGGGTCGGACACAGCCTGCGCGCCGCGCGCGACACCCTGCGCCTGGCCCGCCGGGTGTACCCGATCCGGCCCACCGGCGTCGCCGAAACCGTGCTGGCCGACGACTGGGCCCTGGAACGCCTCCTGGAGGGGCTGCCCCCGGAGGAACTGGCCGACCTGGTCGAGGACCAACTCGGCCCGCTCCTGGCCGCCGACGCCACCCGCGGCACCGGCCTGGTGGACACCCTCGAGGCGTACCTGCGCTGCGGCTGCTCCAAGACCGAGACGGCCGGCGTCCTGTTCCTCCGCCGGCAATCGGTCCACCAGCGCCTCGCCCTGATCGAATCCCTGCTCCACGTGAGCCCCGACGCCCCCGACCGCCAGGGCCCCCTACGCGCCGCCCTCACCGCCCGCGACCTCCTCACCACCCGAGGCCCGAACCCGACCTAGCGTCGCCCCGGGAGAAGTCCATTTCCGGCCACCGTCCCCGCCCCCGTCGACGGCCCGCGACCCCTTGATCACCATGAGTTCATCCCGACTTGGGCCGACCATCCCGACTGTGTCGTGATGGCGGAAATTGTTGTATCCCAGCCCGGTGGCAAAAGCGGAAATCAGCCGCCATTGTGGACAGTTCGATCTTGACGGGGAACTCGCCGGAGTGGGAATCTCGGCTGCCCTCATCGAGGGTCTTTTTCGGTCCTGGGGGGGACGAAGCGGTCTTCGGGCGAGTGCGGCGAACCGTCTCGGCGGCGATTCTCGTTTCGGGTGACGCGAGTGATCCTCCGGGATGCGATTCACTCCTGCCCAAGAGGTATCACCATGTCTTCGTCCTCCACGCTCGCCCGCTGGGCGGCCGTTTTGGCCATACCGTCACTGGCCGTGGCGGTCGGCGCGGCGCCCGCGCTCGCCTCCGGCAACACGTACACCGTGAACCTGCACCAGAAGACGCCCGTGTCCGCCACGGACCCCGGGGTCTCGCACGAGGGCGGATGCCCGGCCTGGATTCCGACCGACCAGGACGGCTGGCACTTCGTACTGCCCGGGAACAGCACGGCCTTCGTCAAGCTGACCGTGACGTTCGCGCCCGGTGGCCAGCAGGTCGTCACCGCCTTCGGCCCGCCCAGCGACAAGCACGCGTACGTGGCGTCGCCGGCGGGCGCCAAGCTCACGTCGGCGGTCGCCCAGGTCAAGGGCGGCGGCGTGGACTGGTTCAACCTGTCCCACACCTGCCCGGCGAAGTCGACGCCCACGAAGCCGCCGACGACCCCGCCGACCACCACTCCGCCCACCACCCAGCCGCCCACGACCGCCCCGCCGACCACGGCACCGCCCACCACCCAACCCCCGACGACGGCACCGCCCACCAGTGGGACGCCGACCACGGCCCCGCCGACCGGCACCCCGTCGACGTCCGCGTCCTCGTCGCCCGCCACCTCGGCGACCGCGACCGCCACCCCGCCCGCGACCACCGGCGGCGGTGGCGGCGGCTCGCTCGCCAGCACCGGCGGCGTGGCGGTGGGCGGCCTCCTCGCCACCGCCGCGGCCCTCGTCGGCGGCGGCATGATCCTCCGCAAGCGCCGCGGCAACCGCGCCTCCTGACCCGAAGCGCGCCCCGGGTCCGCACCCTCGTGTGAGCCGACCCGCGGCAAGGGGGGTGTCCCGCCGAGCCGAGGCCCGGCGGGACACCTCGCGTTCCGGGTGTGGTCGCGAGCGGTCGGCCGGATCCGGGGACGTTTCGGGACCGGCTTCGGCACTTTCTGCCCGATTCACCGGGTCCGCGTTGGCGAGGGCGCACCGTGAACCCCGTGCCCCCGCTGCCTAGCGTGGGTGCATGATCGTGATTACCGGGGCCGCGGGGAAGACCGGGCGGGCGTTGACCTGGGCGTTGGCCGAGCGTGGGGTGCGGGTGCGGGCGTTGGTCCGGCGGCCCGAGCAGGTCGCGGTGGCGGTCGCGGCCGGGGCGAGCGAGGCGGTGGTGGGCGACGTCACCGAGCCGGCCGACCTCGCCGAGGCGCTTGCCGGGTGCGAGGCGATCTATCACATCGCGCCGAACGTGCACCCGGACGAACCGGCCATCGGGCGCGCCGTGATCGCCGCCGCCGGGCGGGCCGGGGTGGACCGGTTCGTGTTCCATTCCGTGTTGCGGCCCCAGTTGCGGGCGATGCCGCATCACGAGGCCAAGGCGCGGGTCGAGGAGGCCCTGTTCGAGTCGGGCCTCGCGGTGACCGTGCTGCAGCCCGGGCCGTACCAGCAGAACATCCTGGACGCCCGCGACGCGATCGTGCGGATCGGCGACTACGTGGTGCCGTACCGGGTGGACGCCCCGTTCGCCGCCGTCGACCTGCGTGACGTGGCCCAGGCCGCGGCCGTCGTGTTGTGCGAGAGCGGCCACGAGAACGCGGTGTACGAACTGGCCGGCCCGGAGGCGCTGACGCCCCGACTGATGGCCGCGCACCTGGCCGCCGTACTGGATCGCCCCGTCACCGCACGCCGGATCGACCCGCGCGAGTGGTGCGAGAACGCCCGCGCGGGCGGCCTGTCCGGCTACGCCCTGGACACGCTGACCGCGATGTTCGCGTTCTACGACCGGCACGGCCTGACCGGCAATCCGCGCACCCTGGCGATGCTGCTCGGTCGGGCGCCGACCCGCTTCGAGGACTTCGCCCGACGGGTGTTCGCCCCCGACGACGCCCAGTACGCACCGGGCTTCCAACACCAAGTATTGCCAAGCGAGCGCGATTCCTTGGGCAGTAACTGACGGCGAGCAGCGCCCCGAAGCCGCCTAGCTTGGACGCATTCGACGCCGGACTGCGCACCGCCGCACACATGCAGAAAGGGGGGTTCGACGTGAGCGGACCGCTCTGCGATCTCGTCGTGCTCGACCTCTCCCGCGCCCTCGCCGGCCCGCACGCCGCGATGATGCTCGGCGACATGGGCGCCCGGGTGATCAAGGTGGAGAACCCCGACGGCGGCGACGACACCCGGGGTTGGGGCCCGCCGTTCGTCGGTGCCGAGGACGCCCGCGAGTCGACCTACTTCCTCTCCTGCAACCGCAACAAGGAGTCGATAGTCCTCGACCTGAAGACCGAGGACGGCCGGGCCACCCTCGCCCGGCTGATCCGGCACAGCGACGTGCTCGTGGAGAACTTCCGCACCGGCGTGCTCGACCGGCTCGGCTTCCCGATGGAGGAGCTGACCCGGCTCAACCCGCGCCTGGTGGTGTTGTCCATCACCGGCTTCGGCCACGACGGTCCGCAGGGCGGCCGGCCCGGCTACGACCAGATCGCCCAGGGCGAGGCGGGCCTGATGAGTCTGACCGGCCCCGGCCCCGACGACCCCACCCGCATCGGCGTACCGATCGGCGACCTGCTGGCCGGGATGTACGGCGCCTACGGCGTGGTCGCCGCGCTGCACGAGCGCGAGCGCACCGGCCTGGGCCGGGTCGTGCGCACCTCGCTGCTGTCCGCGATCGTCGGCGTACACGCCTTCCAGGGCACCAACTACACCGTGGCCGGCCAGGTCGGGCGCGCGCAGGGCAACCTGCACCCCTCGCTCCAGCCGTACGGCTCCTACCGCTGCAAGGACGCGATCATCCAGGTCGCGGTGGGCAGCGAGAAGTTGTGGGCCAGGTTCGCCCCGATGGTCGGCCTGGCCGTGGACGACGCCCGGTTCGCGGTGAACGCCGACCGCGTGGTCAACCGGGCGGAGCTCGCGGAGGCGATCAACGCCGCGTTCGCCGCGCGCGACGTGGACGACCTGCTGCCCGAGTTGGCCGCCGCCGGCATCCCGGCCGGCGAGGTGCGCACCATCGACCGGGTCTACGACTGGGACCAGACGAAGTCGCAGGGCCTGCTGCTCGACGTCATGCACAGCACCCTCGGCCCGATCACGCTGCCCGGCCCGCCGATCCGCCTCGACGGTGTCGACGGTACGAGCGACGACGGCCGTCGGCGGCACGACGCCCCGCCGACGCTCGGCCAGCACACGGACAGCGTGCAGGCCTGGCTCGACGCCGAGGACGCCCGCGCCCTGCACGCCGCGCGGCGCGCGTGAGGGCCGAACCGGTGGGAGCCGAACCGGTGGGGACCGAACCGGTGGGGGCAAAAGCGGTGACGGCCGAACCCGCCCCGCCGCACCGCCGCCCCCGTGTCGGCGCGCACGACCTCATCCGCCTCGTCCTGGACCCCGACTCCTGGACGAGCTGGGACGCCCCGCCGCACCGCCCCGAACGCCTGGACCCCGGCTACCGCGACGAGTTGCGCGCCGCCGAGGCCAAGAGCGGCGTCGACGAGTCCGTGGTCACCGGCGAGGGCCGGATCCGGGGCCGCCGGGTGGCCGTGGTGGCCTGCGAATTCGGCTTCCTGGCCGGGTCGATCGGGGTCGCCTCGTCCTCGCGCCTGGTCGCCGCGATCGAACGCGCCACCGCCGAGGGCCTGCCCCTGGTCGCCTCGCCGACCTCCGGCGGCACCCGGATGCAGGAGGGCACGGTCGCCTTCCTCCAGATGGTCCGGATCAGCGCCGCCGTCGCCGCGCACAAGAGCGCCGGCCTGCCCTACCTCGTCTACCTGCGCGGCCCGACCACCGGCGGCGTACTCGCCTCCTGGGGCTCGCTCGGCCACGTCACCGCCGCCGAACCGGGCGCGCTGATCGGCTTCCTCGGCCCGCGCGTCTACGAGGCGCTGTACGGCCGGCCGTTCCCGGAGGGTGTCCAGGTCGCGGAGAACCTGTACGCGCACGGCCTGGTGGACGCCGTCGTCGAGCCCGACCGGCTCGGCGACGTGGCCGCCCGGGTCCTGGACATCGTCACCGCGCCGCGCGAGAACCTGCCCGACGTGGCCCCGCTGCCCGTCGAGGACCTGGCGGACGTACCCGCGTGGACCTCGGTCGAACTCTCCCGTCGGCCCGAACGCCCCGGCGCGCGCGCCCTGCTGCGGCACGCGGCGAGCGCCGTGGTGCCCCTGCACGGCACCGGCCAGGGGGAGAGCGACCCCGGCCTGCTGCTCGCGCTGGCCAGGTTCGGCGGCGCGCCCTGCGTCGTGCTCGCCCAGGACCGCGCCCGCCAGTCCAGCCACGGCCCGTTCGGCCCGGCGGGCCTGCGGGTGGCCCGCCGCGGCATGCGCCTGGCCGCCGAACTCGACCTGCCGCTGGTCAGCGTCGTGGACACCGGCGGCGCGGCACTCAGCCCGGAGGCCGAGGAGGGCGGACTGGCCGGCGAGATCGCCCGCTGCCTGGCCGAACTGGTCACCCTGCCGACGCCGACCCTGTGCCTGCTGCTCGGCCAGGGCGCCGGCGGCGGAGCGCTCGCGCTGCTGCCCGCCGACCGGGTGCTCTGCGCCCAGCACGGCTGGTTGTCCCCGCTCCCGCCCGAGGGCGCCTCGGCGCTGCGCTACCGCACGCCCACCCGCGGCGCCGAGATCGCCGCGGCGCAGGGCATCCGCTCGCTCGACCTGCTGCGCGACGGCGTGGTGGACCGGATCGTCGCGGAGCGGCCCGACGCGGCCGACGAGCCGATGGCGTTCCTGGCCCGGCTCGCGCAGGTCCTGGAGTACGAACTGGTCGGCCTGCTGCGCCGACCGACCGAGGAACGCCGCGCGGCGCGGCTGGAGCGGTACGCCCGCCTCGGCTGCTGAAACCGGCGCGCGCCCGGCGTGGACCCCCGAACCCGGGCGCGCGCCACTCGGCAATTTCTGCCAGATCGATCGGTGTTTGTAGTCAAATGACTCTCAAGCCATCGACCCGGTTCCCCACCTAGAGTCCCAATTCCCGGACGGACGACGGCCCAACGGGCCGAACCGCGACGGGTGCATCGGGACTCCCGCGTACGACAGGACAGGAGAGTTCGACACATGACAACTCCCCGCACCGCGAACGGCACCCGGAGCGCGAACGGCACCGGGAGAGTGCTCATCGCCCTCGGCGGCAACGCCATGACGGGGCCGGACGGGAGCGCCACCCCCGACGCCCAGCGGGCGGCCGTCGCGGTGGCGATGGAGGCGGTGGCCGACCTGATCGTCTCCGGCGTCGACGTCGTGCTCACCCACGGCAACGGCCCCCAGGTGGGCAACCTGCTGGTCAAGAACGAGTTGACCGCGCACGTCGTGCCTCCGGTGACCCTGGACTGGTGCGGCGCGCAGACGCAGGGCACCCTCGGCTTCACCGTCGTCTCCGCCCTGGAGGCCGCGCTGCGGCGCCGCGGGCAGCCGGCCCGGGTGGCGGCCGTGGTCACCCGGACCCTCGTGGACCCCGCCGACCCGGCGTTCGAGCACCCCACCAAGCCGGTCGGCCGGCATCTGCCGCAGGCCGAGGCGGAGCGCTTCGTCGCGCTCGGCCAACACTGGGAGGACCGGGGCGCCAAGGGCTGGCGTCGGGTGGTCCCCTCGCCGAATCCGCTGGAGGTGGTCGACGCGCCGGCCATCCGCACCCTGGTCGCGGCGGGCTTCACCACGGTCGCGGCCGGTGGCGGCGGCATCCCGGTGGTGCGCGACGCGGACGGCGCCGAGCGCGGCGTGGAGGCGGTCCTGGACAAGGACCTCACCGCGGCCCTGCTCGCCGCGTCGGTCGACGCGGACGTGCTGGTGATCGCCACCGACGTACCCAACGCGATGCTCGACTACGGCACCGCGAACCAGCGCGAGCTGGGCCGGGTCACCCCGGAAGAGCTGCGCGGGCACGCCGCGGCCGGGCAGTTCGCCGGTGGCAGCATGGGACCCAAGGTCGAGGCGGCGGTGCGCTTCGTCGAGGCGGGCGGCCGACGCTCGGTGATCACGTCCCTGGACCGGATCACCGCCGCGGTCGCCGGCGAGGCGGGCACGGTGGTGGAGGCGAACCCGGTCGCGGCGGTCGAAGCGATCGCGGCGGCGGCCCCGGCCGTGGCGGCGGACGCCGGGTAGCGCCCCGACCCCCCGACGCGTGGGCGTGTGCCGCGCGGGTGTGCGCGACGGGCGACGCGTCCGGCGCAGCCAAAGCGTCCGAAGCGACCGCAACGGTCGCGATATCGGTCAGTATCGGTAATTCAGCGAACTCCAATGAACGAGGTGGAACGAGTGCCCAGGCCGATCGAGGTTCACAAGGTCGCCATCGAGAGCGTCACCGACGCGTCCGGATTGGCCAAGCTGATCGACGACGGCGTGTTCGCCGCGGACGACGTGCTCGCCGTCATCGGCAAGACCGAGGGCAACGGCGGGGTCAACGACTACACCCGCATCCTGGCCGACCGCGCCTTCCGCGAGGTGCTGGTCGCCAAGGGCAAGCGTTCGGTCGAGGAGGCCGGCAAGGTGCCGCTGGTCTGGTCCGGCGGCACCGACGGCGTGATCTCCCCCCACGCGACCGTCTTCGCCTACGCGCCGGAGAACCGGTACGAGCCCACCGACGAGCCGCGCGTTTCGGTCGGCGTGGCGATGAGCGAGACGATCCTGCCCGAGGACATCGGCCGGGTGCCGATGGTGGAGAAGGTCGCCGCCGGCGTGCGTGCGGCGATGGCCGTCGCGGGCATCACCGACCCCGCCGACGTGCACTACGTACAGACCAAGACCCCGCTCCTGGTCCTGGACACGATCAATGACGCCAAGTCGCGCGGGTTCGACGTATGGACCGAGGACACCCTCAAGTCCATGGACGTCTCCAACTCGACCACCGCGCTGGGCATCGCCGTCGCGCTGGGCGAGATCGACCTGCCGACGGCCGAGCAGATCCACCGCGACCTCTCGCTGTACTCGTCGGTGGCGTCCTGCTCCTCCGGCGTGGAACTCGACTGCGCGCAGATCGTGGTGGTCGGCAACGTGCGCGGCGTCGGCGGCCCGTTCCGGGTCGGTCACGGCGTGATGAAGGACGCGCTCGACGCGGACGGCATCTGGTCGGCGATCCGCTCGGCCGGGATCGACCTGCCGGAGCGTCCGCACACCTCCGACCTCGGCGACCGCCTGGTCAACGTGTTCCTCAAGTGCGAGGCCGACCCCAGCGGCAGCGTGCGCGGCCGGCGCAACATCATGCTGGACGACTCGGACGTGCACTGGCACCGGCAGATCAAGGCCACCGTCGGCGGCGTGACCGCGGCCGTCACCGGCGACCCGGCCGTGTTCGTCTCGGTCGCCGCCGTGCACCAGGGCCCCTCGGGCGGCGGTCCGGTCGCGGCCATCGTCCGGATGGACTGACGCACCCGCGCTCCCGGTACCTCACGCCGACGGCCACCGCTCCCCGTTCCGGGCGGTGGCCGTCGGCGTGTGCGGATGCCTCCGCAGACGCCACCCGGTCCGGTCGCCCGGCGCCGCGCGGCCCCACCCGGCCGGCGCCGATCCCCGCACGTGTTACGGAAGTTGCCGGTCGCTGAGGGAGGGACTCGGATAGGCTCCGTACGCCCGTACGACGCCATGGGTGAGCGCGCGAGACATCGACGAGGAGCAGCCGTGGTCGAGCGGGAGCAGGACGAGTGGGGCTTCGACGCCCTGCCGGAGGGGGAGTCGCCCGAGGACTGGGCGCCGACCGGGATCGACGTCACCGTACCCAGCGTCGCGCGGGTCTACGACGCCATTCTGGGTGGCAAGAACAACTTCGCGGTCGACCGCAGGATCGCCGACGAGGCGCTCGCGAACCTGTCCAACGAGGGCGCCTGGCACAACCGGCACATCCTGGCCCGGGGCGTGCGCTACCTCGCGGCCCAGGGCATCGACCAGTTCGTCGACCTGGGATCGGGCCTGCCGACCGTGCAGAACACGCACGAGGTCGCCCAGGAGGTGAACCCCGACGCGGCCGTCGTCTACGTGGACAACGATCCGATCGTGCTCGCACACGGGCGGGCGCTGCTCGCGGACAATCACCGCACCCGCGTGGTGACCGCCGACCTGCGCGATCCGGCCGACGTGCTGGCCCGCCCGGAGTTGCGCGAACTCGTCGACCTCACCCGCCCGGTCGGCCTGCTCCTGGTGGCCGTCCTGCACCATCTCGGCGACGACGAGGACCCGGCGGGCGTGGTCCGCGCCTACCGCGACGCGCTCCCGCCGGGCAGCTACATCTTCATCACCCACTTCTGCGACTCCACGCCGGAGGGCCGCGCGCTCGAAAAGATCTTCCTGACCCAGTTGGGCAGCGGCCGCTTCCGCCCCCTGAAGGAAATCGAGGGCTACTTCGACGGCCTCGAACTCGTGGAGCCCGGCGTGGTCCTCCTCCCCCTGTGGCACCCGGACGAGCCGACGACCCGCCCGCTCACCCCCGAGGGCCACCTGTCCGTGGGCGGAATCGGCCGCCTCCCGGGCTGACCCTCGGACCCGCCCGGGCCACGCGGGGCGCCCGGCCGGGGCGCGTCGGGGATGGTCGGGGGTGGGCGCGGTACTAGCCTCGGGGGTCATGAGGATCGCCATCATCGACGACTATCAGGGCGTGGCACTGGGGCTGGCCGACTGGGGCTCGCTCGACGCCGAGCCGCACGTGTTCACCGAGCCGTTCGCCGACGGTGACGCGGTGGTCGCCGCGCTCGCCGGGTTCGAGGTGATCGTCGCGATGCGCGAGCGCACCCGGTTTCCGGCGGAGGTGTTGGCCCGGTTGACCGGGCTGCGGCTGCTGGTGAGTACCGGGCCGGTGAACGCGGCGATCGACGTGGCGGCGGCGCGGGAGCGTGGTGTGGTGGTGTGCGGGACGGGCTATGTCGCCCATCCGACCGCCGAGCTGACCTGGGCGCTGATCCTGGCGGCCGCCCGCAACCTGCCGGCCGAGGAGCGCTCGATGCGGGCCGGCGGCTGGCAGGTCGGGCTCGGCGTCGGACTGCGCGGCAAGGTGCTCGGCGTGCTCGGCCTGGGCCGGCTCGGCAGCGAAGTGGCCCGGATCGGCCACGCGTTCGGCATGGAGTGTGTGGCCTGGAGCCCGCACCTGACCCCGGAGCGGGCCGCGGCGCACGGCGTGACGGCGGTGACCGAGGAGACGTTGTTCGCCCGGTCCGACGTACTGTCCATCCACCTCGTCCTCGGCTCCCGCACCCGGGGCCTGGTCGGCGCCGCCCAACTGGCCCGGATGAAGCCGACCGCGATCCTGGTCAACACCTCGCGCGGCCCCATCGTCGAGGAGTCCGCCCTCCTGGACGTCCTGCGCCGCGGAGCCATCGCCGCCGCGGCGCTGGACGTGTACGACGTCGAACCGCTGCCGGCCGACCACCCGTTGCGCACGCTGGACAACGTCGTGCTCACCCCGCACATCGGCTACGTCACGCGCGAGCTGTACGAGACCTTCTACCGTGACGCGGTCGAGGACATCGCCGCCTACCTCACCGGCGACCCGATCCGCGTCATGAAGTGACGAACACCCCGGGCCCGGCGACATCCCGACGGACGGTCCGCCCCGAAGGCGACGGGGCGATGCCCGACCGGCGCGCGACGCCGCGGATCGCGCGCCGAGCAGGACGCGCCGAACCGGCCCGGGCGCGCCGAACCCGCTCGGGTCACGCCGCCGCGTGCGTCGACGCCGGATCGGTCACGGTTCGCGGCGCCGGTCGTCGCTGCCGCGACGCTCCGTGCCGTCCGTACCGCCCGCGCCGTCGACCCGATCGGCGCCGCGTGCGCGCAGCCAACCGTGCGTACGGGTGCGCCGGCCACGACGTACCGCACGGGCGCCCGCCGGGCCGTCCGCGCGCCACCTCAGGTAGGCGAAGGCGCCGATCAGGAGCAATGCCGGCATCGACACGGCCACCGCCACCAGGACCACCACGGGCGCTCCCGTGAGGATCGCGGCGATCAGCAGCCCGATCGAGGTGCCGGACAACAACAGCGCCGTCCACTTCAGGATCGTCGGCCAATGCGGCATGCCGATGCGCACGCCGATGCCGACTCGACGGCGGCGCGGGGCCGGTACGGAGGGCGGGTCGTCGAACACGCGCAGCAGTTCCACCAACTGCTCGTCGTGCGCCAGGGATTCCTCCATGCGCGCGAGGGTGCGCCGTTCCCGGCCCGAAAGCGAAGGTCCGCTCACCACATCCACCTCCCAGCCTGAGCCGAGGGTGGGACCTGCCGGCGGGGCACGCCGGGCGACAATCGCCGGGGCGAACCGTGCGCCGGCGGGACTCACCGGCGGCCCGGTCTCGGGCTCGGATCACTCACAGACGGGATCACTCACAAGCGGTGGATCCCGATGACACCCCTGAGCGCGAGAACCAGCGCCATCAGGCACGCCACCGCACCGACGATGACGTTGCTGGTGATGGTCCGCGTGGTGTCGAAGGAACCACTCACGGCCCAGGGCGCGACGATCGTCCACACACCGATGCCGAACGCGGCCCAGCTCATCGCGTGCGTGCGCTCGTAGGCGGACCCGAAGGCGCCCATCATCAGCAGCGCAAGCGCCACGCCGGTGATCAGGTTGTTCGTGGTCAAAGTCGTGAAGCCGTTGAACCCGACGATCCAGGGGGAGGCCGCCAGGTACACACCGCACAGCACGCCCAACGCTTCCGCGGCCTGCGCCACCGCGCCGGTGGTGGCGCGTTCGGAACGAAGTCGCATGCTGACTATGTCGGGGTGCTGTTCAATCGATGGCGCTGTCGATGTCGATGTCGACGTGGACACGTGCACCACCCTCTTTCCGAGAATCGCAGTCCCTTGGTTGATAGCCCTCCCACCTGCGGCTAACCCGTCCAAACCTCAATATTTACCGACATTTCGTTCGGCACGATTGACACAGCCACTACATATCGAGAAAACTGGATGCCTTCCCGCGCCTCTCGGCGCCCGTCCCCCCGGAAGGCGGCCCGCAGTGGACCCCCTGGCCGTACACAAGGCGCTCGCCAACCCGGCCCGGCTCCGGTTCATGCAGTGGCTGAAGGAGCCCGCCGAGTACTTCGACGAGGACTCCTACCGACAGCAGGGCCTGGGCTTCCACATCGGCGTCTGCGTCGGCGACATCCAGTCCCGCGCCGGCCTGGCCCAGTCGGTGGTGTCCGGCTATCTCCAGACCCTCAAGGACGCGGGTCTGCTCGAATCCGAGCGGATCGGCAAGTGGACGTACTACCGGCGCAACGAACGCACGATCGCCGAGTTCGCGGAACACGTCCGCACCGAGCTCTGACCCGGACGACCCGCCCGTCGCACGCACCCACACACGTGCGTACGCACGAGCAAACGCATCTACATATCTCGATATGTATCACCGAGATCATCGACACCGAACGACAAGGCCACGATGAGAACCACCACCGTCACGATCGCAACCCTCGCCCTCGGCGTATTCGGGATCATCACCACCGAGATGGGCATCGTCGGCGTGCTGCCGCAGGTGGCCGACCGGCTGCACGTCGGCACCTCGACCGCCGGTCTCCTCGTCGGCGCGTTCGCCCTGGTGATCGCGGTCTCCGGGCCGTTCATGACGCTGTTCGCGTCGCGGATCGACCGCAGGACCGTGCTGGCCTCGGCGATCCTGCTGTTCGCGGTCTCCAACGCCGTGTACGCGCTCACCACCCGGTTCGACGTGATGCTCGCGTTCCGGATCCTGCCCGCCGTCGTCCATCCCGTGTTCTTCTCCGTCGCCCTGACCACCGCGGCCCGCCTGGTCCCCGCGGCGGACGCGACGCGGGCCACCACCCGCGTGTTCGCCGGGGTCACCGCCGGCTTCGCCCTCGGCGTTCCGCTGACCGCCTACCTGGCCGAACATCCGTCCCTGGAGGCGGCGTTCTGGTTCGGCGCGGTGATCAACCTGATCGCCTTCCTGGGCATCCTGCGCTTTTTGCCCACCATGCCGGTGGAGCGTCGGTTGTCGTACGGCGCCCAGGTCGGGGTGCTGCGCGGTGGTCGGATGTGGCTGAGCATCCTGTCGGTGGTCTTCGTCTTCGCGGCGATGTTCTCGGTGTACGGCTACTTCGCCGAGTTTCTGGACGAGGTCACCGGGATGGACGGCTCGTGGGTCGGCGCGCTGCTGATGGTGTTCGGCCTCGTGATGATCCTCGGCAACTTCGCCTTCGGCGCGCTGCTGCGGCGTGACCCGATCCGCACCGCGCTCGCCTTTCCCGCCCTGTGCCTGGCCGTGTACGTCCTGCTCTACGCGGTGGGTCCGCACACGGCGCCGATGCTGGTGGCGATACCGATCTGGGGCGCGGTGCACTCCGGCGGGCTGATCGTCGGCCAGTACTGGCTCGGACGCGACGCGCGCGACGCCCCCGAGTTCGGGAACAGCCTGTTCATCTCCTTCTCCAACCTCGGGATCACCGCGGGTACCACGATCGGCGGTTGGCTTCTGTCCGTCACCGGACCTCGGCAACTCGCCTGGCTCGGTGCCGGTTTCGCCCTCGCCGCGCTGGCCTGCATGACGCTGCGGCTGAGCCTGGACCGGGTGCGGCCCGGCGCGGCGGCGCAACTTCCGGTGTGACGCGGGTGCGGTCGTCCGGGGTTTTGTGAGCGCTCGTGTGCACACTGTGGCTATGGAAAAGCTCTCCTTGGAAGCCCAGGTCCGCGAACTGCTCAAGCTGGCCGCCACCGCCTCTACGGGGCGCAGCGCGCACACCGTGTACGGGGGCCACGAACACGTGTTGCGGCAGACGCTGATCGCGCTGAACGCGGGGACCTCGCTGTCCGAACACGAGAATCCCGGCGAGGCGACCCTGCTGGTGATGCGGGGGCGGGTGCTCCTGATCGACGGCGAGACGTCGTGGGAGGGACGGACGGGCGACTTCCTGGTCGTACCGAAGTCCCGACACAGTCTGGACGCCCTGGAGGATTCGGCGGTACTGCTCACCGTCGCCAAACACGGGTGAGCGACGGCGTCGGGATCACGGCGCGCGCATGCCCGCACGGCGGCCGGCATCATGGCGGGCCCGGGCCCACCGCCCCGATCCCGCGCCCTCCCGGCCCCATGGAAGCAGGCCCGTACGTGACGCAGACGCATCTCTTCGACGTCGAAACGCTGCCCGTCGGCCCGTGGCGCAACGGGGGCGGCGACACGCGGGAGATCGCGTGCGCGGGGCCGGCGGGCCCGGGCGGCGGCGACCCGGCGGACTTCGGCTGGCGGGCGAGCATCGCCACGATCGCCGCCGACGGGCCGTTCTCGCCGTTCCCGGGGGTCGACCGCACCATCACCCTTCTGGCGGGCGACGGCGTGCGTCTGATCGCGGACGGCGGCGGTGCGACCGGCGCCGCGCCGCTCGATCATCGGCTCGACCGCGCCGCCGTGCCGTTCGCCTTCTCCGGCGACCGTACGCTCCGGGCCCGCCTGCTCGGCGACGGCGGCGCGGTCCGGGTGCTCAACATCATGACCCGGCGCGGCCGATGGACCGCCGACGTCCGGCGCGTCGACGCTCCCGTGCCGCTGCCCGCCGGGCACGCCGGTGTGCTGTACCTGCTGTCCGGGCGCGGCACGCACGGCGGCCCCGGCCCGGCGCTGCGACCGGGGCGGGGCCTGTGGTGGACGAGCGGCGCCGCCGACGGGACGGCGCCGCTCGAACCCGGCTCGGTGGCGCTGTGGGCGGACATCCGCCCGGTGTAGCGCCCGTCGCCCGTGCCCGACGATCAGGGCATCGTGCGCAGGTGGGCCGAGATGGTGTTGGCCAGGGCGTAGCCGGCGGTCGCGTCCCAGTTGACGGACCAGGTCATCGCGCCCCGGATGCCGGGCCAGGTGGTCGCGGGTCGGTAGCCGCCGCAACCGGTGCCCGACTCCAGGCAGTCCAGCGCGTTGTTCACCACGCCGGGCGAGACGTATCCGCTGCCCGCCGCGCGTCCGGTGGCCGGTACGCCGAGAGCGACCTGGTCCGGGCGCAGGCCGCCCTGGAGTTGGATGCACGCCTGCGCGGTGAGGAAGTCGACGCCGCCCTGGGCGTACAACTTCTGGTCGCAGCCGAACATGGTGCCGGAGTTGTAGTACTGCATGTGGACGATGGTCAGGATGTCCTTGATGCTCAGGGCGAGTTGGAAGTACGCGGTCTGGGTGGTCTGCATGTCCAGGGTCTGCGGGGCCATCGTGATGATCAGCGAGGTGCCCACCTGGGCCCGGATCGCGCGCAGCGCCGTGGCCATGTAGGTGGGGCTGACCCCGTTCTCCAGGTCGATGTCCACGCCGTCGAAGCCGTATTCGCGCAGCAGCGCCGTGGCGGTGCTCGCGAACATGTCGGCGGAGGCGTTGTCGCCGACCCAGACCGCGCCCAACTCGCCGCCGACGGACAGGATGACCTTTTGTCCCCGGGCGTGCATGGCGACGATGTCCGCCTTGAGGTCGGCGTTGGTGTAGCCGCCGAGCGCGGTGGACAGGCCCGGGTCCACGCCGAACGTGATCGCGCCCCAGCGGGAGCGGTCGGCCTCGGCGAACGCCACCGCGACCAGGTTGTAGGAGGTGGGCACGTCCCGCAGGCGCAGGTTCGTGGAGCCGTTGACGAAGTTGTGCCAGTAGCCGGTCATCACCCGTTCGGGCAGTCCGGTCGGGTCCTGACCGGTGGGGCCGTCCGGCGCGGTGGTGGCGGTGACGGGGGCGGAACGCGCCGACGATCCGGCGCTGTTGGTCGCGGCGACGGAGAAGGTGTAGCTCGTCTGCGGGGTGAGTCCCGGGATCTCGGCGGAGGTTCCGGCGACCGTGGCCACCTTGGTGTCGGCGCGGAAGACGTCGTACGAGGTGGCGCCGGGCACCGCGGTCCAGGACAGCGAGGCACTGCGCGCGGTGGTGCCGGCCACGGTCAGGCCGGTGGGTACGCCCGGGATCGTGGTGGATCCGCCCGGGCCGACGAGCGAGACGTCGTCGGCGTAGTAGGCGGGCTGCCCGTACCAGCCGTTCAGGTGGATGGTGACGCTGGTGGTGCGTGCGCCGGTGTGGAACGTGGTGGTGAGCTTTTGCCAGGTGGTGGCGGAGGAGGTCCAGGTGGACACGTCGGTGGTGCCGGTGCCGCTCGCGCCCAGGTAGACGTAGGCGCCCTGGACCCAGGCGGTTTGGGTGTAGTCGGAGTCGGGTTGCACGGCCACGGTCTGGCTGCAGCGGGCGTTGTCGCCGCCGGCCGGGGTGGCCTGGAGGGCGCCGGTTCCGGTGTGTACGGGGGTGGTGGTCGCGCGACCGGTGCCGCCGGAACAGGTCCAGCCGGAGAGGCCGGTCTCGAAGCCGCCGTTGACCACGAGTTCGGCGGCGCCGGCGGCGGGCGCGGACGGGGCCAGGACGAGCAGGCTCGCCGCGGCCGTGGTGCAGGCCGCGGCCGAGAGCGCGGCCCAGCGGCGCGGACCGTTCCGACGACGGCGCGAAGTCGAGCCGTCCGCGAGGGTGTTGGCGGGACGTGGTGGTGCCATGGTGGTGTGCCTCCCGTACCGGCCCGGGCGGTTGCCTGCGGGCGTGGGTGTGCGTGGAAGGTGGACCCGGATCGGCGCCGCGTCGCCTGATGGGACGTCAGGCTCCCTCGGTGCGGGACGTGCGCAGGCCGTCCGGGCGCACCCGGAGGTGCCGGGGTGCCTGTGTGCAGGACGAGTTGACCGCCGCGACGGCGGAACTGTCAATAGGTCTGGACCAATTCGGGTCGAGCGGGAGCCGGGTGGGCGCGTGGATTCGGGGGGCGAGGGCGCATCCGACTCAGCCGAATCCGCCGGGCGCGCGGCCCGCTCCGGGCGGGCCGGCGTAGGACTGGGAGATCGTCAGCCAGCGGTTCGCCTCGGCGCCCTCGGCGCGCACCGCGAGGTCGGCGGGATGCCGGCGGCGGGTGACCAGGAGGCAGAAGTCGAGCAGCGGACCGGTCACCCGCTCGACGGCGTCCTCCGGACCGTGCGTCCAGATGCCGCCCGGCTCGTCCGGGTCGATCAGTTCCACCCGGAACTCCCGCTCGGGCGGCCGCAGTCCGTGCACGGTGTAGGCGTAGTCCCGGGCCCGCACGCCGAGTCGGGCGACGTGCCGGAGGCGGGCGGTGGGGGTACGGAGCACGCCCAGCGTGTCGGCGATGTCCTGGGTGTGCGCCCAGGTCTCCATGATCCGGGCGCCGGCCATCGACGCGGCGCTCATCGGCGGTCCGTACCACGGCAGGCGGGCCTTCGCCGGCAGCGCCGCCAGCAGTTCCGGGACCGCGTGCCGACCGGCCCGCCATCGGGCCAGGATGTCCTTCGGCGGTGCCGTCGCGCCGTCCTCCGCACCTCGGTCGACGAAGCCGTCGGGGTCGGCGGCGGCCACCGCGACCGCGGCCGCGAAGGCGGTGGGATCGGTGGCGGCGAGCCGGACCTGATCGTCGGTCCAGGCCAGATGGGCGATCTGGTGCGCGATGGTCCACCCGGGCGCGGGCGTCGGCAACGCCCAGTCGGCCGCGGACAGCGAAGCGACGAGCCGGTCCGACTCGGCGCCCTCCGCGCGCAGGTCGTCCAGCATGGCCGCGAGATCCACCATCGATGCCGTCCTCTCGTCGATCGCAGCGTCGCATCGCCGCGGGGTCGCGGGCAAGCACCGGGGGATGGGCCCGCCTCCCCCGGCGGGCCGCATGACCGGGTCGGGTCAGACGGTCAGGAGGATCGCGCGGGCGTCCGTGTTGAGGGTGTGGCCGCCGGGGGCGGGGGCGACCGGGACCGGCCAGTGGACGTGGCCGCAGATGGTGAGGGCCGGCGGGGCGGCCCGGATGCGGGCGGCCGTCTCGGCGCGGCCCGGCTGGGTGGGCGCGGGGCCGCGGGGACCCTCGTGCAGGATCAGCACGTCGGGGCCGGCGCCGAGGACACGGTCGACGAGGGCGGTCTGCGCCTCCTCGGCCCGGCGGCCCGGCCGCTTCGGGTCGCCGATGATCCGGCCCACGCCCGCGAAGCGGACCCCGCCCACGTCGACGTGTGCGCCGTCGAGCAGCACGACGTGCGGGCCCGCCTCGGCCAGGTCCGCCGTCGACACCTCGTCGTGGTTGCCGGCCACGCCGACCACGAACGGGCAGCCGGCCGCCGCGAACGCCCACCACACGTCCCGGACCGCCCCGGTCGCGCCGCGCCGATCCGCCGCCGGCGCCGCGTACAGGTCACCCGCCAACACCACGCCCACCCGCTCCGGCATCGGCGCCGACCCCTCCTGCGCCCACACCGTCAGGAAATCGGCGAGCGCGACACCCAACAACACCGGCGGCCCGCCCCAGGGCGACGGCGCGACCCCCTGGAGGTCGCCCGCGACCAACACCGCGTCGCACCCCGTCGGCAGCCGATCCACCCGCAACCGCCCCACCGGCAACCGCGCCGCCTCGCTCCCACCCCCGACCCGCGCCCGGCGATACCCGACCTCGGTCACCGCCTCCATCCCACCGCCCACGATCCGCATCCCCGCACGGTAGTTCCCGGACGGCATCGAGGGCACGGCGGCGCACCGCCCGACCTCGGCCCCCCGATTCCCCGGTCCCCCTCAATCCCCCTCCTCCCGCAATCGCCGGGCCCGCAACACCAGTTCCAGTTCGAAGCGACGGTCCGGCTCGTTCATCTCGTCGCCGAGCAGGTCCCGGATCTGGCGCAGCCGGTAGCGGACCGTCTGGGCGTGCACGCCCAACCGGGCCGCGATCTCCGGCGCGCCGCCCCTGGTTTCCAGCCACGCCAGCAGGGTTTCCTCCAACCGGCGGGCGTGCGCCGGGGGGCAGGTGTCCAGGGGGGCCAGACAGCGGCGGGCCAGGTCCTCGATCAGTTCCTCGGGCGGAAGCAGCACCAACGCCTCGGTGTGCTCCGTACATCGGATCAGCCGCCCCTCGGGCAGGTGACCGCGCTCCACCAGCCGCAGCGCCGTACAGGCCCAGTGCAGCGATTTCGCGGCGTCGGCGATCGGCACCGACGGGCCGATCGCGCCCGACCAGCCCGCCATCGCCCGCCGCACCAGTTCGGGGCGCCCGGCCGCGTCCGGGTCGGGCAGGATCATCCGGGGCCGTTCGCACTCCATGTCCAGGAGCACGTCCCGCCCCACCGCCGGCGCCACCGCGTCGGGCGCGGGACGCAACAGCACGCCGACGGCGACCTGTTCGGGCACCGACCAGCCGATGCGGGCGGCGTGTTCGGCCAGCGCGCTCGCGGGTTCGGTGCCGTATTCGGTGAGCAGCAGTTTGATCAACCGCTTCTGCGCCCACAACCGTTCGCCGACCTGGCGGGCGGCGGCCTCGGCGTAGCCGTGTACGGACTGCGCGACCAGACCGTCCAGGAACTCGAAGCCCGCCTCGGCGAGTTCGTACATCGCGGGCGGCGGGATCTCCACCCCCTGACCGATTTCGGCCAGCCGCCGCCAGGCGAGCCGCACGCCGAGCCGATACATCGCCTGCAACGAGTCGAGGCTGCGGCCCTGGAGCACTTCGGCGCGGCCGAACAGCTCGAAGATCTCCAGGCGTTCGTGCCGCCGATCGCCGGTCGCGGCCAGGTGCTCGACGAAGTCGACGAGGGCGCGCCGGATGGCGACCAGCGCCATCGGCTCACCCGACTCGTCCGGCACCAGCGGCACGCCGGGGTATTCGATGCGGATGTCGCGCAGGATGCCCTGCGCCAGTTCGGGTATCTCGGCCATGGCCAGATCGGCGAACCGCCGCAGTTGCGGCCGGGGCACGTCCCGCCAGGCAGTGCGCACCGTCACCTCGCCCCTCCCTCGCGCCGGCCGGCCGGCGCCGTCATCGGGGACCACCGGCCGATGCCGGGGCCGGACCCGTCTCCCGGCGTGCGGGCTCGGCATCAGGGTTGCGCGGTCGGCGCCGGCGTCGGATCGGTACGGAACGAGACGAGCGGCGAATTGGGTTGGTCGGGAGTGGAGTTCAACGCGGCGACGATCCCGAGCCCGGCACCCACGGCGAGTGCGGCGGCGAGGATCACGGTCGACCCGGCGGCGAGCAGTCTGTGCATGCTTCGACGAGCCTCTCGATCGGAGGGCACCCCGCCCATTCCCATGCACCGGCTCTGTATGAGCACAGTGTGCGAGGTGTATTGACACTCCGTCAAGGGTGCGCCTACGGTTCCCGGCCTGGGACGGAACCCGAGCCCGACCTGCGTCGGAACCCATGCCGGAACCGCGCCAGACCCCAGACAGACGTGCACGTGCCCGAGGCCGAACGCCGTCAGGAGTGCCGGATGCGCCGCCCCACTTCGCCCCGCCCCACCTCGTCCCGCCCCTCGATCCCGTCCCTGCTCCTGCTCGGTGCGGGAGTGTTCCTGCTCGTGCTGGCCGCGATGCTGGCCTGGTACGTCGAACCACACGCGAAACGCACTCCCGTCGACATCGACGACACCGTCGTCTTCGCCGGTAGCGGCAGCTATTTCGACACCGCCACGCTGAAACCGGTGGACGCAAGCACGATCACCGTGACCCGCCGCGTACTCGGCGACGTGGCGGAGGCGAAACGCAGCGGCCGCGCGGTGTGGGACGTGTCGACGACCATCGACACCCCCGAGACGCTGGCCTGGGGGGACCCGCGCCGGTCCTACCAGTGGACGGTGGCCCGCTGGGTGACGGACCGCCGCACCAACGCGCCCGTGCACTGCTGCGGCGAGACGCCGCGGATCGAGGGCGAGGCGTTCCTGAAGTTCCCGTTCGGTCTGGAGAAGCGGCAATACCGCTGGTGGGACGAGACGTTGGGGGCGGCGATCCCGCTGGACTACGGCGGCACCACCAAGGTCCTGGGACATCGCGGGTATCGCTTCACCGGCACGGTGCGAGACACCCGGATCGGCGTACGCCAGGTGCCGGGCGCGCTGGTCGGCCTGCCCGGGCAGCCGCAGGTGCTCGCCGAGGAGTGGTACGCCAACGCGGGCGTCGAGCTGGTCGTGGATCAGCGCACCGGCCGGGTGATCGACGCGAAGATCGCCCCGCGCAAGACCCTGCGCGCGCCCGGCGCGGCGACCGCCTCGGTGGTCCTGCTGAACAGCGACCGGATCGCCTTCACCCCGCAAACCCGGCGCCACCAGGTCGACTTGGCGCAGCGGGACGACCGCAAGCTGATCGCCATCGGGCAGATCGCACCGTTCTCGGCGGCCGGACTGGGGGCCGTGCTGGTGACGATCGGGGTGGTATTCCTGGTCCGAGGCCCGCGCCGCGCGTCCGGCGGCGCCGCGAGCGACGGTCCGCCCGACGATCGCGACCCCGAGGGCGACACCCGCCCGCTGCCCGAA
The DNA here is from genome assembly GCF_003967355.1 of Embleya hyalina. Classification (GTDB taxonomy): domain Bacteria; phylum Actinomycetota; class Actinomycetes; order Streptomycetales; family Streptomycetaceae; genus Embleya; species Embleya hyalina. The sequence goes on along the minus strand of NZ_BIFH01000016.1, from coordinate 617,841 downwards.
CGGCACGCGGAACCGGCACCACATTGACGGTTCGCCGGCTCACCCGGGACCAAAGTTGTCACCTCGGTGAGTAGCCGAGCGGTGACGCGGTGGCGAAAACTACGAACTCACCCCGCACATCCCGCCCATCCCGCAGAACCGGCACCGCCGTCCCCACCTCGGCACTCGCGCGGCCCATCCCTCCCCCGGGTCCGGCCCGACCCCGCGCACCGAACGCTCGCTCGCTCCAGGACCGAGAACGAGACCGAGACCGAGAACGAGTTGGAGCTCACATGCCCCAGCACGTACCCGCGTTGCGTGCGGTGACGCCCGTATCGCCACGTCGCCCCGTTGCGCCCACCCGCTCGTCCGACCGATCCCCGCACCCCCATCGCATCGTCTTCCTGGCCCGCCGCGACCTGGCCAACCCCGCCGCCGGCGGCTCCGAGCTGCTGGTCGACCGGCTGGCCGACGGGCTCACCGCGCACGGCCACCGGGTCACCCTGCTGTGCGGCGGCCCCGCCGCCGACCGGGGTTACCGGGTGGTCTCGGCCGGCGGGGACACCGACCACTACCTGCGCGCCCGTCGGGCCCTCGATCGCCGGATCGGCGGCTGCGACCTGCTGGTCGAGGTGTGCAACGGCATGCCCTACCTCACCCCGCTGTGGCATCGCGGCCCCACCGTGTGCCTGGTCAACCATGTGCACACCGACCAGTGGGGCATGCGCTTCCCGGGCCCCGCGGCCCGGATCGGCCGGCGCCTGGAGCGCTGGGGACTGGCCGGCACCCATCGGGGCAACCTGATCGTCGCGGTGTCCGGCTCGACCGCCGCCGCGCTGCGGGAGATCGGCGTACCGCCGGAGCACATCCGGGTGGTGCACAACGGCGTCGAGGAGCCCGCCCCACCGGCACCCACCTCGACCGAGCCGCTGTTCGTGGCCGTGGGCCGGCTGGTCGACTACAAACGCGTCGATCTGCTGCTGCGTCTGTGGGAGCGGGTCCGGCCGGTGACCGGCGGCACACTGGTGATCGTCGGCGACGGTCCCGAACGGGATCGGCTGCGTGCCCTCGCCGGGCCGGGAGTGCGCTTCACCGGCCGGGTGACCGAGGCGGAGAAACACCGACTCCTTTGCGCGGCGTGGCTGTTGCTGCATCCCTCGCAGGTCGAGGGCTGGGGCCTGGTGGTCACCGAGGCCGCGGCGCGCGGCACGCCGGCCGTCGGCTTCGACATCCCCGGGCTGCGCGACTCGATCGACGACGGCGTCACCGGCGTACTGGCCCGCGGCGAAAGCTCGTTCGCCGCCGCGTGGTGTGCGCTGGCGCTCGCCCCGAGGCGCCGCGAGGCGATGGCCCGCGCCGCGAGACTGCGCGCCGCCCGCTACCGATGGAGCACCACCGTCCGGCGGTTCCGGTCGGTGGCCGCCGAGGCGGCGGCGTCGGGGACCGGACGGAGCAGCCGGTGGTGAGCGCGTGAAGGACCCGTCGCTGCACCGGTCCCTCGCGCTGTTCCGCGCCTTCCGGCACGAACGGAGCGACCCCGACGGCTGCTACGGGCTGCTCGCCCGGGACGCCGCCGACCAGGTCGAGCGGCATGTGCGACTGCGCGGGCGGGTGGTGGTCGATGTCGGCGGCGGCAGCGGGCACTTCACCCGCGAGTTTCGTCGACGCGGCGCGCACGGGTACCTCTTCGAGCCCGATCCCCGGGAGTTGGCCGCGCGCGGCACCCCGCCCGAGGGCGCGGTGCTGGCCGACGGCTACCTGCTGCCGCTCGCGGACGGGGTGGCCGACGTGTGCTTCTCGTCCAACGTGCTCGAACACGTCGCGGATCCGCGCACGTTCCTCGGCGAGTTGGTGCGGGTCACCCGCCCGGGCGGGTTGATCTACGTGTCCTTCACCAACTGGTACTCCCCGTGGGGCGGTCACGAATGGGCGCCCTGGCACTACGTGGGCGCCGAGCGCGCCCGCACCCGCTACGCGCGCCGCACCGGCCGCGCCGCCAAGCACATCCTGGGCGAGAACCTGTTCGCCGTACACGTCGGCCCCACCCTGCGGCACGTGCGGGCCCGGCCGGACGTGGTGGTGGTCAGCGCCCGCTCCCGCTACTGGCCCTTCCTCGCCGGCACGGTCACCCGGATCCCCGGGCTGCGCGAGGTGATCACGTGGAACCTGCTCCTCATTCTTCGGCGGTGCCCGTGACGGCGCGGCCATCGCCCGACGCATCCGTCGGTCCCGCCGCCGGCTCCCCCGACGCCGGGTATCGCGCGCGCCCCGCAGGAGGCATCCGTGGCTGAGACGACCCTGTCCCTCCCTCCGGCCCGGCCCGGTCGACCGCCCGCCGCGACGCCGGCCGCCGAACCACCGGCCGAGCGGGCGCGGTATCGGCTGTGGGTACCGGCGTTCTGGGCGGTCGTCCTGATCGCGTTCCTGGCCAAGTCCCCCGGCAAGACCACGTTCGAGACCAAACTCGGCGTGGCCACCGACCCCTGGGGCTTCATCGGCGACCTGGGCAGCCTGTGGCACGACCGGGCCGGCTTCGGCGGCCTCGCCGACCAGTACATCGGCTACGCCTTCCCGATCCTGCCCTACTACGCGCTCGCCGACCTGGTCCGGCTGCCGGTGTGGGCGGCCGAGCGGCTCTGGTTGTCGCTGATCGTCACCGCCGCCTTCTGGGGCGCGCTGCGGCTGGCCGAGGCGCTGCGGATCGGCACCGCGCGCAGCCGACTGCTCGGCGCGGCGACCTACGCGCTGTGGCCGACGTTCACCATCGTGATCGGCTCCACCTCGGCCGGCGTACTGCCCGGTGCGGCGCTGCCCTGGGTGCTGCTGCCCCTGCTGTCCGACCGGTCGAGCCCGCGGCGCACGGCGGCTCGATCCGCGGTGCTGATCCCGTTCATGGGCGGGGTCAACGCGGCCTCCACGCTGGCCGCGCTGCTCCCGGTGGGGCTGTACCTGCTCAGTCGACCGGCCGGGCCGCGCAAGTGGCGACTGATCGCCTGGTGGGTTCTCGGGGTGTCGCTCGCCACCGCGTGGTGGGTGATCCCGCTGATCCTGCTGGGTGTGTACGGCGAGAACTTCCTGCCGTACGTCGAACAGGCGGACACCACCACGACGACCATGTCGGCGACCGAACTGCTGCGCGGCGCGGGCAACTGGGTCGCCTATCTCGACTTCGGCGAGCCGTGGTTGCCCGCCGGTCGGACGGTGGTCGCCGCCGTGGTCACCATCGTGTGCTCCGCGTTCGCCGCCGCGCTGGGCCTGGCCGGGCTGGCCCGCCGAGACCTGCCCGAGCGGCGCTGGTTGACGCTGACCGTGTCGGTCGTGGCGGCGATCGCGCTCGCCGGGTACGCCGGCTCGTTCGGCGCACCGTTCCACGGCACGATCCGCGACTGGCTCGACGGCCCGATCCGGCCGTTCCGCAACATCTACAAGTTCCAACCCGGACTGGCCCTGGCCCTGGTGCTGGGCCTGGCCCACCTGGTCGGCACGACGAGCGGCGCCACCCGAGGCACCACCCCACCGGCCCGACACGGGCCGCGATCCGGGCGCCCCTACGTGCCGCTGATCGCCGCGGTGCTCGTCCTGCCCGGTCTGGCCTGGCCGTACCTCAACGGCACGATCCTCCAGCCCGGGGCCTTCGAGGAGTTGCCGCGCCACTGGCACCAGACCGCCGACTGGCTGAAGCACAACTCCGCCGACAGCCGGGCCCTGGTGGTGCCCGCCACCGCGCACGGGCTGTACACGTGGGGGTCGCCGATCGACGATCCGCTCGATCCGCTGGCCGATTCCCCATGGGCGCAGCGGGACTTCGTCCCGTTCGGCACGCCGGGGCAGCGCCGGGCGACGGACGCGATCGAGCAGGCGCTGCTCACCGGCGGTGAAGTACCGGGCCTGCGCGACTTCCTGATCCGCGCCGGGCTCTACAACGTGGTGGTGCGCAACGACCTCGATCCGGACCAGATCGGCTACGTCCCGCCGAGCGTGGTCGAACGCACCCTGGTCGCCTCCGGATACCACCGGGTCACCGCCTTCGGTCCGCGGATCACCGACGGACGCATCCCCGAGAACACCCCGATCCAGGTCCAGGGCCTGTTCGGCCGCCGGCAGGCGGTGGAGATCTGGGCGCCGCCCGCCGACACCCCGCGACCCGGCCGGGTCGGCGCGCGCGCCGTCGCGGACACCGCGATCCTCAGCGGCGGTTCCGAGGCGCTGCTGCAACTGTCCGCCGACCCCGGCATGCGCGACCGACCCACCGTGCTCACCGGCGACGACCACCCCGGCATCGACAGGCCGGGTGTACAGGTGGTCGCGGACGGACTGCGGCGCGCGGACACCCGGTTCGGGCTGGTGAACAACAACACGTCGTACACCTACACCGCGACCGAGCGAAACCCGTCCGGCAGCGCGCAGGCGGCCGGCGACGAACCCAAGCAGATCCTGCCGACGACCGGCGTCGAACACCAGACCACGGCGGTGTTCGCCGGCGCGAAGGCGGTGTCCGCCTCCAGCAGCGGCAACTGGCTTTTCCATCTGCCGCAATTCGACCCGGTGAACGCCTTCGACGGCGATCCGAACACCGCCTGGACCGAGGGCAGCGCGGACGGGCCGGTCGGCCAGTGGTTGCGGGTGGCCTTCACCGGGCCGATCGACCTGCCCGACACGCTGCGCCTGACGCCGCTCGCGGGCGACGCCACGCGTGCCGCGCCGACCCGGGTGCGGGTGGAGACCGAGCGGGGTTCCCGGGAGAGTTCGATGCAACCGGACGGCACCGCGCAGGACGTGCGGGCGCCGGCGGGCCGGGCGACCTGGTTGAGGATCACCATCCTGGGCGCACAGTCGCCGCGTTCGGGCCTGTCCGGCGCCGGGTTCGCCGAGGTGTCCGTCCCCGGGGTCCAGGTCTCGCGGGTGCTGCGTCTGCCCACCGACGCGGCCGGCGCCGACGCCTCGACCCGGGTCTACTCGCTGCACCGCGACGGGGATCCCGGCGGGTTGTCCCCCGTGAACGCCGAGAACGGGCTGCACCGCCGGTTCGACACCGCCGCCGACGACACGTTCACCGTCGACGCGCGCGCCGTCGGGGTCACCGGCGCCGAGTTGGACCGGATCGTGCAGAACGCGGTACCGGGTCGGCCGCCGGGCATCACGGTGACCGCCGAGTCGACCGGGCACACCGGCAGTCGACTCGACGCGCGCAATCTCGTGGACGGGGACCTGACCACCGCGTGGGTCGCGGGAGACCGACCCGTACTGCACCTGAAGTGGGAGCAGCCCAGGTCCGTCGACCAGATCGTGCTCGGCGCGGCCGGCGGCTTGTCCGCGCGTCCCGAACGCATCGAGATCTCCACGCCGTTCGGCTCGGCCACCGCCTCGGTGGACGAGAACGGCACGGCCCGGTTCCCCGCGATCCGCACCGACAGGTTGACCATCACGATCAGCAAGGTCGCGCCGCTGACCCTGCACAACCCGCTCGCCGGCCGGCGGCTGCAACTGCCCGTGGGATTGAGCGAGGTCTACATCCCGGCGGTGGCCGACCTGCGGCAGCGGCCCGCCGACCCGGGGCAGACCTTCCGACTGCCCTGCGGTCAGGGCCCGACGCTGACGGTCGACAACGTGCCGCACCCGACGAGCGTGTCGGGCACGGTGCGCGATCTGACGGAACGCCGGAGTGTGCGGGTGCGACTGTGTGACGGCGACGCCCCGGGGGCCACGCTGTCCCTGCCCCGGGGCACGCATACGGTCACGGCGGACGACCGGGGTCCCGTCGAGATCACCGACGTGACCCTGGTCAGTGAGCAACTACCCTCCACCGACCGGCAGTCGGCGCGTGTCGCCACCGCCGTCGACTGGAGCGGCGACCACCGGACGGTGCGCGTGGGGGCGGGCGAGGCCACCTATCTCCAGATGTACGAGAACCGCAACTCCGGCTGGAAGGCCACACTCGGCGGCAAGAAGCTGCGCCCGGTCCGGATCGACGGCTGGCAGCAGGGCTGGCTGGTCCCGGCGGGCGCGGCCGGCACCGTGCGGCTCGACTACGAGCCGGGCGGGATCTACCGGGGCGCACTGATCGGCGGCGCGGTGGCCCTGGCCGCGCTGCTCGCCCTGGCGTTGATCCGGCGGCGCGGCGAACTCCCGGCCGGGGACGCCGAGTCGCGGGTCGAGCCGCCCGCGCCCGGCTCGATCCAGGGCGTGGTCGCGCCGACGGCGGTGATCGTGCTGATCGCGGGGCCGTTGGCGCTGCTGGTGCCCGCGGTGGCGCTGGTCGCTCGCCGCCGGCAACACCTGCTGGTGCCGGTCGCGTTCGTGGCGATGGCCGGGGCGGGCGTCGCGGCGGCGATCGGGGCGGGTGAGCCCGTCGGCGCCGGCGAGGGCGCGTTCGGACCCGCCGCACAGATCCTGGCGCTGATCGCCCTGATCGCGGCGCTGGTGACGGTGGGCGGGGCGGATCGGGACGGCGCGGGGGACGGTGATCGGCAGGCCGGCGGGTCCGATGGCGAGGGCGCCGCGCACCACGACTCCGGGGAGGGGTACGGGAGTTTCGGGCTCTTCGCACCGCCGGAGCGCGTGCCGGCCGAACCACCATCGGCCCACGGCGGAAGCGTCTCCACGACCGAATCCGAGGCTCCGCCGCCCGAGCGGGACACCGGCGACGACCGGACCCGACAGGACCCCGCCGTCGATCCCACGCACCGGATCACCGGCCCGACGCCCGCTCGCGAAGACCCCGGCGGGCCTCCCGATCGCCGGGCCGATACGGCGGCACCGCCCACCGTGGCAGCGGACTCGCGGCGGGCCGAACCCGGGAAGGGCGATGACGCGAAGCCCCGGCACGAGAAGACCGACCCCGGGGCGACCCACCCCGACCAGTCCCACGCCGAGGAGACCGACCAACCATGAGCACGGTGCGCCCGGCTCGGCGCGAGCACCCGGCCGGACCGGGCCCGGCCCGGATCCCGTTCCCGGTCGTCGACGAGGTGTCCCGGCAGTGCCTACGGCCGGGCGAGGCGATCTCGGTGCACATGGAGATCCGGCTGCCCGGGCAGCCGGATCCGGCCCGGCTGCGGGCCGCGTTCCGCGCCGCGCTGCGCACGCACGCCCGCGCGCTGGTCCGTGCGGCACCCGCGCCCTGGTACGCACGCCGCTACGCGTGGGAACTCGTCGACGCCCCCGACGTGGAGCCGGTCCGCTTCCCGCCGCCCGGGCCCGACGCGCTGGCCCGGGCCCGGGCGGCGGCGCTGACCGAGGCGCCGCCGCTGGACCTGGCACCGCCGATCCGGATCGAGGTGATCCGCTCGTCGCCGACCGCCGCCGGGTGTGTCCTGCTGTGCACGATCCACCACACCGCCCTGGACGGCCCGGCCTTCCTGCGTGTGCTGGCGACGGCGGCGGAACTCTACGGCGGCACCGGCGACAACCCTGCCGGGCCGCCCACGACGAATCGGGCCGCCGCCGGCACGTCGACCGACGGGCCCGGCCTCGACCCCGGGAGCGCGTCGGCCCGCTCCGCCCGGGTCGCGCCCGCGCCCGCGTCCGACCCGACCCGGCGCACGGGCAACGGCGTCCTGCTCGGCGAACTCCCCCTGCACGCCCGCCCCTCCGGCGCCGACCACACCGTCAACGACCGCCTGCTGGTCGCCACGTGCCTGACCATCGCGCACTGGAACCGGCTGCACGACGCACCGCCCCGCCCGATCCGGATCACCATGCCCGTGGACGACCGACCGCGCGGCCCGGACATGCCGATCGGCAACGGCACCCGCCTGGTCGACGTCTGCTTCGGCCCGCGCGAATACGCGCCGAAGCACGACGGCGGACCCGCCTCGTCCCCGAGCCCCGACCACATCGCCGACCTGCTGCGCCGTACCGCCCGCCGCACCCGCGAGCTCCGGGCGGCGCGGCGACCCCCGCTCGGTCGCGGCGCCGCCCTGCTGACCGCGCCGGTGCTCCCGGTCGGCGTCCGCGCCGCGTTCACCCGGAGTCTGGGCCGCGCGGTCGGGCCCTGGACCTCGACCACCCTGCTGAGCAACCTCGGCCGCATCCCCTACCCGCTGGACTTCGGCGACGCGGGCCGGGCGAGCGCGGTGTGGGTGTCCGCGCCCACCCGGATGCCCAGGGGCCTGACCCTGACCACGACCGGCACCGCCGACCGCCTGCACGTCGGCCTGCGCTGGTCCCGAGCGCTGCTCGACGACGCGGCGGCCCGGCGGCTGTACCGCCTCCTGGAGGCATGCCTGGCCGCCGTCGCCGCCGCACCGAACCAGGCGCCACCCGGCGGTGGTTCGTGATGACCGCCGCCCGACCCGCCGGCCTGCGCGCGTTCTACGAGGACCCCGCCGTCCCGGTCGCCTCGGGCCCGGAACGCGGCCGCCGGCAGGCCGCCATGCTGGCCCGCGCGCTCGGCCCCGAACCGGCGCTGATCGTGGACGTCGGCTGCGGCGACGGCTCGGCGGCGGCGATCGCCGGGCCGCTGTTGGCCCGCCATACGCTGGTCGGCCTCGACTGGTCCCAGGACGCGCTGCGCCGCGCCGCGCCCCGGTTGGGCCATGTGGTGCGCGGCGAACTCACGGACGGCGGGCTGCCGTTGGCCGACGGCGCGGTGGACGCAGCGGTGTTCGCGGAGGTGCTGGAACACCTGGTCGATCCCGACGCCGCACTGGACGAGTTGCGCCGGGTGCTCAAACCGCGCGGCCATCTGATGGTGTCCACCCCGAATCTGGCCGCCTGGTACAACCGGGCGTTGCTGCTCGCGGGTGTCCAGCCGGTCTTCTCCGAGGTCAGCCTGCGCGGCGTGCACGGCCGCCCGGGCACCGAGGTGGTGGGCCATCTGCGGCTGTACACCGCCCGCGCGCTCCGGGAGTTCCTGGTCGCGGCCGGCTTCGAGGTGGTCCGGGTCGCGGGCGCGCCCTTCCACGGGGTGCCCCGCCCGCTGCGCCCGCTGGACCGGATCGCCTGCGCCGCCCCCTCGCTCGCCTCAATCCTGCTCGTGCACGCGCGGCGGCGGTAGCCGTGTGGTGGGGCGTGGCCGCGGCGCTGTTCGCCAACGTGCTCTACAGCGGCGGATTCGTGGTGGAGAAGCGGGCGTCGACCGGACTGCCCGCGCTCACCGCGGGCCGCCCGCTGCGCACGATCGGGCTGCTCCCGCGCAGTCCGCCGTGGCTGGTCGGCTCGCTCGCCCTCACCGCCGGATTCGCCGCCCGGCTCGCCGTCCACCGCGCCCTGCCGCTCGCCGCCGCGCAGGGCATCCTGGTCGCCGGCCCGGTGCTGCTGCTCCTGTCGTCCTCGGTGGTGCCGGGCGAACGGCCCTCCGCCCGGGAGCGCGCGGGCGTACTCGCCGTCCTCGTCGCACCGGCGATGGTGGTCGGCTCACTGCGGTCCTCGGACACCGTCGGCGACCACGCCCCGGCCGGCCGGCTCCCGGCCGTGTGCCCGCCGGCCCTGGTCGGGTCGGCGTGGCTGTACACGGCGGCGGGCCGCCGAGCCCGGGATCCGGATCGCCCGCCCGCCACCGGCGTCGAGTACGGCGTGGCGCTGGGCCTGCTGTACGGGGTGAGTTCGCCGGCGATCAAGGGCGTCTCCGGCCGGGAGGACGCACGACCCCGGCGGCCGGATGGCGGAACTGCTCCGCTCGCCCTACCCGTACCTGCCGGTCGATACCGGCGCGGCCGGTCCGGCGTTGTCCCGGACCGCGCTGCAACGGTGCCGGGCGTCGCCGATCGTGCCGGTGTGCACCACGGTGTCCGCGCCGTTCACCGCCGTGCTCGGCAGTGTCGCCTTCGCCGAGGCGCCGCCACGCGATCCGGCGCGGCCGGCCCTGCGCGTGGCCGGCACGGTCCTCGTCGGCGCCGTCCTGCTCGTTCTGCCCCGGCACGACCCAGTCCCCGTCCCGGAAGAGGAGTCGCCCGATGGAACCCGACAATCCGCTGCTCCGGATCCTGGCCTGCCCGCTGGACAAGGGGCCGTTGACCCTGCTGGTCCCGGAGGACGCGTTGTACAACCCGAGGTTGCGCAGGCGCTATCCGATCCTGGAGGGCATCCCGCAGTTGCTGCCGTCCTCCGGCGTCGCGGTCTCCGACGACGAGCACGCGCGGATCACCCGCCGGAGCGCGCCGTGACCATCGCCGCCCGGCTCGGACCCCGGGTGCCGCCGAGGCTGGTCACCGCCGCCGTCGACGTGCTGTATCCGCGCTTCGAACCGGAGTTGCGCCGGCTCGCCGACTTCGTCCCGGCCGGTGGCACGGCCGTGGACGTGGGCGGCTGGTACGGGCCGTGGTCGCGGCGGCTGGCGCGGCGCGCGAACCGGGTGGTGACCGTCGAACCGGTGCCGCACCTGGCCCGGCTGCTCGCCGAGGGCGCCCCGGCCAACGTGCGGGTGGTGGCCGCCGCCGCGGGCGATCGGGCCGCGGACACCGTGTCGTTGTGGCTGCCGCCGGGCGACCGGGGCGATCGGGGCGTGTCGTCGCTGGTCCGCCGGGAGATCCACGACCGGGCGCTGGAGGTGCCCTGCGTACGGCTCGACGATCTGGGGCTGACCGAGGTGGTCTTCGTCAAGATCGACGTGGACGGCAGCGAATCGGCGGTACTGCGCGGGGCGCGGGAGTTGCTGCGGCGGGATCGCCCGGCGCTGTTCATCGAGGTGGAGACGCGCATCGGGTCGACGGCGCCCGTGCTCGACCTGCTCGCCGAACTCGACTACGCGGGATGGGTATTGCCGGGTCGGCACTGGTTGCCGCTGGCCGGGTTCGACCTGGCCGGGCATCAGTCGCGGACCGCGCATGTGGCCGAACGCGGGTTGTTGCGTCGGACGCTGGCCCCGTTCGGTCGCCGCTACGTCAACTCGGTGCTGTTCCTGCCGAAGTCGCGCCGGCCCGGGAGCGGTTGACGCCCGCCCCGTCACAGCAGGCCGTGGTCGTGGGCGTGGATCGCCGCGTGGGTGCGGTCGCGCAGGCCGAGGCGGGACAGGATCCGGGAGATGTGGTTCTTGACCGTGCCCTCGCTGAGGTGGAGCCGGGAGGCGATCTCGCGGTTGGTCGACCCGGTGGCGATCAGCCGCAACACCTCGGTCTCCCGCTCGGTGAGCACGCCGGGGGCGGGGTTGGATCCGGGTCGCGAATCGGGCGGCGCTACGCCGGCGTCGGCCGGACTCGGTCCCGGTCGGGCCTGCGATTGCGGTCGCGGTTCCGATTTCGGTCGCGGTTTCGCGCCGGCCGGGTCGGCCACCAGCCGGCGGGTGATCGAGACGTCGAGTTGGGCGACGCCCGCCCGGGCCAGGCGTACCGCGGCGGCCAGTTGCGCCGAGGGCAGGTTCTTCAGCAGATAGCCCACCGCGCCGGCGCGCAGCGCTTCGGTCACGTACTCGTCGTCGTCGAAGGTGGTCAGCATGATCACCCGGCAAAGCGGCGCCCGTTCGCGGATCCGCGCGACCGCCGCGACACCGTCGAGGACGGGCATCCGGACGTCCATCAGGATCACGTCGGGGTGTTCGGCCACCGCGGCCGACACCGCCTGTCGGCCGTCGGAGACCGCGCCGATCACGGTGATCCCGGGCTGGATGCCGAGCAGCGACGCGATCCCCTCCCGCACCAGTTCCTGATCGTCGACCACCAACACCCTCACGGGGTCCGTCTCGGGCCCGCTCATCGGCGCACCGCCTCGGCGCCGACCGGCTCGCGCGGCACCGTCACGGTGACCCTGGTCCCGCGTCCCGGGGCCGCCTCGACCTCGACCCGCCCGCCGAGCCGGTCCACCCGCTCGCGCATGCCGCGCAGCCCGAACCCGCCGTCCTCCTCCCGCCCGACCGCGAACCCGCGTCCGTCGTCGGCGACCACCAGACACGCCTCGTCCTCGCCGTACCGCGCGCGGACGCTGACCAGGTGGGCGTCGGCATGCCGGTGGGCATTGGTCAACCCCTCCTGGGCGGCGCGATACAGCGCGGTGAGCGATTCGACGTGGTAGCCGCGTTCCTCGCCGGACACATCGAGGGTGACCCGGGCGGGCCCGCCGTCGACGTGCCGGACCAGATCGGCGAGCGCCGAGGACAGCGAGAAGGGCGTGTCCTCGTCGCGCAACGCCCGTACCGACACCCGGACTTCGTCCAGCGCCCGGCCCGCCGACCAGCGCGCGTCGGCGATCGCCCGCTCGGCGATCCGGGCGTCCAGGTCGCGAAACGCCGCCGCCTTCTCCAACTGGACGGCGATCGCGGTGAGATGGTGGCCCAGCCCGTCATGGAACTCGCGGGCCAGCCGGTTGCGCTCGCGGGCGGTGGACAGCCGCTCGACCCGGGCCGCGTAGTCGGCCAACCGGCCATGCGATTCCCGGAGTTCGTCGAGCGTGTCGGCCAACCGCACCCGCCCGGCCTGCTCGCCCACCGCGATCGCGGCCATCGCCACCGCGAGCGCCAGGCCCAGTCCGGACATGAGCAGGTCCGTGACGACATCGGTGCGCAGGTACCAGCGGGGCACCCACAACACGTTCCCGAGCAGGATCGCCGCCGTGCAGGCCACGGTCAGCGCCACGCCGACCCGGCGGCCGAACGCGAGGAACGCGGTGATCGGCACGAGCACGAACAGCGCCCGGGACACCCCCGAGCGGTCCAGGGCGACGGCCGCGGCGAACAACACCAGACGGACCGTCAGGAGCAGCGCGGCCGGACGGGGCGGGGTGCGCGGCGGACAGCGGCGCTGTTCGATCCGGTCCAGGGCGATCAATACCAGCAGGCACGCGGCGAAGCCGGCCAGGCGCGCCGGCCGGACGGTTCCGTCGGTGACCAGGCCGCCGTACAGCCCGCCGAGCAGCACGGCCGCATGCACCGCGGGCGGCAACCACGGCAGGGGTCGGGACGCCCGCGCGGTCGGGGCCGATGGTGGCGACGCGATCATCCGGTATCTCCGTTCGATCCCCCGGGTGCGGTGCGCCGAACGATACCCGCGGGTCGGCGGGCTTGGCGGGGTCGGGACGCAACCTTGGCCGAAGGTCATGTGCCGTTCGGCCGCGGGTGTTCCCACATGGTGGGCCGCGAATGGCCGTTCGGCATCTGGGGCCGGGACCGCGGGCGTTCCTAGGCTCGGTCGGGCCGGATCCCGGCGCTCCCATCCACCCCACGAAGGGCAGTCCCTTGTCGCTATCGACCACCCGCCCACTGGCCGTCGCCGCCGCACTGCTCCTGACCACGACGCTCGGTTCGACCGCGGCGAACGCGGCGACCGAGTCGGGCCGGGGCGACTCCTCGTCCTGCACGACACGGGTCCCGGGTGCCGAGTACGTGATCGGCGCCTGCCTGGCGGATCTGACCACCAACGGCACGCGGAACACCGGGCACACCGACACGACCGACTGGCTCGGCCTGGAGGCGCCCGGCACGGTGACCCCGTCCGGCGTCGCGGGTGTGCAACTCGACGGCTACTTTCCCGACAGTTCCACCAGTAATCCCACACACGGCTGGAATCACGACAGCCAGTTCGTCATCCGCCTGCCGAGGAAGTGGAACGGCGGACTGGTCGTGGCCGGCCCGCCGGGGCTGCGCGAGCAGTACGCCAACGACCGGATGATCTCCGATCAGGCCCTCGCCAAGGGGTTCGCCTACGCGGCCACCGACAAGGGCAACACCGGAACGAGGATCTACCGGGACGGGGTGCGTCCCGGCGATGCCGTCGCGGAATGGCACCGGCGGGTGGCGCAGTTGACCGTGGCCGCCAAGAAGGTCGCCGGGCGGCACTACGGCCGGGCGCCGAGGACCACCTACATGGCCGGCGCCTCGGCCGGCGGATACCTCGTCCGTTGGCAGTTGGAGAACAACCCGGGATTGTTCACCGGCGGTGTCGAGTTGCACGGGCTGCTGTTCACCCCCGACTCGCCCAACATCCTGGACACCGCACCGGCCGCGCTGCGGGCCTATCCGCGCTACCGGGACAAGGTGCCGGGCGCGTACGAGGAGATGCTGGCCGCGGGTTATCCGAAGGGCTCCGAGCAGACCTGGGAGTTCCACTACCAGAAGTTGTGGGACTCGCTGCAACGCACGATGCGCGAGGAGATCGACCCCGACTACGACGGCTCCTTGGAGGCCGGTATCCCGTTCTGTCCGCCGAACACCATCGAGGGGTGCGACACCGACTACGTCTACGCCGAGCGGCCGGCCGCCGTGCACGAGGCGGTGGCCCGGTTGTCCCTGACGGGAAGGATCCGGCGCCCGCTGATCACCCTCCAGGGCACGCTCGACGCGCTGTTGCCGATCAGCCGCAGCGGTGACGTGTACGCGAAGATGGTCGACGACTCCGGGCGCGGCCGGATGCACCGCTACTACCGGGTCACCGACGGGACCCACGCCGACGGGTTGTACCAGGGGCTGGAGCAGTTGGTCCGGCCGATGTCACCGTGCTTCGCGACCGCCTTCGACGCGCTGTCCGCCTGGACCACGCGGGGTACGCCCCCACCGCCGAGCCGGACCGTTCCGGCGCCCGCGCCGGGCACCGACAAGGTCAACGGCTGCACGCTGTAGGCGACCGATCCCGATCCCCGCGCGGTACCGGGCACATCACCACGGGCCACCCGTGCGGCGTCGTCGACGCGGCACGGGTGGCGTCGGGGTGCGCCCTGTGCGGCGGGCGTCGCGGCCGGCGCCTCAGCGGACGTTGGGGTTGGCCGGCTCGCGCTCGGGGGTCGTGCGGACGGTGTCGGGGGCGCCGCCGGGCGCGCTCCGTACCGCGCGGGCGGGTTCGGGTGCGGCGGAGGCGGTGGTGGTGGACGCCGCCGACGTCCGCGCCGTGTCGTCCTCGCGCATCGCCTTGGTCTCGCTCTTGAGGATGCGCATGGACCGGCCCAACGCCCGTGCGGTGTCCGGCAGTTTCCGGGACCCGAACAGGACGATCACCACGATCGCCAGGACCAGCAGGTGTCCGGGCTCCAACCCGTTGCGCAACATCGCCACTCGCCTACTTCCACGTCGCGGGCCGGCGCCGCGCCCGACGTCGGGCAGCCCGATGCGGACACCATACTTGCTGTCTTGCGCAACTGTACAACCTCCGTGTCGGCGAAGGTCAGCCGCGCTCCGCCCGGCGCCGGTCGTAGCGCCGCCGCACCAGCGTCAACGCCCCCGCGTACAGCGCGAGCACCCCCGCGAGCACCGGGTAGTAGCCGATCGGCAGCGACGCCATGCCCAGCGCGGGAGCCGCCGGGGTCAGCGGCAACAGCACGCCGATCGCGGCCAGTCCGGCGGAGGCGATCAGGATCGGCGTGGACGCCCGGCGCACGGCGACGCCGCGTCCGGTGCGCAGGAGCAGGATCACCAGTGCCTGGGTGAGCAGATTCTCGGTGAACCAACCCGCGTGGAACGCCTCCTGGTCCACCTCCCCGCCGTGCCGCACCATCAGCACCAGAACGGTGAAGGTGGCGAGGTCGGCGACCGCGTTGAGCAGGCCGAAGCCGGTGATGAAGCGCAGCAGGTCGCGCGGGCGCAGCGCGCCGGGGCGGCGCAGCGTGCCGGCGGCCGGGTGGTCGAGCACGAAGGCGGCCTGGGCGGCGTCGAAGCACAGGTTCTGCACCAGGACCTGCGCGGGGAGCATCGGCAGGAACGGCAACAGCAGTCCGGCCATCAGCATCGCGATCACGTTGCCGAGATTGCAGGACAGGGTGATCCGCAGGTAGCCGGCGATCGTGCCGGTGCCGCGCCGACCGGTCACGATCGCGTCGTCGATGGCGCCGAGGTCCTTGGACACCAGCACCACGTCGGCCGCCTCGCGCGCCACGTCGACCGCGTCCCGGGGGCAGATCCCCACGTCGCAGGCGTGCAGCGCGGGCAGGTCGTTGACCCCGTCGCCGAGGAATCCGGTGGTGTGGCCGGCGGCCCGCAACGCGCCGACGATGCGCGCCTTGTGCGCGGGCGTACAGCGGGCGAACACGGTGTGCGCGGCGGCGAGCCGGCCCAGTTCGGCGTCGTCGAGCACGTCGATCCGCTCGGCGGTGACCACCTCGCCGGGGTCCAGGCCCAGGTCGCGGCAGACCCGGGCGGCGGTGCCGGGCAGGTCGCCGGTGAGCACCTTGACCGCGACGCCGCGATCGGCGAGGACCGCGAGCGCGTCCGCGGCGGTGTCGGCGAGCGCGTCGCGCAGGCCGACGAAGCCGATCAGGGTCAGTGCGCTCGCGTCGAGGGCGGCCTCGGGGTCGGTGTCGGCGGGCCGCTCGGTCAGCGCGACCGCGAGCAGTCGCAGGCCGTCGGCGGCCAGCTCCGCGGCCACGCGCTCCGCGTCGGCGCGGGCGGCGGCGTCCAGGGGCTGCTCCCGGCCGTCGAGCCGGACCCGCGCGCAGCGGTCGAGTACGTCGTCCACCGCGCCCTTGACCACCACGGTCAGCGGGCCCCGACGTCCCGGGCGCCGAACCACCGCGCACGAGGTGCGGCGCACCGGGTCGAACGGCGACGCGGCGAGGCCGTCGTGGTCGGCGGGGTGGTCCGGGTCGGCCGGGTGGTCCGGCAGCGCGACGAGCCCGGTCCACGGCACGTCCGGCTCGCGCCCGACGACCTCCGCCTCCCGCGCGCCGGCCTCCTCGTACCCGGTCAGGACCGCCTCGTCCAGCGCGTCCGGCACCGGCGGATCGGCCAGTTGGAGCGTCCACCAGCTGTTCAGCGCGGCTTGGTGCAACACGTCGGGGTCGGCTCGGCCGGCCGGGTCGACGTGGCAGTCCAGGATCGGCCGGTCCCGGGTGAGGGTGCCGGTCTTGTCGGTACACAGCACGTCCATCGCGCCGAGGTCGTGCAACGCGGGCAGCCGCTTGACGATCACCTCGTGCTCGCGGGCGAGCAGACGCGAGCCGCGGGCGAGGGTGGTGGTCACGATCACCGGCAACATCTCGGGGGTCAGCCCGACCGCCACGGCCACCGCGAACGGCAGCGTCGCCAGGCCCCGCCCGCGCACCACCGAGTCGGCGAGCAGTACGAGCGCCGGGGTGACCAGCATGAAGCGGATCAGCGTCCAGGAAATCCCGTGCACCGAGCGATCGAACGCGGTCTCCCGGCGGGGTGGGGCGAGGCGGGTGCGGGTGGCGCCGGCCCGGGTGACGCGGGTGCCGGCGAATCGGGTGTCGGCGCCGGTCGCGTAGACCACCGCGGTGCCGCTGCCGGCCGCCACGCTGCCGCCCTGGAAACACAGGTGGGGCCGCTCGAACGGATCGTCGGCATCGAGGTCGGCCCGCGGCACGTCCACGGGGTGTTTGGCCACCGGCGCGGAGGCCCCGGTGAGCGCCGACTGGTACACCGTCAGGCCGCTCGCGCGCAGCAGCCGCAGATCGGCCGGGATCAGGTCGCCGGGGCCGAGCCGGACCACGTCGCCCGGGACCAGCTGGTCCACCGGCACCTCGCGCGGCGCCGGGTCCGCGCGCGGCGGCCCGCCCGGGTGTTCCCGGCGGCGGACGGTGGCGGTGCCGGCGACGAGCTCGCGCAACGCGGCGGTGGCCCGCTCGGCCCGGTGCTCGCCGGTCGCGCGCAGGGCACAACTGACCACCACCAGGACCACGATCACGCAGGCGGTGGTCCAGGCGGTGACCGCGGCGGACACCAGGCCGAGGCCGAGCAGGACGGCGGTGAACGGGTCGCGGGCGCTGCGGGCGAAGCGGCGGAGCGGGCCGGGCGGACGTCGGCCGGCGACGGTGTTCTCGCCGTACCGGGCCAATCGGGCGTCGGCCTGCGCCTCCGTCAACCCGCGCGGGCCGCTGCCGAGCAGGCGCAGCACCTCCAGCGTGGGCGCGTCGGCGGCGGCGCGGGCGAGCTCCGGTCCGGTGACATCACGCCGCCGGGGGCCGGGTACCCCGGCGGCCGGGTCGTCGAGGTCGGCGGACGGGCCCGCCGCGCCGGATCCGGGTACGACCTCAGGCGCCCAGGCCACGGGCCCGTCCCCGCACCGCCCCGGAGTCGGTGCGTTCGGCGAGTCGTTCGATCAACCAGCGCACCATGGTCACCACGTCGGGGTGGTCGACGAGGTACACCACGCGCCGACCCTCGCGCCGGGAGCGGACCAGGCCGGCCAGTTTGAGCTTGGCCAGGTGCTGGCTGACCGCGGGCAGCGCGCCGCCGACCCGCTCGGCCAGCGCGGTGACGTCGCTCTCGCCGGCGGCCAGCGCCCACACGATGTGCAGGCGCGCGGGCGAGGCCAGCAGTCCGAAGGCCGCGGCGGCCTCGGCCAACACCTCGGCCGGCGGGTCCTCGAAGTCGTGGACCGCTGAGGCCACAGTCGTACTCCCGTCCACGTGAGCGGCCATCGGGTCATCGCCGCCGCGCGGCGCCCGGGTCCCGCGAATGAACACCCAGTCTAGGGTCGCACCGCGTCGTGGAGGGGGCCCCGGGGCCGACCACCACGACGCCGACGGCGTGCCGGGCGTACCGGCGGCGTGGTCGGATGTGGTGGCCCGGGCAGCGGGGGCCTCCCGGTCGGGGACGGGTGTTGCGCCGCCGGCGGTCCGGTGCGCTCCCGGTCGGGGCTCGGACACATCGGCATGTCGGCGCGATACGCGTCGTAGCGTGGCGCGGTCGCGGCGCCGCCGGGGACGCGCATTGCGCGCATGGCGAGAATTCCGCCGAATGCCGCCGAAGCGGATGAAACCTCGGTAATGGACGTCTTGCCCCGGGCCCGGGACGTCCGTCGATAATCTCCGGCATGGCCAACCAGAGCATCGCGCGGCAAGTCCTGCTGTGGCAGCTCGCCCTCGTCCTGCTCCTCGTCGCGGCCGGCTCCGGCGTGGCGCTGCACGCCGTGCACCGGTCGGGCGCGCAGACCGCCCGGGAACGCGCGCTCGACGTGGCGCGCACCCTGGCCCGTTCCCCCGGTCTCGCCGAGGCGGCCGGCTCGGCGGACCCGACCGCCCGCCTCCAGCCGATGGCCGAGACCGTCCGCAGGGAGAACAAGGTCGACTTCGTGGTGGTGATGAGCGTCGAGGGCATCCGGTACACCCACCCGGATCCGACCCGGATCGGCAAGACCTTCCTCGGCCACATCGACGGCGCCGCGCGCGGGCGGACCACCACGGAGACGTACACCGGCACCCTGGGCCCGTCGGTGCGGGCCGTGGTCCCGGTCTTCGGCGGCCCCGACGGGCGGCCGGTGGCGCTGGTCTCGGTCGGCGTGACCAATCGCCGCGTCGACGCGCTGGTCGGGGCGGAGATCCCGCTCGTACTCACCGTCGCGGCCGGCGCGCTGGCCCTGGCCTGCGCGGCGAGCATGGCGGTGCACCATCGGCTGCGCCGGCAGACGCTGGGGCTGGGGCCGGTCGAGCTGCGGCGGATGTACGAGCACCACGACGCGGTGTTGCACGCGGTGCGCGAGGGGCTGGCGGTGGTGGACGCGGACGGCCGGCTGGTACTGGCCAACGACGAGGCGGTCCGCCTGCTCGCGCTGCCGGCCGACTTCGAGGGCCGGCACGTGGGCACCCTCGACCTGGACGAGTCGCTGGCCGACACGCTCGCCGCGGGCCGCACCGTGGCGGACCGGATCCACCTGTGCGGCACCAGCGCGCTCGCGGTCAATGTCAGCCCGACCGGGCGCGACGGGCGGATGGTGGCCACCTTCCGCGATCACACCGAACTCCGGGCTCTGGTCGGCGAGTTGGATCAGGTACGCGGCTTCGCCGACGCACTGCGCGCGTCCGCCCACGAGGCGGGCAACCGGCTGCACACGGTCGTCGCGCTGGTCGAACTGGGGCGCGGCGAGGAGGCGATCCGGTTCGCCACCGGGGAACTGGCCGCCGCCCGGGACCTTGCCGACGAACTCACCAACGCGGTGTCCGAACCGGCCCTGGCCGCACTGCTGTTCGGAAAGCACGCGCAGGCCGCCGAGCGCGGCGTGCAGTTGACCGTGACGGGTGGATCGGCCGCCGACGGCACGACCGCCGTCCCGTTGCACGCGCCGGCCGCCCGCTTCGATCCGCACGACCTGGTCACCGTGCTCGGCAACCTGGTCGACAACGCGATCGACGCCGCGGTGTCCGCGCCGCCGCCGCGCACGGTGCGGGTCACGGTGGGCGTCGATCCGGACGCCGACGGCGCGTTGCTGCTTCGGGTGGCGGACAGCGGGCCCGGGATCGACGAGCCGCTCACCACCCGGGTGTTCGAGCGCGGCTGGAGCACCAAGGAGGCGTACGGATCGCAGGGGCGCGGGCTCGGCCTGGCCCTGGTCCGGGCGACGGTGGCCCGGCACGCGGGCAGTGTGGAGGTGGCCCGCGGCCCCGACGGCGGCGCGGTGTTCACCGTCCGGCTGCCCGCGGCCGTACCGCGACCGCGAGCGGAGGAGGACGCGTGATCGGCACCCTGGTGGTCGAGGACGATCCCGTACTCGCCGACGCACACGCGGTGTTCACCGGCCGTGTCCCCGGCTTCGAGATCGCCGGCGTCGGCGGCAGCGGTACCGAGGCGCCGCGGTTGTTGTCCACGCGCCGGGTCGACCTGGTCCTGCTCGACCTGTACCTCCCGGACCTGCACGGCCTCGACCCGTGCCGGAGCATGCGCGCACAGGGCCACGAGGCCGACGTGGTCGCGGTCACCTCGGCGCGCGAACCCCGCTACGGCGGTGCCGGCCGCCCGGAGTACGTCCACCGCCGGCACACCCCGGGGACGAGCGGACAGGCGGCCGGCGACGACGGCGATGCGGAGCGCCCCGGAGGTGTTCCGCCGGGGGCGAACCCGTAGCCGTGCGGGTGGTCCGTCCGCGTGTCCCGCGCCGACGCCCGGGCGGCGGGGGTTGGGGCGAGTCGCGTGTGGGCTGCCGGTTCGGGTGACACCATGGTGCCGCTGCGACATCACGGGTGGGGCGCGTGACGGGGGAGAGACGATGGAGGTCGGGCGCTACGTCCTGGGTCCCCTGCTGGGCCGAGGCGGGATGGCGCGGGTGTACCGGGCCAGGGACACCCGACTCGGTCGGTCCGTCGCGGTCAAGCTGCTCGCCCCCGAACTCGCCCACGATCCCGTCGTCAGGCGGCGGTTCCTCACCGAGGCGCGGGCGGCGGCCGGGCTGAACCATCCGGGCATCGTGATCGTGCACGACCACGACGAGGTCGACGTCGCGGGCGAACCGGTCGTCTACCTGGTGATGGAGCTCATCGAGGGCCACACCCTCGCCCAACTGCTGGCGGATCGAGGTCCGTTGTCGGCCGAGGAGGCGCTGCCGACGGTACGGGCCGTGCTCGCCGCGCTCGACCACGCGCACCGGCACGGCGTGGTGCACCGCGACATCAAACCGGCCAACGTCATGGTCCGCGCCGACGGCGGCCTCAAGGTCACCGACTTCGGCATCGCCCGGATCACCGGCGCCGACACCGGTCGACTGACCGCCACCGGCACCCTGCTCGGCACGGTCGCGTACATGGCCCCCGAGGTCATCCGCGGCGGCGAGGCCGGCCCGTACAGCGACGTCTACGCGGTCGGCTGCCTGTTGTACGAACTGCTCACGGGCCGACTGCCCTACCCGGGCGCGAACGCGGCCGCCATCCTGTACGGGCATCTCAACGCACCGGTGCCGACGGTGACCGACGCCGATCCGCGACCGTCCCCGGAACTGGCCGAGTTGGTGGCAACGGCGATGGCGAAGGAGGTCGCCGACCGGTATCCGGACGCGGGCTCGATGTTGGAAGCGGCCATGGACCTCGGCAGGCCCGCCGGTGACCGGCCCTCGCCGCGACCGCGGGCTCCGGGGGAGGTGCGCGGGGCGCCCACGAAGGACGAGGCGAGGACCGCGGCGGACACCGACGAGACGGCGGACCCGCGGACACCGGGCGAGGCCGGCACCCGGACCACGGGAATGCTGCCCGGGCCGCGAAGCAGGGACGACACGCCACGAGTTCGGCCCGCGGACGAGACGGCGGAAACCCCGACGGCGGGCGAAGCGCCGGGGCAACGGCCCACCGCCGGCACGCCCGACCCGTCGGCACCGGACGAGGCACCGGATGTTCCGGCCACGGACGAGGCGGCGGGAATACGACCCGTGGGTGGGACACCCGGGCCGCACCCGGGCGCGCCGCCCGTCCCGGATGAGCGGCCGGAGGCTCCCGTCCCGCCGTGGCTCCGGCATACGGCGACGAAGACGGGCTTCGCCGTCGTGGTGGTCCTCTCGCTCGTCGTCGGCTTGATCCTGGCGCTGCACAATCGTGGCTCCGGTGGCGGCGGAACACCGGGCCGCGAGACTCCGGGGGGTGCGGCGACCGGCTCGGAGTCCGACCGCCCGACCCCCGGCGGCCGTTCCTCCCCCAACGCGCAAGGCAGCGCCGGCCCGTCCTCCCACGACCCGCGGGTCCGTTCCGGGGTGTTCCTCCCCGACTCGCCGGTGTTCCGGGCCGCCACCGCACGCGGCCGGCTCGTCGTCGGCGTCGCCGAGGATGTGCCGCAGATCGGCTTCCGGGACGAAGTCAACGGATCCTATTCGGGGTTCGACATCGAGATGGCCAAGATCGTCGCCGCCTACCTGGGCTTCGGCGCGGATCGCATCCAGTTTCGAACGGTCGCCCCCGCCGAACGCGTGAACGCCGTGCTCCAGGGCCGGGTGGACTACTACGTCGACCTCTTCACCATCACCGACGAACGCCGCGAGCGCGTCGGCTTCGCCGGCCCGTACCTGTCGGGCGGCCAGGGCGTGCTGGCCCGCACCGACAATCTCACCCTCACCGGCTTCGACTCCTCCCTGGCCCACGCCAACGTGTGCTCGGTCATCGGCAGCACCCCGTACCTGAAACTGCGCCACGACTTCCCCCAGGCCGGCGCGCTCGCCCTGGACACCTACGGCCAATGCGTGGACGCCCTGCTCGCCCGCCGGGTCGACGCCGTCACCACCGACCAGGTCCGATTGCAGAGCTACGTGACGAGCCATCCCGGCCAACTCCGCATCGTCGGGGTCTCCGTCACCGCCGAGAAGTACGGCATCGCCGTGCCCTTGACCGACCCGGCCCTGCGCGGCGCCGTCAACGACGCGCTCCAGGACGCCTTCGCGACCGGCACCTGGAAGTCCGCCTACGAGCGCACCCTCGGCATCGGCGGCACCCCCGCGCCCCCGCCCCCGGCTCTGGAACGGTAGTGATCCCCGGGTCGGTCCCGGCTCAGGACCGCGGGGCGTCGGACAGCCGGACGAACCTGTAACCCTGCTGGAGGAGTTCGGGCACGGCCAGGCGGATCCCGGCCGCCGTGCCGCCGCGTGGGTGATTGAAGTGGCCGATCACGACCGAGCCGGGGCGTACGTCGCGCATGGCCTTGCGGACCTGCTCGGGGGTGAAGGTGGCCCCGCCGTCGGCGTTCACGTGGAAGCTCGCGAACCGCTCACCGAGGTCGGTGACGATCCGCGCCGCCACATCGTCGCAATACGCTGTGCCGGAACGAAAGAACTTCGGTGGGTGGCCGAGGAGTTCGGTGAGCCTGGCCCGGTTCCCGGAGACCTCGTCGTACACCTCGCCCGCGTCCCGGGTCCCGGGGATCCCGTACGCGGAGCGCCCGGACACGGACAGTGGCAGATGCCGGGTACCGTGATTGGCGATCTCGAACAGCGGATCGGCGGCCAGTTCCCGCAGTACGGCCGGATTCTCGTCGATCCACCGGGAGTTGACGAACAGCGTCGCGGGCACGGAGCGTTCGTGCAGGAAGTCGATCAGGGCCCGATCGTATTCGCCGCCGCCCTTGCCACCACAGGCGTCGAAGGTCAGCGCGGCGACCTTGGCGTTGCCCGGCAGCCGGGACAACGACCCGGGCACCTCGAGGCCCCAGCCGCTGGGCGTCTGCTTGCCGTACCGGGCGACGATCTCCGCACGCGTCGGACCGGCGGCGGCCGGCGTGGTCGCGGCGGGCCGGGGCGTATCGCCGCCGGGCGGCGCGGGCCGGCCGGCGGCGGGCGGGGGCGGAGTCGTCGTCGGCGCGGCGCTCTTCCCCGACTCCGAACACCCCGCCAGCAGCCCACCGAGCGCAGCCGCCAACACCACCCGCCGGCCCACGTCCATCGCGCCGCCCTCCACCCGACCCACCCGCGCGACGCCACCCGCCACACAGCGCTCACCCTAGAAGACCACGCCCAGCGGAACGCCCCCGAACCACCCCACCCACCCGAGTCCCGACCCGGCCCGCACCCGACCGCGTGCGCGCGAACGGCACCGGGACGGCGAGCGCCGCGCGCGGCTCGCGCGTCATCCGGGCGGCCGGTGTCGTCGCCGCCCGAACGGGTGATCGCGCCTCCGGGCCGAGTCCGCGCGGGCGGTCGGGGCGGGCGGCCGGGACACGGACAGTACGCTGGTCGGACGCCGAGTATCCGAGCATGAGGTGTCCGATGACGTCGTCCTCCCCCGCAGCGCCGACGGTCGGGA
Source organism: Embleya hyalina (assembly GCF_003967355.1). GTDB lineage: Bacteria > Actinomycetota > Actinomycetes > Streptomycetales > Streptomycetaceae > Embleya > Embleya hyalina. Next base: position 593,565 of record NZ_BIFH01000016.1, on the reverse strand, counting down.
TCCGGGAGCGCAAGAAGGCCCGGACGCGCGCGGCCATCCAGCGCGCGGCGCTGCGACTGTTCGACGAGCGGGGCTACGACGCGACCACGGTCGAGCAGATCGCCGAGGTGGCCGAGGTGGCGCCGAGCACGGTCTTCCGCTACTTCGCCACCAAGGAGGACCTGGTCCTCTCCGACGCCTACGACCCGGTGTTCCTGGAGTCGTTGCGCAGCCGGCCGGCGGAACTGCCGCCGATCCCGACGCTGCGGGCGGCACTGCGCGAGACGCTGGCCGCGCTGACCCCCGACGAACTGGCCGAGGCGCGGCGGCGAACCGTACTGATGTTGTCGGTGCCGACGCTGCGCGGACTGAGCTTCGCCAACTTCGTCGAGGTCATGCGCACGGTCACGGCGCTGCTCGCGGAGCGAACCGGGCGCGGCGCCGACGATCCGGCGATCCGGGCGCTCACGGGCGCCGCGTTCGGCATCATGCTGGACACGATGGTGCGCTGGGCCGACGAGCCGGACCTGGATCTGGTCGCCGCCCTCGACGACGCCCTCGGCCGCCTGGAGGCGGGCCTTCCGCTCTAGACCGCGTGCACGGGAACTCGGCGGGCCGTCGCGGGCATTCCGGGCGTGGGCGTTTCGGGTGTGGGCGTTTCGGGCGCGGACCTTCCCGCCACGGATGATCTCCCCTACAGTCACTACGGGTCAGTGGCCGGTTACCGATGGTTGACTTGTTCCACGTGACCGGGGTTTCATGCACCGGTGGGAGAACGTGTGCAGGCCGACATTTGGGGGCGCGCGGAGGCCATGGAGTTCATCGAACGAGGTCCGGAACTCGGCATGTTGCGCACCGCGCTCGAGGAGTGCGCCGAGGCCCGGGGCGGCGTCGTCCTGGTCGAGGCGGGCGTCGGCTGCGGCAAGACCGAGACGTTGTCCTGGGTCGGCGAACGAGCCGGCGACATCGGCGCGCTGCTGCTGACCGCGACCGGATCGCGCACCACGAGCGGGCAACCGCTCGGCGTGCTGCGCCAGTTCCTGGACGGTCCGGGCCTGCCCGCCGGACTCGCGACGCCGCTGGCCGAGATGCTCGACGACGGCGACGCGCCCCGCGCGGCCCGCCGACTCACCACCGCGCTGCACGACGTCGCGCGTCGGCACCCGGTCGTGGTGTGCGTGGACGACCTCCAACACGCCGACGCCGCGTCCGTCCAGTGCCTGCTGCACCTGGGCCGCCACTCCGGCCGGGCCCGGGTCCTGGTGCTGTTCGCCCGCTCCCCCGGCCCGGCACTGCAAGACCCGCAACTGGACACGGAGTTCCTGCGCCAACCGGCACTGCGCCGGATCCGACTCGCCCCGCTGAGCCCGGCCGGCGTGGCCGAGTCGTCGGCCGCGGCCTTCGACCCGCCGTGGCGGGATCATTCCCACGCGTTCCACGAAATCACCGGCGGCAACCCGCTGTTGCTTCGCGCCCTGGTCGAGGAGTATCGGTCGGCGACCGACCGCGCCGCGACGATCGTGCCGCGGCCCGCACCCGGCGGCCCGTACAGCCAGGCCGTACGCGCCTGCCTGCGGCGCGGCGGCGCCGGCATGTGGCGGGTGGCCAAGGCGCTGGCGATCCTGGGCGCGCCCGCGTCCGCCGAGGTGTCGGGCGCGCTCGCCGGCACCACCCCGGTGACCACCGCACAGGGTCTGGGCGCGCTGGCCGCCGCCGGCCTGATCGAGGACGAGCGCCTGCGCCGGGCGGCCCGAACCGCGCTGCTGGACAGCCTGGATCCGGCCGAGCAGGGCGCGCTGCACCGCCGGGCGGCCACGATCCTGCGACACGAGGGCGCCCCGGCGGCGCGGACGGCCCGGCACCTGCTCGCCGCGCGCGACGCATCGGACCCGTGGGCGGTGGGGGTGTTGCGGGAGGCCGCCGAGGAGGCGCTGTCCCGGGACCGGGCCCGACGCGCCGTCGACTATCTGGAGTTGGCCGCCGAACAGTGCCGCGACCGCGCGGTCCGGGCCGAGATCCATGTGCGCCTGGCCGAGATCTCCTGGCGGCTGAACCCGAGCGCCGCCGAACAGCGCTGCCTGGGCGAACCGTTGGCCGCGCTCGCGGTCGGCGACCTGCCGGAGTCGAGCATGGCCTCGGTGGCCCGGCAACTGCGCGCCCACGGGCGACTCGACGCGGCGCGCGAAGTGTTCGACCGGCTCCGCAAGCGCACCGACCCCCGAGCCGAGTGGGTCGAACACGTCGAGTCGGACGTGCCGTTCCCGTGGTCGGACGGTCCCGACCCGAGCGCGGCGGCGGCGGATCCGGCCGAGCGGCTGGAGGTGGCCGAACGGCTCCTGCGCGTGTCGGGGCTGACGGACGTGACGCTGTTCCCGATCGTGACGGCCGCGCGGTTGTCGATCGCGCGCGACCGGGCGAGCGTCGCGGAGGCGCACTGCCGGGACTTCCTTGCCGAATCGATCCGGCGCGAAGCCCCCGGCTGGGCGGCGGTGTTCGCCTCCGCGTGTGCCGAAGCGGCGCTGCGTCAGGGGCGGTTGCCGGACGCGGAAGGGTACGCGCACCAGGCGATGGCGGCGATGCCCGAGCACACCGGCAGTCTGTACCTCGGCGGCCCGCTGGCCGGGCTGATCTCGGTGTACACCGCGATGGGCGACTACGAGGCCGCGGCCCGTCAGGTGAACCGGCCGGTCACCAAGGCGCTGTACTCCAGCCTGCACGGCCTGGCCTACCTCCGTGCCCGGGGCCGGTTCCACCTGGCCACCGACCGGGCCCGCGCGGCGCTCGCCGACTTCCTGCACGTGGCCTGGCTGGTCCACACCTGGCGGGTCGACCAGCCGTTCCTGATCCCGTGGCGGACCGACGTCGCCGAGGCGCTGCTGCGCCTGGACGAGACCGAGCGGGCCCGGCGGTTGGTGATCGAGCAGTTGCGGCTGTGCGGTCCCGGGGGCGGCCGGGTCCGAGGCACGGCATTGCGCCTGCGGGCGATGACGGTGGACGTCGCCGAGCGCCCGGAACTGCTCACCCAGGCGGTCGAGGCACTGCGCCGCTCCGAGGATCCCCTGGAACTGGCCCGTACCCTCGAGGCCCTGGCCGAGTCGTACCGCGCCCGCGCCGAACCGGCCCGCGCCGCGACGCTCCAAAGCCGCGTCTGGCACCTCACCCGCGACTGCGGCGCCCGCCCACGCCACCGCGCCGTCGCACACGCCTACACCGACCTGCTCACCGCCTCCACCGGCACCCCCACCGCCGGCGACACCAACCTCAGCGAATCGGAGAAGCGCGTGGCCGCGCTCGCCGCCTGCGGGTACAGCAACCGAGGCATCTCGGAGGAACTGTTCATCACGGTCAGCACCGTCGAACAGCACCTCACCAGGGTCTACCGCAAGCTCGACATCAAAAACCGCCGCGAACTCCCGTCCCACCTCCGCACCGGCCTCCACAGAGTCTGATCGTCCGACCCGGCCGCCCTCCGCGTCAGGCGCGGGCCGGTAGGCCGAGGGAGTGGGCCAGGAGGTCGTGGCGCAGGTCGTCGGTGTCGCCGACGGGGGTGTAGGGCGGGGCGGGCCACAGTTCCGGCTCGAAGCCTCCGGCTCCCGGCGCGCCCGGGGCCCCGGTGCCCAGAACCGCCGCGGGGCCGAGCAGTTCGAGGCCGACCGGACCGAAGTCGGCGGCCAATTCGGCCCCCAGTACCCGAGCCGCCGAGGCATGCAGACTCCGATGTTCCGCCCGGCCGCCCGGCGCGGGCACCGCCGCCGCGGTGGCCAGGAGCCGCACGGCCTGGGTGCGCACGGCCAGTTCGGCCAACGCCGCTCGGGCCGCCGACCCGCGGGTGCCCGCCGGCGGCCGCGTCCCGGCGCCCGCACGCAGCAGTGCGATCAGATCCGTCAGGCGACGATGCAACGTGGCCGCGACGTCGCCGAGCAGGATCGGCTCGGCGGCGAACGTCTCGGCCACCGGTGCCCAACCACCGCCCACGGCACCGATCCTGGCCGAGTCCGACACCCGGACCTCGTCGAGCAGCACGACGCATCCGCTCTCGCCCGCCGGCGAACGATGCGGTCGCAGCAGTACACCCGGCGTATCGGTGGGCACCAGAAAGACGGTGAGCCCGGCACGCGGCGACTCGACGTCGGCGTCGGTACGGGCCACCAGCCACATCCGGTCGGCGCGATGTGCGTCCACCGTCCATATCCGCGCACCGGTGAGGATCCAGTCGTCCCGCTCGCCGGCGCCGGCCCGAACCGCGCTCGCCCGCACCGCGGCCGGATCGAAGTCGGCCTCGGACCACCGGTATCCCAGCGCGATCCGGATCGTGCCCTCGCGCAGCGCCGGCAACAGTCCCGCCCGCTGCTCCGCCGAGCCGTACCGGGCGATCGCCGGGCCGAACACGGTGGCGGTGGTCAGCGCATCCAGGATCGGCAGCCGATGCCGGCAGATCTCCTGCCGAAGCGCGAACCGCTCGGCGGCGGTTCCCCCACCCCCACCATGCCCATCCGCCCACCCGAGCGCGAACCACCCATACCCGGCCGCCTCGGCCACGATCACGGGATCGTCCCCACCGTCACCGCCCGGCGACGAGGAGGAGAACCGACGATCAGACCACGAGGCAACACCCCACACGGAATCGCACGCAGCCGAGGCGGACGTGAACACGGCGGAAGTCGGCGCAACCAAGGCGGGCGCGGCGGACACAGGCGCGCTGGACGCGAGTGCAGCCGCAACGGACGCAGCCGACTCGGACGCGCCTGAAGCGGACGCCGGCGCAGCCAAGGCGGGCACACCGGACACAGGCACGGCCGACGC
>NZ_BIFH01000016.1:544983-588248 GCF_003967355.1 Embleya hyalina | reverse complement strand
GGGCACAGCAGACGCGGACGCAGCCGACTCGGACGCACCCGAGGCGGACGCCGGCGCAGCCAAGGTGGGCGAGGCCGACCTGGGCGTCGCGGTCACGGGCGCAGCGGAGGCCGGCGCGGCCGAGACGGCGGACGCGAGTGCAGCAGAGGCCGATGCAGCGGACTCGGGCGCGCCCGAGACGGACATGGGCGTGGCGGTCGCGGGCGCGGTGGAGGCAGGCGCGGCCGAGACGGCGGACGCGAGTGCAGCAGAGGCCGATGCAGCGGACTCGGGCGCGCCCGAGACGGACGTGGGCGTGGTGGTCGCGGGCGCGGTGGAGGCAGGTGGGGCCGGGACGGGTACGGCGGGCGCAGGTGCGGCGGAGGCGGGCCCGGTCGAGGCGGAGGCGGGCAACGGCGGTGGTGGCGCCGAATCCGGCGAGAGTTCTGCCGCGTTCGTGGGCTCCGGCCTCGGCTGCGAACCCGAGCCCGCCTCCGGGCTCGACGTCGATTCCGGCTCCGGCTCCGGTCCGGGTTCCCGCTTCGATTCCGACTCCCGCGCCGGTCCCGGCCCCGTGTCCGGCGCCCCCTCCGCTCCCGACGCCGTCGGCCCCCACCGCCCCGACGCCACCTTCCGGCACGCCTCCCGCAGGGCCTCGCCGTCCGGTCCCAGCCACGGGTCCGGCAGGGCGGACGTGCGGACACCCGCCCCGTGCACGGCGGCGCCCGCGGCGGCGTCGCCGCCCGGGGCCCCCTCCAGCAGCCGATCCGCCGCGTCCCCGCCGGGCGCCGCGAACGCGCGCAGGCGGGCCAGGTCGGCCCGTACCCGATGGAACAACCACGGCGTCTCGTGTTCGTCGGAGCAACCGGCCACGCCCGGCTCGTGGTGCGCGCCGAACCGTACCCGCGGCGCGACCCGCCGGATCTGCGCGACGGCCAGCTCCGCCGCGATCGCCCAATCGCCCGCCCCCTCCGCGTAGCGCCGCACCGCATCGGCGATCAACAGATCGCCCGCCCCCAGTTCCATGCGATCGGCCCGCTGCCGCACGGCGGCGAACGCACCCACCGGCTCGCCGGCCCGGGTACGCACCCTGGCGTGCGCGAGCGCCGACCCCGCGGCCCGTTCCGCGGCGCCGAGCGCTCGCGCGGCCCAGCCCAGCCGCAGCACCGTCACCGCGCGATCGGCCTCGGCGGCGGAGAGTTCGAGGTAGGCCAGCGCCGAGCCGAGTCGGGCCCGCGTCCACCCCGGCACCGCCAAGTCCTCGACCGGGTCGACCGCCTCGATCCGATGCAGCCCCATCGGCCCACCGCCGGGCGGCAGTCGCAGGACGTGGCCGGCGACGTCGCCCGCCTCGACCAGGCAACCGGCCCCCGGCAGCCCCGGATCACCCGGCAACGCCGTCGCCACCCGGACGCCACCGTCGCCGATCGCCGCGGCCAGTCCGACATGTTCGGCGAACAACCGTGCCGCCACGAATCCCTCCGACACCGGCAACGGACACGCGGCCCGACCGAGCACCCGGGCCAGGGTGATCGAGGCGGCGAGATCGTCCTCGCGCCCGAGGTCGAACCAGCCGTGCCCGGCGCCCATTTCCCACAGTCGATCCAGGTCCCCCGTCGGCGCGGCGGCGGCCCCTCCCCAGTGCCGGGCGATCAGCCCCGCCGCGACCTCGGCGAACCCCTCGTCCCCGGCAGAGCCCTCGGCCTCGGCGAACATCCCACCCCCCGGCGACCCTTCGGCCCCGGCGAACCCCTCGACCTCGTCCCGGCGCGACACATGCATGGCGCGGCTCCCTTCGGCGCTGGTCCCGGACCGCGCGTCCGCGAACCCCGGCCGATCCGACGGGAGTTCGATGACGGTGATCCGGTGCGTACGATGACCCGGCGCGTACGGCGTTCCCGGATCCCCTCCGGCGGCCGACGCGACCCCCCGCGCTCCGGTCGTGCCTTGCCCGGCCGTCGCCGGCCGCGACGACCCGGCGGTCAACCGGTTGGCTCGGTCAGCGTATGAACCCGACCGCGACCGGGGGAACCCCTGATCCGGCCCTTACCCGGGGTCCGATCGCCCCCTACTCGATCCGGGGTCGCCGATCACCCGTCCACGCCCACCGGTTGGGATCCCGACGCCGAACCACCCACGCCGCCTCGCCCCGCCCGGTCTCGCCCGGCCCCCACCCCCGGCATGAACACGAGCGCGACGATCAACCCGAGCACCGCGACGCCGCCCGACACGAGCAGGGCCAGATCCATACCGTGCACGAACGCCCCCCGCACCGAGGCCGACATCGGCGCCGAGCCGACCCTGCCCGCGACCTCCGCGCCGCCGAACACCCCGGAGCGGGCGGTGGACAGGTCGGCGGCGGACAGATCCGGAACCCGCAGCCGATCCCGATACCCCGTCAGCGACACACTGCCCAGAATCGCCGAACCGAACGGCGCACCCACCTTGTTCACCGCCTGCAACACCGCGGCCTCCACCCCGCTGCGCCCCTGCGACACCTCCGACAGCGCCGCGGCCGTCGACGTCGCCATGGCCAGTCCCATCCCCGCCCCGCTCAACCCCATCCACAACGCGACGAACCACGCGCTCGACCCCACACTCGTCGCCCCACCCATCAGCAGCCCCGCCGCCATCAGCACGAAGCCGACCGCCACCGCGACCTTGACCCCCAACAGGCGGGCCACTCGATCCGCCGGCACCGCACCGATCACCAACCCGCCGATGATCGGCAACAACCGCAGCCCCGAACCCATCGCGTCCGTGCCGCGCACCGCCTGGAAGTACTGCGGCATCGTGAACAGCACCCCGATGTTCGCGAACACCGCGATACCGATCAGCACCACGCCCCACGTGTACGACGCCGCCGCGAACACCCGTAAATCCAGCAGGGGTTGCCTACCGGGCCGGCTCCCGAGTCGATGCTCGTATCGTCCGAACGCGGCGAGTAGCACCAAACCGCCGCCGGTCGCCGCCCAGGCCCACGCGTCGTGCCGGCCGTACTCCCCCGCCCGGATCAACCCGAGCGTCACACACACCAGTCCACCGGTGGACAACGACACCCCGACCGGATCCGGCCGCGACCGACGCCCCACGACGGCCTCGGGCACCGCCTTCGGGACCAACACCGACACCACCACCACGCCCACCAACGCGACCGGCACGTTGATCAGGAACACCCACCCCCACCAGAGATGCGTCAGCATCCACCCACCGAGCAGCGGACCCAGCGGCAGCGCGAGGAAGTTCGCCGCCGACCACACCCCCACGGCCCTCGGCCGCTCGGCCGCCGGGAACAACACCGTCAACGCCGACAACGCCATCACCACGATGCCCGCACCGGCCACCCCGAGCACCGAACGCGCCGCGATGAACCACCCGGGCGTCGCGGCATACGCACAGCCCGCCGACGACAGCGCGAACAGCGACAGCGAGGCGACCAACACCCGCTTGTGCCCCAGACGGTCGCCGAGCAGCCCCATCGGCAACATCGCCGCCGCCAGGAACAGCAGGTACGAGGACGAGAACCACTGCAAATCCGAGGCGGTCGCCTCCAGATCACCCGCCAATCTCGGCAGGGCCACACTCAGTACCGTGCCGTCCAGCCCCACCGCCAACATGGCCAGACTCAACGCGGCCAACGCCCACCATCTGCGCCGCCCGGCTCCGACCGCACCCATCGCCGTACCCGCCGCGCCCGCCATCCCCGTCGCGCCCATGTGGTGTCCCCTCGTCGACGCTCGACTCGCCATGAGAGCGGACACTTTTCTTGAGAGTCAGCTCCTATTTCGGAGCCTACTCCTAGTTTTTTCGGATCCAACAGTATCTACGCGCGTTGATTCACCGTCGAAAACCCCCGTCCACCACCACCCCCTCGATCAGCGGGCCGTCGGGACAACAGGCGGAAGGCGGCCGGGGGCCACCTCCTCGGCGGTTTCCGGCCCCGAGCCGGGCTGACGAGGCGGGAGCGCGCTCCCGGAGCCGCCGGAGCTCCCGACGAGCGACGTCGGGCAGGCCCGGTTCTCGGCGCGCTGGACCGGGGTGATCACCGAGACCACGCCCGAGCCGCCACCGGGGAGGTTGCGGCTGCCGGCCGTCGCGGCGGTACAGATCACCTGCTCCAGCGCGGTCTCGCCGAGCGGACTCGCGCCGGCCATCTCCACCCGGAGCGTGCCGCGCTCGACCACCGTCACCCGCGCGGGGCCGACCCCCGCCGGGATCGCCGTACTCACACCCACCAGCGACTCCTCCCGCGTCGGCCCCGCCAGCAGCAGGTCGATCGCGGCCTGCGGACTGTCGCCGCCGGACGAGGTGCGCAACTCGGGGACAACCCGGTGGGCGTCGACCATGTACACGTACACCCCGCTCGGATGATTCGCGTCGGCGGGCGGGATGATGCCGTCGGCCGGCTGACCCGCCTCGATCGCGCCGGTGGCCGGAATCCCGCAGCCGGCCCCGACCGCGAGCAACACCGCCGCCAGGAACGGCGGTCGCAGCCGGACGATCCCGTTCCCGCGCTCCGTCACCATCCGCGTCCGCATCCGCCGCACCCTCATCCGTCCTCCCGACCTTCGGCGCCGACGCGGGCGTGGCGAGGCAGTTCCACCGTGAACTCCGCGCCCCCGTCGGGCCGGTTCGCCGCCCGGATGAGTCCGTCGTGCAGCCGGACGTTCTCCAGCGTGATCGCCATGCCCAGGCCGCTGCCGGACGAACGGGTGCGCGCCGCGTCGGCCTTGAAGAAACGCTCGAAGACCCGATCCAGGGTTTCCGCGGCGAGTCCGGGGCCCCGGTCGGCGACGGTGAGTACGACCCAGTCGCCGTCGTCGCGCCGCTCGGCCGCCAACGCCACCTCCACCGGCGGCGCACCGTGGCGCAGCGCGTTGCCGACCAGGTTGGCCACCACCACGTCCAGCCGACGCGGGTCGACCTCGGCCCGGATCCCCTCCGGCAGCCGGGTCGCCACCGCGTCCCGCCATCCCCGCGCGGCCAGGCAGCGGCGAACCGCCTCCGCCATGTCCAACTCGTCCACGTGCAGCGCGGCGGCGCGCGCGTCGAAGCGGGAGATCTCCATCAGGTCGTCGACCAGCCGGGTGAGCTTGCCGGTCTCGGAGGAGATCAGCCGCAGCGCCGCGGCCGTGTCGGGGTTCAACTGTTCGGCCGCGGCGTCCTCGTCCAGTACGTCGGTCACCGCGGTCATCGCGGCCAGCGGGGTGCGCAGTTCGTGCGAGACGTCGGCGGCGAACGCCCGGGCCCGCGCCTCCAGTCTGCGCAGCCGCGCGTCGTGTTCCTCCAACGCCGCCGCGGTGTGGTTGAAGTCCTGGGCCAGCTCGGCCAGTTCGTCCCCACCCTTGACCTGGAGCCGGGTGTCCAGGCGACCCCGGGCCAGTCGCCGGGTGGCCCGCTGCAGGGCGCGGACCGGGCGCAGTACGCCGCCCGCGACGATCAGCGCGAGGACCAGCGCGGCCAGCACCGCGGGGATGGCGCCGTTGCGCGCGGCGCGGACCAGGGCGGCCTCCTCCTGCACCTGGGTCTGCATCGGGGTCATCACGTAGACCTCCACCCCGGAGGCGGTGGTCCGGCCCGGGCCGCTGAACGCGATCGGCACACCGACCGCGAGCAGTACCCGTCCGTTGCGGTGTACCCGTTGGAAGGCGGTCGCGGTGCGCGTGGCGACGGTGTCCCGCAGTTCGGTGGGGATCTCGCTCGGCCCGAAGTCGCGATTGGTCGTCGCCCACAGGTCCCGGAACCCGACCGCCACCGCCCAGTGGTCCGTGCGGGTGCGCGGGTCCACGAGCGCGGCGATCCGCTCCAGCGCGGCCTGGTCGGGCGGGAACGGCGTCAACCGCGCGACGGTCTGTACCCGGTCGCGTACCGAGTGCACCGTCGAGTCCTGGGCCCGCTGCAGCATCGCGCCGCGCGCCTCGCGGTAGGTCAGCGCGGCCGTCGTCAGCGCGGCGAACATGGCCACCAGCAGACAGGCCGCCGCCAGCCGCACCCGCAGGCCGCGCAGCCCGCGCAGCACCGCACGCGGCGTGGCACGCAGCCCACGCAGCACGGCACCGGACCCGATCACAGCGGGCCGAAACGATAGCCGAAGCCACGCACGGTCTGGATGTATCGGGCGGGCCGCTCCGCGTCCTCGATCTTGATCCGCAGCCGTTTGACACACGCGTCCACCAGGCGGCTGTCGCCCAGGAACGGGTGTTCCCAAACCGCTTCGAGCAGCTGGCCCCGGCTGAACACCCGGCCGGGGGCGGCGGACAGCGCCAGCAGCAGCCGCAGTTCGGAGGGGGCGAGGGGGATCGGCCGGCCGCCCTTGGACACGGTCAGCGCGGTGCGATCCAGGGTCAGGTCGCCGTGCACCTCGCGTCGACCGGCGGGCGTGGCCGAGTCGGCGCGCCGCAGTACCGCGCGGATCCGCGCCTCCAGGACCCTGGACTGCACCGGCTTGACCACGTAGTCGTCGGCACCGGCTTCCAGACCCACCACGATATCCATGTCCTCGTCACGCGCGGTCAACATGATCACCGGCAGCGTGCCGGCCCGCCGGATCCGCCGGCACACCTCGAAGCCGTCGATGCCGGGCAGCATCACGTCCAGCACGACGAGGTCGGGATCGAATTCGACCACCCCGACCAGCCCCTCCTCGCCGCTGTGCCGCACCTCGGCGGTGTAGCCCTGCCGGCGCAGCCCGATGGCCAAACCCTCGGCCACGGCGGGGTCGTCTTCGATCAAGAGCACACGAACCATTGGGTCAGTATCGAACAGTCCCCCGCCCCGAATCCCGCTCCACCGGCCGATCGCGCGGGTTGTGACACAACGGTCTTGTTCCCGGCCGAATGCGGTCATCCGAGGTCGCCATGGTCGTTCCCATGAAGCCTCACGACGTCGCCACAACGCGGGCGACCACCCCGAAAGCAACGGAAGCCGGGGCCGACGCTCCCCACGGCGGTACGGCACACCACGCCGGAAGCTCCCGGCCCACGCCGGTCGCGGCCACCGCCGACCCTGTCGCCGCCCGCGTCGCGGGCCCGGCCCTCGCGCCGGCCCCGGGCGCCTCCGCCCCTGCCTCCGCTGTCGATCCCGCCGCCGCTCCCATCACCGAGACCGCTCCCGGCCCGGTTGCCGGGCCCGCCCCCGGCCCCGGCGCCGGATCCGCCACCATCGTTCTCGCGCCCACCGCCGCGGACGCCGGGGCCCGCGTGCGGCGCCGTGCCGCCCTCGCCGGACGTCGTCGGTCGTTGCGAGGCCCCGTCGCACTGGTCGTCGGGGCGTTGCTCGCGCTGACCGCCGGTTGTGCGGACGATGTCGGGCCGGCCACGCGTGCCGTGCCGGTGACCGCGACCGTCTCCGCCAGTGGCGGCGACCTCACGCTCCAACCCAGCTGGCCCAAGGACGGCCAGGCGGCGCTGTCCGTGGACGGCGTACGCACGCCGCTCACCTCCGGCACCGCCAAGCCGACACCGACCGCGAGCGTGGCCAAGGTGATGACGGCGTACGTCTTCCTCAAGGCCAAGCCGCTCGCGACCGGCGCCTCGGGACCGTCCTTCACCATCTCCGCCGAGGAGGCCGCCCGTTCCGCCGACCGGATGCGTCGCTCGGAGAGCCTGACCCCGGTGACGGCGGGCGAGTCCTTCACCCAACGCCGGGCCCTGGAGGCGCTGATGGTGGTGTCGGCGAACAACATCGCGCACGAGATCGCCCGCTGGGTCGACGGCGGCGACGCGGCCTTCGTGGCCCGCATGAACCGCACCGCCCGGGAATTGGGCATGACGAACACCACGTACACCGACCCCAGCGGCTTCGACCCGGCCACCGTGAGCACCGCCGCCGACCAGGTCAAGCTGTTCGGCGCGGCCATGCGCGACCCGGGCTTCGCCTCGATCGCCGGCGTCCCCTCCTACACCGACTCCGCCCGAGCCACCAAGTCCAACGGGAACTCCCTCCTGGGCCACGACGGCGTGGTCGCCGGCAAGACCGGCTTCACCACCCCCGCCGGCGCCAACCTGGTCTTCGCCGCCGAACGCCAAATCAACGGCCGCAAGCACCTGATCATCGGCGCGGTCATGTCCCAGCACCGAGGCAAGACCGCGGCCGCCGCGATCTCCGAATCCGAAAAGCTCCTCACGTCGCTCGGAAAGCCGTAAGCCGGCGACACCCGCCCACGACGGCGCGCGAAGCACCCCCGCCTTCGCGCGTCACCCGTCACGGCTCCACCCCACGACCCGGCACCGCGCGCCGCGCCGCGCCCCGAACCCGGCCGAAATTCGATGGCCCCGCACCACCCCGCCTCCTACAGTGACCGAGGCTCCCGCGACGCTCGGGGCCGGATCGGACGCGGAGGATCGGGAGCGGGAGAGGACATGCGTACGCACTATCCGCGCACCCCCCATGTCCCCTGGTCCCCGGGCGCCGGCGCCGACGACATCCGGTCGGGCGATCTGTCCGCGCTCCGCGGCCTCGAGGTCGTGGTCACCGAGAAGCTCGACGGCGAGAACACCACGCTCTATTCCGACGGGCTGCACGCGCGCTCGCTCGACTCGCGACACCACCCCTCACGTACCTGGGTCAAGGGACTCCAGGGCCGGATCGGCGCCCGGATCCCGGCCGGGTGGCGGGTGTGCGGGGAGAACATGTACGCGCGCCACTCGATCGGCTACGACACACTGGCGAGTTGGTTCTACGGCTTCTCGGTCTGGGCCGGCGACGACTGCCTCGACTGGGACGAGAGCACGCGCTTCCTCCGCCGCCTGGGCATACCCGTGCCGCCGGTGTTGTGGCGCGGCGTCTTCGACGAACGCGCGTTGCGCGCGATCCGGCTCGACCCCGCGCGACAGGAGGGCTTCGTCGTACGCTCCGTCGAGACCTTCCCCCGCGCGGAGTTCGGCCTCCGGGTGGCCAAGTGGGTGCGCCGCGGCCACGTACAGACCGACACGCACTGGATGCACGCCGCCGTGACCCCCAACGGCCTCGGCCCGAACGCCGCGCTGTGGGACGTCCGTTCCGGCGCCGAGCCCGACCTCCCGGCCCTGCTCCACCTGCTGGGACGGGACGAACCCACCGCCGGCACCGTCGAATCGGCGGCCGACGCCTGCGCCCGCATCGACGTCCTGGGCCGCTCCGGCGACGCCCGACTGGCCGGCGTCCTGGCCGCCGCCCTGCACTCCGAGCCCCGCGCCGCGCTCGCCGCCGAATCGGCGTCGGCGCTCGGCATGCCCGCGGCCCGCCGGATCGCCGACCTGGTCGGCCTCCAGGCCCTGCTGCGCCGCCCGTTCCCGGACGACGAACGCCCGCGCGGGCTGGCCCGGTTGGCGGTCGCCGCCGACCTGGGCGTACTGCACGCGGTCGCCGGCGCCGTGGCGGCCGCCCGGACCGATCCCGACACCACCGCGGAGGACGCCGCCGCGGAACACGAGCGGGTCGAGTGGTCGGCCCTGCTCGCCGCCGACGCCGGCCTCACCGACGAGGCCCCCCTGGCGCCGGTGCGTGCCCGGGCCCGCGCCGCGTTCGCCGACCTGCCGCCGGACGTGGCCGACCGGTGCTGGGCCGAACTGCGCGACGCCCACGCCAAGGGCTGGGCCATGCCGCCCGAGGCGACCCGCCGGCACTGGTCCGGGGACTTCCCCCGGCTGGTCCACCTGATCGGCCGCTCGGGCAGCGGCAAGAGCACCTACGCCCGCCGACTCCCCGACGTCGCCGCCCACATCGCCCTCGACGACCTGCGCGAGGCCCGCGGTGCCCGGGCCGACCAGCGGACCAACGGCGACGTGTTGCGCGAGGGTCTGGATCGCCTCGACGCCGCGCTCGCCGCCGGGGGTACGGTGGTCTGGGACGCCACCTCGCTCACCGGCCCGCAACGGGCCTCGGTGTCCGCCATCGCGCGCCGCCGCAACGCGCTGACCACACACACGATCGTGCTGGTCGGCGAGGACGAGCTGACCGCTCGCAACGCCACGCGCGAACATCCGATCCCGCCGGCCGTACTCGCCGCGCAGGGACGCCGGTTCGCCCCGCCCTACCCCGGACAGGCGAGCCGGACCCGGTACATCGGTGCGGGCGGCACCGTCGACGACGTCGCCGGCTCCCTGGACGCGGAGGACGCGTGATGCGTACCAGCGAGGAGATCTACCACCGGGTGCGCTGGGATCCCCGATTCGACCCGGCCCGCTTCGTGCTCGCGGTCAGCCGGCGCGGCGCCGAGCCGAAACGCATCGCGCTGCCCGCGTTCGTCCCGGGCGGGGACATCCCGTGGCATCGGGTGTTGCGGATCGAGGCGGACGGCGAGGTGGTGTGGGATCGGGCCGAACGCGTGGACCGGATCGACACCTGCACCGTCGGCCGCGCACACGACCCGCGCCGCCTGCGCGCCCCCTTCTTCACCGCACGCGAACCGTACGCCTTCGACCCGGCCTCGGGGCGCTGGCTGCCCGCGCCCGCACCCACGACGACATCCGCCGCCGCCCGGACCGGCAACTCCGCGGCCACCGCGCGAATCCGCGTACTGACCTGGAACACGCTCTGGGACCGCTACGACGCCGACCGCATCGACACCGCACGCCGCCGACCGCGCCTGCTCACCGCGCTGGCGGCGGCCGACGCCGACGTCATCGCGCTCCAGGAGGTCGAACCCGACCTGATCGCGCTGCTCACCGCCGAACCGTGGCTGCGCGCGGCGTACACGATGGACACCGATCCCGCCGGCCGGGACATCGCCGACAGCGGACTGGTACTGCTCAGCCGACTGCCGGTGCGCGAGGCCGGGCGGCACATACTGGGCCCGTTCAAGGCCGTGGCCGCGATCACCGCGGACACCGGCGTCGCACCGCTGGTCGTCGCCGTCACCCATCTGACCAGCGACCACGCCCAGGACGGCCCCGGTCGCCGCCGCATCGAACTCGCCGCGCTCGCCGACGGGTTCGCGGGCGTACCGGACGACCTGGTCGTGGTCGGCGACTTCAACGACGGCACCGCGGGCCCGACCGGACCCGCCGCCGCGCTCGGACTCACCGACGCGTGGACGCAGGTACACGGCCCCGACGACCACACGCCCACCTTCGACCCGGGCGCCAACCCGCTCGCGGCGATCGGCTCGCGCACCGGCCGCGCCGCACGTCTGGACCGCGTCCTGCTCCGCGCGGGCACCTGGCGCACCGAAACGGCGGTGCTCCGCGGCGACGAGCCCGACCCCGACGGCCTGTACATCTCCGACCACTTCGGCGTCCAGGCCGACCTCGTGACCGGCGCCGACACCCGCTCCGCCGTCCTCGACGCGGCCCCGACCGCGCGCACCGCACTGGCCTGGTTGCCCCCCGAGCACCTGTGGCCGGACCTCCAGGCTCTGCGCCGCGCCCACGACCCGCAGGTGGACCGCTGGCCACCGCACGTCAACATCCTCTTCGGCTTCGTCCCGGAGGCCGCCTTCGCCCGCGCCGCCCCGCTGCTCACCACCGCGGCGGAGCACATCGCGCCGTTCGTCGCGGAGTTGTCCGGCGTACACACCTTCGGCCACCGCGAGGACGCCACCGTCTGGCTGGACCCGGCGGCGGCCGTCGAGGGCGCGTGGGCCCATCTGCACCGGACCTTCGCCCGCCACTTCCCCAACTGCCACGCGCACGGCAGGCCCTACACCCCGCACCTGACCCTGGGCCGCAGCGACGACCCCCGGCGAACGGCGGCCGCGTGCGCGGCCCGCCTGAACCCGACGTCCGCCCGGGTCGACACCCTGGTCCTCCTCTCCCGCCGAGGCGACGAGCCCATGCGACCCAGGGCCGTCCTGACCCTGGGCACGGGAACCCTGAGGTGGCTACCGGAAAACAGGGCCGACACCCATGGGTCGTCCCTCCCCACGGATCCGGAACGGGACGCGCGCGCACGGCGGATCGCTCGGCGCATCGCCGGGGCGTTGGACGAGGGCGTCGTGTCCGTGGTCGGCTCCCGGCGGATGGGCTGCGCCGCCCCCGACGCGGACCTGGACCTCGTACTGGCCCTGCCCGGCACCATCGACCTCGGCGAGGTGGCGGCCCGGGTCGCCACCGCCCTGCCCGAGGCCGGCGGCATCCGTCCCGTGGTCGGCGCCCGCGTACCCGGACTGCGCCTGAGCGTCGGCGACACGACCACCGACCTCGTACTGGTCGGCACCGGACGAATCCCGCCCGCCGACGCGGTGGACCGCCGGGCCGAACTCGCCGAACCCGCCGCCGTCGCCCTGAGCGCGGTCACCGACGCCGACGCGATCCTGAGCGCGGTCGGCGCGGCGCACGCCGGGTTCGCCGTACTGTCCCGCCGGGTCAAGGCCTGGGCGCACGCACGCGGCCTGGACTCGGCCCCCTTCGGCGGACTCCCGGGCGTGGCCTGGTCGATACTCGCCGCCCGAACCACCGTCGACGCCGCCCCCGACGCCACCCCGGACGACCTGCTCCGAGACTTCTTCGCCGGCTGGGCCGCGTGGGACTGGCACACCCCGGTGACCCTCTCCCACCGCGGCACCCACCCCGAACCGACCACCACCACCGAGGCACCGATGTCGATCCTGACACCGAGTCACCCGGTGCGCTCCTGCACCGAACAGGTGTCCCCCGGCGGCCACGACCTCCTGACCGACGAGCTGTACCGCGCCTGGGAGATCCTGACCGCCGCGGAGTCCGACGGCATCGACCCCTGGTCCGAGGCGACCGAACCGCCTCCGCTGCACCGCCGTCACGCGGCCTGGCTCGTCCTGACCGTACTGCCCTGCTCCCCCGACGAGTTCGCGGCGACCACCGGCCGGCTCCGGGGCCGCGTCCGCTCATTGCTCAAACTCCTCGAGGAGGCCGGCATCCGGGACGCCCACGCCTGGCCCCGCCCCTTCGACGCCGGCACCCGCTACGCCATCGGCCTCGGCGCCGACCCGCCCATCGCCACCGACCTCGCCAAGTGGACCGACCGCTGGTCCCGCTCCCTACCGGGCATCACCCTCACCCACACCGACGGCGGGGCGATCCCGACCCTCACCTGATTCCCGGCCACCCCCGCCCGCCGGCCGCGCGCCGATTCGATGCCTCGGCGCGGTTGTCATACCTCGCCACGAGGCGTAGAAGAGAGGGGAACGCACCGCCGGGGGGATTCGGTGTGCTTGGCGAACTCCGCGTCGCGAACTCCGCTTCACCAAGTGCCGCTCGGCCCGGCGGTGATCCCGGATGTTCCCCGCGAAGGGAGCCAGGCATGTCGGCAGAGCCCGTTCAACGATGCCCCGTTCTCGACCCCACCGCCCACGCCGCACACGCGCAGGCCGCCGCGCTGCGCGCGCGAGGCCCGGCCGTGATGATCGAACTCCCGAGCGGCGTGAACGCCTGGGCCATCACCCGGCACGGCGTCATCCAGGCGCTGACGCTCGACCCCCGCGTCTCCCGCGACTTCCGTCGACACTGGCCCGGACTGGTCGACGTACCCGCCGGATGGCCACTCGCCCCGGTCGCGCTCCAGCAGGGCTTCGTCAACAGATACGGCGAGGACCATCGCCGCCGACGCGCCCATGTCGCCCCAGCGTTCGCGCCGCGCCGCGTGCAACGTATGCGCCCACAGGTCCAGGCGACCGCGGATCGTCTGGTCGACGCCATCGCCGCGGTCCCGCCCGGGGAGAGCGTCGACATCCGCGGCACGTTGTCCCTGCCGTTGACCATGACGGTCATCTGCGACCTGCTGGGCGTGCCCGACACCATGCGCCGCACCCTCGGTGCCGCGATCGACGCGATCCTGGACACCGCGGCCGACGCCGCCACGGCGATCGCCCATCAGGTCGAACTCCAGGCCGGATTGAACGAGTTGCTGGACTACAAGCAACAAAACCCCGGCCTCGACGTGATCACCGACCTCCTGGCCACAACGGAGCACGGGAGCGCCACCACCGGCACGACCCCACCCGTTCGCCAGGAACTGCTCGACTCGCTCTTCCTCATGCTCGGCGCCGGCTACGAAACCTCGGTGAACCTGATCACCAGCGCCCTGTACGCCCTGCTCTCCCACCCCGAACACCTGGACCGGCTCCGGGCGAGGACCATCGACTGGGACGACGTCATCGAGGAAACCCTGCGCCACAACGGCCCGGTCATGTTCCTCCCCATGCGCTACGCGATCGAGGACATCGACCTGGGCGAGGGCGTCACCATCCGTCGGGGCGACCCGATCATCATCGGCTTCGCCGCCGCCGGCCGGGATCCCGCCGTGCACCCGAACGCTCCCGACACCTTCGACCCCACCCGCGCCGACAAATCCCACCTGGCCTTCGGTCACGGCCCGCACTACTGCCTGGGCGCCCACCTGGCCCGCCTGGAAGCCGAAGTGGCCCTGACCACGCTGTTCGACCGCCTTCCCCACCTGGCCCTGTCCCACCCGGACCTCCCCCCGCCCCCGGTCCCCTCCCTGCTGGTCAACGGCCCGGCCCACCTGCACATCACCCCCACCCCGGCATCACCGGCGCAGGCCGGATGACTCGACCGCCGGCACCTCCGCCGCGGCCGTGGTCCGGTGGTCCACCGCGATCAGGAGGTCGCCCGTCAAGGGGTGATCCAGGACGGCCGCCCTGATGCCGAAGACCTCGGCCAGCAGGGCCGGGGTCAGCACCTCCCTCGGGGTGCCCGACGCGCGGACCCGGCCCTCGTGGAGCACGTGCAGGCGGTCGCAGACCGAGGCCGCCGCGTTGAGGTCGTGCAGGGCGATCAGCGTCGTGCGGTCCTGGGCCCGGAGGAGGGTGAGGAGTTCGACCTGATGGCGCACGTCCAGGTGGTTGGTCGGTTCGTCCAGGACCAGGACGTCCGGCTCCTGGGCCAACGCCCGGGCCAGTAGCACCCGTTGGCGTTCGCCGCCGGACAGCGTGGCGAAGCGGCGGCCCTGGTGCTCCTCCACGCCGGTCTGCACCAGCGCGATCAGTACCGCCGCGCGGTCGGCGGCGCTGTCGCCCGCGAACGCCTTCTGGTACGGGGTGCGTCCCATCGCGACCACCTCGCGCACCGTGAACTCGAAGTCGCTCTCCCGCTCCTGCGGCAGTGCCGCCACGTGTCGGGCCGCCGCGGCCGGGGTCATCGACCGCAGGTCGCGCTCACCCAGCAGGACTCGGCCGCCCTGCGGCTTCAGGTGGCGGTAGACCGTGCGCAGCAGGGTGGACTTGCCGCTGCCGTTGGGTCCGACCAGACCGGTGATCTCCCCGGCGGCGGCGATCAGTTCGACGCCGGCCAGGATGTCCCGCCCCGCCAGCGCGACCCGCAGATTCTCGACGGTGATCCGCATCGTGTCGTCGGCCGTCGCCTCACCGCTCATCGGGTCTCCAACCGTCGATCGAGCAGGAGCAGCAGCACCGGTGCGCCGATCACGGCCGTGACCACGCCGATCGGCAACTCCTGGGTGCTCACCGCGGTCCGGGCCAGGGTGTCGACCGCGACCAGCAGCACCGCGCCGAACAGCGCGGACACCGGCAACAATCGACGGTGGTCACCGCCGATCAACAACCGGCACACGTGCGGGACCATCAGCCCCACGAAGCCGATCGCCCCCGACACCGAGACCAGCACCCCGGTCAACACACTGGTCACCGCGAACAGTTCGCGCCGCAGCCGGGCCACGTCCACACCGAGCCCGGCGGCCGTCTCGTCCCCCATCAGGAGCGCGTTCAGCGCACGGGCGCGGGCCTGGAGCACGAGCAGGCCGAGCACGACGGCGGTCGTCGGCAGCGCCAACTGGTCCCACTGGGCGCCGCTCAGACTGCCCATCAGCCAGAACAGCACGCCGCGCGTCTGCTGTTCGTCGCCCGCCTGCAGGACCAGGAAGCTGGTGAACCCGGACAGGAACTGGCCCACCCCGATCCCGGCCAGCACCAGGCGCAGCGGGGAGAATCCGCCGCCGCGCCGGGCCAGCGCCCACACCAGCGCGAAGGCCGCCAGCGCGCCGGCGAAGGCCGAGGCGGACAGGCCCCAGCCGAGCACACCGCCCGTGCCCGCCCCGAGCACGATCACCGCGATCGCGCCCAGCGAGGCGCCGGAGGAGATGCCGAGCAGGTACGGATCGGCCAACGGATTGCGCACCAGGGCCTGCACGGCGGTGCCGACCAGGCCCAGCCCCGCGCCCACCACGGCGGCCAGCAGGGCGCGCGGCAGCCGGAGTTGCCACACGATCAGGTCCCGCGTACCGGCCTCCGGCGGCTCGCCCCGCAACCGCCGCCCGACCACCGACCACACCTCGCCGATCGGGATGTCCACCGACCCGAAGGACACCGCCGAGGTCAACGCGACCACCAGCAACACCGCCAGCACCGCGACGACCCACGCCGTACGGGCCGTACGCGTCGCGCCGGCCGGACCACCCGTACGGCCGCCGGCGGACGCGGCGGATCCCGTCGCGACGACACCCTCACCCGCCCGGCGACGAATCCGCGGCTCGGACACCGAACGCACCCGCGCCTACCCCGCGGCCGGCGCGGAGGCGGAAGCCGAGGCCGCGGACCCCGCCCCGGGCGCGGCCCCCGTCCCGGGCTTGACCAGATCCGGGTGAATCCGGCCCGCGATCTCCCGCACCGTGTCCGCGTTCCGCACCCCGGCGATCGTGGTCCGCTCCGACCCGACCCGGACGAACTTCCCGTCCCGGACCGCCGGCAGCCCCTTCGTCGCGTCGAACGTGCGCAGGAAACGCTCCGCCTCGTCGAACGCCTTCGCGTTGGCCTCCGCGCTGCCCTTGTCCCGCACGCCGAGTTGGATCCAGTCCGGGTTCTTCCCGACCACCTCCTCCCAGGACACCGGCTTGAAGTCACCCACGCAGTCGGCGAATACGTTGCGCGCGCCCGCCTGGGTGATCACCGCGTTGGCGACCTGCTTGCCACAGACCGCAATCGGCTGCTTGGTCCCGGCGTCGAAGTCGAAGAAGAAGTACGTCGGCCGCCGATCCCGCGGCACGCCGGCGAGCGCGTCGCGGACCGTGCCGACGGTCCGTCGCATGCCCGCGACCAGCTCCTCCGCCCGGGGCGAAGTCCCGGTGACCGCGCCCAGTTGCCTGATGTCGGCCTCGACCTCGGCCAGATCCTCCTGCGCGCCCGGACGTTTGCTCGCACACGCGGTGGACTTGAGGTAGATGTGCTTGATCCCGGCCGCCGCGAACTCCTTCGGCGACGGCCCGGCGCCCATCGCCCCCATGCCGCTCATGTCGGCGAAGGTGTCGATGTACAAGTCGGCGCCCGAGGCGAGCAGTCGCTCCTTCGGAATGACCATGTCGCCGAGCACCTCGACCCGTTCGGCCTGCGCCGCGAACGGTGCCGGCATGGTGCCCTTGCCGGGCGGGAAACCGGTACCCACCACTCGATCCCCCGCGCCGAGCCAGAACAACATCTCCAGGCTGGACGCGTTGCTGGTGACCACCTTCCTCGGCGCCGCGGTGAACGTCGTCTCGGCCCCGGCACAGTCGGTCACCTTCACCGGGAAGCCGGCCGACCCGGCGTCGCCAGACCGTGCCGCCGATGCCGACGCACCCGATCCGACCTCGGCCGTCTTGTCGGAGTCACCACCACACCCCGCCGCGAACAACGCCACCACCGCGGCCACGCCGCACACCTTGCTCGCCCGCACAGATTCGCTCCCCGGAAGTACCGTCAGGTGGCCCGCGAAGGCGGACCCGGGGAGTCAGTCGGGCGGGACGACCGGGAAGTTCCCGAGGAGAGCGGGTTCGGCACCGGGACGCATGAGCGAGGATCGCGGGATCGCGCACCGACGGCACGGATACCGGGCCGACACCGCCGGCCCGGACCGAGGCACCGTCACCCCGCCGCCCGCTCCCCCACCGCCCGCCGCCGCAGCGCACTGCGGGCCACCGCCGGATGGGTCCACGCGCCGTCCGGGTGGTAGACGTTCGTCCCCGGCGGCACGATCTCGTCGATCCGGTCCAGCGTCGCGTCGTCCAGGACCAGCGAGGCGCCCTTGATCGCCGCCATCGCCTGCTCCATGGTGCGCGGCCCGATGACGACCGAGGTGACCGCCGGGTGCGCGGTCGGGAACGCCATCGCCAGCTCCGGCAGCGTGCAGCCGATCTCCTCGGCCAGCTCGACCAGTCGCTCGACGATGTCGAGTTTGGTGACGTTCACCGGCAGGGTCGGATCGAACCGCCCGGGATTGAGCCGGGCCCGGCCCGAGGTCAGGTCGATCGGCGTGTCCTTGCGATGGCGGCCGGTGAGGAACCCGGAGGCGAGCGGGCCCCAGGTCAGCACGCCCATGCCCAACCGCTCGCACACCGGGAGCAGCGACGCCTCGACGCCCCGGGCCAGGATCGAATACGGCGGCTGCTCGGTCCGGAACCGGTACAGGCCGCGCCGCTCCGCCACGTGATACGCCTCGACCACGTCCTCGGCGGGGAACGTCGAGCAGCCGAACGCCCGGATCTTGCCCTGGCGGACCAGATCGGTCAGCACGGCCAGGGTCTCCTCGATGTCGGTCGAGTCGTCCGGGCGGTGGATCTGGTACAGGTCGATGCGATCCGTCCCGAGCCGACGCAGGCTGTCCTCGACCGCGGTCAGGATCCAACGCCGCGAGTTGCCGCCGCGGTTGACCCCCTCCCCCATCGGAAAGTGCCCCTTGGTGGCCAGCACCACGTCGTCCCGGCGACCGCGCAGCGCCTTGCCGACGATCTCCTCGCTCTCGCCGGCCGAGTACATGTCGGCCGTGTCCACGAAGTTGATGCCCCGGTCCAGCGCGGCGTGCACGATCCGGACGCAGTCGTCGTGATCGGGGTTGCCCACCGCGCCGAACATCATCGTGCCGAGCGCCTGCACGCTGACGTGCATCCCGGTGCGGCCGAGCGGGCGGTATCGCATGGTCGTGCTCCTTGTTCCTGGGCTCCCGGCCGGGGTCCCCCGACTGCCGGTGATACCCGGTGGCGGGCACACTCGTACGGCCCGACCCGCCCCTCGGCGGGCCGGCGCGAGGCCCGCTCCGGTGCCCGGCAATCTATGAGCTGGACCCGACTCCAGGTCAAGCCCCATCCTGGGGCGCGTGACGCAGAACCCCGACAACAGCCCCGCGGACCACCGGCCGGCCGAGCACGCGGGCGACGACGCCCCGGACCCCCCGGGCGACCTGAGCATCGGCGAGGTCGCCGCCCGTACCGGCCTGACCATCGACACCCTGCGCTTCTACGAACGCGAGGGCATCCTGGCCAACCCGGTCCGGCGCGGCCCGGGCGGACGCCGCCGGTACGCCGAACACGACATCGCCTGGCTGAACATGTGCATCGTCCTGCGCGGCTCCGGCATGCCCATCCCGGCCATCCGCCACTACACCGAACTGGCCCGGGCGGGCGAAGGCACCGAACGCGAACGCCTGGCCATCCTCCGCGAGCACAAGACCCGAATCGCCGGCCAGATCGCCCAACTGCACCAGTGCATGGACCTGATCGGCTACAAGATCGGCGTCTACGAGGACTACCTCGCAGACGCCGAACCCGAGACCGATCCCGAACCCGAGCCCGAACGCGGGCTCGAACGCGGGCTCGACGCGGGTGACGACACGGCGAGCAACGACGCCGAAAGCGCCATCGATGCTATTCTCTGACTGACCGATCAGTCATGGAAAGGCGGCGATCCCGTGGCCCGCACCACGGACCCCGAGCGGGTCGCCCGACGCCGCGAAACGATCGCCGTCGCCGCCGCCGCGCGCTTCGCGGAGCAGGGGTTCGAGGCGACCACCGTGGCCGACATCGCCCGGGCCGCCGGGATGAGCGCGGCGAGCGTCTTCTACTACTACCCCGACAAGCGCGCCGTCTTCCGGGCCGTCTTCGAACGCGATCTGCCCCTCTCGCGCACGCTGGTGGATCGCCACGCGGGCGCCGCCCACCCCGCGGCGGCGATCGTCGACCTGGCCACCGACCTCGCCGCCGACGCCCGGGACCCGCACGCGGCCGGGATCCTCGTCGAACTGCTGCGCCAGATCGACCGGGATCCCGAACTGGTCGAGGTGATCACCCGAACCGAAGCCGTGGTCCAGGAGGGCCTGGTCGGCCTGATCACCCGCGGCATCGTCGACGGCACCGTCGACCCCGCGCTCGACCCGGCCGAGACGGCGACCTGGATCCGGAACCTGGTCGACGCGGTCTACCTGGGCGCCCACCCCGACCGCGACGCGATACCGGCCCTGCGCCGCACCGTGGCCCGCTACCTGGCCCCGGAGCCGAGTCCCGACCCGACCGGCGACCCACGAGAAAGCGAGACGAAGTAAGACCATGGACGCGACAGCGGTCGACGAACAAGCCGTCACGATCCGGATGCCCCAGGTGTGGCTGTGGCTGATCGGCGTCGGCACCGCCCTGCTCGGCTTCGGCGCGGGGTTCGGGGTGGGCCCGCTGGTACGCGCCCTGTTGGACCTGACCGGCTCGGCCCCCGCCCCACTGCGTCTGGCCGCGCGCCTGCCGACCGCGTGGGCGGTACCGGCCCTGACCCTGCTCGGCGCCGGGATCGGCGCCTGGATGGCGGTCGTCGCACACCGGGAGAGCCCGGTCGTGACGGTGACGGCCGAAGACATCACGATCCACGTGGACGGCGCCGGCCTCCTGGTGCGTCGGGACCGGATCGCCGCCGTGTTCACCGACGGCCGGGACCTGGTCGCCCTGGACGCCGCCGAGCGGGAACTGATCCGGGTCCGCGCCGGCGACCTGTCCACCGAACACCTGCGCGACGCCTTCGCCCGCTTCGAATATCCCTGGCGCGGTACGACCGACCCGCGCGAGGCGGACTTCACCCCCTGGGTCGACGGCACCCCCGACCTGGAGGAAGCCGCGCACGCCCTACTGCGCACCCGCAAGCGCGCCCTGACCGACAAACGCCCCGGTGCGGCGGAGCAGGCCCTGGACGATCTCCGCGCCCGAGGCCTCGCCGTCCGCGACCGCAAGGGCGCCCAGCAGTACCGCCGCCGCAGCCGCCCGCACCGCCCCGAGGCACCCGAAGCCTGACCGGAGCCGCCCACCCGACCCCGCCCCGATCTGGTCAGCGCGTCGGCCGGCGGCTACCGTCCCCTCAGGACCGGAACGCCAGGGGAGGGGAGCGCCGTGAAGGCTCATCCGAGCGGCCCGTACCGCGTGGAGTACACGGAGACGGCCGCCGCCGTCCGCGACTCGCTGCCGCCCGAGCGCCGCGCGCAGCTCACCAAGGCCCTCCAGGTACTCGCGCGCGACCCGTACACCAAGGCCTCCGCTCCGATCGGCCCCGACGACGACACCCGCCAGGCGATGGTGGCACCGGCCCTGCTCATCGAATACGGCGTCCTGCGCGGCGTCATGGTCGTCGTCGTGGTGACGGTCCTCGACGGCATGGAATTCCTCGGCGACACCGACACCTGACCGAGGACCGGGCGACGCCGTCGCCCCACCGCCGCGAAGCCCGCTCAGCGACGCGCCACCACCATCCGCGCGCGCGGCTCGTGATGCCACTCCCCCGCCACGGCCCGACGCAGGAACTCCTCGCGCAGTTCGGCCATGAACGCCTCGCCCCGGGCCAGGGTCGACGCCCGCAGCGGACCGGAGCGGGTGAACGCGTCGAAGAAGGCCGCCGCGTCCGGGTGGGACATCGGGTACACCAGGTCCACGTCCCGCTCGATCGTCGCGCCCCGCCCGGTGATCGCGGCCGGGAGACGCCCCTCCCAGGAGCGGTCGGACGCCGGCGTCCGGGCCCGGACCACCTCGCCGAGCAGCGCGAACGGGCCGGTCTCCTCGATCCCGTCCGGCCAGAAGACCACCGCGAGCCGTCCGCCCGGGCACAGCGCCCCGACCCACGAATCGAGCGCGTGGTCCGGCTCGGGCAACTGCTGGAGCCCGAACACCGACACGATCGCCGCGCACCGGCCCGTCCACCGCGCGTCCAGGGTCGAGGCGTCGCCCTCGACGACCGTGACCCCGGCCCGGCCGGCCACCCGCTCCCGAGCCAGTCGCACCATGCCCGGGGAGAGGTCGAGACCGACGATCTCCCGGTCGTCGAAGTCCTCGGTCAGCAGTTCGAATTCGGGAAAGGTGCCACAACACGGCACCAGGATCGGCCCGTCCGGCAACGACCCGACCGCGGTCACCGCCGCCCGTACCCACGGCGCGAATCGGGGCACGAAGTAGGCCTCGTACCCCTCCGCGGCCTCGTCCCAGCCCCGTGCCACCCGCGCAAGCCGCTCGGCCCGATCCTCCACGCCCGCACCCCTCGCCACGACCCCCGGGGCGACACCCGCCCGGGACGGCCGAGCCCGACCGCGCCTCCATGATCCCGCCGGCTCCGCCGCCGGCCGCCCGAGCCGCGCCGACGAACGTCACCCGTCCCGCGTACCGGCCGCCGAATCCGAGTCCGAACCGGCACTCGAACCCGACCCGGCCCCGGCCGCCGCCGAAGCCGCCGCCAGCCCCCGCGACAAATGCGCCCGTTCCGGATCCGTACCCACCTGCTCCAACGCCTCCCGATAGGCCACCGCCGCCTCGGCGAACCGCCCGCACCGGTACAACAACTCCGCCCGCGCCGCCGGATACGGATGATGCCCCCGCAACCTCGGCTCGTCGGCCAGCGCGTCCAGCAGCACCAGGCCCGCCTCCGGACCGTCCCGCATCGCCACCGCCACCGCCCGGTTCAGCGCCACGATCGGCGACGGCGTGAGCGCGAACAACACGTCGTACAGCGCCACCACCTGCGGCCAGTCCGTGGTGGTCAGATCCGCCGCCTCGTCGTGCAACGCGGCGATCGCGGCCTGAACCCCGTACCTGCCGGGCGGCCCACCCGTCAGCGCGACCCGGACCAGCTCCCGGCCCTCCTCGATCATCGCCCGGTCCCACCGCCCCCGGTCCTGATCGGCCAACAACACCAGCGCCCCGGCCGCGTCGGTCCGCGCCGCGCGGCGCGCGTGGATCAGCAACATCAGCCCGAGCAGCCCGGCCGGCTCCCGTTCGGCGGGCAGCAGCCGGCGCAGGATCCGGGCCAGCCGGATCGCCTCCTCCGCGAGGTCCGACCGCTGCAACGTCGGCCCCGAGCTGGCCGCGTACCCCTCGGTGAAGATCGAGTAGAGCACCTGGAGCACGCCCGGCAATCGGGCCGGCAACTCGTCGACGCCGGGCACCCGGAAGGGGATGCGGGCCTCGCGGATCTTCTTCTTCGCCCGGACGATCCGCTGGGCCATGGTCGCGGTCGGCACCAGATACGCGCGGGCCACCTCGGGTGTGGTCAGCCCGGCCAGGCAGCGCAGCGTCAGCGCCCCGCGGTCCTCGGCGGGCAGGGCGGGATGCGCGCACGTGAAGAACAGCTGGAGTCGTTCGTCGGGCAACTCGCCGTCGGCGTCGGCCGCGGGCGCCGGATCGGCCCGGTCCGCCTCCACCTGCAACACGGCCAGCCGTGCGGCGTAGGTCCGGTCCCGACGCAGCCGGTCCACCGCCCGCCGCCGGGCCGTGGTCAACAACCAGGCGCCGGGGCGCGACGGCACGCCGTCGACCGGCCAGTGCACCAGCGCCGCCTCGATCGCCTCCGAGGCGACCTCCTCGGCCAGGTCCAAATCACCGAAGCGGCGCGAGAGGGAGGCAAGCAACCGGCCCCGTTCCTCGCGGAACACCGATTCCACCGAGGCGTCCACGCCCGCTCGCGCGGGTTCGTCGGGGCCGGCGGCTCGCTCGTCCATCGCGATCAGACCGAGAAGTCGGCGATCGGCCGGACCACCATCGCGCCGCTGCCCCGGGCCCCGGGACAGCGCGCGGCCCAGTCGAGCGCGACGTCCAGATCCGGCACGTCGATCACGTAGAACCCGCCCAGCACCTCCCGGGACTCCGCGAACGGCCCGTCGGTCACGGTCCGCTCACCGGCCTCGCCGACCCGCACCGTGGTCGCGGTCACCAGGTCCGCCAGCGACTCCCCGGACACGAAGATGCCCGCGTCCTTGACCTCCTTGTCGTAGGCCATCCACTCCTCGACGCCGCACTCGGGGGCCCCGCCCTCCGCGTCGACCGCCCCGCTGTGGATCAACAACATGTATTTCATGGTCCGACTCCCGTCTTGTCCGATGGTGTCCCGCCCGGCAGCCGGCCGGCCTGCCGCACACCAGGACGACGAACGAGAGGCGGCCGGATCGACACGACCGACGAAACTTTCTTCGTCGCCCCCTACCCCTCGGCCAATCCGTCGATCCACTCCAGCAGCCGCGCGCCCTGCACGACCATGATCTCCGGATCCCGGAGCGTGTTGGTCAGCAACGACATGCCCTGGTACGCACCGACCAGGGCCATCGCCGATTCGCGCGCGTCGTCGCCGCGCCCCATCGCCCGGAACTGTTCCCCGGCCCAGTCCAGCAGCAGCCGCATCACGTCGGCGGCGAGCCGAGCCGGTTCGTCCTCGCGCTTGTCCAACTCGGACACCAGCGTGCCGAACGGGCACCCGTACCGCACCGCGAGGTCGCGCTCCCCCACCCAGCCCTCGACCAGGGCGCGCAACCGCTCGCGCGGAGTGGGCAGTTCGGCCAGGGCCGCGATCAGCTCGCGCAGCCGCCGCTCGTGGTCGCCGACGGCGGCCTCGACGAGTTGGTCCTTGGTCCGGAAGTAGTAGTAGACGTTGCCCACCGGCACGTCGGCCTCGGCGGCGATGTCGGCGAGTGTGGTCCGCTCGACCCCCTGCCGATACACGACCCGCGCGGTCGCCGCGACCAGCCGCTCCCGCTTGCCGGGCCTGCCGTCGGCCCGGCTCCGGCTCTTCTTCTGCACCGAGTCAGTCATCTCACTAACGACTATAGACAGACGGCCGGCAAACCCCCTGCCACCGAACGCCACCGCGGTCCTCCCGCGACCGGGCCGGCATCCTGACACCCCGGCCCGCACCCCCGCCCGATCCCACTCCGCTCCGCTCCGCTCCCCTCCACGAGACGAAAGGTCACCCGATGACCGACGGCATCGACACCCCCGACCGGCGCGGTCGCACCGGCCTCGACCGCTACGGCCGCGACCTCACCCGCAACCCGAGGGTGCGGATCCACGACGTGGAGGTGTTGTCCTGCGACTGGTACGTGCTGCGCAAGACCACCTTCGACTACCGACATGCCGACGGTCACTGGAGCCGCGAGCAGCGCGAGAACTACGACCGGGGCGACGGTGCCACGATCCTGCTCTACGACGCGGAGCGGCGCACGGTGCTGCTGACCCGCCAGTTCCGGCTGCCCGCCTACGTCAACGAGCACCCGGACGGCTTCCTGATCGAGACCGCCGCCGGCCTCCTCGACGGCGACGCCCCCGAGGAGGCCATCCGCCGCGAGGCGGCCGAGGAAACCGGACACGTGGTCGGTACGCCCGAACACGTCTTCGACGTCTACATGAGCCCGGGTTCGGTCACCGAGCGGGTGCACTTCTTCGCCGCCCCCTACGGCCCCGGCACGGCCACCGCCCTCGGCGGCGGGATCGCCGCCGAGGGCGAGGACATCGACACCCTGGAACTGCCGTTCACCGAGGCGTCGGCGATGATCCGGGACGGCCGGATCGCCGACGCCAAGACCATCATGCTGCTGCAATGGGCGGCCCTGGACGGCCCGTTCCGCGCGAAGGACTAGCGGCGCAGCAGGGCCTCGGCGAGCGCGACCTGGGCGGGGTCGAGGGCGGTGCCGCCGTCCTCGACGTCCCACAGCGCGTTCTGCAGGATCCGGCCGAGGGTCCAGCCGGCGGCGCGTTGTCGATCCAGGCCGACCACCTCGGTGAGTCGGTCGAAGCGGCGGTACACCGTGCGGGTCACGTCGCCCGTCGCGACGACCTCGGCCCAACGGCTGTCCAGCGCGGGCCACAGGTCGAATCCCGGGTCGCCGGCCAGCGGTTCGGGGTCGATGGCCAGCCAGGGCTCGCGCTCGCCGGCCAGGACGTTGTCGTAGTGCAGGTCCCAGTGCAGCAGACGGTCGCCGGGTTCGTCGATCAGTTCGGCCACGGCCGACGCGCAGGTGCGCACGAGCCGGCGTTCGGCCGGGTCGGACAGCGCCGCCACCGCGCGGGGTGTCTCGTCGAGCATGGCCGCGGCGATGTCGGCCAGTCGGCGCATCCCGGCCGGTGCCGGCACCGCGACCAGGCGGGCCATCAGCTCGGCGAGGGTCTGCGTGGCGACGGTGTCGTCGGGCAGCGCCGCCAACGTGCGCGTCGCGTCGAGGCGTTCGAGGAGTTGGGCGTCGGTGTCCGGGTCGTGGTCGAGCAGGCGCACGATGCCGTCGCCCCGCCAGGCCCGCAGGCCGGGCACGACGCCGGCGTTGTCCTCGGCGACCCGCTGGAACCGCAGTACGGCGGGCGTACCGTCGGCGCGGGTCACCGGGAGCACGACGGCGGCCATGCCGTTGGCGACGGGGCCGTCCGGACGCAGGGACCAGCGGTCCATGACGTCGGCGGCCAGGGTCGGCAGCGCGGCGATCCAGGCTCGACCGTCGGCGGTCCCGTCGTGCGCCGCGGCGAACGTATCGGGGACGTCGAGGGGTGTCGACGTGGTCATTTCGGTTGTCTCCTTCGTGAGATCCGGTTTTCATGCGGGTCCGAAGGAGTCACGGGGGTGCCCGGGGCGCGGGCAGGCGTCAACGCATGTCGTGCAGCCTATCCGCCGGACGCGGAGCCGGGCGTGGCGCGGGACGCGGAACCGGGTCAGGCCACATCGCGCAACATGCGTCCGGCGTAGACGTCGCTCACGTGTCCGCGCAGGTGTGCCCAGACCGCGACGGAGCAGGGGAACTCGCTGTCCCGGTAGGCGATGTAGACGGTTTCCGCGCGTCGGAACAGGCCGTGTTCGGCGTCCTGTGGCTCCGGCCACTCGCGGACCACGGCGGCGGCGTGCTCGGCGTCGACGCAGCGCAACGGCACCACGGCCAGGCGCTCGTACTCCCTGGGCACGGTGTGCGCGATGACCTGGACGTCGCCCATGTGCCGCCCGAACGCCCGCAGGTGATCGGCGCGCGCCCAGGGGCGGTTGGACTCCCAGGTAC
This sequence comes from Embleya hyalina, assembly GCF_003967355.1. GTDB lineage: Bacteria > Actinomycetota > Actinomycetes > Streptomycetales > Streptomycetaceae > Embleya > Embleya hyalina. The sequence continues at coordinate 561,333 of NZ_BIFH01000016.1, read as the reverse complement.
CGCACGAGCACCTGGCGCGCGTGGCGACGAAACCGAGTGCGTGGTGGTCGCCGGGGTAGGTGGTGAACTCGATCCGGTGGCGGTCGAGGCGCACCAGCGGGTCCTGGGTGTAATTCGGCATGCTCATGAGGGTTCCCCCGAGGTGAGGTCGCGTGGTAATGGGACGAGCGTAGGCAAGCCCACCGACAACGGCGACCGGATTATTCGGCTTCGGTTCCCTGTTCGACCGCGGTCGACCGGCTACCCGGCCGGCTCCGGGTGGTGACCGCGACAGGCGGCCTCCAGGGCCAGGCGCCAGCGGCGGTCGGCGCACTCCTCGTCGCCCAGCGCGCCGCGCAGTTCCAGACTGGCCAACCCGTGTACCAGGGCGCTCAAGTGGGCGGCTATGTCCGCCGGGTCGGCGGGCCCGAAGCGGCCGGCGTCCACACAGCGGGCGACCGCGCGCAGCAGCGTGTCGTAGGTGCCGCCGATCCGGGCCAGGTCCGCCTCGTCGGGGCGAAAGTCGGCGATCGGTCGACCGAACATCAGGTCGTAGCGGTGCGGATCGGCCCGGGCCGCGGCGCGGTAGGCGTGACCCAGGGCCAGCAGGTCGGCCTCGGGGTCGCCGTCCACCGGCACCCGGGCGAACCGCTCCTCCAGCGCCGCGAAGCCGTCCAGGAACATCGCCCGCAACAAACCCGCCTTGTCCTCGAAGAGGTTGTAGACGGCGGTCGTCGAAGTACCCACCTCGTGCGCGACCCGCCGGGTGCCGAGCGCCTGCGGCCCCTCGGCGGCGAGCAGTCGACCGGCGGCGTCGAGCAATGCGCGGCGCAGGTCGTCCCAATCGCGCGTACGTGGCCGTCCCATGTTGACAACTGTAACGCAACGCTGTTACATAACACTGTAATCAAAATCACCCCACCGGGGACGGGCCGTCCGCCGCCGAGTCGGGGCCACCCTCGGGAGCCCGCATGTCCACCGCGTCCGAACTGCACGTGGTCCTCGGCGCCGGCGGCGCCGTCGGCGCCACTCTCGTCGACGAACTGCACGCTCGCGGCCGGCGGATCCGGGCGGTCAACCGCAGTGGCGGGCTCACCGTGCCCGAGGGCGTCGAGGTGGTGCGCGGCGATGTCACCACGCCCGACGGCGCGACCGCCGCGTGTGCCGGGGCCGCGGTGGTGTACCACTGCGCGGCGCCGGCCTACACGGCCTGGGCGAGCGAGTTCCCGGCGCTGACCGACGCGATCCGCCGGGGCGCGGCGGCGGCCGGGGCCAAGCTGGTGTTCGCCGACAACCTCTACATGTACGGGCCGGTGGGCACCGCGATGACCGAGGACATGCCCCACGCCGCGGCGTACCCGAAGGGGCGGGTACGGGCCGCGATGGCACGGGCATTGCTGGCCGCGCACGAGGCCGGCGAACTGCGGGTGGCCATCGGGCGGGCCTCGGACTACTTCGGGCCGCGCGGGGTGAACAGCACGGTGGGCGACACCGTGTTCGGCGCCGCGGTGCGGGGCAAGGTGGTGCGCTGGGTGGGGCCGTTGGACCAGCCGCACTCGTTCAGCTACCTGCCCGACTTCGCCAAGGGCCTGGCGGTGCTCGGCGAGGACGCACGGGCCGACGGCCGAGCCTGGCACGTACCCACGGCCGAACCGCTGACCGGCGAACGGTTCCTCGCCCTGCTGTTCACGGAACTGGGCCGGCCCGGCAAGTCCGCGGCGGTGAGCCACACCGCCCAACGCCTACTCGGCCTGGTGAACCCGACGGTCCGCGCGCTGGGCGAAACCTGGTACCAACGCGACCGGCCCTTCACCGTCGACTCCACCGCCTTCACCGACACCTTCGGCCCCCTCCCCCCGACCCCCCACACCACGGCGATCGGCGAAACCCTGTCCTGGTTCCGCGAGACGACCACCTGAGCCCACCGCGACACACGGGCCCGAGCCGGTTCGCGAACCGCGATCCGTCCCCGGGTCGGTGTCGTGGGCCATCGCGGGGTCATCGGGTGGCGGTCAGGTGGGCGAAGACCACGACGTTCGCGGCGTAGCCGGTGCGTTTGTCGTAGTGGCCGCCGCAGGTGATCACGCGTAGTTCGGCGGCGTCGGTGGCGCCGTAGACGGCGTCGTCCGGGAAGGCGTCCTTCGGGAAGGACCGGACCGCGTCGATGCTGAACACCGCCGTCCTGCGGTCCCGGCGCTGGACCTCGATCCGGTCGCCGACGCGCAGCAGGCCGAGCTTGAAGAACACGGCCGGGCCGGAGCGGGTGTCGGCGTGGCCGACGGTGACGGCGTTGCCGCGAGCCCCCGGCGCGACCCCGTCGCGATACCAGCCGACCAGGTTCCTGTTGCCCACCGGCGGGGAGGCCAGCCGGCGGTCCGGACCGGTGCCGAGGGTGCTCATCGGCGCGTTCACGCCGATCGCCGGGATCCGCATCCTGACCGGCACCGACACCGGCAGCGGTGCGGCGTCCACCCGGCGCGGCCCGTCCGCGGGCACCCGGGCGTGCGGGACGGCGGCCACGTCCGCGACGGGAGCCGGCGGCCGTTCGACGCTGCCGTCCCCCGACCCGTGGTGGACCAGCCACAGTCCGGCGATCAGCGCCAACGCGGTCGCTCCGGCCGCCAGCGGGCCGGAGCGACGGGTACGGTGCGCCGACCGTGTGTCAGGACGTGCCATCGCCCGTGGCCCGGCGACGACGGACGAGGTGGACCCCGAAGCCGGCGAGGGCGGCACCGGCCACCACCGCGCCGACGGTCACCTCGCCCGCGTCGAACGTCGAAGCCCCGCCGCCGCCACCGGCGTTGACGCTGCCGGCCGGACGTCCGCCGGTGGTACCGGCCGTGGTGCCACCCGTGGTACCGGCTGTGGTGCCGCCCGTGGTGGTGCCGCCGGTCGTCCCCGGAGGGCAGTCGACCATGAAGACCTTCTGCTTGCCCGCCCCGTTCTCGCCCGCGAAGGTCCACACGAGCTTGTACTGGCCGTTGGGCAGGGTGAGGGTCCCGGTGTGCCCGGTGCCGTCGGTGAGGGTGATGGAACCCCCGAGCACGGGGCCGTCGGCCTTGGGCGGTTGCGCGGCGATCGTGTAGGTGACCTGCTGCACCGTGTCGAAGTTGAACGCCGCCAGATAGAACAGGCAGACCTTGGGGTCGTTCCGCTGGTCCGTCGGCGGGGTGGTGCTCGCGTGCACCTTGACGTCACCGTTGTCACCCGGCGCCAGGGGCAGCGCGTACGCCGGGCCTGCGCCGGCGAATACGGCGGCGCCCAGCGCGATCGCCGCGACGGTCGGCCGCCGGAGACGGGTGGTCGAACTGCGTAGGGATGCCATCACGATGAGCGCTCCACGAGGAGGGTGAGCGACACCAGTCGCATCACCTGAAAATGGGACATTCCGACGGTGCCGCCTCGTGCACCCACCCCCACGCCGACACGCACCACATCAACCCGATTTCACCCGTATAACCCAACCCCCCACCCCAACAACCACCGCCCCAACGAACGAGGCGAGGACCGGGCCGAGCTGGGAGGACGCGGCCGGGCGGGGCCGGAAGCCTGCCGGGCCGGGCCGGACGCGGCCGACCAAAGGCCGGGCGGAGACCAGGGGGCCTGGCCGGGCTGGACGGGGCCAAGCGGGGGCGACGGGGCGGGGTCGCGCCGAGTGGGGCCAAGCGCCGGGCGTGGCTGGACAGCAGCGGAACGGGGTCCGAGCGGGGCCGAGCAGGGCCCAGGCAACCGCCGAGCGGACACCGAGCCGGGCCGCGCAGGAGCCCGAGTGGAGACCGGGCTGGCAGCCGGGCGAAGGCGGGATGGGGTCAGCCCGGAGCGGGCGCCCACCGAGCGGGAGCCGGACGGGGGCGGGGCGGGAACCGGAAGGCGGCGGGCGCCGACACCAGGCGAAGGTCGGGTGGCTTGGGGTCGAGGGGCGGGCGCCGAACGGAGGTGGGGCCGGCAGCCGGGCGGAAGCGGGATGGGTCCCGGTCGGAGCGGGAGCCGGACGGGGTCGAGGCCGGACCGAGGCGGGGACCGAGCCGGGCAGGAGCCGGATGGGACCGAGTAAAGACCGGGCCGGCAGCCGGGCGGCGGCGGGATGGGGCCGGCCCGAAGCGGGCGACCACCGAGCGGAAGCCGGACGGAGGGCGGACCCGGGACCGGAAGTGGTCGGGGCGAGCGCCGGACGCAGGCGGGGACCGAGCCGGGCCGCGCAAAAGCCCGGGTGGGGACCGAGTGGAGACCGGGCCGACAGCCGGGCGGCGGCGGGATGGGGCCGGCCCGGAGCGGGCGGCCACCGAGCGGGAGCCGGACGGAGGGCGGAGCCGGAGCCGGAAGCGGTCGGGGCGAGCGCCGGACGCAGGCGGGGACCGAGTCGGGCCGGGCAGGAGGCGGGCGCAGGGGCCGGGTGGAGGCGGGCGCAGGAGCCGGGTGGGAGCGGGCAGGGTCGGGTGGGGGTGCGGGGCGGGGTTGGGGGTGGCGGCGGCGCGGGGGTGTGTCTGGTTTGATGTGTATTCGCCCGTTTGACATCGATCCCGGGCAGGCGTACTCCGAGACTATGCGCGCGCAACCAGCGGAGCGTCCGTCGGACCGCACGGGACGAGGTCGGATGCCGGCGGGATTCGCAGGACGAGGGAGTCGCCGATGAGCGGAAGCGGCCCCGGGGCCGATACCGGTCCCCTTCCCCTGCCCGTGATCCGGAGCGGCGCCGATCGTGACGACCACGTCGAAGGGATCCTGGCCGACTGTTCCAACTGCCTGGACGCGGCGGTGCGGGCCACCGGAGCCTACGCCGGGGTGGTCTACCTGCGCTCCCCCGACCGCCGCTCGCTGGTTCTCGCCAAGGTCGCGGGCCTGGCCGTCTCCCTGCTCGGCCCGTGGAGCCGGGTCCCGGTCACCGGCGCGCTGCCCGCGCCGGAGGCGTACCGCACCGGCCGCACCGTCTTCCTGGCCGACGACGGCGACACCATGCGGCGCTTCCCGCAGTTGGCGCTCGGCATGCCGTACGCCTACGCGTCCGCCTCGGCCCCGGTCCGCGGCGCCGGCAGCGGCAGCGGCGGCGGGAACGGCGGCGAGACGTTCGGCGTGGTCACGCTGATGTGGCCCGCCTCCCCCGGACGCGGACTGCCGGCCGCCCGAAGGCGCGGACTGCGCGCGGCGGCCAAGCGGCTCGGCAACGCCCTGGGCGCGCGCAGCGGACCCGGCACGGACATCGCCTACGACGGTCCGCCGACGGTGACCATGCTGCCCACCGACACCTTCCCGCTGATCCGGGTGGGCCTGTTCGACTGGAACGTGACCACCGGCGACTTCGACGCCGACGAGGAACTGTGCGAGTTGTTCGGCGTCGCCCCGGCCGACTTCGACCGCCGCGCGGCCACGCTGGCCGCCCGGGTGGTCTCCGGCGGCGGGCGCGAGTTCCGCGAGGCCGCGCACCGGGCGGTGGAGACCGGTCGGGTACTGGCCTGGCGCCTCCAGGTGGCCGGCCCCGACGGCACGTGCCGGCCGCTGGAGGTGTGGGGGCGCATCCCCGAGGACGAGACCGGCGGCCGGGCCCGGCACCTGGTCGGCGCCGTCCTGGACCTCGGCGCCGGGGCCGCCGCCGCGGAGGCGGTGGAGCGGCTGCGCGACGGCGTCTTCTCGCTCGACGGCGAGGGCCGGGTCACCTACGCCAGCCGCAACCTGGCCGACCTGCTCGGGGTGCGCCTGGAGGACGTACTCGGCCGCACCCCCTGGGACGCGCTGCCGTGGCTCGCCGATCCCGCGTACGAGGACCGCTACCGGGCCGCGATGCTCTCCCAACAACCCGGCTCGTTCCTGGCCCGTACCCCGCGCGACCGCTGGCTGGCGTTCTCGCTCTACCCCGACTCGTACGGCCTGACCGGCAAGGTGGTCCCGGTCGCCCCGCCGCCCGGCGCGAGCGACGCGGCGCACGTCGCCGAGGCCGCCCCGCCGCCCGCCGCGCCGGAGACCGAGGCCGCCCCGCCCCGGCTCGGCGCGATCTACCACGTGCTCCAGATGGCCGGCGCGCTCACCGAGGCGGTGTCCGTCGGCGAGGTGTGCGAGGTGGTCGCCGATCAGATCCTGCCCGCGTTCGGCGGCCGGGAGCTGGCCATCTACGTGGTCCGCGACGAACGTTTCTTCCTGGCCCTGGAGAGCGGCTATCCCGAGGGGTTCCTGGACCGCTTCGAGGGCGTCCCGCTGGACGCGGCGCTGCCCGGCGTGGAGGCGCTGACCCGGGGCGTACCGATCTTCATCGAGTCGGCGGAGGAGCTGACCGCGGCGTATCCCGGGATCCCGCTGGACGAGATGTCCGCGTGGGCCTTCCTGCCGCTGATCGCCTCCGACCGGGCGGTGGGCAGCTGCATCCTCGGCTTCGACCGGCGGCACGCGTTCACCCCCGAGGAGCGCTCGGTGCTCACCGCGCTGAGCGGCCTGATCGCCCAGGCCCTGGAGCGGGCCCGGCTCTACGACGCGGAATTCGCCCTCGCCCGGGGCCTGCAACACGCGCTGCTCCCGCACCGGCTGCCGACGCTGCCGAACCTGGAGGTGGTGGCCCGCTACCTGCCCGGCACCCAGGGCATGGAGATCGGCGGCGACTGGTACGACGTGATCGACACCGGACGCGCGGTCGACCTGGTGATCGGCGACGTCGAGGGGCACAGCGTGGCCGCGGCCGGCACGATGGGCCAACTGCGAAGCGCGGTACGGGCGTTCGCCACCGGGGGGCAGCGGCCCGACGAGGTGGTGAGCTGTACCAATCGGCTGCTCGCGGATCTGGATCCCGGCCTGTTCGCCAGCTGCTGCTACATCGAACTGGACCCGGAGAGCGGGCGGGCCGAGGCGGTCCGGGCGGGGCATCCGCCGCCGCTGCTGCGCGGTGCGGACGGCCGCACGCGGGTGGTCGAACTGCCCGGCGGCCCGCTGCTCGGGGTGGACCGGGCCGCCGAATATCCGGTGACCCGAATGGCTCTGGAACCCGGCTCGGTCCTGGCGCTGTACACCGACGGCCTCGTCGAGGAGGTGGGCGTGGACCTGGACCGGGGCATCGACCGCATGCGCGCGTCCCTCTCGCACGCCGCCGACAGCACCCTCTCCGATGTGGCCGACCGCATGTTGCGCGACGCGGGCCGGCTGACCGAGCGGGCCGACGACGTGGCCGTACTGCTGACCCGCCGGCTGCGGCCGATCCCGGGCATGGGGTCCGTCCCGAACGCGGGATCCGCCGCGAACGCGGGGCCCGCCGCGGATTCGGGCCCCGTCCCGGACGCGGGATCCGCCGCGGATACGGGGCCCGCCGCCGATCTGCGCTGAGCGGCAAACGCGCGACCATGGAATGAGGAGGACAGGAGGGCTTGATGGGCACACCGCACACCGCCGGCGCCGACGACGCCGGCGACGCCTCGCCCGCCGTGCCCTGGGGCGCGGACCGGGCGCTCCTCGACCATCTGCTCAACCGGGCCCCCATCGGCATGGCGGTGGTCGATCGCGACCTGCGCTGCGTGTGGATCAACGACCAGCTCGAGGAGCGGGGCGGCATCCCGCGCGACAAACGCCTGGGCCGGCGGCTCAGCGAGGTGCTGCCCGGGCTGCCGGCGGAGCACATCGAGGCGCGGATGCACGAGGTCCTGACGACGGGGGTGCCGCTGATCGACCACGAGTACCAGGGCCGCACCGCAAGCGACCCGGACCACGTACACGCCTACTCGACCTCCTTCTTCCGCCTGGAGGACGGCGAAGGGCGCCCGGCCGGGGTCTGCTACCTGGTCATCGACGTCACCGACCGGTGGCGGGCCCGGCAACGGCTGGCGCTGCTGAGCGACATCGGCGCCCGGATCGGCACCACCCTGGACGTGGCGCGCACCGCCCAGGAGCTGGCCGACGTCGCGGTCCCCGACCTGGCCGACTTCGTCGCGGTGGACCTGCTCGAACCGGTGCTCGCCGGCGTCGAGCCCGAGCCCGGCCCGGTGCGCCGGGCCAACCCCGACCTGATCCGGGTCGGCCAGCGCTCGGTGCGCGAGGGTCGGCACGGCGGCCCGGACGACGACCTCGTCGAGTCGATCGCCCGGATCGGCGAACGCGCCCCCGTGGCCCGCAACTCCCCCGGCGCCCGCTGCCTGGTCGACGGCAAGGCCGTACTCGAACCGCTCCTGGATCCGCACCTGCTGCCGTGGCTCGCCGAGGACCGGGTCTCCTCCGACCGCACCCGCCGGGTGGGCCTGCACTCGATGATGGTCGTGCCGATCCGGGCCCGCGGCACGATCCTCGGCGTGACGCACTTCTTCCGGCGCGACACCCCCGACCCGTTCGAGAGCGACGACCTGATCCTGGCCGAGGAGTTCGTCTCCCGGGCCGCGGTGTGCATCGACAACGCGCGGCGCTTCACCCACGAGCACGCCGCCGCGCTGGCCCTGCAACGCAGCCTGCTCCCGCACGGGCTGCCCCGGCAGACCGCGGTCGAGGTGGCCAGCCGCTATCTGCCCGCCTACGACCGGGCCGGGGTCGGCGGCGACTGGTTCGACGTGATCCCGCTGTCCGGCGCGCGGGTCGCGCTCGTGGTCGGCGACGTGGCCGGGCACGGCATGCACGCGGCGGCGACCATGGGCCGGCTGCGCGCGTCCGTTCACACCCTGGCCGACCTGGACATGTCCCCCGACGAACTGCTCGCCCACCTGGACGACCTGGTCATCCGGTTCGTCGACGAGGAGGGCGCCGGCGAGGGCGGCGTGGACACCACGGCGCTGGGCGCGAGCTGCCTGTACGCGGTCTACGACCCGGTGAGCCGGCTGTGCACGATGGCCCGCGCCGGGCATCCGCCCCCCGCGCTGGTCCACCCCGACGGCACGGTGGAGTTCCCGGACCTGCCCGCCGGGCCGCCGCTCGGACTGGGCGGGCTGCCGTTCGAGGCGGCCGAGCTGGAACTGCCCGAGGGCAGCCTGCTCGTGCTCTACACCGACGGCCTGGTCGAGGGGCGCGATCGCGACGTCGAGTCCGGAATGGCCCGACTGCGCGCCTCGCTGGCCGACCCCGACCGGTCGCTGGACGAGTTGTGCCGGTCGGTGCTGGGCATCCTGCCGGAGAACCCGCCGCAGGACGACGTGGCGCTGCTGATCGCGCGTACCCGCAAACTGGACTCCTCGAAGGTGGTGTCCTGGGACCTCCCGGCCGACCCCGCCTTCGTCGCCGAGGCGCGCACCCTGGCGGGCCGGCAGCTCGCCGAATGGGGGCTGGACGAGATCGCCTTCACCACCGAACTGGTGGTCAGCGAACTGGTCACCAACGCCATCCGCTACGCCTCCGGACCGATCCGGCTGCGGTTGATCCGCGACGCCACGCTGATCTGCGAGGTGTCCGACGCGACCAGCACCACACCCCGGTTGCGGCATGCGCGGACCACCGACGAGGGCGGGCGCGGGTTGTTCCTGGTCGCCCAGTTCACCCAGCGCTGGGGCACCCGCTACACCACCGACGGCAAGACGATCTGGGCGGAACTGCTGCTGTCCGGACCGGAGTGAGCGCACGCCGCGTGGCCGGATTCGGGTGGGGTCGGCCGTCCCCGACACGTGTCGGCGGCCCCTGATAGCGTTCCCGGATGCCAGGAACCACCCCCCGGGACGCCGACCACGGGTCGGGCAATCGTGGGCGCAACTCCACGGCCGACCGTGCCCTCGACATCCTGCTGCTGTTCCGCGACGACCGGCTCGCGCTGACCGCGTCGCAGGTCGCGGGGCATCTGGGGGTGGCCCGGTCCACCGCGTACCGCTATCTGCAGAGCCTGACCGCCAACGGGTTCCTGGAGGAGAACGACGGCGGTGTCGGCTTTCGGCTCGGGCCGCGGGTGCTCGACCTGGCGCGGCTGGCGCGCAAGGGGGTCGGGTTGTCCGAACTGGCCCGCCCGGTGATGCGCGAACTGGCGCTCGCGGTCGGCCAGCCGGTGCTGCTCACCCGGCGCACCGGCGATTCGGTGGTGTGTCTGGAGCGCGAGGAAGCGTTGCACACGTTGCGCCTGTCCTACGAGCGCGGCCAGGTGTTCCCGGTCAACGCCGGCGCCGCCGCGCTGACCCTGCTGGCGTGGGCGCCCGACGCCGACATCGAACGGGTACTGGCCCGCCCGTTGCCGCGCTTCACCGACGCGACCATCACCCACCCGGACGAACTGCGGGTACGCCTCGCTGGGATCCGGGCCCGGGGCTACACGGTGGCCCGCGGCGAGTTCGACCCGGACCTGCTCGGCATCGGCGCCCCCGTACACCGCGAGGACGGCGCGATCGTCGCGGCGGTCAGCATCGCCGCGCTGTCCCACCGCATCCCGGACGAGCAGGTGCCGCACTACGTGACGGCGGTCCGCGCCTCGGCCGCCGAACTGTCCGCCCGGGTGAGCCGGATGGGGTTGTAGCCGGGGCGTGCCGAGGGCCCGACGGCGGCGGCTCGCACGGCGGCGGTCGCGGGTCAACCCCGGGGTGGAGCCGGTGTCTCCCGCCCGACGGCGGAGGTGGGGCGGGTGCGGGCGTCGATCAGGGCCAGCGCGTCGGCGACCGAGCCGGCCGGGTCGGGGAGCGGATACAGGACGCCGCGCACGGTGCGGGTGTCGTCGAGGAGCAGGGTGAGCCGCTTGAGGCGGTCGACGCCCGCGGCCCGGAAGGTGGGCAGGCGTAGCGCGGCGGCCAGTTCGAGGTCGGCGTCGGACAGGAGCGGGAACGGGATGTTCGCGTGGGCGGCGAACGCGGCCAGTTGGTCCGGGCGTTGGGTGCTGACGCCGAGCACGGTGGCGCCGCGGGCGGTGAATTCGGTGCGGCGGTCGCGGTAGGTGGCCGATTCCAGGGTGCAGCCGGGGGCGCCGGGGATCTCGTCCCAGCCGGGGGGATGCCCCTGGACGCCGGGGGCGTAGGCGCCGGGAAAGCAGTACAGGACCGTCCACGGGGTGTCGGCGATCGGGTCGACGCGCTCTGTGGTGGCGGAGGCGGTCTCGGCGGCGGGGCGCAGGGTGAGCGCGGGCAGTCTGGTGCCGACCAGTGCGTGCGCCTGACGGGCCTCGGCCGAGTCGGCCTCGCCGGTGGCGGTCAGCGTCCCGTCGCCGAGCACGAACCGCGTACCCCAGTTCTGCAGGGCGACCAGGACCGGGAGCAGGCCGCGCCCGGCGTCGGTGAGGTGGTACTCGTAGCGCGGCGGATGCGGGTGGTAGAGCCGCTTCTCCAACACACCGTGTTCGACCAGGGCCTTGAGCCGCTGGGCCAGCACCTTGCGGCTGATCCCGACCTGTTCGTGGAGTGCGCCGAACTGGTGTACGCCCGCCGCCACATCGCGCACGAGCAGCAGGGTCCACCAGTCGCCGACGACGCCGAGCGCCTGGGTGATGGCGCAGTCGGCGTCCGCCAGATCGGTATATCGCATGTCACCTCGTCTTGCCCGCGTCGATGCGCTCACTATAGTGAGTTTCCATTGGTTACTCACTTGGCCACTCACTTGATGGCCGCGGGACACGGGGGCGTGGATGTCGGGCGAAGTGGATGCGACGGGTTCGGTGGGAGCGCGGGGCGCGCTGGGGGCAACGGCGGGCGGGGCGGCGGGCTCGGCGGTTGCCGCGGGGGTGGATGCGGACGCGGTGGCGGGTGCGGGGACCGGCGCGGCCGCGGGCGGGGTGGAGGACGGTTCGGGTCGCGAGGGCCCTTCGGTCGGTGGTGGTAGTGCCTTCTGGCGCTACTGGGCCGCGCTGACCATCAGTCACGCCGGGGACGCGGTCACCGCCGTCGCCCTGCCGCTGATCGCGCTTCGCGGCCTGCACGCCACGAGTCTCCAGGTCAGTCTGATCACCGCCGCGCAGTACACCGCCTGGATCCTGATCGGGCTGCCCGCCGGGGTGATCGTGCAGCGCCTGCCGCTGCGCGGGACCCAGGTCGCGATGGACGTGGTGCGTGCGATCGCGATCGCCTCCGTCCCGATCGCCTGGGTGCTGGATGTACTGGGCCTGTGGCAGTTGGTGGTGGTCGCGTTCGTGGTCGGCCTGGCGAGCGTGGTGTTCGACGTGGGCAACTCGACGCTGCTGCCGTCGATCGTGAGCAGGGAGGAGTTGACGTCGCGCAACAGCCTCACCTCCGGCTCGGCCGCCGCCACCCAGCTCGGCGGCCCGTCGCTGGCCGGTGTACTGGTGCAACTGTGCGGCGCGGCAAGCGGTTTGCTGGTGGACGCGATCAGCTACCTGCTCTCCGCGGTCCTGCTGCGCACGCTGCCCCGCCCGGCTCGGCAGACACCCTCGGACGGCGGTCCCTCGTTGCGGGCGCGGATGGCCGAGGGCCTGCGCTACGTGCGCCGGCATCCCGCGATCCGACCGTGCGTCGCGGCGGTGACGGCCGTGAACTTCGTCTGCGGCGCGCTGATGGCGCTCGTCCCGGCCCTGCTCGTGCGCACGTTGCACGCGCCCACCGCGCTGGTGGGCGTACTGATCGCGACCGAGGGCTTCGGGAGCCTGATCGGCGCCGCGCTGACCACGCGCCTGGTCGCCCGCTTCGGCAGCGCCCGGACGCTGATCGGGGCCGCGCTGCTGACGCCCGTCGCGGTCGGCTGCGTACCGTTCGCCGGCCACGGGCTCGGGCTGCTCGTCTTCGCCGCGGCCAACGCCGCGTTCGGCGCCGCCGTCGTGGTGATGAGCATCGTCACCCGCACCCACCGGCAGACCGTGACTCCGCCGGAGTTGCTGCCTCGGGTGATGGCCACCGTCCGCTTCGTGTCCTGGGGCGCGATCCCGTTCGGTGCGCTCACCGCGGGGCTGGCCGCCACCTGGCTGGGCAATCGCGGCGCGTTGGGCACGATGTTCGGTGTCGCGCTGCTGACTCCGGTGGTGTTGGGCACGAGTCCGATCCGGCGGATGCGCGACCTGGTCTGAACCGGGCGCCGGAAATCCGGTCGACCGCGAGCGAGTTCGTGATCTACGGTGGGCGCATGGATGTCACGTTCAAGCGAATCGGTGCGCGACGCCACGCGTTCGGCACCCGACCGCGGGGCGCCCATCCGACGTCGAACCGGGAGCCGTGGAAGGGCCGTTGGCCCGATCGCTCCGGGTCGCCTCGCGGCTGAGCCGCACCTGCGCCGTAGCGCGCCGTCGTGTTGACGCACTGACGCGTTGTCACGTTGTCGCGTCATCGTACGGCTGCACTATCGCGCTGTTGGGCTGTTGCGCCGTTGCGTCGCCACGTCGTTTCGACGTCGTGTCGTGACCGGAAGCGGCCCCGGCCGTAGGTAGGTGGGTCGGCGACCGTCGACCCACCCGCCGACGCGCGCGGCCGTATCGCCGCCGTCCCCGAGCCGACCCGAAGGCCGCCGCCGGGCGCCGAGTCCGATCCGTTCGACTCCGCCCGTCGCACGCCGATCCCCCACCGATCCGCCCATGCCGCGCCCTCGCGCCGCAGCGGTTCGGCGTACCGTCATGCCGCCCTCCTTCGGCGTGCCCGGTCCCGTCGAAACGCCGCGCGGTGCGCCCATGGGTCGATGGGGTGTGCCCGGTCGCAACCCGACCGGTCCCGGCGGCCGTTCGCCATCCATCCCCGGTGTGCCCACCGGTGCTCTCCGCCGTCCCCGTGCGTGGTGTGCGAACACCCGCGCGGAGTCGACGGATCGCCGTGTGCTGCCCGGATTCGGCACCACCCGTCCCACCCCTTCGTATCGAGAGAGGGCTTCAGGCCGTCATGACCAGAACCGCACGCCACCTCGACCTCGCCACCGTCCGCAACATCGGGATCATGGCCCACATCGACGCGGGCAAGACCACCACCACCGAGCGGATCCTGTTCTACACGGGCGTCTCGTACAAGATCGGCGAGGTGCACGACGGCGCGGCGACCACCGACTGGATGCCCCAGGAGCGCGATCGCGGCATCACCATCACCTCCGCCGCGATCTCCTGCGACTGGACGCTCGACGGCGTCGCACACCGGATCAACCTCATCGACACGCCGGGACACGTCGACTTCACCGTCGAGGTCGAACGTTGCCTGCGAGTCCTCGACGGCGCGGTCACCGTGTTCGACGGCGTCGCGGGCGTCGAGCCGCAGTCCGAGACGGTATGGCGCCAGGCCGACCGCTACCGCGTACCCCGAATCTGCTTCGTCAACAAACTCGACCGCACCGGCGCCGAGTTCCATCGCTGCGTCGAGATGATCGGCGAACGACTGGGCGCGGTGGCCATGGTCGTACAGGTGCCGATCGGCGCCGAGGCGGACTTTCGCGGGGTGGTCGACCTGGTTCGGATGCGCGCACTGGTCTGGTCCGCGGACACCGGACTCGGCGAGGCGTACGACGACGTCGACATCCCGGCCGCGTACCTGGCGGACGCCCGCCGATGGCGCGATCGGCTCCTGGAGACGGTCGCCGAGCACGACGACGCGATGATGGAGGCGTACCTGGCGGGCACCGAACCCACCGAGGCGCAACTGCACGCCGCGATCCGGCGGATCACCATCGCCTCCGGTCGCGACGACGGTCCCACCGTCACGCCGGTGTTGTGTGGAACCGCCTTCCGTAACAAGGGAGTTCAGCCGCTGCTCGACGCCGTGGCGCGCTATCTGCCGTCGCCCCTGGACGTGGGCGCGATCCAGGGGCACGCGGTCGGCGCGCCGGAGACGGCCGTCGTGCGCACGCCGTCGCCGGAACAGCCGTTCGCGGCACTGGCGTTCAAGATCGCGAGTGATCCGCATCTGGGCAGGCTGACGTTCCTGCGGCTGTACTCCGGCCGCCTGAGCGCCGGCGACCAGGTACAGAACTCGATCAAGGGCCGCACCGAACGTGTGGGCAAGATCTACCGCATGCACGCGGACAAACGAGAGGAGATCGCCGCGGTGGGCGCGGGCGACATCGTCGCGGTGATGGGGCTGCGCCGGACCACCACCGGCGAGACCCTGTGCGATCCGGCGCACCCGGTGGTGCTGGAGTCGATGGACTTCCCGGTCCCGGTGATCGAGGTGGCCATCGAACCCGCGTCCCGGATCGACCAGGAGCGGCTGGGCGTCGCGATCCAACGACTGGCCGAGGAGGACCCGTCCTTCCGGGTCAAGACCGACCGGGAGAGCGGGCAGACCATCGTCTCCGGCATGGGCGAGCTGCACCTGGAGGTGCTGGTCGACCGCATGCGGCTGGAGTTCGACGTGGCCGCCTCGGTGGGTCGACCGCGGGTCGCCTACCGCGAAACGGTGAGCGCGCCGGTGCCCGGGCACGACTACACGTACCGCAAACAAAACGGCGGCAAGGGCCAGTTCGCCAAGGTCCGCATCGCCATCGAACCACTGGAGGGAGACGGCTACGAGTTCGTCGACAAGGTCGTGGGCGGCCGCGTTCCGAAGGAGTTCATCCCCTCGGTGGACGCGGGCTGCCGGGCGGCAATGGAACTCGGAGTACTCGCCGGCTACCCGCTCACCGGCCTGCGGGTGACCCTGCTCGACGGCGCGTTCCACGAGATCGACTCATCGGAGACGGCCTTCCGAATCGCCGGCTCACTGGCCTTCAAGGAAGCCGCGCGACTGGCCCGCCCGACCCTGCTCGAACCGGTGATGGCGGTGGAGGTGACCACACCCGAGGACCACTTGGGCGACGTGATCGGCAACCTCAACGCCAGACGCGGCCAGGTCGAGGCCCTGACCGACCGCTCCGGCGCAAAGGTGATCACCGCACTGGTCCCCCTCGCCGAAATGTTCGGCTACGTGGGCGACCTACGCAGCCGAACCTCCGGCCGAGCAAGCTACACAATGGAATTCCACTCCTACACAAGGGTCCCACCCCACCTGACCCCCGAAATCCCCACGGGAGCAAACGCGGCATAGCTCCCGGACCACATCCACCCGAGAACAAGGAAGGAGGCTGACCCCGCCCCGCCCCGCCCGCTGCCCGCCGCCCGGGTGGCGGGCGGGGCGGGGCTGCCGGGGTGCGGGATTCCAGACCCTTCCCGAATGGGCCGGGTGCTTCCGGCGGCCACCGCGCCTCGGCTTGCGCCGGCCGATGCGGGCCGACCCGGCTCGTGAGGCGAACCGCCCCCGGCGCGCATGGCTCCGAAACGGGGGCTCCCGCCGAAACAGGCACTTCGCGGCCCCGAGTCGAGCCCGCCGGAGGAGCTTCCCGAGAAGGCCATGTGCTTTCGGCAGGCGCTGCACTTGTGCCTGCGGATGGCTGGTCCGGGCACGTCAGAGTCGGCGATGGACCGCCGCCGGCGTACGGGACTCCGAGACTTGAGGCTTTCGGCGAAGCGGGTGTGTTGCTCACCGAAAAGCAGCCTGCAGCGGCGGACAGAGAGGGCGGTCGGGTCGAGTTCGCCGAGCATGCGTTCCCGAATGGGCCGGGTCTACTTCGGCGGGCGTCGCGCCTCGGGTCGCGGGTGGCCGGTGCGGGGCCGGCCAGGGTCGGTGG
>NZ_BIFH01000016.1:543761-544502 GCF_003967355.1 Embleya hyalina | reverse complement strand
CGGCAGGCAGGGCGGGCGGTCGGGTCGAGTTCGCCGGACGTGCGTTCCCGAGGGGGCCGGGTCTACTTCGGCGGGCGTCGCGCCTTGGGTCGCGGGTGGCCGGTCCGGGGCCAGTCCGAGTCGGTGGTAGGCCGCCGAGACTGGGGGCTTTCGGCGAGACGGGCGCGTTGGTCGGCGAAAAGCGGCCTGCAGCGGCGGACAGAGGGGGCGCTCAGGTCGGGTTCGCCGGGCGTGCGTTCCCGAGGGGGCCGGGGCGTTTCGGGGGCGTGGGGGCGGGAGCTCACGAAACCGGACGGCGTGGGGTGCCGTTGCCCCGACGTGAGGGAAAACCGCAGGTCAGCGCGGGGCAGGGGCCGTTTCGGGCACCTCGGGATCCGGTTTCGGCTCCCACTGGGCACATTCGGTCCCCTCGACGATCTCTGCAAGGTCACGGCGCCCCAAGTCGGCGGCAAGCGGGCAGTTCCGGTCCCGCTCCGGCGCCGTGGGAGCCGGAGCACACGAAACCGGCACTCGACACCCGACTTTCCACCCAGACCCCACAAAACCGCAGGTCACCGAAGCCCGAAGCCCACAACCACCCCGCGCGATCCGGATTCGAACCCCAGCCCCCCTCCAAACGCCCCCGAAACGCCCCGACCCACTTGGGAAGGCACCCCCGGGAACCCAACCCGAGCGCCCACCCTGTCCGCCGCTGCAGGCCGCTTTTCAGTGAGCAACGCGCCCGCCTCGCCGCAAGCCCCC
>NZ_BIFH01000016.1:425903-543253 GCF_003967355.1 Embleya hyalina | reverse complement strand
GCCTGCCGCTGCAGGCCGCTTTTCAGTGAGCAACACACCCGCCTCGCCGCAAGCCCCCAGCCTCGGAGCCCGTGCCGGTAGCGCCCACCACCGACTCCGACCAACCCCGCACCAGCCACCCGCAACCCGAGGCGCGACGCCCGTCGATGACGCCCGACCCATTCGGGAACGCAGCCCGACGAAGACGAACTCGACTCGGCCACCCTCCCCGCCAACCAACCCGCCTGCCCTGACCAATTCCGAAGTACCCGACCCGGTCTACAGCCAAAGCGTGCCGTGCACGGCAAGGCAGGCCAGGGCAGGCCAAGGCAAGGCAAGACCCCGCACCCGTTCCCACCGCTCGTGTTCGTTCAGTCCCTCGTCGGGGGGTCGCTTCGGTAGGCGAAGCCTGTGCGGTAGGACCAGACGACGGCTTGGGTGCGGTCGCGGACGTCTAGTTTGGCCAGGATGTGTTTGACGTGGGTTTTGACTGTTTCCACCGACAGGTGCAGCGTGCGGGCGATTTCGGTGTTGGACAGGCCCCGGGCCATCGCGCGCAGTACGTCGGCCTCGCGGTCGGTGAGGCGGCCCGCGCGCATGTGGTCGGGGCCGATTCGCGCGGCGTGCGACGCGAAGAGGCGGCGGGCGACCGCCGGGGAGACCACCGCGTCGCCGGACGCGACCGCGTGGATCCCGGCGATCAGTTCCTCGGGCGTGGCCCGCTTGAGCAGGAAGCCGTCGGCGCCGGCCGCGATCGCGTCGTCGACCACCTCGTCCAGGTCGAACGTGGTGAGCACCAGGACGCGCGGCCGATCCGGCACCGCCATCAGGTCCCGGGTGGCGGAGACGCCGTCGTGGACCGGCATCCGGATGTCCATCACCACCACGTCGGGCCGATGTTCCAGCGCGGCCCGCACCGCCTCGGCGCCGTCGGCCGCCTCCCCCACCACGGTGATTCCGGGCTCGGCCCGCAGCAGCGCCTTCAATCCGCTCCGGACCAGCGCGTCGTCGTCGGCCAGCAGCACCCGGATCACGAACGCACCTGCGCCGGCAGCGTCGCCCGTACCCGAAAGCCCGCCGGCACCGGGCCGGCCTCCACCTCGCCGCCGACCGACCGGGCCCGCTCGCGCATGTTGACCAGCCCTCGCCCGGGTCGGCCCACCCGCAACTGGCGGCCCTCGTTGACCACTTCGAGCACCACGGTGTCGTCGACCTGGGCCAGTTCGACGTCGATCCGGCCGCTGTCGGTGTGCCGCAGGGCGTTGGTCAGCGCCTCCTGGACGATCCGATGCAGCGCCTGCGCGACCGTGGCGCCCACCTGTATCTCCTCCGTGGTCAGCCGCAGTTCGCGGCCCGCGGCGCGGACCCGGTCGACCAGCGCGGACAGGTCGGTGGTCGGCCGGTCGGCGTGCATCACCCGGACCAGCCGGTCCAACTCCCCCAGCGCGTCGCGGCCGACGCTCTCGATGTTGCCCAGGGCCTCTCGGGCGAAGGTCGGGTCGTCGGCGAACACCCGGCGCCCGACCCCGGCCTGCATCACCATCACGTTCACCGCGTGCCCGATCGAGTCGTGCAGTTCGCGGGCCAGCTCGGTACGCTCCTCGGCCCGGACCCGGGCGTGCTCGGCGACCGCGGCGGCGCGCCGGCTGCGCGCGGCGTCGCCCGCGACCATCGCGACCAGGAAGCACACCGTCACGTTGAACACGTCGGTGGGCCCGATCGGCGCCCGGTCGACCGCGAAGTAGCCGCCGACCGCGACGAGCATCACCGCCACCCCCGTCACGCGGGCGGTGGTCCCGCGCAACGAGAACAGGGTGAACAGCGAGATCCACACCGGCCACTGGGTCACCGTGGTGGCATAGCCGGCCGCCGCGTTGACCACCACGAGCAGCGACGTGGCGACCACCACCCACATCGGCGCGACCCGGCGCGGGAACAGACACAGCGTGGACCCGACGGCGAGGCTCAGCCCGACCGCGTCCAGCCCCCGGTAGGGCGGGTCGGCGGGGGCGAGCACGGTCACCGCGACCGCGCCCGCCACGAACGCCGGCGTGAGCCAAACGTCGGAAGTGCGCATGCCCCATCCTGCACCGGCCCGCCCCATCCCGGTCCACCCCCGCACGGCGGAGAACGATCTCCCTCGCAGGAGGGAGGGGATTCCCCGTTCCGGGGGGCGAGCACGAACCCCTTCGCTTCCTAGCGTGGTGACATGCCGCGAAAGGACGCCCCGACATGACCGCGACCACCACCACCGTGCGCCGACCCGACTCCACCCGACGCCGCACCGTGGGCGTCTGGTGGCTCGCGCTGAGCGCTCTGGCGATCGCCGTGTTCGCCCCACTGCCCTACCTGACCGAGTCCCTGGTCGCCCTCGCCCGCGACGACGCCGACATAGCGAGCAACTACGCGTACCGGCCGAAGTGGCAGCAGGCCTTCTTCTACACGCACATCGTGGCCGCCGGCCTCGCCCTGCTGCTGTCCCCCGCCCAGCTCGCCAGCCAAATACGGCTGCGCTCGCCCCGCCTGCACCGGATCTGCGGCCGACTGGTCCTGCTGTGCATCGCCGTGGGCGGGGTCGCCGGCCTGGTGCTCGCGCCGATGAACCACGCGGGCGCGGTGGGCACGGCCGGCTTCGGCATGCTCGCGGTGTTGTGGGTGAGCTGTGCCGGCTTCGGGTTGCGGGCGATCCGGCGCGGCGATCCGACCCTGCATCGCCGCTGGATGCACCGGGCCTTCGCGTTCACCTACGCGGCGGTGACGCTGCGGCTGTGGCTGATCCTGCTGGTGCCGCTGACCGGCGACTTCGACCGTGCGTACACGTTCGTTCCCTTTCTGTGCTGGGTGCCCAACCTGATCGTGGTCGAATGGCTCCACCGCTCGCGCGCGCCCCGAAAGATCATCCCGCCCGTCATGTGATCAAGGTCTGCGCGTCGCCCGCGCGCCACTTTTGCCCCATAGCGTCTGGCCCGGCATTCGCCTCTCCCCCCGAGCGCAAGGAACCCACATGGCGACCCAGGACCAATCGCATCCGGCCGATGGGCCCACCCCACAGTTGCCCGAGTGGGCCGACCCGGAGGTGGCCGAGGACCGGCTCGACGCGCAGGGGGTGTCGCGCCGAGGGCTGATCGGTCGGGCCGGGCTGTTCGGGGCCGGATTCCTGGGTGCCTCGGCGCTCGGTATGACCGGTGCGGGCGTGGCGGCGGCGGCCGAGTCCGACGACGCTGTACAGGCGAGTTCGCGCCCGGGCCAGGACGGCCCGCCGGCCAAGTTCGTCTACCTTGTGGGCGACCACCACGTGCACACCGTCTACAGCCACGACGCCAAGTACGGCTTCGCCCAGTCGGCGGCGCAGGGGCGGCAGTTCGGCCTGGACTGGATCGTCTACACCGAGCACGCCAACTTCGGCCATGCCAACGCCGGCGGCGCGGAGCGCGAGCACGCGGAGATCCTCAAGGCCCGCCAGGAAAACCCGCGGGTGCTGATCTTCCAGGGCCTGGAGTGGTACGTCCCCGCCGCCGAGCACGCCACCATCATGGTCGCGCCGGGCCGCAACGAGGTCGAGTTGCTCCGGCAGTTCGAGCTGACCTTCGACGCCAAGCTGAACAAGTTCGACGTGGGCGCGGTGGGCGACCCCAAGACCCCCGCCAACGAGGCCAAGGCGGTGGAGGCGATCCGCTGGCTCGGACAGCGCCGCCGCGAGGGCTTCGTCGAAGACGTCCTGGTGCTGGCCAACCACCCCAGTCGGCTCGGCATCGTCTCCCCGCACGAGCTGCGCGCCTGGCACGACGCCGACCCGTCGATCTTCCTCGGCTTCGAGGGCGCGCCAGGCTCGCAGGCCAACGCCGACCCGGCGTGGGTGAAGTATCGCGAGGGCCAGTCGGGTCCGGGCACCTTCCAGCGCGGCGAATACCAGAACGCGCCGTCGCCGCAGAGCTGGCCGCGCTACCCGATCGAGAGCTACCGCACGTTCGGCGGCTTCGACTGGATGACCGCGACGGTCGGCGGCATGTGGGACGCGCTGCTGTCCGAGGGCCGGCTGTGGTCGGTCACCTCGAACTCGGACAACCACCGCACCATGTTCGACACCTACGCCGACGGCGACTACCCGCCCGGCAAGGGTTTCGACGACCTCGGCTCCAAGCCGCTGCCCAAGGACACCGGTGTCCCGCAGCCGGGCAGCGACTTCTGGCCGGGGCAGTTCAGCCGTACCCACGTGGGCGTGGAGCGGTTCGGCTACCGCGACGTGATGAACGGCCTGCGTGCCGGGCGGGTGTGGGTCGACCACGGCCAACTGCTCGACGGCCTCGACGTGTGGATGGTCGCGGACAACGGCCGCAGCGAACCGGTCACCCTGGGCGGCCGGTTGCCGCTGTCGGCGAACCGGGGCGCCACGCTCTACATCCGGGTCACCACCGCGAGCCGGCCCAACTATCACGGTGTGGTGCCGACCCTGGCGCACGTCGACGTGATCACCGGCACGGTCACCGGCAAGTCCCGCGACGCCGACGCCTGGCAGGCCCCCGACGCCCGAGTGACCAAGCGCATCGACGTGGCCGGCCGTACCGGCACCTACACCCTGAAGGTGCAACTGCCCCGCCGGAACAAGCCGTACTACGTCCGGCTCCGGGGCAGCGACGGCAACCGGCACGGCGTCGGCCCGTTCGGCGCGCGCGTCGACCCGGCGGGCCCGATCCAGCACCCGAACAACGACGGCGACCCGTGGCGCGACATCTGGTTCTACAGCAACCCGATCTTCGTCGACGTCAAGAGCTCGCACTGGGGGGACTGACCCGGGGACGGCGGCGGGGTCGACGTCCCTTGCCCGGGCATCGACCCCGCCGCCGGTAGGGGCCGGTTCGCGGCGGGTGCCGATCCGCGCCGGATCCCCGTCCGGACCGGCATCCGCATCCGCCGCATCCGCATCCGCATCCGGCTGAGCGCACTCGGCCCGTCGAACGGACCGAAGGTCTCAGGGGGCGGACCGAAGGGCTGGAGCCCGGCTCGGGCATCGGGGCCGACTCCGGCACCGTGATCGACTCCGGCACCGTGATCGACTGCCGCACCGGGTCCCGGACCTGCGGACCGACCCCGGGCCCAGGGGCCGGTTCGCGGCGGGTGCCGATCCGCACCGGATCCCCGTCCGGACCGGCATCCGCATCCGCCGCATCCGCATCCGCATCCGGCTGAGCGCACTCGGCCCGTCGAACGGACCGAAGGTCTCAGGGGGCGGACCGAAGGGCTGGAGCCCGGCTCGGGCATCGGGGCCGACTCCGGCACCGTGATCGACTCCGGCACCGTGATCGACTGCGGCACCGGGTCCCGGACCTGCGGACCGACCCCGGGCCCAGCCGACGGCATACCCCGATCAGGAAACCGGGCGCTCGCCCGTCGTCCCCGCGATTCCCACCCAGCGGCGCCACTCCGCGACCAGGCCCCAGCTGTCCTCGCCGGTGTTGGCCACCAGCAACTCCCCCGAGCGCACGACGTGTTTGCGCATCGCGCTCTCCGCGGCCACCCCGTCGCGCCGGCGCAGCGCCTCGACGATGTCGGTGTGCTCCCGGAGCGCGGTCTCCACCGACTGGTACCTGGGTACGCTGAGCCGCCCGTCCAGGGCCAGCGTCTGGCGCAACTCGCCGACGAACTTGGCCAGTCGCCGGTTTCCGCCGGCCCGCAGGATCACGTCGTGCAGCTTCTCGTCGGCGGCGAAGTACTCGGGACCGGCGTCGGGATGCGCGGCCATGATCGCCAGTTGGGCGGCCAGTTCCTCGTCGTCGCGGGTGGTCATCACCGCTGCGGCGCTGCGGCACGCCGGCGGCTCCAACAACACGCGCAGGCTGCACAGTTCGACCACGCCGCGCCCGTCCGGGCCGAGCACGCGCGCGCCGCGGTTGCGTTCTATCCGGACCAGTCCCAGGTCCGCCAGTTTGAGCAGGGCCTCGCGTACCGGCGTCCGGGAGGCGCCGAACCGCTCGCCCAACTCCCGTGCGGAGTACAGCGTTCCGCGCTGGAGGGTGCCGAGCCGGATCGCGTCGCGGATCTCCGCGGCGATCTGCTCGGACTTGATGTCCGCCGACGACTGTAACGACGACAAGGAGTTCCCCAGACCGGCCGAGCGACCAGGAGCACGATTCCCGGCCCGCTCGACCGGAGGCCGGAGCGGCCAGGATAGCCGCCGGAACCCGGGCCTCGTCCGTCACCCGCCGGCAGCTCCGGCCCCGGCCCGACGGGTCCGAACCCGACGCGGCGGGTGCGCCGGCCGCCGCCGACTCCCCTTGTGGATCCGCCGATTGCGAGGTGTTGGAGGCGGACCGCCGGGCCGTCCGGCGTGCGCTGGAGGCCGTGGCCGAAGATCGCCTCGCGCGGTTGCCCGGAATCCCCGCCGCGCGTCTCCGACCGGCTCCCCCGGAGCCGGGGGTGGTCGGTCGCGCATCACCTCCTCGGCACCGGGTTGCAGGCTCTCCGACGACTCCTGTTCGGTTCGGCCGCTGCGGTCGAGTGTGAACGGGTACGCCGCCTCGCCGGCGGCCCTCCCGATCACGCGGGATCCGCGACCCGGCCGGGAGCCCGGCCCGCCCCTGCGCGACGGCGGCGCACCGACCTTCCGCACCCGGACGATCTCGCACCACGGCGCCCCGACAGCCCACCCGCCGTCGGGGCGCCGTGGCATCGGTCGGTCCAATTGGCCTCGAACGCAGATCCGCCACGCGGCGGCCCGGCGACCCCGGCGGCCTCGGAAGCCGGCCAAGCCGAATGTGTTCACCGGTGTCCGCAGCCTCGGCCGGCAAGCCGGGCAACCGGCCTGCGGCCCACTGGTCCTCACACACCGGACGGGCTGGATCCGTCCACCAGCCACTCTCGGCTGCGGCACAGATCTGTGGGTCGAGGCCGCCGTCGCAGGTGATCCTCGGGGTGTCGCCACGCGGTCGGCGGCGCCACGGCCTTGCCGGCGGTTACGTGTGGTGGCCGGTGAGGTGGGCGAAGGCGACCACGTTGCCCAGGTAGCGCTGTGCGGTTCGGTCGAAGCCTCCGCCGCAGGTGATCAGGCGGAGTTCCGCCGCCTTCGTGGCGCCGTAGACCCGCCGGTCGGGGAAGTGCTCGGCGCGGTAGACCTCGATCGCGTCGATCGTGAAGACCGCGGTGCCACCGTCGGCGCGATCGACCTCGACCGTGTTGCCGCGATGCAGCGCCCCGAGGTGGTAGAAGACGGCCGGGCCCTGGTCGGTGTCCACGTGCCCGGCCACGATCGCGGTGCCGGCGGCGCCGGGCCGCGTGCCCTTTCGATACCAGCCCGCGAGGTTGGGCTCGTTGGTGGGCGGGGCCGCGAGCCTGCCGCCGCCCTCCAGGTCCAGGCCGGTCAGCGGGGCGTCCACGCCGATCGCCGGGATCCGCACGCGGGTCGGCGCGGCGGCGGGCAGCGGGGCGAGCGGCGGCGGATCGTGCGGCGCGGGTCGGGCCTCGTCCGGGTACACGTCCGCGACACCGGGCTGCGGCGGAGGCCCCGAGGTCCCGGTGCCGTTGACGAGCAGCGCGACACCCAGACACATCGCCACCACCCCCGCCCCGACCGGTCCGATCCCCCGCTTCGCCACACGCTCCTCGGCCGCGGCCTCTGGCTCCACGAAAACCTCCCGCCGATGCGATCGAGGTGGGTCCCGACGTCGACCCGGACCGGAGAGCGGCCCGTGACGCGAGTGGGTGACGTGCCGTCGGCGGGCCCGGATCCGCCGGCGCCGGGCCGTGCGCCTGCCGTTGCTCCGGGCGCCCCTTCACGACCGCGGCCGTCCGAGTGCCCGCGTCGCCGATGTGGATCGGGCGGCGCGGGCACTCGGTGCCTGGGGGTCAGGGGTTGCGTGTGTTGCGGCGGCGGTGCAGCACGATCAGGCCCGCACCGGCGGCGAACATGCCCGCACCGAGGGCGATGTCGGTGTCGGTGTCACCGGATCCGTCCGACGTACCGCCCGCGCCGGTGTGCATGCTGCCCGACGGGGCCGCGGCGTATGCGTCCTCGTGGCCGGGGGTGCTGCCGTGCGCCGACTCGGCCTTGCCGTCGGCGGCCTTCGTGTCGGCGCCCTTGGCGTCCGCGCCCTTGCCGTCGGCGTCCTTACCATCGGCGGTCTTGGTGTCGGCGGCCTTGCCGTCCGCGGTCTTCGCGTCGGCGGCCTTGCCGTCGGCGCTCTTGACATCCGGGCACTGCTTGGCGGCGGTCGAGGCGGTCGTGGTCATTTCGTTCTTGGCGCGTTCGAGTTGGTCCTGGTGGGACTTGTCGGGCCGGCCGGCGGCCGCGGCCGCGTCCTTGCCGTAGTCGGCGACCGCCGCGTCGTACGCCAG
Source organism: Embleya hyalina (assembly GCF_003967355.1). Taxonomy (GTDB): domain Bacteria; phylum Actinomycetota; class Actinomycetes; order Streptomycetales; family Streptomycetaceae; genus Embleya; species Embleya hyalina. The sequence goes on along the minus strand of NZ_BIFH01000016.1, from coordinate 534,946 downwards.
TTGCGCCTTCGCGGCGGCGGCGACCGCCTTCGCGCACTCCGCCGGATTGCTCTGGGACGAGGCAGGGGCGGCGTACGCCGGCGCCGGAGCGGCCAGGGCGAGACTCGCGCCGAGCAGCGGCGGGCCGAGAAGCCTGTGGATCGAACGCATGATGGAACCTCCGGCGAGCGCGGACGCGGTAGCGACCTACCGCTGGGACAGCCGTGCTCGCGACTTCCAGGTAAGCCGGGCGGATACCCCCGCGCATGCCGAAAACACCCGAAACAGTATCGAACGGCAACGCTCCGTAAGCATGGGATTCTCGGTTTTCCCCGCCCACGCGGCCCCGACGAACCGGTCATACATTTCCGCTCCCGCCTACCCGAACGGGTGACCCGGGTGCGTGCCCGGCCCGAGCCGTCGCGGCGTCATCCCACCCCCGTGTGTGGGATGGCGCCGCGACGGCTCGGGTCCGGAAGCGTCAGTGGGTGCTTCCGCCCTGGGCGGTGATGTCGGTGGTACGGGTGGCGGCGGTGGTCACGATCGCTCGCAGCGCGTCGGCGATGGCGGGCAGCGGGAGCGAGGCGACGGCGCGGTCGGCCACCTGTTCGGAGGCGAAGGGGACGTGTACGAAGCCGCCCCGGGTGGTGGGGCGTTCGGTGGCGATCAGGTGCATCAGGCCGTAGAAGACGTGGTTGCAGACGAACGTGCCCGCCGTCGAGGACACCGACGCCGGTACACCCGCCGCGCGCGCCGCCGCGACGCACGCCTTGATCGGCAGGCCGGCGAAGTAGGCGGCGGGCCCGGCCTCGACGATGGGCACGTCGATCGGCTGCCGGCCGGCGTTGTCCGGGATGCGGGCGTCGTCGACGTTGATCGCGATCCGCTCCACGGTGACGTCCGGCCGGCCGCCGGCCTGGCCCACGCACACCACCAGGTCCGGGTCGACCCGCTCCACCGCGGACCGCAGTTCGTCGAGCGCGGTCCCGTATACACAGGACAACCGCACCGCCGTCACCTCCAGGTCCGCCGCCCCGGGCTCCGCCGCCACCAGTCGGACCGCCTCCCACGAGGGGTTGCTCGCCTCGCCGGCGAAGGTGTCGAATCCGGTGAGGAGTACGCGGGTCATCGGTGATGCCTCCTGGAACGGCGGAGCGGAGCGGAGCGGGTGACGGAAGCGCTCGATCGGAACGCGAGAACGAAACGCGAGAAGGAAACGCGAGGTCAGAACGCGAAGGCCGACATGATGCCGATGTTGACCACGAGCAGCGCACCCGCCGTCGGCAACTGCGCCTTGATCGGCCCGTATTGGTCCTTGAGCCCGAGCAACGCCGCGGGCACGATGTTGAAGTTGGCCGCCATGGGAGTGCACAGCGTGCCGCAGAAGCCGGCGAGCATCCCGAGCGCGAGCACCACGGCCGGGTCGCCGCCGCCCTCGACCACAAGCACCGGCCAGCCGATCGCCGCGGTCATCACCGGGAAGGCGGCGAAGGCGTTGCCCATGATCATGGTGAACAGGAACATGCCCAGGCAGTACACGATCACCGCGACGTAGATCTTGCCGTCCGGCAGCATCTTCGAGGTGATCACGCCGACCTGCTTGCCCACCCCGGACACCTGGAAGATCGAGCCGAGCGTGGCCAGCAGTTGGGGCAGCAGCAGGGCCCAGCCCATCGCCTCCAGCATCGACCGGCCCTCGTGCACGGGAACGCTGATCCGCTTCTCCCGGACCACCACCATGCCCACGACGAGCGCGACGATCGCGCCGACGCCGAGCCCGAGGATGGTCTCGCTGCCCTTCTGCAACACCGGTTCGGTGCCGATGTGCCACTTCTTCACGAACACCGCGCACACCATCGCCACCACCGGAATGGTCAGCGCCGGGATGAAGATGCGGCTGCCGAGCCGGGACGCGATGGCGACCCGCTGCTCACGACCGGTCGTGGGTACGGTGCCCTTGCCGGTGAAGCCGAAGCCGGCCAGACAGACCATCACCAGCACGGCCACGCCCAGCGGTTCGGCCGGGGAGGTCTTCTCCACGACCCGGGTGCTGTAGATGAAACCCGCGCCGAGCAGGCCCCAGAACGCCGCGCTGCCGAAGCGCTTGGGATTGGTGCGGTCCACCAACATCTGCGCGGCCATCACCAGGAAGACGGCGCCGACCAGCCAGAAGAACCATTCGACCTTGATCACTTGAGCTTCCCCTCGGCGGCGGAGTCGACGGCGGACGCCATGGCGGGCACGGCCCCCGCACCGGCCGGCGCCGCGGTGAGGTCGCGGGCCAACGTGCGGTCCAGGCGCAGCAGTCGGGCGCCGTGGATGAGGAACGCGAAGACGGCGGTGGGGATCGCCCACAGCGCCACGTGCAGCGGCTCGATGTGCTGGTGGTACGTGGTGTTCACGAAGCCCGTGATCAGCAGGATGGAACCGACCGCCAGGAAGCAGTCCTCACCGAAGAACAGGCCGACGTTGTCCGCGCCCGCCGAGTGCGAGCGGATCTTCTCGCGCGTCTTCTCGGGCAGCGGGCCGTGGCTGCGCTCGGCGGCGCCCTCGGCCATCGGCACCACGAGCGGGCGCACCGTCTGGGCCGGGCCGCCCAGGCTGACCAGGCCCACGGCGGCGGTGATCTGGCGCAGTCCCAGGTAGAGCACCAGGAAACGGCCGGTGGTCAACTTGCCGAAGCGCGCGATCAGCGTGCGGGCCTGTTCCTGGAGGCCGTTGCGTTCCAGGAGCCCGATGACGGGCAGGGTGATCGCGAAGATCGTCACGCCGCGACTGGACGCGAAGCCGTTGCCGAAGGCGGCCAGCACTTCACGCGGCGACAGGTCGCCCAGCAGGCCGGTGGCCACACCGGAGACACCGACCACCAACAGGGGGTTGCGTCGGGTGGCGAACCCTACGATCACCAGTAGGACGCCGAGGAGCACAATCATTGCGCAGCCTTCCACGCTCGGGTCCTCGAACAAGGGGACGAGGAGGTGCCGAGGAGGTTAGGCTATTGTTGAACAATCCCACAAGACCTTGTGAACGGCGCGGGAAATTGGTGTACTCCTCCCGCACCGCTCGTCGCACTCTGGGGGACTCCACCGTATGACCCAAGATGTCGACCTTGCCCGGACTTCCGGCGACGATACACTCGGCCGTCTGGCCGCCGACCGCGACCTCCTCGGTCGCGCCGGCACCGCGCAGCGCGTCGCGGAGGTGTTGCGGGATCGGATCGCCGAGGGCGCCCTGCCACCCGGCACCCGACTCTCCGAACAGGCCCTGGGCGCCGCCCTCGGCGTCTCCCGCAACACGCTGCGCGAAGCGTTCCGCACGCTGGTCGACAATCGCCTGGTGGTGCACGAGATGAACCGGGGCGTCTTCGTCCGGATGCTCGACCCCGACGACGTGACCGACATCTACGCCGTCCGGCGCGCCCTCGAAGGCACCGGCCTGCGGGCCGTCTGCACGGCGCCACCGGAGCGGATCGCGGCCCTGCACGCCGCGGTCGCGGGCGGCGAGGCGGCGGCCGAGCTGGGCGACTGGGCCGAGGTGGGCACCGCCGACCTGCGTTTCCACCGGGCCCTGGTGGCACTGGCGGGCAGTCCGCGGCTCGACGAGTACATGACCCGCCTGATCGCCGAGCTGCGCCTGGCCTTCCTGGCCATGCCCTCGGCGAGAGCGCTGCACGAACCGTTTCTGCGGCGCAACCGGGAGATCGTGGACCTGCTCGCGGGCGGCGACTTCGACGGCGCGACGGTGGTGCTGGACCGGTATCTCGACGACGCGTGCGAGATGATCTGCGCCGCGATGCGAATGGACGGCGCATGAGCATGAACGCCGATGCGGACGCGGCCCCGACGGGCGAGGGCTCGGATTCGAACCCGGGCTCGAACGCCGTCGTGATCGACCTCAACGCCGATCTCGGCGAGGGCTTCGGGCGGTGGCGGCTGACCGACGACGAGGCGCTGCTCTCGGTGGTCACCAGCGCCAACGTCGCGTGCGGCTTCCATGCCGGGGATCCGGTCACCATGCGCCGGGTGTGCGAACTGGCCGCCGAGCGCGGTGTGCGGATCGGCGCGCAGGTCTCCTACCGCGACCTGGCCGGCTTCGGGCGCCGGGCGATGGACGTGCCCGCCGCCGAACTCGCCGCCGAAGTCGCGTATCAGATCGGCGCGTTGGAGGTGTTCGCGCGCGCCGCCGGTTCGCGCGTGTCCTATGTCAAGCCGCACGGCGCGCTGTACAACCGCACCGTGTGGGATGCCGACCAGGCCGGCGCGGTGGTGGCCGGCGTAGTCCTGGCCGGCGGCGCGTTGCCGGTCCTGGGGCTGCCGGGCTCGCGTCTGCTCGAAGCCGCCGAGTCCGCTGAACTGCCTTGTGTACCCGAGGCGTTCGCGGACCGCGCATACACCGCACGGGGCACCCTGGTGCCGCGCGCGGAACCCGGTGCCGTCGTTCACGACGGCGACCGGATCGTGGCCCGCTCGTTGACGATGGCGCGTGAGGGCGCCGTCGTCGCCATCACCGGAGAGCGGGTCGCCGTCTCGGCCCGGTCGCTGTGTCTGCACGGCGACACCCCGGGCGCGGCCGAATCGGCGCTGCGGGTTCGCCGCGCGCTGCTGGCCGCCGACGTGTCCCTGGAGCCGTTCGCGTGAGGACCTTGCCGGTGGGCCGACACGCACTGCTCCTGGAGGTGGACACGGCCGACCGGGCCGAGGCGCTGCACGCCGAACTGCTGCGCCGGCGGGCGGCGGGTACGCTGCCGGCCGTCCGGGAGATCGTCCCGGCGGCCCGCACCGTCCTGCTCGACGGGCTCGCCGACCCCGCCGCCCTGGCGGCGGACGTCACGGGCTGGCGCATCCCGCCGCTGTCGCCGGAAGCGGGCGAACACGTCGAGATCGCGGTCCGCTACGACGGACCCGACCTGGCCGAGGTCGCCGAACTGTGGCGGGAGCCGGTCGAGCGTGTCCCCGAGATCGTCGGGGCGATCACCTTCCGGGTGGCGTTCTGCGGCTTCGCGCCCGGTTTCGGCTATCTGACCGGCCTGCCCGAGCGCTACCACCTGGCCCGCCGGGCCACCCCGCGCACCGCGGTCCCGGTCGGCTCGGTGGGCTTCGCCGGCGAGTACGCGGGCGTGTATCCGCGCTCCTCGCCCGGCGGCTGGCAGCTGGTCGGCAGCACCGACGCGGTCCTGTGGGACGCCGACCGCGAGCCGGCCGCCCTGTTCGCTCCCGGGGTCCGGGTCCGCTTCGTGGCGGTGGGGCCGTGAGCACGGGACGTGGCGGGGTGGGCGGGGCCGAGGCCAGGCGGGTTCGGGCGGAGCGGGGCGAGCCGCGCCGGGCCGAGGCGGGTCGGGTCAGGGCCGAGCGGGGCGAGGCTCGCCGGCGGGAGGCGGCCGGCCGGGGTGAGGCGGCGCAGCGCGATCCGGGCCCGGAGGGGCTTCGGGTCACCCACGTGAGTGACGTATCACGCACGGTCGAGGTGATTCGAGCCGGCGCGCTCACCACCGTCCAGGACCTGGGCCGAATCGGCTTCGCACACCTGGGCGTACCGCGCTCGGGCGCACTCGATCAGCCGGCCCACCGCCTCGCCAATCGCCTGGTCGGCAATCCGCCCGAAGCGGCGACCCTGGAAACCACTCTGACCGGCACCGCCGTGCGGGTGCGCCGAACCACCGTGGCCGCGGTGGTCGGCGCACCCTGCCCGGTCCGCGTCGCCGGTCGCCCCGTCGCCTGGGGCGCGGCGATCCGGGTACCGGCCGGCGCCGTCCTGGAGGTCGGCTCGGCCACCGCCGGCCTGCGCACCTACGTGGCACTCGCCGGCGGCGTGGCGGTCGAGCCGGTCCTGGGCAGCCGGTCCACCGACCTGCTGTCCGGACTCGGACCCGCCCCACTCGTCGACGGCGACCTGCTCCCTCTCGGCGAGCCCACCGGACCCACGCCACCCGGCGCGGACGTCCACCGCCGATCGGGCCCGCCCACCGAGCTGGTACTCCCGCTGGTGCTCGGCCCCCGGCAGGACTGGTTCACCGTCACCGCCCGAAACTCCCTCGGCGCCGCCCGCTACACCGTGGCCTCGGCGAGCAACCGCATCGGACTACGCACCGACGGCCCCGCCCTGACCTGGGCGCGTACCGACGAACTCCCCAGCGAGGGCATGGTATTGGGCGCGGTACAGGTACCCCCCGACGGCCGCCCGGTGCTCTTCCTGGCCGACCACCCGGTCACCGGCGGCTATCCGGTGATCGGCGTCGTCCCCGAAGAGCACCTACCCGCCGCCGCCCAGGCGACCCCGGGCACCCCGGTCAGGTTCACCCCCACCACCCACTGAACTCCGCACCCCACGCGGCCCGTTCCAAACCCGGAGCGACACCGGGCGAACGGGCCGCCCCGAAGCTCACCCGTCCCCGGCACCACCCGGCCGAGACGCGACCCCGGCCGCGCACACCCCCGCACCGCGACACGGTCGCGATCACCGCCACGGCGACCCGACCATCACCGTCGCGGCATCCCCACCATCACCGTCGCGGCCCCGCCATCACCGTCGCGCCCCGCCACCGCCATCGCGGCATCCCCACCCCCACCGGACGCGTACTCGCCGGTAGCCGCCCCGGTAGCGCTTTCACGGCCCCTTCGGGCCGCTTGCACATCACCCCCACCCATCCAGCAACTCGCCCGATTTGTCCATGAGTCCATCACGCTCTCGCCCGTGAATTCCTCACTCCGCATTGATGACGAATGCGACTTTCGGCGGTCTCGGGGCGCCGGCAGTGTTCCGGTTGGCACCCGGTCTTCCGGAATGGGAGTGCGATGAATCAGGGATACGCGGTCTTCTGCGACGCCGATCGGCTGTTCTACGACGCGCCGTATCGACTGCGCGCGGACGACGCCGGCCTGGCCACGCACTACGCCACGCTGAGTCGCGAACTCCCCGACGGCTGGTTGCGCAATCCCTCGGGCGACTGGCTCGCGTTCCGGCCGGACCCGTGCGAACTGCCGGAGCAGGGCTGGAAGATCCACATCTCCGCCGTACACGCCAACGCCGAGCGGGTGTTGACCGTCGTCTGGGACTACTGCGTCCCGCGCGGCATCGCGTTCAAGTGCATGCCGAGCCCGTATCTGCTGCACAACCGCAACGGCAAGTACGCCGACCGCGCGGCCAGCGGCAAGTTCGTCACCGTCTACCCCGCCGACGACGAGCAGTGTCGGGTGGTCGCGGAGGAGCTGTCCGCCCGTCTGGCCGGCGAGCCGGGACCGTACATCCTGAGCGATCTGCGCTGGGGCGAAGGGCCGGTGTTCCTGCGCTACGGCGGCTTCACCGAGCGCAACTGCCACGACGAGCGCGGCGAGTTGTGTCCGGCGATCGAGGACGACACCGGCACGCTCGTCCCGGATCGGCGCGAACCCACGTTCCGGGTACCGCCGTGGCTGGACCCGCCCGCGTTCCTGGAGCCCCACCTGGCCGCCCGCACCGCGACCACGGTCGGCGAACTCCCGTACCGGATCGAGCGCGCGCTGCACTTCTCCAACGGCGGCGGGGTCTACCTCGGCCGGGATCCGCGCACCGACGAGCAGGTCGTGCTCAAGGAGGCCCGCCCGCACGCCGGACTGGGCGCCGACGGCGCGGACGCGGTCACCCGCCTCGAACGCGAGCGCGACGCGCTGCGCCGGCTGAGCGGACTGGCCTGCACCCCCGAGGTGCGCGACTGGTTCACCCTCGGCGATCACCGCTTCCTGGTCCTGGAGTTCGTCGAGGGCCGCCCGCTGAACACCCTCTTCGCGCTCCGCCATCCGCTGATCGAGACGGATCCCACGCCGGAGTCGCTGGCCGACTACACCGCGTGGGCCATGCGGATCCACGACCTCGTGGCCGAGGCCGTCGAGGCGATCCACGCGCGGGGCGTGGTCTTCAACGATCTGCACCTGTTCAACATCATGATCCCCGAGGACGAACAGTCGGTGACACTCCTCGACTTCGAGGCCGCCGCGATCGACGACGACACACGTCGTCAAGTGGTGGCCAGCCCCGGCTTCGTGGCGCCCGCCGACCGACGCGGCTTCGACATCGACCGCTACGCGCTCGCCTGCCTGCGGATCGCCCTGTTCCTGCCGCTCACCAGCCTGTTCGCGGTGGACCGGAACAAGGCCCGGCACCTGGCCCGGGTCGCGCTCGCGGAGTTCCCGATCCCGGCCGGCCGGCTGGACCCGGCGGTCGAGGAGATCGTGCGCGGGTACGATCCGACACCCGAGCACGGATCCGGTACGCCCCCCGAGCACGCCCGGGCCGACGTCCCGAAGCCCGAACACGCCCGCGCGAACGCACCGACCCCCGAGCCGAACCGGCCCACCACACCGAGCCGTTCGCACCCGCCCACCGCCTGCGCCTCCGACGGCTATCTCCCCGTGGCCCTCGCCGACTGGCCGCGCAGCCGCGACTCGATGGCCCGGGCGATCACCCTGTCCGCCACCCCCGACCGCGAGGACCGCTGCTACCCGGGCGACATCGCCCAGTTCGCCGTCCCGGGCGGTGGCGCGTGCTTCGGCTCCGGAGCCGCCGGCGTGCTGTACGCGCTGGCCGAGACCGGCGCCGAGCGCCACCCGGCGGGCGAGGAATGGCTGTTGCGCGCGACCAAGAATCCGCCCGCCGGCAACCCGCCCGGCTTCTACGACGGCCTGTCGGGCGTGGCGTGGGTGATGGAGCGCCTGGGCCACCGCGACCGTGCCCTGGACCTGGTCGACCTGATCCTCGGTCAGAACCGGCACGGCCTCGGCGTGGACCTGCACAGCGGACTGGCCGGACTCGGCCTGGCACTGGACGACCTCGCCCGCACCACCGGCGAAAGTGCCCTGCACGACCGGGCGTTGGCCTGGGCCGAGCAGGTCGCGGACCGGATCCGCACCGGGCCCCCGTCGACCCGGGCCGGCCTCCTGTACGGCGCCACCGGCGGCGCCCTGCTCTTCCTGCGCCTGTACGACCGGCTCCGCGACCCGGGCCTGTTGGACGCCGCGGCGGACGCGCTGCGCGGTGACCTGGCCCGCTGTGTGGTCGCCATCGGCGGCGCCCTGCACGTGAGCGAGGGCCGCCGGACGATGCCCTACCTCGGCGCCGGCAGCGTCGGCATCGCCATGGTCCTCGACGACTACCTCGCGCACCGGCCCGACGAACGATTCGCCGCCGCCCGGCTGGAGATCGCCCGGGCCGCCCGGGCCCGGTTCTACGCTCACCCCGGCCTGTTCCGGGGCACCGCGGGGATGATCCTGCACCTGAGCCGCACCACCGCCGACGAACCCGACACACGTGCGGCCGACCTGCGCCGGCTGACCGACACGCTCTCCTGGGGCGCGATCCCGTACCGGGGCGAACTCGCCTTCGCGGGAGACCAGATGATGCGGCTCTCCATGGACCTGGGCACCGGCACCGCCGGTTGCCTGCTCGCACTGGGCGGCTCCCTGCACGACCATCCCGTGCACCTGCCCTTCCTCCCGCCGCCCCGGCGGCCCTGAAGCCGGTCCGTTCTTCGCGGACCGAGGCAAGACCGGCCCACCCTCCGGGCGGGCCGCGGCACCATCCTGTTCCACTACCGAGAGGAATGATCACCATGGCACTTCTCGACCTGCAGACGATGGCGGCGGAGGAGACCGAGCTCGGCGGCGGCGGCCACGGCGGCGGCAGCAACGTGAGCCTCCTGCTCTGCGGCAACAGCAGCCTGAGCCTGCTTCAGTGCCACTGACCTCTGCCCCTCTTCGGGAGGCTTCGAGCATCGCTCTGAGCACCCCGAGGTAGCCGGGACGAGTCGACAGCGGTCCCGGGCGGCGGCATTCCGCCCGGGACCGCCATGCGTGCACTACCCCCGCGACGAAAGCGAGGAACCGCGCCGGCATGGCCGCCACGGACCGCACCCCCGACGGCGCATCGGCCGTGCCCCCCGCGACCGCCCGGCTGCTGGCCGGCGCCGTGCGGCACAGCCCGGGCCGCACCGCGGCCGTCTTCCTGTGCAGCGCGGTCGCCGCAGGCGTGGCGATCGTGCTCCCGGCCGTCCTGGGTCGCACCCTCGACCTGTTGCTCGACGATGCCGACGGCCTGCACGGCGCGGTCGTCCTGTGCGCGGCGCTGATCGTCGCCGAGATCGTCTGCACCGCCCTGGAGGCCCTGCTCGGCGGGGTCGTCACCGCCCGAAGTGCCGCCTGGTTGCGCCGACTCGGCGTGGACCACCTGCTCTCGCTCGCCCCGCACCGGGCCGGCGAACACCCGCCGGGCGACCTGGTCACCCGGCTGACCGGCAATGTGGCCGAGGCGAGCACGGCGCCGACCACCGCCGCCGCCGGCCTGGCCGCGCTGTTCGTCCCGATCGGCGGTCTGGTCGCGCTGGGCGTGATCGACCCTTGGCTGCTCGCGGTGTTCCTGGCCGGCGTACCGCTGCTGATCTGGCTGTTGCGCGCCTTCGCCCGCGGTTCCTCGGAGAGCGTCTCCGGCTACCAGCAGGTCCAGGGCGAGATCGCGACCCGTCTGGTCGAGGCCCTGGGCGGCGCCCGGAGCATCGCCGCGGCCGGCGGCTCGACCCGCGAACTCGGGCGGATCCTCGACCCGTTGCCCCGGCTGAACGCGCAGGGGCGGCGGATGTGGCGGGTGTACGGGCGGGCCATGGCGGGCGCGGGCATCCTGGTCCCGCTGTTGAGCACGGCGGTGCTCGCGGTCGGCGGGGTACGGCTGGCCGGCGGGCACCTGACCGTGGGCGAACTGCTCGCCGCCTCGCGCTACACCGCGCTCGCCGCCGGGCTGGGCGTGGCGGTCGGCGGTCTCGACGCGTTGGTGCGCAGCCGTTCGGCCGCACGACGCACCGCCGAACTGCTCGCCATCCCGCCGATGCGGCACGGCGACCGCGCGTTGCCGGCGTACGGCCCCGGCCGGCTCGAACTGTGCGGGGTCACCGTGCTCCGGGGCGGCGAACCGGTGTTGCGCGGCGTGGATCTGGTCGTACCCGGCGGCGCCACGATGGCCGTGGTCGGGCGCTCCGGCGCGGGCAAGTCGACGCTCGCCGCGGTCGCCGGGCGGTTGTGCGACGTGGACGCGGGCGTGGTGCTGCTCGACGGTGTGCCGCTGACCGAGATCGATCCGGCACGGTTGCGCCGCGAGGTCGGGTACGCCTTCGAACGGCCCGCCCTGTTCGGCGAGACGATCGCCGACGGCATCGCCTTCGGGCCCTACCGACCGCGGCCCGCCGGGATCGAGGCCGCCGCCGCGGCGGCCGGCGCGGACACCTTCATCCGACTGCTGCCCGGCGGATACGCCGCACCGCGTGCGACCGCGCCGTTGTCCGGCGGCGAACTGCAACGCCTGGGCCTGGCCCGGGCGTTCGCGCACGCGGGCCGGCTGCTCGTGCTGGACGACGCGACCTCCAGCCTGGACAGCGTGACCGAACTGCGGGTGGATCGGGCCCTGGTCCACGACGTCCGCGCGGGGACCCGGCTGCTGATCGCCCACCGGGTGTCCTCGGCGGCCCGGGCCGATCTGGTCGCGTGGCTGGAGGCGGGCCGGGTGCGCGCGGTCGGGACGCACGAGCGGTTGTGGGAGGAAGAGGAGGATTACCGGGCGGTGTTCGTCGCCACCGAAGCGCTCGGCGGGGCCCCGGGAACCGGTTCCACGTGCGGGGCGATCGGGGATGCGACCCGGTACTCGGCCGGGGATTCGGCCCGGGAGGGCATGTGAGCGTGGAGCGTTCCGGGGTGCCGGCCCTGGCCCGGGGTTTCCTGGCCCGACGCAAGCGGGTGCTGGTCCGGCTCGGCGCGTGGTCGCTCCTGGAGTCGGCGCAGACCTTCCTCGGCGGCTACGGCGTGGCGATGGCGCTCGACCACGGCTTCCTGGCCGGTCACACCGGTACCGGCCTCGCCTGGCTGGCCGTCGCGGCGGTGGCGGTGATCTGCGGCGGGGCCGCCACCGGCGGGGTGTTTCGCGGACTGGCCGACCTGGTCGAGCCGTTGCGCGACGGGCTGATCCGCCGGGTGGCCGACCGGGCCCTGACCGAGGCGATCGAGGCCCCGTCGCGCGCGGCGGACGGCGCGGTGGTGTCGCGGTTGACCAACCAGACCGAACTCGCCCGGGACAGTTTCGCCGGACTGGTCCTGGTGGCCCGTTCGTTCGTCTTCACCATGGTCGGCGTGCTGATCGGACTCGGGGCGCTGGCCCCGGAGTTGCTGATCGTGGTGCTGCCTCCGCTGGTGCTCGGCCTGGCGCTGTTCCTGGCCACACTGGCACCGATGGCGGCTCGGCAGCGGGTGTTCCTCGATGCCGACGAGGCGTTGTCGACGCAGCTCGGCGCGGTCGCCGAGGGGTTGCGAGACGTACTGGCGGCGGGCGCCGGGCAGTCGGTCGCGGCTCGGACGCACGCCCTGATCGAGGCCGAGGCCCGGGCGGCGCGAGTCCTGGCCCGGTGGGCTGCGGCCCGTACCGTCGCGCTGGGCGTGGCCGGACAGTTGCCGGTGTTGCTGCTCCTGGTCACCGCGCCCTGGTTGTTGCGGCAGGGGCTGACCGCCGGCGCCCTGCTCGGCGCGCTGACCTACCTGACCCAGGCCCTGCTGCCGGCCCTGCACACCCTGATGAACGCGCTCGGCGCGGCGGGGACGCGGCTGCTGGTGGTGCTCGATCGACTGACGTCCGGCTCGCGAAGTGCGCTGCCCGGCACGCCGGTCGCCGAGAAGGGCCGCCCCTCGACCGAGCGCGGCGCCCCGGCCCGGGTCGAGATCCGCGGGCTGACCTTCGCGTACGGCCCGAACGCCCAACCGGTCCTGCGCGACCTGGATCTGACCGTCGAACCCGGCGAGCACCTCGTGGTGGTCGGCCCCAGCGGGATCGGCAAGTCGACGCTGGCCGCGCTGATCGCCGGCCTGCTCGCACCCGATCGGGGCGAGATCCGGGTGGCGGGACGACCGGTCGCGCCGATCCCCGCCGAACCCTCCCGCCGACGCGTGCTCATCCCGCAGCAGGCGTACGTGTTCACCGGCAGCGTCCGGGAGAACCTGCTGTACCTGTGCCCGGACGGCGCGTCGCCCGCCGCGCTCACCGCGACCGCGGCCGAGGTCGGTCTGCTGCCCCTGGTCCACCGACTGGGCGGCTTCGACGCGCCGGTGGACCCCGCCGCCCTGTCCCAGGGCGAGCGCCAGCTGATCGCGCTCGGCCGGGCACACCTGTCACCCGCCCCCCTGGTGGTGCTGGACGAGGCCACCTGCCATCTCGATCCGGCCGCGGAGGATCGGGCCGAACGGGCCTTCGCCGCACGGCCCGGGACGCTGATCGTGGTGGCCCACCGGATCAGTTCGGCGCATCGGGCCGACCGGATCCTGGTGCTGGACGGGGTGCACGCGGTGTGCGGAACGCACCGGGAACTCCTGGACCGGTCACCGCTGTACCGCGACCTGGTCGGCCGGTGGCACGCGGAACGCATCTGATCGGCCGTCCGGGCTCCGGGTGCGGCGAGGGCGGGGTTGCGGGGCGCGGGGCCAGGAGGCGCGGCCCCGCCGGATCCGCCGGGCGAACGGGGGCTAGACCCACCCGGCGTCGCGCGAGATGCGGATCGCGTCGATCCGGTTGCGGGCACCGGTCTTGCGGGTGATCGCGCACATGTAGTTCCGCACCGTCCCGATGCTCAGCCGCAGGCTGCGGGCGATCTCCGGGGCCGAGGCACCCTTCGCGGCGAGCGAGAGCACGCCCAGTTCGCGGGGGGTCAGCGGCGCGGTCGCGGCGCGCAGCAGGTCGAGCGCGAGCGTACCGTCCACGTAGCGGCGGCCGGTGGCCATGAGTCTTATCGCGCGTGGCAGTTGCAGCGGTTGGGCATCCTTGTCCACGAAGCCCAGCGCCTTGGCCTCCGCCGCCCGGCGCAGGCTGCCCGGCCGCGCGGTGGTGGCCAGCACCAACAGTGCGCAGTCCCGATCCACGGGTCGACTCGGTAAACGGGATGCGCCCGGACAGTCCACGTCCACCACGCATACGTGCGGACGTTGGGCGCGGGCCCGGTCGGGAGCGCTCTCCCAGCTCTCGGCGACCACCTCGATGTCCTCCTCCCGATCGAGCAGCGCGGTCAGCGCCGATCTCATCAACTCCGTGTCGTGCACCAAGAGAACCCTGATCATGTCCGCCCCCAGTCCTGTGCCGGCGTGCCTGAGGAGCCCGTCGAGCACGTCGATAGGTACCCCATCCAAAGAGTCTCAGCACTACCTGTAATCGGATGATGCTTTTATGCGACATTCGGATCCCGGGTTCTCGTCTCCTGTCGAACCATGATCGAGCCGGGCCGCTATCGATCGAGGGTTCGAAGGAGTTCGGACACCGAGGGGGACGTCGCGACGAGGACGGGCCGGCCGACGATAGGGTGTCGCCCTGTGTCCGACCGTCGCACCACGATCATGGAAGCCGCCGCCCGCGTCATCGCCCGCCGGGGCGTGCGGGGCCTGCGCGTCGAGGAGTTGGCCGCCGAGGCCGGCGTGTCCACGGGGCTGGTCTACTACCACTTCAAGGACCGCACCGGCGTACTGCGGGCGACGCTGGCGTTCATCAACGACCGCGCCGACCGGTACACCACCGAACGGGACGCGGACGAGGAGCCGGCGCCGGCGCGCGACGAGTTGACCCATCGCCTGCTCCTGGAACTCCAGGACACCCCGGAGGTGCGGGAGAACAGCGTCGCCTGGGGCGAATTGTGCGCCAGCGCGGTGTTCGACGAATCCCTCCGCGAGGACCTGACGAAGGCCACGGACGAGTGGTCCGAGGAGATCGGCGAACTGGTCGCCGACGCGATCCCGACCGCTCCGCTCCCCGCCACCCGAGCCGCGGCGGAGCGCCTGACCGCGCTCCTGGAGGGCCTGAGCGGCCGCTGGCTGAGCGGCCTGATGTCGGTGGACCGCGCCCGAGACCTGATGTCCGAGGCGATCGCGGTGGAACTGGACCGGCTCGAACACACGCGCCGGCCCGCGGAGCCCGGCAAGCCCCTCGGCGCCTGAGCCCCCGGAGGTGTCACCCGGCGGCCCACCCGTACCCGGTCGCGCGACCGTCCGCCGAGCAACCACGCGCCGCGCGGCCGTCCGGCGCGCACCCGTGTGCCGGACAACCCTTTGCCGCACGACCGCCCGGCGCCCGACCATCAGTCTCCCCACCATCCGCCGCCGGACCGTCCGCCACCCCGACGCCCGGCCCATGGCCGTCGCCCCACCGCCCGGCGTGCGATCGCACGCCCCCCGATCGGCTTCCGCGCACCGTCTCCCGCTCAGACGGTAAAGCCACCCGGCCTCGCGTGTGCGCCAAACGCGATAAACCGGCAGCTTCGGTGCGGGGGGGGTGTCTCGCCGACGGCGGCCCGGCGTTCCCGGTCGGGAGCAGTCGGTCGTGCGCGCACCCCGTCACGACCCCCGGCCGTCCTCGACCCCGGCTTCGGCCTCGACCCGCTCCTCCGCCCCCGGCCGCCGGGGCATCCCGGGCGCCGGCCCGCCGCCGACCGTGCGTCGGCGGCGGGCCGGCGTCGGCTCGTGACTCAGTCGTCGTCGCCGAAGACCTCCTCCGCGAGCATGCCGCCGAGGAAGCCCGCCGCCGCGCCGGTGGCCATGCCACCGACCATCCCGCCCAGGCCGGAGCCGCCGCCCCGCGATCCGGCCTCGGCGCCGGTGTTCACCCAGGGGCTCGGTCGCGTCGCGTCGTACGACGAACCGCCGTACGGAGTCCGCGCCGCGTACTCCTCGACGGCGCGCCGGATCCAGGTGTCCACGGTCCCCGCGAGGTCCTTGCTCAGGTCGGTGTGGTCGAGGCGGGTGCCGGTGTCGACGCCCAGGCCGAGGCCGAACGGTTCGCCGCGCGGGCCCACGCGCACCGAGACGTGCGTGGCGTTCGGGGTGGAACGGAAGGACAGAGCAACCTCCCGGCACCTGTCGGCGTAGCGCGGCGCGGCGTGGAACGCGACCTCCTGGCGGAACGGCAGGTCCTGCTCGGCGCCGAACCGGCCCATCGTCGGATCGGCGTCCTTGAAGGTGAAGCCGAGCGCCAACGCCGCCTCCAGGACCCGCTGTTGCACCGGCAGCGGGTCGATGTCGACCGCGTCGACGGCGTGCCGGCGGCGGCCGGCGTCCAGGGCCATCAGCGTGCGCAGCCCCACCACCGGGTTCGCCAGGCGTTGCCCCGCGATGGTGGTGAACGGCGCCGCCCAGGGCACCGGGAACGAGAACGGCAACTCCCGCTCCTCCCGCGCGGCCAGCCGCAGCGGGCCGCTCACCACGACGTCGGCGAACGGGATGGAGCCGTCACCCGCGCCGGCGGGACGCCCGATGCCGGCGGCGGTCGACAGGACCAGGGACAACGTCACGCCCCCGACCTCGGCGGGGCGACCGCCCCCGACGAGGACGACCCCGCCCCGAAGGGTTCCGCCGGGGCGGGTCATGGGCGTCGACAACGCCGTCCGTACGTCGGGGGCGCCCACGCCGATGGCATCGAGAACACGGTTGAACACCATGTGGTGCATTCCTTTCGGAGATGTGCGGTCGCAGATAGGAACGCGCACGAAGCTCCGATAGTTGCGAACTTGCGCAACTTTTAAATCACAGCGCTACGAAGCGGCCCGGACACCCGCCTCGCGCACCCGTCCGGCGAACTGCTCCGAGGTGACCACGTCGGCCGTGGACTGGGCCAGCACCACCAGCGCCGCGCGGTGCACCTCCTCGGCCGACATCGCGCCCCACCCCAGGTCGGGGTGGTCGTAGGTGGCACAGGCGTCGGCGATCACCAGCGTCCAGTAGTCGCGGAACATCGCGTCCCGGGCGGTGGCGTGCACGCAGTCCTCGGTGGTCACCCCGGTCACCGCGACCGTGGTGATGCCCCGACCGCGCAGCAGCATGTCCAGGTCGGTGCCGTGGAATCCGCTGTAGCGGTGCTTCTTGATCACCGCCTCGCCCTCGGCGGGTGCCACGTCGGGGTGGATCTCGCTCCCGGGCGTGCCGTCGACCAGCGCCTCGCCCGACGCGATCGGTGGGTACAGGTCGGCGTAGCGCCCCCGGTCGGAGCCGTCGGCCCGGTGTACGTGCGCGGTGTAGACGACCATGATCCCCGCCTTGCGACAGAGGTCGAGCAGGCCGGCGAGGGTGGGCAACATGGCGCGCCCGGCGGGCGATTCCAGCGGCGCGCCGGGAGAGATGAAGTCGTGCTGGACGTCGACGACGATCAGCGCGGTGCGCGCCGGATCGACGGTACTCACCTGGTAGCCCATGACGCGGACCTCCTCGACACCGTCTCGATATATAGCGTGAACTTGACGGACGCCACAGTAGCTCTACATCCAGAGGTTGAGAAGATCCGTTCCCGGGTCAGCGTGCGGCCAGCGTGTCGTCCACCCACTCGCTCGCGAGCACCTCGTCCAGGACCAGACTGCCGGCGCCCAACATGCACGCGTCCCGGCCGGTGACCGCCGTGGCGATCTCCAGGTCGCGGGTGGCCAACGGGAGGCAGCGCTCGTAGATCGCCCCGCGTACGGCGGCCACGAACGGCTCGGCGGCGGACAGACCGCCACCCAGGACGAGCACGTCGGGGTTGAAGAAGTTCACCAGCGGCACGAGCACCTGCCCGGCCAGCCGGCCCGCGTTGCGCACCAGCGTGGTCGCCTCCGGCACGCCGTCGTTGACCAGATCGACCAGGTGGCGCGAGGAGGAGACCTCGATGCCCTGCGCGCGCAGTATGCGGCGCAGCGCCGCGCCGCTGGCGTGCGCCTCCAGGCAGTCGGAGTGGCCGCACGAGCAGGTGACCGGCTCGGGTACGTGTACGGGGACGTGGCTGATGTCGCCGGCGGCGCCGCGTCCACGATGCAGCCGACCGGAGACAATGATGCCGCAGCCGATGCCGGTGCCGGCCTTGACCGCCATCAGGTTGTCCCGGTCCGGCCAGCCGTAGCGGTGTTCGCCGACCGCCATCAGATTGGCGTCGTTCTCCACCACCACGCGCACGCCGAGCAGTTCGCTCATCCGGCGGCCGATCGGGAAGTCGTTCCAGCCGGGCATCCGGGACGGGGCGACCACCTTGGCGGCGCCGGGGTCGACGGGTCCGGGCATGCCGATGCCGACGCCGAGCAGCGGCAGGTGTTCGACCTCGGCCTGACGCAGCGTCATGCGCAGGTTGTCCAGGAGTCGTTCGA
The DNA here is from genome assembly GCF_003967355.1 of Embleya hyalina. Classification (GTDB taxonomy): domain Bacteria; phylum Actinomycetota; class Actinomycetes; order Streptomycetales; family Streptomycetaceae; genus Embleya; species Embleya hyalina. Next base: position 516,831 of record NZ_BIFH01000016.1, on the reverse strand, counting down.
TCACCCGCTCGGGGCCTTCGGCGATCTCGCCCGGGAGTTCGTGTTCCAGGAGCACCCGGCCGGCCAGGTCCAGCACCGCCATGCGCACATGGTGGGTGCCGACGTCGACGGCGACCACGACGCCCGCGTTCTCGTGCAGGCGCAACTGTCGGGGCCGGCGGCCGCCTCGGGAGGCGCCCTCGCCGTCCTCGCGGAGCAGGCCGGCCTCGATCAGCTCCTCGACGCGCAGCGACACGCTCGACGGTGCCATGCCGCTCAACCGGGCGAGTTCCGCCCGGGATCGACCGTGCCCCTTGGCCACCAGTCGCACCAGGTCACCCGCGCTTCCACCCAACGTTCCACTCCCGTTCGAGGCACACCTGCTGCGGTACGGCAGTGACAGGAATAGCACACCCCGTAATAACCAGCAAGGCATTGACTTTATTCGAATCTCGCTTCTACTGTCACCTGAAACTTCGATTCCGAACAAAGATGGAGCGCAGATGAAGCCCGCGTCGCCTTCTTCCGCCGTAATGACGCCCATGGTCGAGGCGCGGGCCATCAACAAGTCGTTCGGCGCGGTCCGCGTGCTGACCGACGTGGACCTGACCGTCGCGGCCGGCGAAGTCGTCGTACTGATCGGCCCCTCGGGCGCCGGGAAATCGACGCTGTGCCGCTGCCTGAACCGGCTGGAGAACGTCGACTCGGGCGTGGTCCTGCTGGACGGCGAGGAACTGCCCGCCGAGGGTCGGGCCTTGGCTCGGCTGCGCACCGAAGTGGGCATGGTCTTCCAGCAGTTCAACCTGTTCGCGCACAAGACCGTGCTGCAGAACGTGACCCTCGGCCCGACCCGGGTCAAGGGTCTGTCCGCCGCCGACGCGGAGCACCGGGCCCGGGAGTTGCTGGACCGGGTCGGCATCGCCGACAAGGCCGACCACTACCCGGCCCAGCTCTCCGGCGGTCAGCAGCAGCGCGCCGCCATCGCCCGGGCGCTGGCCATGCAGCCCAAGGTGATGTTGTTCGACGAGCCGACCAGCGCGCTCGACCCGGAGATGGTCAACGAGGTCCTGGACGTCATGGTCGACCTGGCCCGCGAGGGCATGACCATGGTCGTGGTCACGCACGAGATGGGCTTCGCCCGCCGGGCCGCCGACCGCGTCGTGTTCATGGCGGATGGTCAGATCGTCGAGGTCGGCACGCCCGACACCTTCTTCACCGCCCCCACCACCGACCGCGCCCGCGACTTCCTGTCCAAGGTGCTCAGCCACTGACGCCCGCGCTCCTCCGGGCCCGTCCGTCCCGTCCCCTCTGTACCCCTGCCTAGCTGCAAAGGAAGGCCCCGATGTCCGGCTTCCCCCTGCGTCGCCCGCGCTCCGGCGCGTCATCGCGTCGGCTGCGTACCGCCGTTCCGGCCGTTTTGGCCGCGTTGTCCCTGAGCGTGCTGGCCGCCTGTTCCAGCGACTCCTCGTCCGACGCCGTCCCGGGCGGAAAGCCGGCCGGCGAGGACGTCGCCAAGAAGGCCGAGGGCGCGCCCGACGCCGCGATCCTGCCCGGCTCCACGATGGCCAAGATCAAGGAGCGCGGCTACCTGATCGTCGGCGGCTCCCAGGACGCGCCGCTGTGGTCGCAGCTCAACCCGATATCCGGCAAGACCGACGGGTTCGACGCCGAGATGGGCCGACTGCTGGCCAAGTACATCATCGGCAAGCCCGAGGTGAAGATCGTCAGTTCGGCCACCGAGACGCGTGAGGCGCTGCTGCAGAACGGCACCGTCGACGTGGTCTTCCAGACGTACACGATCACCCCGAAGCGGGCCGAGCAGGTCGCCTTCGCGGGCCCGTACTACTCCTCCGGCCAGGCCATCCTGACCAAGAAGGGCGCGAGCGGGATCAAGACGCCCGCCGACCTGAACGGCAAGACCGTGATCGCCGGCGCCAACACGCCCGCGATCGCCGCGATCAAGCAGGTCGCGCCGGACGCGAAGGTCGTCACCTTCGGCAGCGACCCCGAGTGCGTGACGGCGCTGCGCCAGGGCCGGGGCGACGCGTACGTGCAGGACCAGGCGTTGCTGGTGGCCGACGTGAAGCAGAACCCCGACACCACCGTCGTGGGCGAGCCGTTCACCGCCGACCCGTACGGCATCGGCCTCAAGAAGGACGACGCCGCGTTCAAGACGTTCGTCAACGACTGGCTGCGCAAGATCGGCCAGGACGGCTCGTGGCAGACGGTCTGGAAGCAGACGCTCGGCACGGTCGTCGAGGGCAACCCGCCGACGCCGCCCGCGATCGGCGGCGTCCCCGGCTCCTGAGCCCCGGGGTCGGGAGGGCGCCGCGCCCTCCCGACCCTCGTGCCGGAGCCCGATCCCGAGCCTTGAGCCCGAGCCTCGTGCCGGAGCCCGAGCCGGAGCCCGAGCCGGACGGCCGAACCGCCCGCGTCGCGGCGTCGGTTCGGCCGGCGGCCCTGGTCGCATCCCCGGATCGACCGCGTTCCGGTCGGCGTACCCGTCCGGCGCCGGCCCGGAACCGCTCCGCGCCCGCTGCCGACCCCGTCGAGCCCGACGGGCCCGTCGGGCCCGACGCGGTTCCGACCGCACGGACCCAGCCGGCCGCACATCCCCGCCGTCCCCTGCCCGCCGCTTCGCCCGGCCTCGTCCCCGCCCATCCCCTCGCGAAAGGTCCTCGCCGATGGATGTCGTGCTGCGACATCTCTCCGCTTTCACCGACGGCATCGTCACCACCCTCGAACTCACCGCGCTCTCCTTCCTCGGCGCGCTGCTGATCGGCGTCGTCGTGGCCGCCATGCGGGTGTCCCCCGTCACGGCGCTGCGCGGCGTGGGCACCGTGTACGTGGAGACCTTCCAGAACACCCCGCTCCTGGTCCTGCTCGTGCTGTTCGTCTTCGGCCTGCCCGAAGTCGGGGTGATCTTCCCGCTGTTCACCACGGCGGTGATCGTGATCGCGCTCTACGAGGCGGCCTACATCGCCGAGGCGGTGCGCTCGGGGATCAACACCGTCTCGATCGGCCAGGCCGAGGCGGCCCGGGCCCTGGGACTGACGTTCGGTCAGTCGTTGCGGCTGGTGATCCTGCCGCAGGCGCTGCGCGGCGTGGTACAGCCGATCGGCAACATCTTCATCGCGCTGACCATGAACACCTCGCTCGCCGCCGCCGTCGGCGTGGTCGAACTGACCTCCGCCGCCAACCGGGTCAACCTCATGGAGGCGCAACCCATCCCCGTGTTCGTCGGCGCGGGCATCGGCTACATGCTCATCTGCGCCACGGCGGGGATCGTCACCGGCATGATCGAGCGGAAGGTGGCGATCGTTCGATGAGCGCGTCCCGAGTGTTGTTCGACGAACCCGGCCCGATCGCGCGGCGCCGGATGCGGATCGCCACCGTCGTGGTCGGCGTCGCGGTGGCCGCGCTGCTCGCCGTGGCCGTGAAGCGGTTCGCCGACCACGGCCAGTTGGACGCGGACAAGTGGCGGCCGTACACCACCTGGCCGATGTGGCGGTATCTGCTGGAAGGGTTGTGGGCCACCATCCGGGCCGCCGCCGTGGCCACCGCGCTGTCCGTGGTCGGCGGCATCGTGCTCGCCCTGGGCCGGCTGTCCAGGCAGCGGGCGCTGCGCTGGTCGGCCACCGTGTACATCGAGGTGATGCGCACGGTTCCGGTGCTGCTCCTGGTCTACCTGGTGCTGTTCGGACTGCCGCACTACGGCGTGGACCTGCCGCTGTTCTGGAAATTGGTCCTGCCGCTCTCGGTGTCCGCGTCGGCGGTGTTCGCGGAGATCTTCCGGGCGGGCATCCTGTCCCTGGACCGCGGGCAGCGCGAGGCGGGGCTCGCCGTCGGGCTGACCGACGGTCAGACGATGCGGCTGATCGTGCTGCCGCAGGCGGTGCGCCGGTTGTTGCCGTCGCTGGTCAGCCAGTCCGTCGGGCTGCTCAAGGACACCTCGCTCGGCTTCATCGTCAGCTATTCGGAACTGCTGTACAGCGGGCGGGTGTTGGCCACCTACAACCGGCTGTTGATCCAGACCTACATCATCATCGCGCTGGTCTACATCGTGCTCAACGCGTCGTTGTCCAAGCTGGCCCGCACCCTGGAGGCCCGCCAGGGCTTCCGCTCCGTCGGCCGACGCCGGCTGCGCACACTGGTGCGGGCCAAGGCGGCGGCGGACCAACCGCTGTGACCACTTCCCCGTTCGGCGGCCGCACCGATCGGCCCATCCCGGAGGACCCCATGCGACCGGAGGACACCGTGCCCCACGAATCGACCACGCGCTACGCCGAACTCGCCGAGGTGGTGCGGTCCGGGTTCGTGGAGAGTCGGCACTTCGGCAGCCTGGTCGCACTCGCGCCGGACGGCCGGCCGGCGCTCGAACTGGGCGTGCCGAACGAGCCGGTGGTACCGCGCTCCTCGGCCAAGCCGTTCCAGGCGCTGGCCTGCCTGCGCGCGGGCGCGCCGCTGTCCGGGGCGCACGTGGCGATCGCGGCGGGCAGCCACACCGGGCAGGACTTCCACGTGGACGCGGTCGAGGACATCCTGACCCGCTCGGGGCTGACCTTCGACGCGCTGGGATGTCCGCCCAGCCGCCCGGAGGACGAGGACGCGTATCGGGAGATGATCGCGCGCGGCGAGGAGAACACCCGTGAGCGGATGAACTGCTCGGGCAAACACGCCGCGATGCTGGCGGCCTGCGTCGCGTCGGGGTGGCCGACCGAGGGCTACCTCGACCCGGGGCATCCGCTGCAGGTGCTGGTCCGCGAGGGCATCGAGGAACTGGCCGGCGAGTCGGTCGCGCACACCGCCGTGGACGGCTGCGGCGCACCGGTGTTCGCCATGACGCTGACCGGACTCGCCCGGGGCGTACGCGCGTTGGCCACTGCGACCACCGGTCCCGAGCGCGTGGTGGCCAAGGCGATGCGCGAACACCCGGCGTACGTGGGCGGGGAGGGGCAGGCCAACACCGAGGTGATGCGGCTGCTCCCGGGCGTCCTGGTCAAGGGCGGCGCCGAGGGCGTGTTCGTGGCGGCGACCACCGCCGGACACGCGGTCGCGGTCAAGGTGATCGACGGCAGCCCCCGCGCCACCACCGCACTCGCGCTGGCCGCGCTGCACACGCTCGGCGTGGACGTCTCGGCGGCCCACGAATGGACGACCGTACCGGTCCTGGGCGGCGGCCTGCCGGTCGGCGAGGTCCGCGTGACGTCCCACCCGGCGTAGCCCGGCGCCACCTCGCGCGGCACCGCGCCCCACCCGGCACAACCCCCTTCGAACAACCCTTCGCACCATCAGGAGTTCGCGTCATGACCGTCAACGCCGGCCCCACCCCCGCGCCCGCCTTCGAGATCTGCATCGACGACGTGCCGGGAGCGCTCGCCGCCGAACGTGTGGGCGCGCACCGCGTCGAACTGTGTGCGGACCTGTTCGAGGGCGGCATCACGCCGAGCCTGGGCCTGATCGAGACCACCCTGGCCGCCGTCGAGGCGATCCGGGTCCATGTGATCGTGCGGCCGCGCGGGGGCGACTTCGTCTACGACGAGTACGAGGCCGCCGCGATGCGCCGGGACGTCGAGGCGATCCGGGCGGCCGGTGCGCAGGGTGTGGTGATCGGCGCGCTGACCCCCGAGGGCGACCTGGACCGTCCGGTGATCGAGGCGTTGCTGGCCGCGGCCGGCGATCTGTCGGTCACCTTCCACCGCGCCTTCGACATGACCCGCGACCCGCACGCGGCCCTGGAGGAGCTGATCGAGCTGGGCGTCGACCGGGTGCTGACCTCGGGGCAGGACAGCAGCGTGCTGGAGGGCGCGCCGCTGATCGCCCGCCTGGTCACCCAGGCGGCGGGCCGGATCGTGGTGATGCCCGGCGGCGGGATCACCGCGCGCAACATCGACCGGGTACTGGCCGCCACCGGCGCGCGCGAGGTGCACTTCGCGGCGGGCGCGATCCTGGAGAGCCCCGCCACGCACCGCAACCCGCACCCGTACATGGGCGGCGCGCTGCGCCAACCGGAATACGCCCGCCGGGTGACCTCCGCCGACGGCATCCGCGACGTGCTGGACGCGGCGCGCGAGGGCTGATCGGGCGGCTCCGGACCCGAAGTGGGATTCCTCCGCCCGACACCGATGAGTTTGTGCGTCGGGACGGGTCGGTACTGGTGAGAGCGTCCACTACGGAGTACCGGAGGTTTCCATGCCCGCCCAGGGATTCACCACCTGCCTGTGGTTCGACGGCCAGGCCGAGCAGGCCGCGGACTTCTACCTGTCCGTGTTCAAGGACGGCAAGCAGGGCCGCGTCGGCTACTACAACGAGGCCAACCCGGACCAGGCCGGCCAGGTGCTCGTGGTCGAGTTCGAGATCAACGGGCAGAAGTTCGTCGCGCTCAACGGCGGGCCCCAGTTCAAGTTCAACGAGGCCGTCTCGTTCCAGATCCACTGCGCCGACCAGGACGAGGTCGACCACTACTGGGGTCTGCTCACCGCCGACGGCGGCGAGGAGGGCCCCTGTGGCTGGCTCAAGGACAAATACGGCCTGTCCTGGCAGGTCGTGCCGACCGAGGTGATGGACATGATCGGCGACCCGGACGGCGCGAAGGCGACCCGGGCCACCAGTGCCATGTACACCATGAAGCGCCTGGACGTCGCCGCGATCCGCAAGGCGTACGACGGCGAGTAGTCGAACGAGCGGCACGGTGTCCCACGGCGTTGCCGACACGGGTCGGGTCGAGCCCCACACGGGGCTCGACCCGACCCGTGCGCGATGTCCGTCCTCAGCCGCCCAACCCCGCGTCACGGGCGATGGCCACCGCCTCCGCGCGGCTGCGGGCGCGCAGCTTGGTCAGCACGTCGCTCACCCGATTGCGTACGGTCTTCTCCGACAGGATCAACCGCCGCGCGATCGACGCGTTGTCCAACCCCTGCGCGAGCAGGTCGAGGACCTCGCGCTCCCGGTCGGTCAACTGCGGGAACGGCACCGCGCCGCGCGCGTGCGCGGGGGCCGACGCGAAGAACGACAACACCCGGCGGGCGACGCGCGGGCCGAAGACGGCCTCGCCCCGCGCCACCCCCAGGATCGCGCGGCGGATGTCGTCCCCGTCCGCCTCCTTGAGGAGGTAGCCGCGCGCGCCGGCCCGCAGCGCCGCGAAGACCGTGTCCTCGTCCTCGTCCATGGTCAGCACGATCACCGCCGTGTCCGGATGGGTCGTGGTGATCCGCGCCGTCGCCTCCAACCCGCCGACGCCCGGCATCCGCAGGTCCATCAGCACCACGTCCGGCCGCAGCGCCGCCACCTCGGCCAGCGCCCCCGCCCCGTCGCCGGCCTGACCGACGACGTCGAGATCGGCCAGGTCCTCCAGCACCGTGACCATGCCGGCCCGGAAGACCGGGTGGTCGTCGACGACGAGCACGCTTACCGATGTGTCCACTACGACCTCTCCGACCCGCCGGGCAGGCTCGCCCGGACGACCACCCCGCCGCCCGGCGCGGGCAGGATCTCCATGCGTCCGCCGACCTCGTCCGCGCGTTCCCCCATACTGCGCAGGCCCACCCCGGCGGCCGGGTGCGCGGGCAGGCCGCGGCCATTGTCGCGTATCTCCAACCGGAGCCTCGCGTCGACCACCGCGGCCGACAGGCGCAGTTCGCTCGCGGCGCTGTGCCGCACCGCGTTCGAGACGGCCTCGGCGGCTATCGCGTAGGCCGCGACCTCCACTGCCGCGGGCAACTCGTCCAGTCCCGGGCCGAGTTCGACCGTGCAGCGCGGCGTCTCGTAGCCGGCGACCACGTCGCGCAGGGCCCCCGCGAGGCCGAGTTGGTCGAGGATGGGGGGACGCAGGCCGTGCACCACCGAGCGCAGGTCGGTCACCGTCTGGCGCAGCCGATCGCGCACCCCTCGGGCCCGATCGGCCAGGTCCGGCTGCCCCGCGGCGGCGATCCGGCGGGCCAGCGCGTCGAGTTGGTGCGCGGCGCCCGCGAGCGCCGGACCCACGCCGTCGTGCAGGTCCGCCCGCAGGCGGCGGCGCTCCTCCTCGCGGGCGACGACGATCCGGGCGCGGCTGCGGGCCACGTCGGTGACCAGCCCCGCCGCGTACGCCAACGTCGCCGCCCGGGCTGCGACCTCCTCGATCGCGGCGTACTCCTCGGGCGTCCAGCGCTCGCCGCCCGGCCGCAGGCCCACCCGCAGTTCACCCATGTCGCGGCCCAACGAACTCGCCGGGACGGCCCGCCAACCGGCGACCGGACTCCCGCTCTCCACCCGCAACGCGGCGCCGTGTTGCGGGAGATGGCTGTGGAACGCCACGTACGGCAGCCGTAGGGCGCGGCGCAGCGCGTGCACCAGACGTTGCAGCGCCTCGTCGGGCTCCGACGCCGGCGCCACCTGCCGGCCGACCCGCGCGAGCACCGCGTAGGGGTCGTGCCGGTGTCCGAACAACCAGCGGTCCACCGCCACCTGCACGGCGCTGCGCCCGGTCGCGGCGAGCAGCGCGACCACCGCCACCGCGAGGATCCCGCTCGTGGAGGTCGGCGCGACGCGCCCCACGCCCAGCACCAGCGCCGTGTAGACGCCGACCAGGACCAGCGTGAGGACGACGTAGACGATGGTGCGGTTGAGGACCAGGACCACGTCGAACAGGCGGTGCCGCAACATCGCGACCGCGATCCCCACCGGCGGGCTGAGCAACCCGACGGCGAAGAACAGGTCCTGCCCGGGGTCGGGTACCACGAGTGCCAGCAGCATGTTCGCGCCGAGCATCAGGCCGCCGAGCAGCAACCACTGGAGTTGGATGCGCTGTACGCCGACCGCCCGGCGCGTACGCACGAGCAGCGACGCGACCCCGGTCAGCAGCCCCGGCCCGAGGGTCGCGAACGCGCCGACGATCGTGAGGTATCCCAGCCACCACGCGCCGGGAACGGCCCACGGATTGCGCACGTCCTCGCTGATGTCGATCGACCCGTCCCGAAACATCGCCCCGAACAGCGCGATCGCCGCCACGACGCAGATCGCGTACGCCGGGAGCCGCCACCGGGGACCGGTCAGGTATCCGTCGGGGAACACCATCAGCAGCAGCGGCACCACCACGAAGTACTGGGCGAATCCCCAGGCGCCGACCCACGCCGCGAAATCCGCGCCCGGCAGCGGGTCGGCGCTGATCCGCGCGGAGGCGACCGCGTACAGCGACAGCAGCAGATACGGGCCCAGCGTCGCGGGTACCAGGAGCAGCCAGCCCACCGGATTGCGCGGTCGCCCGCGCACGATCAGCGCGCCGATCAGCGGCCACGCCGATCCGAGCACGACGTCGCCCCACGACATGGGACGCAGCTCGGTGCGTTCCGCGACCCAGTGGTAGGCGGGTACGTACGCCGCAGTCGTCGCGATGCCGATTGTGGCCGACACGCCCGCGAACACGATCAGTCGGGACTCCGGGACGCGCAGCAGCAGCGCGCGGATCCAGGCGGGCACGCGCGCGGGCGCGGGCCGGTCCGGCGGGCACGCGTCGAGCGGCGGCGGAACGGGCTGGGTGGTCACCGCGCCCATGCTGCCCTACCGCGTCGCGGCGTGGCCCGCCCCGCCGCGGGGATCCCGGAGAGACGGTGTCGATGTCCCTGGAACCCGGGACTCCGGGCCCGTCAGTCTGGCGATGCCGCACGGGCAGGGAGTCCGATACGCGCCACCCGATGGGGGACGTGCAGCCGCCGGGGGGACGGCGACGCGGGGCGGCGGACATGTGGAGGGGGAGACATGAGGTATCCGGATGTGAGCCCGGTCGGTGGGCGCGTCGAGGTCGGGGAGGCCCCGGCGCGCCATCGAACCCACTGGCCGCTGCTCGCGGTGGCGGCCGGCGTGCTGGGAGCGTTCGCGACGATCGTGATGGACGTGCATGTGGCGGAGGTCGACGGCGGCATGACGCTCGACCGGGTCGACGACGTGAGCGTGGTCAAGGCCCGGATCGGCTTCGCCGTCGGCTATGTCGTGGTCGCCCTGCTGATCGTGCTCGCCGCGGCCTGGCGGCGGCACGTGGAGCCGCGGGTGCCCGGGAGTACGGCGGCACGGGTGGTGTCGGCCGGCCTGGGTGCCTCGGCGGCGGCGCTGACCCTCGGCTACGGGTGGCGCGGCGCGATGGGCATCTACGGCGAAGGTGGCCCGGAGGACGAGCAGTTCGACCGGACCGCACGCTATGTCTACTACGTGCTCAACGACTTCGGGGCGTGGATCGGCTGGCTGGGCGTGCTGGTGGCCGCGTTCGCGATCGCCTGGATGGCGCTGCGGGAGCGTACCGTCTCGCGGTGGATCGGCTGGATCTCGGTGCTCGCCGCGGGTGCGCCGACCGTCGCCATGGCGGTGATGTCGGTACCCGGGATGCCCGCGCTGACGATGCCGTTCTGGCTGGTCGTCGCGGGCCTGGGGCTGACCTTCGGCAAGAGCACCATCACCCGCTGAGCCGGCATCGAGGAGACGGACCACGGAACCGGAACACCCACCGCCATGGATTTCCACGTGCGCCGGACACCACCGGCACCGCACAGCGCCCACCACGGACCGCCGAACCACGGTGCGCCGTATCCGCCGATGCTCCACCCGTCCGCCCCACCGCCCCGGGCGGGCGGGGGCGGTGGCAGGTGGATGATGATTCTGACCCTGGTCGGCACGGTGGCGACGGTCGTCAGCGTGCTGATCGCGATGAACGTCGGCCCCTTCGACTTCTCCGACCGGGGCACCGCGATCAGCCGGGCGTCGTACCTCGAGGGCGTCAACCGCACCTGCGCGGAGTCGTACGACAACATCGCCGACAAGCTCAACGACGTCGACGTGGCCGCCTCCACCGAGACCACGGACGTCGCCGCCCTGCGCCAACGCTTCCGGGCCCTGAACCTGTCGCTCGGGGCGCTGCTGGACAAGCTCGACGGGCTGCCCAGGCCCGGCCGCGTCGACACCGACGTCAAGGCGTGGTGGGACCTGTACAAACGGCAGGCCGCGTATGTCGCCACGATGACCGAGCAGTTCAACAACGGCGACGCGGAGGGCGCATCCGCGACGATCGAGGAGAACACCGAACTCACCAGGGCCGACGGCCCGTTGGACCTGGCCGCCAAGGCGGTCGGGGTGAAGTGCCCGTAGCGACGGCTCGTGCGGCGGGGCGGGGCCGGGCGGGTCGTGCGCCCGGCCCCGCCCCCCGGTGTCACTCGTGGCCGGTGGTCTCGCCCGTGACGGTGGTCGCGTAGGCCGCCGGGTCGGCGGCCAGGTCGCGGATCAGGGTCAGGGCGTAGGACTCGATGGCGGTGACCAGGTCGACCTCGCCCGGGTCGAGGAGCCACTGCGTCTGCAGGCCGTCCATGGTGGCGAGCAGTTCGGCGGCCTTCAGGCCCGGGTCGACCTCGGCGCGGATCTCGCCGGTCGCCTGGGCGTCGGTGATGATCCGCGCGATCAACTCGCGCAGCCTCCGGTAGCGCTGTACGAAGTAGTCGTGGGCGGGGTCCTGCGGGTCCAGGTTCTCCATGGTCAACACCGCGAGCAGGCGCGCGAGGCCCGGTTCGCGCGCGTTGCGGTGCGCGGAGGCGGGCATCTCCCGGATCGCCCGCAGCCCGCCGATGGCCACCGACTCCCGCGCGAACTCGATGCTCTGCGCGCCGCGGTGCTCGATCACCGCCTGCAGCAGGCCCTCCTTGCTGCCGAAGTAGTAGAGCAGCGCCGGTTGGGTGATCCCGGCGCGGGCCGCCACCTCCGCGAGCCCGGTGCCCCGGAAACCGCTGCGCGCGAACAACTCACTGGCGATGGTGACCAGTTCCTCGCGCCGGCGGGCACCGCGCTCGCTGCGGCCCGGGCCTCTACGGGGTTGCCGGGTCGGGCGGTGGGACCGGTCGGGGTCGTCGTCTTCGCGTGTTCTCGGGGTCACGGAACGCAGGCTAGCAGTTTTATCTAGTGGTCAGTAAAAAACGTGGTTATGGTGTGTGCCGCCGAGCGGAAGGACACGCACCATGCGAGAGACGTTCGCGAACCGTCGATGGCGGGGCCAGTGGATCTGGGCGGAGCACACCGCGGTGGGCGCGCCGTCCCGGGAGAACCCGATGAACGGCTCGCTCGATCCGGAGCGGTTCGACCGCCGCGTGTTGTTCCGGCGCACGTTCGAGCTGACCGAGGTGCCCGACCACGCGCCGTTCCGGATCAGCTCGGATTCGCGACACGTGCTCTACGTCAACGGCGTCGAACTCGCCCGCGGCCCGATCCGACACGGCGGCCGGCGGCTGTACTACGACGTCGGCGACGCGGCGACGGCACTGCGTCCCGGCCGCAACGTGATCGCCGTACTGGCCCGGTTCTACGGCCACCGCACCGCGTGGTGGGTGCCCTCACCGACCACGTACAGCCTCGGCGGCGGCGCGCTGGTCGCCGAGTTCGGCCTCGGCGCGGAGCGTTGGATCGGTACCGACACCGCCTGGCGCTGCCGGGTCCCCGACGCCTGGACGCCGTGTGCCCCCCGGTCCGCGGTGTCCCCGCAGATCCCGGAGATCCTGGACGCCCGCCGGCTGGACCCGGCCTGGACCCATCCGGATTTCGACGACAAACTCTGGGACGCGGCGACGGTGTTGGCCGCGGCCCACGTCGGCAGCACCGGCGCCACCCGGCCACCGGCCGAACCGTACGGCGCGCTGCTGCCCAATCCGCTGCCGGCGCTCGGCGGCGCCACCCGCACACCGGCCGCGTTCGACTCCGCGCCGCTGCCCGCCGCCCCGCGCCCCGAGGGCCCGTTGACGTTCGCCGACGTACACGCCGCGCTGCTCGACGCGCTCACCGCGATCCGGCCCGAGGCCCGCCCGGACACCGTCCCCGACCCGGCCGTCGACGCCCCCTCGCCCACCCTCGCGCTGCCCGCCGGCCGCCGGCTGGTGATCGCCGATCTGGGCCGTATGGTCGGCGGCACGGTGCGCCTCGACCTCGAAGCGCCCCCGGGGACCGTGGTGTTCGGCGCGCTCACCGAGTCGCCGACCCCGGCCGCGCTGGCCAGTGCCGCGTGCTTCGCCTACACCGCACGCGGGGACGAGGCGGGCGAGCGGTTCCGGCTCGGCGACCCGGCCGGGGGCCGCTATGTGCTCCTCGTGGTGGACGCCGTCGGACCGGTGCGGCTCGCGCCCGCCGTGCTCGAACGGCTGCGCCCGCGCCCCGCCGGTCCGTACTTCGCCTGCTCCGACCCGCTGTTGGAACGTATCCACCGGGTGGGCCTGCGCACCGTGGATCTGACCGCGCACGACGCCTACATCGACTGCCCCAGCCGGGAGCAGCGGGCCTGGACCGGCGACGCGGTCGTGCACCAGTCGGTCGACCTGGTCACCAACCCCGACTGGAGCCTGGCCCGGCACCAGCCCGTGCTCACCGCGACCCCGCGCGGCGACGGCCTGTTGCCGATGGTGGCCGCGGGCGACGGCGGTGATCCGGAGTTGGTCGGCATTCCCGACTGGTCGCTGCACTGGGTGCGTTCGGTGTACAACCTCCACCGCTACACCGGCGATCGGACGCTGATCGCCCGGCTGTTGCCCGCCGTCGAAACGGTGCTCGACTGGTTCACCGCCTTCCTCGGCGCCGACGGCCTGGTGCACGACGTGACCGGCTGGGTGCTGATCGACTGGTCGCCGGTGCAGGTCGAGGGCACCAGTGCGGCGCTGAACGCGCTGTGGGCGCGAGCGCTGGGCGACTTCGCGGAGATGGCGCATCGGTTGGGCGACGCCAACCGGGCCGCGCGGGCGCGGGAGTCGCACGACGCGGTGCGAGTGGGCTTCGAGGTGTTCTGGGACGAGGAGCGGGGCGGGTACCGCGATCACGCGGTGGACGACGTGGTGCGGCCCGCGATGAGCGAGCACACCACCGCGGCGGCGGTCTGCGCCGACCTCGTGCCGGCCGAGCGCGCGGATCGGGTGCGGAGGTTCCTGCTCGCGCGGGACGTGATGTTCACCCTGGCACCGGTCGCCGCGCACGGCGGGGACGCGGACGGCGCACCCACCGGGCACGAGGTGGCCCGTTTCACCCCGCCCGCCGTGACGTGGGACGCGCGGCGCCTGGTGGTGGGCGCACAACCCTTCTTCCGCTACGTGGTGCACGACGCCCTGGCCCTGCTCGGTGCCGCCGACACGATCGCCGACCTGTGCCGCGACTGGCGGCACCTGCTCGCCTCGGGCCCCACCGCGTGGCGGGAGACCTGGGAGGGCGGCAGCTACTGCCACGGCTGGTCGTCCACCCCCACCCGCGACCTGCTGGTGTACACCCTCGGGATCACTCCCGCCGAGCCCGGCTACACGACGGTCCGGATCGCCCCGCGCCTGGGCGACCTGGATTGGGCGAAGGGCGCGGTCCCCACCCCGTACGGGCTCGTCCACGTCGCGGTGGAGGGCACCCGTGTGCATGTGGAATCCCCGGTCCCGGTACGGCTCGTCGCCCCGGACGGCACCGTCGTCGACCGGCCCGCCGGCACGTTCGACGCGGACCTGACCGCGCCGGCGTCGTGACCCCGACGCGCCGTCGCGGCGGATCGCGGCGGTCGGGATCGCCTCGACGGACACGGCCGGGGATGGCCGGATCTCGACGGTCGCGGCATTGACGATTCCATGCCGACAACTTAACAATACGCGTAACGAAAGACCAGAAACGGTGTCCGCGTCCGGCCGCGCCCCCACCCGAGCGGCGGCCCCGTCCGGCCTGCCCTTCGGCCCACCCCGCGGCGTCCGCCGCCTACCCTTGGAGTCCTTCGTGCACCAGCACCTCGGCGTGTCCGCTCTGCTGAGCGACACCGCGCTGCGCTTCCCCGACCGCACCGCCGTGGTCGAGGGCGACACCCGGATCACCTATCGCGACCTGTGGGCCGACGTGCTGCGCTACGCCGCGGCGCTGCGCGAACGGGGTGTGCGCCCCGGTGATCGGGTCGCGGTGATGTTGCCCAACCTCGCGGCGTTCCCCCGCGTCTACCACGCGGTGATCGCGGCCGGCGCGACCGTCGTGCCGGTCCACGGACTGCTGGTCGCCGAGGAGGTCGAATTCGTCCTGCGACACAGCGGGTCGGTGCTCACGATCAGCGGCGGCGCGTTGTGGCCGACCGCACGGGCCGCCGCCGACGCGGCCGGGATACCGACGCTGGCCGCCGACCACGAACACCCCGGCGCGCCGCTGACCGCCGCGCACCCGACCGCGGCCGACGACATCGCGGCGATCCTGTACACCAGCGGCACCACCGGTCGCCCCAAGGGCGCCCGGCTGACCCACCTCAACATCGTGCTCAACGCCACGGTCTGCGCCCAGGACCTGCACGAACTGGGACCCGAGGACGTGGTGTTGGGCTGCCTGCCGCTGTTCCACAGCTACGGCCAGACCTGCGCGATGAACGCCGCGCTGCGGGCCGGCGCGACACTGGTGCTGATGCCGCGCTTCGACGCCGCCGCCGCGCTGGAACTGATGGCCGCGGAGGGGGTGAGCGTGTTCATGGGCGTGCCGACGATGTTCCACGCGCTCACCGAGGCGGCGCGGGCGTCCGGCGCGACCGCACCGACGCTGCGGTTGGCCGTGTCCGGCGGCGCCGCGCTGCCCGTCGCCGGTCTGGAGCGCTTCGAGACCACGTTCGGGACACGCGTGTTCGAGGGGTACGGGCTGACCGAGACGTCCCCGGCGGCGACGTTCAACCAGCGCCTGCTCGGCCGCCGGCCCGGCACGGTCGGCCATGCCATTCGCGGGGTGGAGGTCGCGATCGCCGCCGCCGAGGTGGACGAGCACATCGAACTGCTGCCCGCCGGGGCGGTCGGCGAGGTGGTGGTCCGGGGCCACAACGTGTTCGCCGGCTACCTCGACGACCCGGCCGCGACCGCCGCCGCGATCGTGGACGGCTGGTTCCGCACCGGCGACCTCGGCGCGGTCGACGACGACGGCTTCCTGAGCATCGTGGACCGGAAGAAGGACCTGGTCATCCGCGGCGGATACAACGTCTACCCGCGCGAGGTCGAGGAGATCCTGGCCCGACACCCCGCGATCGCCCAGGTCGCCGTCTACGGCACGGCGCACGAGGCGCTCGGCGAGGAGATCCACGCGGCCGTCGTACTGCGCCCCGCCGCGCCCGGCACCGAGCCGCCCACCCCCGACGACCTGATCGCCTGGTCCCGCGAGCACCTCGGCAGGCACAAGTATCCCCGCGTCTTCCACCCGATGCCCGCCCTCCCCCTGGGCCCGACCGGCAAGATCCTCAAGCGGGCACTGCGCGACGCCACACCGCCGCCACCGAAGGCCCCCGCCCGGTGATCGGCGCCCGGGGTCGGGCGGCCCGGGCGCCGATCCGCCCCCCTTCCGGGGCGGGCGATGCCCGGCCGTCGGGGGCGAGTTCGGGTGGGTGCGTGGCGCGGGAGGGCGGGCTCGGGTACCTTCGGTTCCCAAGTAGTCGTGGCCCGAAGTTCGTTCGCCCGTGATCGCGATCACGGGCGATTTTGCTGTGCACAGCCGCTTCGGGTCCGGTGAGCACCTCCGGGCCCGCATCTTGCGCGGCACGGTTCCATTTTCTGAACGAGGAGTTCGGCGTGGCCAGTGGCACCGTGAAGTGGTTCAACAGTGAGAAGGGCTTCGGCTTCATCGAGCAGGACGGTGGCGGCCCCGACGTCTTCGCCCACTACTCCAACATCTCCGGCAGTGGTTACCGTGAGCTGCAGGAGGGCCAGAAGGTGACGTTCGACGTCACCCAGGGCCAGAAGGGCCCGCAGGCGGAGAACATCGTCGCCGGCTAGTACTCCCGTTCGTGCCGCGGTGGTGACACACCGCCGCGGCACGACAGGTCAGGCGGCCTGTCCGGTGGGCATGATGGTGACCTGCTGGAAGTTCACCCGCGGCGGCATCGCGGCGATGAAGCCGACGGTCCGTGCGACGTCCTCCGCCGTGAGCCACTCCATGCTCTCCCGGGCGCCCGCCAGCCACTCCCGCGCGCCCGGGTCGGTGACGTGGTTTTGCAGCTCGGTGCCGACGATGCCCGGTTCGAGGGCCGAGACCCGCACGTTCCGCGCGCCCAACTCGGCCCGCAGGTGCCGGGACAGGTGGGTGACGTACGCCTTGGTCCCGGAGTAGACGGCGAAGTTCGGGAAGATGTTCCGCGCCGCGATCGACGAGGTGTTGATCAGGTCGGCCACCCCGCGCTCGGCGGCGGCCCCGATCAGCTGCGGGGTGAACGCGCCGATCGTGTTCATCAGGCCGGTGATGTTCAGATCGATCTGCTGCTTCCACTGATCGGCCGCCAATTCCTCGATCGGGGCGGGAAGCATGACGCCGGCGTTGTTCAGGAGCAGGTCGGCGCCGCCGAAGTCGGCCGCCACCCGGGCGGCGGCGTCCGCCAACGCCGCGGCGTCGGTCACGTCGGTGGCGATCGCCAGCGCGCTGCCGCCGTCGCGCTCGATGCGGGCGACCAGATCCGCCAGCCGATCGGCCCGCCGGGCCAGGACGACGACGCGGGCACCCAACTCGGCCAGTTTCTCGGCGGACGCCGCACCGATACCGCTGGAGGCGCCGGTGACGACCGCGACGCGACGGGCCAACGGGCGGGACATGGTGTTCACGGACATGGTGCGTACCCTCCACGGGTGAGCAAAGCGGGTCCGCGGCCGGTTCTCCCGACCGCTCCTCCAGCACACCACCCGGACGAGCCCGTGCGGACGCCGTGAATGGCCCTGCCGAAACAGGTACCGGCAGGGCCGGCCCGGTGCGGATACGGCACCGCCGACCCGCGCACACTGGTCCCATGGACCGCACCAAGGAAATCTCCGGGTTCCTGCGCTCACGGCGCGCCGGAATCACCGCCGCGGAGGCCGGACTGCCCGCCGACGGCCGAGTCCGCCGCGTACCCGGCCTGCGCCGGGACGAGGTGGCTCGCCTGGCCGGTGTCAGCACGGAGTACTACACGCGCCTGGAGCAGGGGCGCGCGCACCACCCCTCCGCCGAGGTCGTGGCGGCGATCGCCCGGGCACTGCGGCTCGACGACACCGAACGCGAACACTTCACCGACCTGCTGGGCTCCGACGCCCGCACCGTACGGCGCGCGCCGGCCGGGGTCCAGCGGGTGCGGCCGGGCCTGTACCTGATGTTGGAGACCCTCGACCGGGTGCCGGCGTTCATCCTCGGCCGGCGTACCGACGTGTTGGCCGGCAACCGGCTCGCCGCAGCCGTGCTCACCGACTTCGACACGCTGCCCGCCACCCGGCGCAACCTGGCCCGGTACTACCTCCTCGACCCCGAGGCCCGCGAGCGCGTCGGCGACTGGGAACGCCTCGCCGCGGAAACCGTGGCCATGCTCCGGTTCGAGGCCGGCCGCTACCCCCATGATCGCCGGCTCGCCGAGCTCGTGGGTGAACT
Source organism: Embleya hyalina (assembly GCF_003967355.1). Lineage (GTDB taxonomy): Bacteria > Actinomycetota > Actinomycetes > Streptomycetales > Streptomycetaceae > Embleya > Embleya hyalina. The sequence continues at coordinate 498,501 of NZ_BIFH01000016.1, read as the reverse complement.
GACGCTCAAATCCCCCGAGTTCAGCGGCTGGTGGAACGACCACCGGGTGCTGCGCCGCACCCACGGCGCCAAGCACTACCGCCATCCCCTGGTCGGGGACCTCCACTTCGCCTACGAGTCCTTCCAGGTCCCGGGCGACACGGAGCAGACGTTGTGCGTCTACAACGTCGAACCGGGCTCCCCCACCGCCGAGGCGCTGCGGATCCTGGCCGACTGGACCGCACCCGAACTCCCCGCCTCCGACGGCCCGCACATCACCTGACGGGTCGACCGGGGCATCGCCCGCGGGCGTCGCCCACGACGGGGCACGGACGACGAGGAAGGCCGGGAGGCAGCCACTCACCGCCTCCCGGCCTTCCGATCAGGGGGCCGTTACTTCAGCCCGTTGTCGACCGCGGTCATCAACACCCCGGTGTCCCCGCTCATCTCCCAGATCATCGCGCCCAGGAGGTTCTTCGAACGGAGCCAGGCCGTCTTCTTCCCGATGGACCACGCGTCGTCGAAGGTCCACCACTGGCCGTTGTTGCCGGTGAAGCCGTAGGTCGAGACCGACTGCTCGTCGTGATAGACGGTCAGGTTCGGTACCGACGACATCAGGTTGGCGTAGCCCCTGGTGCCGGCCTCCTCCGGGAACTGGCCCGGTGCGGCGCCGTGCGCCTCCTGCCACTCGCCGTGCGCCCCACCGTCGGCGACGCCCTGCCAGCCGCGGCCGTAGAAGGCCAGGCCGAGGGCGAGCTTGCGTGGGTCCACGCCCTGGTTCAGGTAGTAGTCGACGGTCGTCTCCACGCTGAACTTGGTCGTGTACGGGTCCCCCGCGTCCTGGTACAGGTTGCCCTGGTCCCCGGTGCGGTTCGGCTCCCAGCTGTTGTCGCTGCCGGAGCCGTGGAAGTCGTAGCCCTGCACGTTGGCGTAGTCCATGTAGTCGAACACGCTGGGCGTGCCGTCGCGCGTGGTGATGTCCCAGCCCACGTCCAGCTTGCCGGGGTCGGCGGGGGTGAACGCGGTGAGCAGGTAGTGCTTGCCCGTGGTCTGGCCGTACGCGTCCATCTGCTTGCGGAACTCGGCCATCAGCAGGGTCAGGTTGTTCTTGTCGTCCGGGGAGATGTGGTTGCCCGCGTGCCCCTCGGCGCCCGGCCACTCCCAGTCGAGGTCGAAGCCGTCGAAGATCCCGGCCGCGACACCGTTGCCGCCGCGTCCGCCGGTGACCGGCAGGTTGCCCTTGAGGTACATGTCCACACAGGACTTGGCGAACTTCTGCCGCGAAGCGTCGGTCTTGGCGACGTCGGAGAAGTACCTGCTGTAGGTCCAGCCGCCGACCGAGATCAGCGCCTTCAACTTCGGGTACTTCGCCTTGAGTTGCTTGAGCTGGTTGAAGTTTCCGGCCAACGGCTGGTCCCACGTGTCGGTGCTGCCGTTGACGGATTCCCCGGCGCTGAAGCCCTTTTCGTAGTCCGCCCACGAGTCGCCCGCGCCGTCACCCTGGTTCGGGTCCTGCGGACCCGGGGTGGTGGCCTTGGTGACGCCGTTGAGGCAGGTCAGGTTGACCGGGTCGATGTTGGAGAAGGAGTAGTTGATGTGCGTGAGCTTGGCCGCGGCACCGGTGGTGTCCAGCGACTTCATCGTGTAGGCGCGGCCGTAGATGCCCCACTGCACGAAGTAGCCCACGCGGAAGTACTCGCCGCCCGGGGTGCCGCCGCCGGTGGTCTTGACGGTGAGCGGCGCACTGGCCGGGCCGGTCTGGTCGATGGTGTCGCGAGCCACCACGGTGTACGTGTAGGTGGTGTTCGCGGTCAGGCCGGTGTCGTTGTACGAAGTCCCGTTGACGGTGGCGATCTTGCTGCCGCCGCGCAGGACGTCGTAGTTCTTGACGCCGTGGTCGTCGGTGGCCGCCGTCCAGTTGAGGGTGAGCGACGTGTCGTTCACGCTGCTCGCCGTCGGTGTGCCGGGGGCCGTCGGGGGTGTGTCGGTACCGCCGCCGGGGGCCGTACGCAGCGTGGCGGTCGGCGACGCGGGTCCGGTCTGGTCGATGCTGTCCCGCGCCACGATCTTGTACGTGTACGCGGTGTCGGCGGTCAGACCGGTGTCGGTGTACGCGGTGCCGTTGACCGTGGCGACCACGGAAGTACCGCGGTAGACGTCGTAGTTCTTGACGCCGTGGTCGTCGGTGGCCGCGCCCCAGCTCAGCGAGATGGAGGTCGAGGTGGTCGCGGTCGCGCTCGGCTGGCCGGGCGCGCTCGGCGGGTTGTCGGTCGGCGGTACGCCGTCACAGGGGCCGCCGTTGATCTTGCAGCCACTGGGACTTCCGGGGCCGGAGCCGACGAAGCCGAACTTGACGCTCGCCCCGGGCGCGACCGAGCCGTTGTAGGTACGGTTCTTGGCGGTGTGGTGCGTGCCGGACGAGGTGATCAAGGCGTCCCAGTACGCGCCCACGGAGGTGCCGGCGGGGAAGTCCCACTCGACGGTCCAGGCCGTGACGGCGGTGGTACCGGTGTTCTTGATCGTCCACTCCCCCTGGAAACCGCCCCCCCAGTCGGAGGTTTTGGCGAAGGTCGCGGTGGCGCCTGCGGCGGCTTGCGCGGGTGCGGCGGACAGGCCGACCATCGCGGCGAGCGGGAGGAGCAGGCTCGCACAGATGGCGATGATTCTCTTGCCGGGCTTGGTGCGTTTGGTGCGCCTCACGGTTCCGATGGCCATGGGTGCTCCTGGATTTCGGGATCCGACGGAGAACCTGTGCCCCACAATGAGCCGGGTTGTCCGGCTCACACAGTAGAGCGAGCGTAATGAAGGTCTGGACCAATAATCAAGGTCTAGACCAGTAGCAGTGAGGTGCCGGCAAGTCCCGGCAAAATCGGCCCACCCGAACCCCCCTGCGCCCGCTGCCGTTTCGTTGGCCGCACTCGGTGTTCGATACCCCTTCACGCAAAATGTGATTTGTGACATGGTACATGTCACGCAGCGGCCCGGACGCTCCCCTTCCGGTCCACGGCGGCACCAACTGCCTTGCCGGCGTGGGCTCTTCCGGCGAGGCAGCGAGCAGTACCACGCACGCGCCGGCTCCGCCTCTCTCCCCGAAACGGGGCCGGCGACGAAACCGCTCATGCCGTTGCACCACCCCTCATCGGAGGCGCGCGTGCGCGTGCCCTCTGTTCCGCAAGGAGACGGTCTTTGCGAACCAATCGATCGACCCATTCGGCACGACAGGGAAGACTCCGCCGCGTCGCGGTGGTTGCCGTATCACTCGCCATGGGCTTCGGGTTGTTCACCCAGCCCGGATCGGCCGCCCCCGCCGATCCCGGCGCGGCGGCCCCGATCCCCGTGGCCGCACCGCTCGGGGCACCCCCCAGTGCCTCGGCCGACCAGTCCCCGCACACTCGAGGCAGGCCGCTGTCGGTACCCGACCAGCCGCCGCTGGCCGCCGACGCGTCCGACAACGCCCGGCGCGACTACGACGACCCGGCCTCGGCCGCCCGGCCGGCCCGGCCGTCCATGGCCACGACGAACCGGCAGGCCGCCGCGGCCGGTTGCTCGGTCGCCGACTTCGCGAGCCGCACCGGCGCCGCGCTGGTCACGCAGATCAAGGCATCGACGACGGAGTGCGTGAACACACTGTTCACCGTCTCCGGGAGCGACGCCCGCTCGATCTTTCGCGAAGAGCAGATGACCACGGTCGCCTACGCTCTGCGCGACCTCGCCGGCTCCTACCCCGGCAACAGCGGCACGAGCGCGCCGCAGGTGGTGCTCTTCCTGCGTGCGGGCTACTACGTGCAGTGGTACGACCCGACCACGGTGGGCACTTACGGCCCCGCGCTGAAGACCGCGATCCGCTCCGGCCTGGACGCCTTCTACGCCAACTCGCACTCCTCGGACGTCACCGACGCCAACGGCGAGACGCTGGCCGAGGCGGTCACCCTGATCGACAGCGCCCAGGAGAACGCCCGCTATCTCTACGTGGTCAAGCGGCTGTTGGCGGGCTACAACAGCTCGTACGACGCGTCCTGGTGGATGAAGGCCTCGGTCAACAACGTCTTCACCGTGCTCTTCCGCGGCCACCAGGTACCCGAGTTCGTCACCGCCGTGCAGTCCGACCCGAGCACCGTCGACGCGGTCGACGCCTTCGCGAGGGCACACCGGGACCTGCTCGGCACCGACCGCGCCTACCTGACCGTCAACTCGGGCCGCGAACTGGCCCGCTTCCTCCAGTACGCGAGCCTCCAGTCCCGGGTGCGCCCGATGGTGCGCGCCCACCTGAGCGCCACCTCGATCACCGGGCCGACCGCGGCGATGTGGGTCGTGCTGGCCTCGGGCACCGACTACTACGACAAGACGCAGTGCGCCTACTACGACACCTGCAACCTCCAGGCGCGGCTGACCGCGGCGGTACTGACCATCGACTACACCTGTAGCCCGAGCATCCGCATCCGGGCCCAGGAGATCAGCCAGGCCAACCTCGCCACCGCCTGCACGAGCCTGCGCAACCAGGACTCGTACTTCCACGGCGTGGTCAAGGACAGCGGTGCGGTGGCCAACGACCACAACACCACGATCGAGGTGGTGGTCTTCCACTCCAGCGCCGACTACCAGACCTACGCCGGCGCCATCTTCGGCATCGACACCAACAACGGCGGCATGTACCTCGAAGGCGACCCGAGCGCGACCGGCAACCAGCCGCGGTTCATCGCCTACGAGGCCGAATGGACCCGGCCCGCGTTCGAGATCTGGAACCTCAACCACGAGTACACGCACTACCTCGACGGCCGGTTCGACATGTTCGGCGACTTCGACGCGGGCGTGAGCACGCCGACCATCTGGTGGATCGAGGGCTTCGCGGAGTACGTCTCCTACTCCTACCGCAACCTGCCCTACGACGCCGCGATCACCGAGGCGGGCAAGCACACCTACGCGCTGAGTACCGTCTTCGACACCACCTACTCCAACGACACGACCCGCATCTACCGCTGGGGCTACCTCGGCGTGCGCTACATGCTGGAGAAGCACCCGGCGGACATCACCCGCCTGCTCGGCTACTACCGCACCGGCGACTGGGCCGGCGCGCGCACCTTCCTGACCTCCACCATCGGCACCCGCTACGACAGCGACTGGTACACCTGGCTGGCCGCCTGCGCGGCGGGCGGGTGCGGTGGCGGTGGCACGCCCACCAACCGCCCGCCGACGGCCGAGTTCACCAGCGCGGTCAGCGGTACGTCGGTCGCCTTCACCGACACCTCCACCGACTCCGACGGCACCATCGCCTCCCGCGCCTGGGACTTCGGCGACGGCACCACCTCGACCGCGGCCAACCCGACCAAGACGTACGCGGCCGGCACCTACACCGTGAAGCTGACCGTCACCGACAACGGCGGCGCCACCGCGACCGTCAGCCACGGCGTCACGGTCACCGGCGGCGGAGGCACCACCGCGTGCACGGACCCCGACACCCGCGCCCTGGGCAAGAACTGCAGCCGCACCGCGGTCTCGGCCGACGCGAACGGAACCGCCTGGTTCTACATCCACATCCCGGCGGGAACCGCGCGTCTGAACATCGTCACCGCCGGTGGTACCGGCAACGCCGACCTCTACTACAACGGTGACAACTGGGCGACGCCCACGGCCTACACCGCCAAGTCCACCCAATCGGGCAACGCGGAGACCCTGACCATCACGGCACCGCCCGAGGGCTACCACTACATCTCCCTCTACGGACAGCAGGCGTTCGCCGGCACCTCGGTGACGACGAGCTACTGACCGACCCCGCCCGGCGCGCCCACGACGCGCGCCGGGCGGCACCGACGGCGGCGGGGCCCATCAGGCCCCGCCTCCGTCGGCCGTCGACTCGCGGATCACCAGTTCCGGGCGGAAGACCACCTGGCGGTGGGTGTGGGTGTCGGGGTGTTCGCTCTCCTCGAGGAGGAGTTCGGCGGCGGTACGACCGAGGCGGTAGGTGGGCTGGCGTACCGAGGTCAGCGGGACCGCCGAGGCCGCCGCGAACTCGATGTCGTCGTAGCCCACCACCGCGACGTCCCGCGGCACGCGCACGCCGGCCCGCAGCAACTCGCGCATCAGGCCCATGGCCAGCAGGTCGTTGGCGCAGAAGATCGCCGACGGCAAGGTGCCCGCGTCGAGCAGACGCCGGGCCGCCTCGGCGCCGGATCTCGCGTTCATCGCGGGGACCGTGACGTCGCGGGTGGAGGTACCGAGCCGCAGGCCCGCGTCGCGGAGCGCGGCGCGCATGCCGCGGCGGCGGTCCTCGCACTGGCGGATGGACAGCGGGCCGGACACGTACGCGAACGCGCGATGCCCGGCCGCCACCAGGTGTTCGGCGGCCAACCGGCCGCCCAGCACGTCGTCCACCGCCACCGAGCACAGGTCCGCCCGCTCGCCGCCGCGATCGAGCAGCACCACTGCCAGGCCCCGGGCGCGCAGTTCGGCCACCGGCAGTTCGGTGTCGCGGGCGGGAGTGACCAGCACGCCGCGTACCCGCTGTTCCTGAAGCACGCGCAGGTATCGCTCCTGCTTGGTTCCGGAGTCGTCCGAGTTGCAGAGGATGACCACCGAACCGGACTCGTTGCAGACGTCCTCGACGCCGCGCGCGACGTCGGTGAAGAACGGGTTGGCCACGTCGAGGACGATCAGGCCGACCGTGTTGGCCACGCCCGAACGCAGCGACCGGGCCGAGTCGTTGCGCACGAAGCCGAGCAGTTCCACCGCTTCGAGCACCCGGTTGCGGGTGGACTCGGCCACCCGCTCGGGATGGTTGAGCACGTTGGACACCGTGCCCACCGACACACCGGCCCGATGGGCCACCTCTTTGATGCTCGACGTCGTCATCCGGGATCGATCCGCTTCTCCAGGCCGGTCCGGGGTCGGGCCGGCGGGTCCCACCCCGGCAGCCTATGCGGTGCCGGGGCGGATCCTCGAACCGCGACCGGCGGTGGCGTCAGGCCGGTGATTCGGTGCGCTTCGGCAGGCGGTCGGCGGCTCGGGCCCAGTCGCCCGCGTCGGGGCGGGGTTCGTAGCGGCGCAGCGGCTGAGTGGTCCGGACCAGCGCGCGCAGATCCGCGAGCGAGCCGGGTACGGTCCCGGCGGCCCGGGCCTGAACGAGCAGGTTGCCGAGCGCCGCGGCCTCGGTCGGCCCGGCCACCACCGGCAGGCCGCACGCGTCGGCGGTCGCCTGGCACAGCAGCGTGTTCAGCGCGCCGCCGCCGACCACGTGCACCACGTCGACGGTGCGCCCGGACAGGCGTTGCGCGTCCCGTACCGCCCGACGGTAGGCGAGCGCGAGGCTGTCCAGGATGCAGCGCACCGTCTCCCCCGGCGTCCTCGGGACCGGCTCGCCCGCCCGGCGGCAGGCCGCCGCGACGCGCTCGGGCATGTCGCCGGGCGGCAGGAAGGCGGGATCGCCCGCGTCCACGAGGGAGCGCAGCGGCGCCACCCGCGCCGCGTCGTCGAGCAGCCGGTCCAGCGATCGCGGCCGGCCGAGCCGGTCCCAGTGCCGCATACATTCCTGGAGCAGCCACAGGCCCATCACGTTGCGCAGGTAGCGCACCGTGCCGTCGACGCCCAGTTCGTTGGTGAAGTTCGCCCGCCGGCTCTCCTCGGTGCGCACCGGCGCGTCGAGTTCGACGCCGACCAGCGACCAGGTCCCGCTGGAGATGTAGGCGAAGCGCTCGTCGCGGGCGGGGACGGCGACCACGGCCGAGGCGGTGTCGTGCGAGCCGACGGCGGTGACCCGGACCCCGGTGGGCAGTCCGGTCTCCGCCGAAACGTCGTCGGTGAGCGTGCCGGCCGCCGCGCCGGGTGCGCGCAGTGGAGCGAACAGGCCCGGGTCGAGGTCGAGTTCGGCCATGATCCCGGTGGACCAGCGCCGGGTGTCCGGGTCGAGGAGTCCGGTGGTGGAGGCGTTGGTCAGCTCGGTACCGGCCTCGCCGGTCAACCAGTAGGAGATCAGGTCCGGGATCAGCAGCGCCCGCCGGGCCGGGCCGAACTGCGGGGTCGCGGCCGCCGCGACGAGTTGATGGAGGGTGGTGAAGCTCGCGTGTTGGATTCCGGTGACGGCGTACAGCCGTGCGGCGGGGACGCGGGCGTGCACTCGCTCGGGGACGCCGGCGGTGCGCTCGTCGCGGTAGTGCACCGGGTTGCCGAGCAGCGTGCCGCTCGCGTCGAGCAGTCCGAAGTCGACCGCCCACGCGTCGATTCCGATGCTCGTCGGCGTGCCCGCGGTGGTGCGGCCCGCGGCCCGCAGGCCGTCCAGGACCCCGCCGTACAGGGCCAGGACGTCCCAGTACGGGGTGCCGCCGACGCGCACCGGACGGTTGACGAAGCGGTGCGCCTCGGTGACGCTCAGCACCTCGGGGCCCACCCGACCGGCCAGCACCCGGCCGCTGGAGGCGCCGAGATCGACGGCGGCGAAGACGCCGGGGGAACTCCCCTGCCGGTTGCGTGTGTTCATCGCAGGAACGCCGCGGCGACGCCCGCGTCGACGGGGATGTGCAGGCCCGTGGTGTGCGAGAGGTCGCCGGCGGTCAGCGCGAACACCGCGTTGGCCACGTGCTCCGGCAACACCTCCCGCTTGAGCAGGGTGCGCTGCGCGTAGTACTCGCCCAACTTCTCCTCCTCGACCCCGTACACCGCGGCCCGTTGCGCGCCCCACCCGGCCGCGAAGATGCCGGATCCGCGCACCACGCCGTCGGGGTTGACGCCGTTGACCCGGATCCCGTGCGGACCGAGTTCGGCCGCCAACAGCCGCACCTGGTGGGCCTGATCGGCCTTGGTCGCGCCGTAGGCGATGTTGTTCGGGCCGGCGAAGACGCCGTTCTTGGACACGATGTAGACGATGTCGCCGCCCAGGCCCTGTTCGATCATGGTCCGGGCCGCCTCGCGCGCGACCAGGAACGAGCCGCGCGCCATCACGTCGTGCTGCACGTCCCAGTCCTGTGCCGTGGTCTCCAACAGCGGCTTGGAGATGGACAGTCCGGCGTTGTTGACCACCAGGTCCACCCCGCCGAACGCCAGCGCGGCGGTGGCGAAGGCGGCCGCGACGCCCGCCTCGGAGGTCACGTCCACGGTCACCGGCACGGCCCGGTCCGCACCGCCCAGGGAGGCGGCCACCGCCGTCGCGCTCGCCGTGTCCCGGTCCGCGACCACCACGCACGCGCCCTCCGCGACCAGGCGTTCCGCGATGGCCCGGCCGATACCCGAACCGGCGCCGGTGACCAGGGCCACCCGGGCGGCCAGCGGGCGCGGCCGGGGCAGGCGGGCCAACTTGGCCTCCTCCAGGGCCCAGTACTCGATCCGGAACTTCTCCCGCTCGTCGATCGGCGCGTAGGTGGAGACGGTCTCGGCGCCGCGCATCACGTTGATCGCGTTGAGGTAGAACTCGCCCGCCACGCGGGCGGTGCGCTTGTCCGCGCCGAACGAGAACATGCCCACCCCGGGCACCAGGACGATCGCCGGGTCGGCGCCGCGCATGGCCGGCGAGTCGGGTTCGGCGTGGCGCGCGTAGTAGGCGGCGTAGTCGGCCCGGTAGTCGGCGTGCAGTTCGCGCAGGCGGGCCGCGACCCGGTCGAGCGGCGCGTCGGCCGGCAGGTCCAGTACCAGCGGGCGGACCTTGGTGCGCAGGAAGTGGTCCGGGCAGGAGGTGCCGAGCGCGGCGAGGCGGGGGTGCTCGCCGCGGGACAGGAACTCCAGCACCGGTGCGGTGTCGGTGAAATGCCCGACCCGGGCGCCGTCGGTCGAGGCCAGGCCGCGCAGCAGCGGGGCCAACGCGGCGGCCCTGGCCCGGCGTTCGGGTTCGGGCAGCGGTTCGGCGATCGGCTCGCCGAACGGATGGCGGGCGGGGTCGAATCGGGCCGCGATGAACTCCTCGGCGGTGCGGATGATGTGCAGCGAATTGCGCTCGCACTCGGCACTGCTCTCACCCCACGCGGTGATCCCGTGCCCGCCGAGGACGCACCCGATCGCCCGCGGGTTCGCCGCCCGGATCGCCGCGATGTCCAGGCCGAGCCGAAAACCGGGGCGACGCCACGGCACCCAGAGCACGGTGTCGCCGAAGCACTCGGCGGTCAGCTTCTCGCCGTCGGCGGAGGTGGCGAGCGCGATGCCCGAGTCGGGGTGAAGGTGATCCACGTGCGCGGCGTCGAGCAGGCCGTGCATCGCGGTGTCGATGGACGGCGCGGCACCGCCGCGACCGTGCCCGCAGAACTCGAACGCGGCGACCATCTCGTCCTCGCGGTCGTCCCCCGGGTACACCGCCGCCAACGCGCGCAGCCGATCCAGGCGCAGCACCGCGAGTCCGTCCTCGGTGAGCGTGCCCAGGTCGCCGCCGGAGCCCTTGACCCAGAGCAGGTCCACCGGAGTGCCGGTGACCGGGTCGGTGCCGACGCCCTTGGCGGAGGTGTTGCCCCCGGCGTAGTTGGTGTTGCGTGGATCCGCGCCGAGCGCGTGCGAGCGACGGAGCAGGTGCTCGACCTCGGGTGGGGTGCCGGACATCGGCGGGTCTCCTCGTGCCTGGAGGGGTCGGGACGGGGGCGTGACGGGATGGAACGGACGGCCGAGCGGGTGGGTCGGCCGGGCCCGAAGGGGATCAGGCGCCCCAGCCGGCCTGTGTACCCCCGACGCGCTCGGCGCGGATCCGCTCCGCGTAGCCGGACGCGTGGTAGGCGGCCACCGGGTCGGGCGCAAGGCCCTGCTCCTCGCGCAACTCCCGGAGCAGCGGCCGGACGTCGGTCGCGTAGGCGTCCATCAGTACGGCGTTGGCGGCGAGTACGTCGCCCGCCTGCTGGGCGGCGGCCAACTCCTCGGCGTCCACGAGGAGCGCCTTGGCGGTGGCCTCCTGGACGTTGGCGACCGAGCGGATCTGGGCGGGGATCTTCGGCTCGATGTTGTGGCACTGGTCGAGCATGAAGTTCACCCCCGCCGCCGGGTCGAGGCCGCCGCCGCGCACCACCTCGTGCATGATCCGGAAGAGCTGGAACGGGTCGGCGGCGCCCACCATGAGGTCGTCGTCGGCGTAGAAGCGCGAGTTGAAGTCGAACGCGCCGAGCCGGCCCCGGCTCAGCAGGAACGCGACGATGAACTCGATGTTGGTGCCCGGCGCGTGGTGTCCGGTGTCCACGCAGACCACGGCTCGGGGCCCGAGTTCGAGGCCGTGCGCGTAGGCGGTGCCCCAGTCCGGGACGTCGGTCATGTAGAAGGCGGGCTCGAAGAGCTTGTACTCGAGCAGGATGCGCTGGTCGGCGGAGAGGCGCGCGTACACCTCGGCCAACGCCTCGGCGAGGTAGGCCTGTCGGGTGGCGATGTCGCCCTGGCCCGGGTAGTTGGTGCCGTCGGCGAACCAGAGCTTCAGGTCGCGCGATCCGGTGGCGTCCAGTACGTCCACACAGGCGAGCAGGTGGTGCACGGCCTTGCGGCGCACCCGGGCGTCGGGGTTGGTCACGCTGCCCAGGCGGTAGGCGTCGTCCTGGAAGACGTTGGCGTTGATCGCGCCGATCCGCACCCCGTGGTCGTGGGCGTGGGCGGCCAGGTGCGCGTAGTCGTCGACCCGGTCCCAGGGGATGTGCAGGGACACGAGCGGTGCCACGCCGGTGAGGGCGTGCACCCGGGCCGCGTCCGCGATCTTCTCGTACGGATCGCGCGGGACGCCCTCCTGGGCGAACACCTTGAAGCGTGTACCGGAATTGCCGTAGGCCCACGAGGGCGTCTCGATCCGCTGGGCGCGCAGGGCTGCCCGCACCGCCTCGATGTCCTGCATGGGGACTCCTGACACCAAAAATGAAACGTTTCAATCGCTGGAAGGGAACGTACGTCCACCACCGAGAGCACGTCAAGGCCGGGAACGCCGAGGCTCGTCGGGACCACGCCCGGGACCGCGGTGGTCGGGGACCGCGATCACCCGGTCGCGCCGGGGTCGAGGACGGCCGGCGGGTGCCCGCCGTGGTGCACGGCGACGAGGTGGTCACCCGCGAGCGGGTGACCGGGCCGACCACCGCGGCCCGGGTCGTGGTCGAACCCGCCGGCCGGCGTTCGGGTCACACCCGCGCGTGGGTGGTGATGTCCTCCTCGAAGAGTTCGACCATGCTCGCGGTCACCGTGGGGCGGGACTGGGCGAGCGCGTCCAGGTAGTCGCGGGTCTGCGCGCCCGGGCCGTCCGCGCCGACGGCGCCGTCGAACAGGTCGCGCTCGAAGGACGCCTGGGCCGCGATCCGCGCCGCGTGCCCGATGTCGGCCGGGGTGAGCAGGTCGCTCGCCGCCACCAGCGCGTCCAGGTCCACGTCCGGCCGGGCCGAGGCGTGGTGGGTCCACATCGCCCGGCGGGCGTCCGCGTCCGGGGTGCCCACCGGGATGATGTAGTCGAACCGGCCGGGCCGCAGGAACGCCGGGTCGAGCGAGCGCACCGAGTTGGTCGCGCAGACCAGCAGCCGATCACCGTGTTCGCGGAACGCCGGGATCAGCTTGAGCAGTTCGTTGGTCACCGCGTGCCCGGCGCCGGGTCGGGCGTGCCGGATCGGCGCGATCTCCTCGACCTCGTCGATGAACACCACGATCCGCTCCAGTCGGGCCAGCCGCCCGAACGCCTCGCGCAACGCCGCGGCGAGGTTGCCGCCGTCGGCCAGACGCGAGGGCAGCAGTTCCACGAACGGCCAGCCGAGCCGGGAGGCGATGGCCCGCGCGAAGGTGGTCTTGCCGGTCCCCGGCGGCCCGAACAGGGCGATGGCGCGCGGCGGTTCGACCCCGTGCCGCAGCGCTCGCCCCGGATCGGCGAGCGGGAGCACCACACGCCGCTCGATCAGGTTCTTCTCCACCTCCATGCCGGCCACCTTCGACCACAGGTCGCCCGGCAACATGCGCCCGCCGAGCCGGTCCAGGGTCTCCGCGGCGTGGTCGTCGACCGGCTCGACCTTCTCGAAGTAGGCCACCGCTGGCCGCCGTTCGTAGCCGGCGTTGCGCAGCCCCAGCTCGCGCGAGTCCTCCTCGGGCAGCACGTACGCGATCCGCCGCACCCGCTCCTCGACCAGTCGGCGCTCCAGGGCGAGCAGCAGCGTGCTGGTCAGACCCAGGCCGCGCGCGCCGGGCGAGATGGCGATCCGCATCACCCAGGCCCGTCCCTCGGACACCGTGGCCAGCGCCGCGCCGACCACCGCGCCGTCGCGCCGGGCCACCACCGCCGGTTGGCGCGAGGCCAGTGCGTGGATGCACTCCGACAGCGAGAACACCGACTCCTGACCGAGCCCGGTCGTGGTGTCGATCAGGTGCACCACCGCCGCGAGGTCCTCCTCGCGATAGTCCTGTACCAGCCAGACCATGAATCGCTCCATCCGTGGATCCGGTGCCTCGACGAGTGCCACACACTAGGCAGCGCCGGCCCGCGGCGAATGTGTCGTTGTGTACAAGTGCGTGCCCCGACTTGGTCACCTCGTGGATGGACATCCGAGCCGCGCGCGGGCAGCCGTGATCGCAGGTCATCGCCGTCCGGGCGGTTCATGGGGGCAGAATGGGCCTCGACCTCGTCCGTGCCGTCCGGCCCGTCGGGCCGCCCGACCCCTACGGAGAACCCATGACCGTCTCGTCCGCGTCCGGCCCCGCCCAGGCGTCCGGTGTCTTCCCGATCGGCGGCGACCTGCCGGTGCGTCGGCTCGGATTCGGTGCCATGCAGCTCACCGGGACCGGTGTCTGGGGCGAGCCGAAGGACCGCCCGGAGGCGATCCGGGTGTTGCGACGCGCCGTCGAACTGGGGGTGACCCTCATCGACACCGCCGACTCGTACGGCCCGTTCGTCAGCGAACAGTTGATCCGCGAGGCCCTGCACCCGTACGCCGACGACGTGGTGATCGCCACCAAGGGCGGCTTCGCCCGCACCGGTCCGGGCGAGTGGCACGCGTTGGGCCGGCCCGAATACCTGCGCCAGCAGACCGAACTGAGCCTGCGCCACCTGGGTCTGGACCGGATCGACCTCTACCAGCTGCACCGGATCGACCCGCGGGTCCCGCTCGCGGACCAGCTCGGCGAACTGGCCCGGCTGCGCGAGGAGGGCAAGATCCGGCACATCGGCCTGTCCGAGGTCACCGTCGCGCAACTGCGCGAGGCACGCGAGATCGTCGAGATCGTCTCCGTGCAGAACCAGTACAACCTGGTCGACCGCAGGGCCGAGTCCGTACTCGACTACGCCACGGCGGAGGGCATCGCCTTCATCCCGTGGCATCCCATCGCCACCGGGCAACTCGCCCGCCCGGGCGGGCCGTTGGACACCCTCGCGAAGGAACGGGAGGCGGCCCCCGCGCAGCTGGCGCTGGCCTGGCTGCTGCGTCGCTCGCCGGTGATGCTCCCGATCCCCGGCACGTCGAGCGTGGCGCACCTGGAGGAGAACACCGAGGCGGCCCGGGTCCGGCTCACCGACGACGACTTCGAGACGTTGTCCGCCATCGGCCTGTGACACACGACGCCCGCCCCGTCCCCGAATCGGGGCGGGGACGGGGCGGGCGGTTCGCGGCGTGGCGACACGGTCGCCACGCCGTTCGGTGGAGGGCATCCCGACCGAGGACGGCGGCCGGGATGCCCGTTCATGGGGTTACTGCTGGACGATGGTCAGGTAGGCGGCCGCCCAGGTACTCGGCTCGCCGCCCTGGATGGCCAGCTTTTGCGTGCCCCCGTTCAGGGTGCCGAACACCGAGGTCGGAATCCGCCACACGAACTGGTCGTTGGTGCCGGAGACCAGCGGCGACGGCGTCAGCGACACCGTCTGCCACATCCCGGTCCAGTCCGCGCCGTTCTTGGTGGCCCGGTACAGGAAGCCGTTCTCGAGCATGAAGTCGGCCCCGACGCCCGGGTACACCGGGCCCGTGACGTATCCGGTGTTCGCGTTGTTGTCCGCGTCGATGAAGACCCGGTGCGTGCCGAACGGCAGTTGGTAGGTCGCCTTGTACTCGGCCTGGGTGGCCGTCAGGGTCGCCGAGACGTCCACGATCGGCCCGCCCACCGGCGGCGGCGGGGTCAGCGAGACCTGCGCGGTGTGCGCCGACACCCGACCGGTGACATCCCGGGCGACCACGTCGAACGTGTGGGTCGTACCGGGCGTCAGGTCACCGAGCCGCGCCGAGGTCTGGCTCGCCGGCACCGTCGCCATCCGAGCGTTGTCCTGGTAGATGTCGTACGCCTCGACGGCGGCCGAACCCGGCGTCGACGCCGTCCAGGACAGCTGCACCGAGGTGGGGCCCGCGGTGGCGCCGGTGAAGGACCCGGGCACCCCCGGCGGGTTGGCGCCCGCCGCCGAGGTGGTGACACCGCGCGCCGGGCTCGCGGCCGACAACACCCCCGCGTCGTTGCGGGCGCGAACCGTGAACGCGTAGGCCGTCGACGGGTTCAGGTCCGTCGCGGTGAACTGCGAGGTGCCGGTGGTGCGGTGCGGCACCGAACCGATCGGGACACCGTCCCGGTAGACGTCGTAGCCGGCCACCGTGCTCGGGCCCGAGTTCGGCCAGCTCAGCTGTACCGACGTGGCCGAGACGGTGCCGGCCGCGGGCTGCGCCGGCGTCGCCGGAGCGGCGGTCGGGGCGACCTTGGCCGCGGCCAGTTCCGTCGACCAGTAGGAGGTGTCCGGAAGGCTGTCCCACGGGTTGGGGTCGAGGTGGTCCGGGGTGACGTAGACCGTGCCGGCGTTCTTCTGCTTGCTCTGCGCCACCGCCGACGGCAGCTGCGCCTCGGTGGTCTCGTAGATCAGGTGCCAGAACTTGGCCGGGTCGGCGTCGAGTTCCCACTGCGGCGGGGTGAACGCCTGGTAGTCGGTGTAGCTGCCCTCGAAGGTGACCTGGATGTCGGCCACGTTCTCGTAGCACTGCGGGATGTCGATGCCGGGATTGTCCACCACCAGTGCGCCCGGGTGGTTGCGCTTGGTGTACGCGGTCAGCGCCCGATACTCGTCGGCGTACGCGTTCGTCCCGTTCGGGCCGCAGCTGTTCTGGCCCTGGTCGAAGAAGATGCCGTCGATCTCGGGACCGTAGAGCCGGTACCACTTGTCCACGTCGTGCTGGATCTGGATCCGCCACGCCGCGATGCTCGTGTCGCCGAGCCGGGTCGTCTTCGGGGCACCGATGGTATTGGTGCCGAAGTAGCCGGTGTCCACGTAGGCGATCACCCTGCCGCCCGCCTGACGCACCTGCCGGATCGCGGACTTGAACGTCTCGTTGGGCGCGTTCTCCTCGAAGTTCGGCCCGTTGGCGATGTTCACGACGGTCAGCCCCGGGGTGCCCGTACCACTGGCGAGGGTGGCCCAGGCCGTCCCGCCGGACGGGACGCCCGGGTGGAAGTAGGCCGGTACACCGACCTGTTGGTTGATGCCCGGGCCGGGGTCGGCGTGGGCGGCCGGCGCGGTCGCGATCAGCGACCCGCCGAGCAGTGCGGCGGCGGCGGTTCCCGCCGCGGCAGTGCGCGCTCTCCACGAGCGGGCACGAGAATCCGTGCGCATGCGTACTCCTTCTGGAATGGCCTTCCGGATGGGACGGTGGCTCACTTCTTCAGTAGGGCGTTGACATCGCTGTTCGCCTGACCGAGCGCGGACTTGGCGTCGGTCTGGCCGAGCCAGACCCGGTCGACGGCACTCTGCACGATGTCCAGGATCCGGTCGCCCTGGTCGGTGACCGGAAGTACGAAGGTCTCGCCGGGGGTTGCCACCGGCTGGGTGAAGATCCGCATGTCGCGGCCCGCGGCCTGCTGCGCGGCCTCGGCCCTGGCGGAGGACGTGGTGATCGCCGGGAAGACCACCGCCTCCCCCGCGACGATGTCCTGGCACTCGGTGGAGGCCAGGAACTTCACCCACTGCCAGGCCTCTTCCTTGTGCCTGCCGTTGGCGTACACGGCGTCGGACAGGCCGTTGATCGGCGTCTTGCGCCCGGTGGGGCCGGTCGGCATGCCGGCGAAGGCGACCTTGCCGTCGGCCGTGTAGGTCTTGGCCATCCACGAACCGGCGATGGTCATCGCGGCCTTGCCGGACTGGAGCAGCCCGTCGGCGCCGACCGTCGACTGCTTGTCGTACGCCGGCATGTACCCCTTCCTGATCAGCCCCGCGAACCAGTCGAGGGTCTGCGTGAGCCTGGGGTCGGTGTAGTTGTACTTGGTGCCGAACGGGTTCCTGTCCACGTACTGGAAGCCGTTGGAGACCGCGAACGGGCCCCAGGAGTCCTGGCCGACGGCGCCGCCCTCGTAGGCGATGGCCAGACCGTAGGTCTTGACCTTGTTCTTGTCGAAGCCCGGCTCCAGACCGGTGCGGCCGTTCTCGTCGACGGTCATCGCGGCCACCGCGCGGCCGAAGTCGCCACCGTCGACCGGGTTCCAGTTCCAGGCATCCAGTGCCTGCGGGGTGAGTCGGGCGCGCTGCGCCATCTCCTTGTTGTACGCGACACCCATGGTGCCCCAGTCCTTGGGCAGGCCGTAGCGCTTGCCGTCACGTGTCCACACGTCGGCCAGGTTGGCCTGGTACTGCTGCAGATCCACCGCGTCGCGCCGGATGTAGGACGTGAGGTCCAGGATCTGGTTGTTCTTCTGGAACTGCGGGAAGTACAGGACGGAGTTGGTGAACACGTCCGGCGCGGTCCCGGAGACGACCTGCGTGGTCAGGTTCTGCCAGTACTGCGCCCACGCGGTCTGGGTCACCTCGACGGTGATCTTCGGGTTCTTGGCGTGGAAGGCCTCCGCGCACTTCTTGTACTGCGGAAGCTGGTTGTCGTCCCACAGCGAATACTTCAGCTTCACCGAGCCCCCACCGCCGCCGCCCGAGGAGCCGCCGGAACCACACCCGGCGGCGACGAGCACCACACCGGCGACCACGGCGGACATACGGACGGCGGGCGATCTCAGCGAACGGCGGATCACGGGACGGGACATGGGGATCTCCTCGGAGTAGGACTCAGGGGGTCACTTGAGGCCGGTGAAATCGAGGCCGTTGACGATCCGTCGACCGAAGACCACCAGCAGGATCAGCATCGGCACGACCGAGAGCGTGGATGCGGCCATCAGGCCGGTCCAGTCGGGACGGGCGTTGGGCGACTGCTGGAGGAACACGCCGATGCCGGTGGTCAGTACCCGGTTGTCCGGCTCGTTGCCGACCAACAGCGGCCACAGGTAGTCCTTCCACGCCCACACCGCGGTGGTCAGCGCGATGGTCAGGATCGGGCCCTTGCTCATCGGCAGCACCACCCGCCAGAAGATCCGCCAGTGGCCGGCGCCGTCCAGCATCGCCGCCTCCTCGATCTCGCGCGGGATCGACATGAAGAACTGGCGCAGGAAGAACACCGTGAACGGGGTCATCAGCAGCGTCGGCGCGACCATGCCGGCGAAGCTGTTCAGCATGCCCAGGTCCTTGACCATCACGAAGTTGGGCAGCAGCGTGAAGATCGGCGGCACCATCAGCGCGCCCACGACCACGGCGAAGGCGAACTCGCGCCCGCGGAAACGCAGTCGGGCGAGCGCGTAGCCGGCCATCGCGCAGGAGAGGGTCTGCCCGACCACGATCGCCGTGGTGTAGACGATCGAGTTCCGGGTGTACAGCAGGAAGTCGAGGTCGGCGCCCGATCCGCCGGCCGCGCGGCTCTCCTCGTCCGACGCGAGCCCGAGCACCCGCTTGAAGTTGGCGAAGGTGAAGTTCTCGGGCCACAGCGAGGTGCTGTCGGAGTAGAGGTGGTTGCCGTCGGTCAGCGCGGTGCGCAACATCCAATAGAAGGGGAAGAGGGTGATCAGCAGCGAGACGCCGAGCACCAGCCAGGCCAGTACCCGTCCGAGGCTGAACTTCCTTCGCGACGAGCGGCGTTCGCTCGCACCGGCCGCCGGCTTCGCGGGTGTGGCCCGGGTGGTCGGTCGGGCCTGGATGGATGTGGACATGGTCGACCCCTCAGGCCAGGTCGGAGGTGGATGCGCGCAGCAGGCGCATCTGGAGGTAGGTCAGTCCGCCGAGCACGACCACCAGGCACAGCGCCATCGCGGCGGCGTAGCCCATGCGGAAGTGGGTGAACGCCTCCTGGTAGATGTAGTAGTAGGCGACGCGGGTGGCGTCGACCGGGCCGCCCTTGGTGGTCACCGCGATCGTGTCGAAGATCTGGAACGAGCCGATCACCGAGACCACCATCACCAGGGCGAGGATCGGCCGCAGCAGCGGCAGGGTGATCGTGAAGAACATCCGGATCTCGCCCGCGCCGTCCAGGGACGCGGATTCGTACAGCTCGCCCGGGATCTGCAACATCCCGGCGTACAGGAGCAGTGCCACGTATCCGGTGCCCGCCCAGATGTTGACCGCGGACACGCTCAGCAGGGCCTCGTCCGGCGAGGCGAAGAAGCCGTGCGTGTCGCTCCCGGTCTTGCCCATCAGGTGGTTCACGAAGCCGAGGTTGGCGTCGAGCATCCACAGCCAGATCAGCCCGATGGTCACGTTCGGCACCAGCCAGGGCACCAGGAGCAGGGCACGGACCACGACGGATCCGGTGAGCCGGACCATGATCGCGGCGAGCAGGAGGGCGACGCCGACCTGTACGCCGAGGGTGATGAAGACGAAGTACGCGGTGACCTTGAGGGCGTTCCAGAACAGCGGGTCCTCGGCCACCTCGACGTAGTTGTCGGCGCCGACGTACTTCGGGTCGGAGAGCAGGTTCCAGTCGGTGAGCGAGATCCAGATGCCGCGACCGGTGGGGTAGAGGTAGAAGACGGCGAAGCCGACGAACGCGGGGAGCAGGAACAGGCCGGCGGCCCGATTCTCCTTCGACCGCGCGCGGTTGCCGGTTCGGGGGCGGGCGGGGCGGCCCTTGCGCCGGCCGAGGGTCATGCTCATGAGGCCAGCCTGGGGACGAGTCGCAGTGCGTTGTCGGTGTAGACCTTGGCCAGCACGTCCCGTGGCAGGTCGAGTCCGCTGATCGCCCAGCGGCCCATCAGGGGCGGGTCCTGGTCGGAGTGCGGGAAACCCTCGTCGGCGGTCTCCAGGAAGCGGAAGTGCCGCCGGTAGGAGGCCCGGTCCGGCGGGATCTCGTCGGTGCCGAAGAGCACCCGGTCGGGGTGGCGCAGGATCAACTCGGTGGTGGCCCTGGGCTGGCGGCCGAGTTCGGCGATGCGGGCCGCGATGTCGACGTGGAAGTTGGGGTAGGTGTCCAGCATCCGGCCCACCCATTGCAGGTTTTCCGGGTAGCAGCCCATGTGCACGCCGACGAAGGTGGTGCCGGGGTGCCGGGCGACCGCGTTCTCCAGCGCCTGGACCAGTCGTTCGAAGCTGGGGAATCGTTCGTCGGCGAACGACCAGTCCGGGCGGGCCAGGAGCAGTTCGAGGCGTTCGTTGTGCTCGTCGATGGGGTCGAAGAAGGCGACCGGGTCCGCGGTATGGATCCAGATCGGCAGGCCGACCTCGCCGGCGGTGGCCCACAGGGTGTCCAGGCGCGGGTCGTCGACCATGACCAACGTGTCGGCGTGGTCCCGCAGTTGCAGGCCGAGGTCCTTCCAGACCTTGAGTCCGACCGCGCCGGTCTCGGCGGCCCGGCGGATCCCGGCCGCGATCCGCTCCTCGAATCCGGGGGTGGCCAACTCGCGCCAGTCGACGTGGCAGAACGTGGCGAACCGGCCGGGGTGGGCGTGGTCGTAGCGGGCCAGGTTCTCGTCGAGTTCGGTACCCCAACGACCGTCGAGGTTGACCATGCCGCGGATGTTCAACTCGTCCATCATCGCGAGCAGCGCGCCGACGTCGGGCACCACCCAGCCGCCGTCCTCGCTGAGCCAGCGACCGAGGTGGATGTGCGCGTCGACGACCGGGAGCGAGGCCCGCTCGACCTCGTGCGCCCCGACGACGAGCCGTGAGCGCGGCGTGTACCGCGCCAGCGGCAGATCCTTCAGGTGTGCCGGCACGACGGTTTCGTGGGGGAAGTGCGGGATCATCTACTCGCTCCCTGTCTGGGTCGGGCGGATCAGTTGCGAATGCCGTCGGGCAGCGAGGCACCGTGCGCGACGATCAACTCGTCGACCAGGTCCTGGATCTGTTGCAGCGTCAGGGTCGCGGACGCGTTCGGGTCGAGCATCGCGGCGTGGTAGACGTGGTCGCGGCGGCCTTCCAGTGCGGCGCGCAGGGTCAGGTCGCCGACGTTGAGGTAGTTCCGGTTGAGCGCGGCCAGTTGCGCCGGCAGCGCGCCGATCGTGGTGGGCTGTACGCCCGCCTTGTCGACCAGGCAGGGGACTTCGACGAACGCGTCCGACGGCAGGTTGCCGATCAGCCCGTCGTTGACCACGTTGCCGTGCAGCACGCGCGGGGTACCGGTCTCGATGGAGTGGATGATCAGCGAGGCGAGTTCGTTGCCGGGCGCGATCTCCACGCCGTTGCCCGCGCGCAGCCCGGCGACCAGCGCCTCGTAGGTGTCGAGGTTGTCCTGGAGCCAGTCCAGGTAGGTGCCGATCGGCAGTCGGAAGTGGTCCACCTGGTCCTGGTGCGGCAGGAACCAGGGCAGGTACTCCGAGCCGTGCTCGCTGGACTCGGTGGGGAAGTAGCCGAAGCGGCGGTAGACCTCGACCCGTACCCGGCGCCGCATCTCCGGGTCGGCCTCGATCACCTCGTCCAGGCGTCGGTAGAGGTTCTCGCCGCGGTGTTCGAAGCGCAGGACGAACGCCTGGTGGTTGACGCCGGCCGTGCGGAAGGAGATCTCCTCCTTCGGGATGCCGACGAGGCGCGCCAGCGTGGCCTCGGTGTCGCGGACCGAGTGGCAGACGCCGACGACCTTCTTCAGGCCGGTGCCCTCGTAGACCGCGCGCGGGATCATCGACATCGGGTTGGTGTAGTTGATCAGGATCGCGTCGGGGCACAGCTCGGTCATGTCCCTGCCGATGCCGACCATGACCGGGATGGTGCGCAGCGCGCGGAAGATGCCGCCGATGCCGAGGGTGTCGCCGATGGTCTGGCGCAGCCCGTAGCGGGCGGGGATCTCGAAGTCGATGTGCGCGGCCTTGACACCGCCGACCGCGATCTCGTTGATCACGTAGTCGGCGCCGGCCAGCGCCCGGCGGCGGCCGAGGTGGGCCTCCACCTTGGCGCCGACGCCGAGCTTGTCGATCATCCACCGGGTCATCCGCTCGGCGGTGTTGAGCCGTTCGACGTCGATGTCGTGCAGGACGACGGTCGTCTCGTCGGCCAGTTCGGGGTAGGTCAGCAGGTCGGAGAGCAGGTTCTTGGCGAACGTGATGCTGCCGGCTCCGATGAGCACGATCCTTGCCATGGTGCGGTCACCTCGCTGTGGGTTTCGGGGCGGGTGGTCGGGGGCGGGAGGCTCGGGGTGGCGGACGCTCGAATGGTCGGCGGGCGCTCCGGTGGGTGGGCGCTCCGGTGGGTCGGTGCTCCGTGGGGTCGGTGCTCCGTGGGGTCGGTCAGGGGCGCAGGATCGCCTTGACCGGGTGGCTGCCGCCGCGCATGAGGTCGGTGAAGATCTCCGCGCCCGACTCCAGGGGGTAACTCGCGGTCCAGCCCAGGCCCCAGCCGCCGACGAGGTCGACGGCGCGCTCGAACTCCGCGTTGGTGTAGGCGAACGAGCCGAGCACGCGCTTTTCGGTACGGACCAGCACGGTCGCGTCGAACCCGGCCTCCGCGCCGGCCAGGCCGAGCCAGATGGCCACCCCGCCCGGACGCAGGAGGCGCACCGACTGCTCGTGGGTGTCGCTGCTGCCGACCGCGTCGAAGACCACGTCGAACTCGCCGGTGAGTTCGCCGGACACGGTGGTGGCGCCCAACTTGGCGGCGATCCGGCGGCGTTCGGGCGAGCGGTCGGCGACCGCGATGCTCGCGGTCTCCTCGCCGGCGGCGGCCAGGAGGCAGACCAGGCCGATCGCGCCGGCGCCGATCACGCCGACCCGGGCGCCGGGCGCGACGTCGGCGAGCCGCCAGGCGTGTACCGCGTTGGCGGCGGGCTCGACCACCGCGGCGGCCTCCCACGACATGTCGTCGGGGAGCTTGTGCAGCGCGGAGCGCGGTACCGCGACCCGCTCGGCGAAGCCGCCGGGCAGGTGTACGCCGATGATCCGGCGGTCGCGGCAGACCTGGCGCAGGCCGCCCCGGCACAGGTCGCAGGTGCCGCAGGACAGGATCGGGTTGACGGTGACCGAGGTTCCGTCGTCGGTCACGCCCGCGAACTCGTGTCCCATCACCAGGGGCGGGACGCGAAAGCCGGGGGTGCGCACGCCGTGCAGTTCGCTGCCGCAGATGCCGGCGCTGCGCACGTGGATCAGTACTTCGTGCTCGGCCGGCTCGGGTTCGGCCACGTCGTCCATCTCGACGGTGGCGGGTCCGGTGAACACGAGCGCCCTCATCGTCGTGCCCCCTGTGTCGCCTCGTCGCCGGTGTACCGGTTGGCCTTCACGTGCACTCTCCATCTCGCCCTGCCGGGGCGGGTGTGGGGTCGATCGTGGGGTCGCGGCGGAGGTCGGCCGCGGGTCGCGGGCGTGGTCGGCCGCGAAGGGGAGGTCAGCCTCGGTAGGGGTGCGCGGCCAGGCCGCGGATTCCGGGTCGGAACGCGAACAACCGGCCGCCCAGCGGTTCGCGGCCGTCGGTCGCGGCCGTGGTCACGTAGAGCACGTCCAGGTCGGGTCCGCCGAACGCGCAGTTCGTCACCCGCCGTACCGGGACGGACAGGGTGCGGTCGAGCCGGCCGTCGGGGGTGTAGCGGCGCAGTGCCCCGCCCTCCCACAACGCGACCCACACACCGCCGTCGGCGTCGACGGTCAGGCCGTCGGGCAGGCCCGCCTCCGCCGGGATCTCGGCGAAGGGTCGGCGGTCGGAGACGGTTCCGTCGGTCGGGTCGTAGGCGCAGACGTCGATCCGGCCGGTGCCGGTGTCCACGTAGTAGACCAGTCGCTCGTCCGGGCTCCAGGCGATCCCGTTGGAATTGGTCACGTCGGCGAACACCCGGACGAGTACCGGCGGTCGGCTCGGGTGGGCGGTGTCGGGCGGATCGAGTCGGTAGAGCGCGCCGGCGCCGGGGGTGTCGTCCTCCGCCTTGGTTCCGGCGAAGAAGCGGCCGGCCCGGTCGCAGGCCCCGTCGTTCATCCGGTTGCCGGGTCGGTCGGCCTCCACGGGGGCGACGATCCGGACCGTGCCGTCCGGCTCCAGGACGGCGAATCCCTCACGCACGGCGAGGCCGAAGCCGCCGACCACGCGCGGGACGATCGCGCTCACCGGTCGGCCGATGTCGTACCAGCCGTGCAGGTCGGTGTCGGGGACCAGGTAGTGGACCCGGCCCGCCGGGATGTCCACCCACAGTAGCCGGCCGCCGCGCACGTCCCAGCACGGGCTCTCGCCGAGTGTGGCCGCCGGCGGCGACAGCGGGACCGGCCCCGCCCCCGCGCCGGGGACGGAACCGCCGAGGATCACGAACGTCCCGGTCGGGCCTCGGCGCCGACGACCGGGTTGACCAGTACGCCGATGCCCTCGATCTCGGTCTCCAGCACGTCGCCCGGTGCCAGCCGGCGCGGCGGGTCCATGAACGCGCCGCAACCCCAGGGGGTGCCGGTGAGCACCAGGTCGCCGGGTTCGAGGGTGAAGGCCCGCGAGCAGTACGACAACAACTCGGCGACGCCGAAGAGCATTTCGGCGGTCGAGGAGTCCTGCACGAGTTGCCCGTTGACCCGGGTGCGCAGCGCGAGCGCCTGCGGGTCGGCCACCTCGTCGGGGGTGACCAGGACCGGGCCCAGCGGGCAGAACGTATCCAGGCTCTTCCCACGCACCCACTGGCCGTCGCCGAACTGGAGGTCGCGGGCGGAGACGTCGTTGGCGACGGTGTAGCCGGCGATCGCCGCCATCGCCTCGTCCTTGTCCGCGTTGCGCAGCGTTCGGCCGAGCACCACGCCGAGTTCGACCTCCCAGTCCACGTCCTTGGTCAGTTCGGCGTCGACGACGATGGCATCGCCGCTGCCGATCACGCTGGACGGGAACTTGGCGAACACCAGCGGGTTGCCCGGCGGCTCCACGCCGGCCTCGCGGATGTGGTCCAGGTAGTTCAGGCCGATGGCGACGATCTTCCCCGGCCGCAACGGCGCCAGGTGGCGAGTCGCCCGAACCGGCTCGACGGCGGCATCGACCACCGCCCGCACCACCTCGGGGCCGGCCGCGATCAGCGCCCCGAGCGTCCCGCCACCGGGCACGTCGAGCCGGTACAGCCCCCCGTCCCGCTCGACCACGGCCACTGCCCGTCCCTCGCAGTCGACTGTCGCCAATCTCATGCCGCTCCCCGTTGTCCGTCGTTCCGTCTAGCGGAACGCAATTCCAAGTAGCGAAGCGAGTAAAACAACGCCCCGCCAAACCTGTCAAGAGCCCCCGCCGAACCCGCCCTCCGCCCCAATCCCCCCACCAAACAGGAAGGTTGCCCAACACCACCCCCACCGGAACAACCAACCACCAAGCCCACACACGACACCCCAGCCCACCCGACACGTGCGGACCCGTCACACCCACCTCGCCGCAACCACGCCCCGAAGCCCGCCCAGCGCTTCAGAACACCCCGCACCCAAGCCACCGAATCGAGCAACCCCACCCATCCACCACGTCAGGACAGGCCACACCTACACATCCGCGCTCACCCCGCAACGCGGACAGCCCCAACCCGTCCGGCGTTTGAGGACGCCACGCATCCGCAGCCACACCCGAAACCCGAGCAACCCCAGCCCGTCCGGCGTTTGAGGACACCACACACCCGCAGCCACACCCGAAACCCGAGCAACCCCAGCCCGTCCGGCGTTTGAGGACGCCACGCGCCTGCGCGCCCGCAGGCATACCCGGGACCCGCCGATCCCAGCCCGTCCGGCGTTTGAGGACGCCGCGCGGCGCCCGCGTATCGGCAGGGCGCAGCTGGGACCGGGGCCGACTTCAGCCCGTCCGGCGTTTGAGGACGGCCTCGGCCGCCGGGCCTGGCCGCGAGCCAAGCCTCGGGGGCGCAGCCTCGGCCGCCGGGCCGATCTCGGGGCGCGAACTAGGTCGCCGATCCCGCCCACTCGGCCACGCGCGAGCGAAGCGCCTCGGCCAGCTCCGTCATCCGCGCCGACGTCATCCGCGACTTCAACCCGGTCACGCTGATCGCGGCCGCCGGCGCCGACCGCCCCAGGAACAGCGGCACCGCCACACACCGCAGCCCCAACTCGTTCTCCTCCAGGTCCGCGGCCCAACCACGACGCCGCACCTCGTCCAGCTCGGCGGCCAGCTTCGGCACCGAGGTGAGCGTGTGTCGAGTCGCCGCCCGCAGCGGCAGCCGAGGCGTCGCCCAGGCCCGCAACGCCTCGTCGGTGGGATACGTCCAGGCCAGCAGCGCTTTGCCGACTCCCGTGCTGTGCGCGGGATTCCGTCCGCCGATCACGGACGAGAGCTTGATCGCGCCGGACGCCTCGACCTTGTCCAGGTAGACCACCTCGCCCGCGTCCAGGATCGCCACGTGCACCGTCTCGTCGGTCACCCGGCGCAGGTCGGCGAGCAGCGGATGCACCATCGAACGCAGGTCGATGTCGTCGTGGAAGCGGAACGCGGTGGCCAGCAGTTGGCTCCCGATGAAGTAGGGGCCGTTCACCTCGGGCTGGGCGGCGAACCCGCGGTGCTTGAGCGCCCCGAGCAGCCGGTGGAGCGTGCTCTTCGGGATGTCCAGATCACTCGCAAGCTCCTCCAAGGCGATGCCTCGGGGCATTTCGCCCATCCGCATCAGGATCCGCAGTGCTCGATCCACGCTGATCACGGGCGAATCGCTGTTGCCGGTCAAGGGCCCCCCTAGGGAACAAGGCATTAATGGGATGGCATTCCGTCTGATGGAATGATAGACCGTACCGCGCATCGCTGATAACGTCCCGGCTCGTCGACCGGTCACGGAGGAGAAACGATGCGCGGGCTCATCGGCAAGCGGGTACTCGTCAGCGGCGGCAGCAGCGGCATCGGCCTCGCGGCCGCCCGGCGCTTCCTCGAAGAGGGGTGCCGCGTCCTGGTGAGCGGCCTGGATCCGGCCGAGGTCAACGAGGCCGTCGCCGACCTGCGCCCGCTCGGCGAGGTCTCCGGCCTCGCCGTCGACGTCAGCCACGAGCCGGACGTGACCGCCCTCGTCGAGGCCGCCGTCCGCGAACTCGGCGGCATCGACGTACTCGCGAACAACGCCGGCATCGCCTGGCGCGAACCGTTCCTGGAGATCACCCCCGAGCACTTCGACCGCATGCTCGCGGTCAACCTGCGCGGCATGTTCCTGGTCGGCCAGGCGGTCGGCCGGCACATGGTCGAACGCGGCGGCGGCGGCGGGGTGATCGTCAACATGTCGTCCACGAACGGGATCGCGGGCGAGGAGGACTACGCGCACTACAACGCCTCCAAGGGAGGTGTCCTCCTGCTCGGCAAGACGATGGCGGTGGAACTGGGCCGGTACGGGATCCGGGTGAACACCCTGTGCCCCGGATACATCCGTACACCACTCAACGCCTCGATCGCAGGCGCAATGACGGACCCCGACTTCGAATCCACCTACATCACCACCCGAATCCCCCTGTCCCGCGCCGGCCGCCCCGAAGACGTGGCCGCCGCCTACGCGTTCCTGGCCTCGGAAGACGCGGCCTTCATCCACGGCACCGAACTGGTCGTGGACGGCGGCCAACTGGCAATCATGTAGCACCCACGTCGGCCCCCACCCCACACCCCACAGCCCACCCCACCCAACCCACAATCCAGCCGCCCCCCAACCCCACCCGAACCCACAGCCCCTCCAGCCAGTCCCACAACCCACCCCATCCGGCCCAACCCAATCCCAACCAGTCCCGCACCCCACCCCAGCCCGGGCCGCGCAACCCAATCCCAGCCGGGGCCGCAACCCATCCCAGCCCGGACCCCAGCCCATCCCAGCCCGGGCCCCAGCCCCTCCCAGCCCGGCCGTAAGCCAATCCCGGCCCGGGCCGCAACCCATCTCAGCAGGCCCGCAGCCATCCCAGCCGGGCCCGCAACACCTCTCAGCCCGTCCGGCGTTTGAGGACGAGCCGGCCGCAGGCCGCCCTGCCGAACCACGCCGCCGACGCGACCACCACCAACCCACCCCATCACGACGGCCCCCCGCCCGAGGGAGACGCACGGAAGATGCCCCTGTCCACCGACCTGTTCGACCGCCTGCGCGCGATCGTCGGCGCCGAACACGTCCGCCACACCACCGGCGACCTGACGCCGTACGCCCGCGACGCCACCCCCCTGTTCGACCGGCTCCCGGACGCCGTGGTCTTCCCGGCCGACACCGCCGAGGTCGCCGCCGTGCTGCGCCTGGCGACCGAGCACCGCGTCCCGGTCGTCCCCCGGGGCGCCGGCTCCAACCTGTGCGCGGCCACCGTGGCCCTGAACGGCGGCATCGTCCTGGTCACCACGCGGATGAACCGAATCCGCGAGATCAGCCCCACCGAACTGCTCGCCGTGGTCGAACCGGGCGTGACCACCGCCGCCCTGGCCGACGCCGCGACCGCACACGGCCTGCTCTTCCCACCCGACCCGGGCAGCCGCACGGTCTCCACCGTCGGCGGCAACGTGGCCACGTGCGCGGGCGGGCTGCGCGGCCTCAAGTACGGCGTCACCCGCAATTACGTGCTGGGCCTGGAAGCGGTGCTGCCCACCGGCGAGGTGATCCGCACCGGCGGCCGGCTCTGGAAGGACGTGGCCGGCTACGACCTCACCCGTCTGCTCACCGGCTCCGAGGGCACCCTCGCCGTGATCACCGAGATCACCATGGCCCTGCTGCCCGCCCCGGCCGACACCGGCACCGGGATCGCCTACTTTCCCGACCTGGCCCACGCCGGCCGCGCGGTAGCCGACATCCTCTCCGCCGGCATCGTCCCGGCCACCCTGGAATTCCTGGACCGGAGCTGCGTCAACGCGGTCGAGGACTTCGCCGACCTCGGCCTGCGCCGGGACGCCGGCGCACTGCTCCTGTTCGGCGACGACGGTACGTCCGACGCGGTCCGCCGCGACCTGAACCGCATGGCCGAGTTGTGCGACGCGGCCGGCGCCACCGAATGGACCCTGGCCGAGGACGTGGCCGGCGCCGAGGCACTGCTGACCGCCCGCCGGTGTTCGCTGCCCGCGCTGTCCCGACTCGGCTCGCTGACCATCCTCGAGGACGCCACCGTGCCACGCCCCAGGATCGCCGAGATGGTCGACCGGATCGACGCCATCGCGGACCGGCACACCGTCACCATCGCCACCTTCGGCCACGCGGGCGACGGCAACCTCCATCCCACCTGCGTGGTGGCCGACCCGAACGACACCGAATCGATCGAGCGCGCGCACGCCGCCTTCGACGACATCTTCCGCACCGCGATCGAACTCGGCGGCACCATCACCGGCGAACACGGCGTCGGCGCGGCCAAGTTGCCGCACCTGCGCGCCCAACTCGGCGACGACCAAATGCAATTGCTGAGCCGAATCAAGTCGGCCTTCGATCCCGCCCGCATCCTCAATCCCGGAAAGCTCGGCTCATGACCGGTGTGTTCGATCCCGAGGAACTCTCGCGCTGCATCTCCTGCGGCTTCTGCCTGCCCGCGTGTCCGACCTACGCCGCCACCGGCGACGAGGCGTCCTCACCGCGCGGCCGGATCAACCTGATGCGCGCGCTGGAGACCGGTCGCCTGGACGCCGACGACCCGACCCTGCTGGAACAGTCCTCCGCGTGCCTGGGCTGCCGCGCCTGCGAACCGGTGTGCCCGGCGGGCGTCCCGTACGGCTCCTTGTTGGAACAGTGGCGCGACCACCAGTGGCGCGGCAGACACCGGCCGCCACTGGCCCGGCTGTTGACGATCGTGGCGAGCCTGCCGCCGGTGGTCCGCGCAATGGGCTGGGGCCGCTTCGTCCTACCGGCCGGGCGCGGCATCGACAAGGCAACCCGTCCGGCCACACCCGGAACACCGAAGCAACCCGCACAACCCACGCCACCCGCCGGCACCGGTGCCTCCCTCATGCTCGGCTGCTTCGAACGCGCCATGTTCCCCAACGTCTCCCGCGCGGCCCGTACCCTGCTGCCGGGCCTGAAGGTGCCCGACGACCAGGGCTGCTGCGGAGCGCTGCACGCGCACAACGGCGAGTCGACCAAGGGCCGGGCCCTCGCCCGCCGCCTCGGCGAACGCCTTCCCGGCCGGATCGTCACCACCTCCGGCGGTTGTGCCGCGCACCTGGCCGACGTCATCGGCCGCGACCGGGTCGCCGAACTGTCCGAGGTGGTCGACGTCTCGGCCCTCCCCGAACGCCGGGTGGCCGGCCGCCGGGTCAGGGTCACCCTCCAGGACTCCTGCCACCTGCGCAACGGCCTCGGCGTATGGCGCGAACCCCGCGAAATCCTGTCCGCGGTGGCCGACTTCGTGGAAACCCCGGGCGCGAACGAGTGCTGCGGCGCGGCCGGCACCCACTCCCTCCTGCGCCCGATCGAATCCCGCCGCATCCTCGACCGCAAGCTGGACGCGATCGAGGCCGGTGGCGCCGACGTCGTGGTCGCGGTCAACCCGGGCTGCCTGCGCCAACTCCGCACCGGCCTGCGGCGCCGCAAGTCGCGCGTACGCGCGGTACATCTCGCCGAATTCCTCACCAAACCCGATGGCGGCGCCCGGACGCGCTGACCGCCGCAGGCACGAACACCGGCCGTCTCGGGCCGAGTTCGGCGTACGCGACTCCACACGGGGGGAGCCGCGTACGCCGTACCCGGCCCGAGACGCCCACCCCGACCCGCCGCGCACCCGCACGCGACGCCCGAACGCGGTGCGGCCGGATCGTCGATCGCGCGCCGATGCTGCCGCGGGCCGCAGGCGGCGTGGCGCACGTCGCGACGGGCGCGAACGCACATCCGACCCGTCCGGCGCTCCAGGACGACGCGGGCCGGCCGCCCCCACCCCGCCCACCGCGCGCCACGCGCGTGCGGGCGACGCGACGCGGCGCGGCCACCAGGGCGGGCGACACCTCCCCGCCCGCCTCGACCACACGCAGGGTCCCGGTGTGAATACTCGGCGCACATCCACGGTTCATATCAGGGCAAATCACCCAATTTTGAGTGAGCCAGACCGGAGACCCTCACCGCGACACGCGGTTCGAACGAACCATCCCGTCGAACACCAACACCGCGACCACACGCGCCTTCGCCGTCGTCGCATCCCACGAATGGCCAGGTCGGCCCCGGTTTCGCCCCGTTTTCACCGGTCCGAGACCGCCGTTTCCGACAAATCACGTGGCGCACGTCACATTCCGCGCACCGATTGTCAGGAACTCGCACGCACCGTGAACCGAGTTTCCACGATTCTCACTCCACGCGTTTTCGACATCACCCCTCGGTGAACGTCCCGGGCACAATGCGTGGACGCTTCGGGACTTTCGGTCCCGGAATTCCACCCTTCCGACCCGAATCTTCGGTTTCGGCGAAACGTGATGTTTGGATCCGAGTCGGGTGTATGCGTAGCTTGGTGCTTCGCCGCACCGGTCCGGTGTTCGGCGGAATGTGTCTCCCGGTTCGCCGAATCCTGCCGCCGGAGAGGCCACGGTACGAAACCCGAAAGGCAGGAGCGGGGGAACCAAGTGGAATGCCGTCCCGGGCGTCCGCATGTCGCGGACATCCGATAACGACGGCTTGGGGTGAAGCCGTGCCCGTCTCCTCGACACCCGAGGAGTCGACGCCGGCCGGGCGAGACTCTCCAGCCCGAATCCGACAGCTCACTTCGTAGGCGTGGGAGAAGGAAAATCTTCGTGCAGTCGTTCATCACCCCTGCCCGCAAGCCCAAGAACACGCGTCTCGCGCTCACCCTCGGCATGGCCGGCGCCATCGTCGCCGCCCCGCTGATCACCGGCTTCGCCACCTCCGCCACCGCCGCCCCGGTCTCCGTCTGGGACAAGGTCGCCATGGGCGAGAGCTCCGGCAACTGGCACATCAACACCGGCAACGGTTTCTACGGTGGCCTGCAGTTCACCCAGAGCACCTGGAACGAGTTCGGCGGTCAGCAGTACGCCCCGCGTGCGGACCTGGCCACCAAGGACCAGCAGATCGCCATCGCGGAGAAGGTTCTCGCCGTACAGGGTCCCGGCGCGTGGCCGAACACCTCGGGCCCCGCGGGCCTGACCCGTGGCGGCGCCGCTCCGGCCGTCTCCCCCAACGCCAAGTCGGGCTCGACCAAGAGCACCGTCAAGGTCGCCCCGAAGGTCGCCGAGAAGCCGGTCGAGGCCGCGCCGGCCCCGAAGGCCCCGAAGATCGAGGTCGTCCCGGCCGCCGAGACCACGGCCACGACCACGACCACCACCTACTCCGTGGTCAAGGGCGACACCCTGTCCAAGATCGCCGCGGCCAAGGACGTCGAGGGCGGCTGGCACAAGCTGTACACCGACAACAAGTCCGTCATCGGCGGCAACCCCAACCTGATCCTGGTCGGCCAGAAGCTCTCGCTCTCCGGCAAGGCCGCGGCCGCCACCAAGACCGAGGCCGCGCCGAAGGCCGAGGCCAAGGTCGAGACCAAGGTCGAGACCGAGACCAAGACCGAGGCCAAGCCCTCCGTGTCGGTCAAGGTCGCGCCCAAGCCCGTGACCAAGGAGAAGGCCCCCGTCGTGGCCAAGGACTCCTCGGCCAAGTCCGGCAGCACCGCGGTCAACTCCTCGGGCTACGTCGCTCCGGTGAACGGCTCTCTGGGCACCGCGTTCGGCACCGGTGGCTCCATGTGGTCCAGCGGCAGCCACACCGGCCAGGACTTCGTGGTCGGCACCGGCACCTCGGTCAAGGCCATCACCTCGGGCACCGTGGTCAGCGCCGGCAACGGTGGTGCCTACGGCAACGAGGTCGTCATCAAGCACGCGGACGGCAAGTACTCGCAGTACGCCCACCTGTCCAGCATCGGCGTCCGCGCCGGCCAGACGGTGAGCACCGGCCAGCAGATCGGCCTCTCGGGCGCGACCGGCAACGTGACCGGCCCGCACCTGCACTTCGAGATCCGCACCACCCCGAACTACGGCAGCGGCATCAACCCCGTCACCTACCTGCGCGCGCACGGCGTCAACCTCTGATCCGAGCACAACCGGGAAGTTCCAGGGCCGGGCCCGTCGACCACGCGTCGACGGGCCCGGCCCTGTTCCGTGTCCGCCGGCACGCGCCGTCCGCCGCACGCGCGGTGTCCGCCGCGCACCGAGCGAACGGCGCCTCCCCGGCGTCAGCCCCGCGCGGGGTAGCGCTTCGGCAGCGGCAGGCCGCGCGCCGCCATCAACTCCCGCAGCCGGTCGGGATAATCGGTGATCAGACCGTCCACGCCGTCGTCCATCAGCTTCGCCATGGTGGCCGGGTCGTCGATGGTCCACGGCACCACCTCGATGCCCAGTCGGTGCGCCTCGTCGACCATCGCCCGGGTCACGTAGGGACGGTAGTTCGGGTCGCCCACCTTGCCGTCCTGCGGGAAGCCGTGCACCGGGGAGAACGAGGTCGCGCCGAACGACGCGATCGCCCGCAGCGGGTCGCCGCCGAAGTCGTCGATGTCCAGGCCGCCCAGCCAGGGCGAGGCGCCGGGCCTGCCGACCTGGAGGAAGTCGTAGTTGGTCAACGCGACCAGCGGCAACCGGGGTTCGATCCGACGCATCCTCATCAGCGAGCCCCAGTCGAAGCTTTGGATGGTGACCTGGCGCAACAGCCCGGCCCGGCGCACCTCAGCGGCCACCGTCCGGACGAACTGCTCGCGCGGCGCCGTCTCGTTCGGCGCGCCCGCCTCGACCTTGGTCTCCACGTTGAGCTTCACACCGCGCGCGTGCCGCCGGTTGACCAGGTCGAACACCTCGGAGAGCAGCGGCATTCGGGCGCCGGGCGAGGTGGCCTGGCCGGGGAAGCCCGGGAACTGCCGCGACCCGCAGTCGAGGGTGCGGACCTGGGCGAGGGAGAGCGTGTTGACGTACTTCCCGACGTAGGGGAACTCCGGGTCGCCGGCCCGCGCGGGACCGGTGTCGGCACACTTGCGGCCGTCGACCTTGCGGTCGTGGGTGACCACGGCCCGGCCGTCCTCGGTGATCTGGACGTCCAGTTCGAGCGTGGAGACCCCCAGGTCCAGGCCCTTGGCGAAGGACGCGATGGTGCTCTCCACGGTCAGCCCGAGACCGCCGCGGTGCGCCTGTAGGTCGAAGGTCCTGTGGTGATTCCCGTGGCGGTCCGCCGCGGCGGCCACTCCCGGCGCGGCAACGACCGCCGCCCCGGCCAGGATCGCGGCCGTGACGGTCTTCCATCCGGACATGGACGTCTCCTTCTCGCTTCGTTCGGCGGCCCTCGACCGTCGACGCCCACACCCTGTCCCGCGCCACATGATGCGCGGGGAGGCGGCTCGTGGCGCCCGGACGAAGAAGAAGCGAAGAAGCGGCGAATCGGCGCCACGGAGCCGGAACGGCGCGCCCACGAGCGCCACTTCGCACCCGAGCCGCCGCCGACCCGCGGCAGGTGCGCGCCGGGCGCCGGACGGGATCGAATCCCGTCCGGCGCCCGGGGTTCCCGGTGCCGCGCCCGTCGCGGAGCGCGGCACCGGCGTCCGGCCGCGGCTTGAGAACACCTCATCAAGCCCGGCCGGAACCCGGTGTTCCCGGGACCCGGCGATATGGCGCCGCCGGCCCGGTCTCCCCCGGGATCGGGATCACCGGCGGTACAACACCGCCTCCGGCGCCGCCGCGGTCAGCGTTACCGACTTCGGGTGGACCGGCACTGCCCGCCCGGGTCGGTCGTCCCGACCGAGCAGGAACGCCCGGTTGATCCCGTTCACGGTTATCGTGCTGCCCGGGTCGACACCCGCGACGGTACGGATCGCCACCACCTCGACGATGTCCGACGCCTGCGTCCCGTGCGGCAGCCGTACGGTCGTCGCCGCCGGATCGTCGCGCTGCAACGACCAGTCCACCCGCCCGCGGTCCGAGCGGTACAGCGTCGGGTCCCCCTTGACCCGCACGCCCAGCGCGACCCCGTTCCACCCGGCCGCGCCCGCCGGCGGCGCCGACGTGGTCTTGCGGACCACCGCGTACAGGTAGTCCGTCGGGTCGGCGATCAGCGTGGTGGTGTCGGCCGGCGGGTCGGCCACCACCCGGCCCTCGCGCCGCATCTCCCGGACCATCACCGGATACACCCACGGGTGCCGGTCCACCATCTCCTCGCGCGCGGTCCGGGTCGGGTCCGCCAACCGCTCCACCGCCGCCGGCGCGAACCGCATCGGGTCGTCCACCACGTCGCACAGGTTGTTGTTCGACGTGCAGGTCTGCAACAGCGGATGGCCGTCCTCGTAGCGTCCGGCGAACGGCGTCGTGCCGTGGTTCGGCGACTGGAAGAACGCCGTGCCCGGCACCGCCCGACCCTGCCGGTCCACCTCGACCCGGTACGCCCACTCGATGTCGGTGGTCCGGCCCCAGCGGGCCATCAGCGCCGGCGTCGACGTGCCGCCGTCCTCGTTGCTCCACACGATCGTGTAGGTCAACACCCGGTTCCCGGCGGTCGCCGCCGGGGCCTCCTGGTACCAGGCCAGCACCGGGGTGTCGGTGACCGCGTTCTGGAACGGACCGGTCGCGCCGCCCGGCGCGCCCGGGATGTTCCGGCCGTACAGGACCGGTGCGTTCGCGGCGACCGCGTGCTCCCGGTCCCCCGTCGCGATCGTCCGCGTCCGCAGCCGGGAGACGCGCACCACCGACCCGGCCGGCGACGACCGGTCGGCCGCGAAGCGGATGCTCAGCTCGTGCCGCCCCTTGCGCAGCGCGCCCAGGGCGAAGCTGCGCTCGGTGGGCGTGGCGCCGAAGACCACCACGTCACCGGCGGACCGGCCGTCCACGAACAGTTGCACCACCGCCGACTCCGCGCCCGCCTTGCCCCAGTCCACGCCCGGCGCCGCCACGGTCAGCGTCACCAGCGCCTCGCCGTCGCGCCCGGTCCGGAAGGGGACCACCGCGGGGCGGCCGTCGCGGTGCACCGAGAGGGTGCCGTGCGCTCCCGTGGTCGCCGCGGCCGCATCGGCGGGCTCGGCCGCCCGCGCCGCCGAGGCCGGGCCGGCCAGTCCCGCCGCGGCGGCGAGCACCGCCCCGGTCAGCACGAATCGACGCGGACGATGGGTACGAGATCGAGCGAACACGAGCAATCCCCCGAACGAGATGGGTGAGTCCGACCTGCCCACCGTGGCCGGCGGAACGGGCGCGGGCCAACCCCCGCACGGGCAAATTCCACCAACCGTCATCACCGGGCCCACGTCCCGACACGCCCCGGCCACGCGGCGGGCCGGCGGCACGCCGATGTCCGATTCGTTCAATACCCGACCCGTCCGGGCGCCTAGCGTCGAACCATGGAGTGGATCACGAACGACACGATCGACCGGGCCGAACGTTTCCTGTGGGCCTCGGGCCGAGTACTGGAACAGCGCCGATTCGCCTACCTGTTCGGCACCGGCAAGCCGGCCGAGCCGGGGGCCGGCGGCGGGCGCACGGCGCGGACCGAGCCCGATCGGGCCGGACTGCTCGCCGCCCTGGCCGGATATCGCACCCCCGAGGGTGCCTACGCGTACGGCTTGGAGCCCGACGTGCGCGGACCCGAGCCGCAACCGGCCACGCTGCGCACCACCATGCCGATCCTGGCCGAGGCGGACGCGCTGCACGGCCCGGACACGACCCGCCTGTGCGACTGGCTGGCGGACGTGGCCGGCGACGCGGGCGGGGTGCCGCCGGCCCTGCCCGGGCTGCGCGACTACCCGCACCCGCCGTGGCTGATCGTGCCGGACCCGCCGGTCCCGGGACTGATCCCGACCGGCTGGATCGTCGGCCCGCTGCTGCGCGCCGGGGTCGAACACCCGTGGCTGCCGGCCGCGACCGAGTTCTGCCGCACCGCCGTCGAGCGGTTGCGGACCACCCACCCCTACGAGGTCGAGGCGGCGGTGACCTTCCTCGACGGCGTCCCGGACCGGCGGTGGGCCCGGACGCAGGCTCGCCGACTGGGCGAACTGGTGCGCGAACAGCGGCTGGTGCTGCTCGACCCGGCCCATCCGGAGCAGGCCCGGCTCGCCCCGGGGTACGCCGTCGGCGAGTACCACCTGCCGCACGACTTCGCGCCGAACCCCGAGAGCACGGCCCGCGCGTGGTTCACCGACGCCGAACTGCGCCGGGGCCTGCGCGCACTGGCCGCCGCGCAGGAGGAGGACGGCGGCTGGCCGCTGCGCTGGGCGGAGTGGTCGCCCACGGTGCGCGCCGAGGCCCGCCCGGCGATCACCGTCGACGCGCTGAACGTGCTGCGCGCGTACGACGGGGCGCTCTCGGGCGCGGCGTAGCAGGGGCACGGGTCGCGGCGCGCGCCCCGAGGCGGGTCACCGCGTGGGCCCGCCGCCTCACACGACGGTCGTCCGTTCCCCGTCGACCAGCAGCACCTGCCCGTCCCGCAACGTGCGATGCGGTACACCCCGGGCACGGTAATCGGCCACGACCGCGGCGAGCAGAGCCGACTCGGGGTGGTCCGGGGAGTCCACGTGCGGGACGACGGCGTGGTCCAGCACGCCCAACCCGTCCCACCGCACCGGCCGGCCGTACACCTCGGTCACCGCGTCCGCGTCGTCGCAGCGCTCCAGGCCGCGCAGGTCGGGCGCGAGCACACAGGCGCCCGCGCTGTACCCGCCGTAGACCACCGCGTCGCGCCGCAGCAGATCGACCAGGACACCGTCCGCACCGCTGCGGGCGAGCGCGTGGCGCAGCAGGAACACGTTGCCGCCGCGCACCCAGACGGCCGGGAACCCGGCCAGCGCGGCGGCGACTTCGCCCGGCGGCCGGTCGAAGAACGTCCGCAGGTCGACCTCGGTCGGACGCAGTCCCAGCTCGCGCAGCGCGACGAACTCGGAGCCGACGCAGGCGGCCCGCACCTCGGCCGGCCGGTCGTCGATCGCGTTGGCGATCACCGCGATCGGCACGCCTCCCGCACCGGCACCATCCACCCCACCCAGCAACGCGACCAGCCGGTCCGGGTGTTCACCGAGCCGAAACGACGAGAGATACATGCGCATCGCCGGACCCTAGCGTGTCCCGCCCACGCGCTCGAACCCCCGCTCGAACCCCCCGGTACCGGACCGCCCGACGAACCCGTTACGCCATCGGAGTGGCATTCACGCTCCGAAGTCGTCCCGGGCGTTCACCTGGGTAGGCCCGGCCCCGGAGGGCCTGCCCGCCCTCCGCGAGCGACTGCGGCGCCGCCGCGTGGGGTGTGCGGCCCGCACCGAGAGAAGAGGACCCAGCGATGAAGATGCCTGCGCGCACGGCGGTCGCCGTGCTCGCCACGACGGCCGCGCTCGGCGATTCGGGGCCGTGGTGACCCGGGCCCACGCCGCCGAGCGCGACACCCCCGCGGCACCGAGCCGCCCGGCCGACACCGAGCCGGCACCGAACCGTTCGAACAACCGCGACCACAAGCCCCGCCGGGAACATCGGACCTGGTACCCGACCCACGACAACCACGGCAAGGCGGTCACCGAGCGGGTGACCGGCGACCGCGGCAGGTTCGACAACCACGTGTGCGTGCCGACCGGCAACGGCGTGGGTGTCGGCCTCCGGCCGCACCACTGATCGTCCGCCGGACCCACCCGCCCCGAGGCCGTCCACCTCGGGTCCGGGTCCGGTACGCGGCCCGGCCGGCGGCGACGCACGGAGCGCTCCGGCCGGGCGCCGCCCCCGCCGCACGCCCATCGCACGCCTACCGCGCACCCGCCACACGCTCCACCCACCCACCGCACACCCACCCCGCGACACGTACGGTAATCGAGCGTGTACATACCGTTCGTTCCCGGTTTCGGCCCGTAAGGTCGCGAGGGTGATGCCTCTGGATCGCCGAAGCGTGCTTCGACGTCTCGCCGGAGCGGCCGCGCTCGGTGCGGCCGTGAGCGGCTGCGGCGACGACTCCCACCCCTCGGCGATCCGCACCCCCGCCGCCGCGCCCGGCGGCAACACCCCCGCTCCGAGCGGATCTTCCGGCCCGAGCGCCGGCGCCGAACCGCCGCCGCTGCCCGCCGACCTGCCGTTCCACGTCGCCTCCGGCCCGCCCGATCGGCCGGGCGTGGCGCTGACCTTCCACGGTCAGGGCAGCGCGGAGAGCGCCGACTCGCTGCTCGGCCTCCTGGAGGCGGCCGGGGCGCGCGGGACGGTCCTGGCCGTGGGGTCGTGGCTGGACGAACAACCGCGCATGGCCGGACGGGTGTTGGCCGGTGGGCACGAACTGGGCAACCACACGATGAACCACGGCGACATCTCCACGATGTCCGCCGAACGCACCTACGCCGAGATCACCGACTGCGCCGACCGACTCAGGCGGCTCACCGGCTCGATCGGACGCTGGTTCCGGCCCTCCCGGGCCGAGGACTGCACCCCCGTCGTCTCCGCCCAGGCCCGGCGCGCCGGATACGCCCACTGCCTGGGCTACGACCTGGACTCACTGGATTTCACCGACCCCGGCCCCACCGCCGTCACCCGCACCGTGCTCGACAACGTGCGACCCGGTTCGGTGGTCAGCCTGCACTTCGGACACCCGGGCACCGTAGCCGCGATGCCCGCCATCCTCGACGGCCTACGCACCCGCGGACTGCGGGCGGTCACGATGTCGGAGCTCGTCACCTGATGACCACTCACCTCTCCCCCACCCGCCGCCGCCCCGGCCGCACCGCGCTGTTCCTGGCCGGCTGCTGTCTGGTCGGCTCCGCCGCGTGCGCGTCGTCGACGGACACCACGGCGAATCCCGCCCCGGTCAAGTCCTCGGCCGCACCGGTGGAGGCCGCTCCGGTCCCCGCTCAGCCGGCCCCCGTACCGGCCAACCTGCTCCCGGGCATGCCGCCGCCGCTGGACCCGCACGACCTGTACGCCGCCGACCGCCCCGGCATGCTCGCCGACGCGGTCAAGGGCTTCCCGTCGCGGGTGTACGTACCCAACACCGAGTCGAACACGGTGAGCGTGATCGACCCGGCCACCTACAAGGTGATCGAGACGATCAAGGTCGGCCACCAGCCGCAACACGTGGTGCCCTCCTGGGACTTGAAGACGTTGTGGGTCAACAACGACCTCGGCGACACACTCACCCCGCTCGACCCGGCCACCGGCAAGGTCGGCACGCCGGTGCCGGTGGACGACCCGTACAACCTCTACTTCACCCCGGACGGCAAGTACGCGGTCGTGATGGCCTCGATGGACCGCCAGTTGGTCTTCCGCGACGCGCACACGATGGCCGTGGTCAAGGCGGAGCCCAGTCAGTGCGCGGGCGTCAACCACGCGGACTTCTCCCCCGACGGCAAGTACTTCATCGTCTCCTGCGAGTTCTCCGGCGAACTGCTCAAGGTCGACACCGCCGAGATGAAGGTGGTGGCCAAGCAGAAGATCCCGCTGTCGGGCTCGATGCCGCAGGACGTCAAGATCTCCCCCGACGGCAAGACCTGGTACATCGCCGACATGATGGCCGACGGCGTGTGGGTGCTCGACGGCGACACCTTCGGCACCCCGACCCGGCTGCGCACCGGCAAGGGCGCGCACGGCCTGTACCCCAGCCGCGACTCGAAGAGCCTGTACATCTCCAACCGGGGCGAGGGCTCGATCTCGGTCCTCGACTTCGCCACCGGCGCGCTGACCGCCAAGTGGGAACTCCCCGGCGGCGGCAGCCCGGACATGGGCGGGGTGTCCGCCGACGGCAAGGTGTTGTGGCTCAGCGGGCGCTACAACGCGGAGGTGTACGCGATCGACACCACCGACGGCAAACTGCTCGCCCGGATCCCGGTCGGCGTGGGCCCGCACGGCCTGTGCGTCTACCCGCAGCCGGGCCGCTACTCGCTCGGCCACACCGGCGTCTTCCGCTGACCGTCCGGGGGCGGCGAGGAGTGCCCGTACCTCGCCGCCCCCCGGGTCAGTCCCGACCTCGCACGTCGCCGAGACCCGGCCACCGCTCGGCGAGATCCGTCTCCCCCGGGGGCAACCCCAGTTGGTCCAGCAGCCGCATCACGATGTGGTCGACGATGTCGGCGACACTGCCCGGGTTGTCGTAGAACGCCGGCATCGGCGGCACGATCCGCGCACCCATCCGGGCCAGGGCGAGCATGTTCTCCAGATGGATCTCGCTCAACGGCGTCTCCCGGGGCACCAGGACCAGCGGTCGGCGCTCCTTGAGCGTGACATCGGCCGCTCGGGTGATCAGATTGTCGGCGAGGCCGTGCCGGATCGCCGCCAGCGTCTTCATGCTGCACGGGACCACGACCATGCCCGACACCGGATACGACCCGGACGAGACGGTCGCCCCCAACTCGCCGAACCGGTGTGTGACATCGGCGAGTTCGACGACCTTGCGCACCGGGTACGGGGTCTCCACCCCGATCGTGGTGCGACCCCAGGGGCTGAGCACGAGATGGGTCTCCACCCGCGGCAGTTCACGCAGGACCTCCAGCAGGCGAACGGCGATCGGCGCGCCGGTGGCGCCGGTGATCCCGACGACGAGGCGGGTGGGGGCAACGGTCGACACGGCGGGCTCCCGAGGAGTCGGAGCGCCGGTCACAGGGGCAGGACTCCCTTCCAGCGCCCACGCAGTGCCTCGCGGGTCGCCTCGTCGAAGCGATTCGCCGCCGGGAACCGGTCCTTCCAGGCGAAGGGTTTGCACGCGTCGATCAGCACGACGCCCATCGACAGATCCCCCGCCTCCCGCCGCTCCGGCGCCAGGCGCGGGTCGATCGCGGTGGTCGGGGCGCGCAGCACCTGGATCGACTCCTTCGGGTCGACCCGGGTGAACATCGCCCACAACACGTGGTTGATGTCGGTGATGTCGATGTCCTCGTCGACCACCACGAAGTAGCGCTCCATGCCGCCGGTGCGCTTGCGGCCCAGCGCGGCGAACAGCGCGTGCATCGCGTCGCCCGCACCGGTCTGCTCGATCGAGACGACCATCATCAACTGCCGGGCGTACGCCCACACGCCCTTGACGTTCTGGACGCCGGACGCCTCCAGGTGCTCCCACGTCACCGAGGCCGAGTAGAGCGGAACCGCCTGGTCGCCGGCCGGCACGGTCGGCAACATCGGCGGCGCGCCGAGGATGATCGGATCGTCGCGGTGCAGGATCCGGGTCACCCGCACCACGGTCTCCTGACCCGAGTGGGTGTAGTAGCCGGTCCACTCGCCGAACGGACCCTCCAGGACCGACTCCTCCTCGACCGGTGGCAGTTCGCCCTCGATCACGATCTCCGCGTGCGCCGGGACGGGCAGTTCGCTGCCCGGCGGCAGCAGCACCTCCACACCACGCCCGCGCAGCCCGCCGGCCAGGTCGTACTCCGACATCCCGGCGGGTGCCGCCATCGCCGCCGCGGTGGACAGGATCGGGTCCTGGCCCACCACCACGGCGATCGGACAGGTCCGCCCGCGCGCCCAGTACTTGCGCGCGATGGCCAGGGCGTGCCGATTGCCCAGCATCCACAGGGACAACCGATCCCGTCCCTGGACGCAGGCCCGATAGGTGCCGATGTTGACCCAGCCGGTGTCCGGGTCGCGCGTGATCACCATGCACGCCGTGCCGATGTAGCGACCGCCGTCGCCGTCGTGCCAGCGCGGCGTGGGGAAGACGCCGAGGTCGACGTCGTCGCCGACCAGCACGTTCTCCAGCACCGCGCCGGTCTCCACCCGCACCGGCGGGATCGGCTCCAGCCGCCCGGCCAGGTCCTTCCAGGCCCGGACGATGTCCAGCTTGGGGGTGTCCGGCGCCAGTCCCAGGGCCACCGCGGTCCGCGCCGCCGTGCCCATGAAATTGGTGAACACCCGGTACCCGGGCGGGAATCCCGGGATGTTGTCGAACAGCAGCGCGGGCCCCTCGCGTTCCGCCATCAGCTCGGTGATCCCGCCGATGTCCGCGTCCCGGTCCGCGCCGTCCACGCGGCGGACCTCGTCGGAGCCGAGGGTTTCGGTCAGATGCTCGATGTAGTGCCGCAGATCCGTGAAAGCGCTCATGGGGACGAGGATCCGAAGCGGTCGAGGGCGGCGGCAACGAGCATGCTCGCGAACGCCGGATTTCGCCGAGGATAGACTCCGGATGCGTGGAATACCTCGATCTGCAGCTGATCCATGCACTCGGAATCGACGGACGGGCGCCGCTGCGCCGAATCGCCTCGGTGCTCGGCGTCTCCGACCAGATGGTCGCCCGGCACTACGCGCGGCTGCGCGAGACGGCCGGGCTGCGGGTGGTCGGGCGGCTCAATCCCCGCCCGGTGGGACAGGCCGTGTGGCTGCTGCGGCTGCGGTGCGTGCCCAGCGCGGCGCTCGGCCTGGCCCGGGCGTTGGCCGAGCGGGAGGACACCCGCTGGGTCCGGCTGGCCTCGGGCGGTACGGAGATCATCTGCCACCTGGTCGCGGCCGGCGCCGACGACGCGGATCGCGACGCGCTGCTCCTGGACCGGATCCCGGCCGCCCGGCGGGTGCTCTCGATCAGCGCGCATCGGTTGTTGCGCATGTTCAAGGGCGGCCCCTCCTCCTGGGACGGCCCCGCGTGGGTGCTCGGCCGACCGGCCCTGGACCGGGCCCAGCAGGACGCGCTCGCCCCCGGGTTCCCGCCGCCGACCACCTGGGCCGAGGCGGTGGAACTGGGCGAGCTCGACCACGCCCTGGTCGCCGCGCTGGGCCGGGACGGGCGCGCGTCGCACGCCGCGCTCGCCGTCGAGGTCCGCCGACACGAGTCCACGGTGCGCCGCCGGATCGCACAGTTGCGCGGGGCCGGCGCGTTGTTCTTCGACCTGGAGGTGGACGAGCGCCCGCTGGGCAATCCGACCGCGACCACGATGTGGATGTCGGTCCGGCCCGCGTATCTGGCCGCCACCGGCGCCGCGCTGGCCGACCACCCCGAGGTGGCCTACGCGGCGGCGACCACGGGCCGTACCAACCTGTACGCCACGGTCCTGTGCGCCGGCGACGAGGCGCTGTACGACTACCTCGCCGACCGGATCGGCGCGCTGCCGGGCATCGACGCGGTGGAGACGGCGCCGATCATCCGCACGGTCAAGCGGGTGGGGGCGGTGGGGCGCACGGTGCGGAACGGGTGATGGGGAGCGCCGGACTCGGCGCTCCCCATCACCCGAT
Organism: Embleya hyalina; assembly: GCF_003967355.1. Taxonomy (GTDB): domain Bacteria; phylum Actinomycetota; class Actinomycetes; order Streptomycetales; family Streptomycetaceae; genus Embleya; species Embleya hyalina. Next base: position 454,457 of record NZ_BIFH01000016.1, on the reverse strand, counting down.
GTCCGGCACCCGCTTTCCGGCACCCGGTGTGTGCTCCCCCGGCTACTCCTTCGCGCCCACCGCGTCGATGGGTTCGACGCGCAGCAGCCGTCGGGTGATCGGGGCGACCGACAGCGGTGCCAGGAGCAGCGCGGCGGCGCTGATTCCCAGGAGCAGCGGGATCGGCACGTAGGGAGTGCTCTCGCCGAACGCGCCCTTGCCGAACGGGACGAGGGTGATCATCGCGATGGTCAGGCCGAGGGCGAGACCGATCACCCCGACCAGGGCGGCCTCGCCGCGCACGACCGCGCGGACCTGGGTGCGGGTGCTGCCGATCATCCGCATCAGGCCGAGTTCGCGACGCCGGGCGGCGGTGGACACGATCATCGTGTTGACCGCGGCGATGGTCGCGAAGCCCGCGAGGATGACCAGCATCACCTGGTTGGTCCACTTGTTGGTCTCGAGGTCCCGGTCGCGTTCCGCGGCGTAGCCGGCCCGGTCGGAGATCCGGGTGTCGGGGTGGCGTCGGGCGACCTCGGCGAGGGCCGCGTCCACCGCGGCCGGGTCGGCCCGGTCGGCGAGGCGTACCAGCAGGCGGGTGTCCAGGGCGGCGTCGACGTGGTGTTCCACGGTGGCGCGCGGGAGGGTGACGGCGGCGGTGCCGAGGCCGCGGTCGTAGGTGGCGACCAGGGTCGGCTTGATCCGGGTGCCGTCGCCGAGGCGGATCTCGATCGGCTTGCCGAGCCGGGCCTCGACCGCGTCGGCGGTGAGCCGGTCCATCGCCACCGCGCCGCCGGGCGGCTGCGCGGCGCCGGGGCGCAGCGCGTGGGTGTCGCCCGCGCGTACCCCGAGGTCGAGCACGCGGGCCAGGTCGGTGTCGGTGCCGCCGACGGCCTGGGTCGAATACTTCCGCAACTCGTCGGAGCCGGCCATGACCACGTTGGTGGTCAGAACCGAGGTCACCGCGGCGACCCCGGGCACGCGGGCGACCTCGCTCGTGGTGCCGGCCGGGAATCCGGGTCCGCCGATCACCCGGTCGGCGGTCAACGCGGCCTTGGACTGCTTCTCGCTGTAGTGGTCCTGCGCGGCGAACATGAACATCAGCGTGGTCGCGAAGGCGACCGTGAGGGTGATCGGGGTGATCGCCGAGGCGAGCCGGCGCGAGTTGGCGCGGGCGTTGTCGAAGGCGAGCCGGCCCGGGGCGCCGAACAGGCGCAGGAGGAATCCGGTCGCGTACACGAACAGGTGGGCGATCAGCGGGCCGAGCAGTCCGACGCCGAGCATGAACAGCATGATCACGCCGCCCGCCGCGCCGACGGCCTGGTCTCCGGTGGCCTTCATGGCGATGCCGGAGAGTACGCCGCCGCCGGCCAGCGCGGCGAGGCCCAGGACCAGCCGGACCCAGCCGACGCGGGCCCGCTCGACACCCGCCTCGCCCAGCGCCTCGGTCGGCTTGGTCCGCGCACTGGCCCGCGCCGCCATCAGGCCGGCGAGCAGCGCGGACAGCAGGCCCGCGCCGACCGCGACCAGCATCGGGACCGGGCCGACGGCGAGGGTGACGCCGTCCTCGATCATGCCGCGGCCGACCATGGTGTCGAACCACCAGCGGGCGAGCAGCGTCCCGGGAAACACGCCGACCAGGCCCGCGAGCAGGGAGATCATCGCGGTCTCGGTGGCGATCGTCCGGCGGATCTGCCAGGGGGTGGCGCCGACCGCGCGCAGCAGGGCGAAGTCGCGGCGCCGCTGGGCCACGGACAGCGAGGTGGCGCCCGCCACGACGAACACCGCGACCGCGGCGACGATGCCGCCGAAGGACGCGCCGACGGCGATGAGCAGTTCCTTGGTGTCGCCCAGGCCGGGGTGTTCCACCTCGCCGCGCCCGTCGCCGGTGCGGACCTCGGCGCCGGTGCCCTTCAACGCCTTGCGCAACTCGCCGGCGACCTTGCCGGTCGCGGTGCGGTCCTCGAGCAGCACGCCGAACGCGGTCACCTTGTCGGGGTTGCCCGCCAGGCGCGCGGCTTCGGTGTCGGCGACGTAGAGCCGGGCGCCGCTGCCGGGGAGTACGGCCGACACGCGCAGCGGGACCTCGCCGGCGGGTGTGGTCACCCGGACCGTGCCGCCGGCGGTCGCGCCGGCGCCGATCCGGTGCGCGGCCTCGGTGGTCAGTACGACGTCGCCCGGGCGCGGCGCGGCGCCCTCGTACGGGGTGCCGGCCAGGCGGGCGGCGGACCAGGGGTGCGCGTCGAGTACTGCGGTGGGGGTCTGCGCGGGGAAGGTCAGGTCGGGCAGGACCGCGGCGACGCCGGGCACGGCCGCGATCCGGGCGGCGAGCGCGGCGTCGACACGGGCCCGCTCGGGCAGCGCGACCTTCACGTTCTCCTTGTCCTCGCCGCTGCCGAAGGTCTTGCTCGTGCCGGTCGGCCCGGCGACCACGATGGGGGTGTCGGCGTAGCGGCCGGCCGGCACGTGGGCGCGGATCCCGCTCTCCAGGAAGATCCCGCACATCGTGACGAGCATGGCGGCGAACAGCAGGGCGACGAACGAGCCGGCGAACGAGGCGGGCCGAAACCGTACGGAGGTGCGGGCGAGCCCGTTGGGCCGGCCCATCAGGCGGCCCGTCCCCGGGCGTGGGCGGGCTGGGACAGGCCGACCATCCGGGCCGCGACGGCCTCGGGGGTGGGCGCGTGGAGGTGACCGGCGAGGTTGCCCTCGGCCAGGAAGACGACCCGGTCCGCGTAGGAGGCGGCGACCGGGTCGTGGGTGACCATCACGACGGTGGCGCCGGTGTCGTCGACGGCCCGGCGCAGCAGCGCCAGCACCTCGGCGGCGGTGGTGGTGTCCAGCGCGCCGGTCGGCTCGTCGGCGAACAGCACGTCGGGCCGGGTGACCAGGGCGCGGGCGATGGCGACGCGCTGCTGCTGGCCGCCGGACAACTGCGCGGGCCGGCGGCCGGCGTGTGCGTGCAGGCCGACCATGCCCAACACCTCGGCGGCCCGGCCGCGTTCCGGCCGCTGCCCCGCGAGCCGCAGCGGGAGCAGTACGTTCTTCTCCACGGTCAGCGAGGGCAGCAGGTTGAACGCCTGGAACACGAAGCCGAGCCGGGTCCGGCGCAGCCGGGTGAGCTGGTTCTCGTTCATCGCGGTGAGGTCGTCGTCCCCCAGCAGCACCCGCCCGGAGTCGGGCTTGTCGAGCCCGGCGGCGCAGTGCAGGAAGGTGCTCTTCCCGGATCCGGACGGGCCCATGACGGCGGTGAAGGTGCCTCGGGGGATGTCGAGGTCGACCCCGCGCAGCGCGTGCACCGCCTCGGCACCGCGCCCGTATGCCTTGGCGACCTTGTCGAGGCGCACCGCGGAGGTGTGGGCGCGCGGGGTGTGCAACGGGTGCGGCGGCGTGCCGAACGTGTCGTGGTCCGGGCGGGGAGGTACGACGGGTCCCGTCCGCGCCCGCCGCTCGCCTCGCTTGCCTCGCCCGAACATGGTGCCTCCCGCAAAGAAATGAACATCGGATTCGATGTCCACGACGCTACGGAGGCGAGACGCCCCGGAACATGGGGAAGGCGGGCCGAACGGGGGTGGGCCTGAGCCCACCCCCGAAGGGTCGTGGGCTGTACCACCCCAGCCGGATCCCGGGCACCGCGGCCACGGCCGGCTCCGGACGGGCGCTGCCGCCTCGCACCTCCCGACGCGGCCGAGTCGGCGCCGACGCCACGCTCGCCGACCCTCGAAGACGGCGGCCGACGCGGTCGTGCGCATCGTATTCCACCGATTCCACGCGTCCTCGTGGTCCGCCCCGACCGAGGCCGGCTCCCTCCGGCTCCCCCGGCCGCACCAACCGACCTCCCGGTCCGCGCCCGAAAGGCGGTCGACCGCGTCCCGGCCCCGACCGGACGCCACCCTCGGCCCACCGACGGCGATCGGTCGCCGCCGGCCTGCCGCCGGTGGGCGGGGGCGGGTGGCGGGTGGGTTCTCGGGGCGGTGCGAGGATGGGTTGGTGTCCGATCCCGATATCGCCTTCCTGTGGCGGCTGTTGGTCGAGGCCCTGACCGCCCTCGCCGCCGATCCCGCCGAGCAGTGTGCGTGGTCGGATCGGTACGGCGTGCCGCCGGACGAACTCGCTTTGGGCTTCGACGACGCCTACCGCCTCGTTCCGCAACTCGCGGCGGCCGGGCGCCTGGACGCGGACGCGGTGGCCGAACTGCGCGCGCTCGATGCCCTGTTCACGGGCCTGACCGACGAAGGCGACCCCGCCCGGTGGGCTGTGGCGGCCCTGGCGGACGACCCGGCGTGGGCACGGGCTCGTGCGGTGTCCCGCCGGTTGCTCGTCGAGTGGGTGGGCGACCGGCGTCCGCCGATGCCGGTGATCCGCGTGATCCGTTGACGCGCGGGCCCGCCCGCCGGGGTCACCCACGTGGGTGATGTGGACCGCCGGCCGGCCCTGCTCCGGCTTGCTTCGTGGGATTCGACACCACACAGTCGGGTGATACGCCGCCATTCGGCGGGGCCGTGACGTCGCCCGCGTCCGCTCCGCCGTACCCCGCCGTATCCCGCCCGCCCCGTCCGGTCCACACTCGTCCCATCCGCCTGCCCCCGACGCCGCCGCGCCCCGCCCACCTGGAGCCCCATGCGCCCGATCCGTCCCTCGTCGGTCGTGCCGTCGGCGGTGCGCCCCGGGCGTCGCCGGGGGCCGCTTCCGGGCGTGCGCCTCGTCGTGACCGGGGCGGTGTTGCTCGCCGGGGTCGCCGGCATGCTCGTGGGGACCAACGCGCAGGCGGACGGCGGTGCCGAGCCGGTGAATCCGTACGGGGTCCTCGGGGCGCAGCGCCCCCGGTGGCAGGTCTGCGAGTGGTACCGCGCCGCCGAGCCGAACGACCCGAACCCGAACCGACCGGGCGGCCCCGCCTCGCCCGCACAGCCCGTGACCTACTGCGCCGACCTGCGCGCCCCGCTCGACTGGTACGACCGCGCCAAGGGCACCATCACCCTCCGGGTCACCCGCGTGCCCGCCACCGGTGGCCCCGCCCGGCGCGGCGTGCTCCTCGTCAACCCCGGCGGCCCCGGCACCGACGGCTCCGCCCTGGCCGGCCGCGTCGCCGAGGCGCAGCCGGAGCTGCTCCGGACCCACGACATCATCGGCTTCGCGCCCCGCGGCGTCGCGCCCTCGACGAGTGTGGACTGCGGCGTCGACTGGTCCCGGTACGAGCCCGTCGCCGACACCCGCGACCGCTCGCCGGCCAACACCGCACGCCAACTCGCCGACGCGCGCCTGGTCGGACTGGCCTGCGCGGGCGCGGCGTTCGCACCGTACGTGACCACCGACCAGACCGCGCGGGACCTGGACCTGATCCGGGCCGTGCTCGGCGAGCGTCGGATCGACTATCTCGGCTTCTCCTACGGCACCTTGCTCGGCGCGTGGTACGCGGACCGATTCCGCTCCCGCGTGGACCGGTTCGTGCTGGACTCGACGATGGACTGGTCGGCCGACCCCGAGGAGGTCTTCGTCGACGCGTGGGCGCGCGGCCTGCAACGGCGCTTCGACGTACAGTTCCTGCCCTGGCTCGCGCGCCACGACGACCGGTACGGATTCGGCGGCGACGTCGAGGCGGCGCGCGCCGCGTACGACGAGTTGCGGGCCGCCGTGGCCGGACACGAGCGCGGCACCGCCTTCGACACGATGCAGGCGAACGTCCTGTACGACGCGGCCGGTTGGCCGCAATGGGCCGAGCGGTTGCGGGAGTTGCGGGACGATCCGACGCGGGCGCCGGCCCTGTTGGCCGCACCGAGGGTGCCGGTCGGCGTACCGGAGAGCGGGGCGCACTGGGCGATCCGGTGCGGCGACGCCCGTTGGGCCGGCGATCCCGCCCACTGGGTGGACAAGGGCGACCGCCTCGCCGCGCGCTATCCGCTCGTCGGCTCGCTCGCCACCGAACAACCCTGCGCCGCCTATCCGTTCACGACCGCACACCCGGCCGTCCCGGACCCGGCCAAGCTCCCGAGGATGCTCCTGGTACAAAATCAGCTCGACCCGGCCACCCCCGCCGAGGGCGCCCTCGCCGTCGCCGCGACGGCGCACCAGCCGATGGTCTTCGTCCGGGACGCGGGCGACCACATCGCCTTCGACGACGGCAACGCCTGCGTCGACGCCCGGATCGCCGACTATCTCGTCCGCGGCCTCCGTCCGACCACCACGATCTGCGCCGGCCTGCCGCTCCCGCTCGACGACGCGGTCCACCCGGTCGGCCCGGCCGGTCCACCGCCGCCGCCGCGCGACGAACGCCCGACCCGATAGGGCGCGCCCCGCACGAACGACGAGGGCCCCACCGCCGATTCGGCGGTGGGGCCCTGCTTTACGTACCGCGGCTCACGTACCGCGCGGGGTCAGTGCACCAGCACCGGCACCGCGAGTTCGTCCGAGTCCGCTTCCCCGTCCTTGCCGCCCGAGGCGACCGGCTTGCTGTCGCCGTGCCCGACGGTGATGAACGTGAACGCGATCGTCGAGGCCAGCGCCAGGATCCCGACCGCCCACCAGATCGCGGTGGCGTAGCCGTGCACCATGGCCTGCATCTTCAGCTGGTCCAGGCCGCCGGAGCCGACCGCGTGCGAGGCCACGTAGGACGTGGTCGCGCTCGCGGCGATGGTGTTCAGCAGCGCCGTACCGATCGCGCCGCCGACCTGCTGCGAGGTGTTGACCATCGCCGAGGCGACGCCCGCGTCCCGAGGCTGCACACCGTAGGTGGCCAGGCTCATCGCCGGCATGAACGCGGTACCCATGCCCAGGCCGAGCAGGATCTGCGCGGGCAGGATCAGCCCGGCATAGGAGCTGCCGACCTCGATCTGGGTCAGCATCAGCATGCCGACGCCCGCGGTCAGGAAGCCCGGACCCATCAGCAGTCGGGCCGGCACCCGGGTCATCAGCCGTGCGCCGATCTGGGTGGAGCCGGTGATCATGCCCGCGATCATCGGCAGGAACGCCAGGCCGGTCTTGACCGGCGAGAAGCCCTTGACGATCTGGAGGTAGTAGGTGAGGAACAGGAACATGCCGAACATCGCGATGATCGCGAGGCCGAGCGAGAGGTAGATGCCGGCCCGGTTGCGCTCGGCGACCACCCGCAGCGGCAGCAGCGGGGCCTTGACCCGCGCCTCCACCGCGACGAACGCCAGGAGCAGCACCGCGGCGGCGACGAACAGGCCGATCGTGCTGCCCGCGCTCCAGCCGTGGCTCTCGGCGCGGGTGAAGGCGTACACCAGGGTGCCCAGTCCGAGCGAGGACAGCAGCACGCCGGGGATGTCCAGCGGCGAACGGTTGCGGGCGCCCTCGGGCTCGCGGATGACCAGGACCGCACCGGTCGCGGCGATCACGGCGAACGGGATGTTGACGAAGAACGTCCAGCGCCAGTTCATGTACTCGGTGAGCACGCCGCCCAGGATCAGGCCGACCGCGCCACCGCCGCCGGCGATCGCGCCGAAGATGCCGAACGCCTTGGCACGTTCCTTGGCGTCGGTGAACATCACCGCGAGCAGGGACAGTGCGGACGGGGCGAGCAGTGCGCCGAAGACGCCCTGGAGCGCGCGGGCGCCGAGGAGCAGACCGCTGCTCTGTGCTATGCCGCCCAGCGCGGAGGCCGCGGCGAAGCCGATCAGGCCGACGATGAAGGTACGGCGCCGACCCCACAGGTCGGCGATCCGGCCGCCGAACAGCAGCAGGCCGCCGAAGGCGAGGGCGTAGGCGGTGATCACCCATTGCTTGTTGCCGTCGGAGATGCCCAGATCGGTCTGGGCGGACGGCAGCGCGATGTTCACGATGGTGCCGTCGAGGACGACCATCAACTGGGCGATGGCGATGAAGATGAGCGCTTTCCAGCGCCTGGAATCGGGGGCGGCGGACATGGCCGGAGCGGTTTGAGACATGGAAGTACTCACTCTTGGGGGGTGTGACGCGACGGTGGGCGTCGCGGAAGGACGGTGCGCGCCCTCGCTCGCGCGGAGGAGGCGAGCGGCAGGTGCGGCGTTCGTTGTCGGTACGTGCGTTGCGTGCGTTGTCGGTATGTGGTCACGCGACCGTCGCTACCGGTACGCGCGCACGAGGCAGGGGCACGTCAGGACCGGGTCGGCCGGGCCTCGCCCTCCTTCTTCAGGTTTTCGAGGTCGCGGATCGACACGACGGCGCCGGGGAGCGGAGTGGGGTCCGGTACGCGCAGGCCGTCGAGCAGCACGTCGAGGTGCCGGTGCGCGAACCGGTCGTTGGCCACGCAGCCGCCCATCCCGGGCAGCGGTCGGGTGAGCTGGGTGATCGCGACCAGCAGGTCGCCCGAGCCGATGTCGGCGCGCAGCAGGCCCTCGGCGCGGGACCGTGCCATCAGCGACTCGACCAGGACCTCCATGCGGTTCCGGGCCGCGATCAGCTCGGGGTGCGCCTTGTCCACGATGTCGGACATCAGCGTGCACAGTGCCCCGATCCGCTCCTCCGTCGCGGCGTGCGCGAAGCGTCGCAGGGCCGTGAAGGCCCGCGACTCCTCGGCCGCGGCGCGCTCGCCGTGCTCGGTGATGCGCTCCAGGACGGAGAGGATCACCCGGTGGGCGAGTTCGCCGCGGTCGGCGAAGTGGCGGTACAGGGTCGCGTTGCCGACGCCCGCGCGCCGCGCGACCTCGTCGAACGGCACCTCGGCGCCGTGTTCGACGTACATCTCGCGGGCCGCGGCGATGATCCGCTCGCGATTGCGTCGGGCATCGGCACGAAGCTTCGGACCCCGATCCTCGACGACGTCGATGAGGGTGACGCGGTGGGTGACCGTGCTGCCCATGATCCGGCTCCTTCCCTTGTCTGCCGTTGCCCGACGGGTAAGCGGGGAGTGATTCCCCGATTGTCGATCCGCTCGGTTAAACGGACAGGAAGTCCCCGGATATTTCGAGAGGCTCTGTGACCTGCGTCACATCATCTCGATCGGGTCCGGCAGCACCCTCTTATCGGCCTCCTACCAGGCGAAAGACTCCGGCGAGGGCCCGGGGCCGGGGAAGATCCGGTCCAGTTCGGCCAGTGTGTCGGCGTCCAGTTCGACCCGCAGGGCGCGCAGCGCCGACTCCAGCTGGCCGAGCGTACGGGGGCCGACGATGGGCGCGGTCACCTCGGGGCGGGTGAGCAGCCAGGCCAGGGCGACGTCGCCCGGCGGGACGCCGATCCCGGCGCACAGATCCTCGTACGCCCGCACCTGGTCGCGTCGTTCGGCCAGTTGCGCGGTGACCCGGCCGGCGCCGCGGCGGTGCCGGTCGCCCTCGCGCTCCGCGGCCAGGACGCCGCCGAGCAGGCCGCCCTGGAGCGGCGACCACGGCAGGACGCCGATCCCGTACGCCCGCGCGGCCGGCAACACCTCGGCCTCGGCGGCGCGCTGGGCCAGGTTGTACAGGCACTGCTCGCTGACCAGGCCGAGCGTGGGGCGCCGGGCGGCGGCCTCCTGGGCCTGCGCGAGGTGCCAGCCGGCGAAGTTGGACGAGCCGACGTAGAGCACCTTGCCCTGGGCGACCAGCAGGTCCATCGCCTGCCACAACTCCTCCCACGGCACCCGGCGGTCGATGTGGTGCATCTGGTAGAGGTCGATGTGGTCGGTGCCCAGCCGGCGCAGGCTGTCCTCGCAGGCGCGGCGGATGTGCCGGGCGTTCAGGCCGCCGGAGTTGGGCCACTCGCCCCACGAGCCGTAGACCTTCGTGGCCAGCACGACCCGGTCGCGGTGGTCGCCCCGGGCCAACCAGCGGCCCACTATCTCCTCGGTCGCGCCGCGGGCGCCGGTGCCGGCGACCTGGTCGCGGCCGTACACGTCGGCGGTGTCGAAGAGGTTGATGCCGGCGTCGAGTGCGGCGTCCATGATCCGGCCGCTGTCGCGTTCGTCGGTGGCCGGACCGAAGTTCATCGTGCCGAGGGCCAGCCGGCCGACGGTCAGGCCGGTCCGCCCGAGCCGCGTGTAGGGCATTGCGGACGTGGCGGCGGAGGTCGTGGTGGAGGTCATGTCCTTGTCGCTGCCCAGGCGCGGACGGGGGCAACCACCCCTTCGGTCAGCGGCCGGCCGCCAGTCGGCGGGTGTGTTCCTCCCAGGCGGCGGTCAGCCGGTCGACGCCGGTTTCCAGGGTGTCGGCCGACTCGGCGAAGGACAGCCGTACGCCGTGGTGATGGCGGCCGTCCACACACGCGGCGGCGCCGGGCGCGACCAGGACGCCGTAGCGCGCGGCCAGGTGTACGAAGGTCGTGCTGTCGGCGACCGGCAACTCGGCCCACATCGACAGGCCGGCGCGCGGCGCGGTCACCCGCCAGGCGGGCAGCTGCTCGGCCACCAGCCCGAGCAGCAGGTCGCGGCGCTCGGCCAGGGTTTGGCGCAGCCCCTCCCGCCAGCGGGCATCGGCGGCGCGCAGGAGCCGGGCGGACAACACCTGCGCGGGCACACTCGGCGCCACGGCGGCGGCCTGGGCGGTCTGCGCGAGGTAACCCCGAAGCGCGTCCGGCACCCGAAGCCACCCGACCCCCAACCCGGCCCAGAACATCTTCGACATCGACCCCAGGGCGATCACCGCGTCATCGGCGGCGGCGAGGGGGGCGAGGCGGTCGTCGGGGAGTGTGCGGAGGCTGTCGGGAGGGGTGGGGAGGCCGTCGGGAGGGGCGGGAAGGTCCAGCGCGGCTTCGGAGAGGTTTTCGAGCAGGATCGCGTTCGCGGTGCGGGCCACCGCGAGCAGGGCTCGGCGGCGCGGGGCGGACAGCGGGGCGCCGGTCGGGTCGTGGGCGGGGGAGGCGACCAGGATCAGCGGTGCGTGCAGGCGGGCGGCGGCTCGGTCGACGGCGGATACGTCCAGGCCGAGGGGATCCACACCGATGCCGATCGGGCGGCCCCCGGCGGCGGTGACGGAGGCCGCGAGGCCGGGTGTGGTCGGGCAGCCGGTGAGTACGGGGCGGCCGGGCGAGACCAGCGCCGCGATCACCAGGGACAGCGCGTGCCGGGCGCCGGCGGTCACGATCACCTGTTCGGCGGTGGTCGGCAGGCCCAGGTGTGCGCTCAGGTGCGCGGCCAGGGCCTCGCGCAGCTCGGGCAGGCCGCCGGGATGCCGCCCGTGGCCGTCCCGGCCGGACAGCGCGATGGTGTCGTCCACCGGCGGCAGGTGGCCGGTCCCGGCCGGTACGGACCGGGACAGGTCCACCACCTCGTCGTCGGCGACCAGGCGGCGGACCGGCGCGGCGACGGCGGGCCGGCTCCATCCGGGCCGGCGCTCGACGAAGGTGCCGGCGCCCTGGCGGCGGGACACCAGGCCGGCCTCGACCAGCGTCTCGTAGGCGCGCACCACGGTGCCGCGGCCGACCCCGAGGGCGTCCGCGAGCGGGCGTTCGGCGGGCAACCGGGCGCCGGTCCCGGCGACGCCGCGCTCGATCGCCTCGGCCAGCGCCTCGGTGATCCGCCGGTGGCGAGGTCCGGTACGGGAGCGCCAGTCGTCGAGGGCGATCCGCACCCACCATTCGGGATCCTGGTCCATTCGGTCAGATTGGCACTGTCCGGGCCGGGCGACAACGGGCACGCTGGTCGACACGGGGGCGGCCCGTCGGTCGCCCGACCCGTGCCCGCCGACCCCTGCCCGCCGACCCGTGACCCGGTCCCGGCATTCGACGAAAGGCCCCGCCGTTGTCCCCCACCCCCACCCTCGCCCGGCGGTTCTGGGAGGCGATCGAACCCGTGCACGCGGTCGCCTACTTCGCGCCCGAACCGGCCGAGGCGGCCCGCGCGCTCGGCCTGATCGGCTGGTGGATGGGCTACTTCGCGGGCCGCCTGGCCCCGCTCGGCCCGGTCCGCGCCCCCGAGGCGAGCGCGCTGTGCTTCGCCTTCGCGCCCGCCCGCGTGGCCCGCGCGCTGCCCGACGCGTGGGCGTACACCACGCCCGAGAAGGTGCTGGACACCCGGCTCGGCGCGGTGGAGACGGCGCTGTCCCGGGTGTTGCCGCCGGTGGGCGCGCGGCACCTGGAACAGCTGACCGAACTCCTGGAGACCGCCGTCGAGGGCTGCGGCCACGAGGGCCGGGCGCTGGCCGCCGCGTGGTCGGGCGTACCGCGTCCCGACGGCGTGCTCGGCCGGTTGTGGCTGGCGAGCACCGTACTGCGCGAACACCGCGGCGACGGCCACGTGATCGCGGTCGCGCACGCCGGCCTCACCGGCCTCGAAGCCGGCCTGACCCACGCCGCCACCGGCAACGTCCCGCACGAGCTGCTGCGGAGCACCCGGGGCTGGACCGACACGCAATGGGAGGCGGCCCGGCGGCGTCTGGTCGCCAAGGGCCTGCTCGACCGCGACTCCCGACTCACCCGAAGCGGCGGCACGCTGCGCCGCGACCTCGAACACGCCACCGACCGCCTCGCCGCCGACCCGGTCACCCGGCTCGGCGCGGCCGGCGTCGAGGAGGCGATCCGCCTGGCCACGCCGCTGGCCCGACACCTGGTGGACCACGGCGTGATCCCCGTACCCAACCCGATCGGAGCACCCCGCCCGTGAGCGCCACCGTCATCGAACCGACCCTGCGCGTGGCCCGCGACGGCGCGATCACCACGTTGACCATCGACCGCCCGGACAAGCTCAACGCGCTCGACTACGCCACCATCGACGCGCTCACCGCCGCGCTGGACGCGGTGGAGGCCGACGACACGCAGCAGGCCGTCGTCCTGACCGGCGCCGGCGAGCGGGCGTTCAGCGCCGGTGCCGACATCACCGACCTCGCGGGCAGCATCGCCGGCGGCGTGGATCGTGCGCTGCGCGAGATCGTCCGCCGGGGCCAGGGGCTGACCCGGCGCATCGAGGAGTTCCCCAAGCCGATCATCGCGGCGGTCAACGGTCTCGCCTACGGCGGTGGTTGCGAGGTCACCGAGGCCGCGCCGCTGGCCCTGGCGGCGGCACACGCCACCTTCGCCAAGCCGGAGATCGGCCTCGGTTTCCCGCCGCCGTTCGGCGGTTCGCAACGGCTGCCCCGACACATCGGCCGCAAGCGCGGCCTGGAGATGATCCTCACCGGCGACCCGATCGACGCGGCCCGTGCCGCCGAACTCGGCCTGGTCAACCGGGTGGTGCCGGCCGCCGACCTGCTCGCCGAGGCGAATGCGCTGGCCGAGCGGATCATCCGCCACTCGGCGAGCGCGGTACACGCGTGCCTGGCCGCGGTCACCCGGGGCATCGGCCTGCCGATCGACGAGGGCCTGGCGGTCGAGGCGTCCTGGTTCGCGGTCACGGTGCCGACGGAGGGCGTCGCGAACGGCCTGGCCCGCTTCCGCGACCGCCGACGCCCGTAAAGCCGCCGCCGGCCGAGAACGCGGTGTCCGAATGCCGCCGGCATCGGTGGTGCCGGCGGCGCAGGCTTGGGGCATGACCACCACCACGAGCCCCGCGCCGACCTTCGTCGTACAGCCGATTCCCGCCGACCTCCTCGCCGACGTGCGCGCCGCCGGGCTCGACGTCTCGGGCCATGCGATCGAGACCCACGTCGCCAAGGGCGGCGAACCGCTGCGCTGTTGCCTGCGCGAGGCCGAGCCGGACGAGGCGTTGATCCTGTTCGGCTACGAACCCCCGCTGCCGGCAAGCCCGTACCGCGAGATCGGCGCCGTCTTCGCACACGCCGCGCCCTGTGCCGGCCCGGCCGACACCGGCTATCCGACCCAGTGGCGCTCCCGCGCCCAGGTCTTCCGCGCCTACGACCGGCGCGGCCGGATCCACCCGGCCACGCGCGTGTACGACGCCGACGCGCCGGAACCGGTCCTGGCCGAGATGTTCGCCGACCCCGAGGTGGTCCTGATCCACAGCCGCAACATCGGCTACGGCTGCTACATGTTCGGCGTGACCCGCTCGAACGCCTGACCGGCCGGGCCGGATCCGGCCCCGGCCGACCCCGCCGTCGCCGCGCCGGTCGCGGCGAGGCGTGCCGCGCGCCGGTACGCTCGCCCGGCGGGGTGGGCAGGGTGCGTATCGGAGGCGATGACGATGGTCGAGCAGGTCGCGGTGGGACTGGTCGGGGCCGGACCGTGGGCGAGTTCGGTACACGCGCCGGTGTTCGCGGCCGGTCCGGAGACCCGGCTCGCCGCGGTGTGGGCGCGCCGGCCCGAGGCGGCCGAGGCCCTGGCCCGGGCGCACGGCGCCGCGGCGTGCGCGGAGTTCGACGAGTTGTTGGACCGGTGCGAGGCGGTGGTCTTCGCGGTCGCGCCCGAGGCGCAGCCCGCGTTGGCCGAGCGGGCCGCCCGGGCGGGCAAGGCGGTGCTCCTGGAGAAGCCGATCGCGGCCGACCTCGACACCGCCCGCCGGCTGGCCGACGTGATCGGCGAGGCGGGGGTCGGCTCGATGGTGACGCTGAGCGCCCGCTACGCGCCGCGCGTCCGGGAGTTCCTGGCCCATCTGGAGAGCGTCGAGACCCCCTGGCGGGGTAGCCGACTCGCCTGCGTCACGGACGCGTTCCTCGACGGCCCGTTCGCGGCCTCGCCGTGGCGGCAGGCCCGCGGGGCGATTCTCGACGTGGGTCCGCACGCCTTCGACCTGACGAGCGTGGCGCTCGGCGAGATCGTGGACGTGCGCGCCGAGTCGCCCGGTGCCGGCTGGACCGCGCTGCAGCTGCGGCACGCTGGCGGCGCGGTGTCCCAGCTGGTGCTGTGTTGCACCGCGAGCGGCGGCCACCGGTACGACCTGGAGGTGTTCGGCTCGGCCGAGGCCGTCGCGCTCGACCTGCGCGAGGCGATCGGGGCATCCGCCTTCGCCGTGCTGCGGGCCGAGTTCGCGGCCCTGGTCCGCGACGGCGGCGAACACGTGTGCGATGTGCGTCGCGGGCTGTATCTCCAGGAGATCATCGCCCGCGCCGAGGAACAACTCGTCGCGGCACGCTGACGTACGCGCGCCGCGACGTGGGCGTGCCGCCGGATCAGGCCGTCACCTTGCGGGCGATGCCGCCGGCCATCAGTCGCTGACCGACCGTCAGCGGCTCCTGGACCGGCTCCTCGGGACGCCACTGCGGCAGGAAGACCACGCCCGGATCGACCGACTCGAAGCCGTCGAAATAGGCGGTGATCTCCTCCAGGGTGCGGAACCGGCCCGACCCCAGGTCGGTGAGCAGTGCCTTCTCCAGCGCCACCGCGTCCGGGCTGGAGGCGCAGAAGTGGGTGAGGAACAGGAAGCTGCCGGCCGGGAGCGCCGCCTTGTACTCCTCGACGATCCGCTCCGGGCCCTCGTCGTCGTTGAGGTGGTGCACCACGCCGACCAGCATCAGGCCGACCGGCTGGTCGAAGTCGATCAGCGCGCGCACGTCCGGGTGGTTCAGGATCTCGGCCGGCTCGCGCAGGTCGGCGGTGACCACCGTGGTGTTCTCGTTCTCGGCGAGCAGGGCCCGGCCGTGCGCCAGCACGATCGGGTCCTTGTCCACGTAGACCACGCGGGCCTCGGGCGAGTGCGCCTGGGCCACCTGGTGGGTGTTCTGCACGGTCGGCAGGCCGGACCCGAGGTCGAGGAACTGGCGGATGCCCTGTTCGGCCATGAACCGCACGGCCCGCCCGAGTATCGCCCGGTTGTATCGGGCGACGTCGCCGATCTCCGCGACGATCGCCAGCGACGCCTCGGCGATCGCGCGGTCGACCGGATAGTTGTCCTTGCCGCCGAGCACCGCGTCGTAGACCCGGGCGATGCTGGGCGTCGAGATGTCGATGCCGACCGGCCGCCAGCCGTCGTCCGGTCCGTCCGCACCGTCGACCGAGGGCTCGTCGGTCGCGCGCGCGTCGTCAGTCATGAGGGTCTCCGTCCGTCGGGAGAGGAATGAGGGGTTCCCGTTGACGGTAAGCCTATTGGTGATCTTGCCGTTTCGTTGCCACGAACAAGGACCAACCCCGGGGTCGCGCGATCCCGACGCGGCCGACCAACTCACCTGCGGTGAGCGGCAGTCGGTACGCCGGACGCGCGAACCCCCCTCGGTCGGCGCGGAATCCCGGCCGAATCTCATCCGGAACGGGTCACCCGGTGCCGCTCCCGCCGTCGCCACCGGCGTGCCGATCGCCGTAACGCCGCTCGAACTTGGCGATCTCGCCCTCGGGGTCCACCGGGCGGGCGTTGCCGGTGTAGAAGGGATGGCTCTTGGAGGAGATCTCCACGTCGACGACCGGATAGGTGTTGCCGTCGTCCCACTCGATGGTCTGCTCGCTGACCGCGGTGGACTTGGTCAGGAAGGCGTATCCGGCGGAGCGGTCCCGAAAGACCACCGGACCGTAGGCGGGGTGCTTGTCCTGCTTCATGGCTGCTCCTCGAGGTGATCGGGGGTGACGGGACGGGTTGGTGGACGCGGCCCCGAACCGGGCCGTTTCCCGATCCGCCACCGCGCCAACACACGACCCCCCGAACTTCTTCCGGCGACGCGCGAACGACCACCGACCACGCCCACCACCAGCGTCGCCAACAACCCGATCCCCCGCGAGACCGGACACCCGTACGGCGCAACGCGCCCTGTGGTGCGGGTGCGGTGTGTCGGTCGGGAACGGGTGAAACCCACCGGCCGTGCGCGGGTCGACCGATAATGGCGGCATGGACCATCTCGCGCACTTTCGACACGAGGTCCGGGCCTTCGAGGTTGCCGCGCGTCGCGCTCTCGACGCGGACGAGGCCCCGTTCGTACCGTCCTGTCCGGAGTGGACCGTCACCGACCTGGTCGGCCACCTCGGCGCCGTGCACCGCCTCGTGACGGCGGTGGTGGCGGGCCGGCTCACCGCGATCCCGGATCACGCCGACGCGTCGGTGTACCACCTGCCCGACGAGCGCGACGGCTGGCCGATCCCCGGCAAGGCGCCCACCCCGGGGCCGCTGCCGGTGGGCCTGGTCGACTGGTTCGCCGACGGCGCGGGCGCGTTGGCCGCGGCGTTCGCGAACACCCCCGGCGAGACCGCGGTCTGGACCTGGTCCGAGGAGCGGACCGTCGACTTCTGGGTGCGCATGCAGACCATCGAGGCGGCGGTACACCGCTGGGACGCCGAGAACAGCCTCGGCCCCGCCGCGCCGATCGCGGCCGAGTTGGCCGTCGACGCGATCCGGCAGAACTTCGAGGTGATGGCGCCGGCCCGACGGGAGCGGGGAGAGGCCGCGCCGGGCGCCGGGGAACACCTGCGCTTCCGGCGCACCGACGGGCCGGAGGCGTGGTCCGTGCGCTTCGACGGCGACGTGGTCCGCCTCGACGCGCCGGGCACCGCCGACGTCGAACCGGCCGGCACCGCGTCGGACCTGATGTTGTTCCTGTGGCAGCGCATCCCGGCGGACCGCCTGACCACGACCGGCGACCGGGCCGTACTCGACCGCTACTTCACCCTCGTGCCCGCCCTGTAGGCGCGTACGCCCCCGGTGCCGGCCGCCGGCGCCGGCCCCGGTGGATCGCAGCGCAGCACCACGAAACCCAGTTCCTCGCCCACCTGTCCGCATCCGGCGGCGCGCAACCGGCCAAGATAGGCGTTCTGTTCCGCCACGGACACCGGGAACCCGCCCGCCCAGGTGTCCGCGAACACCCATCGGGGACGGATCCGCGGATCCGGGAGCAGCGACACCACGTTCCGCGAAGTCAACTGCGGCGCCAGATGGTTGGTCGCCGACACCGGCACGCCCTCGGGTACCAGGTCGACCATGTGCCGCGCCGCCGCGTAACGCGGATCGGTGCGCCAGAAATCGGCACGCGCCAGATCCCGGAACGGGAAGTCGCGGACCAGCAGCACCGCCACGAGCAGGCAACCCACCGGCAGCACCCGGGCATAGCCCCGGACGACCCGCCGGCGCGCGGTGCGCAACCGCGGCCGGGCGTCGATCAGCGCGAGGAACAGCACCGGCATCAGCGTCGCGCTGTAGTGGAAGTGCGTGCCCCAGTGCGGCGGTACATCCGACAGGAACCGCCAACCCAGCGTCGGCAGCGCGACCAGCGCCACCGGCGAGCGCACCGCCGCGCCGCCCGTGACGAGCAACAGCAGCCATACCGTGTGCAGTTGCCGCTCGACCCGGGCACCCGGCCCCGGAGTGTCCGGCGGCCCGCCGGTGAACGAATCCCAGTACGGATAACCGCCGTCCGGGTTCGCGGCCGGCAGCACCACACCCACCACGAGCGCCGCGACGACCAGTCCGAACACGGCCAGGGCGAACCCGTACCGCACGGCCGCCCGGTCCGGCTCGGGGGCGTGCGCGGCGCGGCGGGCGACCAGCAGGCCGATCACCGCGACCGTCACGCCGAGATCCTCCTTGACCAGGACCAGCGGCACCGACCACACCACCGCCGCCCGCAGACGCCCCTCGACCAGCGCCGCGAGCGCGAAGGCGAGCAGCGGCACCGCGAAGGCGACCTCGTGGAAGTCGAAGCGGAGCAGGCTCTGCAGGCCCCACGACAGGGCGTACGCCACGCCCAGCGCGGTGCCGCCGGCGACTCCGCAGCGCCGCACCGCCGTCCGGGTCACCGGCAGTACGGACAGCCCGACCAGCAGGGCCTGCGCGACCAGCAGCGTCTCGGCGGCGGGGAACATCCGGTACACCGGCGCGAGCAGGGCCAGGATCGGGTGGAAGTGGTCGCCGAACACGTTGTATCCGGCTCCCTTGAGGTCGGCCACCGGGGCGCGGCCGTGCGCGTAGGACCGCACCACCTGCTCGAAGATGCCCAGGTCGAATCCGGTGGTCTCCAGGCGGTGCTGACGGCGTACCCCGTGCGCCGCGTAGAGCGCGCCGGCGCACCCCGCGAGCAGCAGGGGCAGCGCGCGGGACACGAACCGGGCCGGGATCGCCGGAGCACCCCGATCGGGCCGGCGCGGATCGTGTCGCACCCGGCTCGGGAGCGGGGGGCCGACGGCGGTCGTGTACTCGCTCACCCAGCGAAGGCTGGGCAGCGAACCCGTCACGGCGGCGCGGCGACACGGCTTCGGCACGATTGATCCCCCGACCGGCGCAGTGCCGCTGAGCCGGTCGGGGGTCGCGGCGCGGGCGGTCGTGGGCGGCCCGTCGAGGGGGCTACTCGGGGTCGAGGTCGGCCCGGTCGCGGTGGGGGTGCGGGCCCGTGGCGCCGCCGGCCGCTCTGGGGAGGGGGCGCGGGTAGTGGGCGCCCAGGTGGAACCGGTCGGCGAGGGCGTCGGCGAAGGCCGCCGCGATGCGGACCTCGCCCGCCGGGTTGGGGTGCAGGCCGTCGGCGGTGTGGTCGCCCGCGTCGAACTCGGCGTCGGTACCGGCCACCACGATCGGCGAGTCGGCGGTGTCCAGGTCGGCGGCGATCGCGTCGATGCGGGTGTTGTAGCCGGCCGCGCGGGCCGCGAACTCCGGGTCGGGGCCCGCGTGATGTGTGGGCAGGACGTGGCCGAGCACGATCCGCAGGTTCGGATTGGCGCGGCGGGCGTCGGCGATGGAGGCCCGCAGGTCGGCCTCGAAGCGACCCGGATCGACCGGCGGCCGGCGCAGTTCGTCGACGCCGAGCAGGACCAGCAGGTAGTCCGGCCGATACTCGGCCACCTCGGCCCGGATGTCGTCGAGGGGGTCGTCGGAGCCGACCAGGTCGAGCCGCACATCGTGGGCGCGCAGGTGCCGCCAGAGCCGATATCGCCAGGTCCGGGCGCCACCGCCGACGTGTCCGATCGCGTCGCCGGCGATCATCACCGGCACCTCGTGCGTCGCGCCCGACATCGTGGCCTCCCGGGTCGATCACCGGCCGTGTCCGGGGACGGTTCCCTCCCACACGTTAGGTTGGCCGCCCGCCCGCCGCCTGCCCGGCTACCGCGAACGGGTGGCGGGCGCGCGACCACCGTGCGTCACTCCAGGGCGGCCCGCAGCACCCGGGGCAGCGGTTGGGCGTGCACGATGTCCAGTCGCGAGACGGCCCGGGTCAGCACCACGTACAGCCGCCCCGCGCCGCGGGCCTCGGCGGCCACGATCGCGGCCGGCTCGACCACCACGACGTGGTCGTACTCCAGGCCCTTGGCCAGCGTCGCGGGCAGGACCGTGACCCGGACGACGCCGGTCGGGTCCGGTGCGTCGGCGGTGGTCGTGGCGATGCCTGCGGCGGTCAGGGCCGCGCGCAGCGGCTCGGTCCCGGTGTCGGCGGCGATCACCCCGATCGAGCCCTCGCGGGCGAGTGCGGCGCGTACGGCCGCGACCGTGGCGGGTTCCGGGTCGGCGACCTCACGGATGGTCAACTCGCCGTCCCGGCGCAACGATCGGGCCGCCGGTACGTCCACGTCCAGGCTCGCGAGGAGTCGGTTGGCCAGGTCCACGATCACCGCCGGGACGCGGAAGCCGACGGTCAGCGGGGCCACCTCGGCGTCGGGGCGACCCAGGTGGGCGAGCAGGTCGGGCCAGGTGCGGGCGGCCCAGGGGGTGGTGCCCTGGGCCAGGTCGCCGAGCACGGTCACCGAGCCGGAGCCGATCCGCCGGGCGAGGGCGCGGCACTGCATCGGGGACAGGTCCTGGGCCTCGTCGACGACGACGTGACCGTAGGTACCGGGCCGCTCGATCAGTCCGGCGATCTCGTCGAGCAGCACCAGGTCGGCGGCCGACCAGCGGGCGCTCCTGGCCGAGCGCGGCGGCTTGGTCCAGTGGATGGCCGCCTGCTCGGCGGGGGTCAGCACACCGTCGGCGGCCCGCGCCAGGGCGTCCGGGTCGGTCAGCAGTTCGGCCAGCACCTCCTCGGGGCCGGCCTTCGGCCAGGATCCGTCGACGAACGCGGCGAGGCCCCTGGCCCGGCCCATCCGGCGCAGCCATTCCCCCGTCGGCGGCCCGGAGTTGCGCTCGGCCTGCAGTTGCAGCACCCGCACCGCGCGAGCCCGGACCCGCTCCCGGCCGACCTCGTAGGGGGTGTCCTCGGCGCGCACCCGCTCGACGATGCGGGCGAGTTCGTCCAGCGGGATGCGGCGTCGGTAGGAGCCGTCCGGGATCACCACCGGCTCGGTCGGCGCGCCGACCCGGGCGTACAGCGCGCGGCGCAGCACGGTCGCCATGCGCGCGTCGTGCTTGACCACCTCGGCGGCCGGTTCGTCCCGGGCCCGGATCGGGTGCCGGCCGACCTCGTCGTCGATCGTGGCCTGGCGGATGCCGGTCTCGCCGAGGGCCGGCAGCACCTCGGAGATGTAGTGCAGGAAGGCCCGGTTGGGGCCCACGATCAGCAGCCCGCCGCGTTGGATGCGCCGGGGGTGGGTGTAGAGGAGGAAGGCCGCGCGGTGCAGGCCGACGGCGGTCTTGCCGGTGCCGGGTGCGCCCTGGACGCAGATGGACGCGGTCAGGGCACGGCGGACCAGGTCGTCCTGTTCGGGCTGGATGGTGGCGACGATGTCGCGCATCGGACCGACGCGGGGCCGGTTGATCTCGCCGGCCAGGATCGCGCCGGGGCCGCTCGCGGGATCGGGTTCGCCCGGGTCGGGGCGGGTGTCCAGGTGTTCGTCCTCGAAGCTGGTCAGGTCCTCGGCGGCCCCGGCGCTGCGCGGCGCCCAGCCGAAGCGGCGACGCACCGCGACGCCCTGCGGGTCGCGGGCGCTCGCCCGGTAGAAGGCCCGGGAAATCGGCGCGCGCCAGTCGACGACCAGGGGCGGAACGGTCGGATCGATGCCGATGCGACGCCGGCCGATGTGGTACCGGCCGCCTCGATGCTCGCCGGCCGCCCCGGACTCGGCGAAGTCGAGTCGGCCGAAGAACAGTGGCGTCTCCGGCAGTTCGGCCATCTCCCGGGCCCGGCTGCGCAGCGTGTAGCCCAGCGCCTCGGCGTCGGCGCCGGACGCCGAGACGTCCTCACCGGTGACGACGTGTTCGGCCGCGCCCTCGACCATCGCGGCCATCACGGCGCGGCAGGTCTCGTGGTGGGAGCGCTCGCTGACGAGTTCGGCATCGAGGGACGTCATACGCCCAGGATAATGCAACTCGGTTAAATATGTTACTCAGTAACGCTCGCGAGGCGGGTCAGCCCGCCGGCCAGTCGGTCGAACGCCCCCTCGGCCGCCGTGCGGGCCTCCGGGAGCAACGCCGTCGCCCGCTCCCCCTCGGCGATCCGGCGCCAGTTCTCCCGGGCCAGAATGCGCTGGACGGTGACGATCTGCCCGGCCGCCAACAGGGCCTCCAGCGGATCCGGCCCGCCGAGCGCGTCGGCCAGCGCGTGTTCGGCGCGATCGGTGTACGCGAGCAGCCGGGCCACCAGACTCGGCGTCCCGTACAGGAGCCGATGAAAGGCCAACACCTCCGGCGCGTCACTGAGCCCGGTCACCGGATCGAACCGCTCCAGCCCGGCCACGAAGTGCCGGCGCAGCGCCGTCAGCGGAGAAACACCCCCCGGACGCCCCGCCACCACCCGCCCGGCCTCGTCCTGATGATCGGCGAACCGATGCAGCACGAGGTCTTCCTTGGTCGGGAAGTACCGGAACAGGGTCGGCTTGGACACCTCCACGGCCGCCGCGACCTCGGCAACGGACACCGCGTCGAACCCCCGAGCCACGAACAGCCCGATGGCGGTATCCGAAATCGCCCCCACCAACCGAGCCCGCTTCATCTCCCGAAGCCCCACGACACCCATATCCGTCACGATACGTGACCCCGACACCCCACCGGTGCCGGGCAGCGGCGGGGCGCGGCGCAGGTGAGACCACTGCGCGCGACAACCACGAACCCGGCCCGGCCGCAGAGGCTCGGCCGGGGTCGTCAGGGCGAACGGGCGGGCCGTGTCGGGGCGAGCCCGCACCCGGGCGCTCATCGGGGAGGAGGCGAAGTGATTCTCCTCCGCCGCGCTCCGTCGGGCGCGGAGGCGCGGTGTGGGTGTTTCCGTGGCTATGCCGCGTTGGGGGTGGTGATGTTTCGGGACTGGAGGGTGGTGATGACCACGTCGGCCACCGCGCCGGCGTCGTGGCCGTCGATGTCGATCACGATCGCGTGTCGGGGGTCGGCCTCGTGGGCCAGGGTCAGGTGGGCCTCGGCCACACGTTCGAGGGCGCCTCGGCGGGTGAGCCAGCCGCGGTCGTCGGCGGACAGGACACGCTGGCCGGAGAGGCGGTCGCGCAGGGTGCGGGCCGAGGCGGTCAGGTGCACCGTGACGGTGGGCTCCTCCAACACCGCCCGATACTCCGCGACCTGGGCGCTGAGCCGCGTTCCGTCGGCCCGGTAGATCGCCGCCCCGTCGGCGGCGACGCCGGCCGCCCACGTGTGTACGATCACCGGCCCGCTCGGCCGGCGGCGCTTGACCAGCGCGTCGGCCCGCAGCAGCCCGGCCAGGCCCAGGCCGTGTCCGGGGCGGGTGTCCAGGCGGATCGATTCGGCGCGTCCGGCGATCGGGGTGCAGCCCAGTGCCGCGCCGAGCGTGTCCGCGAGCGCGGCGGCACCCGCGCCGGGCGGTCCCTCGATCGCGATGAACGCGTGGTGGTCGGTGCGCCCGGCGGGAGCGGGCCCTGCGAGCGTGGTCGGGGTCATCGCATGTCCTGGTTCGCTGGGATGGCCGTCGGTCGCGGACGGACTCGCCCGAGCGTGCGCGCGCACGTCGCCGGCCGTCGCCCCTCCACGGTGCCCGATCCCGGGATGCCCCCGCAGGATCGACCGGGCGAACATCAGGCGACCACGAGGATACCCGTCGGGGCCGCCGAAGATCGAACTCACGCTCGACACAGGCCCGTTCACCTCCGCACACCACCCGGTCCCGGACCTTCCCGACCCGGATCCGAGCCCCCGACCGGGCCCTGGCGTCCGCCGCGTCGCCGCCACGCGGAGCCGCCGCCCGTGCGGACGAACCCGACGCCCCCTCGGCTAGGCTCCCCTGATGGCACAACTTCCGACGGTCGCCGAGATCACCGCGTTGCACCAGGCGTACGCACCCACCCGAGCGGTCTTCGAGAAGGTGCACACCCACTGCGGAATCGTCTGGCGCATCGCGGAGCAGCTCCTGGCCGGCCCCGCCGGCGCGGGCGTGGACCACGACCTGGTGCGGGCCGGGTGCCTGTTGCACGACATCGGCGTGTACCGGCTCTACGACGGCACCGGTCGACTCGACGGCGCCAACTACGTACGGCACGGCCTGCTCGGCGCGGAGATCCTGCGCAAGGAGGGCCTGCCCGAGGTGCTGCACCGGTTCTGCTCCTGTCACACCGGGGTCGGCGTGACCCGGGCCGACGTGGTGAACCAGCAACTGCCGATCCCGGTCGACGACTACGTCGCGGAGTCGGTCGAGGAGCGCCTGGTGATGTACGCGGACAAGTTCCACAGCAAGTCGAACCCGCCCCGCTTCCTGCGCCCGGACACGTTCGCCGCCAGGATCCGCCGCTTCGGCGACGACAAGGTGGTCACCTTCGAGGCCCTGACGGCCGAGTTCGGAAACCCCGAACTCGACACGCTGGCCGCCGAGTTCGGCCACCGCGTCAACTGAGGGTCGGCGAGTCGCGCGGACCGGGTCGGCGGCGTCGTGGTCCCGCCGGCGCCCGCCCCGGAGATCGGCCCCCCGTTTTCGGCGACCGACGCGTCCGCGAGACTGGGTGCCGTCCGACCACGACGCACCGAACATACGGAATTCGGAGGCACCCGCACCATGACCACGCCGCGACCGCCCGCCCGCAGCGCCGAACAGCGCCGTCTGGACACCCTGCACCGCCTCGAACACGACATGGACGCGTGGGTGGCCACCGCCGACGCGAAGACCGGAACGCCGTACCTGGTGCCGCTGTCGTTCCGCTGGGACGGGGAGACGATCCTGATCGCGACCGTCTCCACGAGCCCGACCGCGCGCAACCTGCTGGCGGGCGGTACGGTCCGGCTCGGCATCGGGCCGACCCGTGACGTGATCATGATCGAGGCCGACGCCGAACCCGTGGCGGTCGCCGACATGGCGGCCGGGACGGCGGACGCGTTCGCCGCCGCCTGCGGCTTCGACCCGCGCGAAGCCGCCGCCCCGTACCACTACTTCCACCTGCGTCCGCGACTCCTCCAGGCCTGGCGCGAAGCCGACGAACTGAAGGGCCGCACCCTCCTGCGGGACGGCGACTGGCTGCACCCGTAGCGGGATTCGGCGGGTCGCCGAACATGGACCGGCCCGCCGCCGGTCTCACGTGGGTGCCGGCGGCGGGGGTCGCATCGGGGAGGGCCGCCCGGGGTGCTTCCCGGGCGATGCCTACCTGCGGAAGTACGTGTCGAAGTTGCGCGAGAACTCGAGGTTGTTGAACCGGTCCCAGTTGATCGACCAGGTCATCAGGCCCCGCAGGTTCGGACGGACACCGTGCGTCTGGTAACTCCCGCAATTGGTGCCCTTGGTCAGGCAGTCCAGGGCCTTGTTGACCTCGGTGGTGGACACCCAGCCGTTGCCCGCCTGGGTCGAGGCCGGCATGCCGATCGCGACCTGCTCCGGGCGCAGCGCCGGGAACATGTTCTCGGTCTTGCCCGCGACCGGGAAGCCGGTGAGCAGCATGTCCGTCATCGCGATGTGGAAGTCGGCGCCGCCCATGCTGTGGTACTGGTTGTCCAGGCCCATGATCGAGCCGGAGTTGTAGTCCTGCACGTGCAGCAGGGTCAGGTCGTCGCGCAGGGCGTAGATCACCGGCAGGTAGGCGCCGCAGCGCGGGTCCTGGCCGCCCCATTGCCCGGCTCCGTAGTACTGGTAGCCCAGTTGCACGAAGAACGTCTCCGGCGCCATGGTGAGCACGAACCGGCTGCCGTACTTGGCCTTGAGCGTCTTGACCGCCGAGATCAGGTTGACGATCACCGGGGTGGTCGGGTTCTTGAAGTCGGTGTCACCGGTGTTCAGGGACAACGAGTGGCCCTCGAAGTCGATGTCCAGGCCGTCGAGTCCGTATTCGTCGATGATCGCGCCGACGGACTGGACGAACTTGTCCCGCGCGGCCGTCGTGGACAGTTGCACCTGGCCGTTCTGGCCGCCGATCGAGATCAGTACCTTCTTGCCGGCCGCCTGCTTGGCCCGGATGGCGGCCTTGAAGTCGGCGTCGCTCTCCACGCCGGGGCATTCGGTCACCGGGCAGCGGTTGAACCGGATGTCGCCGGAGGTGACCGACGTCGGCTCGCCGAAGGCCAGGTTGATCACGTCCCAACTCGCGGGTACGTCCGCCATCTTGGTGTAGCCCGAGCCGTTGGCGAAGCTCGCGTGCAGGTAGCCGATCAGGGCGTGCGGGGGCAGTTGGCCGCCGCCGCCGTCGGTCGCGGTGGTGACGGTGAGCACCGCCGACTTGGCCGATTCGCCGGCCGCGTTGGTCGCGCTGACCTGGAAGCCGTACGCGGTGGCGGCGGTCAGTCCGGTCACCGTGGCGGTGGCACCGGTCACGGACTGCGCCAGCACCCCGTCGCGGTAGACGTTGTAGCCGCTCGCGCCGGACACCGCGGTCCAGGACAGCGGCACGGTGGTCGTGGTCGGCGTGCCGGCCGCGAGGCCGGTCGGGGTGGCGGGAATCTGGGTGCCTCCTCCGGTGGTGGTCGCGGTGACGGGGGCCGACTTGGCCGACTCGCCCGCCGAGTTGGCCGCGCTGACCTGGAAGCTGTACGCCGTGGCCTGGGTCAGGCCGGTCACCGTGGTGCTCGTGCCGGTGACGGTCTGCGCCAACACCCCATCGCGGTAGACCTTGTAGCTCGTCGCGCCGGGTACCGCGGCCCACGACAGCGGCACGGTGGTCGTGGTCGGCGCGCCGGCGGCCAATCCGGTGGGGACGGCCGGGATTTGGGTGGTGCCGCCGGGGCCGACCAGGGACAGGTCGTCGGCGTAGTACGCGCCGGTGCCGTACCAGCCGTGCGTGTAGAGGGTGACCGAGGTGGTGTTCGGCCCGGTGCGGAAGTTCGTGGTCAGGCGGGTCCAGTCCGGTGCGGAGCCGGTCCACGTGGCGGGGTCGGTGGTGCCGGTGCCGGTCGCCCCGAGGTAGACGTAACTGCCGCGCATCCAACCGGAGATCACGTAGTCCGAGGAGGGCTGCACGGTGACGGTCTGCGAACAGCGGGCGTTGTCGCCGCCCGCGGGAGTGGCCTTGAGGGCTCCGGTGCCCGCGTGCACCGGGGTGGTCACCGCGGCGCCGCTGCCGGCGCTGCAGGTCCAGCCGGTCAGGCCGGACTCGAAGCCGCCGTTCTGGACCAGTTCGGCGGTGCCGGCGGTGTCCGCGGCGTCGGCCGCACCGCCGCCGGCGACGGTGAGCATGGCGGCGGTCAGGAACGCGGTGCTCGTCGCGGCGACGAGCGGGCGCAGCCGCCCGGCGCGTGCTCGCGTGGGGGGACGGACGCTGGTGGATCCGGACATGGGATTCCTCGCGTGGTCGGGACGGGACGGTGCGGGGAGCCCGGGCCGGTCGCGTGGTCCGGCCCGGGCGGGGCCTGTCCGGCGGATCCCGGTGGATCTCGGCGGGCCCGGACAGGCCCCGGTGGCGCTACGGCAGCGTGTCGAGGTGCGGGCCGACGGTGTTGGAGAACTGGTTGCCGTTCAGGGCGTCCCAG
Organism: Embleya hyalina; assembly: GCF_003967355.1. Classification (GTDB taxonomy): domain Bacteria; phylum Actinomycetota; class Actinomycetes; order Streptomycetales; family Streptomycetaceae; genus Embleya; species Embleya hyalina. The sequence goes on along the minus strand of NZ_BIFH01000016.1, from coordinate 427,072 downwards.
TTGGTCGACCACGTCATCGCGCCGCGCAGACCCGGGTAGGTCTTGCTCGGCTTGAACGTGCCGCAACCCGTGCCCTTGGCCAGGCAGTCCAGGGCGTTGTTGACGACGGTCGGCGAGATGTAGCCCGAACCGGCGCCGCGCGGTGAGGCGGGCAGGCCGAGGCCGACCTGCGAGGGCGCCAGGCCGCCTTCGAGTTGGATGCAGGCGAGACCGGTGAGGAAGTCCACCGAACCCTGGCTGTAGACCTTGCCGTCGCAGCCGAGCATCGCACCGCTGTTGTAGTACTGGGTGTTGACGACGGTGAGGATGTCCTTGATCGCGAGCGCGGTCTTGAAGTACTCGGTTCCGGTCGACTGCATGTCGAGGGTCTGCGGCGCCATGGTGATCACCAGGCTCGGGCCGACCTTGCCGGAGAGCGAGCGCAACGCCTGCGTCATGTAGGTGGAGTTGATGCCGTTCTCGAGGTCGATGTCGACGCCGTCGAACCCGTAGTTCTGGAACAGGGTGTACAGCGTGTTGGCGAAGTTGCTCGCGGCGGACGCGCTGTTGATCGAGACGCTGCCCTTCTCCCCGCCGACCGAGATGATCACCTTCTTGCCGGCCGCCTTCTTGGCCGCGATGTCGGCCTTGAACTGCGCCTCGGAGTAGTTCAGCGCCGGGTCGAGGGTGAACGAGACGCCGCCCGGTTGGCCGGTGGCGTCGGCGAACGAGACCGCGATGATGTCGTATTCGGCGGGCACCTGGGCGATGGTCTGGATGGTGGCGCCGTTGTTGAAGTTCTGCCAGTAGCCGGTGAGTACGTGCTTGGGCAGCGTGCCGCCACCGCCGTTGGTGGTGGTCGCGGTCACCGCGCCGGACTTGGCCGACTCGCCGGCCGCGTTGGTGGCGCTGACCTGGAAGCTGTACGCGGTGGCCGGGGTCAACCCGCCTGCCGTGGCGGAAGTCCCGGTCACGGACTGCACCTTGGCGCCGTTCTGGTACAGGTTGTAGCCGGTCGCACCGGGCACCGCGTTCCACGAGAGGGGAACACTCGTGGACGTCGGCGCGCCGGCCGCGAGACCGGTCGGGGTGGCCGGGATCTGGGTGCCGCCGCCGGTGGTGCTCGCGCTCACCGTCGCCGACTTGGGGGACTCGCCGGCGGAGTTGGTCGCGGTGACCTGGAAGGTGTA
>NZ_BIFH01000016.1:350880-425890 GCF_003967355.1 Embleya hyalina | reverse complement strand
GCGCCGTCCCGATACACGTTGTAGCCGGTCGCACCGGGCACCGCGTTCCACGAGAGCGGAACACTCGTGTCGGTGGGGGCCCCGGCGGCCAGACCGGTGGGCGCGGCCGGGATCTGGGTGCCGCCGCCGGTGGTGCTCGCGCTCACCGTCGCCGACTTGGGGGACTCGCCGGCGGAGTTGGTCGCGGTGACCTGGAAGGTGTAGGCGGTGGACGGGGTCAGACCGGTGACCGTGGCGGAAGTGCCGGTCACGGACTGCACCTTGGCGCCGTCCCGATACACGTTGTAGCCGGTCGCACCGGGCACCGCGTTCCACGAGAGCGGAACACTCGTGTCGGTGGGGGCCCCGGCCGCCAGACCGGTGGGCGCGGCCGGGATCTGGGTGCCGCCGCCGGGTCCGGACAGGGTGATGTCGTCGGCGTAGTAGGCGGGTTGGCCGTACCAGCCGTGGGTGTAGACGGTGACGGACGTGGTGGACGGACCGGTCCGGAACGTGGTGGTGAGCTGCTGGTAGGTGCCGGCGCCCGGCGTCCAGGTGGACGGGTCGGTGGTGCCGGTGCCGGTCGCGCCCAGGTAGACGTAGCTGCCCTGGACCCAGGCGCTCAGCGTGTAGGCGGAGTTCGGGAGAACCGTGACGGTCTGGCTGCAGCGGGCGTTGTCCGCGCCCGCCGGGGTGGCCTTGAGCGCTCCGGTGCCGGCATGCACCGGGGTGCTCGCCGCCGCGCCGGAGCCGGCCGTACAGGTCCAGCCGGAAAGTCCGTCCTCGAAGCCGGGGTTGCTCACCAGGTTGTCGGCGGCCCGGGCACTGCCGGCGCCCACGAGGGTGAGACCGGCGCCGGCCAGGGTGATCGCCGCGAGGGCGGCGATGGTGGGATGTCCGCGGCGAGGGGACTTCGCTCGCGGAACGTGCGGAACGCGTGCCACTACTGCCTCCGTGCGTGGAGAAGCGATGTGGGTGGTAGCGATGGGACTGCGTGCGCGTCAGCCCGCCCTGCGCGCTTATTGGTCTAGGCCAAAGTGGTCCAGACCAATAGAGCGTGTCAAGGTTTTCCCGGCGATCCGAGGCCGTTTACCTGGGCGTCGCCACTCGATTACGCTCCGCAGTGGCGGATTGCCCTCGTTTCGGCGCACGTTGCGCCGCTCAGAGGTCGCGGCGGCGCAGGACGAGTGCGGCGGCGGTCAGGAGGGCGAGCGGCCAACCGGCCAGGACGAGCCAGGAGTGGGTCACCGACGGGGGGTACGGGCCGAGCTCGTCGTCGGCGGTGCCCAGGCCCACCAGCGCGGACCAGGCGTTGCGCGGCATGAGGTTGGCCGCCTCGGCGAGGAATCGGCCGCCCTCGGGGATCGGTTCGGGCACCACGCCGAGCGTGACGAAGACCGCGAACACCGCGCCCGCCCGATGCCGGACCAGCACGCCGACGGCCAGACCGAGCAGCGCGGCCGTCGGCAGCAGTACACACGCCGCCAGGAACCCGCGTGCCACGCCGGGATCGCCGAGCGCGAGGCCGAGGCCCTTGCCGGACAACACCGCCTGGGACGTCCCGAACGAGGCGATCGCCGTGGGCACGCCGACCGCCGTCGCCACGACGGCCGACACGGCGGCCTTGGCGAGGAGTACGCGGCGCCGGTCCGGGACGGCGATGAAGGTGGTGCGGATCAGGCCGCTCGCGTCCTCGCCGGTGAAGGACAGTGCGCCGATCACCGCGGCGCCGATCATCAGCAAGCCCCAGACGCCGTGATCGAAGGAGGCGGCGAGTCGATCGAAGTCGGTGCGACCGCGCGTGCCGACGAGGTCCACGCCGGAGCACAGGAACCAGGACAGGGCGGCGGTGCACGGCGGGGCGAGGAACAGGGAGAGCAGGAGCAGCCGCCGGCAGGAGAGTTTCAGCCACTCGGCGGCGATCAGATCGGGGAAACGGGCGGGGTGGAGGCGGGCCGGGGTGGTGGGTGTGGGCGTGGGCATCCTGGGTCCTTGTCACGGTGGGGGAGCCGGAGGCGGGTCGCGGCGCGGGTCAGACGTCGCGGCGGCGCAGCAGCGGCAGCATTACCGCCAGTGCCGCGAACGCCCAGGCGGCGAGCGTGATCCACGCCGTCGGCACGGACGGGAGCCGTTCGACGGTGTGGCCCGGGTCCATCACGGTCAGCCGCCCCCACGCGTAGCCGGGCAGCGCGTTGGTCACGTGTGCGCTGCGGTCCGCGTCCAGCGGCGGGACGCGTCCCTTTCCGGCCACCGGTCCGGCCAGGAAGAAGACCAGCACCGCGAACACCGTTCCGGCGGTGTTGCGGATGATCGCCGCCAGGGCCATGCCGATCAGCCCGCAGACGGCAAGCATCACGGCGGTGCCGGCGACCGCGCGGGCCACGCCGGGAGTGCCGTACGAGAAGCCCGGGATCCGGTCGCCGTAGGTGGCCAGCGTGACGCCCCAGACGCCGACGCCGATCACCAGGCCGACGACGGCGAGGGTGCCGGCGAGCACCGCCGCCTTGGCCGCCAGGACTCGGGTGCGTGCCGGTACCGCGATGAACGTGGTCCGGATCAGGCCGCTCGCCTGCTCCCCCGCCACGGTCATCGCGCCGAGCGTGCCGGCGGTGGCCATCAGCAGTAGGAACTTCGGGAAGGGGAAGGCGTCGTGCGCCGGATCCGGGTGCCGCTTGAGCTCGGCGGCCAGGGTCGGCCAGTCGGCGTACGTGGTGGCGGCGCCGCCGTGGGCGAAGTAGAGGTAGAGCGGCACGAGCAGGCCGAGCACGATCGGGGTCGAGCGCAGCGAGGTCAGTTTGATCCACTCGGCGGCGATCAGGTCGCGCCATCGGGGGCGGGCGGCCGGGGACCGGGTGTCCGCGGTCGTGCACGTGGTGCTCATCGGCCCGCCCCTCCCTCGGCGCCGGCCGCGGTCGCCGCCGCGCGGTACCGCACGCTGTCCGCCGTCAGCTGCATGAACGCGTCCTCCAGGGTTTTGCCGTGTGCGGTGACCTCGTGGACCATCACCCGGTGGGTGAAGGCCAGTTCGTTGACCTCGGCGGCGGTCGGGCCGGTCACCGAGAGCGTGTCGGGGCCGTGCGCCCGCACCGTGGCACCGGCCTCGGCCAACACGGCGGCCAGCGCGGTCGGGTCGGGCGTTCGCACGGTGACGCCGCCGGTGGTCGCGCGGGCCGCGAAGGCGGCGAGTGATTCGTCCGCAATCAACCGTCCGGCGCCGATCACGACCAGGTGGTCGGCGGTGTGTTCCATCTCGCCCATCAGGTGGCTGGAGACCAGCACGGTGCGGCCCTCCGCCGCCAGTTCGCGGAACAACCCGCGCGCCCACCGGATGCCCTCCGGATCGAGGCCGTTGACCGGCTCGTCGAAGAGCAGCACGGGCGGGTCGCCCAGGAGCGCGGCGGCGATGCCGAGGCGCTGTCGCATGCCGAGCGAGAAGCCGCCGATCCGCCGCCGGCCCGCGTCGCCCAGGCCGACGGTGGCCAATACCTCGCGCACCCGGCCGCGCGGGAGTCCGTTGCTGCGGGCCAGCGCGCCCAGGTGGGCGTTCGCGGTGCGGCCGTCGTGTACGTCGTTCGCGTCGAGGAGGGCGCCGACATGGCGCAGTCCGGTACCGAACTCGCGGAACGAACGCCCGTCGATGGTCGCCCGGCCGCTGGTGGGGGTGTTCAGGCCGAGCAGCATGCGCAGGGTGCTGGTCTTGCCCGCGCCGTTGGGGCCGAGGAATCCGGTCACCCGGCCCGGTCGCACGGTGAAGGTCAACCCGTCGACGGCCAGGACACGGCCGTAGCGCTTGGTGAGGTGTTCGATCTCGATCATGCCGTCGAGGTTGCCGGGGGGCGGGTACGGGTCGCATCGGCCCGTGGCCCGGCCGCCGGGGGCGGGCGGCTCCGTCCCCGGGTATGGCTCGGCTCCGCCCGCGGGTGTGCTCGGCTCCGCCCGCGGGATGCGGTCCACGGGCTGATTCGGGGTGGGCCGCCGCCGGCTAGGGTCGGCACGTGCCACGACTCTCGAAGCCCTCCGCCCCGCCGACCCGGTTGTCGCCGGGCGCGTTGACGACGCTCGGCTGGTGCGCGGTCCCCGCGTTCGCGCTGCTGCTGTACGGGACGCTGCCGCGGCCGACGCATCCGGTGTTCCTGGCCCGGGATCACTTCCTGGCGCCGTCGCCGGGCCTGGTGGTGGCGGTGGCCGTGGTGATGGCGCTGCCGATCGGGTGGGCGGTGCGGTGGCCGCTGCCGGCGCTCGGGCTGCTGCTGGCCGAGGCGGTCGCGGCCCGGGTGTTCGGGACGCGGTGCTGGCCGCTGTTCCTGGCGGCGGATGTACTGGTCTTCCATCTCGCGGTGACCTGTACGCGCCGGGCCTCGGTGGCGGGCCTGGTGGGTGTGCTCACCGGCTGGGCCGTGGTCGCGGCGGCCTTCGTACCGGCGGGCCGGATCTTCGCCGTGCTCACCGGGCCGTCCTCGGGGCTGGCGGTGATCGCCGTCGCGGCGTGGATCCTGGGCAGTTGGATCCGCCTCCGGCAGGACCACGCCGAGGAGTTGCGCGCGCAGGTCGCGGTACAGGCGGTGCAGGCCGAACGGCTGCGGATCGCTCGGGAGTTGCACGACATGGTCGCGCACAACATCGGCGCCATCGCGATCCAGGCAGGCGCGGCGCGGCGGGTGATCGAGACCCAGCCGACCGGGGCGCGCGACGCGCTCGGGGTGATCGAGGCGACCAGCCGGGAGACGCTGACGGGGCTGCGGCACCTGCTCGGCGCGCTGCGCGAGGCGGACGACGGCGCGGTGGGCCCGGCGCCGGGCGCGCCGGTGGCGGGCCTCGCGGATCTCGACCGACTGGTGGCGGGCACGGCGGAGGCGGGGGTCCGGGTGGAGATCCGCCGGATGGGGCGACCCCGGCCGCTGGCGGCGGAGATCGAGTCGTCGGCGTTCCGGATCATTCAGGAATCGGTCACCAACGTGGTGCGGCACGCGGGGGCCGACCACTGCCGGGTGTCGGTGGACTACGGGGTGGCGGAGTTGGCGCTGGAGATCGTGGACGACGGTTGTGGCGGGGGCGGCGATCGGGCGCCGGGGCTCCCGGGCAGCGGCTACGGGATCGCCGGGATGCGGGAGCGGGTCGCCCTGCTGCACGGGTGGTTCAGCTCCGGTCCGAGGCCGGAGGGCGGCTTCCGGGTGGCCGCGGGGTTGCCGATATGACGATCCGGGTCCTCTTGGTGGACGACCAGCCGGTGGTGCGTGCCGGGCTGCGGATGCTGATCGCCGACATCGCGGACATCGACGTGATCGGCGAGGCGGGCACCGGCGCCGACGCGGTCCGGCTGGTCGACGAACTCGGTCCGGACGTGGTGGTGATGGACATCCGGATGCCGGTGATGGACGGGATCGAGGCCACCCGGATCATCACCGCGAAGTCCCCGGCCTCGCGGGTGATCGTGCTCACCACGTTCGACGAGGACGAGAACGTGTACGGGGCGCTGCGCGCGGGCGCCGCCGGGTTCCTGGTGAAGGACATGGTGCTGGAGGACATCATCGCGGCGATCCGGGTGGTCTCCGCCGGCGACGCGCTGATCGCCCCGGCGGTCACCCGCCGCCTGATCCGCGACTTCGCCGACCGAGCCCCCGCACCCGCCCGCCGCCGACGGCCGGTCGAGGGCATCACCGACCGCGAGCGCGAGGTCCTGGTCCTGATCGCCCGCGGCCGCTCCAACGCCGAGATCGCCGCCGAGTTGTACATCACGATGGCCACCGCGAAAAGCCACGTGGCCCGCCTCCTGTCCAAGCTGAACGCCCGAGACCGCGTCCACCTGGTCATCGCCGCCTACGAGGCGGACCTGGTCTGAGCCCCTACGGGCGACGGGCGAGCCGGCGTGACGGGCGGACGACGACCACGGCCGCGACGGCATCGACGCCGGCCCCGCCCGACCGCTCCGCTTCAGGGGCCGCCGGGTCAGTCGAGGCAGAATTCGTTGCCTTCCGGGTCGGTCATGACGATGTGGCCGGCGTCCAGGGGCGGCGTGGGGTCTTGGCGGTGTACGCGCTTGGCGCCGAGGGCTTCGAGGCGGGCGCATTCGGCTTCGAGGGCCGCCATACGTTCGTCGCCTCGGAGACCGGGGGCCGCGCGGACGTCGAGGTGGACGCGGTTCTTGGCGGTCTTGCCCTCGGGGACCCGCTGGAAGAACACGCGTGGGCCCCGGCCCTCCGGGTCCTCGATGGCCGACCGCGAGTTGCGCTGCTCCTCCGGGACGCCGATCCGGGCGAGGAAGTCGTCCCAGGCGGCGAGGGGGTCGGCGCCCTCGGGCAGGTCGACTCCGGGCGGGGCGGGGTGGACGTAGCCGAGGGCGTCGCGCCAGAAGGTGGACAGGGCCTTGGGGTCGTGGGCGTCGAAGGTGACCTGGATGTGCCGGCTCATGGGGTGGTCCGTTCGCGAGGGTTCGGATGTGTGTCTTCGTGGGGGCTCTTGCCGCTCTTCCCACCGCGACGATCGTGGCACGCATTGCGGACAGGATCGGTCCGCTGTCTCTGGCACGGTGGACGGCATGGATGTGGCGAGCGGTGGCGAGTTGGGGACCACGGAGCGGGTCCTCACGTTGCTCGGGCTGTTGCAGCGGCGTCGGGTGTGGACCGGGACGGAGTTGGCCGATCGGCTGCGGGTCACGACCCGGACGGTGCGGCGTGACGTGGAGCGACTGCGGGTGCTGGGGTATCCGGTGCACGCCGAGCAGGGGGTCGGCGGGGGCTACCGGCTCGGCGCGGGACAGGAGGTGCCGCCGCTGCTGTTGGACGACGAGGAGGCGATCGCGACCGCGGTCTCGTTGCTCGCGGGTGCGGGCGGCGCGGTCGCCGGTGCCGGGGAGGCCGCGCTCCGGGCGCTGACCAAGCTCGATCGGGTGCTGCCCACGCGGTTGTGGCACGAGGTGCGGGCGCTGTCGGGTTCGGTGGAGTTCTTCGGCCGGGGACGTACGCCCGTCGACCCCGAGGTGGTGATGACGCTGGCGGGGGCGTGCCGGGACGAGGTCGAGGCGGGCTTCGACTACCCGTCCGGGGGCGAGGTACGGCGGCGGCGGGTCGAGCCCTATCGGCTGGTCGCCTCCGATCGACGGTGGTATCTCCTCGCGTACGACCTCGACCGGGACGGCTGGCGCAGTTTCCGGGTCGACCGGATGACCGGGGTGTCGGCGCGGACCTGGCGCTTCCGGCCGCGGGCCGCGCCGGACGCGGCGGCGTATGTGCAGGAGGGTGTGGCGAGTCGGGTGTACGCGCACCGGGCCCGCTTCCTCGTCCACGCGCCGGCCGACACGGTACGCGCGCAGATCCCCCCGTCGGCGGCCGTCGTCCACCCGCGCGGGGACGACCGCTGCGAGGTCGTCAGCGGCGCGGGCAGCCTCGACTACGTCCTCATGCACGTGGCGCTGCTCGGCCACGACTTCGAGGTGATCGACCCGCCGGAACTGGCCGCCCGCTGCCGTGAGTTGGCCAAACGCCTGGCCGCGGCCGGGGCGACACCTCCGGGCGGCCCGACTCCCGGGTAGGCGCGGGTCGTTCCGCGTCGAGGCCAATGCCCCGACCGGCCCCGCCCCGGCAACTCGCCGGAGCCGCCCGGCGCGACGTCGTCACGAACGACACCGGGAACCGGGCGGGCGGTCGCGGGCGACGGGCCGGTCGGGGCGTGTGGGCGGGCACCGGTCGGGTCGCTCGCGCCGTCGTCGGTCGACGCGCCGCGATCGGTCGGTCACGGGCCGGAGTCAACCATCCGTGGCGCGCGGCCGGTCGACGGTGGGCGGGCGGGGCCGGCCCGATGGGCGGCGCCGGTGTACGACGATCAGGATGTCGGTCCAGGCGATGCCGGCTCCGATGATGGAGCCGACCGCGGCCGGGATCCACAGGGCGCGGGCGTCGGCCGCATTGGTATCGGCGGCCACCGCGAACAGGGTGGCGGCCAGGATCAACACCGGTAGCGCGATACCGGCCGGGGTCAGCCGGCGGGCGAGTGGGCTGAGATGGATGGGTAGGTGGTGACCGCCGACGCCGTGGCTCGGAGGTGGTTGGGCTGCTCGTGCGGTCATGGTTCGACATCTACCCGACGACGCCCCCGTCACGCCGGAGCGGACCGACGACTCGGGCGGAGGTGGTGGGGGCGGGGTGTCGAGGGCGTGCGGTTCAGGCGTCCTCGTCGTCCCCGTCGTCCTCGTCGTCCTCGGGGACGGGGTCGCCGGCCGCCGCGCTCTCGTCCGGTCGGGGGTTGTCGGTTCGGCCGGCGTTCCCGTTCGGCCTGTCGGCGGTCGGGAGGGCGGAGGTGAGTACCGCGCCGCGCACAGCCACCGGAATCGAAGGCCGTCGACGGCGGCGAGCAGGATTCGGGCCGCCCAGGCGGCGTCGGGTACGGAGCCCGCACCAGGCAACGGCCCTGGGGCCCGGGCCACATCCGCGGAGACGTCCCGACGAGAGGCCGCGGGCCCGCCCGTGGCCGGGGGCGACGGGGTGTAGTCGTACACCCGTACCCGGATCGGCCCCGACGGTCCGCTGCCGATCCCCGATGACGCCGAACGTACGCTCACCGGCCGGGAGTTCCACCCGCCGGCGCTCGGCGAGGCACTGCGCCACACGGCGAGGGTGGTCGGCCCCGTCCCGCCGATCGTCACCGAGAACGGCATCGCGACGGACGACGACACCCGGCGGATCGGCTACACCTCGGGCGCCCCGGCCGAACCGGCGGCGGCGCCGGCCGACGGCATCGCGGTGCGCGGCTACCTGCACCGGTCGTTGTTGGACAACTAGGAATGGGGCTTCCACGGGCCGACGTTCGACCTGATCACGCTCGACCGGCAGACGTTCGCCCGCACCCACGCGGCCGACACACGGGGGTGGGCCCGCCCGCCGCGCGACATCGACCCGCCGGTCGACGGAAATCGGCTCGTACGTCCGCGCGTTCGGGCTGACCGGCGGGGTTGCGGCGGCCCGACGGCAGCGTCGGCCTAGGGTGGGCGCGTGAGCACTTCCCCGTACCATCCCGTACCCGCACGGGTGGCGACGAGCGCGGATGTCGACGCGATCGTCGCCGCCCTGACCACCGCGTTCTTCGACGACCCCATGTGGGGACCGGCGTTTCCCGACGTCGGGCGTCGCGCCGAACAGGCCGCCCAACTGTGGCGGTTGCTCGCCTGCTCCGCGCTGCGGCACCCCTGGACGCTGGTGACCGAGCACGTCGAGGCCGCCGCGCTGTGGATTCCGCCGGGCGCGAGCGAGTTGGCGGCGGAGGAGGAGAGCGACCTGGAGACGTTCCTGGTCGAGCTCACCGACCGCCCGACCGCCGACGCGATCCTGCGCATCTTCGAACTGCTCGGCGACGCCCAACCGAGCGAACCGCACTTCTACCTGAGCCTGTTGGCCACCCACGACGACCACCGCGGCCGTGGCCTCGGCATGGGTCTGCTGACCGAGAACCTGGCCCGGATCGACGCCCTCGGCGCGCCCGCCTACCTGGAGTCGTGCAACCCGGCCAACAACGCGCGCTACGAGCGGGCGGGTTTCGCCACCCTCGACACGGTCACCCTGGACACCGGCCACGTGGTCACCACCATGTGGCGCCCGGCCCGCCCCACGCGCTGAGCCGCCCGGGGCCCGACCCGCCGCGCCCCGGGAACACGGCGACGGTCGAGCCCCCACCGGCAGCCCCGACCCGTCCCCCGAACCTCACGTTTTGCTCAGATCCCGCCCCTCTCGCACGTCACCCTCCTAGCCTCGTCGCCAACCGGCGATCCCCCGGCCCACACACCGGGTCGGCGGCCCGGCGAGTGCGGCAACGGAGGTGCGATGAGCCCGAGTCGGACGCCCGATACGTCGATCGCCCCGGCACGCGTCGACCCCGTGCTGCACTCGACCGCCCTGCTCGACGAGGTCGCCGACCGCTACCCACGTGCGGTGTCCCTGGCCGCCGGACGTCCCGTTGACCCGGCGCGCACCGAGTCGGCCGACGGACGTCAGGAGGCGCTGGCCCACGCGTTGCGGGTGCTGCGCCGCTCGGATCGGGACGTGGTCCTGGCCGTCGCGCCCACCTACATCGGCCTCACCCGCGCCGCCCGCCTCGCCGAACTGCCGGTGCTCCCCGTCGCCGACGGCCCGCGCGGCGTCGACCTCGACGACCTCGCCGCCCAGGTACACGGGGCCCGCGCCGCCGGACTGCGGCCCCGAGCGCTGTACCTGGTCCCGGACTTCGCCACCCCGGCCGGAATCGGTCTGGACCTGCCCGCCAGATGTGAACTGCTCGACCTGGTCGGCGATTTGGACCTCCTGCTCCTGGAGGACGACCCCTACGGCCCGGTGCCGATACCCGCCGCCGCCCACCGCCCGCCGGCGCTGCACACCCTCGACACCCGCCGCCGGGTCGTACACGTGGACACCTTCACCCGAAGCACCCACATCCCACCCGCCACCACCAGCGCCAACACCAACACCAACACCAACACCAACACCAACACCAACACTCCCGACCGAACCACCTGGGCCGCACGCGTTTACCTGCACAACCCCCGCCACCTGCTCGAAGGTCTCGCCGCCCGCTTCGGCCACGGCCCACTGGCCGGCCGAGTGCACTGGCACAACCCGGCCGGCGGCCCGTTCACCGTGCTGACCGTCCCGTTCCTGGTCGACGACGCGCTACTGGAGGTGTCCGCCCGGGAGTTCGGCGTGTTGTGGACACCCATGGCGCACTTCTACAACCCGGGTATCGGGCCCGCCCACCGGCTGCGCCTGTCCGGCGGCGACCTGGAACCGGCCCGCATCGACGCCGGCCTGGACCGCCTCGCCGCCCTGGTCGGCGACCGCTCGGGCCGCCACTCCCGCCGCCCGGATCGGCGCGCGTCCACCGACCCGTCCCGTAGGCCACGATCGACCCGAGCCGATACAACCAGCGATATGGTGTTCGGTGTAAGGGAGTTGCCCGCACGTCGACCGGACGGGAGCACACCATGGCAGTACCCGTGGCGCTGAATCACCTCGCCTACCAAACCCGGGATCTGGCCGCGACGCACCGCTTCTGGACCGAGGCGGTCGGCGCCGAACTCGCGGGCGCGGTACGCGAGGAGTCCCGGACCATCGGCAACGGCGAGGTGACCCCGCCGTTCCTGCACGTCTTCTACGCGCTCGCGAGCGGCGAGTGCATCGCGTTCTTCGACGTGGCCAAGGAGTACGAGCCGGTCCCCGACGGCCTGGAGTGGTGGACCCGGCACGTCGCGCTCGCCGTCGACTCCCCCGCCGAGGTCGACGCGATGGCCGAGCAGATCCGCCGCCACGGCGTCGAGGTGCGCGGCCCGATCGACCACGAGGGTGTCTGGTACTCCGTCTACTGCTTCGACCCCAACGGCGTACACCTCGAAATCACGCACCAGAACCGCTCGTTGACCGAGCAGGACGCCGACGAAGCCCGGTCCGCGTTCGATGCCTGGCTCGCCGACCGGGCGGCCGGCCGGCTCTGAGGCGCGAGCCCGGGCACCCCCGTGACCCGGGCTCGGTCGGCTCAGTCCTCGACGCGTGCGTAGCGCACCATCACCACACCGGCGTCGAAGGTCCGCGAATCGACCAGGCGCAGCGCGTGGCGCACGTCGTCGTTCCGGAAGACCGGCTTGCCACCGCCCAGGATCAGCGGGTGCACGAAGACCAGGTACTCGTCGATCAGGCCCAGTTCGGTGAGCGTGTTGGCCAGTCCCGCGCCGCCGGTCAGCAGGATGTCCTTGCCGGGCTCGGCCTTGAGCGCGGCGACGTCCTCGGCCACGTTCGCACCGATCACCTCGGCGCCGTGCTCCGCCTGCTTGAGCGTGGCCGAGACCACGACCTTGCGGGTGGCCCGCCAGATCGGCGCGAACCGCAGGTCGTGCGGATGGGTGGAGATGGTCTCGACGATCGGCCAGTAGCCGGACATCATCTCCCACACCACGCGGCCGTACAGGAACGTGTCGACCCCGTCGTTGATCGTCTGCCCGAAGTCGGACAGCTCCGGACCCATCGTCGGCCAGTCGAACTCACCGTTGGGTCCCTCGATGTAGCCGTCGAGCGACTGGTGGACCATGTAGAGGATCCTGCGCATGATGTGCTCCCTGGGGATTCGGGCCGTTTCCGCTGTTCTCACGGTGAGGTCGGAGCCGACGACACGTTCTCGACATCCGCGCCGAGCGATTTCCGGTGAAATCCCTCAGGCGCTCCCGCCCACCCGCGCCGCGCGTATCTCCAGGTAGCGACGCTCCGGCAGGCTCGTGGTACGGCGGGCCGCCGTGCGGTACGCCTCCCGGGCCGCCTCGCGGTCCCCGGCCAGTTCGAGCAGGTGGCCCCGGACCGCCCAGACCCGGTGCCGGCCGGCCATGCGCTCGTCCCCGGCCAGCGTGTCCAGCAGGTCCAGGCCGGCCTGCGGGCCGTGCACCATCGCCGCCGCGACACTCCGGTTCAGGGTGACCATCGGCCCCGGGGACAGGTGGGCCAGGAGCCGATACAGCGCGAGGATCTGCGGCCAGTCGGTGTCCTCGGCCCGCGCCGCCTCGGCGTGCACAGCGGCGATCGCGGCCTGGACCTGGTACGGCCCCGGCGGCCCCCACGTGAGCGCGTCGGTGACCAGGTCCGTGCCCTCGCGGATGGACTCGGCGTGCCAGCGGGTCCGGTCCTGCTCGGCGAGCGGGATCAGCGCGCCGTCGGCGCCGGTCCGCGCGGCCCGCCGCGAGTCGGTGAGCAACATCAGCGCCAGCAGGCCGGCGATCTCGCCGTCGTCCGGCCGCAGCCGGTGTATCGCGCGGGTGAGCCGGATCGCCTCGGCGGTCAGGTCGGTCCGGTGCAGGTCGGGGCCCGAACTGGCGGTGTAGCCCTCGTTGAAGATCAGGTACAGCACATGCAGCACCGCCCGGAGCCGCTCGACCGCGTCGGGCCCGGCGGGGGTGCCGAATCGCCCGCCGGCCGCCTTGATCCGCTGCTTGGCCCGGCTGATCCGCTGCGCCATGGTGGCCTCGGGAACCAGGAAGGCGTCGGCGATCTGCGCCGTGGTCAGCCCGCCGACCGCGCGCAACGTCAGTGCCACCTGCGAGGCCCCCGACAGCGCGGGGTGACAGCACAGGAACAGCAGGGTCAACGCGTCGTCCCGGGCGCCGGCCGGCTCCCCGTCGGGCGCCGGCGCCACCTGCTCGTCGGCCGGCGCCTGTGCGGCCAGCCGCTCCTCGCGGTTGCGCCGGGCACGTTCGCTGCGCCAGTGGTCGATCAGTCGCCGGTCGGCCACGGTGAGCAGCCACCCGAACGGGTGGTCGGGCAGCCCGTCCACCGGCCACTGCACGGTCGCCGCGAGCAGCGCCTCCTGTACGGCGTCCTCGCACGCGTCGAACTGGCCGTGTCGGCGGACGAGCACACCGAGGACCTGCGGGGCCAATTCCCGCAGCAGGTCCTCGGCGGGCGCGTCCAGGCTCACATCTCCGTCCCCGACTCGGACATCACCGGCCGCACCTCCATCGCCCACCGCCTGGCGTCCGGCCAGCGGGCGGCGATGTCGGTGGCCCGCTCGGTGCTCTCGCATTCGACGAGGAGATACCCCGCGAAGTGCTCCTTGGCCTCCATGAACGGGCCGTCGGTGACCGCCGGCACCCCGTCCCGCACCCGGACCGTCCTGGTCTGCGCCGGGTCGGCGAGCGCCTCGCCGCCGAGCAGTTCACCGGACGCGGTCAGCTCGGCCATGATCGCGTCGACCTCGCCGAACAGCTCGGTGCGCTCGGCCTCGGAAAGCTCCTCCACGAAACCGGGGCGGTTGTAGATCAGCAACATGAACTTCATGACTTCGCTCCTCGTGCGTCCGCTGCGTCCGGCCCCTGCGGGCCGCTCGTATCCGGGTCGGAGCCCGCCGACCGTTCTCGACATCCCGGCGCACAGAATGTCGGATCGAAATCCCGAACGCGATTCCGCCGCGCCAAGCCGCGCGGGACCGTCGAGGAGGTCCGTACCGCGGCGCGCTACCCGATCCACTCCATCAGCCGTCCACGGAGGGCAAGTCGACAACCTCCGTGCACAGTTGGTCGAACACTACCTGCCCCGCACGGCCGAAGCGGAAGTTCATACCCCATATGGGTGTTCGTGACCACACACCGGATGTACGCACGCACAATGGACATCCATTCGACAATTCGGGAGGCTCGACGATGCCTGAGCACGGCAAGCCCGACAAGGACGGGGACGACAAGACTCCGCAAAGGCAGCGGGATGGGCAGTGGCCGAAGGACAAGCCGATCCCGACGAACGACCCTACGAACCCGGAAAAGGACAAGTGACGGGTCGCCCCGGCCCCTTCTGGGATCACGTTTTCGAGGACACGCCCCGTCGCCTGTACATTCCCGCCGTCGTGTGGGGAGTCGACGACGAGCTGATCAATCGCGACACGGACCCGGACGCATGGGCGGCCGCCGTGGAGGCGGACGTGCCTCTTGTCATCCAAATGGACGACGGCACCGACAGCGGCGACATGATCCCCACGTCGTCCGCATCGATGCCGTCCCTTGTTCGGCTCATGCTCGAGCAACTCGACGTCCGCCCGAATCACCACGTGCTCGAACTCGGTACGGGAACCGGATGGTCAAGCGCGCTCTTGTCCGCCGCGCTGACCGAAGGGAGCATGATCACGATCGAGATCGACGAACAGGTCGCGGGCGCCGCTCACAAGGTCTTGCGCGAGCGCTGCCGGACCGTGCCGACCATGGTCGTCGGGGACGGTCTCGAAGGACACGAGCCCGGTGCACCCTACGACAGACTGATCGCCACCATGGCCGTCCGACACGTGCCCTACGCGTGGGTGGAGCAAGTGAAGCCCGGCGGGGTGATCGTCACACCCTGGGGGAACTCGTACAACGTCAGCGGACTGCTACGCCTGTGCGTGGATGGCAGCGGCACGGCGAGCGGTCGCTTCGTGGGAAACGTCAACTTCATGTGGGCCCGCTCGCAGCGCTCGGCGTTCGACGGTCGGCCGTTCGTGGGTGACGTCATCCCGGACCCGGAGACGGCACGGGTAAGACACACCCTGACGGACCCACGTCCCCTGCGGCGGGAACACGCGGACTTCGCGATCGGGTTGCGGTTGCCCGATGTCGAGCAACGCACGTTCTTCGGACGAGCCGACAGGGCCGACGAGTTCACGGTCTGGTACTCGGATGGGAAGTCATGGGCGGCCATCGACTACAAACCGGGTGCGGACTCGTTCGAGGTGAGCGAGCACGGACCACGTGATCTGTGGGCGGAGATCGAGGCCGCGTACGAAGCGTGGCTCGGCCAGGGCGAGCCCACGCGCGAACAACACGGGGTCACCGTGACCCGTGACGGTCGATCGACGTGGCTCGAAGGGCCGAACGGCCGAGTGGAGATCGGACCGGCGTCGATCACCTGACACAGTGTCAGCCCCGGCCCGCGCATTGGGGGTCGGGGCCGGCTGTTCACTCCCCGATCCCGCGCACCCGGACTCCCGCGACCCGTCGGGCTCGTCTTGCGTCCGCTGTGCTCCACCGCCGGCGGCGCGTTATGCTCGGGGTATGCATCGTGTATCGGGTACGAGTTGGTGGCGCTCCACATAGGAGCGACCGCCCATTCGGGCCTGACCGGGGTCGTTCGTACGGACGGCCCTTTTTTCGTGTCCCGAAGCGGGAGGCGGGCGGGTGTCGTTCCGGCGGCGGCTCACCGACCACCCACCGGGAGACGGATCATGAACGACCTGCTCGATATCACCACGACCGCCGCGACCGACGCCATCGGTACCTCCGCCGCGCGGCTGCGGAGCGCCGAACTCGAGGAGCGGATCCGGTACAAGCCCGGGCGGTTTCGGGTGCTCACCGGCGACCGGCCGACCGGCCCCCTGCACCTCGGGCACTACTTCGGCACCCTGCACAACCGCGTGCGGCTCCAGGATCTCGGCGTCGAGGGATTCCTCATCATCGCCGACTACCAGGTACTGACCGACCGCGACGTCGCCGAGCGCCTGGTCGAATACGTCGAGGGCCTGGTGCTCGACTACCTGGCGGTCGGGATCGACCCCGACCGCACCACCATCTTCACGCACAGCGCGATCCCGGCGCTGAACCAGTTGTTGCTGCCGTTCCTCAGCCTGGTCTCGGTCGCCGAGCTGAACCGCAATCCGACGGTCAAGGACGAGATCGCGCACTCGCGGCAGGCCGCGGTCAGCGGGCTGATGTTCACCTACCCCGCCCATCAGGCCGCCGACATCCTGTTCTGCAAGGGCAATCTGGTCCCGGTCGGCCAGGACCAGTTGCCGCACGTCGAACTCACCCGGACCATCGCCCGCCGGTTCAACGAGCGCTACCCGACGGGCGGTTCGCCGGTCTTCCCGGTGCCCGACGCGCTGCTGTCGGCCGCGCCGCTGCTGCTCGGCACCGACGGCTCCAAGATGAGCAAGAGCCGGGGCAACGCGATCCCGTTGGGGGCGAGCGCGGACGAGACGGCCCGGCTGATCCGCGCGGCCCGGACCGACGCCGACCGGCACATCACCTACGACCCCGTCGCCCGGCCCGGGGTGGCGGGCCTGGTGCTGTTGGCCGCGCTGTGCCAGGAGCGCGACCCGCACGCGGTGGCCGACGAGATCGGCGCCGCGGGAGCCGCCGCGCTGAAGCGGACCGTCACCGAGGCGGTGAACGAGTTCCTGGCCCCGATCCGGGCCCGGCGCACCGAATACGCGCGCGATCCCGAGCGGGTCCGGCGTGTGTTGCGGGCCGGCAACGAGCGGGCGAACGCGGTGGCCGACGAGACGTTGCGCGAGGTCCGGACGGCGATGCGCGGCATGTACTGAAGAGCGGTCGCCGAAGCGCCGCACGGACGGCGGTCGCGGCAGCCCGGCATCACCTGCCGCGACCCCGTCCCGCCACCTCCGTCCGCTCCGCGGCCCGCCCCCGCGCCGCCGTCGCCACCGGCCGCTCCCGCATCAGGAACGCCACCAGCACCGCCGACCCGAGCAGTACCGCCGACCCGGTCCACAGGGCCAGGTGCAGACCGTCGATGAACGCCGTCGAGGCCGCCTCGCGCACGACCGGCGGCGCCGTACCCAGGTGCCCGATGCCCCCGCCGCCACCCGACGTGCTCGCGTCGACCACCTTCCGGGCCTGGTCCGGCGGTACGTCCGCGCGGTCCAGGAGGTCGCCCAGCCGACTCGACATCCGCGCCGTGAGGATCGCGCCGAGTGCGGCGATGCCGACCACGCCGCCCAGTTCGCGGGCGGTGTTGGAGATCGCCGAGGCCATGCCGGCCCGGGCCGGTTCGACCCGGGACATCACCGCGATCGAGATCGGCGTGAAGCACAGGCCCATGCCGCCGCCGAGGAACGGCAACACCCAGCAGAACTCCGCGTAGGTCACGTCCTTGCCGTAGAAGGACAGCCCGCCCAGCGCGATCCCGCACATCGTCAGCCCGACCACCAGCGGTACCCGCGGCCCGATCCGGCCCGCCACCCGCCCGGAGATCGGCGCCGCGATCATGATCGCCAGGGTCGACGGGAACGACGCGAACCCGGCCTCCGTCGGCGTGTACCCGAGCACGTCCTGGAGGTAGAGGCCGAGGAAGAAGAACGCGCCGAACATCCCGAAGCTGACCGCGAATCCGACCCACACGGCGGCGCCGATCACCCGGTCCCGGAGGAATCCGACATCGAGCATCGGTTGGGCGGCGCGCAGTTCGACCCCGACGAAGCCGATCAGCGCGACCACGGCCAGTGCGCCGGCGCCGAGCACGCGGGCCGAGGTCCAGCCCTGGGCCGGGCCCTCGATCAGCGCGAACACCAGCGCGCCGACGGCGGGTACGCCCAGGAGCACGCCCGGTACGTCGAAGCGCCCGCGACGCTCGGCGAACTCCGGGAGCACGAGGGCGCCGATCACGATCCCGGCGACGCCGATCGGCACATTGATCCAGAACACGCTCGCCCAGCCGAACGTGTCCACCAACGGACCGCCGATCGCCGGGCCGAGCGCCAGCCCCGCGCCGGAGACCCCCGACCAGACGCCGATCGCCCGGGCCCGCTCCCGGTCGTCGGTGAACACGTGCCGGATGATCGACATGCTGCCCGGCAACAACAGCGCGCCGCCGACGCCCTGGACCGCGCGACCGGCGATCAGCGCCGCCAACGACCCGGCCAGGGCGCAGGCCACCGATCCCGCCGTGAAGATGCCGAGGCCGATCAGGAACACCCGGCGTCGGCCGTACCGGTCGCCCAGCGTGCCGCCGGTGAGCAGCAGCGCGGCGAAGACGAGGCTGTAGCCCTCCATCACCCACTGGAGCCCGCTGACCCCGGCGTCGAGGTCGCGGTCGATGCTCGGCAGCGCGTTGGACACCACGACGTTGTCGAGCATCGCCACGAACAGCGCCACACACAGCGTGGCCAGGATCAGCCCCTTACGCGGCGCGCCGGCCCGATCCGACCCGGATATCGGCCCCGCCCCCGACTCGTGCGACATGACTCTCCCTAACAGCGTTAGTCGATCCCTAATGGTGTTAGATTGCATTGCGTCGCCCCCCGGCGCAAGAGGATTGATCCGAACCCGCGCCCGAAGTTCGCGGCGCGACCGGAATGCGGAAGGGAATCGACCTGATTCCGAGGGAGGATCGACCGAACGAGGTCGACGACAATGCCCTCGGCGGAGTCGACGACGAGGAGTGGGTATGACGGGCAAGGGCCGGGCGCGACCGGACGGCACGCGCAAGCGGCCGGCGGTGACCCTCGACGCGCTGGTCGAGGCGGGCCTGGCCGTGCTCGAACGCGACGGCCTCGACGCGCTGTCGATGCGCTCGGTGGCGGCCGAACTCGAGGTACGGGCACCGTCGTTGTACTGGCACGTGCGGGACAAGGAGGAATTGCTGGACCTGCTCGCCGACGGCCTGCTCGGCCGCGGCGCCCGCGAACTGCCGCCGACGCTCGGCGACTGGCGCGTGGATCTGCGCGAACTCGCCTGGGCCTTCCGGAGGTTCCTCAAGAACAACCGGGATTCGACGCGGGTCCTGATGGGTCGTTTCCCGTCCGGACCCGGGATGGCGGCGGTGATGGAGCATCAGCTCGCCATGCTGCACGAGGCGGGCTTCGGCCGGCAGGACGCGGCCTACATCACCTACGGCCTGAGCCTGCTGGTGAGCGGATTCGTGTACAGCGAACAGCGGCCGATCACCGCGGCCGTGGCCGCCGGGGTGCCCGTCGGCGACGCGGTGTCCGCGATCGGCGACACCATCGCGGCGTTCCCCGCGGACACCTACCCGCACCTGGTCGCGGCGGCTCGCGAACTCACCGGCCCGGACATCGACGAGCGCTTCACCTTCGTCCTGGAACGTTTCCTGGACGGCCTGGTCGCGCTGCCCCGCCGACCGAAAGCGGAGCCGACGGCGGCCCCCGACGCATGACCGATGGCGACCCCATCCGTCCGCTGCGTCACGATTCGCCCGTCGATCAGCCCCGCCGATTCGACGAGTTCACCAGCTATTAACCCGCCCTGTGCCCAACTGGGCGGTATTCGGTGGACGGTGGGGCAGTCCGTCCAGGACAATCCGCCGTCGGACCGCCGGCAAGCGATGAGTTTCGGGGCGCCGGACGGTCCGAATCTCGGTATGGCACACAGCAATAACAGCACCGCACGGTTGGCTACGCGTGGTGCTGCGGACAGCCTTGGTCGCGTGTTCTCGAACCCGGCACAGAGCTGAATCCGTGAAGTCGATCGACCGCTGCTTCCGTTCGGAATCAGCCCATCAGCTGGGGGATACATGAACCGGATCAAGGCGCTTGCGGCGTTGCCGTGCGGGCGCCGATCCAAGTGGGTCGTGCTGGCTCTGTGGGTGGTGCTGCTCGTTGCGGCGGCGCCCCTGGCGAGCAAGCTGACCGACGCACAGAACAACGAGGTCTCGTCGTGGCTACCCGCCGAGGCCGAGTCCACGAAGGTGATCAACGAGCAGAAGGACTTCCGTCCCGACACCACGGTGCCCGCCGTGGTGGTCTACGAACGTTCGTCGGGCCTGACCCAGGCGGACAAGGACGCGATCGTCGCCGACCGCACGATGTTCGGCACGGCCAAGGGCGTGACCGGCAAGGTCGAGGACACGACCTTCGACAAGGATCAGAAGGCCGCCCAGATCCTGGTCCCGATCAGCGTCAAGGACGGCGGCTGGAACGATCTCGGTGACGCGGTCGACCAGCTCAAGGAAGCCCTGAAGGACAACCCGACGGGCCTGAAGTCGTACGTCACCGGCCCCGCCGGGCTCGGCGCCGACCAGGCCGAGTCGTTCGAGGGCATCGACGGCACGCTGCTCTACGCCACCCTCGGCGTGGTGGTGCTGATCCTGCTGTTCACCTACCGCAGTCCCGTCCTGTGGCTGCTCCCGGTGATCTCGGCGGTGGGGGCGCTGTTCAGCGCCCAGGCCGTGGTGTACCTGTTCACCAAGGCCGGCCTGGTCGTCAACGGGCAGAGCGCGGCCATCCTGACCGTGTTGATCTTCGGTGCCGGAACCGACTACGCGCTGCTGCTGATCGCGCGCTATCGCGAGGAGTTGCACCGGTACGAGGACCG
The DNA here is from genome assembly GCF_003967355.1 of Embleya hyalina. Classification (GTDB taxonomy): domain Bacteria; phylum Actinomycetota; class Actinomycetes; order Streptomycetales; family Streptomycetaceae; genus Embleya; species Embleya hyalina. The sequence continues at coordinate 405,366 of NZ_BIFH01000016.1, read as the reverse complement.
GCACGAGGCCATGGCGGCGGCGATGTTCCGCGCCGGACCGGCGATCGTGGCCAGCGCCGCCACGGTCGGCGTCGGCATGTTGTGCCTGATGGCCGCCGAGATGCAGTCCACCAAGGGCCTGGGCCCGGTCTGCGCGCTCGGTGTCCTGGTCGGCCTGATCGCGATGACCACGCTGCTGCCCGCGCTGCTCGTGATCGTCGGCCGCTGGGTGTTCTGGCCGGTGCGTCCGCAGTTCGAGCCGGACGCGATCACGCACGACGAGAAGGGTGTCTGGGCCCGGGTCGGCCGGAAGATCTCCGGTGGTCCCCGCGTGGTCTGGATCATCACCGCGGTCATCCTCGGCGTGATGACCATCGGCCTGACCAACCTCAACGGCGACGGCATCGCCAACAAGGACTCCTTCACCAACAAGCCGCAGTCGATCCACGGCCAGGAGGTGTCGGAGCGCTACTTCCCCGCAGGCTCCGGCGACCCGATCGTGGTGATCGGCAAGGAGTCCGCCGCGGCGGCGCTGATCCAGGCGATCCAGGGCACCCCCGGGATCGCTCCCGGCCAGGTGCACCAGACCGGTGCGGTGGGCGGCCGGGTCCAGATCGAGGCGACGATGATCGCGTCGCCCGACTCGAAGGCGGCCAACGGCACCGTCGAGCGGGTACGCGACTCGGTGCACGGGGTCCCGGACGCCGCGGCCAAGGTGGGCGGCGGTACCGCGACCCGCATGGACATCACCTCGGCGTCCGAACACGACGACAAGGTGATCATTCCGCTGATCCTGCTCGTGGTGCTGATCGTGCTCGGCCTGCTGCTGCGCGCGGTGGTGGCGCCGCTGGTGCTGATCGCCACCGTGGTGCTGTCGTTCGCCGCGGCCCTCGGGATCAGCGTGTTCACCTTCGAGCACCTGCTCGGCTTCAAGGGCACGGACGTCGGCTTCCCGCTCTTCGTGTTCGTGTTCCTGGTGGCGCTCGGCATCGACTACAACGTGTTCCTGATGAGTCGGGTCCACGAGGAGTCGAAGCGACACGGCACCCGACGCGGCATGCAGATCGGCCTGGCCGCGACCGGTGGCGTGATCACCTCGGCCGGCCTGGTGCTGGCCAGCACGTTCGCGGTGCTCGGCACATTGCCGATCGTCGCGTTCGCCGAGATGGGCTTCACCGTCGCGCTCGGCGTGCTCCTGGACACCTTCATCGTGCGCTCGGTCCTGGTCACCGCACTGACCCTGGACATCGGGCAGAAGATCTGGTGGCCGAGCAAGCTGGCCCGACACCCGGACGAGGACGACCCGGAGCCGGGCGGCGACGACGCCCGCGAGAGCGTACTGGTCGGCTGATCCGGTAGCACCCGACCGGAGGGTGGCGGGCGGATCTCCTCCGCCCGCCACCCTCTTCGCGTTTCTCGGATCGGGTCACGGGATCGGCTCGTCGAGGCACGAATACTTGTCGACGGTCGAGGCGATCGGCTTGTAGTTGCTGATCCAGCCCGGGGCCTGGATCGGTATCTGGGGCAGCGACACCCGGATGGCCTCGATCCAGGCGCTGCTCTCCACGTACTCCTTGATGATCCCCTTCAGCCGTCGGCAATCGTCGCGATGGCCCTTCGGGAGCCCGATGCCGTAGTGCTGCGGTGCCCCGATGGTCAGGTCGGGGACCACCCGAAATCCGGCCGCGGCGTTCAGGTTCGCGTAGCCGTACAGGATGGTCTGATCCGTCGAGACCGCGGCCACCCGACCGCTTTTCAGGTCCGCCATGCACGTCGTCGCATCGGCCTCGATCAGCATGTCCACCTTTTGCGTCCGCAACTGTTCCAGCGCGTTCTCCGACGTGGTTCCCTCCCACGTACACACACGCTTGCCGTTGAGGTCCGCGAGCACCTTGATGTTCGCGTCGTCCGGGCCGACCAGGAATCCCTGTCGGGTGGTGAGGTAGGGACCGACGAAATCGATCTGCCTCATGCGTTCGGGGGTGATGGAAAAGGATCCGACCACCAGGTCGACCTGGCCGGAGCGCAGCTTGGTGATCCGGTCCTTGGAGGACACCTCCGTGGGGGAGATCTCGACCTTCAGTTTCGTCTTGAGCATCGTGGTGAGCAGCACATCGGTACCGGATCGCTGGTAGTTCTCCAGGAGCGAGACACCCGGGAGGTCGTTGTGCATGCCGACGACGAGCAGGGACTTGCCGAAGAATCGCCGGTCGGTGGAATCGTTCGTGCAGGCGACGGGCGCCAGTGCGACGAGCAGCAGGCACGCGACCCGGCGTCGAAGGGCCTTCGTGTTCATCCGGTTCGTTCGTCTCCCTCGGTCGTGCGGGATCAGTCGTGCAGGATCGCGGTCGTCACGGACACGTTCATCGCACAGCCCGGGTCGGTGTGCACCGTCACCGTGGCCTCGACGGTGCTGCGGGAGCCGCCGAGCGCGAGATCGACGGCGGTGCCTCCGGGGATGCCGTCCACCGCGACGGGCCGCCCCGGGCCGGTCAGGACCAGGTCGAGCCTGGTCTGCGGGACACACGCCTGGGCTCGTTCGTCGGCGTCCCGGACCGCGAGGGTCAGGCGCAGATGGGTACGGTCGGGCACGCCCACGACCTTGATGTCGACGCGACCGCCGTCCGGAACCGACATCGCGTGCGCGACCTCGACCCGCCCGGTGACGTCGACCTCGCCGTGCACGCGCAGGTATTCGGTCCACACGAAGGCGGCCATCACGCAGATGAGGGAGACCACGGTGATCGACACCCGGCCCCGCTCGGAGCCCACGAGCGCCAACGCGCGTAGCACGGTGGCCGGAAGGGCGATGCCCATCAGTACGTAGATCCCGACGAACTGGTCCTCCGGGCCGCCGGGATTGCGAAGCAGGGCCGTGGTCACCAGCGCGATGACCACGCAGAAGAGCGGCAGGCGCCACCTTCGGGAGTCGTCGGCAAAGATGCTGACGATGACGTTGCCCACCACCTGGGCGATGGCGATGGCGCCGCGGCTCTTGGGCTCGGCCGACAACCGATCCGGGGGGTCGCCTTCGCCGATCGTCGGTTCCGGCGCGGCATGCCTGCCGCGTTTCGCGTCCGGGGTTTCGTCGGCGTCGGATCTCGCGTTCACGGGCCCTGGACCGGTCCCGGTCGGTATCCGCCGTGGACATCGCCCACGACCCGACCGCGGTGCGCGGCACCGTCGGCGAGCCGCTCCCGGGTCGACGCGAGTACCTGCATTCCCATCGTGGCCGCGGCGGCGGTGACATGGGGGACGATCCGGGCCGCCGCGGTCGGCAGTTCCGTCATCGGGCACTCCGATTCTTGGACGCGATCGCGCGCCCGGAAACGCCCTCCCGGGTCGGGAGGGGATGAGGCTGCTTCCCGTACCGGGATCCGACGGCTTTTTTTGCTGGAACTCGCCCGATTCCCTCACCATGCGTCGATCGCGCACGTCGCCGTGGCGGGTCGTGCGTAAACCGGCTCGTCACCCGTGGTGTCGAGTGTGCTGCATGCCGCGATCCGCGGGGTGAAAACGGGGAAATTACCCGCGCGAAAAGGAAGTTGCCCGATCGCCGAGATCGTGAGCCGGACCGCCGAACCGGATTCCCCGGGGGCGGACCATGTCCGCCCCCGGGCGTGGGTCTACCCCCGGGCGCGAAGGGCCTTCGTGAACCAGGTGAAGATCGGGGCCGCGCTGGGCCATGTGGGCCAGGCGTTGATGACGCCGAGCAGGGCCCAGTAGCGTTCCGCGCGTGGGTCGCCGCCCACCTCCATCCGCTCCACCAGTGACGCGACGAAGGCCGCGTCGGCCGGGCGGCCGAAGGCCGTCGCGTAGGCCGCGACCAGCTCGGTGACCACCGGCTCCGCCGCCGCCGAGGTCGGCTCGATCCCGGCCGCGCGGGCCGCCTCGACCCGCTCCCGGGTGAGTTCGGACAGCCGCTCGTAGGTGCCCCGGGGGAGGTCGTTCGGACGGTCGCGCGCCTGGTACTCCGCCATCCGCCGGATCGACGCGCGGAAGTCGGGGTCGGTGACCAGTTCGCCGAGGTCGACCCACGCCTCCAACTGCTCCTGGGTCGGATCGTCCGGCAGGCTCGGCAGCCCGCAGCGCATCCTGGCCAGGAAGTCCGGATCCACCTCCAGGTCGGCGAAGGTCGCGTCGAGGAAGTCGGTGATCAACTTCCGACGTTCCTCGTCGGACAGTCGGGCGAGTTTGTGCATCAGGTTCGTCTCCTCGGGACTCGAACCCCGCCCGGCCACCGCGCGCAGCACGGCCCGACGCAACCGCAGCGTCTCGATCCGCGTGTCCAGCGCCCGCGCGTGCGCGTCGGCGACCTCGGCGACGGTGACCTCGCGGGCCAACACCCGTTGGATGGTCGCCAGGTCGATGTCGAGGTCGCGCAGCGTGCGCACGAGTTCGAGACGGGCCAGTGCGTCGACGTCGTACAGCCGGTAGCCGGCGGGACTTCGTCGGGTGGGCGGCACGACCCCCGCGTCCGCGTAGAACCGGATCGTGCGGACCGACAGACCGGTCCGCCGGGCCAGGTCGCCGATCGAATACAGGGGCGCGCCGTCCATGTCCCTCACCGTGCCGTCTCCACCCGGTGGAGACTCAAGTCCGAACCCCGAGGGTACGGCCGCCGAGGCTTGGGCCGGATCGGCACCCGGGCCCCGGCCCGGATCAGCCCTTGAGCCCGATCCGGTCCATCAGCACCATGCCGTCGTTGCTCAACACCATGCCCACCACCGTCGACCGGTGGAACGCGGTGACCACCGACGACTGGTACGTCCACAGCGGCGCGTCCTGCTTCAACTGCGCGGCGACCGCGGTGTAGGCGGCCTTGCGCTGCGCCGGGTCGTTGGTCGTCCGGGCCCTGTCCAGGTTCTGGTCGACGGTGGGGTTCGTGTACAGCAGGTAGTTGTTCGGGCTGGTGCTGTAGAGGTTCACGTACAGCCCGGGTTCGGCGTCCGAGAGGTAGTAACTGAACATCGCGGCCTGGTAGTTCTTGTTGATCACGATGTCGGTCTGGAACGCGGCGATCGGCATCGGCGCGATCTTGACCGAGATGTTCCGCAGCGCGCGGAGCGAGGTCATGATGTATTCGGCGGTCCGCTGCGCGTTGGCGTTCTGCGGGATGGAGTAGGTGAAGTCGAGCGGCTTGCCCGCCGCGGCCAACTCGTCCAGCAGCCGCTGCGCCTCCGCACGGTCGGTGCGCTGGACGGTCTCGGTGCCCGCGTCCACGAGCGGGCTCTCCGGCGGGAAGATGCTGCGCGTAGGCGTGCCGTTGCCGCTGAACGAGATCTTGTTCACCTCGTCCGCGTCGAGCGCGAGTTGCACCGCGCGCCGGGCGCGCACGTCGTCGAACGGCGCGCGCTTGTTGTTGAAGTAGATCGACTCGCCGCCGATGATCGTGACGATCTTGGTCTCCAGGCCCTTTTGCTTGGCCTTGACCGGGTCCTCGGCGTTGACCGAGACCTTCATGTCGGCGCCGCCGGAGTAGACCGTCTCCAGGCCCTGGGTGCTGTCCTGGATGATCTTGAACACCACCGTGTCGGCGTACGGCTTGGCCGCGCCCTGCCAGTAGCCGCGGTTCTTGACGAAGGTCATGTGGTCGCCGGTGGTCCACTCCTTGAAGGTGTACGGGCCGGCGCCGACGGGGTTGCGGGCGAAGCCGGCCGGGTCCTTGCGGTACGCGGTCGGGGAGACGATGAACGACAGGTTCGAGGCCACGATGTGGTCGAAGTTGGCGTTCGGGCCGGTCAGGGTGATCTTCAGGGTGGTGGGATCGACCACCTCGGTCGCCTTGACCGCCGCGATGGTGCCCGCCTGATACGACTTGCGCGCCGGCGCGGCGTGCTCGTCCCAGGTGAACTTGACCGCCGCCGCGTCGTAGGGGGTGCCGTCGGAGAACTTGACGTTCGGCTTGAGCTTGAGCGTCCAGGACGCGTTGCCCGGGTCCGGGGTCAGGCTCTCGCCGACCTGCGGCATCACCTTGCCGGTCTTGGCCTCGTGCCAGAACAGCGAGTCGTAGACCGCGTTGAGTCGGCTGTTGTCGGTGTACGAATTGCTCAGCGCGCCGAACGGGTCCATCGAGCGCATGTCGCTCGCCATCGCCACGGTCAGCGTGCCACCGGACTTGGGCGCCACCGTGGAGGTGTCCGCGTCCTTGCCCGCCGCCGCGTCGTCGCCGCCACCGCACGCGCCGAGCACCAGACAGGCGGCTACGGCGGGCACCACGGTGCGCACGATTCGCCCGACGGGTACGCCCGCTCGGGCGCCGGGGCGGGTGGGGCCGGGATGCTCACGTGTGATGTCCATGCGTGCGCCTCGTTTCGCTCGGTGCCTCGACCCCTTAGGGGCGGTCGGAGGCGGAGCGTAATCGAAGCGGCGAACGATCTTTGTCGCGCTTTTTCGGGTAGTGATGGACGTTTCGCCGTATGCATGGCGCCAGTTGCCCGCCGGACGGGAGTCCTCGTCGGCCGACGAGGACTCCCGTGACGGTGTGTCAGCAGTGTGAACTGACGGTGCGTCAGCGAGTCGGGCGCAGGGTCTTGCTCCACAGGACGGTGGACGCGGCGTCCCGCAGGTTGACCGTCAGGTTGCCCGACGGGCCGTCGATCTCGACCTCGCCGAAGTGCTGGAAACCCTCCAGCGGCGAGAAGTTCGCGCGCGGCGGGGCGTGTACGAACTCGGCCTTGGGGCCGAAGGTGCCGTCCAGCGCGTTGGGGCCGAACGCGCCCGCGTTCAGCGGTCCCGAGACGAACTCCCAGAACGGGTCGAAGTCCTGGAACGCGGCCCGCGACGGGTCGTAGTGGTGCGCCGCGGTGTAGTGCACGTCGGCGGTCAGGAACACGATGCCCCGGACACCGCGACGCTGCGCGGTGCGCAGGACCGTCGCGAACTCCATCTCCCGACCCAGCGGCTTGCCGGGGTCGCCCTGCGCGACACCCTCCTGCGCGTTGGCGCCGTCCGGCACCACCAGGCCCAGCGGCAGGTCGTTGGCGATCACCTTCCACGTGGCCCGACTGCGCGAAAGACCCTCGATCAGCCACTCGCGCTGCCGGTCGCCGAGCATGCCGCGCTTGGGGTCGGCGTAGCGGTTGTCGTCGTTGCGGTCCTTGTAGGTGCGCATGTCCAGGACGAACACGTCCAGGTGCCGGCCGAAGGACAACTTGCGGTACACCCGGTCGTCGCCGATCGGCACCCACTCGCGGAACGCCTGCTTGGCCCGCGCGGCGAGCACGTCGATGCGCTTCTCGGTGTAGCGCGCGTCGTCGAGGATCTGGCCCGGGTACCAGTTGTTGCGCACCTCGTGGTCGTCCCACTGGTTGATCTGGGCGACCTCGGCGGTGAACGCGCGGTAGTTGCGGTCGAGCAGGTTGTACGCGAACTGGCCTCGGTACTCGGTCAGCGACTCGGCGACCTTGGACTTCTCCGGGGTGACCACGTTGCGCCAGATCCGGCCGTCGGGCAGCGTGACGCTCTCCACGAGCGGGCCGTCGGAGTAGACGGTGTCGCCGCTGTGCAGGAAGAAGTCCGGGCGCAGTCGGCGCATCTGCTCGAATATGGTCATCCCGCCCAGGTCGGGGTTGCTGCCCCAGCCCTGGCCGACACAGTCGCCCGACCACAGGAAGCGCACATCGGAGCGGCTGTGCTCGTGCGGCGCGGTGACCAGCGAGCCGGTGATCGGCTCACCGGCCGCGCCGCGCTCGCCCTCGACCCGGACCCGGTAGTGGATCCGCCTGCCCGCCGGCAGGTCGCGCAGCCGGACCCGGCCGGTCAGGTCGCCGTCGGGGGTCAGCCACGGCCCGCGGACACGGCAGGCGTCGCGCAGGTCGGGCCGGGTGCCGTACTCGACGATCAGTCGACCGAGCCGGTCGGCGCGGCCCCACACGATCGCGGAGGACGCGGTGACGTCGCCGCTCTGCACGCCGTGGCTCAGCGCGGGCCGGCCGGACGCGACGAACGCGGGCGCGTCCGACGTCGAGGCCGAGGCGGAGCCGGCGCCCAGGACGGGGGCGATCGCCAGGCCGGCTCCGACGACGGAGCCGGTGCGCAGGAGGGTCCTTCTGTCCACTGATGTCATGGATACGTGTGTAGTGGCGCCGGGCGACGTGGGGGCGAACGCCGGTTTGACGGTTCGTCAAGACTGGTCGGCGGGCCGGGGGTGGATCCGCCCGCCGACCTGCGGTCGAGGGGGCGGCGGATGTGCGGGGCGGCGGCCCGCCGGGGTACGCGCCGACCTGCGGCCGAGGAGGCGGCCGGTGTGCGGACGGCGGGCGGCCCCGGTCCTTCGGAGGGGTGATCGTGGTCAAGTCGGGCGGCTGGGCGGCCGATACCTCCGACGACGTGCCCACGTTCCGGAGGAGACCCACCCGTGCCCTCGCTCGCCCGTGTCGCCGCCCCCCTCGCCGCCGCCGGCCTCGTGCTCGGCGGGCTCGCCGCGCCCACCGCGCATTCGGCGCCGGCCGCGCCGACGTCGAGCTACGCGGCGCTGGGCGATTCGTACAGTTCGGGGGTGGGCGCGGGCGACTACCTGCCCGACGGCGGCGACTGCAAGCGCAGCGCCAACGCCTACCCCTCGCTGTGGCACCGGGCGCACCCGGCGGCGGAGTTCGCCTTCGCCGCCTGCTCCGGCGCGACCACCGCGCAGGTGCTGGGCGGGCAGACGTCCGTGTTGAACGCCGACACCACGCTCGTGACGATCAGCGTCGGTGGCAACGACGTCGGCTTCGCCGACACGATCCGCACGTGTGTACTCGGGGACGACAGGGACTGCGCGGACGCGGTGGCGACGGGGACGGCGTATGCGCGCGACCGGCTGCCGGCCGATCTGGACGCCACCTACGCACGGATCCGGCTGCTCGCGCCGCGTGCGCGGCTGGTGGTGCTCGGGTATCCGCGCCTGTTCGAGCCGGGCGGTTGCCTGTTCGGGCTGAGCGAGGCCAAGCGGCGGGTGCTGGACGAGGCGGCCGACATCCTGGACGAGACCACGGCCGGGCGCGCGGCGGCGGCCGGCGCGGACTTCGCGGACGTACGGGAGCGGTTCGCCGGCCACGGGGTCTGCGGGGCCGACGAGTGGCTGCACGGGGTGACGTTGCCCCTGGACGAGTCGTACCACCCGACGGCGACGGGGCAGGCGAAGGGGTATCTGCCGGGGTTGGTCGCGGTGGTGGGGTGAGCGGGGCCGCGCGGGGGCGGGGTGCGTGGCGGGTCGCGCGTGGTTCAGGTCGGGCCCTCGGTCAACACCTCGCCGAGCGCGGTGCGTTGGTAGCGCACCGAGCGGCCCACGCGCAGGCCGGTGACCAGCCGGGCGCGGCGCAGTACGGCCAGGTGGTCGCCGACGGTGCCCAGGGGTAGGTTCAGCCGGGCGGCGAGTTGTGTGGTGGTGGCCGGGATGTGCAACGCGCGCAGGATCAGCGCGCGTGTGCCGCCGAGCAGGTCGGCCAGCGCCGCGTCGTCGGAGGGAGCCGGGGCGCCCATGAGTTCGGCCACGCCTCGGGCCGGATAGACGATGGCGTACGGCCACGGCGGTTCCACGTAGACGATGCTCGCCCCGAACGCCGAGGGCACGAACAACAACCCCGCGCCGCCGAGCACGATCGTGCCGGTGTCCTGGTGGCCGGCCACCTCGATCGCGCCCTCGTCGTGCCAGCGCAGCCGGGGCGACAGATCGCTCAGCGCGGCGCCCCAGCCGTAGGTGGTCAACCGCCCGGCGGTGCGCACCAGATCGTGCTGCAACACCGCGTGCAGCGCCGGCCACTCCGGCTCCAGGAGCGCCGTCCAGGCCGCCTCGATCGCGTCCGCGAGCCGCGCGACCACGTCGGGCGCCTCGAACAGCGCGCGCGCCGCCGCCGACGGCGGGCGCAGCCCGGCCAGATTGCGCGCCAACTCGCCCCGGGCCCGGTCGAGCGGGGTGGCCCGTACCGCCGCGAGTTCGTCCCCGATGCCGGTCGGTATCCCCGCCGGCGGCGGATGCAGGAAGTCGGCGTTGTAGCCGCCGCGCCGATACAGCGAGGTCATCGCGGCGACCGCCGGCATCTCCCGACGCAGCCGCTCGTACGCGGGCCGCAGCCGCTCGATCCACGGCCGCAGCGGCCCGGCGTGATGACTGCCCGAAAGGGTCCGCAGCACCAACACGGCCTCGCCCAGCGGGGAGATCGCGAACCTGCTGCGCGCCACGTCGGCCGGCCCGACCTGGATCCTGAGCACCCGACACCTCCCGCCCGCAGCCTGCCAGGTTTCGGTCTGTGCCGAAAGTTTGGCCCGCGTCCGGCGCGCCTCGGCAGGCTCGCCGCATGATCGGTGACGACGTCAGACCGGCGACCTATCGCGAGATCTTCGCGGTGGGCGCCTTCCGGGTGCTCTTCGGTTCCTACGTACTCCTGCTGGTCGGCGACACCGTGCGGATGCTCGCGCTCGCGGTGCTCGTCTACGAACGCACCGGGTCCCCGGCGCTGTCCGCGCTCGCGTACGTGGCGGGCTTCGTGCCGCAGGCGTTCGGCGGGGCGCTGCTGCTCTCGCTCACCGACCGGCTGCCGGTACGGGCGGCGATGGTGGGCTACGACCTGATCCGCTGTGTCATGGCGCTGGTGCTCGCGGTCGACGTGCTGCCCGTGTGGGCGGTGTTGGTGCTGCTCGCGAGCGTCGGCCTGGTCAGCCCGGTCGCGGGTGCGGCCCGGCAGCGCACCCTGCCCGAACTGCTGCACGGTGACGCCTATGTGCTGGGCCGCTCGGTGTTCGGGGTGACCGCCGGGGCGATGCAGGTACTCGGGTACGCGGTCGGCGGGGTGCTGCTCGCGCTGGTCGGGCCGGGCGGTGCGCTGGTGTTCGCCGGGGTCGTGGCCCTGGTGTCGGCGCTGGTGGTGCGCCTCGGACTGGCGCGCGGGACGCCGGCGGAGGGGGTCGCGTCGGGTGGCGGGGCCGAAGTGGGCGGCCGGGGCGAAGCCGGCGGCGGGGCCGAGGCGGGTGGCGGGGCCGAGGTGGATGGCGGGGCCGGGGCGGGCCCTCGGCCCGAAGGCACGATACGGGCGACGTGGCGGGTCAATCGCGAACTGCTCGGCGATCCGGTCGTGCGCGGCCTGCTGCTGGCCCAGTGGGTGCCGGCGAACCTGACCGTGGCCGCCGAGGGGGTGATCGTGCCGTACGCGCCCGATCACGCGGGGCTGTTGTACGGCTCGACCGCCGCAGGGATGTTGCTCGGCAATCTGCTCGTGGGGCGCTTCGTCCGGCCGACCCGACGGGAGCGGCTGGTGCCGTGGCTGGCGCTCCAACTCGGTATCCCGCTGCTGTTCGTCGCCGCGAGCCCGCCGGTGGGGGTGACGGCCGCGCTGTTCGTGCTCTCCGGCGCGGGCTTCGCCTACCAACTCGGCCTGCAACGCCGATTCCTGGCCGCCGTCCCGAAGGCGGGCACCGGGCAGGCGATGGGGCTGGCGATGACCGGGACGATGACCCTCCAGGGCGTGAGCATGGCCGGGGCCGGCGCACTGGCCGGAGTGTTCGACCCCGGGCATGTGATCGCACTGTCCGGCGTGGCCACGATCATCGGGACGGCCATGGTGTGGCGGATGTTGCGGCCCGGAGGCGTGCCGACGCCGGAGGCCGCGGTGGTGTGAGCGGGAGTGCCGGCGCCGTCGTGGCTCCCGAGGTTGTGCCGATCGGGCTCGAAGTGGCCGTCCTGTAGCGGGTGTTCCGCGACGGATGACGTGGCGGGCGGGCCGGGTCGGTTCGGTGGTGAGGCAATTGGTGCTCGACGTGTACCCGATCCGGTTCGTCCCGACCGTCGACGCGGGGGTGATCACGGGCCGCACGTGTTCTCGGTCGGTGAACTCCGGTGCCGGCGCGCGGCGTCGGTCCGAAATCGTGGGCGGGTCGGCGTGGCTGAACTGCGAGCACGTGTCCGGGAATCGACTGTCGGAGGGTGAGTGGGCGGGGCTACGGTGGCAGGGGCCCGAACCGGCATCGTGGCTGGTCCGATCCGGTGTACAGGCAACTCCCCCCGGCCCCGAACGCGATCGCGGCACCGTGCCGGCCGATCCGGCGGGGTTCGGCCCGAACCGGATTGAATAGCCCCGCGGAACGCCTTTGGGGAGGCCCCTCCGTGGCGCGGCGGGCGAGGCGGAACGCGGCGGACCCCCGCGCTCCGCCTCGTCGGGGCGACGAGCAGGGGTCTCGCACCGGTGCGGGCGAGTTGTGCGTGGGTCGTGCGTGGGTGGTGAGCGGGTCGGTCGCAACCCGCCTGCATAATTGTCGCTTTCGGGACATCGGCGTCCGAACTCCTGTTCCCTTCCCTGCCTGTCGCGGCCCTTCCAGGCCCCTCATCTGCGGGGCTTCGGCGGAAAACGCCCCATCGCCCTCGCCGGGGGCGCTACCTTCGCCATAAGGACCCGATGCCCACAAGTTCGATCCGTCCACGCTGCCGACCCCCGGGCGGCGGGTCCCGGACACCCGTCAGGAAAGGCCGATCGCCGTGCCGCACCCATTGCTCGACGCCGTCGACACCCCGCAGGATCCCGCCGCTTTCCTGCGCTCGATCGGAACCGTGCACACGACCTTCGGTGACCAGGACTCGGGTGCGGTCTCCTACGGAGTGCACGCCGAGGGGAACTGGTTCGTCAAGACCGGCCCCAACCCCGCGTCCGCGCTCAGCCTGCGTCGTGCGATCGACCTGCACGCGCACGTCCGCCACCCGGCGATCGTGCCCGTGCTGCACACCTTCACCGCCGGCGGTGTGCCCGTGACGGTGGGGCCGTGGCGGTCCGGCGAGGTGTTGTACCACGCGACCGTCAAACGTTCGGGCAAGCTGCTGCGCACCGGCGCGGCCTCGCCGCTGGCCCGCTTTCGGGCGCTGCCGCTGGACGACGTACACGCGGCCCTGGACGCGATCCTCGACGCGCACCGGCTGATCGACGCGGCCGGCTACGTCGGGGTGGACTGGTACGACGGCTGCGTGCTCTACGACTTCCCCGCGCGTCGGGTGCACCTGATCGACCTGGACGAATACCGCGGCGCGCCGTTCGTGCTCGACTGCGCCCGGCTGTCCGGGTCCACCCGCTACATGCCGCCCGAGCACAGTCGGCGCGGCGCGCTGGTCACCCGGGCCGGCACGGTGTTCCTGCTCGGCCGCACGCTGCGCCTGCTCCTGGACGCGGGCGACGAGGAGCGCGCGTGGCGCGGCACCCTGGCGCAACTCGCGGTGGTCGAACGGGCGACCCGGCGCGACCCGGCGGAGCGCTATTCGAACGTCACCGAACTCTTCGACGCGTGGAACGCGGTGGCGCCGGCGGGCATGCTCTCGGGTACGTATCGGGCGTGATCCGGGACGCGCGCCGATCGGGCGTCGCGTCGGGTCCCGCGTCGGGTCCCACGTCGGGTCCCACGTCGGGTCCCGCTTGCGGCCCGGCTTCGGGCGTGGCTGCGCGCCCGGCGGCGGGTCCGGGTGGGCTCAGCGTCGTGGACTGCCGAACAGGTCGTCGCGGGCGTCGTCGAGGGCGGTCAGGACCGCCCCGTCCAGGATCGCGCTGCCCGGGACGGTCCCCGCGAGTACCCGGGTGGCCAGGGGCGTCAGCTCGGCGAGTCGCGACTCGACCCGCCCGGCGAGCGCCGCGCCGCCGGCCCGCCCGGTCTCCCCGCCCAGCACCACGCAGCCCGGGTCGAGGATGACGGCGAGCGCGGCGGCGGCGAGTGCCACCCGGTCGGCGAGTTCGTCGAGGAACGCGGCCCCGGCCCCGGTGTCCCGCTCCACCGCGGCCCGTACGCAGTCCTCGGCGGTGCCGGTGAGGCCGTGTCGGGCGGCCAACTCCTCCACGGCGGCGCCCGACGCCAGGCTCTGGAAGCCGCCCTCGCAATCCGCCCGCGACGGCAGCCGACCCGTCCCCGGGACCGGCAGGAAGCCCAACTCGCCGCTGCCGCCCGACATGCCGCGACGCAGTCGGCCGTCCAGCATCACGCAGGCGCCGATCCCCTGGCCCAGCCACACCAGGACGAACGTGTCCAGGCCGAGAGCCGCGCCGAAGCGCTGTTCGGCGATGCCGGCGAGGTTGGCCTCGTTCTCCAGGACCACCCGGCCGCGGTCGCGGAGCGCGGCCGGCAGGAGCGCGTGCCAGGCCGGGAGGAAGTCCTCCACCCCCAGGTTGCCGGTGACGGGGTCGATCAGGCCGGGCGCGCCGACACCGAACGTGTGCAGCGTCTCGGCACCGGCGCGGGCGGCGGTGTCGTCGACGAGGGCCAGGACGTCGGCGATGGCGCGGGTCGGCTCCCGGTTCGCCGGTATCGCGAGCGAGCCGGACGCGGCGATCCGGCCGGTCAGGTCGGCGACGACGACCTCGACGCCGCCCAGGCGGACATCCAGTCCGGCGATGTAGGCGCGCTCCGCGACGATCCCGTACAGCCGCGCGTTCGGGCCGCGTTGGCGGGTGCCGGACTCGCCGGCCAGGTGGATCAGTCCCGCGCTGCCCAGACGGTCGACCAGGTCCGCCACGGTCGGGCGGGAGAGCCCGGTCAGCGTCTTGAGCTGGGCGGCGGTGAGGGGGCCGTGCTCGATCAGCAGATCGAGGGCCAGGCGGTCGTTGATCGCACGACACGTGCTCGGCGTGGCGGTACGGGCGGTGACTGTCATGGGAACCGATCCTACGCAAAGTCTTTCTTTCAGGAACCCTGCCTGATAATTTTCCCGCCATGACCGACACGAACACCCGAGACACCCCGCCCATCCCGAGACCCCCCACCACAACGCCCCCGGGCCACCCGCCATCGCCGCCGCGAACCGCCGGCGGGAACGACGCACACGAGCCGCCGGACACGGCCCGGGTGGACGGTGCGGCCGAGCGAGCGGATGCGGGCGGGCCGGGTGGTGGGCGCCCGGTGGCCGGTGCGGTGGGCGATGTGGGCACGGACGGGGAGGCCGGGCGGGCTCGGGTCGCGGCTTGTCTGATCTTCGCGGTGCATGGGTCCGTGGGGGGTGGGTTCGCGGCTCGGTTGCCGTGGTTGCAGGGGCATCTGGATTTGAGCGCGGGGCAGTTGGGGGTCGCGCTCGCGGCGCCCGCCGTCGGGGCGTCCCTGGCCATGCCGTTGGCTGCTTCGCTGGTGCATCGGCACGGGGGGCGGACCGCGCTGCGGTGCCTGATCGCGGTGTGGTGCGCGGTGCCGCTGTTGCCCCTGTCCGCACCCGGGTTGGGCTGGTTGTGCGCGGCGCTGCTGGTGTTCGGCGTCGGGGCCGGGATGTCCGACGTGGCGATGAACACGCAGGGTCTCGTGGTCGAGCAGCGGGTCAAGCGCTCGACGTTGCCCCTGCTGCACGGGATGTGGAGCGCCGGCGCGCTGTTCGGCGCGGGCGTGGGCGCGGCGGCGGCGTTCGCCGGACTGGACGCCCGCCTGCACATGGCGGGCCTGGCCGTACTGCTCGCGGTCACGGGCTGGTTCGCCGGCCGCAACCTGCTGGACGCGCGGCCGACCGCCGCCGTCGGCGACGGCGCCGAGGCCCCACCACGTTTCGCGCTGCCGTCCAAGGCCGTGCTCGCGATCGGCGCCGTCGGCTTCTGCGGGGTGTTCGCCGAGGGCGCCGGGGCGAACTGGAGCGCGGTCCACCTGAAGGAGGTGGCCGGCGCCTCCCCCGGCGTCGCGGCCCTCGCGTTCACCGGATTCGCCTGCACGATGGCCGTCGCCCGACTGCTCTCCGGGCTGGTGGTGGACCGCTTCGGGGTGACCCGTACGATCCGCGCCGGGGCGGCCCTGAGCACCGTCGGCGCCGTCGTCGTCGCCGCCTCGCACACCCCCCTGCCCGCCGCGCTCGGCTTCGCGCTGCTCGGCGTCGGCGTGGCCGCGGTGCTGCCGCTGACCTTCGCGGCGGCGGGCCGGGTCGGCGACAATCCGAGCCGGTCCATCGCCGGCGTGGCCACGGTGACCTATACGTCCGGCCTGATCGCCCCCGCGATCGTCGGCGCCATCGCCGACCACGCCTCGCTCAACACCTCGTTCGCCGTGGTCGCCGTCCTCACCGCGGTCCTGATCCCGACCGCGCGGCTGCTCAACCCCTCGGCGCCGCCCCCCGTCGGCGACCGTCCCGCCGCACCCGAGGCCGCGCCGCCCGCGGCCGCGCCGTTCGAAACCGCCGCGCCGCCGGCGCCCGGGCCCGCCTCGGGTTCGGTCCGGATCGGTACCTCCACGTCGGGCGCCGCCACCACCGTGGTGTTCCCGCCGCCGGAGCGCTGACGGGTGCGGACGCGGACCGCACCGCCCGGCCCGGGGCGCCCCCACGCCGCGGGCCGGGCCACGCGGGCCGAGGTCAGCCCAGGGCCTTGACGATCTCCCGGGCGAGCGGGGCCGCCGAGGACGGGTTCTGGCCGGTGTACAGGTTGTCGTCGACGACCACGTTCGGCGCCCACGGCCCACCCTCGCGGAAGTCGACGCCCAGGTCGATCAGCCGGTCCTGGAGCAGCCAGCGGGCCCGCTCGCCGAAGCCCGCCTGGGTCTCCTCGGCATTGGTGAACGCGGTCACCCGACGGCCGGCGAACGGCGACGCGCCGTCCGCGTCCGCCGTGGCCAGCAGCGCCGCCGGCCCGTGGCAGACCACGCCCAGCGGCTTGCCCGAGGCCAGTGCCGCGACGAGCAGCGCGCCGGAGGTCGCGTCGACCGCCAGGTCCTCCATCGGCCCGTGCCCGCCCGGGTAGAACACGGCCGCGTAGTCGGCGAGTTCGACCTCGGCCAGGTCCAGCGGCGCACGCAGCGCGACGAACCGGTCCAGGCCCGCGGCGACCTCCGCCGCCCCGTCCGGACCGCCGTTCACATCCGGAGCCAGGCTCGCCGCGTCGACGGTGGGCACCACCCCGCCGGGCGTGGCCACCACGACCTCGTGACCGGCCGCGGTGAACGCCTCGAACGGGGCGACCGCCTCGTCCGCCCAGAAGCCGGTCGGGTGCCGGGTACCGTCGGCCAGCGTCCAGTGGTCGGACCCGGTGAGCACGAACAGGATCTTCGCCATCTGTCATCTCTCCATTCGGGGCGGCCGAGCGGGGTGGGCCCGGGCGTCCTCGTGCGATCGGCCGGCACACCCTCGCGCCGTCGCGTTCGAACGTAGATCGCCCACCCATCAGGGTTCAAATAGGCTCTCCATCATGAGTCATGCGAATTCCGATGGGTCGGCGGGCGTGGAGCGGCCATCCGTTCCGACGCCGACGCCGACGTCCGCGATACCGGACGTGCGCGGCCCGTTGGACCTGAGCCTGCTGCACACCTTCCTGGCCGTGCACCGGGCCGGCTCGTTCACCGGTGGCGCCCGGGTCCTGGGCCTGTCCCAGCCCACGGTCACCACCCGGATCCGGGCGCTGGAGCGGCGACTGGGTCGCACGCTGTTCGAGCGGCTGCCCCGGGGCGTGGCGGCCACGCCCGTCGCCGACGACCTGGCGGTGCGGGTCGCGGCGCCGCTGGACGCGCTCGCCGAGGTCACCGAGCCGGACCGGTTCGGCGTCGACCCGCCGGCCGAGCCGGTGCACCTGGCCGGTCCCGCCGACATCCTGTGCACGCTCGTCCTGCCCGCGCTGGTGCCGCTGATCGAGCGCGGGGTGCTGCTGCGCATCGCCACCGGGTTGACCGACGAGCTCCTCGAGGGGCTGCGCGCGGGTCGGCACGACCTCGTGCTCGCCACGATCCGGCCGCGCGGTCGCACGCTGGCCGCCGTACCGCTGATGGACGAGGAGTTCGTGCTGGTCGCGGCGCCGGTGTGGGCGCGGCGGGTCGACCCGGCGCGGATCGCCGCCGAGGGCCCCGCGGCGCTGCGCGAGATCCCGCTGGTCAGCTACGCCGAGGACCTGCCGATCGCGCGCCGCTACTGGCGACACGTGTTCGGCACCCGGCTCACCGAACGTGCCGCGATCACCGTCCCGGATCTGCGCGGCGTACTGGCCGCGGTGGTCGCCGGCGCGGGCCTGACCGTCCTGCCGCGCTATCTGTGCGCGGCCGAGTTGGCGACCGGCGCGCTGGTGCCGCTGCTCACCCCCGACGACCCGCCGATCAACACCGGCTTTCTGGTACGCCGCGCGGGCGCGGCGCAACATCCGCATCTGGGCCTGGTGGAGCAGCGGTTGATCCGGGCGGCGCGGGGGTGGTGAGGCGGTCGCGGTCATCCGGCCGCGGCGACCGCCGCCGCGAGCCACCGCCGATCAGGCCGCCGCGACCGCCCGGGTGAGTTCGGCGAGGAGGTCCGTGCCGCTCCAGTGGCGGGATTCGCCCGGCGGGGCGGCCTCGGCCTCGCGGATCAGTTCGATCAGGCGCGCGTTGGCGGGGGCGGTCAGGCCGTTGCGCCGGGCGATGGCCAGGACCTCGCCCTGGACGCTGTCTATCTCGGTGGGCCGGCCGCGTTCCAGGTCCTCCCACATCGAGGAGCGCGCCTGCGCGTCCACCCGCAGGGTCGAACTCGCCAACCGGCGGAACAGCGGGTCGGGCAGCGAGAGCAGTCGTCGGGTACGCGCGGCGGAGGCCGGGCCGAGCTTGGCCGGGCGGATGCCCTCGGCCCGGAACGCGGCCAGCGCCTCGCCCTGGCACAGCGCGAGGCAGGCCCGGTAGTCGCGCCGGCCGAGTTGGTCGCGCAGCGGCAGGCCGGACAGCGCGTTGATCGCGTTGTTCAGGTTCATCAGCAGCTTGGCGTGTTGGACCTCGGGCATGTCCTCGCGGACCTGGATCGGTACGCCCGCCTCGACCAGTACGTCGACCAGCGGCAGCGCCCGGGGGTTCGCGTCGATCATCAGCGCGCCCGACGTGCCCTGGTGGAACACGGCGGGCTCGGTGCGTACGACGTTGAACGGGACCATGCCGGCCAACACGGTGTGCGCGGGCAACGCGGCGCGCAACACGGCGGGATTGTGTACCCCGTTCTGCAGGCTGACCACGAGCGCGGCCGGGCTCAGCCGTCCCGCCAGTTCCCGGCCGGCCTCGGCGGTCGCCGCCGACTTGACGGTGACCAGCACGAAATCGGCGCCGGCGACCGCGTCGGGCGTGGTGGCCACGGTCAGCCGCTCCGGCGCGACCACCGTCGGGGGCCGGCCCGCCCCCGACACCGTCAACCCGTCCCGGAGCGCGTCGGCGAGCGCCGGTCGGCCGACGAGCGTGACGTCGGCGAACGCGGCGAGCCGACCGCCCAGGTAGCCGCCGACGCTGCCGGCGCCGAAGATCGCGATCCGGGTGCGGGGCCGCGAACGGGGAGCGGGTTGGGACATCTACAGCCTCCGCCTACGGGTGGGACGAGCCGGTGGGGCCGGCCGGGGACCAATCCGCAAGGGTACGTCCCCGCACCGCACCCGTGTTCGAGGTGTCCGGGTCGGGTCGCTCACGTGCCGCCCGGGCCGATTCGGGCTTGACCCTGCCGTTGGCGGCAGGGTCGGAGCATCGCCGCATGGACACCACCGAAACCCCCGTCGCCGACCCCCGCATCGTGCTGATCACCGGCGCCGGCACCGGCATCGGCCGGGCCGCGGCGCGCGCGTACGCCGCCGAGGGCGCCCACGTGATCGCCGTCGGCCGCCGCCCCGCACCGCTCGCCGAGACCGCCGAGGGCCACGACCGGATCACCCCGCTCACCGCCGACATCACCGCCGAGGGCGAGCCCGAGCGCATCGTCCGCACCGTCGCCGAGGCGCACGGGCGGCTCGATGTGCTGGTCAACAACGCCGGCATCGTCGGCACCGGCGGGCTGGGCGCCTACACCCGCACCACGATCGACCCGCTGCTCGCCACCAACCTGATCGCCCCGCTCCTGCTCACCCAGGCCGCGCTCCCCCTCCTGGAGCGCGCCGGCGGCGTGATCGTCAACATCACCACCTCGGTCGGCCAACGCGCGTGGCCGGGCAACTCGCTCTACGCCGCGACCAAGACCGCGCTCGAACTGCTCACCCGCAGCTGGGCGGTCGAGTTGGCGCCGCGCGGCGTACGGGTGGTCGCGGTCGCCCCCGGCGCGGTCGGCACCCCGATCGCCGACCACAACGGGGTGAGCCCCGAGCGGCAGGCCGCCGTCCGCGCCTGGCAACTGGCCCACACCCCGCTCGGCCGCATCGGCGCGCCGGAGGAGATCGCGTGGGCGATCACGGCCCTGACCGCTCCGGGCGCCTCCTTCGTCACGGGCGTCGTGCTCCCGGTCGACGGCGGCGCGGTCGTGGGTTAGGTCCCGGCCGGCTCGGCGGGGGTTCGACCGGTTCGCCCCGTAACCGCCGTGCGAGGATCGTGTGGATCGGGCCGGGGTGCCGACCCGTGCGGGCGGGCCGGGAGGGTACGGGGTGCGGATCGGGGAGCTGGCGGACGCGACCGGGGCCACCCCGCGCGCGTTGCGGCACTACGAGCAGGCGGGGCTGATCGAGTCGGCGCGGGCGGCGAACGGCTACCGGGAGTACGACGCGCGGGTGGTGGCCCGGGTCCGGTCGATCCGGGACCTGCTCGCCGTCGGGCTGACCCTGGACGACGTACGGGCGTTCCTGCCCTGCCTGGACGCCGGGGTCGACGTCGCCGCCCGACCGCCGTCGGACACCGCCCTGCGCATCGCCCTCGACCGGCTGGCCGTACTGGACGCCCGGATCGCCGCGCAGACCGCGGCTCGGGACAACCTGGCGGCGGCCCTGCGCCGCGCGGGCGTCGAGCGGATCCGCAGCGCGTAGAACGGGCCCCGGGCCGGTCCGCGCCGGCCACCGCCCGGAACCGCGATGTCACACCCGGCGGGGCTGGTTCGGCGAACCCACCCATCCACAAGCGCCTCGTTCCGCATCGGAGCGAGGCGCTTGCGCCGGCCCTCGTCCTGACCTACGCGGCTGCCTGTGTCCTCTGACTCTATCTGGCTGGCCTGCACCGCCGAGACGACCGACGAGGTTCCCTACTGGGGGCAGGTGATCATTCTGGGCGTCCCCGGTTTGTTCGCCGTCATGCGCAGGCTTCGTGCCACCGGGCAATCCGTCGGTTCGAAGCCCGGAAGCGTCCCCGTCACGCGGAGGCAGGCGCCCGAACTCTGGCGCACGGTCACGGATTTGGCCGAACGTATCGGCACCGCGCCCCCGTCGCGGATCCGGCTGACCATGGAAACGAACGCCGCCGTGGTCGACGACTCCGCCTTCGGGGAACAACGCGGAACGCGAAGAATGTACATCGGACTTCCGCTCCTGGCCGGACTCGGGGCCGACCGGCTTCGCGCGGTGCCGGCGCACGAACTCGCCCACTACGCCCGCGGCCACACCTGGATTGCGGCGATGACGCACCGGGGTTCGGTTCTCGTCCACAGCGCCCGCCACGACCGGATCGGCTGGAAAGTGAACTCCTTCGCCATCCCGCGCTTCGCCCTGTCCGTGTACGGCCGATGCTACGACCTGCTCTCGCTCGCCATCCGGCGCCGCCAGGAGTTCGAAGCGGACGCCGTCGCGGCGCGGATCGTGGGGCGCGACGCCCTCGCGGAGGCACTCGCCATGACGCCCGAAATCGACCTGGCCTGGCGGGACTTCCAGGATCGGTTCCTGACGCCGATGTGCGCCGAGGGCCGGGCGCCGGACGACCCGCTCCGGGTGTTCGCGAACATGCTCGCCGATCCCGAATACCGCGACCGCCTCGAATCACGAAGTGCGAACCACCCCGAGTCGGCCGGGTCCCGCCACGATTCGCATCCGCCGCTCGGCGACCGCCTCGCGGCCCTGGCCGAAATGCCTTGCGAACCTGCGGGTGCCGACCGGGAGCCGACACCCGTCCTCCTCGAGGCGACCGGCACCCTGCCGGCGACGGTCTGGCCGGCGCTCGCCCGACTCCGAACCGGGCGGGCACAGGTCTCCCGGCCGTGGGCCACCTGGCTCCGCGAGGCCACGCGCCTGGAGACGACCCGGGCTCTGCGCGAACTCGCCACGCCCGTCGGCCTCATCGCCACATCCCGGGCGCGCTCGCGGTCGGGCGTCTCGTCGGCCGACGTTCTGGACCTCCTGGAGGCCGGCCGCGGCCGGGAACTGTCCGCGGCTCTGCGCGCCACCGCATGGGGCCAACGCCGATGGGAACTCGCCGATGAGGACCAACTCCCCATTGCTCTGGGCAGCTTGGTCGGCCACGAGCTGGTCGCGGCGAAGCGGGGCACCTGGCAGGTCAACTGGGTCGGTCCGGGTGTCTTCCGCCCTGCCGACGCGGAAGCCGGCGCCGCCCATGCCCTGGTGGGCGGCGCCGCATCGGACCCCGCGACCGCACACGAACTGCGCACCCGCCTCGACGCATGCGGCGTGGACGTCACCCGCCCCGTGGCGGCGCCGAGCGAGAGCGATGTCCGCGGGCGACGTGGCGGGGCGGCGACCGCGCGCGAAGCGGCGGACCCGTCGACGACGGCGCGGTCGACGACATCCGAGCAGCGAACGAAGGCCGCGGTCGTCCTGGTGGGCGCCGTCCTCCTGTCCGTCCTGACGCGGACGTTCGCGCGGATCCACGACACTCCCCCGCCATTTCGTCCGTCGATCCCGGTGGGCTCGTACGCGGGGTACCCGACGCGCGTCGCACCGACGTTCGGTTCCGCGTTCGATGCCTCGGCCCGGCCGACGGCCCTGCCCTCGCACCGATTCCCGATCGACGACTGGTATCCCCTGCCATCGCTCACGCTGCGACCGCGTGAGTGGACGATTCCACGCACCGGCTCGACCGGGAGGCCATAGGGGCGGCCGGAAAGCGGCCGTGTCGAAGTTCCGGGCGGGCAAGGGGATTTGGTCCCGGGGGGACGGCCCGGGTGTGGTGCGGGTGCGCGCGTTCGAGCGGTACCGGTCGGGGCCGCTACCGGTCGGGGCCGGGTGGCCGTGCCGGTGTCGGTGGGGTCAGGAGGCCGTTGTCGATTCCAGGGGGCGGTCGTCGGTGCGGACCGCGTCCAGGTATTCGGCGATCGCGTCCCGGTTGCGGATCAGGCAGTTGACGCGTTCGGTCATCCGGTCGCGCTCGTGTTCGAGCGTGGCGATCATCTCCGGTGTCGCGTCGGGGAAGTGGATGATCCTCGGCTTGTCGAGGCAGGGGAGGATCTGCCGGATGATCCGGGTCGGCAACCCGGCGTCGAGCAGTCCTCTGATCTGCATCACCCGGTCCACGAAGAACTCGTCGTAGTCCCGGTAGCCGTTCGCCGAACGATCGGCGACGATCAGGCCCTGTTCCTCGTAGTAGCGCAGCAGTCGTCGGGGGGTACCGGTGCGCTCCGACAACTCTCCGATACGCATGTGATCCACCTCACGTCTCGTCGCTTGACCTTCACATCAATGTGAGGGTTCGAGCATACGCAGCATGAGCAACGACATCACCGCACAATCACCTTCCCACACCACGATCGCCCACCGAAAGCTGCCGATGGGCGCGCTGTTGGCACTGGCCACCGCCGTGTTCACGACCAGCCTGACCGAGACGTTGCCGGCCGGGGTGCTGCCGGCGATGGGTTCCGACCTCGGGGTCGGCGAATCCGCGATGGGCCAATCCGTGACGATCTACGCGATCGGTACCGCGCTGACCGCGATCCCGCTGTCGACCGCCACCGCCGGTTGGCGCCGCAAACGGCTGTTGCTGACCGCGATGGGCGGCTTCGCGGCGGCCAACACGGTCACCGCCGTCTCGGCGAACTACCCGCTCACCATGGTCGCCCGCTTCGTGGCCGGGGTGGCCGCGGGCGTGGCCTGGGCGCTGCTGGCCGGATACGCCCGCCGCCTGGCGCCCCCGCACCTTCAGGGCCGCGCGATCGCCATCGTGATGGCCGGCATTCCGGTCGCGCTGTCCCTCGGGGTACCGGCCGGCACCTTCCTCGGCGACGCGTTCGGCTGGCGCACCACGTTCTGGATCATGACCGCGCTGGCCGTGGTGCTGATCGGCTGGATCGTCGCGCTCGTCCCCGACCATCCCGGCCGACGCCCGGACGAACGCAAGCCCCTGCTGCGCACGGTGGCCATTCCCGGGGTGGGCCCCGTCCTGTTCGTCACGCTGGTGTTCGTCCTGGCGCACACCATCCTCTACACCTACATCGCCTCCTACCTCGACCACGTCGACATGGACGGCTCCACCGACCTGGTCCTGCTCGTGTTCGGCGGCGCGTCGCTCGTCGGCATCTGGATCGTCGGCGCGCGGATCCACGGTCGGCTGCGCGCGCTCACCATCGCCGCCACGCTGTTGTTCGCCGCCGGTGCCGGTGTGCTCGCGGTGCTCTCCGACAGCCACGCCATGGTCTATCTCGCGGCGATCCTGTGGGGCCTGGGCTGGGGCGGCTCACCCACCCTGCTCCAGACCGCCGTCGGCGAGGCGGGTGGCGAGGACGCGGACGCGGCGCAGGCCATGCTCGTCACGCTGTGGAACGTGGCGATGGCCGGCGGCGGTGTGGTCGGCGCGATCCTGCTCGACGTGCTCGGCGCCGCGTCCTTCCCGTGGAGCGTGTCGGTGCTGCTCGTCCCGGTCCTGGCCGTGGTGATCGGCGCCCGTTCGCACGGCTTTCCGGCTCGGCGCGGCGCCTCCGGCGAGTGATCCGGGGCGCCGGGCGACACCCCGACGACACCTCCGACGAC
The DNA here is from genome assembly GCF_003967355.1 of Embleya hyalina. Classification (GTDB taxonomy): domain Bacteria; phylum Actinomycetota; class Actinomycetes; order Streptomycetales; family Streptomycetaceae; genus Embleya; species Embleya hyalina. The sequence continues at coordinate 380,893 of NZ_BIFH01000016.1, read as the reverse complement.
CCGGCTCGGCCCCCGCCTTCGCGACGGGGGTCGGGTCACTAGGGTGCAGACATGAGCGTGCAGGGATACCTCTCCGAACTGTTCTCGCTGGACGGCCGGGTCGCCGTGGTGACCGGAGGCAGCTCCGGTATCGGCCGGGCCATCGCCGGGGCACTCGCCCGGGCCGGCGCCAGTGTGGTGGTCCTCGCCCGACGGGAGGCCGAACTGGCGGCCACCGTCGACGAGTTGACCGGCCATGGGGCCAGGGCCGCCTGGGTGAGCGCGGACCTGGGCAGTCGCGCCGGGGTGCGGACCGCGGCGGACGCGGCGGCCGAGATCTTCGGTGAGCCCGACATCCTGGTCAACAGCGCCGGGATCAACCTGCGCCCGCCGATGGGCGACATCGACGACGACGTGTGGGACCGCACGATGGCGGTGAACCTGGAGGCGCCCTACCTGCTCGGGCAGCGGTTCGGCCCCGGCATGGCCGAGCGCGGCTACGGCCGGCTCATCCACGTCTCCTCGCAGCAGGCACACCGCGCGTTCGTGCAGAGCGGCGTCTACGGCGTGTCCAAGGGCGGGTTGGAGTCGCTGGCCCGCTCCCAGGCCGAGGCCTGGTCGCCGCACGGCGTCACCGCCAACACGCTGGTGCCGGGGTTCGTGATGACCCCGCTCAACGCCCGACTGTCGGCCGACCCGGAGCGGGTCGCCGCGCTGGCCGCCCGCACCATGGTCGGACGCAACGGCGTGGCCGAGGACTTCGCCGCCGCCGCGGTGTTCCTGGCGAGTGCCGGTTCGGCGTACGTCACCGGCCGGTCGATCTTCGTCGACGGCGGCCTCTCGGTGCACTGAGCCCTTCGGGCTCGGCGGGGTGCGGGAGCGGCGGGCGATGCGGGAGCGGCCCGTCGCCGCGACGGCGGCCCGCCCCCGAGGGCGGGCGAGAGTCGGGGCGCGGGCGGCCCGCGTCCGAACGGGCGGTTACGGCGGGGGTATCGGGAAATGCGGTGGACGGCCGGTCCACCGTCGCCGATGATCCGCTGGTGAACAATCCCGATGACACCTCCCGGCCCCCGTCCACCACCCCCGAGCGGCAGGTTCGCTGGATCCCGCTGGTCGGCCGGCCGCTGACCGCCCTGCTGGCCGGCGACCTGGCCGAGGCCCGCGAGCAGACCGGCTTCGACCTGCCCGAGTTCTTCGTGTCCGAACAGGCGCGCCGGTTGTGGCGTTACCGCTTCGACCAGGTCACCGCCGACCCGGCGAGCGCCCCGTGGCTGGTTCGGGCGGCGGTCTCCGAACCGGACGGCGCGGTGGTCGGCTACGCCGGCTATCACGGGCCGCCGGACGGGAACGGCATGGTGGAGATCGGCTACACCGTGGTGCCGGAGGCGCGCCGCGGCGGCTACGCGCGGGCGATGCTGAGGTCGCTGCTCGTGCGCGCGGCCGAGGAACCCGAGGTGCGGGTCGTCCGGGTGACCATCTCCCCCGACAACGCCGCGTCGCTCGCGACCATCCGGGGCTTCGGCTTCGTCGAGACGGGCGAGCAGATGGACGAGGTGGACGGCCTCGAGATCATCTACGAGGTGCCGGCCGATCGGATCCTGTCGGCCTGACCGGCACCGTTCCGGGCGGTGCGGCCGACCCGTCCGTGGTCAGCGCGCGCCGGCCCGGGTGCGCTCGGCGGCCGAATCCGGCTCCGCCGCCCGGTCGCCGTCGCCGCTCCCCGCGCGCCGGAAGTTCAGCGCGACCAGCGCGGCCGCCCCCGCGCCGACGGCCGCGCCGAACACCGCGACGCGCAGGCCGTGTGCGGTCGCCACCCGCAGCGCCTCGCCGCTCCGGCCGCCGCCCGTCCCGGAGTTGGCCAGCGCGACCAGTACGGCCAGGCCCATCGCGCCGCCGACCTGTTGCCCCGTGGACGCCATCCCCGACGCGACGCCCTGCTCCGGGGCCGGCACGCCGGTCGCGGTGGCGGCGAACATCGTGGTGTAGACGACGCCTTGGCCGAGCCCGAAGACCAGCAGGCCGGGAATCAGGTCGGGATAGGCGCCGTGCGCGGAGATACCCAGGCCGATCGCGACCAGGCCGAGCGCGCTCGCGGCCAGACTGGCGAGCAGCGTGGACCGTACGCCGAACCGGGTCGCCGCCCGGCCCCCGAGCAGCGAGCCGAGGAAGCCTCCGCCCAGCGGGATCAGGAACGCGAAGCCGGTGCGCAGCGCGCCGTACCCGTGCACGACGTGAAAGTGGACGGTCAGGAAGTAGGGCAGGGTGCCGAGCGTGGCCATGAACAGGAACGTCACCGCCATCCCGGTGCCCAGGTTGCGGTTGCGCAGCAGGTGCGGCGGCATCAGCGGGTCGGCGGTGCGCCTCTCGATCAGCGCGAACCCGGCGAGGGCGGCGATCCCGGCCGCGCCGGCGGCGAGTACGCGCGGTGCGGTCCAGCCCTGCTCGGGGCCCTGCACGAGGGCGAACACGACCGACGTGGAGCCGGCCGTCGCGGTCAGCGCGCCGGGCACGTCGAAGCGGCGGCCGACGGTGCGGGCCGGATCGGCCGGCAGTACGACGAACGCGAGCAGCGCGGCGCAGCCGGCCAGGGGCACGTTGACGAAGAACACCGCCTCCCAGCCCAGCGCCTGGGTGAGTACGCCGCCGAGCAGCGAACCGAGGATCAGCCCGCCGGAGCCGGTCGCGGCCCATACGGACAGCGCCCGATTGCGCGCCCGGCCCTCCGCGAACGTGGTGTTGACCAGGGACAACGTGGCGGGGAAGAGGAGGGCGGCGCCCAGGCCCTGCCCGGCGCGGGCCGCGATCAGCGCCGCGGGGACGCCGGCCAGACCGCCCGCGAGGGAGGCGACCGCGAACAGGCCCAGGCCGAGCACGAACATCCGCCGCCGGCCCAGCAGATCGGCCATCCGGCCGCCGAGCAGCAGGAACGCGCCGAAGGCGACCGCGTACGCGCTCACCACCCACTGGAGGGTCTGCGTGGAGAAGCCGACGCCCGCGCCGATGTCGGGCAGCGCGACATAGACGATGTTGTAGTCGAGCGAGGTGATCAGACTCGCGAAGGCGAGCAACGCGAGGGCGGCGCCGGGCCGGCGGAGGGCGGGAGCGGTACCGGATGCGGGCATGGCGAAGCCTTCCGGACAGAGGTGGGGGGATCGCCGGTGTCCGTCCCGAAGGCGCCGGCGGCGACCCCCCGAACGCTGCCACGACCACGCTCCGGGCAGCAGTGGAGCGCCCACCCTGGGATCCCCGGTCCCTGGATGTCCGGGTCTCTGCCGGCCGGTCGCCCGGCCGTCGAGGATCGGGGGAACACGGCGCGGCCGGCCCCCGACGCGCCGCCCAGCCGAGGAGTCGAGATGCCGGTACAGCTCAACCACACCATCGTCGTCGCCACCGACAAGCGCCGCTCCGCCGCCTTCCTGGCGCATGTCCTGGGCCTGACCGTCGGCGCACCCTACGGCCCGTTCCTCCCGGTCGGCACGGCGAACGGGGTCACCCTCGACTTCTGGGACGCGCCCGAGGAGCGGGTGACCCCGCAGCACTACGCGTTCCTGGTCGAGGAGGCCGAGTTCGACGCGATCGTGGACCGGCTGCGCGGCGCCGAGGTGACCGTGTACGCCGACCCGGACCGGCGCGTCGCCGGACGGATCAACACGTGGAACGGCGGCCGAGGCGCGTTCTTCGCCGACCCGGACGGCCACAACATGGAGATCATCACCCGGCCGTACACCTGACGGTGGCGATCGGTGGGCGCGACTGGGGGGCGGGGCAGGGGTGCTTCCGAGGCATGTCCCCCGGTCGGGCGGGCCCGGGGCGGGCCCTCAGGCGTGCTCGGTGTAGGCCCGGCGCAGCCGCTCCACGCCCTCGACGAGCCGCTCCGGGCCTTCGGCGTAGGCGTAACCCACGCGCAGGTACGGGGCCGGGGGCTCGGCCGTGAAGTAGCCCGGTCCGGGTGTGACCGCGACGCCGGCGCGCAACGCGGCCGAGGTCAGCGCCCGGACGTCCCGACCGTCGGGCAGCCGCAGCCAGAAGTGGTAGCCGCCGTACGGCAGTCGGGCGGGCAGCAGTTCGGGCAGCAGCCGGGTGAGCGCGTCGACCATGACCCGGCGTCGATCGCGCAGCGCGACGCCCAGCGCGCGCAGGTGTCGCGGCCAGCCCGGGGCGCCGACCAGTTGCAGGGCGGTTTCCTGGAGCACGCGCGGCACGAAGAAGCTGTCCACCGCCTGGACCGCGCGCAGCCGCTCGAACGCCGGTCCACGCGCGGCCAGCGCGGCGACCCGCAGGCTGGGCGAGCCGGCCTTGGTCAGCGAACGGATGTGCACCACCACGCCGTTCGGGTCGTCGGCGGCCAACGGCGCGGGCAGCGGGGGCGCGTCGCCGTGCACCAGGCGGCGGGCGTAGTCGTCCTCCAGGACGAACGCGCCCGCCGCGTGCGCGATACGCACCACCTCCGCGCGCCGCTCGGGGGCGAGCACCGTACCGGTGGGGTTCTGGAACAGCGGCTGGCAGACGAACGCGCGGGCGCGGGTGGCCGCGAACGCGTCGGCGAGCAGATCGGTACGCACCCCGTCGGCGTCCACCGGCACCGGCACCGGACGCAGCCCGGCGGCCTGGGCGACGGCCAGTATCCCGGGGTAGGTCGGCGATTCGACCAGCACCGGCGACCCGGGCGCGACCAGCGAACGCAGCGCCGTGGTCAGCGCGTTCTGCCCGCCGGCGGTGATCAGCACGTCCGAGGTCGCGACCGCGCCGCCGATGTCCCGGGCGAACCAGGCGCGCAGCTCGGTCAGGCCCTCGATGGGCGGCCGCTCCCACGCGCCGGGACGCCGGCCGGCCCGGGTCAGCGCCGTGGCCAGGGCGCGCTCGGGTTGCAGCGACGGGTGCAGGTAGCCGCTGTTGAGGTCGATCACCTCGGGCGGGGCCACCGCGAGCGCGGACAACACGCCGGTCGCGTCCGGGCTGCGCCGGGGCGGGAGGCCGGGTTCGGCGCTGAGCGCGACCTCCTGCCAGGAGGTGTCGCCGGTGGCCGGCACCGGGCGGGTCGGGTCGGCGCGGTAGACGCCGGCGCCGGGGCGGGAGACGACCAGGCCCTCGGCGGCGAGTGTGGCCATCGCGCGGGAGACGGTCACCGGGCTGACCCGATGGCGGTCGACGAGCGAGCGACTGGACGGCAGCTTCTCGCCGACCGAGTAGCGGTCCAACTCACTGCGCAGGATCGCGACCAGATCGACGGTACCGCTACTGTTGTGCATGACAGCACAGAATAGCGCTATTCGTCCGGCGCCGATAGCGGTCGGCGGAACGGCTCTCGCCGCACTGGCGATCCTGGCCTTCTCGCTCAGCTTCCCGGCCACCGTCTGGGCCCTGGCGGGCTTCGGCCCGTGGAGCGTCACGGGCCTGCGCGGTCTGCTCGCCGCGCTGTTCGCCGGGGCGGCGCTGCTCGCCGTTCGCGCGCCGCTGCCCGCTCGGGGGGACCGGCTCGGCCTGGTCGTGGTCGCCGTCGGCTGCGTCCTCGGCTTCCCGCTGCTCACCACGCTCGCGCTGCAGACCTCGTCGACCGCGCACTCCGCGGTGGTGATCGGCCTGCTGCCGATGGCCACCACGGTGTGCTCGGTGCTGCGCACCGGCGAGCGGCCGAGCCGGACCTTTTGGGCGGCGGCGCTCGCGGGGGCCGCGGTGGTCCTGGGCTTCGCGCTCACCCGGGGCAGCGGCGGCATCGGCCTGGCGGACGGATACCTGTTCGCGGCCCTGGTGTTGTGCGCGGCCGGCTACGCCGAGGGTGGCCGACTGGCCGGACACCTCCCGGGTTGGCGGGTGATCGCGTGGGGCGTGGTGGCGGCCGCGCCGATCACGGCGGCGACCGCCGCGGCGGGCCTGGCCACCGAGCCGGTCCACCTCGACGGCCACGGCGTCGCCGGCGTGCTGTACCTCGCGGCCGTCTCGCAGTTCCTCGGCTTCGTGGTCCTGTACCGGGGCATGGCCCGCATCGGCGTCCCGGCCGCCAGCCAGCTGCAACTGGCCCAACCGCTGCTGACGTTGCTCTGGGCGGTACTGATCCTGAACGAGTCCCTGACCCCCTCGATGCCCGTCACCGCCGTCGCCGTCCTGGCCTGCATCGTCCTCACCCAACGCACGAGATCGACACCGCCCGGGACGTCGAACGGCTGACGAAGCGAACAATCGCGCACCCCGGCGCCGGAACGGACCGGGGCCGGGCGGGCGGCGCCGAGGCCGGGGTCGGAACCGGGTGGAAATGGGTGGCCGCGCGGGTTGTTTCGGGGTCAGGATGCCGGGATGACTCATACGTTGTTGGCGTTTCTCGGTGCCTGTGCGTTGATCGCGGCCAGTCCGGGGCCGAGTTCGATATTGATCATTCGGCATTCGTTGCGCAGTCGGCGGGCCGGGTTCGCGGCCGTGCTCGGGAACGAGAGCGGGGTGTTCGTCTGGGGGCTCGCGGCGGCCTTCGGGCTGACCGGGTTGTTGGCGGCGTCGCAGCTGGCCTACGACATCATGCGCATCGTCGGGGCCGTCGTGCTGGTCGGGTTCGGGGTGCAGGCCATCCGGGCGGCGCGACGCGACGGGCTGACCGGGTTCACCGCCGCGGCCGAGGGCGCGACGAGCGAGGAGGAGTCCGGCGGCGGGTGGCGGGCCTATCGGGCGGCGTTGACGCTGAACCTGGCCAACCCGAAGGCGGCGGTGTTCGCGATGTCGTTCCTGCCCCAGTTCGTCCCGAGCGGTTCGCCGCAACTGCCCACGATGATCGTGCTGGCCGCGATCTGGGCCTGCTTCGAGATCGGCTTCTACGGCCTGTACGTGTGGTTCGTCGGCCGCATGCGCACCGTGCTCGGCCGGGCCGAGGTGCGGCGCCGGCTGGAGCAGACGTCCGGCGGGGTGATGGTCGCCCTGGGCATCCGGATGGCCGTGGAGTCGTAGGCGGGACGGGCCCGGAGGAATCGCCGCCCGCCGTGGCCGGGGCGGGGGGCCGGAGACACGACTAGAGCCCGAACGCGTCGCGGCGGTCCTCCGGGACCAGGTCGGTGTACTCCGGGTGCTTGGCGATCCAGTCGCGGATGAACGAGCAGTAGGGCAGCACCGCCAGGCCCCGCTCGTGCACCGCGTCCAGCGCCGCGTGGGTCAACCGCCCGCCGAGGCCCCGGCCGCCGAAGCGCGGTTCGATCTCGGTGTGCGTGAACGCGACCTCGTCGCCGCTGACGAAGTATTCGGCGAAGCCCGCGAGTTCGCCGGCCCGCAGCGGCGGCGCGACCGGGCCCGACGCGCCCTCCGCGGCGTTGTCGGCCGCGATGAATATCTCGTAGCGGGACTTCGCCGGGTTGTCGACGACGCGCGTTTCCATACCGCTGCCTCCTGGCTCACGATCGAACGATCGGGTCGGCGGCCCGGGGATCCGGGCCCACGCGCACGCCCCTCGGTCGCACCGATCGCCGCTCGCGAGCCCCAACCGTATCGACCCGGCGAGCGGGTCCGCGGGCCGCTCCACGGGATCCGGTCGCGGGTTCCACGCGCGATGTCGCGGCCCGACTCCCGACGTGCCCCGCTCGGACACCCTCCCTCGGGGCGGCTCAGTCGGCGAACGTGGTGGCGCGGGCCCGGTTGTCCCAGGTGTCGATCCCGGCCCGGACCACGTCCGGGTGCCCGACGATCGCGTCGAGCGCCGCGGTGATCACCGCGGCGGCCTCGGCCGGGTCGCCCCGGAGGGTGTGCGGTCAGGTGGGGTCGACCAGTTCGGTCCGGTCCGTGCCGCCCGATCTGACCTCGAAGACGGTGAAGCCGTGCGGCCCGGCCAGCACCTGGTGGACGCAGCCGGACGGGATGAACACGACGTCGCCCACCCGCATGTGCACGCCGCCGCTCAGCCCGTCGCCGGAGAAGACGTCGCAACTGCCGGCGGTGAGCAGCACGACGGTCTCCTCCCCCGCGTGGTGGTGCACGGCCGTACGCTCGCCCGGTCCGAGCGTGGCGAAGAATCCGCACAGGCGTCCGGAACCCACCGTCGCGGTGGATACCCGTTCGCTGATCCGGGTGCCCTGCGCACCGACGAGGTCGGCGCCGGCGGGCACGAGAACGGCTTTGGTCATCGGTTCACGGTCGGCCATGGGTTCAGGGTCGACGCCGGTCGAAGCCCGGAAACACGCCGCACACCGAACCACACCGAATGGGCGAGTGCCGACCGGCCCCGCCCCGCCGCCGGGCTATCGGGCGATCCGCTTCTCCACCTCCGTCGTGACCCGTTCCACCCCTCGGGCCAGGTCCCGCACGAGACCGTTGACCCGCAGTGCCAGCGCCGACGCCATCGTGCCGGCCGCACCGACGATGTCGCCGGAGACCGCCGCTGGCACCGCTGCCGCCGCCGCGCCGCGCACCCCCGCCGGCGCGGCGGGCAACGGCAGCGGCAACGGCCCCGCCTCCGAGCGCAGGTCGGAGAGTACGCCGCTCGCCAGCGCCAGCAGCGCGTCCGCGCCGGACACGTGTGCCTCGCAGTGGCCGTATCCCTTCAGCGCCGCGTGCAGGAAGGCGGTCGCGTACACGTTGGTGATCGCGTGCTGCTCGGCGAAGGTGATCCCGGGCTCGCCGTCCCGGGGCAGGCCGGGCAGGTGGATGTCCACGTCGGACGGGTCGAGGAACTGCACGTGGTTGCCGCCGGAGATCTCCACGTACGCCTTGTAGCCGCGTGGGACCAGGTCGAGGTAGTGCACCCCCGATCCGGGGGAGATCCGGTCGTTCTGCCCGGACACGATCAGCGTGGGCGTGGCCACCGTGCGGATCTCGACGTCGATGCCCGCGTACAACTCGGCCTGCTTCACGTTGCGGCCCGGGGCGAAGCCCAGTACCGCGCGGACGCGCTTGTCCCGTGCCGCCGCGAGCAGCGCGCCGGCCCCGCCCAGGGACACCCCGACCGCCGCGAACGCGTCCCTCCTGATCAGGCCGCGCAGCGGGTTGAACCGGTCGTCGTCGATGTCGATCAGCTTGTCGATGGCGTCGCCGATGGTGTCGGCGTGGATGTGCGGGTCGAGCGCGAGGATGTTCTCCGGGAAGTAGCGGAAGACGATGTAGCCGTGCCGAACCACGTAGTCGGTGAACCAGTCGTACATGTTCGAACCGGTCCAGGTCGCGGGCGCCACGACCACTGACGGATACGAACCCTCGGACGTGTCGGCCGGAGCCATCCAGCCGTCGTATTCGGCCGGGTAGCTGATCTTGGCGAGGGTGAACCCCGGCCCACCGGTCCAGAACGGGAACTCGATGGTGCCGATGTGGAAGGGCCCCGGCAGGTCCGGCCGAACCGGATCCCCGGGGACGAATGAGGATGCCATACCGGGAGTCAATCGTCCCGAACTCGCTTCGACGCAAAGAAGATTGGTCAAAGTATGGTGACTCTGCCCACACCCGGCGGGGCCGGCCCCGGGGTCAGTGGTGCACCATCAGCAGCACCGCCCGGTTGTGCTCGTCCAGCCCCCGGTACACGTGCGGCCGGGCCGCGTCGAAGCGGATCGAGTCGCCCGCCGCCAACTCCCGCGGATCCGCGGCCGGTCCGGTCTCCACCCGGCCCTCGGTGACCAGCAGGCACTCCTCCACGCCGGGCCGGTGCGGTTCGGACACCTGCTCGGCGGCGTCCACGTCGAGTTCGTACAGCTCGACCCAGCCGCGCACGTGCACCCGGTGCAGCAGGCGGCCCCGGACCGCGTCGCCGCGCACCGTCGGGCCCTGGTCGGCCCGGACCACCGTGACGGCCGACGCGCCGCCGTCGAGCAGGCCGCCCAGCGGCACGTCCAGCGCGGCGGCGAGCGCCCACAGCGTGCTGAGCGTCGGGTTGGCCTCGCCCTGTTCGATGCCGTGCAGCGTGGTCTTGCTCAGCCCGGCGCTCGCGGCGAGGTCGGCGAGCGAGTGGCCGGCCGCCTCGCGGAGGACGCGAATGTTGTTGCCGATGTCGCGCGCGATGGTCATGCGGATTCCCTTGCGATGGTCATGGCGTTCATTATGCTGGACCGGCGTACCAGTTTACCGGCACATGCGAGGGAGATCGGGATCATGGTCACTCGGGTAACCCGCCTCCGGCACATCCCGGGCATCGGTGTGGACAGGGTCGGCGACGCGGCCGACGCCGCGCACGACCCGGAGCTGTTGCGCCTGGAGAACCTGGACACCGACATCCGCCCACCGGCCGTGGCGCTGGCCGCCACCCGGGCCGCGATCGACGACGACGCCGCCAACAGCTACCTGCCGTTCCACGGCTCGGCGCGGCTGCGGGCGGCCGTCGCCGCGCACGTGGGCCGGATCGCGGGGCGCGCGTACGACCCGGACACCGAGGTGGTCAACGCGGCCGGCGGCCTCAACGGCGTGCTCGACGTGCTGCTCGCCACCGTCGAACCCGGGCGCGAGGTGGTGATCGCCGACCCCATCTACGCCGGCCTGGTCAACCGGATCCGCCTCGCCGGCGGCGTCCCGCGCCATGTGCCGTGCACGCCGAGCACCGCCGGCTGGCACACCGACCCGGACGAACTCGCCGCCGCCGTCGGCCCGAACACCGCCGCCGTGCTGGTGATGGCCCCGGCGATGCCCACCGGCGCGCTGCTCGACGCCGGCCACTGGGACGCGCTGGCCCGGGCGGTCGCGGAGCACGACTGCTGGGTGATCCACGACGCCGCGATGGAGCGCATCCGCTTCGACGGCAGGGCCCCCGAGCACCCCGCCGCGCATCCGGGCCTGGCCCACCGCACCGTCACGTGCGGCACGGCCTCCAAAGAACTGCGGATGATCGGCTGGCGAGTCGGCTGGGTGGTCGGCCCCGCCGAGTTGATGGCCGACGTCAAACTCGTCGGCCTGAGCAATGTGGTCTGCCCGGTCGGCATCGCCCAGGAGGCGGTCGCCGCCGCGCTGTCCGCGCCGGACGCCGACGCCGACGTCGCCGCCGCGACGGCGATCTGGCGGGGCCGCTGCGCGACGATCCTCGACCGGCTCGCCGACTACCCGTGCATCCCCCCGCACGGCGGCTGGTCGCTGCTGATCGACACCGCCGCGATGGGCCTGCCGCCCGAAGTCGCCGCCGAACGGCTGTTCCGACTCGGCCGGGTCGCGGCCACGCCGATGAACGGGTGGGGCCCGGCGGGCGACACGTATCTGCGCCTGGTGTTCGCCAACGAGCCGGCCGAGCGGCTGGACGACCTGCGCACACGGTTCGTGGCCGCGTTCGGCTGAGCGGGCGGGGCGGGTGCGGCAGGCACGGCGCGCGCGCTCCTCAGCGGCCCGAATCCCCCGACACCAGGCGCAGGATCGGCCTGCCGGACTCGGTGCGGCGCAGGTCGTCGGCGCCGAAGCCGAGGTTCGGGTCGGCGTCGTTGAGGATGCGGCACATCGCCTCCCTGGACTGGTTGCCCTCGGCCAGCAGCCGCCGTATCAGCGGCTCGTCCTCCGGCCGGTCGGCCCGCTCCGGGTCGGCGCTGCCCTCGTACAGCCGCTGCACCAGGTCGAGCAGCGCGTGGTCCTCCGGCCGGAGCCCGCCGGGGCGTCGACTCCGGCCCGCCGGGTGGTTGCGCCGCAGCGCGGCGCCCGCGGCCACCGCCCGGACCGAACTCACGTCCCGCATCGCGGCGACGGCCCGCGCGGCCCATGCGCGCGGGCTCTGCCGACGTCGGTATTCGAGCCGGTGTTCGGGCGGCGCGATGCCGCGCCGGCCGGCCCGTACGGCGGCCACGTGGGCGCGCATCCGGTCCACCGTGGGCCCGTCGACCCACTCCAGGCCCCAGGCCGCGAATCCGTCCACGACGAGTCGGACCTCGACACCCGCGACACGTGCCAACTCCCCGTCGAGGCCGTACTCCCGGATCCCGCGATCGCTCACTGGTGTTCCTCTCCGATCGCGTGATCTTCGTCCGGCCACTGCACCGGATCATGCCCATGCCCGGATACTCGAACACACTTTGAATCCGCAGGCCAAATCGGCGCCTCGGGGCGCGGGCGCCGCCCGGTTTCGGATCAGCGAAGCGGCAGTTCGCGGTGCATCCGGAGCAGGAAGTCGTGCAGGAGCGCACGTTCCTCGGCGTCCAGGGGGGCCAGGATCTCCTCCTGTACGGCGCGCGCCGCCGCCTCCTGCTCGGCCAGCGCGGCGCGCCCGGCCGGGGTGAGCGTGACCCGCACCCGGCGGCGGTCGGCGGGATCGCGCGCGCGCTCCACCCAGCCGGCGGCGGTCAGTTCGTCGAGCACCTTGACCACGTCGCTGGCATGGATCCCGAGGCGTGCGGCGAGGTCGCGCTGGGCGTGCGCGCCGAAGTCGGCCAGCGCGGCGAGCACGGCCGTGTGCCACAACCGCAGCCCCCGCGGCGCCAGTTGCTCGCCGAGCCGGTTCCGGGCCGCCTTGCCGACGCGGGACAGCAGGTAGGTGCTGAGCGCGGTCAGCGTCGGGGGTGTGGTCTCGTCCATGACGCTATTGTAGGGTCACACCAATCATTGGTGCACACCTATGAATAGGAGATCCGATGGACGCCCTCCACCCACGCCTCCTCGTCGACCGGTTCGCCGAGTGTTTCCGCTTCTACGACGCGGTACTGCCCGAGCTGATCGGCGCCACCCGGGCCCGGGGCGACGAGAACGGCCCGTACGCGAGCTGGGACGTGGGCACCGAGGGCGCGCTGGTCCTGTTCGACCGGGCGATGCTCGCCTCCGTGGTCGGCACCGAGCACCTGCCGGCCGCCGCCCCGGATCCGACACAGGACCGCGCCATGCTGGTCAGCCGGGTCACCGACCTGGACGCGGGCTACGCCCTGTGCCTGGCGCACGGCGCCCGCTCCGTCACGCCGCCCACCCACCGCCCGGCCTGGGGCGCGAGCCTGCACAGCGCCCACGTCCGCGACCCCGACGGCAACCTCCTCGAACTCCAGGTCTACTAGCGCGGGTCTGCAAACGCCCGCCGGGTTCGGCGCCGAGTCGGGTCGGGCGTCGGGGGTGATCCGGGCGGTCTACCGCGCGGTGCCACGCGCATCCGCCAAAGATCCCGGAACCGCGAAACCGCCCGACGACCGGTGGTCGCGGGCGGCAGGGGGTGGGGCGGCGCGGGTCACGGCCGGCGCGGTCGCGCGGACACGCGCCCGGTCGGGGATGCCTCCCCCGGCCGGGCGCGTGCGGGTCATGCCGTCATCGAGCGGGCACCACTACGGGCACACGCTCGTGCACGCCGTGCCGAACGCCGAGGCCGGCGCCAGCGGGATGGTGACCGACGACGGGTTGGCGGGACCGGACTTGAGCTGCCAGATGCCGGCCAGCAGGCCCGGCGTCTGGGTCAGCGTGGCGGACAGGTGCGGGGTGTCCGCGGTGGTCACGTTCACCCGGATCCGGTGACCGGGGGCGATCGAGGCGAAGGTCGGGAAGACCTCCACGTCGTAGCGCACGACCTGGTTCGTCGGCACGGACGAGGTGGTCGCCTGGGTCGACGGGTGGTACGGCATCAGCATGCTGCCGTCCGGGGCGTACCAGGACTTGGCCGGGTCGATCGCGCGGTGCGAGCCGGCCAGGGCGCCCGAACTGAGCGGCACCGACGAGCCGTCGGGGGCGACGTCGGTGACGGTGACCACCCAGTGCGTCTCGGGGGTGTTGGACTGGGCGTACAGGGTCGCGCCGATCGGGCCGGCGAGCACCTTGGTCTCGGTCATCGGGGCCGTGGTGTAGACGAGCGAGCCGGTCCCGGTCTCCCGCGCGGTGTTGCTGTCGGTACAGGCCGGGTCCTTGATGAAGCCGCCGAGCCACTGGGCGGTCGAGCGGGTGCACGGGCTGTTGTTGGCGGTCCAGCTGATCCACTCGCTGCCGTTGGCGGTGGGCGCGGTCGTGCTCAGCCCGCCGTCGTTGGCCGAGGCCGGGGCGCTGCCGGTGCGGCCCTTGTCCAGGTACAGGCGGGTGGGGTCGGCGCCGGTGAACGGGTAGGCGCGGGTGTCCAGCCAGCGGTTGGTGCCCAGTTCCTTGACGTGCAGCGGGTTGGGGTTCGCGGCGCCGGTGATGCCGGTGTCGATGCCCTTCAGCCACTTGTCATACCAGCGCAGGTGCAGCGCGGGCAGGTCGAGCGTCGGGTCCTGGCGCGGGTCGTGGTACCAGGGGCCCATCAGGAGCTGGTAGCGGTCGGTGACCGGCTGGTCGGCGGTCATCGGCGCGCCGACCGGGCGACCGGCCCACGCGTTCTGCAGTCCGGCGTAGTTCATCAACGCGCCGCGCTGGAACAGGTCGTACCAGCCGCCGACCAGGAACGCCGGCACGCCGTTGGCGACCACGCTCGCCAGCATGTCGGCGGGGCGCCGCTGCTGCCAGAAGGTGCCGTCGTAGGCCTGCGCGCCGCCGCCGAGAAGGCCGGTGAGGATCGGCAGGTTGGATTGGGCGACGCCGCCGAGGTGCTGGATCTCCAGGGTGAGGGTGTCCAGGATGTTCTGGGTCGAGCCCTCGCGCAGTGCCTCGGCCAGCGGCGCGGTCATGTGCGAGATGCCGGTGTAGGTGAGCCAGAAGGACATGAACTGGGAGTCGGGGATGCCGCCCATGGTGACCAGTTCGCGGTACAGGTCGTTGCCCGCCACGAGCGGGAAGATCGCCTTGATCGGCGAGTTCGGGCCGACGGCCGCGGCGGTCATGATCTGGTTGATGCCGGCGTACGAGCCGCCGTAGAGGCCGACCTTGCCGTCGGCGTGCGGCAGCGCGGCGGCCCAGTTCGCGAGCGCGGCGCCGTCCTGGCCCTCGATCGGCGCCCACGGCGACCAGGATCCGGCCGAGGTGCCGGTGCCGCGCACGTCGGCGCTGACGGTGATGTAGCCGCGCTGGGTGAACCAGGACAGTTCGGCCTCGACCCCGCCCCGGCCGTAGGGGGTCTGGGTCAGCAGCACCGGGAACGAGCCGGTGGCCGGGGTGGTGGTGCCGGCAGTGGCGGGCGTGCGGACGTCGGCCCGAAGCACGGTTCCGTCGGCCATCGTGACGGGGACGTTGAGCTGCGTGGCGACGCCGTACTGCGCGACGCTGCCCTGCACGAGCGGCGTCGCGGCGGCGGGCGTCGAGCCGGCCGGGACCGCGCCGAACAGCGCGGCGACGAGGGCGAGGACCGAGCCGAGGGACACGACGAGGCGGCGTCTGGCCGCGGCTTGCCGAGTGGCCCGCTGTCTGCGGATGTGGACGGACACCCTGACCTCCAAAGGTCGCGCGAGGGTGAAAATGAACAAAAATGGATGAAACGGGCGAAGATGGCGCGTGTTTCGTCGGGGACGGTGGATCGGGGTGGATGGGGGTGGTGTTACGGGGGTGGATCCGACCGGGGCGTGGCTTCGGTCGTCCGGCGGAGGACCGAAGCCACGCCCCGGGGTCAGGGGGCGAGCGTGCCGGCGAGGGCGCGGCGCACCGACGCCGCGCGCAGGTCGCCCACGAGGGCGTGCGTGACGGTGCCGGGGATGACCCAGCCGCCGTGCAGATGGGCCAGGACGCGGAAGGCGGCGGCGGGCACACCCGCCTCGTGCAGCCGGGTCAGGTAGCGCTCGCCCTGGTCGCGCAGCGGGTCGTGCTCGGCGATGGTGATCACCGCCGGGGGCAGACCGCTCAGGTCCGGCTCGAACAGCGGGGACACGCGCGGGTCGCGCGGGTCGACGCCCTCGGGCAGGTACAGGTCGAAGAACTCGTTGCAGGCCTCGGGGGTCAGGCCGCCGAGGTCCGCGGTCGCCTCCGGGCCGGCCGAGGGTTCCATCCGGGTCAGATCCACCCCGGGTACGTCCAGCAACTGCGCGACCGGCATGGGCAGTTGTCGATCACGGGCGACCAGGCACAGCAGCGCGGCGAGGTTGCCGCCCGCACTGCACCCGCCGACCGCGATCCGGTTCGGGTCCAGGTCCAGCTCGGCGTGGTGCGCGTGCAGCCACGCGTAACCCGCGACGCAGTCCTCCAGCGGTGTCGGGTAGGGGTGTTCGGGCGCGAGCCGGTAGTCGACCAGCGCCACCGCGCAGGCCACCTGCGCGGTGATCGGCCCCAACTCCACCTCGGCGGTGTCCAGGTCGCCCTGGAACCAGCCGCCGCCGTGGATGAAGTAGAACGCCGGTGCGGCGGAGGGCAGTCCGGCCGGGCGCAGGATGCGCACGGTGATCTCGCCGCCCGGGACCGGTATCCGGTGGTCGGTCGCGGTGACGTCGTCGGGGCGACCGGTGAAGGCGAGCCGCATCGTGGCGTTGGCGAGTTCGCGCCGCTCGGCCAACGTACCCGGAGGCGGGTCGGCGGAACGGTGGTCGGCGAGCAGGTCGATGATGCGTTGGATCGGCGGGTCCAGGGGCATGGGTCAGCTCTCCGGCGCGGGATCGGCCGCGGGGTGCGGCGGGGCGGGAACGGAAACGGGGACGGGGGCGGAAACGGAAACGGGTCGCGGCGCGACGGGGGCGTCGGCGCCGAGGGCTCCGGAGCGGTCGATGGCGCGGGTGTCGGTGCCGAGGTAGCCGGCGATCACCGCCGGGTCGGAGCGCACCTCCTCCGGCGTGCCCTCGCTGATGACGCGGCCCGCGCCCAGGCAGTACAGCCGGTCGCTGATCGACATCATGAACGGCATGTCGTGCTCGATCACGATCATCGCGGCACGCAACTCCCGGCGCAGCCGCAGCAGCAGGGGACCCAGTGCCTCGGTCTCGCGCTGGGCGACGCCGGCAGTCGGCTCGTCCAGGCACAACACCCGTGCGTCGAGCGCGATCAGGTTGGCCAACTCGACGATGCGCCGGGTCCCGGTGGACAGTCGGGCCACCGGGGTGTCGGCGTAGCGGCCCAGGCCGACCAGGTCGATCAGGTCGGCGGCCTCGGCCCGCCGCCGGCGTTCGGCCCGCGTGGCGGCGGGCAGGAACAGCGCGGTGCCGCCGAGCCCGGATCGACCGCGCGCCTCCAACGCGACCAACACCGTCTCCCGCACCGTGAGTTCGGGGAACAGGCGGGCCGCCTGGAAGGTGCGGCCCAGGCCGAGCGCGGCCCGCCGGGCCGGAGCCAGGCGCGAGACGTCGCGGCCGAGCAGTTCGACCGAACCGGTGGCCGGCGCGAAGCCGCCGATCGCGTTGAGCAGGGTGGACTTGCCCGCGCCGTTGGTGCCGATCAGGCCCAGGATCTCGCCGGGGCGCAACTCGATGGACACCTTGTCGACGGCGGTGTTGCCGCCGTAGCGCACGGACACGTCGCGGGTGACCAGCACGGGCGCGGCGGACGCGGCGTCGGCGGCGGACGCCTCGGCGGCGGCCCGCTCCCGAACACGCATGGGGCGTTCCGGTTTCGGCGCACGCGTCGGCGCCGGCGCCGCACTCGGTTCGGGGAGCCGCCTCTCGGCCCAGTCCAGCAGCGCGGCGCGCGCCGCGTTGCCGATCTGGGCGAGCCCGCCGGGGAAGTACAGGAGCAGGACGAGCAGCCCGATGCTGGAGGCGAACAGCGGCACCAGCGCGTTGCCCGGGAAGAAGGCCGGCAGGCCGACCACCCACACCGCGCCGATCACCGGACCGATCGTGGAGCCGAGGCCGCCGATCACCACGATCGCCACCAGGGTCAACGAGTCCGACACCTGGAAGAACCGTTCGGTCAGCGGCACGCTCTGCACGCTGCCCGCGAGCAGCGCGCCGCCGAGGCCGGCGATCGCGCCGGACAGCGCGAACGCGGTGACCTTGGTGCGCAGCGGCGGCACGGTGCAGGCCGCGGCGGCCTCCGGGTTGTCCCGGACCGCGATCGTACGCCGCCCGACGCCGTGTGCACGCAGTCGGGCGAGCAGCGCCAGGACCACGATCAGTACGACCAACAGCACGTAGTAGTAGGTGCGTTCGTCGGCCAGGTCCAGACCGAGCAGGTCACCCCTGGGCATCGGCACGGAGGAGGCGTTGCCGTCGGTCAGGAACGGCCGCCGGTACAGGTAGGCCGCCGCGGCGACGCCGAGCGCGAAGGTGCTGACGGCGAGCAGCATGCCGTCCACCCGCAGCGCCCCGACACCGACGATCGCGGCCAGCGCGGCGGTGACCAGCGCGGCCACCAGCACGGAGGGCGCGAACGGCAGCGCCTGGAAGGCGATGGTGCGGTCGCCGCCGATGTCGATCGACAGACCGCGCGTCAGCGCGGCGGCGGTGAGCGCGCCCAGTCCGGCGAACGCCATCTGGCCGAGCGAGAGTTGCCCGGCCCAGCCGGTGAGCACGGTGAGCGAACACGCGCAGATCGCGAACGCGAGGATCGTGCCGTAGAGCAGGTGCCGGGAGGCCTGGGTGACCACCAGCGGCAGCAGTACGGCGATCAGCAGCGGCACGATCAGCGCGAGCTTGTTCATGTGCCGGATCCACCACACCCCGCGCAGCCGCTCCGGGATCGGGGCCGGTCGCGGTCCGGTGGCGAACGCCCGGGTCCCGGCCCGCTGGTCGGTGCGCGCGTCGCGCCGGGCGCGCACCCACACCGCGGTGACCACGGCGCACAGCAGCAGGAAGTCGACCAGGCCGGTCTGTTCCACGAAGTTGAACCGAACGGCCGCCTGGAGCACGCCGATCAGCACGCCCGCGAGCATCGACCAGCGGAACGAGGTGAGCCCGGCGATCACCGCGGCGGCCATCGCCCGCACCATGGTGTTGGGGCCCAGGTCGGCGGTGGCCGAGACCCGGCCCGACTGGCCGGCGATGAGGATCATCGCGAGGGTGGACAGCAGGCCGGCGATGGTCCACACCACGGTGGACACGATCTTGGGGCTGATCCCGACGGTGCGGGCCAGGTCGGGGTTCTCCGCACAGGCGGTGACCGCCCGGCCCCGGGTGGTGCGGCCGAGGAACCAGGTCAGCGCGCCGGCCACGACCGGCACCACGACCAGGACGCACACCTGGGCGCCGGTGACCCGCACGCCCGCGATCTGCCATTGGGCGTCGATGGCCACCGGGTAGCTCGCCCGGACCGCGCCGTCCACGTCGGGCAACGAGCGCACCGCGGCCACGCACGCCTGGGCCACCCCGATGGTGGCGATCAGCACGGTGACCCGGGCGGAGTGGAACAGGCGGCGGATCACCGCGAGTTCGACGATGGTGCCGGCGAGTGTACCGACCAGGAGCGCGCCGAGCAGCGCGGCCCAGAACGGCACGCCGTAGTTGATCACGGCCAGCGGCAGCAGCGCGGCGCCGATCACGCCGAGGTTGCCGACCGCGAAGTTGATCACCCGGCTCGATCGGTACACCAGCACCACGCCGAGCGCGATCAGGCCGATCGCCAGGCCGTTGACCAGACCGTCGAAGGCGATCTGGCGGGTCATCAGGTCAGCCATGGTCGACGCTCTTTCCGGATGCGCTGCGCTCGTCCGAGGTGTCCGCTCCCGCGTCGCCGCCCAGGAACACCGCCCGGACGAAGTCGCGTTCGGCCAGGTCGGCCGCCGCGCCCTCGAACCGGATGCGGCCCTTCTCCAGGAACAGCGCCCGGTCGGCGATCGACATCGCCACGTTCAGGGACTGCTCGACCACGATCATCGCCAGTCCCTCGGCCCGGAGCCGTTCGATCACTTCCAGGAGTTCGCCGACCATCGCCGGGGCGAGCCCGAGCGAGAGTTCGTCGATCAGCAACACCTCGGGGTCGTGCAGCAGCGCCATCGCCAACGCGAGCATCTGCTGCTGGCCGCCCGACAGCGCCGAGGCGGGCTCGTCGGCCCGCTCGACCAGCCGCGGGAACAGCGCGAGCGAGCGCTCGATGCGCTCGCGCACCAGGTCGGGGTCGGCGCGGTGGATGTACGCGCCCATCTCCAGGTTCTCCCGCACGCTCATCCCCGGGAACACCCCCGCCCCGCCCGCCAGCGACACGATGCCCATCCGCACCCGCTGTTCGGGGGCGACGAAGGTGACGGTGCGTCCGTTCAGTCGGATCACCCCGCGTTCGGGCGTGGTCAGGCCCGCGATCAGCCGCAGGATGGTCGACTTGCCCGCGCCGTTGGTGCCGAGCAGGGCCAGCACCTCGCCGCGGCGCACCTCGAAGCCGACGTCGTACAGGACCTGCACCTGGCCGTAGGAGAAGTCCACGTGGTTGACCTGGAGCACCGGCAACCGGTCCGGTTCGGCCTGCCGGCGCGCGTGTTCGGCCTGTTCCTCGTGCAGTTCGGCGACGATCAGCGCGAGGTCGCCGTGCACGTGCTCGGCGCCGCGCATGATCAGCAGGCCGCCGATGATCGTGGCCGGGACCAGCGTGATCAGCACCGCGGTGCGCGGGCCGAAGCCGTCGATCAGCGGCGCGGAGACCAGGCCGCCGCCGGTGGCGCCGATGAAGAACACGTAGATCGACGCCATCGCGGTGCCCAGACCGCGCAGCCGATACGGCACGATCGTCTGCATCAGCGGGCCCATCAGCGCGAACGCGCAGGACAGCAGCACCACCTGCGGCACCCCGAAGACGGCGAACAACACCGGGTTCGGGGCGAAGAACTGGAGCGGCGCGAACAGTGCCGAGGGCACGATGAGCAGCCCGATCAACCGCAGCGCCCGGGCCGGGTCCTCCTGGAACCGCCGGTCGTAGTAGCGGCCGACGAACGGCAGCACGAGCAACCCGGCGACCCCGCCCGCGGTGCCGACCATGCCGCGCTCGAACGCGTCCAGGCCGTACTCCTGTTCCAGGAACAGATTGCCGAGCACGGGGGTGGTGAACAGGCCGAAGCCCATCGCGGCGAAGGCGAGGATGACCGTCTTGAGGGTGCGGATCCGGCCGAGTCGGGCGAACGCCGCCTCGATCGAGATCGGCGGCGGGTCCTCGTCCTCGATCACCTCGCCGAGCACGTCGGTCTTCTCCCACTGCCCGCGAGGGGGTTCGGGCAGGAAGAAGGCGAACGCGGCGAAGATCACCACGGGCAGGCCGAGCAGGTAGTAGGCCCATCGCCAGCCGTCGGGCCCGCCGACGGCCGCCGCGATCCCGCCGACCACCAGCGGGCTGAGCACCGCGCAGAGCCGGCCGCTGACCCCGATCGAGGCGCCGAGCCGGCCGCGGATCCCGATCGGGTAGGTGTCCGCGAGCAACGATCCCTGCACGGGACCGCTGTTGGACTTGGCCACCCCCGCGCCGAAGCGGGTCCAGAAGAACATGAACGCGTTCATCGCGAAACCCGACAGGAACACCATCACCGCGAAGAACGCGGTCGACGCGCCGATCACCGGGCCGCGTCGGAAGCGGTCCGCGATCCAGCCCATCGGCACCGCGCCGAGCACGGTGAACGCGCCCGCCGCGACGCCGAGGAAGACGATCGTGCCGTTGCCCACGCCCAGGCTGTCCCGGATGTCGGGGGCGAGCACCGCCAGTGCGGCGCCCTCCAGTTCGTCGAGCGCGGTCAGGATCAGCAGCACGGTGAACACCGAGGTGCCGCCGCGACGCAGCCCCTGCCGCAGGGTCGGGCTCTCGGCGGGGGGTTTGCCGGCCGGGTCGGCGCCGGCGGAGCCGACACCGGGGACGGCGGTGTCGGCTGTGCCGGCGGACCGCCGGGTCCGGCCCGACGGCCGTCGCGCGGCCGTCGGGGGTGATTCGTCCAGGACCGCACCGGCGAGGTCGGCCAGATCGCCGCGCTCGCCTCCGGTGCCGTCCCGCTGGGGTGCGGCGGTGCCGCCGTCCATGTGCTCGGCCTTTCTCGGAATTTCGCGTGCCGTCACGGGCTCACTTGACGGCGGAGATCGGCGGTCCCGCCGGGAGCATCTGGCTCTGTGCCGCGTCCCAGCGGAACACGCCGACGGCGTCGCCCGCGCTGTGCTTGCCGGCGCCGAGCGAGGCGAGCGGCATGCCCGGCAGGGTGAGCTTGGTCAACGATTCGGCGCCGCGCTGCCAGGAGGCGGCGGTCAGGTCGCGGCCGGCGGCGTCGCTCGCCTGGACGAACAGCCGGAACGCGGCGCACGAGTTGGCCACCGCGCTCAGCGCCTCGCGGCTCGCCGCGGCCGCGTCGAACCGGTCGCCGGTGCCGCCCGCGTTGTACTCCTCGACACACGCGGTCAGCCCGGGATCGGCCAGCAGTTCGGCCTTGGTCGGGATGTACGGCGCGGCCACCGTCACCCGCTGCATGGTGGCGGGCTTGATCCCGGTGGTCTTGACCACGGCCGGGCTCAGCGCCTGGGCCGAGGTGGCGTACACCTGCTCGGGCAGCCAGTTCGCACGTTGCAGCGCGATCATCAGGTTGGAGAAGTTGGACGTGTTGAGGATGGTGTCCGCGCCCGCCGAGCGCATCTTCTGCACCAGCGTGTCCAACGCCTGGTCGCCGGCGGCCTGGTCCTTGCCGTAGTCGTCGAGCGGGGTCTGCACGACCACGTCGACGCCGGCCGCGTCGAGCAGCGGCTTCACGGTGTTCTTGGTGACGGCCGCGTCCTGGGCCTCCCAGTAGAGCGCGACCTTCTTGCCCTGCAACAACTTCTGGTCGAGCAACGCCTGCACGGCGGCGGCGCGTTGCCGGTCGTCGGCCATCTCCAGGGCGACGAACGGGGCCTTCGAGCGGCGGTCGCGCTCGGCGGACTGGCCCCACTGGCCCAGGTAGGGGGTGCCGTGCGTCTCGGTGAAGCACAGCGGGGTGTCCCCGGTGAGGATGCCGATGGCCAGGAACACCTTCTTGTCCTCGCTCAGTTCCACGCACGCGGCCTGCGCCTCGGCCGGGCCGGTGGGCAGGAACGGGCGGAAGGCGAGTTCGATGGTGCGGCCCTGGACGCCGCCGCGCTTGTTCTGCGCGGCGACCCAGGCGGCGTACAGGTCCTTGCTCGCCGGGCCCTCACTGGGCACGCCGAAGGCCTTGAGCTGGGCGGGGTCGGTGGCGGCGACGCCGAGCTTGACGGTGGTGTCGGTGACGCCTCGGGCCGGGCCGCTCGGGGCGGCGGCCGGGCCCGAGGGCTTCTCGGCGTCCGACGTCTTCTCGACCGAGCAGCCGGCCGCGGCGGTCAGGCCGAAGGCGGCGAGCAGGACGCCTACAGCGATACGTCGCGCGGGAGCGGGTCCGTCTCCTCGGAGCAACACAACGGCTCACCTGTCCTTCAAAGGAAGCAATGGATCAACGGTGGTTCGATCCCGGGTTCGGATCGTGGGTTCGGATGATGGGGGCGGAGGCGGGGGTGGAGGTGGGGGCGATGCCGGGGAGCACCGACGTCCGATGGCGGATCGGGAGTCGAGACGGTGGGCGCGAGGTCCGGGCCGTCGGGAATCCGGGGGATTTGTGTGTCACATCACGACGGCGGGACGCTAACATCGAATACATGCCAGATGGAAGGCTTTCGTGGACGGCATCATCCCGACTCCTCGCCGGCGGTACCCGCGGCGAGGCCCGAGCGCATCACCTCGACCCACCCCGTTCGCCCTGGTCGGCGGCCGATCTGCGGTACCGCGACCTGCCCTCGGCCGACCCCGGATCGGGTGCGGCACCGCTCCTGTTGCTGCACGGATTCGCGGGCAGCGCGGCCGACTGGGACGGCGTGGCGCCGCTGCTCGCCCATGATCGTCGAGTGCTCGCGTACGACCACCGCGGGCACGGCGACAGCGACAAATTCGGCGAGCGGTCGGCCTACACCTTCGACCACCTCTCGGCCGACCTGGAGTCGTTCACCGAGCGCGTGCTGCCCGAGCCGTTCGACCTGCTCGGCCACTCGATGGGCGGTGTGCTGGCGCTGCGGTACACGCTGGCCCACCCGGATCGGGTGCGCTCGCTGGTGCTGATGGACACCGCCGCCGAACCCACCTCGACCCCGGTCCAGCGGGTGCTGAGCCGGGGCCTGAACGCGGTGGTCGGCCGATGGGGCCTCAAGCCGCTGCTCACCCTGCTCAAGCCGTTGACGCGCGCGCCCGCCGACGCCTCGCCCGAGGACCTGGCCCGCCGCGAGCGGCAGTCGCGGGCGCTGGCCGGGATGGACCGCGCCGCGTTCGTCGGCTGCGCGCAGGCGCTCGGCACGTACCCGTCGCTGGTCGGCCGGCTGGCCGAGGTCTCCTGCCCGGTCACCGTGGTGGTCGGCGAACACGACCGGCGCCTGCGCGGCGCGGCGGAACAGTTCGCGGCGGGCATCCCCGGCGCCCGGCTGCGGGTGATCGCCGGCGCCAAACACAGCCCGCAGACCGAACGGCCACAGGACTGGCTGGCGGCGGTTCGCGGGCACCTGGCCCGCTAGGACCCCTCCGGCGGCCCCGGGCGGCACCGCGCCGCCGGATCGGCCCCAGGACCCCGCCCCGGGCGTACGAGTGCCCAGGGCGTACGGGTGCGCCGCGCTCGCCTCCCCGACCCGGCCGCACCCACTTCCCCGACACGAAGGAACGATCGCGTGATCGCCGATATCGACTTTCCGCCCGGACGCTGGCGGGCCCGATGGATCTGGGCCGAGTCGCCGGACGGCCCGCCCCCCGGGCGGCACACCGTCGCGCTGCGGGCCGTCCTGGAACTCGACCGGGTCCCCGAGCGGGTGCCCACGCGCGTGGTCGCCCTGTCCGGCTACGCGCTGGCCGTCAACGGGGTCGAGGTGGCCCGCGGGCCGGTGCGCGCGAACCCGCGCATGCGGCCGTACGACGACCTCGACCTGGCCCCGGCCCTGCGCCCGGGCACCAACGTCGTCACGGCGCTCGCCTGGGTACACGACGGCCCCACGGCGTGGTGGCTGCCGCCGTCGCCGTTCGCCAACGACCTCGTGCACGGCGCCTTCGTGCTCGAGGCCCGGCTCGGCCCGGACACCTGGTTCCACACCGACGAGCGCTGGCAGGGCCGGGTCCTGTCCGGCTGGACCGCCACCCCCGGCGGCGGCAGCGTCTCCGGACGCGGCCGCGAACTGCTCGACGCCCGCGCGCTGCCCGCCGACTGGCAGCGCCCCGACCGCGACCCCGGCTGGCCCGCGGCGGTGCTGCGACGGGCGATGACCACCGGCGAACCCGGCCGGCCCGAGCCGCCCAGCTACCCCGGCGGCCCGTTCGGCGGCCGGCCGATCACCTGGCCGCGACCGCGCCTGATCGCGCTGACCCCGGGCGAGGACGGCGCGTACACCGCCGACCGGGTGCTCTCCGGCACGCTCGTGGTCGACGCGACCGGCCCGGCGGGCGCCGAGGTCCTGGTACACACCGCCGAGTTCGCCGACCCGACCGGGCGGCCCGCACCCGGCGAACACGACGCGAGCCTGGCCTCGACCACCGACGGCACCCGCCGCACCCTCGAATCCGTCGACTCCTACGGGCTTCGCGGCGCACTCGTCGAGGCCCCCGACGGTGTCGTCGTACACGGCGTGGCCGTCCGCGAACGCACCTATCCGGTCACCGGCGACGCGTGGTTCGCCTGCTCGGACCCGCGCCTGGAGCAGATCTGGCGGATCGGCCGGCGCACCGTGACGCTGTGCTCGGCGGACGCCTACCTCGACTGCCCGACCCGCGAACAACGCGCCTGGACCGGCGACGCGGTGGTGCACCAGATGGTGGACCTGACCACCAACGCCGACTGGCGACTGGCCCGTTGGCATCCCCGGCTGGCCGCGTCGCCGCGCCCGGACGGCATGTTGCCGATGGCGGTGGCGGGCGACGCCGAGTGGGCCGACTTCACCGTCATCCCGGACTGGGCGCTGCACTGGGTGCATTCGGTGTGGAACCTGTACCGCTATGTCGGCGACCGCGAGGAGATCGCCGAGCTGCTGCCGGTGGTCGAGCGGGTGCTGCGCTGGTTCGTCCCGTTCCTGGACGAATCCGGCCTGCCCACCGACGTGTTCGGCTGGGTGATCATCGACTGGTCGGCCGTGCACACCGAGGGCGTCTCGGCCGCGCTGTGCGGGTTGTGGGGTCGGGCGCTGCTCGAATTCGCCGAACTGGCGTCCTGGCTCGGCGACCGTTCCCGCGCCGACTGGGCGCGCGCCACGCATGCCCGGTTGGCGGCCGGGTTCGAGCGGTTGTGGGACCCCGAACGCGAGCGCTACGCCGACTCGATCGCCGACGGCGAGCGGCGCCCGATGGCGTCCCAGCACGGGCAGGCCGCGGCGCTGGTCGGCGGCCTGGTCCCGGCCGCGCGGATCGATCGTCTGGTGCACGTGCTCACCGACGAACCCGCCCTCGTACACGCCGCGTTCAGCGCCCCGAAGGGTCCCGCCGAGCCCGGCTCGGACACCGAGGTCGGCGGCGCGCACCTGCGGGCGGGGCCGCCGGAACCCTGGTGGGACACCGACCGGCAGGTGGTCCGGGCCCAGCCGTTCTTCCGCTACGTCGTGCACGACGCGCTGGCCCTGGCCGGCCGGGCCGACCTGATCGCGGACCTGTGCCTGGACTGGCTCGTCCTGCTCGACCGCAGCGACACCTCGTGGAGCGAGACCTGGTACGGCGGCACGGTCAGCCACGGCTGGTCCTCGACGCCGACCCGGGACCTGATGACCCGGGTACTCGGCGTCGAGCCGGCCGAGCCCGGGTTCGCGGTGGCCCGGATCGAACCCGCGCTCGGGCGACTGACCCACGCCGAGGGAGCGGTGCCGAGCCCGGCCGGCCCGATCGGCGTGGTCGTGACGCCGACGGAACTGACCGTGGACAGCCCGCTGCCCTTCGTGCACGCGGGCCGGCCCTACCCGGCGGGCCGGCACACGATCGCGCGTTCGGGCGGCTGACCGCCCGGCTACCGCTGCGCCGTTCCGCCGTCCCCGGGCAGCGGAACGGCCAGCACGGCCAGGAAACGGTCCAGGAACTGCCCGTACGCGGCGACCATGTCCACCCGATCGGGTTCGAGCAGCCACTGCACCTGGAGGCCGTCCATCGCGGCCAGCATCAACTCCGCGCAGTGCTCGGCGTCCACGTCGGCGGCGATGTCGCCGTCGTCCCGGGCCTGGACCAGGTGCCGCGTGGCGATCTCCCGCGCGATCCGGTAGCGCTCGACGAAGTACGTGTGCGCCGGATGCGCGGGATCGGTGGCCTGCACCGACAACGTGGCGAACAGCCGGATCAGCAGCGGTTGCCGGGCGTTGAGCGCGACCACGTCCCGGCTCGCCCGCACCCAGGCGATCCCGGAGACGTCGACCGGCTCGTCCGGGGTGAGCGTCAACTCGTCCTTGTACCGCAGCACCGCCGTGAGCAGGTCCTCCTTCGACGCGAAATGGTGGCGCAGCCCGGTATGCGACAGGCCCACCTGGGCGGCGATCTCGCGCAGCGACACCGCGTCGTACCCGCGCGTGGCGAAGACCTCCAGGGCCGCGTGCACGATCTCCTGCCGCCGTGCGACCCCTCGCGCGTACGGGCCCCGCGCCCCCGTGCGATCCGACATCCGTCCGGCTCCCCTCGTGAAAGCATTCCAGCTGGAATGTATTGAATGTAGTGTGCCCCTCGTGTCGCAGGCCAACGGTCATGATGACCGCACCCACCCCATGCCCCCGGTCGCGACGGCGTACGGCGCCGCCGCGTCACCCGAAATCGACTCACCACCCCCGCCGCGCGTGCCGGATCAGCGTGGACCGGATCCCCGCGCGCCGGAAGCCCGGGCCCGGGAGTCGGACCCGCACGCGCGGATCGAGGCCGCGCTCGCGGAACTGGATCTGGAACGCAAGGTCCGACTGCTCACCGGTTCGGGATTCTGGCGCACCGCCGCCGAACCGGCGATCGGACTGCGCGAGATGGTGCTGTGCGACGGCCCGGCGGGCGTGCGCGGCGAACGTTTCGACGAGCGCGAGCCGTCCGCCTCGCTGCCCTGCCCGACCGCGCTCGCCGCCTCCTGGGACGAGGACCTGGTCGAGCGGGTCGGCGCGCTGCTCGCCGGCGAGGCGCGCCGCAAGGGGGTGGACGTCGTGCTCGGCCCGACCGTCAACCTCCAGCGCAGCCCGTACGCCGGGCGGCACTTCGAGTGCTACTCGGAGGACCCGCTGCTGTCCGGACGGATCGGCGCGGCACTGGTGCGCGGCGTGCAGTCGGGCGGCGTGGCGGCCACGGTCAAGCACTACACCGCCAACGACTCGGAGACGGAGCGCTACTCGGTCGACGTGCGGATGTCCGAGCGGGCGCTGCACGAGGTGCACCTGGCCGCGTTCGAGGAGATCGTGCGCGCGGGCGGGGTCTGGGCGCTGATGGCCGCGTACAACTCCGTCGACGGCGTGACGATGACGGAAAGCCCGCTCCTGGAGACCCCGTTGCGCACCGAGTGGGGCTTCGACGGGCTGGTCGTCTCGGACTGGTTCGCGACCCGCTCGACCGAGGGCGCCGGGCGGGCGGGCCTGGACCTGGCGATGCCGGGCCCGGGCCCGGACCAGCCCTGGGGCGCCGCCCTGGTGGCGGCGGTCCGGGACGGACGGGTGCCGGAGCGGGCCGTGGACGACAAGGTGCGGCACCTGCTGCTCCTCGCCTCCCGGGTCGGCGCGCTCGACGGCGTACCCCCGACCCCGCTCGCGCCCGCCCCCGCGCCGGAGCCGGCCGCGCTGCTGCGCGAGGCCGCCGCGGCCGGCATCGTACTGCTGCGCGACACGGGGACGGCGCTGCCGCTGGACCCGAACCGGCTGCGCCGCGTGGCGGTGCTCGGGCCCAACGCGGACACGCCGCGGATCCAGGGCGGCGGCAGCGCGACGGTGATCCCGCCGTACACGATCGGCCCGCTCGCGGGATTGCGGGCGGCGCTCGGCCCGGAGGTGCGGGTGGAGCACGCCGTCGGCGCGCGGATCCGTCACCGCCTGCCGGCGGTCACCGAGGCCGAGGTGCGCGACCCGGGGTCCGGCGCCCGCGGCCTGCGGGTGCGCTTCCTCGGCCCGGACGGCGACGTGCTGCACGAGGAACTGCGGGGCGGCGGGCGGCTGTTGTGGCTGGACGATCCGATCGTGGCGCAGGCCGTGGCGATCGAGGCGGTCGGCGTCCTGGAGGTCGGCGAGGACGGTCCGCATCGCATCGGGGTCGCCGGCGTGGGCCGCTTCCGACTGGCCGCGGACGACGTCGTGGTGGTGGACGAGGACCTGGTCACCGACGATCCGCTCGGCGGCATCCTGACCCCGCCCGAGCGCTGGGCCGAACTGGACCTGAAGGCCGGCCAGGAGGTCGAACTCCGGTTGCGCCACGAGTTCGCGTTGGAACGCCCGGGCACCGGCTTCGTCCTGGGCGTCGACCCGCCGGCGGCGCACGAGAACGAGGACCTGGCACACGCGGTCGCGGTCGCCGCCGACGCCGAAGTGGCGATCGTGGTCGTGGGCAGCACCGAGGAGAGCGACAGCGAGGGCCGCGACCGCATCCACCTGTCCCTGCCGGGCAGGCAGGACGAGTTGATCCGCCGGGTGGCCGAGGTCAACCCGAACACGATCGTGGTCCTCAACAGCGGCTCGCCCGTACTGCTGCCGTGGCGGTCGGAGGTCGCGGCGATCCTGGTCGGCTGGTTCCCCGGCCAGGAGTTCGGCGCGGCACTGGCCGACGTCCTGCTCGGGCGGGTCGAGCCGGGCGGCCGACTCCCGGTGACCTGGCCCGCGTACGAGGACGACCCGGCGGTGTTGACCACCACGCCGATCGCGGGCCGCCTCGACTACACCGAGGGCATCCACATCGGCCACCGCGGCTGGGCCCGAGCCGGCGCGACCCCGGCCTACCCGTTCGGACACGGCCTCGGCTGGACCACCTGGACTCACGCAGGCGTCGAAACACGCCCATCAGGCCCGGACTTCGTGGCCCGGGTAACGGTCCGCAACACCGGCACGCGCCCCGGCCGCCACCTCGTCCAGGCCTACCTGAGCCGCCCCGACAGCACCATCGAACGCCCGGTGTCCTGGCTGGCGTCCTACACCCACGCCACCGCCGACCCCGACACGGAAGCCACAGTCGACCTACACATCCCCGCCCGAGCCTTCCAACACTGGTCACCCGGCAAGGGCCCCCAAACCGAACCAGGCACATACACCCTGCACATAGGCAGCTCCAGCACCAACCTCCCCCTCACCACAACCCTGACAATCCCCACCCCCACGACCACCTGAGCAGACCCCCACCTCGAACGCCGGCCGAGCCAACCACGCAAACCACAACCCAGGCCCGTCCGGCGTTCGAGGACATCAAGCCCGGCCGGGCTCCGAAACACTCGAACCACAAAACCCAGCCCGTCCGGCGCTTGAGGACACCGGCCGAAGACCGAACCAACCCCAGCCCGGCCAGG
>NZ_BIFH01000016.1:0-350255 GCF_003967355.1 Embleya hyalina | reverse complement strand
GGCCAATCGCCATGCGCCGACCGGGTGGAAGCACCTTCGGGCCGCTTTCATCCACGCGAACCCATGGTGTGTGCTCTGCCCCCAACCCACCGTCGTCGCCGACCACTTCCCGCTCAGCCGGCGGCAACTCATCGACCAGGACGCGCCCGACCCCGCCACGCCCGAGCATCTTGCATGTGCTGCCACAACGGCGAGACCGCAGTTCGCCGGTCGGCCGGAGAAGCGCCCAAGCGTCGCTCAGAGCGCGAGTCCGACCAACGCGGCGCGGCTCAGCTCGCCCCACCCCAGGCGGGCCCCTCCCCCCGGGCACTTCCGCCGGCAGGGAGGCCGCTTCCCATTGAGCCCGTTCGGTGCGTACCTACAACCGTTGACACTCCCAGCCAAGACCAGGCTCGTGGCTACTCGCTTCCACTCGGTCCTGCGTTACCAGAGCTCAAGATCCCAGAATTCGCAGTCAGATTTTTCAACCGCAAAGAACGTTCTCCCGTCGGGCCGGTAGACGATGAATCGACCACATGAGTATCCGCAGTCATGCGTGTAGTCGCCGACCGCAACGCTCGTCGAGAACTCCATGGCCAGCGCTGCCGCCAGGAGGCCGAGCTTCTCGCCATGAACAATCAGTGGGGAAGTGCCGTCGATGAGCGTCCGGTACCCACCTTCCTGCCGGATGATGTCCAGGCTTGTCGATTCGATCTGCCTCTTCGGCGGTAGATCCAGCCAATCGCCAAGCATGACCACGTTTTCGATCGGCGTCCGCAAGTGCTTCGACAGCGCTGTGCGCAGTTCGTCCCACGACAGGCTGCCCATGAAAGAGATCTCGAAGTTCTCAAGCATCCGGTACCGCCACGATCTGTCCCGAGTCGGTGTTCGACAGCCATCCCGAATAAGCCGATCGCGCTCCCACCGCCGCACCCTCACGGCACGGTCCACCGCCTGGGAGATCACCGGACACGACCAGGACGGTACCCGCCTCCACCCACTCGCCCCACACCAACTCCAGACAAGACCACCGAAATACGCACTTTCACGCCCACCCGGAACCCGGCCCCTCGGTGGTGATCGACTGCTGCGGCGATGCCGATCCAGCCGACTCGGCGCACGAGACCGATGACCAGGTTCCGCATGGTGGCCATGGCGCGTGATCCGGTACCGGCGTGCAGTTCCACCAGCTACTGAGCATGGGCGAGCCGCTCATGTCGCCACCCGAGAACGCATCGACCCCGGGCTATACGCCATTGGCACTTCCGCGTTGTCCGGGCAGCAAGGCGCCCCATCACCCATGCCTGGGTGACAGGGCGTCAGAGCTGCCGTCAGGCCCGCAGCGAAGCGGTCAGGGCCACCCACGCGGATACGCCGACTGCAAGGTTTCCGACGCTCGGGTCTTTGCTATCGCGAATCGCCATCGCATTCTTGATCGGGGCAATCTCTACACACTCGCTCTGCGCGCCGGAGAACGATGATTTCCGCCATGCAGGATCGGCCGTGGCTGTCAAGCTGCTTTCAGTCATTTGGAACCCATTCCATTGGCAGCGCTCTTTATCAGAGCAAGCGACTTCTTGTAAGGATGTGCGTCCGCGACGACGCGGCGGGCGAGCGCTGAATATTTCATGACTTCGTCAGGCTCTTCGATATAGATGGTGCTCACCATGCCATCAACGTAGACGACGTCGGTTTCGGCCGGATCGGGGAATGTCAGGATGACGAACGGGCCGAACAGCGCGGCATGAGCTTCCGAAGTCTTTGGCAGGATCTGAAGGCTGATATTGGGCTCGCCGGCCATGTCAATCACATACGCAAATTGTTCTTGCATGACCGCTTGGCCGCCGATCTCCTGGCCGAGGACCCATTCGGAGAGCACAACCCATACTGTCAACGGATCCGGGCGGGTCAGCACGGAACGTCGCTCCTGCCGAATCTTCGTCAAGGTGTCGACTTGATCATCCGTGACATCCGGCATCTGAGCTTTGACGACGGCCCGGGTATATCTCTCGGTCTGTAGAAGCCCCGGGATAAGGAAGGGTTGGACACTCAAGAACTCTGATGCGTCGGCTTCCAGCGCGATGTAATCGGCGTACATCGGATTGAGATCCTGTGCATAACGGTTCCACCAGCCCCGCTGTCGACCTCCTCTCGACAGCTCTTCCAAACGCAGACGAACACTCTCGTCGTCGACGCCGTACGCGTCGAGGAGCAACCGAAGATCCACGAGTCGGATGCCCGACTGGCCACTCTCGATGCGACTGATCTTCGATTCTGCGCACGCAAGCGTGCCTGCGGCTTGCGCAATCGTCCTGCCCGCGCCGGTGCGGATCTCCCGCAACGTACGTGCCAACCGTCTCTGCCGAACGGTCGGGTTGCGATTGACGGTCACGTTCACCCCTCCCAAGGCTCCTCGCTCGCCCTGCAGTCTGCCGGGCTGCGGGCAGCCTCAACAAGGTCGGCTCATCCATAACAGGGGTATCCAAAATGGGGACTTGCACTATTTCCTTCACAGGAGCAGGCTACTGAGAGCGACATCAGCAACACCGAATGGTGATCCTGGGACTTGCCGCGCCCTGCCGAGCGGCTGGTTCGTCGCGCCTTGAACTGCCCCGGCGTCGGTCTCGATCGCACGTGGTCCCGGCGCCGGGGCGCATGCTCTGGAAGGAAGCGGCATGACGAAGTCGAAGCATCCGCCCGGTGTGCTGCGGACGTTGAGCCCGGATCAGTACGCCATTCGGGGATGGATCATCCGCCGGGTTCGTGCCCGGTCCCCTCGCTTGGTTGTTCGGCGCGCACCTTCCGGATGGTTGTCGTGAGCCGTGAAGCGGGCTTCGTGGTGGGCGCGGACGGAGAAGCGGTTGCGATCGTCACAGCGAGCGAACTTCTCCCGCGTGAGCGCCCGTTGAGCGCCGGGCGGGGTCCGCGCCATCCGAGCACTACCGACACGAGAGGCACTGTCCCGCAGTCCGTACCAAGAAGTAGCAGCCGCACCGACCCCGTGACCAGACCACCCGAGAGGACACAATGAGTACGCGCTACACATGGCCCGAGTTGCCCGAAGGGCTTCGGTCCGCCGTCGAATCGGTCACGGGGCCGGTCCGCGCATCCGACCGCATCACCACCTGGCACAGCAACGCACCCTTCACGGGAGCGCTGACCACCGACAGCGGCAAGGTGTTCGCCAAGGCCGCACCCGATCACGACACCGCCACGATGGAGCAGTACCGGCGCGAGACCCTGCTCGCCCCGATCGTGAACCGGTTCGCCGCGCCCCTGCTCGGACACGTCGCCGAACACGGCTGGACCGTGCTCCTGTTCGGCTTCGTCAAGGGCGGGCAAGCCGACCTGTCACCCGGACACACCGATCTCGGGTACCTGTCGGCGACGTTGCGGGAAGTTCAACAGATCCGCCCGCCACACGGCTTGGCGCTGCCGACGCTCGCCCACCAGTGGACCAAGTACCTGGACGGCGACCAACGCTCGTTGCTGTCCGGCAATCACCTGCTGCACAACGACCTCGTTCCGTCGAACGTGATGCTCCGGCGCGCCGGCTACGGCGATCAGGTCGTGCTGGTCGACTGGGGCCGCGCCGTACTCGGTCCCGCGTGGGCGGAGTACGCCGGCCTTTACATGTGGCTGCTGTTCAGCGGACACAACCCGGCGCAAGCCCGAGCGTGGCTGGCCCGGTTCCCGGCGTGGCGCATGGCGAGTCGAGCGGCCATCCGCGCCTACGTGGCCGGGGCGACCGCCGAATGCGCCGACAGCCCCGAACACGTCGCACGCTGGGCCTCGCTGCTCGATCGGTGACGGCCTGGCCGTGACCCACACATGAAAAAGCCCCGGCGACCGCTGGAACGGTCCCGGGTTTGGCCGACGGCTTTACCAGGGAGCTGACGACGTGCCCCACTTTATCGCTGCCATTTTCCGATGGCTGCGCCGACTGCTCACCCCGCCGAGGTCGGCCGGATGGCATGCCCGGCCCGCCGAGCCCAAGCGCCTCCGCACCGGCAGCCCCACGGACCCGAAGCCGCAAACCCGGCCCCAATGGCGCGACTTCGTGCCGCCCACCCCCGCCGACGACAACCCGCCCATGCAGGATTCGGCGACGGTCGTCCCGCCTTACCTGATGACGCCGGAAGAACTCGCCGAACGGCGCTGCCAATCCGCCGAAGCAAAAGCGGCCGAAGAACAGCGACGAGCGGAAGGACGGCGCGCCGAACTCGCCGAAGCCACGACCTGGCCCGTCCATGACTGGACCGTCGCGGCACGCGCGGCGGGAGTGATGGCGTGACGCTCCTGCGCCCCCGGCATTCCACTACTGCGACGCCTGCCCCACCCCAACCGGAGAGCGGAACCGCTCTACCCCTTATGGGTATTCGGCGTCCCGCGACCGGCGGGCAGGCACAGCATGGATACCGACTCGACAACCCGGGAGGTACGACGATGGCTGAACACGGAAAGCCCGGCAACGACGGGGACGGCAAGACCCCCCACCGTGACAAGGACGGCCAATGGCCGAAGGACAAGCCGATCCCGTCGAGCGACCCCACCGACCCGAAGGACAAGGACAAGTGACGGACACACGTCCCGCGTGGGATCGCGTGTTCGCGGACACACCCCGTCGCCCGTACATCCCCGAAGTGGTGTGGGCAGGCGACGACGACGCACGGATCGACCGCAGCACCGACCCGAGCGCATGGGAGGAAGCCGTAGCGGCGGACATCCCGCTCGTTACTCAGGTGGACGACGGGACCGACGCCGGTCACATGATCCCCACGTCGTCCGTGTCCATGCCGTTCCTCGTTCGACTCATGCTCGAACAGCTCGACCCGAACACCGATGACAACGTGCTCGAAATCGGCACGGGAAGCGGCTGGTCGACAGCGCTGTTGGCCACGGCGCTGACGCGCGGCCGGGTGACGTCGATCGAGATCGATCCGCTCGTCGCCGACCAAGCCCGCGCGGCCTTGTTCGCCTGCGACTTCGAACCGACGCTGATCGTCGGCGACGGCTTGCGGGGGCACAAGGAAGGCGCACCGTACGACCGCCTCATTGCGACCATGGCGGTTCAGCGCGTGCCCTACGAGTGGGTAGAGCAGGTACGCCCCGGCGGGGTGATCGTGACGCCTTGGGGCACGCCGTACAACAACAGCGGGCTGTTGCGGTCGGTCGTCGCGGACGACGGCACGGCGAGCGGCCGGTTCGTCGGCAATGCCGCATTCATGTTCGCTCGGTCGCAGCGTCGCCGGTTCGAGGACCGGCGATTGGTTGGTGACGTCATCGCGGACCCGGACACGGCTCGGGTACGACATACGGCAATGGACCCGCGACCCATCCGGGAGGAACACGCGGACTTCGCAATCGGGTTGCGATTGCCCGAGGTAGAGCACCGGACGTTCTTCGGGTCGGGCGACCGGGCCGAAGAGTTCACGGTCTGGTACGCCGACGGGACGTCATGGGCAGCCATCGACTACAAGCCCGGTGTGGACTCCTTCGAGGTGAACGAGTCCGGCCCCCGTGATCTGTGGGCGGAAATCGAAGCCGCGTACGAAGCGTGGTGTGCCCAGGGCGAACCCACTCGCGAACAGCACGGGGTCACCGTGACCCGTGACGGTCAGTCGACGTGGCTCGACGGGCCGAACGGCCGAGTGGAAATCGGACCGACGTCCGGCGCATAGCACCTGTCAGCCCCAGCCCGAAAACACGGGTTGGGGCTGACCGACCTTGGCCTTCGGCGTCTTTGTCGCGTGCCGGCACGATCGTTCCTCGCTGTGGTTTCGTCTCGACACAACCGGCCTCACGCACGATCGCAACCGCAGACCCAGCCCAGCCGCGCCGGACCGGGCCGAAAGCACTCGGTCCGCAAAATCCAGCCCGTCCGGCGTTTGAGGACGCTTGGGTAGGCCGGGGCGGATCGGGGCGGCGGCCGGGCGCGGCGACCTTTGGGGTAGCCGGACGTCCCCCGCCTGGGGGACGCGGCGGCGGTCCGTCGGGCGACGACGCCGTGCGGCGGTGCGGCGAGGGTGGAGGCCCTGCCCGAATCCGAGTCCGGAGGTCGTCGTGGCTCCTTCTCTTCCCACGCCCGTCGCCGAACCGGCCATCCCCGCGCGGGTGTTGCGCCGCCGGCCCGGGTGGGCACCGGGCGCGGCGGTCGTGGCGGCGGCGGTGTACGCCGTCGTCCAGGTGGCATGGGCCGTGACTGGGACGGCCGTGCCGTGGAAGGCCCACTCCGC
The DNA here is from genome assembly GCF_003967355.1 of Embleya hyalina. GTDB lineage: Bacteria > Actinomycetota > Actinomycetes > Streptomycetales > Streptomycetaceae > Embleya > Embleya hyalina. Next base: position 344,040 of record NZ_BIFH01000016.1, on the reverse strand, counting down.
GCACCCGGCGGTGGTCCAGTACACCCTCGCGCTGGTGGCCCTGCTCGCCGGCACCGCGGCCTGCCTCGCACCGCGCACGCGGCAAGCGTCCCGCGGCGTCGCCGGCGTCCTGCTCGGCGCCATCCCCGTCCTGGGCTTCGGCATGGCGCCGTTGCCCGCCTACCTGGTCACGATCACCGCCGGCGCGGGCGTGGAAAGCGCGACCGGCCTGGCGCACGTCCTGCTCAGCACGATCCTCACCACCGTGCTCGCCCTCGCCCACCACCGGCGATCCACCGGCACCTGCCCCGACTGCGGCCAAGCCCATGTCGCCGCCCGCGCCGATACACCGCTACAGCGGCCCGCACCGTCGATCGCGTCCCGCCGAACCCGGCGCACCGCGTTGCTGCTGACCACCGGCCTCCTGCCGTGGATGGCCGTGAAGACCATCTGGACGCTGGGCGGGGACGCGCTCGGCATCACCGCCGAACGCTGGAAGGCGTCGCACGCCGACGACTCCCGGGCGGTGCGCGCACTGGCCGACGTGGGTATCGACGCGACCGTACTGGCCGCCTGCGTGGCCCTCTTCCTGATCGCCGGGCTGCTGTACCCATGGGGGCAGCGCTTCCCACATCCGCTGCCATGGCTGGGCGGCCGTCGCGTGCCCCGACTCCTGCCGCTGGTGCCGGCGGCGCTCACCGCGTTCGGGCTCGCCCTGTACGGCGTGCTCCTGTCGGCGTACGCCCCCCTCGCCGCGCTCGACGTGCTCCCCGCCCCCGAGCCGGACCCGCTCATCGGCGGCACCCGCTCCGGCACCCTGTGGCTGGTCGCCTTCGGCGGCGCCGCGTTCGGCGGCCTGGGCTTCGCCCTCGCGGTGGCCGCCCGGTCGTACGCCGCTCGCACCCGGCCGCGCTGCACGCTCGCGTCCCCCTGAGCGCCCGGCCCGAACGGTCAACCCGCGTGCACGAGTTCGGCGTGCAGGTCGAGGGCGGCCAGGCGGCTCACGCCGAAGCTGTTGCCGTAGGTCAGACCCGCCTCGAAGCGGTCCACCGTCCCGGTCGCCCGGACCGTGGCGACCGTCCCGGACGTCTGCACCGTGTGCGTGGTCAGCGTGATCGGCGTGGCCCGGCCCCGGATCGTGAGCAGCCCCCGGACCAGCCACAGGCCGCCCGCACCCGGCCGAGCCACCTCGGTGCTCGCGAACAGCACGTCGGGGTGGCTCTCGGCGTCCAGGAAGTCGGGGTTGCGGACGTGCGCGTCCCGCTTGCGATTGCCGGTGGTGAACCCGGCCGCGTCCATCCGGGCGCGCACCTCGGTCGGCTCGCCGTCGGGGCCCACCGACACCGTCGCCTCATGGATCGGGAACGCCCCGCGCACCGAGATGACCATGAAGTTCTTCACCGCGAAGGCGGCCCGGCTGCGCTGCGGATCGACGGTCCACAGACCCGGTCGGATGGTCGGGGTCGCGGAGGTGGGCGCGGTCATGGCGACGGCCTTTCACGGGCGGCAGCGGAAGCGCATGGGGCGGTCCCGGGATCGCTCGACGCGTCGATCCACCTTCAGCGTAGAACGAATCAGTTCCGGAACTCAAGAGTTCCGATACCGGCCATGCGGGGCGGCCCGCCGGTTCGCGACCCGGAGGTGGGATTCTGGGAGAACCGCCGCGACGACCCACGACGGCGGGACAAGAACCACGAGCACCACGAGCAGCACGAGGAGGCGGCCATGCCCGACACCGAGGTCGACGGGTCCGCCGGGGCCGCCGAGCCCGCCGTGCCGCTCGACAACGGTGCGCTGCGGCGGCCCCCCGTCGCTCCGGCCGGGCGTGGTGGGCGACCGCGCGACGCGTACCGCGACGCAGAGATCATGCGCGCCGCGCTGGACGTGCTGATCGAGCAGGGCTACGACCGGCTCACCATGGACGCCGTGGCCACCCGCGCCCGGGCCGGCAAGGCGACGCTGTACCGGCGCTGGCCGTCCAAGGAGGCGTTGATCGCCGAGGCCGCGCTGTGCGCCGGCGCGGACGCGGAGGAGCCGGTCCCGGACACCGGGACGCTGCGCGGCGACCTGATCGCGATGCTGGCCGACACCGCCGACCACATCGACGAGGCGCACGCGCGCGCCGTGGTCGCGCTGCTGCCGATCCTGCCCGGCAATCCCGAACTGGCCCGCGTCGTGCGCGAACGCTTCGTCACCCAGTGGCAGGTCATCCTGCAACCGCTGCTCGCGCGCGGACGCGAGCGCGGCGAGGTGCATCCGGACCGGGATCCGGACCTGCTCGCACTGGTCCTGCCGTCGATGGCCTTCTATCAGACCGTCTTCGCCGAACACCCGGTCGACGCGGCCGTGTTGCTCCGCCTGATCGACGAGATCCTGCTGCCCCTGGCAGCGACGCCCCCGCACCGGTGACCCGTGCCCCGGGTGACCCGGGCCGCGCAACCCGCGGCCCGGGTCACCCGCGGGGCCGGGCGGGCCCGATCGCGCCCGCCCGGCCCCGCACCACGATCGATCAGACCGTCGGCGCCGCCCCCGATCCGGCCAACTGCCGGTCCGCCGCAGCCTGGATGGCGTCCTTGTCGCCGATCTCCACGTCCGGGACCGCGTCGGGCAGCACGTCCTCCATCCGACTCAGCGGCCGGTACGCCAACCCCAACAGGCCCCAGACGCCCAGGGTCAGGCCGACCAGGACCAGCAACAGCCCCGTACCGCGCCCCGGTCCCGTGCCCAGGATCGGCCCCAACGACCCGGCGAGCGCGCCGTCGGAGCGCAGCAGCGGCTCGAACACCCGGTCCGCCAGCGGTCCGGCGGTCAGGAAGCCCAGCGGCATCATGGACATCGCCAGCATCTGATTGGTGGCCAGCACCCGACCCTGCAACTCCATCCCGACCTTGGTCTGGATCAGCGCCATCCAGTGCGAGTTGAGGATCATCAGCGCCGCCCACAACACGAACAGCCCGACGGCGACGAAGACCGGCTCGGGCCGACTGCCCGCGAACATCGCGGCCACGCCGACCACCGAGGTGAAGCCGATCATCCCGGTGGCCCGCCGCGCGGTACCGCCCCACAGGGCCATCACCAGCGCACCGAGCACCGCGCCGATCCCGCCGACCGCGGTGACCACGCCCAGCGTCACCGCCGACCCGTCGGCCAGCACCATCGGGGTGACCAGCACGGTGGCCACCGCGAAGAGGTAGTTGAACACCACGAAGAAGACCACCATCGCGACCAGTCCGCGCCGCCGCACGATGTAGCGCCAACCCGTCACCACCTCGCGCAGCAGCGGTTCCTCGCGCTTTTCGAACAGTGTGTTCGGGAAGCGCACCCGCAGCAGTACGGTCACCCCGACCAGGAACGTCGCCATGTCGAACAACACCACGCCGTGCAGCCCGACCGCCGCGACCAGCACCCCGCCGGCCAGCGCGGCGAGCATGTCCCCCGATCCGGTGCCCAGTTGGGCCAGCCCGTTGGCCTGGCCGAGGTAGCGCTTGGGCACCAGTTGGGCGATCGCCGCGAGGTAGGCGGGCCGTTGGAAGGCGTTGCAGACCGAGCCGATACAGGCGACCACGTACACGTGCCACAGGTCGAGATATCCGGTCCACAACAGCACGCCGAGCGAGAGCATCGCGGCGGCGGCCGCGGTATCGGTGACGATCATGATCCGCCGCCGGTCCATCCGGTCCGCCACCGCCCCGGCGATCGGCAGCAGCAACACCGCGGGCAACACCGCCGCCACCGAGATCATCGCGAAGTCGAAGGCGGACCCGGTCCGGAGGTAGACCCAGACGCCGAGCGCGAACGTGGACAGCGCGGTGCCGATCATCGACACGAACTGCCCACCGGCCACCTTGGCGAACGTGGCCAGATTCGGCCGGGCCGCCGCCGGTCGCGCGGCCGGGGGTTCGGCCGCCGGCACCGGTCCGGCCGCCCAGCGCCCGAGCAACCGGGCCAACTCGCCCGCCTGGTGCTTGAGGAAGTAGTGGCCGGCCCGCGGGATCACCGCGAGTTCGACGCGTGGGCCGAAGTGCTCCCATTCCGCGTAGCGTTCCTCGTACAGCAGGGTCGCCCGGTCCTTGTCGCCGACCACGCACAGGATCGGCGCGGCCACCGGAGCGGGCCGCTCGGCACCGTAGGCGCGGGTGTAGAAGTCCTCGGCCTGGCGCACGTCGTGCCGCAACGCCCGGATCAGGTAGCGCTGTTCGGCCTCGTCGTAGACGTCGGTGAAGCCGCCCATCGCACGCAGGTAGTCGAGGTAGGCCCGGTCGGACAACATGCGGTCGCCGGGCAGCCGCTCGGCCACCCACGCGGCGAGCCGACCCGGGAGCCGGGCGGCCGGGAAGGTGCCGCCGAGCGCCAGGCCGCGCAGTTCGGCGCCGGCCGCCTCCAGGCGCGCGGCCAGGGCGGTGGCCAACGCGCCGCCCAGGCAGTGCCCGTACAGCAGGATCGGCCCCTGGATCCGCGCCACGATCTGCGCGGTCAACCGGTCCGCCAGCGCGTCCAGTCGCTCGGGTTCGTCGTCGGGCCGGCCCGGATCGTGTCCGGGCAGTTCCACCGCGTACAGCCGGTGTCCGGCCGGCAGCGCGTCGGCGAGCGGCTGGAAGGTGATCGGGCTCCCGCCGCCGTACGGGACGCAGACCAGGGACAGCGTGGTCGGCCCGGTGTCCCGGGTGAGCCGGTGCAGCAGCGAACGATCGCCCTCGTCGGTCTCGGGGCCGGCGGCGCGGTGGTCGATCAGGGCGGCGAGTTCGCCCACCACGGGGTGTTGGAACAGGTCGATGACGGACAGGCCCCGGCCGATGGCGCGCACCGCGCGAACGGCGGAGAAGCTGTCCCCGCCCAGGGCGAAGAAGTCGTCGCCGGCGCCGATGCCGCCGGTGCCGAGGACGTCGGCGAAGGTCGCGGCCACGGCCTGTTCGGTGGCCGTGACGGGTTCGACGCGGGCGTCCGGGACGGATGCGGGTTCGGGTTCGGGCAGGGCCGCGCGGTCCACCTTGCCGTTGGGGGTGAGGGGCAGGGCGGACAGCACCACGACCGCCGAGGGAACCATGTAGTCGGGCAGGCGGGTGCGCACGGCGGTGCGGATCGTGGGGCCGTCGGGGACGGTCCGGCCGTCCGGCGCCGCGGGTTCGAGCACCACGTAGCCCACCAGCTTGCGGGCCGCGCCCTCGCCGCGGGCCACCACGACCGCCTCGCGTACCCCCGGCAGTGCGCCGAGTTCGGCTTCCACCTCGCCGATCTCGACCCGGAAACCGCGGATCTTGACCTGGTGGTCGGCCCGGCCCAGGAACTCGATCAGGCCGTCGGCACGCCGCCGGACCAGGTCGCCGGTGCGGTACGCACGCCGACCGTCGAGGTCGACGAAGCGCTCCGCGGTCGACGCCGCCGGGCCGAGATAGCCCCGGGCCACCCCCGCGCCGGTCACGTACAACTCGCCCGGCACACCCACCGGGAGCGGTCGGCGCGACGGGTCGAGCACATGCGCGCCGACGTTGCCGAACGGCAGCCCCAGCGGTGCGCTCGCCGCGCCGGCGGGAACCTCGGTAACGGGTGCGCCGAGCATCGAGACGGTGGTCTCGGTCGGCCCGTAGTGGTTGTGCACGGTCAACTCCGGCCGGGCCGCCCGGATCCGGTCGAGCAGTTCGGCGCGGAGCGGTTCGCCCGCGCAGATCAGCAGTTCGCGCGGCAGCGCGTCGGCGAACCGGTCGCCGACCGCGGCCAGTCCCTCCAGGTGGCTGGGCACCAGCTTCATCGCATCGATGCGATGCGCCGTCAGATACGCGGCGAACGCGTCCGGGTCGGTGGCCTGGTCCCGGGTGAGCAGGTGCAGGCAGCCGCCCGAGGTGAGCGCGCCGAACACGTTGGTCGTGCCGAGATCGGCGGCGAAGGTGGAGACCAGCGCCCAGTTCCACGGCCGACCGTCGCCCGCCCGCCCGGGTCGTATTCGCTCGCGCAGTCCGTACAGGTAGTTGACGTAGTTGCGGTGCTCGACCGCCACCGCCTTGGGTGTGCCCGTGGAGCCGGAGGTGAACAGCACGTAGCACAGGTCCGTGGCGGCGACCGGCGACGTCGACGGCACGGCGGGGTCCGGGACCGGGTCGGCGGGGGCGACCGGGTCGGGGGCGACGACCGGGAGGGTGTCGCCGACGCGGACGTGCAGATCGGCGGTGGCGACCACGGCGACGGCGTCGGCGGCGCCGAGGAGCGTGCGGACGCGGTCGTCGGGGTAGAGCGGGTCGAGCGGCAGATAGGCGCCGCCGGCCTTGAGGATGCCGAGCATGCCGACGATCAGCGCGGCCGAGCGCTCCGCGAAGAGCCCCACGACGCGGTTCGGGCCGACCCCGAGGGCAGTCAGTCGCCGGGCCAACGCGGTGGCACGGGCGTCGAGTTCGACGTAGGTGAGGGTTTCGTCGGCGCCGCAGACCGCCGGTCGGTCCGGGGTGGCGCGGGCCTGCTCCTCGATCAGGCCGTGCAGGGTGCCCGCGGTGTCCCACGCGCGGGCGGTGTCGTTCCAGCCGGCGAGCGCGCTTTCCTCGGCGGCGGTCAGCAACGGCAGTTCGGCCACAAGCCGTTCCGGGTCGGCCGCCATCGCGTCCAGGACGGTGGCGAGGTGGTCGAAGGTGCGCCGGATGGTGCTCTCGTCGTAGAGCGCGCTGCGCCAGACCAGGTCGGCGCGCAACTCGTCGGCGGGTCCGGTGTCGAGCACCGCGATGGCCAGGTCGAACTTCGCGGCGCCGGTGTACGTGTCCCGCCACTCGACCTCGACGCCGGGCAACGTGGGCTGTACCGAGGTCTGGTTGTGCACGTTGAGCAGCACCTGGAACAGCGGTGTGTAGGCGAGTTCGCGATCGAGGTCGAGCGCGTCGACGAGTCGGTCGAAGGGCAGTTCCTGGCGGGCGAACGCGGCGAGGGTTCCCTCCCGGACCCGGTCGAGCAGTTCGCGTACGCTCGGTTCGCCCGACAGATCGGTGCGCATCGCGAGGGTGTTGACGAAGCAGCCGATCAACGTGTCGGTGCTGCGGTGCGTGCGCCCGGCCACCGGGCTGCCGACGGTCACGTCGGTGCCGCCGTGGTACCGGGCGAGCACCACCTGGAGGGCGGTCAGCAGCACCATGTACGTGGTGGTGGCGGTGCGTTCGGCCAGGGCCCGGACGCGGCGCGAGCGGTCCGCGCCGAAGGCGACCTGGACGCGCTCGCCCGTGGTGTCGGCGACGGCGGGGCGCGGGCGGTCGGTGGGGACGGTGACGGTGGCGGGTGCGCCGCGCAGCCGGTCCACCCACCAGGCGCGCTGCCGGTCGAGCTCGGCGGCGAGGGTGGTCTCCTGGCGGTAGGCGACGTCGGCGTACTGGACCGGCAGGGGCGGCAGTTCGGGTGCACGGCCGGCGAGGCGGGCGGTGTACGCGGCGGTCAGCTCGCGAAACAGCACGCCCACCGACCAGGCGTCGGCCGCGATGTGGTGCAGCACCACGCTCAGTACGTAGCGGTCGTCGGATCGTAACAGGGCGGCCCGGATCGGCGCTTCCTCGGCCAGGTCGAAGGGTTGCCGGGCCTCGGCGGCGAGCCGGTCCGCCACGTCCGGCTCCGGCAGGTCCAGGACGGACATCGCGAACCGGTCGACGTCCAGGACGGTGGGCAGCACGTGGCCGTCCACGCTGGGGTACACCGTGCGCAGCACCTCGTGCCGGGCCACCACGTCGGTCAGCGCGGCGCCGAGCGCGGCCTCGTCGGGGCGGCCGGTCAGGCGCAGCACGAGCGGCATGTTGTAGGCGGCGCCGTCGGGTTCGTACTGGGCCAGGAACCACATCCGGCGTTGCGCGGCGGACAGCGGCGTGGGCACCCCGGCGGGCCTGGGGATCAACTCGGCCCGGGGTGTGGCGGATCGGGCCCGGGCCAGCCGGCGGCGCAGGTGTTCGCGGCGGGCGCGCTCGGGATCGCGGTCGGGCTCGGCGCGGGTGGTCAGGATCTCCTCGGAGTCGGTCATCGTACGTCCCGCACACTCGGGCCGGGGTATTCGGTCGGGCCGGTGTGCTCGATGACGTCGGCGTATTCGTCGAACACCGCGGGATCCTCCGGTTCGGCCATCAGGATGTCCTCGATCCGGCGGGCCATCGCGGCCAGGCTCGGCGCCTCGAAGACGACGCGCAACGGGAAGGTGATCTCGAAGCGCTCCTCGACCATGGCCGCCATGCGCAGTGCCTGGAGCGAGTTGCCGCCCAGGCCCAGGAACCGGTCGTCGCGGCCGATCCGGGCCGGCCCGAGCAGTTCGTGCCAGATCTCGGCCAGGATCTCCTCGCAGTCGCCCTCCGGTGGCGCGCCGCTGCCGCCGGGGCGCGGCTCCGGCAGGGCCTTGCGGTCGATCTTTCCGGCGGGGGTCAGCGGCAGCGCGTCGAGCGGGATCAGTACGCCGGGGATCAGGTGTCGGGGCAGCCGTTCGGCGAGCGCGGTGGTCGACTCGGCGGCGACCAGCGGTGTTTCCGAGACGACGTAGCCGACCAGGGTCGGCCCGGCGGGTGCGTCCCAGACGCTCGCGACGGCGGCGGTCACGCCCGGCAGCGCGGTCAACCCCGCCTCCACCTCGCCCAGTTCGATCCGGAAGCCGCGCAGCTTGACCTGGTGGTCGGCCCGGCCGTGGAATTCGAGCGAACCGTCGCGGCGCCGGCAGGCGATGTCGCCGGTGCGGTACATCAGCGCGCCGGGTGGGCCGAACGGGTCGTGGACGAAACGCTCCGCGGTGGTTTCGGCGTTGCCCGGGTAGCCCAGCGCGACACCGGCGCCGGCGACGCACAACTCGCCGGGCGCGTTGACGGGGGCGGGGCGGCCGGCCGAATCCAGCACGTACACGCGGGTGTTGTCGATCGGCGTGCCGATCGGGACCACGCGCAGCGCGGCGTGCGTGCGGTCGACGCGCAGCAGGGTGGACCAGACCGTGGTCTCGGTGGGGCCGTACATGTTCCACACCCGCGCGCAGCGGTCGAGCAGCGCGCCGGCCAGGTCGCCGGTCAGCGCCTCGCCGCCGGAGAGCGCGACCAGGCCGGGGCGGCCGGGCCAGTGCGCCTCCAGGAGCATGCGCCACGTGGCCGGGGTGGCCTGGCACACCGTGACCTCGCGGCGGTCGAGCCATTCGGCCAGCCGGCGGCCGTCGGCGCTCGTCTCCCGGTCGGCGATCTCCACCCGGGCGCCGACCACGAGCGGCAGCCACAGTTCCAGGGCGGCGATGTCGAAGGTGAGCGTGGTGACGGCGGCCATCGTGTCGGCGGCGGTGAGTCCGGGTTCGCGGGCCATCGAGAGCAGGAAGTTGACGATGGCGCGGTGCGGGACGGCGACCGCCTTGGGCCGGCCCGTGGAGCCGGAGGTGTGGATGAGGTAGGCCGGATCCTCGGCCTCGATGCCCGGGTCCGGGGTGGCGGCGGGGGCGAGGCGGACCTCGTCGCCGTCCACCAGGACCACGTCGTAGCCGGGGTCGGCCAACAGCGGCACGCCGGCCGCGTGCGCGCTCTCCCCGACGATCAGGGTGACCTTGGCGTCGTCGAGCAGGGCCCGGTTGCGGGCGATCGGCTGGTCGGTGTCGATCGGCAGGTAGGCGGCGCCGGTGCGCAACACGGCCAGGAGCGCGGCGGGCAGCAGGTGGGTGCGGGGCATGGCGACCGCCACGCGGGTGCCGCGCTCGGCGCCGTGGTAGCGCAGGGTGCGGGCCAACCGGGCGGCGAGGGCGTCCAGTTCGTTGTAGGTGAGGGTGCCGCTCGCGGCGGAGACGGCGATCGTGTCCGGGGTGCGGGCGATCCGCGCGGCGATCAGATCGGGCAGGGACACGTCGGGGCGGGCGATCGGGGCGGGGTTGGCGGCGTCGACCACCCGCGTGTATTCGGCCGGATCGAGCATGATCGTTTCGGCGATCGCCCGGTCGGGCGCCGCCAGGCCCTCGGCCAGGATCGCCATCAGGTGGTCGACGATCGTCGCGATCGAGGTCTCGTCGTAGCGCCCGGTGCGGTACTCCACGGACAGCAGCGGTCCGCTCGCCGGGAACTCGACGAACATCGACACGTCGGTCTTGGCCCCGCCGTTGCACATCTCTTCCAGGAACTCCAGAGTCATGCCGGGGAGTTCGACCGCCGCGCCCGGGTGGTTCTGTACCGCGAGCAGCAGTTGGGACACGGGTGTGGAGGTGTCGGCGCCGGCCACGCCCGCGAAGCGCAGCTGCTCCAGGTAGGGCAGCGCGCTGTGGTCGAGCGCGTCGAGCACGACCGGGCGCAGCCGGTGCACCAGCCCCCGGAACGAGTCGCCGCCCTCGACCCGGAAGCGCAGCGGCACCGTGTTCAGCAACGGGCCGACCACGTCCTCCAGTTCCGGCAGCGGGCGGACCGCGAACGGGGTGAGTACGGCCTGGTCGACGCGGCCGGTGTAGCGGTTCACGAGGATGCCGAGCGCGGCGAGCATGGCCATGTACAGGCTGGCCCCCTCGCCGGCCGCCCACTCCTCGGCGGCGCGCACGAGGCCGGCGTCGAGGCGGCGGGCGAACCGGGCCCCGCTCGGGTCGAACGGGTCGGCGTGGGTGCGATCGCCCGGCAGGTACTGTTCCGGGTCCAGGTCGGCCAGCCGGCCGGCCCAGCGGCGCGCCTCGTCCTCGTGCGCGTCGGCGTACCGGCGCTCCCAGGCGGCCACGTCGCGGTATTGGAGCGCGGGTTCGGCGAGCGGCAGGCCCTGGTAGGCCCGGGCCAGGTCGTTCAGGAGCAGTCCGATCGACCAGCCGTCCATCGCGATGTGGTGCACGACGAGCAGCAGTTCGTAGCGGTCCGGGCCCACGCGCACGGCGACCGCGCGCAGCAGCCGACCCTCCGCGCGGTCCAGCGGCCGGCGCGCGTAGGGGCGCAGTGCCGCCTCCACCTGCGCGGGGTCCGCGTCCGGCAGGTCGATCAGCGGTACCTCGACCGGGTAGGGCGGTCGAATCTCGGCCACCGCCGCGCCGGCCCGGAACATCAGCGCGGTGCGCAACACCTCGTGCCGCCGCACCAGTTCACCCAGGGCCCGACTCAGTTCGGCCGGATCCAGCGCGCCGGTCGCCCGGATCCGCAGCGGCACGTTGTACAGCGCGCTGCCGGGGGCGACCAGTTCGTGCGTGGCGAACTCGCGCTGGACGGTGCCCACCAGGACGGGGGTGCGCGGGTCGCGGTACGGCGGTTCGACCAGAGGTCCGGTCGAGCCCGGTTCGGCCCGCTCGACCCGTTCGGCCACGGCGGCGGGGGTGGGCAGGGCGAAGAAGGTGTCGAGCGGTATGCGAACCCCGAACTCCCGCTCGACGCGGGCCAGTAGTGCGACGGCCAGGAGCGAGTTGCCGCCGGCGTCCAGGAACGGGTCGTGCACGCCGATGCGGGGCACGCCTAGCACGTCGTGGAAGATCGCCACGACGCGGGTCTCGGTGGGTGTGCGCGGGCCGACGAACTCGGCGGCCACGAAGCGGGATCGGCCGACCTCGGGCAGCGCCTTGCGGTCGATCTTGCCGTTGAGGGTGAGCGGCAGCTCCGGGAGGAGGCGAACGGCGTCGGGGAGCATGTAGGCGGGGAGCCGGGTGAGGCAGTGGGCGCGCAGGTCGGCGGGACCGGCGGCAGGCGCCCGGGCGGCGGCGCCGACGGCCGGACCGGCGGTGGTCCTCCCGGCGGCGGGCTGCACGAACGCCGCCAGGAAGGGACCGGCCGCGTCCTCGCGCAGCACCACGGCGGCGGCCTGCACTCCGGGGTGTCCGGTCAACACCGCCTCGATCTCGCCGAGTTCGATCCGGAAGCCGCGCAGCTTGACCTGCTGGTCGACCCGGCCGTGATACTCCAGCGCGCCGTCGGGTCTGCGGCGCACCAGGTCGCCGGTGCGGTAGCGGCGTTCCCCCGCCACCGTGACGAAGCGCTCGGCGGTCAGGTCGGGGCGGCCGTGATACCCCTGCGCGAGTCCGTCGCCCGCGAGGTACAGCTCGCCCAGCTCGCCGGCCGCGGCGGGTTCGCCGTCCTCGGCGTGTACGTGGGCGGTGGTGCCGGGGATCGGTACGCCGATCAGCGGCTCGGCCCGGTCGTCGCGGTCCACCACGGCCCAGGTGGAGTACACGGTGTCCTCGGTCGGCCCGTACAGGTTGTACAGGAACTCGACCTGCGGGCACGCGTACACCTGGTCCGCGACCCGGCGCGACAGCGCCTCGCCGACCAGGTTGATCGTGCGAACCCCGGCCGGCAGTCCGGGACCGCGCAGCAGCGCGGCGATCGCGCTGGGCACGGTGTTGATCAGGGTGACCTCGTCCCGGGCGGGCGCGTCGGCGAGCGCCAGCACGTTCTCGACGAGGATCACCGTGCCGCCGACGGCGAGCGGGAAGAACAGTTCGTAGACGGAGATGTCGAAGCACACCGAGGTGGAGCACAACACCCCGCGGACCTGGTCGGGGCGATAGGTGTCGGCCGCCCAGCGCAACATCGCGACGACCCCGCGGTGGGTCACCCGGACACCCTTGGGCCGGCCGGTGGAGCCCGAGGTGTAGAGCACGTAGGCGAGATCGTCCGGGCCGGTCGCCGCGCGGGCGGGCGTCGGGTCGGCGGGCGGCGGGCCGTCGACGTGCACGAGCCTGGTCGCGGCTTCGGCCAGGAGGTGTTCGTGGGCGCGGTCGGTGACCACGACGGGGGCCCGCGAGTCGCCGATCACCCACTCCAGCCGGTCGCGCGGATACTCGGGGTCGAGCGGTACGTACGCGGCTCCGGCGCGGAGGATCGCGAGCAGGGTGGCGACGAGGTGGGGTGTGCGGGGCAGGCAGACCCCGACCAGAGTGCCCCTGGTCACCCCGGCCGCCGCGAGGCGCGCCCCGATCGCATCGGCTTGCTCGCCCAACTCGCGGTAGGAGAGCCGGTGTTCGCCGGCGATCACCGCGATCGACGCGGGCGTTCGCACGATTCGGGCGTCCACCGGAGCGGCCAGGGGTGCGGCCGGATCCAGCTCGGGGAATGCGGTTGAACTCATCGACTCTCCTGAAGGGTCCTCATGCCGATTCGTGGTCGGCGACGCAGGCGATGTGCTCCCGGGGAGATCGTGGAGGAAGGATTTGACTGTGCCTAGCATCTTCCCCCCACGACTTCGGGTTGGCCGAAAGCAGCCGTAGCACCACCACGCCCGGAGGGCGACGAACCGGGTCGAGTCGGACCGTGGCGGCCGGCCTCGAGGGGAGCAGGTCTATCGCGCAACGCTTGCGAAAGGCTTGGCACGCACCGGAGTCGCGGGTCGTCCGGGTTGGTTGCGCGGGGGGCGGGCCCAGGAGAGGCCGCTTCGGGAGCCGCGGTTGTCGGGGTTGCCCGGGGGCCGGTTCGCGGGAGTCGGGGCGTATGTGAGTGATGGGCGCTTCGCCCGGCTGTCGGCTGCCGGACACCCGGCGGACCCGATCGTTGGTCCGGGCTTCAGGCGCGTGTGGTCGGCGGTTCGTCGGCGATCCCTACCGTTTCGGGCATGCCTGCACAGACACCCGCGTCACCGTTCCGGCTGCCTCGGCGGCACCGCTCCCGGCTCCGGGCCGGCGCCCTGGGCACCGCCCTGGGCCTGGCCGCGACCGCCGCGCTCGCCGGCGTCTCGGTCGCCGCCTCGACCGACTCGGCCCAGGCCGCGCCCGCCGTCGGCGACGTGGTGGTCTCGGAGGACTTCAGCGGCTCCGCGCTGCCCGCCGGTTGGCGCGCGGTCGAGGGCGACTGGAAGGTCGAGAACGGCCGCTTGGTCGGTACGTCCGCCAACTCCGGTCAGCAGAGCCGGATCACCTTCGGCCGACACCTGGAGGACTTCCGCTTCGAGGCGGTCGCCCGCTTCGAGAGCGCCGTCGACGCGGCCCGCTGGACCGCGTTCGGCCTGGACGTGCCGGCCACGGGGAACACGCCGTGGTCGATCGCCACGATGCGTACCGGCACCACCGCCGCCAACGGCCTCGAATTCGCCCAGCGCACCACCGCCAACGCCTGGAACGTCACCGACACCGGCTCCGCGCCGATCGCCGCCGGTACCGGCCGCGACGTACGGATCGCGGTCGAGGTGCACGGCGCCCGGGCCCGACTGATCGTGGACGGACGCGAGGCGCTGCGCACCACCCGGGTGCAGCGCTCCGCCGACGGCGGCCAGGCGCTCCTCGTCAACGGCGCGCGGGTCTCCTTCGACGACGTCAAGGTCACCACGCTCGCCCCGGAGGCCAACGCCTACCTGCGGGCGCCGGGTGCGCCGATGTCCGTCGTCGCGCACCGGGGCGCGTCCTCCGCCGCGCCGGAGAACACGCTGATCTCGGACGAGACCGCCCGCCGGGCCGGCGCCGACTGGATCGAGAACGACGTACAGCCGAGCCTGGACGGCATCCCGCACATCCTGCACGACGACACGGTGAATCGCACCACCGACGGCAAGGGCCGGATCCGCGATCTGACGGCCGCTCAACTGGCGTCCCTGGACGCGGGTTCGTGGTTCTCCCCGCTGCACACCGGGGCGCGGGTGCCGACGCTGCGCGCCCAGTTGGACGACCTGCGCACGCGCGGCGGCAACCTGCTCCTGGAGATCAAGGGCAAGCACACCAAGGACGAAGTGGCCCGCATCATCCGGGACATCAGGGACACCGGGATGAGCGGCCGGGTCTTCGTCCAGAGCTTCGAGGTCGACGCGCTGGAATTCACCCACGAGTTGGCGCCCGACCTGCCGCTGGGCCTGCTCCGCAGCGCCCTGGACGCGGACCCGGTCGCCCTCGCCAAGCGCCTCGACCTCAAGGCCTACAACCCATCGGCCGGCGGCCTGGCCGCCCGCCCCGGCGTGGTCGCCGACCTGCATCGGGCCGGCGTCGCGGTGATGGTCTGGACGGTCGACGACGCCGCCGGCTGGAAGACCCTGGAGGCGGGCGGTGTGGACGCGGTGATCACCAACCGTCCGGCCGAACTCGCGGGCTGGAACGCCGCGTGGCGCCAGAACGGCACCCCGCCGACGCCGGCCGCCCCGACGGTGCGCATCCTCGCCCCGGCCGCCGGAGCCCGCGTCGAACGCGCGGCCTCCCCGGTGCCCGCGCTCGACACCACCGGCGCCGAGTCGGTGCGACTCACCCTGGACGGCGCGGAGTTCGCGGCGGGCACCCCGATCGACACCACCGCCCTCCCCCTCGGTGCGCACACCCTCCGCGCCGAAGCCAAGGGCCCCGGCGGCACCACGGTCGCGGAATCCACCTTCACGATCACCGCCACGCGCACCGGCCTGGCCCACCTGATCCTGACCTCCGGCGCCGACCGCGTCGCGGTGGCCACCCTGACCACCATGCTCGCCCACGACCAGTACCCCCAGCTGGCCAATTGGGCGGAGAACCAGTCCGGCCGCACCATCCCGGCCCCCAAGGCCCGACAGATAGCCGGCGACGCCCGCGCCCTGAGCTGACCGGAGCCGGACGCCACAGCCACAGCCACAGCCACACGACGTCTCCGGTGCACGCGAGATCGCGTGCACCGGAGACGTATTCGTGCGCCCCGCACCGAAGTGCCGTCGACGTCACCGATCGTGGGGGACGGGCATCACGAGAGCGAGGCGAGAAGCCCGATCCCTTCCGCCAGGACGCCGGGCTGTCCGAGGGCACGGAAGTCGGCCTCGACCGCCGCCAGGTCGAGGGCGCCGGCGCGCACGGCGCGGCAGCGGACGACGGACCACAGGAAAACGTCGAGGTTGTCGAACTGCGTCCCGTCCTCGATCACCTCCTCCTCGTGGAACCACACCGCGACCCGGCCGTTCGCGAGCACGACGTAGTAGTTGCCCCCTCCGTCGGCGCCGATGGACCAGACGTCGTCGTCGGAAAGCTCCGTCTCGTAGTCGGAGTCGAGGATCCGGCAGTCGTTGGCGGCGAACTCGAAGCCGTACGACCAGTCGTATATGTCGAGAAACCCGCCCGGCAGGCTTCCCGACCGGACCCTGCGGTCGAAACCGGCCAGGGCCGTCGCGGCGTCGCGCGAGAGCCCGGCGAGGAACGGTTCGACCGGGCGGATCGACGCCGGGATGTCGACGCGCGGCCCGTCGGGGAACCAGCGCGCCAGGTCGGCGTCCAGCTCCCGATCGACGTACCCGGTCAATTGAGCAACGGTGAGAGACATACGGCGAGGTTAGCCGGCGCACACCGAACCGGACACGGCCGACCGGATGTCGGGCCGCCGCGTCCGGCCGGCGCCGCCGGTGAGCCTGGGGTCGCGGGGTCGACCCGGACCGTAGACTTCGGGAATGGGCGAGCGGTTTGTGGTCAGTGCGCTTGTGTTGCTGGTTCCCGATGTGGAACAGGTCGTCGAGCCCTGGCGGGAGCGATACGACCCGCGCGTCGCCGAGGGGATCCCGGCGCATGTGACCGTGTTGTACCCGTGGTTGCCGCCCACGGAGATCGCCACCGAGGACCTGGAGGCACTGGGCGCGATCGCCGGTGGGCAACCCGCGATGGAGCTGGTCTTCGAGCGGATCGGGCAGTTCCATCGCGGGCTGTGGCTGGCCCCCGACCCGGCCGACCCGGTGCTGCGACTGATCGAGGCGGTGACCGACCGCTGGCCGGACTACCTCCCCTACGGCGGCGCCTACCTCGACGATCCGGACGACGTCGGACCACACCTGACCGTCGCCCTCGGCCGGGACACCGACGAACTGCGGACCCTGGCCGAGGAGGTCACCACCCGCCTGCCCCTCACCACCCGGGTCGCCGGCCTCGACCTGGTGGTCGGCGACGAGGACGGCACCTGGTCCCTGCGCGAGTCCTTCCCTTTTGCTACCCCGAGCCCCCCGACCCGGGACTAGGCCCCGTCCGGCGGGACTTGCCGGACGGGACCGGGTCCCGAGGGGGTTCAGGGTTTGAGCATGAAGGTGAAGTCGGCGCAGACCTTGCCGGTCAGCCGGACGGCGGAAACGACTTTTCCGTCCGTGACCAGTCGCTCGACCTCGGCCCTGGGCAGGCCGCGACCTTCGGCGATCAGGCGCACCGGACGGACGGGTATCCCTGCCGCGAACCGGACCGCGACGTCGATCACCTCGCGCTCCGGACGAGCCGTTCCGCCGGTGTCCAGGCGCCAGGCGCCGGTCCAGTCGAGGGCGATGCGATTGCGGCGCCGGACGAGCGGATCCCGGAGCAGTTCGGCCGCCAGGCCGAGGTCGTTGGCATGCAGCCGATCGAGGAGTTCGGGTCGTACGGAGCGCACGTTCGTTCGCTCCAGGACCGTCAGCTTCGCCGTTTCCCCGCAGGCGGTACAGAGCGCGAGGAGCCAGGCGTCGATGCGCTTGTGGTGCGCGTTGACGCGGAATTTGCCGTTCGCCCGGAGGCGCTCGGCCGCGCAGCCGTGGCAGCGGCGGAGAACGAGGGGCAGGCGGGTGGGCATGACCACCCAGGTTTCGAGCACAGGTGTACACCGGTTCCAGTGAGAAGACCGCAGCAAGAAGCAGCGCGGCGCGGATGCGCGACGCGCGACCAACAGCGCTCGGGGAATCTCACACGGTGTACAACGGCACTTCCTTGCCTGGAGGACGGGTCCGGCAGCACGGTAACGGCGCACGGTGACGCCGTTCCACCGATTTTCCGACGGTGCACGACCAGCCGTCGCCACCACCGAGGATGAACGAGGTGGATCCTCGCGGGTCGGTGGATGGCGAGACGTGGGCGCCGCTTCCGAAAGGGTCTAGCCGGCTGCCCGGGCCCTGCGTTGGCGCTTGGACAACGGGGCCTGGGACAGGTCCTCGGCTTGGGCCCGGAGGTTCTTGTGACCGTAGCCGCGATCGGTCAGCCATCGGTCCGCGGCGGCCAGCGCCCGCTCGGTGGCCGCGACGATGTCCTCCTCCGCCTCGCCCGAGTCGACGAAGCGGAAGGTGAAGAACGCGCGCGCCGCGAGGTCGTACGTCAGGTGACCCTCGGGCGTGAAGGCCGCCCGCAACACGTCGTGCTCGGCGGCCCGGGCGAGCAGTTCCGCCCGCTGCTCCTCGCCCAGCCCGTCGAAGGCGCCTCGGACGGTGATTCGGAAGGTGCGTTCGCTCATGGGCAAACCCTAGGCGGCGCCTCAACCGGATTTCGGTCCGGACGTCCGGGACCCCGCACAGGCCCCCCGGGGCTCAGCGCTCCTTCGTCCACGACCCCAGGACCATCAGCGTCTTGGTGCCGGTGACGTTCCCGTTGCGGCGGAGGTGGTCGATCACCTGTTGCAGATGGGTGATGTCGCGGACCCGGACATGGATCAGCGCGTCCGGATCGCCGGCGATCGTGTACACCGCCTGTACCTCGGGGGTGTCCGTGGCGGTGCGCACGATCTCGCTCACCGGCATGCTGCCCGGGTAGCGCAGTTCGGTGAACGCCTCGACGCCCCATCCCAGCTTGGCGTGGTCGATCTGCACGGTGAAGCCGGTGATCACACCCTCCTCGCGCAGCCGGTCCACCCGGCGCTTGACCGCCGCGACCGACAGGCCGATCTGCCCGGCCATCTCGGAGAAGGTGCGCCGCCCGTCCTCGCGCAACATGCGCAGGATGTTGTGGTCGATGCTGTCGATCTCGGCCATGCCCGACGCTCCCGTCCTCGGCGCTGCCCACGCAAAGCATCGAACCCGAGTCCGATCGGCAGGCAAGAATCTTGCGGCCTGTACCCGATCCCCCGCAAGGTGCTTGCGCCGACGACCGAACGGCCCACGTCGAGGCCGACCCCCCGGGATCCTTCCGGATCGTGCCGCGCGGCCCGATACGCTTCCCGCCGGGACCCGAGACCCCGGGGACGACGACGCGTCGACCGGTTCGGCGGGAGGGCTTCGCCATGCGCAGGACACGAGCGGATCACCAGGATCCCGAGGACGTCGGCGGCCCGACCCACCCACCGGGTCGCGGCCGGCGGAGCCACGGGAGCGACCACCACGCGCCCCATCCGCCCCCGGCGAACCACGGCCACGCCCACGCCCACGCGCACGGCCCCGCCTCCCCCGTCTCGACCCGGCTGCGGCGCGTGGTGGCCGCCGTTCTCATCCCGTTCGCCGCCGCCGTGGTGGTCGGCCTCGTGGTGTTGTGGCCCAGCGGTACACCCGCGCATCCGCGTACGGGCGTGGGCTTCGACCAGGAGACCCGGGACGGGCGCGTCACCAAGGTCGAGGAGTTGCCCTGCGCCCAGGCGGACGCCGACGCGTTCGCCGCCGGCAACGGCCACCCCGGCGACCCGGCCGGCGCCGCCGCTCCCCCGCCGGACGCCACACCCGGCGGCGTCCCCTGGCCCCCGCCCACCACCGCGCCCGGCTCGGCGCCCCCGCCCGCCGACTGCCGCCGAGCCACCATCGAGATCACCTCCGGCGCCGACAAGGGCCGCCGGGTCACCGAGGTGGTCCGGCCGGACCAGCTGCGCCGGTTCTCGGTCGGGCAGGGGGTGGTGCTCGCGTACGCCCCGGGCGCGCCCGAGGACCTGCGCTATTCGGTGATCGACGTCCGGCGCGGCCCGCCGATGTTGCTGCTCGCCGGCCTGTTCGCGGTCGCGGTGATCGTGGTCGGGCGGATGCGCGGGCTGACCGCACTGATCGCGCTCGCGATCAGCTTCGCGGTGTTGTCCTTCTTCATCCTCCCGGCCATCCTGCACGGGTCGGATCCGCTCCTGGTCGCGGTCGTCGGCGGCAGCGCGATCATGTTCACGGCCCTGTACCTGTGTCACGGCATATCCGCGCGCACGTCGGTCGCGGTGGTCGGCACGCTGGTCTCGGTGGCCCTGATCGGGGTGTTGGGGAAGCTGTTCATCGGGTGGGCGCACCTGACCGGCAACACCTCCGACGAAACCGGCCTCGTACACGCGCTGTATCCGCACATCGAGTTGCACGGCCTGCTGTTGGCCGGATTCATCATCGGTTCGCTGGGCGTACTCGACGATGTGACGGTCACTCAGACCTCGGCGGTGTGGGAACTCAAGCAGGCCGACCCGACCATGACGGCCCGTCGGCTCTACCGCGCGGGCATCCGGATCGGCCGCGACCACATCGCGTCGACGGTCAACACGCTGGTACTGGCCTACGCGGGCGCCGCGTTGCCGTTGATGTTGCTCTTCTCGATCGCGCGCCGGGACGTGCTGGACGTGGCCACCAGCGAGATCGTCGCCGAGGAGATCGCCCGCACGCTGGTCGGCAGCATCGGCCTGGTCGCCTCGGTCCCGGTCACCACCGCGCTGGCGGCGCTCCTGGCCGCGGCCGATCACGGCCGGCCGACGAAGGGTGCCGCCGCGCCGGCCGTCACCGTACCGGCGCCCGCGTCCCGGGGTCGCCACCGAGGCCGCTGAGCGCGCGCGGAGCCTCGCGCCGCTCGGCGTGACGAACCCCACCACGCGCCATCTCCCGTATTCGGGATACCGTCTCGAATATGAGAGACACGGACGAGGACGCGGCGGCGCCGAGCCGTGCCGCCGCACAGGTCGAGGCGCGGCTGGCCGGTCGGCTCGCCGAACTCCGGTCGGAACGCGGCTGGTCGCTGGACGAGTTGGGGCGCCGGACGGACGTGAGCCGGTCCACCCTGTCCCGGCTGGAGCGGGGCGAGATCAGCCCGACGGCGGCGCTGCTCGGCCGATTGTGCACGGCGTACGAACGGACCATGTCGCAGTTGCTGGCCGAGGTCGAGTCGGAGCCACCACGGCTGGTCCGCGCCGAGCGGCAGGAGGTGTGGCAGGACCGGACCTCGGGCTTCACTCGTCGATCGGTGTCCCCGCCGCATCCGAGCCTGCGCGGCGAGGTCGTCGAGGGCACCCTGCGCCCGGGCGCGGACATCGCCTACGACGGCCCGTCCCTACCCGGCCTCGAACACCACATCTGGGTGCTGGACGGCGTCCTGGAGGTCACCTCGGGCGGTCGGCCGCACGAGGTGCGCGCCGGCGACTGCCTGCGCTACCGGTCGTGGGACCGCTCACGCTTTCGCAACCCGGGACCCGAACCGGTCCGCTACGCCCTGCTGATCGTCCTGCCCTGACGGAGAGCCGCCTTGCACACCATCACCCGATTGACCGTCGACGACTTCCGCGCCGGCATCGCGAACCTGGCCGACCTCCTCGTCGACGTGGTCGCCGGCGGCTCCTCCGTCGGCTTCGTCACCCCGCTCGACCACGCCGCGGCGGCGGCCTGGTGGCGCTCCCTGGACTCCTCCGTGGCCGACGGCAGCCGCCGGGTGTGGGTCGCCCGAGGCCCGAACGGCGTGGCCGGCACGGTCGGTCTCGTCCTGGACCCCAGGCCGAACAGCCGGCATCGCGCCGAGGTGGTCAAGCTCATGGTCCACGGCGACGCCCGGGGGCGCGGACTCGGCCGAGCCCTGCTGCGCACCGCCGAACAGGGCGCCGCCGACGCGGGGAGACACCTGCTCCTGCTCGACACCGAGGCCGAGAGCACCGCCGACCACCTGTACCGGACGGCCGGCTGGACCCGATACGGACTGGTCCCGGACTATGCGACCGACCCGGCCGGGACGCTGCGGGACTGCACCTTCTACTACAAGCGCGTCGCCTGAGCCCGAACGGTTCGCACCGGGTGGATCGGTCACCGGTCGCCCGGCGCCGCTCCCCCGACCGGTAACCCCCCGCCGGTGATGGGGCTGTCCCCCGTGCCGGGCCTGGGGGTCGCCGGATTCCGGGCGGGGGTCGAACTTCCCTACCTTCGTGGGGGTTCGGCCCTTGCCGAACGGGAACGCCAGTCGCACCCCAGGGGGAACGATCACCGTGGACCGCAGGAGAAACCGCACCTTCACCAGGCTGGCCGCCGGTACCGGACTCGCCCTCGCCGCCGTGGCGTCGACCACCGCGCCGGCGCTCGCCGAGGCACCGCCACGAGACCGGGCGGCCCCGTCCGCCGCCGCGCTCCCCACCTTCGACTTCGGCGACTGCCCGGCACTGCCCGCCGGCGCGGATCCCGACAGGTGGCGCTGCGAAGTACACGTCGCCACCGGGGAGATGCGGCTGGGCGGGATCGTCGTCCCGATTCGCCCGATGACCATCACGCACGCCGAGGGCCCGCTGCCCGACGGCACCACGGGCCAGGTCTTCGGCGCGCTGCACGCGACCCCGAGCCCGACCTCCGGCGGCCTGCTCGGCGTCCCCGGCCTCCCCGAGCGCGCGCCGCTCCTCGGGATGAACGTCGAGACCAAGTACGGCGGTTGGTTCGACTTCCTCTCGCACGGCACCTCGGCCGGCGGCCTGGACGTGACACTGGCCCTGAGCGGCCCGCTGCTGCCGAAGGACTGCTCGATCGGCACCGCCGAGCAGCCGATCCGGCTGACCATGACGCGCAAGGGTCCCAGCGAGTGGATCTCCAAGGACCCGCCCGTCCTCAAGGGAACCCTGTGGGACGACACGGTCGCCGTCCCCGCCGCCGGCGGTTGTGGTCCGCTCGGCACGGTGCTGAACCGGCACAACGGCCTGCCCTCGCCCGGCGGCAGCAACTCGGTCACCCTGGACGGGCTGTACACGTTCAAGACGTACAGCCGGCTCGGTCGCTGATCCACGCCCGTCGGCGTCACGTCCCGTCGGGGCGAGCACGATCGTCCTATCCTGACCGGACAGCCGCGACCGAGTGTGGGGAGAACGTCGACATGGAGCTGGCGGCGCGGTACCGGGGGTTGTACGAGGCCGGACTGTTCACCGCGGAGTGCGCCGAGGACGCCTATCCCCTCGGCGCGCTCGACCCGGTGCTGCGCGCCTCGATACGGCGCGAACTCGGCGCCCGGGAAAGCAGTATCGACTACTGCGACAGCCGGATGGACGTGGCGGCGGCGGTCGAGGGCCTGGCCGCGATCGCACCGCGCTACGCCGAGCTGCGCCGGGAGCTGTTCTCCGACCGGCACCACGTCGGGCGCCCGGCGTCGCGGTGGCGCGTGGTGAGCCCCGACCTCGCGGTGCTGGCCCCGCTCCAGGTGTGGCGGCAGCCGCCGGCGTACGCCCTGCTGCTGCGTGACCCGGGGACGGCGACCGGGGGCGCCCAGTCGTGGGACTTCATCGTCTACCCGCGTTCCGGGGATCCCCGGGTGCCCGGAA
Source organism: Embleya hyalina (assembly GCF_003967355.1). Lineage (GTDB taxonomy): Bacteria > Actinomycetota > Actinomycetes > Streptomycetales > Streptomycetaceae > Embleya > Embleya hyalina. Next base: position 321,070 of record NZ_BIFH01000016.1, on the reverse strand, counting down.
CCACGTACACCACGATGGTCTTCCCGGAAGCCTCCTCGACACCCGGATCCACGGCCGGTCCCGCCGGTCCGGCGTCCGGCGCCGTGCCCGGCTCGACGCCCGGTTCCGGGGCGGCGTGGCTGCCGGGCACCGTACAGGTGACCAGGCAACTCGAGGAACAACGCGAGCACTACGAGCAACTGACCTACGGCTTCGCGGCGTTGGGGCGCAGGGTGCGGTTCGCCGCGCTCGACGACCCCGACGGCGGCCGCGGGCCACAACCCCCGATCGACTGACCCGCAGAGCCACGACCAATCCCGCGGTCGGCCGACCGCGGGATTGGCCTGCCTTCGATTTCTAATGACTACAGAAGTGTGTAATCATTAGATAGATGGTGCTCATCCCGAGCACCGAGCATGTGGCGTCGCGTCGCGCCGATCGGGAACAAGGAGCAACGATGGGCAACCTCAAGGCACTTCAGACCGGCCATGTCGGGCTGAACGTCACCGACCTCGACCGTTCCGTGGCCTTCTACCGGGCGGTCCTGGAGGTCGAGGTATCGGCCGAGGGCAACGAGGAGGGTCGCCGCTTCGCGTTCCTCGGGCGGGACGGGAAGCTCCTGATCACGCTGTGGCAGCAGAGCGAGGGCGCGTTCCCGACCCGGAGTCCCGGATTGCACCACCTGTCCTTCCAGGTGGAGACCATCGACGAGGTGAAGGCCGCCGAACGGGTCCTGCGCGGCCTCGACGCGCACTTCGACTACGACGGCGTCGTCCCGCACGGCGAGCACGGCACCTCCGGCGGGATCTTCTTCACCGACCCGGACGGCATCCGCCTGGAGATCTACGCCCCGTCCGGCGCCGACCCGGCCGACGCCCCCACCGCCGGTGCGCCGACCTGCGGCTTCTTCTAGACCCGGCGGCGCACCACCCCCACCAACCGCACGCCCCACACCGCACACCGCAGATCCGGAGGCAATGTCGTGGCAACCGACTACCACCGCGGGGAACGCGCGGTACAGGACCGCGCCCGACTCACCAGCCAGGCCGCGCACTCGCTCGGCGGCATCGGGGACGCCATCCCGCCGGTCGCCGCGGCATTCCTCGCCGAACAGCCCATGATCATCGTCGGCGGCGCGGACGCGGCCGGTCGGATCTGGTGCTCACAACTGACCGGCGACCCCGGCTTCCTGTCCGCCCCCGACCCGCACACACTCACCATCGACGCACTGCCACTCGCCGAGGACCCGCTCGCGGACCTCCTCGGCGAACCGGCCCGGGTCGGGATGATCGCCATCGAGCCGGCGTCCCGGCGCAGGATGCGGATCAACGGCCGCTCCACGCCGGTGCCCGGCGGCCTGCGCGTGCTGCCCGACCAGGTCATCGCCAACTGCCCGAAGTACATCCAAAAACGCGACTACCGCATCCTCCGCGACCCGAACTCCCGCCGGCGGGAGGACGATCGCGCGGTCATCCGGGGCACCGCGCTCACCCCGGACCAGCAACGAACCCTGCGCGCCGCCGACACCTTCTTCGTGGCCACCGCCGACGAACGCGGCAACACCGACGCCTCGCACCGAGGCGGCAACCCGGGCTTCGTGGAGGTGTCGTCCCCGACCGTGCTGCGCTGGCCGGACTACGTCGGCAACGCCATGTTCCTGACCCTGGGGAATCTCGAACTGCACCCGGTCGCGGGGCTGTTGGTCCCGGGTTGGGACAACGGGACGTCCCTGCACCTGTCCGGTACGACCCGCACCCTGTGGGATGGCGACGAGATCGCCCGAATCCCCGGCGCCCAGCGCCTGGTCGAGTTCACCGTCACGGACGTGGTGGAGATCCCCGACGCCGTCCCGCTGCGTTGGAGCGCGCCACAATCCTCCCGCTTCAACCCGCCCGTCCAGCACCCGACTTCAGCACCGGGTACACCCGCACACCCGCACACCGGCAAGGGAGTCGAACCATGCGCGTCACCGTCGACATGAACCTGTGCGAGAGCCACGGTCAGTGCGTGTTCGCCGCGCCCGACGTGTTCTCCTTCGACGACGACGATTTCCTCGTCTACGAGGCCCGGCCGTCGGACGCGCTCCGAGCGCACGTCCGGACCGCCATGGGCATGTGCCCGGCCCGCGCCATCTCGATCACCGACGAAGACGGGCCGGACCCCACGTCCTGATCCCGGCCACCACCACCCGCCGCGGGCGCGGGCCCGGACCGGCACCGCCCGACCGTGGCCCCGCCACATCGCACGACCCCGCCCGGAGCCATCGGCTCCGGGCGGACGTGTTTCGGGCCGGCCAGGACGGTGGCGCGCGGGCCGTGACACGCCCCTGGCGCATGAATGGCGCCATTGGCTCGCAATGACGCCATGGATGTGCCATGATGACGTCATGGACCTCACACCGTACGTCGACAACCTTCGTCGGGAACTCGCCATCGCCGCCGCCGCAGGCGGCGCCGAGGCTCGGGACGTGGCCGAACGGCTGACCGCTCCACTGGAGTCGGCCGCCCGGCTCACCCTCATGAACGCACTGTCCGCAGCGATGGCCGAGGTCACCAGCGAGCTGGCGCCGGGCTCCGTGGACATCCGCCTGCGCGGCCTCGACCCCGAGTTCGTGGTGACGACGCCGCCGCCACAGGAGGCGTACGCGGCGCCGGCGGCGGACGAGCCGGCGCCGAGGTCCGTGCCGATGGCGCCACTCGCGGCGCCGGACGGGGACGAGGGCGGGATGGCCCGGATCAACTTCCGCCTCCCCGCCCACCTCAAGACCCGGGTCGAGGAGACCGCCGGACACGCGGGCCTGTCGGTCAACGCCTGGCTGGTCCGCGCGGTCGCCGGCGCCATGGAGCCCGCCATCCCGAGCACCCCCGCCCCCGGCCCCCAGCGCGGTCACCGCGGCCGCCAGGGCTACACGGGCTGGGCCCGCTAGCCGGGCCCGCTCCGCCGAGGCCGAGGCCGACACCGGGCCGACGCCGCGAGCGGACCCCGGGCGGTGCGCCGGTGCCGACCCACCGACGCACCGCCCCACCGAAGCGCTCCGCCACCGCCACACGGCCGCGCCGGCGCCCCCGCCCGACCGGCCCACGCGCCCGCGCCCCACCACCGGGCGACCCCACACACCACCGAGTCACCCCGACTCGCACCACCTCGCATCGAGCCATGAGGACGGCACCGCCATGCCTACTTTCGCCACCCCCGAACCCATCACCGCCACCCTCGAGTTCGACATCGGCATGGTCCGGATCACCGCGAGCAGGCGCACCGACACGCTCGTCGAGGTCCGGCCCGTCAACGACCGGGACGAACTCGACGTACGCACGGCCGAGCAGACCACCGTCACCTGCACCGACGGCAGGCTGCTGGTCAAGGGCCCCAAGAAGCGCTCGCCGTTCGGCAAGTCCGGCTCGGTGGACATCGTCGTCGAGTTGCCGGCCGGCTCCGACCTGCACGGCACCACGCCGCTGGCCGACTTCACCTGCACCGGGCCGCTCGGCGAGTGCCGGATCAGGACCTCGGTCGGCACCCTCCGGATCGACTCGGCCGAGACCCTCGACGCCCACACCGACCACGGCGCCATCCACGCGGACCGCGTCGTCGGCGACGCCGAGGTGAGCGCCGCCGGCCGCATCGAGATCGGCACCGTCGGCGGCACGGCGACGCTCAGGAACGCCAACGGCGACACCACGATCCGCGAGGTGGCCGGCCGCCTGCAGGTCGGCTCGGCCAACGGTCGGATCACCGTGGGCGTCGCGCACTCCGACGTCGACGCGAAGTGCGCCAACGGCACGATCCGGCTCGACGAGGTGGCCCGCGGCCGGGTCCACCTCCAGTCCGGCTCCGGCGACCTCGAGATCGGCATCCGCGAGTCCACCGCGGCCTGGCTCGACGTACGGACCCGAATGGGCAGCGTCCGCAACTCCCTCGACGCCGCCCAGGGGCCCGACGCCACCGAGCGGACGGTCGAGGTGCACGCCCGCACCGCCATCGGCCACATCGTGATCCGCCGCGCCTGAATCGACGAGCCACGACCCTAGGGACACGATCGCCATGACCACGACCACGACCACGACCACCGCCACCCGCGGCCGCACCCGCACCCTCGCGATCAGCGCCACCGGCCTGACCAAGTCCTACGGCGACAAGAAGGTGCTGGACGGCATCGACCTGCACATCCCCGAAGGCACCGTCTTCGCCCTGCTCGGACCCAACGGCGCGGGCAAGACCACGACGGTACAGATCCTGTCCACCCTGATCACCGCGGACGCCGGCCGGGCCGAGATCGCCGGGCACGACCTGACCGGCGCAGCCGACGGCGTACGCCGATCCATCGGCGTCACCGGCCAGTTCGCCGCGGTGGACAACCTGCTCACCGCCCGGGAGAACCTGATCCTGATGGCGGACCTGCACCACCTCGGCCGGCGCGAGGGCCGCCGTCGGGCCGACGACCTGCTCGCCCGCTTCGACCTCACCGAGGTCGCCCACTCCTCGGTGGTCACCTTCTCCGGCGGCATGCGACGCAAGCTCGACCTGGCGATGACCCTGGTCGGCGACCCCCGGGTGATCTTCCTCGACGAGCCGACCACCGGCCTCGATCCGCGCAGCCGGCGGATCATGTGGGAGATCATCCGCGACCTGGTCACCGACCGCGGCGTCACCATCCTCCTCACCACGCAATACCTGGACGAGGCCGACGAACTCGCCGACCGGATCGCGGTCCTGGACCACGGCACGTTGATCGCCGAGGGCACCGCCGACGAACTCAAGCGGCGTATCCCCGGCGCGCACATCCGGCTCCGCTTCGCCGACGCGCACCGGCTCGACGCCGCCGCCGACCTCTTCCGCGCCACCAGCCGCAACGACGAGACGCTCACCCTGAACATCCCGTGCGACCCCGGCATCCCCACCCTGCGCGCCATCCTCGACGCGCTCGACACGGCGTCGATCCCCGCCGAGGAACTGACCGTGCACACCCCCGACCTGGACGACGTCTTCCTCACCCTCACCGGCCGGCCGCAGGTCGACCGCGTTCCGGACTCCCGGAAGGAAAACCCGCGATGAGCACCCTGTCCTACGCGGTCAGCGATTCGGCGACCATGTTGCGCCGCAACCTGCGACACGCGCTGCGCTATCCCTCGGTGACCGTCTCCGTGGTCGCCATGCCGATCGTGATGCTGCTGCTGTTCAACTACGCCTTCGGCAACGCCCTCGGCGCCGGGATCGCCGACTCCCCCACCGGCGACGCCGAGTACATCGACTACGTCGCTCCCGGCATCATCCTGATGGCGGCCACCTCCGGGGCCCTGGCCACGGCGATCTCGGTATGCGTCGACATGACCGAGGGCATCGTCAACCGCTTCCGCACGATGTCCGTCTCCCGGGCGGCGTTCCTGACCGGACACGTCGTCGGCAGCGTGATCCAGACCCTGGTCAGCCTGGCCCTGGTGATCGGCACCGCACTCGCCGTCGGCTTCCGACCGAACGCCACGGCGCTCGAATGGCTCGCCGCGATGGGCCTGCTCACGCTGCTGACGCTGGCCCTGACCTGGATCTCGGCCGGCATCGGCCTGGTCGCCAAGAACGTGGAGACCGCCAGCAACATCCCGATGCCGATGACGTTCCTGCCGTTCCTCGGCAGCGCCATCGTCCCGACGGATTCGATGCCCACCGGGTTGCGCTGGTTCGCCGAGTACCAGCCGTTCACCCCGATCATCGAAACCCTCCGGGGCCTGCTCCTCGGCACCGAGATCGGCAACAACGCGATCATCGCCCTCGCCTGGTGCCTCGGCGCCGCCCTGGTCGGTTATGTATGGGCTCGCAGGGTGTTCAACAAGGCTCGCTGAGCGCCTTCTCCCCGAGCACCGAAAAGGGCTCTGACCTGGTACTTGCATGGCGAAGTGCATGGCAACCCGCACGGCGACTCGCACGGTGACTCGCACGGCGAACTGCACGGCAACCCACAGCACACAACACCCGCTCCCCGGCGGCCACACCCCACCCACCGCACTCGGCCGTCCGACCCGGAACCCCCGGTCGGACGGCCAAGCGCATGTCACCCCGAGACCACCGAGACCACCAAGGCCGACAAACCCGCCCTCACACGTCCCGCCGCTCGATCACCCACGCCGCGACGGCCAGCGCGACGCCGACCCACAGCAGGCACACCACGACCGCCGTCACCGTGGACGGCCGCCCGGCGGCATCGGCCCCCGTGGTACTGCTCAACGCCTGGAACGCCTGCTGCAGAGTGCCGTTCCGCAACCGGTCCCCGGCCGCCCCGGTCACCATCGGCGCCACGAAGAACAGCCCGAACAGCGCCGCGATCGCACCCGCCGTGTGCCGGACGATCACCCCGAGCGCCAGCCCGATCAGCGCGAACACCATCACGAACGCGCCCGTCGCGAGCACCGCCCGCAACACGTGCGGCGCGCCGAGCCCCACCTCCAGATGTTCGTCGGCCAGGATCGCCTGCCCCAGGAAGAACGTGGCGAAGGCGATCACCTCCCCCAGGACGAGTGTGGCCCCGCCGACGACCACGACCTTGGCCGCGAACACCCGCCGCCGCCTCGGTACCGCAGTGAACGTGGTCCGGATCAGCCCCGACCCGTACTCCGAACTCGCCGTCGACACCCCGAGCGTGCCCACCGCGAGCACCACCACGTAGTAGCCGCCGCTGAACCCGAACCGGACCGGGTCGAACGCGGCCCGCCGCTCCGCCGACATCGCGTCCCGGTCCGCGACCAGGTTGCCCAGGTCGAACGCACCGAGACCGAGCGCCGCGACGGCGGACACCAGCACGGTGAAATACGTCGAACGCAACGTGCGCAGCTTGATCCACTCGGCCGCCAACACCCCGCGCGGAACCAGGACCCGGCTCACGCGCCCGCCCCGTCCGGCACCCCGTCGGCCGCCCGGTGGACCGCTTCCGGCTCGGTGATCCGCAGGTATGCCTCCTCCAACGACCCCTGCCGGGCCACCAGTTCGTGAATCACCAGGCCCTCCCCCGCGGCCAGTTCGCCGATCCGGGAGTAGGCCAACCCCTCCACCGCGAGCGCCCCGTCCGGCTCGACCGTCACCGTCGCCCCCCGCGCCGTCAACAACGCCGACAACCTCGGACCGTACGGGGACCGCACCAGTACATCGCCCCGCGCACCGCCGCGCACGAACTCGGCGATCGTGGTGTCCACGATCACCCGCCCCCGGCTCAACACGATCACGTGGTCGGCGGTCAGCGCCATCTCGCTCATCAGGTGGCCGGCCACGAACACCGTCCGCCCCTCGGCCGCCGACTTTCGCAGCAGCGTGCGGATCCACCGGACCCCGTCCGGGTCGAGCCCGTTGACCGGCTCGTCCAACAGCAACACCGGCGGGTCGCCGAGCAGCGCCACCGCGATGCCCAGCCGCTGTCGCATGCCCAGCGAGAAGCCGCCCGCCCGACGCCGGGCCGCGGCACGCAGCCCGACCACGTCCAGCACCTCGTCCACCCGGCCACGCGCGATGTCGTTGCTCGCGGCGATGCTCGCCAGGTGGTGGTACGCGCTGCGCCCGGCCGGCACCGCGTCCGCGTCCAACAGGGCCCCGACCCGGCGCAGCGGCCGGTCGAACGCACGGTGGGGCCGCCCGTCCACCAGGGCGTGGCCCGCGGTGGGTGCGACCAGGCCCAGGATCATCCGCATGGTGGTGGACTTGCCCGACCCGTTCGGACCGAGGAATCCGGTCACCCGTCCCGGTTCGACGGTGAAGGTGACATCGTCCACGGCCACACGCGCGCCGTATCTCTTGGTGAGCCCGCGCACTTCGATCATCTCGTCTCCCGGATCCGCGTCGGCCGGTCGGCCCGTCCCGGTGCCGCCGGCGATACGCCCTCCAGCGTGTCGGCGCGCCGACGCGCGGTCATCGCACCGTGGCCGGAGCGCGCGGTCGGGATCGGGGTCCGACTACGACCGTGGTCATAGGTCTGCCGGGCGATGAGGGACGGCGGCCGGCGAGCCTACCCTCGACGGCATGACAGCCATGGGCTCCGAGCCGTCGCGTCCGTTCACCCTGCGGCTGCGGGCCGAGCACCGGGTCGCCCTCGACGTGCTCGCGGCCCTGGTCGGGGCGGCGATCGCGGTGCTGCGCGTACTGGACGCCTACCACCACCACGACCCGCACGGACGCGGCTGGCCCGAGCCGGGCCCGCTGGACCTGTGGGTCGCGTTGGCCGGCGTCGGCACACTGGCCGGCGCGCTGGTGCTGCGCCGGTTTCGGCCCGCGCTCGCGATGGGGGTGGTGGTCGCGGCCTGGGCGGTCGTGGTGGCCGTGGCCGGGAAGACCACGATCGCGCCGGCCGTGGGCGGGCCGTTCGTGGTGCTGGTCTCGATGGCCGTGGTCTACCGCGCGGCGGTGACGTGCCCGCCGCGCGGCGCGGTCGGCGTGCTCGCGGTCGGCCTGCTGGGCGCGGTGCCGTGGTTGTTCGGTTCGGAGGACCTGCGGCGCAACGCGTGGTTGACGCCGCTGTTCGTCGGCCTCGCGGGCGCGGTGGGCTACGCGGTCGGCCGGCAGCGCGCGTACGCCGCCGCGCTGCGCGAACATCACGCGGAACTGGCCCGGTCCGAGTTCGCCGAGGAACGTCTGCGGCTGGCCCGGGAGTTGCACGACGTGATCGCGCACAGCCTGGGGGTGGTCAACGTGCAGGCCGGATACGGCGGCTTCGTGCTCGACCAGCGGCCGGCGGCGGCCCGGGAGGCGTTGGCGACGATCCGGCGGATCAGCGGCGAGACGATCCGCGAGATGCGCGGCCTGCTCGGGGTGCTGCGCGCGGACGGGCCGGCCGACCGGCTGCCCGCGCCGGGGCTGGCCGATCTGCCCGCGCTGCTCGACCGCGGCGCCGAGGCGGGCCTACGGGTGGAATCGACCGTGCTCGGTGTGCCGCGCGAGTTGCCGCCCGGCGTGGAGTTGTCCGCGTACCGGATCGTCCAGGAGGCGCTGACCAACATCACCCGGCACGCGCGCACCGCGAACGGGCGGGTCACCGTCGACTATCGCGGGGACGCGCTGGCGATCGAGGTCAGCGACGACGGCGTCGGGCCGGGAACCGGGTGGCCGGACGAACTCCCGTACGGGCACGGGCTGGCCGGGATGCGCGAGCGGGTCGGGCTGTACGGCGGGGAGTTCACCGCCGGCCCGCTGCCGGGGCGCGGCTTCCGGGTGACCGCGGTGTTGCCGTTGCCCGAGCGCGCCGCATGAGCGTGCGGGTCCTGGTCGCCGACGATCAGGCGCTGGTGCGCGCGGGGTTTCGCGGGATCATCGAGATGGCGCCGGGCCTCACCGTGGTCGCCGAGGCCGGTACCGGTACGGCCGCGGTCGAACTCGCCCGGCGGGAGCGGCCGGACGTAGTGCTGATGGACATCCGGATGCCGGGCATGGACGGCCTGGAGGCCACCCGGCTGATCACCGGCGCGGGCGGCCCGGCGGGCGTCCCGGGGGTGCGGGTGTTGATCCTGACCATGTTCGACCTCGACGAGCACATCTACGAGGCGCTGCGCGGCGGCGCGAGCGGGTTCCTGCTCAAGGACACCGCGCCCGAGGACCTGTTGGCCGCGATCCGGGTGATCGCCGCGGGCGACGCGCTGCTCGCGCCGAGCGTGACCCGGCGCCTGATCGCCGAGTTCGCCGACCGACCGGCCCCGAGCGGGGGCGTCGAGCCGGCCGCCCCGCCCGTCACGCTGCCCGGGATCACCGCGCGCGAGCACGAGGTCCTGGCCCTGATCGCCGAGGGTCACACCAATCCCGAGATCGCCCGCCGCCTGCACATCACCGAGGGCACCACCAAGACCCACGTGGGCCACCTGCTCGCCAAACTCGGCGCCCGCGACCGCGTACAACTGGTGATCACCGCGTTCCGCGCGGGACTGCGCCCGCACTAGAGCAGGAGCCGGTCAGGACCACGGGGTCGGGTGGGCCCTGGTGTGCCAGGCGGTCACCGCCGTGGCGTCGGTGGGTTCCACGTCCGGCGGGAGGTCGGTGGGGTCGAGCCAGGCCAGGCGGGCGCACTGGTCGGGTTCGGCGTTGGTGGGATCGCCGGTCCAGGCGGCGGTGTGGAAGTACCAGCCGATCACCGGTGCGCCGGTGTCGCCGAGCACCTGCGAGACGTAGGCCGTGCGCAGGTCGGCCGTGGCCACGTCGGTGGCGATCTCCTCCCTGGTCTCCCGGGCGCACGCCTCGATCAGGAGTTCGCCGGGGTCGACCAGGCCGCCCGGAAGCGCGAGCAGGCCGTCGGCGAAGCCGGTGTCCTTGCGCTCCATGAACAACACCGCCCCGTCCGCGCGTTCGAGGATGATGGCGGCGTAGGCGATGGCGTTGTGGCGGTGGTCGCTCACGTGTCGGTCTCCCCAGGGTCGATCCGGGTGCTTCGGGGCACTTGCGGGCGCTTCGGGCGCCTACGGGTGCTTCGGGTGAACGCCCCGGCACGACGGTGTCGTCGCCGGCGAGCGGCGGACCGACGGGATCGACCCGCGCTCCGACACGCACCCGTGCCCGGACCAACGACCGGCGTGGGACGGACGTCACGCCCGAACCGGCGGGGAGGGAAAGCCGGCAACGGCCGCCGCTATCGGGTCGGTTCGATCTCCTCCGGCCGGTAGGGCCAGACGTCGTCCGGGAACACTCTTGCGAACCAGTGGGGTTGTACGTCCCGCAGGAGCAGGCTGCGCCACCGGCGAGGGTCGGCCGGCTCGGGAACGGCCACGGCCACGTCCGGACCGTAGGCGAACAGCCGTTCCTGGCAGACCCCGCACGGGGCGAGCACCCAGTACCCCCCACCTTCGTCGGCGGCGCTCACGCACACCGACGCGACCACGTCGCGGTCGAGCTTGTACGCCTCGCAGATCGCCCCCGTCTCGTGGCACAGGCTCACGGCGATGTTCGGCGGGTTCGGCGCGGTGCTGGTCAGGATCGTGCCATCGGCCAGGCGCAGGGCGGCGGCACCGGACCCGTCGCGCCCGGCGAATCGACGACGTGCCAACTCGATCGCGGCGTCCACGAGTTCCTGGTCGACGCTCATGTGGAGCATGGTACTGCGCGGAGATCGCGCGGATCCCGGACGCGGGGTCGGCGCGGGACGCCCGTGTGTGTCCTCACACTCCCACGATGCGTTCGACCGCCGCCTCGACGAGGCGGTCGCGTTCGGCCGCCGAGAACACGTCCGGCAGGGTGAGCTGTTCGACGATGAGCCAGTTGAACGCCAGGTACAGGAGGCGGACCGCGGTGGCGTCGCCGGGGAGGCCGGATTGCTCGTGATAGCTCACGTTGGCCGCCATGTCGGCCCGGACCCGCTCGGTCAGCACGGTGCGCAACTCCGGCCGCCGGGTCGCCTCCAGGCGCAGTTCGAGCAAGGCGAGGTAGCCGGTGCGGAAGGCACTGACCCGGTCGACGACTTCGCGCATCAACACGGTGTACGTCTCCCGGTCCGGCGTGCTCGCGCGCTGTCGCGCGATGATCTCCTCGCCGGGCTCCAGCCGCTCGTAGACCCGGGCACCGGCCTGGGTGAGCAGGTCGTCGCGGCTCGTGAAGTAGTTGGAGGCGGTACCGGTCGGCACCTCCGCCTCGACATCGACCGCCCGGAACGTCAGCCCCCGGGCACCCTCCTTGGCCAACACCTCGATGGCGGCATCGACCAGCGCCGCCCTCCGCTCGGCGTTCCTGCGCACCATGCGAACCACTCCATCCGTAGTACTACGCCTTCCATGGAGAGTACAACGCCGACGCCGCCGAGGGCGGTGGGCGGCGCACTGTCGGTGGGCGGCCTCGGGTGGTCGACGGCGGGGGGCGGTACGGTCCTGGCATGCATGATTCACCGCGAGTCGGCGCCTCCGACCCCATGCCCGAACCGGCGTCGCCCGGGCCCGTGACCGCGGACGACCTGGATCTGGCCGTCCGGCTCGCGGTGGCCGCGCTCCGCGCGGCGCCGGCGGCCGCCTGGGACGACCGGGCCGGTTCGCTGGAGTGGGACTGCTGGGAGACGGTCGAGCACCTGAGCGACGACCTCTTCGCGTACGCCGCCCAACTCGGCCTGCGGACCCCGCCGTTGACCGCCAACGTGCCCTTCCTCTGGGAGAGCCGGCGCCCGGGCGGCCCGGCGAACGCGATCCACGCGGACCGCGCGGCCGGCCCCGGCGGCCTGCTGCAGGTCCTGGAGGCGAGCGGCGCACTGCTGGTGTCCATGGTGCGGACCACGCCGTCGAGCGTGCGCGCCCACCACATCTTCGGCGACGCGGACCCCGAGGGCTTCGCGGCGATGGGCATCCTGGAGACCGTGGTCCACACGTACGACCTGACCGAGGGCCTGGGCCTCCCCTGGAGCCCGCCCGCCGACGTGTGCGCACGGGTGATCGCCCGGATCCTCCCGGACGTCCCGCAGGACACCGACCCCTGGCCCACCCTCCTGTGGGCCACCGGCCGAGGCGACCTGCCCGGCCACCCCCGCCGCACCTCGTGGCGCTGGTACAGCGAGCCGCGACCGTAGCGGCACGGGGCCGGGCGCCGGGTCGGGCCGGCCGGGCGGACGTCCGGAACGACACGATGCGTACACTTCCGGACGTGAGCACAGTCGCGATAGCCGTCGCCGACGGCATCCTGCATTTCGAACTGGCCCTGGCCCACGAGATCTTCGGGTCACCGGCGCCGACCTCGGTCCCGACCTCCGTCGAGCACTGGTACGACGTGATCGTCTGCGGGGCCGGCCCGGTGCGGGCCGACGGGCGCTTCCTGCTCGAACCCGACGGCGGCCTCGACCGGCTCGCCGACGCCGACACCGTGATCGTCCCCGGCTGGGCCGACGTGGACACCGCCCCGCCGGCGGACCTCGTCGACGCGGTACGCGCGGCCCACGAGGCCGGCGCGCGGGTGGCCTCGCTCTGTACGGGTGCCTTCGTGCTGGCCGCCGCGGGGCTGCTCGACGGGCGGCGCGCCACCACCCACTGGGCCCACACCGAGGCCCTGGCCGAGCGTTATCCCGAGGTCGAGGTGGACCCGGACGTGTTGTACGTCGACAACGGCAGCGTGCTCACCTCGGCCGGCAAGGCCGCCGCCATGGATCTGAGCCTGCACATGATCCGCCTCGACCACGGCTCGACGGTCGCCAACACGATCGCCCGCCGACTGGTGGTGGCACCGCACCGGCCGGGCGGCCAGGCCCAGTTCGTCGCCACTCCGGTGCCCGAACAACCCGACCACCCGCTCGGCGAACTGCTCGGCTGGGCGGCCGGCCGGCTGGACCGGCCCCTGACGGTGGAGGACCTGGCCCGCCGAGCCAACATGAGCTCGCGCCACCTGGGCCGGCACTTCCGGTCGGTGACGGGCACCACCCCGTTGCAGTGGCTGCTGATCCAACGCATCCACCGGGCCCAGGAGTTGCTGGAGACCACGGACGACAGCGTGGACGCCGTCGCCGAGGCCACCGGCATGGGCACCGCGGCCACTCTGCGCCGCCACTTCAACCGCACGGTGGGCGTACCGCCCGACGCGTATCGCCGGACATTCCATCGCCGGCGTGCGGACGGGGAGTCGGCGCCGGACCGCCGGTAGCGCGGACCGGTGCCGGCGCCGACTACCGGGCCGGGTCGGTCGCGAGGGTGAACTCCCTCACGACGCGCGCCAATTCCGCGGGGCGATCGAGAGGGATGAGGGTATAGCTGTCGTCGATCTCGACCAGCCGTCCCCCGGGCAGGAGTTCGGCGAGCCGGCGGCCGTGTTCCGGGGGCATGACCCGGTCGGCGCTCGCCCAGACCACGAGGGCCGGGCGGTCGAAGTCGGGCAGGCGCTCCGCCGCCCCGAGCAGGACGTCGGTGTCCGCGCCCGCCGCGCGCAACATGCGCACCGCGTCGCGGCGGATCTCGGGTCGGGACAGGACGGGTGCCGCCCAGCGGGCGGTGGCGGCGTCACCGCGCTTGGTCAACCACCCGAACGCGAGCGGGAGTCGGCGTATCGGGCGCAGCCGCATCTGCTGCATGAAGAGCCCGAACAGGCGCGGCGGGAGTTTGCCCGCTCGTACGAGGGTCCTGCCGGTGAGCCCGGGTGGAAAGTTGTCGAAGGCGTCACACGAGGCGAGCACGACCCGTCCCACCCGGGCGGTGTCTCCGCCGGCGATCACCAGTTGCACGAGCGCTCCGCCGGTGTCGACGCCGACCAGGGTGACCTCGCCCAGGTCGAGCGCGTCCAGGAACTCGCCCACCAGCGCGGCCACTCCGGGCAGCGACAGGTCGGCGTCGGCGGACACCGCGTGCCGGTGCGCGCCGAGCGGCAGGGTGGGTGCCAGGCAGCGGTGGTCGACGGCCAGCGCCGCGATCACCTCGTCCCACAACGACGAATCCATCAGGAACCCGTGGAGCAGCACGACCGTGGGACCGTCGCCACCGGTGTCCTCGTACCCGATCGTGCCCACCGACAGCCGAACTTCCTTTTGGGCCATGGTCTCCCCCTCCGGCAGCACCCGGCGTTCACCGTTGACCGTTCGCCTTCAAAAAAAGTGAACCACGTGGTTCGCAAACTGTCCACGGGAACCACCGGACGCCGGTGTACCGTCACTCGTCGGCGGCCTCCTCCCGCTCCAGCGCCCGGATCAGCGCCTCGAACCCGGCGGCGACCCCGGCCGTGTCACCACTGGTCCGCGCGTCCACCAAAAACCCCCGAAGCACCGCGAGGATCATCTCGGCGACCTCGAACTTGCGCTGCTCGGGCCAGTGTTCGGGACAGATGGCGAGCAGCGTGGGCAGATACTGCCGGGACGCCCCGCGACCGAGTTCGGCGTAGCGGTCGGGGTCGTACATCGCCAGTCCGATGGCCTGGTCGAGCACCCGCGCCTCGTCTCCGACCAGGATCGGCCACACCACCCGCACCCACTCGGCCAGCGGCAACCGATCGGGACCGGGCCGCCCGGCGGCGACGGAGCGATCGATCCGCCGATCGCGCAGCCGCAGAATGGCCTGCCGAAGCAGGTCGTCGGCGCCGTCGAAGTGATAGAGCAGGACCTTGTGCGTGGTATCGGCGGCGCGCGCGGCCCGACGCAGCGAAAAGTCCACGAGCCCATTGGCCGCGAGATCCGCGGTGACCCGATCCAGCAACTCCCGCCGCCGAGCCTCCCCCCGCGGCGACCCGGCGGATCGCCGATAGCCGACGGCGGAGGATGCCTCTGCGCCCGGCTCGACCGGCTCATGTGCGGAGGGGTTCACGTCGGCAACTCCCATGGTCGAGGATCCGCTGTCCGCACCCGGCGAGAGCGTCGGACGTACGGCGCGGTACGCGGTACGCGGCGCGCGATCGCCGCCCGGGCGCGACGAGTGCACCGGTCGACATTAGTGCCGTTCCCGGCGACGTCCGGCCCGCCGCGACACCCATCGCCCCACGCGACACCCGAACCGACGTCGACCGCCCGGCACGACCACACCCACGTGCCGTGCCGCAAACGGTGAGGGTATGACGACGATCCCGCGGCGTCCTCGACCCGGCTTCATGGGGGCCGGTGGGAGGCGCGGGGCCCGCTCGTGCGGTTCGGCTGTGGTCCGGCTCCCGAGCACCGCTCGGCGCATGTCGACCGCATCGACACCGCGGCCGGCCGGGCCGAGGAGAACCACCCGGCACGTTTCGGCGGCGTTCCCGCGCCGCCGCACGCCCTCGACTCCTTCGACGAGTCGTCGACCCACACCCGGCGCTACCCGGCGCTCCGTCCCGCGCTCCCCGCCGCGACCGGCCGACGCGCCGTCGGTCGTCGCGTACCTCGCGGCCCCGGTGGTGCTGCGCCGAACGCTGGGCGACACCCCGTCGATCCGCCTCGACGACGCATGGATCCGAGCCGCCGAGCCGGGCCGCCGACCTTGCGCTCCGCGGGCGTCAGCCGCGCCGATGGGCGACCGTCGGCCATGGCCACCGGTCCGCCGCCCGGCCCGCTTCCGGGCCCGGCGGCTCGGGGACCCGGTCGAGGGCGGAGGGTTGCCAGGCGCGGTCCCGTTGCGCGCGCAGCAGGGGGATGGGGCTGTCGTCCGTGCCGTACAGGCGGTCCGCGAGGCGGATCAGCGTGTCGTGGCGGGCGAGTGCGAGCCCCCGGGCCCACGACCGGGGGCCGTATCCGGCCCCCGCGGCCACCCGGACGGCGGCCGCGGCGCCCACCGCGATGGCCAATCCGGCGATGTCCTCGGCGGGATCGCCGACCACCGCGTCCGTCCAGTCCAGCACCCCGCGCACCCGACCGCCGCTGCCGACCATCAGGTGCTCGCCCTTGAGATCCGCGTGCACGACGACGCTCGACACGGGATCCGCGCTCGGGCCGCGCAGCGGTGTCCCGTCGAACTCGCCGTCGGTGGTGAGTCGTCGCGCCGCCGCCTCGGCCGGCGCGCGCAGTTCGGCCATCGACCGGGGCGCGACCACGGGCAGACCGACGCCGACCGCGTCCGCCTCGGTGACCCGGGCCAGGCCGGCCAACATCCGTGCCAGGCCGACCTCGCCCCGCCGCGAGACCCGACGCAGTTCGGCGGAGGTGCCGGGGATGCGGGTGTCGACGGAGTAGGCGAGCCCGTCCGCCCACTCGCCGGCGGCCACGCTCGCGGGCAGCGCGACGCCGACCACGGGACGCAGCAGGTCGCGCAGGGCGATCTCGCGACGCTGCCGGTCGGACGTGTCGGCGTCTTGGGCCAACCGGAGAACGTGATCCGACCCGACCCACCACGAGGAGTGCTCCCCGCCCTCGTCGATCGGCCGCACGAGTCGCCCCGCGTCCCGACCCAACACCGCGTCGACCAGGCTCCGCACCACCCGCTCCGTCGGCACGGGCATCCCGGACGCGGTGGACGGCGGCTCGAACGCGGAGGCGGGTGCGGACATCCGCCGATCATCCCAGCCGGGGCCGGGACCACCAACGGGTTATCCCGCCACCCTGCCACGCCCCGGCGGGCAACGGCGCGGCCGGCAACGAACCCGCCCGCCCCGGCGATCGCCTCACACGACGGCCTCCTCGGAGCCCTCGTCGCCCGCCCGACCCGCGTCCCGCGAACCGCTCCCGCCCGACGGCGGGAGCGTGTCCCCCACCACCGCCTCCGTCGCCCCCGGGTCGGCCAGCAGGGCTCGCAACGCCGCCGCGTCCGCCTGGATGTGGGTCTCGTCCTGTCGGTCGCGGTCGAGGTGGGCGAAGGCGGGTGGGCGGTCGGGGGTCGGGGCGGTGGGGTGACGGGGGATCAGGTGTGCGTGCAGGTGCGGGATGTCGTTCTCGAGGAGGGATACGTTGAGCCCGGGCATCGGCCGGTAGTGCGCCTCGATCGCCCGCCCCGCCGAGGTCACCTCGGTCATGAACCCGGCGAGCTGACGTGCGGTCAGATCGGTCAGGCGTGCGACGTGGCCGCCGGTCCACATCACGACGACGTACCCCCGTACCCGCCCCGAGCGCCACAGGTAGGCGTTGCCGTAGACGCCGCGCCTGAGCAGCAGGCCCCAGCCGATGTCGGGTGCGGCGAAGTCCTTTTCGCACATCGCGCAGGACGCGTCCTGGTGCGGCTCCGCGTACCGTTCGGGCCAGGTGGACGCTTCGAGCGGGCGGGGTCCGGGCACCTGGGAACCACACACGACGGCCTCCAACACGAACGGGGGCGAGAGCCCGCTTGCTGCTGCAAACGTTCGGTTGAGTCAACGAAAAGCGTCGAACCGATGTCACGCCCCCGCCCCGGCCTGTGACCGGCCCGCAGCGCCTTCGGGACGGATCCGCGACAGGCGCGCCCCCACCCGCCCGAGGTTTCACCCACTCGGGCGACAAACCCTCACTCGCCCGGGACGACCCCGCTCAGCCGCCCGAGTGGTGCGGCGGAGCCGCCGGTCGAGCCGACCGCCCCGCCGACACCGCGTACTACGACGGTTCCCGACCGTCCCCACGGTGCCGCGCCACCGGCACGATCGGTAGGGTCTCCGCCATCGCCGGGTCCGTACCGCCCGCGATCTCGGCCGGCGACGCCGCTCCCGAGCCCGGTCCCACCACGATCGCGTAGGTGCGCGCGAGCTGTTCCAGCTCCTTGACGCTCACCGCCTCCTTGCCCGCCTGACCGGCCATCCGGGCCACCGCGTCGAGCAGCGCCACCCGGGCCCGCTCCGCCGCGTCGGTCTCCGCCTCCACCGCTGCCCCCTGCTCCGCCGCCTTGCCCACTCCGCAAACCTCCGCGTCGAACCTCGACAATGCGCTCGGCAGGCTACCGCCGATTCCACCCCGCACCGACCGCCCGCAGGTCCACGCCCCGACCCCACCGTTTCGCCCCACCCCGTCGACTCCACCCATTAGGCTGAACCACCCGGCCGGTCGAGGGGGATGGATGCAGGTGCCGAGCGACGACCCGCCGTCCCGGGCCCGTTAGACATGAGCAGCGCACCGCACGACCCGCGGGGATCCCGGGTGGTCCTGGTCGGCGCACACACCTTCGAACACCTGGCCCCGTTGCCGGCCGTGGCCCGCAATCTGTCCCGGCTGCGCGAATTGCTGACCGATCCGGAGGTCTGGGGCCTGCCGGCCGAGAACTGTGTCGTGATCGAGCAGCCGGACCACCGCGACCTGGTCCTGGACGCGCTCACCGACGCCACGGCCGCCGCGACCGACCTGGTCCTGCTGTACTACGCGGGCCACGGCCTGGTCTCCCCGGACACCGAGGACCTGCTGCTGTCCCTCCCCCGCTGCCGCCCCGAACGGCCCTACACGGCACTGCCGTTCCAGGAGATCCGCGACGTGCTGCGCGCGGCCCGCCGAGTCCCCGCCAAGGCGGTACTCCTGGACTGCTGCTTCGCCGGCCGGGCCCTGGCCGGGGCGATGGGTCCCGACGACGTGCGGCTGACCGAGCTGTCCCGGGTGGAGGGCAGCTACGTGCTGGCCGCCGCCTCGGCGACCCGGCAGGCGATCGCCCCGGTGGGCGGGCAATACACGGCCTTCACCGGGCAGTTGATCGACGTCCTCGAAAACGGCGTCCCGGGCGGCCCGAAGACCCTCGACCTGGCCACGGTGCACGCCCACCTGCACCGGACCCTGCCCGAACTGGGCTTCCCCCGGCCCCGACAGCGCAACGAGGATCAGGGCGCCCGGATCGTACTGGGCTGGAACCGCCACCCCTCGGCGGCCGCCGCGGCTCCCCGACTACCCGCCCACTTACGGGACTTGCTGCACGCGCAGACCATCGCCGCGCGCAACTTCACCTACCGCCTCTACGACGCGCCACTCGACGGACTCGCCACCGTCTACGTCCGGCAACAGGCCCGCAGCGCCCCGACCGCACCCACCCGGCAACCCCTCGACCGCATCCGGGATCCCCGCCGGAACCCGCGCGAAGAGGAGCACCACCAAAGGCACTTCGTATCAACCGAGCCGAGCGGAACCGCGATCGCCCCCGCCCGGGCCGCCGAGGACACGCTCGGACGGCACCGCCACGTCCTGATCACCGGCGGCGCGGGCCAGGGCAAGTCCACCCTGAGCCTGCAACTGGCCGCGTCCCTGGCCCTCGCCTACGAGTCGGGAGATGCCCAGGGCACCGACGGCGAACGGCTGTTGCCCCTGCGCGTGACCGCCGGACGCCTGGCCGCCGGGCGCAGCGCGCTGATCCCGCGCCTGGTCCGGATCCTCTCCGCCGAACTGGCGCCACACCTCGACTACGCCCTCCCGGACGACCTGCTCGACCACCTGCCCGAGAACACCACGTGCCTGCTGATCGTCGACGGCCTGGACGAGATCACCGATCCCGAGCGACGGCGCGGCCTGGTCGCCGAGTTGGCGGGTCGGGTCCGCAACCCCGACGGCCGTTTCCGACTGCTGATCACCACCAGGCCGCTGCCCAACGACGAACTGGCCCCGCTCCAACACGCGGCGACGGGGACCTACACGCTGGAGCCGTTCGACCGCGAGCAGCTGCGCGAATTCGCCCACCGCTGGTTCCGCGACCATCCCGACGGGCCGACCCTGGCGGCCGGCTTCCTGCGCCAGACCGAGGCCGCCGGCGTCCGCGACCTGGTCCGCGTGCCGCTGCTGGCGACGGTGGCGGCGCTCGTCTACCGCAAGCACCCGACCACGCCGCTGCCGAGCAACCGATTCACCCTCTACTGCGACTACTTCACCCTCCTGACCGACGCACACCTGGAGGAGATGCACGAGCAGCAACAAACCGTGCTGCAACGCTGGACGCTACGCCCCGCCGTACATCGATCCAGCGTCGCCTTCCTGTTCGACCACCGCCCCGAACTCGTCGAACACCTGGCCGTCACGGTGGTCACCGACCCGACGGCCGGCACCCGCCCCCTCCTCGACCTGGCCCTGGACTGGCTCGACGAACACGACTGCCGGGCCACGCGCCGAGGCGTCCCGGAGTGGCCCAGGCTCGTCGCGTCGGTGCTCGGCACGGTCGGCGTCTTCACCCATCACCACGACTTCCTGCGCTTCACCCACTACAGCTTCGCCGAACACCTGGCCGCCGACGTCCGCGCCGACCGACTGCCGCCCCACTTCGACCCGGCGGCCCCGGACTGGACCCACACGGTGCACCGAGCCGTCCACGGCGACCTGTTCGCCCACGCGATCCTGGCCCACCACGCCCACCGGTACGGCACGGGCGACGCGATCCTGGACTGGCTGGGTCGCGGCACCGGCGACTTCGCGGCGTTGGCCGGCGAACTCCTGGCCCGGGGCGTGCCGGCGGCGAATCGGCACGCGGAGTCGTTCGCGGCGAACCTGATGTCGACGTTGGCGCGGGAATCGAGCGACGAGGAACTGCGACGTGCGGCCTCGAACGCGGCGGCACTGCTCGGGGAACCCGCCGTGCGTCGAACACTGTTCGACTTCCTGGGGAGTCGCTACCGGAAGCACGATGTCCGCGTTCGGCTGGCGCAGTCCCTGACGTCCCACGACACCACCATGGCAATCGACATCCTGCGGGGCGTACTCGACCGGGAGGGCATCTCCCTCGACACACGTATCTCGGCCATGCGCGCGCTGGCCGCCTGTGGTTCCGCGCATGTCGCGGAGGCCACCGAAGCATTGTGGACCGCGCTCCGCTCGGATGACGCCACAGCCGCAAACGTGATCGACGCCGCCAGTGGACTGGCCTCGCTGGCGCCGGAACACAAGGACGCCGCCGTCACCGCGCTTCGGACCGTCCTCGCCGACGCCACCTCGACCGGCCACGAATGTGCTCGGGCCGCACGAGCGCTGGCCGAGATCGATCCCACACACGGGCCGGAAGCCGCGAAGGCATTGCGCGAGGTCCAAACCGGGTCACACAACTCGCCCTACGATCGCATCTTCGCCGCAGAGCAGTTGGCGGCACTCGGTCCCGCGTATACCGGGGAAGCCGCGGATGTCCTCCGCGCCCTCATCGTCGCGCCCAACACCAATGTGTATGTGCACAGGCAGGCCATACGGTCCCTGGCCGGCCTCGGCCCGGGTCAAACCCTGGAGGCGGCGCAACTACTGCGCGCGGACCTGGCGGCGCGGAACATCAGCGACGACAACGTGGCGGAAACGGCCATGGCACTGGCGGAACTTGCCCCCGTCCACGCAAACGAGAGCATCGACGCCCTGCTCCGACTCCTGGCATTGCCCACAGTGGATACCGTCCGGCGCTGTGGTGTCGCGCAATCGCTGACCCGACTGGACCCGAGCCGACTCGCCGAGGCCGCCGAGGTCATTCGCCGCGTACTCACCGCGCCGACGTCGGCCGCGAGCAAGCGAATCAACGCCGCCGCCACATTGGGGCACTTCGGTCCCGACCATGTGACGGAGGCGGCGACATACCTGCAAGCAACGCTCGCCGCCACCGATGTGACGGCGGCGGACCGCAGAATCGCGGCGGAACACCTGGCCCGACTCGGACCCACGTTCGTGCCGGCGGCCGCTCGAGAACTGCGCGAGGTCCTGACGGCGCCCGACGCCGGGCCCTGGGAACGCATGGAAATCCCTCGGTGCCTGTCGGGCCTCGACGCGATCCATATCCCCGAGGCCATCGACACCCTCACTCGAATGTTCGACGACCCGAACATCTCCCCGTCGTACCGCAACCACATCGCCATCATGCTGATACCCCTCGCGCCCGACGACCTCGACTCCATGGCGAGCCGGCTCCGAAGCATGCTGAGCAACCCCGACACCGCCCTCCGGCATCGGGCGGAAACGGCGCGCACCCTGCACACCCTCGGGGGCGGCACCGACGAGGTGGCAGAGGTCCTTCGCGCCACCCTGTACGCATCGGACGCGGACGCCGGGAGCAGGCGTGAGGCCGCGCAGATCCTGGGCTATCGCCATGTGCGCTACATGGCGGAGTCCACGGCCGCGCTTCGGGACCTGCTCTCGGCTCCCGACGCCGACCCGGAAACACGCGCCTGGGCCGCCACAGACCTGTCCGATCGAGATCCGGACGACGAAGCGTTGGCGGCGAACACACTGCGCGAGATGGCCGCTTGCCGAACGATCCGACCGGTCGACCGGGCATTCGCCGTCCAGCTTCTCGCCACGTTCGGTCAGGGCTACACCGAAGAGGCCGCGGCCACGAGTCGAGCCCTGCTGCACACACCCGGTCTGTCCGCGCACACCCGCATCGCCGTCGCCAGGGTTGTCGTCATGATCTCGCCCGCCTGCACGAGCGACGCGGTTTCGTCGACGCGGGACATCCTCCGGGACCCCGCCACGCAGCCCGTCCTGCGTCGGGTGGCCGCGCGCAACCTCGGCGACTTCGGCGCCGGCTACCTCGACGAAGCCTCCGACGCGCTCTGGAGCATCATCACGGCACCCGACATCGACCCGACCGAGCGATGCCGGGCGGCCCATGCTCTGCACGTGGTCGGCACCGCCCGCAGAGACGAACTGGCCCAAACCCTCCGCACCATCCTCACCGACCCCTCCGCCGCCTCCCTCGCCCGAACCCTCGCCGCCCACACACTCGGCCGGCTCGGCCGCGGCTACGTCCACGAAGGCGCCGACCACCTCCGCGCCATCCTCGCCGCGCCCGACCTCACCTCGTCCGCACGGGCCAAGGCGGCGGCGAAACTCGCCGATCTCGGGCAGGGCTTCCAAGCCGAGGGCGTCACCACACTGCAACTCCTGCTCACCTCCACCGACACCCGCCCCGACGAGCAGATCACGGTGGCCCGCAGGCTGTTCAAGCTCAGCCGCCAATCCCTCCCCGACATCGCCACCACCCTTCGCGCCGTCCTCGCCGCCCCCGACGCCACCCCCTACACCCGCACCCGCGCGGCCCGCCTGCTCGGCACCCTCAGCCCACGCTTCCTCGACGAAGCCGCCGAACACCTCCGTCGTATCCCGGCCGCCCCCGCCACACCCCCCGTCGCCACCCGCCGCGCCGCGACCGCCCTCGGCATGCTCAGCCCACGCTTCCGCCCCGAGGCCGCCGCGATCCTGCGCGCCCTCCCCGCCGGCGACCTCACCGTCTCGACCTCCTACGCCCGCCGGGCCGTCGCCCGCCTCCTCCGCGACTTCGGCCAGGGATACGAGCTCCCCACCTGCTAGAAAGCAGGTCCACCCGAACACCGACGCGAAGCGAGAGCGAGTACACCCATGGCCACCGACCAACGCCCCACCCCACCCGTGACCGGCGACGAACGCGAGATGATGCGGGCCTTTCTCGACTTCCACCGGGCCACGCTCGCGATGAAGTGCGAAGGGCTCTCCGACGAGGAGCTACGCCGGCGGTCGATGCCGCCGTCGACGCTCTCCCTGCTCGGACTGGTCCGGCACATGGCGGAGGTGGAGCGCACCTGGTTCCGGCGGGTGATCAACGCGGAGGACATCCCGCTCGTGTGGTCCGACGAGGGCGACTTCCAGGTGGCCTACGACGCGAGCGGGTCGACCCGCTCGGAGGCCTTCGCCGCCTGGGAGGCAGAGGTGGCCCACTCGCGACGGATCGAGGCCGAGGCGGAGTCCCTGGACGTCATCGGCCACAACGCCAGGTGGGACCAGGACGTGTCGCTGCGTCTGGTCATGCTGCACCTGATGCACGAGTACGCCCGCCACAACGGCCACGCCGACTTCCTCCGCGAGGGCGTCGACGGCACTGTCGGCGCCTGACCCGCCCCCGCCCGCTTCCTCCCCACCGCGACCGCCGTCCCGAATTTCGGGACGGCGGTCGCGCGTTTCGCCCCCCGGTGAAACCCCACCCGACACCGCCCGGGGACACGACGACCCACTGGGGGACACTTCGCGTCGACAAGGGGACCGAAGACGCCAGATCCCTGATCACCATTGCGGCCGACCGTCCGGATATGCTCCGGCAGTGATCGAGTACACGCTTTCCTCGCACGCGGCACGCGTGGTGCGGGACGCTGCCCTGAAGGCCGGGGTGGCGATGAGCGAACTCGCGCATCTGCCGGGCTTCGAGCCGGAGACGCTGGCGGACCCGATGATGCGGGTGCCCACCGCCAGCGTGGTCCGGACCTGGGAACTGACCGTCGCCACCGGACCGCCCGACGTCGCCATCCGGGCCGCGGAGAACGCCACGCTGGGTCGGCTGCACGTGTGGGACTACCTGTTCACCTCCGCCGGCTCGTTCGCCGACGGCTGCCGCGACGCGGCACGCTACGTGTCGACGATGTCCGACCCGGTGGTCGAGATGACCGTGGTCGAGGACGATCGACGCCTCACCGTCACCTACGGCATCGCGAACTACTCGCCGGCCGCGGTCACCGCGATCGACGAATTCGCGATGGCGGTCCTGCTCAAGCGGGCACGCGACGCCCGCGGCCCGGGTGTGGTCCCCGTACACGTCGCCCTCGCGCACCGGGCCCCGAAGAACCACCGGCACCTGATCGAGGCGTTCGGCACCCGCGCCATCGACTTCGGCGCCCGAACGAACTCGATGACCTTCCTCGACATGGACGCCGAACGCCCCGGCCCGACCGGCCCCGGCGACGACGAACTCGGGCTGATCCTGCGCCGATACGCGGACAACCTGATGGAGAACGCCCGCCCGGCGGCCGGATGGCACGGCAGGTTCCGATCGGTGCTGGCCGCCTCCCTCGGCGGCGAGGAACTGAGCCTGGAGATGGTCGCCCACCGGATGGCGATGAGCCCGCGCACCCTCCAGCGCCGGCTGAGCGACCTGGAGACCACCTGGCGGGACGAGATCGAATCGGTGCGGCACGAACACGCCGCGACACTCCTGCGCGATACGGAGCTACCGGTCCAGTCGATAGCCGGGCGGCTGGGCTACACCGACGCCCGCGCCCTGCGCCGCGCCTTCCAACGCTGGACCGGCCAGACCCCCGACGCCTACCGGAGAACCGCCGTCACGGGCGCCTGACCCCGACCGGGGCATCGGCCACCGGCTCCGCGCCGTCGGCGCCCGGCGACCACTCGATCGCGTAGTGCCTGAGCCCGGCCTCCTCCTTGACCAGCCGCATCCCCACCGCCGCCATCACGTGCTGCGACGCCACGTTGTCGTGCGCGGTGTCCCCGACGACCCGGTGCACGCCCGCGGCTCGGGCGAAGCGCAACAGTTCACGCAGTGCCTCCGTGGCATAGCCGCGCCCGCGCACCGCCTCGATCAGGCCGTAGCCGATCGTCACCGTGCCGCTTTCGTCCGGCACGCCGTGAAAGCCCATGCCACCGATCGCCACGCCGTCCTCCCGGCGGCGGATCTCGTAGTTGCCGAAGGCCCCCGGATCCCCGACGGTCGCGCAGGTACGCAGAAACCGGCCGCCCCCGGCCACGTCCCCGGCCGTCGGATAGCCGACCTCCCATCGGTCGTCGGCGGCCGGCTCACCGGCCACCACCCGCTCCGTCTCGGCGACGGTCAGCGGGTGCAGTACGAGTCGTGCGGTTTCGAGATCTCCCATGGGAGCCTGGAGTATCACGGCGAAGGCCGCCCCGCATCCGATTTCCACCCGTGCCGACCTGCGGGAACACCCACCGACCCCGGCCCCGGGTCAGTCCTTGCGCGCCGCCAGGACCTGTAGGCCGCGCGCGCCCGTCCGGTTGTGCTCGACCGTCAGCCCGACGTCCCGGCAGCGCTCGGCGAGCCAGGTCGGGGCGATCCGCAGCTTCGGGTAACTGCCGACGTGCTGGGTCCAGCCGGTGCCGTCGTGGACGTGCAGGAGATCGTGGACCAGGACCGTGTCGTCGTCCGGGTATTCGAGGAAGCAGGTGAACACCCGATCGTCGGTGCTCCGTATCGGGATGAACCGGTCGATTCCATGCAGGGTTTCGGTCAGGTCGCGGTAGGTGACGACCAGTCGACCCCCGGTGGCGAGAGCCTGCGCGATCTCGGCGAGCAGCGCGCTCACGTCGTCCTTCGTCGACAGGTGGGTGAGCGTGTCACCCATGCACACCACGGCCGCGACCTCACCCGGCGCGGCGAGTTCGGGCAACACCTTGCGGATGTCCCCGTACACCGGCTCGATCGCGGGCAACCCGGCCGCGTGTTCGGCCAGTTCGGCCAGCAGGATCCGGCTGGTGTCGACCGCCAGGACCCGGCCGAAGCCGAGTCCGGCCAGGGCCAGACTCTGATTGCCGGGTCCACAGCCCAGATCCACGGCCAAGGCGGACGTCGCCGTCGGGGCGACGCCCAACCCGGTCAGCAACTCGCCCTGCCCGGCGGCGATCGGTGCCAGGTCGCCACCCAGCATCCAGGTGTAGTTGGCGGCCAGGATTCGCTCGTAGTGTTCGGCGGCGGCGCGGGTCATCCACGGACTCCTGTCGAAGGTATGACGCCTACGCCGTCGCGACCATGGCCACGCGCGTCGGCGCGACCCAGCCGTCGGACGCAGGAAGAATCACAAGCGACTCGATCACCCGTCGCGAACCCCGACCGGCCGACTCCGGCGCGGAGGCCGTGGGCACGAAGGCGGGAGCGGACAGCAGCGCCGACACCACGTCCGACGCGGAGCGGGACGCGGACGCGGGGGCGGGCACGAACACCGGCGACAGGGGCCCGAACACGCGCACGGGCTCGGGCTCGGCCACCGGCGCGGCAGCGAGCCCGGTCGCGGACTCGCCCGCGGCCACGGCGACACCGGCAGGCGCACCGACCTCCGCCGCCGCGCTCGCGACCCGCGCCCGCGTCGCCGTCGCCGACTCCACCCCGGCCCCGATCCCCGCCTCCACCTCCGCCGCGTTCGACCGCGCCCGAACCCGGACTCGAACAACGAAGCGCAGGAAGAGGAACCGGGCGATCCCGGCGATCCCGGAAGCCGTCAGATAGACCGCCTGCTCCTTGACCACGCCGGGCGACGACTGCAGCGCGTGCAGCGCGAGCATCGCGCCGGTGGTGAACAGGTAGCACACCAGCGCGGACAGCGCGGCCTGGACGTGCAGTCGGCCCCGCGCCCGACCCGCGCCGAAGGTGAACCGGCTGTGCAGTTCGGTCGCCAGGAGCGTGAAGACCACGGTCACCAGGGCGTTGGCGACGGCTATGGAGAGGTGCCCGGTGAGGGCCACGAGCGCGGCGCTCGACGCGAGTCCGGTGCCACCGCCGCAGACGACGAAGCGCACGAACGCGGCCACGGTCCCCGACTTCCCTGCGGCGCTCATGAGTCCCCTGGTTCCTCTTCTTCGACCGGTCGTCGTCTTCTACTCGACAAATCTAGAGGTCCGGAAGCACCGGTGAATCAGTCGTGTGTAGGTACTGCTGTTACTGCTTGGGGAGGACTCCCCCCTAGGGGTACTACTCCCGACGACGCAGTGAGGGCGACAAAAGTACTGCCGGGAACCTACGTCCACGGCCCCCTACTCCTCAGGGAACACCCTTGGATCGGGCACCCGTTCGGTCGGCGCCCCGCCCCGGGTGATCACCGTGATCCGCCGGCCCCGACAATGCCGATCAGAACCACCCCTCGGAGAGGAACCCGCCATGCCCCTGAGCGACCTGTCACTGCCGGAGTTGGACCAGTTTCGCCCGGAACGGTCAGAGCCGGCCGACTTCGACGCCTTCTGGGCCCGTACGCTCGACGAGGCCGACGCCCACCCCCTCGCCCCGACGTTCACGCCCGAGACCGGTCCGCTGACCGCGGTCGAGGTGTACGACGTCTCCTTCGCGGGCCACGGCGGCCAACGGGTGCACGGGTGGCTGGTGCTGCCCGTGCATCGGGACGGGCCCCTGCCGTGTGTCGTGGAGTTCCCCGGATACGGCGGCGGTCGGGGTCTGCCGCACGAGCAACTGCTGTACGCCGCCGCCGGGTTCGCCCATCTCGTGATCGACGTGCGCGGCCAGGGCGGCAGTTGGCGCGCCGGCGCCACGGGGGACGACGCGCCCTCGGGCGACGGCGCCGGTCACCCGGGCTTCTTGACCCGGGGCGTCACCGACCCGGATCGGTACTACTACCGCCGGGTCACCGTCGACGCGGTCCGGGCGATCGCCGTCGCCCGCAGCCATCCGGCCGTCGACCCGACCCGGATCGCCGCGCTTGGCGCGAGCCAGGGCGGGGGCCTGGCCCTCACGGTCGCCGGCCTGGTGCCCGACCTGACCGCGGTGGTGGCCGACGTACCGTTCCTGTGCCACTTCCGCCGCGGCGCGGAGATCGCCGCGACGGGCCCCTACGGCGAACTGGCCCGCTACCTCGCCGTACACCGGGACCGCGTCGACCGGGCGTTCCGCACCCTCGACTACTTCGACGCGGTCAACCACGGCGCCCGCGCGACCGCCCCGGCGCGGTTCAGCGTGGCGCTGATGGACACCACGTGCCCGCCCTCCACGGTGTACGCCGCCTACCACCACTACGCGGCGGACAAGCGCATGGAGGTGTACACGTTCAACGGCCACGAGGGCGGCGGCGCGTACCAGGACGGGCTGAACCTGACCTACCTGCGCGGCGCCTTCGGAATCGACCGACTCACAGCGCCAAGTGCATGATGTGCAGCCCGACGTAGCCGTGTTTCGGGTGGTCGAACCCCTCCGGCAGGGTGCCGATCACCTCGAAGCCGAGGCTGCGGTACAGCCGCACCGCGTGCTCGTTCGTCGCCACGACCGAGTTGAACTGCATCGCCCGGTAGCCCTGCGCCCGGGCCCACTCGATGGTGTATTCGCACAGCGCCCGGCCGACCCCCCGCCCCGAGTGTGCGGGGTCGACCATGTAACTGGCACTGGCGATGTGCGACCCGTTGCCCATGTGGTTGCGATTCATCTTCGCGGTGCCGAGCACCGCTCCGGCCTCGTCCACCGCGACCACCGCGCGGGACGGCGGGGCCGGCAGCCACCACTCGCGACCCTCGTCCATCCCCAGGTCGAGCGGATAGGTGAACGTCTCGCCGGCCGCGACGATCCCATGGAAGAACGGCCAGATCGCCGCCCAGTCGTCGCTTCCCGCTTCCCTGATCAACATTCGATCCAGCATGCCGATCCCGACCCGGACCCGCCACCCGGTTTTCGCGGCCGACGGTCCGCGGGTCGACGGTTCGGAGCTCCGCGGTTCAGAGGTCCACCGTGAAGATCACCGCGCTCCCGGCCTCGGCGGCCCGGCGATAGAACTCCTTCAGGTCCGGCAGGAACCGCTCGGTGTACGCGATGTCCGCCTCGTCGGCGGTCCCCTCGTAGTCGACGAACTCCAGTTCGGCGAACCGCCCGCGCAACCACGGCCCATCCAACGGAGCCAGCGCCGCGGCCACGTCCCGCACCTCGTCCGGGGACACGTAGGCGACCTCGTGGTCGTCGCCCTCGTGCAGCAGGTACCCGCCCAGGAGCGTGTGCGACAGCGGGTATTCGCCGCCTTCGTAGGTCAACGTGCCGTCGGTCAGGCAGCGGTGGAGGGCGTCCCACGCCTTGTCCAACTCGGTGAGCCGGGACCGGTCCCAGCGCTCCTCGACCTCGTCGACGACCGCCATGACGGCCGCGTCGTCGTCCGCCGCCAGGAGTCGCTCCGACGCCTCGGCGTCCACCGCGAACAACACCGCACGACCACCCATGTCAGCCCTCCGCCCGTCGATGTCGGCACCAGGATGCCGGCCGGGTCGACGGGTGGTCGGCTCGGGCGGCTCAGGTGGCGGCGAAGCGGTCGAGGGCGGACAGGATCGTGGCGCGCATCGTGTCGCTGCCCAGGTGTCCGGCGTCGTCGACGACCTCCAGCGTGGCGTCCGGCCAGGCCCGGGCCAGGCGCCAGGCGGTTTCCAGCGGGCTGCTCAGGTCGAGGCGGCCGTGGATCAGTACGCCCGGGATGCCGGCGAGTCGGCCGGCATCGCGGATCAGGACACCCTCGGACAACCACGCGCCGTGCGAGAAGTAGTGCGCGGCGATCCGCACCAGCGCGGTGCGGGACGCCGGAGGACGGCCGCCGTACGCGCCGGGCCGGCCGTTCGGTTCGCCCCCGACCACCGCGTCCTCCCACGCGCACCACTCCCGCACCGCGTGCTCGCGCACCGCCGGATCCGGGTGCTCCAGAAGACGGGCGTAGCCCGCGACCGGGTCGTCGCGCTCGCCCTCGGGCAGCACGTCCCGAAAACGCTCCCACTCGGCGGGCAGGAAACGGCCGACCCCGCGATACAGCCAGTCGATCTCGACCCGACGGGTGCTGGTGACGGCCGGGATGACGATCTCGGACACCCGCCCGGGATGGCGCTGCGCGTAGGCCAGGATCAGCGTCGACCCCCACGAGCCGCCGTACAGCAACCAGCGTTCCAGGCCCAGGTGTTCGCGCAGCCGCTCGATGTCGGCGAGCAGGTGCTCGGTGGTGTTGTGCCGCATGTCGGTGTCCGGATCGCTCGCGTGCGGCGTACTGCGCCCGCACCCGCGCTGGTCGAAGAGCACGACGCGGTAGCGACTCGGGTCGAACAGTTGCCGCACTCCCGTCGAACACCCGGACCCCGGACCGCCGTGCACAACGAGCGCGGGCTTCCCGGCGGGATTCCCGCAGCTCTCCCAGTAGACGCGGTTGCCGTCCCCGACGTCGAGCATTCCGTGCTCGTAGGGCTCGATCGGCGGATATGGAACGGTCACGGTGTTCCCTCGGTCGAAGGGCGAGTGGGCAGGGGCCGACTCTAATACAACAGCGCTGTTATATTTACCGCCATGACCCCGCCCATGAGCCCGCCACCCCCGACGCCGCCCGTCGGAACGACCCCCGGCCCGGAACTGCTCGGGACCAGGCTGCGGCACCTGCTCGACCTCCTCGACGCGGGTGTCGCCGCGGCCTACGCCGACCTCGGGCCGGCCGGATTCCGCCCGCGGTACACGCCCGTGGTCCGGGTCCTGGCGGCGCACGGGCCCGCCTCGATCCGCGACCTGGCCGCCGCGATCGGCGTCACCCACTCGGCCGCGAGCCAGACCGTGGCGCACATGGTCAAGGCGGGCCTGGTCACCCTCTCCCCCGGGGCCGACGCCCGCCGACGCATCGTCACCACCACCCCCGAGGCCGAACGCCTGCTGCCCGTCCTGGACGCCGAATGGGCGGCCACCACCACCGCCGCCCGTGCCCTGGAGGCCGAACTCCCCTACCCCCTCAGCCGGTTGATCGACGAAGCACTGACCGCCCTGGACCGCCGCCCGATGCGGGACCGGATCGCCGACGCCATGGCCGCGCACCAGGAGCGGCCACGTCCGGACCCGCTCCCGGAAGGGACGGGAACCCTCAGCGCCCCGGCTCGAACGACTCGACCCTGAACGCCGCCGGCAGCATGCCCGAGCCGATGGTCCCGGCCAGTTGCCGGGCATCCGCCTCGGTGTAGGTGCCGGAGATCACCGCGGCCCCGGGGATCGCGGATCGCACCATCGGCGCCACCAGCACCCGGCCGTCCCACACGATCGCGACCTGGTTGGCGGGCGGGTCGCGCCGGGCCGCATCGGCGGTGAGCGTGGTGAAGGCGGCCTGGCCCTTCTGCGTCCAGTCGAGCTGTATCTCCCAACCACCGGTGCCCTGGGGCGCCTTGGCCTCCGCCTTCGCCACATCGACCCCGGTGATCACCGCGGGCGCCAGCGTGTACTTCGCCATCTGCTTGTCGTCGCAGGCCACGATCGGCGCGGCGGGATCGTCCACCCGCGACACCGCCGGATCGCCGCACTCCGGCCCGCCCGAGGGAGCCGCCGTGTCGCCCGGGCCCCCGGTCGCGGACGGGTACGGCGTCGCCGTCGTCACGGCGCGCACGCTCAACTGTCCGGTGCGCGCGATCGCCGCGAGCCGCCCCCGGGAGTCGTCCCCCGACGTGGTCACCCCGATCCGCACCACCAGCGCGCCGTCCCGCACCGTCACCGACTTCACCGGCAGCCGCCCCGCGCTCGCCCGCTTGCGGATGGTCTCCGCCGAGGCGGCCAACTGCCGCTCGTCCAGCGCGCGTTCCGGGACCAGGCGGGCCTCGGCGACGTCCCGGCCCGATGCCTCGTCCGCCGGCTTGGTGTGGTCGCCGTCCTTGAACTTCACCGGATCATCCGACGAACACCCCGCCACCCCCAGCACGGCGGCCACCGCGACGGTGACGACGAGGGACCGGGCGGCGCGGCGCGTACACGTTGGCTGAGTCACCCGCCACACCATGCCGGCTCGCCGGGCCGGTCGGAAACGCCCCCGACGCCCGCGAACCGCGCGCGGGAGGCCCCGCACCCCGCGGATCCAGGGATGATCCCGACCGAAAAGGGCACTGGTCCCGGATGTGATGCCCGCCGGTCCGCCCCGTCCGCCCGGGGCGGACGCGCGCGGCCGAGTCGACGTGCGAGGAGACAACCGTGCTGGACAACCGCAACCTCCGTGAGCTGATCCGCCGGTGGCGGGCCACCCCGCAGAGCACCGTCGCGCTCTTCGCCGAGGCCGACGCCGCGATCCGGGCGACCCTCGCGACCAAGGAGCGGGTGTTGTACCCGGCGGTCCGCGACGCCGACGAGCACCGGGCCGGCCACGTCGACGCCGCGATCGCGCAGGGCCGCCGGATCGAGGCGTTCCTGGACTCGGCCGCGCGACTCGGCCCGGAGGGCCAGGGTTTCCACGACGAGGCACAGGACGCGGCATCCGCGATGGACGGCCTCCTGCTGCACGAACAACGCGACCTGCGCCCGGCCCTGGACCACCTCTCCGAGGACGAGCAGAACCGCCTCGACCGCGACTACGAGATCGCCTGGGTGGAGGAAAGCACCCGGGCCGCAGCCCGACACCGCGTCTGAGACCGACCTCGACCCGCGCCGGCGACCCGGAAATCGTCGCCGTCGGTCGTGCTCGCCCCGCTACCCTCGCCGGCGTGAACAATCGTGAGCGCAAACGACTGTCGACACTGCTGGTGGACGCCGCCGGACTGGGCCGGTTCGCCGCGGCGACCGCCGCGCTGCGGGCGGGTGCCGATCCGAACCGGGCCGACCGGCACGGCACCACCCCCCTGTACGCCGCCTCGGTGCACGGCGCCACCGACGTGGTGACGCTCCTGCTCCGGGCCGGCGCCGCGCCCGACACCGAGAGCGGACACGGCACCGAGGGCACCCCGCTGTGCGCGGCGGCCTGCTGGGGACACACCGAGACCGTCCGCGAACTGCTCGCCCACGGCGCGGATCCCCACCTGCGCGAGGACCACGGCACCGGGCACACCCCGCTGCACTGGGCCGAGGCCGGCTCCCACGCGGACACGGCGGCCGTGCTGCGGGCGGCGGGTGCCCGGGCCGATCACGGCGCGGTGGGGCGATAGGCGAGGGCGGCGCCGACTGGGGCTTCGGCGCGACTTCGCCCGCTCCGGGCGCCGACTCCGCCCGCGGCCGCGTCGGTTCGTCCGCCCTCGGCTCAGCCGGTGTGCTTCTCCACCTCGGTGACCACCAGTTCGCACATCTCGTGGGTGCGCAGCACGTCGTCGAGGTCGGGGAACACGCCGGTGCGGACCGCCTCCGTGAAGGACAGCACGAGTTGCTCGATCCCGCGTTGCCGGGCGATCGGCGTCCAGTCGCCGCGCCGCCGCGCCGTCGGCAGGCCGCGGTCGTGGTCGACCACGTCGGCCAGGTTGTACACCTCGCGCATCGTGTCCCGGCCGGAGACCTCCAGGATCTCCTCGTTCGACCCGCTGCGGAGGTTGAGCGTGCCGATCGCGCTGAACCCCGCGCCGGACAGGTGCAGGACGAAGTGTTGCGCCAGCCCGTCCACGACGCGCGCCCGCACGTCGACCCGCTCGATCGTGCCCGGCGCGAGGAAGCGCAGCGTGTCGACCACGTGGATCAGGTCGTCGAAGACGACGGTCCGCACCTCGCGCGCGGTGTCGACCCGGTTGCGCCGCACCACGATCAGATCGCGCGGCAACTCCCGGCTCGCCGCGTAGGCCGGTACATGGCGACGGTTGAAGCCGACCATCAGGCCGACGCCGCGCTCGCGGGACAGCTCCAGCAGGCGCGCACTGTCGGCCAGGGTGTACGCCAGCGGCTTGTCCACGAACGTGGGCACGCCCGCCTCCAGCAACCGGGTCACCAGCGCCGGGTGCGCGGAGGTGGCGGCGTGGACGAAGGCCGCGTCCAGCCCGTCGGCGAGCAACCCGTCGAGATCGGCGTGGCAGTGCTCGGCGGGCACGCGGTACGCGGCGGCGATCCGGCGCAGCGTCTCGGGCGTACGGGTGTGCAGCCGCAGGTCGAGGTCCGGCAGCGTCGAGAGGACCGGCAGGTAGGCCTTTTCCGCGATGTCGCCCAACCCGATGACGCCGACCCTCATGCGAACCCCTCGCGTATGTACGCCGCCGGGCCGGACGCCCGGGTCATGGCGTGGTCAGCATAGGGGTGCCCTCGGCCCGCGGTGTTCCCGGATCCACCGGCGCCACCTCCGGCCCGTGTTCCACGCGCGGGCCCGACGGTTCGGCCGCGGCCGCGGTGGGACCCGGGGCGGCGTGGGCCGGGCGCGGCGGGGTGGGCGGCAGGTCGGTGGGGCGTACGAGGCCGTGTGCGCCGGTCCGGCGGTCGCCGACCGCGAGCCACGCGTGACTCGCGTCGTCCGTCGTGGCCGGGTCGGTGGTCGAGGTGTGCCGCACGGTGAGTACGTCGCCGCGGTGCACGATCTCGACCGCGGC
This sequence comes from Embleya hyalina, assembly GCF_003967355.1. Taxonomy (GTDB): domain Bacteria; phylum Actinomycetota; class Actinomycetes; order Streptomycetales; family Streptomycetaceae; genus Embleya; species Embleya hyalina. Next base: position 286,167 of record NZ_BIFH01000016.1, on the reverse strand, counting down.
GGAGTGTTCGGAGGGGTCGTGGCGGACCGCGACGTCGTCCGCCGCCACCTGACGATCGTCGCCGGTCACCACGACCGTGGTGCCGGCGTCGGGGGCCGGCGCGGCGGCGGCGGATCCGGTGAGGGCGGCGGCCGCGACGAGGCCGGCGGCGAGTGCCCGGCTGGAGGTGTTCACGTTCGGCCCAACGATCCGGGTGCGCCTGGGCGACGGGCGGACGGCGCTCTCCCCTCGAATCGGCGACCCGCTCGGGGGCCGGGCCACCCGGATGGCATACGGCCGAACGGCCGACGCGGGCCGCCCGACGCCGGCTCCGGCTCGGTCGGCCGGCGTGTGCGCGGCCGGGCCCTGGGGTGGTCGCGGCGTGGGGCGCGGTTGCGGGCACGGGCCGGCTCGACTCTCCTGGAACCCTGGGCCGTCCTCCATCCCCGACCCGCCGCCCACGGCCCTGTCCCCACCGCCCGACCCGGACCGCGCCCGACCCGCGCGCCCGGGCTTCCGCCATGAGCGGGGGCGATCCGCGAGTCGCGCGGCGCAACCGTTGCCGCGAGTCCCGCGAGTCGCCTCCTGGTGCCAGAGACCACCGAGCCAAGGGAGAGTCTCCGTGAGCGTGCCACGTACCGCGATCGTCATGCCCGGTGTTGGCTCCTATGTGCCGGGCGCGTTGCGCCGGCTCCAGGATCGGCCCGCCGTCCGCGACACCCTGGACGAGGTCGACGACGCGGTGGGCGATCGGGCCACCCTGCCGCCGTCGCGCCTGCTCGTCGATCCCAACGCGCCGGACGCGCACGAGTTGATGGATCGGCACGAGCTGGCCCTGCATCTGGCCATCTACGCCGGGGCGCTGGCCGCGTTCCGGTTGTTGGAGGGCGACTTCGGGATCCGTCCCGACGTGCTGCTCGGGCACAGCCTGGGCGAGATGGCGGCGCTGGCCGCGGCCGGGGTGTTCACCGCGGGCGACGGGGCGCGGTTGTACCTGGCGCGGTCCGCGGCCTGCACCCTGTACACCACCGATCCGGGTGGGCTGCTCACCCTGCGGCTGGCTCCGGGGCACACCCTGGAGCTGCTGGGTTCGGCGCAGTTGCCGGGGCTCGATCTGGCCTGTGACAACTCGGCGAAGCACACGGTCGTGTCCGGGCCGGACGAATCGTTGGCGACGTTCGCCGCGTTGGCGAAGCGGCGGGCGGTGGCCTCGAAGCCGCTGACCGTGCGCACCCTGTTCCACAACCGGTTGCGCGAGTCGGCGGCGACCGAGTGGCGTCGGCTCGGCACCGATGTCGAGTTCCGCGCTCCCCGCTATCCGGTGTTGTCGCCGCTGCTCGGGCGTGACTACGCCGACGAGCGGGAGTTGCGCGACGGCGTGGTCGGACAGTTGCGGCACCCGGTGCGTTATCGCAACGCGGTGACCACGTTGCGGGAGCGGGGGATCGAGGTGTTCGTGGAGACCGGGGCCCGGGACGTGCTGGGGGCGTTCGCGCGGGCCGCCGACCCGCGGGTGCGTACCGCGGTGCCGGTGGCGGCCGGCGCCGATGTCGTCGGCGTCGCGGACACGCTGCGCACGTGCGGATTGTTGCCCCTCGACCCGGCCGCGCTCGCGGCTCCGTCAGGGGTGCCCGCGGGCTGAGCGCGGGAGACGGCGGCGGTGGCGGCGAGGAGGGAGCGGCTTGCACAGGGATGTCGACCCGGCGGACGACGAGTTCGACGCGGGCGGACCGCTCGGCGCCGACTCGCGGTTGTCGATGCGCGCCCGACTGCTGCTGTTCCACCGGGTCCTGGCCGAGACCAACGCGCCGATCGGCATCCTCGACCCGCGGTTGCGTCTCGTGTACGTCAATCCGGCGATGTCCGGGATCGACGGTCGGCCGGCGAGCGAGCAGGTGGGGCGGTCGATCGCCGAGGGCTTTCCCGGCCTGGAGGTGCCCGAGGACCTGCTGCGCGCGGTCCTGGCCGACGGGCTCGCGCGCGAGACCACGATCAGCGGCGTCACCACGGTGCGCGGTCTGCCGCAAAAGCGCTGGTGGCACGCCGCGTATCACCGGCTCGACGACGAGAACGGGGTGTTCGGCGTGGTCGGGATCCTGATGGAGACCACCCGGTCGCGGCGCACCCAACTGGCCCTGGACCAGGCGCACCGTCGGCTCGCGCTGCTCGATCGGGCCGCGCTGGAGATCGGTACCACCCTGGACACCGACACCACCTGCCGGGAACTGGTCGAGCTGCTGGTGCCGGTGCTCGCGGACGTGGTGGGTGTGGAACTCCTGGAGCCGGCCGACCCGGACCAGCACAGCGGTCGCCCGCGCCCGGCACCGGACACCGTGCGGCTGCGCCGGGCCGCGTGGACGTCGATCCCGGAGCTGCGCTACCTCAGCGCCGTCCTGGGGCGGCCCGGCGAGCACATCGACTATCAGCCGGGCGCCGACGTGGCGCGCGTGGTGCGTAGCGGCGCCACCGTGGTGGACAACCGCCCGCCCGACGACCGGTTGCGCACCACCGCGCCGGACGCGTCGCGGGTGGCGGTGTACCGGGAGGCGGGCATGCACTCGGCGCTGATGGTGCCGCTGATCGCGCGCGGGGAGATCATCGGCTCCCTCAGCCTGATCCGGGCCGGCGCCTCGCCGCCGTTCACCGAGGACGACGTGGAGATGGCCCGCGACCTCGCGTACCGGGCGGCGACGTGTGTGGACAACGCGCGGCGCTACTCGCGTGAGCACGGTGTCGCGCTGGCCCTGCAGCGCGCGCTGCTGTCCCGGCCCAAGGTGCCGCACCCGGACGTGGAACTGGCCACCCGGTATCTGCCCGCCGGGCGCAGCGCGGAGGTGGGCGGCGACTGGTTCGACGCGATCGCGCTGCCGCACGGGCGCACGCTGCTCGCCGTCGGCGACGTGATGGGGCACGGCGTGCAGGCGGCGGTGGACATGAGCCACTATCGGGCGCTGCTGCGGGTGTTGGCGGCCGGCGGGCTCACCCCCGAGGAGATCCTGACCCGGGCCGACCGAATGAGCCAGGAGGCGGAGTTGGATCGGGTGGCCACGTGTCTGCTGGTCCTGATCGACCCGCGCGCGGGGGTCTCCACGTTCGCCAACGCCGGGCATCTGCCGCCGCTGCTGATCGCGCCGGGCGGGACGAGCCGGTTGTTGCGCCTGCCGACCGGCCCGCCTCTGGGTACCGGGTGCGGGGGTTACGCGTCCTACATCCGGCCGGACGTGGCCGGCGGGGTGCTGATCCTGTACACCGACGGCCTGGTGGAGCGTCGGGACGAGGACATCGACGCGTCGCTGGCCCGCCTGGCGGGGGTGCGGCTGGCGCCGGACGCGCCGTTGGAGTCGCTGGTGGACACGATCCTGGACCGGCTGGTGGTGCCGCCGGTGGAGGACGACATCGCGGTGGTGGCGGCGCGGTTGCTGGACGGGGGCTCGGCGCGGGAGCGGTAAACCCCCCGCCGGGCGCGTTCCACCCCCACGCTCGACGTGATCCACCGTTCGGCGGCCAGCGGTGGCGGGCGGTTGGGCGGCTTTTTACGTTCCTTGTAGCGGAACTCCCCCTTGAACCCGGTCTGTCGGGTTCGGGTTCCGGCTGTCCATTGGAGGACGAAATGCGCTGTGCCCGTCTCGCCGTCGTCGGCACGATCGTCGGTCTCACCGTATGCGGTTCCGCAGGCGCGGCGTTCGCCGCCACGCCGATGCAGGCCGATTCCGGTCGCCCCGGCGACACCGTGTTGTTGTCGGACGACAAGCACTGCACCGCGAACACCGCGACCGCGACCTCGGAGGCGTTCACGTCCTCGGTCACCCTCACCCGTTCCGGCGACGAGGTCAAGGGTCAGGCGACCATCAAGGACGTGGCCACCGGCGACTACGAGGTCAAGGTCGTCTGCGGTGAGGGTCAGGAGCTGATCGGCAGCCTGCACGTGATGGGCGCCGCGCCGACCGCGCCGTCCACGGCCGGCTTCGGCGGCACCCAGGGAGCGGACCCGGCGCTGCTCGCGGTGGGTGGTCTGGTGCTCGCGGGCGCGGCCGGCACCGGCTTCGTCGCGCTGCGCCGTCGGACCGCGAACCCCGCCTGACCGATGACCCGTTCCGTACCCGAGGCACCCGAGGGCGCCGCGGATCGGCAGCACCGACGCAGTGGCCGCCGCCTGGTCTGGGCGGCGGCCACCGGCGCGCTGGCGATCTGCGGCACCGGTCTGTTGTACGCCGGGTTCGACGCCGACCGACCGCCGCCGCGCCCGCCCGCCGCCGCGGCCGTGCCGATCCCCCGGGCGGATCCGGGGCCGGGGCCGGTGGGCGCGACCGCGGGGCCGGCGGGCGCCGCCGAGGCGCCCGCGCCCGCGCCGGAGGCGACGCCGATGCGCGCGTCGTTCCCGACCCGGATCCGGATCCCGACACTGGACATCTCGGCGCCGCTGGCCCGGGTCGGTCTGGACAAGGACGGCGGCATCGACGTGCCCGCGCAGGCCGAGCGCAACCTGGCCGGCTGGTACCAGGGCGGCGTCACCCCCGGGCAGAAGGGCACCGCGTCGATCGCCGGCCACGTGGACACCGCCGCCGGCCCGGCGGTCTTCTATCCGCTCGGCGCGCTCCCGCGCGGGTCCCGGATCGAGATCGATCGTGAGGACGGCAGCGTCGCGGCGTTCGAGGTGGACGGGGTCGAGGCGTTCGCCAAGGACACGTTCCCCACCGCGCGGGTGTTCGGCGACGCGGCCCGGCCGGAATTGCGGCTGATCACCTGCGGTGGTGCGTACAGCAAGAAGAATCACTACTCCGGCAATGTCGTCGTCTTTGCCCACCTCGTCCCGTAAGCGGGTCGTATTGGTGCGCCGCGGGTCGGTATGCGGCCGCTTCATTACCTGCGGGGAATTGGCGGCGACCACGACCGGTATTCCTTGATCATCTCGGTCGAAGCGATTTTGGGTCTTGCCAATAAAAAGCGGAACTGGAAATAATCCGATCACCAATCCGAACGGCCCTACCCGGCCGGGAGAGGAGACGTCATGATGCGTCTCGCCGACCGCCTGCTCGACCGCGTGGCCCAAAAGGTCACCGCCGAAGCCGGCTGCTCGAACTACTACTACTGCCAGAACGGTTACTACTACCTGCGGCAGTGTTGCAAGGATGAGGGCTGCAGCACCGTCCTGATCGCCAAGGGCTGTTGATTCGAGGCCGGTGAAGACGCTGCGGGCGGGCCCCGACCCCCGCCCGCAGCACTCCCCGAAAGCGATTTCGCAGCAACAGAATTCCCCGAATCAATAATTTCCCGGCGAGATCGACTGCCGTCGATATCGGGACGCCCGACCCACAGGGTCGACCTTCCGCGGATCGCTCGATCACTGCTTCCGGCACGGCGCCGCGCACGCTCCTTCGTCGCACCCCGACCGATGAATTCGACGGGTGCCGGGCGACCGGGGGCACGAACGATCCCACCCGACTCGACGGCGGGCCGCGATGATTTCGCCGCCCGCCTTTTCCGTGTGCCATAAAAGGGGGTGCCCATGGGATATGCATATGTGGGCTGCGCTTGCCTGGTCGGACTGGTATTCGTCGCCTCCGCGGTCTCGAAGTTCCGGGACTTCGCGGGCTTCGTCGCGTCGGTGCCGCGGCTGGTGCCGATGCCGATCGGGCGGGCCCGGCCGATCGCGGTCCTCGTGGCGGGCGCGGAGACGGCGGTGCCGATCCTGGTCGCGGTCCCGCCCCTGGGCGCACTCGGGTTCACCGTCGCGGCGATGCTGCTGCTCGCCTTCACCGTCGCGATCGCCGGCGCGCTGCGGCGCGGCCGGCGCTCATCGTGCCGCTGCTTCGGTGCCTCCGACGCCCCGCTGGGCGCGCGCCACCTGGCCCGCAACGGGGTCCTGCTCGCCGCCGCCTGCGCCGGTGTCGCGGCGGCCGTGCCGGGTGGCGCCGCCGCTTCCCCGCCGCTCGCCGGCGGCGTGATCGCGGGCGTGGCGGGCCTGGTCGGCGCACTCCTGATCATCACCCTCGACGACATCGTCGACCTGTTCGCGAGGACTGCCTGATGCCCTACCTGGTCGCCGCCGTGGTGCTGCTGGCCCTGATCACCGCGGTCAATCTGCTGCTCACCCTGGGCGTCATCCGTCGCCTGCGGGAACAATCGAGTCCGCCACACGGCGGCCACGCGGCCTCGGACCCACCCGCGCACGGGCTGCGACCCGGCGTGCGTCCCGAGTCGTTCACCGCGACCACCACCGACGGCGAACGGATCTCCGACTCCGACGTCCACGGCATGGTCGGGTTCTTCTCCGCGCACTGCACGCCCTGCCACACCCTCGCGCCGCGGTTCGCCGAGCAGGCCGAGGTCATGGGCCGGGACCGGGTGATCGCGGTGATCGCGGGCACCGACCCCGAGTTGTCGGCCGTCCTCGCCCCGGTGGCCCGGGTGATCGTGGAGGACTACGACGGCGCGGTCCAGGCGGCCTTCCACAACAGTTGGACGCCGTGGGTGTACCTGCTCGGGCGGGATCGGCGCGTGGTGGCCTCCGGCGGCCGGATGACGGACCTGTTCAGCGAAGCCCCCGCGTGAGCGGACGGATATCCACCCGCGAGGCGGCCGGCGCCGCGCGGGTGGGGCTGGCGCTGATCCTGCGCGCCGCGCCCGGCCGGGCCGTCGGGTCGCTGGCGGTCACGATCGCTTCGGCGGGTCTGCCGATCGCCACCGCGTGGTCGACCAAGTCGGTGATCGACCGGTTGGCCGACCCGCACGGTTCGATCACCGCGCCGGCGCTCGCGCTCGCGGGCATCGGGCTGGTCGCGACCGTACTGCCCGGGCTCGGCCGCTACCTGCACGCCCAGATCGGCCGGGCCACCGGCGTGCTGGCCACCGACCGACTCTTCGGCGCGGCCGAACGCCAGGTGGGGCTGCGCCGATTCGAGGACCCGGCGTTCCTGGACCGGCTGCGGCTGGCCAAGCAGAGCACCACCAACGTCGGCGGCCTCGTCGACGGCGCGGGCAACACCCTGCAGGGCTCGCTGACCCTGGTCGGCTTCATCGGCTCGCTGTTGATCCTCAGTCCCACGATGACCGCGCTGGTGTTGGTGGCGGGCGTGCCGGTGCTGATCGCCGAACTGCGGTTGTCCCGCATGCGGGCCGGGATGTTGTGGGAGAACGAGCAGGTGCACCGCCGGGAGTTCTTCTACGGCGGGCTGCTCACGGGTGTCCAGGCGGCCACCGAGATCCGGCTGTTCGGGATCGGGCCGGTGCTGCGGGCGCGGATGATGGGCGAGCGTCTTCGCGCCAACGAGGCCGAACGGCGCATGGATCTGCGCGAGTTCGTCACCCAGGCGGCACTGGGCGCGCTCGGCGCCGCGGTGGCCGGCGGCGGCCTGTGGTGGGCAGTGACGGCGGCGCACGACGGCAGGCTCACCGTCGGCGACGTGGTGATGTTCGTCGCCGCGCTGACCGGTATCCAGAACGCGCTGAACACCCTGGTCGCCTCCATCGCCGCCACCTACGGGCAACTGCTCGGCCTGACCCACTACGTCGCGGTGTCCCGGGCCGAACCCGACCTGGTCTCGGCGATCGCCGGCCCGACGGTGGTGCCCGTGCCCGGGGCGGGCATCGAGTTCCACGACGTGTGGTTCCGCTACAGCGACGAGCATCCCTGGGTGCTGGGCGGGGTCGACCTGAGCATTCCGCACGGCCGCGCGGTGGCCCTGGTCGGGCTCAACGGCGCGGGCAAGAGCACGCTGGTCAAGCTGCTGTGCCGGATGTACGACCCGACCCGGGGGCGGATCACCTGGGACGGCGTGGACCTGCGCGAGATCCCGCCCGCCGCGCTGCGGGAGCGGATCAGCGCGGTGTTCCAGGACCACATGAACTACGACATGAGCGCGGCGGACAACATCGCGCTGGGCGACCCGACCCACCTGGACGACCGGGACCGGATCGAGGCCGCCGCGCAACGGGCGGGCATCCACGCGAAGTTGGCCGCCCTGCCGCGCGGCTACGACACGCTGCTGACCCGGATGTTCTTCAGCGAGGCGGACAAGGCGGACCCGGACACGGGCGTGGTGCTCTCCGGCGGCCAGTGGCAACGGCTCGCCCTGGCCCGGGCGTTCGTCCGCGTCGGGCGCGAGCTGATGATCCTGGACGAGCCCAGCTCGGGGCTCGATCCGCAGGCCGAGCACGAGGTGCACACCCGGATGCGCGAATACCGCGAGGGAGGCACCAGTCTGCTCATCTCGCATCGGCTCGGCGCGGTGCGCGACGCCGACGTGATCGTGGTGCTGTCGGCCGGCCGGATCGCCGAACAGGGCTCGCACGAGGAATTGCTCGACCGCGAGGGGTACTACGCGAAGCTGTTCCGGCTCCAGGCCGCGGGATATCAGGAGGCGAAGTGAGCGCACGGGTGCACGGACGCACGGGCCTGGTGGCCGCGACCGCGGTCGGGGCGCCGGCCGTGGCGGCGCTGCTGTGGGTGCGGCGGCGCTATCTGGTGGCCACGGTCGAGGGGCCCAGCATGGAACCCACGCTCGCCCCGGGCGATCGGCTCCTGGTGCGCCGCGGTGCCCGGGTCCGGGCCGGTCAGGTGGTGGTCGTCCTGGTGCCCAACCCGGCGACACTGCCCGGACTGCCGCCCGAACTGCGGGAGTCGACGCCGGAGGAGCTGGCCGCGCTGCCGATGCGGCCGGAGTGGGCCCCGCGGCCGGCCGGTCGGTTGATGATCAAGCGGGCGGTGGCGGTGGGCGGTGATCGGGTGCCCCGGGAGCGGTTCCCGGTGCTGCGCGACGTGGCCGAGGAACGGGTGCCCGACGGCGCGCTGGTCGTGCTGGGCGACAACGCCGCGTCGAGTTGGGACTCGCGCGCGTACGGATTCGTGTACCGCCATCAGGTGGTCGGCGTCGCGGTGCGCCGGATCGTGCCGCCGACCGGCGCGACACGCACCTCGCGCGAGGGTCTGGCGTGGACGGCGCCGGCGTACGAGGATGGGGCCGCGCGGGAATCGCACACCGTGGACGGCGCGTGGCGCGGGATCGAACCTCGTTGGTTCGACGCGTACCGCGGCTGATCGCCGCGATCGAACCTCCGTGAGTGAATACGCCGAATTCGGCGAATATTCAAGCGCCGTTTCCCTCGACCTTTCGACCGGGGATCGCGACAGGATCTTGGGCGTCCCGAAAGCGAAAGGTTGTGTCCTTCATGCCCACCACCCACCGCCTGCGCACGATCGCGCCGGCCGTGGCCGGAGTCGTCGCCGCCACCGCCCTGCTGTCCGGCTGTCTCGGCAGTGACAAGAGCGACAAGAGCAGCAAGGCTCCCACCTCCTCCGCGACCGCGTCCACGAACGCGAGCGCCACCGAGAAGGCCACCACGAGCCCGACCGGCAAGCCGACCGGCAAGGCGACGGGCCTGCCGAAGCCGACCGGCTCCGCGAGCGGCTCGGCCGACGTGATCGACGCGTTCACGTACAAGACCGGCCAGTGCATCAACCAGAACGGCACCAAGACCGACGACGTGCCGTGCAGCAAGTCGCACAACGGCCAGGTCGGCCGGGCCTTCGAGCTGCCGTCCACGGTCACGCCGGAGACCCCCGGCTACGAGGACAAGGTCAGCGATCTGTGCGAGCAGTACGTCGGCCCGATCGTCGACCGGCAGCCCGCGTCGCCGAAGATCACGTTCTCGTTCACGTACCCGCTGGACATGGAGTCGTGGCGACACGGCAACCACCAGGCCGCGTGCATCATCGAGCGCGAGGACAAGTTGCCGCTCACCACGATCATCAAGTAGCACCGATTCCGGTGACATCGGTCGAGGCGTAGCGGCCCGCGGCCCCTCGACCCCTTCGAACCCCGGCCGGATCCGGCACGTCGCGTACGCCCCCTCGCGACGCGTATCGTCGCATCCGAGCGCACGTCTTGTTCGAGCCCCCGTGACTCCCCGCGGGGGCTCGATCGTTTTTCGCTCGGGCGGCGAAGGGGTTCGGGCGGGCGACCGGCCCCGCACCGCGCGGTGCGAGCGCGGTGCGGGGCCGGGCTGCGGGGGCTCGCGGGGGGCGCGGGCCTCCGCTTCAGCAGGCGCCCTTGTACAGGTACTTGCCGACGTCGGGCTGGTCGACGTTCTCCTTGGTGACGGCGATCAGGTCGGTGGAAATGGCCTTGGGGACCGGCTTCTTGTCCAGTGCGGCCACGGCCTGTTCCACGCCCTGGGCGCCGATGTCGAAGGGCTTCTGCGCGATCAGGCCCTGGATGGAGCCCTTGCGCAGCGCCTCGACCTGCTTGGGGGTGGCGTCGAACGCGATCAGCTTGACCTGGCCGGCCTTGCCCGCCTGCTCGATGCCGGTGGCCGCGCCCTCGCCGCTGAACACGTTGGCGGCGAAGACCCCGACCAGATCGCGGTGCGAGGCGATGGTGGAGGTGACGATCGAGGCCGCCTTGGCCGGGTCGTCGTCGTTGTACTGCACGCCGAGATAGGTGATGCCCGGGTGCTTCTTGATCTCGGCCTCGAATCCCTTCAACCGGGCGTCGGTGGTGGAGATGCCGGGCTTGACGCTGATCGCGGCGACGGCGCCGCGCTCCTGGACCTGGGCGGCCAGGGTCTGCGCGGCCAGCATGCCGCCGCGTTCGTTGTCGGAGGAGATCGCGGTCTCCCGGATCGAGGCGTCGTCGAGCTTGGTGTCCACCTCGATCACCTTCGCGCCGCGCGACTTGAGCTGCTGCTCGGGTTGGCGCATGGCCTGGGTGTCGGTCGGCGCGATCAGTACCGCGTCCGGGCTCTTGGCCGCGACCGCGTTGACCACCGGGGTCTGGAGCGACGCGTCCCACTTGTCCGCGCCGGTCACGTCGAGCTTGACGCCGAGTTCCTTGGCCTTCTGCTGCGCGCCGCAGGCCATCGAGATGTAGAACTCGTCGCCCTTGACGCCCTGGACGAAGGTGATCTTGCGCCCACCCCCGGAGCCGGCGCCGTCGTCGCCGCATCCGCTCAGGGCGGCGACCGCGGTCAGGGCGATGGTCACGGCGACGTAGGTCGGTGTCTTCATCGGGCAGTGCCTCCTGGCGGTGGTGGGGCGATGCGGGGGTGGACCGAGAGGGTGGGTAACCGGCGTGGATTTCAACGGCGTTGGCGACCGCGGCGGCGCAACTGGTCGGCGTACACGGCGGCGATCAGGACGGCGCCGACCGCGACGCTCTGCCAGAACGGCTGCACGCCGAGGATGACGAAGCCGTTCTGCAGGATCGCGGGGATGAACACGCCGATCAGCGTGCCGATCACGGTGCCGATGCCGCCGAACAGGCTGGTGCCGCCCAGCACCACGGCCGCGATGGCGCCCAGCGAGTCGTTGGCGTGGCCGCCGATCGTGGTGGTGGTGAAGCGGGCGAGGGACAACACGCCGGCGAGCCCGGCCAGGGTGCCCGACAGCGCGTACACCGCGATCATGTGCCGGTCGACCGGGATGCCGGCCCGACGCGCCGCCTCGGCGTTGGAGCCGACCGCGTAGGTGCGGCGGCCGAATCGGGTGGTGCCGAGCACGAGCGCGCCGACCGCGGTGACCAGGAGGGCGATCACCACCAGCCAGGGCACGCCCAGGATCCGGCCGTTGCCGATGGTGTCGGTGAACCGGGTGGGCACGCCCCGGACATCCTGACCCTCCGTCATCACCTGGGCCAGGCCGAGCGCCATGCCGAGGCTGCCGAGGGTGACGATCAGCGCCGGCACCCGGGCCTTGGCGACCAGGAATCCGTTGAACGCGCCCCACGCGGCCCCGGCGGCGAGGCCGGCCAGCACACCGAGCAGGATCGCGCCCCAGCCCGCGTCCGGGCCGGAGACGGCGGTCATCGTCTTGGCGGCCGCGACACCCGCGAACACCAGGACCGAGCCGACCGAGAGGTCGATGCCGGCCATGATGATCACGAAGGTCATGCCGACGCCGATGATCAGCAACACGGCGGCGTCCGTGGCCACGTTGCGCAGGTTGAACGTGGTCGGGAACTGCGACGGGCGCATGATCGAGAAGGCGGTCACCAGGACCATCAGGACCAGGAAGGTCCACCAGGTGTTGGTACGGGCGAGGCGGGGCCACAGGACGGTGCGGGCGAAGGCGACCGCGGGGTGCGAACCGGGCGTCGACTTGCGGTCGACGCCCGGGGGTTCGGGGTGATCGGTGCGGGGGTCGTCGGCTCGGTTCGCGGGTCGGCCGTCCGGGTCGGCAGCCGGGTCGGCAGCCGGTTCGGCGTCCGAGCCGGAACCCGGTTCGGCGTCCCGGTGGGCACTCGATGTGGTGTCCGGGTCGGGTCGGGCGTCCGGATTGGCGGTCGGTTTGTCTTCCGGCAGGTGGTCGGGGCGGTCGTGGGAGCCCGGAGTGGTGGCCGTGTCGTCGCGGTTCATGCCGGGGCGCCTTCCGTGTCGAGTGTGTCGAGCGCGCCGGTCATCGCGCCGACCAGTTCCTCCACAGTGGTGTCCGCCGCGGGGAGACTCGCCACCCGGCGGCCGAGGCGCAACACCTCCACGCGGTCCGCGACCGACAACACCTCGGGCATGTTGTGGCTGATCAGCACGACCGCGATGCCGTTGTCCCGGACCCGGCGGATCACGTCGAGCACCCGGCCGCGCTGGAGGACGCCGAGCGCCGCGGTGGGCTCGTCCATGAAGATCACCTTGTCCGCCCAGGCGACCGCGCGGGCGATGGCCACGCTCTGCCGCTGGCCGCCGGACAACGTCCCGATCGGCGCGTCCACGTCCTGGAGTTCGACGCCGAGTCGGCCGAACGCCTCGATTGCCCGCGCCCGCATCGCGACCTTGTCCAGCACGCCGAGACGGCCGGCCAGGCCGCGGCGCAGCAGTTCGCGGCCGAGGAAGAGGTTGGCCGGCCCGTCCAGGTCCGGCGCCAGGGCCAGGTCCTGGTACACCGTCTCGATGCCCAACCCCTGTGCGTCGGTGGGGCGTTCCATGTGCACCTCGCGACCCTCGAAGAGGATCCGCCCCGCGTCGGGGCGTTCGGTGCCGGCCAGGGTCTTGGTCAGGGTGCTCTTGCCCGCGCCGTTGTCGCCGATCAACGCGACCACCTCGGCCGGGAAGACCGTGAAGTCGGCGCCGCGCAGGGCCTGCACCTGGCCGTATCGCTTGACCAGGCCGCGACCTTCGATCAGGGGTTGCACGTGCCCAACTCCTTCGGATTGTCGGGTCGTTCCCCGCGAGCCGGCTCGGCCGGAACCGGCGGGCGCCACGCGTTCGCACGTGTGTCGGGACGGGGACGAGGGGATCCGCGTCGCCTGCCGCTGACAACGGTGTCAGTACAGTGCCGGCCACACCGGCGGGTGTCCAGGGGTTGCGCCGCCTCGGATGAGGCGGAAATCGGGTGGGGATTACGGTGATTGCCCCGACAGGTACCGGCCAAACGGATGGCCGCCGAGGACGATCGGGTCGGGATGTCGACAGCTCGGGGCGAGGCGGGTACGGTCCGCATGACAACGATGTCAGAGGGAGCGTGCGGCACATGGCAGCTGAACCCTGGCCGGAACCCTGGCAGGACTCCCCCGAACACGCGGCCCGGCTCGACGCGGAATGCGACCGGCTGATCCGCTTCGCGACCGGCGCCAGATTGGCCGGCGGCGGCTTCGGTTGGCTCGACGACGTCGGCCGGCCGCTGCCGGACGGGGTGGTGCACACATGGGTGACCGCGCGGATGACCCACGTCTTCGCCCTGGCCCGACTGCGTGCGGAGGCGCGCGGGTCGGCGTTCGACGCCGCCGAGGCGGGCGCGCTCGTGGCGCACGGGATCGCCGCGTTGACCGGGCCGCTGCGCGACCACGAGTACGGCGGCTGGCATCCGGTCGTGGATCGCGGCGGCCGACCCGCGCCCGGCGCCGTCGACGGCGGCACCCGTGCCGGCGCCGAACCCGAACGGCCGGACGGCAAGCGCATGTACGACCACGCGTTCGTCGTGCTGGCCGCCGCGAGCGCGTGCGCGGCCGGTCATCCCGAGGCGCCCGCGCTGCTCGCCGAGGCCCTCGACGTGGTGGAGCGCCGCTTCTGGGAACAGGACCGCGGCGCCTGCGCGGAATCCTGGGACCGGACCTGGACCGTCGGCGAGCCCTATCGGGGCGCCAACAGCAACATGCACGCCGTGGAGGCGTTCCTGGCCGCCGCCGACGCCACCGGTGAGGCCCGCTGGCGCGAACGAGCCCTGCGGATCGCCGAGCGGGTGGTGCACGAACACGCCCGAGCCAACCACTGGCGGCTGATCGAACACTTCGCCGCGGACTGGACCCCACGGCCCGAGTACAACCGCGAACGCCCCGCCGACCCGTTCCGTCCCTACGGCGCCACCGTGGGCCACTGGTTCGAGTGGTCCCGGCTGCTGATCACGCTGGCCGAGGCGCTGCCGGAGGCGCCCGGGTGGCTGCGCGCCGACGCGGTGGCGCTGTTCGACGCGGCGGTGCGGGAGGGTTGGCGCGCCGACGGTCGGCCGGGCTTCGTGTACACCGTCGACTGGTCCGGGAAACCGCTGGTCCGGACCCGGATGCACTGGGTCGCGGCGGAGGCCATCGCGGCCGCGGCGGCGCTGCGTGGGGCCTCGGGGGACGCCGACTACGATGACTGGTACCGAGTGTGGTGGGAGCATGCCGACGCCGTATTCCTGGACCGGGAGCACGGCGGCTGGCATCACGAACTCGACGCCGACGCACGGCCCTCGGCCGACGTCTGGCGGGGCAAGCCCGACGCGTACCACGCGGTCCAGGCGACCCTGCTGCCTCGGCTCCGGTCCGCACCGACCATCGCGGAGGCGCTGCGTCGTCGGGCCGTGCGGTGAGCGCGGCGCCGTCCCGTTCCCCTTCCCACGCGCAACACGCAACACGCACCGTGAGTGCCGGGTGTGAGCCCGGTCGCCGGAAAGGAATGCGATGGCCGGCCCGACGACACCGGAGCGCCCGCGCGGGCGCGGGCGCTCCACGATGAAGGACGTGGCCGCCCTCGCCGGCGTGGGGATCAAGACCGTCTCGCGCGTGATCAACGGCGAGCCGAACGTGAGCGCGGTCAAGCGGCAGGCGGTGTGGGCGGCGGTCGCCGAGACCGGCTTCCGCCGCAACGACAGCGCCGCGCAGTTGCGTTCCGGACACACCTCCAGCATCGGCCTGGTGCTGGAGGACGCCGCGGATCCCTTCTCGTCCGCGCTCACCCGCTCCATCCAGGACATCGCGCACCAGCACGGCACGGTGTTGTTCAGCGCGTCGTCGGCGGAGGACCCGGACAAGGAGCGCGACCTCGTGCTGGCGCTGTGCGCCCGGCGGGTGGACGGGCTGATCGTGGTGCCGGCCAGCGGCAGCCATACCTATCTGCTGCCGGAGATCGAGGCGGGCATGGTGTGCGTGTTCGTCGACCGGCCGCCGGGCGACATAGAGGCGGACACGGTCCTGGTCGACAACGTGGGCGGGGCCCGGACCGGCGTCGGGCATCTGGTGCGGCACGGGCATCGGCGGATCGCGTTCATCGGCGACCGGCTGGAGATCTTCACCGCGCGCGAGCGGGTGCGCGGATACCGCGAGGCGTTGACCGAGGCGGGTATCGAGGTCGATCCGCGCCTGGTGTACAACGGGCCGCCGTACGGTGAGGAACTGCGCGCGTGGTTGCGGGCGATGCTCGGCGGCGCCGATCCGGCCACCGCGGTGTTCTGTGGGAACAGCCGGTTCACGGTCGAGACGGTGCGCGAGATCCGCCGCTCCCCGGTACAGCCGGCCCTGGTCGGCTTCGACGACTTCGAACTCGCCGACATGCTCACGCCGGCCGTGACCGTGGTCGCCCAGGATCCGTTCGGTCTCGGGCAGGCCGCCGCGCAGTTGTTGTTCCGGCGGCTGGCGGGGGATCCCACTCCGGTCCAGCACGTCCACATGCGCACCCGGCTCATCCCCCGGGGTTCGGGCGAGGTGGGGCCGTGACCGCGCGAGGGGTGAAGTCGGCGTACGACCAGGGAGGTTCCGCGGTGATCACGGTGATCGGCGAGGCGTTGATCGATCTGGTCCGGACCGAGGGCGGCCCGCCCGTCGCCCATCCGGGCGGCAGTCCGGCCAATGTGGCGGTGGGCCTGGGTCGGCTCGGGGTGCCGGTGCGGCTGATCACCCGTTACGGGAAGGACGAGTACGGCGGGCTGCTCGCCGCGCACCTGGCCGCGAGTGGGGTGGAGGTGGCGCCGGAGGGTGTGCACTCGGGGTCGACGAGCGTGGCGCACGCGCGGGTGGACGCGGCGGGGGTGGCCGACTACTCCTTCGACATCGTGTGGGATCCGCCCGACACGGTTCGGGTGCCGGCCGAGTCGCGGTGCGTGCACACCGGTTCGATCGCGGCGACGCTGGCGCCGGGGGCCGAGACGGTACGGGGGTTGATGGCCGCCGCGCACGCCGGGCGTCGCGCGCTCGTGTCGTACGACCCGAACTGCCGGCCGTCCCTGATGGGCGACCCGGAGGCGGCCCGGGCGCGGATCGAGGCGCTGGTGGACCTGTGCGATCTGGTCAAGGTCAGCGACCAGGACCTGGAATGGCTGTATCCGGCGCGGTCGTTCCTCGACGTGGCGGACGAATGGCTGGCCCGGGGGCCGGGGCTGGTCGTGGTGACCCGGGGGGCCGAGGGTGCGTACGGGGTCTGCCGGGCGGGCCGGGCGACGATGCCGGCGGTGTCGACGCCGGTGGTGGACACGGTCGGCGCGGGCGACGCGTACACGGCCGGGCTGCTCGACGCCCTCCGCCGGCGGGACGTGCTGAGCCCGAACGGGGTTCGCGACCTGCACTCGTCGACCGTGGCCGAACTGCTCGTCGAGGCCTCGTTGATCGCGGCGCTCACCTGCTCTCGGCCGGGCGCGGATCCGCCGACGGCCGCGGAGGCGGAGGCGTACCGGCGGAACGTGCGCGCCGAAATTGGTGATGACTGTGTGTGATCGCGTGGCGACCGAGGGGAAGGGATGTCGGGCGGCGATATTCGGACACTCGGTCGAGCGCGGGTGTCGTCGGCCTGTGGGGTGACACCGGGTCGGGGCCTCGTGGTTGTCCCGTGTCGGTGCTTCGGCGGGGGGATCGGAGGGTGATCGGGGCGATGGCCGATTCCGGTGGTGTCCGGTGGGTGGGGGTGGGTCCGGTACGTGGCCGGAACCGCGATCGACGCCCGTTTCGGTCACGGGTAGATGACGGCCGGCCCGGACGGTGCCGAGGTGGGATTCGGGCGCTCTACGGTAAACCCATGACTGTGTCGTCGGATGCCGACAAACAGCTCGCACTGATCGTCGAAGTCCAGGACCTGGCCCGGGAGTTGGGTATCGAGGTCTGGTTGCGCGGCGGTTGGGCGATGGATTTCTACCTCGGCCGGGTCACCCGGGAGCATGTGGACGTCGACTGGTTCGCGTGGGCGGAGGACGCCCCGGCGCTCACGGTCGCGTTCGCCGCGCGCGGCTTCGTGCGGTTGGCTCGGGCACCGGCCGAACAGCAGCTCGATTACACGACGGGAGACGTGGAATTGGGTTTCGCCTTCCTGGCCCGCGATCCGGAGGGCCACGTGATCGTGGCCGGCGGCCCGTGGGCGGGCGCCCGCTGGCCGGACGGGATGCTCGATACTCCGCCCGGGAAGTTGGCCGGGGTGTCGTGTCCGATCATCTCGCCGGAGGCCCAGATCGAGATCAAGTTGATGACCCCGGTCTGGCGACCGCACCGACCGCGCCGGCCCAAGGACGCGGAGGACATCGAACGCCTGCGTGAGGGATTGGCCCGGTAGGCGGTGGGGTGCGCGGTGGGGATCGCGTGACCCGGGACTGTGGGGAGGGTGGGGATGCGCTGGGGAGCGTGCCGGGCTTCGCCCGGGGTGCGTGCCGGGCTTCGCCCGGGGGTGCGGCACCGATTCGGCCGTGATCCGGATCGGGCCCGGAAACGAAATCCGTGTCGGGGAGCCGACCGCGTCGTCGGTCGAGCGGACTGAGACCGACATCGACAATCCGTGATCCGTATCCGGTCGCCGGTCGACCGTGATCGGGAAATTCGACGTGCGCTCGTGCGCGTGTGCGCACATGCGCTTTCGGGGCGCCGAGTCGTGGCCCGCGTGCCGGTACCGGCACGAGCGGTCGCGCCGAGGCGCCCTGGTCGCCGACCTGGCGAACTGTCGCGCCGACGCGACCCGATCGGCAACCCGGCAGGCAGTCACGCCGGGGTACCCCGGTCGGTAACCGGGCGGGTGGTTGAGCCGACGTGCCCCGATGGGCGAGCGGGCAGGCAGTCACACCGACGTGCCCCGATCCGGTAACCCGGGCGGGCGGTTGAACCGGGGTCTCCCGGTCGCTAACCGGGCGGGTGGTTGAGCTGGGGTGGACCGGTTGGGGCCTGGGCGGGTGGTTGGAGCCGGAGTGCCCCGATCGGCAACCCGGCAGGCAGTCACACCGACGTGCCCCGATCCAGCAACTCGGGCGGGCGGTCGAACCGAGGTAACCCGGTCGGTAACCGGGCGAGCGGAGTACCGACGTGCCCCGGTCACCCACCCGGCAGCCAGTCACACCGACGCGCCCGGATCCGGTGACCCAGGCGGGCGGTCGAGCCGACGTGCCCCAATCGGCAACCCGGGCAGGCGGTCGAACCGAGGCAACCCGGTCGGTAACCGGGCGAGCGGAGTACCGACGTGCCCCGGTCGGCAACCCGGCAGCCTGTCACGCCGAGGCGCCCCGATCCGGTGACCCAGGCGGGCGGTCGAGCCGACGTGCCCCAATCGGCAACCCGGGCAGGCGGTCGAGCCGAAGTAGCCCGGTCGGTAACCGAGCGAGCGGGCACTGACGTGCCCCGATCGGCAACCCGGCAGCCAGTCACACCGACGCGCCCCGATCCGGTGACCCAGGCGGGCGGTCGAGCCGACGTGCCCCGGTCGGCAACCCGGGCGGGCGGTCGAGCCGAGGTAGCCCGGTCGGTAACCGGGCGAGCGGGGTATCGACGTGCTCCGGTCGGTAGCCCGGGCTGGCGGTTGAACGGGGGTGTCCCGGTCGATAACCGGGCGGGTGGTTGAGCTGGGGTGGACCGGTTGGGGTCTGGGCGGGTGGTTGAGCCGGAGTGCCCCGGTTGGGTCCGGGTGGGTGGTTGCGTTGCGGGGGGTGTGGCGGTGCGAGTTTGGTGGGCGGGGGTCCGGGTGGGGTGGGTGTTGGGTGTTCGGGTGGTGGGTGGCCGGGGCTCCGGGGGGTTCGGGGGTGGCCGAGCCCCCCGGAGCGGTCACCGGCGGTCCGATCGGCGGATCGACGGTGGCCGGCCGACCCTTCGGGTCAGTTCGTGGGGGCGGGGCAGTGCAGCGTGGGGGCGTTTTGGCGGGCGCCCGCGTTGCTCAGGTCGGCGAAGCCGGTCCCGGCCAGGCCGAGTACCGCCTGGGCGGTGGCCCGGGTCGCGGTGGCCGGGTTGTACCCGCCCGCGTCGTAGGCGATCGCGCCCCGCGTGCCGGCGTCGGCCGAGCAGCCGACCTGACGCTCGGTCAGGAAGTGACGGGCGGTCAGGCCGGGGATCAGGCGCCCGCCGGACAGCAGCGCCTGCGCGGCCAGGCCCGTGCTGTTGGCGTTCGACGCGGTCGCGCCGGGCGTACCGAATCCCCCGTCCGGGAGTCGGTGTGCGACCAGCCACCGCAGGCCGGCCGCCGCCTCCTGGTGTCGCCCGGTGGCGGCCAGCGCCTGCACGCTCATCGCCGTGGAGTCGGCGTCGCTGGTGCACGTCGGCTGTCCGTAGTCGAGCGGGAATCCGCCGTCGGCGCAGTGCGCGCCGGCCAGGAAGTCCACCGCGGCGGTGGGCGCGCCGGCCGGGGTGCGATCCAGGGCCAGGAGGGCGAGGGACTGGCTGAAGGCGTTGCTGTAGTCGCCCCACGGCGAGGTGTCGGTGAATCGGCCGGAGGGCTGCTGGAGCGAGCGCAGCCGGGCGGGCAGGTCCACCCCGCCGAAGGTGGTGGGGTCGACGCGGCGCACCTCGGCGGCGAGGAGGGTCTTGGCGGTGGCTCCGGCGTAGGCGTTGGTGGTGCCGTCGCCGATGTAGCCGGACAGGATCTCCGGGCGGGCCAGCCACGCGGTGGCCTTGGCCCCGTTCTGTTCGGCGACCCCGGCCGCGGCGAACGCCAGGACCGCGTCGATGGTCAGGCCCTGGTCGGGGTAGGTCACGCCGTCGAAGGTGGTCTCGAAGCGCTCGCCGTCGACGAGTTGCCGGGCCAGCCAACCGGCCGCCGCCTGGGTGCGGTTGCCGGCGAGCACGGACGCGGTCGCCGCGGGCGTCGGGTCGCTCGTGGGCGGTGCCGCCACGGCGGTGGTCGGGATCAGGGCGGTCGCGCCGGCCAGGGCCAGTCCGCCGAACAGCGCGGCCATCCGGCGTCCGGGGCGGGTGAGCGTCATCACGGTGCCTTTCCGGGCCCACGACGCGGCGGACCCGGCGGATCCGTACGGCCGAACGGGACCGCCGACGGCGGCACCGTCCCGGCGCGCGGGGCGCTGGGGCTCCGCCCCGCGGACCACGACGGGGAAGGGAGACGAAACGCTCCGACGACAGGCATTCGGGCTGGCCGTCGGGAGCGACGGACCACCGTTGCGGGTCAGCGCCGGATTCACACCGGACTTCCCCTGCCACCGGAGATGGGGCTGGAAAACGGGATGCTACGGGAGCTACGGAACCGCGGGTCGCCACGCGGGCGACCGGATCGAGTCGCGATGTCCGCAACGGACACCGCGGGTACACCGGTATCCCGGCGTGTCGACGTCCCGCACTCTACGAGTTCGGGCGCGCGGGAAGAAACGCCGTTTCCGGCCAAGGACCGCGCCACCACGCCACCGACCGCCCGACCCGACCCAACGCATCGACTCCGTGGGCGACTTCGTGGCGATCGGTTTCCGTGCGCCCGGGGCGGCTTCGCGGGTCCGTCCGAACGCGATGGGAACGTCCCACGTCGCAGCGGTGGTTCGGGTCGCTTCCGGGCCGCCCGACGGTCGCGCGAGGCGACGATCGTGACGAACCGCACGGCGAATCGTCTTCCCGTCCCGTTATCCGAAGCACGGAATGCTCCGTATGCGCCGCTCGCCGACCCGTGTCGGCACCCTCACAACTTGATGATTCGAAACCCAGGGGAAGCCGGTCGAAATCCGGCGCCGACCCGCAACCGTAGGCGGTGGCCGCGAGGCCGCCGCGAGTCGGAATACCTGGGTGCGTACGAAGTGCGGGCTCCAGCTGTCGTGGACTACACGCTGAAGCCCGGGCTTTCCGACCGGCGGCGTCGCGGTCTGCGGCGCCGTGCTCGTAGCCGTTTCCCGGCCTTCTCCGGCTCCGACCGGGGCCCGACCGTCGACACGGTCATGGCGCCGGCCGCCACCCGCTCGGAGCCTGCGGCGCCGAAGGCCGCCGCCGACGCCGTGGACGTGGACGTGGACGTACGCAGGTACAACAGCGCCGAGGAGCGGGGTTTTTCCCGGCTCGCGGATCGCCGGCGCGACCACGAAGGTGCTGTTCGCGGCCGTGGTTGCGGACTCGCCGGTGACCTCCACCGTGCCGCAGGCGACCTGCTCTACCCGGAGACGGTCGACGCGGAATGCGCCGAGGCGGACCGGGAATCCGGCGCCGAACCCGGTGCGTGCCGAGCGCTGTTGGATCGCATCGCGCCGGGTATCGACGGCGCCGTCCACCCGCGCGGCGTCTCCGAGGGGCAGCGGCCGGCACTGGTGCCGGCGATCCGACTCGTGGCGGCGCCGCACGTGGTGCTGCTCGACGAACCCACCCGGGGTCTCGACCACCGCGCCAAGCTCCGCTTCGTCCGGGTGGTGCGCGAACTCGCGGACGCGGGACGGGTAATCGTCCTGGCCACGCACGACGTCGAGTTCGTGGCGCAGGTCGCCGATCGGGTGGTGGTGATGGCCGAGAGGGACCTCATCGCGGACGGCCCGACCGCCGAAGTGGTGGTGTCATCGCTGGCGTTCGCACCGCAGGTGGCCAAGACCTCGGCGCTGCGCGGTGGTTGACGGTCGGCGATGTCGAGGAGGCACTGGGCGGGGCGGCGACGGGTGGGCGGGCGATCCCGACGTCCGGCCGGCCACCGCCACGACGTCCGGGCGGCCGATGACCGCGCCCGGGAATCCGTACAGGACAGGGAGACGACCGGATAAGCACCGTCGACACCGGCAACCGCTCGAACACGATCCGGATCACCCCGCGGACCGCGATCGTGCCGGCCGTCGCCTCGGTCACCGGCCCGGCCATGTTCCTGTGGCCGCTGCTCGCCTCCCCGGCGCCGGGGTCGGCGGCGCATTCGGGGGACGCGCCGCTGATCTTCGCGGTCCTGCCGCCGTTCGTGGTCGCGGTGGTGCCGGCCGAACCGACCGGCGGCGGGCTCGACTCCAAGGCGCCGGCCATGCCGGCGTACTGTCCGCGATCAACGCGGCACTGCGGCCGCTGGGCGCCGCACGGCGGGGATCGAGACGGTGTTCTTCATGCTCGTCCCGGCCGGGCGGGTTTCGGGCCCGGGTTCGGGTTCGGGTTCGGGTTCTTGCTCGGCTGTACATCGCTGTTCGTGTCCGCCCTGCTGACCGCCGGGGTCGGGCCGGCGTTCGTACCCGGCGACGCCGTCCTGGACAACCTGTGCCGGTTCTCCGTGTTCGCCGTGCTCACCTCGGGACACCGAATGGGCGATCACCAACTGTGTCGCGATCGTGCCGGTCAGGCGTCGGCGGCGACCGTGACGGGCGGGCCGAAGCGCACCGGCACGCCCGGGGAGTAGAGCACGCTGGTCGGGGCGCCGGTGACGTTCGGGAGGCCGGCGGCGGCGATCAGGTTCTCGTCGAGGCGCAGCACCTCGGCGTGGTGCAACGACCACTGCGGATGCGCGTTGGGCAGGTAGAGGGTGCGGCCGGCGACGCGGGTGTGCAGGCCCCAACGCGCGGTCAGGAAGTGTTCCAGCGGCCCGGGTTCGGTCACCGGCGGTCCGACCCGGACCTCGACCGTCGCCGCGTGCGGCGCGCCCTCGACGCGGTGCCGGCGGGTGGTGTAGCGCACCCGGTCGCCGGCGCGCTCGATCCGCATCCGGGCCCAGCGGTAGGGCAGGCGCAGCGTGGCCCGGGCGGTCAGCACCGGGAGCAGGCGGGCGGCCTCCAGGGAGCGGAAGACGACGCCGCGACGACCGGCGCCGTCCACCGAGTACAGCCGTACGTTGGTCTCCGGGAAGGTGCCCAGCCACGGAACGCGCGGCAGCCGCAGGAGGCCGACGTCGACCATCCGGAACGGGACCAGGCCGACGTAGGTCACCCCGTCGAGCACGTCGGGCCGGGTGCCCTCGGGGAGCAGCGGGGCGACCTCGGCGGGCGGCACGGGCCAGTGCAGGAAGGTGAGTTCGCTCCAGCGCTGGGTGAGTACCACGTGCCGGATCCCGCGCGGCGCCAACGGGGTGACGGGTTCGATCCTCATCGGGCCATGGTGGCGTATCGGCGGGGGCGAGTGTCGCCGCATCGCCCGGGTCGGGGCCGGCGCCCGTTCATCGTGGTGTCTGGGCGGCGATCAGGGCCTCGCCCGTCGGGGAGCGGTAGTACAGGACGGAGCGGCCGGCACGGCGGCGCAGCACCAGGTGGGCGTCGAGCAGGATCCGCAGGTGGCGGCCGACCGAGCCCAGGCCCTGGCCGGTGAGGGCAACCAGTTGGCTGGTGCTCTTGGGCGTGTCCAGGCGGACCAGTACGCCGGCCCGGCCCACTCCGAGGAGGCGGGCCAGCGCATCGGCCCCGGCCGGTCGGGGGCCGTCGGCCAGGACGCCGGAGCAGGGGTAGATCACCGCGTAGTGCCGGGCCTCGTCCCAGGCCACCCAGCCGCGCCCGGGGGTGACCGGGACGAACGACAGCCGCGCACGGCCGAGATCGCGCGGCGGGTAGTCGTACGCGTTGATCCGCAGTCGGCTCGCGCCCAGCCAGCGCATGCCCGGGCGCAGGTCGTCCAGCGCCGCCGCCCAGCCGCCGCGGCCGAGTCGATCGGTGCGGGCGACGATGTCGGCCTCGATGATCCGGCGGCGGCGCGGCCAGTCGGGGCGGACCACCACGGTCCAGACCCAGTCCAGGATGTCGGCGGCGCGGGCGGCGAGGTCGTCGCGCCGCAGCGCGGGCGGCAGTGATCCGCCCATCGACACCTCCAGGTCGGCCCGGGCGTCGGCGGCGGAGGCGGCCCGGACCCGCGCCAGTTCCGTGCCGAAGCCCGGCTCCGGATCGCGGGTCGGCGGAGGCGTGAGGAAGTCGGCGTTCCAACTGCCGCCGTAGCCGACGCGCAGCAGCAGCGCGGTGATCGGGTCGGCGGCGAGCCGGGCCCGGTAGGCGGGCAGGTGCGCGGCCAACCAGGCGCCCTCGCCGGGGTGGCGGGCCGTACCGCGCTCCAGGGTCTTCAGCGTCGCGGTGACCTCGGCCAGTGGTGAAACGGTGAAGCGGCTCCCCGCGAGCGTATCCGCGTCGACCTGCCACCACCCCATGCTTTCGCCTCCCGGCGAAACAGTAACGCCCCGGCCCCACCTGCCCCGAAGCTCTCGCCATGCGCACCTACCGAGAGCTGTTCCGAACACCGGAGTACACCCCGTTGTTCGCCGCCACATCCGCCCATCTGGCGGCGATGACGGTGAGCGGACTGGCCCTGGGCACCCTGGTCTTCGACCGGACGGGCTCGCCGCTGCTGGCCGCGCTCGGCATGTTCGGCGGGTCGCTCGCGCAAGTGGTGGGGGCGACCGCGCTGATGTCGGCGGCCGACCGGTTGCCGCCCCGGGCCGCGTTGACCGCGACGGGCCTGATGTTCGCCCTGGGTACGGCCGCGTTGACCCTGCCCGGAATGCCGCTGTGGGCGCTGTTCGCCATCGTGTTGGGCCAGGGCGCGGTGGCCGCGGTGGGAGGCGGGGTGCGTTTCGGGCTGCTGAACGAGATCCTGCCCCGGGACGGCTACCTGCTCGGCCGGTCGGTGCTCAACATGAGCAACGGGACGGTACAGATCCTCGGCTACTCGCTCGGCGCCGTGCTGGTCACCGCGCTGTCCGCGCGCGGCACGCTCCTGGTGGGGGCCGGGTTGTACCTGCTCGCGGCGGTGGTGTCGCGGTGCGGGCTGGCGGCTCGGCCGCCGCGCGCGGCCGGTCGACCGTCGGTGGCCGAGACGTGGCGCAACAACGCGCTGCTGTGGTCGGTCAAGCCGCGCCGGTACGTCTACCTCGCGCTGTGGGTGCCCAACGGGCTGGTCGTCGGCTGCGAGTCGTTGTTCATCCCACTCGAACCCGACCACGCGGGACTGCTGTTCGCGGCGGCGGCGCTGGGCATGCTGGCCGGGGACGTGGTCGGCGGCCGGTTCGTGCCGGGGCCGTGGCGGCACCGGCTCGGGCTGCCGATGTTGCTGCTGCTCGCCGGGCCGTACCTGCTGTTCGTGACGCGTCCGGCGCTGCCGCTCGCGCTGGTCGTGGTCGCGATCGCGTCGGTCGGCTACTCGGCGAGCCTGCTGTTCCAGGAGCGGCTGATGGCCATGACGCCGGACGAGTTGAGCGGCCAGGCGCTGGGGCTGCACTCGTCCGGGATGGTGGCGATGCAGGGGGTCTGCGCGTCGCTCGCGGGCGGGATCGCGCAGGTGACGTCGCCGACCACCGCGATGGTGGTGATGGCGGGGCTGTCGATCACGGTGACGCTGAGCCTGACGGCGGGCCTGCGGGCGGGGCCGGGGGCGGCGGAGGTGCCCGTGGGGTGATGTCGGTGCCGTTCGAGAGCATGTACGCATGATCGACACCCCGGCGCCGGCCGCCGTTCTCGCCGACTTCGACGCGTACACCCGGGCCGTCGCGGCCGTCGCCGACGCCGCGCGGGCCTACTACGGCGGCGCCGAGTCCACCGTCGACGACGACACCTACGACCGGCTGCTGCGCGGGATCGAGGCGTACGAGCGGACGCACCCCGAGCACGCGGTCGCCGAGTCCCCCGTGGGCAAGGTCGCCGCGGGTGCGCTGCCCGGCGGGGAGGTGCCGCACACGGTGCCGATGCTGAGCCTGGACAACGTGTTCGCCCCGGAGGGGCTGACCGCGTGGGCCGCGTCGTTGGAGCGCCGGCTGGGGCGGGCGCCGGCGGCGCTGACGGTCGAGCCGAAGATGGACGGCCTCGCCGTCGCGGTGCGCTACCGCGAGGGCCGGCTCGACCGGCTGATCACCCGCGGCGACGGCATCGCCGGGGAGGACGTCTCGCACGCGATCGGCACCATCGTCGGTCTGCCCGAGCGGCTGGCCGAACCGGTCTCGATCGAGGTGCGCGGCGAAGTCCTGCTCACCACCGCGCAGTTCGAGGCGGCAAACGAGATCCGCCGGGAGTACGGCGCGAGTGTGTTCGCCAATCCGCGCGGCGGCGCGGCCGGCACGCTGCGGGCCAAGGACCGGCCGTACGTGATCCCGATGACCTTCTTCGGCTATGTGGCCCTGCCGCTGCCCGACGACGAGAGCACGTTCGCGGCCGAGTTGCGCACCGCCGACCACTCGGCGGTGATGGCCCGGGTGGAGGCGCTGGGCGTGCTCACCACCGGACGTACCGCCGCGCGGCTCCGGGTGTGCGCCACGATCGCCGAGGTCCAGGCCGGGGTGGACGAAATCGCCGCGCTGCGGGCCGAGTTGCCGTTCGGGATCGACGGCGTGGTGATCAAGGCCGACGCCGCCGTCGACCAGGCCGAGGCCGGCAACGGCACGCGTGCGCCGCGCTGGGCGATCGCGTACAAGATGGCCGCCGTGCACAAGATCACCCGGCTCCTGGGGGTCGACTGGGCGGTCGGCCGCACGGGGGTGATCGCGCCGCGCGCGATCCTGGACCCGATCGAGATCGACGGCAGCGTCGTCGGCTTCGCGACCCTGCACAACCCGGCCGACATCGAGCGTCGCGGGCTGATGATCGGCGACACGGTCAGCGTGTACAAGGCGGGCGACATCATCCCGCGCGTGGAGGCCCCGTTGGTGCACGCGCGCACCGGCGCCGAGACGCCGATCGAGTTCCCCACCGCGTGCCCCAAGTGCGGCGGCGAGGTGGACACCTCGCAGCAGCGGTGGCGGTGCGCGCAGGGCCGCGCGTGCGGTCTGCACGCCGGGATCCTGTACGCGGTGGGCCGCGACCAACTCGACATCGAGGGCATCGGTGGCCGGATCGTCACGCAACTCGTCGAATCCGGCGCGGTCGCCGACGTGGCCGACCTGTTCACCCTCACCCGCGAACAGTTCCTGGCGCTGGACCGGATCGACAAGATCGCCGACCGGCTGATGGCGGGCATCGAGGAGGCTCGGGTCAAGCCGCTGAACCGGGTGTTGTGCGCGCTGGGGGTGCGGTTGACCGGGCGCTCGATGTCCCGGCGGATCGCCCGCCACTTCGGCACGATGGACGCGATCCGCGCGGCCGACGTGGAGGCGATGGCGCGGGTCGAGGGGATCGGGCCCGGAAAGGCGGCGGTGATCGTCGCCGAACTGGCCGAACTCGCGGATGTCATCGACAAGTTGGTGGCGGCCGGGGTGAACATGACCGAGCCCGGGGTGGTGCCGGGCACGAGTGCGGATGGGGATGCGGGGGCAGAGGCATCCGCGGACGAATCGGCGGGCGAGGCCGGGCCGCTCGCGGGCATGGCCGTCGTGGTGACCGGGGCGATGACCGGTGCGCTCGCGACGCTGTCGCGCAACGAGATGAACGAGTTGATCGAACGCGCCGGTGGCACCGCCTCGTCCGGGGTGTCCAAGAAGACGGCGCTCGTGGTCGCCGGGGACAAGGCCGGATCCAAGCGGACCAAGGCGGAGCAACTGGGTGTGCGGATCCTGACGCCGGAGGAATTCGCGGAACTGGTAGGGGCGTTGCTCCCGTCCTGACCGACGGGGGCGCCGGCATTCGCGTCGATACCCGCTCCGACGACGGCGATTCGGGCGATCCATAGCAGATCGACGAACACCGCGAGGCGAATAGGACGATATCGGTGTGCGAAGTCGCGGACGCCGGCATCGTCGCGTTCGGGAGCCGGTGGTGGCCGGGAAGGTTCGCAGCACGCGGAAGCGCCGGGCCGCACCACCCTTCGACGACGAATGGAGTCCCCATGGTCGAGGCACATCCCCCGCGAATACCGCTGCCGTTCGCTCTCGACCGCAATCCGCACGCGCCCGAAGCGGAATGCCGGCTGCTCGACTGGGCCCGACGCCACGACCTGCTCGACCACGCCGACGCCGAGAAACGGCTGGTCGGCGCGCGGCTCGGGGACCTCGCCGCCTACACGCACCCCGACGCCGAGCCCGACCGGCTGGTCCTGTACGCGCAGTTCATCGCCTGGCAGTTCCTCACGCACGACCGCTACGCCGAACCGGACGAACGCACCGCAACCGGCCGGGAGCACCTGATGGATCAGGTCGAGCCGGTGTACCGCACGGGTCGCGCCGATCCCGCCGCCGGGCCGATGGCGCGCGCGCTCGCGGACATCCTGGGGCGGGTGTATCCGGCCATGAGTGCGGACTGGCGCGAGCGTTTCGTGGTCGAGGGCGTGGAGACCCTGCGACACGTGTTGCCACACCCTCCGGGCGGGCCACGCACGGCGGGGCGGGATCACCCCGGTGGGGTCGAGGCGTATGTGCGGCATCGGCGGTTCGCCTGCGGGCAGTTCCCGTGTCTGCTGCTGGACGAGTACATGGCGGGCGGGGAACTGGCGGTGGTGATTCGGGACGGTGCGGCGTACGACGATGTGCGCAACGCGCAGGCGGACGTGGTTTCCTGGACCAGCGACTACTACGCGTCGCGGGACAGTGCGGTCGGTGGCGGCGGGGTGGGTGCGGGTTCCGGGGCCGGTCGCGGGGCGGATGTGGCCACCGACCTGGTCGGTGTGCTCGCGTACACGGAGCATGTGGGACGCGCGCATGCGGAATCGGCGGTGGCCGCGCGGATTCAGGATCGGGTGGCCGACTTCCTGAGCGCGCGCCGGGAGTTGCAGGGCGGCGGGAGCGCGACGGCGTTGGCGGATCCGGCTGCCGATCTGGTGCTGACGCGCTGCGTTTCGGCGATGCACCATCGCATGGCGGGGACGGAGGCTTGGGCGTGGGAGAACGTCCGGTCGATCGACCGTCGGCGGGGGGTGGCCGGTGCGAGTGCGCGGAGCGCCGAGGGTGGTGGGCTGCGGGTGCCGGAGTTCGTGGAGGACCTGTTGGATGCTCGGGGTCGGCCGCGGGGTTGGGACGGCGGTGCGGCGGGGCATCGGTGGCCGTAGGGGTGGGCCCGGGCCCGGTGCGCGTGAGGTGAACCCGATGTGGCTTGCCGTCCTCAAACGCCGGACGGGCTGGGGCTGTTGGTGCGGCCTGCAGGTCGGCTGCGGTACGGGCTCGATGGGCCCGCGCGCCTCGCGTCGTGGGCCCGGAGGCCGCTTGGTGTCCTCAAACGCCGGACGCGCTGGGGCGGTTGGTGCGGCTGGCAGGTCGGCTGCGGTGCGGGCTCGATAGGCCCGCGCGCCTCGTGTGGTGGGCCCGGAGCCGCTTGGCGTCCTCAAACGCCGGACGGGCTAGGGCGGTTGGTGCGGCCGGCAAGTCGGCTGCGGTACGGGCTCGATGGGCCCGCGCGTCTCGGGTCGTGGGCCGAGGGCTGCTCGGGGTCCTCAAACGCCGGACGGGCTGTGAGGGTTGTTGATATTGGGGAATCGGTTGCGGTGTGCGGCGCGGTGAGCCTGCGCGCCTCGTGTCGTGAGCCTGGGGCCGTGGCGGCCGTTGTTCGGGTTCCCGTGGTCAGGGACGCCGTTGCCGCGTTCAGGGCGTGTGGGCAGACCGGCCTCGGGCTCGAATGTCCGTTGGTGCGCTGCTGGAGGTGGCCTGTGGTGGGCAACTTGGCGGCGGGTGTGCGGAGTTGGGCCATGGCGGCGTGGATTTCGGCTCGGGCGGACGGTGCGCGTATCGTCTCGGCGAGCGCTTCGTCGGCGGTGGCTGGGCCCACCGTGCGCTCCAGGTCGGGGAGCGGGTCCCGCCGGTGTGTTCCCGCGCGGGGTCCCGGGCCGGGTCGGGCAGGTGCAGGGCCTCGGTGAGCAGGGTTTCAGCGCGGCGCCGCCGTGGGCGGCCGTGTCGGCGGCGGGTTCGAGCACCGGGATCCCCGACCGGGGCGGGGACGGCGTCCCACAGGTCCTGGACACGTTCCGGCATGGCCGGCCGCTCGGCGTAGGCGTAGGCCGCGCCCGCCGCGCGCCAGGCGGTGGCGAAGGCGCGGGGCCGGTCCCCGGCGGCGTACCGGTGCGCGGCCGGTTCGGCGGCGGCCCGGCCCTCCGGGGCGGGCGCGGGGCCGGCGGTCGGCGCCCGCGCGCGCCGGGTGTGCAGCCGGATCCGCTCGCCCGGGAGGAGATCGTGGTGGACCGCGTCGCGGATCAGCGTGCGCCGGAAGCCGTAGCCGTCGCCGATCGGGATCGGCAGCCGAGCGTCGATCACGGCGCGCAGCGCGTCGTCGATGTCGGTGGCGCCGTGCCCGGGATTCGGGTGGGGGTCGCGGTGTCGACGGCGTTGATCGTGTGGAGGAGGGCGTGGCCGACGGTGGTTCCGGCGACGGCCGCGCGGTCGGGCGAGTCGACGCGGTGTGCGCCGGTCAACAGCAACTCGCGCAGCGGGGCCGGGGTTTCGGCGGCGGTGTCCGCGTCGGGCTCGACTCGGGTGCGCGCCGGCGCCTCGACGAACAGCGGGTTGCCCTCGCTGCGGCGGAAGACGCGTTCCACGTCTCGAGGGTCCGGCGGCCGGTCGACCGGCGCGTGCGTGGCAGGGCCGACGGCGTGCCCGATGGAACCCCGGCGGACGCGCCGATCCCCGTCGGGTAGTGTTGCCGCCGCGCCCGGTTCGGGGCGCGGATCGGACTCGACGTCGAGGAGGTGGGACCCATTACCGCTGTGTCAGGTCGGGTGCTCTCCTTCCACGACCGTGCGGCCTCCCCGGCTTAGGTGAGCCCGCGAGAGCACCCTTCGGCATCCCGAAAGGCTCCAAGGCTCTCATGTCGGATTCCTCCGCCGCACCGTTCCCGATGTCCTCGACTTCCTCGATGTCTTCGATGGCACCCATCGTTGCCACGCTTCGCGCCGCCGGTTGTGTATTCGCCGAGGACGAGGCGCGGTTGCTCGTCTCCACCGCCGTCGATCCGGCCCAACTCGCCGCGATGGTGGATCGCCGGGTGGCCGGCCTCCCGCTGGAACACGTGCTCGGCTGGGCCGAGTTCCGCGGCCTGCGGATCGCCGTCGATCCGGGCGTCTTCGTCCCGCGCAGGCGTACCGGGTTCCTGGTCGAACAGGCCGTCGCGCTGGCCCGTCCGGGCGCGGTCGTGGTCGACCTGTGCTGCGGCTCGGGCGCGTTGGGCGCGGCCGTGACGGCCGAGGTGGCCGGCGTCGAGGTGTACGCCGCCGACATCGACCCGGCCGCGGTGCGGTGCGCACGGCGCAACGTCGCGGCGGATCGGGTGTACGAGGGCGACCTGTACGAACCGTTGCCCGCCTCGCTGCGCGGTCGGATCGACGTCCTGATCGCCAACACCCCGTACGTGCCCACCGAGGACATCCAACTGCTGCCCTCGGAGGCCCGGATCCACGAACCCCGGGTGGCGCTGGACGGCGGCTCGGACGGTCTGGACGTCCAGCGTCGGGTCGCCGCGGCGGCGCCGGATTGGCTCGCCCCCGGCGGTGGACTGCTGGTCGAGACCAGCGAGCGGCAGACGGCGCGCACGGTCGAGGTGTTCCGGACCGCCGGCCTGCGTACGCGGGTGGTCGAGTCGGAGGAGTTGTACGCCACGGTCGTGATCGGCACGCGGGCGGCGGACGGGTAGGGGTCGGCGCGGGAACGCCCGGCGTCTCCCGCTCCCGCCCGCCCCGGTCTATTCGGCGCCGTCCAGCGGACAGTCCATCCCGGTGTCGATCTCCTCCATCCCGACACCGACACCACCAACGCCGACACCGTCCCCGGCTCCGTCCCCGGCCCCGACCTCGGATCCGTCCACCCCCGCGGCCTCCGCCCGGGCGCTCGCGCAGACCCCGCTCAGGCCGTCCCGGATGGTGCGGCCGATCTCGGCCATCGAGGCCACCTGGCGCGGCGTCAACGTGTCGAACACGTGCTCCCGCACGGTGGCCGCGTGGGTCGGCTCGGCCTCCGCCAGGGCGGTCAGACCCGCGTCGGTCAGATGTGCGACCCAGCCCCGCCGATCCCCCTCGGCGGGGCCCCGGGAGACCCATCCGGACTTCTCCATGGCGGTCACGGCGTGTGACAGTCGGCTACTGGACGACAACGACGCGGCGGCCAGTTCGCTCATCCGCATCCGACGATCCGGCGATTCGGCGAGCAGGCCCAGGATCTCGAAGTACGTCATCGGCATGCCCGCCTCGCGCCGCATCCGCCGGTCCAGATGGGCGGCGAGTTCCCTGGTCCCGGTGAAGTACGACCGCCAGATCTCGCGCTCGGAGGTGGTCAGCCGATCGTCGTCGTTCATGGGAACAGCATAAGACTTGTTGAATCCTCAACTTACTGGTGCTATGTTGCTGAGCGTTCAACAAACCCGGCGCGGAACATCGCGGCGGGCCGGCCACCCCATCGCAGTGCTTCCCAAGGAGTTCCCATGACCACCTCCGTCGAGACCATCCCCGGCTACATCGCGGGCAGCTGGACCATCGACCCGGTCCACTCGGACGTCTCGTTCTCGGTACGTCACCTCGGTGTCGCCAAGGTCCGCGGGCGCTTCGACACCTTCGAGGGCACGATCGTCACCGCCGAGAACCCGCTGGAGTCCTCGGTCACCGCCTCCATCGAGACCGCTTCGGTCAACAGCAACAACAAGATGCGCGACGACCACATCCGCAACGAGGACTTCCTCGACACGGACGGGTTCCCGACGCTGACCTTCACCTCCACCGGTCTGCGTGCCGAGTCCGCGCTGGTCTACCAGGTCGACGGCGACCTGACGCTGCGCGGCGTGACCAAGAAGGTCACCCTCGAACTCGAACTGAACGGCTTCGGCACCGGTTTCGACGGTAGCCCGGTCGCCGGCTTCACCGCCACCACCGAGATCAGCCGCGGCGACTTCGGCGTCACCGGCGGTGCGGCGGGCGCGGCGGTCGGCGACAAGATCACCATCGTCCTGGAAATCGAAGCCAAGCAGGCGTGACCCCCGCCTGTAGTCGACCCCGCCCACGCCGGGCCCCGATGCGCGCCCGCTTCCCGAAGCGCATCGGGCCCGGCGACCCCGGCGGGTTCGGGGACGCTACAGGTGCGGCGAAGCGGCAACGGTGATCCCGATCCGGGCGAGGTCGGCGCGCAGCGTCGGAGTGTCCGTGTAGTGGAGGGTCTCGATGCCCAGGGCCCGGGCCGCCGTCAGGTTCTCCGGCCGGTCGTCGATGAACAGCAGTTGGTCGGGGCGCGCGTCGAGCCGCTCGCACAGGTGGAGATAGATGCGCGCGTCGGGCTTGGCCAGGCCCAGGTCCGCGCTGAACACCCGGTGCCGGAACAGTCGCGACCAGTCCTGCTCCTCGAGGTGTCGGGCCATTTCGATCGGGGCGTTCGAGAGCAGCGCGAGACCGGGGTCGGCGCCGCCCGCGGGTCCGGCCAACTCGGCCAACAGGTCGAGGGTGTCCTGGTTCATGTCCATCCAGATCGCGAGGTCGGCGGCCACCAGCACGTCGACCCGGGCCGAGTCCGGCGTCGGACGGCCCAACCGGGCGCACACCCCGCTCCAGAACCCGGCGGCATCCAGCGTGCCCGCGTCGTAGTCGACGCGATCCGGCCAGTACGCGGGCCACAACTCGGCCGCCGTGACCCCGACGACACCGGCCAGGGCCTCGCTCGCCGCGTCGGAAGGCGGGACACAGATGACCCCGCCGAAGTCGAAGACGATCCATCGGGTACCCATGGGCGCTCCGTTCGTTGACTTTCGAACATCCGATACGTTTGATTGAACGCATGGAAAGTGCGGAACGTCAACAAACGCTCATCGAACGTATGCGTACGACGGAGCGCGTTACGGTCGCGGAGCTGGCCGAGGAGACCGGCTGCTCCGAGATGACCATCCGTCGCGACCTCGACCAACTCGCCGAGCGCGGTGTGCTGCGGCGGGTACGGGGCGGCGCGGTAAGCCTGATGTTGCGCGGCGAGGTACCGCCCTTCGGTGTCCGGGAGCACGAGGCGACCAAGAGCAAGCGCCGCATCGCCGCCGAGCTGGACTCGCTCGTCACCGACGGCGAATCGCTGATCCTGGACAGCGGCACCACGAACCTGGCCATCGCCCGCGTCCTGGCCCGCCGCCGGGTCACCGTCGTCCCGCTCGACCTGCACGCGGCCCGGGTCCTCGGCGACGCGCCCGACGTACGCCTGCTCGTCCCGGGCGGCCGGAGCACACCCGGCGCGCTCAGCCTGAGCGGCCCCCTGACCGAGAACTCGCTGCGCACGCTGCGGGTGGACACCGCCGTCCTCGGCGTCTGCGGCATCTCCGTCGAGCACGGGCTGACCGCCCACGATCCGGACGAAATCCCGGTCAAACAGGCGATGATCGCCTCGGCGCAGCGGATCGTCGCGGTCTGCGCCGGGGCCAAGTTCGGCCGTACCGGCCTCGGTCACGTCTGTCCGGTGACCGACCTCGACATGGTGATCACCGATGGGGACGCCCCGACCGAGGCGGTCGAGCGGCTACGCGACCTCGGCGTGGACGTCCGGGTGGTCTGAACTCCCGCGCCCACTCGCCGAATCACCGAATCACCGAATCACCGGATCGCCGGATCGCCGAAGCGGCCGAACGGCGGGCATCCGGGCCTCATCCGCAACAGAAGAGGTTGTCGCACGGACGCCCCACCTCGCTGCCGTACGCCACGAAGTCCCGCACGGGCGCCAACGCCGCCTCGACGGCCTCGGCCGGCAGCGGCGGAGCCTTCGGTTCGACCCAAAGGTCCCAGTACGGCGGGGAGTCGTCGAAGTCGAAACGCCGCGCACCGTCGACGAACAGCGTGAACATCGGATGATCCGGAAAGACATTGAGGCGCAGCACCCACCACACCCCCCGCACCATGGCGGCATGTGGAAAGTGCCCAACACCGGTGCGCCGCCACGGCGGCACTGTCGCAAGCTCGGAACGCTCCATGCCCTGCACCCTTCCCCATCAGCGCGTGGTCGGCACCACCGGCGATGATGGGAAGATACGCACAGGTATGGCTACCGGCGTGACGGCCCGGCGCCGCGCGCCGCACCCGGGCCCACGGGACCGCTACGCCCGAAGCGCCGTGGAACAACACGCCGAGCCCGAACCGGAGGATCCTCGATGAACGCCGCGGATGGCTGGGACGGTGTCGTTCGACTGGTGCGGGCGGCGTTGGGGGACGACGTCGTCGGGGCGTACCCGCACGGGTCGGCCGTGGCGGGTGGGTTGCGGCCGGACAGTGATCTCGACGTGCTGGTCGTGGTGCACCGGCCCACCACCCTCGGGCAGCGGCGGGCGCTGGTGGACGGGCTGTTGGCGATCTCCGGGACGCGGGCGCGGGGCGGGCCCGCGCGACCCGTGGAGTTGACCGTCGTGGTGCACGACGAGGTGCGGCCGTGGCGGTATCCGCCGCGCCGCGAGTTCCAGTACGGGGAGTGGCTGCGCGAGGCGTACGAGCGTGGGGAGACGCCCGGGCCGACGGTGGATCCGGACCTCGCGCCACTGCTCACGATGGTGTCGGCGGGCGGGGTCGCGCTGTTCGGCCCGGCACCGCACGAAGTCCTCGATCCGGTTCCCCATCGGGACCTGGAACGGGCCGTCGTCGCCGGCATCCCGGACCTGCTCGACGAACTCGAATCCGACACCCGCAACGTGTTGTTGACCCTGGCCCGGATCTGGACCACCCTCGCGACCGGCGCGATCGAGTCGAAGGACCGGGCCGCCGACTGGGCACTCGGGCGACTCCCGGCCGAGCACCGGGCGCCGCTCGCCCGGGCCAGGGCCGGCTACCTGGGCATCGAACGGGATCGATGGGACGAACTCCGGCCGCAGGTACGGGCGCACGCCGCGCATGTCGTCGCCGCGATCGATCGTCTGGTCGCCGCCGAGGGGAATCGATGAGGAGCGCCCGTCGACCCCGACCGGGCTCGACCACCACACCCTCACCGTCGGCGAGCCGGGCCGAACCGGACGCCCGGGCCGACCGGTCGACCGAGGCCGGCGTGACCGGCTCCCGCGTCTCGCCCACCCCCGAGATGGGCTTCACCCGGCCCGCCTCCCGGGATCCGAACGACATCCGGCCGCAGACGTACGTCGCGTGAGCCCGCGCCTCACAGCGGCGGCAGCGGATCGTGCCGGGTCGGCTGACGGCCCGTGATCAGCCAGAACAGGTACCCGCGCAGATAGTCCTCGAGGCCGTGGTCGAGATGTGCCGCGAACGCCCGCAGCGTCGCGGGGTCGTGATGCGCCGGATCGGGATCGGCGAGACGGGCGTCGATCCACGCGCGGACCCGATCCCGATCGGCCCACCAGGCGCGCACCGCCGCCGGGGTCCAGTGCTCGTCCCCGTCCCACCCACAGCCGCCGACCGGCCCGGCGGCGGCCACGCCGAGGAGGTCGCACACCTCGCGCGGCGTGCGGGGTTGGCGGTGCACGAAGGCCCGACGCCCGTCGTCGGCCAGGAGATGGGCGGCGGCCACCCGGCCACCCGGGCCCACATCGCCCGCGCCGATGAAGAAGGGGCCCGGGACACTCAGCCAACTCCGGTCGACCCAGCGGGCGTTGCCGAACCGGCGGCCGTCGCCGAGGCCGCCGCCGACGGCGTCGAGCGCGTGGTGGGCCATCGGCAGCGGATCCCAGTACACGAGGCACGGGTCCCAACCGGCGGCCCGACGGTCGTGCCCGAGCGGGGCCCTCGACTTCCGCGTCTCCCGCGTCTCCCGCGCCTTCAGGTTCGCGTCGGCCAACGCCGCGAGCCACATGACCGCGACGGCGGCAACCACGAAGGCCGACACGGAAAGCGGCGTCACGTCCATGACGCCGAACCTTATTGCGCCAACCGGAATCGGCCACCGGCATTACGCCGAGACCGCGGCCGAGAACCGGTGGAACCGACGGCAAGGCAAGGCAAGGCAAGGGAACGGAACGGAACAGACACGGCCCACCCGGTCACAGCCACACCCCGCGCCGATCCGGCGCCCGGCTACTCCGAAACCGTCGAGCCGACGGCCGCCACCGCCCGGGCCCGCGGCGGCCGGATCCCCAGCACCGCGCACGCGGCCGCGACCGACGGCCCGACCAGCGGCCGCAGGTCCTCGTACCCCTCCAGCGCGGCCAGTGGAACGGTGAGCGCGGCCAGCGCGGCCAGCGCCCGCACCTCGCCGACCATCGTGTCCTCGGCGCCGCTCCGGTTCAACGCCCGCTGGGTACGCCGCCGGCAGGCCAGCACCCGCGTGCCCAGCACGGGCTGGGCCCGGAAGGTGCGGTCGAACATCAGCACGGTGAGCAGGCGCCGATCCCGCGCGTACAACTCACCCATCGCGACGAGCAGATCACGGGTCGCGGCGGGCGAGAAGCCGTGCCCCTCGGCCCGGTCGAGGATCGCCTCCAACTCCTCGACGGCCGGCTCGACCAGGTCGGCGAGGATCTCTTCCTTGGTGTGGAAGTAGTAGTAGAGGGCGGCCTTGGTCACGCCCATCGCGTCGGCGATGTCCTGGAGCCGGGTCGCGCCGTAGGTCCGCTCGGCGAACAGCGTCAGTGCGGCATCCCGGACACGGCGCCGGGTGTCGCCTCGTTGACCGGTCACGCGCGCATCCTTCCCCGGTGGCGGTGAACACCTTCGCGCCCCGCACCCCACCTGCTGCCGAGACCCACCACCGCGATCCGGTTCCCGGACCTGCTTCAAAACCTATTTCTACTGTACGGCCAGTAGAAACTACGCCCCACGTAGTACGCGCGGCCAGAACCTCCGAAGGACGTCCGCGGGGTTGATCGCGGTGAATACTTTCTACTGTCCGGCTAGTAGAAATGCTCGGCCGGACGGGCCCGCGACCTGCTCGCGCATGCCCTCACCTGCCCCTGTCTCTTTTTCGCCTTTCCGTCACGCGCATCCAACCCGGCGGTTTCGACACGTGTCGTCCGGGTCGATGGCACACGTCCCGCCCCGTCCAGTCCCGACTCGCATGAGCCTGGAGACCCCTTTCATGGCCACTTTCCTGTATCGACTCGGCCGGAGCGCCTTCCGGCGGCGGCGCCTGGTCGTCCTGCTCTGGGTGGCGATCATCGCCCTCGTCGGGTTCGGCGCCGCCAACGCGTCCGCCCCCGCCGCCAAGCCGTTCACCGTCCCCGGCATCGAGGCGCAAAAGGCCGTCGACCTGCTCGGCGAGCGCATGCCCGAGGCGGCGGCCGACGGCGCGAGCGCGCGGATCGTCTTCCGCGCCCCCGCCGGCCAGCAGATCGACTCCGCCAAGAACAAGGCGGCCGTCGACCAGGTCGTCGGCGCGCTCAAGGGCAGCGACCAGGTGGCCGCCGCCGACGACCCGTTCACCGCGGGCACGGTGAGCAAGGACCACACCACGGCCTATGCCGCGGTGTCCTACCAGGTCTCCGGCGACACGCTGAAGGACGCCACCCGCGACAACCTGAAGCACGCCGCGCAGAAGGGCCGCGACGCGGGCCTGACCGTGGAGGTCGGCGGCGACGCGCTCCAGGACGACTCCGGTCCGGGCAACGGCGAGATCGTCGGCATCGCGATCGCGGCCGTCGTACTCGTGATCACCTTCGGCGGCCTGGTCGCGGCGGGTCTGCCGATCCTCACCGCGCTGCTCGGCGTCGCGGTCGGCGTCGGCTCCATCACCGCCCTGGCCGGCGTGTTCGACCTCTCCCCCACCACCTCGACCCTGGCCATGATGCTCGGCCTGGCCGTGGGCATCGACTACGCCCTGTTCGTGGTCTCGCGCTACCGCAACGAACTCACCAAGGGCCACGAACCCGAGGACGCCGCCGGCCGCGCGGTCGGCACCGCCGGCTCCGCGGTGGTCTTCGCCGGCCTCACCGTGATCGTCGCGCTCGCCGGCCTCGCGGTGGTCAACATCCCGATGCTGACCGAGATGGGCCTGGCCGCGGCCGGGACGGTGGCGGTGGCCGTGCTGGTCGCGCTCACCTTCGTCCCCGCCATCCTGGGCTTCGCGGGCAAGCGCATCTTCGGCCGCAAGGCCCGCAGGAAGGCCGAACTGCTCGCCGCCGAGGCCGCCGAGGGCGGCAGCGTGCACCGACGGGCCGCGGAGAAGCCGAACATGGGTACCCGCTGGGCCCGGTTCGTGCTGCGCCACCCGATCCGGGTGCTCGTGATCGCCGTACTCGGCCTGGGCACCCTCGCGATTCCCGTCGGGAGCATGCAGCTCGGCCTGCCGGACGACGGCGTCAAGTCGACCGACACCACCCAGCGCCGCGGCTACGACCTGCTGACCGAGAGCTTCGGCCCCGGCTTCAACGGACCGCTCCTGGTCGTCGTCGACGCCGCGAAGAGCAACAACGGCAAGGAGGCCGCGGCCGAGGTCACCCAGGCGCTCGGCAAGGTCAAGGGCATCGCCTCGGTCGGCGAGGCCACGTTCAACAAGGCGGGCAACACCGCCATCATCGAGGTCACGCCGAACTCCAAGCCCAGCAGCAACGCCACCAAGGACCTGGTGCACGCGATCCGCGACACGGCGGATCAGACCAAGGCCCGCACCGGTGCCGAGACCCTGGTCGGCGGCGGACCGGCGCTGAACATCGACTTCTCCCAGCGCCTGAACGACGCGCTGCTGCCGTACCTGGCCCTGGTCGTCGGCCTCGCGATCCTGCTGCTGATGGCGGTGTTCCGGTCGGTCCTGGTGCCGATCAAGGCGGCCGGCGGCTTCCTGCTCTCGGTGGTGGCCTCGCTCGGCGCGGTCGTCGCGGTGTTCCAGTGGGGCTGGCTCGGCGGCCTGATCGGGGTCGACCAGACCGGGCCGATCATGAGCATGATGCCGATCTTCCTGGTGGGCATCGTGTTCGGCCTGGCGATGGACTACGAGGTGTTCCTCGTCACCGGGATGCGCGAGGCGTACGTCCACGGCGAGAGCCCCCGACAGGCCGTGGTCAGCGGATTCCGCCACGGGGCCCGGGTGGTCACCGCTGCCGCGCTGATCATGATCGGGGTGTTCGCCGGCTTCATCGGAGCACCCGACTCCATGGTCAAGATGATCGGCTTCGGTCTCGCCTCGGCGGTACTGTTCGACGCCTTCGTGGTCCGGATGACGATCGTGCCGGCCGTCCTGGCCCTGCTCGGCAAGTCCGCGTGGTGGCTGCCGGGTTGGCTGAACCGGCTGATCCCGAACGTCGACGTGGAGGGCGAGGGGCTGCGGAAGTACCTCGGGGACGACGACGCGAACGCGGCGCCGGTGGACGCGAATGCGCCTCGGCGACCGGACCGGGACCCGGATCTGGACACCGTGAAGGTGTGATCCGAACGGTCGAGGTCCGATCCGGGCGACCGGGGTGTGATCCGATCCGGACGACGAAGATCTGATCCGGACGACAGGGGTTCGATTCGACCGGACAAGACGACGGCGGGGTGTGCCCGGGCTTCGGCTCGGGCACACCCCGTTGTCGTGCGCCTGCGGTGGTGGCGCGGGTCGGTCGGATCAGGTCGTCGCCGTCGGCTGCCGCTCCCGGGGCACCCGGGGCTCCCGCGCCTCGCTCGGGAGTGCCATGCGGAGTTGGAGGAGATGGTCCGCCACGGTCATGGCCGCGAGTACGGCCGTGGCGGTGGCGAGCGTGGCCCAACCGGCGCCGGCCAGTGGGGCGGTCAGTGGTACGACCACGATCGCCGCGCCGATCCGCGCCGCGATCGATCCGGTGCCGAGTACGTGGCGATGCCAGGCGTGGCCGAGCAGGAAGACGGCCACGCCCGTGCCCAGCCACCAGCGGTTGGTGTCGGTGCCCAGGTGGTGGATGCCGTCCGAGATGCCGGCCGCGACCAGCACGATGCCGGCGATCATCACCGCGTGGGCCAGGCCGAACGCCACATAGCCGAGCATCTGCCGGCGCTCCACCGACGCCTCGGACATGGCCCGTACGGTGCGTTCGTCGTCACCGCCGAAGTAGGTCCACCAGATGCCGGTGGCGACCGCGATGCCGAGCAGGATGCCCCCCGCGAGCTTCCAGTCGACCGGTCGCCCGCCCGCACCGATGCCGACCGCCACGACCGACTCGCCGAGCACGATCAGGATGATCAGGCCGTGACGCTCCACGAAGTGGTGCGGCTCGACCACGAATCCGCGGATCCGGCCGATCACCATCGACAGGTACAACACCGTCACCGCACCGGCCCAGCACACCCAGGTCCCGACGTCGGACAGGTGCGGCGCGACCAGGATCAGTACGCCGCCGACCGCGTTGAACGGGGCAAGCCGCAGGATCCCGGCGCGGGCCGACGGCTCGGCGGCGGTCAGGAACAGCGCGACGTGCATCCCGACCGCGACGAGGAAGGCGAGTCCGAACGCCCAGCCGTCGGGGTCGAACGCGTACGGCAGGTCCAGGCCCATCACGAAGAACGCGGTCATGGTCAGCGCGAGCAGCAGCCGATGCGCCACCGCGTCGGGCCGCACCGCGTTGGTCAGCCAGCTGAACGCGCCGAACATCCACCACAGCGCGGCCAGCGGCAACATCCCCTGGAACAGGCCGGACCAGCCCGGATGGGACTCCACCTGGTGGGTGGCCTGGGTGAGTACGAAGACGAAGACGAGGTCGAAGAACAGCTCGATCGGCGTGACGCCGGTGGACCGCTCCCGTTCGTCGGGGGGTTCGACCGGGTCGTGCGGGAGGTCCATGGGGATGGAGAGGACGGGCTCGGCGGCGGTCGTGGCGGGCGCGTCGCCGGCGGCGGTCGGTGGGTGGTCGTGCGGGTCCCGGTCCGGTGGGGTCGGGGAGGGGTTCATGCGGTCACTTCCAGGTGTCTTGCGAGCATGCTTCCTTCGATCCCGACACACGCGTCGCGGCCGCCGGCCGCGAGCCGGTCGGGCCGCCCGAACCTGCGCGGGTGGTCGAGTTCGGGTCGTACGTGCGAGGGCCCATCATCACCGCGCCGCGCGTCCCGGGACAGCGGAAATCATCACGTTCGCGGTCGGCGTATCCCGGACGCGCCGAGATGGGCCGGGATGTGCTGCGGCGGACCGGATTTCCGGTCCGCCGCAAGGGTTGGTGGTCGGTGGTTGGTGGTCGGTGGTTGGTGGTCGGTGGTTGGTGGTCGGTGGTTGGAAGTTCACGTGCACGCGAGTACGCGTGCTCAGGTGCTCAGGTGCTCAGGTGCCCGGTGCGCGGTGCCCGGTGCGCGGTGCCCGGTGCTCACGAGCACAGGATGAGCAGTGATGTGATCACCGTGCACGATGCCGACGAGGTGTTGTTGCCCGGGTTGGGGTCGTTGGGTGTGCTCGCCGTGCGGCTCGCGGTGACCTCGTAGCCGAGGCCCAGATTGAGCAGGTCGATCGGGGCGGTGAAGTGGCGGGTGGTGGCCGCGCCCTTGGCGAGCGGGCCGACCGTGCAGGTGACCGTGCGGTTGGCCACCGTGCAGTCCGGCGAGGTCGCGGTCATCGGCGACGGCAGCGGCGCGGTGACGGTCGCCGAGGCGAGTGCGTTCGGGCCCCGGTTGGTGACGGTGACGGTGTAGTCGATGTGGGCGCCGAACAGGCCGCCGACGCCGTTGGCCTGGAGCACCACCGACACGTCGGCCGCGCTCGCGATGTAGGTGTAGTGGTCGGCCGGCACGGTCGCGCTGGTGCCGCCGGCGGTGGTCACCCGGACGTCGACCTGGCCGGCCGGACCGGGCGGCGCGGTCGCGGTGCAGGTGGTGGCGGTGCAGGTCACGGCGGTGGCGGGGCGGCCCGGGCCGAAGGTGATGCCGGTCGTGCCCGCGAGGTCGGTGCCGGTGACGGTGACCACCGTGCCGCCGGTGTCGGGGCCGGAGTTCGGGCTCACCGCGGTGACCGTGGGGGCGGGCACGTAGGTGTAGCGGTCGGCGGCCGAGCCGGCGCTGGTTCCGCCGGGGCCGGACACGGTGATGTCGACGGTGCCGGGTGCGCCGGGGGGCGCGGTCGCGATGAGGGTGGTGTCGTCGACGACGGTGAACGCGGCGGCCGGGGTCGTACCGAACACGACGGCGGTGGTGCCGGTCAGGTGGGTGCCGGTGACGGTGACGGAGGTACCACCGGCCGTGGGGCCGGAGTCGGGGCGCACCGAGGTGACGGTGCGCGGTTGTGGGACGCCGACGACGACGATGCCGTAGGGGGTGGAGCCGACCGGGACGGTGGCCACCACGGTGTCGGTCGTGCCGTCGATCACGGACACGTCACCGGACTGGGCGTTGGTGGTGTACACGTACCGGCCCGCGACGTGCAGGGTCAGGTTGGCCGGGTACCCGCCCACCGGCACGCTGTCGACCACCGTGTTCGTGACCAGGTCGACCACCTTGACCTCGGCGGGGAACGCGGAGACGTACGCCCGCCTTCCGGTCGGGTCCACCGCGA
Source organism: Embleya hyalina (assembly GCF_003967355.1). GTDB lineage: Bacteria > Actinomycetota > Actinomycetes > Streptomycetales > Streptomycetaceae > Embleya > Embleya hyalina. The sequence goes on along the minus strand of NZ_BIFH01000016.1, from coordinate 242,769 downwards.
CATTGCTGCCGTCGGTGATCGGCACGGTCGCGACGAGCAGGCCGCCGGCGGTCAGGTCGAGCGTCCACAGTCCGGACTGGTTGTCGACCGCGTACAGCCGACGCCCGTCGGGGCTGAGCGCGGCCCCGTCGGGTGTACCGGGCAGCGTGATGGTCGTGCCGACCACGCCGGTCGCGGTGGTGATCACCGAGACGCTGCGCCCGGCGTTGTTGACCGCGTACACGTGTGCCCCGTCCGGCGCGACCAGTACCGCGATCGGGCCGGTGCCCACCGCGATCGTGGCGGCGACGGTGTTCGTCGCCGTGTCGACGGCGAGGACGGAGTTGCCCTGGGCCACGTACAGCCGGGTGTCCGTCGGGTCGATCGCCATCGCGAACGGCGCGCCGCCGGTGGCGATCGTGGCGACGACCGCGTCGGTGGCGGTGTCGAGCACCGAGATGCCGCCGGAGTCGAAGTTCGCGACGTACACCCGGGTGCCGGCGTGGTTCGCGGCGAGCCCGTACGGGCCCCGGCCCACCGGGACGGTGGCCGTGGTGGTGTTGTTCGCGGCGTCGATGACCGAGACCGTGTTCGAGCCGGAGTTGGCCACGTAGACGGCCACGCCCGGGCGGGCCGCGGCGGCGGGTACGGCCTGGGCGATCAGGCCGGCGAGGACGAGGGCCGCGGCGGCGACGAGGGCGATCAGCCGGGCGGGCGGCGCGGGGTGGGTCGGTGGGCGGTGGGGCCGGGCCGGGCGGCGCGGGTGCCGTAACCGGTCGGCGGGCTCTGCGAGATCGTGTGACATCGGGATCCCCTCCCTGACGATGGAGCGCACCCGGCCGGTTCCATCGGGGCACACCGATCCCCACCCCGCGGTGCAGCACTCGGGCCCCCACCCGAATCCGGTGCCACGCCCGGCAACGGGTGCCGAGCCGTGGTACCGGACGGCCGCGAATCACGGATCGCGATTCGTCGGTGCATCGCCCGAAACGTACCGGGTCGGCGGGCGGTGATGCGGCCTTAACGGCGAAATCGCCTCATGGGAGCGGGAGTTGGTGTACGAGGCGTGGGGGGCGTCGGCGTGCCGGGCGGGAATCGGGGGCGGTTCGTTCAGTCCCTGGGCAGGTATACCGTCCGGCCCTGGGCACGGGCGCGCAGCGCGGCGGGCACGCGCGGAGCGACCGTGCTCGGCAGCAGTTCCGCGGCCCGCTCGACGGTGACGAACGCGTGATCGTCGAGTTCGTCCTCCTGGATCCGAATGGCCGCGATCCGATCGGGGGTGAACGTACCGCCGTCGAACATCCAACCGGTCAACGGGCGGGGCCGGGGCTCGAGTTCGGGCACCCAGTCGATCACCAGCAACTCGCCGACGGGCACGTCCAGCCCGAGTTCCTCGCGGAGTTCGCGCGCGCAGGCGTCGTGGGGCGACTCGTTGCGGTCGACGAAGCCGCCGGGCAGGTTCCAGTAGTCCCGGTAGTTGGGTTTGACCACCAGGACCCGGTCGTCGGCGTCGGTGATCAGCGCGGAGGCGGCGGCGTAGAGGGAGGGCAGTTGCTCGTACCACTGCTCGGGCGGCAGGAACTCGTGGGTCATTTCGTCGAGCCTACGGCCTGTCCGGCGGAAGCGGGGGCGGCGGGCGACGGGCGACGGGGGCTCCGGGCCCGGAGCGTCGGGCGCCGAACCTCCCGCACCCGGCGCCGAGTCGCCACCGCACACCGGCACGGCCCCGCCGGCCGGGAGCCGGCGGAGCCGTGGAGAGCCGCCTCGGTCGATGCTCGGGTGTCGATCAGTCCTTGGGAATGTACATCGGACAGGTCGAGAACGCGTTCTGCTGCACGCAGGTGAACAGCGCGTTCCACTTGCTGCCGGTGTCGGCGACGGCCTGGGTCAACGCGTCGCTGCACGTGTCGTCGGCAAGACCCCAGAGGGATCCGTCCGGCCAGCCGGCCTGACGGGTGCGCGTTTCGATCGTCGTGAGGCATTCCGCGGTCGGGTTGTAGCGTTTCACCTCGTTGAGGAACTCCAGATACTTGGGATTCCGGAGCACGTTGGCCTGCGCGGCCAGAGTCTGCCGGGCCGCGTCCTTGGCCTGCGGCGACGCCTTCGGGTCCTGGAGCGTCGCGGTCGCCTGCGCGGTCGCCGTCGCGGTCGCCTGCAGGACCTTCCGGATCTGCTGCTGGTCCACCGGCTTCTTCGGCGCCGTCTTCGGGTCCTTGGAGGCGAGCAACGCGTCGCTGATCAGCGTCACGACCTGGATGGCGAAGCCTCGCTCGGTCGCCGGGAAGGTCGGATCCTGGAGCCGGACCATGATCTGGGCCACGCCCTGCGCGGTCTTCAGATAATCGCCCCGCTCCCCCACGGCCAACTTCGGGTCCTGGCTGCGCCGCAGCGCCTCGTTCACGCCCTGCACGATCTTCGTGTACAGCAGCCGGTCCGGAACCGAGGTCGTCGGATCCTGGATGGCCTTCAGCGTTTGATTGATCGCCGAGACGGCTTCCGCGTACCTGTTCCGGTCCTCCGTGGACGTGGACGAATTCTTGATCGCGTTCACCGCCGTGTTCAGCCCCTCCTTCAGCTTCTGCTTCACATCCGGCGGGACGTCCAGTTTGTCGATCTCGGCCTCCACCTCCCGCTTCGCGCCGTCCGGGTCCGTCTTCGGATCCGGCGGCGGCGCGACCTGCTGCAGCTGATTCGGTGGACGCGACGAACCGCCCGGACCGGGTGTGCCCGGCGTCCCCGACGAGGGGGTACCCGGGGCGCCGGGTGTCCCCGTCCCCGGCGTGTTCGGCTGGTTCGGGCCGTTGGGGGAGTTCGGCGTATTCGGGGTGTTCGGCGCGTTGGGCGTGTTCGGGGTATCGGGTGGGGGCGGGGTGTACGCCGGCGCCTGCGGGGTGTTCGGCGGTTCGGGGGTGTCGACGGGTACGCGGCTCGTGGCCTGGCCGGGCGAGGCGATCCGGGGCGCGGCGGCCGCGGCGGCGGTCGGCAGCGCGAGTGCGGCGGCCAGACAGGACGTGCCGACGATGCGGGATATCTGTCGCCGGGCGGTTTTGGACATGACGAATCCAGTCGAGTGGGGACGTTGCTGCTGTGCCGTTGTCGGCTCGGCCCCCGAGTCGGCAGCCTGCGGACACCGGAGACCTGGGCCTCGACGGTGCACACGGGACGGTGCACATGTGTCGAACGGTGCACATGGATCGACAAGAACAACTCTTCGCCCCTCCCCCGCCCGTCGCAACTCCGCCCCACGCCGCCGTGCGCCCGCCAAGGTCGCGGGAGCGGTGTGGCGCGAACGGTGAGTAGGCGACGGATCTCAGGCGGTGCATCAGTGGGTCTCGGTGGGTCTCGGTGGGTCTCAGGCCGCGGTGAAGCGGTCCCGGTGTTCGCCGCGAAGTCGGCCCGGCGGAAGCCGGCGGCCGAAGGCGACGAGGAGGAGGTCCTGTCCGGCGCCGGTCAGCGGGGCGTCGGCGGCACTCCCGTAGGCCCAGTCGAGGTCGTCGGCACACAACCGGACACCGGCCAGGTTCGCCTTGAAGAACCGGAGACCTCGGGGAGCGATCGCATCCAGCAGCGGGCGCAGCCGCTCCTGCGGGACCCGGCGCTCGAGCCCCAGGGCAACGGTGACGTCGAGGCCGTGCACCACGTCGTGGCCCAGGGCCGAGGTGGGACCGCCCGGCGGCTTCCACGGATGCTCGGCGTTGTCCCGCAGCGCCGCGACCAGTTCATCGGTGGACAACGCGGCCGCGTCGGCGCGGGCGCGGCGATCGGTCATGCGGTGGAGGCTCCCGCGTGCCTTGACCGCCTCCAAGCCGAGCCGGGGCAACGAGCAGCGGAAGCCGAGCGACATGTGCGCAACCACTTCGCGCACGCGCCAACCCGCGCACAGGGACGGGGAGTTCCACTGCTCGACGGAAAGTCCCTCGAACACGGCGGCCAAATCCCGACGTTCGGCGGCGGTGGCGACCGCGAGCTCCACGGAGGTCGGCGAAGCGGGCCTGCTGCCGCCTGACACGCGCGACGGGTGGGAGATGCCGGGGGCATCGGGGGTGTCGCCGGTATCACGGGTATCACGGGTGTCGACCATGTGATCAAGCGTGTCGAGGCACCTTCGAGAAGTCCAAGACCCATGCGGTCTCGAATCTAGAATCATCGGTTATGGAACTCAGGCAGCTGCAATACTTCGTCGCCGTCGTCGAGGAGGCCAACTTCACCCGCGCCGCGGCCCGACTGCACCTCGCGCAGCCCGGCCTGAGCGCGCAGATCCGCCGACTCGAACGCGAACTCGGCCAACCCCTGCTCGACCGTTCCGGCCGCACCGTGACACCCACCGCGGTCGGCCTGGCCGTCCTCCCCTACGCGCGGGCCGCACTGGCCGCGATCGAGGGGGTTCGGCACACCGTGGACGAGTACACCGGCCTGTTGCGCGGCCGGGTGACGCTCGGCCTGGTCTCCGGCGCCGCCACCCACGAGTTCGACGTGGCCTCGATCCTGGCCGGCTTCCATGAGGACCATCCCGGGGTCGAGATAGCCCTGACCGAGGACACGTCGGAGCGGATGCTCACCGCGCTGCTCCGGGGCGAGTTGGACATCGCGCTGGTCGGCGTGGTGGATCCGGAGCCTCCGGCCGGGGTGACGTTCCGGATCGTGGTGGACGAACCCCTGGTCGCGGCGATGGCTCCGGGCGACACGTTGCTGACGCCGGGACGGACCACCCTCCCCCTGGCCGCGCTCCGGGATCGGCCGCTGATCAGCCTGCCGCGCGGCAGCGGGTTGCGCGGGGTATTGGAACGCGCGTGCACGGAGGCGGGATTCCGGCCGCGAATCGCGTTCGAGGCCGCCGCCCCGCTGCTGCTCACCCAACTGGCCGCGCGGGGCCTGGGCGTTGCGGTGGTACCGGCCCTGCCCCCGGACGCGGCGGCGGCCGCCGGACTGCGCACGCTGGAACTGATCCGGCCGCGCGCCCGGGGCCGGATCGCACTGGCGTGGCAGACGGCCGGCCCGAACGGGCCGGCGGCGCGGGAGTTGCTGGGGCGGCTGCGGGGGGTGTTGGGCGAGCACACGTCGGTGGGAGGCGGCGGGTGAGGCCCCCGCGCAGGAGGGGCGGGAGCGCGGGGCCTCGGCGCCGTGAGCGGTGTGGTGCGGTGTCGCAGCAGTGTCGTCCGGTGTCGAGTCGAACCGTCCCCCGAGTCGCCCAATGCCGAATCGAGTCGACTCGTCCCACGTCATCGCACGTCATCTCACGTCATCCCACGTCATCCCACGTCGTCCTGCGCCATCCTGCGCCGTTCCTCGTCGTCCAGCTGGGTCAACCGGCGGTCAGACCGCTGTCGTTGTGCAGGATCGCGCCGTGTACGTTCCGGGCCTCCTCGGAGGCGACGTACGAGAACATCGCCGCGATGTCCTCCGGCTGCGCCATCGGGCGGGGCGTCATGGCGCGGCCGACCAGGTCCCAGTCCACGTCCGCGGGCATCTGGTAGTTGGCCACCAGGTTCGTGTCGATACCGCCCGGCGCGATCGCGTTCACCCGCAGCGGCTGCTTGGCGAACTCCCAGGCCAGCGACCGGGTCAGCTGGACCACGGCGCCTTTGCTCATGGTGTAGACGACGCCGTACGCCAGGCCCATCACCCCGGCGTTGGACGCGATGTTGACCACGTTGCCGGACCGTTCGAGCAGGTGCGGGATGGCCGCCTGGCACATGAAGAAGTAGCCGTCGATGTTGACGCCCATCATCCGCCGGTAGTCCGCCTCGGTGACCTCCAGCACGTGCTCGGCCCGCGCGATGCCGGCCACGTTGCCCAGCACGTCGATCCCACCGAACTCGGCCACGGCCGCCGCCACCGCGGCGAAACACTCGTCCCGTACCGCCACGTCGGTGACCCGAGTGGCCACCTTGCCCGCAAGCCCGACCGCCGCCTCGGCGGTCTCGGCCAACGACGCCGCCGCGATGTCCAGCGCGAACACGTCGGCCCCCTCCGCCGCCAACCGCAACGTGGTGGCCCGCCCGACCCCCGACCCGGCTCCGGTAACCACTGCGGTCTTACCGTCGAACCGGCCGGACACATGGGCTATCGACATGCGTTCACTCCATCGGACGAGGATTCGGAAGACGGATCGAAAGGGCACGACAACGCACCCACGACCAGAGGTGAGGGATCGTGCCACAGCCAAGTTGGGGAAACCAGACCCATTTCCCCACCCGTCGCCCAACACGAAGAACCTCACGGACCCGGTAACCCGCACGTCCATGGCGGGACGAACAAGGGAAGCGAAACAAGAGAAGGAAGGCCGAGACAAGGGAAGGCCCGAACAAGGAAAGCGCGGGCGACCCAAGGGGAGGGCACGACGACACCCACGATGCCTGCCTCGGCTTCGCCACCGGTCCCTCCACCCACCGATACGCGAACGCCCTCGTCAGAACCTCGGAAGCCGAGCCGTCATCCGGACGCCCCGCTCAGGACGATCGTCGCGGAGGCACGATCCAAGTAGGCACCCACCCCGTTGTACGACCACCGGCCATGTTCGAGTACGAGCGAACGCAAAGCGCTCGGCAGATCCGCCATCGGCGGCCCGTCGATCGCCCGCCACTGCCCCCACCCTTCCGCTGCGACGGTGTCCGCGAGATGAACGACCCCGTAGTAGCCCCAGTCGTGCGGCCCCGGCACCGTCACACGCGCCGTGTCGGGCGTACCCATGGCCCGGACACACCACTCGGCGGAGGTCAACGGGCCCAACTGCGGAAACACCGCCAACAGATCGGCTGTGACGGAACGCGTCGGTTCACAACGGTGCGCCGCCTGTTCGTCCTTGTCGTCACCGTCTCCGACACCACACGCGCCGACCAGCATCGCGGCCGTGACCGTGAGCCCCACAACAACCCTTCGCGCCGTATGCATCACCCGACCTCACCCATACGCACGCCCCCGACCTCGGCATCGAACCGACACCCAAGTCCGGCATCGGGACCAGGGACGATACATCCAACCTGGTACGCATGCTCGTGCCCGCTACCCGCGCACCAGGCCGCCGACAACAGGCACCGCACCGACCCGACCCTGGCACGCCAGCACCCGAGCAAAGCGGCCACGGATCGACCGCACCGACGCGACGCCGCCACACTCCCAGGCCCCACCCCCGACTCGGACACCTCCGAGCCACCCACCCCCAGGCGCGTCAGCGCCCACGCCCCTGGCCACCCACGCGATCGACGCGCGCAGCGCGGAGAGCGGCGGAGCCGCAGAACTTGGGTCGGGTGACCCGGAGCGAAGCGGAGGGGCGCACGGCCCCGAGCGAGGGGCCGCTTTTTCTTGGAGGAGCGAAGCGGGGGAAAGAAAAAGCGGTCCCTCGCGAGCCGGCGCGGAGCGCCCAATAAAAAGCACCGCCGCACCCACGACCCCGGCCACCCCGACCCGCCCAACCTGCCCCTCAGCCCCCCGCGACCACGACACCCGCCTCCGGCAAGCCACCCGCCCCCCATGCCACTCGGACCCATCCCACGACAACGCGCGCCCCTGGCAAGCGACCCGCTCCGTCGCGACTCAGGCCCTGCCCAACAGCAACACCCCACAGCCACCCACTCCGCCGCGACTCGACCGGCCCCCAACGCGCGATCCTGACGAGCCGCCCACCCCTGACCGCTCGGGCACCAACACGCATCAACACCCGCCCCTGCCAAGCCACCCGCTCCGCCATGGCTCAGGCTCCACCCCACCGCAACGCCCCACCCCAACAAGCCACCCGCTCCGCCGCGACGCAGGGCCCTCCCCCAACGCACGATCCTGACGCGCCCCCCACCCCTGACGACCCGGGCACACCCAGCCTGCCAAGCCACTTCACCCCGCTGCGATTCAGCTCGCTCCCATCACCGCTCAAGCGCGCCGCACCTCAAGGGCACGACCTCGGCGCACAACCGACAACGGGCCGCCATCGCCTCGCCGTCGGACGCGTGTCAGATTCCGGCGTCGCCGAGTTCGGGGTCGTCGGCGTGGTTGCGGCGGGCGTCGAGTTCGTCCTGGGCCAGGCCGAGGAGGCGTTGGCCGGTTCGGCTGCTGACGCCGAGGCGGCGGCCGACCTCGGCGCCGGTCACGTCGGCTTCGGCGGCCAGGAGGGCAACCAGTCCGAGGATCCGGGGGTCGCGACGTGCGGCGCTGGTGAGCGGGGTGCCGTCGACGGCGTGGCCCTGGCGCGGGAAGTCGTAGGCGGGCGGCGCCTCGACGGCGGGGGACGCGTTGTCCGAGGGCGCCGCGTCGACATCGGCAACGGCAACGGCGCTCCGGCGGTTGGCCCCCGTACCCTCGGCCGCTCGTTGTTCGGAGATCGTGTTCGGCAACGGTACGTCGGCCGGGGCCACGTCCGACACCGTCGGCCGCGTCGCGGCCCGGCGGCGCGCCGTGTCGGAGTCGGCGTCCCGGGCGGCGTCGGCGCGCGTCGACCCACGGCGCGCGTCGGAACGCGGGGCCGTGTCGGCGCCACGCCGCCCCCGAACCGCGCTCGCGTCGTCGCGGGGCGAATGCGCCTCACCCGGTGCTCCGGCCGCACCCCGGTGACGCATGTCCGTGACATCGGCCGCGATGGCGGCCGACGTATGGTGATGCAAATCCCCCTCCGCAGGCGCCCGCGAAGCCCCCCGCGACCCGGCGCCCTTGGTGGCACCGACCGACGGATCCGGCGACACGACGCCCCCGTCCCGACCACCTCCGGCTGCCTCCGCCCATGCGACCGTCGCGTCCCGCAGCCCACCGGCGCCGGCTCCGCCTCGGCGAACTTCCGTACCCTCCGGCCAATCCGCCACCACGTGGCGCCGCGCCCCGACACCGCCGGGCGACACGACAACAGCATCGGCATCGGCATCGGCCGCACCGGACACCGGCACTTGGCCACCCGCCTCCTCCGGCCACGCGGACACCGGCCCGCCACCCGCCGGCGGCCGGCGAATGTCCGACGCACCATGCGGCGTACCGGACACGCCGTGGCCGCCCTCCCCGTCCGTCGGCCATCCCGTCACCACATCACGACGCGTATCGGCTGCACCGGACACGAGACCGCCGGACACGAGACCGCCGGACACAAGGCCGTCCGGCACGAAGCCGCCCGACACGACACCCCCGGAAACCATGACATCCGCCCCCAGCCACTCGGCCATCGGGGCGTCGCGCACCGCCGCGTCGTCGTCGGCGTCGGCCGGCTGCCGGTGGATGTCCGGCGTGATCGCTCGGCCGGCGGGCGCGTCATGGCCGGCGACCTCGTACCCGGCACTCGGCACCACGACATCGGCGACGCCCGTCGGCCGCCTGCGCATGTCCGAAGCGGCCACACGACCGGCCACACGACCGGCGGACACCTCGTCGGACACACCACCGGACACCGCGATACCGGACACCACGACACTGGGCACCGGCATCCGGTCATCCACCTCCCCCGGCAGACCCGCCAACCGCCCGTGTATGCCCGAGGCGGTCGCCCCGCCCGCAGGCACTTCGCGAGGTACATGCGCATCGCCTCGCGACGCCACGCCACGAACGTCCGAGCCACCCACGACACCGGACACAGCAACGCCCGTGGATGCGCCGGCGTCCGGATGTCCGGCGTCCGGATGTCCCATGTCCGGATGTCCGCTATCCAACGAGGCGTACATCCCGCCCTCCCGACGCAGCCGACCCGGCCCCGCCACCGCCACCGCCCCGACGCGCCACCGATCGTCGCCTACCTCGTGACGAAAGGGCCCGCCTGCGGTCACCACCGCCGATCCGTGGCCGAGATCGTCGTGCCGGCCGTCACCGTTCGGCGGCACCGCGCCCGCGCCGACGCCCGCACTCGTACCCGCGCCCGCGTCCGTGTCGCCCACACGTGGCCGGGGCATCCTCGGCGTCGGCGCGGCCTCACCCACTCGCGGGTCGGCGGCCCCCGGCGCGGGCCACGTCATCGTGGCCAACCGGCCGACGTCGACCAGGACTCGGAGCTGGGGAAGCACCGCGGCCTCCACCTCCGCGTCGGCCAACCGCACCCGGGACGCGGTGCGTTGGGCGAACGCCTCGGCGCGGCGATACCGGCGGTCGATCCCGCGTACCGACCGCGCCGACGCCCCACCCGTTCCGGCACGCGCGTCCCTGGCCTCCGTGGCCTGGCGCAGCCGGTACAGCGCTCGCGCGGCACGCCGCTCCCGGACCCGCTCGGTCGCGTCGGCCGCGCCGAGGTGTTCGTCGCTCGCCAGTTCCGCCAGGACCAGGACCCGCTCGATCGGGTGCAACCAGCGGATCCAGCCCACCCGACGGTCGGCCCGCGCGGTCCGGGCGTGGCGCTCCTCGGCCAGGCCCAACTCCCACAACACCGCCGCGATCGGCGCCCAGATGCCCAACGCGAACATCTCGCCGAGGCCGGCCCCCTCGCTGGCCGACATCGACGCCGACAACAGCGCCAGGACCCACACCAGCGCCCCGGACAACCCCGCCGCCGCACCCCGCGAGGCCCGCCGCCGGGCCCGCAACGCGCAGACCACCGCGGCGAAGTCCAGCGCGACGAAGGGCAGATACGCCCACGGCCCGGTCAGGCCCATGACGTCCCGACCGAACTTGCCCAGCTGAGCCGCCGACAGACCCGCCGCGGCGGCCGCGACACCCGCCGTCAGCAGGTCCTCGACCCGCCGGCCGCGCCGATCCCGGGTCGCGGCCCGGTCGCTCTCCAGCGCCTTCCGGGCCTCTTCGGGCAGCGCGGCGACCCTGGCCCGCTCGGCGACGGCCCGGCGGCGTGCCCGTTCGATCAGGACGGCCGACGCGAGCACGACAAGGGCTCCGGCCAGGTAGGGCCAGTCCCGGGACCAGTCCCAGCGCGCGAGGTCCAGCATCTGTACGACAACTCCTTCGTCCCGCGCGAGGCACGGGTCCGATTCGGGAAGTGCTCGTGTCCGTGGGTGATACGACCGCAGGGAAGGGCCCGAATCACCGGCGGATGATCCGATCGACGGTCACTGCGCAACGTGCGATGTGCGAATTCGGTCACCGGACCAAGCCCGTTCCCGGGGCGATCCGATCAGACGCCGCAGACATCCCGACCACCGCAACGCCCCGAACACACAGGAACCCGACCACGCAAGGCAGGGGCCACCCAAGCCACACCCAACCGCCCCGACAACAGCCCGAGCGATCCCAACCGAGTCCACCCGGGTCCCACCGAGCCCAAACGAGTCCCACCGAGCCCAACCGAGCCCAACCGGGTCCCACCGAGCCGAACAGGGTCCTACCGCAGCCAAGCAAGTCCGACGGCAGCCAACCGAACACCAACGAGTCCAGGCGAATCCAACCGAGTCCAATTGGACTCACTCGACAACCGCCACCCGGCAACCACCCGGCAGCCAAGCGTCAACCGCCGGCCATCGACTGCCACTCGCCACTCGCCACTCGCCGCTCGCCGCTCGCCAACCGCCCGCCCTACGCGCTCAAGGCATCCTTGTCCGCACGCCGCCCGCCCCGCGACCCGTCGCCGACGCCCTCATCCGCCTCCGCAAGCTCCCGTCGAGCCTGGGCAACCTGCCGCTCCAATTCGTCGAGATACGCCACCGCGGCCGCGCGATCCTGCCGGGCGAGCGTGCTCAGCCAGCGGCGCGGGATGGTGTCCGCGGCCTTGGCCGTGTAGTCGACCACCCGCTCGCCATCGGGCTCCACGGGTTCGATGCCGAGCGAATCGAGGTAGCGCCGCACCTGTTCCACCGCAGCGGCGGGCGAAAAGGCATCCCCGATGGCGGCGACCGCCCCCCGCAGCACCGACGCGGTCAGCGGCACGAACTCGGCCTCCGCGACCGTGCGATACACCGTCACCGCGGCCTCGTTCCCGTACCGCCCCGCCAGCGGGACCAGTTCGCGCACCTGCGCCTCGTTCACCGCCTTGAGTCCAATTGGACTCAACGCCTCGGCGATCGGCCACGCCTGGATCAACCGGTCCGCATAGCGGCGTTGCATGTCCCAGCGATCGAGGCAGTACTCCTCGAAGCTCTCGTAACGCGTGCGGTACAACCGCGCGTCGCGAACGATCTGGAGCGCCTTGCCCGCCGCCCAGAACGCGACCCGCAACGTCTCGATCGCCGCCTCGCACGCGGCCAGTTGCCGCTGCTCGTCGTCGATCAGAACCGGACTGTCCGACAACGGCCGGAACGGCGTGGGCAGTTCCTTGGCCATGTCGGCGGCGGTACGCAGTCGACGCGGCTCGGCGGCCGTCCGGGGAGTACGCTGCCGGCCCATCAGAGCGCCTGCTCGATCGCGAGGGCGAGCTTGTAGAAGTCCTCTCGGGCACGCAACGCGGTACCGCTCTCCTTGTATTGGGTGACCACGAGCCCGCCCTCCGCCGCATGAGCGTGGATCTTGTACTTGCGAATCGGTTCCCGCGCCCGCGGATATCCGCGTTCGTCTATCCACGCCTCGACCCGCGCCCGGTCGGTCTCGCCGTCGCGCGGGTCCCACAGGTTGACCACCGCGATGTACGGGATCCCGCGCGGCTTGAGCACCCGCTCGATCGTGTACTCGCTGGGCGACCAGCTCATGAACTCCGGCGTGATCGGTACCACCGCCAGGTCCGCCACTTCGAGCATGTCGCGCAGCGCGTCCGCCGCCGCGCCGTGGCCCAGCGGGTCGGTGGCGAGCTCGGCCTCGGGGTCGGTGTCCATGAAGCCGGGACTGTCGACCACGATCCGGGCAACGCTCGGGTCGGCCTTCAACTCGGCCAGCATGCCGGGCTTGCCCTTGGTGGACATGTAGTCGAACGGCAGCAGTTCCTCGGGAACCCGGTCCGCCCAGTCCTCCATCGACCCCTGGGGGTCGATGCCACATGCGACCACCGGTGCGTCGGCATCCGGATCGATCGGCCCGGTGGGGGTGAAGTTCTGGCCCTGAACCGCGGCCAGATTCACCGCGATCGTGCTCTTGCCGACACCACCCTTGCGGTTGATGACGACCACGACCCTGGCTTTCGACGGCGGCGGCGCCGACCTGCGGGCAGGACTCATCTGGGACCTCCGTTGGCTTCCCCATAACGGGTACTCGGACGCCACCCAGCATGCCAGACCCCCACCGAGCAACCCCCATTCGGGACGAACGACACTCCGCGAGCCCGAACAAACCAGCCATACTCCCCGGAACACACAGTCGGAACCCGGACACCCATCGGCCAGAACTCCAACACCGCCCCGAAGCCCGAGTCGCCCCGACCACTCGAGTCAGCGCCACCACCCGCGTGGGCGCAACCACCCGCGTCGACCCGAACAACACTGCAAAAGCAACCACAAACCCGGTCACCAAAAAACCAACTGCCGCCGCAGTCCACACCATTCTCAACCCGGCAAAAAATCAGCGACGTCCGCAAAGAACCGATCGCCGGCCGCATCCGCCGCCGGCGAAACAAGCTCCATGGTCAAAAACCCATGAATCATCCCGAGTTCACACCGATGCCGAACCCGAACCCCGGCGCCACGCAGGCGTTCCGCGTACTCATCCCCCTCATCCCGCAGCGGATCATGCTCGGCGGTGACCACCACCGCCAGCGGCAATCCGGCCGGATCGGCGGCGAAAAGCGGACTGACCACCGGATCGGCACGCCAAGCAGGATCGGGCACAAGGTTCTCGACACCCCACGCCACGGCATCCGTCGTCAGGCCCCAGCCGGTCGCCTTGTCCCGCGTACTCGGCCGCGACAAGGTCAAATCGGTATTGGGAAACGCAAGAAACTGCGCAGCCGGCATCGGCCCACCCTCACCACGCATCCGCAAGCACACAAGCGCAGCCAGATGCCCACCGGAACTGTCCCCCGCAATCGCCGGCACCCCGACCGCACCACACAACTCACCGGCATGCTCCGCAGCCCAACGAAACGCCGCAACGGCATCATCAATCCCGGCAGGCCAGGGATGTTCGGGCGCCAAGCGGTAGTCGACAGCCAACACGGCAGCCCGCGCAGCAACAGCAAGCCGCCGACACAGCCGATCATGCGACTCCAGACCACCGATACTCCACATCCCACCATGCAAATAAACCACCAGCGGAACCGCATCAAGGGTCGGCCGATAAAGCCGAGCCCGTACAGAAGGCACCGCCACGGCACGGCCGACCGAACCATCAACCGAAGCCGACCCACCCGCCACCACATCAACGCCGGTCACACCCCGGCGGCCAACCTCGACATCCCGAACCTCGGCAAGCCCAGGCCCATCCACCCGCCCGGCAACCCGCACCGCCTGCCGCCGCCGAACCTCAACGACACCCAATTCCCGAACCGAGGGCCCACGATCAAGCCGCTCCGCATCCACATAGCCGGCAAGTTCAACATCAGCCAGCCCACCAAAATCCCCATCACCCATAAACCCAAGCCTGCCGGCGATTCCCCAACGGCCGCCCGATGGCCCGCGTGTCGGCTCGGCCGGCTCATTGCGGGTCGTGTTCGCCCGGATCGGGAATCCGTGGCCGCCCGGACCTGGGTGTTGCGAGGGTAAACCGCCGCGTGGACGAGGTCGGTTCGGTGCAGGGGAAGAACAGGGTGGTCGCGTCGGGGACGCCGAGGGCCGACGGTTCGCGCACGTGTACTGGTCCCAGCAGAGAAACGGGTGGGCCCTCCGGACGCCGTGCACGGGAAGGCCGATTCGGGATCGGGCGTGCGGTGGTTCGCGCGGTCGAGTCGGTCAGGGGCCGGCGGATCGCATCGATTCTGTGGTGTTCGCCCGCGCCGAGCAGGACGGTGATGTCGATCCGGTCCGCGCCGCCGCCGGTCTCCGTGTGCGCAAGGCAGGCCGGGAGGTTGTTCGGGCCGAGTGCGACGCCGACACTCGACGCGGTGCGCGAGCACCGGTCGAGCCCGCGATGTCGCAGTGCCACGGTCGCCGCGGGCAGGTGGAGGACGCGTCGACGTCGACGACGGATACGCCCCGCGTCAGACACAGCCGGGCGATCCCGGCGTCGGGAGGTTCCACGCACAGGTTCACCGCCGCCGGCCGCGCCGCCCACCTCGGCGGCGCGGCAACGGGCTCGGTACAGGTCGCTGCCGGCGGGCGGGCCACAATCCGGGAACCACGAGGCGTGGGTGCGGGCGACCAAGGCGACGATCGCGCCGTCATCGCCGATGGTCCGGATCGGGTCGGCGTTTCCGTCGGGGGTCGAGGTCTCCGTCAGGCCGCTCCTGTGTACGCCGGTGTCCTGCTTCGGTCGAATGCGGCGGCTCGACGGCGCGCACCCGGGCTCAGCCCGAATCCTCCGCCCACATGAGCAGTTGCAGGACCGGGGCGTCCGCCACCCACACCTGCCGGCCCCCGGGCTCCAGGCCCGCTCATGGACCAGGAGACGGGGGCCTTCAGGGACGAGTACGGCGAGCGCGCGATATCCGGCGCGCGGACCGCGTCGATACCGGCCCACGGGTCGGTCCTGGCGGCCGGCGCCTCGGCCACCCAGGGTCGGCCGAGCGTGGCCATCGGCTCGGCGTCGCCAGCCACGCTCACGTCGAGCGGTTCGGTCAGGACCGCACGCTTGGCCGCGATGATGAAGTGGAGTGCCTGTACGGCGACCTCGGCCTCCCCCGCGACGGCCGCCGTCGTGGTCGCCGCGTACCCGCGCACGGTGAACAGCCGGTGCGCCGCCGCCAACATCCGGGCCGGGCCGGGTCGCGGCGGCCTCGGCGGCCCGGTTGCCGGGCGCCCGGGATGTCCGCCGGGGCGCATCCGATCGCGCCGTGGTCGATATCCGCACCACCCGGCGTGCGGGCGTGATCATCGGTGCGTCACCGGGGCTGGGTTCACGCCTTATGGATCGTGTGATGGTCGGGAAAACTTCGACAAGCACGCCGTTGTCGAGGTGGGGTGACGTGGGGTGAGCCGGATCGGACCGAACCAGGCCCAGCCGTCCCACTGGTACTCCGGCCGGCCCGCGTCACGGCATCGCCACGACACAGGACCGCACGGCACGGCACCGCACGGCACGACGTGGCACAACGCACCGCACCGCACGGCGCCGCGACTCGGCCCCGCCGTACCGCACTTCGGACCCGGGAGGGACATGCACCTGCGTTCAGCACTCGGCCGGCCACCGGGGACCACGCCTCGATCAGCCGCCGTACCGGCCGTCGGGCGAGGCCGTGCCGAATCCCACGTCGGCCGACGCGTCGCGCACAGCGGTGCCACGCGACCGCGAGGGGCGCACCCATGCGCACAGGAGGTACCCGCATGACCGCCCTCGACCTCGGCCTGCCCGCGGTTCCCGCGCGCGTACCGGTTCGGCGCCGGTCACGGCGCATCGACGTCGGCCGCGTCCCGGTCGGCGACGGCGCGCCGATCAGCGTGCAGACGATGACCACCACCCCGACCGCCGACGTCGACGCCACGCTCCGGCAGATCGCCGAGGTGACCGCCGCCGGATGCGACATCGTCCGCGTCGCCGTACCGTCCCCCGACGACGCGGACGCGCTGCCCGCGATCACCGCCCGATCGCCGATCCCGGTGGTCGCCGACATCCACTTCCAACCGCGCTACGTCTTCCAGGCGATCGACGCGGGGTGCGCGGCGGTACGGGTGAACCCGGGCAACATCCGCAAGTTCGACGACAAGGTACGCGAGATCGCGGTGGCGGCCGGCGCGGCGGGCGTACCGATCCGGATCGGGGTGAACGCTGGGTCGCTGGATCCGCGCGTACTGGCCCGGCACGGCGGCCACGCGAACCCCGAGGCGCTGGTCGAATCGGCGTTGTGGGAGTGCTCGTTGTTCGAGGAACACGGCTTCCGCGACCTGAAGATCGCGGTCAAGCACCACGATCCGCGCACGGTGATCGCCGCGTACCGACTGTTGGCCGAACGTTGCGACTACCCCCTGCACCTGGGGGTGACCGAGGCGGGGCCCAGCCTGCAGGGTTCGATCAAGTCCGCCGTCGCGTTCGGCATCCTGCTGGCGGAGGGCATCGGCGACACGATCCGGGTATCGCTGTCCGCTCCCCCGGCCGAACAGGTCAAGGCCGGCTGCCACATCCTGCAATCGCTGGGTCTGCGGCCACGTCGGTTGGAGATCGTCTCGTGCCCGGGCTGCGGCCGGCTCCAGGTCGACATCCACCGTCTGGCCCGCCGGGTCGAGGCCGCCTTCGAGGGCTTCCCCATCCCGCTCCGCGTCGCGGTCATGGGCTGCGTGGTCAACGGGCCGGGCGAATCCCGCGAAGCCGACATCGGCGTCTCCTCCGGCAACGGCAAGGGCCAGATCTTCGTCCGGGGCGAGGTGGTGAAGACCGTGCCGGAATCGAAGATCGTCGAGGCGCTGTTGGAGGAGGCCATGACCCTCACTTCGGCGATGCCGCCGGGGGACGGGCGAGACTAAGAAGCGAACGGTTGGTTCGGTCGGCCGTCTCGGGCTGATGCGGCCACGCTCGTCCGGCTCGGTCAATCCGGCTCGGCGCGCTCCGGCCGGATCCGCTCCGCCCGAAGGCGACAAGGCAAGCCGTAGGGGACGAAAAGCACAACCTGGCGGTGGCGGTGACGGTAGCAACCACACCACCGGCCCCTCAGTCGGCCGGGTCGGCGGGCAACGACCCCGCGACCCCGCCGGCGCCGACGGATGCTCGGGTGACTGGGGAGTCCACCCGAGCACCGTCGGCCGCACACCCATCGGCAACCCAGGAACCCACACCGGCAGGCATGAACCTCCAGAACCTGACGGAAGTCCGAGGCAAGCGGTACACAGTCGGCGGCAAGCCCACCGAATTCCAAAGCCGCATCGACAAGATGGTCCTCACTGCCCCGACCGTCCCGAATCCGCCCGGCGCACAGTGATCGCCGTCCGGCTGCCCATACACGCCTGACCAAAACACCCACCACTACTGGTGGCATCACCGCAAACACCGGCAAACCGCAGGTATTCACCAATCACCCCGGCATCGACCCGGTGCCCGCCGTCACTGCAAGCCACGCAGCCCCGGAGCTTGGCCCGGTCACCACCGACGACACCCGCTTCACCAACGGCCACGTCCGCCACGCCATCAACGCCGACCCAGCCGCCCACCACAACCGCGTCGTGGTCCCGGCCCTTCCCCATCGAATCCCGAACCCGCCCGCCCGACCGCCCGACCTCACCCGAATCGAAACCGGAGTCGAGGCACGCGAATGAATTCACCACGCCCGTACGAAAGTTGCCCATTCATGACGCACGGTTCACATCCGACCCACCAACCCATCACGAGGTAAACCAACCCCACTCCACAGCTCCCCTACACTCTCCTATTCATGAACGCGACCGAGGATCTTGAGCCCACCCAGGAACCGGCCGACGTAACCGACAGCGGTCGCACGACCGCCGGATCACCCATCCGGATCGGCGCTCTGGTTCCATTGAGCCCGCCAGGCTGGGTCGAGGCCGGGCAACACTTGCTCGCCGGGCTCGAACTGGCCGTTCGCGACGTCAACGACGACGGCGGGATCGATGGAAGACCACTCGAACTCGCGATCCGGGACACCGCCGCCGATCCGCAAACGGCCGTGGCGGCCGTGGACGAATTGGCCGGTCTGGGCGTGGCCGCCGTGGCCGGGGAGTATCACAGCGTCGTCGCCCGCGCCGCCGCCGCCAGGGCCGATGCCCTCGAACTCCCTTTCCTCTGCTCGTCGGCGGTCCTCGACGCGCTCACCGACCAGCCGACCGAATGGGTCGCGCGCCTCGCCCCGGCGCAATCCCACGGTTGGCGCATCTACGCGGACTTCCTGCTCGCGGCAGGCCACCGTCGAATCGCCCTGGCAGCCCAACCGAGTGTCTACTGGGCGTCCGGGACGGGCATCCTGCGGGACCACCTCACTGCCCGCGGCGGCACCGTCGTGGAACTCGACATGCGCACGCTCACCCCCAAGGACGTGTGCGACGAACTCGTCGACCACCGCGCGACAGCCCTCCTTCTTCTGGTCGGCCATCCGGAACCGGCAGTGTCGATCGTCGAGTCCGTCCGCCGCGACCGGCGCCTGGCCGAGATCACCATCGGTGCTCCGGCCGGGCAACCGGAGTTCGCCGAATGGGCGTCGCTGCCGGGCAACGCCGGCGCATCGATCGCGTTCCTGCGCTACCTGCCCGAGCGCCTGAGCCCACTCGGCGCGCGGGTCGAGGCGGATCTCCGCCGACAGCTGGGCAGGGCGCCGTCCTTCGTCGCCTTCGAGGGCTACGACACGATCGCCGTACTCGCCGACATGCTGCGTTCCCACGGCACGGACCGGGCCCGCATCGCCGAGTCCTGGCCGCGCGTCGCGGTCGAAGGCACCCGTGGACGGATCCGATTCTCCCGCGCTCCCGGCATCAACGTTTGGCAATGGGCGTGGCCACCGACCCAGGTCGTCGATCGAGACCCAACCGAGCCCGACCGCTTCCGGATCCTGCACACCGGCTGAGCAAGCCCGCAGACCCGACAGCCCGAATCGCTCCGAACCCGATGCCACCCACACCTGTCCACGCGCCGACACGCGCCCAACAGCCTTCGCTTTCCGACAGGAAAGAGGACCTGATCAGAGACTCCCGACACCAACCAACGCGGCCCCAACTCCACCGATACCGACCGCCCCCGCCGAACGCACCACCCCCACCGCACCCCAGGCCCGCCCACCTCCGACATCACCATCCAGGCTGGCAGCACCCTCTCGCCCACACCCACACGTCCGGCCACCTCGCGGCCACCCGTCGGCCGGTATGGGGCTCCACGGTCAGTCAGCGTCATCAACCCCACCTCGACCCCATGAGCAGCGGCGTCGCCGGGGGACATCAAACCGGACCCGCCCCGTCCCAAGATGCACGAGAACCATCAACTCCCGCACCAACAACCGCTGTTGGAAGGCCGTCCCCCCTCCGTCCAAGCCGGACGACATCACCACGACGAGGAAGTCACCGCGTCCCGAACGTACCCCGGCTCGGTCCGAAACCGGGGCGGGCCGAAGCGGATCCGTCGTGCTCGCCGTGGCCCAACGGCCACCGGTTCGCCGACCGGACCCGGGCCAACCATGCCGAGGTACATGCGCTGTTGGCCACTGGCAACAGCCGCCGCGCGATCGAGAAGCAACTGCGGATGACCAGTCGTACCGTGAAGCTCCTCGCGGACACGGCCGCTCCGGAAGACCTCTTCCGCAGGCAGTAACAGGGCCGATCGTCCGTGCTCGACGTCGACAAGCCCTACCTGGACGACCGTTGGAACCAGGGTGCGCCACCGCGTGGAAGCTGCGGGAAGAGATCGTGCCGCTCGGCCACCGAGGCGGCTACCAACGCGTCCGCGCATACTTTCGTGCCAAGCGTCTCTCGCTGGATTCACCGGCTGCGACCTCGACTCCGCCGTCCCCTCGCAAGGTTGCCGGATGAATACTCCGCCACCCCGACTCCCTCAACGAGACCGAACACCTCCGGCTGAAGGCCGTTCCGGCCCGACCCTGTCCTGAAACTCCGGCGTCGTCGAAGGACACGTCAACCGCATCAAGATGCTCAAACAATGCTCTTGTGACCCAACCGGCTGCCGGAAGACTCGGAACACGCAGCGTTTCCCCGCGAACCCCGACAGTCTGAGCGGCCCACTCATGCTCGTTGACGGGCAAGGGATCGGCTGGACGCTCCACAGCAAGCGCCTCGACCCGCGTGTCCTCCGTCGCCTCGTCAAGGACCAGACGGTATCGGTCATATGGGGAACACGGGCAGAATCAGTCCTCGACCCCTGATGAAGGCCAAACGTGCCGAGCTGTGGGCGCGGATCAAAGGTGACTACAAGGCCTCGATGGAACACGGCCGACAGACCGCTATCCGGCGCACGAGTTTCGCACCGAGCCAGACCGCCGGATGCTCTATCTCGAAAACCACCGCCGACCCCACCACGGCCCGCCCTCGCATCGAACTGACGGAAAATCACGAACCGCTGGGTAGGCCCGGAGCGCAGTGCCGGGACAGCTCCCGGTCCGTTTCCATCGGTGGCGTTCCCGCAACATGCGGATCAACCGCCGGCACACGAAGGCGTCGAGCCTGTCGAAGACATGCTTGACGACCGCGTCTCCACGCTTCGCAAGTCGGGGTCGACCGAGGCGTCGGTATAGCGGCTGTGCGACGATCGCACGATGCTGCGCAGCCTTGAGGTCACCGCGGTTCTGTCCGAGCTTGAGAAAGTTCATCGTGATCGGTTGTTCTGGAAACCCACGATCCAACTGAACCTGGATTGCTTCGTCTGCGAGCGGGTCGGCCGAACCAACACGCTGGAGCGGGGAGCCGAGCGGGCCATCTGCTGGAGCGGCAGGGACGAGCAACACTTCGCCGCTGCTCGGATCGCCGCGTTCGACGTGACAAACCAGGACGACCGCCTGGCGCTGCGGATTGTGGTGGACTTTTGGTGGGCGCCGTTCAAGGACGCCAAGCGCGGCACGGACGCAACGCCGTTGAGCAACTGGGTCCGCCTGCACTACGGCAACTACTGCCCCCTCCAAGAAACATCCAGCGAAAGCTCGATCCAGACGAACGTGCGACGCCCCACGAGTGTGTACTGCGAAGGCTGCAAGACGGAGATAGGGGTGGACGCGGAGGTTCCGTCGATTCGGCTACTGGTGTAAGTCCCGTGGCGGGAGGGACAGTGCTTCATGGCCATAAGGCTCATGTCGTCTTCCCTCTGCGGACAGGCATGCCGAAGCCGACCCGAGTTTCGGCAGCGAGCCGGAGGGCTTCTTCGCGCTTGCCGTTGAGAAAGGTGGGAGTGAGGTCGATTCCCTCGATCTCACCGAACCGGCCTTCGGATTCGGCACGCTCGCGGCGGCCGAGGAGGTCGGTTCGATCTCGGCCAGTCGGCCGAGCATCTTCGGGTCGACGTGGAGCATAGGGCAGCGGATGCAGGCGTGCTCGTGGCTACAGGGGGTCGCATAGGGGCGGCCGCAGTTGCCCGGTTCGAGCTTCCGCTTGTCGAACTGCTCGTCGAACTCCTGCCATTCGGTGTCGGTGACCGGGCGGTATTCTTCCTGCGGTCGCATCGTGCGTCGGCGGGCCAGGTGGGTCTGGTAGTGGCGGACCACGAATAGCCGACGAAAGGCATTCGGGCAAAGACCCCGCCGCAATAACCTCATCGACATCACGAATCTGCAAAGCTCCCAAGAACCCCCAGGTCAGCAAGTGAAGTCCCCACGTGGATGGGGGAACCGAAACATGACTGGGCTCTGCGGTACCAACCCCGGAAGTCGCTACACACAGGTGTGGGTGGGATGAGACGGGGGTTGATTGGCTTGACTCGTCGGGTTTCTTTGGAGGCCCTGGGGGGGTTGGTGGGGTGGTTATGGATGTGTTGTGAGGAACTGGTGGGCGCCTCGTAGGACGGTTTGGAGGGTTGCTTGGGTGGCTTGGCTGTCGAGGCGGACGTCGAGGGGGCCTGGGAGGGTGGTGGCGGCTCGGCGGCCTTTGGGGAGGCGGGTGGGGTCGAGGTTGTCGCGTTCGGCGATCAGGGTGCCGAGTTCGTGGCGGCTTATCGCGTCGGGGCCGGCCAGGTGGTGGATGCCGGAGCGGTCGCCGTGTGCGAGTTCGAGGAGGGCGGCGGCCAGGTCGGTGACGTGGATCGGGCAGCGGATGTCGTCGGTGAACAGGACACCGGTTCGGGTGCCGGCTGCGAGGTCGTGCACCGCGCGTACGTGTTCCGACCGCCGGTCTCCGATGATCAGCGAGGTGCGGGCGATGATGGCCTTCGGGTTCACGAGGCGGATACCCGTCTCCGCTGCGGCCTTCGCCGCGCCGTAGGGGGTGAGCGGGTCGGGGAGGCAGGACTCGTCGTAGTGCACGTGGGCGCCGGAGAACACCGCGTCACTGGATACGTGGACCAGGCGGCTGCCGTGATTGGCTGCGGCCATCGCCAAGCGGATCGGGCCTTCGGCCGTGATGGGCCAATCGGGGCCGCCGCTCGTTGCGTTGATGACGACGCGCGGCTGTACCTCCGCCATGAGGGCTTCGATGCGGGCGGGGTCTCGCAGGTCGAGGGCGTGCCACGGCACCCTTGGGGTGCCGCCGGGCCGGGTGGAGAAGGTCGCAGCCGTCGCATGCGCTGAGGATGCCGCCGCCTGACGGACCAATTCGGTGCCCAGGAACCCGCTGCCGCCGATGATCAAGACTGTCATGACGCGACACGGTAATCGTGTGGATGCAGGGAACGAGCGCCCTTTCGGCGGGGCGGGGGTGAGGATGAGGGTGGGGGACAGTGCCGGAACTCCACGAGGGGGTCCCCTCCGCGCCCCGACTACCCCGACGAGGCCGAACACCTCCGCTCAGGGCCGTTGCGGCCCACTGCCGGGAATCGACGCCCTCACCCGCCATGTCTGATCCTTCACGAGAATGCTCACCGAACACCGAGGCGAACCAACTCCCGCACCGGCTCGACGCAGCCCACAAAGACGACCTTCCGCCCTCCACACCCTCGCCGCAGGGTTCGGCCGTGACCGCGACGCCGTCATCGGAGCTGGTCGATTCCGACGCGGAGTTGCGGCGCGTTGCCTCCGGTGTGCTGGGGTTGGGATCGGGCCGGGGAGGTGTCACCCGCGCTTCGTCGCTGCGTGTCTGGTCGGGGTGTTGCCGTCCGGGGTGGGGCGCCGTGAGTGTCGGGCGTGGTTGTCGGGCAGGTGCCGTTGCTTGGGGATCGCGCGTCCGGGCGGTTCTGCGCGCGCTTGTGCGGCGTTCGGCCGAGGGTGGGTGGGTGGGTAGGTGGGTGGGGATATGAGGGCCTGTAGGACGGCCGGTTGGCGCCGAGTCGACGCCGTTGGCCTGATCATCCCCGCCGCCGGTCACTTCGAGTTCGGCCCCGGCTCCAGGCCCAGGCCCGCCAACGCGAACCGCACCGTGTGTGCCCTGTGTTCCGGTTCGACCGGGGTGCCCGCGCGCAAGTGGTCGTGCAGGGTCGCCGACGTCAGCCGGTACACCGCGAGCGCGTCGGCCTCCGCATCGCCCCCGCCGGCGCTTCGCGCAGGGGTCGGATCATCGCCTCCACCGAGTCCCGCTGCTCGGCCGGAAACAGTTCGGCCAACCGGTCCTGGTGGGCCATGAACGAACGGGTACGCGCCGCCGACACCGGATCGCCGGCCCGCGCCACTATGCCCTCGATCCAGGCCACCACCCTGCCCGCGACGTCGTCGGCCGCCGACATCCGGTGGTCCGGATACGCGGCCCCATCCGCCGCCGCCCGCCGCCGCCCGTCGTCGAGCAGCGCGACGAGCAGTTCGTCCTTGGACCGGAAGTGCCGATAGAACGCCTGGTTCGACAACCCCGACTCGCGCAGGATGTCGCGCATCGTGGGATCGAGGCCGCCGGTGCGCTCGACCACCCGAAAGCTCGCGTCGATCAGCCGACGCCCCTCCTCCGCGTACACCGCCCACCGTCCACCGCGCCTCCGGCGCACGGCGGACCGCGCAGCCCACCAACCCGTCGGAATCCACGGCCGATTCGATCCCGTCCATCGGCGGCACCCACCTTCGATCCCCGAAGTCCTCGACGCCCCACGCCCCCACGCCCCCGACGCTCTTGTCTGTCGGAACGCCGCATCCTACGATCCGGAACATCGTTCTCACGCGTGCGGCCGCCGTTCCGTCAACCACCCCGACCCGAAGGGGCACCGCATGCAACGCGAGGTTCCACCAACCGGGATCGGCGGTCAGGGC
The DNA here is from genome assembly GCF_003967355.1 of Embleya hyalina. GTDB lineage: Bacteria > Actinomycetota > Actinomycetes > Streptomycetales > Streptomycetaceae > Embleya > Embleya hyalina. The sequence continues at coordinate 218,180 of NZ_BIFH01000016.1, read as the reverse complement.
ACCCAACCCCCCACCGGTGGCACGATGCGCGGCGGCAACTCCGACACCCCGCCCCGGAGTCGGCCGCGAGCACCGGCAACCCGGCGGCGGTGACGATGATCGCGCTCGGGGCATACGTCGCCGCCACCGCCGTGGTCGACCCGGACACCCTCCCGACGACGGCGCACGCCGGATCGGCACTGCGAACCCGGCCGGTGTACTCGCCGACCGGCCTCGATCGTCGAGCAGGTCGCCGAACTCGGCCGGATGAGCGAGGCGATCGCGGTGTTCGGCATCGGCTGCCACACCGCCTGCTCCGACAACCTGGACATCGAGGTGCTCCAGGCCCCGCACGGGCGCACCCCGTCCCCGGCCGCCGGAGCCCCGATCGGCTGGTTCGTGGACACCGCCGCCGCGCCCGCCTGCCTCGCGAACACGCACGCCGCCCCGGAAGGAACCACCACATGGCCGACCTGAACCCCCCGGCACCCATCGTGGTCGGCATCATGTACCCCCCGGCCTGGGACATCCGCCCCGCACACGCGCTCGCCGCCGACCTGGACGCGGTGCGCGCGCTCGATCCGCGCATCGAGATCGTGGACTGCCGCTACCTCGAACCCGAGGACCTGCGCACCGCCCGCGGCCGACCGGGTGCCGCGAGCCGGCCCGAACTGCGCTCGCTCGCGCCCGAGTTGACCACCGAACAACGCGCTCTCCTGGCCCGGGTCGAGATCGCCCTGGTCGCCGATCTGCCGTTCGACGTGGCGGCGCTGGCGCCGAACCTGCGCTGGGTACAGAGCTGCGCGGCGGGCAACGGCCAACTGCTCTCGGCGGGCCTGCCCACCGAGCGCATCCGGTTGACCGGCGCGGCCGGGGTCAACGGTGCGCCGATCGCGGAGTTCGTGTTGGCCCGACTGCTCGCCTTCGTCAAACGCCATCGCGACCTGGACACGGCGCAGCGGGCCCGGCGGTGGCGGCCGGCGTTCGGCGGTCTCGTCCAGGGCCGCACGCTCGGCCTGATCGGCGTGGGCGGGATCGGTACCCAGATCGCCCGCCGGGCCCAGGCGTTCGGGATGCGGGTGCATGCGACGCGGCGGCGGGTGGAGTTGCCCGCCGAGCATGTGGATCGGCTCTATCACCCGGACGACCTGCACGAGATGTTGGCGGGTTGCGACGCGGTGGTGTCGGCGGTGCCGGAGACGGCGGACACGGTGGGCACGATGAACACGGCCGCGTTCGCCGCGATGCGCGAGGGCGCGTTCTACTGCAACGTCGGGCGGGGTTCGTTCGTGGTCGAGCCGGACCTGATCGCGGCACTGCGCGGCGGCCGGCTGGGCGGCGCGGCGCTGGACGTGGTCGCCGACGAGCCGCTGTCGGCGGACGATCCGCTGTGGACGGCGCCGAACCTGTACCTGTCCGCGCACTGCTCCAGCGCGGCCCTCGAACACTTCACCGAGGTGTTCCGCCTGTTCCGGGACAACCTCGGCCGCTACCTGGCGGGCGAGCAGTTGCGCAACACGATCGACGCTCAAGCGGGTTGCTGACCACGCGGAGGCGCGGACCCGCACCGACACGGGAATCCCCACCGGAAACCCCACCGGAAACCCCACCGGAAACCCCGCCGGAAACCCCATCGACCCGAGGACGGATCAGATGAGCGAGGAAACCGTGCCCGGCACGGACGAGTCGACCGCCGAACGCACGCTCGGCGGCATCGGCACGCGGGTGTTGTTCGAGGACGACCGGGTCCGAATCTGGGAGTTGGACCTGGCCCCCGGCGCCCGCAGCGACGTGCATCGGCACGAACTGGACTACTACCTGGTGCAGATCGCGGGCGATCGCATCGCGGTTGAGCCCGAGCCGGACAGCGCGGGCGAGTACCGCGAGTACTTCGCCGCCGACGTGGTCCCGGGCGTGGTCGTGCCGATGCGTCGCGGCGGGGTGGAGACCGCGGTCAACGTCGGCGAGCAGCGGTATCACGAGATCATCGTCGAACTGAAGGACCGGTAGGTCGTCCGCGAAGGGGTCGGCGCCCCGTACCTCGGCCACCGGCCGGGTACGGCGCCGCCGACTGGTGGGACACATCACCGAATACAGCACCGAACGCACGACCGAAGACATGACCGAAGACACGATCGAACGCACGACCGACGGCAACCCGCCGCCCCCGCTCCCCTCCCACCCCTGAACCCCCGAACCCCCCACATCGGCTCCGGTCGACCCCTACGCTCGTGCACACGGGTGGGTCAGGGCGAGCGTGTTGCGCTCGATCGGTCGTTGGGGGACGCCGTGGTGGATCCGATCGTGCTGATGGCGAGCCGTGTCCTGGCGCCCGCGCTGACCGGCGGCGGCCGGCAGTTGCACCGCAGGTTCCGGCTCGCGCGCGGGTCGTGGGACGAGCGGGCCTGGGCCAAGGCCGTGCACAAGCTCGCCGAGGACTGCGCGGCGTTGCGGCGCAGCGAGTTCGCCGCGCTCGACGACGCCCGCTGGATGCGGGCCACCGAGGCGGCGGCCGAGGCCCTGACCGCGAGCGGGCCGCTGGACACCCGGGTGACGCTGGGTCGGGCGATGGACCCAGACCGGCTCACCGAGCACATCCTGCGCCTGGACGAGCGCCGCCCGGATCGGGCCGACGTACGCGACGTGCCCGAGGCGTACCGCCGGATCGTGGGACTGGCCTGCGCCGAACTGATCGCCTGCGTACGGCGCAGCCCCGACTTCCCGGCACTGGTGGCCGTCGAGCAACTGGCCCGCCTGGAACGGATCGAGCAGTACGTCACCCCGCCCTCCGACGCGGCGCTCCGCACGTTCGAACAGGACTACTGCGCGAGTGTGGCCCGCGCGCTCGACCGGCTCGAATTGTTCGGGGTCACCCTCAAGGACCCCGACTTCCGGTATCCGATGAGCACCGCCTATGTCAGCCTGGCCGTCGGCGAAGGCGATCCGAGCACACTGCGCGGCACCCGGGTCGAGGACGTGCTGGCCGGCCGGCGCCGGGTCCTGGTGCGCGGCGAGGCGGGATCGGGCAAGACCACCCTGCTGCACCGCCTCGCGGTGTGGGCCGCGCGCGACGGCTTCCCGGCGGCGCTGAGCGATCGTGAGGGCACCGTCCCGTTCTTCCTGCCGCTGCGGCACTTCCCGTTCGCGGAGCGGGTACCCACGCCGGAGGACTTCCTCGACCACACGGGAACCCTGCTGCGCGGCGAACTGCCCCCGGGCTGGGTACGCGAACTGCTGCGCACGGGCCGGGCGCTGGTGCTGATCGACGGCGTCGACGAGATCCCGCTCGTGGACCGGCCGCGGCTGACCGACTGGATCGGCGAGTTGTGCGCGCACTATCCGAGGGCCTGGCTGGTGGCCACCTCGCGGCCCGCCGCCGTTCCCGACACCTGGCTCGCCGACCAGGACTTCGTGTCGCTGCGTCTGCAACCGATGGAGCTCGCCGACCAGCGCGAGTTCGTCGTCCACTGGTACGGCGCGGTGCCGGCCGAACCGGCCCCCGGGCAGCCGTCGCACGACGCGTACCGGGCGGACCTGCTCGACAAGCTGCCGACCCGGCGTCACCTGCGCCGCCTCGCGGCCAATCCGCTGCTGTGCGCGCTGATCTGCACGCTGCACCGCGAGCGCCGGATGGAGGTGCCCGACGACCGCGTCAAGCTGTACGAGGCGGCGCTGGAGATGTTGCTGATCCGCCGGGACCGGGACCGCCGGGTGGTCACCGCGGAGGCCACCCTGCTGGGCGATCGGGCGCAGGAGGCGATCGTCCGGCAGTTCGCGTGCTGGATGGTGCGCAACGGCCACACCGAGGTGCCGCGCGAGATCGCCGTGGCGCAGATCGGCCGCTACCTCGCGCGTACCCTCGGCGCCGACCTGGAACCCGAGCGAGTGTTGCGGCACCTGCTGGTGCGCTCCGGCGTGCTGCGCGAACCGAGCCCGGGGCACGTGGACTTCGTACACCGCACCTTCCAGGAGTTCCTGGCCGCGCGCCAACTCCTGGAGGACGGCGACACGGGCCTGCTGGTGAAGAACGCGGACGAGGACGACCGCTGGCGCGAGGTGTTCACGATGGCGGTCGGCCTGGCCCGCGAGGGTGAGCGCGACCAGTTGATCCGCGGCCTGCTCGGCCGGGCCCGGCGCAGCCGCAAACGCCGCGGCGCCCTGCTCCTGCTCGCGGTCGACGCGATCGGCAACGCGCCGACGCTGGATCCGGGGCTGCGCGCGGAGGTGGTGCGCAGGTCGGCGACGCTGCTGCCGCCGGCGACGTACGAACAGGCCCGGCAGTTGGCAACGTTGGGAGAGGTGGTCCTGGATCTGTTACCGCCGCCGATGTCGCCGATCGACGGTCCGACGGTGCGACTCGCGGCCTGGGTCGGGGGTGAGATCGCGCTCGAATACCTGTCCCGGGTGGCCGCGTTGACACAGCGAGCGGACGACGAGGAGGCCCAGTCCACGATCACGCTGCTGATCGAAGCCGCGAACTCCTTCCCCGTCCGGGTGTTCGGCGAGCGGGTGATCGCCCACTGCCGGGTGCCGGATGGCAAGCTCGTCGCGATCAGCTCGTCGACCGGGGCCGAACTGTTCGGCTACCTGCGTCCCGTCCCCACGGCGCGCATCGGCACTTCGAGCCGGCTCGTCCGACCGTCGCCGGCCTTCTTCCACTCGCTGCGGAAGCTGCGGGTGGTCCACGCACCGCACTCCGGCGAGGCGATTCACGCACTCAACCTGTTCATGGACGGTGCGTCACTGGAGGAGTTGACGATCGAACTGCTGATCCCCCGCGACAAGTCGACGACCACCCCCCTGTCCGGGGAAGGGGGCCTTCACGAGTGGACCGCCTACCTCACCTCAACCGGCCTGTTCCTCCCGAACCTGACCGCCCTGAAGCGCATGACCGTCACCATCCAGGTGACGTTCACACAACGCGGAGCGACGGCGATGGCCCCCGACGTCCTCATCGGCTGGGCTCCCGAGGACCCCTCGTGACCCCCGACCGACCCACCGCCGCCGACCCGTCCCTCGCCCTCCTCCGCGTCGCCTTCGACCGCGGCCTCCCCTACCTGTGCGCCGCGCTGGGCATCGAGCGGCACGAGTTCCGCTACGCCGACCTGCGCCGGTTGCCCGGGCGCTTCACCCTCGCCTGCGCGGATCTGCGCCGGCGGCAGTTCGCCGACCTCGGCGATCGGGCCTGGCTGTTGGCGGGCGAAGAGGCCCGGGACGCGTTCGCCGACCTCGCCGACCGCCCGATCCCGGCCCTGCGCGCCGACAGGACGACACCGACCACTCTCGCCGACCACATCCGTCCCGTTCCGCCCGGCGGTTCGGACCGGATCCACGCCGCCTCCCGGGCGCTGCTCGCACTGGCCTGCGCCGAACTGCTCGACCACCTCCGCGAGCGTCCGGACGCCGACCCGGGCGATGCCGCGCGCACCGGCCCCACCGCCTCCCCGGACTTCGTCGACTTCGAACACCGCTACCTGGACGAGGTGTCCGCCACCCTCGACCGGCTGGAACTGTTCGGCGTCACCCTCAACCGGCGGAAGTTCAACTACCCGATGTCCACCGCGTACATCAGCCTGACCGCACACGACGTGGACCAGCCCGCCTACCTGCTGCCCCAACCCATCGAACAGGCCCTCCAGGGCCGGCAGCGCGCACTGATCCGCGGCGACGCGGGCTCCGGCAAGACCACGCTCCTGCAACGCCTCGCGGTCTGGGCGGCCCGCGCCGAATTCCCCGACGAACTGGCCGGCTGGAACGGGTGTGTGCCGTTCTTCCTCCCGCTGCGGCACTTCCCGCTCCGCCCACCCGATCCCGACGAATTCCTCGACTCCACCGGCGCCGCGCTGCGCCCGCAACTGCCGCATGGCTGGGTGAGCGCCGTACTCCTCGCCGGGCGGGCCCTGGTGTTGATCGACGGCATCGACGAACTCCCCGTCGAGGTACGGCCGCACTACGTGCGCTGGTTGCGCCGACTCACCCGGGAGTACGGCCGCTCGCGCTTCATCGTCACCTCCCGCCAACCCGCCGTGCCGGCCGACTGGCTGCGCGACGAGCATTTCCTGTCCCTCGAACTGCGCCCGATGAACCTGACCGACCAGCGCGCGTTCGTCACGCACTGGCACAACGCGATGCGCGAGACGGCGCTCCGTGCCGGGGAACCGTTTCCCGACCACCACGAGAACGACCTCGCCGACAAGCTCACCGTCCGCAGCGACCTGCGCCGACTGGCCGCCAACCCGCTGCTCGCCGCACTGGTGTGCGCGCTGCACCACGACCGGCGCATGCAACTGCCCGAAGACCGGATGAAGTTGTACGAGGCGGCCCTGGAGATGCTGCTCGTGCGCCGCGACGAGCGCAAGGGCGTGCGGGCCGTCGAGGGCGTACGGATCGCCGAACGCAAGCAGGAGGCGCTGCTCCAGCGACTGGCGTACGGGATGCTCCGCGACCAGCTCACCGAGATCGACCGGGACCTGGCCGTGCGCCGCATCGCCGAGTTCATGTCCCGGATGTCGATCACCGACACCGCGCCCGCGCAGGTGTTCCGACACCTGCTGATCCGCACCGGGCTGTTGCGCGAACCGAGCCCGGGACGCGTCGACTTCGTACACCGGACCTTCCAGGACTACCTGGCCGCCCGACAGGCGCTGGAGGAGCACGCGCACGCCCTGCTGATCCGCAACGCGCACCTGGACACCTGGCGGGAGGTCTTCGTGATGGCCGTCGGCCACGCCCGCGAACAGGAGCGCAACCGGCTGCTGCGCGGCCTGCTGCGGCGGGCGAACTGGCGCCGGCGCGACCACTACCTCCTGCTGCTCGCGGCCGAGTGCCTGGGCAACGCCCCCGTACTCGATCCGCAGCTCCGCGAGGTGATCACCAGCCGCACCCGCACGATGTTGCCGCCGAGAACGCTGGACCAGGCGAAACGACTGGCCGGCCTGGGCGAACCCGTCCTGGACCTGCTGCAGGGCCCGGAATACCTCGACGACGACGCCAGGATCGCGACCGTCGCCACCGCGGCGTCGGTCGGCACCGAGGCCGCGATGCAGTTCATCGCCCGCTTCGCGCCCAACGCCGGCGAATCCATGCAGCGCTACCTCCTCCGCATCTGGCACGACTTCGATCCGGAGATCTACGGCAGACTCGTCCTCTCCCGATTGCGGGTCACCGTCCCGCTCACCGTCTACCGGGCGGAGACCGCCCGCGCCCTGCGGCACGCCCGGAACGTGCACACGTTGCGCGTCGAGGGCATGCGCGAGATGGCGGCGCTGAGCGAGATCCCCGGGCTGACCAGGCTGTCCATCGCCATCCGCGACACGGTTCCCGACCTGCGGCCGTTGCGTACGACGAAGACCCTGACCCACCTGTGGCTGATCTGCGACGAGCCGCCGCGCAATCTCAACGAGATCAATCGACTGCCCGAGCTGACCAGTGTCCTGCTGACCATCGACCCGGTCGACGACGTGTCCCCGCTGCGCACCGTGCCCGTGGACCTGGTGCCGCTGCGCCGTCACCGGGCGCGGATCAATCTGGATGATGAAGGTCGATATCCCGTGCTGGGCTCCACGCCCTATCGGGTCAGCGGCGCGCACGCGCGTTCGTGGGATTGGTGACACCGGAGGAGCAACAGGCGGCTGAGGCAAGGAAATTGGGCGTTCCGGCTGCTCGGCGCGGCAATCGGGTCCGGGTGGACCGCAAAGTTCTCGGATTGTTTGCGGGGTGTTCGGTTAGTCCTTTCGGGTGTTGGGCTCGAATGGGGCTTCGGGCCCGGGCTCGGTGCGGTAGACAAGGGGGCATGCCTCTGAAGACGCGTGCCGCCAGGGTCGGCTCGATGGATGTGAATCGTATGGCCCCGGTGGAATTGCGGGTGTTCGCCCTGTTCGCCGCGGCAGCCGCGGCAGGCCAGACCGTCACCATCCGGGAGGTGGCCGGACTGGCCGGGCCCAACGGGCGCACGATCGGCTCGCGCAGTGCGATGAGCATCGCCGGCGATCTGGTCGACAGCGGTCTGCTCGCCCTGTCCCCACCGTTGGCCTCGGTCGGGCTCGACGGGCCGATCGAGGTGTCCGTGGCCGGCCGGAGCACGACGGAGGGCGCCGCCAAACCGGTGCTGCCGCGCCCGATGTCGCCGACCATGCCGGAGTTGCGCGAACCGGTCGGGCCCGGGGCCGTGCCCGAACAGGCCCGCGGCGCGCGGCCCGTGCCGGAGCCTCGGCTGTCGAAGGAGGCCCGTCGGCCGCGTGAGCAGAAGGGCGCCAGGGACGGCGAGCAGACCGGGCTGCGGCGCTTCGGCGTGCTGACCGTGCCGCCGGGGCTGCCGGACGCGCTGCTGGCCGAACTCACCTCGATCGTCGAGGGTTTCCGGGCGCATCAGGCCTCCGGGGTGGCCGATCTGACGGTGGTCGCCGAGTTGACCAAGCGCAAGGCCGCCGCGCTCGCGGTGTGGGCCGAGGTGCCGTATCCGCTGGGCACGGGGCTGGTCCGGGCCGAGGCGGAGCGGGCCCGCCGGGCGCACGAGACGACGTTGCAGCAGTTGGCCCAGCAGCGGGGCATCCCGTGGGAGAGCGCCCGCCCCGGCGCGGAGCCCGGCGGGCACTGGGCGGTGAGCGGGTTGGGCGAGCCGGTGCGCGGCGCACTGACCTACATCGGCCGCACCGCCCCGGGCACCGCGCCCGTGGCCCGACTGCTCGCGCTGGTCTGCCTGTTGCGCGGGGTGGGCACCGGCGTCGCCAACCTGACCGGCCCCGACCTGCGCGGCGTGTGCGGCAAGGAGGCGGAGTCGGCGGTCGGCGAGTTGACCGAGTCCGGCTGGCTCAGCGTCGACGTCGATGACCTGCTGGCCACCGAGGAGGACCCGGTCGGCTGCGGCGTCCCCGGCGTGGAGGGGTTCACCCTGGGCAAGCTGCCCCGGACCCGGTCGTCGGGCTGGGTGGCCCGGCTGATCGCGCACAAGAAGCTCCGCAAACAACCGGCGCGGGTACGACTGGCCGCACTCGGCATCACCTCGCACTGCGACGCGCACGGTGCGGCCCGGGCCGATCTCGACTTCCTCGCCGGCCTCACCGCGAGCACCCCGGAGGAGGCGACGGCGGCGGCCGAGGTGCTGGTGGCCGAGGGCTGGCTGACCGAGGCCCACGTCGAAGAGGGCATGCTGCACGCCCGGCTCGACCCGGATCAGCTGATCTTCGTCGAGGCCCTGCGCACGAACACCCCGGTACAGACCCTCCAGGCGGCGGCCAAGGCGGCAGCCGCCGCAGAGGCGGAGTCCGCGCCGAAGGAACAGCCCACACCCCCGACCGAGCCGACCACCTGAGAACGACAACGCACACCACGCACACGACCACCTCCCGCGCCGGGTCCGGGTCCGGGTCCGGGTGAGCCGGCGACGGCCGCCCGGACCCGTCGACCCCGCCCAGTCGGCCCATAGCCGATCCGAGCCGGCACCGGGAGGTCGCCGGATCCGGGGCGGAAGAGGAGTCCGTGCCACAGGAACAGCCCACACCCCGGACGAGCCGACGACCCGAGAACGACAACTCGCGCCACACACACGACCACCGCCCCTGCGCGTCCGGGTCCCGGTGAGCCGCTGACGGCCGACCCGGACCCGCCGCCCCCGCCCGAGCCGGCACCGGGAGGTCGCCGGATCCGGGGCGGAGGAGGAGTCCATGCCACAGGAACAGCCCACACCCCGGCCGAGCCGACGGCCCGAGAACGACAACTCGCGCCACGCACACGACCACCGCCCCTGCGCGTCCGGGTCCCGGTGAGCCGCTGACGGCCGACCCGGACCCGCCGACCCCGCCCGAGCCGGCACCGGGAGGTCGCCGGATCCGGGTGCGCCACTGACGGCCCGACCCGGCTCGGCCGGAACCATCCGGGCCGGAACGGCCGCAGGCAGGTGGACCACCGCACCCGGCACGGCCCACGCCGCCGTGCGAGCCGGCACGTCCCGGGCCGGCACGTCGGCAACCACGACATGGGCGCCACCGAGCCACCGACCGATGCGCCCGGAGATCCCCACCACTCGCGCACCGCCATGCCCCTCCACAGCGAGCCCATCCCCGTCTCGCCTCCCCCCACCGGCCGGCTCCCACGGGTCCTCCCCACCGGCCACCTTCCCGCCGGGCTCTCTCCATGGGCCTCTCCCCACCGGGCTCTCCCCTCCAGCCCCTTTCCCGCCGGCCCCTTTCCCGCCGGCCTCTCTCCACCGGCCTCTCTCCACCGGCCTCTCTCCACCGGCCTCTCTCCACCGGCCTCTCCCCACCGGCCTCTCCCCACCGGCCCCTTTCCCGTCAGGCTCTCCCCACCGGATCCTTCCCAGCGGGCCCCTTCCCACCGCGCCCCCTCCACCGGGCCTCCTTCCCGCCAGGCCCGAAGGGGTGGGTGTACGCCATGTGTGATGCGGGGGCGTGGCGGGCCTTCCGGTGTGACGGTCGGTCGCCGGGCGGCGGGTCGCCGGTCTTCGGGCCGGCGGATGTTCGCCTGCCCGTCACCCGCGATCCGCTCCCCGGTAGGGCGCGGGGCGATGAACTGCGTACGTCCGCCCCCCGCCGGGCCCGCACCGCCGACCCCCGTCGACAGGCGCGAGCGTCCGGCTCTCCGCGTCCTCGAAAGGGCATTTCGTGTCGGCCTCCCCCCAGCCTCCCTCCGGCGTATCCCGCCGCCGCCTGTTCCAACTCGGCGCGGGCGGCGCGGGTCTCGCCGTCGCCGGCTCCCTCCTGCCGCCGTCCGTCCAGCAGGCCCTCGCCTCCCCGCCCCGGCGCGGCGGGTTGAAGGCGATCAAGCACGTGGTCGTACTGGTCCAGGAGAATCGCTCCTTCGACCACTACTACGGCACGCTGCGCGGCGTCCGGGGCTTCGGCGACCGCAACGCGATCCGCCTGCGCGACGGCGGCAGCGTGTTCGAGCAGCCCGGCGGCACGGCCGGCCACGTCCTGCCCTTCCCGGTGCGCAAGGCAGCCCAGGACGCGTCGAAGGACCTCCAGTACATCGGCGCGCTCGACCACAGCTGGGACGGCGGCCACAAGGCCTGGAACGACGGCTGGAACGACGGCTGGATCGGCGCCAAGTCGCCCGCCACGATGGCCTTCTACGACCGCACCGACCTGCCGTTCCACTACGAACTGGCGGACACCTTCACGATCTGCGACGCGTACCACTGCGCGCTGCCGTCGTCCACCTCGCCCAACCGCAACTACCTGGTCAGCGGCTACACCGGCTACGAGCCGGGCAGCACCACGCGACGGGCGATCGACAACGCCGCGTACTCCGAGGACACCCACGCCGGCTACTCCTGGACCACCTACGCCGAGGAGCTGCAGCGCGCGGGCCGGTCCTGGAAGGTCTACCAGGAGTGGGACAACTACCAGGACAACAACCTGGAGTTCTACGTCTCGTTCAAGCAGGTCGCGCGCAAGGCGCTCGCCGCGGCCGGCGGCTTCAAGAGCCTGGACTCGTTCTACGGCAAGCTCGCCGGCGTGCCCGCCGCCGAGCAGGACGCCATGCTGGCCAAGCTGGAACAGGGCGTCGCCACGCTCTCGCCCGCCGAGCGGGTGCTCTACGAACGCGGCCTGCGCCGCGGCCGCCCGCACTCGCTCGCCGACGCGCTGCGCGCCGACATCGCGGCGGGGACCCTGCCCGAGGTGTCCTACCTGGTGCCCTCCGCCGCCGACTCCGAGCACCCGAGCGCCTCCTCGCCCGCCGCCAGCGCGACGATCACCTACCAGGTGCTCGACGCGATCGCGTCCAACCGGGAGATCTGGGACTCGACCGTCGTGCTGCTCACGTTCGACGAGAACGACGGCTTCTTCGACCACGTGCCGGCGCCCTGCCCGCCGGCGGAGGTCACCGACGAGTACTACAACGGGCTGCCCATCGGCTTCGGCGCGCGCGTGCCGATGATGATCGTGTCGCCGTGGACGGTCGGCGGCTACGTCTCGTCGGAGATCTTCGACCACACCTCGGTGACCCGGTTCCTGGAGACCTGGACCGGCGTGCGCGCGCCCGACATCAGCGCCTGGCGGCGGACCGTGTCCGGCGACCTGACCGGCGCGTTCGACTTCGACCGGGCCCGCCGCTCGCAGGTACCGCCGCGCCCGGCCCCGGCCCCCGCGTTCACCTCGCGCTGGCGGCCCGCGCCGCCGGCGAACCAGAAGCTGCCCGAGCCGGAGCGCGGTCGCCGCCCGGCCAGGCCGCTGCCGTACCAGCCGGACGCCTCCGCGCGGCTGGACGCCTCCAAGCGCACGCTGACGCTCGACCTCGCCAACGGCGGGCAGTCCAGCGTGCACCTGCAACTGTTCCCGTACTCCGGGGACCTGGCCAAGCCGAAGCACTACGACGTGCGCGGCCGGCGCTCGGACACGATCGCGCTCAAGGGCGAGCACTACGACCTGACGCTGGTCGGCCCGAACGGCTTCCGCCGCGAGTTCGCCGGGGCGATCGCGCCGACCACGCCCGGGGCGGGCGCCGAGGTCACCTCGCGGGTACGCTCCACCGGGCGCATGCTCGACCTCGAACTGGTCAACCACGGCAAGCAGTCGGTGACCTTCAAGCTCACCCCCAACGCCTACGGGCAGGGCTGCTCCGACCGCGAGCGTACGATCACTCTCAAGCCCGGCCGCGACCGCACGGTGCACTGGTCGACGGGCTCGGCCGACGGCTGGTACGACGTCACGGTGACCATCGAGGGCGCCGACGGCTTCGTCCGACGTCTGGCCGGTCACATCGAGAACGGTCGGGAGAGCGTCAGCGGCTGACCCGCGACCGACCCGACTCGCGACGTGGGTCGCCCGGAGGCCGGCGCGGCGTCTCCGGGCGGCCCACCGGCCACGCCGGGCAAGCTGCCGCGCCCGCACGACCCCGTACGCCCCGGCGCACTTCCCCGCGCCGGGACGTACGAGGGGGTGCGGGCGCGGGGGCCGAACACGAGCCGACCTCGGTCGCCACGACCCATCGGTGGGTCGTCGAGGCCGAGGTCGGGAGCGAAGCTCGAAGTCGGAGCCGGAGCCGGGGGTGGATCAGGGTCGGCTAGCGGTCGATGGATCCTCTCGGATGATCAGCGAACTTCTCGAACGTCAGTGCACCTTCTTGAAGACGGAGGAGTTCGCGGCCAGGCCGTTCTCCCACAGGTATTCCACGTCGCTGCGCTCCTGCTCGTCCGGCTGCGTGTTCGTGCAGGACGGGCCGGGGCCGCCGCCGGACATCAGTTCGCTGCACGGACCGGAGTAGTTGTCCGGCAGGCCGAGCACGTGACCGGTCTCGTGCGCGGCGACGCGGACCGAGTAGTACTCCTGGTTCTGTTGGTAGTCGAGGAAGATGTATCCGTGCCCGTGGCCGTCCGTGTCGGCGTAGGAGCCCTGCGGGTCGCTGCCCTCGTAGTAGGCGAAGTCGGCACCGCCGCCACCGCCCTCGCTCAACTGGACGTTGCTCACCGCGCTGTTCCAGATCTGCGCGCTCTGCGCTATCTCGGACGCGAACGACGGCGCCTGGCTGGCGTCGTAGGTGATGGTGACGCTCAGCAGACCCGGGTTGGCGGCCTGCTTGGCCTTGACGGACCTCATCACCGCGTCGAAGAACGCCTTGTTGCCGGCCTGGTCGGCGGCCGAGCCGACGTACGCGGAGGCGCTGTGGTGGCTGGGCACGGGCCGGTGGTGGGACGGGGACGCGGAGGCGGAGGCGGGTACCGCGGTCAGTGCGGCGGCCAGGCCGAGGCCGAGCGCGGCCGAGAACACCGTCCTGCGGCGGGAGACGTGGCGCGGGTGACGCGATCGAACGGGTCGATTCATTGGGGGACTCCATTCATGCCGGGAATCGGCGGTCGCCGGTGGGACGCCGGTGACTCGCCGGGGGAACTCCGGTCAGGGCGAGTCTGTCCCCGGTGACGACGAGCGCGGATGATGCCAGTGGGTGATAGCTCCGTCGGATCCGGTGGCGCCCGCCACCCCCGACATCCGGCCCTCGGTGCGCCGCGCGGTCAGGCCCGGAAGGGCAACGCGGTGCGCTCCCGGACCAGTTCGGCGTGCGGTGTACGGGTGCCGGCCGGGAGGGTGGCCAGCCACACCACGTCGGCGGCGGCCCGTTCGAGCGCCTCCTCCCGCGCGGCCGCGTCGCCCGGCGCGGCCGGATCCGGGCGGCCCACGCACGCGACGTTGACCACGATGTCGCGCCGAGCCGGGTCCGCGGCCAACTCCCGGGCCAGCACCTTCACCGCGGCCACCGTGCCGATCGCGGACGGGACGCCGATCCACGCCGGCCACCCCTCGGCCGCCGACCGCCCCTCTCGCACGGCCCGTACGTAGTCGTCCATCACCTCCGACAGGTCGGCCAGGCTCACCCGGTCCACGTCGAAGCGCGCGCGCAGCCGATGGGGCAGGTGCCGCAGACCGCCGAGGTCGCCGACCACGCACACGAACCGGGCCCCGTCGCGCAGTCGCGGCGCGAACGCCTCGATCAGCCTGCGGGTGCCGTGGTTGTTGGTGTCGACGTACGCCCCGACCTGGTCCTGGTTGCGGGTGGCGAGGTCGATCCGGGCGCCGGCGCCGCCGATCAGGATGTCCACGCCGCCGTGCCGGGCGGCGACGGTGTCGGCCAACGCCTCCGCGCCGGCCGGATCGCACAGGTCGAGCGCGGCCAGGCGCGGCGCGAACCCCTCGCGGCGCAGCCGGTCGACGGCGGCCCGTCCGCGTTCGGGGTCGCGGGCGGTGAGGTAGACGACGTCGTCGGCGGCGAGTCGGCGGCACAACCCGCGCAGCACGGCCAGGCCGAGTCGCCCGTTCCCCCCGGTGACGATGGCGGTTTTGGACATGGCACTCCCCGATTCCGTCGAGCCGTCGTACGTGGCGCGGGTTGCCGCGGGCCGAGTCGGGTGGAGTCGACCGGGCGGACCGGCGTGTGTCTACGATCGTGCCGAGGCGAGGGGCGGAACAACGGCGATGCCGGCAATGAGCGTTAACCCTCGGGTTAACGACGCGGGGCATCGCGGCGGATCGGTCGGCTCGACGACGACGGGGCAGGGCGGTACGGCCGGGCTTGGTGTGGCCGGGCTTGGTGCGGCCGGGTTTGGTGTGGCCGCGCTTGGCACGGCCGCGAGCGCGGCACGGCCGCGAGCGCGGCACGGCGATATGGCACGACGATATGGCAACGAACGGCGGGGGCGTATGGAGCTGCGGGACATCGAGATCTTCCTCGTGCTGGCCGAGGAGTTGCACTTCGGCCGCACCGCGGATCGTTTGCTGATCTCCTCGGCACGGGTCAGCCAGGCGATCAAGCAGCAGGAACGTCGGATCGGCGCACCGCTGTTCGAGCGGACCAGCAGACGCGTGGCGCTGACCCCGATCGGAGACCGGTTGCGCGAGGACCTGGCGGCGGGCTATCAGCGCATCCAGGACGGGATCGAACGCGCCGCCGCCTCGGCACGCGGCCTGACCGGCACGCTGCGTCTGGGCACGATGGACGCCACACTGGCCGAGATCCCGGAGATCCTGGAGACGTTCCGGACCCGGCACCCCGACTGCGAGGTGCGGATCCGCGAGGCGCACATCGGGAACCCGTTCGGGTTGTTGCGGGCCGGCGAGGTCGATCTGCAACTGGTGTGGCTGCCGGTGGAGGAGCCCGACCTGACGGTGGGTCCGATCGTGTTGACCGAGCCGCTGGTGCTGGCGGTGTCCGCCCGGCACGAGTTCGCGGGGCGCGAGTCGGTTTCGCTCGAAGACCTGGCGGTGGGCCCGGTGTTCGGTTTCGACGACTCGGTTCCGGCCTACTGGGCGGAGGCGATCAACCCGGCGCAGACACCCAGCGGCAAGCCGATCCCGCGCGGCCCGGTCAGCTCGACGGCGCACGAGACGCTGACCACGATCGCGGCGGGCCTGGCCATCTCGCCGGTGCCGCTGCACGCGGTCAAGTACTTCCCCCGAGGCGACATCGCGTACATCCCCATCCACGACTCCCCCGTGTTGACCTGGGCCCTGATCCACCGCACCGCGGCCCTCTCCCCCCTCGCCCGGGCCTTCACCCGAGCGGCCGAGGACACGTTGGCGGCGGCCGGATCCTGATCCCGCGCCGACGGGTCCGGGACGCGGCGGGGCTTCGGGCCGGCTTTCGTGGCCGCCGGTGCCGCCGGACGCGTGGTGCCCCTCGGCCGCGGCGGGGTGCCGGGCGACGGCGCGAACGCGTCGGGTCTTCGCTCGCCGGGCCGATCCGCGTGCCGGGTCCGCCGGCCGTTCGGGTCCAGTCGCTCGGCGGTCCCGGTGACGCGTCGGGGTTCAGCGCTGCCCGGGAGCCGTGCGAGGCGGCCCGGAGTGCCCGGGACGGGTCGGGTTCGGGTGGGCTCGCCTACACTCCGGTTGTGTCCGACCTCTCCTCTCCCCCGCCCGGTGACGACGCGCTCGACGCGGTCGGGGTGCTCGTCGATCCGGTGCGCCGGGCGTTGTATCGCCACGTCGTCGCGGCCGAGGGCCCCGTCGGCCGGGCGGCCGCGGCGGACGCGGTCGGCATCCAGCGCACGCTCGCGGCCTTCCACCTCGACAAGCTGGTCGAGGCGAACCTGCTCACCGCGGAGTACGCCCGGCCCGCCGGCAAGGGCGGCCCCGGCGCGGGACGGCCGGCGAAGTTGTACCGCCGCAACCCGGTCGAGACGAGCGTGACGCTGCCTCCGCGCGCCTACGACACGGCCGGCCAGATCCTGGCGGACGCGATCGAGCGGGCCGGCGCGGACCGGGCGGTACACGCGGCCGCGTACGACGCCGGGCGGGTGGCCGGCCGGGCACTCGGGGGCGGCGTGCCCGCGACGGAGGAGGCCGACGAGCCCGCCCGGGTGCTGGCGGCCCTGACCGCGCGCGGCTACGAGCCGGTCCCGGAGGGGTCCCGCATCCTGCTGCGGAACTGCCCGTTCCACCAACTGGCCGAGGACTTCCCGCCACTGGTGTGCGGAATGAACCTGGCCCTGCTCGAGGGCCTGCTCGACGGCGTCGACGCACCCGGCCATCGGGCCCGCCTGGACTCGGTACCGGGCCGCTGCTGCGTGGTCGTCGAGCGCGCCCCGTAGGGGCGGCCACCGATGAAGCGACGGCGGCGACGGAGCGAGGCCGGCCGAGGTCCGTTCGGCGCGGCTGTACGCGCCCCGGCACCGCTCCACCGCGGCGCGGGATGTACCTCCTCGTTGCCCTCGATTTCTAAAAACAATTCTCATTGACATATTCTCCGCGACCTGGTGAGGTGATGTCATGCCGACGACACACCACATCGCCCAGTTCAACGTCGCGCGAATGCTCGCTCCCCTGGACACGCCCACGATGATCGACTTCGTCGCCGGTCTCGACCCGGTCAACGAACTCGCCGACGACGCGCCCGGCTTCGTCTGGCGCCTGACGGGCGAGGACGAGGGCGTGCCCTCGTCCACCGACATCCGCCCCTACGACCCCGACTCCATCGTGACCATGTCGGTGTGGGAAACCCCGGAACTGCTCTGGGAGTTCGTCTACCGCAGCGGCCACCTGGAATACCTGCGCCGACGCCAGGACTGGTTCCACCACCTCGCCGAGATCACCCAGGTGGTGTGGTGGCTCCCGGCGGGAACCGTCCCGACCGTCGCCGAGGGCAAAGAGCGCCTGGACCACCTGCGCGAACACGGCCCCACCCCGTACGCCTTCACCTTCCGCAACCGCTTCCCCGCACCGACGACGGACACCGAGGAGCGGGCGGCGGAGGTCGCCTGACCACGCGCGCGAACACGGCCGCCCTCGCCGCCACCGCAACCCCGTCGCTCGCCTGCCGCCCGAGACTCGCGCCATCACCGGGGTCATCGGCCGCCCCGCACGCCGACTCACCCGGGCTCCAGGGCGATTCGTCCCACACGAACGCCGAGGCGATTCGGGCGCCCGATCTCGCGTCAGACCTGATAGAGCCCGTTCCGCCGATGCCGCGCGGGCGGAAGATCCACCCACTCCGCCGCTGTCACGTCGAGGCCGCCGGCCGCCGAACCATTGACCATGGCCCGCACCGGAACGACCCCCGCCCGCAGTCGCGTCCGCTCCCGCCCCTCGGCCAGGGCGGCCGCAGTGCCGACTTCCCGATCGGACGCGAGGTACCGCCCCCAGGCGTACACATCGACCCGCCGGACGATCCGCCGCGGACGCGGACGACGTCCCTCACGAGCCGCCTCCGCCAAGACTCGGCCGCTGTAGCGCAGGTCGAAGCACCGGACGGATCGCCACGGTCCTCCGGAAGAACAATCCGATCCGCGCCCCCGTTCGAGGCGACGCGGGATCGGGTGATGTGCGGTGCGGGACATGGGAACTCCGTCGGTGCACCGCCAGGTCCTCCACCTGGCGTACCCAACGAAACCCGTGCGCGCCGGTGCCCCGATCCCGCCCCGGGCCCCGCCGCCATCCGCCGCCGGTCGTCCCCATACGCGGCAAGCTACCGGACCGTCTCGCCGAGGGCGCGGGAAATCTACGGGAACAGGGCCGCGTCGACCGCCTTTGTGTCCCAGTAGAACGGCCGGATCTCGGTGATCAGCCCGTTTCGGATGGTGATCATCTGCATCACCCACGTGTCGAGGACGCGGCCGGTGGCTCGGGCGGTGAGCAGGCCGTGGTTGAGGATGGCGACCCGCTCGCCGTCTACGGCGAAGCGTTGTTCGAGGAATTCCATGTCCTGCCAGGCCTCGCCCATGGCGGCCATGAAGTCCTCGATGCCCTCCGGGCCGTAGCGGGGACCGCCGTAGGGGAGGCCGGGCGACTGGTACATGACGACGTCCGGGTCGAGGCACGCGGCGAGGTCGGCGAAGCTCGCCTTGCCCCGGCCGCCGGCGGCGACGTACTCGGCCTCCGCGGCGAAGAACCGCCGGAGGACGGCGAGTGCGTCGGCGTCGTCGGCGGCGGCGGGCCGGGGCGCGGGGAATGGGGCGGGGTGTGTGTTCTCGGTGGTCACGGGTTCATCGTGAAGTCCGGCGCGGAGTGATGCCGGCGGCAATCGGTCGTCGCGTTTCGGGCCCGGATCACGGGGTGTTCGCTCGGCCGACGGGCTCCGGTACGGCGAAGAGTTCGCCGTTCGCCGGCACGCCGAGCCCGCGCCACGTGAACGGGATCCCGCGCGCCACGTCCGGATCGGCCGCGTCCATCGGCTGGAAGTACACGTGCGGCTCGCTGGAGTTGGCTGTGGCCTCTATTTCGTGACGGTCACTTTCGATCATCCGTCCGAGCGGATGGCGCGGGCCGTCCAGCGTGCTGTTCGCGGGGGACGAACAGCAGTTCTGGGACTTGGTGTGGCCCGACGTCGAGGACCTGACGGTCGACGCCGTCGGGGTCGTCGAAGAAGTGTTGTGGATCGATGTCCACAGTCGGAAACCCTTCGCGACCTGCCCGGACTGCGGATCCGATACAGCGCGCGTGCACGGCGCCTACCGCCGCCGCCTGGCGGACCGGCCGATCGGCGGCCGCCGGGTCGTGCTTCGGCTTCGGGTACGTCGGTTCTTCTGCGACAACGACCGCTGCCTACGCCGCACGGTCGCCGAACAGGTCGAGCACTTGACCTCGCGGTACCGGCGGCGGACGCAGGCGGTGTCCCGCCTTGTGCAGGCGATCGGCCTTGCAGTCGGTGGCCGAGCCGGCGAGCGGCTGGCCGCCCACCTGCCCGTGCGGGCGAGTCGGAGCCAGATCCTGCGCGAAGTCCGCGCACTCCCCGATCCGCCCACCAATGGCGTACGGGTGCTGGGCATCGACGAGTTCGCGTTCCGAAAGGGCATGACCTACGGAACCGTGCTCATCGACGTAGAGACCCGTAAGCCGATCGACCTGCTGCCCGACCGCACCACGGACACGGTTGCCGCGTGGCTCGCCGAGCATCCTGGCATCGAGGTCGTCTGCCGGGACCGCTGCAGCACGTTCAGCCAGGCCACCAACCGCGCGCTGCCCGACGCGGTCCAGGTCGCGGACCGCCGGCACCTGCTCCACTCACTCGCCCGAGCCGTCGAACGGACCGCCCACGCCCACCGCGCCCGTCTGCGCAAGGACACCGACCTCGACGACGCGGCCGAACGCCCTGCGCCATCGACCTCCGCAGAACTGGCCGCGTTGATCAGCCCACCGGAGCCGGGCGACCCGCCCGACAGCCAGATCCTCGCCCGGGTCCGTCAATGGCACGCTGACGTACACCAGCTGCGGAAGTGTGGCTGGACGATCAGCGCGATCGCCGACCGGCTCGGACGAGACCGCAAGACCGTCCGCCGCTACTTGAACACCGACCTCGACGAGATCCTCGCCTCGGCTCGCGAGCGCCGCCCGAACGGGGCACATCAACCGGTTCAAGCCGTACCTGCAGGCCCGCTTCCGTGCCGGCGCGACCAACGCCACGGCCTTGTTCCGCGAGATCCGCGAACGCGACTACCGAGGCAGTCGCGTCATGGTCACCAGGTACATCGCGACCCTGCGCGACGGCACGCCCCCGTCGAGCCCAGGCATGTCATCCCCAGCCCTCGGCGGCTCACGACCTGGATCATGCGCCACCCGAACGCGCTCACCAGCGCGCAACGCGACCACCTCGACCGCATCCTCAACGCCTGCCCTGATTTGGCCGCCGCCTGCGATCTCGCCCACGAATTCAGCGGACTCACCCGAGAACGCCGCGGCCAGGACCCACCCCGGTGGATGACCCGGGCGCTCGACGCAGGGCCACCACCGATCCAGGGCTTTGCCGCCACTCTGCAGAACGACTGGGATGCTGCCGTCAACGGCCCGACGCTGCAATGGAGTTCTGGTGCCGTGGAGGGGCAGGTCACGCGCATCAAGGTGATCAAACGCAGGTCATACGGGAGAGCGTCGTTCGAATTGTTGCGGACCCTCGTGCTTACTGAACCGCCGTAACCATGATCAGTCACCCGCTTCACCAGGCGTCAGCTACGGAAGCTTCTCGATGGACGGTGATCCCGGGAAGCCGGCGGCCACGTCGTAGGAATAGTCGTATGCGGTGTTCTCGCCCAGCATGTCCTCGCTCGTCAGGAAGCGGTACATCCACTCGGAGAAGCCCATGACGTAAGCCGGGCAATCGCCGTCGCCGACGTGCACCACGACCTCGGATGAGTCCTGCCGGACGAACACCACGTGCCCCTCGTCGCTCGACAGGCAGGGGATCAGACCGGTCGGGCCTGCGGCGATCGGTTCCGGAAGATCGGCCCAGTCGGCGTTCTTGAAAGCCTCGGTGGTCGCGATGACCCAGGCGTCGAGTCCCCACCGCCGTACCCCAGGCTGGAGGATGTACAGCTTGCCGTTCACCCGGCACGGTCGCACCGAGTCGACGAACCGCTTGTAGTCGTCGGGGAACGCGATGCCCAGCACCGCCTCCAGACGGCCCCAGGCAGGGTCCTCCGGACCTGCATCTCCGAGACCGAGCAGCCGCCGCACTTCAGCTTCAAAATCCAGCACCACCGGCACCTCGGCAAGCTTGGGCGTTCTCGTAGAACGCGTTCGTGTCGGCCTTGGGCTTCCGCGCAACAGAAGCGCTCGTGATGACCGATTGACTGCCCCGGATTGGGTGCGGTGCTGCGCCTATCCAAGCGGTACACCCTCGCGACACATACCTCGCCCCAGGCTGATCAGCATGCAGCCCCCGTCGCCCAGGTCGAGAACCACGTGATTCCCGACCGGCCGCCGGCCCCGAACATGTCCCGGAACGCCCCTTCGGCGAGGAGGTGGACCAGCGCCGGGAACGAGTTGCGGCTCGGGTGGTCGCGTTGGCCGTTGCTCACCCGGACCACGGTCGTGTCCGCGACCGCCGGGACGGGCGTGTCGAGCGCCGGGAAGGTTCGGTTGCGTCGCACGATCGGCCACCATCCGAAGCCGGGCCGAGGGCGCCCGTCCGGCTCGGCGACGATGTCGATCGCGTACGCCCGGCCGTATGCGCGGGTGCCGTGACCGGGCACCTTGTCCGCCGGGCTGTTCAGCGCCCGCGGGCATCCGGTCACGGGGGCTTCGACCTCGATGGCGGGTCGGGAACCGCCGACCGCCGTCCTCGGCGCGGTGCCTTTTCGGCTCGCCGTGAGTTGTACGGCCATCGCGAACGCGAGGGGGATCCAAGTCCACAGCCACGAGTAGCAGCAAGCCGTCGTACGGGAGGGTCGCCGGGGGGCGCACGACGACCGACGATGCGACGCCGGGGAGAGATGTGTTCGCCGTCACATGGAACCTTTCCCGAGTGGGCGTCCTCTTCCTCGCGATCGGCCGACAACTCGTCGGCCCGGGAAGGGGATCGCGCCGTGTACAACGCCGCCGAAGCCGCAGGCAGCACGAGAACCGCCACCGACGCGACCGCGGCCGCGGATGTGGCCGTGGCCGCAGCCGCAACCGCAGCCGTCACCACCGCCTCGGCCATCGCCGCGCGCCGGCGCAAAGGCACCGCCGTCGCCGCGTTGCTGGCCGGCGACGCGCTGGTCCACGCGTTCTGGGCGACCGGCGCGACCTGGCCGGCGGACAGCACCGAGGCCCTGTCACAGGGACTGCTCAACGCCGACGTCCCGTTCACCCCACGCGTCCTGCTCCCACTGTGCGCACTGCTCACCACCGCCGCCGTCGGCATATACGCACACAGTCGAGGCCGCGGCGGGAGGCTCGCCGCACTCGTCACCGCGGCCGTGGCCACCGGGCTCACCGTGCGGGCCGGGGCGGGCGTGGTCTGGGCCTTCGGCGTCGGGGCCGACCCGGGCAGCACCTTCCACCGGCTCAACCTCGCCGTCTACACCCCGGTGTGCGTGGGCTTCGGATACGCCGCCGCCCGCGTCGCACTCGACGGCATCGCCCGGCGGCCGAGTCGGCTGCTCCGAACGCGGACCGCCGGGAGATGATCACCACCGTGCCGAAGCGTGGAACCGAGGACCGAGCCGCCGAGCGCCGTGCGCGCGGCGTCGCCCTGGCCCGCGCCGCCCGCCGCGGCGACACCCTCGCGATGAGCGATCTGCTCGACCACCTGATCCCCTACGTCACCACCATCTGCGGCCCGATCGCCCTGGACGCCCGGCAGGACGCGGTCCAGGAAACCCTCGTCGTGGTCTTCCGCGCCCTGCGCGGCCTCGACGAGCCCGAGGCGCTGTACGGCTGGGTCCGGGCAATCGCGGTGCGCGAGGCGGTGCGAATCGCGCGGCGAGCGGTCCGCGACGTCCCCACCGAATGGGCCGACCCACCCGCACCCGGCGACCCGCAACTCGCCGCCGACATCGACGACGTACTGGCCCGGCTCTCCCCCGAACACCGCGCCGTACTGGTCCTGCGCGACGTCGAGGGCCTGGACGAACAGACCGCCGCCGACCTGCTCGGCGTCCCCGAAGGCACCGTCAAGTCCCGGCTGCACCGCGCCCGGGCGGGATTCCGAAGGATGTGGACGGCATGAGCAAGCCACACGAACCCGACAACATCGAACCTCCCGACACCGACCTCGACCTCGATACGAACGCCGACACCGACCTCGGCACCGAGCCGATCGACGCGGTGGGCCGACTCCGAGTGCTGATCGCCGGGATCCCCGGCGCGCGCATCGTCGAGGGAATCGTCGACGCGCCGTTCGCCGACGTCTGGGCGGTGATGGGGGACCTGGAACACGGCTTCGGTCGATTCCAGCCGGACATGCGCCACGTGCGGGTACTGCGACGCGACGGCGACCGCATAGAGGCGCACGCACGGAGCCGGTACGGGATGCGGGCCCGCTTCGACGGTGTGCTGCGCCCGGGGTGGTGCTGGTTGCAGAGCAGGTTCGTGATCATCGGCATGGCGGCCGTCCCCGAGCACGGGAGGACGCGGGTGGCCCTCACCGGTGGCGTACGCGTCCCCGGCCGCGCCGCCATCGTGCCGGTGGGCGCGACGCGCGAACTGCGCCGGGGACTGGTCCGACTGGGACAGGCGGTGGAGGAGGGCTGACCGACCCGGCGAAATGGGGCTGCGGGCAGGGTGGTTGTGGTGGGGGTGGGGTATCGAGGGCTTGCATCCTGGACAGATGACATCCAGAATAGAAGTCACGGTCACCCCGACGCCTCAACCGCACCACCGCCCTCGAGAGGGCGTCCCAATCGCCAGATTCTGGATATGGAACATCGCGAATATGCAAACGCCCCGCCCTCGACCGACCTTCGACAACGGCCCCACGAGACGCCGCCGGCCCCGCCACCACCCCCTCGGTCGATGTTCCGTGCGTGGCTCGCCGTGGGTGCGGTCGCGCTCGGGATCTTCTCGCTCATGACGTCCGAACTGCTGCCCGTCGGACTGCTGACCCCCGTCGGCGCGACGCTGAACGTCTCCGAGGGCACCGCCGGACTGATGGTCACCGCACCGGGCATCGTCGCCGCGTTCGCCGCACCGGTGATCGCCGTGACGGCCGGTCGGCTCGACCGTCGGGTCCTGCTCGCCGCGCTGATCGCCCTGGTCGGTGCCGCCAACCTGGTCAGCGCCGCGACGCCGAACTTCGCCGTGATGCTGATCGCCCGGGTCCTGGTCGGCGAGGGTGTGGGGGGCTTCTGGGCCATCGCGGGCGGCCTGACCCTGCGCCTGGTCCCGCCCGAGCAGGTCGCCCGGGCCACTGTCATCGTCTTCGGCGGCGTCTCGACCACCTCCGTGCTGGGCGTCCCCGCCGGCACCTTCATGGGCGAACTCACGGGCCGGCAAACCGCCTTCGCTGCCGTCGGCGCGCTCGGCCCGGTCGCCCTGGTGGTTCTGGTGGTCCTGCTGCCTCCGCTGCCGAGCGCAGCGTCCGCCCGGCCGACGACGTTCCGCGACCTGGCCCGGCTGGGCCGCGACAACCGGGGTGTACGCGCCGGTCCGGCGCTCACGTTCCTGCTGATCACCGGCCACTTCGTCGCGTAAACGTTCGTGCGGCCCATCCTGCGCGACGTATCCGACGTCGACGACGGCCTGATCGGTCTCCTGCTCCTCGGCTACGGACTGGCGGGCGTGGTCGGCAACTTCGCGGCGGGCGGGCCGAGCCTCCCGCGACGCCCGCCGCACCCTGCTTCACCATCGCCGCCACTCTGACCGCCGCGCTGACCCTCCTGGCCGCCCTCCAGGGCGTCGCCGCAGCGGGCATTGTGCTGCTGATCGTGTGGGGCCTGGCCTACGGCGCCGTATCGGTGAGCCTCCAGACCTGGATGCTCATCGCCACACCCAACGCGGCGAGGCGGTGACGTCCCTGTTCGTCGCCGTATTCAACCTGTCCATCGCCCTCGGCGCGCTGCTCGGCGCACTCGCCGTCGACGGCATCACCACCACGGCGGCCCTGTGGCTCGCCGCCGGACTCACCCTCCTCACGCACTGACCGCAGGCACGGTCCGCCGCCCAACCGGCAACCGACCAACACCCGCACCATCGACCGCGCCCCGGCCACGCACCGACCCACCCACAGCGCACACGAGCCGCAAACCGTAACCCGCAAGCCGCAACCCGGCACCCGGCACCCGGACCAAGGAGCCCTCGACCATGAGCAACACCTCGTTCACCATCACCAACCCGTCCGACCTGCACAACCCGGTGTCCTACGGCTACAGCCACGTGGTCGACGTCCCGGCCCCCGGCCTGGTCTTCATCGCCGGCCAGTACGGCTCCGGCCCCACCGGCGCGGTCGACTCACCGGACTTCGCGGCGCAGGTCGAACTCTCCTTCGCCGACCTGGGCGCCGCCTTGGCCGCGGCCGGCCTGGGCTTCCGTGACGTGGTCCGACTCGGCACGTACGTCGTCGACCACGACCACGCCAAGCTCGAAGTCCTGCTCGCGGTGATCACCCGCATCTGGGGCGACCGGCCGCCGGCCCAAACCCTCCTCGGGGTGGCCGCCCTCGCCCTCCCCGACATGCGCTTCGAGGTGGACGCCGTAGCGGTCCGCCCGTAAGCCCGACAAACCGATCCGAGTCCAATTGGACTCACCACACGCGCCGTGGCCCGACACCCTGCGATGTCGGACCACGGCGCGTTCGGTTCGGGCATAAAAAAGAGGCGAGGAGAAATCCTCTCCCTGCCCTCTTCAACGTATAGCGCGCCCGGGGCCTTGCGGCAAGACCCCGGACATGCCCCAGAATGACCCACCCGGGCCGGACCCCAGCCGAATGACGGCTGCGCCGAACCCATGGGCCGTCGTCGGCGTTTGCCACAACCACGCGGCCGGAATCCAATCTCGTCGAATGGGCGTTGTGATGATTGACGTGATCGTGGTCGGCGGCGGACCCACCGGCCTGATGCTGGCCGCCGAACTGCGGCTGCACGATGTGTACACGGTCGTCCTGGAGCAGTCGGCCGAGCCGTCCGACCACTCGCGAGGACGCGGACTGCACACCCGGAGCGTCGAGATCATGGACCAGCGCGGCCTGCTGGACCGATTCCTCGCGGCCGGTGACAAGTTCTCGATCGGCGCCTTCTTCGGCGGCATCCACAAGGAGTGGCCGGAACGGCTGGACACGGCACACCCGTACGGCCTCACCATCCCGCAACCCGTCACCGAACGACTGCTCGCCGAGCACGCCCTCGCACTCGGCGCGGAGATCCGGCGCGGCTGCGCAGTGGTCGACGTGCGCCAGGACGACGGAGGGGTGACCGTCGAGACAACCGACGGAACGTTTCTGCACGCACGCTACGCCGTCGGATGCGACGGTGGACGCAGCACGGTGCGCAAACGGCTCGGGATCGCCTTCCCCGGCGAGCCCTCCACCATCGAGACGTTGCTGGGGGACATGGAGGCGACCGACGACCCGGCGACGATCGCCGCCGTGGTCACGGAAGTCCGCAAGACCCAGTTGCGGTTCGGCGCCATCCCCGACACGGAAGGACACAAGGGCGTATATCGCTTCGTGGTGCCCGCCGAGGGGGTGGCCGAAGACCGCAGCGCACCGACCTTCGAGCAGTTCAAGCAGCGGCTGCGCGACGTCGCGGGCACCGACTTCGGCGTGCACTCGCCCCGCCACCTGTCCAGGATCGGCGACGCGACGCGGCAGGCCGAGCACTACCGCGTCGGCCGGGTACTGCTTGCCGGCGACGCGGCGCACGTCCACCCGCCGACCGGCGGACAGGGGCTCAATCTCGGCATCCAGGACGCGTTCAACCTCGGCTGGAAGCTGGCCGCCGAGGTCCACGGCCGAGCGCCGCGGGGACTGCTGGACACCTACCACTCCGAACGCCACCCGGTGGGCGCAAGCGTGCTGGACAACACCCGCGCACAAATGACCCTTCTCGGAACCGACCCGGGTGCCGCCGCGCTGCGGAACCTGCTCTCGAGGCTGCTGGACTGCGAGGAGGCGAACCGCTACCTGACCGGGATCACCACCGCCATCGACGTCCGCTACGACCTCGGCGAGGGTCACGAACTGCTCGGCCGCCGACTGCGGGACGTCGAACTCGAACGAGGCCGCCTCTACGAACGGATGCACCGGGGCCGCGGCCTGCTGCTCGACCGTACCGGCCGGCTGTCGGTGACGGGTTGGGCGGATCGGGTCGACCACGTCGTCGACCCGGGCCGGGAACCGGACGCACCGGCCGTGCTGCTGCGCCCCGACGGCCACGTGGTGTGGGTCGGCGACGACCAGCGCGAACTGCTCCCCCGCCTGTCCAAGTGGTTCGGCACCCCCACCAGCCGAGAGCCGTAAAGGCCTGAAGCTCGGCCACCCCAGCCCGACCTCGAGTCGACGCGAGCTGCGAAGCCACATCGGCCATCTGCCGAACCCGGCAATCACCAACGCCCAGGCCCTGGATGTACCCACCGTGCCGATACCAACGGCCCACGCCTTCAGCGTCGGTCACAAGCCACGGTCAAGACGCTTCCACTTCCACTTCCACTTCCGCCTCCATCTCGACATCGACCTCGAACGCAGCCATCACCTCCCTCTCCGAACCCGAACCCGGCGACCAACCCGAGCCCGCCAGGGGCGTGGTGTCGAGATACCGCACCTCGTAGACCCGCTCCGTGAACTTCCACCCGTCCGAGGTACGCCGGTAACGATCGTGATAGAGGGAGTAGTTCACCCCGGACCTGCCGTCACGCATACGCCCGATTTCCTGCACATACGCACGCCCGGACGCCGTATCGCCGTCGAGCTCGATCGCGCCGGGGTGCACCGTCTGCACAAAGAACTCCCACGCACCCTGCAACCGCTCGATCCCGGCACGGATCTCCCGCCGACCGGTGAGCCCCACGTGAGCCTCGGGAATCCTCCACACGCCGTCGTCCACGAACAGCGACACCAGGCGGTCGTAGTCGCGCATCATCGCGGCATCGGTGAACTCGCCCCACAGAGCGGCAATTTCGATCCGATCGACAATACTCTGGAGCTTCGGGTCAAGGTCCGTCATCGTTCTCCTCCATGGCCCTTCCGGACTTCGCGGATGATTCGATGTTCCAACCGGTATGACCAAACAGGCCGCCCGAATGTCAGGAGGCGAAGGCGGCCCGACACCTCGACACGACATCTCGTCGAACCATCAAGGATAAATCCCCTAAAAGCCTCCAAAACCACGACCACCACCTCTTCGGGACCGGAACCCCCAACCGATCCCCCGCACGGCTGAGCGCGATCGTCAGCGAGTGTCGGCTATTGACCACCGGTACGCCCGGCCCCGCTCGCAACAGGACGCCATCGAGCCACCCGACGCCCGGGATAGCCAAGATCACCAACCCCATCCGCCATGACCTGCTCGACCCGGCCCAGATCCGACGCGGGTCCTACGCGGACGAATGGCCCGAGCCATCACCGGACCACAACGCCCTACTCGGCGCCCTGAGCCAGGCTCCGGCGGCGGCCCACCCACGGGCCAGAGGGCAACCGAGTCGGCCTCAGGGCCCGACACGGGAAGCGACATCCCGATCCTGCAACCGCAGCTCTACGACGACGTGGTCAACAGCTCGCGGGCGGAGCGCCGACCATGGCGGCCGATCACACCCGGTTCGCAAGACTCGCGGCCCACGATCAACGACAACCAGCCGGGTTCGTCCCGTTCCCCACGGCGGAGCTCGACGGCGGCACGCCGGTCAACACGGCGACGCTCCGGGGCATCGACATCCACAACCGATCCGCGCACATCGGACCGGCGCTGCTCCAGGCCGTCCGCAGCAAGGACTACGGCACCGACGTGGTCGCGGCGCTGTGCCCCCACGGCTTCGTCCGCCGGGGCGTACCACGCTCCTCGACCTGGGACCCTGCTCGGACTCCTGGCCCGCGACCGGAAGCCGAACTCGCAGACATAGCCCACCACCCCGACCCGAATCGCCCACCCCAGAGAGCGGATCGGTCGGCATCAGCAACGCAATCCGTCCCCACATCAATCCGTCATCACCACCCGCAAGGCCGATGCCCGTGGAAGACAGAAGACGACGGCCAGGCGCTTCTACCCCTGACGGCCTGCCAAAACACCATCGAGGTGGGGCAGAACATGGTGAGCCCAAGCCTCGCCATGCCGCCCGGCCGCACCCTGGTCGTAGAACCCGGCATGCGTCAGACACAGCCGCGTCCCGCCTCCCTCCACAGTGGCCGCCAACTCGACCGAAACGACCGTTTCGGCACCGGCGGTTCCCGCAGTGCCGGTAACCCAGGTCAATTCGACGAGCCGATAGGGCTCCAAGGCCAGGAACCGACCGTAGTGGGGCTGAAGTTCGCTCGCGTGCCGGGTCACGAACACGTAGGGCTCACCGACAACGGCCCGCATGCGAATCAGGCCCGGCTCGGCAAACCAGGTATCGAACTCCTCGGTCCACGCCCGATACACCACCTCCGGCGCAGCCCTCATCACACGTTCGACGGTCAGCCCATACGGACGCGCGCTGAGATCGGGCCGGGGAAGGGTAGCGCTGTTCACGATGGGTTCTCCTCATTCAAGCCGTACTTCAAAA
This sequence comes from Embleya hyalina, assembly GCF_003967355.1. GTDB lineage: Bacteria > Actinomycetota > Actinomycetes > Streptomycetales > Streptomycetaceae > Embleya > Embleya hyalina. The sequence goes on along the minus strand of NZ_BIFH01000016.1, from coordinate 188,370 downwards.
TCATCCACCCACCAGGTGGGGGCTGGTCAGCAGCAACGGCCGACCATCGGCGCACCAATCCCGCTCACCTGCTCATATCACCACCCAGTACTGACGGCATCGCGTATTCGTCCGTCGTGAGTTCGAAGTACCGCAAGCAGCGGTTCCCGAGACGGATGGGCTCAATCGGTAGCTGACGCCGGGGAGTCCTACTGCGTCGTAGAGGTGGTGCAGCCAGCCTCTGGCAAAGGCGTGCTCGATGCCGGTGGGGTCGGCGGCGAGGCCTGCTTCGGCGGCCCAGGCGACGGCTCCGGCGACGGCGTGTTCGCGCCGGTAGTCGGTGGGGAGCGCGTCGGGGTAATCGCTGAGGATGCATTCCTCGGTGAAGACGCCGTCCCAGCGCAGGCCGGAGGGCGTGGCGGCCTCGCCGATCGCGCAGTCTTCGGCCATGACGTAGAAGGCCATCGCGGGGGCGCCGGTCGCGGCAACCACGGCGGTGATGTCGGCGTCGCCGGGACGCGAATACATCCAGATCTCCCGCCACGAGCCCCTGGGGTAATCGTCCAGGACGCCGTTGCCGAACGCGGCGACGGCAGGATGCTCGGCGAGTTTGTGGTCGCCTTTGGCGACGACGATGTAGCCCCAGTAGCCCATGGCGGGAACGTAGCGGCGCGAGGTGACAGAGGTTCGTGCTGACCATGCAGACGGTGAGCCTGTCGCCGCGTTCGTCGTGGGTCAATGCGCGTTTGCCGGGGCGCCCCTGGGCCTCCTGGACGTGGCGAGCGGTGTTCCACTCGTGGCAGATCTGGACCGGATGGGTGCAGAACCGCTCCAGGCATTCGGCCGGCCGGCCATAGTGCGGGTCGGTCAGGTAGGTCATGAACAACCGCAGCGCGCTCTGGAAGCCGAGCAGGGTTGAGTGGCTGAGATTCTTCACCGCCCGCGCGTCGGTGAAGAAGTCGTCGGTGTCCGCGGCCGACCAGTCCCATGGGTGGCAGTCGGCAAAGTCCCGGAACTCGCGGCGTCGACCGTGCCGAAGCCCAGGTTGCGGGCGAATTGTTGGTTGCGCCAGCCGTCCAGCATTGCCTGGAAGACCTCGGCTTCGGGATGCAGCAGCGGCAGACCGGCCGCCAGAAACAAGTTCGCGGACCCTTCCGGACCGGACGTTCATCCCTCGCATCCCATGCGAACCTTTCGCATGTTCTGCGAACGCCGCAGGTCAGCCCTGGCCACGGGCTCGCGCCGCGATCCACCGTAGCGAGGCATAGAGCTTCACAACCGGCCCGCGTACTTCGCCGCAGACCGCTGAACACGCTGGTCAACCACGGTCACCGGCGGGTCGGTCGCCAACAGAGTGCCCGGGCACTCGCCTATCGCCAGTTCGTAGTTCCTGCGACTCGGCATCCTTCCGGGGAGATAGCGCGCAACACGCACCCACGTCTGCCCGACTCGGAAACCCCGCCGACCGGCACATTGAGACGGAGGGCCATACTGGCCACGCACACCGTTTCCCCTCGCCGGGGCAACCCGCTGACCTGCAACGATGCCACAGACGGCGTTCTAAGGGCCGAACAAGATCATGTGCATCGGATCATGCCAGGTAATGAGATTTCGTGGCTTACCCGGGAATTTCTGTAAACGCGCAGGTCAGACGGGGTGCCAGCAGCCATGATGGCCAAATCTCCGTTCAGCACCCCCGTAGCCAACGCCGAACCGCCCCTACGGCCCAACCTCGGGGCCTCGGGATGCCCGATCGCGTACATCGGAGGCATACGACGCGCGACCATCGGCGCGAGCGGGGATCCGCCAAGTGATCCGAACACCGGCGGAGGCCACGAGCGCGTACCCGACGCCACAGCCACAACCGACCCAACGCGCCATGGGCAACAGGCGCCGACGAGACAACCACCTCGCCAAGTCCGCAACGAAGCACCCAACGCCGCTGCCAAGAGTTCCCCACAAAGGATCGCTGTCGTCCCTGACCGGCAGACGCCCCAACCCGACATCCCATACACAGACGTCGCCGAATCGGGCCGTACGGACAACGGCGCGTCGACGTGCCCAACGACTCGCCGAGTTGAACATGAGCGTGGCGGCGAGCGCAATCCACACCAGCGGGGTGGGGATGCCGTAGCGCAGCGGATGGCGCCACAGCCGCTCGCCTCAGGAGGCGCCTGCCCGGTCCGCGTTGCGGCGGGTCCAGGGCGGGGCGGCGGCGTTGACCTCGTGGCCGAGGCGGCCGAGCACGGCGGGGAGCAGCCTGAGGGTGGCGGCGGGCACGAAGGCGACGGCCGGCATGATGCTCAGCGCCATGGAGCGGAACGCAGCAGCCGAGAGGAGCCCAACTGCGGTCACCTTTCCCGAGCATTTCCCCGATCCCGATGAGGCCCCTCCAGAAGCCACACCGGCTCACTCAGGCCCGACAGCCGCTCATTTGAACCGATCAAAGAACGATCACGCGAACAAATTTCCGGCGGGGGAGCGGAGCCCGGAGCGGGAGTGGCGCTATCCGGAACCAGTGCAACGGCCGCGGATGGCCCGGCCACACGAAACCTGCGATGCCAAGATCACCGACCATCAGAGGGATCCCGAACCCTTGCGGACGGATCGCGCTCGGAACATCACCGCCTAGGCACGCAACCGACCAAGAGCAACTCGTCGCACACAACACACACAAGCGGGCTCCGCTACACCCACCTGCGGCATCCAGAGCCCACCTCTTCGGCAACCCGGCTCAAAGTTTGAACGGCACCAACCGGCAATCGATTAACCGGCACCGCCTCGCACGACTTGACGCTCGGCGCCGCTAAACATGACCGGAGCCCGTGCCAAACCGAAGCCCACCTCACCCAAGCACCAGGAAGCAGGCCTCGGAAAGCCAACTACTCTCCCGCGTCTCCCTCTTCGCCCAAGGGAGTCTCGTCGTCGGTGCCGTCGTCATGCCCCGCCCGGACCGCAGGAACCTGGGAGGAAGTTATGGCACTTCTCAAGGTATACCCCGTAGTCCGCAAGGCGGCGATGATCAAGGGTGCGCCCACCGGCGAGCCGAGCCAACCGATGGGAACCTTCGCCCTGACCTAAATATCGCCAGCATCGCCTTTGCTGAATCAACGCTCCAGCAGTCACCAGGGCAACGGACTTCGCTGGGTTTGAGTCGGCTGGCCAACTGGTGTTTTTGCAGAGCAACAAACCTTCCTCATCCGCGAGGTCATGGCCTCTGACCTGCATAGTTCACAAGTTCACAACTCATGCAACGCAAGATGTTCGGCAAGGTGCACTGACAGCTGCGCGCCAAGTAGCACGGGCAGATATACGTCAAGATGTGCAAGGACATGTTGCTCCGACTGCATGGTGGCAAGTTCGACGTCATGCAACACAGTATGTTCGAGAGACTGCAACGAGATAAGTTCGACGACCTGCAACACTAAAACGGCGGCTGTGTGGGCGGGTGTGCGGGTGTCTGTAGCGGCGGGTGTTTGGGCGTATGGGTGGGCGTACCTCTGTGTGGTCGGGTCAACGGTCGGATCGACGGATGGGTAGATCTGTCTGCGGACGGCTCTCTGAGTCCGTGTTTGGTCGTGTGGGTCGGTGAATGTGCGGGTCTATCACCGGGCGTATGGCCGTACGGATGGATGGCTCGATGGATGTAGGGACGGGTGTTGGTATGGGTATTGCTGTGTTCGGATGGATGGATGGGTGCTGAGATGGGTGGGCGGATCTATGAGTGGGCGGACGAAACGATGACTGTGTAGAGCGAACGACGGGCGTGCGGATGGGTCTATCGCTGGGTGCACGGATATGTGTACGGGTGGGTGGAGCGATGAATGAATGGATGGGCGGATCCATCGATGGGCGTGCGGACGGACGTTTCTGTGGGCGGATCGATCGGTGGACGGGTGGACCTGTGGGCGGGTCTACGGCCGGAACTATGGGCGGATGGATCTGCGGACGGCTCGAACTACGGGCGTACGGCTGGATGGTCGGATGTACGGGTGGGCGGACGGACGGCCGGAGCGAACGAACGGCGGGCCGGTCGGCGTGCGGAGCGCTGGGTATTGCTGTGTGCAGATGTTCCTGTGTGCGGAACGATGGGCAGGCGTTCGGTCGGTCGGAGCGATGGCTCGACGGCCGGACGGACGGGCGGTCCTGCGGACGGGCCGTCCTGCGGGCGGATCGTTCTGCGTGCGCAGCGACGGGCGGGCGGTCGGAGCAACGGGCGTTTCGGTGCAGCGGCGGGTGGATGGCCGATCGGCTGTATCGGCGGGTGGGCCGATCGGTCTATCCACGAACCGCGCGGTGGGCGGCCGAATCTCCGGACGGGCCTGCCTTCGGGCCGGTCTGCCTGTGGTGCGCTCCGACACTCCCACACACAATCCGGCTGCGGCTCACCGGGCGGACAGAGCTGCGGAACGCTCAGGCCACGGCACGCACGAAGGCTCCGTGGACGAACGCACGGGCGCGCGGATCCGACAACGAATCGGCGTACGGTCGAAGCACGCAACGCCACGGCGGGTGGATCTGCGGCCGGGACGGCCTCTCAGCGGCTCTGTGGCGGGATGTCCGGGCGGTAGGGGCAGACGAACAAGCGAACACCCGCACAGCGGCTCTCAGGAGCGACAGAGCGATCCGGCGAACATCCGTTGGTGCGACGGAACATACGACGTGTCGATCCGAGCATCGCCCTTCACGCCGCTCCCCGACTCCCCCGCCCTTCGGCCCCGCACGGGACAGCGCCGGCTGGGCATTACGCGCTGCCTGGCACGCGAGCGGCCACCCCAGTTCTCGCGGCCCCGTCGCCGGATGCGCACCCACCCGAACCGCACGACGCACAACACCGCCCCGCCGCAGAGCAGGCGGACCGAAGACCGGCGACCTGGACGAGCCGGGCCGCCTGGCCGCCGGAACCACGGCGGCAGGCCGCCTGGCGTAGAGCAGGCAGGCCGAACGAGACGGCCGAGCACGGCCGCGTCTGAACGGACTCGTCGAAGGACCGAATCAGGCTGCCTTGGGACGGGTAGGCCGATGCCGGCGCGAACGAATCGGCGAAGTACGGCATGTGGGTTCCACTACTCGGCTCAGCAGATGCGGCCCCAACGAGCGGATGCGGTCGGCCGGACGCTGCCACGACACCGCGCGGCACGGGCGGCACGACCTGGCTGGCAAAGACGGCACGGGCCCACGTTCAGCGGGTTCTCGGGCCCTGCGCGCGTGAGTTACTGGCTTGCGGCTGGGATCCGTCCGGTGCGCGGCGTGGCTTCCGTTGAAAGCGGCCTCCACGTGGCCTTGGGTCCCGCGCCTCGTCTCTAGTCAAGCAAGCCAGGCAGGGCAGGCAGGGCAGGGCACAAGAGCCGGGACCAGGGCCAAGGGCATGCAGGCTGAGGACGCACACAGGCCGCAGGGGACCGGTCAAGGACACGCAGACAGGAACGCGCAGCCTGCGGCGCGCAGGCTGGGTGGGGTGTTCGTGTCTTGGCTTGGCTGGCTTCGCTGGCTTCGCTGGCTTGCCGGGGTGGGCCGGCACGTAGGCGGTCGGGGCAGAAATCGGGGATGTGGGGGCGGGGGCTTGGGGCCGGGACACCTGGGCCCGGGGCCGGGGAGTCCGGGCCGGGCGCGCGGAGTCCAGGGCCTGGGCCCAAGGCCGCAGAGCCCGAAGACGCAGAGCCGGGGGACGCGGGCCCTGGGGACGCGAGCCCCACAACGCGAAGCCGAGGACGCGAAGCCCCGGGGCGCAAAGCCCGAGGACGCGGAACCCCGGGGCGCGAAGCCCGAGGACGCGTAGCCCGAGGACGCGTAGCCCGAGGACGCGAAACCCTGCGGCGCAAAGCCCGGGGACGCAAAGCCCGGGGACGCGGAGCCGGGGACGCGAGGCGGGGATGGGTGTCTCGATATGTCGTACAGGTGGTTCGGAGAACGAGAGGTTGGGGGGAATTGGTGCGCCAAAAGAGTCTGTTGGGGGCGAAGATCGGGCCGACCAAACGGGTTAACCGGGACATACGGGTGGGTTTTCCGAGTGTCACAGTGAATTTTGGGATTCCGCTGCTAACCTGACAGACAAAACTTAGGTCGGACCCCTCAAGGACACCTTGGAGGTTCTGCCCGCTAGATCCTGGTTCGTTGCGCTTTCGGGCTTCCGGCGGAAGTATCGAGCAGCTATCCCGGAGGTACGTCGTCTTCCCTGTCAGGTTCAGTGGACGGCTCTGACAGGCCACCGGGCGGAACCCCGGCTCACGCAGGCGTTCGGCCGCTCTACTCCGAGAGGACGCGCGATGGGTGCAGTTGTGGCGGTGGCCAGCCAGAAGGGGGGTCCCGGGAAGACGACGACGACGGTGAACCTCGCGAGTGCTCTGGCCATCAACGGCTTTCACGCCCTCGTGGTCGACCTCGAGCCGCAGGCGCAGGCCGGCGTCGCCCTCGGTGTGGTGCCACAGCCTCAGCGCTCGGTCGGCTTCGCGCTCTACGCCCAGCTCAACGGCATGACGCCCGACGTGCCGGAGATGATCTTCGACCGCAGCGAACTGCTCAAGTCGTTCGAGACCACCGGCAGCCTCAGCCTCTTCGGCTCCGTGCAGAGCACGATGGTCGACGCCGAGCGCAAGATCGCCGGGATGGACTTCTCCACCACCGGGATCCTCCGCCGCATCCTCGAGCCGATTCGCCGGACTCCGACGATCATCCTGATCGACACGCCGCCCAGCGTGAGCGCCCTGTCCGCCGTCGCCCTCGCCGCCGCCGACTTCGTGGTCGCGGTCTGCGAGCCGCTGTACGCGACCGTCCAGGGCGCCGCCGTGATCAAGGGGCTGACCGCCGCCACCTCCGAGCGCACCCTCGGCGAGTGTGAGCCGCGCTTCCTCGGCACCGTGATCAACAAGGCCAACGCCCCGTCCCGGCGCACCAGCGAGGACGACCAGGTCGAGCAGCGGCTGGCCGACTACGGCCTCGACCCCTTCCAGACGCAGATCCGCCGGGACAGCCGGATCTCGCAGGCGTACGAGATCGGGCGCCCCGTCTGCATAGAGCAACCGAACATCGCCGCGAGCGTTGCCTACACCGAGCTGGCCATCGAACTGTTCGACCGTGTGAAGCAGGCCGTCTGATGACCGACGAGAAGCCCGTGCCCAAGTCCAAGGCAAAAGCGAGGAAGGCACCCGCCGTTCAGTCGTCCGTCCTGGCGGCGGCGCTGCAGGACGCCATGAACGGCAGCTTCCTGAACTCGGGCACCGACTCGACGGCCGCGCTGCTGGCCCAGATGGGCGGCGGCAGCGGCAGCGGCGGCGGTTCCGGGGCCACGTCCTCGGGGCCGCCGTTCAAGACCGCCGCGGCCGCCGTACCGGCACCGGCGGCCGAGCCCGAACCGAAGCCCGAGCCGGAGCCCGAACCGAAGCCCGAGCCGGAGGAAGCGGCCCCTGACGCGACTTCGGGTGTGGCCGCCGACACGGCGCCCGAACCCGAACCCGCGTCCGAGCCCGAAGCGGTACACGCCGCGGCCTCGCCCATCGTCGAGCCCGTCCCGGCGCGCGCGGAGCCGGTTCAGGTCACGGAGCACGTGTCGGACACGAAGCCGGTGGCGGCTTCGGAATCGGTGCAGGCGTCGACTCCGGAGCCGGAATTCGCGCGCGCGGCGGCGTCCACGGCCGCAGGCTCGGGTTCGGTCGCGTCCGTACCTGCCGAAGCGTCGCCTCCCAGGCCTCGGCGGGAAGTCGAACCCGACGAGGAACCCGTGCTCGCCCGGTTGGCGCGGTTCGAGGTGTCCCGCGAGGAGGCCCAGGCTCCGACGCCGCGGCCGGAGCCGGTCTCGACCCCGGCTCCGGCCGCGCGGGCGGAGCGGACGCCGGACCGCGCCGCCGAGCCCGCCCCCCGAGCGGCCGCACCGACCCGGTCCGCGCCGGCCGCCCAGCCGGCGAAGACGTCCGCGCCCGCGAAGGCCGCCTCGGCTCCGCGTGCGTCCCGGCGCAACGCTCCCGCGCCCGCCGCGCCGGCTCCGGTCGCCACCGGCTCCGCCGACGAGCAGTCGGCACACGCCGCGCTCCTGGAGAGCTTTCTCGACGCGCGGATAAACTCCAAGGGCTGGGAAACCTGGGGATTCCGGCTCCTGCCCGACGTGAAGGCGCGTCTGGGCAAGCGGCTCACCGCCGACAAACGTTCGTCGCAGAATCGGCGCCTGGCGCTGGGGCACTACCTCAACGCCGCGTTGCTGGAACTCCCCGAGGACAACGACGAGCAGATCGAGATGATCCGCTCGTTCCTGCGTGCCAGGGGCGGGATCACCGACCCCAGCCAGTCCTCCAGCTACCGGGTCAGCCCGGCCGTGTACGAACTCGCCCGCGATCTCGACACCGAGCTCACCGCGACGGAGAAGCGCGGTCTGGTCGTGTACCTGTTCTCGGCCGCCGTCGAACTGTTCCTCGAACGCCTCGACGCCGAGGGCGCCCTCGGCCGCCCCGAGATCTTCTCGCCCCAGCAGTAATCCGCCGTCGGCGGGCGTGGCGGACTTCCGGTCCCCCGCGCCCGCCGACGGCGTTTCGCGTGCGGGGTCGGGGGCGGATCCGGAGTCGAGCGCGCGGCGGGCCGGGCTTCGCTTCCGGTGACGGCCCTGTCCGCGTCGTCGGCGCGTTGCCGTCGGCCACGTCGCTGCCGCGCCGAACCCGAACATGCCGCCCGATTCGTTCTGTTCGCGGGGATTTCGGGTCGACCCACCACCCACCGAGTCGCTGAGCGGCCCTCCTGCGGCCCCGCGACCCGCCGGTCATCGATCAACCCGCCGACGGCTCCACGGGCGCTCAGAACGCCCCCTGGAGCGCTCCGGAGGCCCCCTCGGCGGCGGCGGCCTCGCGATCCTCGCGACAGTCCGCGCACACCCCGTCGGCCCGCAGGCCCCGGACCGCCCGGTCGCAGTCGTCGCAGGTCCCGATCGGCGCCGGCGCGGCCACCGGGCGGACCGCCGCCCCGACCGCCGACCCCGTGCCCACGATCGGCTCCCGCCCCGACCGGGCCCGGTTCGCCGCCCGTCGGTCCGCGCCGAACCGCTCGTCCGCCGCGGCGCGGCGATCCTGGTCCTGCCGGGCGCAGTTGTGGCAGGCGAACGGGTCGCCCGCCAGGCCCGCCCCCGGACCGGCCGTGGGCAGCCACAGACGGCCGTCCTCGCAGTTCGGGTCGGCGCACCCACGCCGGGCCAGCCCACGGCCGCCCAGCCAGCCCACGGGGCTGCGTACGGGCCCTTCCTGGGTCCGCCACCGGTCCGCCAGCCGGGCGAAGACCCGGTCCGCGTCGCCGACTTCGGCCACGGCGCGGTCCACCAGCGCCGCCGCCACGACCCGCTGACCGGTGCTCATCCGGTCCACCAGCGACCCGATTCCGGCGAACGCCCTCGCCGCGATCGGGGAGATGGTGGTTCGGTGGTTCCGGACCGTCACGTGTCGCAATCGACGGGGTTCCGCCGCAGGCGCCTCGTTCGCCGGGGACGTCGCGAAGCCGATTCGGGCGCTGTTCGCGGGCTCGGGCACGTCTACCACCGAGAGCGCCCTTCGGGCGGAACCCCCTCGGGAAGCCACGTTCATTCGTAGGTCAGTCGGAGTGTCTTCCTTATCCGTGACGGAGGTCCGAACCCCCTGCGAACCCGACGTCCATTGACCCTCCGCACCTGGGTTCCGAGCCGCCGAAACGCCGTTCTCCGGCGGCTCGGACGAGGTTCGGACGACGGTTCGAGAGGCGGCTTCGGTCGGTGTCCCGGCGGGTGTTACGACGGATGCTTCGACGGGCGTTTCGACAACCTTGTTGACGGTTGATCGGAGCATCGGAAAGGCCACCGCTCCGGCGCCCACGTGAAAGGCCGCCCCGAGAACGACCGGACGCTCGGTCCGCGAGTTCGCCGAGGTCTCCCCCGCCGTCCCGGCAGCCCCGGCAGCCCCCGTCGAGTCGGTCTCGGCCATGCCCTCGTCCGCCGGCGAATCCTCCGCTTCCCCGAACATGTGTCCGGCGAAGATGTCCACGGTCTCGTCGGCCTCGGTCGCCACATCGGCCACACCGGCCTCGGCGATCGACTCGTCGTCGCTTCCGGGTTCGAAGGGTCGGAGCGGGACCATCATGTTGCGCCCCTGCCACCCCTCCCGACGGCCCACCTCGACCCAGCCCCATCGCTCCAGGTCGGACACCACGCCGCGGGCGGCGCGTACGCTCACCGGTTCGCCGATCCGGCGGCCCGACTGGTGGCGCAGCACGTCGGCGAGTTCGGCGTAGGTCAGGTGGTGGCCGCGGGCGCGGGCGTAGCTGATGACGGCGTACGCCCGGGCGTGCCGGTGCGGGACCGCGCCCAGGAGCGCGACGGGCACCATCACCCACGGCTCGCCCTTTTCCGGGGCGCGCAGGCGGCGTACGGCGGACGTCCCGGTGCCGGAGGGCTTCGTGCGGCGGACCACGGTCAGTTCCTCGCCGGCGGTGAGCTGCTTCTGCGCGGCGTACAGGGACGACGGGGCCTTGAGCGCGACACGGCCGTCCGCCTGGGTCACCGAGCGCACGGTCAGGCCCAGGTAGCGGGCGATCGTGGTCAGGTCGGCGATGCAGCCGGGCTGGTTCGGGCCGGCGGCCAGGTGGCCGACCTTGGCGGCGAACACGAAGGCCAGGTCGTTGTACGCCTCGCCGGTCACCACACGCAGCGGGACCTTGACCGAGGCACGGCGGACCGAGTCCGGCATGGTCGGATCGACGCCGCGGGCGCCGCTGACCCGAACTCGGGCCGCGCGCAAGGCGGCACGCACCCGGGACTGCATCGTGAATCCAGAGGATTCGGGCACACTTGAAGAGGGCAAGGACCTGGCTGAAGACAGCACTGGGCCTGCCTCGGGGATCGCAGGTATGATCTGCTCCTGAAGCTGGTGAAGAGAAAGAGGTATGGGCGACCCGACCGTTCGGCGCGTGGAAGTACCGGAACGGCTGGGTCTCACTGTTCGGTTGTGTAAGCGGCCGGCAGGCCTCCTTTCTCCGACGGCGCCCCTAGGGGCGCTGAGCTGCGAGCGAGTGGACTAGGGCTGGACTCCTAGGCCACTCGCTCTGCTTTTGTGGACTTCCGACGGCGCTGCCCGGCGCTCAGGCCGCACCATGCCGTCGTCCGACCTGTTCCTGTTCGGCAGCCAGGGCGCGCAGGGCCTGCTGGGCCCACGCGCCGAGGGTGAGGTACTGGTACGGCGTGTTCTCCTCGACGAACCGCAGTGCGAGTGCGGCGTGTTCACTCGGTCGAACGGCCAGGTCGGCACCCGACGGGTGGACGTAGAGGCCGGTCATCGGGTCGACGTCGGCAAGGTCGCCGACGCGTGAGTGTTCGATGGCCAGGTGCTCCCAGAGGCGCAGGCGTTGCGGTGTGTTGCGCGCATAGTTCTCACCCGGCCAGCTGATCCTTCGCAGGGCCTCGAAGGTGAGCAGGGGCAATACATCGCTGGGCGAGAGCACCGTCGGGTGCAGCACGTTTCGGTCCCGTGCCTCGTAGCCCACCTTGCTGGGCAGACCCGCGATGGCCGCGAGCCTTGCCACGGTCCAACGCTCCCGGGAAGTGGCCATGACCGTCCTTTCGTGTCAACGACCGAAGCCTATCGCGATCTCCGGCAAATAACTTCCTGTCAGGAGAGTCGGCGTGTCGCTCGTTGCAGTGAAGCCGGCACGGCAATGCCACAAAAGCCCAGAAAATAAGGCATTGCCGTTGTGTTCGATCTGCATGTTGGAAGATCCGCCCGCCCACCCATCCCCTGTCACGCATGAATACCCAGGCGCCGAGTGTGTGTTCTGTCGCGTGATCCAGTGCTCGATCGAGTGTGGGTTCCGCCGTTCGGACCATCGCGAGAGCGACCGTGTGACCGATCGTGCGATCCGCCGTGCCGCCCACCGCGGGGCCCGTCGTGAGAGCCGTCGCAGGAGCCATCGCCAGAGCCATCGGCGGTTCCAGCGCGCGTGCCGTCGCCCCGCCCACTGCTCCGGCCGGCCGCCCACGACACCGCGCGTCCGTCGTTCGTGCCGTACACCCGCCCGCACACCCGCCCGTACAGCGATGCGGATTGACGAACGTGTTGGGCTGCAATGTCCCGGACATATCAAAGGACATCTCGCCGCACAGCCGCACGCACAGATCCCGCTCCGGATTGCCGGACAGCTTGCCATGCAAGTTGCAGGTCAAGGGCCATTTGAGGGTGCTGCGAGAATGGCCTGACGAGGTGGTGCAAGGGCTCGGCGGAGGGGCTTTCGAAGGCTTGAGTCAGGGATTGAAGCGGGAGTGAAAATCACCTTAAAAGGTGGGGAAGCCAGCTTTTACAGTCATTGGGAAGGGGTGGAGGGCCGGCTCGGGGGAGGGGGTGGGGGAAGGATCGGGTGGGGTACACCGAACCGACGGGACGGTTGGGATGGTGTGCCGCATTGCGGTGTGGTGCCGTGTGCGGGACGCGGGGGGCGGGGTGGGCGGTGGTGGAGTCGGGAGGGCGCGCGGCCTCAGGGGGTGGGAGAGGGACGAGTGGTGGTTGTGATTCCGCGCCTTCGCGGTGAGCGGGCGCGTGTCGATTCCGGCGCCGGAGGGTTTGCCGTCGCCGTCGAAACGCCGGTTGGTTGGGTTGGGGTGCCTTCCTTCCTTGCGTTCGGCGGTTCGTTGCGGGGTGTTTTCCTGTGCGGTCGGGTCTGCGGGTCCGCGTCGGGCGGGCGGATGCCATGCTCGGGGCAGCGGCCGCGCGGGGCGGTCGGGAGGATCGGAGTGCTGATGGCGACCGGTGGATCCGGCCCCCGGCTGGTGTTGTGGGACATCGATCACACCCTGATCGACGGGGGGAAGGTGTCGCGGCGGGCGTACGCGGCCGCGTTTCGGCAGGTGGCCGGGCGGACTCTGGAACAACCGTGGCAATTCGACGGTCGCACCGAGATGGCCGCGGCGAGCGAGGTGCTGCGGCTGCACGGGTTGTCGCCCGAGGATGGCCTGTTGGCTGCTTTCCTGGACCTGATCGTCGTCGAACTACGGCAGCGTGAAGCCGAGTTGGCGGCGGAGGGGCGAGTGTTGGCGGGGGCGCTGGAGGCCCTGACGGCGCTGGGCACGATGTGCGATGTGCGGCAGTCGGTGCTGACCGGCAACCTGTACGCGCTCGCCGTATTGAAGATGAACGTCTTCGGCCTGGCCGACCACGTGGACTTCCGCGTCGGTGCGTACGGCGAGGACGCCTACGAGCGAATCGACCTGCCCGCCCGGGCGTTCGCGCGGACCGAGGAGCACCTGGGCCGGCGGCACGCGGGCGCCGACACCGTGATCGTCGGCGACACCCTGCGCGACGTGGCCACCGCCCGCGCGGTGGGCGCGCGAAGTGTGGCGGTGGCGACCGGCTCGACGAGCGCGGCCGCGCTGAGGGCGGCGGGCGCCGATGTCGTCCTCACCGACCTCGCCGACACGGAGGAGGTGCTGAGCGCGCTGCTGGGCGGCGGGCCGGATCGCGGCTCGGGCTGGTGACGGCGGGTGAGGCGGTGGCGGGGCGGGCGAGCCTGCTTGGCGGGCGCTGGGTTCGCTGTCCGGTAAGGATTCGACTCGGGCCGAGGCTTGGTGATGGCGGGTGAGGCGGTAGTGGGGCGTACCTGCGTGCGTCGCCGAGGTGTTGTGTGCGGGGTTCGGTGGGGATTGGCTCGGTTTGAGGCTTGGTGACGGCGGGTGAGGCGGTGGTGGGCTGGGCTTGCGGGCGTGGTTGAGGGGTTGGGTTCGTTGCCTGGTGGGGACCCGGGTCGGGGCGGGCTTGTGACCGTGGGCGAGGCGGCGGTGGGGCGCATGCGTGTGTGGGTGTCGGGGGGTGTGTTTGGTGGGGGTCGGGCTTGGTGAGGAGCGGCGACGCGACGATCGGTCGTACATACGTGCGCGGTCGAGGTGCTGTGTGCGTTGCCGGGTGGGGGCGGGTGAGGTGGCGGGGCGCGCATCCCTATATAGGGGAGCAGGCGTGGGCGCTCGTTGGTCAGGCGCTGCGCATGGGCATCAGTAGGTAGCGGTAGTCCCGAGTGTCTTGGTTTGTGATGCTCTGGGGGGAAGGTTGGTTGTTTGGGGCGGTGTTCGGGTTTGTCGTCGGTGGGCCCTCTGTGAGTACGGTCGGCTTGGTCGGCGTGCTGAACAACATTTGTGCGGTTGGCGTGCGGAGGGCGGTCAGGCCGTCCAGGAGGTGGGCCGGGTTGAAGGCGGACCTGGTGGGTTCGCCCGTCAGGTGTACCGGGACGGTCGCGCCCGCCTCGGCCTCGTCGGTGGTGCCGGCCTCGACCCGCAGTGCGTCGTGTTCGAACGTCAGGCGGATGGGCGCGTTGCGGGTGACCACGAGGGATACCCGCCGAACCGCCTCGATCAGCGCCGTCGTGTCGACGGTCGCCACGGCGGTGGTCTCGTTGTCGAACAGCCGGTCGTAGTGCGGGAACTCGTAGTCGAGCAGTCGTGTGGTGGCCTGCCGTCCGGCGGAGATCAGCCCGAGCAGGCCGCGGCGGCCGGCCTCCGGGCCGAGGGCCAGGCGCAGGTCCGCTCCGATGTCCGGGTTGCGGGCGAGTTCGGCCAGGACTCGGGCCGGGATCAGGGCGGTGCGGGCGGGGTCCTCGGTGATGGGCTGCCAGGGCATGCGGCGGACCGCCAGGCGATAACGATCGGTGGCGGCCAGGACGAGCGAGTCGTGGGTCAGGTGGAGGCGGACGGCGGTGAGTGCGGGCACGCTCTCGTCCCGGGACGCCGCGATCGTCACCTGCGCGACGGCCTCGGTGAAGGCGGACGCGCCCACCACTCCGACGGTCTCCGGGAGCAGCGGGGTGGCCGGATAGTCGGTCGGGGCCGACAGCGGCAGTGCGAAGTAGGCGCCGGCGCAGGTCAGTCGGGCCCGACTCGCCGGGGACGGCGACGACGACCTGGTCACCCTTCTCGCGTCGACGGTGAGGTCCACGGGGTGCTCGCGGGGCAGGGATCGGGCGATCTCGGCGAGCAGTCGCCCCGGGACGAGGATCCTCCCGGGGCGGGTGACCTCGGCCGGAACCTCGATCCCGGTCGAGACCTCGTAGTTGTACGCGGAGATCGTGAGGGTGCCGCCGTCCGCCTCGAGTCGGAACGCGGCGAGGGCGGGGACGACCGGCCGGGCGGGCAGGGCGCGAACGGCCCAGGCGATGCCCTCGACGAGGCGGTCGCGTGTTATTCGAACCTTCACAACGGGCCCTTTCCGAGAACTCGACGAGGAGGATGGTCGCGTGGTGATCGAATATTTGTTCGATTCCAGGAAGGGCGACACTACCGGGGCGCTCGGACAGCGCGCCCGGATCTCGGCGAATCTCGGCGAATCTCGGCAGATCTCGGTCATTCGAGGTAGGGCAGGTCATTCGAGGTAGGACGGGCGGGAGCGACGCCCGCCCCTCGAATGCCTCGTACGAGCGCCACGTCCGGAGACACGTCTCCCGGACGAGGTCCTCGGCGTCGTGGACCGAACCGGGCATGCGGTGGCGGTTCGTTCGGGAGGTCCCGTGCGTGGTGCGTGGCGTCGGGGTTCGCGGTGGTGTTGTCAGATTGCGGTTGCCACGTGTTCGGCGGCTGCTCGTGCGGCGGTGACGGCCTCGATCCCGGCGGGGTGGGTGAGCCGGCCCGCCTGCTTGACCGTGCGGCCCGCGACCAGGACCGTGTCGACGTTGCCCGGATGCGCCGACGCCACCACCGCGCCGGCCGGGTCGTGTGCGGCGCCGACCATGTTGACCGTGTCCGTGCGCAGCAGGACCAGGTCCGCCTGCTTGCCGACGGCCAACGATCCGATCCGGTCGGCCAGACCCAGCGCGGCGGCGCCGCCGATGGTCGCGATGCGCAGTACATCGGCCGCGAACAGCCGCGTACCGTCCGCGAGTCGGCTGGTCAGCAGGGCCGCCCGAAGCAGCGAGAACATGTCCCCCGGGGTGCTGGTGACCACGTCCACGCCGAGCCCGGTGACCAGGCCCAGGGCACGGGCCCGGTTGATCATCGGCGCGCCGTGTCCCATCTGCGCCTCGATGGCCGGTGCGATCGAGAGTGCGCCGCCGGAATCGGCGATCATCGCGAGCTCGTCGTCGGGCAGCGAGTTGCCGTGGACGTACAGCGTGCGCGCGTCGAGCAGGCCGCGCTCGCGCAGCGCCTCGATGGGCCGGCAGGCGACGGGGCCGCTGCCGACGTGTACGGCCAGCGGGATGTCGAGGTCGGCGGCCAGTCGCCAGTCCTCCTCGACGAGTTCGATCGGGGTGTACGAGGGGCCGCCGGGGGCGAGCGCGAGCGTGACCAGCTCGTCCGGGCCGTCTCCGGCGAACAGGCGTTCGCGCAGGTCGCGGACGTGTCGCGGGTCGCGGGCGGCCGGGTCGAACGGCGGGTAGCCGTAGCCGAACACCGCCCGGA
Organism: Embleya hyalina; assembly: GCF_003967355.1. Classification (GTDB taxonomy): domain Bacteria; phylum Actinomycetota; class Actinomycetes; order Streptomycetales; family Streptomycetaceae; genus Embleya; species Embleya hyalina. The sequence goes on along the minus strand of NZ_BIFH01000016.1, from coordinate 172,025 downwards.
TGCCCGCCGCGCGCAGAGCGCGGACCGCCGCGTCGCCGTGTTCGGCCCGGTGCTGGACGTGTGAGAAGTCCTGGACGGTGGTGATGCCGCCGTCGAGGCATTCGAGCGCGCCGACCAGGTTGCCGGCGTACACGTCCTCGGGGCGCATCGCGGGGGAGAGCCGGCCGAGGACCAGGCCGAGGTAGTCGCCGAGGTCGCTGTCGACGGCCACCGCGCGCAGTACGGACTGCCAGACGTGGCGATGGGTGTCGACGAAGCCCGGCAGCACGATCCGCTCGCGTGCGTCGAGGACTTCGGCTCCCTCGGCGGGCAGGTCGGGGCCGACGGCGGCGATCACCCCGTGCTCGATCAGTACGTCGGTGTCGGGGCGGGCCGTGACGTGCGGGTCGGTGTCGACGACGGTGCCGCCGCGGAGGAGGAGTCGGGCGGGGCCGGTGGGAGAGCCGGACATGGGGAGCCTCACAACGAGTCATATTCACTGGAAAGCTTTTTAGAAAGCTATCAGTTGTGTGTAATACGCTGTCAAGATGACCGCATCCGAGGACCGCGCGAGCGCGCTCGTCAGCGCGTGGCAGGCCGAACTGCCCGACGTGCTGGATGCGACGACGGAGTTGAGCAAGCGGATCATGCTGCTCGCGGCCGACCTGGACGAGGCCACTCGCCGTGAGCTGCCCGAATTCGGCCTGACCCCGGCTCAGTTCGGCGTACTGGTCGCGCTGCGGCGTGCGGGCGCGCCGTATCGGCTCAAGCCGACGGAGTTGAGTCGTGCGCTGCTGCTGTCCTCGGGCGGCACCAGCAACGTGACGAATCACCTGGTCGCGGAGGGGTTGGCCGAGCGCCTTCCGGATCAGGGCGACGGTCGGGGCACGCTGATCTGCCTGACGCCGCGCGGGGTACGGGTCGCCGAGGAGGCGGTCCGGGCGAACGCCGCCGCGCACGCCGAGGTCTGGCGGGGCGCCCCGGCGGCGGCGATCGAGGCGGCGACGCTCGCACTGCGCGAGATCGCCGCGGCCACCGAGGCACCGCGGACCGCGGGGCGGCGGCGCGGAGCCTGACCGGCCCGGCGTTGTTCGCGGGGGCGGCCGGTGGGCGCCGCCCGCGAGTCGGCGGCGCCGCTCGGAACGGAACCGGCGCGTGCCCGGTCAGAACGGAGCCGGCGGGTCCTTCGGACGGGGCGGGGGCGGCGGCTGGCGCGGGATCGGGGGCGCCACGGGCGGCGCCGAGCCGGGAACCGGGCCGGACGCGGCGACTTCGGGGTGGGTCGGCTGGGCCGCGTACAGGGTGTGCATCGGATGCATGGGGTGCGCCGGGTGCATCGTCGGCGGCACGAGGAAGGCGTATTCGCGCTCGATCTGGAACCCGGTGATCCGGGCCACGACCGCGATGGCCGTGCCGGCGGCGATGATCATCAGGAGGAAGGCCCAGCCGGCCGCGGTGTCCGAGGTGCGGTAGGACTCGTGGTAGGCGACCCACGCGTCGCTGCCGGTCATCGCGTCGCCGCCGTCGCTCTCGCGACCGCTCAGGCCGACGGCGAGGACGACGTTCGCGGCGAGATAGGTCGACCACCAGGCCCAGAGCAGCGGATGCCGCCCGGGGGTGGCGCCGCCGCGCATCGGCGCGCGGGGATCGCTGGCCTTCCAGATGTCGTGTGCGATCAGCGGCGGGAACCACAGGTTGACCACCGGGCAGAACCAGCCGCCGATCGCCCAACCGCCGGACAGGCGCTGCACGGACGGCGGGAACAGTTCGACATTGCGCCGCGCGCGATGGAACCAGACCACGAAGACCACGGCCGTCGCGACCATCGCCAGGGTCGCGAGCCCCCACCACACGGCGATGGAGTGGTTTGCCCCGTCCGAATCGGGCGCGGACCACCTGCTGCGCAACAACTGGTCGACCAGGCTCGCGCGGTGGAAGAACGCGATGGCGGCGAGCAGACAGGCGACGGCCGTGACGCCCAACAGGACGTAGAGCGCGATGGCCGGCCCGCGCAACGACCGGAAGATCGGACCCGGCCGAAACCGCGGATCCGGCATCGGCGTCCCGACGGGCCCGAAGTGGGCGAAGCGCGCGTCCAGGGCGGCGTCGGTGGGGGTGGTGGGAGGGGCGTACTCGCGATGACCACAGTTCGTACAGCGATCCGGCAACGTCGATCGGGCACCGCAGGCTGAGCACAACACGAGTTCGTATCCCCCGTCGACGGTCCTCGGCACGCGACCGGACGGGCCGGCGGGCGACGGCATCACGGCCGACCGCGCCGACCGCGCCGACGGCGCCGCGTAACGGGCATCATGCCGTGAGTACCTTCCCATGTCACGATCGGGAGACCCGCGAATACGCGAGGTGATGGGCGTGGCGACGACGCCGGCGCACCGCATCGCGCGGAGCGGCGCCGTGCCGCGCGGCCGGGCGGGGCATGCGTAACGACATGGGTGGTTTGGGGGTACGGTCTGGGGGTGATCGGGACGTGGTGGGATGTGCTGCTCGTCGGCGGGGCCTCCGGGGTGGGCAAGAGCCGGGCGGCCGCGGAACTGGCCCTGTCGGCCGGGGCGTTCGTGGTCGAGTTCGATGACGTGGTGAGTGCGGTGCAGCACATCACGACGGCCGGGGGGCATCCCGGGCTGCATCTCTTCGACGGGATCGCCGATGTCGACGGGCTCGGTGTCGAGCGGGTGCTGGATCTCCAGATCGCCACCGCCCGAGCGCTGGATCCCGCCGTCGTCGGCGTCGTGCGCAATCGGCTCACCGTCGATGTCCCGGCGGTGGTCGAGGGCGACTACCTCACACCGGCCGCCGTGGCGCAGGCCATGCGGGAGGGCGTCGAGGCCGGGCGCAGCGTGCGAGGGGTGTTCCTGCACGAGGACGACGGTGCCCGGATCCTCGCCAACTACGCCGAGCGGGAGCCGGAGGGCGGGGTCCAGACGCAGCGGGCGGAGGTCGGTGTTCGATACTCGCGGTGGCTGGCGGAGGAGGCGACGCGGTACGGGCTGCCGGTCGTCGAATGCCGGCCGTGGGGCACTTTGACCGAGCGGATCGGGCACGCCGTTGCCCGGGCCGCGGTGGGGAACGCGGGGCGGGCCGAGCGGTTGGCGGTGGAGTGAGGTCGGGGTGGAACGATCGTGTTGGGCACGGTCGGATTCCGTGCGGGAGTGCCTGAGTGAGCGGTGAGCAACCTCCGGGTGGTTCGGCGGTGTTCGAGCGTTTCGTGGTGGAGTGCGATGGCGAGCGGCTGAGTTGTGTGCGGGTTGTCCCCGCTGCCGGCGCCGGAGCCGGTCGTGGTGCCGGTGTCGGTGCCGCGGTCGAGGGTGCGCACGATCTCGGGGCGCCGTCGACCGTTGTCGTGATGCACGGTGCCGGGAACGGGAACAAAGGGCGTCTCGTCGAGCTGATGAGCGACTGTGCCGGTCGTGGTTTCCCGGCTTGTGCGCTCGACTTCTCGGGGCACGGCGACAGTTCCGGGACCCTTGGCGAACTGAGCCTGGAACGCCGGTTCGTTCAGGCCCGCGCGGTCGTCGACGCGGGTGTGCCCGCGGATCACCGGCTGATCATGGTCGGGTTCAGCATGAGCGGGCACACGGTGGCGGATCTGGCGGCTCACTACGGTGACCGGGTGCGGGCCATCGGGCTGTGCGCGCCCGCCGTCTATGCCGCCGAGGCGTGGAGTGTTCCGTTCGCGGCGGGCTTCACCGGGATCATTCGCGCGCCCGGCAGTTGGCGGCGGTCCCCGGCGCTCGATGCCTTCCGCGGTGTGGCGGCGCGTGCGGTGTTGGCGACCCCGGTGGTCGACGAGGTCATCCCCGAGGCCGTGACCGAGGCCATCGCGGCCGCGCTCGGTGCGTCGGCCGCGCGGTTCACCCGGCTGGTGTTCCCGCGTGCGGGTCACAAGCTCGGGTTGTGGTTTCGGGCGAACGCGGCGGCACGCGCGGAGTTCCTCGACGCCGTCCTGGCCGGATCGCCCCGAGACCCGGATGGCGAGCCGGGCGTCGGGGCCGACCACTTGGTGCACTGAAGCGTTGTTTCGATCCGCCGCCGTGCCGGCCGGTTCGCGTGCTGCTCAGGCGAGTTGCAGGCGGTCGATCAGGCCGGCCGCGGTGAAGGCCTCGACGAGGGCGGTGCGGCCCTCCGTGAAGTGGCCCCAGCTGTCGAAGTGGACCGGGACGACGCGGCGCGCGCCGAGGATGGCGGCGGCCTCGGCGGCCTGGGCGCTGTCCAGGGTCAGCAGGGCGCCGTCGAACAGCGGGGTGCGGGCGGCGCCGGCGAAGAGTACGGCCGTGTCGACCGGGCCGACCCGGGCCGCGATCTTCTCGACCACGGGCAGGGACGCGTTGTCGCCGCTGACGTAGACGGTCGGGAGGTCGGCGGCGGTCAGGACGAAGCCGACGACCTCGCCGGTGATCGGCTCGCAGCCGTCGGGGCCGTGCTGGGCGGGGGTGGCCGTGACGGTCACGGTGCCGCCGTCGGGGCGGGGGACGTCGATCGTCGCCCACGGGGCCAGCGGACGGGCGGTGCCGCCGAGTCGGCCCGCGCCGCCGGGGGTGGTCAGTACGAGCGGGACGTCGGCGAGCAGCGCGCGGCCGGAGTGGTCGAGGTTGTCCGGGTGTTCGTCGTGGGAGAGCAGGACCACGTCGATCGGGCCCAGGTCGGCCGGGTCGACCGAGGCCGGGGCGGTCTTGGTGAGGAAGCGGCCGTCGCCGACGGGGTACTCGCCGGGGGCGTCGAAGGCGGGGTCGGTGAGGAACGTGAGGCCGCCGTACTCGATCAGGGCGGAGGGGCCGCCGAAGACCCGAATGGCGATCTGCTCGTTGGTCGCGTCGATACCGGTCACTGCACACCTCACGGATAATCGTTGTGTTTGCCGTGAGAAAAGCTAGCCGATCCTCACGGAGAACGGCAAGGCTTAACATGAGACTCATGAAGGAGACCGCCCCGGCCGCGCCCGCCGACCCCGCCGCCGATCCCGTCGCCGACCTCGCGGCCGATCTCGCCGCCGCCCGGCCCGTGCGCTCGGGCCCGCCGCTCGCGCCGGGCGCGGATCGGTACCTGGCCCTGGACCTGGCCAACAGCGATCTCGCCTTCCCCGGCAGCCGGGACGTGGATCTGCTCGGCACGCCCGAGTCGGCGAGGGAGTGGCTGGTCACGCGCGAGTTGGCACCGGCGGAGACCGTGCTCTACGACGTGTGCGCGGGACGCCTGCGGGCGCTGCGCGACGCGGTGCGAGCGCTGTTGTCGGCGCGGGTCGAGGACGCGGTGGCGCCCGCCGACGCGGTACGCGCCGTCAACGACGCGCTCACCAGCGCGCCGTCGGCCGCGCTGCTGCACTGGGACGACGTACACGGTCCGTATCGGGCGCAGGCGCACCCGATCGACCAGATCGTCAACCACGCCATCGCCGTGCTGGCCGCCGACGCCGCCGACCTGCTGACCGCGCCCGACGCGGCACGGCTCACCCCCTGCGGCGCCACCCCCTGCCGCCGCTTCCTGGTCCGTACGCACGCGTCCCGGCAGTGGTGCTCGACCCGATGCGGCGACCGGGTCCGGGCGGCGCGGGCCTACGCGCGCCGGACCCGGGGGACGGCGGACTGACGGCGAGCGGGACTCGCGGTGGGCCGGGCGGGCCGTGGGCCGCGTCGGCTCACGGGCGTCAACGAGCCGTGCGCGGCGTACGCTTCAGCAGATCGTGGGACAACCGCAACAGGTCGTCCGCGCGCAGGACTTCGCCGGCCGAGCCCGGGATCGGCACGTGCAGGCGGTCGGTCCAGCGGCTCGGGATGGCCGCGAGGCCGTACACGGCTCCGGCGAGCGCCCCGGTGACCGCGCCGACCGTATCGGTGTCGCCGCCGAGGTCGACGGCGGCGCGCAGGGCGTACTCGTACGACGTCGTCGTCCGCAGCGCCCAAACCGCCGAGCCGAGGCAGGGCCAGACCGCGCCGTTGAACTCGGTGGCGTCGGTGGGGTGCCAGGTCGGGGACAGCACGACGGCGTAGCGGTCGCGATGGTCGGGGTGTACCTCGTCGAGGGTGCGGGGCAGCGCGACCACCGGGTCGTCGCCGTTCAGGGCCACCCGCAGCAACTCGTGGAGGATCGCGGTGCCCTCCCACGCCGCCCGGTCGCCGTGGGTCAGCGCGGCGATGCGGCGGGCGGCGGCCATGGTGGCCGTACGGCCGTCGGCCGCGAACCAGACCGCGGGGGTGGTGGCGCGCATCAGCGAGCCGTTGCCGGCCGCGCGTCCGGTCGTTTGGAAGTGCACGCTCGCGGCGAGGTCCCAGGGCAGGCCGTTGGTGAGTACGTCCTCGGTCTGCAGACCGATGTCCTTGGGTTCGGAGCGGGCCCAGCGGCGGAAGCGGTCGAAGATGTCGGGCAGGTCCGATGCACCGCGTTCCAGGAGGGAGTACGCCACGTGCACGGCCATCTGGGTGTCGTCGGTGGCCTCGCCCGGGTCCCAACCGCCGCCACCGCACATCTCGTTCGCGTAGCGCGCCTCGGTCCGGGATCTTCCGGGCGGTGCCTCGGGAAACCGCGTGCCGAAGCCGCCCGGAAGCCCGAACTCGAAGGGCGCTCCCAGCGCGTCCCCGACCGCCGAGCCGACGACGGCCCCGGCGGCGCGCCGTGTGATGTCCATGTGGGCAGCGTAGAGGGCGGGGCGTGGGGCGGGTTCGAGGGTGTGTATGACGAGGCCGGGTGGGTGGGGGCGCCGTGGTTCGGGCTACGGCGTGGACGGTTCGGTGGAGCGAAGGACCACGTAGGTGGGGCCGAGGCGGGTGTGGATCCGGGTGAGGTGGGTGGGGGAGGGGTCGATCAGATAGCGGTGGGCGGCGGCGGTGAGCAGGGGGAGGTCGACGGAACTGTCCGTGTAGGCATGGGTGATCGGGCCGGTGATGCCGGCCGCGCGGATCCGCTCGACCTTGCGGACGCCCCGGCACGCCGGCAGCGGCCGCATGCCGGTTCGGCTCGCGGTCAGCCGGGAGGCGATCACGTCCACCGGGGCCAGTCCGAGTTCGCGGCAGATGGCGGCGGCGAGGGGCTCGGCGCAGGACGTCGCGACCACGACGCGGTCGCCGGCGGCGAGGTGGGCTCGGGCGCGGTCGACGGTGTGCGGGATTCGGTTGCCCTCGGATGTGCGTTCGGCGGCGAACTCCGTTGCGAGGGCCGCGAATCGGTGTGGGGGGAGGCCGATGGTGGCGAGTCGGAGGAGCAGCGCGAAGGCGCGGCGACGGGTGGGGTGGAGGGCGTACAGGGGGGCGAGTACCGGTACGCACAGGATCGCGGCGACGGCGCGCCAGGGGGATCGGCGCAGCAGGGCGCGGGTGAAGTGGGTGAAGGAGTCGCCTCGGACGAGGGTGCCGTCGAGGTCGAAGACGGCGATGGGGCGGGGGGCTGGTGGGGGCTGAGGCACGGTGCGCTCCTTAGGTGCTGGGCGGGCCGGCGTGGGCGACTCGTGGCGCGGAGCGGGTGGTGGTCGGCGGTCGGCGAAGAAGGAGAGCCGAGCGCGTGTCGACGCCGCTCGCGGGTCGGCCGGATCTTCCCGTTCATCCCGTGGTCGAGGCCGGGTTCCCCGGTCGGCGCGGCCACCTCGCCCACCTCGGGGCCCAGGTCTCGGTATCGGTGTCGGTGCGTCGGCGGGTGTGGAGGTGTGTACGGAGCATCGTGACCGTCGGGTGTGGGCTGTCGCGGTGGGAGAGCAGGGAGTGGGGGTAGATCGGGGTCGGCGCCCGTACGGGGACGCGGCGCAGGCCCTGGTCCGCGGGCCAGACCAGGCGGGTCTGTTCGCCGACGAAGGTGGCCAGGGTCCGGGAGTCGGCGATCGTGTCGAGCAGCGGCTCGGTGCCGAAGTCGGGGCCGGTGACCTCGATGGTGAGGCCGAACGTCGCGGCGAGCGCGTCGTAGTACGCGGCCCACTCGGTGCCGGCCACGATGCCGGGCATCCAGATCCGGTGTCCGGCGAGTTCGGCGGGGGTGACCGCGCGGGCGCCGGCGAGTTCGTGGTCCGGTCCCGTGAGCAGTTCGATGGGTTCGGCGAAGGCCCGGGTGGCCCGGATGTCGTCGGGGAGTCGCCGGCCCGGCATGGTGACGGCGCGGAAGGACGCGTCGATCGTCCCGGCCCGGATGCCGGCGATGGCCGCGTCGGCGTCGAAGAGCGTCACCACGTCGAGTTCGAGCCCGGGGTGCGCCCGATGGAATTCGCCCAGCCGCCCGGCCGGGGCGAGTCGCCGACCGATCACGTCGATACGCAGCGGGCGGCGACCGGGAGCCACCGAGGCCACCGCCCGCGCCTCGGCCCGAACGACATCGCGGGCGTGCGCCAGGAACGCCTGCCCGTCGACGGTGAGCTTCGCGCCGCGCGCGGTGCGGGTGAACAGCCGTACGCCCAGGGACTTCTCCAGCGCGGCGACCCGCTTCGACACGGCCTGCTGGGTGAGCGACAACTCGGCGGCGGCGTCCCGAAACCTCCCCGCGTCCACGACGGCGACGAAGGTCCGAACAGCATCGAGATCCACCCGGCGCATGTTAGGGCCTGTCCGGCACGTCGGTGCCGCTCGGCGCGACACGACGCGACCCACCGGGAACCGCCGAACATGCCCCGGCCGCCCGAGCGGTGGTGCGGTCCGGTCACGCGGACGGACGAGTTCGCTGTCACCCGTCGAGGATGAGGGTGGCCACGGGATCTACAGGCCCAACCTCGTGGCGAAGGTCGAGAAAGCGGGTGCCACGACCCGCCACTGGCACTCGTGAGGGTTCGTCCGGAAGTCACTGCCTACAACGCGGGGATCGGTTGGGTCGGTTCGATAGTCGAGTGCCAGCGCAACGTCGTCCCCAGGGTTGCGATTGACGGCAATCAACACTGCCTGTTCGACGTCGAGCCAAGGGAGTTCGAGGGGGCTGGTGGTGGTGCTTCCGCGTGCCTCGCGAAAGAAGGCGCAGCGGGCATCGTCCGCGAACATGTCCATCGATCGGGACTCGAACTCCATTTGCTCCGCGTTCGATACGAAGACGAGCGGATCCTCGAACCACGGGATGACCTCCGCCAACACGGCATCACCGGGGTGTCGCCAACGGCCGCGATCGATGAGAGAGGTCAAGGGGGTGGGGAGGGCGAGTCCACGGACTGTCGAAGGCGCCATGGTGTGCAGTTTCGCACGGCAGGACGGCTCGACGGCCCATCGGTTCGAGCGGTCCCCGTGCGGCGATTCGTAGTCATCGACCGCGTGCCGTCACACTGTTGAGCCGCAGGTATGGAGCCGGCACCAGTGCGCGGTCGGCGTGCTTGAGAGTGCGCGGCCACGTGGGGACCGGCCGGTTTCACCCTCGGGACGAACGTCCGTGCCGCCGATCGTGATCCTTCGGCTCGTTTCGGCTCAGTCGGGCAGGTCGGGGGAGAGGAAGGGGGTGAGGAGGTCGAGCAATGCGTCGGGGCGGTCGAGGGGGATGATGTGGCCACAGTCCGGGAGTTGGTGTGCGACCAGGTCGTCGGTGACGGGACGGAGTTGGCGTTCGAGCCCGGGGCCCACGGGGTGGGAGCCGACGGCCATGGTGGGCATGGTCAGCCGAGCCGTCGCGACGGCGTCCCGGATCTGGCGCGCGCTGGTGGGCAGGGCCCGGTAGTAGGAGAACGCGCAACGCAGGGCCTCGCTCCCGGTGTACGCGTGGACGAAGGCCGCGCGGATGTCGTCGGGTACTCCTCGCCCGAGTGTTCCCGAGTCGAGGAAGAAGTCGATGTACGCGGCCTCGTTGCCGGCCAGCACGGTCTCGGCGAGGCCGGGGACGGCGTGGAAGCCGAACCACCACGGGGCGCCGTTCGCGACGACGTGTTCGGCTCCGGGCAGGCGGCCGAGCAGTGCCTCCATCACGACCAGGCGCCGGACGAGGTCGGGCCGGCGCAGCGCGAGCAGGACGGCGGGGGCGGTGCCCGCGTCGATGCCGACCACCGCCGCGGAGGGCTCGCCGAGTGCGTCGAGCAGCCCTTCGGCGTCGGCGGCGAGGGTACCCGCGTCGTAACCCTCGACGGCACGCGTACTGGCGCCGAAGCCCCGCAGGTCCGGGGCGATGACCCGGTACTGCCCGGCCAGTCGGTCCATGACGGTGCTCCACAGTCGCCAGGTGTGCGGGAAGCCGTGCAGCAGGAGTACCGCGGGTCCGTCCCCGGCGATCGCGACGTTGAGCTGGACGCCGTTCGTCGCGATGCGACGCTGTCGGTGTGCGGCGGTGGCGGGCATGATGGCTCCTCCGTCTGGTTACCATTGGTGACCATAGAACGATAGGAAACCGTCCGGCCGCTTCCCAGACGGCACTTTCACGGAACGTGGTGAGCCACAGGTGACCACCGGAGGAACCCGGGCCGCCGGTCGCGGGACACGCGGTGACGTGTTCGATCCCCGATGCCCTACGCGGCAGTTGCTGGACCGCATCGGTACGAAGTGGACGTCCATGGCCGTCAAGACGCTCGCCGACGCCGCACCGGACGAGGTGCGCTTCGCGGAGCTGCGACGCCGGATTCCCGGTGTCTCGCAGAAGATGTTGTCCGTGACGCTGCGCAGCCTGACCCGCGACGGACTGGTGTCGCGCCGGGTCGAACCGACCGTGCCGCCGCAGGTCTTCTACCGACTCACCGCACTCGGACTGTCCCTGGAAACCGCGCTCGCGGGGCTGCGGACGTGGGCGGAGGAGCACATGGCCGAGATCGACAGCGCCAACGAAACCGCCGACCGGGCCTGAACGTCAAAGCACGCGGCTCCGCTCGCCGTGACCCGGCTGCGCCGGCCACCGGCGGGGGCACCGCCGAAGGCCGAGGTGGTGAACAGGCTTCGGGTGGAGACGGTGCGGCATGGTCCTACCAGGGAATCGGCCCGTCCTCGGCCAGAAAGGCGCCCGTCGGGCCGTCCTCGCCCGCCGTCGCCAGGGCGACCGCGACGGCCGCGCCCTCCTCCGGCGTGCGTATCCCGGTGTGGCGGTTGAGGTCGGTCGCGCAGTAGCCGGGACTCACCGCGTTGACCAGGATCCCTTCGGCGCGCAGTTCGTCGGCGTAGAGCGCGGTGATCGCGTTCAGCGCGCTCTTCGAGGTGCAGTAGGGGAGAAGGATCGAGGAGTGGGCGGACCACGGGCTGCCCGGGTCGGCCAGGTGGGTGAGGGAGCCGAGTTCGCTGGACATGTTGACGATGCGCGCGGCGGCGGAGCGCCGGAGCAGGGGGAGCATGGCGTGGGTCACCGCGATGACGCCGAACACGTTGGTCTCGTAGACCTGTCGGACGGTGGCGGCGGGGGTTTCACTCGGCTTTCGCGGTCCGGCGGCGATCGCGGCGTTGTTGACGAGGATGTCGAGGCGGTCGAACGTGGCGTCGATGTGCTCGGCGGCGGCCCGGACCGAGGTCTCGTCGGTGACGTCCAGCGTGACGAACCGTACGTCGGCGCCGTCGGCGCGAAGCTCCTCGGCCGCCGCCTCGCCACGCTCGGCGTCGCGGGCGCCGATCAGCACGGTGATGCCGAGCGCCGCGAGTCCGCGCGCCGTTTCCTTCCCGATGCCCTTGTTCGCGCCGGTGATCAGAGCGGTCCTGTGCGAAGTCGTCATGGCGCTCAGCCTCCCTTCACCCATGGGCGGCGGGGAAAGACCGGATGACTCTGGATCTATAGTCCACGGATATGAGTGAGCTGGAGGTGCGGGAGCTGCGGTACTTCATCGCGGTCGCCGAGGAGCTGAACTTCAGCCGGGCCGCGCAACGCCTGGGGATGGCGCAGCCCCCGCTGTCGAAGGCGATCGCTCGGATGGAATCCCGGCTCGGGGTACGCCTGTTCGAGCGCACCACCCGGCAGGTGAGGCTGACCGACGCCGGTCGAGTGCTGCTCGACCAGGCCCGGATCGCGGTCGACGCGGTGCACGCGGCGGCCCGGCGAGCACGCCGGGCGGGTCAGCCGACACCCCGGCTCGTCGTGGCGGTCAAACCGGGAGGCGATGCCGGGCTGCTGCGGGAGATCCTCGCCGGCTACCGGGGAACGGGTTCGCATCCGGCGCCCGAAGTCGTGGTCGGCGGCAGCGGACAGCCGATCGCCATGCTGCGCGACGGCCGTGCCGACGTGGCGCTGCTGCGCAGCCCGTTCGACGGTCGCGGATTGGATTCCCAGACGCTCGTGGTCGAGCCGCGACTGGCGGTTCTCCCCGCCGCGCACCGCCTGGCCGGACGTCGGCGACTGCGGCCGGCCGACCTCGAGGGCGAACCGATCCCGCGCTGGAAGGGGGCCGCCCCCTCCGCCACCGCCTACTACGCCGGACGCGACGGAGCGGAAGCGGGCGACGGCGACCCGGGCTCGGCGCCGGCCGACCCTCCCGAAGGGCCGCTCGTGGCCAGTGTCGAGCAACTTCTGGAGGTGGTGGCGCTGGGACAGGCGGTGGCGTTCCTGTCCCTCTCCACCACCGAGCGGCATCGGCGCCCCGACATCGTGTACCGGCCGGTCACCGGCCTCAGCCCCAGCGCGGTCATGGTCGCCTGGCCGGAGACCTCACGATCCGCGGCCGTCGCCGCCTTCGTCCGAGCCGCCCACGACGTCGCCGCCCACCACCGCGACCGCATGACCGCACTGGCCCACTGACCGGGGCACCGCCCCCGGGGACCCGATCGACTCGATCGGCGAACTCCGCCTCCGGGTGGAGCCTGAAGTACAACTCTTGGTTGTGCGGTGGGTGCCGGCTCGTTGTTTGAAGTCGGGGATCGTCGGTCGCTTTGATGGCTGCGGTCGGTGCTTGGGAGTTCGGGTGGTGAGGGGTGGGCGCGGATGGTGGGTGGGCGGGATCCGGGGCGCGGGTTCGGGTGGCTCTGGGGGGCGTATGCCGTCAGTGCGTATGGGACGGCCTTCGGGTTCGGGGCGTTTCCGCTGATCGCGGTGCTGGTGTTGCACTCGGGGCCGGCTCAGGTGGCGGTGTTGGCGGCCGCGGGGCGGGTGGTGGGTGCGGTGATCGCGGTGCCGCTCGGGCCCTGGGTGGAGTTTCGTCGCAAGCGGTCGGTGATGGTGGCGATGGACCTGGTTCGGTTCGCGGCGCTGACGAGTATTCCGGTCGCGTTCGCGTTCGGCCGGCTGAGCTTTGTACAACTTCTCGTGGTTTCGGTGGTCGTGGCCGCCGCCGACATCGCGTTCAAGGCGGCGAGCGGGGCGTATCTGAAGGCGCTGTTGCCGCCGGCCGACCTGCTCGTTGCGAACAGCCGGTTCGAGTCCACGAGTTGGACCGCCATCACGGTCGGGCCGCCGCTCGGTGGGGCCGCGATCGGCTACTTCGGTCCGGTGACGACCGTGATGGCCGACGCGGTCAGCTATGTGTTGTCGGCGCTGGGCATTCGCGCCATCGGCGGTACCGAGTCGCCGCCCGATCGCACCGGTGCGCCCCGGTTGCGGGCCGGTGATCTGCTCGACGGGTGGCGCTACATCCTCGGTCACCCCGGCTTGCGGCCGTTGTTCTTCAATACGGTCGTGGTCAACGGGTTGATCATGGCCGGTGAGCCGCTGCTCGCCGTACTCCTGTTGGGTCCCCTCGGGTTCGAACCGTGGCAGTACGGGCTGATGTTCGCGGCTCCGTGTGTGGGTGGGCTGGTCGGTTCGCGGTCGGCGCGGCGACTCGTGGCGCGGTTCGGGCGGCGTGAGGTGTTGCTCGTGTCCGGGGTGCTGCGCGCGTGTTGGCCGCTGGGGCTGGCGTTCGTCCGGCCCGGGGTTTCCGGGATGGTGCTCGTCATCGTTCTTCAGTTCGGCCTGGTGCTTTGTTGCGGTGTGTTCAATCCCGTACAGGCCACCTATCGACTGGACCACACCGATCCCGATCGGGTCGCCCGCACGCTGACCGCGTGGTCGGTCAGCAGTACCGCCTCCATCGCGGTGCTGACCGCGCTGGCCGGCCTGCTGGCCGCCGCCGCAGGCACCCGCACCGCGATCGCCGTCGCCGGGATGCTGCTTCTGGCCACTCCGCTGCTGCTTCCGGGGCGCGACGAGCAGCCGGCCGGCGAGGCCATCGATCCGGCGCCTCGCGAAACCGCCGATCAGGCGTCCCACGAAGCCGCCGATCGGGAGCCGAGTGGCAAGGCTCCCGATCGGGCGCACAGCGACCACGCACCATCGGAAGGGAAGACCCCCGCGTGACCATGCTCAACCCCGTACACACCGCCCTGCTCGTGCTGGACTACCAGCCCGCCATCCTCGCCGCGTTGCCCGACGGGGAGGAGCACGGGCATCGCGCCGCCCTCCTGGCTCGCGTGGAAGGGATCGTCTCCGACGTGCGGGCCATCGGCGGTACCGTCGCCCATGTCCGGGTCGGCTTCACCGCGGCCGACTGGGACACGATTCCGGCCGCCAACAAGTCCTTCGCGCCGGTCGCCCGACACCGGCTCATGCACCACGAGGACCCCGCCGTCGCCATCCACGAACGGCTGGCTCCGCGCGACGGCGACATCGTGGTCCGCAAGGTGCGCTACGGCGCGATGTCCACCACCGACCTGGACCGGCGCCTACGCGAGCGCGGTATCGACACCCTGGTCGTGGCCGGCGTCAGTACCGGCGGCGCCGTGTTGTCCACCGTCGTCGACGCGGCCGACCGCGACTATCGGCTGTACGTGCTCTCCGACGGCGTCGCCGACCCGGATCCCGAGGTCCATCGCGCCCTGCTCGACCATGTGTTCCCGACCCGGGCCCACGTCATCGACACCGCCGAGTTGCGCGCCCTGCTGCGGGCCGGCTGAGCCCGCCGCCGACGCGGTCCGCGGTCGGGAGGGTCGCGCCGCGGCGATCCTCCCGGCCGGGGCGGGCGAGGCCCCCGTTTCGCTCCGCCGGCGCCGGCGTACCGTTCCGCCGCCCATGTCAGTACGCCACCGTGAAGCGCGCACGGCGGTGGCGGGGGTGCTCCGCCTCGTCGACCGGGAGTTCGTCGCCCCCGACGCGGAAGGTTCCGGCGCGGGGATCCGGGTCGGGGAGGCGGGCCGGGTCGCGGACCACGGCGGTGACCTCGTGGCCCCGGCACGGGGCCTCGGAGACCGCGCGGCCGGCTACGCCGCCGGCCGCTCCGAATACGGTGATGCGCATGGTGGGGCAATCCTTCCCGGGGTGCGGTCGACCGGACGGTCGATTTCTTAGCGCTAAGGGAAATGTACCTCAGCGTTAAGGTAAATGCGAGGGGCGTCGCGACCCGCTTCGACGGGTGGATTCGGCTAGCCTGACGCCGTGGCAGATCACGTCGACCTTGTGCTGGAGCAATGGGGTACGCAGCGCCCCGATCTGGACGCGTCACCCATGGCGGTGCTCGCCCGACTGTCCCGCGCCGCGCGTCTGGTCGGCACCGAGCTGACCCGGACATTCACCGAACACGGGCTCGACGCCTCGTCGTTCGACGTACTGGCGACCCTGCGCCGCAACCCGCCGCCGCATCGGCTGAGCCCCACCGAGCTGATGCGGTCGTCCATGGTCACCTCGGGCGCGATCACCCAGCGGCTGGACCGCCTCGAGGCGCGCGGCCTGGTGTCCCGCGGCGCCGACGAGTCGGACGGCCGCAGCGTGTTGGTCGCCCTCACGGACGCGGGCCGGGAACTGATCGACGAGGTGCTGCCGGCGCACATCGACACCGAACAGCGCCTGCTCGCCGCGCTCACCCCCAGGCAACGGACCGCCATCGCGGACGGCCTGCGGGTGTTGCTGGAATCGCTCGGCGACGCGAGGGCGTGAGCGCGGGCCGGGGGGTGGGCGCGGGCCGAGGGTGAGCGCGGGTCAAGGGTGAGCGCGGGCCGGAGGTGGGCGTCGGCGGTGGACGGCGGGTCGAACGCCGACCCGACCCGTGACGCCGCGCCGATCCCGTCGGCCGCGCCGCGCCCGGCCGTGCCGCCGCCCGGCCCCGGCTCTCGCCCCGGCGCGATCGCGAATGGAACGCCGTTTGAACGGATAGCAGTACGCGCATGGTTCTTCACACGCGTTCCGTGCAGGTCGCAGCGTCCACCGACCAGGCGTACATGGTGCTGTCGGACACCGACAGGCTCCCCGAATACTTCCCGCCGGTGACCGCCGTCCGGACCACCTCGGCCCACGCGGTCGTGGTGACCGCCGGCGAGGCCGCGCAGTCCGTCGCGGCCGAGGTCGACCTGGATCGGGACGGCCCCGGCACCCGGATCGAGTGGGCCGTGCGCGGTACGCCGTACACCGGCATCGTGATCGTCCAGGACGGCCCCAGCGACATCGACAGCATCGTCACCGTCATGGTCGACGACGGCCGGGATCCGCTCGACCCGGCCGCGGTCGAGCGCGAGCGCGTCCACGACTCGGCGCAGTTCGGCGGCAAGAAGGGCGGCGAGTCGTTGTCGGTCGACGCCCTGACCCGACACCGGGCGGTCGGCACGGACACCGACCTCGCCGTCGGCGACATCCTCGAACGCGGCCTCGACCACCTGCGGATCTACCTCGAGACCGGCCGGCGGCAGGGCTGACGCCCCGCTCGCCCCGCCCCGCGCCCGTCCCCCACCCGCCCCGAGCGAGACCCGGCCCACCGGCCGCCGCTCGGGGCGCACGCGTGTCCGGCCGATCCGGTTCTCCGACGTTCGGCGTCGTCTTGACGGACTCTTGACACCTCCCTCCTCCAGGCTTAATTTTCTCTCACTCTGAAATATTTTCACTCTGAGAGGTGAACATGGCGGAGACGGCGGACGCCCGGTGGGCCAACCGTTCCAGCCTGCTCGCGGTGTTGCTGGCCGGTGGGCGGCACAGTCGCGCGGGCCTCACCCAGCAGACCGGACTCAGCGCCGCCACCGTGTCCCGGGTGGTCGAGGGGCTGCTGGACGAGGGCCTGGTCCGTGAGGGCGCCGTGCTCCAGACCGGCCGGCGGGGTCGTCAGGGCGTGGTGATCGAGGTCGCCGCGGAGCGCGGTGTCGCGGTCGGTGTCGACCTCGGCGGCACGACCTGCCGGTTCCTGGCCACCGACCTGCTCGGCCGCTCGCCGCGCTACCACGAGGAGCCGACGCCCCGACACCTCGCCGCCGACCACCTCGCGGACTGGCTCGCCGAGCGGGTTCGCGCGCTGTACGCCGCCGCCGGGGCCGCGGCCGCCCGGCCCGACGCCGCCGCGCCCGACGTGCTGCGCGCGGGCGTGATAGGTCTGCCCGGAGCGGTCGCGGCCGACGGGCTGGGCGTGCGCGGCGCGACCAACCTCCCGCAGATCGAGGGCGACCTGTTCACCCGCCGACTGCGCCGCGCCCTGGAGGGCACCGTCGCTTTCGGCAACGACGCCGACCTGGCCCTGGAGGGCGAACTCCGGCACGGGGCCGCGCGGACCGCCGAGACCGCCGTGATGTTCACGGTCGGCGCGGGCTTCGGCGCGGGTGTGGCCGTGGACCGGCACATCCGGGGCGGACCGACCGGCCTGGTCGGCGAATTCGGCTTCCTGCCCGTCGACTCCGACGACCACACCGTGGAGGAACTGGTCGGCGCCGAGGGCCTGATGCGCGCCGCCCGCGAGGCCGGCCTCGACGTGGCCACCGCCGCCGACGTCTTCACCGCGACCGCGCCGGCCGCCCGCGCCGTGGTCGAACGTTTCGAGCGTGCCCTCGGCATCGCGCTGACCGCGGTCACCATCGCGTACGAACCCGAACTGGTCGTCCTCGGCGGCCGGGTCTCCGCCTCCATCGACACCGCGATGACCACCCGGTTGCGCGAGCGGGTACGCCGACGACTGCCCGCCTGCCCCGAGCTGGTGCACTCCGAACTGGCCGACCTGGCAGGCGCGTTGGGCGCGGTGTCGCGTGGCCTCACCGCATTGCGCGGGCGCTTCGACGTCGCGCCCGACGCGGCGGCGGCGGTCCGAGCCGACCTCGACCTCGCGGCCTTGCTGACGCCACGCTCGCACTGAGCCCGATCCCCGGTCGACCGTCCGCGCCCCCGAGCGCACCGACCCCCACCGCACAGGCGCGCGTCCCCACCTCCCGCACCCCCGGGGCCCGTCCCGCCCCACCGAACCGCCTGGAGTACCACCCATGTCCACCGCACTGCCCTCGCCGCCCGCGAGCCCGAACCCGAAAGGCGGGTCGCTCCGCCGCAACACACTGTCCGTGTTCGGCGCCGTCGCCATGTGCATGGCCTTCATGGGCCCCGCCACCAGCGTCGCGTTCAACACGCCGCCCGCCGCGGCCGGCGCCGGGTACGCGCTGCCGCTCGCCATCGTGCTGGCCATGGTCGCCAGCCTCCTGGTGGCCAACACCATCGCCGCCTTCGCCCGCAAGCTCCCGGCGGCCGGCTTCGCCTACACCTACAACAGCCACGGGTTCGGCAAGTCCGGCGGCTTCCTGTCCGGATGGCTGCTGCTGCTCACGTACGGCATGGTCGGGCCGATGTTGTTCGCCGCGCTCGGCGGGTACAGCCACGACTTCCTGGACGACCGGTTCGACATCCGGGTGCCGTGGCAGGTGATGTCGCTGGCGTTCGCCGCCGTCGTGTGGGGCGTCAACTCGCTCGGCGTGTCCAGTTCGGCCAGGACCGCGCTGATCTTCCTGGTCCTGGAGGTCGGCGTACTGCTCGGCCTGGCCGGGGTGATCCTCGGCGACGGCGGCGACTCGGGCCTGTCGGTCGCGCCGTTCAACCCGGCCGAATCCATCGACGGGTTCAGCGGCCTGGGTACCGGCATGCTCTGGGGCATCCTGATGTTCATCGGCTTCGAGTCGGTGGCCACCCTCGGCGAGGAGGCGCGCGGCGCCAAGCGCAGCATCCCGCTCGCGCTGTTCACGGCCGTCGCGGTGATCGGCACCTTCTACGTGTTGATGGCCTATTCGACCTCGATCGGCTTCGGCTCCGCACACGGCTCGGACCTGGCCGGCGACGCCGCGCCGCTGACCACGCTGGTCGACCGCTACTGGGGCGTGACCTGGATCCTCGCGCTGACCGTGATCGTCAGCCAGTTCGCCAACGTGGTCTCCGGCTCGAACGCGGCCGTACGGGTGTTGTTCTCGATGGGCCGCGAGGGGGTGCTGCCGCGCTTCCTGGGCCGGACCAACGAGCGCCACGTGCCGCAGTCGGCGATCACCGCGTATCTGGGCTTCTCGCTCGTGTTCGCGCTGGCCCTGGGCAGCGGCTTCGGCGGCGATCTCGGTCCGCTGGGCGTGTACGGGTTCGCCGGCACCGTTCTCGGGCTCGGCATGGTGATCGTCTACATCCTGATGAGCATCGCGGTGATCCGGTTCTACCTGCGCGAACACCGGGGCGAGTTCGCCCTGTTGCGGCACGGGATCCTGCCGGGCGCGACGGTGCTGCTGATGCTGCTGCCGATCTATGGCCAGCTGTGGCCGGTGCCGGAGCATCCGAACAACCTCGTGCCGTACGTGATCGTCGGCTGGATGGTGCTCGGCGCCGCGTATCTGGTGTGGGCGCATCGCTCGCGACCGGAGGTGCTGGCCGCGATGGGGCGGGTGTTCGAGAACGAACCGGGCGCCGACGCGGCGGACACGACGGGCGCGACGGACGCTTCGACCGGGGCGTCCGGGGCCGCGTCGACGGGGGTGGTGTCGGTGCCGACCGGCCGGACCTGATCCGTACGCCCCGTCGTACGCCCCTTCGTCGCAAACCCCGCCCGCGCCAAGGAGACCCCGATGTTCCTGGACCGACTGCTCGCCCACAACCGCCCCCTGATCGACGCCGTCGTGAGCGCCCATCAGGCCGGCGAACTGCTCGCCAACACCTACGTGGTGGACCTGGACACGGTCGCCCGCAACGCCGCCGCCATCGCCGAGGCGGCCCGGGCGCGCGGGTTGTCCACCTACGTGATGGCCAAGCAGTACGGGCGCAACCCCGATGTGACCCGCACCGCGATCGAGGCCGGTCTCGGCCCCGTCGTCGCGGTGGACACCGCCTGCGTGTCGGCGGCGGTGCGCCACGGGCTGCCGGTCGGCCACGTCGGACACCTGGTGCAACCGCACCGGGGCAGCGAGGACTTCGTGGTCGGCGCCGACCCCGAGGTGGTCACCGTGTTCTCGCTCGACGCCGCGCGGCGCGTCGGCGCGGCGGCGCTGCGTCGGGGCGGCCCGCCCGTGTCGGTGCTGCTGCGGGTGCACGGCGAGGGGGACCGGTTCTACTTCGGCCACGGCGGCGGTTTCCCGGCCGCCGACGTGGTGGCCGCCGCGCGGGCGGTGGACACGATCGAGGGCGTCGCGGTACACGGCGTCACCACGTTCCCGGCCCTGCTCGCCGACCCGGACAACCGGCGGATCGCGGCCACCCCCAACCTGACCACGCTCGTCACGGCGGCCGAACGCCTGCGCTCGGCCGGGTTCGACATCCGTCAGGTCAACGCGCCCGGCACCACCTCGGCCCGTTCGCTGGCCATCGCCGCCGACGCCGGGGCCACGCACGTCGAGCCGGGCAACGCGATCCACGGGACCACGCCGCTGCACGTGTTCTCCGAGGACGCGCCGGAGCAGCCGGCGATCGTGTACGTGACCGAGGTGTCGCACGTGGACGGGGACGACGCGTACACCTTCGCCGCCGGCCACTACATCGACAAGGTCCTCGGCGACTTCGGCCTGACCGCGCTGGTCGGCCGGGACGCGGCGACCGCGACCGAGCGGCCGGCGCGCGTGGATACCGCGCCCGACGGGGCGATCCACTACTACACGGTGCTGCGGGACGCGCGGCGCCTGGACATCCGGCCCGGCGACACGGTGGTGATGTGCTTCCGGCCGCAGGTGTTCGTCACGCGTGGGCGCACCCAGGCGGTTTCCGGGCTGCACGCGGGCGCCGAAGGGGGTGCGCCGGTGTGGGGGAGCAGGTACGACGCGGAGGCGCGGGTGGTGGGGGATCCGTCGTGAGGCGTTCGGGCCGGATGGCCCCGCCGGGGTCGTCCGGAGGCCGCGTGTGGCGGTTCCGAACCGAACCCGTATCCCCTCCCGTCGCCCGCCGGACCCAAGGACCGTGACCACCGTGCCCGACACCGCCGATGCCCTCGCCGACCCCCGCGCGATAGTCGCGCTGGACATCGGCGGCACCAAGACCGCCATGGCCACGATCGATGCCGCCGGGGCGATGTCGGCCGGGCGGCGGGTGCCCACGCGGGCGCCGGGCGAGGACATGGGGCACGCGTTCGATCGGCTGCTCGGGGCGGCCCGGGACCAGGTCGCGGCGGCGTCCCGGGGCGGGCGGCACGAGGTGGTGGCCGTGGGTCTGGTGTGTCCCGGGACGGTGACCTCGGCCGGGGTGGAACTGTCGCCGAACCTGCCCGGCATCGAGCGGGTGGACGTGCTGGGCCGGGCCCGGGAGGCGTTCGGGGCGCTGCCGGTGGTGGTGGCCAACGACGTCAAGGCGGCGGGGCTGGCCGAGGTGCGCTCCGGCGCGCTCGTCGGCGCCGATCCGGGGCTGTTCGTCAATCTGGGTACGGGCGTCGCCGCCGCGCTCACCGTCGGCGGCCGGGTCGTGGGCGGCGCCCGGGGCGTGGCGGGCGAGATCGGCTACGCGCTGGCGCCCGGCCGCCCGGACGAGCCGGACCTGGAGTCGCTGATCGGCGGCGGCCCGCTGCTCGCCCGCACGGCGGCCCTGTACGCGCTCGGCGGCACCGGCCCGGCCCCCGACGCGGCGGCGATCCTGACCTCCGCCGACCCCCGGCTGCGTGCGGTCGCCGACCGGGCGCTCGACGTGCTCGCGGGCCATGTGCTCAACCTGTATCTGGCCCTGGACCCGACCCGGATCGCCCTCGGCGGCGGGTTGATGGCCGCGGCCGACCGGGTCCTCGACGCGGTGCGCGGCTTCGTCGCCGAGCACGCGCCAGGCGGCGCCGCCTCGGACGAGGTGATCGTCGCGGCGCGGCACGTCCACGACGGCGCGCTGCGTGGTGCCGCGGCCCTGGCCTGGGACATCGCCCGCGGCGAACGCCCCGGGTGGGCGCTGGTGACGCGATGAGCCCGGCCCCCGAACCGCCCCTCCCGAACCGATCGACCCGGCGCGGACCGAAGCGAAGCCGACCGAAGCGAAGCCGACCGAAGGGACCAACACCGTGACCTCCGCAACCCCGAGCACGCCGAGTACGCCGACCGCCGACGATCCCACCACCGCCCCCGGGGCCGTGATGGCCGCCGAGATGGCCGAACAGCCCGACGTCCTGGGCCGCCTGGTCGCCCGCCTGCCCGAACTCGGCGAGGCCGTGCGGGGCGCGCTGCCGACGCCGCTGCTCGGCTCCACGCTGATCGCGCGCGGATCGTCGGACAACGCCGCCGTGTTCGGCCGCTACCTGTTCGAGCCGGCGTCCGGTCGCCCGGCGGGCCTGGCCGCGCCCAGCCTGGTGACCCGCTACGGCGCGCGCACCGACTACTCCGGCTACCTGGTCACCGCGCTGAGCCAGTCGGGCCGCACCCCCGAGATCGTCACGGCGGTCCGGGCCGCGCGCGAACGGGGCGCCAGGGTCGTGGCGATCACCAACGAGGCGGACAGCCTGCTCGCCGCCGAGGCCGACGTCCTGGTCGCGACCGACGCCGGCACCGAGATCGCGGTCCCGGCGACCAAGACCGTCACCGCCCAACTCCTGGCCGTGGTCGGCATCGCGCTCGCCCTCGGCCCGCTGCCGCCGACCGTCGCCGATCTCGCCGACCTGGCCGAACTCCCCGACGCGGTACGCCGGGTGCTGGCCGACACCGACGCGTGCGAGACGTTGGCCGCCGACTGGGCGCACCACGACCGCCTCGTCGTGGCCGGCCGGGGCCTCGGCGGCGCGGTGGCGCTGGAGGGGGCGCTCAAGATCCGCGAGACCTCCGGCGTATTCGCCGAGGGCATCTCGGTCGCCGACCTGCTGCACGGCCCGATCGCCGCACTCGGCGCCCGCGTTCCGGTCCTGCTGATCGATGTGGGCGGCCCCACCACGCCCGACATCGGCGCACTGCGCGAGCGCCTGGTCGCCGACGGCGTCCCGCACGCGACGGTGGCCCCCGAACTCGGCGGCCTGCGGACGGAAGCCGCCCGGGCCATCGCCACCACCGTGCACCTGCAGAATCTGGCCCGCATGTTCGCGCTGCGCCGAGGCGCGAACCCGGACGCCCCGGCGGGCCTGGCGAAGGTGACGCCGACGACCTGACGCGCCCGGTTCGCAAATCTCGTCCCGAGAACGCCGAACCGTTCGACGCCCCGGTACGTATCTGACTATGTGGTGTGTTGTCACTCGGCCATGTCCGACAACACCCGTAAGACCAGGAATCGACCGGATCGGGGGGCGGTCGCTCGGAGCACAGGGATCCGAGCGATCGCACGGTTCGCGGGAATCGAGGAGAGCGAACGGGCATGAACGGGGACAACGGGGAACTCGGGCGATCGGCAACGGAGTTCCGGGACTCGGGGGAGTCCGGGGAAACGACGGAGCCGGCCCGGCGCCACGGCGACCGGGCCGAGGGCGACACCCGGTCGACGCGCGGCAGCGGATCGATCGGGCGCACCAACGGCGTCAAGCCACCGGGCACGGGACGGCCGGCGACCGGCGCCGCCAACGGGGTCGAGCCGCCGACCCGGCCGGCCGGCGCCCAAGCGGCCGTCGCCGGGGTGGACGCGTCGTCATGACGACGCGTCCACCCCGCGCCTCGTCCCGCGTCGGGAGCGGGAGGAGGAGGGTGGTCGCGGAGCGGGGGTGACGTCGTCGGGTCGGCCGCGGCCGATCGGGCCCGGCCGGTTCGGGGCGCGCGGCAGGTCCACGGCGTAGTGCCACTGTCCGTCCTGCAGTTCCGTCTGGCGCAGGTTCGGAAACGCCGCGTACAGCGCCTTGCGGGCGGCGTGGTTGTCGACCCGGATCTGGGCGTGCAGCACGTGTACCCCGACCGACCGGGCCAGGGCGGCGACATGTTTGATCAACCGGGTGCCGAGGCCGTTTCCCCGGTACCGGTCGCCGACCAGCGCGGCGATGTCGGCGTGGCCGGGGTCGGCGTCGAGTCCGTACTCCGCCCAGCCCACGATGTGACCCCCGCTGTGGGCCACACACGCGTTCCACCTGCCGCGTGCCCGGGCCTCGACGATGTGGGCCCGGTACCAGTCGGGGATCGTGGTGCTCGCCGCGCCGAACCGCGCGGCGAGCGCGTTCGGCGAGAAGTGCGCGGCGGCTCGGGCGAGTTCGTCGACGTCGCCCGAGCGCCACGGGCGCAGGCGTACGGTGTCGGCGGTGGTTGTGGAGGCCATGACGGTCACGGTGATCAACTCCGGGGGCGGCCGGTGATGCCGAGTGCGGCGCCGATGTCGGTGAAGGCGACGTTGACCACGAACACGTCGAGCATCGCCATGAACGCCGCGGCGCACACGACGAACGTGATGGCCGTTGGTCCGTCGGGGACGTGCCGCCGTTCGTCGGCGTCCGGCGCGGCCTGCGTGGCCATGGGGATCCCCCTGTGATGCGGGTCGGATGGTCCGGTCGAAGGCAGCGCCGCTCCGTCCGCCTCCGAGGGGCGCGGCGGGGGCTGACTTTCCTGGAGTATAGATAGCTGGGTCTGGCTATACAAGGAGATAGTCGGGGTGGGTACGATGGGGCCATGCCGGTTGTCATGGAGGGCGCGCTGGCCGATCTCGGCGCGTGGAAGACCGATCACTGCTCGCTGGTCAAGGCGCTGGAGGTGGTCGGAACCCGCTCCGCGCTGCTGATCCTGCGCGAGGCGTGTTACGGCACGACCCGTTTCGGCGGCTTCGCCGGCCGCGTCGGGATCACCGACCGCGCCGCCGCCCAGCAGTTGCGGCGCCTGACCGAGGCCGGCCTGCTCGCCAAGCGCCCCTATCGGGAGGACGGCGGGCGCACCCGCGACGAATACGTGCTCACCGACATGGGCCGCGACCTGTTCCCGGTGATCGTGGCCCTGATGCAGTGGGGCGACCGGTACCTCCAGGACGGCACGGCGCCGCTGCACTACGTCGACCACGAAACGGGCGTGCCGGTCCACGTCGAACTCCGCAGCGAAACCGGCGACACGCTCGAACTCGAACAGGTCGGCGTGCGCAGGAACCCCGCGTGGCGGGCACCGAAGCAGGCGCGGCAACCCGAAACGGCTCCCTGACCGGACGAGCGCACCGGGGCGTGCGCCCGAGATGACCATGGCCGACCGCATCGCCCCGGTGGGGCCCACGGCATCCGCCCGTCGGGCTTGTCGCCGCCATCACGCGGCGGAGCCCGACGGGGGTTCGAAGACACGCCCCGGCGCGGCGAAGTCCTCGGCCGGCGGACGCGAGGGTCGCGTTCGTCTCCGACGCGTGGTCGGCGTCGTACCGTGGTGGGCATGCGCGTTCTGCTGGTGTCCGACACCCATGTCGCCCGTCGTGCCAAGGCCGTTCCGGAGCAGGTGCTGGTCGAGGCGGCGATCGCCGATGTGGTGATCCACGCGGGGGACTGGGTCGATGTCGACGTGCTCGACCTGTTCGAGGCGTCCTCGCGTCGGGTGGTGGGGGTCTACGGCAACAACGACGGCGCGGACCTGCGGGCGCGGCTGCCGGAGGTCGCCCGGGTCGAACTCGGCGGGGTCCGCTTCGCCGTCGTGCACGAGACGGGGCCGGCCGAGGGCCGCGAACGCCGGTGCGCGGCGCGGTATCCCGACGCGGACGTACTCGTGTTCGGGCACAGCCACATCCCGTGGGACACGGTCGCGGACTCGGGACTGCGCCTGCTCAACCCGGGCTCGCCGACCGACCGCCGCCGCCAACCGCATCACACCTACATGACGCTCACGGCCGAGGCGGGCCGGATCGGCGACGTCGTGCTGCACCACCTGGACCGACGCGCGGCACCGGTCGCCGCGCCTGCCTCCCGGTCCTACGGTGGAAAAGGGATTCGTATGCGTTTTCCGCCGTGAATCGAGGAATCGCGATGACGGTCCTGGTCTACAACAAGGGTGTGAGCTGGACGCGAGAGCTGTATCAGACCGCCTTCGACCGCATCATGCCGGACCGGAGCAAGCCTCCGGCGGGCCTGGTCGTTCACATCGGCGCGCCGCTGCCCGATGGCGGCTGGCAGGTCATCGACGTCTGGGAGACGGAGGCGCAGTTCCGCGACTTCATGCGGGACGTGGTCGCCCCCGTGGCGCAGGAGATCGGCGCACCCCCGTTCGAGACGAAGGTGATGGAGGTTCACAACCTGCTGATCCCCTGATCCCGAAACCGGGTGCCGCCGCGCCGGCTCGGGCTACGCGGCGCGTCGGCCACATCGTGGGGTCGTGGTGTCTGGAAGCGGTCCCCGACCCCGGTCCGGCATTCGACGGTGACGGCGCCGGTCCACCGCGAACGGGCCGCTTCCGGGGCCCGGGCGCGGTATTAGCTTTGGTGCATGACCAAATCGCTCTCCGCCGCCGTCCGGGGTCGATCGTGGCCGGGCGTCGGGGTGCTCTCGCGCGTGGCGCGGCGCACGCTCGTGCGGTCGGTATACCTGTTGACCGCGCCGCTGCTCGCCGTCGTCGGGTTGTTCGTGGTGCTGGGCGGGGTGTTCTTCGCGGCGCTCGGACTCGTGCTGCCCGGCGGTGCTCCGCTGGTGGCCCGTGCGCTCGCGCCCGCGCGGTGGTGTGCCGATCTGGAGCGGTGGCGGATCGCCAGGGTGCGTCCCGCCGGCTTCGGGGCCGCGCGTGCCGAGCCGGCGGCGAGCCCGTCCGGTCCCGGCCCCGGACCGTGGCTCGATGCCGCCCATGCCGTGGTGCTGTTCCCGGTCGCCGTGGTCACGGCGCTGGTGACCGCGCTGTGGTGGTTCGTCGGGGTGGCCTGCGCCACCTGCGCGCTGCGCTACGAGTACGCGGCGTCCGAGCCGCTGCGGCCGCTGTCCCTGAACGCCGGCGGCGAGCGATCGCACGTCACCGTGAGCCTCGGATTGCTCTCGCCGGTCGATCGGGTCGCCTTCGGGACCACGGTCGGCCTGCTGCTCCTGTGCACCCTGCCGCTGGTCACCCGCGTCTTCACCACCGCCCAGACCGGTCTCGGCCAGGCGCTGCTCTTTGACGCCTCCGCCCTGCACCGCCGGATCCTCGGCCTCGAACGGGAACGCGACACCGCCCGCGCGCAGACCGTCGCCGCCGTCACGGCCGAGGCGGGCGCGCTGCGCCGGCTCGAACGGGACATCCACGACGGGCCGCAGCAGCGCCTGGTCCGCCTGGCCATGGAACTGGGCCGCGCCGAGCACCATCTCGACCGCAGACCGGAGACCGCCCGGGCGGCCCTCGCCGACGCGATGGTCCAGGCCCAGGAGGCGCTGGACGAGTTGCGCGCCCTCTCGCGCGGCATCGCCCCGCCGATCCTGGTCGACCGCGGCCTGCCCGACGCGCTCGCGGCGCTGGCCGCGCTGTCCACCGTTCCCGCCGACCTGGACATCGTCGCGCCGGCCCGGCGTCTCGACGCCGGCGTCGAGACGGCCGCGTACTTCGTCGTGGCCGAGGCCCTGACCAATGTGGCCAAACACAGCCACGCACACCGGTGCGTGCTCGGACTACGGCACGATGGGGGCGACTTGACGGTCTGGGTGAGGGACGACGGCACGGGCGGCGCGGCCCTGGCCAAGGGCCACGGACTGCGCGGCCTGGCGGAGCGGTCGCTCGCCGTCGGCGGGCGGTTGCGGGTGGACAGCCCGGTCGGCGGCCCGACGACGATCACCGCCGTACTGCCATGCGACTGAACCCGGACGCGGCGCCGGACCGCGCCGAGCGCCGCCCGCTGCGGATCGTGGTGGCCGACGACTCGGTACTGCTGCGCGAGGGCCTGGTCCGCCTGCTCGTCGAGGACGGTCACCGGGTGCAGGCCGCGGTCGGCGACGGACCCGCCCTGGTCGCGGCGGTGCTCGAACACCGGCCGGACGTGTCGATCGTCGACGTGCGGATGCCGCCGACGCATACCGACGAGGGCCTGCGCGCGGCGATCAGCGCCCGCTCGTACGTGCCCGGCGCGCCGATGCTGATGCTGAGTCAGTACGTGGAGGCGTCCTACGCCGGCGACCTGCTCGCGGACGGCACGGGCTCGGTCGGCTACCTCCTCAAGGACCGGGTGGCCAGGGTCGAGGAGTTCCTGGACGCGCTGGACCGGGTCGCGCACGGCGCCACGGTGCTCGATCCGCAGGTGGTCGCCCGGTTGCTGGCCGCGCGTCGCCGGGACGGCGGGGTGAGCGCCCTGACCGCCCGCGAACGCGAGATCCTGGCGCTGATGGCCGAGGGTTGCTCGAACGCGGCCGTCGCGCGGCGGTTGGTGATCTCGGCCAGTGCGGTGGAGAAGCACATCGGCAACATCTTCGCCAAACTCGGCCTGCCGCCCGACGACGACACCCGCCATCGCCGCGTGCTGGCCGTACTCACGTACCTCGGTGGCCGAGGACCGGTGTCGCGGGGCTGAGCGTCCGGACGGTGTCGCGGGGCCGACCGTCGGGCCGGTGTCGCGGGGCTGAGCGTCGGGGCGGTGTCGCGGTGTCGAGCGCCGGGGCGGTGGTGTGGGTGGGAGCGTCGGGCCGGGGTCTCGGGGGTGCGTGGCGGACTGTGCGGCGGTCGTTGCGCCTGATTTGTCTCGGGGGTGTGGCCTGCCATACCTCCGGGTGTCCGGTCTGCTCCGGTGACCGCGCGGCGGCGCTGCGGAAGCGTGGTCGGCATGACAGCAACGCCTCATCTCCCGGGCCGGCGGCGGCAGCGTCCCGCGGCCCCGTCGCGATTCGCGGGCATCGCCGCGCGCCCCCTCGCCCTGCTCGTCGGCGCGGTAGTGGCCCTGCTAGCCGCCCTGTTCGTCGTCCCGCCCGTGGTGGCGGAGCACATCGCCGGCGACGGCTCCGTCGATCAGGACAACCTCGCCGCGTCCTTCCGCACGGCGTTCGTCGAGTACTGGGGCGCCGGTCGGCGGGACTTCACCCCGGGCATGGACCGAGCGGTCGACTACTGGTTCCGATTCCACGTCGTCAAGGCGGTGATCGCTGCGATCCTGCTGGTCGTGGTCGTCGCGCTCGGCATGCTCGTGTGGCGGGCGTTCCTGCGGGCTCGCGATCTCGGTCCGGGACGCCGGGCCGGCCTCGCGTCGGCCGGCGTGCTCGTCACGGTGCTCGGAGCGGGCGCGCTGGCCACGGTGATGGCCAACATCCAGGGCGCGGTGGCGCCCTTCTCGTCGCTGTTGACGCTGCTGCCGAGCGGCGCGGCCGAGGGCGAGGTGGGCGTCACGCTCCGCCGGGTGCGGGAGGGACTGGACGCCCCCTCGGGCGCGCCCACCCCGCCCGCCCTCGACCTGATGATCGACGACTTCGCCCGCTATCACGCGGCGCTGGCCGTGGTGGCCGCGCTCGTGGCGCTCGTCCTGATCGGGCTCGCCGCGGTGTTGTGCCGGCGGTTCGCCGCGACCGAGGCCGCCGATCGGCGAACCCGGCGCCTGCTGGGGTGGTTCGCGGTGCTCGCGGTGGCGTCGGCGCTGGTCGTGCTCGTGGTGGTGATGGCGAACGTGGGCACCACGGCCGACCCGAAGCCGGCGCTCGCGGCCTTCTTCGAGGGCGGGTGGTGACGGGCGTCAGTCCCTGTCCGAATCCAGCTCGCTCGCCCACTCCGCCGACCACTCCAGCAGCGGATCGAGGGCGGCGACGAGCCGGGTGCCGGTGGGGGTGAGGGTGTAGCGGCCGGTCGGGTCCCGGTCGGCGATCCGGGCGCCCACCAACTCCCGCAGGCGGTTGTCGAGCACGCTGGAGGACATGTCGTCGCACCGGCGTTGCAGGGCGCGGAAACCGGCCGGTTCCCGGCTCAGCTCCCAGATCAGGCGCAGGATCCAGCGCCGGCCGAGCAGGTCGAGCGCGGCCATCGGGGCCCGGCCCGTGGTCGACCCGCGCACCGGGCTGCCGGGGCGTGGATGCGGGGCATCCACCTCGTCGTGCCGGTCCACGGCCGCCTCCCTTGTGCTTCGCTTTCGAAAGCAGCATAGTGCTTTCGAAAGCGAAGCACCCGAGTGGCCGGCCGCCGAGGCGCACGAGCGGTCGTCCCGGCCGATGGAGGAGCACACCATGTCTCGGATCACGCCGCTGTCCCCGCCCTACGCCCCCGAGACCGAGGCGTCCCTGGCCCGCTGGATGGGCGCCGCCGGGGGCCGTGAGCCCCTCGCCCTGTTCCGGGTCCTGGAGCACCACCCCGACCTGGCCTCGCGGATGCGGGTGCTCGGCTCGGGACTGCTCGGGCACGGTACGTTGCCCGCCGTCGAGCGGGAGACCGTGGTGCAGCGGGTGTGCGCGCGGGCCGGCTGCTCGTACGAATGGGGCGTGCACGCCGAGGTGTTCGCGGGGCGGGTCGGCCTGACCCCGCGTCAACTCCGGGCCACCGTCGTCGACGACGAGGCCGCCTGGACGCCCCGCCAGGCGATCCTGGTGCGCGTGGTCGACGAGTTGCACGACGACGCCGACCTCGGCGACGGCACCTGGGCCGAGTTCCGGGCCCGGTTCGAGGAACGGCAGATCGTGGAGGTGCTGGTCCTGGCCGGTTGGTATCGCACGATCGCCTACGTGGCCAACGCGCTGCGCCTGCCGGACGAGGAGTGGGCCGCGCCGTTCCCGAAGGCGTGAAGGCACCTGGGCCCGAAGCGCCCCGCCCCGCCGCCCGCTACCGAACCGCGTCGCCCTCGACCTCGCCCAGGAAGTCGGTGATCGCCGCCAGCCACTGCGCCGGGCGCTCCGCGAACGGCAGGTGGCCCGAGTCGAGTTCGACCACGCGGGCGGTCCGCAGGGCGGCCGCGACGGCGCGGTGGTGGTTCGGCTCGACGAGGCGGTCGCCGGTGGTGGACACCACCAGCGTCGGGACCTCGATCGCGGCCAGGTCGGCGCGCACGTCGACGCGCTCGACCAACTCGGTGTGCTCGGGCGTGCCGACCGGCGGGGTCTCCGAGGTCGTCCGCAGTACGCCCGCCAGCTCCTCGGCGGAGAGCGCGTCGAGGGCGGCCGGGCCGAGCGCGAACGGGGTCAGGAAGGCGGCGAACGTGGCCCGGTCGCCGGACTCGTACAACCCGCGCCAGACGCGCGCGGCCAGTCGGAGACGGGTGTCGGCGTGCGCGAACGCCGAGGTCAGGATCAGCGAGGTGACCCGCTCGGGGTGCCGGGTGGCGGCGCGCACGGCGATCGCGCCACCGAGCGAGTAGCCGGACACCGCGAAGGTCTCCAGGCCCTCGGCGACACCGGCCGCGACCAGCTGGTCGGCGAGTTCGTCCGGGTCGAGCGGCCCGGACGAGCGCGGGGTCTCGCCGGAGCCGGGGAAGTCGACGCCGACGACGCGGTGTTCGGCGGCGAGGCCGGCCAGGATCGGTCCGTAGTTGGCGGCCACGCCACCGCCCGCGCCGTGCGCGAGGAGCAGGCCGGGACCCGAGCCGCGGACGGTACGGGCGAAGGTCGGGACGGGCAGGGTGGCGGTGGTGGTGGACATGGTGCTCCCCGGGGATGCGGCGCGACGAGTTTCGTAGCGGTCGCTACAGATTTCACCGTAACAGAGATTCCCCACTTCCATAGCGAGCGCTATAGAATGGCTCGCATGTCCGGTACCCAAGGCCGCCCGCGCGGCTTCGACCGCGAGGCCGCGTTGGATCGCGCGGTCGTCGAGTTCTGGCGGCACGGCTACGAGGCGACCTCGGTGTCCGGGCTGACCACCGCGATGGGCATCAAGCCGCCCAGCCTGTACGCGGCCTTCGGCGACAAGCGCACCCTGTTCAGCGAGGCGATCCAGCGCTACGGGGCCACCTACGGCGCGGTCGCGGGCCGGGTGTTCGAGGCCGAGCCGGACGCGCGCCGGGGGATGGAGCGCATGTTGCACACGCTGGCCGAGGTGTACACCGAGCCCGGCCACCCGCCCGGCTGCATGGTGATCACGGCGGCGGTGAACTGCACGGCGGCGGCCGAGGAGGTCAAGGCCGAACTGCGCGCGCTGCGCGAGGCGTCCAAGGCGGTGTTCCGGCGCAGGATCGCCGCCGACGTGGCGGCCGGCCGACTGCCCGCCGACACCGACCCGGACGACCTCGCCACCTACTACGCGGCCGTCGTCCAGGGCATGTCCACCCAGGCCGTCGACGGCGTCGGCCGCGAGCGGCTGGAGCGGGTCGCGGAGCTGGCGATGCGTGGTTGGCCCGACGCCGAGGGTTAGGGCGGGTCTTCGAACCCCGCCGAGTTCCACGACGCCCGGCACCGCGCCTCGCCGCCCCGGGGGAACCGCGAACGGAACCCGCCCCTCGGGCTCCCCGCTGTGCTTACGCCGCGAAGTCCGCGGGGTTTGAAGACCCGCCCTGGGCCGAACCCGCCGCCGCCAGCAGCGTCTCCGCCGCCCGCGTGCGGGCGTACAGCACCACCCGCCCGGCCCGATGCGCGCCGACCAGGCCCGCCGCGCGCAGCGCGGACAGGTGTTGCGAGACGCCGCCCGGGCTCAGTCCGGTACGCCGGGCCAGGTCCGTGGTCGAGGCCGGCGTGGTGAGTTCGGCCACCAGCGTGGCGCGGGAGCGGCCCAGTACGCCGGCGAGCGCGTCGGGCACGGCGGTGGGCGCGGGTGCGGGCGACCACAGCGTGCCGATGCCGCGCGGCGGATAGCGCAGTGTGGGCTGCCAACGTCCGTCCAGCACGGAGAACACGCGCGGCCAGACGAACGCCGACGGTACGAGCAGCAGCCCCCGGCCGCCGAGCGTGCGGCGATCGCGACAGAACCGGGTCCGCACCTGGAGCGTGCCCGCGTCCCAGGCGACCTGCGGGTCCAGGTCGTTGAACAGGCCGCGCGCGCCGCCCTCGACGAGCCGGCCGGCCCGGAAGAGGATGTCGCCCTCCAGGAAGGCGAGGACGCGCGGCCAGTACGGCGCGAGCGCCACCTCCCAGTACGCCCGGATGGTCTCCGCGAGCCGGCCCAGCTCTCGATCCGGGTCGGCGCGGATCTCGGCGATGCGTTCCGGGGTGATCGCCGACGACGTGCGCAGCAGTTCCGGGGGCGTCGCGCGCAGCGCCGCCAGTTCGACCTCCAGCGAGGTCAGCGGGGTGGTCGGCGGCGGGGCCAGGAAACCCGCGAGCGCCAGGGTCGGTACCGGGATCAGGTCGGTGAGCGGGGTCAGGTCGACCTTCGCGGCGGCCAGCCGGTCGCGGACCTGCTCGCTCCAGACCCGGTGGATGCCCTGCTCGTCGGCGCCCTTGAGGACGCGCACGCTCGCCACGACCTCCCACAGCGGGGAGATCGCGAAGCGGGTGCGGGCCACGTCCTCCGGGGTGAACTCGATCTCGATCACCCGGTTCAGGCTACCCGCGGCCACACGGACTCGGTCGAGGATTCGGCTCCGGCTGAATCATTGCGGTGCCGGTGGGGGAGCCGGGCAGGCTGCCGGCATGAGCCACGCGCACTCCCCCTGGCGGATCGCCGACTTCCGCACCCTGTTCACCGCGGCGGCGCTCAGCGAATTGGGCACCAACATCGGCTACGTCGCCATCCCGCTGATCGCCGTCGAGGCGCTGGACGCGAGCCCCGGCCGGGTCGGCGCGCTGGCCGCGCTCGGCACGGTGGCGTTCCTGCTGATCGGCCTGCCCGCCGGCGCCTGGGTGGACCGGATGCGGCGGCGCCGGGTGATGATGGTCGCCGACCTGGTCCGCGCCGCGCTGATCGGCTCGATCCCGCTCGCCTGGTGGCTGGACGTACTGACGCTGCCCCAGTTGTACGCGGTGGTCCTGCTCAACGGGTGCGCGACGGTCTTCTTCGACGTGGGCTCGCAGAGCTTCGTCCCGCACCTGGTCGGCCGCGAGGCGCTGGTGCCGGCCAACGCCGCCATCGTCAGCCTGATGGCCACGGCCAATATCGCCGGGCGCGGCGCGGGCGGGTTCCTGGTGCAGGTGGTCGCGGCGCCGTTCGCGGTGGTGTCCACGGTGGTCGGCTACCTCGCGTCCGGCCTGGGGCTGGCCCGGATCCGTACCGACGGCGCCCCGACCGCCGCCGAGGGCCCCGCCCGCCGGTTGCGCGCCGAGATCGGCGAGGGGCTGCGGCACGTGTGGCGCGGTCGGGAACTGCGCGCGCTGATGTGCACGGCGGCGTTGACCAACTTCGGCTCACAACTGGTCACCGTGCTGCTTCCGGTGGTCTTCGTTCGCGAACTCGACCTCCCCTCCGGGGCGTTGGGTCTGTTTCTGGCGATCGGCGGGGTGGGCGTCCTGGTCGGCGCGCGCTCCGCGCGGCCGATCTCGCGCCGGCTCGGCTACGGCCGCACGATGGGTCTGGCCGGACTGTGTCTGGCGCCGGCCGCGCTGGTGATCCCCCTGCTCGATCGTGGGCCGTGGCTGGTGGTCGCGGGCGTCGGGTGGTTCCTGTGCACGGCCCGGATGGGCGTGGACAACGTGCTCGGGGTGAGTCTGCGGCAGCGGCTGACCCCCGACGCGCTGCTCGGCCGGATGAACGCCACCTTCCGCTGCCTGCTCACCGGCGCGGCGGCGATCGGGGCGGTGGCGGCGGCGCTGATCGGCGAGTTCGCGGGGGTGCACGCGGCGATGTGGGTCGGTGGCGTCTGCATGGCTTCGGCCTTCCTGCCGGTGTTCCGCTCACCGATCCGCGCGCTGCGCACACTTCCGGAGGGGCCGGCGGTGGTGGTCGCCGCCGCCGGGGAGCCGCCGCTGCCGCGCGATCCCGCCGAGGCTTCGGTGCGGGCCGATCGGGCCGCGCGGGACTGAGGGGTCGCGCGGCAGCGGCGCCCTCGTGCCTACCCCGGGTCGGTCGGGTCGAAGGCGGCGCTGGGGTCGGTGGCCAGGACGAGTCGGCTGACCGGGGACTGCTCGCGCGCTCCGGCCAGGACCCGGAACAGGCCCTCCACGGGCAGGATCTGGCGGATCGTCACCCGGCCGTCGCGAGCCACCGGCAGGGCCCGGGGCAGCGTGACGCCGGTGGCCACGTCGACCACGCGCACGCTGATCGCGGTCGGGTCGTCGACCCCGTCCAGGACGATGTCGAGGGTGCCACCGGCCGCCACCGAATCCGCGACGTCCAGGGCCAACGGGACGACGTCCCCGACGCGTTCGGGGGCCGGGTCCTCCTGGCGCAGGACCGCGCACACGTACCCGATCGCCTCGCGGGAGCGGGCCAGCGCGCCGTGCGTCTGGACCACGGCGAACGGTTTGAGCGCGGCCGGGGCCGCCACTCGGCGACACACCGTATCGTCGCCGCGCCGGTCGGCCCGCACGATCCCGCCGTCCCCGTCGCTCGCGCAGGTCACGAAGCGCGGCCGGACCACCCCGTCGCGGATCACCAGGGACTGTACGGTCGGCTGCTCGACGCCGACCACCGGCCACAGCGTGTCCCAGGATCCGGTACCGAGCAGGCGTTCGCGCCGGGCGAAGGCGTCCTCGGCCAGGCACTCGTCGCCGCCGACCGCCGCGACGTCGGCGGCGGTCGGCCGGCGGACCGCGGACCCCTCGTCCAGGCAGCGATACGACGGCAGCAGGTCGTACAGCCCGGGCACGGTCGCGGCGAATCGGCGCAGCCGGGCCTCGGGCAGGTGCGCCGCGGACGGCGACGACGCGGACCGGCTCCCGGGGTCGGCGGGCGCGGCGCCGAGCAGGTGGAGCGCCTTCGGCGCGCCCAGGAACGGCGTGCCCAGGGTGACCAGCGCGCGCAACTCGGCCGCGTCGCCCAGTACTTCGGTGAAGTAGCGGGCGACCAGGCCACCCGTCGAGTGGGCCACGAGCACCAGACGCGCGTCTCGGCCGCCCAGCGGGTGGCGGCGCCAGCGGCGCAGGTGTTCGTAGGCGGCGATGGCCAGCAGACCGGCGTTGTAGTCGACGGGCAGCCGCCAGTCGTACGGGAATTCGTGCACCGCGGCCGGATCGGCGGCGGCGCCGCGCAGCGCCCGGACCAGTTCGGTGTACGGCTCGAAGCCGCGCAGCAGCGGTGCCCACGCGGGGGTGTGCAGCAGCCGGGTGGCCCGGATCCGCCCCACGCGCCCGGAGCGTTCCGCGTCGGTGACGGCCAGTGCGTCCAGTGCGCCGCCGGTGGTCCAGGTCCCGGCGTACCAACTCGTGTCGGCGGGCCCCCACAGGGTTCGACCGGTGGACACCTCCACCAGTTCGCTGCCCATCATCCCCGGCAGCACGATCACCGCGTCGTTCATCGTCGCCCCGATCCCCGGCCGAAGCCGTCCCCGGCGCGCAGGGGACGGGCCGTCGGGCCCCTCCGTCGCGCACCTCGCGGTCCCGCGCTCCCACCGACCGCGGGCCCCGCCCCCACCGCCGCGACGCACGCGGCCGCCTTCCCCCGGCAGCCGGTACGTGCCCCACCCGCGTCGGTGCCGCCCATCCATCCTGGCCGGCGAAACGGCGGGCGCGCAGGCGATTTCCGAAGTCGTTGCGGCACCGGCCCGCCACCGGAGGCGGGAGCGGTCGGCGTCGGGGTCCCGCGAGAGGGCGATCACGTCGTCGAGCCGGTCGTGCACGGCGAGCAGGTCGGTGACGCGTCGGGTGAGGCGGGCCCGCTCGGCCACCGGTCGGTCCGGGAGCGCCGGCGGCGACTCACCCGAGTCCACGCACGGCAACACGTCACGGAACACCTTGCTCGGGCGGCCTGCGGCGTACAGCCGTCGGATCGGCCGGACCTGGCCGACGGTGGTGTCGGGGCCAGTGCCGCCGGCCGCCGGGAGCAGCCCCTGCTGCTCGTGGTGGCGCAGCGCCCGGACGCTCACTCCCGCCTCGTCGGCGACCTCACCGACGCGATCCACGCGTGCGGCGCCTCGTACCGGGGTGTGGTCGCCCGCGTGATCGGCGCGGCGTCGGCCGACCACGAGCCGCACACGACGGCCGGCCACCGGCGTTCGTGGAACGCGCCGGTGCCCTCGACATGATCCGTTCGACTTCTCGTGGTCGTCATGTCGCGGCCATACCGTCGCAACACGGGCCGGCCACACTGAGGGCATGCGAAACACCGACACATCGGAGATGCCTGTGACCCGACCGAACGACCTGCTCGACCCCGAGCGCCACGAACTCCGCGAGGTATCGGAGGCCCCCGGGCCCCACGAGCCCCGCGAGCGCGGCATCGCCCTGGTGGCGCACGACCGCTGCAAGCCGGAGATGCTCGCCTGGGCCCGGATCCACCGCGAGACGCTGGCCCGGCACCGCCTGTACGCGACCGGAACCACCGGCGGCATCCTCGCCGACGAACTCGACCTGGAGATCATCCGGTTCCGCAGCGGCCCCCTGGGCGGCGACCAGCAGATCGGCTCGCGGATCGCCGAGGGCGACGTGGACCTGCTGGTGTTCTTCTGGGACCCGCTCAGCCCCCAGCCGCACGAGCCCGACGTTCGGGCGCTGCTGCGCCTCGCGGTGCTCGCGGACATCCCGGTGGCCTGCAATCGGGCGACCGCCGACTTCGTGATCACCTCGCCCCTGCTCGTGGCGGCCGACGATCCGGATCGGCCGGAGTCGCCGGTGTTCGCGCCGCTGGCCGCGTAGGCGCCGCCGTACGTCGGCGGAGGCCGCCCGTCGGCCCTTCGGCCCGGCTCAGCCGCGCGACAGTCCCTGGCGGTCGACGTAGTGCACCGCGTCGGCGCGGTTGCGGACGTTGATCTTGGCGAAGGTGTTGTTGATGTGCGTCTTGACCGTCGCCGCGCCGATCCGCAGGGCGGCGGCGATCTCCGCGTTGTTCAGGCCGGACGCGATCAGGCACAACACCTCCACCTCCCGATCGGTGAGCCGATCCGGGTGCCCGGTGCGACGGCGTGGGCGCCCCACGGTCGCCGGGTCGATCGCGGCCCGCCCGCGTGCGGCGTCCCGGATCGCCGTCGCGATCCGCTCGCCGCTCGCGTCCTCGGCCAGGCGGCCGTACGCGGCGACGGGTGCGGCCGGATCGGCCGCGGCGGCGGACACCACGAGTAGCGCGGCGCCCGGATGCCGGGCGAGGACGTCGGCGGGGCTCTCGGGGCGGCCGTCCGGGCCGAGTGCGCGCCCGTCCGTCAACACCACCTGCGGTGCGCGCCCGTCGCCGTCGGCCATCACCTCCATGTCGCCGCACGCGCCGATCAGCGCGGTCAGGCGCTCGCGCACGGACGCCCGGTCGTCGGCGACCCGGATCGACACCCGGGTGCGCGGCCGAAGTCGGCTCGGGTCCGGACCGCCGCCCGGATCCGCGACCGGTGGTCGCCTCGGTGTGCCGGCGATCGGGCGCGCCGTCGGCTCGGGTCGGTTCGTCACGTAGGTCAACCTTTCGACTCCCGCGCCGATCACGGTACTTCGGTCCGTGTACGCCCGATTGCCCTGTTAGAGCCGGTCCGTACCCCGGCCGGCGCCGTACAACCTACCCGGGAAGGGGCGTTCGCGACTCCGCTTTCGCCATGCCGAGGCGTACTTTCGGTGACGCAGCGACGCGGGGATGAAGCGGACGGTGTGCGGGGTGGTGTGCGGGGGCGGGGTCAGGCGCCGGTGGGCGGTGTCGGGTCGCGCCGGGACCACTGGCGCAGTACCTCCGTGTACGGGTTGACCGGAAGCCAGGAGATCGCGTCCCGGGCGCTCTGTTCGTAGCTTTCGGCGAGTGCTCGCGCGTCGGCCGCCGCGCCGGTCGCCTCGACCAGCGTGCGCATGCGGCTCAGCGCGATCTCCGGGTTGCGCTCGTGCAGCAGCGCGTGCCGGATCGCGGCGCGCTGGTCGAGGGTGCCGCGCTCGTGGGCGAGCAGTACCGGAAGGGTCGGCCGGTGGTTGCACACGTCGCTGTCGGCGGGCTTGCCCATCGTCGCGGCCGAGGCGTCGGCGTAGGGGAGCAGGTCGTCGCGGATCTGGAAGGCGAGCCCGACATGGCGCCCGAACGCGTTCAACGCCTCCACCGCCGCGTCGTCCCCGCCGCCCAGGATCGCCCCCACCCGGCACGACGTGGCCAGCAGCGCGCCGGTCTTGCCGCCGGCCATCGCGAGATAGTCCTCGACCGGGCAGTCCAGGTCCCCGGCGAAGCCCAACTCGTCGAACACGCCCCGGCACATCGCGTATCCGCCCTCGGCCTGGGCCGCCATCGCCCGCGCGATCCGCTCGGCCGGCACCCCGTTGCGGGCACACTCGGCGAGGGTGGCGAACCACGTGAAGTACAGGCCGCTGCCCGCGATGACGGCCCGCTCGGGGCCGTACGCCCGATGCACCGCGGGCCGCCCGCGGCGCTCCTCGTCGGCGTCGATGATGTCGTCGTGGACCAGGCTCCCGGTGTGCACGCACTCCATGCCGACCGCGGCCGGCAACGCGTGCTCGACCTCGCCACCCACCGCCAGCGCCGCGTACATCACCAGCGCGGGCCGCAGCAACTTCCCCGTCGGCAGCAGCGCGTAGCGATGCACCGCCTCCATCCCGTCCGCCTCGCTCGGCCAGCGGCGGGCGAACTCGGCGGCCAGCACGGTCGGTACGTCCACCACCGGGCGATCGCACGGCTCGTACGGGGTGGGCGCGTTGGCGGTCGCGCCCGCCGTGCGCGCCCGTCGGCTCGGACGACGCTTGTGCGGCGACTGCGTCGAGTGCGCCGTCTGGACCGGCTGCGCCGCCTGCGCTGTCGAGGAAACCTGCGGTGTCGTCTCGGTCACGGCCTGCGAACCCCCTGTGTCGCCCCCGGGACGTCGCCTCGCGACGCCGAGGCGCGGTGGGGGCGACGCATGATGCGGACGCTGGACGGCGCCCGGATCAACCCAACAGAGCGCGACCGGTCACCGACAGTCGAGTGCGGAAGCACCGCTGCGGCGTGCGTACACCCCGAACGGGGGACGCGTGCTTCCAGTCCCCACCATCGCGTGGTTTCGCGGCGGTCGCGGCCCGGCGGGGCGTCAGCGGTATGCGCTCAACCCGTCGGCCAACTCGTCACGATCGCCGTCGCGGAGTGCGGACAGCGCCTGCTGCAACGCGAACGTGCCCCGGATCGCGGCGATTCGGGTCGAGGTGGCGGCGTCGCGCCGGCCCATCCGGTCCAGGACGTCCGCGACGAGCGCGTCGCCGTGGGTGGCGGCGATCGCGGCCAGGTCCTCGGCCGGATCGCCGAGCGAGACCTCG
The DNA here is from genome assembly GCF_003967355.1 of Embleya hyalina. Taxonomy (GTDB): domain Bacteria; phylum Actinomycetota; class Actinomycetes; order Streptomycetales; family Streptomycetaceae; genus Embleya; species Embleya hyalina. The sequence goes on along the minus strand of NZ_BIFH01000016.1, from coordinate 132,127 downwards.
TCCCAGTCCAGGACACCGCTCAACCGCGGCGTGCCGTCGACGGTCGTCCAGAGCAGGTTGTCGCCGCCGAGGTCACCGTGGACCAGGGCGGAGACCACGGGGGACAGGGCTTGTACGGCGCCGAGTTCGGCGTCGGCGCGGCCGCGGCCGGTCGGCGACATGAGGGGGTACAACTCGGCGCGGACGTCGGCGGCGAAGACGGACCACGCGGTGGGCGCGGGTACTTCGCTCCTGTCGGCCGCGAATGCCGCGCGCACCTCGGGATGCGCGGCGGCCCGGGTCAGCGCGGTGAGCAGGTCGGCGTACTGCGCGGCGGCGCCGGAGGGAACGGCCGCGTCCGGGGCGAGCGGCACCCCCGGGAGCCGGTCGAGCAGCAGGTATCCCGGATCCTCGCCCGCGTCCAGCAACCGCGGAGTGCGCACGCCGAGCGACAATCCGCCCAGCAGCCGGATCAGGGCGGCGCGCCGGGGCAGTCGCCGTTCGGCCGCGTCGGTGCGGGCGAGGCAGACCACCCGCGACGCGCCCATCACCACGTGGTGGAACTGGCCCTGACGCACCGTCAACGCGGCCGGGGGGTCGGTGGGCAGCAGGCGGGCCAGCAGCGCCGCGTGTCGGGTCAGGATGCGGTCGGCGGCGGGCGTACCGCCGGGCTCGTCCTCGGTCACGATTCCCCTTCGTGCGTACGTCCCGCCGTGGTCCGTGCCGGCGAACCGGGCGGCGGGTGGGTCCGGATCGGCCGGGGTGAGTCCCCGCACCCGAATTATCGCGTCGGCGCGGCGAAGGTCGGGCCACCGGAACACCACGTGCCACCAGCGGTGACGAGCGCGCGGTGGGCCGGAGAAACCGGGTCGTGGGGTTCCGGGCGGCGTGGAATGCTGACGGGCATGTCCACTACGAGTGATCACGGTCGCGTGCGGCGCAGCTACGACGTCGTGGCGCAGGAGTATCGAGTGCGGATCGGCGACGAACTCGCGCACAAGCCGCTGGATCGCGCGCTGTTGAGCGCGCTGATCGAGCAGAGCGATCCCGACGCGCCGATGGCGGACGTGGGCTGCGGCCCCGGGCACATCACCGGCTGGCTCGCCGAGCGCGGTGCGCGGGCGGTCGGGATCGACCTCTCGCCGGCCATGGTGGCCATCGCCGAGCGCGAGCACCCGAAGGCGGAGTTCCGCGAGGGCGACTTCCTGCGTCTGCCCGCGTCCGACGGCGAGTTCGGCGCCGCGATCGCGTTCTATTCGATCATCCACCTCGACGCCGGTGAACTGCGGCCCGCCTTCGTCGAGTTGCACCGCGTGTTGCGTCCCGGGGCGCGACTGCTGCTGGCGTTCCACCTGGGCGTCGAGGTGCGGCACCTGGCGGAGTGGTGGGGACGGGAGGTCGACGTGGACTTCCACTATCTCGAAATCGAGGCGGTGGTCGAGCAGTTGAGCGCGGCGGGCTTCACCGTGGAGGCGCAGTTGGAGCGTGCGCACTATCCGGAGGAGGCACAGACGCGACGCGGGTATCTGCTGGCGCGGCGGAGCGGGTGAACGCCGCTGCACGAGCGGCCATCCGCCCGCGCCGTCCGAGCCGAGCGCGGCCCGGGAGCCGTGCGACGCCCCGGGCCGGCCGTGGCGGCGGTAGGCCCGTGGTCGCGCCGCGGTAGGCCGCGCTCGCGCCGGCGCCCCGCCCCGGGTCAGCCGGGCGTGACCCCGTGCTCGACCGCGTCGAACGCCCGGTCGAGTCGTTCGAGGTGCGCGGCGACGATCTCGGCACGATCGTCCCCGGCGAGCCGGCGCCGCGCGGTGTCCACGGCGACCGTGCGGTAGGCGGCCACCATCAGTGCCGCGACCAGGTCCGCGTCGCCCGTGAAGCGCGGATCCTCGCGCAGGTCGTCGGCCAGTGCCGCCTCGACCTCGTGCTCGAATTCGCGGAGCCGGGCGAGGAGGGCGGGGGAGCCGGCGACCGTGCGCAGGACCGGCTCCACGCCGTCACCGAGTCCGGTCAGGGCGCGCCGCTGCTCCGCGAGGGTGACCGCGAGAGTGCGGAACGCCTGTACCGGGCCGACGCCCTCGGCGCGCTCGCGGATCGCGGTGCGCAGGGTGTCCATCGCGGCGGGAAGCCGGTCGAGCAGGAGGTCCTCCTTGCGCTCGAAGTGCGAGAAAACCGTCACCTTCGAGACGCCGGCGGCGGTCGCGACCTGGGCGACCGTGACCTCGTCGAAGCCCCGCTCCAGGAACATCCGCGTCGCGACGTCCGCGATCCGGGCGCGTGTTTTCGCGCCTCCTCGGTCTCCTCGGTTCGGCATGCCCCACCTCTCGTGTTACATTTACCGGGTAAGGCTTACTCGGTAAGGCTACTGAGTCAGTCTACTCGGTAAACATGCTGGGTAAGGCTACCGAGTCAGTCCACGGACTCAGTCTAAGGGGTGCACCATGCAGCGGAGCGATGTGATCGTCGTCGGCGCCGGGCCCACCGGGCTCCTGCTCGCCACCGAACTGGCCGTCCAGGGCGTACGGGTGACCGTGCTCGAACGCCTCGCCGAGCCCGACTCCACCATCAAGTCCGGCTCGATCAACGTGGCCAGCGCCGAGATCCTCGACCGGCGCGGCCTGCTGCCGGCGGCGGAGGAGATCCAGCGCCGCCGGATGGCCGCCGCGGGGCGGTTCACCGCCGGCGGCGGCACCGCCGTCACCCGCGGACTGGTCGGCGCGTTCGAGGACGGCGCCCCGCGCTTTCCGGTGATGGGCCACTTCGCGGGCATCATGTTCCGCAACGACCTGGTCGACCAGGCGGACCCGGTGCTGGCCTCGCACACGGCGGTGGCGGGCGGGATCGCGGTGCCACAGTACGACCTGGAACTGCTGCTCGCCGAGCGCTGCGCCCGGCTGGGGGTCGTCGTCCACCGGGGTGTCACGGTCGAGGGCGTGCGCGGCGACGTGCTCGGCGACGGCGACGGTCGTGTCGTCGTCGACACGGACGCGGGCGAGTGGATCGCCGAGTGGGTCGTGGCGGCCGACGGCGGACGCAGTGCGATCCGCAAGCAGCTCGGCGTCGAATTCATCGGAACCGCACCGGAGTTGGTCGGCCATCAGGCCATCGCCGACTTCGACGCGACCGGTCTGGCACACGGGTGGAACTGGACGCCCACCGGCGTCTACGCCTACGGCCCCATCGCCGGCCGCATCCTCGTCGCCCGCTTCGGTCCGCAACCCGAGGACCGCGACGCGCCCGTCTCCCTCGCCGAACTCCAGGAGGCGGTGCGCGAGGTCACCGGGACGAACGTGACCATGAAGGGGATACAGGGCCGCGCGACGCGCTGGTCGGACAACGCCCGACGGGTCGAACGCTACCGCCGCGGCCGGGTGTTCTTCGCCGGCGACGCCGCCCACGTGCACTCGCCGTTCAGCGCCCAGGGCCTGAACCTCGGCTTCGGGGACGCGGTGAACCTGGGATGGAAACTGGCCGCGACCGTCCAGGGCTGGGCGCCGCCCGGACTGCTGGACACCTACCACGCGGAGCGCGCCCCGATCGCCGACTGGGTGCTCGACTGGACCCGGGCCCAGGTCGCCCTCATGCGCGGCGACGAGCGCACCGAACAGCTGCGCAAAGTCGTCGGCGACGAACTGTTCGCCGTACCGGGCGCGACGAACCGCATGGTCGCCCTGTCCTCGGGCATCATGCAGCACTACGACGTCGCGGACGACGCGGCCGCGCCCGTCGGGTCCATCGTGGGCGACGTCCCCCTGACCTCCGGCCGCCGCCTGGCCGACTTCGCGCACGACGGCCGCTTCGTCCTGGTCGACCGCACGGCCGACGGCCGCTTCGCGGAAGCGGTCCGGCTGCTCGACGACCGGATCGTGCACGTCGCCGATCCGACCGCGGACCCGGACCGGCCGAGCCTGCTGGTCCGTCCCGACGGCATCGTGATCTGGGCCGCGCACGAGACGGACGAACCGGCCGCCGCCACCGAGCGATTCGCCACCGCCAGGCTCCGCTGGGCCGGCACCCACTGACCCGGCGCCTTCGAGGTCGCCCCGAGCCGGTCCCGAGCCCTCCCCGAGCCGGGCTTGTCGGTGGACGGATCGCTCAGACCGCGGCGGAGTCCCCGGCGGACGCGGCGTCCCGTTCCGGCTCCCGCGCCGGCGGGTCGGCGGGGCGGCCGGGCAGGAGCAGGCACAGCGGGACGGCGGCGGCGGTGAACGCGGTGGCCCACCGGAAGGCGTCGCCGAACCCCGAGGCCAGGGCGGCGGGCGTGTGGGCGTCGGCGGAGGCGCGCTGCAGGATCATGACGAGGAGCGCGGTGCCCGCCGAGCCGCCGATCTGCTGGGCGAGGCGGCTGATGCCGGAGCCCTGCGGGATCTCCTCGGGCGCGAGTCCGATGTAGGCGGCGCCCAGGATCGTGGTCATCGCGCCACCGAGTCCGACACCGCGCACGAACAGCACGGCCATCAGCACGACGTTGTCGGTGGAGGCGGTGACGAAGGCGAAGGGCAGGGTGGCCGCGCAGGCGAGGGCGCACGCGACGACGGCGACGGGGCGGGCACCGAAGCGGTCCATGTACCGCCCGGCGAGCGAGCGGGAGACGAGGGTGCCCACCCCCTGCGGGATCAGGAGCAGCGCGGCGCCGAGCGCGTCCGCACCGCGTACCTGCTGCCAGTACAGCGGCAACAGCAGCATCGTGCCGTACAGGGACGCGCCGGACAGGAAGACCAGCACCGACGACGAGGCCAGGGCGCGGTGACGGAACAGGCGGATGTCGACCAGGGCGCGCGGTCCGCGCCGCAGCGCCCAGCCGACGTAGCCGAGCAGGAGGGCGAGTCCGGCGAGGAGGGGCAGCCACACCGCGGGGTCGGCCGGCCCCCGCGAGCCGCCGATCCGGGACAGGCCGTAGATGACGGCGGCGACGCCGGGCGAGAGCAGCAGCATGCCGACGACGTCGAGCCGGGGACGGGAAACGGGCCGGTCCCGGGGCAGGTCGCGGGCGGCGAGGAAGGCGCCGACGACGCAGAAGGGCACGTTGAACAGGAAGATCCAGCGCCAGTCGCCCAGGTGCAGGATCACCCCGCCGAGCACCGGGCCGAGCACCGGTCCCAGGGCCGCGGGCACGGTGATCAAGGCCATCACCCGGCCGATGTTGCGGCCCTTGGCGGCCTGCATGATCAGCGTGGTCATCAGCACCATCATGATGCCGCCGCCGAAGCCCTGGACCACCCGGAAGGCGATCAGGCTCGGCGCGTTCCATGCCGCGGCACACAGCAGCGAGCCGACGAAGAACACGCCCAGCGCCGCGATCCACAGGCGTTTGCCGCCCAGGGCCGCCTGGAGCCAGCCGACGGCCGGCATCACGGTGGCCAGGGCCAGCAGGTAGGCGGTGCTCACCCACTGGACGGTGGACACCGAGGCGTGCATCCGCCCGGCGAGGTCGTCGATGGCGACGCTCATGATCGTGGCGTCGAACATGACCGCGAGCGCGCCGATGATCAGGGTGAAGGTCAGCCGCCGCAGGGCGGGGTCGATGCGGTCGGGGTCGGCGGGGTCGGTGGGATCGGTGGGGTCGGCGGCGGGTGGCGACTGGGCGCCCGAGGCGGTCATGGACGATGCTCCTTAAGAAAGGGCCTCTATCTTACGATTCTCAGCGTAGGGCGCCGCGATAAGATAGGCAACCTATCCAATGAGGACGAGGAGGTCGCGGATGACCGAGCGGCGCCGCGGGGCGGCACTGGAGAAGGCGCTCCTGGACGCGGCCTGGGCGGAACTCACCCTGCACGGCTACGCCAAATTCACCGTGGACGCCGTGGTCAAGCGGGCCGGCACCAGCCCGCCGGTGCTGTATCGCCGCTGGTCGGACCGCGACGAACTGGTCCGGGCCGCCATCGCGCACACCATGAAGGAGGCCCGGCTGGCCATCCCCGACACGGGCAGCCTGCGCGAGGACGTGCTGACCCTGATGCGCGAGATCAACAGCACCCGGGCCGAGTTGGCCACCATCGTGATCGCGCACCTGGCCGCCCACTACCAGGCGACGGGAATCCGCCCCGGCGACATCACCGACCCGCTCGTGACCGGCCGCAAGGAGGCCGTCGACGTCCTCTTCGCCCGAGCCGTGGACCGCGGCGAGATCGACCCGGCCCGCCTCACCGAGCGGATCAAGTCCCTCCCGTTCGACCTGCTGCGCCACGAATTCCTGACGACCTTCGCCGCCGCCCCCGACCGGGCCCTGGAAGAGATCGTCGACGAGATCTTTCTTCCGCTACTGGTCGGCGATGCCGGCGGCGGGGCGAGTGCCGGTCGGGTGTAGGGCGTCGAGGATCAGGGTCAGGCCGTAGGCGAATTCCCCGGCCGGGTCGTAGTCGGGGGTTCGGGCCAACTCCGTGGCCAGTTCGGTCAGATGCGGGTAGGTGTCGGCGGGGAGGTCGTGCAGGAATTCGTCGGTGATCTCGGTCAGGTCCGCCGTGCCGGCGAACGGCAGGCTCAGTTCCTGGATGACGTATCCGTACACGTAGCTGTCGATCAGGGAGACGGCGTGCGCGGTCATCGGGACGGAGAAGCCCGCCGTGCGCAGGGCGCCGACGACGGCGTCGTGGTGACGCAGGGTCGCGGGGCCCGGGTGGGCGCGGGAATCGAGGAGGGCCACCGCCCAGGGGTGGCGGCGCAGCGCCGTGCGGGCCGAGGTCGCCCGGTGGCGCATGGCGGCTTTCCAGTCGGTGCCGAGCGGCGGTAGGTCGATCTCGGCGAAGACCGCGTCCACCATGCCGTCCAGGACCTCCTCGCGACCCGCGACGTGGTGGTAGAGGGACATCGCCTCGACGCCCAGGGGTTCGGCGATGGCGCGCATGGTGAGGGCGGCCGTGCCCTTCTCGTCGGCCACCGCCATCGCCGTGGCGATCACCCGCTCGCGACTGAGCGGCGTGCGGGTCGAACGGCCGCCGCGTCGCCTGGCTGCCTCCGTCATGCACCCCTCCTTGTTCGTTGCCGTTGACCACCTTACGACATAAGGCTAACTTGCCTTACAAGATAAGGTCGGCATTGCGACGAAGGGTTGCGCCATGGGTGCGGAAGGCATGAGGAAGGTCTGCGTCGTCGGAGCCTCGGGCAAGCTCGGGCAGTACATGGTTCGGCGGTGCCTGGAGCGCGGCTACGAGGTGGTCGGTGTGTGCCGGGAGCAGAGTGTGCCGAAACTGGCCGCGTTCGACGGCAGGATGACCGTCGTTCCCGGGCCCACGAACGACCCGGACGTGATCCGGCGTGCGGTCGAGGGGTGCGATGGGGTGCTGACGGTGCTGGTGCCGTGGGGTGTGCGGCAGTACGCGTCCGGCACGGCGCAGGCGGTGCTCGACCACGCCCGACCGGGCGCGCGCCTGGTCTTCTCCTGCGGTTGGCACATCACGCGCGACGGCGAGGACCGGTACTCGCGGATGTTCACCCTGGGCGTGCGGATCGCCACCGTGCTGGGCAGGCTCGTCCGGGCCGTGGAGATCGACGACCAGGTCGAGGCGTGCCGGCGGGTGTTCGACAGCGACACCCGATGGACGGTGGTGCGCGGCAGCACCCTGAAGGAGGGGGACAGCGAGGGCCTGCCCGTGTGGAGCCGGCACGTGGGCGACCCGGTGCTGGCCAGCGACCGCACCCGCCGGGTGGACTTCGCCCTGTTCATGGTGGCGGCGCTCACCGACGACGAACTCGTCCGGGAGGCGCCGGCGATCGTCGGCTGCCGGACCCCCAGCGCGCTCGCCCACGCGCGCGGCCCGGCGTCGGGCGGGTGAACGCCGGGCCCCGCGTGGCCGGTTCGTGCACCGGCGAAGCCGCCGCCACGCGCGGGTCAGATCGGCTCCGGAACCAGCATCAGTCCTCTCGGGCCGGGGATGGGCTCCCGTAGGGATGTTCGCACCCGCGTGTCGGGTCGCAGGGTCAGGCGCCACGAACCGCCGACCGCCACCAGCGTGGCCATCATCTCGGCGACGGCGAAGTTGTCGCCGATGCACTTGAACCGGCCACCGCCGAAGGGCACGAAGGAGTGCCGCGGCGGTTTCCAGTCGCTGCCCGGGAGCCAGCGCTCCGGGGAGAATGCCTCCGGCCGGCGGCAGAAGCGCGGGTCGGTGTGCAGGGAGTGCTGGCTGTACGCGGTATCGGTGCCGCTCGGCAGCATGAAGCCACCCAACTCCACGGCCGCCGTGGTGCGTTGGGTCACCAACTGCACCGAGTGCAGGCGCATCGCCTCGTACATCACCGCCCGCGTGTACGGCAGCGCCCGGGGATCGGTCGACGTCGTCACGGCGTGGCCCGGTTCGGCGGTCCCCGCGATCCCGGCGATCTCGGCGAGCATCCGCCGCTCCGCTCCCGGGCGCAGGGCCAGGTGGTACCACGCCCAGGACAGCGTGGTCGGGACGTTCGCCACCCCGCCGATCAGCATCGCGATGACCTCGTCGCGGATCAGGTCGTCGGCCAACGGCCGCCCCGTGTCCGGGTCGCGGGCGGCGAGCAGGTGCGCCACCACGTCGCCGCCGCCCTCCGGGGACCGCTCACGGCACGCGGCGACGGCCTCGTCCACCAACGCGCGCATCCGGGCCATGGCCTCGTCCCCGCGCCGGACGTACGGCAGCGGCAGCCGATCCACCACCTTCGGCAACATCGGCCGCTCCACCGCCGCCCGCTCGATCACCGGCAACACCCGGTGCAATTGGGCCAGGACGCCCTCGGGCAGACGGTTGGAGAACAGGGTCTCCGCCGTCACGGCCACCGAGAGGGCCTTCATCACCTCGAGGACGTCCACCGGTCGGCCCGGCTTCCAGTCGGCGCACGACTCCTTCGTGCGCCGATGGATCGAGGCCACGTGCCGCTCGATGTGCGCCGGGGTGAACGCCTTCTGGATGACCCGCCGTTGCCGGTGGTACAGCTCCCCGTCGGAGGTGATCACGCCGTGTCCGAGAAGCGGGATCATGCGTTCGAACTGTTTGCCCCGCCCGAAGCTGCGGCCCTTGGACGACTGCACCTGATGCACCAGAACGGGGTCGGTCACCACGTACACCGGCGCGGTGCCCAGTCTGATCCGCACCAAGGGCCCCACCCCGGGCAGTGATTCGAGGAAGCGCAGCCGACGACCGGCCAGGAGGTGGAGGTGTCCTACGCCGGGCAGAGCGCCCGGTGCGGTGGGTACGTCCTCGATGGTGTGCACACGCCATCCCTTCACGTCGGGCCAGGCTGCCGGTGACCCCCACCACTGTGCCGAGGGGATCGCCGGTTCGGCAGGGTGCACCCGACCGACCTCCTCGCGCCGTGAATTCGCTACCTCGCACGCCCTTACCGGCCGTGCCGGGCGAACGCTAAGCATGGGACGGCGAGCTCGCGAACCGCTCCCGAAACCCGCGCACGCCGCCGCCCTCGCCCGCCCCGACACGGGCGACGGCACGGGCGAAGGCAACGGCACCGCCCGGAACCGAACGCACCACCAAGGAGGGCTTCATGACCACCCTCACCCCACCCGGCGTCCCACCCGTGGCCCGCAGGGTGCTCCCGATCCTCGGGCACACCCTGCCCATGTGGCGCGACCCGATGGCGTTCCTGCTGGAGCAGCACGCGGTCGCCCCGATCGTACGGCTGCGGCTCGGCCCGAAGGTCGCCTACCTCATCACCCGGCCCGACCTGGTCCGCAAGGCGCTGGTCACCGAACAGCACCGGTTCGACAAGGGCGGCCCCTTCGTCGATACCGCCCGCACCCTGATCGGGGACGGCCTCGGTACCTGCTCCGCCGCCGACCACCGCTACCAACGCCCACTGATGAACCAGGCGTTTCGACAGCCGAGCATCGTCTCCTACACCCACGCCATGACCGAATGTGCGCGGGACGTGGTCGACTCGTGGCAACCCGGGCAAGTCGTCGACGTATGCCGGGAGATGCGCCTGCTCGCGTGCCGGGCGCTGACCCGCACGCTGTTCTCCGATCCGGCCCAGGCGCATCTGACCACCCGGATCGAAGAGGCGTATACCGTGCTGATGCCCGGCATGTGGTGGCAGATGGTGATTCCCGTCGCCCTCGTGCACAAGGCGCCGATCCCGGCCAACCGCCGCTTCGAAAAAGCCCGGATCCAGGCCCGTTCGCTGATCAAGCGCATGGTCGAGGCCTACCGCGTGCGCGACGCCGACCGGGTCGACGGCCTGTCCACGATCATGGCCGCCGAGGACGAGCGCGGTCGCGCGTTCACCGACGACGAGGTGTGCGACCAGATCGCCACCTTGATGATCGGTGGAATCCCGGCCACCGCCGACCTGTTGGCCTGGACGTTCGGCGTTCTGGCCCACGACGGCCCACTGGAGCAGAGCCTGCACGACGAGGTGGACACCGTACTGGCCGGCCGCATGCCCGGCTACGACGACATCCCGCGCCTGCCCCTGCTGAGCCGCGTCCTGACCGAAACACTGCGCCTGTATCCGTCGGTGTCGGTGCTCAGCCGGCGGGTCACCGACTACATCACCCTCGACGGCATACACCTGTCCCCGGGCGACGAGGTGATGTTCAGTCCCTATTGTCTGCACCGGGACGCGAGCGTGTTCCCCGACCCCGACCGCTTCGACCCCGACCGCTGGTTGCCGGGAGCGGTGACCCAGGCCCGGCGCGAGGCGTTCATTCCGTTCGGATCCGGCACCCGCAAGTGCATCGGCGATTCCTACGGAATCACCGAGGCCACCCTGGCCGCCGCGAGCATCATGTCCAGGGTCTCGCTGGCCCGGATACCCGGCGCCCCCACGCCGAGGCCCCTGCTGCGCATGACGCTCTCCCCGGTCCCCCTGGAGTTGACGGTAGAGCCACGCGGTCCGCGGACCCCGGCACCCGAGGAGGCGGCCGATGTACCGACCGACGAACCCGCGACGCCCCACTGCCCCGTCCACCCCGCCGCCGGCGCCACGTCCTCCGACGGCGACTGACCCGGCACACCCGGCGGCCCGGCTCACCGCGCCGCACCTGTGGTGCCCGGTGGAGCCGGCCCGCCACCCGGACGAGCGCGAGGTGATCGAGCGTACGCTCGCGTGGATGCGGCGGTTCGGATACGTCACCACGAGTACCGAGGAAGCGGCGGCGCGCGCGGCGCAATTCGGCGAACTGGGCGCGCTGACCTATCCGCACGGCGACCCGGAAGGAGCGGTGCTGGCCGCGCAGTTGATGGTGTGGCTGTTCCTCCAGGACGACCGCTTCTCCGAACTGGCCCCCGCGCAGGGCCGAATCGAGGACCTGGCCGATCACATCCTGTGGTCCCAGCGGGTCCTGCACGGCGGGACCGAGGCGGTGCCCGAACCGTATCTGGAAGCCCTGATCGACCTGCGCACCAGGCTCGTCCGGATGGCGGTGGACGCGGAACAGGTGGAGCGCTTCGCCGACGGCTTCAACCGCTACCTGGGGGCGGTGGCGGCGGAGGCGATCTATCGGGCCCGCGGCATCACCCCGAGCCTGGGGCAGTACGTGCGGCTGCGTGAGTCCACGATCCTGATGCGCGGCATGTGCTTCGTCGTCATCGAACTGGCCGACGACTGCTACCTGCCGGGCCCGATCTGGGCCGCCCGCGAGGTCCGTCGCTGTGAACAGGCCGCCGCCCGGGCCATCGCGTACACCCACGACATCCTCTCCGGGATGCGCGAGTTGTACTGGCCCGGCCACACCAACCTGATCACCGTGCTCGCCGACCACTTCCACTGCCCCCTCGACGAGGCGCTGCGCAGGGCGGTGTACATGTACGAGGACCAGATGCGCCGCTTCGATCGACTGGCCCGACCCCTCCTGGAATCGGGCGACGCCCGCCTGGCCCGATACGTGCGCGGGATGGGCGCCTGGATCCGCGGCAATCTCGACTGGTCCATGAACTGCGGTCGCTACCACGTCACTTCCCCGCGACCACCGGACAACCTGCCCTCTCTCTTCGGTACCTGAATCCCGCTTGTCCAGGCCCGCCGACGCCGATGTCGCAGCGATCGGCCATCATGTGACGCGGCCGTAGTCTGCGACCGGTCGAGCCCGCCGCAGGGAGGTGGGCAGGCGGCCCGGTCCGCTACCGAAGACCGGGCCGTCCGGCGGCCGCCCGCGGGGCGAACCGACCGCCCGGGTCCGCCCGTTCGCCGCTCAGGCCACCAGTACTCGTTCGGCTCGGAGCAGGGCGGCCATCTCGACGCAGCGGCGGGTTTGGATTCGGGCCAGGTCGAGGGACAGCAGGGTCGGGTCGTCCGTGGCGGATGCGCGGGCGGTGAGTCCGGTGGGGGTGGCGATCGACCGGCGCGGGCCGAGGGTGTCGTTCTCGGGGGACCGGGGACGGATTATCGCGAAGCTGCGCATCAGGCCGCCGTGGCGGGTGTCGGGGGCCGGGGTGGTGACGAAGACGCCGAAGACCTGCTCGCAGGACCGCCGCCGCCAGGAGTCGCGCATGTCCCGGGCGGCCGCGTCGGTCGCCGACGCGGCCGCCGAGCGGGTGAGACGGCGCAGCAGTGCGACGACGTCGCCGTCGCGTGCCGGTGCGCCCAGGATCACCACGTCGGGCCAGGTCAGGTCGCCCACCGTCGCGAGCGGGTCGGCCTTGGTCCCGTCCCGTGGCGCGGCCGGTTCCGCCTCGGGGAGTCTGCGCAGCCGGATGTCGGCGCCCGTGTTCCAGGCGACCGCGGCGACCGCGTCGGCCAGCGCGCGTACGCACGTGTCGGTGTCGTGATAGATCACGGTGACCTTGATGCTCATGTCGTCTCCCCGTATCGGATGTCCGGAAAGGCCGGTGCCTTCCCGGTCTGTCGGCCAGTTCATGATCAACGGGCACTCGTGCGTTCTGCCGGCCACTTCACGCTAGGCGCGGGCGCGCCGTGGTGCCGATGGCCGTTCACGCCACGAAGCGGACTCCCGGCGCCACCCCCGGTCCGGCCGTCCGCCGAGGGGACGGACGGGGACGTCCGACCCGCCGGCGCCCGGGGCGACCCGGTCCCCGTGACCCGTCGCCGGCGCGTCGGCCGCCCTCGCGCCGCCGGACCTCGCTCCGTTCGTCCACCGCACTCCCGAGCCGTCCTCGATCAACGCACACCAGCACGTCCGTGAAGTGAACCGCCGGACAACAAACGGCATTCGACACCCGACGAGGGCCCGGGTCGGCGGCGCGTCGACGACCCGCCGCGAGCGACCCCCGGTGTACCCGCGTCGACCGCGGCGAGCGGCTGCCGCGAACGAATCGGATCCGGGCACCCGCGTGGGCTACGGTCACTGTGCCCGGCCCACCGGACCCGGGCCCGCACACACCCGAACCGGGCGAACCCGAGCCCACCGGCCCCGAGTCCCGCCCCGACCGAGCCGCCCACCCCCGACTCGCCACCGACCCCCACCCCGACCCCCCCACCCCGCCGACCGCACCCAGGAGAGCCACCGATGGCGTTGGACCCGCTGGACAGCCGGATCATCACCGCGCTCATCGAGGACGCGCGTTCGACCTACGCCGAGATCGGCACCCGGGTCGGCCTGTCCGCGTCCGCGGTCAAGCGCCGGGTGGACCGCCTCCTCGCCTCCGGCGTGATCACCGGCTTCTCCGCGTCGGTCGAACCCGCCGCGCTCGGGTGGACCACCGAGGCGTTCGTCGAGCTGTACTGCGTCGGGCGTACCTCGCCCAGCGAGATCGGGCGCGCGCTGGCCAAGTTCCCCGAGGTGGTCTCGGCCAGCACCGTCACCGGCGACGCCGACGCGGTGATCCACCTGCTCGCGGCCGACGTACAACACTTCGAGCGAGTCCTGGAGCGGATCGCGGCGGAGCCCTTCGTGGTGCGTTCGAAGAGCTGTGTCGTGCTTTCGAGGCTGGTCAGGCGCAATGGAACGACGTGGCAGGGAGTGGAGACGCAATAGATCGCCACGAACGCGCATGATCACGCTCTTGGCCGGATCGCCCGCCCGTACGTAGTGTTTGAGCTGCCGGTGCGGACCCCCGGCGCCCCGAATTCCGTCGTCGCGACCCCGCCGCCCCCGGGCGGGGACGCCGCGCGACCGCGCCGAGAGAATGCCGAGCACCGCCATGCCGACGTCGAGCACCCCCATGTCCATGTCCATGCACCGGTACGACCCCGCGCTCGCCGACCTGGTCTTCGACTACATGCGCGAACGGCTCGCCCTGGACCCGGTCCCGCTCGACCACCCCGGCCGCAAGGACAAGCTCGACCGCGCGCTCGACGGCCTGATCGGCGCGCGGGGCAACGACCCGGGCGAGGTGCTGGCGATCTACGCCGACCGACTCGCCCCGGCGGTGATCTCCTGCGACAGCCCGCGCTTCCTCTCCTTCATCCCCGCCGCGCCGACCAAGGCCGCGCTGCTGTTCGACATGGTCGTCTCGTGCGCGTCGCTCCAGGGCATCTCGTGGCTGGAGGCGGCCGGTGCCGTGGCCGCGGAGAACCAGGTGTTGCGGCTGATCGCCGACCTGGCCGGGCTGCCCGCGAGCGCCGGCGGCTGCTTCGTCAGCGGCGGCTCGGCGGGCAACCTGTCCGCGCTCGTGGTGGCCCGGGACATGGGCCGGCGGCGGACCGGGACCGGCCCGCGGGACCGGCTGCGGATCGCGGTCAGCGATCAGGCGCACTCCTCGATCGGCAACACGCTGCGGATCATCGGCATGGACGCGCTCGTCGTCGAGACCACCGACCACCGCCTCACCGGCGAGGCGTTGCGCGCCGCGCTGGCCGCCGACCCCGAGGCGCACGACGTGGTCGGCGTGGTGGCCACCGCCGGCACCACCAACGCGGGCATCATCGACGACCTGGCCGGGATCGGCGCGGTGGCCCGCGAGCGCGACCTGTGGTTCCACGTGGACGGCGCGTACGGCGGCGCCGGGCTGCTCGCGCCGAGCGTGCGGGCCCGCTACGACGGGATCGAACTCGCCGACTCGTTCGTCGTCGACCCGCACAAGTGGCTGTTCGCGCCGTTCGACTGCGCGGCGCTGATCTACCGCAACCCGGGCCCGGCCCGCGGCGTGCACACCCAGGACGCGTCCTACCTCGACGTCCTGCACACCGACGCGCCCGAGGAGTGGAACCCGACCGACTACGCGTATCACCTCACCCGGCGCGCCCGCGGCCTGCCGCTGTGGTTCTCCCTCGCGGTGCACGGCACCGACGCGTACACCGAGGCCATCGAGACCGCGCTGACCCTGGCCCGGGACACCGCCGAGCTGATCCGGGCCACCCCCGACCTGGAGCTGATCCGCGACCCGGAGCTGTCCGCGGTGCTGTTCCGGCGCACCGGTTGGCGTCCGGACGACTACCTCGACTGGTCTCGGCGACTGCTGGCCGGTCAGGTCGGTTTCGTCACCCCGACCGGTTGGGAGGGGGAGACCGTGGCTCGCTTCGCGTTCCTGCACCCGGGTACCACGATGGCGATGGTCGAGGAGATCCTGGCCACGATGAGGTAACGCAGTGCGGCCTGCCGCTCGCGCGTTCGGGTCGCCGTGGCCCAGACTGGAAGCCGATGGGACGGCTTCGGGGGCCGGGCGCCCGATCGGCCTCGGGGCCGGAGAGGACAGGCGTGGCGCTGGACGAGTACGCGGACCCGCCGATGATGGTGCCGGAGGTCGACGCCGTGACCGGCGCGGTGGCACGACTGGTGGGTACACGCGCGGGGGATGTGCGGGATGTCGGCGCCTACGCGGTGTTGCAGGGCCTGCTCGACGGCACACCGGCGGCGGTGGGGGTGATGAGCCCGACCATGCGCTACCTCTATGTCAATCCGGCGCTGGCCCGGATGAACGGCCTGCCGGCCGAGGTGCACCTGGGCCGCACCATCGGCGAGGTGCTGCCCGACGTGGACGCCAAGGAGGACGTGCTCCGGGCGGTGCTGCGCGACGGCGTGGCCCGCGAGGCCACCTCCTCCGGGACCACGCACGCGGGTCCGCCCGGCCGCCGCTGGTGGCACGGCGCCTATCACCGGCTGGAGCACGAGGGCGAGGTGGTCGGTCTGGCGGCCGTGCTCCTGGAGGTGTCCGAGTCCCGGCGCACCCAGCTGGAGCTGGACGCGGCCCGGCGCCGGCTCGCGGTCCTGGACGCCGCCGCCACCCGGGTCGGCACCACCCTCGATCTGGTCGAGACCTGCGAGGAGTTGGCCGAGCTGTTCGTCGCCGAGCTGAGCGACGTGGCCACGGTGGACGTGTTCGCCGTCGAGGGCGCCAACGGCACCCCGCACCAGCCGCTCGACCTGGTCCGGATGTGGCGCGCCGCGCTGTCGCATCGGCCCGGCATGGCCGAACAGGCGGCGATCCTGCGCCAACCCGGCGAGAACGTGGACTACCAGCAGGGCTCGATGGTGCCGCGCGCGCTCAGCGAACGCAGCCCCGTGGTGGTCAACCGCGCGGCCGACGAGGAGATGGCCCGGCAGGTGTCCAGCCCGGACCGGCTCGCCGTGTTCCGCTCGGTGGGCCTGCACTCGGTGGTGGCGCTGCCGCTGGTCGCCCGGGGCAGCGCGATCGGCATGGTCACCATGTCCCGGCACGGCGCGGCCGACGAATTCTCCCCCGAGGACGTGATCCTGGCCCGCGACCTGGCCCGGCGCGGGGCGATCAGCGTGGACAACGCCCGCCGCTACGCGCACGAGCACGACATCGCGCTCGCGCTCCAGCACGCGCTGCTCGCCGCGCCCGACGCGCCGCACCCGGACATCGAGTTGGCCTCGCGCTACCGACCCGCGGGCAGCAGTGTCGAGGTGGGCGGCGACTGGTACGACGCGGTCGCGCTGAGCGGGGGCCGCACCCTGCTCGCGGTCGGCGACGTGATGGGGCACGGCGTACAGGCCGCCGTGGAGATGAGCCAGTTCCGGGCGCTGCTTCGGGTACAGGCCCGCTCCGACCTGGAGCCGCACGAGATCCTGGCCGCGGTGGACCGCACCAGCACCAAGGCGGGCATCGAACGGGTGGCCAGTTGCCTGCTGGTCCTGGTCGACCCGGCGACGGACACGGTCACCTTCGCCAGTGCCGGCCACCTGCCGCCGCTCCTGGTCGGCCCGGGCGACGCGGCCGAACTGGTCGACGTGCCGGTCGGACCGCCGCTGGGCACCGGCTTCGGCGGCTACGGTTCGGTGCGCCGGCGCAGCGATCCGGACCGGGTCCTGGTGATGTACACCGACGGTCTGGTCGAGCGCCGGGGCGAGGACATCGGCGAATCGTTGCAGCGGTTGACCAGGGTGGGACTGACCGCGGAGACGCCGCTGGTGCGCCTGGTGGACACGGTGATCGCCCGGATGATCACCGACAAGCCGGAGGACGACATCGCGGTCCTGGCCGCCCGCAGGCGCCCGGCGGCCCGGGGCGGATCGACCTCGACGCGCTGATCCCCGCCCGCCGGGCGCAACCGGTGCGCGCCGGGCGTCAGTTCGGGTCCGCGGCGGGGCGGGTCCAGGTGTGTCGGGTGCCGGTCACGGTGACCCGGTGGCGGGGTTCCGGGGGCGGTGCGGGGGTGGGCGGGGTCGGGATCAGGGCGCCCGCGATGGTGTCCTCGAAGCGGCGGCGGATCGGACCCCAGCGGGCGTTGTGGCGCGCGGCCCGGGCCTGGGCGCGGCGGAGCTTTCGCGGGCGGTCGCGGTAGCGCCGGCGGGCCCACGGGGAGCCGGGACGGGCCAGCCGGATCGCCGCGACGATGTTGACGACCGGGACGAACACGCCGATCACGCCGGTACCGACCTTGCCCTTGGCGAAGGTGATCGCGGCCATGGTGATGTCCAGGAGCAGCACGATCAGCCACACCACCCGGTCGTCGACGCTGTCGCCCTCGGGCCGCGCGTCGAAGGGCACGAACCCGCTCGCCGCCAGGCCGACCGCGGCGATCGTCAGCACGGTGGCCTCGATCGAGATCCGGCCCTGCTCGGACCAGTACACGTCGGCCAGGTGCACGATCATCCCGAACTCGTCCAGGACCAGCCCCGCGCCGATCCCGAGCAGCACCCCCGCGACTGCGCGGCCGACCAGGTGTTCGCCGGTCCCGACGCCGACGAAGCCGCCGATCAGGGCGAGCACGATGCCCGGGACCACGTGGTGGATGTGCACCCCGCCGCTGTCGAGGTTGCGGAACGGGCCGCGCCCGGCCCGGATCAGCCGGGTGATGGTGCGGGTGATCAGGAAGGTGAGCAGCAGCGACGCGAACGCCAGCGCCATCGGCAGCCGGCCCTCGCGGATCATGGTGTCCTGCCACCATCCGGCCAGTTCCGGGTGGGTCGTGTGCGCCGCCGGCATCGGCCCTCCTCCTCCGTGTCGGTGCTCCGGTTCCCCCTCGGGAACGGGCTACCGACGCCGAACAGGTGAACCGGGGCCCGCCGGCGCGCGGCGCGGTGACCAAGTGGGCGGGCCCCTCGTTGGGTGGGGCATGATCAAGCGCATCACCGCGGCCGCTCTGGCCGGCACCGCTCTCGCCGTGACCTTCGGCGCGTCCGCCGCCTCCGCGCAGGAGCCCACTCCGAACACCGGCCGGGTCGCCGGGGTTCCCAGTGCGGTGTATCCCGACGGCCTCAACAACCTGAACCAGGTCAACCAGCTCGCGGGCACGCTGCCGCTGTAGGCGCGTGCTCCGCGTCACGGGCGGGCGTGGTGTCCCGGTCCGGCCCCGAGCGGGGACACCACGCCTCCGGGTCCGGCGGGCTCACTCGTCGTCCAGGGCGCGGCGCAGTTCCTCGCTCTCGCGGTTGGCGGCGGCGAGGTCGTCCATCATCCGCCGGGTGCCCTCGGCCACGCCCGCGTCCCAGATGCGGCGTACGAGAGCGCTCGCGCGATCCTGGGGCAGATCGGTCTCGCGCATCAGTAGCTCGGTCAGCTCGATGATCGGGTGTCTGGGGTGCATAGCCCCAGCAGACCCGTCCTCCCGGCGCCCCGCACCCGGGCGCGGCCGGTCGGGGGAGCGGCGCGGCCGCCGGGGCTCGAAGCCGGCCCGGCGGGGCTCAGGGCTTGAGGTGGCTCCAGGATTGCGGGTGGGTGGTCAGCCAGCCGGCCAGGTTCTGCGCCGGGCGGCCGGTGAGCATCGGTACCGCGTTGGAGACCTTGCTCATCTCGCCGGTCGCGATCGCCTCGTAGGAGGTCACCCAGCCGGCCATCTCCCAGGCCGGCGCGTCGTACCGGGCGCGTGAGGCGTAGGCCTCGTCGCGGGTCTCGGGCACGTAGCCGATCGGCCGGCCGGTGAAGCGGGTGAGCACCGCCGCGGCCTCGGTCAGGGTGATTGCCTCGGGGCCGGTGAGGTCGTAGGTGAGGTCGTCGTGCGCGTCGCCGCCGAGCAGGACCGCCGCCGCGGCGTCCGCGATGTCGGCGTGCGCCACCGCCGAGACCCGACCGTCGCCGGCCGGACCGCGGATGATCCCGTCGGGTCCGACCATGGCGGGCAGCCCGGCCAGGTACAGGCTGTCGCGCAGGAAGGTGTGGCGCAGGCCCGAGTCGCGGATGTGCTGTTCGGTGTGCCAGTGGTCGCGGGCGAAGGTGAAGGTGGCGTCGGGGGCGGCGCTCAGGAAGGACACGTAGACGACGCGGTGGACCCCGGCGGCGACCGCGGCGTCCACGACCGAGATGTGCTCGCGGACCCGATCGGCGCTCTCCCGGGCGGAGACCAGGAACAGTGCGGTCGCGCCGTCCAGCGCCCGGCGCATCGCCTCGCCGTCGGCGTAGGTCGCCGGCGGCGCCGGGGTCGCGCCGGTCAGTTCGGGCAGTCGGGACGGATCACGTCCCACCAATCGTTGCGCGGCGCCGGCTTCGGCGAGCCGCCGGGCGACCCGGCCGCCGATCTGCCCGCTCGCTCCGGTGACCGCGATGACTGGTGCCATGACGACGTCCTCTCCCGACTCGCGCGATCGGGCCCCGCCCGGCCGCTCGGCCACCGACCCTACTGCGCGGTTGCCGCTCTCCCGTCGAACCACGCCCATCCGGCGTGCCCGGTTCAGCGCACGTCGCCGAGCGAGCCGAGCATCAGGTCCAGGACCGGTCGCGACCGGTCGAACGCCTGGTGCGCCTGGTCCGGGTACACCGCGGCGAGGCCCGCCGCGACCACGACGAGCAGCAGCAGGAGCAGCCCCTGTCGGGCGGCGGCGCCGAGTCGGCGCACCCCGCCGGGGTCGATGCGCTCGCCGAGACCGGCGCGCTCGCCGGGGATCGTTCGCCCGAGCGGGTCGTCCCGGAGCGTCGCGCCCCGTCGTGCCGCATGTATGCCCGCGTCGCCGGCCATCTCCGCCCTTCCCCCACACACCCGCGCGTTCGCGGGTCGTCGGGAGGGACGGACCGGGAGGGGGCGATGGTTCGTCGCCTTCCGGGTTGTCACCGCGTCGGAACCGATCCGTGACCGACGGGGTGTGTCACTCGTCCCACCAGCGGTCGCCCCGCTCGCGGCGGTTGGCCACGATCGCGGCGAACGGGGGGATCGCCATCGCGACGATCGTCATGCCGGCGGCGGCCGGGAACGACCAGCGGTAGACCACCGTGCCGGCGAGCAGGAACAGCAGCAGGCACACGCCCATCATCACGAAGTAGCGCTTGCGTCGGCGGCGCTGGGACGGGACCGGCCCGTTCGGGGTGGCACCCCCGGGACCCGGCCCGTCCGGGTCGTTGGTGCTCATGCCTTCACGGTACGACTTGTCGTTGCGAGACGACGGGGGCGGCGGGACGGCCGCCGTGGTGGGCCGATGCCCAGGAGTTACCCAGGAATGACAATATTGGTATAGACCTCTGGGGTCGGGACGGTGTTGACTTGCGCTCAGGCGGGACCGCGGGTCCGTGCCGATCGCCGGAAAGGAATCAGTCGCCATGACGACCGTCTCCCCTCCGCACGTCGGCGCGCCGGTCGCCTACCTGCGGTGCTACCCGCGTGACCCGTGGGAGATGGCCGCCCACCGCAACGCGCTGACGGCGTACGCGCAGGGCATCGGGCTGAGCCGGCCGGTGGTGTGTCTGGACAACGGTGTCTCCTCGCGCGAGGAACGACCCGCCCTCGAACAGCTGCTGGCCCATGTGCTGGCCGGCGCCGTCCGTATCGTCCTGATCCCCGGCCTGTGGGTCTTCTCGCTCGACCCCGAGCGCGCCCGCGCCATCGCGGATCGCTTCATCACCGCCGGCGCCGAGATCATCGACCTCCCGGGCCGCTGGCACGAGCACGAGGGACGCCGCGTCGCGAGGTGGTGAGGTGCGTGGGGTGCGTGGGGCGGAGTGGGAATCGACTCCGCCCCGGTCGCGGCCTCAGCCCGATACCGCCGCCCGCACCGCCTTGGTGACCTCGTCGGCGCGCTTGGTGATCTCGTCCACCCGGGCGGTCTGCGCGGCGAGTTCGGCCCGGACCTGCTCGTCCCTGATGCTGTTGAGGTTGACCTCGATGTTCACCCGGGACGTGGTCGCCGCCGCCCGCGCCGCCTCGACCGCCGCGGCCACGTCGGTGATCACCGCTTGATTGGCGATCGGCAGCAGCTTCTCCGCCAGTTCGACACACGCCGAGGCCACCACGATCACCTCGGCCGGCGGCTTGGCCGCGCCGATCAGCGCGGCGGCCACGGTCGCCGACCGGTCGGAGACCTCCTTGGCGCTCTCCCGGGGCAGCCGGTGCGCCTCCGTCACCGCGGTGAACGCGGCCGCGTCGGCCTCGGCCAACCGCAGTGCCATGGCCCGCAGTTCGTCGGTCAGCGAGATCACCTCGGCGATCGAGCCGGCGTGCTCGGTGTACCGGTCGCCCGTGGTGTAGCGGGCCACCATCCCGAGCAGCGCGGTGGCCTGCGCGACGTGCAGCGCCGCCGCCGCTCCGCCGCCGGGCGCCGGCACCCGGTCGGCGAGCCGGTCCAGGTATTCGCCGATCTTCTCGTCGTGCATGGGAGTTCGTCCTTCGCTCGGGGGGCGACTACCGCATGTCCGGGAATCCTCGCACGAATCCGATCCGTGTTCGGTCCCGACGGCAACCTTCGCACCGCCGTGCGGTCAGCGCGTCGGCCCCGCCGCCGACTCCCGCACGCGGAGCACGATCGCGGTCGCGTTGTCGTGGCCGCCCGCGTCCAGGGTCGCGGTGAGCAGGCGGTCGACGATCCCCGCGGGCGCCTCCGGCGCGGCGAGCAGTCGGCCGAGCGTGTGGTAATCCAACTGTTCGGCGACGCCGTCGGTGCACAGCAGGTACACGTCGCCCGGCCGCAACGTCACGTTGAGCACGTCCGGTTCGGGCCGACCGGGGTGTCCGAGGTAGCGGCCGAGCCGATAGCGCGCGGCGCCGGCCTCCGGCGAGTCGGCCGCGTACCAGCCGTAGACCGCGCCCAACCACGCCTCGGTGTGATCCACCGTCAGCAACTCCAGGTATCCGGCCCGCAGGCGATACCCGCGCGAGTCGCCGATCTGGACCAGCCACGCGGCGGCCTCGGGATCGCTCCCCGCGCCCGCGTCGGCGACCAGCGCGGTGAGCGTGCAGCCGGTGACCCCGTCCAGGTCGCGGGCCGCGGCCAGCACCCGGTCCTGGACGCCGGCCACGCCCGCCCGCAACGCCGCCGGGTCCGCCGCGCCGCCCCCGTGCACGGCCCGGCGGACCGTCTCGGTGAACCCGGTCATCGTGATCCGTCCGGCCGCCGTGCTCCCGGGCCCGTCGCCCATGCCGTCGACCACGGCGGCCAGGCGCAGGTCCGGGTCCAGGCCGAACACGTCGAAGTTGGCCCGATACCGGGTGCCGACCACGCTGCCCGCCGCCGCGAGCACCCGCACCGGGCCCGCCGTGAAACCGACCCCGCCCGCGGCCCCCGGATCCTGCCGGCGTCGTTCGAACATGAGCGGCCCCCTTCGCTCCGATTGGCGTACCGTGGCACGCTATCGGGCGATCAGACCACGGTGCGGAAATGTGTGGTGAGCCGCCCGGCGTCGTCCAGCACGTGGAACGCGAGCGCCGGCGGGATGTCCGCGGCGACGAACGGCGCGTCCTCGTCGGCGCGCTCCCAGGGCAGGTTGACGGTGGAGACCACGCCCGGGGCGACGATCAACGGCTTGCCGGCGAACGTGGTGGCCGCGGGCGTGTGCGCGTGTCCACACAGCAGCGCGGCCACGTTGGGCCGGTCGGCGACCACGGCGGCGAGACGGTCCGCGCCGAACTGGCGGATCGCGTCGATGGTCGGGATGCCCAACTCCACCGGCGGGTGGTGGAAGGCCACGAACACCGGTACGGAGGACGGGGTTTCGTCCAGCACCCCGGTCAACCAGGTCAGCGTCTCGTCGGCGATCAGCCCGTCGTCGCGGCCCGGGATCGACGAGTCGCACAGCGCGTACACGGCGCGCTCGGTGCGATGTGCCCGGTTGATCGGGGCGTCGTCGTCGGGCTCGTCGAGCAGCCCCTCGCGAAACGGTCCGCGTACGTCGTGATTGCCGGGCAGGATCAGCAGCGGGTGCCTGGACGCCAACGCCTTGCGGGCCTCGTCGTATTCGGCGGGCAGGCCCCGGTCCACGATGTCGCCGGTGACCAGGACCGCGTCCAGGTCGAAGGGGAGCGCGTTCAGGTGCTCCATCGTCGCGCGGGTGCGCTCGGCGGCCCGCCGGCCGCCGTCGAGGTGGGTGTCACTGAGATGCGCGAACACGATCATCGGGCGGTCCTTGGAGGCGAGGGGAAACGTCGTTCCGGTGTAACCGGTCGTGATGACGTAGACGCTACGCGGGCCACCGGACCAGGGTTAAGATCCAGTGAAATGCCGAAGGATTGGTCCGGTTCGTGAGCGCGGTGGGTGAGGCGGGCGGTGCGGCCGCCGCGATCGACCTGCACGTCGACGTCGACACCGCCGAGGGCCGCCGGGTCGGTCTGGAGCGAGCCCTGCGGGCGGCGATCCGCGGCGGGCGGCTGGCGCCCGGTGCCCCGCTGCCGTCCACGCGCGGGCTCGCCGCCGACCTGGGCTTCGCGCGCGGGACGGTCACCGCGGCCTACGACCAGCTGGTCGCCGAAGGCTTCCTGATCACCCGTCGGGGAGCCGGCACCCGGGTCGCCGACATGCCCGGACCGGCCGTGCCCGCGGCCGCACACGGCGGGCCGGAGACCGCCCCGCCCCGCTTCGACCTGCGTCCCGGCCTGCCGGACGTGTCGGCCTTCCCGACCGCCGCCTGGCTGCGCTCCACCCGTCGGGTGCTCACCACCGCCGCGCCGCTCGCGGTGCACGGCGTCGGCGACCCGCAGGGCCGGCTCGAACTGCGCACCGCGCTGGCCGAACACCTCGGCCGCACCCGAGGCGTGCTGACCACGCCCGATCGCATCGTGATCACCTCGGGCTTCTACCAGTCGATCGGGCTGCTCGCGGGCGTCCTGGCCGAGGCCGGGGTGCGTGTGGTGGGGATGGAGGACCCCGGGCACAACGTGTATCGGGACGTGATCCGGCGCGCCGGGCCGGCGGTGGTGCCGCTGCCGGTGGACGCCGAGGGCGCGCGTTTCGAGCGGTTGGCCGATCCGGCGCTCGGCGCCGTGGTGTTGACGCCGGCGCACCAGTATCCGACGGGCGTGCCGCTGCGACCCGGACGCCGACACCGGGTGTGCGCGTGGGCGCGGGCGAGCGGCGCGTTGATCGTCGAGGACGACTACGACGGCGAGTTCCGCTACGACCGGCAGCCCGTCGGCGCGTTGCAGGGCATGGCGCCGGAGCATGTGGCGTATTGCGGGTCGGTGTCCAAGACGTTGGGGCCGGGACTGCGGCTGGCCTGGCTGGCCCTGCCCGCACACCTGGTCGAACCGGTGGTGCGGGCCAAGCACCGGGCCGACTGGCATCCCAGGGGCTGGGCCAGTTGGTGCTGGCGGATCTGCTGAACCGGCACGACTACGAGCGGCACGTGCGCGCGGCCCGGCTGAGCTATCGCCGTCGACGGGCCCTGCTCGTGCGCCGCTTCGGTGCCGAACGGACCGCTTCCGGGCCGGAGTTCCGCGGGGTGGCGGCCGGGCTGCACGTGCTGATGACGCTGCCGCCGGGCGGGCCGGACGAGGACCTGGTGCTCGCGCGCGCCGCGGCGTGCGGGATGGCGCTGCGCGGCGTACGCGAGTTGTGGCACGGGCCGGCTCCCGAGGAGGGCGTCCTGGTCGGCTTCGCGGCCTCGCCCGGCCACGCCTGGCCGGGCACGCTGGACGCGCTGGCGGAGGTGCTGCGGGCGCCGTGATCGGGCGGGCGCGGTCAACCGGGCCCGACCACCCGGAAGTACAGGTGGGTCACCCGTCGGCCCTCGATCACCCGGGTCGCCTCCAACTCGATCGGGGTGTGCGCGAGGTGGTCGAAGAAGCGGATGCCCGCGCCGAGCAGGACCGGTACCAGGTTCACCACGATCTCGTCGACCAGGCCCGCGTTCAGGCACTGGCGCACGATGTCGGCGCCGCCGATGCCCACGGTGCGGTCGCCGGCCGCCTTCCGGGCTCGGGCGACCGCGTCGGCCACCCCGGCGGTGACGAAGGTGAACGGCGCGTCCGGATGCGCGGCGACCCACTCGTGCGGGACGTGGTGGGTGACCACGAACACCGGCACGTCGATCGGATGGCTGCCGCCCCACCCGTCGGTGAGGTCGAACAGCCGGCGGCCGGCGACGACGGCCCCGGCGTCGACCAGCGTCTTGCGCAGATGGCGGGCGCTCGCCTCGGAGGTACGGAAGGTCGGCCCCGAACCCGGTGTGGGGATCTCCACGTTGCCGTTCGAGTACCACCCGAACAGGTCCTCGACGCCGTCCGACGGGTCGGCGACGAATCCGTCCAACGACATGGTCTTCTCGGCCACGACGATTGCCATGCGGCTGCCCTCCCGGGGTCGGGTCCGGGGTATCCCTCCAGTCTCGGGGAGGGTGTGGGCGGGCGCGCGCGGGGACGGGCGGTGCGGGCGCGGCTCGGGTTCCGGGCGGGTACCCGGGGCGCGCTCGACGTGCGCTCGACGCGCGCCATGCGTGCGCCCGGCGGATATCGGTGACGCGGAAGATCCGGGACGTGACCGTGGGTGTCGTATCCATGGAGCAAACCGGGGACGGCTGATACGTTGAAGCGCGAGGATATGCGTGCAGCTTTGTGTATAAAGCACCTTTCTCATTCCCTGGATCCGTCCGCCGGCCGTGCCGGCCACGTGCGACTCCGGGCCCGGTGCCGGAGAGTTCGTGGCCGCCCTTCGTGCTCGCCCTCGTCGTTCGTGTTCGGTTCGTGCCCGTGTTCGTTCGCACTCGGTTCGGGTGCCCGATCCGTCGTGTTCGGCGTTCTGTTTCGACCCCTTTCCGTTCGGCCCCCCGGCTCGACGTGCGGTTCGACGTGGCGGTTCGACTTGCGACAGCAGGAGGCGGCTCGATGAGCATTTCCGACGAGGAACGACGTGTCTTCACCGAGCGCGACCTGCGCGCGTTGTCGACCGCGGACCGGGACGCCGACCCGGCCGCCGAACGCCGGGCCTGGCGGCACCTGGGCGACGAGTTGGGCCGGGTCCTGTGCGACCGGTACGAGCAGGGGCCGCCCGCGAGCGCGGAGTCGCTCGTGTCGCCGGACCGCTGCCCGGTGCGGACCGCGATCGTGCTGCGGGCGCGGACCCGGGACATCCGCGAGCGGGTCCTCGGGCATCGGGCGGCGGTGGGCCGGGCGTTCCGGGTGCTGGAGACGCCGTGCCGGGGCGACGGCCGGTACCGCCGGGCGGAGGCGTTGATCGCCCTGTCGCTGGCCGCCGGTCAGGCCCGCTGCCTGGGCAACCGCCTCACCCTGCTCCCGACTCCCGTCCCGCCGCGACCGGGCGCACTCGCCGAGGCCCTGGGCACCGCCCTGGCCGAGAGCGGTCGCGCCCTGGACGCCGCGCAGCGACGCCTACGCGCATCGGCCGAGCCGGGCCGAACGATCCCGGCCACGGCCGCCCTCGCGGCGGCGGGCTCCGCGGCCCGCCTCGCCACATGCCTGGAGGAGGAGATCCGCGCCGAGGCGATCGACGCCTCCGACACCGACCTGTCCCACGTCGATCACCTGGACCTCCCCCTGCTGGCGGGGGTCGTCTGGTCCCGCACCACGATCTGGCCGGACACTCTGGCCCCGCTGACCCGCCGCCACTCCAACCGCGTGGCCCCGGGCGTCTACCAGATCCGTGCGACCCACCCCTGAGCGCGCACCCGAGGGTGTGGGTGTCACCGGGCCTGCGTCCAGTGGGTGGGGTGGGTGTGGGGATCGGCCAGTCGGGTCCGGGAGTTGCCCTTGGCGGCGTCGAGTTGGGACCGGGTCAGGTAGAGGGCGTCGCGCAGGTCGGCGTCGCGCAGGTCCGCGTCGCGGAAGTCGGCGCCGATCACGTCGGCCAGGCGCAGATCGGCTCCGCGCAGGTCGGCGCCGATCAGGTACGCCCCGCGCAGGTTCGCGCCGCGCAGGTCGGCGCCCTTGAGGCGGGCCCCCATCAGGTCCGCGCCGCGCCGGTCCTTCCGGCGGCCCGGGAGGACCGCGCGGGTCAGTTCGCTCGCGCGCAGGAGCAGTGGGTTGTACCGCTCGCGCAGCGCCGTGATGTCGACCCGCAGCAGGTCGGCGGGGCTGCCCAGGGTCAGCCGTTCGGTCTCGTCGTAGGCGGCGCCGAGGTCGGCGTGTACCGGGTGCGCGGCCGGCAGGGACAGCGCCTCGTTCAGGTAGCGGAGCAGTTCGTGCAGGTCGCGCATGACCGGGAAGACCCGGAACATCTGCTGCGCGGTGTGCGGCGCCCGGCGCCAGTCCCGGCCGGCGTACGTCACCTGGGCGACCTTCTGGCCCGCGCCGAAGCAGTCGTAGACGGTGCAGCCCGTGAAGCCGATCGTGCGCAGGCGCGTGTGTACGCCGCAACCGAAGTCGTCCGTGCGCAGGTTGGGGCAGGGGCGGCCGGCGGGCTTGTCGATGGCGAAGTCGGCCGAGGCGGCGAAGGCGGGCGCGACGCAGCACAGCGCGAAGCAGTTCGCGCAGTCGGCGCGCAGGGCCTCGGCACGCGCGCCGACGAGGACCGGGTCGGGGCCGGGTGCTGCGGGTTCGCGCTGCTCGGGCACGGTGCGGGGACTCCTGACGGGGCGGGGGAGCCGGGGCCGGGGTCGCGGTCGGCTCGGGACGATCCGCCCATTGTCCCCGATCGGCCTCGGTGAGCGGTTCGGGGCGGCGCTCACCGGGTGGGGTGGACGGGGCGACTCGGCGAAGTGGGCGGGTTCGCGGCCGAGGTGGTGGCCGCGGCCGCGCGCAGGCCGGCCAGGAAGGCGTCCATCGCCGGTTGCGGCGGCGCGGATCGGCGGACCGCCACGTGGATTCGCCGGACCGGCTCGGGGTTGCGCAGTTCGCGGACCGCGGTCGCCGACGGCCGGGCGTCCAGGGCCGATTCGGGAACGAGGGCGATGCCGAGCCCGGCCGCCGCGAAACCCTGGGCGGTGGCGTAGTCCCGGCTCTCCACCACGAAGTCCGGGCCGAACCCGGCCGCACCGCACGCGTCGAGCAGCACGTCCAGACACGGCCCCGGCGATTCACTGGCCACCCACGGCTCGTCGGCGAGATCGATCAGATCGAGCACGGGTTTCGCGGCGAGCCGATGCCCGGGGGGCAATACCGCGCGATACCGGACGTCGAGCAGGTGCACGAGCCGCAGATCATCGCCGACCGGCCGGTCGGCGGGCCACACCACAAGCGCCGCGTCGGCCCGCCCGTCCCGCACCTCGGCCAGCGGATCGAGCGGCTCGGACAACCGCAACTCGACCTGCACGCCCGGATGTTCGCGGCGCAACGCGGCCAGCGCGGGGGCCACCAGGAGCGCTCCGACGCTGGCGAAGTAGTGGATCGTGATCCGCCCCCCGCGCCCGGCCCGAAGCTCGGCCAGCGCGGTCTCGGCCCGGGCGAGGTGCGCGCCGACGACCACCGCGCACTCGGTGAGCAACCGCCCGGCCTCGGTCGGCCGCACACCCCGACCGACGCGCTCCAGGAGCGCGATCCCGACCTCCTTCTCCAGCGCCGCGATCTGCTGGCTCACGGCGGAGGGCGTGTAGCCGAGGTTGCGCGCGGCGGCGGTGACCGAGCCGCTGGTGACCACCGCTCGAAGGGTCTGCATACGCCGGACGTCAATCATGTAGTGAAGCTTAAAGGTTCATGCAGACATTGTCGCTTGTCTTAAGTGATGGGATGCGACACCGTAAAAAATCCCGTTGATTCCCTTGATCCCTTTGCTTCGGAGGCGAACAGTGCCGGGTGGCTCGCGCGCGACGCTCGTGCGGATGGTGGTTCTCGCCCTGCTCTGGGGGTCGGGCTTCCTGTGGATCAAGGTGGCGTTGAACGGGGGGTTGGCGCCGCTGCACATCACCGTCGTGCGCTGCGCCCTGGGGGCACTGGCGCTTTTGGCGCTCGCCCGGTCCGCGCGGCAGCGGCTCCCGCGTGATCGGCGCACCTGGGGGCACCTCGTCGTGGCCGCGCTGTTCTGCAACGCGGTGCCGTTCTTCCTCTTCGCGGTCGGCGAGCAGACCGTGGACTCCGGCGTGGCGGGTGTCCTCAACGCCACGACCCCGCTCTGGTCACTGGCCATCGGCATCGCGATCGGCACCGAACGCGGGCTGCCCGCGACGCGGTTGTTCGGCCTGGTCCTGGGCTTCGCCGGCACGCTGCTGATCTTCGCGCCCTGGCAGCACGGCGGTGCGACCGGTCGCGGCGCACTCGCCCTGCTCGGCGCGGCCCTCGGGTACGCGGTCGCGTTCGCCTACATGGACCGGCACCTGATCGGGCGCGGTGGCGCGCCGCTCGCGCTCTCGGCCGCGCAACTGGTGTGCGCGACCGGGCTGACCGCGCTCGCCCTCCCGGCCGGCCCCGCGCATCCGGGTGGGCCGACCACGACCGCCGTGATCGCGGTGATCGTCCTGGGCGTGTTGGGTACCGGCGTCACCTTCCACCTCAACTCCCGGCTGATCGCCGACGAGGGCCCGACGGCGGCGGCGACGGTCGGCTACCTCCTGCCGGTGGTGTCGGTGACCCTGGGTGCGATCGTCCTGGACGAGCCGCTGAGCGTACGGGTGGTGGCGGGCATGATCGTGGTGCTCGCGGGCGTGGGACTGACCCGGGTCCGGGGAACGGCCACTTCGACCGCCGAGGTGCGAAGCCCCGCCTCCCCTTAGCGGTCGGTGTCGTCGGGGGTGGGAGTGGCCTGGTGGAAGGACATGCGCCGGCCGGCTTCGGCTTCGGCTTCGTCGGTCGTCGGGTGGGTGTGGACCCATCACGCCGGGGATCATCGAGCGATCTCGGTTCAGGAGGTGCGGCCCGGGGTCCAGGTGCCCGGGCGGATCACCACGGCCGTGGTGTGGATCGGTGGGCTGTGCCGGAAGCGGAGGGTGAAGGGGATGGTCTGGCCGGGGGTGAGTCTGGGGGGTGTGCCGAGCATGATGTTCGCGCCGCTCGCGGTCATGCCGAGCAGGCCGTTGGCCGGGATCGGCAGGGCCTTGGTCATCCACATGCGGCCGGCGTAGCCCGTGTAGGTGTGGAAGCTGAAGCCGACGTCGGTGGTGATGGGTGTGCTGACGGAGACGAGTTCGTCGTTGGCGTCGCCGGTGTTGCGGATGGTGAAGTAGGCGGAGGTGGCGTCGGCGTTGGTGGCCAGGTGTACCCGACCGTCGCTGATGGAGAGCTTGGGCGCGGTACCGGCGCGGCCGGTCGCCGTCCAGACGGTGAGCAGGGTCAGCGCGAGGGCCGCGGCCAGGACGGGGCCCGCGACGGACTTCAGCGCGGCCACGGGCTTCGGTACGGTCGGGGGCTTCATGTCCGGTCCCGCTTCGCGTCGTCGGGGCGGCCGGCCCGGAATCGGGTCAGCCGGAGGCTGTTGGTGACCACCGCGAGGGAGCTGACCGACATCGCGGCGGCGGCGAGCATGGGATTGAGCAGCCCGGTCACCGCGATCGGGATCAGCACCACGTTGTAGCCGAACGCCCAGCCGAGGTTGGCCCGGATCGTCCCGGTCGTGCGCCGGGAGAGCCGGATCGCGTCGGCCAGCGCGCTCAGGTCGTCGCGCACCAGCGTCACGTCGGCGACGCCGATCGCCGCCGCCGTGCCGCCGCCCATGCCGATGCCCAGGTCCGCCTCGCCGAGCGCGATCGTGTCGTTGATGCCGTCGCCGACCACCGCGACGGCCCGTCCGGGGTGGTCCTGCCGCAGGCCGCGGACGAGTTCGGCCTTGTCGTGCGGGTCCAACTCGCTCAGCACCTCGTCGATCCCCACCGCGTCGGCCACCGCCCGGGCCGGGCCCGGACGGTCGCCCGTGGCCAGGATCACCGTGACGCCGAGCCGATCCAGCGCCCGGATCGCGCCGGCGGCCTCCGGGCGTACCGAGTCGCCCAGGACCAGCACCCCCGCCGGCACGCCGTTGACCGTCGCGACGACCGCGGTGTCCCCGGCGGCGTCCGCCTCGGACAGCGCCGCGCGCAGGCGGGCGGGCAGCGCCGTGACGTCCTCGACGCCCGGGCGCAGCACGGCCACCCGCGAGCCGTCCACGAGGCCGCGTACGCCGATCCCGGGCTCCGCGGCGAAATCGGCGACCGGCGGCAGTGTGCCGACGCGCTCGCCGGCCGCGCGGGCCAGCGCGCGGCCGATCGGATGCCCGGACGCGGACTCGACCGCGCCGACCCGGGCGAGCAGTTCGCCCGGGTCGACGTCGGGGGCGGCCACGTGGCGCAGCAGGCTCATGCCGCCGGTGGTCAGCGTGCCGGTCTTGTCGACCACGACGGTGCCCACGCGGCGCAGGCGTTCCAGGCCGGCGGGTTCGCGGATCAGTACGCCGAGCCGGGCGCCGCGCCCGGTGGCGGCCAGGATCGCGGTGGGCGTGGCCAGGCCGAGGGCGCACGGGCAGGCCACGACCAGGACGGCCATGGTCGCGCCGGCCGCGGCCTGCGGGTCGCCGCCGGCGCCGAGCCAGAAGCCGAGCACGGTCACGGCGGTGGCCAGTACGGACGGGACGAACACGCCCGCGATGCGGTCGGCGAGGCGCTGCGCGCCGGTCTTGCCGGCCTGGGCCTCCTCCACCGCGGCGGTGATCCGGGCGAGGCGGGTGTCCGCGCCGACCGCGGTGGCCCTCGCGGTGATCCGGCCGCCCTCGTTGACGCTGCCGCCGGGGACCCGGTCTTCGGGGCCGACCTCCATCGGGCGGCTTTCCCCGGTCAGGTGGGACACGTCGAGCGCGGAGCGGCCGTCGACCACGACGCCGTCGGCGGGTACCCGGTCGCCGGGCCGGACCACGAACACCTGACCTACCGTCAGGGACGCGGTCGGCACGGTCACCTCGACCGTCTTGCCGCCGGGCCCCGGA
This sequence comes from Embleya hyalina, assembly GCF_003967355.1. Classification (GTDB taxonomy): domain Bacteria; phylum Actinomycetota; class Actinomycetes; order Streptomycetales; family Streptomycetaceae; genus Embleya; species Embleya hyalina. The sequence continues at coordinate 99,960 of NZ_BIFH01000016.1, read as the reverse complement.
TGCAGGACGGCGACCCGGTCCGGGACGAGCGCGGCCAACTCGCGCAGCGCGGAGCCGGTCCGGGTCCGGGCGCGGTCCTCCAGCCGGCGGCCGAGCAGGACGAACAGCGGCACGGCGACGGCGACTTCGAGGTACATGTGCGCCTCGTCGCCGGCGGCGGGCGGCAGCAGGGTGAAGGGCATCCGCATCCCGGGCTCGCCGGCGCCGCCACCGAACAGGGCCCACAGGGACCAGCCGAACGCGGCGAGGACGCCGAGGCTGACCAGGGTGTCCATGGTCGCGCCCGCGTAGCGCAGTCCGTGCAGGGCCCGGCGATGGAACGGCCAGGCGCCCCACGTGGCCACCGGCGCGGCGAGCGTCAGGCACAACCACTGCCAGTTGGTGAACTGCCAGGCGGGCACCATCGACAGGACCAGTACGGGCAGCGCCAGCGCGGCGACGATCAGGAGATCGCGCCGACCGCGGTCGATCGCCTCGGCGGCCGGGCCGGTCGCGGCGGCGCCCGCGGGGGTGGGGCCGGCCACCGTCGCCTCGTAGCCGGCGGCGGTGATGGCCGCGAGGACGTCGATCACCGGCAGGGACGCGGGGTGCACGACGCGGGCCCGCCCGGTGGCCAGGTTGACCGTGGCGGTGACGCCGTCGAGCCTGGCCAGCCGACGCTCGACCCGATGCACACAGGCCCCGCAGGTCATGCCGGACACGGTCACGTCGGTGGTGATCGGTCGGGTGGAGGTGGTCACAGGGCGGCGCCGGGGCTGCGCGGACCGCCGTCGGGTTCGCCGAGACCCATCCGGCCGTGGCCGCCGCCCTCGTCGCCCATCTTGACCGGCGCCCCGGGCCGGCCCGGCTCGCGCAGGTCGGGCGCCACCGGGCCGGCCTGGCGGCCGATCGTGAACGCGACGACGAACAGCACCGCGAGCAGGCCCAGGAAGGCGAGCACCGTTCCGGGCGCCGAAGCGGCCCGGCGCGACGTCGCCGTCCGACGCGAGGGCGAATCCGGGGTGATCCCGGCATCTCCGGCAACTCCGGTGATCTCGCCGGTCGGCGGACGGAACGGCGGGCGCGGGCGCGGATGCCGGGAGCGATCCCGGGGGTCGGGTCCACCGGCGAACACGGGCATGAAATCGGGCTCCAGGGATCGATCGGCGGGCGAGGGCATCCCGGTAGTCGGTCGGCGATCATGCCTGGTTCCCGCACGACACGATTCACGCGGACTCCCGGGGGACGGCCGGGACGACGCGGACTCGGGGCACACGGTGGCGGGTTGTCGCCCTCGACGTCGATTCCGCGCCGATCGTGTGCCGGTTCCGATCGGGTTCCGGGCGGATCCGGGGTGGAGTTCGGTCCGGGTTTCGGCGGGGTTCGGGAGAAGTTCGGGAAGTGGGCGGCCACCCCCGGGTCCGATCGGCGTGCGCGGATGGGAACATGAGGGTCACCATGCCTGCCCGGTCCGTGCTTCGAGCCGTTCGCGCCGCGATGTTCGCGGTGGTCTGTGTGTTGCTCGCGCTGTTCGGGCACACACTGATGTCCGACGCCCCGGTGCACTGGGTCGCCCCGGTCGGGGCCGGGGTCGGGATCGGCGTACTGGCCTGGGCCGTGGCCGATCGCGAACGTGGTCTGGGCGCGATCACGGCCGCCGTACTGGCCGCCCAGGCCGGTCTGCACACGTTGTTCACACTGGCCCGGCAACCGGTTCCCGAGCCGACCGGCGCGGCCCGCTTTCGGTCCCAGTGGCTCCAGGTGTTGTTGTGCAACGACGACCGCCCCGGTGACGCGCCGACCCACTCGGTGGCCGAACTGCTGACCCGGATGCGGTTGGACCCGGACCTGGCCCGACAGTCCCCGGCGGCGGCCGGCTTCGGCGGACCCGCGTCCGGCTCCGGTGGGCACCACACGGCGAGTGCCGGTTCCGGGATGGGCGGGATGAACCACGACGGTGCGCTGATGTCCGTTCTGGGACACGGCGGTACCGGGATGTTCGCCGCACACGTGCTCGCCGCGCTCGGGTGCGGCCTGTGGTTGCGGCACGGCGAGAAGGCGGTCTTCCGACTGCTGCGCCTGCTCGCCACGATGGCGGGCACCGTGGTGCTCGCGCTGGTCGGCGCCTGGACGTCGCCGATCGCCGCCGGCCGCCCCGCGATGCCGAGGGCGAGCCGGCGTCGGGTCCGGGCCGTCCCCAAGTGGGTCAGCCGACCGCTACCGGGTCGAGGGCCGCCGGCGGCGCTGTACGCCTGACGTCCACCGACGTCCACCGATGTGCGCTCCGGCCCACGCACGACCGCGCGGGACGGCCGGGTCCGTCGTGCCTTCGGCGCGGTGACCCCGCCCGATCCGGGCGCGTCCCGGGCGCGTCGGCGCGTCGCGGTCGGTGGATTCAGGCGTACCGATCACCCGGGTGACGCCGGTGTCGTGACCGGGAAACGTTCCCCGGTTCCCGCCGCCCCGGCGCGGTCCGCGACGTGGTCGCGGCCGCCCCGGGCGTCGGGAACGGGCGGGCGTCGTCCCGATCCGCGACGCCGCCACCCCTCCCGTCGGCACGCCCGGCGTCGGATCCGGCTCGACCCGATCGGACCGGCCCGGTGCCGCGTCACGGGTGTGGGTCGGCGTGTCCTCGGGTGCTCCACCGCACCGTCGTCGAGTCCGAGTCGCAGGCACCGCCGCGCTCGGCTCCCGGTGCGCGCCCCTCCACCCGCTCGGCATCGATCCGCCCGGCGCCGATCGATCGCCGCCCGCTCGACGAGGACGTGGACCATGTCTGCTCTCCACCCTGTCACCCGATCGGAACACCGCTCCGAACACCGGCCCGACCACCGACCGCCGGCGCTGTCGGCACTGCCGTCGGCGCCCGCGCCCGACCCGAGGCGTCCCGCCGGTTCGGGGCTCGCGACGACCGTGATGTTGCGCCCCGCGGGGCGCCGTACCGCACACCCCACGCCCGACCCGTCCCGTGCGCCCGAAGCCTCGCGCGGCGAGCGCACCGCCTCGGTGACCCCGCTCGACTCCCGCCGGTCGGGGGATTCCATGCCCGACTTCGACCTGACCGCGAGGGCCCTCGCCGGCGCGGCCGGTGACCCGGAGGCCGTGGACGACTTCGTCCGGGGCACGCATCGCGACGTGTGGCGCTTCGTCGCGTACCTGACCGACGTCCAGAGCGCGGACGACCTCACCCAGGAGACGTACCTGCGGGCCTGGACGGCGCTGCCGCGTTTCACGGGGGCGTCCTCGGTCCGGACCTGGTTGTTGTCCATCGCCCGACGAACCGTCGTCGACCGCTATCGTGCGGCGGCCGCGCGACCCCGTACCGCCGCCGTCGAGGACTGGGTGGAAGTCGCCGAGCGCCGCCAGGACATCACCCGTCCCGGCTTCGACGAGGGCCTGGCCCTCGACGACCTGTTCGGCGCGCTGCATCCGGCCCGACGCGAGGCCTTCGTACTGACACAGGTGCTCGACTTCGGCTACGCCGAGGCGGCCGTCATCGCCGGCTGCCCGATCGGCACCGTACGCTCACGCGTCGCCAGGGCCCGAAGCGACCTGATCGCACTCCTGCGCGAGGCCGACGAAGTCGGCTACGACTCCCCGGAACCCCGCCCCACCCCGCACCGCAGGGCCGGCTGACGTGCCGGAGGGCACGCCACGCGACCCGCGTGGCGTGCCCTCGTTCGGGGGCGGCGACGCCCCGCTCGATGCCCTCCTATGCCCTGCGGTCCGCGAGTACGTACGAGGCGGCGGCCACCGTGCCGGCCACCGCGAACACCGAGGGCCAGGCGCCGATCCTCTTCGCGAGTGGGTGCGAGGCGCCGAACGCGACCGTGTACAGCCCGGTCAGCGCGGCGGCGGTCGGCGTACCGGCCCGCTCCCGCCACCCCTTGGCCGCCACCGCACCCGCCGCGGCGAGCACCGCGCCGCCGAGCGGCCGCCGCTTCGTATAACGGGCGACCGCGTACCCGCCGACCAACCCGGCGGCGGCAACGGCGGCGGAAGGTACACGAGCCATGGAACGCACTCCTCACAACGACGACGAGACCGCGGTCGATCGATGCCACCGGGGCACGGCGGCGACCGACCGCTCCGCGTACGAACCTAACCCCCCGCGATTCGTGGCCCGCCCCCACCCGGCGCCGAGGTCGCGTCAGGCGACCGCGGTCCCCTCGAGTTCGACCATCAGGGTTGGGATCGCCAGCCGGGTCACCCCGAGCATCGTGGTGGTCGGCGCCACCCCGGCGGCACCCAATCGTGACGCCAGCACGCCGTAGTGCCGAAAGAGCAGATCGACGTCGGTCGTGTGGACGTTGAGCCGGATCAGGTTCGCGAGGGACATGCCGGCCTCGCCGAGAACGGCCTCCAGGTTGTCGAGGGCCAGCGTCAACTGCGCCGCCATGTCGCCGTCGTGCTCGGGCCTGCCCTCGGCGCTCATCGCGGTCTGCCCGGAGCAGTACAGGGTCCGGGTGTGCCCGGAGACGACCTCTCCCTGGTTGAACCCGAGCTCCGTCGACCACGTCACCGGGTTGACTGCCGTTCGTTCCATCGCCACGTCGGCTCCATTCGTGTGTGTCGCAAGTACGTACGTCCGCCGGCCCGACGGCCGGCTCCGACGTCGTGGGGAAGAGCCTCGCAATGAATCACGACATCCTCGGTCATGTATTCCGATAAAATTCTCGAGGTGCGCGCCGATCGGTTGGTTTCGCTGGTGTTGTTGCTGCGTCGGCGCGGTCGGTTGACCGCCGCCACGCTGGCCGACGAGCTGGAGGTGTCCACGCGCACGGTGCTGCGCGACATCGAGGCGCTGTCCGCGGCCGGCGTCCCGGTGTACGCCGAGCGCGGTCGGCACGGCGGGTTCGTGTTGTCGCCCGGTTTCCGGACCGAGCTCACCGGACTGAACCACGACGAGGCCCTTGCCCTGCTCGCCGCCGGATCGGGGCGCGGCGAGCAGGTGTTCGGCCTCGGGTCGGCACTCGCCTCGGCGATGCGCAAGGTGGTCGACGCACTGCCCGAAAGCCATCGGGCCACCGCGAACGACGCGGCGCAGCGGTTTCTCGTCGAGCCCGAGACGGACCTGCTCTCGCGCCGGTCGCCGGCCGAGGAGGTGCCCGGTACGGCGATGATCGAGGTCCGGCGCGCGGTGCTGGCCGGACACCGGCTCCGGATCCACTACGCGGCCGCGGGTCGGGAGCCGAAGTGGCGCACGGTGGACCCGATCGGCCTGGTCACCGTGCGCGATCGGGGCTATCTGCTGGCCACCCGATCCGGCGAGGACCGCACGTACCGGCTGTCCCGGGTGCTGGCCGCCGAGGAACTTCCCGAACCGGCGCAGCGGCCGAACCGGGTCGACCTGGACCGGGTCTGGCGCGAACGCTGCGCGCAGTTCCTGGCCGACGAACAATTCGCCGTACTGGTACGGGTGAACCCGGCGCGGCGGGAGGAACTGCTGGCCACCGCGCTGGCCGTGCGCGCCGAAGAGCCCGAGGCGGACGGCCGACTGCGCCTGGAAGTGACCTTCCAGGACGCCCGCCACGCCGAGTGGGCCCTGTGGCAACTCGACCCGGACGCCGAGGCCCTGGCCCCCCGGTCGTTGCGCACGTCCCTGCACGACCGCGCCACCGCGGCCGCCGTCCGCTACGCGACCTCCCCCTGACCACCCGTTCCGCGCCTCCGCGCCTCGTTCGCGTCGGTGCCGTGTCTGTCGGGGGTGCCGGGTAGTGTTCGTCGGTCGGCGGTCTTGTCGCTTGTGGGTGGTTCGTGCGTATTCGGTGCGGTGAGAGGAGGTCGGCCGTGGGTTCGACTCGGTGCGGGGTGTGCCGTGCCTGGGTCGACCGGGCCGGGCCGGGGGCGTGGTGCGGGTGAGGGCGCCTCGAGTGGCCGTGGCGGCCGACGCCTACGGGCACGGGGGGCGGCTGCGGCCGCTGGGCGACGACGGGGTGCCGCTCGGTGCGGCCGTCCACGTGGCCGATCTGGTCGCGGCGGTAGCCGACTTCGAGGCCGCGCCGGTGCCGCCTCGGTGGGTGTGGGCCTCGGCGGAGAGTGCCTACGCGCCGTTGTCGCCCTCCCGGGTGAGCCGCTGTCACGACCTCGCGCTGGTCGAGTCGCTGCTGCTCGCACACGAGGAGCGGATCGGCGAACCCCGCTCGCTGGGCGCGGCCTGGGCCCGGCTGAAGGGCCTGCCGGTGCCCGAGGACCTGCCGATCGGCGTCGCCGACGCGCAGGACAGCCTGTTCGTCCCCGATCGGCTGCGGCTGCCCGCCGGCGTCGACGCGCTGGAGGCCGTGGTGGCGGTGCACGCCGACCAGGTGCGCCGCATCGACACGATCGAGGACGCCGCCCGGCGCTCCCGCTTCCGGCTCCTGGTCGCCGCCGAGTCGGCGGGCGGGCTGGCCGCGGCGGAGATGGCGGCCGACGGGCTGCCCTGGCGGGTCGACGTCCACGACGCGCTGCTCACCGAACTGCTCGGCGCCCGGCCCCGGGTCGCGGGCGCGCCGCCGCAACACCTCGTCGACCTGGCCGAGCAACTGCGCGCGGCGCTCGGCGGGCGGGCGTTCAACCCCGATTCGCATCCGCAGGTGATGAAGGCGTTCGCCGATCAGGGCGTACGACTGACCTCCACCCGCACCTGGTACCTGCGCGACGTGGCCCACCCGGCCGCCGCGCTGTTGATCAGGTACAAGGAACTCGCCCGCCTGCACGCCGCGCACGGATGGGCGTGGCAGGACACCTGGGTACGCGCCGGCCGATTCCGCCCCGAGTACGTGGTCGGCGGCGTCGTCACCGGCCGCTGGGCCGGTCGCGGCGGCGGCGCGCTGCAGATCCCGCGCGTCCTGCGCGGCGCGGTGGTGGCCGACCCCGGGTGGCGGCTGGTGGTCGCCGACGCGGCGCAGTTGGAGCCGCGCGTGCTGGCCGCGATGTCCGGGGACGCCGGGCTGGCCCGCTCGGCCGCCGCCGGCGACCTGTACGAGGCGTTGGCCAAGGCCGCCTTCCAGGGCGATCGGGCCAAGGCCAAACTCGGCCTGCTCGGCGCGATGTACGGGCAGACCAGCGGCGACATCGGCCCGCTCCTGACCACCCTGCGGCGGCGATATCCGGACGCGATGGGCTACGTCGAGGCCGCCGCGCGCACCGGCGAGGAGGGCGGCATCGTACGGTCGCGCCTCGGGCGCACCTGCCCGCCGCCGTCCTCCGCCTGGCTCGACCTCGCCGAGGGCGGCGCGAGCGGCGAACCCAACGCCGACCGCACCGACGACGCGGGCGCCCGATCGACGCGCGCCCGGGGTCGCTTCACCCGCAACTTCGTCATCCAGGCCAGTGCCGCCGACTGGGCACTGGCCCTGCTCGCCGCGTTGCGCCGCCGGCTCGCCCGCTACGACGCGTCCCCGTCGGGCCGCCCGCATCTGGTCTTCTTCCAACACGACGAGTTCGTGGTGCACAGCCCCGCCGACCTGACCGACGCGGTATCCGCCGCGATCACCGAGGCCGCGGAGGAGGCCCGAACCCTGGTCTTCGGCGACACCCCCGTCCTGCTGCCCCTGGTCCCGACGGCGACCCACACCTACGCCGAGGCCAAGTAGCGCGGCACGACGGCCGGGTGCCGCGTGGCCCGGATGTCAGTCGGCGTCGAGCCGGCGCGCGGGGCGGTCGCCGGCGGCACGGTGGGCACTCCGGTAGGCGCGCGGGGTGGAGTCGGTCAGCGCGCGAAAGTGCCGGCGCATGGCGACCGGCGACACGAAGCCCGCGCGGTACGCGATCTCCTCGACGGGGATGTCGGTTTCCCGGAGCATGCGTTGGGCCTCCTCCAGGCGCATGCGCAGGAGGTATTGCAGCGGGCTGAGGCCGGTGTGCGCGCGGAAGCGGCGGGTGAGGCTGCCCGCACCGGTACGGGCGTGCGCGGCCAGGTCGGCGAGCGTGAGCGGATCGTGGAGGTGCGCGCGCATCCAGCGCAGCGTCGGCTCCAGGCCGACGGTCGCGGCGACCTGCCGGGCGATGGTCTCCTGGACGTCGTCGGCGTACACGTGCAGCGGGGTGATCAGTTCCCGGCTCGTCGCGTCGGCCACCCGCCGGCCGTGATCGTGGGCGAGCAGGCGCAGACAGACGTCCATGCCGCCGAACACGCCCGCCGCGGTGAGGAAGGGGCCGTCCTCGATCGCGATGCCGAGCGGATCGACGTCGATGTCCGGATACAGCTCGGCCAGTTCGTCGGTACGGCGTCGATTGGTGGTGGCGCGGCGTCCGTTCAGGAGTCCGGTCGCGGCGAGCGTGAAGGTCCCGGTGTCGACGGCGGCGATCCGGCCGCCCCGTCGCGCCACCGCGCGCAGTGCCGGCACGACGCCGGCAGGCGGCGCGTCCCGGTAGCCGTCGTGGCCCGGGATCAGCACGACGTCCGCGTCCGCGAGGGCGTCGAGCCCGTACGGCGCGCCGATCCGCGGACCGGCCGGTCCGGCGATCGTCCGCGGACCGGGGCCCGAACAGATCCTGACCTCGTACGCGACGCCGCGATGGTCGCGTTCGGCGGCCCCGAACACCAGCCCGGGAGTGGTGAGCTGGTGCCCGGGAACCCCGTCGAGGGCCAGCACGGCGACGACCGACATGGGGGAATCCAATCACCCGCGGCACGCCGACGCCGCGCGCCACATCGACACGACGCGGGGTGTCCCACGCGCCCGGCATCACACCCGCGCCCGGCGCGGACGACCGCGCCGGGCGTCGGGCGCCTCGGCCTACCTGCCGCCGTGGATCGTCTTGTGGATCCAGCTCTTGTACGCGGTGTCGTTCGTGTACAGGCCCGGGCCCGTCGCGCAGCCCGGCTTGCCGTCGCCGTCGCCCGACGTGGTGCCGATCAGCTCCCACCGGCCGGCGCGGTTCTTCTGGATCTGCGGGCCGCCGGAGTCGCCGAAGCAGGCCATGGCGTCGAGCTTTCGGCTGACCGTGCACAGGCGGGTGCCGTCGGTGCGGCCGTTGCACTCGGCGCTGGTGCCCAGGCGGGTGTCCAGTTCCTGGAGCCGGTTCGGGAAGACCGCGTTCTCCAGGCCGTCCGGGTCGACGATGGTGCCGAAGCCGAGCAGTCGAGTCGGCGTGCCCACCGGCCCGGCCTGCTTGGCGAGCTTGATCGGCTTCTCCTTGACCGGCCGGTCCAGGCGGATCAACGCGAGGTCGTTCACGTTGTAGCCACCCTCCTCGGCCGGCTGCGAGTAGCCGGGATGCATCACGATCCTGTCGATCTTGCGAACGGTGCCGCCCTGCATGCGGTTCTCGCTGCCGATCCGCACCGTCCCGGCCAGTTCGATCGGCAACTCGCGGTCGACACAGTGCGCCGCGGTGAGCACCCACTGCCGGTCTATCAAAGTGGCCCCGCACCCGGCGTCCACGCCCCCCGCCTTCATCGGGACGTAGGCCATGAACTGGTACTTCTCGGTCGAGTCCTGCCCGTTGACGATCGCCCCGGCGCTGCCGGCGAAGGCCGTGGTGCCGAGCACGAGTGCCGCTCCCGTGGCCGTGAGCGCCTTGGCGACCAGGCCGCGCCGGCGGCGCGGGGCGGGGCCGGCGGTGGAACGCGAGGTGGATGCGCGCATGTGGTGACCTTTCGTGGAGGGAGTATCGGCCGCACAGGGGTGCGGCGGCCGTACCCGGGGCCGGACGTCTCCCGCGTCCGGCCTCGTGCCATCCATCCTCGGCGCGGCGATCGGCTCGAAACAGCCGTCTCGATGTCGTCCTCGGCTAGATTCCGGACATGCCAGTGATCGCCGTGCTCGCGCTCGACGGAATCCCCGGGCATCAGCTCACCGCCCCCGGACTCGTCTTCGGCACCGCCGCCCGGCATCACCCACCGGTCGCCTACGACCTGCGGATCTGTACCGCCCCGGGCTTCACGGCGACCGGCGACCCCGGGGCTTTTCGGGTGGACGGGTGCTGGGATCCGGCCGCGCTGGAGGAGGCCGACACGGTCCTGATCCCGGGGCACGCGGGCTTTCGCGACGAACCCGCGCCGGAGATCGTCGCCGCGCTTCGGGGCGTCGCCGCGCGCGCCGGCCGGATCGGCGCGGTCGGCACCGGGACCTTCACCCTCGCGGCCACCGGTCTCCTGGACGGCCGACGCGCCGCCACCGCCCGGCGGTACACCCGGGAACTGGCCCGGCGCCACCCCCGGATCCAGGTCGACCCCGAGGGTGAGGTGGTCGCCGACGGCGGGTTCCACTCCGCCGCCGGTGTGCTCGGCGGCGTCGACCTGTACCTCGACCTCATCACGCTCGACTACGGCCCGGGCGTGGCCATCGAGACCGAGCGGCAACTGTTCCTCCACCTGCACGCCCCGGCCGAGGACGTCGACGCCGACGGCCCGGACGACGCCGCGCACAGCGCGTACACCCCGCCCGGCAGCAGCCTCGAACCCACCACCGGGTGGCTGGCGGCCAACCTGCACCACCCGATCGCGCTCGCCGACATCGCCGGCCACGCCGGGCTCGGCGTGCGCAGCCTCACCCGTCGATTCCGCGCCGAGACCGGACTGTCCCCGCTGCAATACCTGCTCCGCATCCGCATCCAGCGGGCCCAGTGGCTGCTGGAGCGCACCGAGGACCCGGTCGAACGCATCGCGGCACAGACCGGCCTGGGCACGCCCGCGAATCTGCGCACGCACTTCCTGCGCGCGACCGGCACCACGCCGAGCGTCTACCGCGCGGCCTTCCGCTCCCTCGTCGCCGACCTCACCCCCGCGCAGCAGTCGCGGCCCCCGGATCGAAACCGCGCGTGAGCCGTCGAATTCCCCGCCCCGACGACGCGGGGACGCCCACGACACACGGCGACGAGAGAACCCGACCACATGCACGCGCAGCAGGAGCAGGTCACCGCACGACTGGGACGCATCGGCGTCCGGGAGCGCCACGGCACCTACGCGGCCGACCCGGACCCGGGCACCGCCGCGGCCGAACCGGCCGAACTCGGCTCCACCGCCGCCTGGTTCGGCGGCGCCCCCGTCGACGGTCACACCGGCCTGCCGCACGCGCGGTGGGCCCGCCTCGGCCCGGCGCCGCGCGACCTGTAGCGGGTCGCCCGCGCCTCGCTCGTCCCCGAATCGCCGGCCGCCCGCCGCCGTCGGGGCCGCCCGGCAGGTGTACGACCGGGAGCGGACGGGGCAGGAGTAGCAGACGAGCGGGACGAGACGGACGACGCGGACGCCACATCGGCGGAACGAGTGGAGCGAGGGGTTCGATGAACAGCGCGGAGCTACTGGTCGACGCATTCGGCCGGGTACAGGAGGTCGTGCACGAGGCGGTCGCCGATCTGACCCCCGGCCAACTGGCCGAGCGCCTGGACGACGACGCGAACTCGATCGCGTGGCTGATCTGGCATCTGGCCCGGGTCCAGGACGACCACGTCGCCGACGTCGCGGGCCTGGAGCAGGTGTGGACCGCGCAGGACTGGCACAAACGTTTCGAACTGCCCTTCCCGGTCCGGGCGATCGGCTACGGGCAGGACACGAAGGCGGTGGCCGCGGTCCGGGTGGACTCGGCGGACCTGCTCACCGGCTACTACGACGCGGTACACGAGCAGACCGTGGGCTACGTGCGCGACCTGACGCCCGCCGACCTGGATCGGGTCGTGGACGAGGCGTGGACGCCGGCGGTCACCCTGGGCGTACGGCTGGTCAGCGTGATCGGCGACGACCTCCAACACGCGGGTCAGGCGGCGTTCATCCGAGGCATCCTCCTGCGGCGCTAGCTCCGCCGATCCCGCTCCCCGACTCTTCCCGCCCCTCCCACGGAGGAAAGGACGCCGTTCCCATGGCCCCCGATCCCGTTTCGCCCTCCCCGTCGGCGCACGGCGCACGTTCTCCGGCCGCCGCGTTGTTCGACGCCATCGGGGCCGGCTACGAGACCGCGTTCGCCGATCTGCCCGAACAACTGGCCGCGCTGGACTGGCTGATCGCCGAACTCCCGCCCGGTTCGAAGGTGCTGGACATCGGATCCGGTACGGGCCGGCCGACCGCCGAGCGGCTGACCGCGGCCGGCCACCGGGTGACCGGGATCGACGTCTCGGCGACCATGGTCGAACTGGCCCGGGCCCGGGTCCCGGGCGCCGTCTTCGCGCAGGTGGACGCCCGCGACCTGGTCGACGACGACGCGGCCTGGGACGCGGTCTGCGCGTTCTTCCCGTTCCTGCAACTGCCGCGCGCCGACCTGGACCACCAACTGGAACGCCTGGGCGCCCGGCTCGTGCCCGGCGGGCTGCTCGCGTTCGCGACGGTACCGGCCGAGGCGGACGGCGTGGAGATCGACTGGCTGGGCCACCGGGCCCGGGTGACCAGCCACTCCGGCGAGGAACTGCTCGTGCGCCTGCGCGCCGCCGGTCTGGAGATCCTGCACCAGCGGGTCGGTGTGTTCCATCCCCGGCACCCCGACGCCGGGCCGGAGGAACAACTCTTCGTACACGCGCGCAAGTCCGCCGCGGGCTGAGCGGTCGCGGCCGGGCCGGCGGCCGGCCGCCGGCGGTCGGCCGGTACCGTTGACCCGGTAGCGGAATGCCGTACTCATCCGGCTCCGCGTGCCTTGTCCGTCCGCCTCGCCTCGTTCGGGATCCTGTGATGACGATGACCGAACGTGCGGACCCGAGCGACGACGGGCGGTCCGACGGCGCCGCCCGACCCGGCCGCCTCGCGCCGCCGGAGTGGCTGGCCCTGACCCTGCGCGCCACCCCGGGCCCGATGCCGAAGGCCGCCGCCGTGCGCGCCGCGATCGGCATCGGCGCGCCGCTCGCCGTGGGCGTACTCGTCGACGACACCGCCTCGGGCGCGCTCGTGGCCATCGGCGCGCTCGGCGCGGTCTTCGGGGACACCGCCGACGCGTACCGGCTGCGCGTCCTCAACATCGCCGTCCCGCAGCTCGTCGGCGCGATCGGACTCGCGCTCGGCAGTGCGCAGTTCGGGCACGGCTGGTCCGCCGTCGCGATGCTCACCGTGCTCGCCCTGGTCGCCGGGATGATCAGCACGATCGGCGCGGTGGCCTCGGCGTCCGGCCTGAACCTGCTGCTGATGGCGGTCATCGGGGCCGGCCTGCCGATGCCCTCGCCGTGGTGGCGCGCGCCCGTGTTGACCCTGGCCGGGGCCGGGCTGGTGCTGCTGATGGCGCTGCTCGCCTGGCCCGCGCGCTCGCGCATCCCCGAACGCGACGCGGTCGCCGACGTGTACGACGCGACCGCGAACCTGCTGGCGGCGGCCGGTACCGAGGAGTGGGAGCCGGCCCGGGCGGAGGTGACGCTGACCCTCAACCACGCGTACGACCTGCTGCTCGGCCGGCGGGCGGTGGCACCCGGCCGCAGTCGCGGCATGTCGCGGCTGGTCGCGCTGTTGAACGCGGTCGGCCCGCTGGTCGAGGCGGGCACCGCGACGCACGCCGAGGAGCGTTCGGCGGCCGAGGTCGACGTGGCCACCGTGCGCGAGATCGCGGCGGCGGTGCGCGGCGGTACGGTTCCCGTCGGCTCGGCCGATCGCTCGGGCGTCTGCGCTCCGGCCGATCGTGCGGTGGCCGCCGCCATCGCCCATGCCCGGGAGACGTTGTCCGGCGCCTACCGGGTGCCCGATCGGGTCGGCCGTCCGGGCGCGCTGCCCGAGCGGCTGGCGGCCGGCGCGCGCGGTCTGCTGGTGTCGGCGGAGTCGTGGCGGTACGGGCTGCGGCTGACCCTGTGCATCGGGGTGGCCCAGGCGCTGGTGTCCGTGGTGGACGTACCGCGCTCGTACTGGGTGCCGCTGACCGTGACGTTCGTTCTCAAACCGGACTTCGGCTCGGTCTTCTCCCGGGCCCTGCTGCGCGCGCTGGGTACGGCGGCCGGGCTCGTGGTGGCGGGCGTGATCCTGGAGTTCGTGCCGCGCGGGGGATGGGAGGTGCCGGTCGTGCTCGTGCTCGCGGCGGCGCTGCCGATACTCTCCCGGCGCGGCTACGGCTATCAGACCGCGGTGATCACGCCGCTGATCCTGATCCTGTCCGATCTGCTGGGGCACCAGGGGGTCGGGCTGCTCGCGCCGCGCCTGGTGGACAGCCTGATCGGCTGCGCGATCGTGCTGGTCGTGGGTTACGCGTTGTGGCCGGAGAGTTGGCACACCCGGGTCGGCGCGCGTTTGGCCACCGCGATCGAGGACACCGCGCGCTACATCGAGTGCGCGTTCGACGAGAACGCCGACCAGGCCGCCCGGGCCCGGACCCGGCGGCGGATCTATCGCGATCTGTCCGACGTACGGACCGAGTTCCAGCGCGCGCTCGGCGAACCGCCGCCGGCGGGTGCCCGGGCGGCGGCCTGGTGGCCGTTGATCGTGGCGGTGGAGCGGGTGATCGACACGGGCACGGCCGCGGCGGTGCACACCGCGCACGGCGCGCCGCCGCCCTCGCCGGCGGCGGCGGCGCACATCGCGGCCGAACTGCGGGCGTTGGCGGCGTCGATGCGCTCCGAGGAGGCGGGCGTGGGGCCGGGTACGAGCCCGGTCGGGTCCGCGCCGTCGGCGGAGGTCGGGGAGCCGCGGGACGTGTTCTCCGACGTGCGGCGGGAGGTCCGTTCGGTGCGCTCGACACTGGACGGGCCGTCGGAGTCCCCGGAGCCGCCGAACACCGGCAACCCCCGGAAGTCGGCTGGAAGTCCGGGCCCGGAGGCCGGCGTCGACAAGGCGTCAACCGAGGGTTGACCAATCTCGATCGTCAACCTACGGTTGACGCATGGAGAATCCCACGCGCATGACCAACCCGGTCCGGCTCGACGATCTCATTCGAACCATCAAGCAGACCCACTCCGACCCCCTGGAGCAACTGTCCGGCGCGGTGATCGTGTCCGACCACCTCGGCGAGTTGGCCGACCACCTCATCGGCCACTTCGTGGACCAGGCCCGCCGCTCCGGCGCGTCCTGGAAGGACATCGGCGCCGGCATGGGCGTCACCAAGCAGGCGGCGCAGAAGCGCTTCGTCCCCAAGGCCGCCGGCGAGGCCGAACTCGATCCGCGCCAGGGCTTCGGCCGGTTCACCGCCCGGGCCCGCAACCTGGTGGTGGCGGCGCAGAACGAGGCGCACGCGGCGGGCAACGTCGAGATCGGGCCGGTACACCTGATCCTCGGCCTGATCGCCGACCCCGCCTCGCTCGCCGCCGCGGCCGTAATCGCCCAGGGGGTCACGCTGGACGCGCTCCGGGAGGCGGCCCGCGCCGAACTGCCGCCGACCGCCGAGACGGTGCCCGACCTCGTCCCCTACGACGCGGCGGCCCGCAAGGTCCTGGAACTCACCCTGCGCGAGGCGCTGCGCCTGGGCCACAACTACGTCGGCACCGAGCACGTGCTGCTCGCCCTGCTGGAGTTCGAGGGCGACACCGACGGCGTCCTCGGCGGCCTGGGCATCGACAAGACGGCCGTCGACGCGTACCTGGTCGAGGCACTGGCCGCCATCGCGGGCGCCGCCGACGGTCCGCAGGACTGAGCCCGCACCCCGATTTCGTGGTGTCGTCCACCGCCACGACCGCCCGAGCGGCGTCGTTTCCGGCCCCCCGCCGGGGGCGACGCCGCTTCGGCCTGCCCGTCCCGGTCGTCTCCGTCAGCGTTGTCATCCCTGTGTGATAAATGGTGCGTTCGGGTTAAAGATGTGCCGTTCGCGTGCCGGGGCATCGGTGTGCTGCTCGACTGGTGGGGTCGCCGGTTTCGCTCGGATCGTTCCGATCCGGGGCCGGTGGGCCAGTGCCACGGCGTTCGGTACGGGAACCGGCCAGGGGGCGGGGATGTGTCGTCTTCCCGGCGAGGGCGGGTTCTCGGCCCCGGTCGAAGCCGTGCTCACGCCTCGCGAGTCGCAGGTGTTGTGGCATGTCGCGCAGGGCGACACCTATGCGCGGACGGCCCGTTGCATGGGGATCTCGGTGCACACCGTCGACGCGTATCTGCGCCGGATCCGGGCCAAGCTCGGCGTCGCCACCCGGGCGGAGCTGATCCGCCTGGCGATGGTCCCGGGGGACGGTCGCCCGGGTCGCCGGCACACCGATGCGCCGCGCTCCGGCCCCGAACACCCGTGACAAGCCCCCGAGTCACTGTCGCCGCATGCCCTATGTCCGCGGATACGACTCCCTTCGGGAGTCCGGTGGGTCCGCGGCCCGAGGCCGCCTGGCGGCCGGTACGGGCGAGCAGTGCGGCGGGTGCCACGGGCCCGGCTCGGCGTACGGGTGGTGACCCCGGGCCCGGCGTCACGAGCGGGTCCGTCCGGCGAGCGCGTCCGCGAGCAGGCACTGGGTCGGCAGCGCCAGTCGGCCGCGATTCCAGTGGAACACCGTGTAGTACGCGATCGCCTGCCTCGGCCCCACCTCGGCCTCCTCCGTGGCGAAGTAGCCGCGCGTCCACCGCTCGGCCTCGGCCGCGACCTCGGCCCGATGCCGTACGGCCGCCGCACGCAGCGGTTCCGGCAGCGCGTCCCGCAGCGCCCCGATCGCGCGCCAGTGCGCCCGGATCCGTACCGCCGTCTCCCGCCACGCGTCCGGTACCTCCGCCGGCAGGCCGTACCCGGTGCCGCGCCGCACCCGGTCCCACACGTCCCGGTCCTCCCAATCCCGCACCCCGACGCCGTCGAGCACGTCGCGGAGCAGGATCAGCGAGTAGGCCCAGGCGGGCAACGCGCGGGCGTCGTCGGCCAGGAAGCGCAACCACGCCGGCGAGTCGGCGGTGAACAGGCGGTGCACGCTGCGCATCGACACCTCGCCGCCGAACAGGTGCGCTTCCGGCTCGTATCCGCCCGGCTCCCGATGCCGCACCACCTGCTCGCGCAGCCAGTCGTCGGCCCGCTCGGACACGGTCTCGCGCAGTCGCTCCGCCGTCGCCGCGTTGCCGTGCACGGCGAATCCGATCCTGATCCCCGGCGGTTTGTGCAGATGGAAGAAGTCCGTGGCGGCGCCGGTGGCCGGCAGTTCGCAGGCCGAATCCGCCAGCCGCCCGTACAGTCGGCCCTCGGCGTCGGCCGCGGGGGTCACCCCGACCTGGATCCACCGGGTCCGCCGCACCCGACGGTCGGCGGCCCGGTCGAGCGCGGCCGGCCCGGCGGCCATGAACGCACGGCGGGCCGCCACGTATTCGCCGTCGGCCGAGTCCGTGGTGGCCCCCCGGACGTCCCGGAGGCAGTCGTCCAGGAGCACGCCCAGCGGCACCGACCGGGCGCCGACGGACACCTCGCCGGCCGGTGCCGGATCGTGCCCCGCGTGCGCCGAGCCCATGCCACCGCCCCCACCGCCGACCGCGTCGGCACCTTCGCCGTGACCGACCCGATCGGCACCGTCCGTTCCCGGCACCCATCCTCGTGGTCGACCGAGTGTGCCGTATTGTCACGAGAACTCGTGAATTGACCACAGGCTGATGATGCGCTAAGTAGTCAGTGAACTTCACAGAGCGACGATTCCGTGTCGCGTCGGCGACTCGGCGGCCCGCCGCACCCCCGAATGGCCCCGCCTCACCGTGGCGCCCGGGTGTGTGTGCGATCGACGTAACCCCGGACGCGGGGGCGTGTGACGTTCGCGAAACCGCCGCTCTT
The DNA here is from genome assembly GCF_003967355.1 of Embleya hyalina. Taxonomy (GTDB): domain Bacteria; phylum Actinomycetota; class Actinomycetes; order Streptomycetales; family Streptomycetaceae; genus Embleya; species Embleya hyalina. The sequence continues at coordinate 82,450 of NZ_BIFH01000016.1, read as the reverse complement.
TAGCGTCCCGGACATGGGGCTCGCCCGGCATCACCGCACGCGCGCCGCACGGCCGGCCTGTATCGACGTGTATCAGTACATATAAGCGAGTGTCGGAAGTTCCGGAACATACCGGGAAAGGGGTGTCGCCCGTGTCGGGATCGGATCCGAAGGCGGCCGACGACACCGTACGGACCGTCTGCTCGTATTGCGGGGTCGGCTGCGGCATGCTCCTCGACATCGCCGTCGACTCCGCGACCGGTCGGCGCACCGTGCTCAAGGCGCGCGGCGACCGGGCGCACCCGACGAACCGTGGCCGGCTGTGTACGAAGGGCGCCACCAGCGCCGAACTGCTCACCGCCCCGGGCCGGTTGACCACCGCGCTGGTCCGTGCCGAGCGTGCCGCGGCGCCGACGCCGACCGGCGTGGACGCGGCGATCACCACGACCGCCCGGCGGCTGCGCGAGATCCTCGACGCGCACGGCCCGGACGCGCTGTCCTTCTACGTCTCCGGCCAGCTCACCCTGGAGGCCCAGTATCTGGTCACCAAGCTGGCCAAGGGTTTCGTCGGCACCAACCGGATCGAGTCGAACTCGCGGTTGTGCATGGCCAGTGCGGGGAGCGGCTACAAACTCTCGCTCGGCGCGGACGGACCGCCCGGCTCGTACCAGGACTTCGAACACGCCGACGTCTTCCTGGTGATCGGCGCCAACATGGCCGACTGCCACCCGATCCTGTTCCTGCGCATGATGGACCGGGTCCGGGCGGGCGCCAGGCTGATCGTGGTCGACCCGCGCCGCACCGCCACCGCCGCCAAGGCCGATCTGTTCCTGCAGATTCGTCCCGGTACCGATCTGGCCCTGTTGAACGGCCTGTTGCACCTGCTCGTGGAGAACGGCGACACCGATCCCGCGTTCATCGCCGAGTGCACCGAGGGCTGGGACACGATGCCGGAGTTCCTGCGGGACTACCCGCCGGCCCGAGTCGCCGAGCTGACCGGCCTGGCGGAGCAGGACATCAGACAGGCCGCGCGCTGGATCGGCGCGGCGGGGGAGTGGACCAGCTGCTGGACGATGGGGCTCAACCAGAGCACCCACGGCACCTGGAACACCAACGCGCTGATCAACCTGCACCTCGCCACCGGCGCGATCTGCCGACCGGGCAGCGGCCCGTTCTCGCTCACCGGGCAGCCGAACGCGATGGGTGGCCGGGAAATGGGTTACATGGGTCCGGGGTTGCCCGGGCAGCGGTCGGTACTGGTGGCGGCGGACCGGGAGTTCGTCGAGCGGCTGTGGGAGGTGCCCGCCGGGACGCTGCGTGCGGAGCCGGGCGGCGGCACGGTGGACCTGTTCGCCCGGATGGCCGCGGGCGAGGTCAAGGCGTGCTGGATCATCTGCACCAACCCGGTCGCCTCGGTGGCCAACCGGGACGCGGTGATCGCGGGACTGCGGGCGGCCGAATTCGTGGTCGTCCAGGACGTGTTCGCGGACACCGAGACCAACGCGTACGCCGATGTGGTGCTGCCCGCCGCGATGTGGGCCGAGACCGAGGGCGTCATGGTCAACTCCGAACGCAACCTAACCCTGTCCCGACGGGCCGTCGACCCGGTCGGCGAGGCACTGCCCGACTGGCTGATCATCGCCCGGATCGCGAGCGAGATGGGTTTCGCCGACGCCTTCGACTACGCCTGCGCCGAGGAGGTGTTCGACGAACTCCGGCGCGCCCGGAACCCGACGACCGGCTACGACCTGAGCGGGGTGAGCCACGCGCGGTTGCGCGAGACACCGGTGCAGTGGCCGAGTTCGGCGCCGGACGGACCGGACCGCAACCCGATTCGGTACGTGTCGGCGGACGCCGCGAAAGCGGGTGACGCGGGCGGCACCCGCAGGCCGCGCTTCCCGACCGCGAGCGGGCGGGCGGTGTTCTTCGCCCGACCGCATCTGCCGCCCGCCGAACTGCCCGATCGGGACTATCCGATGGTGCTCAACACCGGCCGGGTGCAGCACCAGTGGCACACGATGACCAAGACCGGGACGATCGACGCGCTCAACCGCCTCGACCCGGCGCCGTTCGTGGAGATCCACCCCGAGGACGCGCAGGAGCTGGGCATCGAGGCGGGCGACGCGGTCGAAGTGGCCTCCCGACGCGGGCGCGTGGTGTTGCCCGCCCGGCCCACCGACCGGGTCCGTCCGGGCAACTGCTTCGTGCCGTTCCACTGGGGCGACCGGTTCGGCGCGTTCCTCGGGATCAACGCGGTCACGAACGACGCGGTCGACCCGATCTCCTTCCAGCCCGAATTCAAGTCCTGCGCGGTGGCGTTGACCAAGGTGGCGGGCCCGGTCCGCCCCGACCCGGCGGCGCCCTCGACCCCCGCGTCGGGACCGGACCCGGCCGCCGTCGCACCGCCGTCGGCCCCGACCGACCCCGACATCCGGGCCGCGGCCACGCTGCTCGGCCTCGGCGACCTCGCGCCGCCGGTGTACACGGACGAGGAACGGCGGTACCTGGCCGGGTTCCTCGCGGGCGCGGCCGGATCCGCGACGACCCGGGCGCACGGCGTCCCGGTGCTGCCCGACCGGGCCCCGATCGCCCCGGCCCGGGTGCCGTGGGTCAACGGGCTCCTGGCGGGCCTGTTCTCCCGGACCCCCGAGACGCCCGCCGCCACGACCGGAGCCGTCGCGGTCGCCGACCCTGCGGCCGAATCACTGGGCGAGGGCGACGTGTTGGTGCTGTGGGCCTCGCAGACCGGCAACGCCGCCGAGTTGGCCGGCTCGATCGCCGGCCGACTGGCCGAGGCCGGGCGACGACCCGTCGTGCGCGAGATGACCGAACACAGTCCGGACACCCTGCCGAGCGGGACACCCGTGCTCCTGATCACCAGCACCTTCGGCGACGGCGAGCCGCCCGACAACGGGGCCGGGTTCTGGGCGGCGCTGACCGGGGCCGGGCGACCGGAGGTGCACGGCCTGCGCTACGCCGTGTTGGCCCTGGGCGACTCGGGCTACGCGGACTTCTGCGGGCACGGCCGACGCCTCGACGAGCGACTGGCCGAACTCGGCGGCACCCGGATCGCGCCACGCGCCGACTGCGAACCCGATTACGACCGGACCGCCGCGAGCTGGCTGGACGGGGTACTCGCCGCGCTCGGCCCGGGGCCGGCGGCCGGCGCGACGACCACCGCGCCGGCCGCCGCAACGAGCCCGACGACGGCCGTTGCCACGACGCGGATACCCGGCCCGGCGACCGGGGCACCGTCGCCGCCGGCGGCCGTCGGCTATTCGAAGGCGGCGCCCTTCCCCGCCCTGCTGATCGGCGATCGACTGCTCGGCCTGCCCGAATCCGCCAAGGAGGTTCGGCAGTTCACCTTCGACACGCGCGGCGGCGCGCACGGCGACCTGGACTACGAGCCCGGCGACGCGCTCGGGGTATGGCCGGTCAACCGCCCGGAGGCGGTGGCCGAGTGGCTGTCCGCCGCCGGCCTGGACCCGGGAACCCCGATCCCCGTGCCGGACCTGGGCGAACTCGCGCTCGGCGAGGCGCTGCGGAGCCGGTTCGAGATCGCCCGGATCACCCCCGAGTTGCTCCGGTTCGTCGCGGACCGCACCCGCGACCGGGACCTGGAGCGGCTGCTCCGGGCCGGACACCGGGACGAACTCGCGCGGTGGAGTTGGGGCCGCCAGGCGGTGGACGTGATCGGCGAGTTCGCGGTGCGGGCGGATCCGGTCGAGTGGGCCGGCGTGCTCAAGCGGCTGGAGCCGCGGCTGTACTCGATCTCCTCCAGCCCGCTCGCGCACCCCGGCGAGGTGCGGATCACCGTGTCCGTGGTGCGCTATCGCAACGAGGCCGGCGCCGAGCGGCAGGGGGTGTGCTCCGGCCATCTCGCGACGCTGGGCGCCGACGGACCGGTGCCGGTATTCGTGCGCCGCTCCCCGCACTTTCGGCCGCCGACGGATCCGACCACACCGGCCGTGATGATCGGCCCCGGTACGGGCGTCGCCCCGTTCCTGGGCTTCCTGGCCGATCGGCGGGCGCGCGGCGACACCGGGCCCAACTGGCTGTTCTTCGGCGAGCAGCGCCGAGCCACCGACTTCTACTACCGGGACGAACTCGCCGAGTTCCGCCGTGTCGGTCTGCTGGACCGGCTCGACCTGGCGTTCTCCCGTGACCAGCGGGCCAAGATCTACGTCCAGGACCGGATGCGCGAACACGGCCCGCGCATGTGGGACTGGTTGTCGCGCGGGGCGCACGTCTACGTCTGCGGCGACGCGGGTCGGATGGCCAAGGACGTCGACCGCGCGCTGCGCGAGATCGTGATCGTGCACGGCGGGCGGTCCGAGGACGAAGCGGACGCGTACGTACGGCAGATGGTCGGGGAGCGGCGCTACGCGCGGGACGTGTACTGAGGAGTGGGCGGCGGCGCCGGCTCAGACCCGTTCCAGGGGGCGATGCGGCGGTGCGGGCAACTCGACCCGGATGGGGTCGCCGGGTCGGATCTCGCCGCCGGCGCGGACCACGCCCATGATGCCCGCCTTGCGCACCACGTTGCCCGCCTCGTCCCGACCGACGACCTCCTTGAGCAGGCCCGCGCGGAACGTGTTGATCTGCGGACACGGGTTGCGCAGTCCGGTCACCTCGACCACGGCCTCGGCGCCCAGACGCAGCAGCGTGCCGGTGGGCAGCCTGAGCAGGTCGACCCCGCGCGTGGTCACGTTCTCGCCCAACTCCCCGGGAGCGACGATGAATCCGGCGGCGGCCAGCTCCTGGTGCAACTCGGCGTGGATGAGGTGTACCTGGCGCAGATTGGGCTGCGTGGGGTCGGCCGCGACCCGTGATCGGTGTTGCACGGTGACGCCGAGATGGGCGTCGCCCTCCACACCGAGGCCGGCGAGGAGCCGGATGGCCTCGGCGTTCCCTTTGCTGAACGTGTGTTCGCCGCTGCGCGACACCGCCACCACATCGCCGTTCACGTCCACGTCCGCCTCCTTGGTTTCCATAAGATACTCACTACGGTCCGACGACACGGTACGGCAGCGCCCGCCCGCACCGCTCCTACCCCGGATCATCGCGCTCCACCCGGCCCGCGCCGACGCCCCGCGCTCGAAGAACCGAAGAGGCGTAAGCCGCCCTCGGCCGCACGATCGTTCTCACGGAACCCGGCCGCGGTCGACCGCCCGCGTCGCCGACCCCCGTCGCTCGCGGACAATAGGCTTGATACGCAGCGGAGTTGGCGCCGGGCGCCGACCGCGAAGTCGGGTGGCGCGGTCTCGTGCGACACGATGTGACCTGTGTCACGCGTGCCCTTCGGGATGATATCGCCGTATTCGACGACGGCCCCGCCCGGAGTCGCGGATACCGCCGTGCGCAGCACGCGCGACCGCGTCGATTCGGTGGATCGCGGCCTCGCGCGATAGGCATGGACCCCCGCCCGCCGCGCCCGGTTCGGCGACGGTCGTGGGCGGGCAAGCCGCGGGACCCGGTCCCGATGATGCGTTCGTGGAGGATTCCTGATGCGCGCCCGTGCCCCTCGTGACTTCGACCAACTGCCGTACGCCCACCGGCTCGTGGCGTTCGACGGCGAACTCGACCGGGAAGGCGACCACGAGTTCGCACACTTCGACGGAGGCGTGTTCGCGGACGTGGAGGGCGGCGGTACCTCGTTCACCTCGTCGGCCTTCTCCTCGGTGAGCTTCGACGGCGGCCGCTACCGCCGTGCCCGGTTCGACGACGTGTGGCTGCACGCCGCCCGCATCGTCGGCACCGACCTCGCGGAAACGACGTGGATGGACGCCGAGTTCACCGCGTGCGTCCTGGCCGGTCTCGAGGTGTTCGGCGCCGGGTTGCGCCGAGTGGCCTTCCACAACTGCAAGTTCGACTCGGTCAACCTGCGGGGGGCCAAGCTGCGCGAGGTCTCCTTCGTGGACTGCCTGCTGCGCGACGTGGACTTCGCCGGCGCGACGCTGACCGATCTGCGCTTCCCCGGCTCGACCCTGGAGCGGGTCCGCCTCGAAAACGCCGTGCTGACCAGGGTCGACCTGCGCGACGCGGGCGCGCTCGGCTTCGCGTCCGGCATCGACGCACTGCGCGGCGCGACCGTCGACAGCGCTCAACTCCTCGACCTGGCCCCGGCGCTCGCCCAGGTCCTGGGTCTGATCGTCAAGGACAGGTAGGCGCACCCGAGGAGTCGGGCGAACGGCTCGGCCGCGGCGCCGATTTCCTCGTCGCGGGCGAACGGGCGCGGGCTCGGCTTATCGCAACGCAATCGCTCGGGCACACTGGGTGAGTAGGCCGTTCCATTCCCGACGCGTGAGGTCGTCCGCAACCATGGCTCAGCCCGCATCCCCCACCCCGTCCACCTCGAACGCCCCACCACCCTCGGCCGCGGCGGCACCGGTGGGCCGCTGGCCGGCCATCATGGTCAGCGGCGCCGGCATCCTGATGACCCTCGACGTGACCATCGTCAATGTCGCGCTGCCCGACATCGCCGACGATCTCGGCGCCCGACTCGGCGGCCTGCAATGGGTGGTCAGCGCCTACACGCTCGCCTTCGCCGCACTGCTGCTCGCGGCCGGTTCGGTCTCCGACCGGATCGGCCGGCGGCGGGTGTTCGGCGTGGGCGTGGCCCTGTTCACCGTCGCGTCGGCGGCCTGCGCGTTCGCGCCGAACGTGGGCACGCTGATCACCTTCCGCGGCATCCAGGGCGTCGGCGCGGCGATGGTGATGGCCACCTCGTTGGCGCTGCTCGCGTCCGCCTACTCCGGGCGCGCCCGACAGACCGCGATCGGCGTCTACTCCGGCCTGAGCGGTGCCGCCGCCGCGCTCGGGCCGCTGGTCGGCGGCGGCCTGGTGGACGGGCTCGGTTGGCGGTGGATCTTCCTGATCAACCTCCCCGTGGGTGTCCTGGTCGTGGTCGGCACCTGGCTGAGACTGCCCGACGACACCACCGACACGGCGGGGCGCGGGCGACTCGACCTTGCCGGCGTACTGCTGGCGATCGCGGGCCTGTTCGCGCTCAACTACGGGGTGATCAAGGGCCCGGAGGAGGGGTGGACCTCGACGATCGTGCCGGCCACGCTGATCGTCGGGACGATACTGATCGTCGCCTTCGTGGTGGTCGAGGTGGTTCGGCCGTCGATCGCGCTGCTCGATGTCCGGCTGTTCCGGATCCCGTCGTTCACCGGGGCGATCCTGGCCAGTCTGTTCGGCCGGATCACCTCGTTCGGGCTGTTGCCGTTCCTGATCCTGTGGTTGCAGGGCATGCTCGGCAACTCGCCGTTCCAGACCGGCGTCAAGATGCTGGTGCTGACCGGTCCGCTCCTGTTGATCGCGCCGCTGAGCGGGTTGGTGCAGCGGGTACTGACGCCGGGTCAGGCGATCGGTGCGGGCTTCGCGGTGGCCGGGGTCGGGTCGTTGACCATGGCCCGGGTGGACGCGGGCAGTTCGTGGACGGTCATGCTGCCGGGCTTCGTCCTGCTCGGCATCGCGGGCGGACTGAGCTTCCCACCGCTGATGGGCGTGGCGGTGGGCGTGGTGCCGGCCGAGCGGGCCGGGATGGCCTCCGGCGCCACCAACATGTTCTTCCCGCTGGGCACCTCGATCGGCGTGGCGGCCGGCGGCGCGCTGCTGACCGCGCGGATCGGTAACGACCTGGGCGACGACGTGCTCACCGACGGCGGCGTGCCCCCGGGCGCGGTCGACCAGGTTCGGGACGGTGTCGTCTCCGGCCGGTTCGCCCCGCTGAAGGACCACCCGGCGGCGATGGCCGACGCCCGGGACGCCTTCACCTCCGGCCTGGCCCAGGTATGCCTGCTGATGGCCGTCATCGGATTCGTGGCCGCGATCCTGTGCACGGCGCTCATCCGCGAATCCGACCGCCACGAGGTCCCGCGGCCCGCGGCGGGCTGAACACGTTCGCGACACCCGACGATCCCGGACGCCGCCGCCACGCGCGACGGAAGCCAACGGGATCGTGGGCGTTCCCGGACGGGACCGCGTGCGCCGGTCGCCCGGACGCCTCGCGTGGGGCGCGGGCTTTCGGGTGACGATGATTATCGTTGGCGAGCCCGGACGGGCGGTGGGCGGCGCGACCTGTGAGGATGTCCGCTGGTGTCGCGCCCGACCGCGGGTCCTGTCGCGCCGGGGAGTTGTGCCGATGCGTCGAGGGGCGCGGCGGAGGCGGATGTCGCCGGGTGCGGCACGGGCGGGGGAAGTGGCGGTGGGCGAGATGCAGGGGGCGGACCGGATGGGTGCGGGGGAGGAGTCGGCCGGGGGATCCGGAGGACTGATGCGACCGCGCGGGCTCGTCGATCTGCGCGGGCGGGAGCACGGGCCCGCGGTCCTGGGGTATCCCGCCGGCGCCGTCGTGGTGGTCTCCGGGCTGCCGGGGAGCGGCAAGAGCACGCTGCTGAACCGCTGGTCCGGATCGGCCGTCGTGGTGGATCCGCGGACGGCGCACGTCGAGTATCAGGACCGGATGCCCCCGTGGTTGCCGTACGCGGTGTACCGCCCGTGGGTGCGGCTGCAACACGTCAGGCGGCTGCGTGCACACGTGCGGAGCGGGAGGCCGGTCCTCGTGCACGACTGCGGCAGCCGGTCGTGGATGCGTCGGTGGTTGGCCCGGTCCGCCGATCGGCAACGACGCGAACTGCACCTGGTTCTGCTCGCGGTGGACGCCGCCGACGCGCTGGCCGGGCAGGAGAAGCGCGGACGCTGGGTGCCCGGACGGGTCTTCGACCGGCATCGGCGCGGCCTGACCCGGTTGTTGCTGGCGCTGTCCGTACAGGGCGCGGCGGTCGTCCCCGAAGCGGCCTCCGTCGTACTGCTCGACCGCACCCTGCGCGAACACGTGCTCGCCCTGGAATTCGGCCCGGCCCGCACGGCCGCTCCCCACCCGGAGACCCCCGAGCGGCCTCCGGCCCCGCCCACCGCACACATCGTCGTCACCCGACGCGACCCCAAGGCCCCCGAACCCGCGTCCTAGGACGGGCCCGGTCGCCGGGGCGGGGCCGGCCACCGCGGCGGCGGTGACCCCCGCGCCCCGCCGCGCCCCGAGCCGAGCCGCCGCGCCGGGTCCCGTGCCTCCGACGCCGCGCCGCCCGCCGAGTCCCCTGTGCCCGGCGGACGAGCGCCACACGTCGAAAGCATGCGTCACCGCGCCAACAGGCGCAGCCCACGGTGCATGTCGCGGGCCGGTTCGAGTACCGCGAGCGTGGTGAGCGCCACCGCTCCCGCCCGCTCGGCCCGGCGCACCCGGGCCTCGGCCCGCCGCTCCCGCCACGCGGTCCGCCGCAGCGCCGCGCGCTCCGCGTCCGCCAGGATCTCCCGCTCGCGCGCCTTGAACATCTCGTACTCGATCATGACCGTCTCCCGTTTCCCCCGACCCGGCCTCCCCGGTTCGTGGTGACAGCCTCGCGGCCCAGGTGGGCCCCGGACATCGGGCGGATGCCCCATCCCCACGCCCCGAGTGGCCCCCCGCAGCCCCCTAAGGCGCCCTAGGGATGCCCACCCGCCGACCCGGAACCGCCCGGGCAACCGACCCCCGAGCCCCGAGCCGACCCACCGCCCACCCTTTCGGGCCGCCCCGCTTGTGGCCGGACCCCCGCCCGCCGAGCGTGGAAGCGAGTCCACACCTCCACGAAGGGTCGGTCATGTCGCAGGAGCACGTCGTCGCGGTCAATCCGATCTTCGCCCGCCCCGGGGAGGCGGTCGCCGTGGAGCGCTACCGGATGCCGATCGGCGAGATGTTGCCGGAGACCGCGTTCCGGATCGTGCACGACGAGGTGATGCTCGACGGCAACGCCCGCCTGAACCTCGCCACCTTCGTCGGCACCTGGATGGACGAGTACGCCGCCCGGCTCTACGCCGAGTCCTTCGACAAGAACATGGTCGACAAGGACGAGTACCCGCACACCGCGATCATCGAGGACCGCTGCTGGAAGATCCTCGCCGACCTCTGGAACGCCCCCGACCCGACGCACACCATCGGCACCTCCACCGTCGGCTCCTCCGAGGCCTGCATGCTGGCCGGGCTCGCGCTCAAACGCCGCTGGCAACACGCCCGCCGGGCGGCGGGCAAGCCCACCGACCGGCCGAACCTGGTGATGAGCTCGGCGGTCCAGGTGGTCTGGGAGAAGTTCTGCAACTACTGGGACGTGACCCCGCGCCTCGTCCCGATCAGCGAGGAACACCGCACCCTCGACGGCCACGACCTGGACGCCTACGTGGACGAGAACACGATCGGCGTGGTGGCCATCCTCGGCGTCACCTACACGGGGGCCTACGAACCGGTGAAGCGGATCGCCGAGGCCCTGGACCGGATCCAGCGAGACACCGGCGCGGACGTCCCGATCCACGTCGACGGCGCCTCGGGCGCGATGGTCGCGCCGTTTTTGCAGAGCGACCTGGAATGGGACTTCCGGCTGGAACGGGTGCACTCGATCAACACGTCGGGACACAAGTACGGCCTGGTCTACCCGGGCCTGGGCTGGGTGGTGTGGCGGAGCGCCGACCTGCTCCCGGAGGACCTGATCTTCAAGGTCAGCTACCTCGGCGGCGAGACCCCCAGCCTGGCGCTGAACTTCTCCCGCCCCGGCGCCCAGGTGCTGCTCCAGTACTACCAATTCCTGCGCCTGGGCCGCAGCGGCTACCGGGCCGTGCAGAAGTCCTCCCAGGACGTGGCCCGGTACCTCGCCGACTCGATCGGGGCGATGGGCGCGTTCGAACTGTGGAACGACGGCTCCGACATCCCGGTGTTCGCCTGGCGGCTGAAGTCCGGCCACACCGGCAACTGGAACCTGTACGACCTGTCCGACCGACTGCGGATGAAGGGCTGGCAGGTACCGGCCTACCCGATGCCGGACAACCTGGCCGACACGACCGTGCAGCGGATCGTGGTCCGCGACGGGCTCGGCATGGACCTGGCCCGGGACCTGCTCGACGACATCCGCGCCGCGACCGACTTCCTGGACCGCCTCTCCGGCCCGATGCCCACCGACGGCGCGGTGCCCGGCTTCCACCACTGAGCGTGCGGGGCGCCGGGACCGGCCCGCCGCCCCGCGCGCTCAGCCCAGTCCCAACTCCCGCTCCCCGAGCGGCGCGAAGAACGCCTCCACGTCGGCCGCTGCGACCTCCGCCAGTGTTGCCGGCGACCAGCGCGGCCGGCGATCCTTGTCCACCACCTGCGCCCGCACACCCTCGACCAGATCGGGCGTGGTCACCGCCGCGCACGAGACCCGGTACTCCTGGTCCAGCACCGCTCCGAGCGACTCGGCCCGCCGGGCCCGGCGCAGCGCCGCCAGCGTCACCTTCAGCGCCGTGGGCGACTTGGCCGCGATCTGCTCGGCCGCCTCCTTGGCCGCCGGTTCGCCGCTGTCGAGCAGCCGGTCCAGGATCTCCTCGACGCGGTCCGCCGCGTAGCACGCGTCGATCCAGGCGCGCCGCTCGGCCAGCACGCCGGCGGGCGCGGGTTCGGCGTGGCGGGCCGCCGCCCCGGCCGGGTCGCCGGCGGCCAGAGCGTCGAGCAGGGCCGGCAGCCGGTCCGAGGGTACGAAGTGGTCGGCGAGCCCGCACAAGATCGCGTCGGCGGCGCCTATCGCGCCGGCGGTGAGCGCCAGATGGGTGCCGAGTTCGCCGGGCGCGCGGGAGAGCAGGTACGTGCCGCCGACGTCCGGCACGAAGCCGATCCCGGTCTCCGGCATGGCCACCGTCGAGCGCTCGGTGACGACGCGTACGTCGCCGTGTGCCGAGACGCCGACGCCGCCGCCCATCACCACGCCGTCCATGATCGCGACGTAGGGCTTCGGATACGCCGCGATCCGCGCGTTCAGCAGGTATTCGTCGCGCCAGAACTCGCGCGCCGCGTGGCCGCCTTCGAGCGCGTCCGCGCGGATCGCCCGGATGTCCCCGCCCGCACACAGCCCGCGCTCTCCCGCGCCGGTGATCAGTACGGCCGCGACGGAGTCGTCCCGCGCCCACTCGTCGAGCGCGACGGTGATCCGGCGCACCATCGGGTGGTCCAGCGCGTTGATCGCGCGCGGCCGGTTCAGGGTGATCCGACCGAGTCGGCCCGCCGGTCCGATCCGATCGACCAGCACGGTGTCCTCGGGCGTGGGCTGCGGGGGCCGCGCGTGCGGTGTCATGGTGCGTCGTTCCCTTCGGGGTCCGTGGAAGAGCCGATCGGCGGCGGCCCCGGCGACCCGCCCCGTTCGCGGCTCCCCGATGTCCGTACACCCCGGCGATCTCTCTCGGCACCGTATCGCCCGGCCTTCGACGTCCCGCGGGCACGCATGTGCGCCGGCCTCCCGCGCCGGTGGCCCGGCGCCGAAAACTCTTCGCGGAATCGCCTTGACAAAGTCGCGAGATTTTTTGCTAAACCTACCCAAGTCGGTTCACCCAACCGTCGTCAATCGACGCATTCATGGGGGTTTGCGCCATGGGCGGATCACCGCTCGTTTCTTTGCTCCACGTCGCCGAGGTCGTCCGGATCACCCCGCGCGTGATGCGCGTGAGCTTCACCGGGGAGGGGCTGGGCGACGACTTCGCGACCTGGCCGGACCAGCAGCTCAAACTGTGCTTCCCGCGCCCCGGTCAACCCGCGCCGCTGCTGCCGCGGGAGGATCCGGACGACCTCGGGCGGTGGTACGGGGCGTTCCTGGCCATCCCCGAGGCCGAACGCCCCTGGATGCGCAGCTATACGGTCCGCGCACATCATCGGGAACGCGCCACGATCGACGTCGACTTCGTGCTGCACCCGGACGCCGGGCCGGCCACGCGGTGGGCCGAGTCGGCGCGCCCCGGCGACATCCTCGCCCGCTACGGCCCCTCGGCGGCCTACGCCAGGCCGCTCGGCACCGCCGACACACATCTGCTGATCGGCGACGAGACCGCGCTGCCCGCCATCGGCTCGATCCTGGCGGCGTTGCCCGAGGACACCCACGCGGTCGTGTACGCGGAGGTGGTGGACGCGGCCGAGGAGCAACGTTTCGCCTCCCGGGCCCGGCTCACCACACACTGGCTGCATCGCGGCACGGTGCCGGCCGGGCACGGTGACCTCCTGCCGGCGGCGCTTCGGGCCGCCCGGTTGCCGAAGGGGTCGATGCGGGCCTGGTTGGCGGGTGAGGCGGGGACGGTCCGGGCGCTGCGCCGGCACCTGGTCGACGAGCGCGGACTGGCCACGGGGGCGGTCGAGTTCGCGGGCTACTGGCGGCTGCGGTTGAGCCAGGACGACGCGCCGACCGAGGCGGACCTGGCCGAGGCGCGCGAGCGGGTGGCGGACGCGGCGGCGACCGGCTCCTGAGCGAACCGGCCCGCGCCGCACCCGGCCCGCGCCGCGCCTACACCGCCCGCCACGACGGGCTGCGGCCGGCCATGGCGACGACCCGGTCCAGCAGCGGCGCGTCGGCGGGTACCGCCACCGGGGGCGCGAAGATGGCGTCCGGGTCGGGGAGATCCGGGTCGACCGCCTCCTGGGCCGGGGCGAGGAAGGCCAGCGAGGCCTCCAGGTTCGCCGTGTCCACGGTGTACTCGCGACCCAGCGCGCGGGCCAGATCCCAGCCGTGCAGCAGGAGTTCGTTGTGCGCGACGAGCCCCATGACCTCGGCGGGCAGGGTCACCCCGCCGGCCTGGGTCATCCCCTCCCAGGCGTCCGTCCGCCGCCAGACGGCCACGAGTTCGTCCAGCTCGCGCGGCAGGGTCGTGCGCCAGTCCGGATCGAGGTCGGGCATCTTCGCGGGCGGGGCGGTGGCGGTCGACGGGCCCAGATCCTTGCGGCCCGCGTCGCGGAAGGCGATGGTCAGACCCACCAGGTGGGAGAGCAGATCCCGGACCGCGTAGTTCGCGCACGGGGTCGGATCGTCCAGTCGGTCGTCCGGCAGGTCGGCCGCGAGACGGGCGACGGTCGCGGCCGGCGAGTGCAGGTCCACGGTCATGGGGTGGCTCCTCTGGGTGCGGTTCGAGTCCTTGGGGGGTGGACCGCGCGGGCCGGGAAAACTCATCGGTGCGTCGCACATCCGCGTCGCGTTTCCTCGCGCGCCTCCGCACGGCGCGGCCGGCGACGATGTCGACGTCGCCGGCCGCGCCGTGCGGCACCGCACACCGTGCGGAAGCGGGTCCCGCCACCCCCACCGGCCGCACCCCCGTGTCGGCCGGTGCCGGTGTCCGCTCAGCTCCTCGCCTCCTCCCGATAGGTGATCAGCCGTATCGCCGGTGCGGAGACGACCTGGACGACGCCGGTGTCGGGGATGTCGAGGTGGGCGAAGCCGCCCTCGATCGCGACGCGCGCGGTCGGGACGGAGGTGGTGGGAACGCCGTCGGCGCCTCGTACCGGATAACCGTCGACGAGTTCGACGGACGCGGTGTGCCAGGTCCGGGTCACGCGGTCACCTCCGGGAAGTCCAGCTCGGGCCGAGCCAGGTGGTTGTAGTAGTTGGACAACGTGTTCAGCGCGATGTGCGCGACGATCTCGGCCTCCTCGGCCTCGGTGACCCCGGCGGCGCGGGCCGTGGACCGGTGCTCCTCGCCGACCCGGCCCCGGGTGCGGACGATCCGCCGGGCCAGGGTCAGCACGGCGTCGGTGTGCGAATCCGCGTCGTGCGCGTCCCGGGTCTCCCGCAGTTCGTCCTCGGTCAGACCCATCAGGCCGCCCCGGTAGGAGTGCGCGCTGACGCAGTAGGTGCACTCGTTCTCCTGCGCGATCAGCAGCGCCAACTGCTCCCGGAGGCGCGCCCGCAGGACACCTCGGGTGAGCCGGTCGCGCATCGCGAGGTAGCCCTCCAGCGCGGCCGGACCGCTCGCGAGCGCCGCGTACAGGTTGGGCACCCGGCCGAGCTGCTTCTCGACGCGCGCCAGCAGGTCCGCGTGCGCGTCGGTCGCCCCGGGTGACGTGGGCGTGGATGTGGGTGTGGACGACATGCGAACCCCCGTCGATCTTGTACTTCGGTGTGCCGTCGAAAACGGTACCGGTCGGTGCCGTTTTGCAGACGGTACTGATCGGTACCGTTTTTGGTCAAGAGGGGTTAGGATCCGAACGTGCCCGTCAAAGCCCGAGACCGTCTGCTCGCCACCGCCGAGGAACTTTTCTACGCGGAGGGGATCCGCGCCGTCGGCATCGAACGCATCCTGGCCGAGTCCGGCGTCGGCCGGGCGTCGTTGTATCGGCACTTCCCGAGCAAGGACGACCTCGTCGTCGCCGTCCTGGAGGCCCGCGACCGGCGCTGGCGCGCCTGGCTCGCCGAGCGGGTCGAGGCGCTGGGCGGCGGCCCGTCGGCCGTCTTCGACGCGCTCGCCGAGCGGTTCGCGCGGAACGACTTCCGGGGGTGCGCGTTCATCAACACGATGGTCGAGTCCGCCGACCCGGACGGTTCGGCGCATCGCGTCGCGGCGGACCACAAGGAGCGGGTGGTCGCCTACCTGGAACAGCTCCTGACCGCCGCGCGGGTCTCGGAACCGGACCTCCTGGCCCGGGAGTTCGCGCTGCTCGTCGACGGCGCGATCGTCACCGCGCTGCGTGAGCGCACCCCCGCCCCGGCCGTCCGGGCCCGTCGGATCGCCCAGGCGCTGCTGGCGGCCGACGGAGCCGGGGCCGGTAATGGGTAGGGGCGCCGGTCGAGTCCTCGGCTACGGAGCGACCGCCGCCAACTCGGCGACCGTGCCGGACATGATGGTCCGGACGTGCCGGGTGATGTGCTCGATCGGCCAGTCCCACCACGCCAGTTCGAGCAGGCGCGCGACGTCCTTCGGGCCGTATCGGGTACGGATCGGCTTCGCCGGGTTGCCGCCGACGACGGTGTAGTCGGGGACGTCGTCCACCACCACGGCACCGGAGGCGACGATCGCGCCGTGTCCGATCCGGACCCCGGGCATCACCATGGACCGATAGCCGAACCACACGTCGTGGCCGACCACCGTGTCGCCGCGCCCCGGCAGGCCGGAGATCAGGTCGAAGTGGTCGGCCCAGGACCCGCCCATGATCGGGAACGGGAAGGTCGAGGGCCCGTCCATCCGGTGGTTGGCCCCGTTCATCACGAACCGCACGCCCTCGCCCAGCGCGCAGAACTTGCCGATCACCAGCCGCTCCGGCCCGTAGTGGTAGAGCACGTTGCGGATCTCGAACGCGGTGGGATCGTCCGGGTCGTCGTAGTAGGAGAAGTCGCCGACCTCGATCAGCGGCGACGTCACCAGCGGCTTGAGCAGGACCACGCGCGGCTGCCCCGGCATCGGGTGCAGCACGGTGGGATCGGCCGGCCTCTCGTCGTTCACGGCGGTACTCCAAGGGTGGATCGACCGGCCGACGGGCCGGTGGCACGGGATTCGGTGCTGCGGGTGTCGCCGCCGGCTACTCGTACCGGTACTTCAACGAGTCCTCCTCCGCCTGCCGGACGGCCTCGATGGTCAACCCCGGCATGCGCAGCTGGGCCAGGGTCACCTCGGCCGAACTCGGCTGGGCGTCGGCCGGCAGCCAACCGTCCGGCTTCCAGGCCGAACTGCGCAGCAGCGCCTTGGGGCAGTGCGGGTACACCTCGTCCACCTCGACCACGAGCGCGCTGACCGGCGGCTTGCCCACCGGCGTGAGTCGTGCCAGCAACTCGGGCCGCGCGGACACGCACGCGCGCCCGTTGGCGCGAAGTGTGGTGGTGCGCCCGGGAATCACGAACAGCAGCCCGACCCGGCCGGTCGCCACCACGTTGTGCAGCGTGTCGAGGCGCTTGTTGCCGGTGGCGTCGGGGATGACCAGGGTGCGGTCGTCGAGCACGGTGACGAAACCGGCCGGGCCGCCGCGCGGGGTGACGTCGCAACGACCGGCGGCGTCCGTGCTGGCGACGAAGACCAACGACGCGCAGCCGACCAGCGCGCGGGTCTTCTCGGTGAGCCGGTCCATCTCCTTGGCGGCGGCGGCCGCGCCCGGATGTTCGTACAGCTCGCGCAGGCCCGTGACGTCCGATATCGCGTCCGCGCTCAGCGCGTCGAACAGGCTGGGACCACTCTCGGTGATGGGGTTCTCGGTGCTCGTGATCATGCCGCCACCCTAGGGCGTGTCCTTGATCTCCCGCCGGTCCCCGTAGGGTCGAGGCATGCGTGACGATCTGGATCTGCCCGTGCCGGTGCCCGACGAGGTTCGGCGGGTGGTCTCGCTGGTGCCCTCGCTCACCGAGGCGGTCGCGGCGAGCGCGCCCGGGCTGCTGGTCGGCGCCACGGACTGGTGCACGCATCCCGCCGACCTGGACGTGGTCCGGATCCGGGGCACCAAGAACCCGGACCTGGACGCCATCCGCGCCCTGGCCCCGGATCTGGTCCTGGCCAACGAGGAGGAGAACCGCCCGGCCGACCTGGCCGTGCTGCGGGCGGCCGGAATCGCCGTGTGGGTCACCCGGGTTCGCGGCCTGGACGAGGCCTTCACCGCGCTGGAGCGCATGCTCGTGCTCGGCTGCCGACTGCCGGCCCCGCCCTGGCTCGCCGCCTGCCGGGCCGCGTGGGCGGGGCTGCCGGCGGCGGCGCCGCGTCGGGCGATCGTCCCGGTGTGGCGGCGACCGTGGATGGTCGCCGGCCGGGACACCTTCGCCGCCGACGTGCTGGCCCGCTTCGGCCTGACGAACGTGTTCGCACAGCACGCGGACCGCTGGCCGAAGGTCTCCGTCGACGAGCTCCGCGCCGCCGAACCGGACTTGGTGGTGCTGCCGGACGAGCCCTACCGGTTCACCGCCGAGGACGGCCCGGAGGCGTTCCCCGGGCTGCCCGTCGCACTGGTCGACGGGCGGTATCTCACCTGGTACGGACCGTCGTTGGCGGCGGCCCCCGCGGTGCTCGCCGGGCAACTGGCGGCCGGCGGCCGGGTCGGCGGGTGATCCGGGGCGCGCTCGCGGCTCGGCTCAGAGGTTGATCTGATACAGCACGAATCCGCGGTTCAGCGCCACCCGGTCGTAGAGCCGGCGGGCGGTGGCGTTGTCCTGGTGGGTGGACCAGTACACCCGGGAACACTCGTGTTCGCGGGCCCACTCGGTCACCGCGCCGATCAGCGCGCGGGCCACGCCCCGGCCGCGGGCCTCGGGCGCGGTGAACAGGTCCTGGAGGTAGCAGACGTCGGGCGCGGTGGTGCTCGCGTGCACCAGGAAGTGCGTGATGCCGACCAGCTTCCCGTCCACCTTGGCGCCCAGCGCGTGCATCCGGGTGTCCTCTTGGAACGCGGTCCAGGCGCGGTCGAACATCTCGGGGGCGAGAGTGCGTTCGTAGAAGGTGTTGTACCCCTCGAACAGGGCCTGCCAGTCGGCTCGATCCGCCGGGGTCGGCCTGCCGATGTCGACCATGCGCCACCTCTTCCTGTCGATGTGCCGGAAGATCGAACGTTATCGGGGCGCGCGGGCGCGAACGCGCCGCGGCCCCCGGGCGGGAGAGCCCGCGGGCCGCGGTCGTGGCCGAAGCGTCGCGTCAGCGCAGTCGCAGTGCCGCCCGGAACGTGTTGAACAGTTCCGTCTGGTCGGTCACGCCGAGCACGCGGAACGCCTGCGGGCCCTGGGCCGCGATGCGCACCTCGGTGCCGGTGTGCTCCTGCGACTTGCCGGGGGTGTTGGTCGAGTAGTTGACCTTGAGCTGCACACCCTCGTTGGTGATCAGCGTCGAGGACAGACCCGGAGGGGTGGCGTCCAGCGGCACGATCTGGCTGGTGTGCGCGTGGTCCGCGGTGGTCACCACGAGCGTGTCGGGGTGCTTGGCCGCGTACTCGCGGGCGAGCTTGACCGCCTGGTCGAACGCGACGGTCTCACCGATCTGACCGCACGGGTCGGCGGCGTGGTCCTGCTTGTCGATCGAGGCACCCTCGACCTGGAGGAAGAAGCCCTTGCCGCGGTCGTGGCCGCGGCCGGACTGCTTGGCCTCGAGCAGTTCGATCGCCTTGGCGGTCTGCTGCACCAGGGTCGGCGTGGTGCCCGGACGGTTCGGGTTCGAGGTGACGCAGCGCTGCGGCTCGGTACCGCCGACAGCGGCGGCCTTGCCGGTCCACTCGACCGGGACGTTGACCGGCGCGAACAGGCCGAGCACCGGCTTGCCGGCCCGGGCGGCCTTGAGCGAGTCGGCGTCGGTGGCGATCTGGTAGCCCGACTCCCGCGCCTGCTGGAGCACGGTCTTGCCCGCGAACGGCCCCTGGGTGATGGTCTGGTCGAAGCGGGCCTTGCCGCCGCCGAGCAGCACGTCGAACCTGCCCGCGACGCTCTGCTCGGCGATCGAGCCGGGGCCGCCCGCGGCGATCGTGTCGGTCGGGCACTTGGCCATGTCCGCCGGGCCCTGGCAGCTGCGGTCCGTGGCGTGCGCCTGGAGGACCGCCGGAGTGGCGTCGGTCAGCTCGGCCGTGGTGACGCTGCCCGTGGCGTAGCCGTTCTTCCTGGCCAGCTCCAGGATCGTCGGCAGCGCCTTGTCGGTGTCCGGGGTCTTGGAGATGCGGCCGTTGACCGTCTTCTGCCCGGTCGCCCACCCGGTGCCGCTCGCGGCCGAGTCGGTGACGTAGTCCGGACGCTTGTCCTTGTCCACGGCGTACGTGGTGTACGCGCCGGTGAGCGGGAACCCGTCCATGTTCAGTCGACCGGCCGCGCCGACCGAGTAGTTCCGGGCCAGGGTGATCTCGGAGTCGCCCATCCCGTCACCGAGCAGCATGATGACGTTCTTGGCCTGACCGTCCTTGATCGCGTGCCGGGCTTGATCCGCCTGACCGAACGCCGACGCCGCGCCGGGTACGGCGACGCCGACGGCCAACACGGCGGCCGCTCCCCACGCGAGATGACGACGGGACAAACGCAGATCCGGCATTTTCTCCTCCTCGAAGTCGACGCGTTGCCGACGATCCAGAGTTCATCAGTCCGGGGGGAACCAAGGAGCGAAGAACAGATGACGTGTCGCGGACACCCGAATGTCCGTTCCCATGCCCGAAGCGCACGTTCCGACCGAAGCGGCGGGATATGTTCGCCGCTCCGGGCCCGGTCGGGGTGGGTCAGGGGAGGTCGCGGGGGCCGTAGAGGGCGGAGTCGGTGTTGGTGAGCAGGGCCCAGTAGCGGTCGCCGTAGGACCAGTGCCACCACTCGGTCGGGTAGTTGACCAGGCCGGCCTCGCTCAGGGCGGTGCTCAGGATGGTGCGGTTGGCGCGGGCCTGCGGCGTGATGTTCTCGGCGGCCGTGTAGCAGGCGCCGGCGCTTTCCTCCGGGCTCGCGTTCATCGGGGTGCCCAGGTCGAGTTCGCGGCCGGTCGGGTCGACGAGGGTCAGGTCGACCGCGGCCCCGGCGCTGTGCGGGGCGATCTCCGGCGGGGAGACGTAGCGGCTGGCCGCGACGTGGACGCGGTCGGCGTCCCAGTCGGGATGCGCGGCGCGCAGTTCGTCGGCGTACTCCTCGAAGTATCGGCGTTGCAGGGCCGGCGGCCGGTATCCCTCGACGAACAGCAGGCGCAGCCCGTCGGGCAGCGCCGCCTGCGCCTTGATCAGCCGGTCGAGCACGCCGACGCGCAGGAAGGTGTACGCGGCGGCCCACTCCTCTTGGCGCGCGTCCACCGGCAACGAGCCGTCCGCGCGCACGTCCACCAGCGGCTCGCCGCGGTCGCGGACGGGGATGGCGGCCACGAGCGGGTCGGACATCAAGATGATCTGATCCATACGAAGATCATCCCCTGGCGGCGGCCGCCGCCGCACGCACCGTCCGCGCCTGTCGGGGTCGGCCGGCACACTCCGTCCGGACCGTCGACGTACGATGGCCGAGAGGGAGTCGTACCGATGAACCGCCGCACGCGTGTCCTGATCGATCGGGCCGAACGGGCCTGGGGCCGACAGGAATGGGCGCGTGCCGCCGACCGATACGAGCGACTGCTCGCCGCCGAGCCCGACCACGCGCTCGCGGGGCAGTGGGCCTTCGACGCGGCGCTCGCGCACAAGTTCCTGCGCGACTGGCGGAAGGCTTTCGCGGTCGGTCGGCAGGCCGCCGCGCTGGTGCCGCCGCCGGGCACCGGGGATCCCGCGCACTGGAACCTGGGCATCGCCGCCACCGCGCTCGGCGAGTGGGAGACGGCGCGCGCGTCGTGGCGGGCGTACGGCCTCGACATCGCGCCGGGCACCGGGGAGATCGACCAGGACTTCGGGATCACCTGCGTCCGTCTGGACACCCCCGAGGGCAAGGAGGTGGTCTGGGCCCGGCGGATCTGTCCGACCCGGGCGGTGGTGCTGAACGTGCCGCTGTCCCCGGCCCGCCGCTTCGGCGACATCGTGCTGCACGACGGCGCGCCCGAGGGTGAGCGGGTGATGGGCGGTCACACCTATCCGGTCTTCGACGAACTCCTGCTCTGGCGCGCGTCCGACATGCCCACATGGACGGCCGAGGTGACCGCGCCGGCGGAGGCGGACTTCGACGCGCTGGAGACGTCCTTCACCGCACGCGACTTCGCGCTGGAGGCGACGGCCGGCATCCGGATGTTGTGCGGGTGTTGCGCCGAGGGCCGGGTCGAGCAGGAGCGCACGAGCGGGCACGGGGTGGGGGTGGGCGTGCGGATCGCCGCTCCCGAGGCCGAGGCCCGTTCGCTCCTGAACGCCTGGGCCGACATGGGGGACACCCGCTCGTGGACGGACCTGGTCGCGGTCTGATCCGTGCCTCGCGGGTCGCGCTCGCCGGCTCGGCTTGACCTGAAGTCGACTTCATCTTTCATAGTGGCTCCGGTACCCGGCGCCCGTCGGTCCCTCGGACCGCGGGCGCCCACTTCGAACCCGGGAGTCACCCATGCGCGCGATCCGGCTGCACACGTTCGGCCCGGCCGAGAACCTGCGGTTCGAAGAGGTCCCGGACCCTCGGCCCGGCGAGGGACAGGTGCGCATCGACGTCGAGGTCGCCGGTGTGCACCTGATCGAGACCCGGCTCCGGCGCGGGGAGGCGATCGGCCCGCACCGGCCGCCGACGTTGCCGACCACCCCCGGCGGCGAGGTGGCCGGCGTGGTCGCGGCGGTCGGGCCGGGGGTGGCCGCGCGGTGGCTGGGCCGTCGGGTCGTGGCGCAACTCGGCGACGGCGGCGGGTACGCCGAGCAGGCGGTCGCCGACCTGGCCGCGGTGCACCCGATCCCCGACGGCCTGGGCGCCGCCGAGGCGGTCGCGGCGATCACCACCGGCACCACCGCACAGGGCGTGCTCGGGGTGGCCCGGCTCGACGCCCGGGACGTGGTCCTGGTGATGTCCGCCGCCGGTGGCCTGGGCGGCCTGTTCGTCCGGGCCGCGCGGGCCGCCGGGGCGCTCGTGGTGGGGGTCGCGGGCGGCCCGGCGAAGGTGGCCAAGGTGCGTGCGCTGGGCGCCGACGTCGCGATGGACTACCGCGACGCGGACTGGCCCGAGCGGGTGCGGGCCGCACTGGCCGGCCGCGAGCCCACCGCCGTGCTCGACGGCGTCGGCGGCGCGCTCGGCCGGCAGGCCCTCGAACTCCTGGGCCCCGGCGGCCGGTTCCTCCTCCACGGTTGGGCCGCGGGCGAGCCGACCGAGATCACCACGCGCGACCTGATCGAGCGGCAACTGACCGCGACCTGGGCGATCGGCCCGAACATGGTCCCGGCGGGCGGTTGGCCGGAATTGACCGCCCGAGCCCTGCGTGCCGCCGCCGACGGCACGATGGTGTCGGCCGTCACCGCCTTCCCGTTGGCCGAGGCCGCGGCCGCACACGCCGCCCTGGAATCCCGCGCCACCGACGGCAAGGTGGTGTTGACGGTCCGGGCCTGAGCGCCGGCGTCCCGGTCGCCGTCACACCCCGCCGGCGGTGCCGGTTTTCGGCCGGCGCATCGGGCCGGAGACCGTGCGCGTGGTGGGCGCCGACGGGCACAATGGTGATATGTCCAACGTTGCGCAGGGCGATATTTCTTGGCTCGCGACGATCGACGACGACACGTCGGCGACCTCCCCTCCCGCCGACCCGGTCGACCGCGAACCGCCTGCGCGTTGGCGGCCGGACTGGGTGACGGGCCCCTGGACGGCGACCGACCCGCCGGCGCGGACGACCGGCCGCGGGCCCGAGGGGGTGTGGATCCGCGACCTGCTTCCCGAACGGTCCGTCGGCGAACCCCTGGTCGGGCACGACGCACGGGTGGCCGCGGTGACGACCGCGCTGGTCGGCGGCCGGCCGGTGGTGGTCGCCGGGACGGCCGGGTGGGGCGCCACGGTACGGGTGTTCGACCTGGACCGCGGCCGCCAGTTGTGCCGGCCCCTGGTCGGCCGGACCGCGTGGGTGGGCGCCGCGCGGGCCACCGTGGCCGGGCGCCCGGTGGCGGTCACCGGGGACTCGGCCGGCGTACGGGTGTGGGATCCGGCCACGGGCCTGCCGGTCGGCGAACCGCTGACCGGATCGGTGTGGGCGGTGGCGACGGCCGAACTGGACGGGCGTCCGGTGGCGATCGTGGGCCCCGAGGCCGGCCGGGACGGCGAAGCGGACGTCGCGGTACGGGTGATCGACCTGGCCACCGGCGCCGAGCTCGGCGCACCGCTGACCGGACACGCCGGCGCGGTGACGGACGTGGCCACCGCCGTCGTACACGGTCGCCCGGTCGCGGTCACCGGCAGCCGACGGGCGGCGCGGGTCTGGGACCTGGCCACGCGCGAGCCGATCGGCGCACCGCTCGCCGCCGACGTGTCCGCCGTCGCGACCGGCCTGCTCGCCGGCCGCCCGATCGTGGTCGCCGGCGGCGCCACGGGCGAGACCACCTCGACCGAGGAGTGCGGCACGGTACGGGTGTGGGATCTGACCACCCACGGCCCCATCGGCCCGCGCCTGCTGTTCCCGCTCCCGGTCGACGCCGTGGCCGTGGCCCCGGGCGGCCGCGTGGTCGTCGCATTCGGCCGGGAACTCGCGGTACTGCGACACGGTTGACGTCCGCCCGGCCCCGGGCCGCACACACTCGGCGCCCGGTCGACCCGAACGAGTTCGTGGTGCGCTCTAGCCTTGATACCGACCGGTCGGTACCGTTACCGCACAGCAGAATCCCGCTACCCCACGCTCCGAGACCCGTGAACATCGATCGGTCGGCGCCTTCGGCCGGACGGGCGCGGGTCGCTCCCGGGGCGGTCGGAAGCGCCGTATCCGTCGGCCGTCCCGTGCCGGCGACGACCCGGAGGACCCCGCACCCATGACCGAGAACACCCCCGCGACCGCGACCTCGACCACCCCGCGCGTGGCCATCGTCACCGGCGCCGCGCGCGGCATCGGCGCGGCCACCGCCCGCCGGCTCGCCGCCGAGGGCAGGGCCGTGGCCGTGCTCGACCTGGACGAGGCCGCCTGTGCCGACACGGTCGCCGCGATCGTCGCGGCCGGCGGCACCGCGCTCGCGGTCGGCGCCGACGTCACCGTCGGCGACCAGGTGGAGGCCGCCGTCGCGCGCGTGGCCGACACCCTCGGCGCGCCGACCGTGCTGGTCAACAACGCCGGCGTGATCCGGGACAACCTGCTGTTCAAGATGTCCGACGGCGACTGGGACACGGTCATCGACGTACACCTGCGCGGCGCGTTCCTGATGAGCCGCGCGGTCCAGGCGCACATGACCGCCGCCGGCTGGGGCCGGATCGTCAACCTCTCCAGCTCGTCCGCGCTGGGCAACCGGGGGCAGGCCAACTACTCGGCGGCCAAGGCCGGACTCCAGGGCTTCACCAAGACCCTCGCGTTCGAGCTGGGCAAGTTCGGGGTGACCGCCAACGCGGTGGCGCCGGGCTTCATCGTCACCGACATGACCGCGGCCACCGCGGCCCGCGTCGGCATGGAGTTCGAGGCGTTCCAGGAGGCCGCGGCCGAGCAGATCCCGGTCCGCCGGGTCGGCCGCCCCGAGGACATCGCCAACACCATCGCGTTCCTGACCGGCGAGGACGCGGGCTTCGTCTCGGGCCAGGTGATCTACGTCGCCGGTGGCCCGCTCTGCTGAGCGTGGTCGAACCCCAAGGCGCCCGGGCCGGCCACCCCCGGCCCGGGTCCATCCCGAAGGAGCAGCAACCATGCGCGTGTTCGAGAACGTCGACGAGGTGTTCGCGGCCAAGGGCGAACCGCTGGGCACCAGCGACTGGTTGACCGTCGACCAGGAACGCATCGACACCTTCGCCGACGCGACCGGCGACCACCAGTGGATCCACGTCGACCCGGAACGGGCCAAGGCCGGCCCGTTCGGCACCACCATCGCGCACGGCTATCTCACCCTGTCGCTGATCCCCGTCCTGGCCGCCGACCTGTTCACCGTGCGCGGGGTGCGGATGGGCGTCAACTACGGCTCGGACAAGGTGCGTTTCCCCGCCCCGGTGCCGGTCGGCGCGCGGATCCGCGACCACGCCGTCCTGGTGGACACGACCCGGACCGCGCAGGGCGTGCGGCTGACGGTGCGGCACACCATCGAGATCGAGGGCGTCGCGAAGCCGGCGTGCGTCGCGGACACGCTCTCCCTGGTCGTCCCCTGACCGTCCGGCATCCGACCGCCCGACCGACCGGCACGTCCACGACCGAGGAGTTGCGTCCCCATGACCACGCCCGCCGCCGGCAACCGTCAGATCCGGCTGGCCGCCCGCCCGTCCGGCCTGCCCGTGCCCACCGACTGGGAGTCGACCGTCGAACCGGTGCCCGAACCGGCCGACGGGCACCTCCTGGTCGAGGTCTCGCACATCTCGCTCGACCCGGCGATGCGCGGCTGGATGAACGACGTGCGCTCGTACATCCCGCCGGTGCGGATCGGCGAGGTGATGCGCGCCGGCGCGATCGGCCGCGTGCTCGCCTCACGACACCCGGACTTCGCGGTCGGGGACCACGTGTTCGGCCCGTTCGGCGTGCAGGAGTACGCGGAATCCGACGGTGCGGGGGTGCGCCGGGTGGACCTGGGCATCGCCCCGCCCGAGACCCACCTGGGCGTGCTCGGCGCCACCGGACTGACCGCGTACTTCGGCCTGTTCGACATCGGCCGCCCCCAGCCGGGGCAGACCGTACTGGTGTCCGGCGCGGCCGGCGCGGTGGGCAGCGTGGTCGGTCAGCTCGCGAGGTTGACGGGCTGTCGGGCGGTGGGCATCGCCGGCGGGCCGGACAAGTGCCGCACCCTGACCGAGGAGTTCGGCTTCGACGCGGCCGTCGACTACAAGAACGACGACGTGCCCGCCGCGCTGCGCAAGCACTGCCCCGACGGCGTGGACGTGTTCTTCGACAACGTCGGCGGCACGATCCTGGACGTCGCGCTGACCCGGCTGGCCCGGGGCGCGCGGGTGATCGTGTGCGGCGCGATCTCCCAGTACAACAACACCGAACCCGGCCCGGGCCCGAGCAACTACCTCTCCCTGCTGGTCAACCGGGCGTCGATGACCGGCATGGTGGTCTTCGACTACGCCGACCGCTACCCGGAGGCGACGGCGGAGCTGGCCGGTTGGCTCGCGGACGGCCGGCTCCGCGCCCGCGAGGACGTGGTCGAGGGCGACGTCACGTCCTTCCCGGAAACACTGCTGCGCCTGTTCACCGGGGCGAACACGGGCAAGTTGGTGCTGCGCATCCGCTGACCCGTCGGCCGTTCCCGGGTCGTTCCGCTCACCGGGTGAGGGACGCCAGCAGGGCGAGGACCTGGGGCCACCCCTGTGCCTGCGCGGCGGCGTCGGCCGCCCGGGTGCCGCCCATGTCGAGCAGTTCCCGGGTCACCGGGTGGTTGAGCGTGGTGCCGGCGGCGAAGTAGGGATGCGTGCCGACGCCGTGCCCGGCGTCGGGGAAGATCAGGGCCCGGTGCGGGTAGGGGTTGCCGAGGGCGTCGAGTTCGGCGACGATCTCCCGGGCCGAATCCGCCGACGGCCACAGTCGGTCGTCGGTGCCGGCGATGGCCAGGACCGGGCCGTCGACACGGTCGAGGGGGATGCGACCCTCGGCGATGGGTTCGCCGTCCTTGGTCCAGGCGGTCCGCCCACGCGGGAATCCGGCGTGGACCGTCGCCGACGGGGCGTACACGATCGCGCCGTGCACGAGGTCGGGGTAGTGCCGGGCGAGGAGCAGGGCGGCCTCGGTGCCGCGCGAGTAGCCCTGGGCGAGGATGTGTTCGGGATCGACTCCCGGTTGGGCGGCCAGGATGCGGGCGGCGCCGGCGAAGTACTCCAGCGGGATGTTCGCCAACTCGTCGGGGAGGCCGGGGAGTCCGAAGTAGCCGAGAGCCAGGGCCGGGTAGCCGTGTCCGGCGAGCAGTACGGCGTCGGTGATCGGGCCGCGTCCGCCCTCCGAACCGCCGAAGGCGAGCACGGCCGGGTGCCGAGGGGTCCCGGGGGCGGGCAGGAAGAGCATCCCGCTCACCCCGTCCGTGGCGGGGGCGAGAACCCGGGCAACGACACCCGGTGCCGTCCACTGCCTGGTGAGCGTTCGGGAGACGGGGGGACGACCGCGGACCGCGGCCGTGAGGGTGAGGTCGAAGACGTGCTCCCCCGAGTCCGGTGGGATGAAGTACATCTGCTCGGGATCGCCCGACCTCGGGTTCATCGACCAGAACAACCCCATGCCGTCCGGCTTTCGGTAGGTGCCGGACAGGGGGGTCGCGGTGTCCAGGTCGACGACGCCGCGGGGGTTCGCACGGAACGTGGCGTGGCCGTGCCACGGTTCACCCTCGGCGTCCACCGCCCCGAGATCGACGCCGACCTTCTCCCCGGCCGGCAGCCCGCCGATCCGGATGTGCACCGCCCGATCCAGGAGCGCGGTCGGCGCGTCCACCTCGATCACGGGCCGACCGTCCGGCGCCCGCGTGCTCTCCGTGATGCCCGCGCCGAGCAGCGCGAGCGCCACCAGGACGCGCGTCCACCCACGCATACGATTTCGCACGGCCCCGCCCCCGTCGCATCCTCCGAGCCCGCGCGGCGGACGCCCCGATCCTCGCCGGCCGCGTGGCGCGTTCCCTGGCGTCGAGTCGACGGTAACGGCCGCATCCCCCGTGGCGGTAGCGGATTCGGGGAGAGCCCGCGCCGCGGACGCCGGTGTGACGTCATCCCGCCGAGCCGACCGGCTCCGGCGTCACCGGGCGCAGCACCATCAGTGCCGCGTCGTCGGTGAGCCGCCCGCCCACGTGGGCGAGCAGCGCCTGCTGGAGATCGGCCAACAACTCGGCCGCGGACCGGTTCGGGTCCGCGTGCCGGGCGACCCAGTCGCGCAGCGGGAAGAACCGGCCGGCGGCGTCCCGCGCCTCGGTGGTGCCGTCGGTGTACAGCAGCAGCAACTCGTCCGGGGCCATCCGGAACCGGTACGTCGGCGCCCGGTCCTCCGCCGGCACCAGTCCGGCCAGACCCAGCGGCAACTCCGGCGGCACCTGCAACCAGCGCACCCCGGACGGGCCGATCACCGCCGGCGCCTCGTGCCCGTGGTTGGTCAGCTCGACCCGGCCGTCCCCGTCGAACCCGATCAGCAACGCGGTGGCGAACCAGTCCGAGTCCGGCTCGCCGAGCAGCACCTGGTTGCGGCCGAAGCGCTCCAACCCCGCGTCCATGCGCCGCCCGACCCGCCACAGGTCGGACTCGGCGTGGGCGGCCTCGTCGAACGTGCCGACCAGCGCCGCGCTCGCGCCGACCGCGGTCAGCCCCTTGCCCTGCACGTCGGCGATGAACGCGCGCGTCCCATACGGCGTGTCCACCACGTCGTAGACGTCGCCGCCGACCTCCGCGTCCCGTTCGGCGGCCAGGTAGCTGCGCTCGACCCGGATCCCGCCCACCACCGGCGGCACCGGCGGCAGCAGCGCGCGCTGCACGTGTTCGACCACGTTGCCCAGGCGCGAGACCCGCTCCTGGAGACGGGTGCGGAGCAGCACCGTCACCACCGCGATGGCCCCGCCCAGGACGACCACCATGAAGCCGGCCCAGTCGTGTACGTATCCCGCCGACGCCAGCCACGGGTCCAGGACGAGGAACGTCGCCGTGGCGAGGACCGCGTACACCACGGTCGGGCGCACCGGGACCAGCGCGGACGCGGTCATCGGTACCAGGCACAACATGTCGTCGGTCCGGAACTCGTCCGGCGTGCCGAAGTCGACGGCCACGATGGTGATGTAGAGCAGCGCCGGAAGCACCGGGATCAACTGCCGCAGCGCCCGCCCCTGCTGCGCCTCGACCACCGCAGCTTCGCTCATCGGCTGGGCACCGTCCTGCGTCGGGCGGGCACCGCGAGGGGTCACCCGGAGTGGATCGGTCATCGGTCGATCACCGGGGGCCGGCGCCCCTCGAAACCCTTTCCCGGTCCACCCCGCCCCCAGCTACGCCACACGGTGGACGACCGCCCATTCGCGGCCAACCGCGCCGTCTCGTTGTAACCCACACGTACCGCCGATAGCCTCGCGCCCCCGCATCGCCGCGGGCCACTCGCGATCACCTGGAGGCGCGGATGCACGGCTCCGAACGCGTGTCGAGATCCACCCCGAGGACGGCCCCGGGTTCCGCCGTCCCGCCCGATTCCACCCGCCCCCCGGCCCGCAGGCTCCGCCGCCTCCGGACCCGGCTCGGCGTCCTGGGCGCGGCCGTGACCATGGTGGCGACCTGGATGATGCCCGCCCCGGCCGGCGCCGCACCCCGGCTGCCCGTGCCGTACAGCTTCGCCGCCGGCATCGCGGCGCAACTCGCGGCACCCGGCTCCGCACCCCCCGGCGCCAACGACTTCGGCTGTCGACCGAGTGCCGCACACCCGCGTCCGGTGATCCTGCTGCACGGCACGCTCGGCAACATGACGGACAGCTGGCAGGCGCTGTCGCCGCTGCTGAAGAACAACGGCTACTGCGTCTTCGCGCTGAACTACGGCGGCGCGCCAGGCCTGTTCCAGGGCTACGGCGACATCGCGGACAGCGCGGCCCAACTGGACACCTTCGTCGACCGGGTCCGCACCGCCACCGGTGCGGACCGGGTCGACCTGGTCGGCCACTCGCAGGGCGGCGGCGCGCTCCCGCGCTACTACCTCCAGGTCGCGGGCGGCGCGGCCAAGGTGCACGACCTGGTCGGCCTGGCCCCGAGCAGCCACGGCGCGAACCTGGGCGCGATCCTGAACCTGCTCGACGCCTTCCCCGGCGGCCGGGCGGCCTTCGACCGCCTGTGCCCGGCGTGCACGCAGCAGGATCGCGGCTCCGCGTTCATGCGGGCCCTCGACGCCCTTCCGGACACCGTCCCCGGTGTGCGCTACACGATGATCGAAAGCCGGTACGACGAGGTGATCGTCCCCTACACCCTGGCGTTCCTGACCGGCCCGAACGTGCGCAACGTCACCGTCCAGGACCACTGCGGCCTCGACTTCTCCGACCACCTGGCGATCATCTACGACCGGGTGGCCCTCAACGAGGTCCTCAACGCCCTCGACCCCACCCGCACCACCCGCGCCTGCGCCCTGTCCCTGCCCGTCCTCGGCGGCTGATCCCGGCCGGTTCGGGTCTCAGCGGTATCCGGTCTGGTCGGCGGGGAGGCCGCGGTCCTGGATCTCGACCAGGTAGCGCCAGGCGTCGGGGCGGCTGCCGTCCGTGTCGGTGAAGCCGTAGACGCCGGCGAGTTGCCCGCTGGAGAGGGATCGCCCGTTCCAGCGGGCCACGTCGGGGTCGGCGGCCAGCGCCGCCACGGCCCGGCCCACGTACGCCGGGGACTCCGAGATGCCGAAGTGCGGTTGCACCCGGAGGGCGTCGCGCCAGTTCGCCTCGGTCACCTTGTACGCGTCGAGCATCATCTCCGAGCGCAGCCACCCCGGGGTGAGGGCGACGGCGGTGGCGCCGCGCGGGCCGAGTTCGCGGCCGAGCGCGAAGGCCATCCGCAACACCGACGACTTGGCCAGGTCGTAGAAGAAGGACACCCGGTAGTTGTCGCGGTTGTACGCGTCGGTGCCGTCGGTCATCTCCACGACCAGACCGCCGGGGGTGCGCAGCAGCAACGGCAGGGCGTGATGGTTGGTGATCGCGTGCGTGTCCACGGCCAGGCGCAGGATCCGCAGCCCGTCGTCCAGGTCGTGCTCCCACACCGGGGTGTCCCAGGCGAACAACTTCTCGCCGCCCCAGATGTCGTTGACCAGCACGTCGAGGCGGCCCTGTTCGGCGTCGATGCGCTCGATCAGCGCCCGGACCCGCGCCGGCTCCAGGTGGTCGGTGGGTACCGCGATGCCGTGGCCGCCGGCGGCGGTGACCAGGTCGGCGGTGTCCTCGATGGTCTCCGGGCGGTCGTACTCGGAGCGTTGCCCGCGAGTGCTGCGGCCGGTGACGTACACGGTCGCGCCCGCCGCGCCGAGTTCGACCGCGACGCCGCGGCCGGCGCCCCGGGTGGCTCCGGCGACCAGGGCGACCCGGTCGCGGAGGGTGCTCGTGGCCATGCCGACTCCCGGTGCCGCTCGTGGATCGCCGTCTCGTCGGCCGCTGCCCGGGATCACATGCGGCAAACCCGCGCCGGGACGGGGGCGGTGAACGTCGGTGGGGCGTCGCGGGCTTCGGGGTGCCGGCCGCCGGGTTCGGGGGATGCTCGGGCGCGATGCACCCTTCGGACTCGGCGGCCCGCACGAGGACCATGAAACACGGCGTGCCACGCCGGGCGACCGGAAAGGTCACCCGGACGGTGGAATCGGCGCGCCGAGTCCACCCGATCGTGGGCGCGCCGCCGACCCCCTACCCCGCCGCCGGGGCCAACCCCGATTCCAGGGGGTTGTCCAGCAGGCGGGCGAAGGCCAGCTCGGCGGCGCCGTACAGCGGGGCGTCGTCGCCGAGGGCCGCCGTGCGCAGTTTGAGGTGTTCGCGGGTGACCGACAGGCTGGTGCGGTTGAGTCGGCTGCGCACCTGCGCGGCGGTGGCCAGGTACACCTCGCGCAGCGTGCCGCCGAACACCACCATCTGCGGATTGAGGATGTTGACCAGGTTGGCCACGCCCAGGCCGAGCCAGTCGCCGACCCGGCGCATCCCCTCCTCCGCGTCGTGGTCGCCGCGCGCCGCCGCGTCCGCGAGGCCGCCGATCGTGTGCTTCGCGGTGCCCCGGGTGAGCGCGAACTCGCCGATCTCGGCCTCCCAGCAGCCGCGCGCCCCGCACCGACACGGCCGGCCGTCCGGATTGACCACCATGTGCCCGACCTCGCCCGCGTACCCGTCGCCGCCGGCCACCGGCCGCCCGGCGGACAGGATGCCGCCGCCGATGCACACGTCGCCGTGCAGGTAGATCACGTCGTCGCAGCCCACCGCCGCACCCCGGGTGTGCTCGGCGACCACCCCCAGGTCGGCGTCGTTGCCGACCATGACCACCATCCCGATCGCCGCCGAAAGCCGTTCGCCCAGCGGTTCGTTGCGCCAATCCTGGGTGGGCCCCTCGGGAATCGTGCCGTCCGAGCCGCGCACCATCGCGCACACCGCCACGCCCGCGCCCACGCACACCCCGTCGTGCGGCGCGCTCAGCCGCATCTGCGCGACGAACCCGCCGAGCGCCTCGGCCACCTCCTTCGGCGAGAACCCGCTGCCCGGGCGCTGGAGCTCGCGGCGATCCAGGATCACCCCACCGAGCCCGACCCGGGCCGCGACGAGTCGGTCCACGCCGATCGTGAAGGCGTACACGTACACCCGCTGCGACTGGGCCCGGACCACGAGCGAGGGCCGGCCCCGCCCGCCGCCGGAGGTGTCGCGCGGCGCCTCCTCGACGATCAGCCCGGCCGCCGCGAGCTCCGTGGTCAGCGCGCCGATCGTGCTGCGGTTGAGGCCCATGCCCGCGGTCAACCGGGCCCGGGAGGTGGGGCCGAGCACGTGCACGTGGCGCAGCAGCGCCCCCAGGTTCTGCCTGCGGATGTCCTCCTGGGTGGGCGCTGCGCGCATCGGGCTGCGGACCCTGCCTTTCTCATCCGTGGCGTCGATCGAGGGGGAGGGCGGCGTCACCGCAGCCCGGCGGCTTCGGCCCGCCGCCGCGACAGGGCGTCGACCCCGGCGGCGAGGAGCAGCACGACGCCGGTCACAACGTACTTGACGCCGGCGCTGTACCCCATGAGCCCCATGCCGTTGTCGATCACCGCGACCACCGCGCCGCCGAGCACCGCGTCCAACACCCGTCCCTTGCCGCCGAACAGGCTGGTGCCGCCGATCACCGCGGCGCCCACGGCGTACAGCAGCACGTTGCTGCCGCCGGTGTTGGAGTCGACCGAGTTGGCGCGGGAGGCGGCGACGATGCCGCCGATCGCGGCCATCGTGGAGCAGATCACGAACGCCGAGATGCGCACCCGGTCGACGTTGATGCCGGCCCGCCGGGCCGCCTCGCGGTTGCCGCCGACCGCGTACAGGCTCAGCCCGTACGGGGTGCGGCGCAGCACGAACGTGCCGACCAGGAGCAGGATCACCAGCACCGGCACCACGATCGGCACGCCGCGCAGCGAGGAGATCACCGTGTTGCGGCTGCGCTCCTGGTTGAGCACGTACACGGCGAGGCCGACCAGCACGGCGAGCACGCCGATCCGCAGGCCGGTGATCGCGATCGGCTCGGCGCTCAGCCCGCGGCGCGCCCGGCCGCGGTTGCGGCGCACGTGCACCACCCCGTACCCGGCGACCGCGGCGGCGGCCAGCAGCCAGCCGGCGATCGGGGCGAGGTTGCGGTTGGAGATGGCCAGGATGGTCGAGTCGCGCACGGGCACGTTGGTGCCGCCCTTGACCAGCAGCAGCGATACGCCCTGGAAGGCCAGGAACGCGCCGAGGGTGACCACGAACGAGGGGATGCCGACCTTGGCCACCAGCACGCCCAGGACCAGGCCGATCACCATGCCCACGACCAGCGCGGCGAGTACGGCGGCGTACCAGGGCCAGTCGTGTTCGGTGAGCAGCACCGCGAGCACCGCCGCGCACACCCCGCTGGCGAAGCCCGCGGACAGGTCGATCTCGCCGAGGACCAGGACGAAGATCAGCCCCATCGCGATCACGGTGACCGCGGCGCCCTGGGTGAACAGGTTGGCGAAGTTGCCCGCGCTGAGGAATTTGGGGCGCATGATGGCGAATACCGTGCACAGCACGACCAGGCCGAGCACCGCGGGCATCGCGCCGGTGTCGCCGCCGCGCAGCCGGGCGAGGTAGTCCTTCACGTGCGCGACCACCGGTGATTCGGGGGCACCGGTCCCGCTGTTGCCGTCGGCGAGAGGCAGGGCGCTGCTCGTCATCGGTTCACTCCGTTTCGACCGGCACCGGGACCGAATGCCTCGGTCTGTCCCGACGTGATGAGTTCGACGATCTGGGAATGGGTGATCTCACCCGCGTTGACCTGGGCGGCGGTACGACCCAGGTAGAGCACCGCGATCCGGTCGGCGACCGCGAACACGTCGTTCATGTTGTGCGAGATGAGTACGACGGCGAGGCCGTTGTCGGCGAGGCGGCGGACCAGTTCGAGCACCTGCGCGGTCTGCGACACGCCCAGCGCGGCGGTGGGTTCGTCCAGCACCACGACCTTGCTGTTCCACAGCACCGCCTTGGCGATGGCCACGGTCTGGCGCTGGCCGCCGGAGAGGCTGGAGACGCGCTGGCGGATCGAGGAGACGGTACGCACGGACAGGCCGGCCAGGGTCTCCTCGGCGATCTGCTCCATGCTGTCCTCGTCGAGCACCCAGCCGCGCCGGCGTTCCCGACCGAGGAACATGTTCTGCACGATGTCGAGGTTGTCGCACAGGGCGAGGTCCTGGTAGACGATCTCGACGCCCAGGTCGGACGCGTCGCGCGGGCTGTGCACGGTGACCGGCGCACCGTCGAAGAAGTATTCGCCGGAATCGGCGGTGTGGATCCCGCCGATGCACTTGACCAGGGTCGACTTGCCCGCGCCATTGTCGCCGACGAGCGCGGTGACCTGGCCCTCGTACACGGACAGGTCGACGTCGCGCAGTACGTGGACGGCGCCGAAGCTCTTGTTGACACCGCGCAGTTCGAGCACCGGATTCGACGCGGGCGGCGGGGCGGGGGTGGGGGACAGGGCCACGATGCGGGCTCCTCGCTTGGGGGCGGCAGGGGTGGGACGCGCCGACCGGAACCGACCCTCGTGGGTGTCGGTTCCGGCGCGATCGCGGGGCCCGAACGGTCAGTTGATGCCGAACTCGGTGCACTTGGCGGCGTAGGCGCCGGTGCACAGGGTGTCCTTGGTGACGTAGCCGTCGGCGACGACGTCCTTGACGTTCTCCTTGTAGATCGCCAGCGGCTCCAGGAGTACGGACGGCACGTCGCGCTTGCCCTCGGGGTCGCGCACGGTGGCGGGCACGCTGGGCTTTTGGCCCTTGGCCAGCGCCACGGCCAGGCCGGAGACCGCGTCGGCCTCCTTCTTGATCGCCTTGTAGACGGTCATGCACTGGTCGCCGACCAGGATGTTCTGCAGCGCGGTGGTCTCCGCGTCCTGCCCGGTGACCGGGACCCGGCCGTTGAGCTTCTGCTTCTTCAGGATCGAGATCGCCGCGTTGCCCAGGCCGTCGTTGGCGGCCACCACGCCGGAGATGTTCGGCGACTGGGTGAGCATCTGCTCGAACATGTTGGCGCCCTCGGTGTTGTTCCAGTCCGGGACGGCCTGGTCCGGGCCCTTCACGTACGCGCCGGAGTCGAACTTCGGCTTGAGCACCCCGTCGTAGCCCTGCTTGAGCAGCGTCGCGTTGTTGTCGGTGGCCGAGCCGTTGAGCATCGCGATGGTGGGCTTTTGCGCGCCCGCCGCGGACAGGCACTTCTCGATGCCCTGGCCCATCAGGGTGCCGACCTTCACGTTGTCGAAGCTGACGTAGTACTGGGCGCTGCCGCCCAGGGTCAGCCGGTCGTAGTCGATCGTCGCCACGCCCTGCGACTTCGCCTTGTCCAGTACGGCCTTTCCGGTGCCGCTGTCCAGGTTGACGATGATCAGGACGGTGGCGCCGTTGGTGATCATCTGGTCGGCGAGGGTCTGGAACTGGGACTTGTCGCCCTGGGCGTTCTGGATGTCGTAGTCGACGCCGGCGGCCTTGAACGCCTCGGTCAGGTACTTGCGGTCGTTCGTCTCCCAGCGACCCGAGGTCTTGCTGTCCGGGAGGATCACGCCGATCTTCGCCTTCTTGCCGTTGCCGCCGGTGGCTCCGGACGCTCCGGTGGCACCGGAGGACCCGGACCCGGAGCCGGAGGTGTCCGAACAGGCGGACAGGGTGCCGGCGGCGAGCAGCACACAGGCGGAGACGGACACGAGGAACCTCTTGCGCATGGTGGATCCCTTCGGGCACGCGCCGGTGGGGCCGGCGGGGAGACGTGATGGCGTCACGGGGGTGGTGCGGCGTGCGGAGTGGTGCGCAGGGGTGAGCGGTCGACAGTGGGACGGCGACCGCGCCGTAAATGTTGTGGGCGACAACGTAATAGCCGCACGGGGTGTTCGCCAGACCTCACGTGGGGGGAAATTAAGTTCCGAGCCACAACTTAGGGAGCCAAAGGGCGGATTCGTGGGCTCCGGCCTGGGCATTCGGGCGGGTGAGGCAACTTTTCGCGGTGTCAGCACCGGGTGCGTGAGGGGGCGGCGGCGCGTCGTGGGCCGGGTCCGTGACGGGAAGGACCGGTTGGTCGGCGGTATCGGGGCCGCGCGGATCGCCCGGTGGGGCCGGGACTACCGTGCCCGGACCGGCCGCGGCCGCCGAAGCGCCCGGCGCGGCGGGAGCGGGCGGCGAGGGCGTCGCGCGAAGGACGACGGCGTCACGCCGAACGAGGTCGGGACGAACTACCCGACCGGGTTCGGCACGGGCCCGAAGGTCGGCGTACGCGGGACGAACCGGCGGGCGCGCGGCGCTCGTGCGGTGAACCGGCGACCGGCTCGCGGGCCCGTCGCCTCGGCGGCCACCCGTCGCGGTGTCCCGCCCGGATCCCGATCCGCCGAAGCGCGCCTCGACCACAACCGCCGAAGCCGACCGCGCACGGGCGTACGGCGCGCGCGGGATCGGGGCGGCGGCGCCGTGCGGTCGTCGTCCCGCCGGGTGGGGTCGCATCGGGACGGGTGCCAGGGGTCGTCGGGCGATCGCACCGGCACCTTGCGCCGTTCCTGGAGCCGGATCTCCACGTAGGCGTCGTTCGCCGTTCCGTGCAGGGCCTCGTCATAGGCCGACATGGCGGCACGAATGGCCGCGCCGCCGGTGCCCCTGCGGCGTACGCGCGCGGCGAGCCACAGGCACACACCGACCGCGGCGGCAAGGATGCCGACGACCATCGCGATTCCCGGCAGCTCGCCCATGGCACCGACCCTACGCCCGTTCGGGAGACGCGAGTTCGGGTCGTCGCGAAGTCGCGCGGAAAAGTTTGTGGGCGGGGCGTCGAGAACCCGGGTCCGGCTCCGACCGCCCGGTGACGACAACGAAACGACCGCCCGAGGAGATCGCCATGGCCCAGACCGTCACCCGCCGCGCCGCCCACGACCGTTCGATCCGAACCCTCGTCTCGACCCGGCCGGTGTGGCTGGTCAGTGTGGCCGCCGGAGCGGTCGCGGCGGTCGCCACCGAGGCGTACGGGCTGATCGCGCGTGGTCTCGGTACGCCGATGCGGGCCGGGAACATCGGCGCGGCGACGGCGGAGCCGATCACCGTGGGGATGTTCGCCATGGGCGTGGCGGTGGCCATGACCCTCGGCACGCTCTCGGCCGTCCTGATCGCGCGCCGAGCGGCCCGCCCGGCGCGGACGTATCTGCGCACCACCGTCGCCCTGACCGCGCTGTCCATGATCAGCCCGATCCTGGCCGGCGACACCGCGATCTCGACCAGGCTCATGTTGTGCGGCGCCCACCTGGTGGCCGCGGCCGTCGTCGTCCCGACGGTCACCCGCCGCCTGGCGGACGCCGACCGCACCCCCCGAGCCTGAACCCGGCGGGTGCGGCGGCATCCGGGGCGTGGCCGTCAGCCGTCGAAGGAGGCGAGATACGTGGCGGCCATGTCCTTGTCGCCGTGGCCCTGTGCGGAGGCGCGGTGGAGGCGTTCGGCGCCGGCCGCGACGACGTCCATGCGGACCCCCGCGTGCTCCGCGGCCCGCAGGACCAGGCGGGCGTCCTTCTCCGCGTTGTCCACGGTGAAGGACGGGGTGTACTCGTCCGCCAGGATGGCGGCGCCCTTCAGTTGGAAGTACGGGTTGTCCAGCGGACCGCCGGTGATCGCGTCGAAGACCAGCTTCGGGTCCACCTCCAGGCCCTTGGCCAGCGCCAGCGTCTCGCCCACGCCGTGGGTCAGCGCCAGGACCCAGGTGTTCAGGACGAGCTTGAGCCGGCTGGCGGTGCCGGACGTACCGTCCTCGCCCACCCACATGGTGCGCTGCCCGATCGTGTCGAACAGCGGCTGCACCCGGTCCCGAATCCCCGGCTCGCCCGCCGCCAGGATCACCAGCTTCCCCTGCTCGGCCGGTCCCCGGGTGCCCTGCACCGGGGCGTCCACCAGGAACAGGCCCCGGGCGCGGGCGAATTCGGCCAGCTCGGCGAACGCGTCCACGCCGACCGTGCTGACCTGCACCCACGTCGTGCCCTTGCGCAGCCCCGGGACCGCCGCGCGCATCGCGTCGAGCACGCGCGGGCCGTCGTTGAGCGCCGTCAGCACCAGGTCGGCGCCGGTCACCGCGTCGGCCGGGGTCTCGGCCGCGGTCACCCCGTCGGGGACCAGCGCCGCCGCCTTCTCCGGACTGCGGTTCCAGGCCCGGACGGCGAATCCGGCGCGCGCCAGGTTGCGGGCGAGGGCCGCTCCGATGATGCCGGTGCCCAGTACGGCGACGGTCGGACGGGTGTTCGTCATGAGTGCACTCCCCGTGGGGTGGTTCGAAAATCTTCGTACCCCGGTACCGTAGACACCGACGGCACACGCCGGCAACCGGGATCGAACCGAGGAGCGGGATTCGGGATGCCTGTTCAGATGCACCACCCGTCACTCGACGAGGTGGCGCTGAGTGCCGTCTTCGCCGCGTTGTCCGACGACCACCGACGCGGCGTGGTGGTCACGCTGGCCGCCGACCCGGATCGCGAACTGCCGTGCTCGGCGCTGTCCGTACCCGGGTCGAAGTCCACCCGCTCGTACCACTGGAAGGTGCTTCGGGAGGCCGGCCTGATCGTCCAGCGCAACACCGGCACGGGCATGACCCTGCGCCTGCGCGCGGAAGAATTCGACGCCCGCTTCCCGGGCCTCCTGACCAATCTCCTCCACCTCGAAGGCATCACCCCCGCGCCCGAAGGCCCCGCGCCCGAAGGCCCCGCGCCCGAAGGCCCCGCGCCCGAAGGCTTCACCGAGCCGAACCCCCGGACCTGACCACAACCGCCCCCCGGGGTCCGCGTCGATTCCTCGGGTCGCCGTCCGTTGCGGTGGTGTTCCGTTGGTGTGCGGGTCCTCGGTATGGTCCGAATATGGGTGAATCCAGTGGTGTGGTCGGCATGGTCGAGGTCGACGGGGTGCGGCTGGTCCACGAGGCCTGGGGGGATCCCGCGGCTCCGCCGATCGTGTTGTTGCACGCGCTCGGGGAGGACGCCGGGGACTGGGATCGGATAGCGCGCCGGCTGGCCGACACCTGGCGGGTGTACGTCTTCGAACTGCGCGGACACGGGCGCAGCGACCGGCCCGGCATCTACTCGCTCGAACTCATGCGGGACGACCTCCTCGGCTGCCTGGACGCACTGGGCCTGGCCCGGGTGGACCTGATCGGCCATTCGATGGGCGGCATCGTGGCCTACCTCTTCGCCCAGGAACACCCGGACCGGGTAAGGCGGTTGGTCCTGGAGGACGTCTCCGTCCCGGTGCCGCGCGAGGCGGTCGCGCCGGTGCGGCCGGAGGGTGAGCTCGGCTTCGACTGGGACATGGTCATCGCCATCCGCAAGCAGATCGACAGCCCCGACCCCGTCTGGTGGGAGCGCCTCGGCCTGATCACCGCCCCCACACTGGTCGTCGGCGGCGGATCCGGCAGCCACATCCCGCAGGAGCGCATCGCCGAGTGGAGCCGCCGCCTCCCCGACGTGCGCGTCGTCACC
The DNA here is from genome assembly GCF_003967355.1 of Embleya hyalina. Taxonomy (GTDB): domain Bacteria; phylum Actinomycetota; class Actinomycetes; order Streptomycetales; family Streptomycetaceae; genus Embleya; species Embleya hyalina. The sequence goes on along the minus strand of NZ_BIFH01000016.1, from coordinate 42,593 downwards.
ATCCCGGTCGGCCACCTGGTGCACGCCGCCGAGCCGGACGCGTTCACCGAGGTGGTCCGGTCCTTCCTCGCCGCCCCGGACGCCCGCCGCCGCCCGGCGCGCTGAGCCTCGGAACGCCGCCCTACGCCCACCGCAGCGGTTCGTCGGTCTCCAACACCGTCTTGAGGTTGGACAGGATCATCGGCCACCCCTCCCGAACGCTCGCCAACATCTCCGACCCGGGCGCGAACCCGTCGTGCAGGACGCGCAACGCGACCGCCTCCCCGACCGGCACCAGATCGAACGCGACCTTGGACACCGGCTCCAGCCGACGCTCGGCCAACTGCTCCGCGCTCCACCCGAACATCTCGGCGATCTCGGGTTCGTAGTTGTGCCAGGTGTACGCCAGCCGGCGAGGCGGCTCGGCCGCGAGGACCACCTGGCCGGCGTCGCGCGGGGCCGTCCGGGGCGACAGCGACCAGCGTACGGTCGAGCCGACGGCCCAGTCCGACTCCGGCCCGGAGCCGTCGAACCAGCGCTCGATCTCGGCCCGATCGGTGAGTGCGCGCCACAACACCTCGGGGGTGGCGCGGATGTAGATGACGTAGCTGAACTGCGTGTCGGACACGGAGCCTTCTCCCAGGTGGGGCGGCATCGATCGCGGACGTGACCGGATGCCCGGGGATCGCCTGCGTTCCACTATCCGCCGGCGCCCCCGCGACACCGGCACCCTGCTCCCGCGCCACGCCGAAGTACCGCGCCGAACCACCCGGGAGTGGTCCGATCGGTCGATCGACCCGCACGGGGGACGGGTGCGCCGCGGGATGTAGGCGAGCGCGGTCACCGACTGCGACCGAAGGGTGATGCGCCGGAGCGGAGCAGCGTCCAGTGTTCGGGGTATGCCCGCATTCTCACTGATTCGCAGACTGCTGCCACCGGCGCTCGCGCTGGTGTTGCCGATCGTGTCGGCCCTGCCCGCCGCCGCCTCGCCCCCGCCCGCGCGGACCGTGCTCGCCGCCGATCCCGCGCCGGGCGGACCGCGTACCTCGTTGCCGCACCCGACCGGGCCCTACGGGGTCGGCCGGCAATCCCTCCATCTGGTCGACCCGAGCCGGACCGATCCGTGGGTGCCCGAGGCGGGGGCGCGTGAACTGATGGTCGGGATGTACTACCCCGCACGCCGCGGGACCGGCACACCCGCGCGGTACGCCACCGTCGACGAGGCGCGGCTGATGTTGGCCGACATCGGGATGGGGGACGTGTTCCCCGCGGAGGTGTTGAGCACGACCGCCACCGACGTGCGGACCGACGCCCGCCCCGTGCCCGGCCGGTATCCGCTGGTGGTGCTCTCCCCGGGATTCGGCTATTCCGTGTTCACCCTCACCGGCCTCGCCGAGGATCTGGCGAGTCGGGGCTACGTGGTGGCCGCGATCGACCACGCGTACGAGTCGGTGGGCACCGCCTTCCCCGGCGGCCGGATGCTCACCTGCGTCGCCTGTACGAAGGCGCGCACCGAGGAGGACCTGATCGCGGCCGGCTCCGGCCGGGGCCGGGACATGTCGTTCGTGGTGGATCGCCTCACCGGGGCCGACCCGGCCTGGGGGTACGCCGACCTCATCGACCGGCACCGGATCGGCGCGGCCGGCCACTCGATCGGCGGCGCGGGAGCGGCGGCGGCGATGGCGGGCGACACCCGGATTCGGGCGGGCGTGAACATGGACGGCGCCTTCCACTCCGCCGTGCCCGAAACCGGCCTGGGCAAAAGGCCGTTCCTGCTCTTCGGGACCGACGACGCCACCCATCGGCCGGGCGGCGAGGATCCGAGCTGGGACCAGGCGTGGACCCGACTGGACGGCTGGAAGCGGTGGTTGACCGTGGCGAACGCCACCCACTTCAGCTTCAGCGACTTCCCGGTCTTCCTGGACCGACTCGGTCTGCCCGGCGGCGGATCGGCGACGACCCTGTCGGGGGCGCGGGGGCTGGCCCTGACCCGCACCTACCTCGCCGCCTTCGTCGACCGCCACCTGAGGCACCTGCCCCGACCGCTGCTCGACGGTCCGACCCCGGCGCACCCGGAGTTCCGGTTCAACAACCCCTGACCGGCGACGTCGACGGACGACCGGCGACCCGCGACCCGTGAACGAGGAAGGCCCGGCGGCGTCGCGTGGTCGCCGCCGGGCTCGGGAGGCATCGACCGAAAGGGGGTCGATCGATGCCGGGCACGGGTTCTTCCTCGGGTGGGATCCGGACGGATCCCGACGGTTCAGCCGGTGAAGCCCTTGAAGAGATTGGTGAATTCGTAGGGCGACTGGCTGATGCTGCTGCACGTCGCGGAGACCCCGCCGCCGGGGCAGGAGCCGTTGTCCCGACCCACCGACCAGAACGCCAGTCGACCGATGTGGTTGGTGTTGGCCCAGGAGACCAGCTTGGTCGCGTCCGACTGGACGAAGATCTTGCCGTTGAAGTTGCGTCCGATCATCGGGGTGACCGCGAGCATGCCCCGGAGTTCGGCGTCGGACTTGGCGGGCCAGATCTCCTTCATCTGACGCAGCGTCGATTCCGCGGCGGCGATCACCGCGTCGCCCCACACCGGGCGCGACGTGCCGAACTCCATCGCCATCGGGTTGACGATGTCGACCCGAACCCCGTTGTCCCGCGCGTTCTTCAGCAGGTCCACGCCCAGCGCCGGGGTCAGACCGTAGTCGTCGCCCTGGACCATCAGCGTGAAGCTCACCGTGGTGGCCGGCCGATCCCGCTGCACCTTGGCCAGCGCCTTGTTCATCGTGTCGATCGGGATGGACGCCTCGATGTCGATGTCGAGGTGCTTGGCGCCCAGCGTGTCGATCACCTTGGTGTACGCGGCGGCCAGCGCGTCGGCGCTGCCGCAGGACGCCTCCAGGTAGGGGCCGGCCGCACCGCCGAAGGCGACCACGATGTCACCGCCCTGGGCCCGAAGCGCCGCGATCTGATCGAGGATTCGCCGCTCGTCGAGGGCGATCGTGCCGCCCCACTTGGGATCGCAGCCGCTGTTGCTGCCCAGGACGAAGGCGAGGGTGAACAACTTCTGGCCGGTGGCCGCGGCCACGTCGGTCAGGGTGGGGGTGGGAGCGGTGATGTCGATGTACGGGACGCTGCGCACCGAGCCCGCGGGCGGATTGCCGCCGCCCGTCGTGGTGGTGGCGATCAGCTCGGGGGAGAACGGGGACACGTTGCCCGACGCGTCCTTCGCCCGGACCTTGATCCGGTACGCGGTGTCCGGGGTGAGCCCGGTCAGCGTCGCGCCGGGGTCGGCGGTGGCGGCGCGGGAGACGTCGTCGACGTACACGTCGTAGCCGGCGACCCGGTCGTTGTCGGTGGACGCGGTCCAGGCCAGGGTCAGCGACGAGGAACCGGCCGCGGACACCCGCAGGTTCGTCGGTGTGCTCGGCGGGGTGGTGTCCGGCGTGGCCGGTCCGGTGCACGGGTTGCCGTTGAGCTTGCAGCCGGCGGGAGTTCCGGGCCCGGCGCCGAGGAAGCCGAACGTGGTCGAGGCGCCCGGCGCGAGGGTGCCGTTGTACTCGCGGTTGGTGAACACGTAGTGGCCGCCGCTGCCGGAACCGCTCTGCAACGCGTCCCAGTAGGAACCGACCGTGGTGCCGGCGGGCAGGTCGAACTCGACCTTCCAACCGGTGAGCGTGCTGCCGCCCTGATTGCGGATCGTGTACTGCCCGGTGAAGCCGGAGCCCCAGTCGGAGGCCTTGGCGAAGGTCGCCTCGGGGGAGGCGGCGTGCGCGGCGCCGGCGGGCAGGACCACCAACGCGATGGGGGCGAGAACGGTGACGGCGACGGCGCGGGCGAGTGCGCGCAGCCGGCGCCGAGCGGGCCCGGACGAGGTGTAACGGGCTTTGGGGAAACGGGAGTTGCGGGGCCGGTGGGCGCCGGCCCGGGGGTCGTGGCGCGGGGAGGGGGACGGGGCGGGGAACTCAGGGTTCATCGAGCCGGCTCCTGGACACGTCTGGGACACGAGTCGGGGGACGAGGGTGGTGCGCGATCCGCCGTACGTGCGCCGCCGGTTGGCGCACTCCACCGCTCGCGGCCGGGCGGTGTGCCGGATCGTACTGCGCTTCGAGATGTGTCTGGTGCAATGGTCTATACCAACCCGGGTCTCGTCCATAGGGTCGCGGGCACTTTTTCGGCGCGCCCGGCAAGTATTGGCAAGGCCGCCGCGGATCGAGGAAAATTTTTCCTCGGCACAATGACGACACATCTGACGGAGTGTCAGAAACAGAGTCGCGCAGGCCATCCCGACTTTTCGCGGGCTTTCGCAACGCCTCGGTTGGGGAGTAATGAACCCTCGTCGGCACGATCGAATCGGAAAGACCCGCTCCGCGCTCTTGCGCGACCGGACGAGCACGACGAATCTGTGTAGCGCCGCAGTCATTGGTCTATACCTGTCCCGTCGGACCGCAGGCGGCGGCACCCGTACGCCGGAATACCGGGATCCGTCGCGGCCACCTCGGATCCCCGTCCCACCCGCGCCGACCGTCCCACCAGTGCCGACAGGTCCCAACCGCGCCGACCGTCCCACCCGCGTTCGAGGGCTCCCGTATGACGTCCATGCGGTCTTCGTGCGTCCCCGCAATCGGCAACTCCCTTACCCGGAGGGCTTCATGAAGTCTCCCCGCAGGGTCGCGGCATTCGCCGCGGCCTGCTGCCTGGCACCCTTGACGATCGCCGCGCTGGCCACCGGAACCGCACAGGCGCACGGCACGCTCAGCAACCCGCTCAGCCGCACCGGCACGTGTCGCGCCGAGAACCCGGAGAACCCGACCTCGGCCGCGTGCAAGGCCGCGGTGGCCATCGGCGGCACGCAGCCGGTGTACGACTGGAACGAGGTCAACCTCGCGGACGTCGCCGGTCGGCACCACCAGCTGATCCCCGACGGCAAGTTGTGCAGCGCCGGGCGGGACAAGTACAAGGGCTTCGACCAGGCGCGCGCCGACTGGCCCGCGACCGCGGTCTCTCCCGGCAGCACCTTCAACTTCCTGTTCCGGGCCACCTCGCCGCACCGCGGCACCTTCCAGTTCTTCGTGACCCGCGACGGCTACGACCCGACCGTGCCGCTGCGTTGGTCCGACCTGGAGGCCACGCCGTTCCTGACCCAGACCGATCCGCCGCTGGACAACGGCTCGTTCGTGATGAACGGCCGGATGCCGCAGGGCAAGACCGGGCGCCACCTGGTCTACGTGATCTACCAACGCTCCGACAGCCCCGAGGCGTTCTACTCCTGCTCGGACGTGGTCTTCGGCGCCGCCGCCGCACCGGCCGCCGCCGAGCGGGTGACGGCGGCGACCGCGCCGCTCGCGCACGAGACCGGCGCGCCGTACATCGAACCCGCCGGGCGCGCCCACGAGAACATCCACGAGGCCCCGGTCGCCGCGGCCGTGCCGGACCGCGGTCCCGCGGGGGTGCCGCGCGCGGCCACCGTCGGCGCGGCCGGCGCGGGCGCGCTGATCATCGTCGGCGGCGGCGCCGTCGTGCTGACCAACCGGCGTCGGGAGGCCCGCGCCCGGCGCTGAACCCACCGCCGGGCACCCCACAGATGCCACCTCCGGTCCGGACGAAGTCGTCGGGCCCGACCAACCCGACGACCGCCGCCGGGCCGGAGGTGGGCCAAACCACGCCCGTTGCGCCGCCCCCCACGTCCCCGGGGGGTCGGCAACCTTCCCCGCACCGGCCCGGTCCCGGGGCCGGCCCCTCCGCACCACCCGATCCCTCCACCCGATCCGCCGGCGCGGCCGTCCCCTCCGCGCCGGCCCCGAACCGCCCCCACCGCGCGGCCCGTCCCGACCGCGCGCACCCGTTCCGACCCGACCGCGCGTCCCGAGCGCGCCGACCCGTACCGTCCCGCGCGGCCCGTCCCGACCGCGCGACGCCCGACCGACAACCCGTCTCGTCCGACCAGTCCTCCCGCGGCTCCACCCCTCCGCGCCGACCCCGCACCCACCGTCCCGCCCCGCACGTGCTCCGCAAGTCCCTTTCTCGTCCTCAGAAAGCGGGAGTACCCATGCGACGACCAAGTCCGCTCCGCACCCTGGCGACCGTGGTGGCCACCGCCGCCGCGTCGCTGGGCCTCGTGCTGACCTCGGGCGGCGCCGCGAATGCCGCCGCGGAGACCACGCCGACCATCGCGCAGACGGCGGCGGCGGCGCCCGCCGCGGCCGGACAGGCGAGTGCGCAGGCCGCCACACCACTGCCCACCCGCGTGTTCGCGCCGTACTTCGAGGCGTGGACGGGGGAGAGCCCGGCGACGCTGTCCGCCCAGTCCGGCGCGAAGTACCTGACCATGGCCTTCATCCAGACCCCGAGCAAGGGTTCGTGTACGCCGTACTGGAACGGCGACACCGGAATGCCCATCGCCCAGTCCACGTTCGGCGCGGACATCGCCAAAATCCGCGCGGCGGGCGGCGACGTGATCCCGTCGTTCGGCGGCTACACCGCGGACAACACCGGCACCGAGATCGCGGACAGTTGCACCAACGTCAACTCCATCGCGACCGCGATGGAGAACGTCATCTCCACCTACGACATCAGCCGCATCTGCCTCGACATCGAGGACAACTCGCTGACCAACACGGCCGGCATCGACCGCCGCAACAAGGCGCTCAAGCAGGTCCAGGCGTGGGCGGCGAGCAACAACCGTTCGCTGCAGGTCCAGTACACCCTGCCGACCACGACCTCGGGCCTGGCCGACAGCGGCCTCGCGGTGTTGCGGAACGCGGTGAGCAACGGCACGAAGGTCGACGTCGTCAACATCATGACGTTCGACTACTACGACAACCAGCCGCACCAGATGGCCAACGACGCCAAGAGCGCCGCGACCGGCCTGAAGAACCAACTCGGCCAGCTGTACCCGAACAAGACCCAGGCCGAACTGTGGGCCATGGTCGGTGTCACGGTGATGCCCGGCGTGGACGACTTCGGCCCCGCCGAGACGTTCACCACCGCCGACGCGGTCACCGTCGTCGACTGGGCCAAGACGCAGGGCATCAGCACCCTGTCGATGTGGGCCCTCCAGCGCGACAACGGCTCCTGCCCGGGCGGCACGGCGCAGGACAACTGCTCCGGAATCCCGCAGGAGCAATGGCAGTTCACCCACACCTTCGCGCCGTTCACCGGCGGCGGCGGACCGGTCGTCAACGACTTCGCGCTCAGCCTGAACCCGACCACCGGCTCGGTCGCGCTCGGCGGCACCACCTCGTCGACGATCACCACCGCGGTCACCCAGGGCAACGCGCAGAACGTGGCGCTCACCGTGACCGGCGCCCCCGGCGGGGTGAGCGCGTCCATCACGCCGAGTACGGTCACCGCGGGCGGATCCGCGACGCTGAACGTCAGCGCCTCCGCGACGGCGACCCCCGGCACCTATCCGCTCACGGTCACCGGCGTCGGCGCGTCCGCGACGCACAGCGCGACGTACTCGCTGACCGTCACCTCCGGGCCGGTCACCAACGACTTCACGCTGTTCGCCGGTCCCGCGTCGGGCAGTGTCACGCAGGGCGGCAGCACCTCGTCGACACTCACCACCGGGATCGCCGCCGGCGCGGCGGAAACCATCGCGCTGACCGTGTCCGGCACCGGCAACGGCCTCAACGCCACGGTCACCCCGGCCTCCGTCACCACGGGCGGAACCGCGACGCTGAACATCTCCACCACCGCGGCCCTGTTGCCCGGTACCTATCCGATCTCCATCACCGGTACCAGCCCGTCGGCCACCCACAGCACGGTGTACACGCTCACCGTCAACGGCTCCGCCGGCGGCCTGCTCAACGCCGACCTGGAAAGCGGTTCGCTCGCTCCGTGGACCTGCCAGCCCGGCGGCGCGATCGTGTCCACGCCCACGCACGGCGGCACGCACGCCCTGGAGGTCGCGGCCGGCGCGGCGCAGACCGGGGAATGCCGGCAGACCCTGCAACTCGCTCCCAACTCGACCCACACGCTCACCGGTTGGGTTCGCGGCAACTACGCCTACCTGGGCGTGAGCGGGGGCGCGACGGCCAGCACCTGGGCCTCGCCCGGGACCACGTGGGCCAAGCTGACCGTGCCGTTCACGGTCGGCGCGTCCGGCAGCGTGACGGTCTACCTGCACGGCTGGTACGCGCAGGGCTCGGTCTACGGCGACGACTTCGCGATCAGCTGAGGCCACGGTGCCGGGGATGGTTCCGTGCATCCCGCCGGATGCACGGGACCGTCCCGACACCGCCGCGATCGCCCCCGAAGCCCGGACGCCGGCTCGCGACCCCACCGCGAGCCGGCGCCCGGTTGCGCCATGCCCGGCCCGGATCGCGGGCCGGGCATGTGCCGTCGGACCCACCGGGCCGCCCGGCCCCGGGCCCATGGGCCGGTCCGCCCGGGCGAGGTACCGACACCGCCTCGCCGAGCCCGCCGGCCGCCCGGCACGGTACGGCCCGGGCCGGCTCGGTGGTCTCCGGCGCGGTGTGCTTCCGGCCCGCCCGGGTACGGATGCGGGTGGGCCGGACGGACCCGGCGGCGGCGCCGATCGATCGGGGCGCGAAACCCTTCCCGGCCGGCCGTCGTGGCAGGTCGCAGACGGTTTGGTTTGCCAGTTCGTGCCGTTGCGCGCGACCCGCCCGGCAGTGGGCTCGGAACGGCCTAACCTGAACCGCTGATCGAGCGCCGGCCGCATCTCCGAGAACCGCCAGGGGGCCGACATGGCACGCAACACCCACCCGCGACCAACCCGCCGCACCGGCGCCGGGAGGCGCCGATGACCGCGTCCACCCAACTCCGCCCGGCGGTTCCGCTGCATCGCCTCGAGGTACCCGCGCCGAGCGTCCTGCCGTTCGCCGTCGGCTCGTTCGACAGCATCGGCCCACTGTCCCGGGCCGATTTCCCGCACCGGCACACCTTCTACGAGATCGCCATCGTCACCGGTGGGCGCGGTACCCACGTATTGGATCTGGTGCCCCGGTCGGTGTCTCCGCCGCAGTTGTTCTTCATCGCCCCCGGCCAGGTGCACTTCTGGCATCGCATGCACGAACTCTCCGGCTGGGTGGTGCTGTTCAACGACGACTTCCTGTTCGCCCACCCCGAGGACCGGGACACCGTCCGCGACCTGGCCGGCTGTGCGCGGTTGCGGCCCACGCCGGAGGCGGCGCCCGGACTGCTGGGCGTGGTGGCCGAAATGCGCCGCGAGTACGCCGAACAGGGTGTGGGATTCATTCCGGTGCTGCAGGCGTATCTGCACGTGCTGATCCTGCGTGCGGCCCGACTGGCGGTGTGGGACGGTCCCGACTCCCGGCGGGACGCGAGGCGGTCGGATCCGGGACAGCCCGATCCGGGGCCGACCGCGGCGCTCGCCCAGCGCTTCGCCCGGCTCCTGGACGGCCCGCCGGATCCGGATCCGGTCGAGCGTACGGTCGGTGCGTACGCCGACCGCCTCGGCGTCTCGGTGGGCCATCTCAACCACGCGGTGAAGACCGCCACCGGCCGCACCCCCGGCCGGATCATCCGCCAGGCGCAGGTGGTGGAGGCCAAACGGCTGCTCGCAGGCAGTGATCTGACAGTGCGTCAAGTCGCGGACCGGGTGGGTTTCGCGGACCCCGCGTACTTCTGCCGGTTCTTCCGCCGGGAGACCGGGAGCACCCCGGGGGAGTATCGCCGCGAGATCAACGCGAAGCACCACGAGAGCCGTGCTTTGTCCATCGACGCCCGCAACCGGTGAGCATAGGTTCAGACCAATCGCGAGCGGGCGGATCGATTCGTCGACGCTGCCCGCCCGTCCCCTCGCCGAGGAGTCGACATGGACCCCGAGATCACCGATCAGGACGAGCCCGCCGCGCGCGGCATCACCCGAAAGAATCTGCTCAAGGCGGCGCTGATCGCCGCTCCGCTGCCGCTGCTGATCGGCGGCGTGCCCGCGCTGGCCCGGGCGCAGCGCAACAGTGGCGGGCCGTTGGCCCCGACGCCGTTCTGCCACGACGGCGACGCGCCCACCATCGACCAGACCGAAGGACCGTACTTCAAGCCCAACTCCCCGCTGCGGTCGGTACTCACCGGCGCCGGCACGCCGCTGACGGTGTCCGGCTTCGTGTTCAACCGCGCGTGTCAGCCACTGGCCAACGTGCTGCTCGACTTCTGGCAGGCGGACACCAACGGCGAGTACGACAACGTCGGATACACCTTCCGCGGCCACCAGTTCACCAACGCGCAGGGCGCGTACTCGCTGACCACGGTGGTACCGGGTCTGTACCCGGGCCGTACCCGGCACCTGCACATGAAGGTCCAGGCGCCCAACCGCGGGATCCTGACCACGCAGACCTACTTCCCGGGCGAGCCGCGCAACAACACCGACACGATCTTCGACGCGCGGCTGTTGATGAACGTGCGCAACGGCAACGGCGGCAAGGAGGCGACCTTCGACTTCGTGCTCAACATCGCCGGCGTCCCGCCGACGAGCCAGCCGCCGACGAGCGAGCCGCCCACGAGCGAGCCGCCGACGAACCCGCCGGGCGGCAGCTGGCGGGCGGGCACCAACTACGCCGCCGGGGCCACGGTGTCCTATGGCGGCCAGAACTACCGCTGCCTGCAAGGGCACACGGCACTGTCGGGATGGGAGCCGCCGAACGTGCCGGCCCTGTGGCAGCGGATCTGATCGACATCGCCGGGGGAGGCGAGTCGATCACGGGCCCCGGCGGTGCCACCCGCCGGGGCCCGGTGTTCGTGGGCGGGGTTGTCGGGCGCGACCGCGCGATTCGTGGGGCCCGCGTGGTCGGTGGGAACGGCGGGGCCGCTCGGCCCGGTCGGCCCGGTTCGATCGGTGTGGACTCCTTGGGGCGTGCGCGACCGTTCAGCCCGCGATGGTGAGTTGCATCAGGGCCTTGGCGGTGTGCATGCGGTTCTCCGACTGGTCGAACACCCGGCTGCGCGGGCCCTCGAAGACCTCGTCCGCCACCTCGCGGAGGTCGGGACGGGCCCGCGCGGTCTCGGTCTCCAGGTCGTGGAACGCGGGCAGGCAGTGCAGGTAGACGGTGTCGGTGCGGCCGGTGCGGGCCATCAGCTCGGGCGTGACCTTCAGGTCGCGCAGCAGCTCGATGCGACGGTCGGTCTGCTCCTCCTCGCCCATGGACACCCACACGTCGCCGTACACCGCGGCCGACCCGGCCAGCGCCTCCGCCGGCGACGCGGTGACGGTGATCGCGGCCCGCGACGACTCGGCCCCGGCGAGCAGCTCGGCGATCGACGCGGGGTCCGGGTGCAGCGGCTCCGGGGCCAGGACGCGCAGGTCGAGGCCGAGCTTGACGGCGGCGACGGCCAGGGTGCGGGCCACGTTGTTGCGGCCGTCGCCGACGTACGTGACGGGCAGGCCGTGGAGTTCGCCGAAGTTCTCCCGCAGCGTGAGCAGGTCGGCGAGCACCTGGGTCGGATGGTAGGTGTCGCACAGCCCGTTCCACACCGGCACCCCCGCGTGCGCGGCGAACTCGGCGATGGTCGTATGCTCGAAGCCGCGGAACATCACCCCGTCGAAGACCCGCCCGAACACCTGGGCGATATCGCGCACGGACTCCTTGATCCCGAATCGGATGTCCTCGCGACCGAAGAACTCCGGATGCGCACCGGACTGCGTCGCCGCGACGACGAACGAGACCCGGGTGCGGCACGAGGGCTTGAGAAAGATCAACGCGATATTGCGCCCCGCGAGCACCGGCACTCGCTCCCCGCACGCGGCCCGCTCCTTCAGATCCCCGGCCCGATCCAGCAACTCGCCGATCTCTGCGGCGTTCACGTCCAGGAGCGAGAGCAGGTTGCGGCCCTTGAGGGTGGAGAACCCCATGGGTGACCTCGATTCGATGTCTTGATGGTGATGCATGAATATTCCTGATGCAGCATCATCATGCACGATCGGGGCCGAAAATGGTGGCCCTTTTCCGGCATGGTCTGATGGGTCTGACGGATCTGACGGGATGTCACCCGGCCGCGGGCGGCCCGAACGGAGCGAAGAGCGAAAACCCGGTGGAGATGCCGTGATCGGGACTGGTAGCTTCGCCCCCGTGCGCAACCCCGAGTCGGACAGACGACGGCCGCCGGTGAGCCGGTGGCCGATTCCCTGTCGATGAGCTGAAGCCGCGTGGCCGCAATGGCCGCGGGCGTCCTCGGACATGGCCGCCACCGGAGTCGCCGGTGTCGAGCCGTGAGGTAATCCATCGGACGTCCATGGGGTTTTGTCATGCCATTCGCCGTATATGTGCTCGGGCTCGCGGTCTTCGCCCAGGGCACCTCGGAGTTCATGCTCTCCGGCCTGCTTTCGGGCATCGCCGACGATCTGCACGTGTCCATTCCCACCGCCGGACTGCTCACCTCGGCCTTCGCCATCGGGATGGTGGTGGGCGCGCCCGCGATGGCGCTGATCGGTCGCCGACAACCACGCCGCCGGGCGCTGCTGTTCTTCCTGTGCGTGTTCATCGCCGCGCACGTGGTGGGCGCGCTCACCCCGAACTACGCGGTTCTGCTGGCCACTCGCGTGCTCGGCGCACTGGCCAACGCCGGCTTCTGGGCGGTCGCCCTGGTGACCGCGATCGACCTGGTCCGACCCGAACAGCGGGCCCGCGCCACTTCGGTGGTGGTCGGCGGCGTCACCATCGCCTGCGTGGTCGGCGTACCGGCCGGCGCGCTCCTGGGCGACCGGTGGGGCTGGCGCGCGGCGTTCTGGGCGGTGGCCCTGGTGTCGCTGCCGGCCGTGCTCGCCATCGCCCGAACCATCCCGAACCACGCACCGCCGGCGCAGTCGGGCCCGCCGGTGCACGCCCGTCGGGAACTGCGGGCCCTGTTCACCCGGCCGCTGCTGCTGACCCTGTCGGTGATGGCCCTCGTCCAGGGCGCCACGTTCTGCGCGTTCTCCTACTTCGAGCCGGTGATCACCGAGGTCACCGGCCTGGGCGACGGCTGGGTCCCGATCGCCCTCGCCCTGTTCGGGGTCGGCTCGTTCGTCGGTGTCACCGTCGCGGGCCGCATCATCGACCGGCGACCGACCCGGGTGATCGGGTGGGGGATGGTCGCCTCGGCCGTCGGCTGGGCCGTGTTCGCCTACACCGCGGCCACCCCGTGGGCGGCGATCACCCTGATCGCCATCCAGGGCATGCTCGCCTTCGCGACCGGAACGGCCCTGATTGCCCGCGTACTTCGCCTCTCCCAGGACACCTCCGGCCTGGCCGGCGCCCTGGCCACCTCCGCCTTCAACATCGGCGGCACCCTGGGACCCTGGCTCGGCGGCCTGACCATCGACGCCGACCTCGGCTATCGAGCCCCCCTCGCAACCAGCGCGGCCCTGACGCTCCTGGCCCTGACGGTGGCAGCAACAACCCACCGGCCCCACCACCGTGACCCCAAGCCCCAACTCCCCACCCCCACCCAACACATCTGACCCAACCCCGACCTTCCGACCCAAGCCAAGCCCCACACGGCGTCCGGCCCGAGCCCACCGCGCGCCCTCGACGGACGTTGCGCGTTGGGCCGCGGGCCGGCCCGGGTCGTGGGGTGGGCCGCCGCCGGCGCGCGGGGCTCCGAGACTTGGGGCTCCCGTCGAGGCGGATGCGTTGGTCGGCGAAAAACCAGCCCGCAGCGGCAGGCAGGGAGGGGGTCGGGTCGAGTCCGCCGAGGGCACCTCCCCGAGTAGTCAGGTCATCCTCGACGGACGTTGCGCCTTCGGTCGCGGGGGCTGGTGCGGGGCCAGCCTGGGGCGTTGGGCGGGCCGCCGCCGGCGTTCGGGGCTCCGAAACCCGAAGCTCTCGACGAGACGGGCGTGTTGCTCGGCGAAAGCCGGCTTGGCAGTGGCAGGCGGGGAGGGCGATCGGGTCGAGTCTGACCGGGAGCCTTCCCGAGTGGCCGGGTGTCTTCGGTGTGTGGTGGGCATTTGGGTGACAGGGGTTCACAGATCTGAACGGCGTGGGATGCCGGAGCCTCGGCAGGAGAGAAAACCGCAGGTCAGCGCGAAGAGGAGCCGTTTCGAGTGCCTCTGAATCCGGTTCCGACACCCACCAGGCACTTTCGGTCTTCTCGACGGCCTGTGTGAGGTCGCAGCGCCCGAAGTCGGCTCCAATTGAGTGATTTCGGCGCCCACACCGGCGTTGAGGGAGCCGAGGCACGCGAAACCGGCACTCGACGCCCGACTTTCCGCCCCGACCATGCAAAACCGCAGGTCACCGAAAACTCGAAGCCCACAACCACCCGCGAAGATCCGGTTCCAAACCCCAACCTCTTCCCAACGCCCCCGAAATACCCTGACCCACCCGCAAAGGCTCCCCGGCAGACCCGACCCGAGCACCTTCCCTGCCCGCCGCTGCCGGGCCGGTTTTTCGCCGACCAACGCACCCGTCTCGTCGGAAGCCCCAAGCCTCCGAGCCCCGCACGCCGGCGGCGGCCCACTCCACGAGCCGGACCGCAGCAGCGCCCGTGACCAAAGGCGCAACGTCCGTCGAGGATGACCTGACTGCTCGGGAAGGCGCCCCGGCGGACCCGACCCGACCGTCCTTCCCGCTCGCCGCCGCTGCCCGTCGGGTTTTGGTGCGGTTGGTCAGGGGGTGCCTGTGCGGGCCAGGAAGCGCATTGTTGTCGGGGATAGGCGGCTCAGCCACCAGGCTGTTCGGGCCTCCGGGGTTATTGGTGCTACCGCATGGTGGCGGCGGATTGCTCGTACGATTTGGTCCGCCACCTTTTCCGGGGGGTAGTTGCGTCGGGCGTAGAGTCTGGATGCTCGTTCTCGGTGTGCGGCCTGGTCGGTATCGCTCATTCCGGAGAAGGTCGTGCTGCGGGTGATTCCGGTGTTGACGATGCCCGGGTGGATCGTGGTCACCCGCACGCCGGATCCGGCCAGTTCGGCGCGGAGGCAGTCCGACAGCATGGACACCGCCGCCTTGGTGGTCGCGTAGGCCGCCAGCAGTTTGGACGGGGTGTATGCCGCCGCCGACGCGATGTTGACGATGTGGCCGCCCTCGCCCCGTTCGGCCAACAGTGTGCCGAAGGCCCGGCAGCCGTGGATGACGCCCCACAGGTTGACGTCCAACACCCGCTTCCACTCGGCGTCGGTGGTGGCCAGGAATGTGCCGTAGTGGCCGACGCCCGCGTTGTTGACCACGATGTCCGGGACGCCGTGTGCGGCCGCGACCTTGGCCGCGAAGGTGTCCATGGCCGCGCCGTCGGACACGTCGACGCGGTACACGTGTGCCGAGCGGCCGTACAGGCGGGCCAGTTCGGCGGTGCGTTCGGCCCCGGCCGAGTCGACGTCGCACACCACGATGTCGGCGCCCTGTTCGGCGAACGCGACCGCCGTGGCGCGGCCGATTCCGCCGCCCGCGCCGGTGATCAGGGCGAGCCGACCCGCGAACGGGTCCTTTCTCGGCGGCCGTTCGTGGTGTCGGGCCGCGTCGAGGTCGGGCGTCGTGGTGCCGTGGTCGATGTGGGCGGCGAATTCGCGGGTCATCCGGGCCACGGTCGGGCCTTTCTCCAGCAGGGCCGACCAGTGGCCGGCCGCGACCGTGCGCCGCCACAACCGGGGCACCCAGCGGTCCAGGTCCTCGGACAGCGCCGCACCGACATACGGATCGTCGGCGAGGGTGATCAACTGCACCGGCACGGTCGTCTCGCGCCGCCCCGGAAGCAGCATCCGGGGCAGCATGTTGGCCCGGTACAGCGCGATACCGCGCACCGCGTCGTCGGCGAGCGTGGCCTGCGGATGGCCCGCGCGCGGCCATACCCCCTCGGCCCGAGCCAACAGCCCGCCCCAACGCGCCGCCAGCCCCGACCGCCAGGCCGCGGGCGCGAGCATCGGCAGGTGGAACGCCGCGATATACCAGGAACGCGCCGACTGGGCCGCGAGTTGGCCCAGATGCCGGGGCGTGGGCCGGGCCAGTCGGCGCCGGGCCCAGTGTCCGACGTGGTCCAGGCACGGCCCGGAGATCGAGGTGTACGAGGCGATCCGGCGCGGCCCGGCCCGGTCGGTGACCGCCTCCCACGCCTGGATCGAACCCCAGTCGTGGGCGAGCAGATGCGCCGGCCGATCCGGGCTCACCGCGTCCAGCACGGCGAACAGGTCGGCGGCCAACTGCTCCAGCCGATAGCCGTATCGACTCCCGGGCGCCCCCGACGCGCCCGCGCCGCGCACGTCGTAGCGCACCACCCGGTGGTCCCGCGCCAGATCGGCGGCGACGTCGTCCCACACGTGGTGTGTGTCCGGGTAGCCGTGCACCAGCAGCACCAACGGGCCCTCCACCGGCCCCTGTTCGTACACCGCGAGCCGGACCCCGCCGGACACCACGGTCCGAGCCCGCACGACGCCGCTCTCCCCGGTCTCCCCGATTTCGCCGACTCCCCCGACCGGCTCCCCGACCGCCTCCCCGACACCTTCGTTCACGACTCCTTCGGAGGCCCCCGCCGTCATCGCGACCCCACCTCGCGCAACCGCCGAACGTGCGGCACGTCGTCGTCCAGCCAGTACGCGTCGTCGTCGGTGACCACCAGCAACTCCTCGAATTTGGCGCCCACCGCGCGCAGCGCGATGTGCGGTTCCACCGCCCACAGACCCGGGGTCGGCGCATGCCGCGAGGCCCGACCGTCCGCCCACAGCGGCGAACGCCCGTGCAGCCGCTCGGCGATCAGCTCCCGGCCGAGGGTGCGAATCGTGCGCACACCGAAGCCGAGTACGTTCACCCCGATCGGCCGGCGCAGGGTGACCCGAGTGACCTGATGGGCGATCACCCGCCCCGGATAAACCTGATGCCGGTTGTCGTAGCCGTGCGCGACGGTCAGTGCGTCGACCGCCCGATACACGTCGTCCAGCGGCCTGCGCCGGCGTACCTCGGCGACGATCAGCTCGCGGTAGGCGCCGAGATCGGCCACGACCCGGTCCCAGACCGGGTTTTCGCCGACCTTGCCCGCGTAGCCGATGTCGCCGGTGTACCCGTCCACGATCGGTGCGCAGTCCAGCACGTACGGCATGCCCTCGGTCAGGACCCGACCGCTCGGGAAGAACTGCAGCGGGGTGCGGAAGTCGCGGAACGCGGTGCGGTCGCCGAACCACACGAACGGGATGTGGAAGCAGTCCCGGACGCCCTCCGCCGCCAACTCCCGCCCCAGGCGCGCGGCGGTCTGTCGCTCGGTGACGCCCGGTTCGATCCAGGCCGCGACCCGCTCTGCGCACCGATACGCCAACCGCTGCACGTCGCGGAATCGATCCAGGTCGTCCTCGTCGTACCGGAACGCCGGCATGCCCCCGGGCGCGCGCACCGTCGTGATTTGTAGCCGTGTGCTCATCATCGCCGCCTTCGAGAGGGGAGAACGCCGCCTTTGGGAACGGGAGATCGTGCGGGTCACAGGTCGAGGACCAGGCGCTCGCCCTCGGCGGCGCGGGAGACGCAGATCAGCATCGCGCCGGCCGCGCGTTCGTCGTCGGTCAGGCGCAGATCGCGGTGTTGTACGGTGCCGGCCACCACGTTGACCCGACACACTCCGCAAAAGCCCTGCCGGCAGGAGTAGGCGGTGTCGGGCGCGGCCTCGCGCAGCACGTCGAGCGCCGACCGGTCGGCCGGTATCGGCAGTTCGACGCCGCCGCGCCGCAGGTGGAGGGTGAACGGGTGGCCGTCGACCACGGGCGCCGGCGCGAATCGCTCGAAGTGCAGCCCCCCGGCCGGACTTGCCTCGACGGCCTCGCGTACGGCGGCCAGCATCGGAGCCGGCCCGCAGCAGTACACCGCCGCCCCTGCGGGCGCGCGGCCGAGCAGTTCGGCGCAGTCGGGCGTGCCCTCCTCGTCGTCCGCACGCACCTCGAACCGCCGTTCGGCGCCGCCCAGTTCCGCCAGTTCGGCGCCGAACGGCAGCGAGTCGCGGGTCCGGCCGAGATGGATCAGCCGCCAGTCCGATCCGACCCGGGCGGCCCGACGCGCCATCGGCAGGATCGGAGTGATGCCGATGCCGCCGGCCAGGAACAACACGGCGGGTTCGGCGGCGAACGGAAACGCGTTGCGCGGCCCGGCGGTTCGCAGCGTGGCGCCCACCGGCAACGCGTCGTGCATCTCGATCGATCCGCCGCCGCCCTCGGCCAGTCGGCGCACGGCGATCCGATAGGTGTAGCGGTCCTCGGGGTCGCCGCACAGCGAGTAGTGCCTGCGGCGTCCGGACGGCAGCAGCAGGAGCAGGTGGGCACCCGGCTGCCAGCGGGGCAGTCGGCCGCCGGCCGGCGCGGTCAGCCGCAGGGAGACCACGTCCTCGGCCTCGACGACCCGTTCACGCACCACCAGTTCCAGCGCGTCGGGACGCACGGCGGCGGTGTTCGGCGCACCCACCCGGGCCGGGCGCCGGCCGCGACGGGCGATCGCCTCGGTGTGGACGCGGCCGAGGACGGTCAGCGCTCGCATCATCCGGTCGCCGCGCTCGCGCCCGTACAGGTCCGGCGGCACGGTGATCGGCTCCGACGGCGCGGAGTTCGGCGGTATGGACGGGCTCATCGGCATCCTCGGCATCCTCGATATCCGGATCGAATCGGTATCGCAGCGAATACGGCGATGCGGTCGCCGATCGCCGCGGCACGCAGCCGGCGACCGCCACCCCTCACCGCGCAGCCGCCCGCGCCGCCGGAGATCGGGCCAGATACGCCACGGCCTGCCCGGTCGAGCCCTCCTGGGTCGGGTGATAGCGCGGTTTCACGTACC
Source organism: Embleya hyalina (assembly GCF_003967355.1). Taxonomy (GTDB): domain Bacteria; phylum Actinomycetota; class Actinomycetes; order Streptomycetales; family Streptomycetaceae; genus Embleya; species Embleya hyalina. The sequence goes on along the minus strand of NZ_BIFH01000016.1, from coordinate 23,916 downwards.
GCGCGGCGGAACGGGCCGCACCGGTCAGCCCCGGCAACAACCCACGCCGTGACGCCTGTATGTACCCGCGCCACGTGGGTCGGGCCCGGCCATCGAGGTCGGGGTCGGTCAGCATCAGGAAGCGCACACCGCGCACCCACAGCCAGGTGAGCACGGGTCCGGTGACCGCCATCGTGCGCATCCGGCGCAGATAGCTCGGGTCGAGGTGGACCAGCAAGTCGTAGGCCACACTGCGGTGTTCCACCTCCTCGGCGCCGTGCCAGCGGAGCAGGTCCAGCATCACCGGGTCGACCCCGGCCCGGTCCAGGCCGGGTGCGTTGAGCACCCAGTCGCCGAGGAACGCGGTGAAGTGCTCGATCGCGGCGATGATCGCGACCCGCTCGATCAGGTGCTCGCGGCCGGCCGGGCCGCCGAGGTCGTCCCGGCCGGCGAGCACGCGGTGGAAGAGCCATTCGACCTGGCGCACGAACGGCGCGGGATCCAGGCCCTTGGCGAGCAGCAGGTCGAGCACCCCCTGGTGGGCCTCGGCGTGTACGGACTCCTGGCCGATGAAGCCGATCACGTCCTCGCGCAGCAGCTCGTCGGTGACCAGCGGCAACGCCTCCCGGAAGGTGCGCACGAACCAGCGCTCGCCCTCGGGGAGCAGCAGGTGCAGCACGTTCATCGTGTGCGTGGCCATCGGCTCCCGCGGAACCCAGTGCATCGGCAGACGTGACCAGTCGAACCGCACGTCTCGCGGGTTGAGCGCGAGGTCGTGGTGCTCGTCGGCGCGAACGGCGGGACCCCTGGCGGGGGTTCGGGTCGAGCGACGGTCGAGGCGGTCGCGGCGGGGGAGCGGTGTGTCGGGGGGAGCCGAGGACATGACGGTGCTCCTTCGTGGGGAACTCTTGCTGCCTCTCTGGTCACCTGTCTTGTTACCTCACAGTAGGGAGTGTTGAATAAAAGTCAATACTTCGAACGCCCGCCGGTTTCGATACTCTGCGCGTACCCGCCGCCGTCGCCGCGACCGAAACCAGGCCCCGATTTGAACAAGAGTCAACGATCCCGCACGGAGGGTCGCCGGACCCCGCCCGACTCCGAGCGCTCGCAGGCCCGTCGCGCCGAACTCGTGGCCATCGGGCGCCAGTTGTTCGCGAACACCTCCTACGACGCGCTGTCCGTGGACGAGATCGCGACCCGGGCCAACGTGGCCAAGGGCCTGCTCTACTACTACTTCCGGAACAAGCGCGGCTACTACGTCGCGGTGATCGAGGACTCGGTCGCCGACCTGGTCGCCCGTGCCCGCAGCGACGCCGACCAACCCGCGGCCGACCGGCTGCGCAAGGTGCTGGACGGCTATCTGCGCTTCGCCCAGGGCAACGAGGCCGCCTACCGCACCGTGGTCAGCGGCGGCGTCGGCTTCGACACCGACGTGCTCACCATCCGCGAACGGGTCCGCGAGGAGATGCTCGGCTCGCTCGCCGACGGTGCCTACGGCCGCGTCGACCTGTCGCCGATCGCCCGCGCCGCGCTGGTGGGTTGGCTGTACTGCGTCGAGGGGGTCACCCTGGACTGGCTGGCCCGCGGGGAGTCGACCCGCGAGGAGGTGCACCACCTGCTGGTGATGCTGCTCATGGACACCTTCGTCACCATCGCCGACCTCGACCCGAGGTGGCAACCACCCGAGGCCGCACTCGCCCTGCGGCGCACGCGGACGCGACCGGAGTAGCGAGGGCCGACGACCCGCGGCACCGGACCCGCACCCGCCCCGCCCCGCACCCGTCCCGCACCGCCCCCACCCCGGAGCAGCCACGAGCCGGGTCATCCCCGGGGCGGACCCGTTCACCCTGCGGGCGCACATCCACGGCCGAAAGGTTCGTCCGCACGGCGATCGTCACGGCCGTACCGATTCCCTACCGTCGAGGGCATACCGGGCACCCGCCCGGCGGCCCTCCCCGGGGAGGCGTCGACGCACCGGAGCCGCGGAGATCCAGCGATGATCACAGCCGAAGCACTGACCAAACGCTACGGTCCCAAGACCGCCGTGGAGGGGTTGAGCTTCACCGTCCGTCCCGGCGTGGTCACCGGCTTCCTGGGTCCCAACGGCGCCGGCAAGTCCACCACCATGCGGATGATCCTGGGCCTGGACCGCCCCACCTCCGGCTCGGTCACCGTCAACGGCCGCCGCTACGCCGACCATCCGGCCCCGCTGCACGAGGTCGGCGCGCTCCTGGAGGCGAAGGCGGTACACACCGGCCGCTCGGCGTACCACCACCTGCTGTCCATGGCCGCCACCACCGGCATCCCCACGCGCCGGGTGCACCAGGTGATCCGGATGGTCGGCCTGGACGAGGTGGCCCGCAAGCGGGTCGGCGGCTTCTCGCTCGGCATGGGCCAGCGGCTCGGCATCGCCACCGCACTGCTGGGCGACCCCGCGACGCTGGTCCTGGACGAACCGGTCAACGGCCTCGACCCCGAGGGCGTGTTGTGGATCCGTACCCTGCTCAAGTCGCTCGCCGCCGAGGGACGTACCGTCTTTCTGTCCTCGCACCTGATGAGCGAGATGGCGCTCACCGCCGAGCACCTGATCGTGGTCGGTCGGGGCCGGTTGATCGCCGACACGTCGGTCGCGGACTTCATCGCCGGCGCCGCGCCCGACCAGGTCCGGGTCCGCACCCCCGACGCCGACCGGCTGCGGGCGCTGCTGTTCGGCCCCGAGGTGCGGATCGCGACGGAGGAGCGCGACGTATTGGAGGTCAGCGGGGTCTCCAGCGACGACATCGGCCGGATCGCGGCGGCGCACGGCATCACCCTGTTCGAACTGGTCCCGCATCGGGTGTCCCTGGAGGAGGCGTTCATGGAGTCGACGCGCGACGCGGTCGAGTATCGGGTGGGCGGTCCGTCGGTCGGCACCGGCGCCACGAGTGCGGGCACCGGCCCGAACACCCGCCCGCGCACCGGCCCGCGCACCCGGGGCAGGGCCGCCTGATGTCGACCACGATCACCCCCGGCACCCCCGCCCCCGACTTCGCCGCCCGCGCCGCCGGGCGCGGGCGGGTCACCTTCGTCCGCGTGCTTCGCGCCGAATGGATCAAACTGCGCAGCCTGCGCTCGACGTTCTGGGTCCTGGTCGCCGCGGTCTTCGTGGTGATCGCGCTCGGCCTGCTGGTCACCTCCGGCACGGTCGACCGCTGGCCGGACACCGGTGCCGCCGAGCGCGCGCGGTTCTCCGCGCCCAACGCCAGCCTGACCGGCCTCTACCTCGCCCAGTTGGCCATCGGCGTACTCGGCGTGCTGGTGATCACCGGGGAGTACGCCACCGGGTCGATCCGGGCCACGATGTCCGCGGTGCCGCACCGCCTGCCCGTGTTGTGGGCCAAGGCCGCGGTCTTCGGTGCGGTCACCTTCGTACTGATGCTGGTCACCTCCCTGATCGCGTTCCTGGCCGGGCAGGCGGTGTTGAGCAAGGAGCACATCGACGTCGCACTGGGCGACCCGGGCGTGCCCCGCGTGGTGGTCGGCGTGGCCCTCTACCTCGCGATCACCGGCATCCTGGCGATCGGCGTCGGCGCCGTCGTGCGCAACGCCGCCGGTGGCATCGCGATCGTGTTCGGCCTGCTGCTCGTCCTGCCCCAGGTGGTGCAGGCCCTGCCGACCGCGTGGCAGGACCACATCACCAGATACCTGCCCAGCGAGGCCGGACAGGCGTTCACCCGCTGGCATCCGTCGGCCGACGCGCTGTCCCCGAACACGGGGATCACGGTCTTCGCGCTCTACGCCGCGGCGACCCTCGCGGCGGCGGCGGTGTTGCTGCGCAGGCGCGACGCATGAGCACGCCGTGGCGCATCGACACGGCGCTGCGCCGGGACGGCGGCGGGCGTGGGCTCGTCGCCGTTCCGGCGCGCCTGATGGCCTTCACCCGCAGGCATCCGATCTGGGCCGACACCGCCGTGGCGGTGGGCCTGGTGCTCATCTTCGAGGCCGGCAACCTGGTGCGGCTGTCCGGCTGGTCGGTGCTCGGGCTGGCCCTGATCCTGCCGCTCGCGCTGCGCCGCCGGGCCCCGGAGGCGGTGTTCGCGGTGATCGCGACCGTGGCCCTGGCCCAGTGGGTCGTCGACGCGCACACCGGCGCGGACGCGAGCCTGCTGATCGCGCTGTACACGGTGGCCGCCACCCGTGACCGGCGCCGGACGGTGTACGCGCTGGCCGTGGTCGAGGTCGGCATCCTGCTGGCCGTCGGGCGCTGGACCCTGGACGGCTACCGTTTCGGCGCGTTCGTCGGGCTGAGCGCGATGGCCGTCACGGCCGTGGTGCTCGGTGCGAACCTGCGCACGCGACGGCACTACCTGGCCGCCCTGGAGGACCGTGCCCACCGCCTGGAACGCGACCAGGAACAGCAGGCACAACTCGCCGTCGCGGCCGAACGTGCCCGGATCGCCCGGGAGATGCACGACATCGTCACGCACAACCTGTCGGTGATGGTCGCCCTCGCCGACGCCGCCGCGATGACCGTACGCAGCACGCCCGACCGATCCGCGACGGCGATGGAGCAGGTCTCCGGCACGGGCCGGCAGGCGCTCACCGAGATGCGCCGCTTCCTGGGTGTGCTGCGCGAGGACGAACCGGACGCGGCCCGACACCCGCAGCCCGACCTGGCCCGCCTCGGCGCGCTGGCCGAACAGGTCCGCGCGGCGGGCCTGCCGACCACGCTGACCATCCAGGGCGACACCCGCGAGGTGCCGCAGGGCGCCCAACTCGCGGTGTACCGGCTCGCCCAGGAGGCCCTGACCAACACCCTCAAGCACGCCGAACCCGGCGCGAACGCCCGGATCCGGGTGTGGAGTTCGCCCGAGCGCCTGGAACTGAGCGTGGTCGACGACGGCCGCCCGCGCGCATTCGCCGGCGACCGCGCCGCCGGCGGCACCACCGCCACCACTACCACCGCCACCGCCACCGCCACCGCCACCGCCACCGCCACCGCCACCCCCGGCACCGGCAGCGGCATCGCCGGCATGCGCGAGCGCGCCGCCGTCTACGGTGGCGATGTGGCGGCCGGGCCACTGCCCGGCGGCGGCTGGCGCGTGTCGGCCGTGCTGCACCTGACCGACCCGGGAGGATCCTGACGTGGCCATCGACGTACTGGTGGTGGACGACCAGCCGCTGCTGCGGATGGCGTTCACGATGGTCCTGGGCGCCCAGGACGACATGAGCGTGGCCGGTGAGGCCGACTGCGGCGAGGAGGCCGTGCGGTTGGCCGAACTCACCCGTCCCGATGTGGTGTTGATGGACGTGCGGATGCCCGGCATGGACGGCATCGAGGCCACCCGACTGATCACCGAGCGCTGCCCCGACACCAGGGTGCTCATCCTGACCACTTTCGACCTCGACGAGTACGCGTTCGCCGGGTTGCGCGCCGGTGCCTCCGGATTCCTGCTCAAGAACGCGCTGCCCGACGAACTGCTCGGCGCGATCCGCTCCGTGGCGGCCGGCGACGCGGTGGTCGCGCCCCGGATCACCCGCCGCCTCCTGGAGACCTTCGCCCACCGCCTGCCCGAACACGACGCCGCCCCCGGCGCCGAGGACCCGCGCCTGGGCGGCCTGACCGAACGCGAACGCGGTGTCCTGGTCGAGATGGCCCGGGGCCTGTCCAACGCCGAGATCGCCGCCCGCCTCCAACTGTCCGACGCCACGATCAAGACCCACGTCAGCCGGGTCCTGGCCAAACTCGGCGTCCGCGACCGGGTCCAGGCGGTGGTGGTCGCCTACGAAAGCCGCCTCGTGCAACCCCTGTGACCCGCCGCGCCACCCGCGTTGCTCGCGCCACCCGCGGGGAACGGCGGGCGGGTGTCGGTGCGTTGCCCGGGCATGACACGTTTGTTGACGGGTCCGGCGTTGGCCCTCCTGATCGTCGTCCCGTTGTTCGTGCTCGCCGCGCTGCGGATGGTCGGCCGGCGGATCCGGGGCCAGCGAACGGGTGTGGGGGAGCGGGGACTGGGAGCCACCGGCGTGGAGGAACTGCACGCGCTGCTGTACCCGGGCAAGCGGCTGCAACTGGAGCAGCGTCGCGTCGAACCGCTGCTTCGCGACGACGAACGGGACGGCGCTCCGGGGCGCCCCGGCATCGACTTCGCCACCGGTACGGCCCGCATCAGGATCGTCGGGTCGAAACCCTGACCGCTCGGCCGGGATCACCGCCGCGGATGGCGTCCACGGGGTGGGGGCCGGGTGGATGGCATCATGAGACCGACTTGTCGTATCGGTGCGTGCCGTCGACGGTGACGGTGCCGAGCCACGGAGAAACGCCATGCTGAAGGCATTCGCGGACCTGTCCACGCCGCTCGTGGCCGATGCCTGCATCCGGGTCGACGCGCCGCTGCGGATCGCTCCGCCCGGGATTCGGGCGGTGGTTCCCGGACAGCGGATCGCCGGACGCGTGTTGCCGGTTCGGCACTACGGGAGCGTGGACGTGTTCCTGGAGGCGTTCGGCGCGGCCGAGCCGGGGGACGTGCTGGTGATCGACAACGGCGGTCGGGTCGACGAGGCGTGCGTGGGCGACCTGGCGGTGTTGGAGGCCGAGGCGGCGGGGGTGGCGGCGCTGGTGGTGTGGGGGCTGCACCGCGATACGCCGGAACTGGTCGAGATCGCGCTGCCGGTGTTCAGCTACGGCGCCTACCCGCCCGGCCCCACCCGGCTGGACGAGCGCGAGCCCGAGGCGCTGACCTCGGCCCGGATCGGGCCGCACACGGTGGGCGTCGACGACGTGGTGTTCGGCGACGAGGACGGCGTCCTGTTCGTCGCCGCCGACCGGGTCGAGGAGGTCCTGGCCACCGCCCACCGCATTCACGACACCGAACGCGAACAGGCCCGCCGCATCCGCTCCGGCGACACCCTGCGTGAGCAGACCACCTTCGCCGACTACCTGTCCCGCCGCGCCGCCGACCCGTCGTACACCTTCCGGCAACACCTGCGCCGCACCGGCGGCGCGATCGAGGAGTAACCGCGGAGCGACCGCGCGATCGCCATCGCGGGGCGCGACCGTCGGCGCGTGGGCCGGAGGGGGCTCGGGCGCGCGGGCGGACGGCGCGCGGGCGGACCGGGCTCGGGCGGACGGGCCCGGATGCACGGGCTCGGACTGTGCGCGACGTCGGCACGCGGGTCAGCGGCCCGGCGGGTGGCACAGCGCCAGCACCAACGCGTCGTCGGTCAGGCGCAGCGTGCCGACGTGCCGCCGCAGGTCGTCGCCCAACCGCTCGACCGCGGCCACCGGATCCGCGGCGATCGGCCGCTCGCCGCCGAGCAGCGCCTCGATCCGCTCGACCAGCGGATAGTGCCGGCCCCCCGCGTCCCGGGCGTCCGCGAAGCCGTCGGTCATCAGCAGCAGCAGATCGCCCACGCCGAACGGCACGTTCCACTCGGGCGGCGTGCCCGGGTCGAGCTCGCCCAGACCCAGCGGCAGGCCGGGATCGGGCGGCTCCAGCACGTGCACGGTGCCGTCCGCGCGGATCGCCACGGGCTGCTCGTGGCCCCGGTGTACGAACGCCACCTGCTCGGCCCGCACCTCGACGAGCAGCGCGGTCACGAAGCGGTCGGCCGGCGCGTTGCGGGTCACGCTGGCGTCCACCCGGCGGGCCACCGCGCTCAGTTCCGGCTCGTCGTACGCCGCCTCGCGAAACGCGCCGATCGTGATCGCGGCGGTCCGCACCGCCCCCAGCCCCTTCCCGAGCACGTCGCCGATGATCAGCCGCACCCCGAACGGGGTGTCGAGCGCGATGTACAGATCCCCGCCCAGCTCCGCCCCCTCGGCCACCGCGAAGTAGCGCACCGCCAACCGCAGGCCGCCGAGGCCGTCGGTCGGCGGCATCAGGATCGCGCGCTGCGCCGCGAGAGCCACCTCGGAGACCGCGACCAGGGCCCGCTCGTGCCGTATCCGGGCGGCGGACAGGTACATCGCCAGCGCCGTGGCCATCACGTACATCCACGTGCTGATGTTGAACAGCTCGTGGTACTCGGGCCCGAGATAGCCGTCCACCGACGCCAGCCAGTAGCGCAGCGGCAACGACACGCCGCCGATGACGAGAATCGCCAGGGGCGGCGCGGTGGCGGCGGCGAGCGTCGGCGCGAGCAGCAGGAACGGATAGAACACCATCGACGAACCGGTCGACAGGTCCACGACGGTGACCACGACGAGGATGCCGACGGGCAGCGCGATCTGACGAAACAGCGACGGTGTCGCGGTTCCGGCCACGGGCTGCTGCGGCTCCCTGCTGCTCATCGGTGCGTCCATGGTCGCCCAGAATGTGGTGGTATGCCGCACGCACGGTGCCCGCCGAACAGGTGACGACACTCGAACAGGCGGCCCGGCGAGGTGGGGGCGGGGCGCGCGCGAGGAGTAACGGGATCCGGGCCGAACACCGTCGGCGTCCCGGAGCCGTCGGGCCCGGGACGCCGATCGCGGCGCCGCCCGGCCGGGCGATCCCGGCCGTCGGCGCCACGCGGTCTACGGGGTCGGGTCCACGCTCTTGATGATGGCGAACGGTGCGCCGAACGGGTCGGTCAGCCACGCCAGTCGGCCCACGTCCGGGACGTCGGCGGCGGGCATCGTCACGGTGCCGCCGTCGCGCTCCGCCTTGGCGATCACGTCGTCGGGGTCGGCGACCTCGAAGTAGGCGATCCAGTGCGCGTCCTGACCGTGCGGGTCGGGCACGATGCCGCCGAAGGAGGTCGCCTGCTGGTCGCCCTCGGCCGTGGAGAGCACGTTGTACGTCATGCCGGGCATCTCGAACTGCTGCGTGCGCCAGCCGAACAGCTTCCCGTAGAAGGCGAGCGCGGCGGTGAGTTCGACGCCGTGCAGTTCGACCCAGGCGAGCGAGGTCGGCTTGCCGACCAGCTCCGCGCCCTGGAAGGTGCCGGGCTGCCAGATCGCGAAATCGGCGCCCGCCGGGTCGGTGAGCGGCGACATCCGACCCATCTCCATCACGTCGAACGGGCTCACCCGGACCCGGCCGCCGCCCTCGGTCACGGCCCGGGCGGTCGCGTCGGCGTCGGGGCTCTTGAAGTAGACCGTCCAGGCGGACGAGGCGCCCTCCTCGGTCAACGGCCCGAGTCCGGCGATCGCCTTGCCGTCCTGCTGAAAGAGGCCGTAGCCGCCGGCGTCCGGTCCGGCCGACTGGAAGTCCCAGCCGAAGATCGTGGTGTAGAAACGCGCCGCCGCGTCGGTGTCGGGGCTGCCCAGGTCGAGCCAGTTCGGCGCGCCGGTCGCGTAGTCGGTGCTGAGCATGTCGCTCCTTCGCCGGACCTCGCTTCGGTCCGAATATGCCGCAGATGTCATGAATTGCACGGACTCGACAAGTCTGACTCCGGACACCCGTTCCCCGCCTGCGCACGCGCGGACGGGACACCGTGATCGCGCCACGCCCGTGTCGAACGGGTGAGCGATTCGGGCCCGTGACGGAGCGCCGCGTTCAGCCGGGGCACACGTCGGCGAAGATCTCCCGGAGCGTGTCGTCGTCGCGCGTCGGGTCGGCGAGGGCGGCGGCGGGCCCGGGGGCGTGCTCGGTGATCCCCAGTCCGGCGAGGGCGAACGCCTCGGTCAGCGCCCGCAGCGCGGCGCGCAGACGGTCCGGGTGCAGCCCGCCGGGTTCGGGGAAGGACAGCGCGCCGAACCGCGCGGGGTCCAGGACGTCGAGGTCGACGTGGATGTAGACGTGCGTGGCACCGGTCGCGGCCACGGCGGCCACGAGCGCGTTCGGGGTGCGGAGTGCGTCCACCGACACCCGGCGGATCCCTCGGGCCTGGATGAACCGCTCCTCCGCGGGGTCGACGGCGCGCGTTCCCGCCAGTACGAGCCGGTCCGCTGACGGCCGCCGCTCGGGCGCGGGCAGCAGTTCGTCGGGGCCGTCGCCGAGCAGGGTGCGCAGGACCATGCCGTGGAAGCCGCCCGACGGGGACGACTCGGGGGTGTTCAGGTCGGGGTGTGCGTCGAACCAGATCACCGCCAGGTGCTCGCCGTGCCGGGCCGCCGCGTGCGCGATCGGGGCGAGTTCGACGCCGCAGTCGCCGCCGACGGTGAACAGGGTGTCGTCCCCCCAGGCGGCCAGTGCGTGCTCGGTGGCCGCGAGCGAGCGGGCAAGGGCGTCGAGGCGGAGGACGCCGGTGTGGGTCCGTCGCGGGTCCGGGTTCGGATCCGGGGTCGGGGCCGGGTTCGGGTCCGGGTCCGGGTCCGGGTTCGGGTCCGGTTGTGCGTCGATGGGGACGACGGTGCGGCGGCCGGCCGGCAGCAGGGCGCCCAACCGATGTGCTCCCGCGACGAGTCGGTGCGGGGCGGGGGTGCCGGAGCCCTGCCACTGGGGGACGATCAGCATGCGGGGGAAATGTGCATGAGTATGCTTCACTCGACATACATTTGCAGGGTGTGGGTGGGGTGTCCAGGAAATTGCGCGGGCGCGGGGCTCGGGTGGGGGCGGGGCTGCGGCTCAGGGGATGACCGTGACCGGCCAGCGGGCCGAACGGACCAGGCGGATCGCGAGCGAGCCGACGAGGCGGTGACCGAATCGTTCCGAGGCGCCGACGACCACCGCGTCCGCGCGGACCTGGTCGGCGAGCTTGGCGATCTCGTGCGCCACATCGCCGTACGCCTCGACGAATCGGTGGCGTACCCGCAACTCGGCGGCCCGCTCGGTGATGTAGTCGGCGACCTCGTGGACGGCCGACTCGTGTACCTGCTCCATCACCCCGGCCCCCTCGGCGGTGGTGGCGGCGATGCCCATGGGGGCGCGGACGTAGACGGAGACCAACTCCGCGTCGCCGCGGCGGGCCTGCCCGAGGGCGTAGTCGGCGGCACGGAGGGACGTGCGGCTGCCGTCCACGCCGACGAGCACGGCGCGCGGTCCGTCCGTTCCGAGTTCGAAGACGGGCGGCGACGCGGGGTCGGTCACGGGTGCTCCTCGGACATCGGGGACGTGCGCACGCGTACGAGGGGCGGGCGACGGGTTCCGAGGCTACCCCTGGGTGGAGGACGGGCGGTGTTCGACCACACAATCCGGGCCCGGGGACATGATCGTCTCGTGGCCGTTCTCGGCGCGGACCCGGAAGGGCGGGGTACCGTCCGGACCCAGTACCTCGACGATCTCGACGAAGTGGTCCTGTTGGCCGACGACCCGGCCGTGGATGAGAAGGCGATCACCCTTGGTGGCGTGCATGTCGACTGGCTCCTCTGGGGTGGGATGGGGAGTCGATTGGCCATCAGATCGTAACAGGATGATCACTTTGGGTGAAGGTCGTGGTCGGGTCGCCGTCCACGGCGGCTGGAGTCCCGAGTCGATCTCTCCTACAGTTCGTAGGACTTACTCCGCCCGGTGAGGGGACGTGTTGGGATGGCGCAGCGTGCAGGCGGTGGGTCGGCCACCCCGGCGGATCCGGCGGAGCCGCCCGCGCTCCGGGGCGGCGCCGTGTTCGAGGCGGTGGCCGCCGAGGTGCCTCGGGCCCGTCGGGTGTTGGCCTCGGCGCTGCGTCGGCGGCACGTGCACGAGGACGACGTGCATACCGCGCAGTTGATCGTCTGCGAGCTGCTGAGCAACGCGATCCGGCACGGGAGTGGGCCGACGATGGACCTCGACGTGCGGATCGAGCCGACGCGGATCCATCTGGCGGTACGCAGTCGGCATGCCCGGCCACGACGGCTGGCCCGGCCGAACGGCCCACCGGAGGACAGCGAACGCGGTCGGGGACTGGGCCTGGTCGCGGCGCTGGCGGTGGAGTGGGGGAGCCGGCCGGTGGCGGGCGAACTGCTGGTGTGGGCGACGATCGCGCGCACCGACGCGGGGACCGGTGGGTGACGGGCGGTCGGGCGGGGCGGGCCGGGTGCCGGTGCGTGCGGGCGCGGGTGCGTGCGGGGTGACGGACCGGGGTGGGCGGCCCGGTCGAGTGCGGGTGCCGTTGGCGGCGTCCCGGTCGGGCCGGGCGTGGGATGGCGGCCGGGTGGGTGCGGCGGAGGCGTCAGCGGTGCGCCGATTGCATGGGGTGGGCGCATGTGGCGGTGACGTGGCAGCGGATCACGGTGGTGCCGAAGTGGGCGGTGCCGGTCAGGGTCGCGCCGGTGATCAGGACCGTCATGGCCAGCGCGGCGGTTCGGACCGCGAGGTTGCGTCCGCGGGTGCCGGTCGGGCAGCCCTCCAGGAGCAGGCGGACCCGGCGCCCCGCGTAGGTCGGGGAGCGGCCGATCAGGTGGTGTGCGCCGCCGGTCGGGTCGGGCTCGCGGATCGGCCCGGCGAGTGCCGCCTTGCACACCGCGCTCGCCAGGACGACCGGGTCGTGGTCGTGCTCGATCGCCCATACGTCGGCGGCCCGCTCCAGTTGGAACGCCAACTCGTCGGCGGCCCGCGTGGTGCCGGGCAGCCAGCGAGCCAGCAGGCGGCACACCTCGGCGCTGGCCTGCCACCAGTGGTGGGCGCGGGCGATGTGGCCCTGTTCGTGGGCGAGACCGGCCGCGAGCTCGTCGTCGTCGAGCGCCGCCAACGCGCCGGCGCTGACCACGATCGAGCGCTGCCGCCAGCCGACGGCCGCCATCAGCACCTCGCGGTCGCCGACCACGATGCTGCCGCCCGGGCCGGTCAGGGGCAGCGGGCGCAGCGGTGTGCGGGCGCCGCGCAGGCAGGCCCGGAGGCGGTGGGCGACCGCGGTCAGGGTCAGGAACGCCAGGCCGCCGAGGGCGAGTCGGGTGTCGCCGACGCCGGTGACCACCTGGTGCGGCAACTCCCGTACCCGGTGCGCGAAGCGCGGGGTGTCGGGCAGGCAGATCACCGCGGTGAGGACGAGGCCGATCGCCGCGGCCGCGCGGGCCGCCAGGGCCGACGCCCAGACCGCCGCCGCGCCCACGGGACGGACCCGGTCCAGCGGCGCGAGGTGTGGCAGTACGATCGCCGCGCCCAGGAGCGCGGCCCAGACGGCGAGCCGACTCATCGGCCGTCGGGCCCGCGTTCGATCTCGATCCGGCGGGCCAGCGCGCGCAGATCCGCCAACTCCGACGCGTCCAGACCGCCGACGAGTTGGGCCAGGGCCACCCGGCGGGCCGGCGCGGACGCCGCGGCGAGCGCCGAGGACACCGACGAGGCCACATAGTCGGCCTCGGTCACCGTCGGCCGGTACACGAACGCCTGACCGTCCCGCGCCCTGGCCAACAGCCCCCGCTCGGCGAGGCGGTTGCACACGGTCTGAACCGTCGTATAGGCCCCGCGCGAGGACTCGGGCAGTTCGGACCTGATCCGCTCGACGGTACCGGCCTCGATCCGCCACAACACGGCCATGATCTCGGCCTGCAACTCGCCCTGCACCCGCGGTGATTCGCCCACGCCCGTGTCCCTCCGTCCCCGGCTTCGCTCTCCCGGCCCCCGTACCCCGCACCCGTCCGCGCCACCCTCGGTGGCGCCGCGACGGGGGCTTGAAGACACGCCGTAGACCGTACCCGCTCGCGCGGGGTTCCCGGTCGTTCCGCGGCGCCTCCAACGGGGTCGGGGCACGATCGCCGGCATGGCCCGACGGGTCAACGCGCGGCCGGGACGCTCACGCGCGGGGAGGTCGAGGTGGACGCGGGGGCGGTTGCCGCGGCCGGGCGTTCGCGCAGCAGCAGGCCGGCGGTGAGCGCCACCAGGCAGGCGGTCAGGCCGTGCACGCCGAAGGCCGTGGTGGTGGAGCCGTCGTTGCTCAGCACGACCGTCATGTCGCCGGCCGGGATGAAGGTCATGGCGAGCATCGTCCAGCCGAGCGCCCGCCGGTGTCCGGTCAGCAGGAGGGCGAGCATGACCAGCCCCGTGCCGATGTCGCGGACACCCTTGACGGCGAGGAACCCGGTGCCCTGGTGCTCGGGCCAACTGGGCAGGCCGAAGCCGGACGCGGTCGACTGCGGGGCGAGCAGGTAGGCGAGGCCGACGTAGATGATGAAGCCGCCACCGAGGGCGGCCAGGATGGTGGTGAGGGTCCTGAGCTTCATGGTGTTCTCCCGAGTGTCGGGCCGGTGGGACCGGCCGTCGTCGCCTTGTGGGGAAAACACTCGCCGGGTGGTCCTGGAAGGCACATGGAAGCGACTTGGAGGCGGCCAGGAGGGAGAACGGGGAGCCGCCGGCGCCGGTCGGTGGGGGCGGGTGCGATTAAGGTGATCATGAAGGGGTTCGCGGGGTGGTTCGGCGAGGGGAGCGGGGACGTGGCGATACGGGACCAACTGCGGGGCATCGGCGGCGCGGTGGGCTCCGCGGCGGCGTCGGGGCGGGCCGCGGTCGGGAGTCGGATCGGGGCCGGTCGGGCCCGGGTCGCGTCGGGCGACTGGGTGCGCGCGACGTTGGACGCCCTGCCTGCGCCGAACGCGCCCACGTTCCTGGCCTGGGAGTTCTCCCTCGGCGCGCTGGTCTGTCGGCATCCGAAGGTGCCCGCGATCACCGCCCGGCCGTTGCGGTTGCTCGACGGCCTGGGTGCGGTGCGGTTCGGCCCCGAGACGGTCGGCTTCGACGGGGAGGACATCCCGTGGGAGAAGGTCGTCCGGCTGACCACGCACGACGCGTTCGAGTCGATGACCACGGCGGCGCTGGACACCGAGGTGGACCGGATCCGCGATGTGCTGCCGCCGTTGCCGGGGCGCAAGTGGGCGGTCACCAAGGTCGTGGAGGGCTTGCTCACCGTCGTCCTGGCCTCGCTGGAGCAGGCCGACGATCGGCGCATCGACCGGGTGCCGGTGGCCTGCGAGATCACCTACCGCGGCCTGCTCGGCCGGGAACGCACGCTGCGGGCAAGCCTGTTCGCGACCGCGCTGCTGGCCCGGCAGACCGCCGTCGCGGAGAGCCTGGTGGCCACCGCGCGGGCGCACGGCGTCGAGGTGGTCGAGGCCGTCCCGGCGGGCGGCGCGGACGAGGCGGCGGCGGCCGAGCGCACCCGTGCGCTGCGCGCCCGCACCGACACGATCGCCACGAAGCTCCGCGCCCAGCGCGAACAGGCCGAGGCGGTCGCGGCCGGCGGCGAGGAGGAGCCGGACGAACCACGGGCGGCGCGGGAGATCGGCGACACGTCGCCGGACGATGCGGGAGCCGCAGCGGCTACGGGATCGGCTACCGGAGCCGGAGCCGGAACGGGGTCGGGGTCGGCCGCCGGGGCGGGAACGGGTGCGGGATCGGCTGCCGGTGCGGGGACGGGTACCGGTCCGGTGGCGGGTGCGGCCCGGCCCTCGGACTCGGCGTCCGCCGTTGTCACGCCCGCCGGTGCGGACCCCCGACCCGGCACGCCGCCGCCGCACGGGCCTTCGTACCCCGCCCACCCGAGCGACGCCACCGACCCGACCGATCCGTTCGCCTGCTGAGCGCTCGCCCTCGCGCGAAGTGGCGTGAGCGGGTGGGCCGTCGGCCAGATTCGAAGGCGCGTCGCGTTCGGCACGATTGGACCGCCACTTCGGTGCGCCCGCTCGCTCGCCATGCGTCTCGCCCGCCCGAGCGGTCCCTGCGGTGACCCTGCTCGCTCTCGGGCGAAGTGCCGCGTGCGGGTGGGACGCCACCTCGGTGCGGCCGCCCGCTTCGGTGCGCCCGCTCGCTCGCCAAGTGTCTCGCCCGCCCGAGCGGTCCCTGCGGTGACCCTGCTCGCTCTCGGGCGAAGTGCCGTGTGCGGGTGGGGCGCCACTTCGGTGCGGCCGCCTGCTCGTCGCGTGTCTCGCCCGCCCGAGCGATCCCTGCGGCGACGCCGTTCGCTCTCGGGTGAAGTGCCGTGTGCGGGTGGGGTGCCGGCCCGGTTGGAAGGCGCTCTGCATCCGGCACGATGGGGACGCCCCTTCGGTGCGGCCGCTCGCCACGCGTTTCGCCCGCCCGAGTGATTCCCGCGGTGACCCCGACCGCCCTCGGGCGAAGTACCGCGTGCGTGGACGCCACTTCGGTGCGGCTACCCGCTCGCCATGCGTCTCGCCCGCCCGAGCGGCCCCTGCGGTGACCCTGCTCGCTCTCGGGCGAAGTGCCGCGTGCGGGTGGGGCGCCACTTCGGTGTGGCCGCCTGCTCGTCGCGTGTCTCGCCCGCCCGAGCGATCCCTGCGGCGACGCCGTTCGCTCTCGGGTGAAGTGGTGTGTGCGAGTGGGGCGTCGAGCTGGTTCGAAGGCGCGCCGCGTCGGCACGATGGGGACGCCGCCTCGGTGCGGCCGCTCGGCACGGGTTTTGCCCGCCCGAGTGATCCCTGCGGTGACCCCGCTCGCCCTCGGGCGAAGTACCGCGTGTGTGGACGCCACTTCGGTGCGGCTGCCGGCTCGCCGTGTGTCTCGCCCGCCTGAGCGGCCCCTGCGGCGATCCTGCTCGCTCTCGGGCGAAGTGGCCTGTGCGGGTGGGGTGTCGGCCAGGTTGGAAGGCGCGCCGCATCGGCACGATGGGGACGCTACCTCGAGCGCCCGCCCGCTCGCCGCGTGTCTCGCCCGCCCGAGCGGCTCCCGGGCCGATCCCGCTCGCCCTCGGGCGAAGTGGCGTGTGCGGGTGGGACGCCGCCTCGGTGCGGCTGCCCGCTTGTCGTGTGTCTCGCTCGGCCGAGCGGCCCCGTGCGGTGATCCCGCTCGTTCTCGGGTGAAGTGCCGCGTGTGGGTGGGGTGTCGGGTCGGTTCGGAGGGGTGTTGCGTCCGGCACGATCACCCCGGCCCGAGGGTGCGTGTGTGTTTCTCGGGCCGGGGTGGCGTCGTGGGTCAGACGACCTCGTTGAGCTTGCCGGTGGCCACGTCGAAGACGAAGCCGCGTACCCGGTCCTTGTGCACGATGAACGGGTCGGCCTTGATCCGGCCGATCGACTGGCGTACATCGGTTTCCACGTCCGTGAACGCCTCGCTCGCCCAACCGGGCTTGAGGCCGGTGTCGGCCGCGATGTCGGCCTTGAACCCGTCGTCGTCGAAGGTCAGCATGCCGCAGTCGGTGTGGTGGATGAGGATGATCTCCTCGGTGCCGAGCAGCCGTTGACTGATCGTCAGCGACCGCAGTTCGTCGGCGGTGATCACCCCGCCGGCGTTGCGGATCACGTGTGCGTCGCCCTCGGCCAGCCCGAGGATCGCGTACACGTTCAACCGCGCGTCCATGCACGCCACCACGGCCACGTGCCGGGCGGGCGGGAGCGGGAGGGGACCGGTGAAGCTCTCGACGTAGGCCACGTTGTTGGCCAGGAGTTCGTCCGTGACGGACATGTGGGGTCCTTCGGCTGGGGAGTTGCGGGACTCACCCGATCCCGGTGCTCGAAGTGTCGGGCGAACCGGGCGGGTTCGGACGCGGAGCGGCCACGCCGGCGGCGACGACACGCGGCGTGGCCCATGGACACCACTCGTCGAACAGGCGGACGCGACGCGTCGGCCAGAAGCCTTCGAGCGAAGTCGCCTCCACGCCGGGCCCGTTCCCCATGAGGACAGTGAACTGAACGTGCCCGTGGTGCGCAAGCAGACATGCGTTCGGGACGGATCCGCTCAGGAGGCCAGGGTCGATCGAGTGTGGGTCCCCACGGATCCCGGGCCGCGTAGGCCGGTTGCCACCGGTTCACGGAGGTCGGCGGATGGATTCCGGGAGTCGGCCGAGGATGCGGGCGACCGTCCCGGGGTCCGCCCCGTCCGGCAGCCGGGGCAGGTGGCGGCAGGTGCCGGAGCCGATGCGGCGGCCGTGCTCCACGTCGAGTCGGTGCACCTGTTCGGCGGTGGCGACCGCGTCCGGGAGCGGCAGGACCTCGTCGGGCCTGATCATGCACGCCCGGACGGTTCGCGAACCCGATCCCGGTGAGGGTGTACGTCCCACCCGGCACGCTTGCCCGTCGGCCCGAAAGCCGGTGGCCGGGTCGGTCCCGTGAGCCCGGACGGCCCGGTCCCGTGAGCCCGGTCGGGTCGGAATCCCCTCGCCCGGGGGTCGGTTGCCCCGTTCGCCGTCCGAGCGGTGGGCCCGGACGGCGGTTCGGGGATCGGCTCCGGGTCAGCCCAGCGACGCGGTCAGGGTGATCTCCGCGCCGGGGGCCAGCAGGCGCGAGATCGGGCAGTTCTGCTTGGTGACATCGGCGATCTTGAGGAATTCGGCCTCGTCGATCCCGGCGGCCACGACCGTGTTCTCCAGGTCGATCCGGGTCACGGTCGGGGCGCCGTCGACCTTGTCCAAGTGCACCTTGGCGGTGGTGTCCACGCTCGTGGCCGGGAAGCCCGCGTCGCCCAGGCCCTTGGCCAGGGCCATCGAGAAGCAGCCCGCGAGGGCCGCGCCGATCAGCTCCTCCGGGTTGGTGCCCTCACCCTCCTCGAAGCGGGACTTGAACGAATAGGCGCCTTCCAGGCCGCCCTTACCGGTGCGAATGGTGCCCGCACCCTCGAGGATGGTGCCCTGCCACTGTGCGGTCGCGCTACGAATAGTCATGGGACGACCCTAGCGCGTGACGATGTTCGTTCCCGTGGAGGTGACGGCGGCCCGCCGTGCCTCGTGCCTCGCGCCTCGTGCCGCGTCGGACCGGGTGGCGCGGGCGTCCCGCGTAGGCTGAGGGCCGAGCCGCCGGGTATCCGGTCGCCGGAACGAACACCTCGAACGGGGGGAAGCGCCGTGAGCGCCGACCACGACGCCGCGCTCCTTGTCCTCGACGGGGTCGGCCACCGCTACGGGGAGCGGCCCGTGCTCGACGGGATCAGCGCGTCGATCCGCCCCGGGGAGTGCCTGGCGCTGATGGGCGACAACGGGTCCGGCAAATCGACCCTGCTGCGCCTGGCCGTCGGGCGCGAACGGCCCGCCTCGGGCGAGGTGCGCTTCGCCGGCGCTCCCGTGGACGAGGACGACCCGGCCACCCGCGCCCGGATCGCGACCGTGATGGATGTCGGCGCCCACTACCCGGACCTGACGGTACGTGAGCACCTGATGCTGGTCGCCGTCGCGCACGGGCTCGGCCGCGACGCCGACGACGTGGTGGACGACATGCTCGTCGAACACCGGCTCGGCGACCACGCCGACGTCTTCCCCGGCCGCCTGTCCTCCGGCCAGATCCAGGCGATGTCGCTCGCCGCCGCGTTCGTCCGGCCGCACGACCTGTTGGTCCTGGACGAGCCCGAACAGCGCCTGGACGCGCGGGCCCGGGCCGAGTTGATCGAACGACTGCTCGAACACAAGGCGGACGGCGTGGCGATCCTGCTGGCCACCCACCGCGACGATCTGGCCGGGGCGGTGGCCGATCGCATCCTGGTGCTGGACCGGTACGAGGCGGGAACGCCCGGGGGCGACGGGGATGGTGGGGGCGACGGGGGCGACGACTCGGCCGGCCCGGGTACGGCGCGCCCGATCGACGCGTCGTGCCCGGCGCCTCGACCGCACGGGGGTGTCGGCGAGCCCGCGCCGCAGTCCGCGCGATGAGCGCCGACCCCGACTTCGCGGCCGTCACCACGCGAACCCTGGCCTACCTCCACGACGTTCGCCGCGCCGAGCGGGAACGGCGGCGTGGCCGAACCGTGTTCGCGCTGTACACGATCGTGTTGCTCGTCGCGATCTGGGGCGTGCCGTACCTGGTGGCCGGCCTGCACACCGCGCGGGCCGGCGGTTGGGACGGCCCGGCGGCCCGACGCGTGCTCGCGTCGCTGCCGGTGACCGCACCGACCCTGGTCGCGCTGGTCCTGTACGCGGCCGCGCGCGACGCGGTCTGGCGCGGCCCGATCCGGCTCGACGGGCCAGCCGCGAGTTGGCTGCTGCCGCTTCCGGCGCTGCGCCGGCGGTTGTTCCGGCCCCGACTGCTCGGGGCGATGCTGGTCTCGGGGGCGGCGGGCACGGCGGCCGGCGGCGCGGCGGGCTTCGTGCTGTACGTCCTGGGCGCCGATTCCTGGCCCGGGCCGACCGCCGGCGGCGCGTTCGCCGGGCTGCTCACCGGGCTCGGCGCGGTCGGGGTCGGCGTGCTCGTGCAACGCCACGACCGCGTTCCGCTCCGGTACGCGCGGCGGATCCTGCTCGGCGTACGACTGGCGCTGCTCGTCCCGGTCGCGCTGTCCGTACCCGCGCTGCTCGGCCCCGGCGCGGCCCGGATCGGCACGGTGGTGTCCTGGAGCGGCCCGTGGGGGTGGGCGACCCAGCCGCTCCTGGCCGCGACCGCGACCCGCGCGCCGGGATGGGCGCCGGCCGGTGTCCTGGCCCTGCTCGGGACCGCCGCCCTGCTCGGCCTCGCGTGGCGCGCGTCGGGCGCCATCCCCGCCGAGGGCCTGCGGACCCGGACCGCGCTGGTCGCGCGGGTGACCGCGGCCGTACTCACCCTGGACCCGCGCCAGGCCGGCACCGTCGTGCGCGGCGCCCGGACGACCCGCCGGTCGCGCCCGGTGTGGCGACTGCCGATCCCGCGCGATCGACGATGGACGATCCCGTGGCGCGACGCGACGGCCCTGCTGCGCGCGCCGAGGCTGCCTGCATGGGCGGGCCTGTGGACCACGATCGCGGTGTCCCTGACCGCCGCCGCGCCCGAACTGCCGTCCCGGCCCCGGATGTTGCTTTGCGCGCTCGCGCTGACCGGCGCCTACCTGGCGGTGAGCCGGCTCGCCGAACCCGCCCGCGTGGAGACCGACGACGTCCGGCGCGCCGGCAATCTCCCCTTCTCCGCCGGGGCGTTGGCGCTGTGGCACGGCGTGGTGCCGGCGCTGTCGGCGATCACGGCGACGGGTGTGGGCATCGGGGTCTGTGCGGTGGTCGGGCGTTGGCATCCGGCGCTGCTGCTGCTTCCCGCAGCCGTTCCGGTGTTGACGGGCGCGGCACTGGTCAGCGCGTACCGGGGCCCGGTCCCCACGTCCGTGCTGTTCGGCGCGGACACCCCGATGGGCAATACCGCCCTCGCCCAGACCGCGCTGTGGTACCTGCGAGGACCGCTCGCCGCGCTGGCGGCCGGGGTCCCCGCGCTGGCCGCGGCCGGCGCACACGACAGGCCCGCCCCGATCCCGCTCGCCTGCCTCCTCGCCGCGGCCGGCCCGATGGCGTGGTGGGTCCACCACACGGCCCGCCGCCTGCGTGGCGGTTGAGTGGCGCGGGGGTACCGGCCGCCCCAGCGGCCGAACACCCACGCCCGGCAGGGTCGTCGGACGCGGTCGAGGGGTCGCCCCGGACCGACCTCGGTCCGGGGCGAAGCCTCGACGGGAACTCCCGGGCTGCTTCCGGGCTACTTCCGGGTCTCGATCCCGACCTCGGCCTCCGTCGTCGCGGAGGTGACGCCCGCGCCGCCCGCAGCCGCGCCGGTCGCCGGGGCCGGGTCGGAGCTCATCGCCGCCCGGCCCCGGGGCATCAACAGCGCCGCGAAGAGCAGCGCGACCGCGCCCAGGATCGCCGCGGACAGGAACGCGTCGTGGTTGACCGACAGTTGCGCCTCGTGCACCCTGTGCACGTTGCCCGCCGCCCGGGTCATGTCGCCGGCGAAGCCGCTGTAGGCGATGGTGGCGATCACGGCGAGGCCGAGCGCGCCGCCCGCCTCCTGACTGGTGTTGATCAGACCGGCGCCCATGCCCGCCTCCTCCTCGCCGACGCCGACGAACGCGGCGATCTGGAGGGTGACGAAGCACATGCCGCAACCGAGACCGAGGGCGATGAACGCGGGCAGGATGTCGACCGCGTAGTGGCCGTCCAGCGGGGCCCGCCACAGCAGCAGCAGTCCCGCGGTGGTCACCGCGAGCCCGGCGATCAGTACCGGGCGCGCGGCCACCTTGGTGATCAGACCCGACGCGACCCCCGCGCCGACCGCGACCGCGACGGCCAGCGGTACGTAGGCGAAGCCTGCCTTCATCGGCGAGTAGTCGTACCCGTCCTGCATGAACAGGCTGGCGAAGAAGAACAGGGCGCCGAACATGCCGAACACCAGGATCGCGGACAGGTTCGCGGTCCGCATCGTCTTCAACCGGAAGACCCGCAGCGGCAGGATCGGTGCCGCCGCCCGTGCCTCGATCGCCACGAACGCGCCGAGTAGGACGGCCACACCGGCCAGGCTGCCGATGGTCCGCGTGGTGGCCCAGCCCACGGTGGTGGCCTCGCCCAGGGTGAAGATCAGCAGCAGCAGACCGCTGGTGAGGGTGGTCGCGCCGGCCACGTCGAACCTGTGTCCACGCTCCTCCGCGACGCTCTCCGGCAGCACCCTCGGGGCGAGGAGCGCGACGCCGAGCCCGATCGGCACGTTGATCCAGAAGATCCACTCCCAGCCGGGTCCGTCCGCGAGCAGGCCGCCCATGATCACGCCGACGATCGACGCGATGCCGGCGAGCGAACCCCAGATGCCCAGCGCCTTGTTGCGCTCGGCGCCCTCGGGGAACGTGTTGGTCAGGATGGACAGCGCCGACGGCGCGATCATCGACGAGCCCAGGCCCTGGAAGCCGCGCGCGGTGATCAGCACTGTGCCGTTCTGCGCCAGGCCCGAGACCAGCGAGGCCAGTGCGAACAGTACGAAGCCCGCCCGCAGCACCCGGCGGCGGCCGAAGGTGTCCGCCAGTCGTCCGCCGAGCAGCAGGAAGCCGCCCAGGACGGTGCCGTACGCGGTGACGATGTAGTTCTGGCTCACCTCCGACATGTCCAGGCCGGTCTTGATCGACGGCAGCGCCAGGTTCACGATCGACACGTCGAGGAACACCATGAACTGGCCCAGGCACAGGAACGCCAGGACCGCTCCGGTGCCCACGCCGGGTCCGGATCGGCTCGTCGCCGAATCGGTGGCAGACATCACATTTCTCCTAAGCCATGCGGAATCGGGTGATCGAGCGATCGGACGTCCGTGGCGATCGCGGTGTCGGGTGTTCGAGGGCAGGTCCCACCCACGCCGGGCGGTCGCCGGAGGCAACCGGCCGAGCATCGTCGCGGGGATCCGCCGAACTGACCGCGTCGCGCGTTCGGCCACGGGGTCGGGGTCGGGCTTCGTTCGTTACCGCCTTGACGGATCGCCGACGGCGAATGTGACAGCGGGCCCGAAACCGATTCCCGTACACCCCCGGCAGCACCCCGCAGCCACCCCGAGGGCCGTGTGCCTCGCTTCCCGCGCTGTCACAGCGACCCAGGTCGCAACGTCATGGCTGTGAAAGTCGCGACGAGAACCGAGGACACGACCGCAGGCCCGGGCGACGTGACGGTGACGATGATGCGGATGAACGAGCACGACTTCCCGGCCCAGCGCTTCGAGACGCACCGCAGCCACCCGCCGGCGGCGGCCTATCACATGCCTCGGCTCGCTGACCGAGGCCGACGACGCGCTCCAGAAGACCTGGCTCAAGCTCAGCCGATCCGACCCGGACGAGGTGGACAACCTGGCCGGCCGAGCCTGCCCGGACATGCTGCGCTCACGCCGCTCCCGCGCCGACGGCGGCCCGCTACGCCCCGGCGGCCCGATCGCGCGGCGTGGCGGCGGTGGCCGAACAGGCGCCCGCCTTCGCGCAGATCGCCGACAGCGCACCCCGGCACTGGTCAACGGCACGGCCGGGGTGGTGGCGATCCGCGCCGGCCCAGGCCGATGTCGGTACTGGCCTTCAGCTTCGCAGCCCACCGAATCGTCAGCCTGGACATCCGGCCCCCAACCCGACCCGCCTCAGCCACCTGGACCTGACGGCCTCGGCAAGCTGACCCGAGAACGAACCGAAACGCGGCGAGCGGCTGCGGGCGCGGCTGCGGGCGGTCGCGATGCGGGTTGCCGGTCGGAATCGGCCAGCGGGGAGGGAGCGGGGGCGGTCGGGTCGATCCCGCTGGGGGCTTCCGGGGTGGGCCGGGTGGTTTCCGGCGCGCGTTGCGGTTGTGGTTGCCGGGTGCCGGTGCGGTGCGGGTCCGGTTCGTGGGGTGGGCCGCCGCCGGCGTGCGGGGCTCGGAGGCTTGGGGTTCCCGGCGAGGTGGGTGTGTTGCTCGGCGAAAACCGGCCTGCGGCGGCCGGCGGGGTGGGTGGTCGGGTTGGGTTCCGCCGGGCGTGCGTTCTCGGGTGGGTTGGGTCTGTTCCGGCGTGCGTTGCGTCTGGGG
>NZ_BIFH01000015.1:128887-654648 GCF_003967355.1 Embleya hyalina | reverse complement strand
AACAAAAAGCACCGCCGCGGCACACGACTCCGGCTTCACGCAGGGCTCGCGCTACGACTCCGCCCCGCCGAAACCCGGCACGCAAACAAGGCGCCGCCCCCCGCTCCAGAGCGGAAGGCAGCGCCTCGCAACCGCAGTAGCTGGCCCCGCGCTAGAAGGCCGCCTCCGGGAGGTCCATCAGGGCGTTGTCGATCTGCTCGACCATCAGCCGCTGTGGGGTGAGCAGCGGCAGGATCTCCCGCGCGAAGTGCTTCGCGGCGGCGACCTTGCCCCGGTAGAACGCCTCGTCGCGACCGGGCGTGCCGGCCAGCTTGGCGAGCGCCACCGCGGCCTGGCGCAGCAGCAGCCAGGAGACCACCAGGTCGCCGGCGGCGAGCAGCAGGCGGGTGGTGTTCTGGCCGACCTTGTAGATCGAGTCGATCTCCTGCTCGGACGCCATCAACTGGTTGATCATCGCGGCGACCATGCCCTGGACGTCCTCGGCGGCGGTCGCGAGCAGCTTGACCTCGGCGGCCAGTTCGCCCTCGGCCTGCGCGGCGATGAACTCCTGGATCTCGCCGGCCACCACGGTCAGCGCCTTGCCCTGGTCGCGGACGATCTTCCGGAAGAAGAAGTCCTGACCCTGGATCGCGGTGGTGCCCTCGTAGAGGGTGTCGATCTTGGCGTCGCGGATGTACTGCTCGATCGGGTATTCCTGCAGGAAGCCCGACCCGCCGAAGGTCTGCAGCGACTGGGCGAGCTGCTCGTAGGACTTCTCCGAGCCATAGCCCTTGACGATCGGCAGCAGCAGGTCGTTGACCCGGTCCGCGGTCTCATCCGTGCCGCCGGCCAGCGTGGCGCCCTCGATCCGGTCCTGCCACGAGGACGTGTACAGCACCAGCGCGCGCATGCCCTCGACGTACGCCTTCTGGGTGAGCAGCGAGCGGCGCACGTCCGGGTGGTGCGTGATGGACACGCGCGGCGCGGCCTTGTTCGTCATCTGCGCGAGGTCGGCGCCCTGGAAGCGCTCCTTCGCGTACTCGAGCGCGTTGAGGTAGCCGGTGGACAGCGTGGCGATGGCCTTCGTGCCGACCATCATCCGGGCGTACTCGATGATCTTGAACATCTGTGCGATGCCGCTGTGCACCTCGCCGACCAGGGTGCCGACGGCCGGGACGCCGTGCTCGCCGAAGGTGAGCTCGCAGGTCGTGGAGACCTTGAGGCCCATCTTGTGCTCGACGTTGGTGACGAAGGCGCCGTTGCGCTCGCCGAGGTCGCCGGTCTCCGGGTCGAAGTGGAACTTCGGCACCACGAACAGCGACAGGCCCTTGGTGCCGGGACCCGCACCCTCCGGGCGCGCGAGCACCAGGTGGATGATGTTCTCGGTCATGTCCTGGTCACCGGAGGTGATGAAGCGCTTGACGCCCTGGATGTGCCAGGTGCCGTCCTCCTGCCGCACCGCCTTGGTGCGACCCGCGCCGACGTCCGAGCCGGCGTCGGGCTCGGTCAGCACCATCGTGGAGCCCCACTGGCGGTCGACCATGAAGCCGGCGACCTTGCGCTGCTCCTCGGTGCCGAGCGTGTGCAGCACCTGGGCGAAGTCGGGGCCCGCCGCGTACATCCACAGCGCCGGGTTGGCGCCGAGCACCAGCTCGGCCACCGACCAGCGCAGCGAACGCGGGCAGTTGGTGCCGCCCATGCTCTCCGGGAGCGCGAGGCGCCACCACTCGGAGTCCATGTAGGCCTTGTACGACTTCTTGAACGCCTCGGGCAGCGTGGCCGAGTGCGTCGCCGGATCGAACACGGGTGGGTTGCGGTCGCCCTCCGCGAAGGAATCGGCGAGATCGTTCACGGCGAGGCGCTCGACCTCGGACAGGATCGACCTGGCCGTTTCGACGTCCATGTCCGCGAACGGACCCGTGCCATAGACCTGCTCGCGTCCGAAGACCTCGAACAGGTTGAACTCCAGGTCGCGGAGATTCGACTTGTAGTGACCCATGACAGGCTCCGCCCGTGGTTGCGTCTGGTGACTTGCGCTGACCGAACTTGCCGACCGGACCGAACGTCCGCATCGAAGGACCGACCGAACCGATCCGAAGCCCAGTGTACTGGTCGGTAACATAATGATCGTACCCATGGGTAACTTTTTCAATCCCCGAGAGGTTCCCATCGGGTTACCACGAGGTATCCATGACCGTCTCGACCGAGGGCTCAAACCCGGGCCGCGGACCCGCTAGCCTCATGGTGTGTACGGCTACGCAACCGAGGAACCCCAGGCCCGGGCGGAGGCGCCGGCGCTCACCGACGCCGTGCGCGCGTTCGCCACGGGCGTCATGAACGGCGAGGACTTCCAGTCCATCTTCATCGCGTCGAAGGTCTTCTGCCCGAGGGGGGATCGCCCGGGCTTCCTGGCCCTGCACAACACCCCCGAGCCGGTGATCCCGATGTTCAGCTCCCTCGCCGAACTCAAGAAGTACGCCGGCGAGGAGTCCAGACACTTCACCGTCACCGGCGCCGAGGTGCTCGACCTGCTCCCCAACGGCTACGGCTTCGTGCTCGACCTCGACGGCGAGCACCGGGTGATGTTCGACGCCAAGGCCATAGAGCAGATGATCGCCTTCGCGATGCGGCGGATGTACGGCTGACGGCAGTCCCGGAACGGCCGGACGCGCCGGCGGTCATCCTCGATGACGGCCGGCGCGTCCGGGTCGGTGGTGCGATCAGGCCGGGCGGTGTCCGTGGTTGGCCCGGTGCTTGCGACGGGACTTGCGCTTGCGGGTCTTCTTCGACATCGCGCCCCCTTGCTCGTCCGTGTTCGCGGTGTCGCATGCCTACCCGGGCACGGACCGGATCCATGCGTACGAGTCGGCGGTAGGCGTTCGGGTCAGCGGGGGTTCGCCCTTCCGTGGCGCAGCAGTTCGCCGCTGTGCACGCCGGTGGGCCGGTCGTTCTCGACCGTCACCCGGCCGTTGACCAGGATGTGTCGGTAGCCCTTCGCGTCGATCACCGTGCGCAATTGACCGCCGGGCAGGTCGTGAACGAACTGCGGGTCGCCGTAGGCAAGTTCGTCGTAGTCGTAGACGATGATGTCGGCTGCGGCGCCGACGTCGAGCACCCCTCGGTCGGTGAAGCCCGCGCATCGGGCGGGCAGTCCGGACAACCGCCAGTGGGCCTGCTCCAGTGAGGTCCAGGCGTGCTTGCGGACGTACTCGACGATGTACTCGGTGCCGTACATGCCCGCGCTCAGCGTCTTGAGGTGCGCGCCGCCGTCGGACAGGCCGGGCAACAGGTACTCGTAGTCGACGAGTTCCTTGAGGCCCTCCAACGTGGCGTTGAACTGGCCGGTGTGCACCTGCGTGGTCAGCCCGTCGGCGATGGTGACGTCGCACAGCACGTCCACCGGGTGCCGGTCGAGCCGCGCGCCGATCTCCTTGAACGACAGGCCCTCGTACGGCTTGTACTCCTCGGTGAAGGTGCGGTGCAGCTTCATGTCCGGGTACAGGTGGTAGAACAGCGGGTCGAATTCCCGCAGTTCGGCGCGGATCACCGGGTCGTTCAGCAGCGCGATCTTGGCCTCGACGGTCTCGGCCGCGAAGATCGTGGCCACCGGCGGCCGGGTGGACACGCCGCCGTACAGGAAGCTGAACGGCACCGGGACGTCGGTGGTCATCGCCTGGCCGTAGATCGGGATGCCGCGCTCCTGGCAGCTGCGCAGCCACTCGATCTTGCGCCGGTACAGGCCGCCGCTGCGCGAGTTGGCGATCACCGCGTTCCAGATCAGCGGCCGGCCGCTGACCTCGACGAGGTGTTCGTACTCCTCCTCGGTGATCTGCGTACCGGACACCTGCATGAAGCCGCGACCCTGCCCGGCCAGTGCCTCGGCCAGGGCCAGGCGGGTCTGCGGCCACATGATGTCGGTGGGCATCGGCGTACCGTCGAAGTCGCCCTGCATCAGCCGACCGTTCGGGTTGCCCGGCTCGCCCAGGCACTGCGCCGACCAGCCGCCCGCGCCGGCCTCCATCGCCTCGGTCAACAGGCGGGCCAGTTCGACGTGTTCGGCGTCGGTGGGCAGCGCGCCCGCCTTCGCCCGCTCCAGGCCGAGCACCCAGATCAGCAGCGGGTTCACCGGTACGTAGGGCAGTACGTTGACCGCCTTGGGGGTGCGCTCGACGCTGTCCAGGTATTCGGGGAAGGTGACCCAGTCCCAGGGCATGCCCTCGCGCAGGGTCTCGGTGGGGATGTCCTCGACGGCGGTCATCGACAACATCGCGCGATCGCGCATGTCCTCGCGCACCGGGGCGAAGCCGAAGCCGCAGTTGCCGGTGACCACGGAGGTCACCCCGTGCGGGCCGGACGTGGTCAGGTACGGGTCCCAGAAGACCTGGCCGTCGTAGTGGGTGTGCAGGTCGATGAAGCCGGGCGCGACGATCAGCCCGGTCGCGTCGATCACCCGATCCGCGTCCTCGGCGGGGACGCGTCCGATCGCGGTGATCACGCCGTCGGTGATCGCGACGTCCGCGCGACGGCGCGGGTTGCCGGAACCGTCGACGACGATGCCGCCCTTGATGACCAGGTCGTGGTTCGCCATGGCGTTCGTACCTTCCCTCGGCACAGCCCTTGATCCGGTTAATTAAAAGGTGTGTTTAATACGAGGGGTCGAAGGAGTCAAGGGATTCCGCGGGAGGAGTCGGTGCGCCTGTGCGCGGCGGCCGACGGGTGGGCGTGCGGTGGTGTGGCGGCGCGGTTCAGTCGCCGGCGAGGGCGCCGGCGACGATCGCCGTGAGGTGGTCGTCGAACGCCTCCGGGCCGAGCAGGCCGGTCGGCGCGATCCCGTCCGGGCGCGGCGGGCGGTCGTGCCGGGCGGCGCGCGCCGCGCACAACATGCCGACCATCTGGGTGACCAGGAACGTGCGGGCCTGGAGCGCGGTCGCGGGCAGGTCGGGGCGGGCCGCGGCCACCGCGTCCACCACGTCCTGTACGTCCTCGCCGCCGAGCAGCGGGGTCACCGGCGAGGTCGTGTCCCGCAGCAGTTCCACCGAGATCTGGAGGTAGGCCCGGTCGGCCGGCGAGCCGTTCAGCAACTCGGTGATCGGCAGCACGATCGCGCGGGCGAACCCGGACAACCGCTCCGGTTGCTCGCGGGCCGCGGCGAGCAGCGCCTGGCGGCGGGCGTACACGACCGGCACGTGCTGCTCGACGATCGCCCGCAACAAACCCTCGCGCCCGCCGAAGTGGTAGTGGATCGCGCCGGCGTTGCGCTGCCCCGCCGCGCGGGTGATGTCCTGCAACGGCACGTCGAGACCGTGCCGCGCGAACAGGATCTCGGCGGCCTCGACGATGCGGCGCCTGGTGGGGCCGGAGTCACGGGGCATGGGCGCAGCATAGGGCCTGGTCGCGGCCCGGCCTCCGACCCGAATGGCGGCACTGTCAAGTGCCTGTTTGGCCAGGTTTCGATACGTTTTGAACCTAATGGGACCTTCGCCCCTGTCCGTGCCTCTCGGTACGGGTGACCATGGAACGCGTCGGTCGTCGGCCCGTCCCCTCCAGCGCGACAATGAAAGGTCCTGAATACATGCCTGCCCTGGCGCTTCCCGCTCGTCGAGCAGTTCCGGTGGCGGTGGGCCTCTACGTGGCGGTCCTGGTGAGTCGGGCGTTCGCCCCGGACTACCTGGACATGCACGCGGTGCTGATCGCGGTCCCGGCGGTGGTGGCGATGGCCTACCGCCCGTGGTTGACGGCGACGGCCGGGGTGGTGGCGCTGGCGACCCGGCTCCTGCTCAACCCGCACGTGTACGGCGGCGGCGGGGACAAGTCCACCACCGGCGTCTCGGCGGCCATCCTGATCGTGACGCTGTTCGGATGCTGGGTCGGCTGGGAGCGGCGGCGCCAGGACGCCCGGCTGCATCGGGTGCAGTCGGTGGCGGAGGTGGCCCAGCGGGCGCTGCTGCGCCCGGTGCCCCGGGCGATCGGCCGGTTCGGCTTCGCGGTGCGGTATCGGGCGGCGGCCGAGGAGGCGTCGATCGGCGGCGATCTGTACGAGGTGCTGGAAACCCCGTACGGGGTGCGGGTGCTGCTGGGCGACGTGCGCGGCAAGGGGCTCGAGGCGGTCGACATGGCGGCCCGTACGCTCGGCGCGTTCCGCGAGGCGGCCTACGACGCGCCGACCCTGGCGGAGGTCGGCGCCCGGGTGGATCGCAGCCTGAACCGGCAACTGGGCACCGAGGACTTCGTGACCGCCGTGATGGTCGAGCTGTGTCCCGGCGAGGGCACGATGCAGGTGCTGGCGTGCGGCCATCCGTCGCCGCTGCTGGTACGCGGCGGCACGGTGGGCGAGGTGATCGCCGAGGCCGGCCTGCCGTTGGGCATGGGCCTGCTGCCGGCGGCCACGGCGCGCGCGGTGGAGCAGGTCCCGTTCCGCCCGGGCGACGTGCTCCTGATGCACACGGACGGCGTGACCGAGGCCCGGAACACCTCCGGCGCCTTCTACCCGCTGGGCCGCCACCTGACGACCTACGCCCACAACGACGCCGCCGGAATGCTGGACGCCGTCGAACAGGCCCTGATCGCCCACGTCGGCGGCAAGCTGGAGGACGACGCGGCAATGCTCGCGGTAACCCTGACCGGCCCACTCCTCAAGATCGTCAAGCCCGCAAGAGCCCTGGAGCCCACCCACCAGTCGGCATAACCACGTGCCCGACCCGCACGAAGCGCCCCACGGCGCGTCAGCGCCCCCGACACGGGCCGCCCACGCGATCGACGCGCGCAGCGCGGAGAGCGGCGGAGCCGCGAATTTCGGGTCGGGTGACCCGGAGCGAAGCGGAGGGGCACACGACCCCGAGCGAGGGGCCGCTTTTCTGCGGAGGAGCGAAGCGGGGGAGCAGAAAAGTGGTCCCTCGCGAGCCGGCGCGAAGCGCCCAAAAAGAAGAGACCCGCTCTCCTCGCCGAAGAGCGGGTCCCTATTCGCGGTCTCCGCAGGTCGAACCCTCATACGACCTGCTCGTTCGTGGGTCGAACCCTCATACGACCCACCATCCGCGGTCCGTGCCCCTGGCGCACCTCAGGGCAGAGCGCGCCAGGGGACGTTTTTGCTACCCGCGCAGCCCCGAGGCTTCGCGGGCGAGCTGTTCCACCCGGGACCAGTCGCGCGAGGCGACCGCGTCCGCGGGAAGCATCCAGGACCCGCCGACGCATGCCACGTTGGGCAGCGCCAGGTAGGTCGGGGCCGAGGCCGGGGTGATTCCGCCCGTCGGGCAAAAGCGCACGTCCGGCACCGGCGAGGCCAGCGACTTCAGGAACGGCGCGCCGCCCGCGGCCTCGGCCGGGAAGAACTTCATCTCCCGAACCCCGCGTTCGCGCAGCTCCAGCACCTCGGACACGGACGACGTGCCGGGCAGGAAGGCGAGGCCGGTGTCGACCAGGGCCCCGTACAGGGTCTCGGTGCAGCCCGGCGTGACCAGGAAGCGTGCGCCGGCGTCGGCCGCCGCCTTCGCCTGGTCCGGCGTCAGGACCGTACCGGCGCCCACGAACGCGCCCTCGACCTCGGCCGCGATCCGCTCGATCGCGCCGAGAGCGGCCGGCGTGCGCAGGGTGACCTCGACGGCCGGCAGCCCGCCCGCCACCAGCGCGCGCGCCAGCGGTACGGCCGACTCCACGTCGTCCACGATCACCACCGGGATCACCGGTGCCAGGTCAAGAGCGGACGTGCTCACGCCGCCACCTCCATGGTTCGAGTGCTGCGCGCTTCCAGCCACGCGGACGCGCCGCGCAGAGCCGGATGCGGGGCCACCACGAGCGCGGTGGAGATGCGGTGCAGGTACGGCGCCATCGTCGGGTTGGTCTCGAAGCCCATCCGGAACTCGCTCTCCAGCAGCATCTCGGTGATCCGGGGCAGGATGCCCCCGGCCAGGAAGACACCGCCGCGAGCGCCCATCGTCAGGGCCACCCCACCGGCGAACGTGCCGAGCAGTCGGCAGAAGGTCTCGACCGTCGCGACGCACACCTTGTCGGAGCCGTCGAGCGCGCGGGCCGAGATGTCGGCCGGGCTCAGCGCCTCGGCCGCGACCCCGTGCACCGCCGCCGTGCAGCGGTGCAGCCGGCACAGGCCCGGGCCGGACAGCACGTGTTCGGCGGTCACCGTGCCCAGGCCGCCGCGCTCGTCGCGCAGCACCTCCAGGGCCGCGGCGTCGGGGCCGTGCGCCGGGCGCAGCAGGACGTGCCCACCCTCGCCCGGCAGCGGCACCCAGCCGCCGCCCGGGATCGGCACCAGGCCGGCCACGCCGAGTCCGGTGCCGGGGCCGAGTACGGCCATCGGCAGCGTCGGGTCGGGGAGTCGGTCGCCGACCATGATCAGGTCGTCGCCGGCCAGGTGCGGCAGCGACAGGGCCAGCGCCTCGAAGTCGTTGATCAGGTACAGGTCCGGCACGCCGAGCTTGACCCGGGTCTCCGCGATGGACAACACCCACGCGCCGTTGGTCAGCCGGAACCGGTCGCCGTGCACGGGGCCCGCGACCGCCGCGCAGATCGCGCTCGGCCGGGCCGCGCCGGAGCGGTCCAGGTAGTCCTCGATCGCCGCGGCCAGGTCCACGTGGTCCTCGCTGCGCAGCCCGAGCACGTGCTCGGGTCGGCCGCCGGGCTCGGTGAGCACGGCGAAGCGCGCGTTGGTGCCGCCGATGTCGGCGACCAGCCACGGGCGGTCGGGAGTCGGTGGGGCCACGGTCGGGTTCACGCGCTCGCTCCGTCGAAAGCCGCGGTCGCGACCGCGCCGAACACGCCCGCACCCAGGTCGGCGGGGCCCACCCCGGCCCGCAGCGCGGTGAACAACTCGCGCCCGGTGCCGACCCATTCGGCGTCGGTCGGGGCCGCGCCCTCGGGCCGCCGTCCGCTCAGGTCGGCCTCGGTGGTCAGCGTCCCCGCGACCGCGTCCACGGTCACGATGTCGCCGTTGCGGATCAGCGCGATCGGGCCGCCGACCGCCGCCTCGGGGGTGCAGTGGATCGCCGCCGGGATCTTGCCGGACGCGCCGGAGAGCCGGCCGTCGGTGACCAGCGCCACGTGGTGGCCCCGGTCCTGGAGCACGCCGAGCGCGGGGATCAGCTTGTGCAACTCCGGCATGCCGTTGGCGCGCGGACCCTGGTAGCGCAGCACCGCGATCAGGTCGTGGTTCAACTCGTCGCGCTCGAACGCGGCCAGGAAATCGGCCTGTCCGTCGAACACCCGCGCGGGCGCGCGCACCACGTGGTGCGACGGGTCGACCGCGGACACCTTGATCACCGCGCGACCGAGGTCGCCGTGCAACATGCGCAGTCCGCCGTCGGGCGCGAACGGCTTGTCGTAGGGCCGCAGTACGTCCAGGTCCAGGCTCTCCGTCGGGCCGTCCACCCACACGATCGAGCCGTCGTCGGTGAGCTGCGGCTCGCGGCGGTAGCGGGCGAGCCCGTCGCCGGCCACGGTGCGCACGTCCTCGTTGAGCAGCCCGCCGTCGAGCAGCGTGCCGATCAGGAACGCGGTGCCGCCCGCGGCGTGGAAGTGGTTGATGTCCGCCGGACCGTTCGGGTACATCCGGGTCAGCAGCGGCACCGCCGTGGACAACTCGGCGAAGTCGTCCCAGGTGAGCGTGATCCCGGCGGCGGCGGCCATCGCGACCAGGTGCAGCGTGTGGTTGGTGGAGCCGCCGGTGGCCAGCAGCGCGACGACCGCGTTGACCCAGGCCTTCTCGTCCAGCACCTCGCCGATCGGCGTGTAGTCGCGGACCAGCGAGGTCGGGTCGCCGAGCGAGGTGGTGGCCGCGACCCGGCGGCCCGCCTCGTCGGTCAGCGCCTTGCGCAGCGGCTGGTCGGGGTGCACGAAGCTGGCGCCCGGCAGGTGCAGGCCGAGCACCTCCATCACCAGCTGGTTCGTGTTCGCGGTGCCGTAGAAGGTGCAGGTGCCGATGCCGTGGTAGGCGCCGGCCTCGGCGTCGAGCAGTTCCTCGCGGGAGACCTTGCCCTCGGCGAAGCGCTGCCGGACCCGGGCCTTCTCCTTGTTCGGCAGGCCCGAGGACATTGGACCGGCGGGCACGAAGATCGTCGGCAGGTGTCCGAACGACAGCGCCCCGATCACCAGGCCGGGGACGATCTTGTCGCACACGCCCAGCATCAGCGCGCCGTCGAACATGTCGTGCGCGAGCGCCACCGCGGCGGCCATCGCGACCACGTCGCGGCTGAACAGGGACAGCTCCATGCCCGCGCGGCCCTGGGTGATCCCGTCGCACATGGCGGGTACGCCGCCGGCGAACTGGGCCACACCGCCGGCCGCGGCGACCGCGGCCTTGAGCTGCTCGGGGTAGGTCCGCAGCGGCTGGTGCGCGGAGAGCATGTCGTTGTACGAGGAGACGATCGCGACGTTCGGCTTGACCGGGCCCTGCGGGCCGGTGCCGCGCAGGCCCAGCTTCTCGCTCGGCGAGCAGGCGGCGAAGCCGTGGGCGAAGTTGGCGCAGCCGAGCTGACCGCGGGCGGGCTTCTCGGAGGCCGCCGCTCGGATCCGTTCCAGGTACGCGGAACGCGTGGCGGCACTGCGGCGCGCGATGCGCTCCGTCACTGCGGCCACCGTCGGGTGGATCCTCTGCTCGCTCACGATCTTCGTGCCCCTGCTGTCTTCGGCTGGCTCTGCCGGTTCGGGTACCAAACTAGGGGTACTTTTGCTTCTTGGCAAGCAAAAGAGTGACGCTCGGGTGTCGAAGTAGTGAACTTAGGGCTTTGACCGAGGGAAAGCCGCCCTGGTTCACTGGACGGCATGGCCCGACGCGCGAATCCCATCCCGCACAGCAGTGCAGGCGAGGTCCTTCGCCTGGTGCGTGACGGTGATGCCGAGACCCGGGCGGACGTCGCCCGGCTCACCGGGCTGTCCCGATCCGCCGTGGCGGCCCGGATCGACGAACTGGTGGACGCCGGACTGCTCGCCGAACGCGCCGACGGCGTGTCCACCGGCGGCCGCCCCCCGATCCGCCTCGAACTCAACCCCCAGGGCGGCCTGGTACTGGCCGCCTCGCTCGGCAGCAGCCGAGGCCAACTCGCGGTCTGCGATCTGACCGGCCGGGTGCTGGCCAGCCGGGAGACCCGAATGGCCGCGCAGGGCGGCCCCGACGCGGTGCTCACCGGACTGCCGGACTGGATCGACACGATGCTCGCGGAAGAGG
The DNA here is from genome assembly GCF_003967355.1 of Embleya hyalina. Lineage (GTDB taxonomy): Bacteria > Actinomycetota > Actinomycetes > Streptomycetales > Streptomycetaceae > Embleya > Embleya hyalina. The sequence goes on along the minus strand of NZ_BIFH01000015.1, from coordinate 643,496 downwards.
GGTTCGACCCGGCACGCGTGCGCGGGGTCGGGGTCGCCGTGCCCGGGCCGGTCGAACTGGACACCGGGCGCGCGGCGGGCGCGCCGACGCTGCCGGGTTGGGACGGGGTGGCGATAGCGCCGACCCTGCAACGCCGGTTGCCGGTACCGGTGTACGTGGACAACGACGTGAACGTGATGGCGCTCGGCGAGTACCGGGCCCGGGCCGACGCGGGCGACCTGGTCTTCGTCAAGGCGTCCACGGGCATCGGCGCCGGAATAGTGGCCGACGGCAAGGTCTACCGGGGCGCACTCGGCGCGGCCGGCGAGATCGGCCACATCCCGGTCGCCGGCGGCACCGGTGTGCGCTGCTGGTGCGGCAACGTGGATTGCCTCGAAGTCCTGGCCAGCGGGCGGCACTTGATCGAGACGCTGGCCGCCCACGGGGCGCGCTTCCCGGACGGCCGCGAGGTCTCCAGCGTGCGCGACGTGGTGGCCCTGGCGGCGGCCGGCCAGCCCGAGGCGGTGCGGCTGGTGCGCGAGTCGGGACGGATGCTCGGCGAGGTGCTGGCGAGCGTGGTCAACGTGCTGAATCCGGCGGTGGTCGTACTGGGCGGCGACCTCGCCGACGCGGGCGATCCGCTGCTGGCCGGCGTCCGCGAGGTGGTCTACCGGCGATCCACGGCGGTGGCCACACGCGAACTGCGCATCGTGCCGAGCGTATTGGGCGAGGCCGCGGGCCTCACGGGCTGCGCGTTCATGGCCCTGGACCAGATCCTGTCCCCGGACTCGGTGGACACCACCCTCGCCCGCCTCGCCGGCGGCCGAGCCCTCCCCAGCGTGAACCGAGCCCTCCCGGCCTGAACCCGAACCGAGCCGGCCACCGGCAGGCGACCACGCCGCGCCCGCCCCCGTCGCCTGCCGCACAACACCACGCACCGGCCCCACCCCAGCCCCGGGCCGCGTAGCGGACGCGCATCACGGCGCAGCGCGTCGACCGATCCCGGCTGCGGAGCAGACGCGCAGCCCAATGCACCCTCGCCGCCACGACGGACGCCACCCAGTCCCAGTCCCGGGCCGCGTAGCGGACGCGCACCACGGCGCAGCGCGTCGACCGACCGCGGCTGCGAAGCAGACGTGCACCCCAACGCACCCTCGCCGCTACGACGGACGCCACCTAGTCCCAGTCCCGGGCCGCGTAGCGGACGCGCATCACGGCGCAGCGCGTCGACCGACCGCGGCTGCGAAGCAGACGTGCACCCCAATGCGCTCCTGCCGCCGCCAAGACGAACACCGCTCGGGTGCGTGAGCGACGCGCGTCCGCTACGCGGCCCGGGCTGAGACGGAGCGGCGCCCGTCGTGGCTGCGGCAGGGGCGCATTGGGTGCGTGGGGGCGCACGTCTGCTCCGCAGCCGCGGTCGGTCGGCGCGCTGCGCCGTGATGCGCGGCCGCTACGCGGCCCGGGCTGAGACGGAGCGGCGCCCGTCGTGGCGGCGGCAGGGACGCATTGGGTGCGTGGGACGCACGTCTGCTCCGCAGCCGCGGTCGGTCGGCGCGCTGCGCCGTGATGCGCGTCCGCTACGCGGCCGAGGCAGGGACTTTTCGGGAGGGGTGGGCTCCCTGGGTGAGGGGGTGATGTCGAACCCTCCGCGCGGGGAATGTTGAGCGGGCAACTACTGTTGAGCCGTGCAAGGACCGGGAAAGCCGGACCGTACTCGTCTCGAGGAGCAGGCCATGCCCGCCGTCACCGTTGCCAACCCGCTGGCTCTGCCGCGTCTGCCGGAGCCCGCACTCGATGCCCGCCCGCGTCCCGTACTCGCCGTCACCACCGCCCCGAGCGGCGTCGAGGGTGAGGGCTTCCCCGTGCGGCGCGCCTTCGCGGGCGTCAACCAGACCTACCTCGACCCGTTCATCATGATGGATCAGATGGGCGAGGTGGAGTACGCGCCGGGCGAGCCCAAGGGCACCCCGTGGCACCCGCACCGGGGGTTCGAGACGGTCACCTATCTCCTGGACGGCGAGTTCGTCCACCAGGACTCCGCCGGCGGTGGTGGCGTGATCACCGACGGCGACACCCAGTGGATGACGGCCGGCTCCGGTCTGCTGCACATCGAGGCGCCGCCGGAGGCGCTGGTGACCAGCGGCGGGCTCTTCCACGGCATCCAGCTGTGGGTCAACCTGCCGTCCGTGCAGAAGATGAGCGACCCGCGCTACCAGGACATCCGCGCGGGCGACGTCAAGCTGCTCGCCTCGGACGACGGCGGCGCCCTGGTCCGGCTGATCGCCGGCTCCGTCGGCGGCTTCGACGGTCCGGGCATCACGCACACCCCGATCACCCTGCTGCACGCCTCGCTGAACCCGGGCGCGCGACTTTCGCTGCCGTGGCGCAAGGATTACAACGCGCTGGTGTACGTCCTTTCCGGTTCCGGGACCGTCGGAACCGATCGGCGACCGATCGAAACCGGCCGGCTCGCGGTCCTGGGCGCCGGGGACACGATCGACCTCCAGGCGGACGCACGCCAGGATTCGAACAAGCCCAACCTCGAGGTGATCGTTCTCGGCGGGCAGCCGATCGGGGAGGAAGTGGCCTGGTATGGCCCGTTCGTGATGAACACCCACGCGGAATTGGCGCAGGCGTTCGACGACTTCAAGGCCGGTCGCATGGGCCGGATTCCGGCGGACCGGATCTGACGGCGTTTCAACAGTGGCCGAAGATCATCGGCAGGGGATCTGACGCATCGTCAGAGCCCTTAGAGTGCAAGGGAATGCCTCATAGGGGCGGGCGCGTGGGCTACGCAATGCAGCCGAGCGGTCGCCCCTTGACGCTGTCCCGCCCACTGGCCACACTGAACAAGGTCAAATGGAACGTAACGGTTTGCCGCGCCATGGGCGCGGCCTGCGGAAAGAGGAGTGGAGCCGGCATCTCACCACCGTGAGCTCCGCCGCCGGGTCGCTGTGGCTCCGGTCGACGGGCGCGATGTGACACCGGACGAGAGGAGTCCGCGTATGTCCTGGCCCTCCCGGGTGGCACACGGCATCGGCGACGGTGACCGACGGCCGCCCCGCGCTTCGTATTTCGCCGATCGACCGACCGGAACCGGTCCGTTCCCGCTCGGGCCGTCCACCGGCGCTTTCGCGATTCTTTCGTGGACCGCCGGCTCCGGGTCCCGGAGGCCCTGATGGCCGACGACTGGCGCAAGAAGTTCAAGGAACGCACGGTCAAGACCCGGACCTCGTCCGCGAACTGGCTGGCCCTGCGCATCGTGCACTCCAACGCGCTGACCATGCTCATCCTGGGAACCGCCGCGTTGTTCGCGGTCGTTCTGCACGTCCGCGGCCGGGCCCGAGACGGCGAGTTCTTCGCCATCGCGATCGCGGTGCCGTGGATACTGGCGGCATACCGGCACAGCCGGTCCTGCAAGCCGTGCCCACGTCAGTCGGGAGGTGGATAGGCGATGAGCGGCTACGAACCGCCACCGCCCCCCGAGGCGCGCGGACTTCGGCTCGGCGACCTGCGGCGATGGCGTCATCTCTCCGATCCCGAGGACGAGGAACCGGCCTTCCCCGCGCCCCGGGACGAACCCGCGCGCGGATCCGCCCGCGCCTCGCGCAGCCCTCGACACGAGGACGAAGAGCCCTCCTGGCGGCGCGACTTGCGGGAGCGTCGGAAGCGCGAGGCGGACGCGACGGCCGCCGCCGAGTCCCGGCGTACGACGGAGCGCAGGAGCGGTCCCGACGCGCGCCCCGGGCGGCGCGGCGCCGGCGAACGCCCCGACTCGGCCCGGTACTCGGAGAGCGCGCGGGCACATCCGGCCGAGCCCGGCACCGACGCCGCCGGCCGTTCTCCGCGCCCCACGGTGCGGCACGTGATGAAACCCCGCGATCCGGGGCGGAACAACACCCCCGCGGCCCCGGCGACTCCGGCCCCGCCCGCGCGCAAGCTGCCGTGGCGACCGTCCGCCAAGGCGGCCGGGACGGGCGCGGCGGGCGCGGCCGAGGCGGTCGGCGCCGGCGACGCGGCACCTGCCGCCGCGAGTGGTCCGGTGTCCGGTCTGGCCCGATTCGTCCGCCGCGGTACCGCGCCCGGGGACTCTCCCGGCGGGCCGGGCGATTCCGCCACGCAGGACGGGACTTCGGACAAGCCCGGGGTGCCGCCGCCGTTCACGGGCGGCCCCGGCGGCATGATCGGACCCTCCCGGCCGTTCAGCGGTACCGACCTGATCATGCTGGTTCCCGCCAGCCTGGCCGCCTACTACGGCGCCGGGCTCCTGGTGAACTGCTCCCATGAGGCGGGTTTCATGGCGGCCTTCTGCCTGTGGCTGATGGCCGGCTTCTGGATCGTGATCATCAGCGCCAAATGGCCCCTGGTGCGACTCATGCGCTGGGCCTGGGTGTTGGCCGGCCTGATGGCCGGGGCGACCATCCCCATCGGTGGCGGGTGACGGTGCGGGCGACGTGAGTAGCTTACGAACCGTCATATCACGGGTACGCCAAGGCAAACAGGGACCGGCGGACGTCCGCGGGACCGGAGGGGAATCATGCACATGTCGCTGAGCGCCGTGGCCGCTGCCGCGCCCGAATCCATCGTCAACTTCCAGGCGGTGGCGACCGAGACGAGCAGTGTCGGTCGAGGGGTGACCGTCGGGGTCCCGATCCTGATCATCTTCATCCTCTTCTACATGGTCACGCACAAGGGCTACAAGCTCCTGGGCCTGATCCTGGCGTTCGTGGCCGGTGTGATGTTGTCCGGCACGCAGGTCGCGTCCTCGCTCTCCGAGCTGGTCGACCACTTCGTGACGGCCGGCGTCAACGCGGTCAGCGACACGTTCAGCTGAGTCGGATCCGGGCGTCCCGCACCGGAATCGGGTCGCCCGGCCCGTCGAGCCGCTCCACCCGCGACCGTGACCGTGCCCGCGGTCGGGCCGCCCGCCCACCACGCCACGGCGTCGCGGGCGCGTCCGGCACGTCGTCGCGGTACCGGTGTGCCCGGCGCACGACGTAGCGCCCGACACGGTCGGCGCCCTCGTCGTGCGCCGTTCGCGGGGGCGGCCGACGTGACCCGGCCTACCGGGCCCGGACGAGCGCTGGGCAGCGGGCGGCGCACATCGCCGGGGGCACGAATCCGGCTGCCCGGACGGCGACGGCCGCACCGCCGCCCGGGGCGTTCGCCTGCTCGATCACCGAGAGCGGCCGGGTCGAACCGCGCCACCGGGCCGGTCGGGTCGAGCCCGAGCGGGTCGGGCGCGGCGGCATGCTCCTGCGCGGCTTCCTCCTCCACACCCTCGCGCCGGCACAGGCCCGGGCATACCCGGCCGCCCGGACTGCGGTCGCGCCCGAGCGGAACCCGGGGCCGCGCACGCTCGGCGGTCGACCGGCCGGCGGCCGAGTGGCGCATGGTCGACGCGCCGTCGCTCACGGAATGCCGGGATCCCCGCGCCCCGTTACGCCTGCGACGTTGTGTCTTGATCCTTTGCCATGGAGGTGGACGTGGCCGCGACGATGCGGGCCGTGGTGCTGACCGGACCCGGACCGGTGGAGAACCTGGTGCTGCGGGACCCGGCCGTGCCCGAGGTGCGGCCGGGGTGGGTGCGGATCGCGGTGAAGGCGTTCGGGCTGAACCGCTCGGAGCTGCACACCCGGCTCGGCCTGGCCGAAGGCGTGACGTTCCCCCGGGTGCCGGGGATCGAGGCGGTCGGGGTCGTGGACGCGCTGGATCCGGCCGATGCCGAGAGCGGGCTCGTGGTCGGGCGGCAGGTGGTCACCATGATGGGCAACATGGGGCGGACCTACGACGGGGGCTATGCGCAGTACACGCTCGTACCCGTGGACCAGGTGATCGGGTTCGTGTCGGATCTGCCCTGGGACGTGATCGGCGCGGTTCCGGAGACGTTGCAGACGGCGTACGGCTCGTTGACCACCGGGCTGGACCTGCGCGCCGGGCAGAGCCTGCTGATTCGCGGCGGGACCTCCTCCGTCGGCCTGGCCGCGGCGGCGTTGGCCAAGGGGATCGGCGCCACCGTGCTCGCGACCACGCGCCGACCCGGAAACGTCGAGGTGCTGCGGGCCCAGGGGGTGGACCACGTCCTGGTCGACGACGGTGCCGTCGCCGCCGCCGTACGCGCGCTGTATCCCGAAGGCGTCGACGCGGCACTGGAGTTGGTCGGGACGCCGACCCTGCCGGACACCCTCGCCGCCACCCGGGTGCACGGGACGGTGTGCTTCACCGGGATGTTGTCCAACGAGTGGATCGTGCCCGACTTCTATCCGATCGGCTACCTCCCGAAGGGGGTTCGGCTGACCGCCTACGGCGGTGAGAGCGGTGACCTGCCCGCCGACGTGTTGCAGCACCACCTCGACGAGATCGCCGCCGGGCGGATCAGCCTCGGGCCGATCCACACCTACGGCCTCGACGACATCCGCCGCGCGCACACCGACATGGAACTCGGCCGTGCGGTCGGCAAACTCGTCGGGTTGACCGAGGGCTGAGCCGGCTGCGGATTTCAGTCCGGGAGCACCGTGGGGGCCACCGCCGCCGGGTCCGGCGAGAAGCGGGCGGTCCTGGCGTCGCGTTCGTCGCCGAAGTGGTGGGTGAGGACGCCGTACAGGTCGGGGCGGCGGCCCTTGAGCCAGCGGCGGCCGGTGGACAGCGGGATCAGCGACAGGTCGACGTCCGCGGTGACCATCGTGTCCGCCGCGGCCCAGGTCTCGGCGAGGATGCGGCCGTACGGGTCGAGGATCATCGCGTTGCCGGTGCGGACCTCGTCGTCGTCGCGCCCCACCCCGTTGCTGAAGATCAGGGCCAGGCCGTTGTCGTGGGCCCGCGAGGGCAGCCAGCGCAGCAACCACCCCCGGCCGCTGTCGCCGCGAAACGCGGCCTCGACGGCGGCCGGGTCCCGGTGGCGGTTCTCCCACACGGCCGGCGGGATCGGCCGCATCCCGTGCGGACTGCGCGAGTCGGTACCGCCGGTCTGGTGTGGTGCCACCAGGATCGAGGCGCCGAGCAGGGCGGTGGCCCGCACGTTCTCGACGAGGTTGTTGTCCCAGCAGACGAGGATGCCGACCCGGATGCCCCACGGGGTGTCGAAGACGGTGTACTGGTCGCCGCTGGAGACGGCCTCGTGCTCGAACGCGTGCAGCTTGCGGTGGCAGTGCACCCGGCCGTCGGGGAGGCAGACCGCGTACGAGTTGAACAACCGCCCGTCGACCTCGTCCCGCTCCAGGAAGCCCAGGCCACCGGCCACGCCCAGCGCGACGGCCAACTCGCTCACATGGGTGACGGACGGGCCGGTGACCGGCTCGGCGAGTTCGCGCAGCCGCTCGACGGGGTGCCGGCGCAGGTGCCAGTAGCCCAGGAGGGACATCTCGGGGACCACGACGAGGTGTACCCCGTCGGCGGCGGCGCGGCGGGTGAAGTGCTCGACGCGGGCCAGGTTGTACGCCTTGTCGTCCGGGCGCGGCTCGAACTGTACCGACGCGCAGCGCAGGTGCTCCGTCGACATCGACGACTCCTGTCCGTGGGGTGGCTGATGGTCGTCCCGACTCCCATCACAGCCGTACCTCGGCATTCCGGTCCAATGAAACTTCGGGGTGCTTCGATAACCGGGCGGAATGGATGGCCGCCTAGACTCCCGCCATGGACATCCGGCTGCTGCGCGCGTTGGTCGCGGTGGCCGACTGTGGCGCCTTCGGGGTGGCGGCGCGGGGGTTGTCGATCACCCAGCCCGCGTTGAGCAAGCAGATCCGGACACTGGAGGCGGAGGTCGGCGGCGCCCTGTTCACCCGAGGGCGGCACGGCGCCGAGCCGACCCGGCTGGGCGCCACGCTGCTGCCGGAGGCGCGCGAACTGGTGCGTCGGGCCGACCAGTTGACCCGGCGGGCCGGGCAGTTCCGGCGCGGGGAGGCGGGCAGTCTGGCGGTCGGGTTCGGGCTGTCCGGGATCGATCTCGCGCCGCAGGCCGTGGCGGCCTTCCGCCGGCGCTTTCCGGGGGTGGAGATCTCGTTGGAGGACATGTCCTCCGCGAGTCAGATCGAGGCGGTCCGCGGGGGCGACCTCGACGTCGGCTTCGTACGGCTGCCGGCGCCGGACGACCTGGCCCGGTTGGTGGTGCTGACCGACACGCTCGCGGTCGCGGCGCCCCGGGACGCGGATCCGCCGCCGACGGATCCGATGGGGGTCGCCGCGTGGTTGCGGGGGCGTCCGGTGGTGCGGCTCACCCGGGCGAAGGGGCCGGGGCTGGTTCGGCAGATCGAGCTGTTCGAGCGGGAGTTCGACGCTCGGCCGGAGCCGGTTCAGGAGGCGTCCGATCTCCAGACCGTGTTGGCGCTGGTCGCGGCGGGGGTGGGGGTGGCGCTGGTGCCGGCGGGGGCGGCCGATATCGCGTCTTCGACGGTTGTGGTGACGGCGATCGGGGACGGGGGTGGGGCGGGCGGGGTTTCGGATGGTGCTTCGGGGGCGGTCTCGGCCGCGGCTTCGGGGGCGGTCTCGGATGTGGTCTCAGCCGCGGTCTCCTGGCGGATCGGGGCGGTCTGGGATCCGGCGCGGGTCACGCGGGTGCGGGACAACTTCCTCGCCGTCGTGCGCGATCTCGTCCGGCGGCGCGGGGCTACTTCGCGGCCAGCCGGTTCCGGGTCAGCTCCGGGGTGTCGGGGGAGCGGGACTCCACCGTCGCCCTGATGTCGGCGAGCGTCTGCGCGGCGAGTTCGCGACGCCAGGCCAGGTCGGCGCGGGACATCGCCTGCGAGACGACGCACGCGGTGCGGTAGTCGACCGTCGGGTCGGCGTCGGGGCCGCTGCGCAGGATTTGTTGGCAGCGGAAGGCCGCGTCGGGGCCCTCGATGGCGACGACGACGTCCATCAGGGTGATGTCCTTCAGGGCCTTGGCCAGCCGGAATCCGCCGCGCGGGCCGGAGGTCGAGGCGACGATGCCGGCGCGGGCGAGGGCCTGGAGCTGCTTGTTCAGGTACGCGGCGGGCAGACCGTAGAACGCGGCCAGCTTCGTGGCCGTCACCGCCGTACCGGATTCGGCCCACGCCAGGTTCAGGCAGCTGTGCAGCGCCCACTCCACGCCTTCGCTCATCTGCATATGCTGGACGCTACCCATCCAGAATACCCGGGACAACCCCCACTCCCTCGGATGGCTCCTTCCTCGACGGTCACAGCGGCAGGTCGGCGAGTTGCATCAGCCGTTTCGCGCGGGCGAAGCCGTCGAGCGGAACGGGCGCGGTACCGCTGCGGCAGTGGCGGCACAGATCGCCGGGGACGAGGTCGGGCCCGGGGCGCCCGCAGTCGGCGCACTCGACCAGGCGCGGGCGGCGCGACTGGGCCGGGATCACGGGAGCCGTCGGCGGTGGCGGGGTACGGGTGAGGCGGAAGTGCAGCAGGCCGGTCTTGAGCTCGCGGCTCGGCGGCGGCAGGTCGTCGGTCAACTCCCGGAAGACCTCGTCGTCCGTGGCGCCGGCCGTGAAGCGGGCCTGTACGAACGGCACGAGGGTCAGCAACTCCCGTTCCTTGAACGCCAATCGTTCGTCCACGTCGGCCAGCGAGCGGAGCAGTTCGAGGGCGCGTACGGCGGGATCCGGCTCCGGCCCGGCCGTCGGCGGGGTCTTCGGCGCGGACGGTGAACCTGCCTCGGGAGCGCCCCGGACCGCGCGCGGCCCGGACCACTCCGTGAGACGACCGAGCAGGCGCCCGGTCGCCGAGTCCCTTAAGCGCTTGGCCACCGCGATGCCGGCGTCGGTGAGCTCCTGGAGCACGCGGCGGGCGATGTGGGTTCCCACGCCGAGGAGTTCGCGGATGGTCTCGATGGAGATCGGGGTGCCGGGAGGCGCGGCCTCGTACCGGATGGCGGCTTCGAACGCCCATCCGGAGAGGCCGCCGAATTGGGCCAACACGGCGGCGGCGGGGTTCTCGACAGAGACGGGGACATCAGTACGCTGGGAATTAGCCATGCGAGGGGGGCTTTCCTCTCGTTGAATGGTCAGGCCCTCGCATCGGTGTTCGCTGCACCGACGGGGGCCGACTTACGTTCTGAATCACTCACGCTTCGGACACGGAACAGCACACAGTGCTGTGGCAGTTGCCGTCAATCACCCACCCGAGTGACGTTTTCCTGGGCGGTTTTGCACCCAGGGCCGGCCGCCGCCCCGAAGGGGCGGCCGGCCTAGTGGGTCCTAGAAGGGCGCCGTGTCCGCACAACCGGAAACCGCATCGACGGTCCCACCGGCACAAACGCTTCCGCGACGAAGTTCCTTGCCGTACAGCGGGTTTCACGCACTTCGGAGGGTCCGCCCGGTGGATGGCGGCGTGGGCGTGAGCGCGAGTACACGGCCGGTCCGGTCCGGTCCGGTCCGGCCCGGCCCCGACGCGGCGCGTACGCCGGCCCCCGCCGGCCGTACGCGCCGCGCGCCCTCTACGTGGATCTCACCGCGTCCAGCGCGGATCGGCGGCGATCGCCTCCAACTGGTCGAGAGTCAGCCCCGGTTCGGTGCGCGATGTCTTCGGCTGCCTGAGGTTCGCTTCCATCACGATCCCCGGATAGTCGTCGTGGTTGATCACGACCGACTCCGGGCGGGCGTTGTTCCCGGCGTTGAGCAGGACCGTTCGCCCGTCCGGATGGCGTATCGCGACCCGCCACTGGACGAACTCCGGCGCGGCATTGCCCACGGGCTGTCGGGCGGCGAAGGTCGTGGAGCCGTCGGGCAGGGTCCTGGTGCGACAATCGGCGATTCCCGCACAGGACTCCAGGGGCCCGGCGGTCATCCGGACGCTCGCGGAAAGGTTCGTCAGCCCCTTTCCGTCCCGGAGCACGACTGTCGCACCGTGCGCCGATTCGCCCTTGGCCGTGATGTCGGTACCGGCGGGAAGCACGCTTTGCAGGACGCCGAGCACCCGTCGATCCGGTGTCGGTAGGGCGTCGATCCCGCGTATCCAGCGGGCGTCCGTCGCGATCCGGGTCAGCTGGTCGACCGTCAATCGTGGATCCAGGCCGACGCCGACGCCGTTCGGGTTATCACCGGTCCACTGGTCCCGCGCCCCGCCGCTGAAGGCGTCGACCGAGACCCGGCCGCCGTCGGGTCGGTCCAGGATCACTCGCCAGTGCCGTTGCCCGGGCGCGCCCGACATGCCTTTGACGGTCTTGGCCACGCTCAGTTTCGATCCGTCGGGTTGCCGGTGGGTCGTGCACTCGTCGTAGGGCCTACGTTCGTCGACGGCACCGCAGTCCGCGATTCGGCTCTCCGGGCTGTCGGGCGCCGGGCGGGCGAGCATCACCCGGATCCCGGACGAGCCGCCCGAATCGGTGTAGACGAGCTGCGCGAACGGATTGCGACCGATCAACGGCGGATCCTGGGGCGTGAGTTGCGACCCGCCGCCGGAGACCTCGCTGACCTTGCCCTTGGCGGGCAGCAGGCTCTCCAGGGCGGCGATCATCTGATTTCCCGTCACCGGCCAGGCCGAGGGCCCCTCGCCGTCCGGCAGCGTGCGCCGCGAGGCCGCCGACGCGTCGGTCTCCATCGCCCGATCGAGGACGACCCCGACGCCCACCACGGTGACGGCCATCGCACACGCGGCGGCCCCGATCCGGATGCGCCGTACCCGCCGGATCCGCTTGCCGCGTGCGACGCCGCGCGGGATCACCTCGGGGTCGTACGCCGGGAAGGTATCGACCACGGCATTCAGCGCACCCGGCAGCGCCTGCTCGAAGTCGGGGTCGTGGTACTGGCCGTGCGGTCCCGGATCCCGGGAGCTGGTACCAAAGCCGGCAGCGGGCACGGTGAGATCACCGGTCCTTTCGATAGGAATGCGGAAGCAGTAAGGGGTGAGCGGAACGCGGGCCCGGCGGCTGGCGCGGAGCCACGCACGCCCGTGCACGCCGATGCGCGTCCATGTATGCCTTCGGTGCCATCGGTGCTCACCGGTACCGACGGAGACTCAGCTGCGGTCGAGGGCGAGGCCCGGCAACTGATCGCCCAGCACCGCGCGCAGCCGATCAAGCGCCCGATGGGAGCGAACCCGTACCGCTCCCGCCGACAGATGCAACATCTCGGCGACCTGCTCCACCGAGCGGTCCTCCCAATAGCGCAGCACCAGCACCGCCCGATCCCCCGGAGCCAACTCGGCCAGGCCGTCGAGCAGGGTGAGCCGCAACTCGGGATCGCCCGTCGGGCGGGCCGCACGCTCCGGCACGTTGTCCGTGGCGCGCTCGCCGGAACTCTTGCGGCGCTGTTGTTCGAGGTAGGTGCGGACCAACGTGGTGTGCGCGTACGCGAACGGCCACTCCATCCGGCCGATCCTGCGCCACTTGGGATAGAGCTTGCCGAGTGTCTCCTGAAGCAGGTCCTCGGCACCGTGCCAGTCACCGGAGGTGAGCAGACACGCGGTACGGAACAACCTGCGGCTGTGCGTGGCGGCGAACTCTCGGAAGTCCGCATCGCTTCCGCCGGCCATCGATGTCCCCCGTTCGTCGACGTCACCAGGGGAATGGCCCGATCCAACGGAAACGTTACATCGCCTCTCGCGCACCACCTCCAAGCCCGAAAATCCCGCCCGGACTACCCGAGATCGGCCCCCTCCGGATCGTCACCAAGGCCGCCGGGCCGCGTCGGTGCCGCGGTGAAGGATCTCGGCGTGATCGACAAAGCCGACACCGCGTTCGGGGCGGCGTGGGACCGCTTCGTGTCACGGCTCGCCCCGCACCGTCCGATCGACCACGCGGCCCCGCGGTCGCCCGCCGGTGCCGATGAGTCGCGGCGCTCGAAGCAGGTCACCCGCAGACGAGTGGGGCATCGGATCGAGGGTCATCGACCCCACCAAGTGGGCGACCGCCCCGGCCGAACTGTTCGACGCACCGGCCGCGAGCCCGGAGTCGGGCAACCCGTTCCGGGCCGACGCGGCACGCCCCTCGAACTGCCCTCAGGGCACTTCTGCCTCACCTGGGACAACGGACCCGCGACGGAACCCGCCGGCACACACGACCGGCCCACACCCTGCCACTCGACGGACCGCTCCGACCGTTCGACCCGACTCGGCCTGCGGGACCAAAGCCCGGCCCCGAGCCCGCCCCACTCATTCCGACAGGACCTCGCCCCGGCGAACCGCCCCACAGTCCTCCACCGATATCGCGACCGACCCGAATAGCCGGCCCGCCGGCCCGCCTACGCGAACCACCAACCCCGGGCCCACCCGCCTACGTGACCGGGCAACCCCTCGCCCGCCCGCCTCCCAAGGCCCGGCTGCCTGTCGTCCGGATACCCGAGTGCGCCGACCGCCGCCTGAACGCGCGACCCTCGGCCGATCCCCGAGGCCGACTACCTGAGCGCCCGGGACCCAATCGCCCGACCACCCGAGTGCCGACCAACCGGCCGATCCGGACCGGCCCGCCTACGCCAGATAGCGCTCGATCGTCTCGACCTTGGCCGTCAGCCCGTCGACGACCCCCTCGCGGATGTCCGCCTTGAGCACCAGACTCACCCGGTTCGAGTGTGCCTTGACCGCCTCGACGGCCTCCTTGACCACGGCCATCACCTCGTCCCACTCGCCCTCGATCGAGGTGAACATGGCGTCGGTGCGATTCGGCAGCCCGCTGGCCCGCACCACCCGCACCGCAGCCGCCACCGCCTCCCCGACATCCTCACCAACACCCAACGGCGACACCGAAAACGCAACGATCACAACGACACCCTCCAGAGCCCGTCCCGAACGCCCCCAGCGTAGGACGAACGGTCCCCACAGCCCCAAAGCCCCACCGACACGCCGCCGTTCGCCCACACCCCCGGCCGCGACTCCCAACCCGTGCCTCGGCCCCGTGCCCATGTCCCGTGCCCGTGCCCATGTCCCGCGCCCGTGCCCGTGCCCATGTCCTGAGCCCATGTCCTGAGCCCGTGTCCTGAGCCCGTGTCCTGAGCCCGGACTCCGTAACCCGATGCCTGTCCCGCCGGCCAAGGTCCGACCCAGGCACTCGACCCAGGCATCCAACCGCCGGCACCCGCCGCATCCGGGACCCACAACCAACGCCGTCAACCGACGCCGTCAACCGATGCCCGCCCCGGGGACCTGGCGCCCACCCCAAATACCCGGCACCCACGCCCAGGCACCAACTGCCCGCCGCCCGCCGTGCGCCGCCCGTCCTTCGTACCGCCCACTCCGCCAGGCCCGGACTCACCCGACCCGAAAAGCCGCCCGCAGGGCCCGCCGAATGTCCTCGAGCGCCCGCCGCGAGACCTCCGCCGACGGAATCGCGTTGGAGCCGTGAAACGTCCCCGGCCGGTGGTGCAACTCGACCGGAACACCTGCCCGGATCAACCTCACCGCATACTCGATCGCCTCATCGCGCAGCGGATCGAACTCGTTCGCCGTGATGTACGCGGGCGCCAGGTTCGCCACATCCTCGGCCCGCGCCGGCGCCGCGTAGGCGTTCGCCTCCGCACCCGCCAGGTAGTACCGCCAACTCAACTCCGCCTGCGGACGACTCCACAACGGCGTCGCATCGAACTCCCGCATCGAGGGAGTGTCCAGCCGATCATCCAAAACCGCCGTGTCCAACACCTGGTACACCAGCGCCGGCCCACCCTCGTCCCGCGCCCGCAGCGCCAAAGCCGCGGCCAACCCGCCACCCGCGCTCACCCCGCCGACCGCGATCCGCCCCGCATCCGCCCCGATCGACGACGCATGCTCCGCCACCCACCGAAGCGCCGCCCACGCATCGTCGAAGCCCGCCGGAAAGGGATTCTCGGGCGCAAGCCGATACTCCACATTCACCACGACGCAGCCCACTTCGAGGGCGGTCGCCACACAACTGCCATCCGTACTGTCCATGTCCCCGAACACGAACCCGCCGCCGTGGAACCACACCAGCACCCCGAGCGCCCCACCCGCCCCGGCCGCCTCCACCGCGGCCGTCGGCGTATAGATCCGCACCGGCACACCCCCGGCCACCACCCGATCCTCGACCAGAAGCCCGTCCGGACGCTGCGGAGGCTGGGTCCGAGCCCGCTGCGCCGCCCGAAACGCCGCCGGCTCGGCGATGTCCACGGTCGGCAGGTACGGGAGGACCGCGAGCAATTCGGGGTCTATGCGGTGATCCATGCCGCGGAAGCTAGCAGCGCCCGCCGGCAACTTCCATGACGGCCCGTCAGATCCCACCCGATCGAGGCGGAAGTCACTCGCCCGCCACCCCGCCGCCCGCGCGCCCCACCTGCGAAATCCGTTTCCACCCCACCCACCGGCGGACGCACCATAACCCCATGAACGCCATCCCCACGACGACCCTCTGGCGGCCGACTGGACCGGCCGAGCTGGAGCTCGTACGCGAGTCCGGCTGGACCGCGTGGCCGGCCCGGCTGCCCGACCAGCCGATCTTCTACCCGGTCCTCAACGAGGACTACGCGATCAAAATCGCCCGAGACTGGAACGTCCCCGCCTCCGGCTCCGGCTACGTAACCCGCTTCCAAATCGAAACCGAATACGTAATCCGCTACCCGGTCCGCCAGGCAGGCGGCAAAACCATCCTCGAACTCTGGGTCCCAGCCGAAGACCTCCCAGAATTCAACAAACACATAGTCGGCCAAATCCAACTAATCCACGAATTCCACTGACCCACCCGCAACACAACAAAGGCCCAGGCCACGGACCCCATCCGCGACCTGGGCCCAGCCAAACCGGGGCAGCACCGTCCCAACAGCACACCCAAACACCCCATGCGCAAGCAGCCCTGCGTCCTGAACGGCCCCCAAGGCCCGATCGCCCACCGATGTCCCCTGCCACCCGCGATCCCCCGCCGGTTCCGACACCCATCCGGCACGGCGAGAAGCGCACACCTCCCGCGACCTCGGAGTCGGCCTGCACAACCGCCCACCAACGCCGCGCATTCGCTGCGCCGGGGCGAGCCGACCGCTCTCCTTCACCATCACATGCACCCCGACGTGGGCACGAGACGTCTCCGCCATCGACACGAGCAACGGCAAGCGCATCACGGGTCCGCCGAAGTCGACCACCGGCAAGCGCACCGCCACCACCCCCGCGCCGACCCTCCTCGACCCGCGTCGGCATGTGGAGCGGTTCACGGAGAACGAAGAAGACGGCTTGCCCTTCGCCGGCCCGAAGGGGGCAGCCCTGCGCCGCTGCAACTTCACCTGAGTGTGGCGACGCGAGACCCGGCAGTTCGGCGTTACCGATCTTCACTTTCAGGACCTGCGTCACACGGGCAACGTCCTGGCCGCCGAGACCGGCGCCACCCTCCGCGAGCTGATGGACCGCATGGGCCAGTCGACGTCGCGAGCCGCGCTCATCTACCAACACGCCCGTGCCGGCCGGGACAGAGCCATCGCCGACTCGATCGCGAAGCGGATCACGAAGTGTCGACCTCAAGATCAACGCGCATCCGGCACGGATCTGGCACGCGAGGCGTAGGGGCCCTGGAAACGACGAAGGCCCAAGTCGCGGATCATGTCCGTGACCTGGGCCTTCACTCCACGAGCGGGCGACGAGAATCGAACTCGCGTTCTAAGCTTGGGAAGCGCCGTTCCAGCGGCCCGCAGAGAGGCCTCGTGACCTGTGCCGCGTCCTGGCTGGTGCTCCTGGTGCGATAGCCCGTCAGTACCCCTGGATGACCGCGAGTCCCCATCCGTTCTGGCACGCATCTGGCACGGCGAGGAGCACACGCCTCCCGCTTGTTGAGATCGCCTCGCCCGAGGCGACGGCAGCGGATTCCCAGCTCGGAAGACCCGCCCGCGATCTTGGAGTCGACCTGCGCAACCGCTCACCGGCGGCGAGGCATTCGCTCTTTGCCTAAGCGCCCGCGAGAATCCGTGAGCCGCGCCCCATTTCGGTTCGCATTCAGTGCGCAAGTTGGGCTTGCCCCGCTCCACAAGTGGGTGGTCTGTCTGGGGGTTCCCTCCTCGATCGGGCATGCCTACACGGACCCGGGTTCCCGGAGGGGCGCAACGGCTCACAACGTGACGCTTGCGCTCTGCCGTTGCGCCTCTCTGGGGTTCCGGGTACGCCTCCGGTGCCCGATCGAGGAGGGAACGCCTAGGCCCCAAGACCACCCATGAACCGCAGTGGCCATGCCCGGACCGCCCTCCGAGAGAGGGCCAGGTCCGGGGCAGAGCCCCATTCCCGCAATTGTGCCAGGAACTGGGTGACGCCCTGCGGTCTATTCATCTACGTCTTCGTCAGGGGATTCGGGATCGTCATCTACGTCTTTCAGAAGTCGATCCCATTCCTCGATGATGGTCTGGCCATCGATTACATGCTGGATGGCTGCTTGCAGGATATTCATGACAGGCCGGATGTACCGGCTTGATTGGGCGGTGCTACGTGCCCCTTCTGCGAAAGCTTGCATATGTGGAGCGTTGGCGCGAGTAGCCGCAATCAATCCTGCAAGAATTTCGAAGAACTCGCGAAAAGATTGCTTGTCTTCCTTATTCAATTTATTTTCTGCCGCATATCGGATGATGCTGATAATGGCAGGGTCGATGTCGATTAGTTCGGTCGAGTACTTGGAGCCCAGCGTCAACATTTCCTGCGCGGGGCCATCGAGTCGCTTGGCGAGCTCCTGTGAGATACGAAGCCGTCCGGCAAAGCCAGCATTTCTGGAATCTGATTCCGTGAATGATTGGCTCGCCCAGTTCATTTCTGATCCGACGAGTGTCATGACGTCTGTCAGCGACTGGAGAGTTTCGACCCAACGCGGCATAGCCGCCTCGGCTGTCGCCATAATCTCGACAAACCCCGGGCCGTCATCCTCGCTGGCGAGATCAACGGGAGGTGGAGCTTCAACGGACGCCGACTCCTCCAAGATTTTACTTAGCCGTGCAGCTAGTTGATTAATTGCCTTCCGATATTCCGGGGACTTTTCATCCTCTAGGCGAAGCTCTCGCCAGTCAACCCATTGGCGCTTGCGAATGAGTGCTATGACTTCATCTTCATCCTTATTGTCAGTCAATTCTGGCACATTTACGTAGTGGATAGGAAGAAGCAGCTCGTCCAACCCCAGACTGGCTGCATGTCCGGCAAATGTGATGATTTCTCGCCTACATTGCTGGCTTTTGAAATATCTTGGAGTAATGATGGGGATGAGAAACGTACTACTCGTAAGTGCGGTGTCAATTCGAATGCGCCACCCATCACCCCACTCAATTGATTTCTTGTCTACGAAAACTTTCAGTTCTTCGCCTGTGATGATCTCGAACTCGTCGCCGATTGACTGGGCAAGGCGGCGGATTCGGCCATCGTCCAATTCGTCATCGCGATGGGTGTAGCTCCAAAATCCTACGGGATGCTCATTGTTCATTTGGTTAGCATACATGGTTATGGCGGGTTGTAATTTTGATCGCGATATAGACGTGAATCGATCAGATATTGGCTTGTCTAATCGAGAAATGATCGATTCATGGCGATGAGGGGCATTGAGAATCAGGGGAGATGTTGATCGCAAGTCCTTGCGCCTTTCGATGACGGAACGTGCGCATGGGGCGACGCCGTGACCGGCGGTCACGCCGCACGCGCGGCGTGACCCCATGCGGCGCGCGAAGCGCGGCGCCCTTGAATCCAGTAGAGCCAAATTCGGCAATGGTTGATTGGGCACCGTTGGTGGGTCGACAGGGCACGGGATGCGGGTAGCTTCGCGGTATGGCGGATGGCGGGGTGTCTGGGGCCGGTGGGGCGTTCACTGCGGAGCATGCTTGGGAGGTGTTGGGCTCGGCGTGTGCCGTGGCCGGGCTGAGCGCTGAGGGGGCGGCTCTGCTGCGGCTTGGGGAGAACGCTGTTTTCCGGTTGTGTGATCCGGTTGTGGTGCGGGTGGCACGGTCGGCGGACCGAATCGATGAGCATGAGCGGACCGTGGCTGCTGCTCGGTGGCTTGCCGAGGTGGGGTTTCCGGCGGTGCGGGTCATGTCGCGGGTGCGGCAACCGCTCGTGGTTGATGGGCGTGTGGTGACGTTCTGGGAGCTGGTGGCCGAGGAGGAGCTGTTCGCGGGTGTGGTCGCGTTGGCCGAGCTGCTGCGGCGGTTGCACTGGTTGGAGGAGCCGGAGTCGCTGGGGCTGCCGTATCTGGAGCCGTTGGCGGCGACCTGGGGGCGGATCGACGCCGCGGTGGCGTTGGGCGATGAGGACCGTGGGTTTCTTCGGCAGCGGGCGGAGGAGCTTCGGAAGCGGTACGACGCTCTGGAGTTCGTCCTTCCCTTCGGGCTCGTGCATGGGGACGCGAACGTCGGGAACGCGCTCGTCGACGACGCGGGGCGGGCTGTCCTCATCGACTTGGACGGGTTCGCGCTCGGGCCGCGTGAGTGGGACTTGGTGCTGACCGCGATGTACTACGAGCGGTACGGGTGGCACAGCCGCGCCGAGTACGAGGCGTTCGTGAACGCCTACGGGTTCGACGTCATGAACTGGTACGGCTACCCGGTCCTGGCGGACATGCGTGAGTTGATGATGACCGTGTGGCTGACGCAGAACATGGCCGGCAACGCTGCGGTGACGGTGGAGGTCGAGCGGCGCATGTCGGACCTGCGGACCGGTGCCGACCGGCACGGGTGGAAACCGTTCTGAGGGCGGATCAACTCGCGGTCTGCTGCCACAGGCGGTGGCTCTCGGCCTCCTCCAGGAATTCGGCAACTGGAGCTGAGGTTGCGAACCCTGCCAACTTCGAGCGGAATTCCGACAGATACGTCACACATCGGGCGGACTTGAGCTGTTGCCCGAGTTTCAGTGCGGTGAGGGCGCTGCGGCAGGCGAGTTCGGGTTCTCCGGCTGTCAGGTGGGCTTCGGCCAGGACCATGGTCGCGAAGAAGTCGCTGCGGACGTAGCGGCCGTCCGTGCCGCCGAGACACAGTTCCGCGTATGTGGTGGCTTGCTGGGCCTGGCCCATGTCGCGGAAGCAGTGGCCGAGTTCGGCGGACAGCTCCGCCTGGTCGAAGTAGCCGATCCACTCCGGGTCTTCACCCGGTTTGGTGCGTTCGAAGATCGTCGTTGATCGGGTCAAGGCTGTGTTGCATCCGGCGTGGTCGCCGACTCGGGAGAGCGCTCGGGCCTCCATCGCGAGGAACTGTGCGGTCAGGGTTGGGGTTGCGTGGCCTGTGGTACCGAGCTGGGCGGCGCGGGCCAAGTTGGCTGCCTCGGTGAAGCGGCCGAGGTAGGTGGCCTGATGGCTCATCGCGGAGAGGACGCTTCCCGCGAGACGGCGATCCTCGGCGGCCTGGGCCAGGCGGAGGGCTTGGATGAAGTAGCGCTGGGCCAAGCCGTGGTGGCCGCTGTCGTAGCTCATCCACCCGGCGAGAAGCGTGGCTTCCGCGACTGTGCCGAACAGGGAGCGGCCCACCGGCTCCGTGCTTCGCGCGGTCAGCAATTCGGCAACGTCCCCGTTCAGGTACTGGATCAAGGCTCGGCGGCCGTGCCCGCCCCCGAAGCGGTTGTCCAAGTCGGCGTAGACGTCAACCGTTGCACGGACGGCTTCGACGTCTGACATCCCTACCTGGGTGCGGGTTCGGGAATTCGGTAACTGCTCTTGCTGTCCGGAAACGAGCCAGGCGAGCGGCGCCGCGTTCCAGGCGGCTGGGTCTGGGGACAGCGTCTGCATGTCGCTACCGGGTGCGAGATCGGTGCGCCACAACGCCGTGAGTGCTTCAACGCTGTCTGTGGGGGTGGTCGGGTAGACCGTCCCTGGGGTCTCTGGAGCGGCCGGCGCGTCAGCCAACCCGAGTCGATGGGCCGGCTGGCCGTAGACCTTCACCAGCAGCTCGACGTAGTCGGCGGGGTAGGTCTGGCCGTTCTCCCAGCGGGCGATGCTTCGCAGGAGGGATGTGTCGGTGGGCAGGGAGCGGCCTTCCTGCGCGGCGGCCTGGCGCAGAGCGTAGACGAGACGGGGCTTCTTCCAGCCGAGGTGATTTCGGGCCGCGCGTAGGAGATCGGCTTGATACGGCGTGGTGGTCGACACCACGAATCGCCTCCCCGGAAGCGGAGCCAGATCCGGCCATCATGCTCACGCACACGAAGCGTCGTCAAAGGCTTGCGGTGAGTTGATCTTGTGGTGCGCGCCTGGGTGACAAGGCATGTCACCCCTTGTCATCCCTTGCCGTCTGCCTCGGACGGGTGTCGCCGTCGCATCGTGGTGATGCCCGGCGGAACGGCCGGCGGGTTTCGGGAGATGAACATGACGCTTCATCAGGCGAGTGAATCCGCCGGTGCCTTGCTGCTCGCAGCCCTCGGTACCTCGGCTGGGACCACGTACCCTCGGGCGCCTCGGCTGTGGGCGACCGGCCACGTCCTGGACGCGGTCATCGTGGCGGACCGACTGGGCATCGAAGCGGTCGACTGGTACCGGCGTCTCGGTTCCCAGGCTCCGCCGTCCGTCATCGACCACCAGGCGCGAAAAGTTGCCTTCCTCATCGCGCCGGTCGGTGAGCCCTTCTTCGCCGGCGCGTTGACGGTCCTACGTGGGGACGTGCCGTATCGCTACCTCTCGACCGGCGGGTACCTGGTGGTCCCGGGGTTGGGTGTGGAAACCGGGGACCGCTACCAGTGGCTCAGCAAGCCCACGGAGGAGTCCACCCTCGATCGTGACGCGGTCGCAGTACTTACCGTTCATCTCCTGATCGCGTTGCGCAACTTGTCCGCCGCTGCCGAGGGCACGGGTGATGAGTGACCACGATGCGGCTTCCTGGTCGCCCATCGATACCACCGCCTGGTACGAGGCGCGGGCCGCCGTTGCCGCCCTGCGGGACGTCCTGATCGCCGCCGGCCTCGCCGAGCACTTCCCCTACCTCCGTGCCGACATCAATGCCTTCGGTCACGGGTTCGTCGAACTCGGCCGCACGACACCGGAAGCCGCTACCCGGCTTGCTGAACTTCTCGCCGCCTCCGAGAAGAACCCCACCTGAGAAGGAGGTATCGCCATGCGTCCCGCCGCTGACAACGCGCGAACCTGCGCACCGAATGCCGAGGTTCTGCACGCCGGCATCCCCTACGTCCGTGGCTGGAGCAAAGCGCATAGCGCCACGACCGAACTCGCCACACGTCTCACCCTGGCTGGCCTGCACGACGGTTTCGGAGCGTTGAAGGCGGAAGTGAACGTCCACGGTGACGGCCTGGTCAACCTTGGCCCCGTCTCTGCCGACGCGGTCCACCGCCTGGCCACGCTCCTGGCCAACGGCCTTTGTGTCGAACTGGATCACATCGCCGTGCACAACGAAGCGGCCTGATCGCATACCCCGGGCGGATGCACGAGAGGGCTCCCGCGCATCCGCCCGGACCAACGCACCACCTGACCAATATTCGGCAACGGCCGCCACAGGCCGGCTCGCACCGACCAAACGCCCAACGGTGTCGAGACAACCAGCCGAGGTCCCCACGTAGCCGGGCCCCAACAGGACGTGACCTGACCAGTCCAGACCTGCGAGGGGACTTGCTCCCGTGAACCAGAAGAGCACGCTCGGACGGCTCCTGACCGTCCCCCAAGTCGCCGACCGGCTCAACGTCGGTGAGCGCTTTGTCCGTCGCCTCATCGCAGAGCGACGCATCACCTTCATTCGGATCGGCCGCCATGTCCGGATTCCGGCGGACGCGGTCGACGCGTTCATTCGCGCTGGTCTTGTCGAGCCCGGCCGAACTTATGGAAAGGCAGCCTGATGCCCAACAACAAGGGGCGGCGTCGTCGCTTCGGAACGGTCCGCCAACTTCCGTCCAAGAGGTGGCAGGCGCGCTACCCCGGGCCGGACGGCCAACTGTGCACGGCTGACGAGACCTTCGCTACCAAGACGGCAGCCGAAAAGTGGCTGACCGACACCGAATCGGAGATGAGACGCGGAGACTGGATCGACCCGCGCGGCGACATGGTCTTCGGTACGTTCGCCATGGCCTGGATCAAGGAGCGGCCGAATCTCCGACCGCGCACGTGAGCTGTACAGCATCCTGCTCCGCCTTCACCTGATGCCCACCTTCGGCAAAGCAGCCATTCCGGCGATCAAGGAGGCCGACGTACGCCGCTGGCGTGCCACTCGGCTCGAAGGCGGCCTCGGTGTGTCGACCACAGCCAAGGCGTACCGACTCATGCGCGCGATCATGAACACCGCCGTGGACGACGGCCTGATCCGCCGCAACCCGTGCCGCATCAAGGGCGGCGGCGACGAGAAGGCTCCGGAGCGGCCGATCCTCACCCTCGAACAGGTCTTCACGCTCGCGGACGGTGTGGGCCCGCGCTACCGGGCTCTCGTCCTCCTCGCCGCCTTCGGCTCCCTGCGCTGGGGCGAACTCGCCGCCCTCCGCCGCGATCACGTGGACCTCGACGCGGGCACCATCCGCATCGACGTCTCCGCGATCGAGATGAGCAACGGCGAGCGCATTACGGGCCCGCCGAAGTCGGCCGCCGGCAAGCGCACCGTCACCATCCCCGCGCCGATCCTCCTCGACCCGCGTCGGCACGTGGAGTGGTTTGCGGAGAAGGAGGACGACGGCTTGCTCTTCGTCGGACCTAAGGGCGCCGCTCTCCGCCGGTGCACTTCACCCGGGTGTGGCGACGCGGAACCCGTCACGTCGGCGTGACCGATCTCCACTTCCACGATCTACGGCATACCGGGAACGTCCTCGCCGCCGAGACCGGCGCCACTCTCCGCGAGCTGATGGACCGCATGGGCCAGTCCACCTCTCGCGCAGCCCTGATCTACCAGCACGCCCGCGCCGGCCGGGACCAGGCCATCGCGGACTCGATCGCGAAGCGGATCAAGAAATCCAGGCCCCAAGATCATCGCCAATCTGGCACGGATCTGGCACGCGAGGCGTAGGAGCCCTGGAAACGACGAAGGCCCAGATCTCGGATCATGTCCGTGACCTGGGCCTTCATCAAACGAGCGGGCGACGAGAATCGAACTCGCGTTCTAAGCTTGGGAAGCTCATGTTCTACCATTAAACTACGCCCGCAACACAGGGCTCCTTGGAGCGCTGCACCGTCACTCTACCGGATGGTCGAGTGTGGTCGCAGCATCGTTCCGGCGGTGGGTGCGGGAGCGTTTGGGTGGATCCGGGGGGCTGCGATTACGCTTTGCCCGTGCTTCTATCGGACAAGGACATTCGCGCGGAGATCGACTGCGGTCGGGTTCGGATCGATCCCTACGAGCCGGCCATGGTTCAGCCGTCGAGTGTGGACGTTCGACTCGACCGGTTCTTTCGGGTCTTCGAGAACCACAAGTACCCGCACATCGATCCCGCCGTCGAGCAGCCCGACCTCACGCGGATGATCGAGCCGCCGGAGGGCGAACCGTTCATCCTGCACCCGGGCGAGTTCGCGCTCGGTTCGACCTACGAGGTCGTGTCGTTGCCGGACGACGTCGCGTCGCGGCTGGAGGGGAAGAGTTCGTTGGGGCGGCTCGGGCTGCTGACGCACTCGACCGCCGGGTTCATCGACCCGGGCTTCTCCGGGCATGTGACGCTGGAGCTGTCCAACGTCGCGACCCTGCCGATCAAGTTGTGGCCGGGGATGAAGATCGGCCAGCTGTGCATGTTCCGGCTGTCGTCGCCGGCCGAGTTCCCGTACGGGTCCTCGGTGTACGGGTCGCGCTACCAGGGACAGCGCGGGCCGACCCCCTCACGTTCGTTCAAGGACTTCCACCGCACGAACGTCCGCGACTAGGGAGGCGGTGGCCCGGGACGACGGTCGGGGACGACCCGGCCCACGGCCCCGATCCCGACGTCGGCCCCGACTCCGGTCCACGTCCCCGCGACCGACACCCCCGAACAGAAGATAGGCATCCCCGGACATGAGTGACGTGCGCGAAAACCTCACCTGGCCGCTCTTCGGCCAGGCCACGCGCGAGCTGGCCATGCAGGTCGCGGCGGACGGGTACGAGCCCGACATCATCCTGTCGATCGCCCGCGGCGGCGTGTTCGCGGCCGGCGCGCTCGCGTACGCGCTGGACGTGAAGAACCTGCACCTCGTCAACGTCGAGTTCTACACGGGGATCGGCACCACGCTGGACATGCCGGTCATGCTCGCGCCGGTGCCCGACGTGGTGGACTTCTCGAACAAGAAGGTGCTCATCGCGGACGACGTCGCCGACACCGGCAAGACGCTGCTCCTGGTCCGCGACTTCTGCGAGGGCAATGTGGCCGAGGTGCGCTGCGCCGTGGTGTACGAGAAGCCGCAGTCGCTGGTGAAGTGCGAATACGTGTGGAAGCACACCGACGACTGGATCAACTTCCCGTGGTCCGTCGAGCCGCCCGTGGTCACCCGCCAGGGCCAGATCCTCGACGCCTGAGCGACGAGCGGCGGTACGGGACGACTTCGCCCCCGGTCACCGCGCCTGTGTGCTGAACCGCATCAACGCACCGAGCACGTCCACCGCCCCCGGCAGGCCCCGCTCGATCGGGTCCGGCGGCACCGCCCACCGCGTCCGCCCCCCGCACGCCGTGGACGAGGGCGGCGCCGGTACGAAGTGGCCGACCGCGTGGTGCCGGACGTCGAACCGGGCCGTGTCGTTGTGGTCCACCGTGTACCAGTACAGGTTGCGCGCGCCCGGGTCGACCAGGAACAACAACCGCTCGCCCGGTAGCTGCAACACCGGCCCCAGCGGCAGGCCGACCACCTCGAGCTGGCGGATCGCCGCGTAGCCGACCTGTGCCGGCGCGTCCAGGACGTCGAACTCCAGCCCGCTCGCCAGCAGGACGGTGTACGGCTTGCCGCTCCACCATTCCCACACGTCGTCCGTCGACCGGGTGGCCCGGGTCAGCCCCGGTTCGGCGGCGGGATGTGCCCCGGGGTCGGGGCACTCGGTGTCGCCGCACGAACATCGGCCGTCCTCGACGTAGGCACCGGGCAGCACGGGCCAACCCCGGTCCACGACGTAGAAGAGGGCGGCGGCCTGGAGCGCAGCCCGGGTGCGTTGCCGCACAAGCATGTCCGTTCCGTTCCTCGCGGGCCGCGACCACGGCGAAGTGTCGTGGTCCGGCAGGTGTACTCCCGTACTCCTACGAGTACACCGCCCGAAACGGCCCCCGAACAGATCCGCAACGCGGCTCGACCGTGCCGCTTGCGGTCCGGTTGGTCCACTGCCGGCACGCTTCGCCGCCGGCCTGACCAGGCGTCAGCCCCCGCCCCCGCCCCGAACCCGGTGCACGGGGCCGAAAGAGCCCCGCCCCACGCCCCCGACCCCCCGACGTCGCGACCTCACGACCTCACGACCTCACGACGTCAAAGGCAGCTTCAACACCAACAACAACGCGATCAGCTCGACCGCCACACAACCGAGCGCACGCGGCCACGCCAGCTCGTGCACGCGCATCATCAACGTCGTCAACAACCACGCCGTCAGCACGAACGAGAGCAGCCCGACGCCGGTCACGATCGAGTTCTTGTCCGGCGCGAACATCGCGACCGCCAGCCGCGGCGCGTCCGCGATCCAGACCACGATCATCGACAGCGTGATGAACGGCGTCGGCGAGCCGTTGCCGCCGAACTGGGTGGCCAGCGCGTGCGAGACCAGGCCGAGCAGCGCGCAGAACGCGGGCACCATGACCACGACGATGCCGATCGCCGGCACGCTCGTGCTCAGCGTCGAGTGCACGATCTCCTTGCGCGACGCGTCGTTGGCCAGCACCGCGAGCACACCGCCGAGCGCGGACATGATCAGCGCCGGCCACCACACCGCCTGGTCGCGGACCTCGTCCATGGTGCGCAGCGGGCGCAGCACGAGCCCGCTCAGCACCTCTTTCCAGTGCAGGTACCTCGGCGGTCCGCCGTACGGCGGCGGCTGGTACTGCTGCGGTTGCGGAGGCGGCACCGACGGCGTCACCGTCGTGTACTCCTCCGGCGGCGCGCCGTAGATGTACAGGCTCGTCTCGTCGGGCAACGACAGCGGCCCGTAACCCGAGTCCGGCGACCCGCCCCGCCCACCCTGCGGCGACGGCGGCGGAGGAACCGGCTGCCCGTACCCCTGCTGCCCGGGAGGAACCGGTTGCCCATACCCCTGTTGCCCAGGCTGCCCGTACCCCTGCTGCCCGGGCGGCCCATACCCCGGCTGCCCGTACCCGGGCTGCTGCCCGGGTTGCCCAGGCTGCCCCTGCTGCCCGGGGTGCCCATATCCGGGCTGCCCCTGCTGCCCCCCGTGCCCGTCGCCGTAAGCCCCGCCGTACTGAGGTGGGTAACCCTGGCCGGCAGGCGGGGGCTGTTGCCGGTACGGGTCGTAGGGTCCATTGCCAGTCACACCCCTGACGGTACCGGCACCACACCCCCCTCCGTCGTCGCGGGACGGTGGTAATTCGGGCACAAAACCGAACGCCGCCGGCCCCGAGGGAACCGACGGCGCTCGCCGCACATCGAGCGCACCGAAGCGCGCCGCGAAAAAGCTACTTGGCCCCCGCGTCCTCCAGGACGTCCTCCTCGGCCGGCGGCTCCGGCTGCTTGACCGACTGGAGCAGCAGCTGCGCCACGTCGACCACCTGGAGCTCCTCCTTCGCCTCGCCCGCCTGCTTCTTGGCGTTGATCGAGTCGGTGAACATCACCAGGCAGAACGGGCACGCGGTGGAGACGATGTCCGGCTTGAGCGACAGCGCCTCGTCCATGCGCTCGTTGTTGATGCGCTTGCCGATGCGCTCCTCCATCCACATGCGCGCACCGCCGGCGCCGCAGCAGAAGCCGCGCTCCTTGTGCCGGTGCATCTCCTCGTTCCGCAGGCCCGGCACCCTCGCGATGATCTCGCGCGGGGGCGTGTAGACCTTGTTGTGCCGACCGAGGTAGCACGGGTCGTGGTAGGTCACCAGACCGTCGACCGGCCCGACCGGCAGCAGCCGGCCCTCGTCGATCAGGTGCTGGAGCAGCTGGGTGTGGTGGATGACCTCGAAGTGCCCGTCCAACTGCGGGTATTCATTCGCCAGCGTGTTGAAGCAGTGCGGGCAGGTGGTGACGATGCGCTTCTTCGGCGCGTCCTCGAGCGCCGCGTTCAGCGTCTCGACGTTCTGCGCCGCGAGCATCTGGAAGACCACCTCGGAGCCGAGCCGGCGCGCCGAGTCGCCCGTGCAGGACTCCTCCTTGCCGAGGATCCCGTACTTGACGCCCGCGATGTCGAGCAGCTCGGCGAACGCCTTGGTGGTCTTCTTCGGGCCGTCGGCCAGCGCACCCGCGCAGCCGACCCAGTACAGGTACTCCAGCTCGGCGGGCTCGATGTCCTGGCCGACGATCGGGACCTCGATGCCGGTGGTCTTCTTCAGCTCCTTGACCCAGTCGAGCCGGGCCTTGGTGGCCACGCCCCACGGGTTGCCCTTGTTCTCCAGGCCCTTGAGCATCGTCGCCGCCTCGGACGGGAACGCGCTCTCGATCAGCACCTGGTAGCGGCGCATGTCGACGATGTGGTCCACGTGCTCGATGTCGACCGGGCACTGCTCGACACACGCGCCGCACGTGGTGCACGACCACAACACGTCGGGGTCGATGACCCCGTTCTCCTCCGCGGTGCCGATCAGCGGCCGCTCGGCCTCGGCGAGCGCCGCCGCCGGGACCTTGGCCAGCTGCTCGGGCGTGGCCTTCTCGTTGCCTTCCTCGTCCTTGCCGCCGCCCGCGAGCAGGTACGGCGCCTTGGCGTAGGCGTGCTCGCGCAGCGACATGATCAGCAGCTTCGGGGACAGCGGCTTGCCGGTGTTCCACGCGGGGCACTGCGACTGGCACCGACCGCACTCGGTACAGGTGGAGAAGTCGAGCAGGCCCTTCCAGGAGAAGTGCTCGACCTGACTGACGCCGAACACCGCGTCGTCGGCGGGGTCCTCGAAGTCGATCGGCTCGCCGCCGGAGGTCATCGGCTGCAGCGCGCCCAGCGCGACCGTGCCGTCGGCGTTGCGCTTGAAGTAGATGTTGAAGAACGCCAGGAACCGGTGCCAGGCGACACCCATGGTGGGGGTGAGGCCGATGGTGATCGCCCACGTCATCGAGATGACGATCTTGATCGTGGCGACCAGGTAGACCAGGTTCTCCAGCGAGTTCTCGGAGAGGCCGCCGAACGCGGAGACCAGCGGATAGCTGACCCAGTAGCCGGGCTCGTACGAGTCCACCCCCGCCAGCGCGCCCTCGAGGCCGCGCAGCAGCATGATGCACACGCCGACCGAACCGACCACGAACTCGACGAAGTACGCCTGGCCGAAGTTGGACCCGCCGAACCGGCTCTTGCGGCCCGCCCGCCGCGGGTGGCTGAGCTGGCGGATCACGATCAGCACCAGGATGCCGAGCACGGTCATCAGGCCCATGAACTCGGTGAAGACCTCGAACGGGTCCCAGTGGCCGAGCCCCCACAGCGCGAACTCGGGCGTGAAGAGCTGCCCGTACGCGTTGACCAGGGTCAGGATGAGCGCGCCGAAGCCGACCATGACGAACCAGTGCGCGGCGCCGACGATGCCCCAACGGAGCATCCGGGTGTGCCCGACGGTCTCGGTCAGCATCGTGCCCAGACGCTTGCCGGCCGCATTGGTCCGGCCGCGAACGGGCTGTCCGAGTTTGACGAACGAGTAGATGTATGCGGCGGTGCGCCCGAGTAGGGCGAACCCGATCACGCTGATGAACAGCGAGATCACGATCGCTGCGAGCTGCATGGGCGTTCGGCTCCTCCGGTGGGACGTCCCTTCCGGGGCGTGTATCGGCCGACAGCGTACGGCCGTGCGGGCATCTTACCCACTGGTAACTTAACCACTGCGACGATGATATCTGTCACGCCGGACGCTATCGGCTTCGCAGGTTTTGCCCGCTTTATCCCACGCCGGACGATCTTGTCGGACCCCACACTCCACCCCGGACCGGCTCCCGAGCCGATCCGGACGCGGCGTACCGATCCGCCCGGCTCGCCAGTTGTGTGACGCACCGTCAGATCTGTACACACGCATGCTGCCATGCCACGGCGCCGGGACCCGCAAGAGGTCCCGGCGCCGTGATTTTCGACCATGCCCCACCGACCGCCGAGGCGGCCGATCACAGTGTCTTGACGGCCTGCTTCCGAGGTTGCACGACAAGCGTGTCGCCCGCTTCGTCGAGATCGACCAAAACCGTGTCGCCGTCGCCGATCTCGCCCGACAACAGGGCGCGCGCGAGCTTGTCGCCGATCGCGGTCTGGATCAGCCGGCGCAGCGGCCGAGCGCCGTACGCCGGGTCGTAGCCGGTCAGCGCGAGCCATTCGCGTGCCGCGTCGGTCACCGTCAGGGTGATCCGCCGGTCCTTGAGCCGGGCGCCGAGCCGATCGACCTGGAGGCCGACGATGTGCGCCAGCTCGTCGGTGCCGAGCGCGTCGAAGAGCACGATGTCGTCGAGGCGGTTCAGGAACTCCGGCTTGAACGAGGTGCGGACCACGTCCATCACCATCTCGCGCTGCCGCTCCGGCGACAGCGCCGGATCCACGAGGTACTGCGACCCCAGGTTCGAGGTCAGGATCAGCACCACGTTGCGGAAGTCCACCGTGCGGCCCTGGCCGTCGGTCAGCCGCCCGTCGTCGAGCACCTGGAGCAGTACGTCGAAGACCTCGGGGTGCGCCTTCTCCACCTCGTCGAGCAGCACCACCGAGTACGGCCGCCGGCGCACCGCCTCGGTCAGCTGGCCGCCCTCCTCGTAGCCCACGTAGCCGGGCGGCGCGCCGACCAGACGCGCGACCGAGTGCTTCTCCGCGTACTCCGACATGTCGA
Source organism: Embleya hyalina (assembly GCF_003967355.1). Lineage (GTDB taxonomy): Bacteria > Actinomycetota > Actinomycetes > Streptomycetales > Streptomycetaceae > Embleya > Embleya hyalina. The sequence continues at coordinate 612,884 of NZ_BIFH01000015.1, read as the reverse complement.
TGCGCACCATGGCGCGCTCGTCGTCGAAGAGGAAGTCGGCGAGCGACTTGGCCAGCTCGGTCTTGCCCACGCCGGTCGGGCCCAGGAACAGGAACGAGCCGGTCGGGCGGTCCGGGTCGGCGATGCCGGACCGGGCCCGGCGCACCGCGTCGGAGACGGTCGTCACGGCCGCCTGCTGCCCGATCAGCCGCCGGCCCAGCTCGTCCTCCATCCGCAGCAGCTTGCCGCGCTCGCCCTCGAGCAGCCGCCCCGCCGGGATGCCGGTCCAGGACGAGACCACGTCGGCCACGTCGTCCGGGCCGACCTCCTCCTTGACCATCGCCGTGCCGTCCGTGCCCCGATCGCCCTCGGTCGCCGCCGCCTCGGCCAGCTCGCGCTCCAGGGTCGGGATCTGCCCGTACATCAGCTTCGAGGCCGTCTCGAAGTCCCCGTCGCGCTGGGCCCGCTCGGCCTCACCGCGCGCCGCGTCGAGGCGCTCCTTCAGCTCGCCGACCCGGTTCAGCCCGGCCTTCTCCTGCTGCCAGCGCGCGGTCAGCCCGCTGAGCTGCTCCTGCTTGTCGGCCAGGTCCTTGCGCAGCCGCTCCAGCCGGTCCCGGCTGGCCGCGTCGGTCTCCTTGGCGAGCGCCATCTCCTCCATCCGCAGCCGGTCCACCGACCGCTGCAGCTCGTCGATCTCGACGGGGGAGGAGTCGATCTCCATCCGCAGCCGCGACGCCGCCTCGTCGACCAGGTCGATCGCCTTGTCGGGCAGGAAGCGCGCGGTGATGTAGCGGTCGGACAGGGTGGCCGCGGCCACCAGCGCGGAGTCGGCGATCTGCACCTTGTGGTGCGCCTCGTAGCGGCTCTTGAGCCCGCGCAGGATCGCGATCGTGTCCTCGACGCTGGGCTCGCCCACGAACACCTGCTGGAACCGGCGCTCGAGCGCCGGGTCCTTCTCGATGTGTTTGCGGTACTCGTCCAGCGTGGTCGCGCCGACCAGGCGCAACTCGCCGCGCGCGAGCATCGGCTTGAGCATGTTGCCCGCGTCCATCGAGCCGTCGCCGGTGGCGCCCGCGCCGACCACGGTGTGCAGTTCGTCGATGAAGGTGACGACCTGGCCGTCGCTGGACTTGATCTCGTTCAGGACGGCCTTCAGCCGCTCCTCGAACTCGCCGCGATACTTCGCGCCCGCGACCATCGCGCCCAGGTCGAGCGCGATCAACCGCTTGTCGCGCAGCGACTCGGGGACGTCGCCGGCCACGATCCGCCGGGCCAGGCCCTCCACGACGGCGGTCTTGCCGACGCCGGGCTCACCGATCAGCACCGGGTTGTTCTTGGTCCGGCGGGACAACACCTGGACCACCCGGCGGATCTCCGAGTCGCGGCCGATGACCGGGTCGAGCTTGCCGTTTCGGGCCTCCTCGGTCAGGTCGCGGCCGTACTTCTCCAGCGCCTGGTAGGTGCTCTCCGGGTCCTGCGAGGTGACCCGCGTGCTGCCGCGCACCGCCTTGAAGGAGTCGAGCAGTGCCTGCGGGGTGGCGCCCGCCTCGCGCAGCGCCTCGGCGACCGGGCCGGAGCGGCCGGAGGCGAGCCCGACCAGGACATGCTCGGTGGACACGAACGCGTCGCCGAGCTTGTCGGCCTGCTTCTCCGCCTCGTCCAGCGCGAGCATCGTCTCCCGGGCGAGCTGTGGGGCGGCCACCGTCGAGCCGGACGCGCTCGGCATACGATCCGCGATCCGGTCGACCGCGACCTTCAGGAGCGGCACGTCCACACCGGCGGCGCCGAGCAGCGGGACGGCGATTCCCTCGGGCTGTTCGAGCAGGGCGAGCAGCAGATGCGCGGGCTCCACCTGGGGGTGTCCCGCCGCGGCAGCCTTGCGGATGGCGACCGAAAGGGCCTCTTGGGCCTTGGTGGTGAGCTTCTGTGCATCCATGTGAGGTGTGCGACTCCTTCGCTTCGGGCACGCGCTGTCACGGCCATCATCCCGTCCGTGCCGCGCGTGTACCGCACCCGAACGGTTCGTTGACTATCCCAACCACAACTAAGTTGAGTCTATTCCACTCAACCATGCGTTGGCCGGGATGCTTACACTGCGGACATGCCAGATGTGTCCGGTGCTCTCGAAACACTCGACGCGCTCGCGGATGAGGCGGTACGACTCATTCCGGCGGCGCCCGAGGCCGATCGGGTCGTGCTCGGTCTCGCCGGTCCGCCGGGAGCCGGGAAGTCCACGCTCGCCGGTCGGCTGGTGCGCGCGATCGAGCAGCGGGTCGGCTCCGGTACCGCCGCCTACGTGCCGCTCGACGGGTTCCACCTCTCGAACGTGCAGCTCAAGCGGATCGGGCGGCTGCATCGCAAGGGCGCGGTGGACACGTTCGACGTGTGGGGCTACGCGACCACGCTGGCACGGGTGGTGCGGGAGGTGGATCGGGACGTGTACGTGCCCGACTACGACCGGACGTTGCACGAGCCGGTGGCCGCGCGGCACGTGGTGCGGCCCGGCACGCGGATCGTCGTGACGGAGGGCAACTACCTGGCGCTGGACGCGCCCGGCTGGGCCGACGCCTACTGCCTGATGACCGAGGTCTGGTACGTACACGCCTCGGACCGGGTGCGCGACGAGCGGCTGACCAGGCGCCAGCGCCGGGGCGGTCGCAGCCCCGGCGAGGCGATGGCCTGGGTCGCGGGCAGCGATCGCCCCAACGGCGAACTGGTCAAACGCTCGAAGTCGCGCTGCGCCCGAGTGGTCACGGTGGGGTGGTGAGCCCACGACGCTCGTCGGCGCGGGTCGACGCGGCCGGCCCGCGGCCCGCCGTGCTCAGGCGCCGGACGGGCTGAAGGGCGCCGGTACCAGGAGTTCCACGTTCCGGTCCTCCAGGCGCCCTCGACGGCCGTCGACCTTGGGGTCGGGGCGGTCTCGCTCCTGCCAGTCGTTGCCGGCGAGTTCGCGGGCGAGGGCGGCCAGGGCCAGGGGGGAGTCGAGTTTGTTGCCGTGTGATTCCGGGCCGGCCGAGTCGATGATCGTGCCGAAGATGGACAGGGTCCCGTTCGCGTTGTCGGCGATCTCCACGATCCGCGCCTGGGACGGCCAGTCGATGTGCGACGCGGTGTTGATCTCCCAGAACCCGCCCGGGACCGCGCTGCCCGCCGGGCGCGGATAGGGCTTCACCTTGTTGTCGTGGGTGTGCCCGTTGACCCACAGCACCACGTTCGGGAACCGCAGCAACAGCGCCAGCACCTGCGGCCCCAGGATCCGCGCGGGCTCCCCGGCCGGCACGGTCTTGTTGGTCATCGTCTCGATGGTGTGGTGGCTGAACAGCACGAACAGCCTGTCCTGTCCCGTGCCCCGGACCACCCCGCCCCGCTCGTCGAGATGGCTCGAACTGCCCTTGACCAGCTGGTCCTCCAGCCAGGCGAACTGGGTCGGGTCCAGGCATCCCGAGTCCGAGCCGTACGAGTTCACCGTGTCCAGGACCAGGCAGCGCACCGGGCCCTGGTCGAAGGTGTAGTACGCGGTCTTGGTGTCCAGGTTCTGCTGGGTGAAGCCGTGGCCCTTGGGCAGGCCGGTGGTGTTGAAGTGCTCCCTGATCGTCTCCGCGCGGTCGACGAGGCGACGATCCGGGTCGGCGGTGACCTTGCGCTTGGGGCCGGCCAACAGCGCCGCCAGCGCGTCGGGCTTGCCGCTCTGCAGGCCGAGGGCCAGCGCGACCACGGTCTGTCCGGGCGATATGTCGAGCACCTTCTCGTCGCCGACCGCCACCTTGCCCAGCAGTTCGCTGACCGGCAGGTTGCCCTGGACCAGGCCGTCGTGGTTGCCGTAGGCGCTGTACCAGGGCGTCTTCAGGCCGGTCGCGTCGAACGGCCGCCGGCACGCGTCCAACAGGCCCGGCACGGTGGGATAGCCGTACTGGGCACGCGGCACGTCGTCCTTCTGCCCGGGCGGCGTGCCGTCGGGGTGCCAGTAGCGCTCGTGGTACGCCACCGCGTCCATCGGGCCCTCGTACCTGTTGCGATCGCCCGAGTCGGGCGTGACCTTCCTGCCGCCGTCGAGCACGTCGATGTACCAGCGCAGCTCGTTGAACTGGATGTTGTCGGTGTTGTCGCCGGTGCAGATCGTGAAGGCCAGCGGCGCGCCGAGGGCCGGACCCTTGCCGATCCGGTTGAGCGACTGCACCATCGCCTCGGCGATCTGCGCGGTCAGCACCTCCTGCGGGCGGTACGCCGACTGGAAGGGCAGCAGCTTGGCGAACGGCTGGTCCTTGTCGCTGTGCCGGTCGAGGAAGTCCACGCGCGCCGTCGACTGCGCGTCCTGGATGTGGATGTCGGTCAACTGGGTGAACGCGACCAGGGAACGCCGCTTCGCCTTGTCGCCCGAGCCGCCACCGGGGACCAACTCGCTGCGCAGCAGGTGTGGTTCACCGGGGCCGGCGACGACTTTGCGGTAGCCGCCCGGTCCGGGCGGGCCGAGCACCAGGGTGCGCTCCAGCGTGGTGCCGGCCGCGCCGGCCGGCTTGGGCGCGCCCGACTTGGGAGTGTCGCTCGACTTCCCGTCGGGCTTGTCCTTGTCGTCGTCGGAGCACGCGGCCACTCCGAGCAGTGCCGCGCTCGCGGCCGAGTACTTCAGGACGTCCCGACGATTCGGCTTCATGCCGCGACCCTACTGACGCGTAGCGAGCCGCATCAAGGACGTGTCGGGGCTGCTTCGAGGCTGTATCGACGAGGCGTCGAGGCTGTATCGACGAGGCGTCGAGGAAGGGGCACGGCCGGGGCCGTACCGCCTCCTCGACGTCGTCGCGGCCGTCAGTCCGAGCGCCCGCGCCGCGGCTTCCACACCACGAGCGCGGTGCCCGCCTGGGGCCGGACCGGGACCAGATCGCGCCGGTAGGACGCGTGTACGGCCGCCTCGCGCCGGGCGCTCGCGTCCGTCGCCTCGTGCAGCGCGTGCTCCATCTCGGCCACGCGCATGCGCAGCGCGAGCACCTGGTTCTCCAGCTCCAGGATCCGCTTGATCCCGGCGAGGTTGATGCCGGCCTCCTGGGAGAGCCGCTGCACCTCGCGCAACTGCACGATGTCGCGGGCGGAATAGCGCCGCCCCCGGCCCGCGGTACGGTCCGGCGAGACCAGGCCGAGTCGGTCGTACTGTCGCAACGTCTGCGGGTGCAGGCCGGACAACTGGGCGGCCACCGAGATCACGTAGACCGGAGAGGTCTCGTCGATCTCGAAGCCGTGTCCACCGCCGACACCGCCACCGCCCAAGCCGCCCGGTCGCATGTCATGCCCCCTTCGCCGCGTCCAGCAGATCGGCTCGGGGATCGTGCGCGACGGTCGCCTCGCGGAACGCCTCCAGCGCTTCGCGCGCCTTGTCGTTCAGGTGCTGAGGGACCGTCACCTCGATGGTGACCAGGAGGTCGCCCCGAGTGCCGTCCTTGCGCGCCGCCCCGCGCCCGCGCACCCGCAGCGTGCGGCCGTTGCCCGTGCCCGCGGGGAGCTTGAGCGTGACCGGGATGCCGCCGAGCGTGGGTACGGTGACGTCCGCTCCGAGCGCGGCCTCCGGGAAGGTGACCGGCACGGTGACCGTGAGGTTGTCGCCCTTGCGCCCGAAGACGGAGTGGGCCTTGACGTGCACCACGACGTACAGGTCGCCGGCCGGGCCGCCGCGCTCGCCGGGAGCGCCCTTGCCCTTGAGCCGGATGCGCTGCCCGTCCTGGACCCCGGCCGGGATCCGGACCTGCATCGTGCGCGAACTCTTGGCCCGGCCACTGCCGTTGCACACGATGCACGGGTCGTCCACGAGCAGTCCGCGGCCCTTGCAGTCGCGGCACGGCTCGGAGAAGCCGAAACCGCCCTGTGGCTTGCTGACGTTGCCCGAGCCCGCGCAGGTCGGGCACATCCGCGGGGTGGTGCCCGCGGCCGCGCCCGTGCCGTTGCAGTGCCGACACGGTTCCGAACTGGTCAGCCGGATCGGCACGGTCGCGCCGTCGACCGCGTCGGCGAAGCCGAGGGTGACCTCGGACTCCACGTCGGTCCCGCGCCGGGGCTGCTGGCGCCCGGTCTGCCGACCGCCGCCGAACAGGCCGCCGAAGATGTCGCCCAGACCGCCGGTGTTGCCCGCGCCGCCCTGCTGGCCGCCGAAGATGTCGCCGAGGTCGAACGGGAAGCCGCCGGTGCCGGATTGTCCGCCGCCGGCGCCGCGGAAGCCGCCGCCGCTGCCGAACAGGGTCCGGGCCTCGTCGTATTCCTTGCGCCGCTTGTCGTCGGCCAGTACGTCGTAGGCCTCCGAGATCTCCTTGAAGCGCTCCTCGGCCTTCGTGTCACCCTTGTTCTTGTCCGGGTGGAACTCGACGGCGAGCTTGCGATACGCCTTCTTGATCTCGGCGGTGCCGGCGTCCTTGGGGACGCCGAGCACCTTGTAGTAGTCCTTCTCCAGGTAGTCCTTCGTACTCATGCGCCCCTCGCCGATCGGGTCGGGGTGCCCTCGTGCTCCGAGCGCCCGTTTCCGGATTCACACCACCCGCGCATCGGCGTCCCTCCTCTCCGCTTCTCGTCGTCTCGATCCCGGTGACGGTTCAGCTGCCGGCCGCTTCGCCCGACTCCTCCGGACCGCCCTCGGCCTCCGCCGTGGGTTCCGCGACCGCCACCCGTGCCGGACGGATGATTCGCTCGCCCACTTGATAACCGGGCTGCAGGATCTCCACACACGTGGGTTCGGTGACATCGGTCGCGTACGAGTGCAGCAGCGCCTCGTGCACCGTCGGGTCGAACGGGTCGCCCTTGGAACCGAAGCTCTGCAGCCCCATCTTGGCCACGATCGACTCCAGCGACTCGGCGACCGACTTGAAGCCGCCCGCCAGTTCGCCGTGGTCCCGGGCCCGACCGATGTCGTCGAGCACCGGCAGCAGTTCGCTCAGCACCTTGATGGCGGCCAGCTCGCCCGCCACGTTGCGGTCCCGCTCGACCCGCTTGCGGTAGTTCGCGTACTCCGCCTGAAGCCGCTGCAGGTCGGCCGTGCGCTCGCCGAGTTGGTTGCGCAGCTCGGCGAGTTCGGCCGCCCCGGGGGCCGGGGCCGCCGCGGCTGCGGCGGTCCCGGTTTCCGGCTTCGACTCGGTTTCTTGGGCGTCGCCCGGGACGGCGCCGTGGTTCGAGCCGTTCCCTTCGGTCACGCAGCACCGCCCTTGCGGTCCTCGTCGACGATCTCGGCGTCCACGACGTCGTCGTCGGCGGTGTTGGCCGAGGCGTCACCCGCGCCGGCCGCGCCCTCGGTGCCCGGCTGGGCGTTCGCGTACATCGCGGTGCCCAGCTTCTGGCTCGTGGTGCTGACCTTCTCCGCGGCGTCGCGGATGGCGGCCAGGTCCTCGCCCTTGAGCGCGTCCTTGAGCTCGGTCAGCGACGTCTCGACCTCGGTCTTCACGTCGGCCGGGACCTTGTCGCTGTTGTCCTTGATGAACTTCTCGGTGGTGTACACCAGTTGCTCGGCCTGGTTGCGGGTCTCCGCGGCCTCGCGACGCTGGTGGTCCTCCTCCGCGTGCGCCTCGGCCTCGCGCATCATGCGGTCGATGTCGTCCTTCGGCAGGCCCGAGCCGCCGGTGATGGTCATCGACTGCTCCTTGCCCGTGCCCAGGTCCTTGGCGGACACGTGCACGATGCCGTTGGCGTCGATGTCGAAGGTGACCTCGATCTGCGGCAGCCCGCGCGGGGCCGGCGGCAGGCCGGTCAGCTCGAACATGCCGAGCTTCTTGTTGTACGCGGCGATCTCGCGCTCACCCTGGAACACCTGGATCTGCACCGACGGCTGGTTGTCCTCCGCCGTGGTGAAGATCTCCGAACGCTTCGTCGGGATCGTGGTGTTGCGCTCGATCAGCTTGGTCATGATGCCGCCCTTGGTCTCGATACCGAGGGACAGCGGGGTGACGTCGAGCAGCAGGACGTCCTTGACCTCGCCCTTGAGCACACCGGCCTGGAGCGCGGCGCCGACGGCCACGACCTCGTCCGGGTTGACGCCCTTGTTGGGCTCCTTGCCGCCGGTCAGCTCGCGCACGACGTCGGCGACGGCCGGCATCCGGGTCGAGCCGCCGACCAGGACGATGTGGTCGATCGCCGAGAGCGGGATGCCCGCGTCCTCGATGACCTTCTGGAACGGCACCTTGGTGCGGTCGAGCAGGTCCTGGGTCAGCTGCTGGAACTGGGCCCGGGTGAGCTTCTCGTCCAGGTGCAGCGGGCCCTCGGCCGAGGCGGTGATGTAGGGCAGGTTGATCGAGGTCTCCATCGAGGAGGACAGCTCGATCTTGGCCTTCTCCGCCGCCTCGCGCAGGCGCTGGAGGGCCATCTTGTCCTTGGACAGGTCCACGCCGTGGGCGTTCTGGAACTGCTTGACCAGGTGGTCCATGACCCGCTGGTCCCAGTCGTCGCCACCGAGGTGGTTGTCGCCGTTGGTGGCCTTGACCTCGACCACGCCGTCGCCGATCTCCAGGAGCGACACGTCGAACGTGCCGCCGCCGAGGTCGAACACGAGGATGGTCTGCTCGTCGGCCTTGTCCAGGCCGTACGCCAGCGCGGCCGCGGTGGGCTCGTTGACGATGCGCAGCACGTTCAGACCGGCGATCTCGCCGGCCTCCTTCGTGGCCTGCCGCTCGGCGTCGTTGAAGTACGCCGGCACGGTGATGACCGCGTCGGTGACCTTCTCGCCCAGGTAGGCCTCGGCGTCGCGCTTGAGCTTCATCAGGATGCGCGAGCTGATCTCCTGCGCGGTGTACTTCTTGTCGTCGATCGCCACGGACCAGGTGGTCCCCATGTGGCGCTTGACGGACCGGATGGTCCGGTCGACGTTGGTGACGGCCTGGCGCTTGGCCACCTCGCCGACCAGGACTTCACCGTTCTTCGCGAAGGCAACCACGGACGGTGTGGTCCGCGACCCCTCCGCGTTGGTGATGACGGTCGACTCGCCGCCTTCCAGAACGCTGACGACGGAGTTCGTCGTACCGAGGTCGATACCGACCGCACGTGCCATGATTCGGTTCCTCCAGGGGAAGAGTTGAGTGCTTGTCGCTCAAGCATGAGCTGCCCGGTTCAACGGGTCAAATCGCTTGAGTATTCCTCGCTCAACTTTAGTGCCTCGGCGGCTGTGAGGGGCGGGGTTCGGCGCCTCGATCACGTCACGGGACCACGAGGCCCGGACGCTTGGCGTCATCGAAACGTTGTGCGCCCCGGGAGACTTATTCAGGTGAATGTCACCACAAACGACACCCTTGACCTCTGCGGCCTCCGGGTGCACATGGCAGCATGTTCGCGCGCCTGCTGCCTGCCGCGCCGACGGCGGGCGAAACTCGAGATCCCAGGGGGACCCCCATGAGCGATGGTCAGGGCTATCCGCCCGTACCGCCGATGCCGCCCGGCCCGCCGGGCCAGCCCGGACCGCCGCAGGGGGGTTACCCACCGCCGCCGGCCGGCCATCCGCAGCAGCCCGGCGGTTTTCCGCAGCAGCAGCCCCAGCAGGGCGGCTTCCAGGAGACCGGCGGTTACCCGTACCCGCAGTACAGCGAGTACGGCCACTACCAGCAGTACGCGCAGAACCCGATCCAGCTCGACGCCAACGGCCGTCCGCCGCGGGGGGCGCGCAGCCGCAAGGTGATCGGCACCTGGATCGCCGGTATCACCGGCGCCGTGGTCGCCTCCGTGGTCGTCGCCGTGATCGGCTTCGACGACCCGACGGAGAAGAAGGACCCGGCGGCCGAGGCGAGCAAGCCGGCGCCGATCGTGGTCGGCAAGACGGCCGCGCCGAGCAACAGCGCGGCGGCCGCGCCGAAGAAGGCCGACATGTCCAACGAGCTGAAGATCCCGACGGCGCTGCCGCCGATCACCGGCCCGAAGATCACCGGCATCACGGTCGATCCGAAGACCTGGCCCAAGGCCTGCGACCTGCTGACCGACGAAGAGATCAAGACGGCGATTCCCGACGCCACGATCCGCGAGCGCAAGAGCCGCATGGGCCGGATCTCGAACATGTTCGGCAACAACGTGAACGACAACGAGTGCGAGATCACGTTCGACCTGCCGAATCTCCAGTCGTCGAACTACCCGGCCTCGATCAGCATCACCTCGTACGGATACAAGACGTTGGCCGACGAGAAGGTCTCCTTCGCCAAGGAAAAGACCAGCCAGGAGCGCTCGGCCAAGGCATTCCCCGATCAGTACGACGACATCCCGGCCGACAAGATCGGCGTGGACGGGGCGTTCCGGGAAGACCGCACGGTGCAGATCTCCAAGAACGGCTTCCGGGTCTGGATCATCCTCTCCGCCCAACTTGAGGACTCGCAGGGCAACCCGCTCAAGAACAGCACCTTGGCGCGCCAGTTCGGCCCGACCACGGCGGCGATCGTCGGACAGAAGCTGTGAGCGGGGGTTGGCAGCAGCCGCAACAACCCGGGCAGCAAGGCGGCGGTTACGGCCAACCCGGGCAATATCCGCAACATCCGGGCTACCCGCCCGGGCAGCAGGGATTCCCGCAGCAGCAGGGCTACGCGCCCCAGCACCCCGGCTACCCGCCGCAAGGCGGCTACGGGCCGCCCGGCGGGCCGTACGGACCACAGGGGCCGCAACGCCGGGGCAATCGGCCGGTGTTGTGGATCGCGGTCGTGCTGGTGCTGATCGCGGCAGGGGTCGGCGGCTTCCTGTTCCTGAAGAAGGACGACGACTCGAAGGACGCCGCGAAGTCCGGCCCGTCGTCCGGCGCCCCCGTCGCGCCCGGTGCCTCCGGCGGCGGCAAGAGCGGCGGCCCCGGCGGCCAGAGCGCGGCGCCGCTGCAACGACCGATGGTTTTCCCCGCAGCGCCGCCGGCCGACGCCGGGCCAGGATTCAATGCGACCAACGACGGCAAGAGCTGGCCGAAGGCGTGCGAGATGCTGTCCGACGCGCAGATCGGGAAGGTGATCAAGGGCGCCACGGTCAAGACCAGGAAGCCGGACACGACCGTGTCGGTCAAGTACGACTTCCCGGGTGCGGCCGACAACCAGTGCAACTTCGACCTGGCCGTACCGGACCCGAACAATCCGAAGTATCCGTCGTACGCCAAGATCGAGCTCACACTGCACGAGGTGAGCACCCCGGTGATCGCCAAGGGCCACTACGGCGACACCAAGAAGAACCGGGCACGCAAGCCGTTCGGCGAGTTCGAGGAGCTCGGCACCAAGCTGGGCACCGACGACGCGTTCCGTGACGACAGCTACATCTACTTCTACAAGGGGCCGTACTACGTGGAGCTGTACGTCCACTCCGGGCTGAGCGGCCCCGGCGGCGCGAAGCTCCCGGACGACGACGCGGTGAAGCAGTACGGGCCGACGCTCATCGGCTACCTCGTGGCACGGATGTAGCCAGTACGGATGTGGCCGCGGTCCGCGCGGTACGGCAGCAGCGGCGACAGCGCCTCGGAACAGCGCTTCGGAACAGGTAATCAGGAGGAGCACGGGGATGGTACGAATCGGGAACCCCGGGGGGAACCAGTACGGCGGCGGGCCGCATCAGCAGCAGCCGTACGGTCAGCCCGGCATGTACCAGCAGCAGTACCCCGGTGGCCCGATGCCGCCCCACCAGCCGCCGCGCCGCAGCAAGCTCAAGCCCGTGCTCGGCTGGATCGGCGTGGTCGTGGGCGGTGTGCTGGCGACGGTCGCCGGCTCGTACATCGTCGACGAGATCAACAAGAAGAACGACAAGGGCGACAAGCCGGTCGCGGAGAACGGGGTCGCGTTCCCCGACGGGTACACCCCGCCGCCCGGCGTGGCCTTCAGCGACGGCGCCAAGTTCCGGGCCAGCGGGGACACCGCCACCTGGCCGGACGCGTGCGACATGCTCTCCGACAAGGAGATCCAGAACGCGATCCCCGACTCGAGCATCGTGGGCGGTCGGCAGGGCAAGAAGGGCGCGAAGACGCCCAGGAACTACGAATGCACGGTCAACCTCAAGCTGCCCAACCTCGCGGACCCCGCGACGCCGGCCAAGCTCACCATGACCATCAAGGCGATCGGCGACGCCGGACCGGTCAAGGACATGTACGAGAAGGCGAAGAGCGAGGCGGCCCCGTTCACCGGCTTCGAGGACCTGGCCAACAAGCTGTTCGTACCGAGCGCCTTCCGGAACGACACCACCAAGCTGAACCTGTTCAAGCAGGGCACGAAGCCGGACTCGCCGGCCTACTACGTGGTGCTCGACGTCAAGGCCGACACCAAGGACTCGGCGGGCGGCCCCGAGACGAAGGACGCCTGGACCAAGAAGGCCGGACCCGCGCTGGTGCGCGTCCTCAACATCAAGATGACGGACGACTGAGATGACCGGCCAGTACAACAGCCCGAACTCCGGCCAGTATCCGGGCCCGCAGGGTCCCGGCTACCCGCCGCCCGGTCAGTATGGTGGCGGACAGCCGGGCCAGTACGGCCCGCCGCCGGGGCAGTACGGTCCGCCGCCCGGCTACGGCCCGCCCGGATACCCCCCGCCCCAGCCGCCGCGCCCCAACCGCCGCAAGCAGATCTTCAGCTGGATCGCCGTGGTCGCGGGCGGCACCGCGGCGACTGTGGTCGCGGCGCTGCTGATCAACGGCTCGGACGGCAAGAAGAACGAGGCGGTAAAGCTTCCCCCCACGGAGAGCGCCCGCAAGCTGGAAAGCTTCGACCCGAACGCGGTGAACAACACCTCGACGGCGGCGCCGTCCCAGGCCGCTTCGCGCCCGGCGGCGCCGCCGGCGCCCAAGCAGGGCGATCGCTTCGCCGCCACGAACGACCCGAAGACCTGGCCCGACGCGTGCGACCTCGTCACGGACGAGCAGATCAAGCTCGCGGTGCCGAAGGCCGGGAAGATCGAGAAGTACGGGGTCATCGCGGACAAGGGCTCCTGGGTCAGGGAGAATCCGCCGATCCGCAGCACGCAGTGCGAGTACACGGTGGAGGACACGGCGCTCCACGACCAACTGAGCCCGCTCAAGCTCCAGATCCGGATCTCGTACATCGGCGACGCGGCCGAGTCCGAGACCCGGTACTCGGGTGAGTTGTCGCGTAGCCAAAAGGGTCCGGCGTTCATGCAGTTCAAGGACTACGCGAAGACGCTCGGCATGGACGGCGCGTTCTACTCGGGCGACAACATGTACATGCGCAAGGGCGGCTACTACCTGGTGTTCGCCAAGACCGGCGGCGGCAGCGGGGTCGACGCGTCCGGCAACTTCGTCAAGGCGAGCGACTGGATCCCCGCCGCCCTGTCGAAGGTCGTCCCCGGCATCGCCGCCAAGATCTGAGATTGCCGTTGGTGGGTGGACAAACCCACCTCCGGCACCCTCGTTTCCTCGGCACTGCTCGCCCTTGCGCCTGCGGCCTCGGCAGGTACGTCGCAGTGCCTCAACGGCATATCGCAGCGGCAGAACGAGTTGGCGCAGCTGCATCACGAGAGTGTGAACGGTGCGTCGGGGCCCGCTATGGCGAGCGCAGCAGTCGACCTTTCCAACTGGGTCGCAAATACCCAGGCCACATGCCCTGTGGCCGCCGAAGATGCCTTCTGGGTAGCTCGCCACGCTTTGGACGAGGCTGCAGATTTGCACGTCCAATGGCTGCGTGAGGCGGCGATGGGCGCTGAGGAAAGGGCCAGGTCCGCTCTCGACGAGGCGTGGTCGGTGTCGGCGTCAAATGACTGGCTGAATTCCCTTTTTTGAAACGAGCCGCCGAATTTTCGGCGGCTCGTTTCACCGCTGAGATCATATATTCGCCGGAACGATGGCTACTCGTCGCGGTGGACGGTGTCCGGGGCGAAGCCCGGGAGGCAGACGGCGATGTAGTCGGCGCCCTCTTCGCCTCGGGTGCTGTAGCGGACCCATTCGCCGGCGGCGGTGTGGATGCCCTGGCCGGCGGCGACCTCCTGGGTGCCGCCCTCGTGCTCCACGGTGAGCACGCCGCGCAGGACCACCGTGTACTCGTCGAACTCGGGGCGCTGGCCGGGCTCCTCCCAGCCGCCGGGGCTGGTCATGTGCGCGATGCTGAGCGCCTCGTCGCCGGTGTTGACCCGGCCCACGAACTCGCGAATGGTCTTGGGGATGTTCCCAGCCGCCTCGACGACGGTCGGCTTCTCGATGAATTTCGGCATGGCCCCATCCTGTCCCAGGAGGCCGCCGAATCGTCGACGGCCTTGCCCGGCGACGGGGGAATCGGTCTCGACCGTGTCGCTCCCGCGGCTTCCGCCGGACACCCTTGGGAGGGAACGCTGTAAGTAGCCGGGTCGTGACACGGCGAAGGGCGCGTATGGACGACCACATCGACGAACACGAGCATCAGGACGGGCCGGAACCGGACGGGCGTACCTGGCGCACATGGGCAACGGGCGAGTTGATCGAACTCCCGGCCACCATCGCCGGCATTCGGGCTGCCCTGCCCGCCGAGCAGCGCGAGGAGTTCACCAAGGCGATCGAGGACACACCGGCACGGGACCTGCCCCTGACCCTCAACCGATGGGTCCGCCGCACCCGCCCGGAAGTCGACGAGGCAATCGAGCGAACGCACGACTGGGTCGAAGGGATCCACGCCGAAGCCGATGCAATGACGATCATGGGGGAGGAACGGAGTGTCGTACTCGATCGCGTACAGTCCCGCCTGCGAGAGGGCCCGCCTGAGTCTGCCCGCTGACAAGCGCCGGGATACGGATGCGGATCGTCGGCGACGTACCACAAGGACAGGCGCGAGGCGACGTGTGGCAGCGTGATCGTGGTCTACCAAATCACGAATAACTCGTTGCTGGTCACGGTCGTGGAACTCATGGGGTAACAAAAGCGAAAGGAAGCCCCGACTCTCGAAGGGCCGGGGCTTCCGTCGTCGGGGTCAGTGACCGGGGCGTGGCTTCGGGCGGAGGCCGCCGTAGCGGAGCGGGGTGATGGTGCCGGGCGGGATCGGGAAGGGCAACAGGTCGTCGGGTTGGGCGCCGTCGGTGGGGAACCAGACGCCGTCGTCGGGCACGACGTTCGCCGGGCCGGCGGTCCACTCCGCTCGCGCGGCGTCGAACGGCTGGACCGTCACCCGGCCGGTGTCGTCCACGCGCACGATCACGCCGGGCGGCTGCTCGGGCCGGCGCGCGTCGTCGGCGTGCTTCACCTTGTCCCCGATGCCGATGCCGCTGCCGCTCGATGTTGTTTCGTCCGGCGGTGGGATCGGTAGTTTCATGTCGACCTCGCTTCGGTGGGGGAGACCGGGGGCCGGCGGATCACTGGCGAGCGAGCGCCGGCCCCTGGCGGTTGGCTGCTGACTGGATACCGCTTGTGGCCCTCTCCGCCGACCGGGCCATGGGGGAAGGCGGAGAGGGTTCGGCGCCGTGCCGCCGGTAGCCACGACCAAATGGAGTCGGCGGCACGGCAGTTCAGGGAGTGGGCTCCGGTCGGTCGGCCGGGCGCACGCTGTCGGAGGGCATGCGCCATTGGATATCCGGACCGAACCGGGCCATGAGGAACCGCACTTCGTTCAGCAACGGTTGCGCCGCCACGATCTCGCCGGGTCCGCGCACACCGCGCACACCGTGCGCGACCACGCCGGGTTGCCCTATGTCGGCTTCGTCGTCCACCACTTCGAGGCGGGCCATGGAAATGGTGTAGGCGCTGCTGTTGGCCGTGAGCGCCACGACATAGCCGGTGGCCACGCGGTAGAGCGTGCCCACGTATCCGCTCCGCGTATCCCGCACGCGCACCTCGTCGGACGTCGCCAGGCGACGCCGCAAGTCGGCTTCTGTGGGCGGCTGTTGTCTTGTCACGGTCATGGCATGCCTGTCCCTCTCGCGCTGCGGCGGGTAGATATCCGGCCACATTCTGTGGACACGGAATGTCTATCCCAGGATCAACCCACCGCCTTACGATGCGGCCAGGCGAGAACCTGATTTGGGCAGCAATCAGGAATAAATGATCTTGAGGGATTAAACGACTTGGCCGAAGCGATCGACCCCACACAATCGTCCGCAAATATGTTCGCCACGCGTGTGACCAAGCTGCGTAAGTTGCGCATGCTTACGCAGGCACAACTGGCGACCCTGATCCACGTGCACGACACGCGCATCACCCAAATCGAACGGCGCACGGGCAGTCCGCCGACGTGGGAACAGGCCTGGCGCCTGGATGCCGCGCTGGGTGCAGACGACCTGCTCACGGACCTGTGGAAGGCGAGCCAGCGGGAGCTGGTCCCCGACTATGTCCGTGAGTACATGGACCGAGAGCAGGCGGCAACCAACCTGCGTTTCTATGCCGCGCAGATTGTGCCGGGTCTGCTTCAGACGAGGGCGTACGCTCGCGCCACGCTCCGACTCGGACAAGCGCTAACCAGTGACGACCAGCTTCGGGACCGTATCTCGCGACGATTGGACCGCCAAGCGCGCATTTTGCGCGGCGACAACCCTCCCCGTATCCGGGTCATCCTCGACGAAGCAGTTCTGGCCCGGAGCGCCGGCAGTCCGTTCGTGATGCGCGCTCAAATGGCTCGGTTGCTGGAGGAGGCGAACGCAGGTACCAAGATCCAGATCTTGCCGTTCCATGCGGGTGAACACGCGGCCATGGGTGGCTCTCTGACACTCGTTCAGACAGTGGACGGTAGCCGATACGCGTATACCGAAAGTGCATTCGATGGGCGACTCTGGGAGGGGCGGTCGGAGGTGAACGCGTTTGGCCTAACCTACGAGCAACTTCGGGCATCGGCCCTGTCTGCTCGGGAGTCCGAAGCGATGATCAGATCCGTAGCGAAAGGTATGTATCGTGCACCCCACCGGTTGGCGAACTTCCAGCTACAGCAACCAGCAAGGCGCGGAGTGCGTGGAAGTCGCTACATCCCCCGGCGCCGTCCCGGTGCGTGACTCGAAGGACCCTGCCCTGGGGCACCTCGTTGTCCCTGCGGCTTCGTGGGCGGTGCTCACAGAGGCGCTGCGCGGTTAGTGCGACCTGACGCCCCGTCGGCCGTTGTCGGTCGGCGGGGCTTCCTGCTGTTCTGCCGGGGCGGCTTCGCGGGTGGGTCGGGTGTTTCCGGCGAGGGTCGCGTCTGGGTCGGCTGTGCGGGGCGGGTCAGAGTCGTCGAGCGGGGCCGCCGCCGGCGTGCGGGGCTGCGAGGCGGAGGGTTCCCGACGAGACGGGTGCATTGGTCGGCGGGAAGGCGGCGGGGGTGCGTTGGGGTGCGCGTCTGCTCCGCAGCCGGGGTGGAGTCGACGCGCTGCGCCGTGGTGCGTGTCCGCTACGCGGCCCGGGGCCAGGTCTGGGTGGGGTTCGTCGTGGCGGCGGCGGGGGCGTGTTGGGGTGCGCGTCTGCTCCGCAGCCGGGGTTGGGTCGACGCGCTGCGCCGTGGTGCGTGTCCGCTACGCGGCCCGGGGCCGGGCCTGGGCGGCGTTCGTCGTGGCGGCGGCAGGGGTGCGTTGGGGTGCGCGTCTGCTCCGCAGCCGGGGTGGAGTCGACGCGCTGCGCCGTGGTGCGCGTCCGCTACGCGGCCGAGGCGGGGGCTCGGGTCGAGTCGGCCGGGGAGGCTTCCAGGGTGGGTCGGGTGGCCGGGTGTTTTCGGGGTGTGGTGGGCATGTGGGTGGCGGAGGTTTCACGAAACCGGATCCCGTGCGGTGCCGCAGCCTCTGTGCGAGAGAAGACCGCAGGTCAGCGCTGGCGGTTGCCGTTTCGAGTGCCTCGGGATCCGGTTTCGACGCCCACAGGGCAGTTTCGGTCTCCTCGGCGGCCTCCGGGAGGGCGCAGCGGCCGGGATCGGCTCCGATTGAGCGGTTTCGGTCGCCACGCGGGAGTTGAGGGGCCGGAGCAGACGAAACCGGCACTCGACACCCGACTTTCCATCCCCGCCCCACAAAACCGCAGGTCACCGAGACTCGAAGCCCACAACCACCCACCGGGATCCGGTTCCGAACCCCAGCCTTTCCCCAGACATCCCCCGAACCGCCCCGACCCACCCTTGAAGCCTCCCCGGCCGACTAGACCCGAGCCCCCACCTCGGCCGCGTAGCGGACGCGCACCACGGCGCAGCGCGTCGACTCCACCCCGGCTGCGGAGCAGACGCGCACCCCAACGCACCCCTGCCGCCGCCACGACGAACGCCGCCCAGGCCCGGCCCCGGGCCGCGTAGCGGACGCGCACCACGGCGCAGCGCGTCGACTCCACCCCGGCTGCGGAGCAGACGTGCACCCCAACGCACCCCTGCCGCCGCCACGACGAACGCCGCCCAGACCTGGCCCCGGGCCGCGTAGCGGACACGCACCACGGCGCAGCGCGTCGACCGGCAACCCGACCACCCTCCCCGCCGCTGCCGCCGCATCCCCGCCCGCTCGCCCCGCCCGTAAATCGTTGGCGGCCCTACCCGGCCGCTTGGGACCGTGCAGGTGACGCAGGTTCGGCCGCCGTAGCGGTCACGGGGAAGGGGTCAGCCATGTCCACACTCAAGGTCTCGGTCGAGCGGTTGGTGGTGCACCCGCACCCCGATGCCGATGCGTTGGAGCTGGCCCAGGTCGGGCTGTACCGGGCCGTCGTCGCCAAGGGGGCCTACGTGACCGGGGATGTGGCGCTGTACATCCCGGAGCAGGCGATCCTGCCCGACGCGCTGATCGACGAACTCGGGCTCACCGGGAGGCTCGCCGGCTCGGCCAAGAACCGGGTGCGGGCCATCCGGCTGCGTGGCGAGTTGTCGCAGGGCATCGTCTGTCGGCCGGCCGCGCTGACCGAGCTCGGTCTCGACCTCGACGCCGCGCTCGCCGACGGCAAGGACTTCGCCGAACTGCTCGGCATCGTCAAGTGGGTGCCGCCCGTCCCCGTGCACATGAGCGGCGACGTCGTGGCCGCGCCCGATCTGCTGCCCTGGGTCGACATGGAGAACATCCGGCGCCACCCGGACCTGTTCACGGCCGGCGAGTCGGTGGTGGCCACGGAGAAGATCCACGGCACCGCCTGCCTCTACACCTACCTCACCCACACCGGCGAGAGCTTCGTCTCGTCCAAGGGCTTCGGCGCGCGGTCGCAGGCGCTGGTCCGGGACGAGCACAACCTCTACTGGCGCAGCGTGCTCGCGCACCGGCTGCCCGAGGTCGCCGCGGAGGTGGCCGCGCGGTTCGGCGCGGCCCGGGTGGGCGTGTTCGGCGAGGTGTTCGGGCAGGGTGTGCAGGACCTGGGCTACGGCGCGCAGGGGCGGTCCGAGCTGCCCGGCTACGCGGTGTTCGACATCGCGCTCGCGGACGACGCCGGCGCGGTACGGCACGTCGACGCCGAGGAGTTGGCCGACCTGCTCGCCGACCTCACGACCGCGCCGCCGGTGGTGCCGACGCTCTACGCCGGGCCCTACGACGAAGCCGAACTGCTCGCCCTGTCCGAGGGCCGGGAGACCGTCTCGGGCACCGCCGCGCACCTGCGTGAAGGGCTGGTGGTGCGCCCGGCGCGCGAGCGGTACAGCGCCGTGGTCGGGGGGCGTGCGATCGGCAAGATCGTCTCCGCGTCCTACCTGATGCGCAAGGGCGGCACGGAGTACGAGTGAGCGCACCCTCGGGCCCCACCGGTCCGGGTCGAATGAGAGAGGATGGCGTCGATACGTCTGGAGAGGATCCTTCATGAGCATCGACCCGTCCTCGCTTCCGAGGTCGACCTTCGTTCCGGCCGCGCCGGTCGTCAAGCCGTCGGCGGACCTGATCAACCAGGTCCTCGACGAACTCCAGGTGAACCATTTCACCGACGAGGAGGGCGACATCTGTGCGCCCTGGGACGGCTTTCGCGTCTACTTCATGCTGCGCGGAGACAAGCAGGAGATCTTCACGGTCCGGATGTTCCTGGACCGTGCGTTCGACCCGGCCGACCGGCCGCGGATGCTGGAACTGCTGGACGAGTGGCACCGCCAGTTCTTCTGGCCCAAGGTCTACACGCACGAGCACGAGGAACAGCTGCGGCTGATCGGCGAGGCCCAGCTCGACTGCGAGCCGGGGATCAACCGCGAGCTGTTCGTGTTCACCACGCGCGCGTGGATCAGCACGTGCATCTCGTTCGCGAACTGGATCACCGAGCAGTACGGCCCCGAGGACAAGCCGGCGACCGACGGCGAGGCATAGCCGGACCCCGCGCGTGTGGGGGCCGCCGATCGTCCCCCACACGCCATCGGACCACCCCGGGTCCGCGCCCGGGCGGGCCGGTCTCAGCCGGCGAGCCGCTTGGCGGCCTCCTCCAGGACCTCGACGCGTTTGCAGAAGGCGAAGCGGACCAGGGGGCGGCCCACCTCCACGTTGTCGAAGAAGACCACCTCGGGGATCGCCACCACGCCGCGCAGTTCGGGCAGTTTGCGGCAGAAGTCGAGGCCGTCGGCGTAGCCGAGCGGGGTGATGTCGGTGGTGGTGAAGTAGGTGCCCTGCGGCTCGTACACGGTCAGTCCGGCCGCCCGCAGTCCGCCGCCGAGCAGGTCGCGCTTGTGCCGCAGGTCCTCGCGCAGCCCGTCGAAGTACGTGTCCGGCAGGCGCAGCGCGTGTGCGATCGCGGGCTGGAACGGGGCGCCCGAGGTGTAGGTCAGGAACTGCTTGGTCGTGCGCACCGCCGCGATCAGCTCCCTCGGCGCGCACACCCAGCCGACCTTCCAGCCGGTGAACGAGAACGTCTTGCCCGCCGAGGAGATGGTGACGGTGCGCTCGCGCATGCCCGGCAGGGTCGAGATCGGGATGTGCTCGCCGGTGTAGACCAGGTGTTCGTACACCTCGTCGGTGACCACGATCAGGTCGTGCTCGATCGCGACGGCGGCGATCGCCTCCAACTCGGCCCGGGTGAGCACCGTGCCGGTCGGGTTGTGCGGGGTGTTGAGCATGATCACCCGGGTGCGGTCGGTGACCGCCGCGCGCAGTTCGTCGAGGTCCGGACGAAAGTGCGGAGGGCGCAGGGTGACGCCCACCCGGCGGGCGCCGGCCATCGCGATGCAGGCCGCGTACGAGTCGTAGAACGGTTCGAGCGCGATCACCTCGTCGCCCGGTTCGAGCAGCGCGAGCAGCGCGGCGGCGATCGCCTCGGTGGCGCCGGTGGTGATCAGCACCTCGCCGTCCGGGTCGAACGTCTGCCGGTGGAAGCGCTGCCGGTGCTCCGCCACGGCCAGCCGTAGATCCGGGATACCGTCGCCGGGCGGGTACTGATTCGCCCCGTCGCGCATCGCCGCGACGGCCGCCTCGATCACCTCCGCCGGGCCGTCGGTGTCGGGGAAACCCTGGCCGAGGTTGATCGCGCCCGTGGTGCGCGCGAGGGCGGACATCTCGGCGAAGATCGTCGTGCCGAGGCCGTCCAGGTGTCTGGCCAACAGGGGTCGGTTCATCCGTACGGCTCCTTCGCGAGGGTCGGCTCTTCGGGCCCATCCTCGCCTGCGACACCCCGCCGCTCACAGGGCGCCCTTCACCCGTTCGTGTGATTGCCTTTCACCTGCGTGGGTGACGACGGTGTGCCTTCGGGCACCTACGGTGAGTCATGTCCCCTGGTTTGCAGCCGATTGTCGCCCCGGGAGCCTCCCGAGGGTGTTCCCCGTTGCCCGGACAGATGAGCGCGAGAAATGCACGCCACACTCACCACCACGTACACCGACACCCGCGCGGACGCCCTCGGCTGGTGCCTGGGCATGCCGCCGCTTCCCGCGTTGGCCGCGCGCGACATCGACCTCGAAGGACTGAAGCTGGACCTGCGCCTGCTCGGCGCCTCGCACCAGGTGCTGATCGCCCCCGAGCCGGGCGGGGCCGAGCCGGTGTCCGAGACGGTCGCGTGCGTGCCGGGCGCGGCCGCCCCGTTGCCCGCCCGCGCGGCGACCCGGCTCGGTCGGTGGGAGTACGAGTTCACCGCGCTGACCCGGCAACTCGGCGACACCGTGTTCGCGGCCCGGGTGCGCGAGATCGTCGCGCTGGCCACCGGGCACCGATACGGCCTGATCGGCGAGTATCCGGGGCTGCCCCACGCGGTCACCGCGATCGTGGTGGAGCGCTGCGGGGCGGGCGTGGTCTGGTCCACGTGGCACACGTATCCGCAGGAATGCCGGATCGTGAGCACCCGGAGCCGCGCGATGTGAGGCCGCTCGGGCGCGGACCCGGCGCACCCACCCGCGACGCGTAGTCGGATCGGGTGAACCGTCGGCGCGTTCGGCGCCCCCCGCGCGCTCCGCGCCTAGCGTGCTCCGGGTGAACTCCCCAGCGCCGCGCGCCGCCACGATCGTGCGCGCGTCGGCCGCCCGGTCCCCCTCCACCGCGATCGCCCCCGGGCCCGCGCGATTCGTGGTCCTGCTCGCCGTCCTCGTCTGCGCGGCCTGCGGCCTGGTCTACGAACTCGCGCTGGCCACGCTCGGCGGCACGCTGGGGGGTGATCCGGTGGTGGAGACCTCGATCGTGTTGTCGGTGATGGTCTTCGCGATGGGCGTCGGCGCGCTCGTCGCCAAGCCGTTCGTGCGCCGCGCGGCACCCGCGTTCCTGGCCGCCGAGATCCTGCTCGCCGCGTGCGGCGGGATGTGCGCGACCGTGCTGTTCGCCGGGTTCGCCTGGTACGACGTCTACCGCTGGCCGATGATCGCCGTCGCGGCCGTGCTCGGGCTGCTGATCGGCGCCGAGATCCCGCTGCTGATGACCCTCGTCCAGCGGATCCGGCCGCAGGAGGCGGGCAGCGCGGTGGCCGACCTGTTCGCGGCCGACTACGTGGGCGCGCTGGTCGGCGGCCTGCTCTTCCCGTTCCTGCTTCTGCCGCACCTGGGCCAACTGCGCACCGTGGTGCTCGCGGGCATGGTCAACGCGATCGCCGGCGCGCTCGTGGTGTTGTGGTTGTTCCGGGCCGACCTGCCGGTGCGCTCACGGGTGGGCATGTACGCCGCGGTGGGTGCCGTGCTCGCCCTGCTCGCCGGGACCTGGCTGTACACGCCCGCCTTCGAACGGGCCGCGCGCGACGCCCTCTACGACGGCGACGTGGTGTCCGCCCGCGGGGACGTGGTGGTCACCCGCACCGCCGCCGGCCCCGAGATGTACGTGGCCGGCGAGCGCCGGGTGGCGGCCGCGGGGGCGAGCGAGACCGCCCAGGCGCTGGTGCACCCGGCGATGGCCGGCCGACACGAACGGGTGCTCGTGCTCGGCGGGGGCGACGGGCTGGCCCTGCGCGAGGTGCTGCGCTACGCGGCGGTGCGCGACGTGGTGGTCGTGGTCGCACACGTCGCCGAGACCGCGCCCGCCCGCACCGATCCCGCCCTGCGCGCCCTCGCCGGCGACGCGTTCGCCGACCCCCGGGTGCGGGTGGTCGGTGCGGACGCCTTCGCGTGGGTACGGGCGACCGCCCAGCGCTTCGACGTGGTGGTCGCCGACCTGCCCGGGCCCACCGTCGGCGCCGGCGCGCGTCTGTACACGCAGGAGTTCTACGGCCTGGCCCGCACCGTGCTGCGCCCGGCGGGCCGGATCGTGGTGCGCGCGCCCGCGCCCGACGCGCACCCCCGGGCGTTCTGGTGCGCCGACGCGGGCCTGCGCGCCGCCGGGCTGCGCACGCTGCCCTACCGGATCACCGTGCCGGGCCCGGCGGATCGGGGCTTCCTGCTCGCCGCGCTCGCGCTCGTGCCCGGGGCCGCGCCGCGGCCGGCCGACGACGCGCCGGACCCGGCGGTCGTACCGTTCCTCGCCGCCGACCGCGCGGCCCTCGCGAGCGTGTTCCCGCCGCACGAGGCGCGGGTGGAGGTGCCGCCGTCCACCCTGAACGACCCGCGCATCGCCGACTACGCCCGCGAGTAGCCCGGCCCGCGAGTGGCCCACCCGCTCAGCGGATCGACATGTAGGCGCGGAACGCCTTGTGCAGCGCGGGCTGCACCGGGTACTCCCACTCGCCCAGGTTCTCCACCACGCGCCCGTTCGTACCGAGCTTCCAGCGCAGCACCCCGAACAGCCGGTCGTCGGGGTCGATCACCGGACTGACCCCGCGCATGTCGTAGACGGGTATGCCGCGCTCGTGCACGTCCTGGATCATCCGCCACTGGAGCGCGTGGCTGGGCCGCACCCCTCGGCCGTGGTCGGTGGAGGCGCCGGTCTGGTACCAGACCCGCTCGCCCGCGGTGATCAGCGTGTGCGCGGCCAGGAGCCGGTCCTCGAACCGGGCCAGATACAGCTTCATCCGACCCGCCGCCTCGGTGTTCAGCGCCCGGTACTGCCGCTGGTAGTACGGGAGTTCGCGGCCCAGCCGGAACCCGTTGCGGCGCTCGGTCACCTGGAGCAGGTCGAAGAACGCGGGCAGGTCCTCGTAGCCGCCCACGGTGATGTCCACGCCGGCCTTGCCCGCCTTGGCGATCGCGCGCTTCCACTCCTGGTTGAAGCCCGCCTTGACCTGGTCCAGGGCCCGCCCCTCGAACGGCAGCTCGAAGGTGTACCGGGGCTGCGCGTCCGCGCCGTCGCCCGAGGCCCGCCACCCCAGGTCGCCCAGTCGCAGCGCGACCGTCGCCCCGAGCGGGTCGATCTCGTCCGGGGTGACCCGATCCAGGTGCTTGAGCCCGTGCCGGACCGCGTCCTTGACGGTCTGCGCCTGCCAGCGCCGGTGGGCCAGCGGTGGGCCCATCCGCACGGTGAACACGTGCCGGGCACGCATGTGTTCGATCAGCGGCGCCAGCCAGCGCTGCGGGTTCGGGTCGGCCCAGTCGATCACCGGACCCTCGGGGAGGTACGCGAACCAGTACGGCACCTTGGGCATCTTGCGGTACAGCACCAGGGCCGTGCCGACCACGGCGCCGTTCGCGTCGAACCAGCCGATGCCCTCGCTGCGCCACGCCTCCTTGACCACGGCCCACGAGGGGTACTGCAGGAACCCCGCGTCGCCGCGCCCGTCGAGGTGCGCGAGGTGCGCGTCCTCGGTCAGCGGGGCGACCCGCAACGCCCGGTCGGCCGGCCCGGCGGGCGCGACGGAGCCGGCGGGCACTGCGGTGACGGAAGGTCGGGCGGGCGGCGCCGGAAGCAGCGTGACCACGGGACGTCTCCTAGGGGACGGAGTGATGCGGGTGGGGTAGCCCCGCAAACCCTTAGAGCCCGTGGGCGAACGGTTTCGTCACCAACAAATTCGGATGCAACGGAAGTGGCCTCCCAGGCACTCAGACAACGGGGGAGCATGTCCGAAACCCCGAACGCGGCCGAATTGGAGACGTTTGTGAGCCATGTCGTCTCGGGCCGACCGGGGGGCCGGCACGCTCGTGCGGAGGATCGCCCGCCCGCGTCCGAGACGCCGGCGGACGCACCCGCGCGCTCGATCGAGCGGGCGCCGGGCCGGGGCCAGGGGGGCGGAACCGAGAAGGCGGGCGGCCGATCGGTGCTGCGCGGCGGCGCGAACCTGGCGCTCGGCTCCGCGGTCTCCCGCCTGACCGGGTTCGCCCGCAGCGCCACCGTGGTCGCGGCGCTGGGCACCGGCCTGTTCGCCGACGGCTACAACGTGGCCAACACGGTGCCCAACATCCTCTACATCCTGCTCGTCGGCGGCGCGCTCAACTCGGTCCTGGTGCCGCAACTGGTGCGCGCGGCCCGGCGCGACGCGGACGGCGGGGCCGGGTACACCGACCGGCTGCTCACCGCGGTGGGCTGCCTGCTGCTCGTGCTCACCCTCGCCGGCGTGCTCGCGGCGCCCGCGATCGTGTCCGCCTACGCGGACTACGACGGCGCCCAGCGCACACTGACCGTCGCGCTGGCCCGGATGTGCCTGCCGCAGATCCTCTTCTACGGCATGTTCGCGCTGGTCGGCGAAGTACTCAACGCGCGCGGGCGGTTCGGGCCGATGGCCTGGACGCCGATCCTGAACAACGTCGTGGTGATCGCGGTCTTCGGGTCCTTCCTGCTGGTCGCGCACGACGTGCGGGACGCGCAGGGCATCACCCCGGCGCAGGTCCGCCTCCTCGGCCTGGGCACCACACTCGGCATCGTCGTACAGGCGCTGACCCTGGTGCCGTACCTGCGCGCGGCGGGCGTGCGCTTTCGGCCCCGCTTCGACTGGCGCGGCCACGGCCTGGGCGCGCCGCTGCGGATGGCCGGCTGGGCGGTCGCCATGGTCGGCGTCTCGCAACTGGGCTACTGGCTGGTGACCCGGCTCGCGGTCGAGGTGTCCGACAAGGCGGTGAAGTCCGGTCTCGGCCACGGCGTGGGCTACACCGCCTACGCCAACGCGCAACTGCTCTGGGTCGTACCGCACGGCGTGGTCACCGTGTCGATCGCGACCATGCTGATGCCCCGGATCAGCCGTGCGGCGGCCGACGGACACCCCGCCACGGTCCGCGCGTTGGTCTCCCGGGGCCTGCGGCTGAACGCGCTGGTGATCGTGCCGGTGTCGTTCCTGTTCCTCGCCCTCGGCCCGCAGGTGACCGCGGTGGTCTTCCAACACGGCATCACCACCGAGGCGGACACCCGGGCGATGGGCCTGATGTTGACCGCGTTCGCACCCGGACTGATCGCCTACTCGGGGCAATACCTGATCCAGCGCGGCCTGTACGCGGTACAGGACGCCCGCACGCCGTTCTGGGCCAACGCGGCGATGACCCTGGCCGGCGCGTTGTTCTCGCTGATCGCCTACTGGACGCTGCCCGCCGAGTGGGCGGTCACCGGGATGGCCGCCGGATACAGCGTCGCGCAGGTGATCGGCCTGGTGTGGCTGGCCCGGGTGCTGCGCCGGAAGCTGCGCGGCCTGGACACGGTCCGGGTGGCGCGCACCCACCTGGGCCTGGCGCTGGTCTCCGCCGGTGCGGCGGGCGGCTCCTGGCTCCTGGCCCGCTGGTGTGCGCACACGCTCGGCTCGGGGCCGGCGGGAGCCGCGGTCGCGCTGGCCGGCGCCACCGTGTTGTTCGCGGTGATCGTGGCGCCCGTCGCCTACCCGAGGGCTCGCCGGTTGTGGTTGCCCGAGGAGCCGGCGCGCCCGGCCCCGGACCCGGAGGCGCTGCCGAGGGTGATCGACCCCGACGCACCGACCGGGCGGCACCGGCGGATGTGATGGGGTGGGCGGTACACACCGACCGTCCGGGTCGGTGCGCGGGCGCGTCGTCGGACGGCGGCCCGTCGCCACGAACGGGGGAGAACGGATGCAGTACGAAGTCGTCGTGCCGATCCCGGTCCGATCTGTCTGGGAGACCTTCCACGACGCCGAACGCCTTGGGCGGTGCATTCCGGGCCTGGTGCCCGAGGAACCGGTCCGCGGCGGTACCGAGGGCGTCGTGCTGACCGGCCGCTGGCGGGTACGGGTCGGCGCCGACACCGTCGCCTTCCGCGGCCTGTTGCGGCTCGCCGCCGCGGCCGAGCCGTTGGCGCTGATCGCGACCGTGGTCGGGGTCGAGGAGCCGGGCGCGGCCGGGGGCGAGGGGCCGCCGGCCGCCCGCCTCGACGCCGAGTTCACGGTGCGGCTGTACGACCTCGTCGCGGCCGAGGACGACGACGCGGAGCACGCCGGCGAGACCCGGATCGTATTCGCCGCCGAGCCGGGCGAGTTCGGCTCGGTCGAGGCCGCGCGGCAGGCCGCGTTCGCCCGCGCGGCCGACCTGTTCGCCGCCGCGCTGGCCGACGAACTCGCGCCCGAGGCGGCGGCCGACACGCCGTTCGAGCCGGTCCGGCCGCTCGCCGAGCCGTTCTCGACGCCGCCCCGCACCCGGCCCGTGCCACCGCGTCCGGCCGAGCCCGGCTCCGAGGCGGACCTGTGGTCCGAGGTCGGACACGGCGGCGGCCGCGCCGCGCGCCGGGCGATCCGGGTGCTGGTCCCGGCGCTGGGCGCCGTCGTGCTCTGGCGCCTGGTCCGGGTGCGGGCCCGCCGCGAGCGCGTCGGCCGAGCCTGAACGGGCCGGGTGCGCGGCGGCGATAGGCTCCCGTGCCATGACCTCCGACCGTGATGCGCTGCTCGAACAGATCAAGACCAAGGCCGTCGTGCACGGCCGGGTCGTCCTGTCCTCCGGTCGGGAGGCGGACTACTACGTCGACCTGCGCCGGATCACCCTGGACGGCGAGGCCGCGCCGCTGGTCGGCAAGGTCATGCTCGACCTCACCGCCGACCTGGACTTCGACGCGGTCGGCGGACTGACCCTGGGCGCCGACCCGGTCGCCGGGGCGATGCTGCACGCCGCCGCCGCGCAGGGCCGCAGGCTGGACGCGTTCGTGGTGCGCAAGGCCGGCAAGGCGCACGGCCTGCAGCGCCGGATCGAGGGCCCGGACGTGCGGGGCCGGCGGGTGCTCGCGGTCGAGGACACCTCCACCACGGGCGGCTCGGTGCTGACCGCCGTCGAGGCCCTGCGCGAGGCCGGCGCCGAGGTCGTCGCGGTCGCGGTGATCGTCGAGCGCGGTGCCGCGCCCACCGTGGAAAAGGCCGGCCTCGAGTATCGGGTCGCCTACCACCTGGAAGACCTCGAACTGAATTAGCCGCCCCGCTCGCGCATTCCGCCGTCGGCCGTCCCGTGTGATGCCTTGCGCATTCATGGGACGGCCATTGCTTTTTTCGCGGTCTCGGATATTGTCGAACCAGTTCCGACGTCGGCGCATCCGTCGACCGGACTTCCCGGGGGGGAAGTATGAATTCGTCGTGTATGCCGCCCTGCATGCGCTCGCCGCGCTCTCGCGGCCGAGTCGTCCTGTGCCGATCGGGGCGTTGAACACTCTGCTCTTTCCCCTCGGGCCGCCGGGTCGGTTCCCCGTCCGACCCGGCGGCCACCTTCTTCTTCGACGCCGTCCCCGCAGCCGCTCCGGCGGTGGCCGGGGCGGCGCCGAGGACGGCACCGCCCCGGCCACCGCCGGTACCGAGTCCACCCCGCTCCCGGTCCCCGTCCGGGGGCGGGGTGTTTCGCATTGCCCCGACCGTCCGGCGACCCGACGCACGGCGAGCCGGAAAGGTTGTACGCCCGCGTATTTCATTCCGATCAATTGCCGGTGCCGTACCCGGAACATCCTCCGGGACGACAAAAAGCGGCGGCGCGCCAATGCGCACCGCCGCTTCGGAGCGTATGTGTTCAGTTACCCGAGGAAGCCGCTTCGCGCTTCGCCTCCCGCTTGCTGCGCACGACCTCGATGATGATCGGCAGCACCGAGATGAGCACGATGACGAAAACGCCCGGCAACAGGTATTTGTCGATGCTGCTGCCGATCGTGTCACCGAGCTTGTAGCCGAGCAGGATGATGCCGTCGGTCCACACGAGGCCGCCGATGACGTTCCAGAGGAAGAACGTCCGGGCGGGCATCTCCAGCACCCCGGCGACCGGGTTCAGGAAGGTGCGGACGATCGGGATGAACCGGGCGAGCAGCACCGCCTTGGCCGGGCCGAACTTCTCGAAGTACTGCTCGGCCTTGGTCACGTACTCGGTCTTGAACAGCTTCGAGTCCGGTTTGCTGAACATCTTCGTGCCGTAGCGGGCCCCCAGGAAGTGGCCGAACTGGGCACCGGCGATCGCACACAGCGGTGCCCCGACGAGCAGCCAGGGCAGCGAGATGGACGTGCCGACGATCTCGTCCGCCGACGAGGACGCGGCGACGCCGGCCAGGAACAGCATCGAGTCGCCGGGGAAGAAGAACCCGACCAGCAGACCCGTCTCGGCGAAGATGATCGCGAGGATGCCGATGAGTCCGAACGTCGAGATGAGGGACGTCGCGTCGAGGACGTTGACAGCTTGGAATTCCACCTTGTGAGGGTAGTGCGCGGGCGGCTCGGGTGGTCACCCGTCCCCGCTTCCGGGCACGCATCATTACCGGGTCGGGACGTCCCGCGGCGATCGAGGGCCGTTTTCGGCGGTGTCCGCACCTGCGCGGACACATGTACGTACACAGAGTCAGGGGTGACACGTGGGCAACGAGCGGCTGGTGGTGATCGGCGGCGACGCCGCCGGGATGAGTGCGGCCTCGCAGGCCCGGCGGCGGCGCGGCGAGGACGACCTGGAGATCGTGGTGATCGAGCGGGGCCGGTTCACCTCGTACTCCGCGTGCGGCATCCCCTATCTGGTCTCCGGGGACGTGGACGGCCCCGACGCGCTGATCGCACGCACGCCCGACGAGCACCGCAAGCGGGGGATCGACCTGCGCCTGGGCGTCGAGGCGGAGGGTCTCGACCTGGATCGCCGCACGGTCGAGATCCGCGACCTGACCACCGGCAGGGCCGACCGGATCGGCTTCGACCAGCTGGTCCTGGCCACCGGCGCGGTGCCGATCCGGCCGCCGCTGCCCGGGATCGACGCACCCGGCGTGCACGGGGTGCAGACCCTGGAGGACGCCCGCGAGCTGATCGAGTGGTTGGCCCCCGCACACCGCCGGGCGGTGGTGGTCGGCGGCGGTTACATCGGTATCGAGATGGCCGAGGCGATGGTCCGCAAGGGCCTGGCGGTCACCGTCGTGGACCGCTCCGCGCAGCCGATGTCCACCCTGGACCCCGACATGGGCGCGCTGGTGCACGAGGCCATGGAGGGCATGGACATCGACGTGGTGACCGAGACCGAGGTGGTGGGGATCGAGGTGACCGACGGTCGGGCGAGCGCCGTGCTGACCGCCGACGGCCGGTTCCCCGCCGACATCGTGGTCCTGGGCCTGGGCGTGCGTCCCGCCACCGAACTCGCCCGCGCGGCCGGTCTGCCGCTCGGTGCGAGCGGCGGACTGACCACCGACCTGCGGATGCGGGTCGGCGTCGGCGGCGGTGCCGAGGGCATCTGGGCCGGCGGCGACTGCGTCGAGGTGCTCGACCTCGTCTCCGGCCGCCGCCGGCACATCGCGCTCGGCACCCACGCGAACAAACACGGCCGGGTGATCGGCACCAACATCGGCGGCGACTACGCCACCTTCCCCGGGGTGGTCGGCACCGCCGTCAGCAAGGTGTGCGACCTGGAGATCGGCCGCACCGGCCTGCGCGAGAAGGACGCGGCGGCGGCCGGCTTCGAGTTCGTCACCGCGACCATCGAGTCCACCGGCCGGGCCGGCTACTACCCGGGCGCGCGGTCGATGCGGGTCAAGATGATCGCCGAGCGGATCACCGGCCGACTTCTCGGCGTACAGATCGTCGGCCGCGACGGCGCCGCCAAGCGCATCGACACCGCGGCCGTCGCGCTCACCCACCGGATGACGGTCGAGGAGATCACTTCGCTCGACCTCGGCTACGCGCCCCCGTTCTCCCCGGTTTGGGACCCGATCCTGGTCGCCGCCCGCAAGGCGGCACAAAAGGTCGCCGAGGATCGCTGACCGGCGATCGGCCCCGCCGGCCGGCGGTCAACTCGTCGGCGGCTTGTAGCCGGAGAGATCGAGGGACGCGACCACCCGGTCGGCGATGTCGGAGCCGGCCGGGAGCCCGACGGTGTGGATGTACACACCCTGGTCGACCAGCCACCACAGCCGGATGTCGTACGACCCCACTTCGGCGCATGTCACGGTCCAGGAGCGGTACTTCGCGGGGTGGCCGGCGACCGTCACGGTCGACTTGGCGGTCAGCCGCATGGTCGGCCCCCCGTGCGGCGAAGGCGTGACGGGGACGCCGTCGCGCATGCACGACGGCCGGGTCGGCCCGCCGTCGTCCTTGTCGACGGTTGCCTCGGCGGGCCAGCCTCCCGAGGCATCCGGGACGGGTCTGACGCTGACCCAGGCGCCGTGACCCAGGCAGTCACCGGTGTACGCGGGGTCGGCGAGCACACACTCGTGCCGGGCGTCCGCCCGCACGACCCGCCACGACGGCTGGGTCCGGAACCTCACCGCCGAGACGTCGTCGGACCTGGGCTTGGTGGACGAACCGGGAGCGGTGCTCGCCGGCTTCGACGACGGCGGCCGGGTCGTCGGGCGGGTGTCCGGCCGGGTGTCCTCCGACTCCGCCGTGCTCGACTCCGGAGTCCCGTTCGCCTCGAGGACGTCGGTCGGAGCGTCGTGCGTCGGCAGCGCCGACGTCATGCCGGGGGAGGGCGTCACGAATGCGGTGGGCGGCGGTGTGGGCACCCGGGACTGGAGCGGCGTGCTCCGGTTCGTGGTGGGCGCCCCCACCAGGGACACCCCGCCGACGACCGCCGCGGCCAGGAGCACCGCGGACAGCGGGAGCCCGATGCTCTTCCACCGGGAGTGCGCGGACCGGTCGGCGTGCGGCGGGGCCGGCGGTCGCAGTCGGTGCGCGGTGACGGTGTCCGCCCGGGCCGCCATCGCCGCGCGCAGCAGGTCCTCCACCGATTCGTCGCGCGCATTGGGTTCGGTCACGACTGTTCGTCCTTCATGAGTTTTTCGAGGGCGTCGATGGCACGACTCGCCGTGGACTTCACCGCTCCACGGGAGAGTCCGAGCGTTTCGGCGATCTGCGCCTCCGTCATGTCCGACCAGTAGCGCAGCACGAGCACCTCGCGCTGTCGCGGGGCCAGGCGCTGTACTGCGCCGAGCACCCGCAGATGTTCCTCGGAGAGCACCACGGCGTCCTCCGGCGAGGCGGCGGCCGGCTCGTGCGGGGGGACGTAGGCACGGGCCGTACGGCGCCGGCGCAACACCGAGCGGGAGAGGTTGACCACCGACGTGCGCAGGTAGGCCATCGCGTTGTCGACGTCGTCCAGGTCCTCGCCGAAGCGGCGGTACAACGCGGTGAAGGCGTCCTGGACCACGTCCTCGGCGGTGCCGAGGTCGTCCACGAGCAGGATGGAGAGCCGGACCATGCCCAGCCGTCGGGCGTGGTAGAGCTCGGTCAGGGTCGGCCGGGCCGGCGGTTCCTCCCGACCGCCCCGCAGGATGCGCAGCCGCGGTCGACGCGGTGCGGCGCCGGCCGTCGCGTCGTCGGACGCGGAGTCCGGCGATCGCTCGTCGCCCCCGAATGCCGGCATGCTCAGCAGCGCCACGGCCCCGCCGCCCCCTTCGCTGTCGTCGGACCGTCCCCACCCCTTGTGCACGGCCCGTGTCAGGGAGACGTCTCGACTCGCCGCGGGTTGCGCCCGCCTTCGAAGTCCTTGTGTCGCCGGGTCCGTTCGCGGTGCCCGGCCCGGCCGCGCGGCGCGGGTCGACGGGCGCGGATCCGGCCGACGTCCTCGCGACAGCGCTCATGGCGGACACGTGCATGACAGGGGTGTCCCCCGGGGAAGGTGGGGGGAAGAAAAACGAAGACGAACCGGAGCCCCGGGCGCCGTGAAAGCCGGCGCCGTCGGGTTCCGAGCGTTGTGATCCGCCGCTCTCCGCCTGCCGCATCCGAGACACGTGTCCGATGGGATGGTCGCGCCCGATCGAAAGTTCGTACGGAAGATCTTTCCGAGCCCGGTGTGGCCTCCGCGGCACCGCTTCGATGATCCGTCGGATCCTCGGTTCGCTCCGCCGAACGTGGCGGACGGGATGCGGTGTCGACCGGGACGGTCTGCCAGGATGGGCGGCAAGCGGGGATACGGCCATCCGTGTCCGAAACCCTCATATCACCGCCGGCTCGAGCAACAAGGAGCACACGCATGCCCATCGCAACTCCCGAGGTCTACGCCGAGATGCTGGACCGGGCCAAGGCCGGTCGATTCGCCTACCCGGCGATCAACGTGACCTCGTCCCAGACCCTGAACGCGGCGCTGCGCGGGTTCGCCGAGGCGGAGAGCGACGGCATCGTCCAGGTGTCCACGGGCGGCGCGGAGTTCCTGTCGGGCACCACCGTCAAGGACATGGTGGTGGGCTCGGTCGCGTTCGCCGAGTACGCGAAGGTGATCGCCGAGAAGTACTCGGTGAACATCGCGCTGCATACCGACCACTGCCCCAAGGACAAGCTCGACGGGTTCATGCGCCCGCTGATCGACATCTCCGCGGAGCGGGTGGCCAAGGGGCAGGACCCGCTGTTCCAGTCGCACATGTGGGACGGCTCGGCCGTACCGCTGGCGGAGAACCTGGAGATCGCCCGTGAGCTGATCGCCAAGTGCGCCGCCGCGCGGATCGTCATGGAGTTGGAGATCGGCGTCGTCGGCGGCGAGGAGGACGGCGTCGCCAACGAGATCAACGACAAGCTCTACACCACCGCGGCCGACGCGCTGGAGACCGTCGAGGCGATCGGCCTGGGCGAGCAGGGCCGCTACATGCTGGCCGCGACCTTCGGCAACGTGCACGGCGTGTACAAGCCGGGCAACGTCAAGCTGCGGCCGAGCATCCTCAAGGACCTCCAGGACGCGGTCGGCGCGAAGTACGGCCGGGAGAAGCCGTTCGACCTGGTCTTCCACGGCGGTTCCGGCTCGCTGCTCGAGGAGATCCGCGAGGCGCTGGACTACGGCGTGGTCAAGATGAACGTCGACACCGACACCCAGTACGCCTTCACCCGCCCGATCGTCGACCACGTGCTGCGCAACTACGACGGTGTGCTCAAGGTGGACGGCGAGGTCGGCAACAAGAAGCTGTACGACCCGCGTTCGTACGGCAAGGCGGCCGAGACCGGGATGGCCGAGCGGGTCGTCGAGGCCTGCCGCGACCTGCGCTCCGCGGGCACCCGGATGAAGTAGCCGACACCCGCGATCGGCATCGATCCGCGCCGAGGCCCGCGACCACGAGGTCGCGGGCCTCGGCGCGTGATGGGCGATCATGGGGTCCATGACCATCGACCAGAACCTTTTCGGCGGACCCGACCCCACCTACCTTCCCGAGGAGCCCGAGCCGCTGGCGCTGCTCGTGGACGGCGTGCCGGCGGCCGAGGTGGCCGCGAAGTTCCCGACCTTCTCGCTCGCTTGGGCCGACCTGGCCGACGAAGCCTTCGGCCGGGGCAACGTGATCGAGTCCTACGCCTACGCGCGGGTGGGCTACCACCGCGGACTGGACGCGCTGCGGCGGGCGGGGTGGCGCGGGCACGGGCCGGTGCCGTGGGAGCACGAGCCGAACCGGGGGTTCCTGCGCTCCCTGCACGCGCTTGCGCGGGCCGCAGGCGCCATCGGCGAGGAGGAGGAGTACTCGCGCTGCACCATCTTCCTGCGGGACAGCAGCGCGACGGGGGCCAACGCCCTGGAGGGCTGAGCCCCCGGCCCCCGACCGAGGTGGCCTCAAACGCCGGCCGGGCTGGTTGGCCTCAAGCGCCGGCCGGGCTGGTTGGGCTCAAGCGCCGGCCGGGCTGATTGGCCTCAAACGCCGGCCGGGCTGGTTGGTTTGCCCGGCCGGCGTTTTTTGGCTGCGGCTGCTGTTCGGCCGCGGTGCTACGCCGGGACGAACAGGCGCCAGCCCGTCGGGCGTACCGTCCAGGTGCGCAGGTGGACCGGGCCGGTGGGCATGCCGTCGGCGGCGTAGGTGAAGTCGCGACCGCGTACCGTGATTTCGTGTGCGCGCAGTTGTACCGGCGCGTCGAGGGCCGGGTTGGGGCCGAAGCGGGACGCGCCCGGGTGGCCGGTGATCATCACGGTTGCCGTGCCCGCGCCGTTCGAGCCGTTTGCCCCGTGTGTTCCGTTTCGGCCGCCGTACCCGTTCACTGTGACCTCCGTCATCCTCGGGCCGGGCGTGGTCGACCCGTCGCAGCCCAGGTGCACGGACAACACGGGGCGATCCGTGTCGGCCACGACCCGGCCGTCCGCCTCGATCCGCAGCCGGTGTCCCGAGGGGCCGACGGCGGCGCCGACGGTGCTCGACACGGTCCGCGCGGCGTGGTCCCACAACCCGCGCCAGCCGCGTCCGGCCATGCCCGCGGCCGGCCCGGCGCGGCCGGCGCGCACGCCGTGGCCGATCCGGACCGAGCGCAGCGCGAGGCCGCCCAGGTCGTCCGACATCAGGTCGAAGGAACGTTCGTTCTCGCCCAGTGCCACGCGTGCCGCCTTGGCGGGCTCGGCCGGCAGGCCCAGCGCCTCGGCCAGCCCGTGGCCGCTTCCGGTGTCGATCGGGACGATGCCCAGCGGGGTCTCGCCGAGCTCGCCCGCACGATCCAGTAACCGGGCGACGGCATGTACTCCGGCATCCCCGCCGATCACCACGACACGCCGACGCCCGCGCCGCGCGAGGGCGCGCTGCAGGTCGGCGGGGTCGGTGGGAATGACGATCTTGCTGGGGGCGCAGGCCCGCAGAACATCGAGCGCGACCCGGACGGATTCGCCGTCCGCCGAGCGAGCCGCAGGGTCCGTGATCACGAGCAGCGAGCGCTCGGCCGACACCGGTCGTCCTTCCTCAGGTAACCTCTCCCCGCAAGAGCCCCTTGCCGCGCATCGCGTCAAGGGGCTTGGACCGTCCGGGGCTCCCGTTGTCAAACATGCCCCGCCTGGAAGGGGTGTACGCCTCATGCCCGCACTCGTACTCGTCGGCGCCCAATGGGGAGACGAGGGCAAGGGGAAGGCTACCGACCTGCTCGGCGGATCCGTCGACTACGTGGTTCGGTACCAGGGCGGCAACAATGCCGGCCATACCGTTGTCATCGGCGATCAGAAGTACGCCCTCCACCTGCTGCCCTCCGGCATCCTCACGCCCGAGTGCACGCCCGTCATCGGCAACGGTGTCGTGGTCGACCCCGGGGTGCTGCTGCACGAGATCAGCACCCTGGTCGAACGCGGCATCGACACCTCCAAGTTGCTCATCTCGGGCAATGCGCACCTGATCACGCCGTACCACCGCACTCTGGACAAGGTGACGGAACGGTTCCTCGGCAAGCGCAAGATCGGCACCACCGGACGCGGCATCGGCCCGTCCTACGCCGACAAGATCAACCGGGTCGGGATCCGCGTCCAGGACCTGTTCGACGCGGGCATCCTGACCCAAAAGGTCGAGAGCGCGCTGGCGGACAAGAACCAGATGCTGGTCAAGATGTACAACCGCCGCGAACTGAAGGTCGAGGAGATCGTCGAGGAATACCTCGGCTACGCCGACCGACTGCGGCCCTACGTCGCCGACACCACGCTGGTCCTGAACCAGGCCCTGGACCAGGGCAAGGTCGTCCTGTTGGAGGGCGGTCAGGGCACGCTGTTGGACGTGGACCACGGCACCTATCCGTTCGTCACCTCGTCCAACCCCACGGCCGGCGGCGCGTGCGCCGGATCGGGTATCGGCCCGACCAAGATCACCGGTGTGATCGGCATCCTCAAGGCGTACACCACGCGCGTGGGTGCCGGGCCCTTCCCGACCGAACTCTTCGACGAGGACGGCGAGGCGCTGCGCCGGATCGGCCACGAGCGCGGCGTGACCACCGGGCGCGACCGGCGCTGCGGCTGGTTCGACGCGGTCATCGCGCGCTATGCCACGCGGGTCAACGGGCTCACCGACTTCTTCCTGACCAAGCTGGACGTACTCACCGGCTGGGAGCGGATCCCGGTCTGCGTCGCGTACGACATCGACGGCGTGCGGCACGACGAACTGCCCATGTCACAGACCGACTTCCACCACGCGAAGCCGATCTACGAGATGTTGCCCGGCTGGACCGAGGACATCACCGGCGCGCGCGCCTTCGCGGACCTGCCCAAGAACGCGCAGGCGTACGTCCGGGCCCTGGAGGAGATGTCCGGCGCCCCGATCTCGGCGATCGGCGTCGGCCCCGGCCGTACGCAGACCATCGAGATCAACAGCCTGCTGCGCGGCAAGTAGCGCGGGTCGAGGCCACGCGGGGTCCTGCCGACACACTGTCGGCAGGACCCCGTGATCGTTGACAGTCTGTCGCTTCGGACGGCGTTTGCCCGGCCTTAGGGTGGCCGCATGAGCACTCTGGACCCGGCGGCCGGGAAGGCCGTATACGACGCCGACCGCGCCCACGTCTTCCACTCCTGGTCCGCACAGGGGCTCATCAGCCCGCTGGCGGTCGCGGGCGCCGAGGGTTCCTACTTCTGGGACTACGACGGCAACCGGTACCTGGACTTCGCGTCCCAGCTGGTCAACACCAACATCGGACACCAGCACCCCAAGGTCGTCGCGGCGATCAAGGCGCAGGCCGACAAGCTGTGCATGGTCCAGCCGGCCTTCGCCAACGACGCCCGCAGCGAGGCCGCGCGGCTGATCACCGAGCTCGCGCCCGGCGACCTGAACCGGGTCTTCTTCACCAACGGCGGCGCCGAGGCGAACGAGAACGCGATCCGGATGGCGCGGCTGCACACCGGCCGGCACAAGGTGCTCTCCACCTACCGCTCGTACCACGGCGCCACCGCCAACGCGATCGCGCTGACCGGCGACCCGCGCCGCTGGCCGAACGAGACCGGCGTGTCCGGCATCGTGCACTTCTGGGGCCCGTACGCCTACCGCTCCGCGTTCCACGCCGACGGCGAGGCGCAGGAGTGCGAGCGCGCGCTGGCGCACCTGGAGAACACCATCGTGTTCGAGGGCGCCCAGACGATCGCCGCGATCGTGCTGGAGACCGTGGTCGGCACCGCCGGCATCCTGGTGCCGCCGCCCGGCTACCTCGCGGGCGTGCGGGCGCTGTGCGACAAGTACGGGATCATCTTCATCGCCGACGAGGTGATGGCCGGATTCGGCCGCACCGGCGCGTGGTTCGCGGTGGACAACTGGGACATCACCCCGGACCTGATCACCTTCGCCAAGGGCGTCAACTCCGGCTACGTCCCGCTCGGCGGCGTGATCATCTCGGACCGGATCTTCGAGACCTTCCGCGAGCGTCCCTACCCGGGCGGCCTGACCTACTCCGGCCACCCGCTGGCCTGCGCCGCCGCCGTCGCGACCATCACCGCGATGCGCGACGAGAAGATCGTCGAGAACGCCAAGCGGCTCGGGGAGAGCGTGATCGGCCCCGAACTGCGCGCGATGGCGGCACGGCACGCGAGCGTCGGCGAGGTGCGCGGCCTCGGCGTGTTCTGGGCGATCGAGCTGGTCAGGAACAAGGAGACCCGCGAGCCGCTGGTCGCCTACAACGCCGCGGGCCCCGCCGCGCAGCCGATGAACGAGTTCACCGCGGCGTGCAAGGCGCGCGGCCTGTGGCCGTTCGTCAACATGAACCGCACCCACGTGGTGCCGCCGTGCACGAGCACCGACGCCGAGGTCAAGGAGGGCCTGGCCATCCTGGACGAGGCGCTGACCGTCGCCGACGCGTTCTGCGCGTAGCCTTCGCGAACCGGGCCGTACCCGCGCCGACTTCGGCGCGGGTACGGCTTTTTCGTGGTTCCGCCCCCGGTATTCGCCGCCCGCGCACCCCTTCGGGCGCCGACTCCCGGCGTCCCGGGCGAAATCGGATGGGCACGTTGCTCCCCAAATCGGATATCGGTTCATATGATCGACGCGATCGACTTGATCGGACGGGTGCCCGTCGGCGCGACGGTGCCGACGGCCGGCGAGAAGAGACCGCGTGCAGTCGGCACAGGGCAGTGTTTTAGACGGCGGCCTGTTTCTCGGCCCGGCCGATCCCGGCGGTGCTCAGGCCCCGTTGCGGCGGATCAGCCTGCGCCAGGAGATCGCCGAGGTGTTGAGCGACGACCTGGTGACGGGCCGGCTGCCGGCGGGTACCTCGCTCACCGTCAACGAGACCGCGCAACGTTTCGGGGTCTCGGCGACCCCCGTGCGCGAGGCCCTGATCCAGCTGGCCGCGCAGGGCCTGCTGCTCGGCGGCCACCATCGCGGCTTCCAGGTCTGCCGGTTCACCTGGACCGACTTCGCCGAGATCGTCGAGTCGCGCCGTCTGCTGGGCGTGCCGCTGATCGGTCGGATCGCCCGGACCGCGCCGGACGAGGCGATGCCGGTGCTGCGCACGCTCGGCGACCGACTCGACGGCGCGCACTGGAACGGCGACGTGTCCGAGGTCGCGCTGCTCGACCGGCGGTTCTTCGGCGAACTGGGTCGCTGGAGCGGCAATCGCCGACTCGCGGACGTGCTCGCGGTCTTCCGGGTCCAGGCCTGGATGTACATCGTCCCCTACCTGCGCGA
Source organism: Embleya hyalina (assembly GCF_003967355.1). Taxonomy (GTDB): domain Bacteria; phylum Actinomycetota; class Actinomycetes; order Streptomycetales; family Streptomycetaceae; genus Embleya; species Embleya hyalina. The sequence goes on along the minus strand of NZ_BIFH01000015.1, from coordinate 573,218 downwards.
CGCCCCGCCGACCGCGTCGGGCTGGGGCCGCTATCGCGAACTCGCCGACCGGGTCGCCGCGCGCGACGCGGAGGCTTCGATGGCCCTGATGCGCGACTACACCTCGGCCGGTCGCCGGCTCGCCCGCGAACTCGCTGACGCGCACTGACGCTTGCCCATCGGATGCGGTCCGGCGCGGTGGCGGTACGGTGGCGCCGGTAACCCGCCGCGTGGGATCGACAGGACCGGGAGCTGCACCGTGGATTGTGACGTCTGGCTCGTTCCGCTGGTGGACGCGCTGTGTCACAACCCGGAGAATCCGTTCCGCGACGAGCTGGCCGCCTACGACGCCGCGCTGGTGGGCCACGGCCTGCCCACCGTGCCGGTGCGCACCTGGCAGCCGGGTACCGCCGAGGTGCGACTCGCGGGCGCGTTCGACCACGAGTCGCTGCACTACCTGCGCCGCGCCTACCTGCTGCACCGCACGGGGTTCCCGGTCACCCCGGTGGAGCGGCTGGGCGAGGACTACGACCGCCTCCTGGAGACCTTCGAGGCGGCCGCCCAGTTCTCCCACCTGGTGTGGCACTACGACCACGCCGGCGCCTACCTGCCGATCGACTTCCCGCAACCGCTGATGGACGACCCGCTGCCCGAGGACGGCGGGCCGCTCGGCTCCAGCCTGGGCATGCTGCGCGAGCTGGAGGACCTGGCTCCGTACATCGGCGTGGACCTGCTCGACCCGCCCAGGCCGACGCCGACCTACGACGGCGCCCCGTTCGCGCGCGAACGTTTCGTCTGGGCGACCCTGTACGCAGCCGCCCAGGAGAGCGTGACCCTGGGCGCGATGGTCGTCTTCGCCTGAGCGCGAGGGCATCCGCCGCCGGGCGTGCCACTAGGCTGCCCGTGTGAAGGTCCTCGTGATTGGCAGCGGTGCCCGTGAGCACGCCCTGTGCCGCTCGCTCTCCCTCGACTCCGCGGTGTCCGCCGTCTACTGCGCGCCCGGCAACGCCGGCATCGCCCAGGTGGCCGAACTGCGCCAGGTCGACGCCCTCAACGCCGGGGACGTCGCCGACCTCGCCCAGCGCCTCGGCGTCGACCTCGTCGTCGTCGGCCCCGAGGCCCCGCTGGTCGCCGGGGTCGCGGACGCCGTGCGCGCGCGGGGCATCGACTGCTTCGGCCCGTCCGGCACCGCCGCGCGTCTGGAAGGCTCCAAGGCGTTCGCCAAGGAGGTGATGGCCGCCGCCGGCGTGCCCACCGCCCGCAGCTACGTGTGCGTCACCGCCGAGGAGGCCGACCGCGCCCTCGACGCGTTCGGGCCGCCCTACGTGGTCAAGGACGACGGCCTCGCCGCCGGCAAGGGCGTCGTGGTCACCGACGACCTCGACGTCGCCCGCGCGCACGCCGCGTCCTGCGACCGGGTGGTGATCGAGGAGTTCCTGGACGGCCCCGAGGTCTCGCTGTTCGTGCTCTGCGACGGCGACGACGTGGTGGCCCTCCAGCCCGCCCAGGACTTCAAGCGGGTCGGCGACGAGGACGCGGGCCCCAACACCGGGGGCATGGGCGCGTACACCCCGCTCCCGTGGGCCCCCGAGGGCCTGACCGAGGACCTGGTGCGCACCGTCGCCCAGCCCACCGTGGACGAGATGCGCCGCCGCGGCACCCCGTTCTCCGGCGTGTTGTTCATCGGCCTGGCGCTCACCTCGCGCGGCCCGCGCGTGATCGAGTACAACTGCCGCTTCGGCGACCCCGAGACCCAGGTCGTGCTGGCGAGCCTGGCCACCCCGCTGGCCGGCGTGCTGCACGCCGCCGCGACCGGGCGACTGGGTGAGCTGGAGCCGCTGCGCTGGCACGAGGGCGCGGCCGTGACCGTGGTGGTGGCCGCCGAGAACTACCCCGCCACCCCGCGCACGGGCGACCCGATCAAGGGCCTGGCCGAGGTGGCCAAGCTCCCGCACACCTACGTCCTGCACGGCGGCACCCGCCGCGGCGAGGCCGGCGAGGTGTTGTCCTCCGGCGGCCGGGTGCTCTCGATCACCGGCACCGGGGCGACGCTGGAGCAGGCCCGGCAGCACGCGTACGAGGGGGTGGCCCTGATCGGCCTGCCCGGCTCGCACCACCGCACCGACATCGCCGCCAAGGCGAGCCGGGGCGAGATCTCGGTCGCCGGATACCCGCCCCGGGGCTGAATTCGGCCGTTCGGCCCCTTTACCGGTCGGCTCAAACCCACACAGCCGTCCGGCCCCGGATCTCACTCGCAGGGATGGTGTTCGGCCGGAAGCGGCTGAACACCCGAACTCGTCGCATTATCGTGCGAGCACCGCGGGTCGTGACCGACGACCCGGACGAGTGATCCCCGGATCCAGGATCGGATGGGGGCGATGCGTGTGGGCGAGTCGGCCGAACCACTGGCGCTGGCCGAGGCGCGCGCGCGGGCGCGCGCGGTGCTGTGGGTGCGCAACGGAGCCGTCCTGGCTGCGCTGACGGCCGCCGGCCTGCTGGTGTACTGGGCGTCGCGCACCTTCGGCGAGAGTGCCCCGGGCACGCTGCTCGCCGTCTTGGCGGTGGCCATCGTGGCCATCCTCGGCTGGGTCGCGCTCGACCTGGCGCTGGTGCGCCGCAGCGGTGTCCCGGCGGTCGCGCTGGCCCCGGACGACGCGCCGGAACTGCACACGATGGTGCGCGAGCTGGCCGAGCGCCTGGACGTGCCGGTGCCCGACGGCATCCGATTGTGCCCGGAATGCGACAGCTGGCTGGAACCCGACCCCCGCCGGCCCCGGCGCACCGTCCTGGTGGTCGGCGCGCCATTCCTGTGGTGGCTGCGGGTGGGCGAGTTGCGAGCCCTGCTGGCCCCCGTCGTGGCGGGCACCGAGGCGTCGGCCGAACCGGTGGTCGCCGGTGCCCGCCGCTGGGTCCGCCGCCTCGACGCGGTCGCCGACGTACGGCGCCCGCTCGGCCCGGCCCCGCTGCGCCCGGCCCGCCGGCTCTCCCGCTCCTTCGCCCGCCAACTGCTGGGCCTGTGCCAGGGCCACGCCGAACTGATGGAGCGGGAGATCGCGGTCGGCGCGGCGGCCCTGGCCATCCCGCTGGAGCCCGAACTGCGCGCCACCGCGCACGAACAGGTCGGCCTGGCCTACGCCGGCTGGGACCGCCTGCTGACCCGGCTCGCCGCTCCCGCCTGGGCGATCGGCCGGCGCCCGGACGCGCTGATGGCGGGTGTGGTCTCGGCGCTGACCGAGTTGTCCCGGCGCGACCGGCTCGCCGACGCGTTCGGCGCCCGCCTGGGCGAGCGCGCCGCCGGCGACCTGCTCGCCGACCCGGTCGCCATGGACGGCGAGATCTCCCGGCTCGCGGCGGGCATCTTCGCCGACGGACCCACCCCGGACCCGGTCTCGTGGGGCGACTACCCCGACGCGGTCATCGAGCCGGTGTGGCGGGCCCGCGCCGCGGCGTTCGCGGCCCCCGTCGACGACGCCCTGGCGGTGCTGCGCCGGGATCCGGACGAGGACCACCGCAAGGCCGCCGACCACCTGTTCGCGGTGGTCGCGTGCGCGGCCCTGGACACCGGCCGGATGCACCCGGCGGTGGACTGGCTGGACGGCCCGGTCCTGGTCGACGGCTCCGGCCGCGCGGTCGACCTGGCGACGCTGATCACCCGTGCCGTCGACGAGCGCAACGACGCCCCGCTGCGCGCCTGGCTGGCCCGGATCGGGATCGCCACCCGCGAGCCGGTCCACCCCGACGGCTCGGCGGCCTGACGCCCTCGGGTCCGCGGTGGGGCCCGTGAAAGACTCACCCTGCCCCACCACACCCCAAGAAAGCGCTGGTTCCGTGAGCGGATTCGTCACCAAGCCCGAGCCGGTCGAGGTTCCCGGTCTGACCCACATCCACACCGGCAAGGTGCGCGATCTGTACACCGACGTCGACGACAACCTCGTGATGGTGGCGAGCGACCGGATCTCCGCCTACGACTGGGTCCTGGAGCCCGGGATCCCGGACAAGGGCCGGATCCTCACGAGCCTGTCGCTGTGGTGGTTCGACCTGCTGGCGGACCTGTATCCGAACCACGTGTCGTCCACCGAGGTGCCCGCCGGCGCCCCCGCCGACTGGGCCGGCCGCACCCTGGTGTGCCGCCGCCTGGACATGGTGCCGGTCGAGTGTGTGGCGCGCGGCTACCTGGCCGGCTCCGGCACGGTGGAGTACCGCGCCTCGGGCTCGGTGTGCGGCGTCGCGCTGCCCGAGGGCCTGACCGAGGGCTCCGAGTTGCCCGAGCCGATCTTCACCCCGGCCACCAAGGCCGAGGTCGGCGAGCACGACGAGAACGTCTCCTTCGCGTACGTCGCCGAGCGGCACGGCGCCGAACTGGCCGACGCGCTGCGCCGGGCCACGCTCTCCGTCTACGGCCGGGCCCGGGACATCGCGCGCGGGCGCGGGCTCGTCCTGGCCGACACCAAGTTCGAGTTCGGCCTCGACCCGGCGGGCGGCCTGGTGCTCGCCGACGAGGTGTTGACCCCCGACTCGTCCCGCTACTGGCCCGCCGACCGCTGGGCACCGGGGCACGCCCAGCCGTCCTTCGACAAGCAGTACGTGCGCGACTGGCTCACCTCGCCCGAGTCGGGCTGGGACCGCGTGGCGGACACCCCGCCGCCGGACATGCCCGAGGAGATCGTCGCGCGCACGCACGAGAAGTACGTCGAGGTGTACGAGCGACTGACCGGCAACCGCTGGACCTGATCGATCGAGCCCGACGGACGCGGATTCCCGGCCGTCCCGACACCCGTCGGGACGGCCGGGGGCGCTATTCGGCCGCCTTGCCCGGCGGACTCGGCGAACACGACGAAAAGGCCGGATCACATAAGTGATCCGGCCTTCTCATGGAGCGGACGACGAGATTCGAACTCGCGACCCTCACCTTGGCAAGGTGATGCTCTACCAACTGAGCCACGTCCGCACGACTCGGGGCGTTGCCCCGCGTTGTGTCCCCAACCCTACCCGATCCGCGGAGGTGGTTGCCACCGACCTCGGTTCGAGGGGTCGAGCAGAGCAGGCGACAGGAATTGAACACTGCGTCTCCCCCTTGGAAAGGGGGCGCTCTACCACTGAGCTACGCCTGCGTGTGTTCCCCGGTTTCCCGGGTGCAAGAGAACTCTATAGGACCCCCGAGGGTGCCCAGTACGCTCCGGAGTCGGATCATCACGGATGTCCGGATTTGCCAGGGAAAGTTCTTCCGGAGCGACCCCGGCCCCCGCTCCGCCGCGGGCGGGGACGGGGGCCGAGAGGTGGCCGGGTCGGACACGTGTGACGTCGGTCGCCGGTGCGAAGGCGCGCTCAGTTCGCGGTGTTGGCGGCCTCGAATTCCGCGTATACCCGGGCCGGGATGCGCCCGCGGGCGGGTACGTCCATCCCGCGCGCACGGGCCCAGGCCCGTACCGCCGCGGGGTCGGAGGTGACGGTCGTCTGGCGGAAGGGCTTTCCGGTGCGCGCGGTACGCCGCGCGACCGCGAGATAAGGAGCCAGCGCATCCCGCATCTGCTGAACGTGCTCTTCCGAAAGGTCGATTTCATACGACTTGCCGTCGAGGCCGAAACGGATGGTTTCCGTGGCCTCGCTTCCGTCGATGTCGTCGTGCAGGCTGACGACTACACGCTGGGCCATGGCGGTGTCCTCTCGGGTGATAGCACCGAGGCGAAAAACAAAACTACATTGCCGAGTCTAGGCGCTAAACGCGAACCGTTGCGGTGTGTCCGCTGTTCTCCGGTTCGGTAAGCGCTAATTTACCGGTCGGCGATTCGTTTTCACGATACGCGAGATATTCCTCTCGCCGCGCGAGGGCGGGCGTGTCCCGAGTGTCGCCGGTTTGATCCACAGCCTGTGGACAACGCGAGGCCGAGTCGTTCGCCGGACGAGCCCAGGCGGGGCACATTGCCCGTTTGAAGGCGATTTATTGACATCGGGACCCGGTCGACCCCCCTGTGGACAACCCCAAAGCTGTGGATAACTCGGCGCCGGGACGGGTCGCCCGGAGGCGGCCGGTACCCTGATACCGCCGATCCATCGGGTGCCGGCGTCGACCGACCCGATCCAGCAGCAGGGTCCGACCCCCCGTATCCCGCGATACGGACGACCGGCCCGAACCATCACAGTGGGAGTGCCTGTGGCACGCGTCGTCGTCGACGTCATGCTCAAGCCGGAAATCCTCGACCCCCAGGGACAGGCCGTGCAGCGCGCGCTGCCGCGGCTGGGATTCGACGGAATCACCGACGTCCGCCAGGGCAAGCGTTTCGAGCTGGAGCTGGAGGGACCGGTCGACGAGGCCGCCCTCGCCCGCATCCGCGAAGCCGCCGAGTCCTTCCTCGCCAACACCGTGATCGAGGACTTCACCGTCCGCGTCGAGGCGGAGGGGGAGAAGTGACGATCCGCGTCGGCGTCGTCACCTTCCCCGGTTCGCTCGACGACCACGACGCCCGGCGTGCGGTGCGCATCGCCGGTGCCGAGCCGATCGCCCTGTGGCACAAGGACAAGAACCTCCAGCAGGTCGACGCGGTCGTCCTGCCCGGCGGATTCTCGTACGGCGACTACCTGCGTTGCGGAGCCATCTCGCGCTTCTCGCCGGTCATGGAATCGGTGATCGAGCAGGCGCAGGCCGGTCTTCCGGTATTGGGCATCTGCAACGGTTTCCAAATTCTTTGCGAATCGCACCTGCTGCCGGGCGCGCTCACCCGCAACGACCACCTCCACTTCATCTGTCGGGACCAAAAGCTGCGGATCGAGAACACGTCCACCGCATGGACGTCGGACTTCGAGCCCGGACAGGAGATCACCGTTCCGCTCAAGAACGGTGAAGGCGGTTTCGTCGCCGACGAGCGCACCCTGGACATGCTGGAGGCCGAGGGCCGGGTGATCGCCCGCTACCTGGACCTCAACCCGAACGGTTCGCGCCGCGACATCGCCGGCATCAGCAACGCGGCCGGGAACGTGGTCGGTCTGATGCCGCACCCCGAGCACGCGGTGGAGCCGCTGACCGGTCCCACGACCGAGGGCCTCCCCTTCTTCACCTCGATCCTGAAGCGCCTGGTGAACGCCTGATGAGCCTCGACACCGTCAAGAACGCGCTCGAACACCCCGACGTCGAGCAGCCCTTCGCCGAACTCGGCCTCAAGCCGGACGAGTACACCCGCATCCGGGAGATCCTGGGCCGCCGGCCGACCTCCTCCGAGCTGGCCATGTACTCGGTGATGTGGTCCGAGCACTGTTCGTACAAGTCGAGCAAGGTGCACCTGCGCCAGTTCGGCGACAAGATGCCCGAGAACGACGCGATGCTCGTGGGCATCGGCGAGAACGCCGGCGTCGTCGACGTCGGCCAGGGCTACGCGGTGACCTTCAAGGTCGAGTCGCACAACCACCCGTCCTACGTGGAGCCCTACCAGGGCGCCGCGACCGGGATCGGTGGCATCGTGCGCGACATCCTGGCGATGGGCGCCCGCCCGGTCGCGGTGATGGACCCGCTGCGCTTCGGCGCGGCCGAACACCCCGACACCCGGCGCGTGCTGCCCGGCGTGGTCGCGGGCATCGGCGGCTACGGCAACTGCCTGGGTCTGCCCAACATCGGCGGCGAGATCGTCTTCGACCCCTGCTACCAGGGAAACCCGCTGGTCAACGCGCTGTGCGTGGGCGTGATGAAGCACGAGGACATCCACCTCGCGCAGGCGTCCGGCGCGGGCAACCTGGTGATCCTCTACGGCGCCCGCACCGGCGGCGACGGGATCGGCGGCGTCTCGGTCCTGGCCTCGGAGACGTTCGACGCGGATGGCCCCGCCAAACGCCCGGCCGTCCAGGTCGGCGACCCGTTCCAGGAGAAGCTGCTGATCGAGTGCACCCTGGAGCTGTTCCGCGAGCACCTGGTCGCGGGCATCCAGGACCTCGGCGGCGCGGGCCTGTCCTGCGCCACCTCGGAGCTGGCCTCGGCCGGGTCCGGCGGCATGCGGGTCGAGTTGGACACCGTTCCGCTGCGCGACCACACGCTCTCGCCCGAAGAGATCCTGATGAGCGAGTCGCAGGAGCGGATGTGCGCCGTCGTGGAGCCGGCCCACGTGGCCCGCTTCATGGAGATCTGCGACAAGTGGGATGTCATCGCCACCGTCGTCGGCGAGGTCACCGAGGGCGACCGGCTGGAGATCTTCTGGCACGGCGAGCAGATCGTCGACGTGCCGCCGCGCACCGTCGCGCACGAGGGCCCGGTCTACGAGCGGCCGTACGCGCGCCCGCAGTGGCAGGACACCCTCCAGGCCGACGCGGCCGAGCGGCTGCCCCGCCCGGGCACCGCCGACGAGCTGAAGGCGGCCCTGCTCGACCTGGTCGCCTCGCCGAACCTGGCGGACAAGTCGTGGGTCACCGACCAGTACGACCGCTACGTGCTCGGCAACACCGTGCTGGCCCAGCCGGAGGACTCCGGCATGGTCCGCATCGACGAGGAGACCGGCCTGGGTGTGGCGCTCGCCACCGACGGCAACGGCCGCTTCTGCAAGCTCGACCCGTACACCGGCGCCCAGCTCGCGCTGGCCGAGGCGTATCGCAACGTGGCCACCACCGGCGCCAGGCCGCTGGCCGTCACCGACTGCCTGAACTTCGGCTCGCCCGAGGACCCGGCGGTGATGTGGCAGTTCGCCGAGACCACGCGCGGTCTGGCGGACGCGTGCCAGGTCCTGGGCACGCCGGTGACCGGCGGCAACGTGTCGTTCTACAACCAGACCGGCGAGACGGCGATCCACCCGACCCCGGTGGTCGGCGTGCTCGGCGTGATCGACGACGTCGAGCGGCGCACGCCGGTCGGCTTCGCCGAGGAGGGGCAGATCATCCTGCTCCTGGGCGACACGCACGAGGAACTGTCCGGCTCGGCGTGGGCGCAGGTGGCCCACGACCACCTCGGCGGCCTGCCGCCGAGGGTGGACCTGGAGCGCGAGCGGCTGCTCGCCGAGATCCTGATCGCGGGCTCGCGGGACGGCATGGTCGACGCCGCGCACGACCTCGCCGACGGCGGTCTGGCCCAGGCCCTGGTCGAGGCGTGCCTGACCGGCGGCCACGGCGCGCGGGTGGTGCTGGCGGAGGACCTCGACCCGACCGTCGCGCTGTTCAGCGAGTCGGCGGGCCGGGCGATCGTCGCGGTGCCCAGGAGCGAGGAGATGCGCTTCTCCGACATGTGCAAGGTGCGCGGCCTGCCGTGCGCCCGGATCGGTGTGGTCGACGGCGACACGCTCGACTTCCAGGGCCACTTCACGGTGGCGCTGGACGAACTGCGCACCGCCCACGAGCGGACCCTGAAGGCCCTGTTCGGCTGAGCGGCGACTCTCCCGCCCGTGAGGGGTGTCTCGTGCATCCCTCACGGGCATCGCCGTCTCCCGGGCGCCGCCGTCCCTACGCCCCCAGCCGATACGGCCGGAACGTGCCGTGCCCGGGCCAGTACGGATAGGGGATCGTGCCGTGGTGCGCGCCCTTCCCGGAACTCTCCTCGTACGCGTGGTACCTCGTGTGCGCCGCGTCCGCCCAGCCCGCGAAGATCAGCGTGTGGCCGGCCGCGCCCGGCGCGGTGTTGAGCAGGATGTCGCCGGGCCGCAGGTCGTCCCTGCCGATCGGGTGCGACACCTCCGGCAGGGTCACCGTGGTCAGCCCCGGCGGCGGCAGTCCCCAGGCCATCGAGACCAGCCCCGAGCAGTCCGTGCGGTAGCCCTCGTGGAACCCGCTCATGCTGTAGCCCAACCCCAGGTCGGCCCACCGCTTCGCCCGGGCCACGATCTCCTCCTCGCCCGGCTCCGGCCTCGGCGCCGCGACCCGCACGACGCCCGCCCCACGACCGATCGGCCGGACCGCGTACGGCCCGTCGTACACCTCCGGCGGCGCGAACGACGGCTCGCCCGCGCGGTTCCACCCGCCGGCCGGCCCGGGCCCCGCGGGCGGCCCGCCCGCCGACGCCAGGTCGAGCAGCCGGCCGGCCGCGGCGTCGTCCGCCTCCGCGTAGGACCGGGCGTTGTCGACCAGCCGATCGGCCAGATCCACCCCGCCGCGCTCGGCCCGATCCAGCGTTTCCACCGCCTCCCGAAGCCGGGTCCGCAGCACCTCGAAGGTCTCCGGCGCCAACGGGCGGCTCGCCGCGACATCGACCGCCGCCACCCGCTCGCGCAGCCCCCACACCTCCCGCGCCACCGCCCGCAACCGACCCGCGAGCGCGACCAGAGCACCCGGCGCGGCGGCGAACCCGGCGATCACCGCGCCGCCCACCGCTCGTCCAACCACGCCGCGCTGCCCGACGCCGGAAAACGCTCCGCCGCATCCGCCCCGGGCGCTCCCGACACCGCCTTTTCCCGAGCCGCCCGCTCGTTCGCCGCGATCCGGCCCAGCGCGGCCCGTATCGCCGCCGCGTGCGCCCGCAGCGCCTCGACCACGGCCAGCACCGCCGGCTCCGTCGCCGCACACTCCCGCCGCCAGACCTGTGCCCGGGCCGCGAACGCCTCCGCCGCCCCGCCGCGCCAGTCGACCGCCGTCGAGACGGGCGGCACCCGCTTCGCCGCCCCGGCCAACTCGGCCGCGATCGCCTCGACCCGGCCGGGATCCCCGTAATCGCTCATGTCCCCAGCGTCACGGACCGCCGGCTGCGGCGGGCGAGCGCGCGGCGAATCCGTGCAGAAACGAATCGCCTACGCCCCGCCGAAAACCCTCCACCCCGCCCGCGCACCGCCCTCTAACCTGCACCCATGACGAACCGCCCCGCCGCCCCCCGCCCCCGCAAGGTCGATCCGGTCAAGGTGCGTGCCGCGCTGATCGCCGAGTGGCGCGCGATGGCCGAGGTCACGGCGCGGCTGACCCCGGAGCAACTCGCCGCCCCCTCCGGGCTGACCGGCTGGTCCACCGCCAACCTGGTCGGCCACATGGCCGCGAGCGTCGAGGCGGTTCCACGCTGGCTCGCCGAACCCGTCCCGACCGGCCCGCCGATCACCGTCGAGCAGTGGGCGAACGGCACCACCGCGTACGCCGAGGTGATCTCCGCCATCGCCGACGACATGGCCGAGGCCGGCCGCACCCCCGCCGACTGCGTCGACGCCGCGATCGCCGCCCTGGACGGGGTCCCGGACACCCGCACGACGATCACCCGGATCGGCCCGATGCGCCTCACCGACATGCTCGTCACCCGCCTCGTCGAGGGCGTCGTGCACAGCGACGACCTGGAGCGGGCCACCGGCGAGCCCTTCCCGCACGACCGCCACGCGCTGGGCACCGTGGTCCGCGCGCTGGCCGACGCACTCGCCGTCCGCGCCCCCGGACACTCCGTCGAGGTCCGCGTCCCGCCGTTCGCCGTAGTGCAGTGCGTCACAGGACCCCGGCACACTCGGGGCGTTCCGCCCAACGTGGTCGAGACCGACCCAAGGACCTGGATCCGCCTCGCCACCGGCCGTCTGACCTGGGCGGACGCCGTCGACGACGGCCGGGTCCTGGCCAGTGGGGAACGGAGCGACTTGTCCGGATACCTGCCACTGATGGGGTGATCCGCGACCGATCCGGCCCTGTCGTAGACTCGATCACGTGCCACGTGGCGATGGACGACTCAACCACGATCTCTTCCCCGGCGAGAAGGGCCCGCAGGACGCCTGCGGCGTCTTCGGCGTCTGGGCCCCCGGCGAAGAGGTCGCAAAACTCACCTATTTCGGTCTCTACGCTTTGCAGCACCGCGGGACGGAATCCGCCGGCATAGCTGTGAGCAACGGATCCCAGATCCTGGTCTTCAAGGACATGGGCCTGGTCTCCCAGGTCTTCGACGAAACCACCCTGGGCTCGCTCCGCGGGCACATGGCCGTAGGCCATGCCCGCTACTCGACCACCGGATCGTCCGTCTGGGAGAACGCCCAGCCGACCTTCCGGGCCACCGCGACCGGAAGCATCGCGCTCGGCCACAACGGAAACCTCACCAACACGGGTGAGCTGTCCCGTCTGGTCGCCGAGCAGGGCCCCGACAGCGGCGAGCTCAACTACCCCTACCAGGGCCGGATCGAGGCCAGCAGCGACACCGACCTGCTCGCGTCGCTCCTGGCCGGCAGTCCCGACCTGTCCCTGGAACAGACCGCGATGCAGGTGTTGCCCGAGGTCAAGGGCGCCTTCTCGCTGGTCTTCATGGACGAGACCACGCTCTACGCCGCGCGCGACCCCCAGGGCATCCGGCCCCTCGTGCTCGGCCGCCTGGAGCGCGGTTGGGTGGTGGCGAGCGAGACCGCCGCCCTCGACATCGTCGGCGCCTCGTTCATCCGCGAGATCGAACCGGGCGAGCTGATCGCGGTCGACGAGCACGGCCTGCGCACCCGGCGCTTCGCCGAGGCCAAGCCCAAGGGCTGTGTCTTCGAGTACGTCTACCTGGCCCGCCCCGACACCACCATCGCGGGCCGCGGCGTGCACGCGTCCCGGGTCGAGATGGGTCGCCGGCTGGCCCAGGAGTTCCCGGTCGACGCCGACCTGGTCATGCCGACCCCGGAATCGGGCACGCCCGCCGCGATCGGCTACGCCGAACAGTCCGGCATCCCGTACGGAAACGGCCTGGTCAAGAACTCCTACGTGGGCCGGACCTTCATCCAGCCCAGCCAGACCATCCGCCAGCTGGGCATCCGGCTCAAGCTCAACCCGCTGCGCGAGGTCATCCAGGGCAAGCGCCTGGTCGTGGTCGACGACTCGATCGTGCGCGGCAACACCCAGCGCGCGCTGGTGCGCATGTTGCGCGAGGCCGGCGCGGCCGAGGTGCACGTGCGGATCTCCTCGCCGCCGGTGAAGTGGCCGTGCTTCTTCGGCATCGACTTCGCCACCCGGGCCGAACTGATCGCCAACGGTCTCTCGGTGGACGAGATCGCCAAGTCGCTCGGCGCCGACTCGCTCGCCTACATCTCGCTCGACGCGATGGTCGAGGCGACCACCATTCCCAAGGACCGGCTGTGCCGGGCCTGCTTCGACGGGGAATACCCGATCGAGCTGCCCGACCCCGAGCGGTTGGGCAAGCACCTGCTCGAAGGCATCGAGCAGTCCGTCCGCACCGACGTGGACGGCGTGCAGGCCCTCCTCGGCGGTGGCGGCGCGGAGGACGCGCTCCGTCGTCCCTGATCCGCCGCAGTCCAGCGAGTTCCCGTTTCCGGCGCGCCCCGTCGCGTCCCCCTTCCCGGGGGCGCGACGGGCGTTCCGCAAGGATCCACCGACCCGACCCGAAAGGGCCGCCGCCGTGAGCGACCAGTCCACCCCCACCCCCCGCACCGCGAGCTACGCCGCGGCCGGCGTCGACATCGAGGCCGGTGACCGCGCCGTCGAGCTGATGAAGCAATGGGTCGGCAAGGCCACCCGGCCCGAGGTCGTCGGCGGCCTGGGCGGCTTCGCCGGCCTGTTCGACGTCTCCGCGCTCAAGCGGTACGAGCGCCCCCTGCTGGCCACCGCGACCGACGGGGTGGGTACCAAGGTCGCCATCGCGCAGGCGATGGACAAGCACGACACGATCGGCCACGACCTGGTCGGCATGGTCGTCGACGACCTGGTCGTGTGCGGCGCCGAGCCGCTGTTCATGACCGACTACATCGCCACCGGCAAGGTCTTCCCCGAGCGGGTCGCGGCGATCGTCAAGGGCATCGCCGAGGGCTGCGTGCTGGCCGGCTGCGCGCTGGTCGGCGGCGAGACGGCCGAGCACCCCGGCCTGCTCGACCCGAACGAGTACGACGTCGCGGGCGCCGGCACCGGCGTGGTGGAGGCCGACGGCCTGCTCGGCGCGGAGCGGGTGCGCGAGGGCGACGTGGTGATCGCGATGGCCGCCTCCGGCCTGCACTCCAACGGCTACTCGCTGGCCCGGCACGTGTTCTTCGCCGTCGCCGGCTGGAACCTCGACCGCGACGTCCCGGAACTGGGCCGCACGCTCGGCGAGGAACTGCTCGAGCCGACCCGGATCTACTCGCTCGACTGCCTGGACCTGGCCCGGCGCACCGACGTGCACGCCTACTCGCACGTCACCGGCGGCGGCCTGGAGGCCAACCTGGCCCGGGTGCTCCCGGCCCACCTGGACGCCCGTCTGGACCGCTCGACCTGGACCCCGGCCCCGATCTTCGGCCTGGTCGGCGAGCTCGGCGAGGTGCCCCGGGCGGAGCTGGAGAAGACGCTGAACATGGGCGTGGGCATGGTCGCGGTGGTCGCCCCCGACGCGGCCGACGCCGCCCTCGCGGTGCTCGCCGAGCGCGGCGTGCCGGCCTGGATCCTCGGCGACGTGGTCACCGGTTCCGGCCGGGCCGTACTGAGTGGCGATCACCGGGCATGACGAAGGCACCCGCGGCGCCTGCCGTCGTCCCGCGACGGGACGGCGGCTCGGCCGCGGGCGTGCTCGCGAACACGCCAAACGGCCCGGGGTCGAGTAGTCGTCCTACTCGGTCCCGGACCGGGCGGTGTCACTGCGCACGGGCACCCCGGCTGAAGAGGGTGTTTCCTCCCGTGCCCGACGACGAGGGGTGCGGGGTCAACGATGGCGCGATCGGCCGTCGTCTTCCTCGTCCTCGTCGTCGTTGTAGCGAGCCGAATACCCCGCGTAGGGGTCGTCGAACTCGTCTTCACTCGTGTCGTCGTCAACCTCGGGCTTGCCGATCGGCAAGTCGGTTGGCGACGACGCGCCCAGCTCTTCAGCCAGACGGCTCAGATCCGTACCGCCGCTGTTGTACTTCAGCTGGCGGGCGACCTTTGTCTGCTTGGCCTTGGCCCGGCCGCGCCCCATGGCTCGACCCCCTCAACGACGGGGCTCACGGCCCCGGGTCTTGACACGCGTTCATAGTCAGGGACGGTTCGATGGCACTTGAGAACCGGCCCGTAGGGGATTAACGGTACCTGCTTCCGCCGCCGGACGGTACGTCGCATGGGTGACAGCGGGGCTCGGACCCCGACCGGGCTGTGCCGTTACAGCTGGTCAGGGGCCTGATCTGGGGTCCTTTGCCGGGTCTGACGATACCTTGTCGGTCAGCTTTGGAGGTAGATGTCACGCAGCCGGCCCACATCCGCCATGCGCCGCTCGGCCAATCGGTCGGCCGCGACGGCCGGTGGCACGCCCTCCTCGTCGGCCAGGGCGAAGATCCGCGCGGTGGTGGCGCGGATGCCGGAGGCCTTGCGCTTGGCCCGCTCGAAGTCGAATCCGCGCCGCTCGTCGGCCACCTGGATCACCCCGCCGGAGTTGACCAGGTAGTCCGGCGCGTAGAGCACGCCGCGCTCGGCCAGCGCCTTCTCGATCCCCGGATGGGCCAGCTGATTGTTGGCCGCGCCGCAGACCACGGCCGCGGTCAGCACCGGCACGGTGTCGTCGTTCAGCGCGCCGCCGAGCGCGCAGGGGGCGTAGACGTCCAGATCCGGTATGCGGATCAGGGCGTCGGTGTCGGACACGAAGTCCACCTCGGGGTGCTCGTGTCGCACCCGGGCCACCGCCCGCTCGTCGACGTCGGTGATCACCACCGAGGCGCCGTCGGCGACCAGGTGCCCGACCAGGTGCCGGCCCACCTTCCCGACGCCCGCGACGCCCACCCGACGTCCGCGCAGCGTCGGGGCGCCCCAGCGGTGTTCGGCGGAGGCGAGCATGCCCTGGAAGACCCCGTACGCGGTCAGCACGGACGAGTCGCCCGCGCCGCCGTTCTCGGGGGAGCGGCCGGTGACGAAGTCGCACTCCTTGGCGACCACGTCCATGTCGTCGACGTAGGTGCCCACGTCGCAGGCGGTGATGTAGCGCCCGCCCAGGGACTGGACGAAGCGGCCGTAGGCGCGCAGCAGCACCTCGGACTTGTCCCGCGTCGGGTCGCCGATGATCACGGCCTTGCCGCCGCCGTGGTCGAGGCCGGCGAGGGCGTTCTTGTAGGCCATGCCGCGGGAGAGGTTGAGGACGTCCGCGACGGCCTCCTCCTCGGTGTCGTAGGGGTGGAACCTGGTACCGCCGAGCGCGGGCCCCAGGGCACTGGAGTAGATCGCGATGATCGCGCGCAGTCCGCTCGCGCGGTCCTGGCAGAAGACGACCTGTTCGTGGCCGGTCGACCTGCCGAACACCAGGCCCGACGTCGTGTCGTGCGGGCCGTCCATGCTGTCGGTCACTGTGGTGACTCCATGGGTTCGTGGTGACGTGATGACACTGCGCCGCGCGGATCTGCGCGGCGGTTCAAGCCTAGAACCCGAGCGGATCACCGGGTTGGACCTTCTCCACGTCGAGACATCGGCGACGTGCCAAGATGCGTTCGTGCGGACTTCGGTGGTTGCCCCCTACGCGGCGTATCTGCGGGTGTACGAGCCGCTGGCGGCGTTTCCCGAGCCGGAACGCGGCCGGTGGGCCGCGTACGCCGCCACGCGGCCGTCAGGCACCTCGGCGACCGCCGAGCCGCCCTCGCCCGCCGGACTCACCGCGCAGGAGCACCGGAGCGGCCTGGAGAACCTTCTGGCCACCCCTCCGGTGATCGCGCCGCCGCACGAGAGCGAGGACGCCTACGTGCAGGTCCTGGACGGCGTCACGGTGGTCTGCCCCCGGCAGCCCCGGCTGCGCTGCTGGACGGCGCTGGCCGAGCTGCGCCGGGAGTATCCGGCGACCGTCCTGGACGTGTTCTGGCCCCGGCTGGTGATCGACCAGGCGCACCTGGAGCACGAGCGGTGGAAGTCGGCGCACCCGGACGTGCAGCCGCACATCCACAGCAGCACGTGGCATGTCCCGGTGCGCTGGTTCGTGCTGTTCGCGCCGGAGGAGCGGGTCGTGGTGCCCGCGGCCGAGGGCGGCTCGGCGGGGCCCGGGGAGCTCTACTACCGGACCCCCATGGTGCAGGCCAGGCGGCGGATCGCCCGGGCGCTGAAGGTGCTGCGCGAGACGGTCGAGGACGGCGCGCTGATCACCGGCCTGGAGAACGTCGGCCGGTGGCTGGAGGAGTTCCATCCGCGCGCGATGGTCGAGCTCGACTACGGGGGCCTGGTGCGCCTGGTCGCCCCCGATCCGACCGCCGACACCTCCGTCGCGGACGTCGCGGAGGGCATCGCCGCCCTGGGGTCCGGTGACGGAGCGCGAGCATCGGCGGCCTACCGCAGGATTACGGAGCGTTGGCAATCGGTACGCGCGCTGGAGCACGCGAGCTGAGCAAGCGTCCGCATTTCATGAAGTTTCGGCGTGACCGTCGTCACTCTTTCGTGTTCAGTCACCCCGCGATCTGAAAGCCTCTCAACCTGCTGGTTCGAGTTGTGGGACTCCCAGCTCTCCAGGTTGCCGGAGATCGACTCACAACAAGGTGCATACGCCAGCGAATGGTTCGTATATGATGAAAAGGACAAACCAGATGTAGTCGGTCTGGTCGGGTCGGGTCATCGGGGATACTTCGTTGCTGGTGGGGCGGGGTGGACGCGAGGGGACGGCCGGGCCCGTGTGACTCATCGTCACAGTCATGTGACTGTCCGCTATGCCTGGTCCTTCGGGATCGCGTGGCTTGAACCCTGGGATGCCAATTCCGGCGGTTTGACCAACCGGGTGCGGCGGATGGTGTACTTGTACTGTGAAGGACAAGCCGTTCGTCCTATAACCGACTTGGCCCTCGTGAACTATTTAGGACATCGTGGGTCAAGGTGCAGAATTTGAAGAAAGAACCGTGTTGGTTCGGTTCTCCCGAGGAGGCCGCTCATGACCGCTCGTACGCCTGATGCCGAGCCGCTGCTGACGCCGGCCGAGGTTGCCAGCATGTTCCGCGTCGACCCCAAGACGGTGACGCGCTGGGCCAAGGCCGGCAAGCTCACGTCGATCCGCACGCTCGGCGGACACCGTCGCTACCGCGAGGTGGAGGTCCGCGCCCTGCTCGCGGGCATTCCGCAGCAGCGCAGCGAAGCCTGAGGGCTGCGTCGAAGCTTTTCCCCTGAGTGCTGCACCGGATCCCGCCGGGTCCGGTGCAGCACTCTTTTGTATGCCCGTACACGTGCCCGCCGGGTGCCCCTCGGGTCCCCGTCGTCCGCCGTGCGCGCTCGCCGTGCGCTCGGGCCGGTCGGCGGCGGTGGCGCGGCCGTGTCGCGGGGCCGGCGCGGTGCTTCCGTCGAGGTCGGACCCGGGGCGGTCGGGGCGCCGACGGCGCTTCGGGGTGGCGCTTTCGCCGGGGGATCACGACGATGTCCAGTAAAATATCACATAGAATGCACGGTTGATTTCCGGCCGTCGATGAAAACGATCGCCGGTCGAAACAGTGACCTTGGTCACACGGGACTCCTCGGAGAGTGCCTCGGCGACTCGCGCCAATGGTTCGAACCTCTGCCGGCCGGGGCCGTGTCGGTGCGGCGGCGAGGCGCCCGCCCGGGCCGCCCGTCGGGCCGCGGCGAGCGGGTGCCGCGGGCGCCTCGGGCCGGGGTCGCGGGGCGGGCATCGGGCCCGTTCGAGCCCGCTCGGAGCCGTGGTGAGGGGTGTGGCGCCCGCCGGTCCGGCCGGTCTTCGCGGGGTCGGGCGGGACGGTCCGGATCGGGCTCCGCGGGTGCGACGGACGAGGCGATCGGGACGGATTCGACGGGCCGGGACCGAAATCGGCAGTCGAACACGCTGAGTGATCATCGGCGGTCTCGGGCAAAGATTCGGATCACGTCGCGACGCCGGCCTTCGTGACTGTGTGCGAGCAGTCTCGGCCGGCCGGATTCGGCGCCCGCGCCCGACCCGATGCGGCCGGGGCCGGCGCGGTCATCACTGTGGCGTAGGTGGGCGATGCTCCGCGTGCGGGTCCGTGTACCCGGTGTTACCACTTGAGGGAACGCGTGTGACCACTGTGACGCGCGGAAACCTCAGTGACCTCAGTGAAGAGGGACGCCATGACACAGACTCAGAATCTCGCGCTGTCGGTCGACTTCAGCCAGGGGTTCACGGACGCGTGGTCCTCCTTCGCGACGTTCGTGCCGAAGCTGATCGCGTTCCTCGTGATCCTGGTGATCGGTTGGATCGTCGCGAAGGTGATCGCGCGAGTCCTCGACCGGGTGCTGCGCAAGGTCGGCTTCGAGAAGGTGGCCGAACGCGGCGGGGTCGCCAAGACCCTGGAGGGTTCCGAATACGACGCCACCGGGATCATCGCCAAGATCGTCTACTACGCGATCCTGCTGATGACGCTGCAATTGGGCTTCGGGGTGTTCGGGCCGAACCCGATCAGCGACATGCTCCGAGCCATCGTGTTGTGGATCCCGCGCGGCATCGTGGCGCTGGTGATCGTGGTCGTCGCGATGGCCGTCGCCGGTGCGGTGCGCGACATCGTGCGCTCGGCCCTCGGCGGGGTCTCCTACGGCAGGGCGATGGGCACCATCGCCTGGGCCCTCATCGTGACGCTCGGCGTGATCGCCGCGCTCGGCCAGGCCGGCATCGCCGGGGCGATCACCGGTCCGGTGCTGACCGCGGTGCTCGCCACCATCGCGGGCATCATGATCGTCGGCGTCGGTGGCGGCCTGGTCATGCCGATGCGGCAGCGCTGGGACCGCTGGCTGGACGTGGCCGAGCGCGAGACCGCCAACGCGCGGGCCAGCGTCGACGCGTACCAGCGGGGCCGCGGCGACGCGATCGCCGGGCAACCCGCGCAGACGCGCGAGGAACGCCGGTAGGGCTCAACCCAGCAGGTCGTGTTCGCGGACCAGCCAGCACACGGCGGTCAGCCGCAACGCGGCGAAGTCGTAGCCGACCGGCTCGCGCCAGTCGATTTCGGCCAGTACGTCGGTGAACCCCAGCACATAGTCGGCGAGGTCCTCGCGGCGCAGTTGGCGCGGGATCAACTCCGCGCCGTCGGCGGCCAGCGAGGTGCGCACCGCCGCGGCGTGCTGGTCCACGGCGGCGACCAGCCCCGGCTCGAAGGCGAACTCCGCGAGCCGGGGCAGGTACGCGTCCACGACCCCCGCGAGGGGGCAGCGGGGCGGCTCGGCGTCGGAGAGTCGGCTCATGTCTCCACTTTAAACATATTTTTCGGCATCAATCTGCAGCTTTTTGTGGCGAATCAGACGTCGGGGGTCCGGCGCCGGGGTCCCGGTCAGACTCCGCCGGCGCCGAGCAGGGTGCCCACGGCATAGGTGACCGCCATCGCCAGGGCCCCGCCGGCGGTGGTGCGGACGATCCCGCGGACCGGTGGGGCGTCGCCGAGGCGGGCGCCGCTCCAGCCGCACAGGACCAGTGCGGCGAGCACCGCGGCCACCGTGATCGGCAGCCGGATCGAGGCGGGCGGCAACACCATCGCGAGCAGCGGCAACAAGGCGCCGACGGTGAAGGCCAGGAAGCTGGCGCCGGCCGCGTGCCACGGGTTGGTCAGCTCGTCCGGATCGATCTTCAGCTCGACCTGGGCGTGCGCGGCGAGCGCGTCGTGCGCGGTGAGCTGTTCGGCCACCTCGCGCGCCAGCGGTCGGGTGAGTCCCTGCTTCTCGTAGAGTCCGGTCAACTCGTCGAGCTCGGCCTCGGGTTCGTCGCTCAGTTCGTGGCGCTCCTGGACCAGCGCGGCCCGCTCCGCGTCGCGCTGGGTGCTCACCGAGACGTACTCGCCCGCGGCCATCGACAACGACCCGGCGAGCAGCCCGGCCAGCCCCGCGGTGAGCAACTGCGCCCGCTCGTCGGTGGCTCCGGCCACCCCGACCACGAGACCGGCGGTGGAGACGATCCCGTCGTTGGCCCCGAGCACCGCCGCCCGCAGCCAGTTCAGCCGCGTACCCATGCCCTCGTCGTGCGGAGCGTGTGTGGGCGACGCCCGATCGAACCCGTCAGCGGCACTCATGCCCGAAGTATCACGATCCGCCCGACCGCGAAGCCCCCGGACACGACCGGAATCCCCGCGCCGAACCCGAGCGGCCCAGTCCACCGGCGTCGAACGCACCCCGAGAACACACCATTCGGGAACGCGAAAACGCCCCTGGCGAACGCGTCGCTCGGGGCGTTGTGGCTGAGTGAGCCTGGTGGCCAGGGGCGGGGTCGAACCGCCGACCTTCCGATTTTCAGTCGGACGCTCGTACCAACTGAGCTACCTGGCCTCGATGGATCAGGGCGCCTTTCGGCGCCCCGATCTTCCATCTTGCGGTCCTGACGGGATTTGAACCCGCGGCCTTCACCTTGACAGGGTGACGAGCACTCCAAACTGCTCCACAGGACCTCTGCGATCTCTTCCCGGCTTCCCGGGTTTCCCTCGCGGTGTTTCGTGTTGAACCCTACCGTACTGGCTGTCCGGCTTGTTGCGGCCCCCGAGGGGGGTTGGTGCGTGCCCCCAACGGGATTCGAACCCGTGCTACCGCCTTGAAAGGGCGACGTCCTAGGCCACTAGACGATGGGGGCTTGTTGGCCGTGTCCGGCGTCTTGTTGCCGTCGGGGACGTCCCGAACTATACGGGGTTTTCGCCGGCGCTTGCAAAGCGGATAACCGGGGCCCCGCGGGGCGGGGGTGGAGGCCGCAGAATGAGGGGGTGTTGGAGATGTCGCGCGACGAGTTCGAGGAACTGGTGGCCGAGGCCCTGGACCGGATCCCGCCCGAGTTGACCAGGCTCATGGACAACGTGGCGATCTTCGTCGAGGACGAGCCCGACCCCGCCGGGGAGCACGGGACCAACCTGCTCGGTCTGTACGAGGGCATCCCGCTGACCGAGCGCGGGGACTGGTACGCCGGGGTGCTGCCGGACCGGATCACCGTCTACCGCAACCCGATCCTGCGGATCTGCGAGACGTACGAACACGTCGTCGAGGAGGTCGAGGTGACCGTCGTGCACGAGGTGGCGCATCACTTCGGGATCGGGGACGCGTGGTTGCACGAGCACGGGTACGGCTGACGCGGGTCAGTGGGCCAGGACGTAGCCGAGGGCGGCGGCGGTCAGGCCGAGGGTGACGCTGAGGAGTACGTACAGGGCGGCGAGCAGGCGTTGGCCCAGGGTGTGCAGTTCGGCCGTCGCGTAGGCGAACGTGCTGAACGTGGTGAGCGTGCCGCAGAAGCCGGTGCCGACGAGGGTGGTCACCCGTTGTCCGGGGGCGAGGCCGGTGACGACGCCCAGGATCAGCGAGCCGACCACGTTCACCGTGAGCACGCCCCACGGGAAGGCCGACTTCCACCGGGTGGAGACGTATCGGTCGGTCAGGTAGCGGGCGGGGGCGCCGACCAGGGCGCCGAGGACCACCATCAGCGGGATCATCCGGCCGCCCCGCGCGAGCGGTGCACGACGGCCGGGCCGAGGCGGACCGCGGTCAGGCCCAGGACCACGCTGCCGGCCACGTAGAGCCAGGCCTGGAGCCAGGCGTGGCCGGCGAGCAGGGTGCGGGTCTCGATCGCGAACGTGGAGAACGTGGTGAAGCCGCCCAGGACCCCCGTGCCCAGGAACGGGCGCAGCAGCGGGTCGGGTGGGGTCACGCCCATCAGGACGCCCATCAGCAGGCAGCCGAGCACGTTGGTGATCAGCGTCGCCCAGGGGAAGGCGGTCCCCGCGTGCGGCATCGCCTGCGCGATCCCCCAGCGGCCCAGCGCGCCGATGGCGCCGCCGAGCGAGATCACGGCGAGGAGTCGGAACGGGGGCACCGGCCCACGGTAGTACGGCCGGTCGCGGCCACCGCCGGGGGATCGCGCACGCTCCCGGCGCGCCATCACGCGCCGCCGCCGAACGAGTGACGGGCGGTGTCCCGAAATTGGAGCGGGAGTTGGTCCCTGGCCATGCTGAACCGGTGACCACGCAGGGGGACATCGGGCCGATGCCGGACTTCGCCGACGACGAGCCCGAGTTTCCCGGAAGCGGATCGTCGACCCGAGTGGGCGAGCCCGATCGGCGGTCGGGCGATGCCGCGCGCGACCCCGGGACGCCCGGGTTCGAGCCGGAGCACACGGGGCAGCCCGCCGTGCCGCGCGCTCGCGACGCCCGGCGTCCGGCGCCGAGCGCACAGCCGTACGAGCCGGTGGCCGGCGAGGCGTGGGGGAGTCCGGAGCCGCCGCGCGACCGGCCCGTCCCGAGCCCCGGCGACGTCGAGGAGTTCGGGTCGGACCCGACCGCCGAACCGGGGGCGCGGGATCCGGGGACCGTCGGGCATGCGGTCTCCCGGGTTCCGCCCCCGGAGCGAATCGGCGACCCGGCGGGGGACTTCGCCCTCTTCCGCACCGGCGGCAGGCTCACGGCCGAGGTGGCGGAGGTGTCGGAGGGCTCCCACGGCGAGCCGGTGTCGATGCTCGCCGAGTGGTTCGGCGAACCCGATTCGATCCCGAGCGCGCCCCGCGTCGAGCACGAGACCGTGGCGACGGAGCGGCGGGCCGCGCGGCGGCACCGGTCCGCGCACCGGGGTCGTCGGACCGCCGAGACCGCCCGCACGCAGGTCGCGCGCGGGCTGCCCGAGGAGCGATCGACCGGCGCCGGTTGGGAGTTCGTGACCTTCTTCGTGGTGCCGGCGCTGATTCTCGCGGGCCTGCTGTACCACTTCGGCTGGACCCGCGCCGTGGCCCGGTCCGACTATCTCGGGTTCGACGAGAGCGTGCTGGGCACGCCGGCCCGGGAGTATCCGGCGGACGCCCTGCGCACCCTGTACCGGCCGCTGCTCGTGGTCACCGCCGGGCTGCTCGCCGCGCGGATGGCGCACCCCCGGCTGCTGGTGTGGCTGCGTCGGCACCGACGGATCGCCGGGTGGTGCGTTCGCGCGCTGCGCTGGGCGTGGCTCGTGGTGCCGGCCGCGGTCCTGCTCGGCGCACACCGGTGGCCCGTGCGGGATCCGCGCTGGGAGCCGCTGCTGCTGCCCGGGGCGCTCGCGGTCGGGTTGTCGATCTGCGCCTACGGGGTGCTGCTCTCGCGTCGGATCGGCGCGCACCGGCGCGGCTCCGTCGCGGGCGGGCGGCCGTGGTCGCTGCCGATGGCGCTCACCGCCGCGGTCGTGGTGCTGTGCCTGTTCTGGGCGTCGGGGTCGTACGCGAAGGTGTCGGGGCGGGACGACGGCCGGGCCGTCGCGCACCAACTGCCGCGGCGGACCGGGGTGGTGCTCTACTCCGTGCAGGATCTGCGGATGCGGTCCGGGGACGGGATCGCGGTCGAGGAAGAGATCGGTGCTTCCTATCGTTACCGCTACACCGGTCTGCGCTTGTTGCGACGTGCCCCGGGGACGCTGTTCCTGCTCCCCGAGCACTGGTCGTGGCGGCACCCGAGGCTGCTCGTGGTGCACGAGGACGCACGTGTGCGGGTGGAGTACGAACGCACCCGATAGGCGTAAACGCGCAGTGATCGGGTACGCTGGTGAATCGCTTTGCCCATATCCAGGCGCTGCCATGAGTCGCGGCGCCTCGTAGGCTCGTTCTGGTGCTCCGCAGAAGTGTCGCTTTCTCGTGCGACCACATTTCGGCTGCGGACCTTCGAGACGGGCCGCATCCGGAAGGTTTTGCATGCCCCCCTATGCCAATGACACTGCTACGCCCATGCCCGGTACCGAAGGTGCCGAGGTGCAGGAGGGTGTGGCGGATGCGCAGGCAGCCGAGGTGACCGAGGTCGCTTCGGAGATCACCGAGATCGCCGACGAGGT
Source organism: Embleya hyalina (assembly GCF_003967355.1). Taxonomy (GTDB): domain Bacteria; phylum Actinomycetota; class Actinomycetes; order Streptomycetales; family Streptomycetaceae; genus Embleya; species Embleya hyalina. Next base: position 548,741 of record NZ_BIFH01000015.1, on the reverse strand, counting down.
CGTCGCGAACGACGACGACACCGTGTCCGCGGCGGACGCCGACGAGGACACCGACACCGACATCGACGCCGAGGCGGGCGTCGAGGACTACGAAGAGGCCGACGAGGCCGACGAGCGGGTCGAGGCTTCGGACGAGGCCGATGCCGACGAGCGGCCCGAGCCGACCGGCCCCAGCTTCGCCGAGTTCGGTCTGCACAAGGACGTCGTGGAGGCGCTCGCGCGTCGCGGCGTGACCCACCCGTTCCCGATCCAGGCCGCGACGCTGCCGGACGCGATGGCCGGCAAGGACATCCTCGGCCGCGGTCGTACCGGTTCCGGCAAGACGCTGGGCTTCGGTCTGCCGATGCTCACCCGGCTCTCCGGTCGCAAGGCCCGCGCCCGGCGTCCCCTGGCGCTGATCCTCACCCCGACGCGTGAGCTCGCGATGCAGGTGCACGACGCGCTCGAGCCGTACGGTCGCATCCTCGACCTGCGGATGAAGACCGTCACCGGCGGCATGTCGATGCCGAAGCAGATCTTCGCGCTGGAGCGCGGCGTCGAGATCCTGGTGGCCACCCCCGGTCGGCTCCAGGACCTGGTCGACCGCGGTTCGGCCGTGCTGGACAACATCGAGATCACCATCCTCGACGAGGCCGACCAGATGGCCGACATGGGCTTCCTGCCCGAGGTCAGCGCGCTGCTCGACCTGATCCCGGCCGGCGGTCAGCGGATGTTGTTCTCCGCCACGCTGGACAAGGGCGTGGACGCGATCGTCCGCAAGTACCTGGACAACCCGGTCACCCACTCGGTGGACCCGCACGCGTCGTCGGTCACCACCATGTCGCACCACGTGCTCGTGGTGCAGCCGAAGGACAAGACGTACGTCACGGCGGCCATCGCGGCCCGTCGCGGGCGCACGATGATCTTCGTGCGGACCAAGTTCGGCGCCGACCGTGTCGCGCAGCAGCTGCGCGAGGCCGGTGTCCGCGCCGAGGCGCTGCACGGTGGCATGACCCAGGGCGCGCGTACCCGCACCCTGGCCGAGTACAAGGAGGGCCGCACGCCGGTCCTGGTCGCCACCGACGTCGCCGCCCGCGGCATCCACGTCGACGGCATCGACCTGGTCCTGCACGTGGACCCGGCCGCCGACTCGAAGGACTACCTGCACCGCGCGGGTCGTACCGCGCGCGCCGGCGAGGCCGGTGCGGTGGTCACCCTCGCGTTGCCGCACCAGCGCCGCACGGTGGACCGCCTGATGGAGGACGCCGGCGTCGAGCCGACCCGCCTTCGGGTGCAGGGCTCCAACGACCCGGAGATGCGCAAGCTGACCGGCGCGCGCACGTTGTCCGAGGTCAAGGCCCAGTCCGTGGCGGACGCCGCGGTCGAGGCCGAGGCCGAGGCGGAGCGGCTGGCGGCTCGCATCGTCGAGCTCAAGGCCGAGGCCGCCGAGCTGCGCCGCAAGGCGGCCGAGCTGGCCGAGGCGGCGAAGAACGGCGACGTCCCGGTGCGCACCGAGCGCTACGAGCGCCCGGACCGCGACCGTGGTGAGCGCGGCGACCGCGGTGACCGGCGCGAGGCCGGCTACCGCGGTGACCGCGGCGATCGTCCGTCGTACGGCGACCGCGGCGGCGACCGTCGTGGTGGTGCGCCGCGTGGCGACCGTCCGTCCTATGGCGACCGGGGTCCGCGTACCGGTGACCGTCCGTCCTACGGCGGCGGCGACCGGCGCGAGGGCGGCTACCGCGGCGACCGTCCGCAGGGCGACCGCGGCCCCCGCGGCGACCGGCCCGCGTACAACGACCGTCCGTCGTACGGCGGCGACCGTTCCGCGCGTACCGGCGAGCGTTCGTCCTACGGCGACCGCGCCCCGCGTGGTGACCGTCCGTCCTATGGCGACCGGGGTCCGCGTACCGGTGACCGTCCGTCCTACGGCGGCGGCGACCGGCGCGAGGGCGGCTACCGCGGCGACCGTCCGTCGTACGGCGACCGTGCGCCGCGCACCGACCGGCCCGCGTACGGCAACGACCGCGCGCCGCGTGGCGACCGTCCGTCCTACGGCGACCGTCCGTCGTACGGCTCGGGCTCGGGCGAGCGTTCGCACGACCGTGCGCCGCGTCGGGACGGGCACTACGACCGGCCGGCCGGCGGCGCGGGCGACCGCAAGCCGCGCTGGAAGCGCGACGCGTAAGCGGTGCGTAATCGAACGGTAATCGTTCTGTAGTCAAAACCACCGGGCGGGGCGGGATCGATCGCGTATCGATCCCGCCCCGCTCAGTAATGTGGCGGCATGAAGCGGACCTCGTTCGGAACCTGGCCGTGCTCCATCGCCCGCGTCCTCGAGTTGTTCGGCGACGGATGGACGCCGCTCGTGTTGCGCGAGGCGTCCTACGGGGTCCGGCGGTTCGAGGATCTTCAGGAGAACCTGGGCATCGGCCGCAACGTGCTCGCCCAGCGGCTGAATCTGCTCGTCGAGGAGGGTCTGCTCGATCGGGTGCCCTACGAGGAACGGCGACCCCGGCACGAGTACGTGCTGACCGCCAAGGGGCGCGACTTCTTTCCCGTGCTGGTGGCGATCGGCCGATGGGGCGACACCTGGCTGGCGGACGAGGACGGGCCGCCCGTGGTCTATCGGCACGGCGGCTCGGAGGGGCACGAGGCGCAGGCCGAGGTGGTCTGTTCGGTATGCGGCGACCCGCTCCACCTGGAGGACGTCGAGCCGTTGACCGGACCGGGTATGACGCCGCGTCAGGCGCATCGGGCGGTGGCCGAGGGGCGATGCGGGGCCCGCGCGTCGACGGTGCCGGCGCAGCGCGGGCCCTGGTAGCGGGGCCGGCCGGCTCCGCGCGGCCTACCCCCGGCTCGGTTCGGCGGCGCGGTCGCCGCGTTCCAGGCGGTTGCGGGTGCCGAGGTCGGCCCGGTCGGCGGCGGCCTTGCCGTGCCGCCAACCGTCGGCGTCCCGGCCGCGCAGGCGGTGCGTGGTGCGGGTGGGGAACATGCGCTCGGTGCTCTCCTTGACCGCGACCTCGCGGGCGGCCAGCGCCGGGAGGAGCCGGTTGTCGGAGGCCGCGTTCGCGTCCGCGACGGCCTCCTCCTCGGCGGCGGTCAGCCGCTCGCGGATCCGGTCGGCGTAGGCGATCAGGAACGACTGGCGGAAGGTCTTGGTGCGCCGGGCCCGGCCGGAGTCGTGCAGATGCGAGCCGGCCCGGTTCATCGCGACGGTGGCCTGGACCAGGAGCGAGGTGTAGAGCAGTTCGACCGCGTCCAGGTCGGAGTCGAAGCCGACCACGGTGGAGAAGCCCAGCGCACCGGACCAGATCGCCTGGCAGCCGTTGGCGTCGGCGACCGCGTCGAGCAGCAGCGCCTTGGCGCCCTCGTACGGGTTGTCCACACCGATCCGGCAGGCACCGGGGGTGTGCGCCGCGTCCGTGCCGACGCCGAGCAGCGCCTCGTCGATCCGGTGCCGGGTCGTCAACTCCTGGGCCTTGGCGGTCAGCGCCTCGGCCTCCTCCGGGTATTCGGTCGACTCGGCCTTAGCCAACAGGGCGCGCACGCGGGCGAGTTGGCGCTCCTCGCCGGTGGCCGGGCGGGTCTGCGCCGGTTCCCGGTAGGTCGCGGCGGTGAGCGGTTCGATGGCGGGCAGTCGGGCGATCGAGCGCAGCAGTTCGAGCACTCGCGCGGCGGTGCCGAAGCGGTCCAGGCCCTCGCGGGCGCCCAGTTCGGTGAGGTAGGCGTCGTCGGTGCTCCACCACGGGGTCGTCGCGTTCAACTCGCGCACCTGGGCGGTCCACCGGCGGCCGGTGCCCGCGTAGCCCCGGGCCTGCGCGGCGACCAGGTCGGCGGCGATCGGGGCGTGTCGCTCGCCCAGGTCGCGGGTGACCGCGCGGACCACGTCGGCGGGCTCCCAGCCGCGGCGCCGGCAGCCGTCGGCGGTGCGCTCGTACAGCACGAGCACCGCGCGCGAGACGTCGGGCCAGTCGGCGGCGGAGGCCGCGAGCAGGGAGGCGCCGAGGTCGATCGCGTCCGCCAGGGCGTCGTCGGACGCGCTCAGGACGGCATGGAATTGGGTTTCGACGAGCGTGGAGGACACCCGTCAAGCATTGCATTTCCGGCGCGCGGACGAGCCGGGCCCGCGCGTGGCCCCGTTCACGGCCGCGACCGCGGCGCTCAGGCGCGGGCGTAGCGGCCGGGCGCGGTGCCCACGGCGGCGGTGAAATCGCGGGTCAGGTGGGCCTGGTCGGCGTAGCCCAGATCGGCCGCGAGCGCCGCCCAGTCGATGCCGGCGCCGTGTTCGGCCCGCTCGGCGACCTCCTGGAGCCGGGCCCGGCGGAGCACCCACTTGGGGCCGACCCCGACGTATTCGGCGAACAGGCGCTGAAGGCGGCGGACCGGGACGCCGACCTCCTCGGCCAGGTCGTCGACCCGGAACAGGTTCGGCGCGGTGGTGATCCGCGCGACGATCGCGGCGGTCTCGGCCACCGCGGGATCGGGCTCGGCCCCCGGCAGCGCGGCGCGCAGCCAGGTCTCGGCGAGGGCGACCCGCTCCGGCTCGGCGGCCGCGCCCAGCACCCGCTCGCCGGCGGCCACGACCGCCGGGCCGAACAGGTCGACCGCCGGCACCACCCGATCGGTCAGCGTGGCCACCGGAGCGCCCAGGACCGGCCGGAAACCGCCCGCGCGGAACTTGATCCCGAACACGTGGCCGACCCCGCTCAGCTCGCGCTCGAAGATGTCGCGCACCACGCCGTAGACCGCCGGGAACGGCCGCTCGAAGACCACGTGCACGTTCGGATGCGAGAGCACCTTCTGCCGGAGGGGCGCCCGCCCGCGCAGATCCCAGTGCACGATCCAGTGGTGCTCGACGAACGGCGCCAGGTCGGCGGCCGGCTCGTAGAGGCTCACACGATGGCCGGGCGCGGCGTCGGTGCGCAGCACCCCGCGAGGGCGGTGGGGAAGCCTCATCCGGCCACGGTAGCCGGCGCCGGTGACATCGGCTCGGGCTGTCGCGTTTGTTCAAGACCGGTCACGAGAGCGGGCATAGCGTCGTTTCCATGAATATTCACCACCTGTTCGTCGAAGCGGCCGCCGAAGCCGACCGGATCGCCCACGGTGTCGCCCCCGCGCCCGCCGCCGGATCGACGCCGTGTACCGACTACGACCTGCGCGCGCTGATCAACCACTGGGTGGTGTTCACCTCGCACGGCCTGGAGCATCGGGCGCTGCGTCGGGAGTTGTCCGAGGAACTGATCGCGCGCGACTTCGTCGCCGAGCCGGACTGGGCCGACGCGTATGCCGCGCAGCTGGGCCGGGGCGTGGCGGCCTGGGCCGATCCGGCGGTGTGGGAGGGCGAGATCGACTTCGGCGGGGGCGGCACGATGCCCGCGCCGGAGATCGCCGCGATGTTGCTCGCGGAGCTGGTCCTGCACGGCTGGGACGTGGCCCGGGCGACCGGGCAGGACTACCGGGCGTCGACCGAGCTGGGCGAGGGGATCGAGGCCGTCGTGGCGAAGTACGCGCGGATGTACCGCGAGTACGCCGGCTTCGCCGAGGAGGTGGCGGGCTTCGCGGACGCGAGCGCGTTCGAGCGGGCACTGGCCGCCTCGGGGCGGGATCCGCGCTGGACGCCCTGACCCCGGGTCCGGGGGTCGGCGGGGGTCGGCCGGTTCGATCCCGTCGGTGATCGGACCGGACCGTTTCGGCGTCGGGAAATCCGCGCGGGGGTGGATCGGCTGTGCCTATGGTGGCCGCCGAACCCCTCCGGAGGTATGCGTGGCAACGATGGCGACACTCGACGGCTTCGCGAGTACGGTCCGGTACAGCCCGGGGGCGGAGCGGCGGGCCGCGTTCGTCGCCGGGCGGGTCGACCGGGCCGCGGCGTGGTTGGGCGACCGGCTCGGGTTCGCGGCGCGGGTGCGGTTGTCGGTGGCGGACGCGGACGACTGGGACGCGGTGGCGACGGTGCCGCTGTACGGCACGCCGCAGGGGAGCGGGGACCACCTGCGGGTGGCGGCCGACGACGGCTGGTTCGGGGCACGGCTGTACGCGGACCTGCGGCCGCACCTGGGCGCCGGCACGGTCGGGCGGCTGCGCGAGGTGTACGGGGAACCGCTCGCGTTGCGGCCGTATTTCGACCTGGTGGCGGTGCACGAGCTGACCCACCTCTTCCAGGACCAGCTCTGGCCGGCCCGTCCCGGCATGTGGATCGCCGAGCTGCACGCGAACCTGGCCATGGTCGGCTACGCGCACGAGGTCGAGCCGGACCTGCTGCCGGTCCTGCGCGCCTTCACCGCGACCGTGGACGACCTGCCGGTCGAGGTCGCCCCGCTGCGCGAACTCGCGGACATGGAGCGCTCCTTCGAGCACGGCGCGGTCAACTTCGCGTGGTTCCACTTCCGGTTGACCCGGGTCGCCGAGGAGTTGTGGGCGGCCGGGGGCGCGGAGGTGCTGCGTGGGGTGTACGAGCACGTCGGCGCCGGTGGCGGGGCCGAGCATCCGGCGCTGCGCGCGTCGGCGGCAAGCTGGCCGCGCCGGACGCGGGTGGGTGGTTGAGGACCCGTCGGGTCAGCCGGTCGAGGCGGTCAGCTCCGGGATCGCGGTCAGTTCGGTGCGGGAGACGATGCCGAGCTTGGGATAGGCCTTGTACAGGTGGTGCCCGACCGTGCGCGGGCTCAGGAACAGCTGGGCGGCGATGTCGCGGTTGGACAGGCCCTGGGCGGCGAGCCGGGTGATCTGCAGTTCCTGCGGGGTGAGCAGGGCGAGTACGCCGGCGGGTCGTGGGCCGCGTGGGGTGGCGCTGCCGCCGATCGCGCCGAGTTCGGTACGGGCCCGGTCGGCCCAGGAGCGGGCGTCGAGCCGGTCGAACTCGGCCAGGGCGGTCCGCAGGCGATCGCGCGCTTCGGTCTTGCGGCGCACGCGGCGCAGCCACTCCCCGTACAGCAGCGCGGTCCGGGCCCGCTCCAGCGGTCGGCGCTCGCCCTCGTGCCGGGCCAGTGCCGCGAGCCAGGACCGCTCCGCCGCGTCGTCGCCGGCGAGCAGCGCGCGGCAGCGCAGGACCAGGGCGTCGGCCCACGGGCGGCCGGCCCGGTGCGCCCATCGCTCGAAGCGGTCCAGCGGCTCGCGGGCCCGGTCGGGGTCGCCGGCGCGCACCGCGGCCTCGACGAGGTCGGGGACGGAGCGGGTCGCGCAGATGTGATGGCGCATCGGTTCGCGGGTGAGCCGTTCCAGCCGGTTGAGCGCCGCGTCGGGGCGGCCCAGGCCCAGGTCGAGCAGGCCCAGCGCCCAGGCGGACCAGGGTGCGCCGGCGGGCATCGCGCTGCCGACGCCGCCGGTCAGCGCCGCGGCGGCGTGCCGGTGGGCCGCCTCCTCGTCGCCGGCGACGCCCGCGAGATAGGCCAGCACGCTCTCGAACTGGCTGATCCACTGCCGCTGTCCGGTGTCCTGGGCGATCCGCAGCGCCTCGGTCGCGGTGGCCAGCGCGTCGGTGTGCCGACTCTCGAAGACCTCCGTCTCGGCCCGGAAGAACAGGATCGTCGGCAGTCGACCGATGCCGCCGTGTCGCCGGCTGTCGGCGGCGAGCACCGCCGCGAGGTCGTGTGCGTCGACGTCCTGCCCCAGGGTGAGTCCGACGCCGCACGCGAGCAGGAGGGCGCCCTGTTCGTCGCCGCCGAAGTCGTGGGCGACCCGGACCAGGTCGCCGAGCACCGGGCGTTCGGTGGTGTCCTCGTCGGCCGGGAAGGCGGCGGTCACGAACGCGGCGACCGGCGTCACCGGGGCCGTCGGCGGCAGCTTCAGTGCGGCCAACTCGTCGATGCTCTCCCGTAGTTGCCCCTCGCCCAGATACCACGCGGTGTGCACGGACTGGAGCAACATCCGGGCCGCGCGTTCGGGGTCGGCCCCGGCGGCGAGCGCGGCGCCCCGGCGCAGCGACTCGTGTGCGCCGGGGAACGCCCCCTGCCAGAAGTCGGCCAGCGCGTGGACGTGCAGCAGCCGGGCTCGGACGGCGTCGTCCGCGGCGTCGGTCAGGGCCCGTTCGGCGAACGTGCGGGCCCGGTCCGACTCGCCCGCCTCGGCGGCGGCCTCGGCGGCCAGGGTCAGCCGCCGGGTGCGCGCGGCGACGTCCTCGGTCAGTCGGGCGGCCCGTTCGTAGGCGAGCGCGGCGGCGAGGTGGCCGCTGCGCTCGCGGGCCCGCTCGCCGGTGCTCTCCAGGGCGGTCGCCGCCGCCTCGTCCACGCCGGTCGCGGCGGCGGCCAGGTGCCAGGCGCGGCGGTCCGCGTGGTCGGGCGCGCCGAACGCGGCGGCCAGCGCGCGGTGCGCGGCCAGGCGCCGGTCGATCGGCGCGCGCTGCTGCACCGCGGCGCGGATCAGCGGATGCCGAAAGCGCAGCCGGTCGTCGTCGACGACGATCAGCGACGCCTCCTCGGCGCCGGCCAGGTCGGCCGCGCCCGCGCCGAACGCGGCGCCCGCGCGCAGCAGTACGCCCAGGTCGCCGGAGTCGTCGCACGCGGCGAGCAGCAGCAACATCCCGGTGCGCTCGTCGAGCCGGGTGACCCGGCCGTGAAAGGCGATCTGCAGCCGGCTGGTCAGCGGCAACGCCCCCGGCCGCAGGGTGTCCCCGGCCCGTTCGCCGGCCAGCGACACGGGCAGTTCGAGCAGCGCGAGCGGGTTGCCCCGGGCCTCGGCGAGCACCCGGTGGCGGGCGGCGGGATTCAGCTCCTCCGCGTGTGCGTCCAGGAGCGCGCTCGCCTGCTCGGGCGGCAGCGGGGGCAGGTGCAGTTCGGGCAGGCCGGGGACGGGGAAGGCGTCGCGGTCGTCGCGCGCGGCGAGGATCAGCGCGATGCCCTCGGCGTACAGCCGCCGGGCGGCGAACACCAGCGCGTCGGCGGAGGCGCGGTCCAGCCATTGCGCGTCGTCGACGACGCACAGGAGCGGTCCGTCGCCGGCGTACTCGGAGAGCAGGGACAACACCGCGAGGCCGACGAACATCGGTTCCGAACGCTCGCCGACGGCCAGGCCGAAGGCGGCTTCGAGGGCCTGGCGTTGCGGGTCGGGGAGCCGGTCGAGGCCGCCGAGCGCGGGACGGAGCAGCAGGCTGAGCCCGGCGTACGGGAGTTCGGCCTCGTATTCGACGCCGGTCCCGCGGATCACCCGCAGGTCGGTGTCGGCGACCACCCGATCGAGGAGGGCGGTCTTGCCGATCCCGGGCTCGCCGCGCAGCACGAGCACGCCGCTGCGACCCTCCTCGGCCGCGGCGATCAGCTCCTTGATCGCGCCCAGCTCGGCGTCTCGTCCGTACAGCATGCCGATGCGTCCCCCATGTCCGCCCGCTCCGTGGCCGGCCCGTCCGTCCGGGTGTGTGGTGTCGATACCGGTACGGACCTACCGACTCCTGCGCGCCAAAGTACCTATGCGCGACCGATTCCCGTCGATTCGGGGCTCCGTAGGTTCATGGGCAACGGAGCTCGCCGGAACCGCCGGAAGCCCGGAACACCCCACGAAGGACGGTCGCCATGACCACGAACATCGACTACACCGCCCTGGCCGAGCGCTACATCGCCGTCTGGAACGAGACCGACCCGGCCGCCCGGCGCAAGCTGATCGAGGGGCTGTACACGGAGGACGCCGGGTATGTCGACCCGCTGGTGGCGGCCTTCGGGCACGACGCGATCGACGCGACGCTCGGCGCGGTCCAGAGCCAGTTCCCGGGCCTGGTCTTCACCCTGGGCGGGGCCGTCGACGGGCACCACGACCTGGCGCGTTTCACGTGGAACCTCGGCCCGGCGGGCGCGGAGGCCATCGTGGTCGGCTTCGACGTGATCAACATCGCCGAGGACGGCCGGATCGGGCGGGTCAGCGGCTTCCTGGACAAGGTGCCGGCGGGGTTGTGAGCCGCCGCGTCGGACTCGGGGCCGGGCCACGGTAGCTCGGCCCCGCGGTCTTTCGTCTCTTCTCTTCTTGTGCCCGCCGTCCGGGTCGGTCCGTTCGGGCCGGCCGGGCGCTTTCCCGGAAGGAATCACCCGTGTCCGCCTCCACGACGGCCATCGTCCCCGACGCCGCGACATCGACGCCCCGGCAGTCGTGGGGCGCGCTGCTGGTCCTGCTCGCCGGGATCTTCATCACCACGCTGGACTTCTTCATCGTCAACGTCGCGATCCCGGCCACGCAGGAGGACCTGCGTGCCACGCCGGCCGCGATCCAATGGGTGGTCGCGGGTTTCGGCCTCGCGGTCGCCGCCGGGCTGATCACCGCCGGTCGACTGGGGGACATCCACGGCAGACGGCGGATGTTCGCGATCGGTCTGGCCCTGTTCACCGTCGCGTCGGCCGGCTGCGGGCTGGCCGGGAACGCGGAGACGCTGATCGCGGCCCGGGTGGTACAGGGCGCGGCGGCGGCGCTGCTGATGCCGCAGGTGCTCGGCATCGTCAATGTGCTCTACGTCGGCGAGCAGCGGATCAAGGCGTTCACCGCGTACGGGCTGGCGATGGGCTTCGCGGGGGTGTTCGGTCAGCTGATCGGGGGCGCCCTGATCCAGGCCGACGTGTTCGGGCTCGACTGGCGCGCCATCTACTGGATCAATGTCCCGGTCGGACTGGTCGCGCTGGTGCTGGTCCCGAAGGTGATCCCGGAGACGCGCGGCGAGGGCGGCACCCGGCTCGACCCGGTCGGCACCGTACTGGTCACGCTCGGCCTGGTCGCCGTGGTGTTGCCGCTGGTCCAGGGGCGGGAGCAGGGCTGGCCGCTGTGGACCTGGCTGTCGCTCGGTGTCGCCCCGCTGCTGCTCGGCGCGTTCACGCTGTACCAGCGCCGGCTCGCCGGGAACGGCGGCGCGCCGCTGGTGGATCCGGTGTTGTTCCGGGAGCGGCCGTTTTCGGTGGGCATCACGACGGCGCTGGTGTACGGCCTGGTGAACGTGGCGTTCTTTTTGATCCTGGCGCTGTACCTGCAGTTGGGCCACGGGATGTCGGCGCTGGACTCGGGGCTGCTGTTCATCGCCCTCGGGGTCGGGTACTTCCTGTCCTCGGCGGTCTCGGGGCGGATCGCCGCGGGGCTGGGTCGGCAGGTGCTGGCGCTCGGTGCGCTGGTGCAGGGCGCGGGGCAGGTGGCGCTCGTGGCGACGGTGTCCGACACGCACGAGACGTTGTGGCTGATCCCGGGCCTCGCGCTGACCGGGTTCGGGATGGGGCTGGTGATGGGTCCGATGGCGGCGACGGTGCTGGCCGGGATCGGCGCCCGGCACGCCGGTTCGGCGGCGGGCCTGCTGTCCACGGCGCAGCAGGTGGGCGGGGCGCTGGGGGTGGCCCTGGTGGGCATCGTCTTCTACGACACGCTGGGCGGCGCGCCGACGGCCGACACCTTCGGGGACGCGTTCGTGAACGGGCTCTGGCTGCTGACGGCCTTCTGCGCGGTGGTCGCGGCGCTGGTGCAGCTGTTGCCGGGGCGGCGAGCGGGCACGGTCGTGGCGGGCGGGGCGGCGGAGGCGGGTGCACCGGCGGCCGAGGTGGCGGTGTTGGTGTGAGGTCCGCGGAGTGAGGTTTCGGGGGTGTGGCGAGCGGCGGCGGGGCCCGAGGGGTCCCGTCGCCGCTTTGGTGTCGCGGGTTGTTCTACTCGGCGTGTCTGGCCGCGTAGCGGCGGGCCTTGGTGCGGTTCCCGCATACGCGCATCGAGCACCAGCGTCGGCTCCGGTTCTTGGAGACGTCCCAGAAGACCCAGTGGCAGCCGTGCTCCGGGCAGCGCTTGAGGCGGGTCGCCTCGCCGCTGCCGACCAGGGTGCTCCAGGCGATGGTCAGCTCGGCCAGTGCCCGCCGGATGGGCGGGAGTTCGGGGCTCGGTACGAGGACGGCGGGGCGCTCGTCGTGACCCAGTTCGACGACCAGGGGCAACGCGCGGGTCACCTCGTCGGCGCGTCGCAGCAGGTCCGGGTCGGGCGGATCCCCGACCGGGACGCCCAGCCGTTCGCGCAGCCCGGCCCGTAGCGCCAGCGCGGCGGCGTACTCGGTGGGGCCGATCGGGACGTCGGGATCGAGCAGCCTTTGCTCGGCCAGCCACGTGCCGAGCCGGGTGGGCTTGTCCAGGTCGTCGGTGCCGAGGTCGACGTCGACCGTGTTGACGAACGCCTGGACGAGCAGGGCCGCGGCGGGTGCCTCGGGCATCGGCGCCTCCGTCTTCGGGTCGATTCGGCCGCCGGGTCCACTCTACTGCGACTAACCGGCTATCGCTTTTACCGGTTGACGCCCCGCGCGGGTCGATGCCAGGATCCACGGGAGTCGGGCCAACCGGTAAACGGCTTTGGTGGTTAGGGGTGGGCGATGGCCTCGCGGGGCGCACGAACCGAGCGGGTCGTCGGGTCCGCCGCACCACGAGCGGGCGGTCCTCGGGCGCGGAACACCGCGGTCCTGCTGGCCTTCACCGTGGTCACCAACCTGGCCGACGGCATCACCAAGATCGTGCTGCCGGTGCTGGCCGCCCGGGCCACCGACTCGCCGGCGCTGGTCACGCTGGTGTCGCTGGCCCTGTCGCTGCCGTGGTTGCTGGTCGCGCTGCACGTGGGCGTGCTGGTGGATCGGGCCGACCGGCGCCGATTGTTGTGGCTGGCCGGCGGGCTGCGGCTGCTGGCGATCGGTGGGCTGCTCGCGATCGTCCTGGCGGGTCGGGCCGGCATCGTCGTACTGGGGCTCGGCGGCCTCGTGCTCGGCGTGGCGGAGGTGATCGCGCTCACCTCGACCGCGGCGTTGATCCCGGTGATCGTCCCGCGGTCCGATCGGGAGCGGGCCAACGCGCTGATCACCGGGGCGGAGACGGCCGCGAACGAGTTCGCCGGACCGTTCGTTGGCGGGTTGTTGCTGGCCGCGGGCACCGGTCTGGCGCTCGGGGCGACGTGGGTGGCGTACGTTGCCGCGAGTCTGTTGCTGCTTTTGCTGACCGGGCGGTTTCGGGCGGTCGGGCGGGCGGGGGTGGAGGTCGGGGACGAGGGCGGGTCCGATGGGTCGGACGGGTCGGGTGCGCCCGATGCGCCCGGCACGGTCAATGCGCAGATCGCCGAGGGGCTGCGTTACCTCTGGGGGCATCGCCTCCTGCGCACGATGACGCTGATCCTCACCGTGTTGTTCGCGAGTTGGGGCGCGTGGCTGGCGCTGATGCCGCTGGTCGCGCACGACACGATGCACATGTCCGCCCGGGAGTACGGGGTCGTGCTGAGCGCGCTCGGCGTCGGCGGACTGCTCGGGGCGGTGCTCGTGGGCCGGTTGAACCGGCTGCTCGGTCACCGGCGGGTGATGCTGGCCGACCTGATCGCCACGATCGTGATGATGGCGGTGCCGGCGGTGACCACCGGGATGTGGGCGATCGCCGGCGCGGCGTTCGTCGGCGGATTGGGCGGCACGCTGTGGTCGGTCAACGCCCGGTTGATCGCGCAGAACCTGGTCCCCGAGCACATGATGGGCCGCTACAGCGGCGCCGCCCGCCTGCTCGGATGGGGCGCGATCCCCGTCGGCGCGGGCTTGATCGGCGTGCTCGCCGAGTGGTTCGGCGTCCGGGCGGCGTTCCTGGCCTTCGCCGTCGCCGCCGCCGCGACGATCCCGCCGTACCTGCGGGTGGTCACCGACACCCGCCTGGCCCCCGCATTCCGCGTGCCCGGGGCGGAGGAGCCGGGGGCGGGGAAGACGGGGGCGGAGGAAACGTCGGCGAAGGAGCCGAGGACACGTTAGCCGGCACCCCCGGTCGAGCCGCGCCGGCCCGAATCGCCCGGCCCCTCCTCAGTGCGGCGGTTCCGGCCACATCCGGCCCGCCGGGACGTCCGGGCCGTCGATGATCGCGCTGAGCATCCGCAGGTTCTCGGCGAACACCTCGGCCGCCTCGGGGCCGATCGTCCGGCTGATCATGCCGTCGACGTCCTTGACCACGCGCCGGCCCTCGGCGACGCCCGCGCTGCCGAGTTCGGTCAGCTCCAGGAGGACCACCCGCTTGTGTACCGGGTGGGGGCGGCGGACGATCCAGCCGACACGTTCCAGCGCCAGCATCGCGGTGGTCACGCTCTGGGGGGTGATGTGGTGCGCGCGGGCGAGGTCGGCGGCGGACAACGCGCCGTTCTCGTCGAGCCGACCGGCCAGGCCCAGCTGGTTGATCGAGACGCCGATGCCTTCCAGGCGCTCGTTGAGCAGCCGCTGTACCGACTGCTGGGCACGCCAGAGCAGATGGGGCAGCTGCTCGCTCCACGCGGCGGCGGCGACTTCCCGGGGGGCGGGCATCACACGTTTCCCTTCATCGGATGGCCGGGGGTCCGCACCCCGTGGGTGCCTCACCGGTCACCGTAGGGCACGTCCGGCCCCGGCTCGTGCCGTGTCGACGTACATGTTCGCAGGTGAGGTGCATGTTCCCAGGAGACGCGGATGTTCGCAGGGAGTATGCATGTTCTAAGTATGCATACAAGTTCACAGGCTTCTGATAACTTGACAGTCTTCGATTACTCGGAAGGCTGTCTCACCATGTCCACGACCCCGCAGTCCACCCCGTCCGCAACGAGTCCGCCGCCGACCGGGGCCGTGGCCCGGCCTGCGCTCACCGTCGTGCTCGCCTGTCTCGGGGTCTTCGCCTCGTACGTGCCCATCGGCGGGGTCGCGGTGTCCCTGCCGACCATCCAGCGCGGGCTCGGCGCGTCCACGAGCGATCTCCAGTGGATCAGCGACTTCTTCATCCTGCCGATGGCGGCGCTGATCCTGACCTTCGGCCTGATCGGCGACCTGTACGGGCGCAAGAAGGCGTTCCTGGCCGGCCTCGCCCTGCTCGCCGTCGGCGCCGCCGTCAACCTGACCGCGCACAGCGTGGCCCAGGTCTGGGTGGGCCAGGCCCTCTCCGGCGCGGGCGGCGCGGCCCTGCTCACCTCCAGCCTGGCGCTGATCAGCCACGCCTACCCCGACTTCCGGACCCGGGCCAAGGCGATATCCGCGTGGGCCGCGTCCCTGGGCCTGGGCATGTCCCTGGGCCCGCTGGTGAGCGGGACGATCCTGGAACACGCCTCCTGGCGCTGGATCTTCGCGCCGACCGTGGTGATCTGCCTGATCGGCGCGGTGATCGCGGTGGCGCTCCTGGAGGACTCGCGCTCGGCGCACGGCCGGGCGATCGACGTCCCCGGTCAGCTCACCGCGATCGTGGCGATCTCCGGTCTGATCTACGGCGTGATCGAGGGTGGCACCAGCGGCTGGACGCACGGTCCGGTCCTGGCCGCGTTCGCGCTCGCGGTGCTGGGCCTGGTGGCGTTCGTGTGGGTCGAGCGCCGTTCGGCGGCGCCGATGTTGTCGCTGGACCTGTTCTCCTCGCGGGTCTTCAGCGGCGCCGGTGTGGTGACCATGCTGACCATGTTCGGCCTGGTCGGGATCGTCTTCTCGCTCAGCCTGTTCTTCGGCAACGTCCAGCACCTGAGCGCCCTCGAGATCGCCTACCGCTTCCTGCTCGTCAACGGTCTCGGCGTGGTGTTCGGCCCGATCGTCGGCCGGCTGGTCGGACGGATCGCCCCGGGGCTGCTGCTGACCGGCGGCCTGGTGCTCACCGGGATCGGCATGTTGTCCCTGAACACGCTGGACACGGACACCGGATTCGCCGCGCTGATCGCTCCGTTGGCGGTGATCGGCGTCGGCTTCGCCTTCGTCATGACGCCGATCACCTCGATCGCGGTGAGCAGCGTCCCGCACCACCTGGCCGGCATGGCGAGCGCGGGCAACAACACGCTGCGCCAACTCGGTGGCGCGCTCGGCCCGGCCGTCCTGGGCGCGGTACTGACCAGCCGGATCACCGCGGGCCTGCCGGGTCACCTGGCCGACTCCGGGCTGGCCGACGCCGACCGCGAACACGTGCGCTCGGCCGTGTCGGACGAGGGGTTGTCGGCGGCCGGCCACCTGGGCCTGGCTCCCGAGCCCACGGGCAGGGCGCTCGGCGCGATCGGCGACAGCTTCGCGGACGCGATGCACGTCTGCATGACGATCGCGGGGGCGGGCATGTTCGCGGCCGCCGTGATCACGGTGCTGACGATCGGGGTTCGGCGGGCGAAGCCGCACGGGGGCACGGCCGTTCGGGCGTCGGGACCGGCGACCGCGTCGGGCCGGGTGCCGGCGCGGGCCGCCGCCGCGACGGTGGCCGCCGGTACCGGTTCGGCGGCGGGCGCGGACGGGGCCTGAACCCCGACCCGACCGTGACACCCCGACGAAGCCGCTCGCCCATCGGCGAGCGGCTTCGTCGGCTGCGGCCGCTCGGCTAGGCCGCCGTCCGCGCCCGCCGCCCGCGACGTCCGGACGCGGTCACCGCCGCGCCCAGGACCACCCCCACCAGCGGCACGATCAGCGCCGTTCGGAAGCCGTCCAGTTCGGAGCCGCCCGCACCGGCCAGGACCGCGGTGACCGTCGACAGGCCCAGCGCCGCGCCGAACTGGAAGGCGGTGTACAGGAGTCCGCCGGCCAGGCCCTGCTCGTCCTCGTCGATGCCGTCGGTCGCGGCGATGGTGAGCGGGCCGTACGCCAGCGCGAAGGCCGACCCGAGCAGCAGCATCGTCGGGAACATCGCCAGGTAGGAGGTGTCGCCGTCGATCGACAGGAACAGCGCGTACGCCACGGCGGCCAGCACCATCCCGCCGAGGATCACCCGCCGGTTCCCGAAGCGCTCCACCAGCCGCGGCGTCAGCGTCGGCGCGAGCACCGCGTCCGCCCCGACCGCGAGCAGCGCGAAACTGGTCTCCAGGGTCGACCAGCCGCGGATCTCCTGCAGGTAGAAGACCGCGATGAACTGGAATCCGAAGAACGAGCCCGCGAACAACAGCGCGCCCAGGTTCGCCCGCACCAGCGCGCCCGAGCGCAGGATGCCGAGGCGTACCAGCGGATTCGCCGCGCGTCGTTCGACGGCCACGAAGGCGAGCAGGAGGGCGACCCCGCCCGCGAAGACCAGGATCGTCCGGCCCGGGCCCTCGGCGGGGTGTTCGAGCCGGACCACGCCGTAGACCAGCAGCAACATCGAGCCGGTCACGCTGATCGCGCCGACGAGGTCGAAGCCCCCACCCGCCTCGGGCCGCTCGTCCCGGGGGATCAGCGCCGCCGCCGCCACCAGGATCGCCGCGGCGAGTACGACCGGTACGAAGAACACCAGCCGCCAGTCGATCGCGGTCAGCAGTCCGCCGATCACCAGGCCGAGCGAGAAGCCGCCCGCGGCGGTGCCTGCGTAGAAGAGCAGTGCCCGGTTGCGCTGCGGTCCCTCCGGGAAGCCGGTGGTGATGATGGACAGCCCGGCGGGCGTCATGAAGGCGGCCGAGGCGCCGGTCACGAAGCGGGCGACGATCAGCATCCAGCCCTCGGTGGCGAATCCGCCCAGGCCGGAGAAGACCAGGAAGACGGTCAGCCAGAAGAGGAACATCCGCCGCCGGCCGAGCAGATCGGCGGTACGGCCGCCGAGGAGCATGAAACCGGCGTAGGCGAGCACGTACGCGCTCATCACCCAGCTCACGCCACCGGTGGACATGCCCAGGTCCTCGCGGATGGTGGGCAGCGCGACGTTGAGCATCGCGACGTCGATGCCCTCGAGGAAGATCGCGCCGCAGAGGACGAGCAGCATGCCCCAGGCGCGGGGGCTCATCCGACCGGCGGCGACGCTGCCGGGGGCGGATTCGGTGGTGCTGCCGGGTGCGGACGTGGATGTGGACATGCGGCAGCCCCTCGGGACGCGGGTGGGTGGGATCGCGGTGGGATCGGGGCCCGGGGGTCGGTTCTTCGGACGAACCCGGTTCCCTCTTGTAACCGACTCCATCCTTCGGCAGCATCGACTTCCATGGAAGAAGGCACTTCGAAGGAACCGACCCCCTGCCCGAGTAACCAGGAGGACTACGACGCCCTCCAGTGGGACGTGCGCGAGGGGTGCGAGGTCCGGCAGATCCTGGACCGGGTCGCCGACAAGTGGTCGCTGCTGGTGATCGCGATCCTGGAGAGCCGCACGTTGCGCTTCACCGAGCTGCGGCGGGAGATCGACGGGATCAGCCAGCGCATGCTCACCGTGACGCTGCGCCAGCTCGAACGCGACGGCCTGGTGCGCCGCACGGTGTATCCGGTCGTGCCGCCTCGGGTGGACTACGCGCTCACCCCGATGGGGACCACGCTGCACACCACGATCCGCTCGCTGGTCACCTGGACCGAGGAACATCAGGAACGCATCGCCGAGGCGCGGGCGGAGTACGACGCGCGCACGGGAGCGGAAGGCGACCTGGCGGTGGCGGCGGGCCGGTCGGCGGCGGGGTAGTCGGCGCGGCGCTCGTTCCGCTCACCCTCGGTGGCGGTTCGGCGGCGATCGTCGGCCGGGTCGGGACGGTCCGGAGGTCGAGGCCCGGCGGCCGACGACCGTCCGGGGCCGCTTTTCGAAACCGGGTTCGGGGGTCCGCCCCACACCTGTTCGACGTCGCGTATTCGCCTCGGTGCGGCGGCCCGGCGAATGTCGGGTTCGAAAAGTACCGGCAAGCCGGTCGAAACAGCGGAGCCTCGCGGGTGGTAACCCCGCGGTCGGCCCATTTCCCGGGTGCGGCGACGTTTGTGGAGGTCGGACGCCGGATCCTTGCCACCAATCGCTGCCAAAACGGTCCAAGATCGACTTTCGGGATTCCGAGTGCTTTTCCTGTGATACGACGACTGGGGAAACGGAAATCTTGGTAAAGTTTTGGTAATGCAGAGACTCGGGGTGAGGGCCGTGACACCCCTGTGACTATCGTTCTGCGATAGGCGAGCGGCTCCACGTCGGCCACCCGGTCGACACGATCGCCTCCGCCGAATTCGGTGACGGGTTTCGGTGACGGTGGGCAACCACGGTCGTCGCGACGCGAAGCCGGAACCGGGGACCCTCGCAGTCCCTGGGGTGAATCGGTGCTCCGGCACCGTAGGGCGTCTTCTTCCGCCCGAACCCGTCAGCTAACCCGGTAGGCGGCCGAGGAAGGAGACCGCCGCCAGTGGCGTCCCAGCGTCGATCCGGGCAGCACCGCAAGCCCAAACCCCGCACCGCCGTGCGTACCGCCGCGACCGTGGTCACGGCCGCCGCGACGATGACCGGTGTGATGACCTTCGCCGGCACCGCGAGCGCGGACCCCGCGCAGTCGTTCCAGCAGACCAAGGACCGCGTCAACCAGCTGCACAGCGAGGCGATCAAGGCCACCGAAGCCGCCAACGGCGTCGACGAGCAGATCACCAAGCGACAGGGCACCGCGAACCAGACGCAGGCCCGGATCACCGAGGAACAGGCCGCGCTGAACACGCTGCGCGACCAGATCGGCGTCCTGGCGGCGAACCAGTACCGCAGCGGCGGCCTGCCGCCGTCCCTCTCGCTCGCGCTCAGCGGCGACCCCGAGGGTTACCTGCAGAAGTCGCAGATGTTGTCCCAGCTCGACGGCCAGCAGGCCGCGAAGCTGAAGCAGATCGCGGCGCAGGCCCGCGCCCTCCAGCAGGACCGCACCGAGGCCTCCTCGCAGCTCGCGGAACTGGAGAAGCTGCGCACCGAGCTGAACCGGCACAAGGGCGAGATCCAGAACAAGCTCACCGAGGCACAGCGCCTGCTGAACACGCTCACCGCGCAGCAGCAGAAGGAAGTCCTCGACTCGAACGACCACAAGAACGACGCGGGTTCGCGCACCGAGACCGACCGCAGCTCGCGCGGCAAGACGGACGAGCCGCCGACGACGGGCAAGGACGTCCCCGTGTCCGGCCGGGCCGCGGCCGCGATCGCGTTCGCGCGGGCCCAGATCGGCAAGCCGTACGCGCCGCGAGGCGTGGGCCCCGACTCCTTCGACTGCTCGGGCCTGACCCAGGCCTCGTGGCGAGCCGCCAACGTCTCGCTCAGCCGCACCACGTGGACCCAGGTCAACGACGGCCCGCGGATCTCCAAGGACGCGCTCAAGCCGGGCGACCTGGTGTTCTACTTCTCGGACAACTCGCACGTGGGCATGTACATCGGCAACGGCAAGATCATCCACGCCCCCCGCCCCGGCAAGAACGTGACCGAGGCCCCCCTGGACTCGATGCCGTTCTACGCGGCCATGCGACCCGGCTAGACCCACCGACCGCGCGCGCGTTCACGGCGATCGGCTCCGGGAGGTGCGACACCCACCTCCCGGACCGATCACCTCGGCACGACCGTCCCGCACCACCTGCGCGCGAGTAGCGGGAAGTGCCCGATTCGCACCTCGGCTCTCCGCGCCCGCGCCTGTATAGCCGCAGGTCACGGCGTGTCCGGGGATACTCGCAGCATGTTCGATCCGATACCGGTACGCTGCCGGTGGGCAAAAAGCGGATCACCGCCGGACGCCCGACGGGGCCGTTAGCTCAATTGGCAGAGCAGCGGACTTTTAATCCGCGGGTTCAGGGTTCGATCCCCTGACGGCCCACCGCATCGACCGGCTCCGCCCCTGGTCAGGGGCCTGCGGTTCCCAGGACGCACCCTGTGCACCTCGACCTGCTCCGGAACCGAAGGCACACTCGCGGCATCCAAGCCGAGCGCGGCGGGACGGGCCTCGCTCATACGATCCGCCACCGTATCCAGATCCTCAGGCCACTGGTGGCCGTGTGCTCTCGTAGAGGCGGCCGTTCTTATCCTCAGCCCGTGCGCAAAGCTCGGCGCCGTCAACGCCGCGCGCGGTCGACCTGGCAGCGGCTCGCGGTTCGCTGGCCGAACGTCGGCTCCTGCGGGACGTCGAGATCCTGCTGAACGTGACGCACACCTACGCGTCCCAGGGACGCCACGACAGCCTCGGCGCGAACCTCGGATGCCCGGGGATGCGCACTCCGGGCCCGCATCCTCGCGCGGCTCGGCGCCGCGGCGTGACGGCCGACGAGGCGTACGAATGTCCGGCGTGCGTCGTCTGCGCGTGGCAGCTGCGCGTCGAGGAGCGCGGTCGACAGGCGTGCCGCTGGTGCGAACGGCGGCTCGACGAGGACCTGGCCGAGCTGCCCGAGATGTACGCGCGGCTCGCGGACGTGCTGGAGCCGGGCGCCGGCGCGCCCGGCCTGCCGGTCCAGCGGACCAGGACGCCGCCGCTGCCGTGCGTGACGCAGCCCCCGAGCTTCCGGGGCCCTGGGCGGCATGGTCACGATCCTCGGGAGCTGGGGGCCGCGTGGCGCGACGAACTGGCCTGGTCACCGCTGCCGTTCCGAGGCAGCGTCGAGCAGACCGTACGGGGCGTCTTGAGGTTCCTTCGGACCAATCCGCCCTGGGCGGCCGACCGGTTCCTCGCCGTCGACGAGTTTGCACACGAGGTAGTCGAGCGGTACCACCTGACGCGCGTCGACGCACCGATGCCCGGCGAGGCTGTTCAACAGCCACGGCCGGACGTTCGACGTCGAGTCCCATGGCGCGTTCGGGCAGCGGCACCTGCCGCGTGGCCGCGCACCGCGCCTCGGGCGGACGCGCCGCGGCCGGGCTGCCGGTTGAGATGGGCCGGCTCCGCCGGTGGGTCCGCTATTCGTCGACGAAGGTCTCGCTCACCACCGAGGGGTGGCCCGCGAGCAGCACGGACCCGGCGACCTGGTCCACGCTCGCCGAGACGGACGCGTCGACCTGGGGCTGCGGGCTCGGCTTCGTCCTCGCAGGCGACGGTGCATTGATGCGGCCGGTCAACTCGCGCCGTGGGCCCGGCAACTGATCGAGGCTGCCGGACCCACGTACGTCGAGATCTCACCTTCCGGCCACGGCATCCACATCTGAGGGATCGGTGATCTAGAGCGCGGACGGGTCGTTACGGTCGAGGGGATCGGGAACGCCGCCTACTCGACCGGCCGGTACATCACGCTGACCCGGAAGCCCTTCGAGGCTGCGCCTGTCGTCCTGGCTGATCTTGGGCACCTGCTCCGTCGGCTGCTCGCCCGAGCGTCGCCGAATCTCGCGCCACTTGTCGATCGTCTTCGCTACCTCGTCGAGCAGGTCGCGAACATGTGGAAGCAGTGCCTTGATGCCCAGGATGATTGCTGTAGCAAGGACTCCGGCCGATGTGACCCACGCGATGACTGTGTTGCTCACCGACGTCAACTCTCTGCTCGGAGGCAGTCAAGCTGTTCGCGGGCAGGCCCACTCAGCTTGACCACCAAGATCTGGTGGGCAAACCGAGGTCCTGTCCGGACGCCGGGAACTCAGGAATTCGGGGGTACTAGGTCGGCGTGGTGGGCTCCCGCTTGCTCTCGGGAAGACATGCACATTTGGGTGGGTAGTCCGGCTCCACCAGGCATGTTTGGGCGTTTTGTGGACGGCTCTCCGCCACGTGCTGCACCGAGCACTCAGTCGGAAGCATCGTAGCCGATCCTCCAGCCAGAGCGCTGGATCGTGGATGTTGCGAGGTGACCATGCCCGGTCACGGCCCACTCCCGAAGAGCCCCGCAAAGCGTCGCCGCAAGAATGCCGATCCGATCGCTCCCCGCAAGCTCGTGCCCGACGCCGAGCTTCGAGGCCCCGATCTGCCGGACGATGCGCTGCCGGACCCGGAACCCTGGCACCCGCGCACGGTGGGGTGGTGGCAGACGTGGCGCCGCTCGGCGCAAGCGCGCGAATTCCCGGAGACCGACTGGGACTTCCTGATCGATACCGCCCTGATACACCACACGATGGGGACCAAGGGTCGTTGGGACTTTGCAAGCGAACTGCGTCTCCTTGCCGCGAAGTTCGGCGCGACGGTCGAGGATCGCGCGCGGCTCCGGATGACATCGAGGTCCCTAACGACAAAGCCGAGACCGGCAGGGCGAGGCCGGAAGCGGCGAACGTGACGGACATCCGGTCGTGCCTGGCCCCCTGACGAGGTGAGTGCGCCGTGCCGCGCACGCTGCTTCAGGCTCCGGGGTACGACCGGGCCCGCTCGCTCGGCTGGTTGGCCATCGAGTGGATGGAGTTCGTCGTCCGGCACGGCCTCGGCGACGTCCAAGGCGGGCCGGTTCGACACGGCGACGAGTACACCGGGTTCGTCGTCGACTGCTACGCGGTCGGCGACTTCGCGCAGAACAACCACCTGCTTTACGACTCGGTGTTCGTCCCCCGGCCGAAGGTCTGCGACAAGTTGGGACTCGGTGCCAGACTCGCGCTCTGCGAGGCACTCGGCCCGGCACGGTTCGCCGGCTGGGCCCGGGGCGGCGAGACGTATACCGACCCGTGGGGGCTCGGGTTCGAGCACACCTGCGAGCCCGGCGAGCCGATGGGCGCGCACGTCACTACCCCGTACATCTGGATCATGGCCACCGAGGAAGCCCGGACGGGCAACGTCTACGACAGCGTTCACCACAACCTCACCGACGAAGACTGCCCGCTCTCCCGGGTGCCCGGGGTGGATCCCGGGCTCACCCGCGTCTACCTGCCGGGCCGCGGCGGGATCCCCCCGTCCACCGCGGCCTCTGCGTCGAAGGGCGGGGGCAAGAGGTCGATGCCGTCATCGCGGAAGCGTTCGGGGTGTACAACGTCGTCGGGTTCTTTGCGGATCCGCCGCAGTGGCAGGACTGCGTGGATCGTTGGAGTGCGGAGTTAGGTGAGGGTGTTCAGGTCCAGGCATCGGCGCGGCATCCGCTGGAGTGGTGGACCGACAGGCCGACTGCAATGGTCGCCGCACTGGAGCGCTTCCACGAGGCCGTGGTCGGCGGGGAGCTGACGCACGACGACGAGACGCTGAGCCGCCATGTGCTCAACGCTCGCTGTCTCGCGTCGAGGGCCGGCATCCAGATCCGCAAAGAGACCAGGGATTCCCCGTGCAAGATCGACTCGGCTATGGCAGTGATCCTCGCATATGACTGTCGCGCCGAGGCCGTCGCACAAGGTGTGCTCGCCGAGACGGAAGAAGCCTGGGGAGGCACACTCTGATAGTCATGCAAGTAAGCCTTTCCTAACTCCAGCGCGATCCTTTTCGAACAGAAGTTACCGCCAGGTTTGTTGCCGCAAGAGTTCGTACCGGATTCAACTCTTCGAATCTTCATCTGCTGAAGACGAGATTGATAGAATGCTCGGCGGGTGCGCATTATGACACACGGCTCCGACAGTGCCCCGCTCATTCGTGTGGCCGTTTTTCAGCCAAAGCACCGTCTATTTTCGGCCGAACGAAGGCGCAAAAAAGGCCCTGGTCCAATGGTCTAGACCAGGGCTTCGAAGGGGATTAAATTATGGGCTGCGCGCACCTAATTGGGCGCCCGAACTGGGAACCTATCGCCGCCGCGCGACGTTCGCTCCGCCCAGGATCGTGCCTGCCCCCATGATCATCGCGGTGGCGTCTCCGGAGGAGACTCGGCCCACGCAGACTAAAATCACCCCTGCAACAAGCGCGGCAATAAAGGCAAAAAGGATGATCCAGCCGCCACGGTCTGGAGGCTCGCTGCTACGGTTCATGTCGGCGCTGGGCCTTTCTTGGTTCTGATGTTGTCGGTCCTTCTGCCATGGAACGCCGCCCGCGCACCCGTCAAAGTTCTCGGGCGGCGTATCCATGTTCGGAAATTCTTGACCCATTAGCTGCCTGTGTGCAAACCGGCGTTCGGTTGCGCATGTGGACAAACCTGGGGACTACTCGCTCCTACATGTGGAAAAGCTGTGGGAGCCGGGTCCAGAGCGGGCCGAAAAATAGGGACGATTCGTCACGCTCTTTTCCAAATCGACTGTGGGTGGGCTCACGTTCGAATCTGTGGATATCTCCTCCCCGCCCCGCGTGTGCTCAACGGTGATGATGGACATTCACAAGGAATTCCACGCGCGTAGTCTGATCCTTGTGAATTCATTCACCTGGGTGGGATCATGCTCGACCCACTCGGAAGCGCAGAGTGGTGGCTAATACGCCTCGGTCGAAAGCTCGCCGCACGACGTCCCGAACTCGCACGCCGATGGGACTGGTACATCGGCAATCACCCGTTGCCCGAGGGGTCCGAGAAGGCGAAGCGCGCCTTCCGCGACTTCCAGGAGAAGTCGCGGACGAACTTCATGTAACGGGTGGTCAACACGTCGGTGTTCCGTCTGTCGGCGATCGGGGTGACCGACGCGGACGGCAGGACCGATGAAGCCGCGTGGTTCCGGTGGCAGGTCGACAAGCGCGACAGCCGGCAGAAGCAGCTGTACCGGCTCGTGCTCGCGCTGGGCGAGGCGTACCAACTCGTCGGAGAACACCCGAAGCACAAGCGGCGCTCCCTCGTCACCGTGGAGCACATGCGCGAGTGCATCGCTGAGATTGACCCGGCCACAGGCGAGGTGCCAGCCTTCCTCGAGATCTGTACGACGAGGTCGGGCAGGAGGTCCGGGCGACGGTCTTCCTTGACGGTGGGCGCATGCAGTTATCGCCGCTCGCAGGCGGAGCGCACCTTCGGGTTCATCGCAAGGTCCTGGGATGACAGTGTGTGGATCGCGCACGATGGATCGGCCGCCGGTGGCCGTCCACCACTGCCGGACGGACCTGCATGAGTGCCGCGCGTATGTCGGCGCTCCGACAGAAGTAGGTGGTTGGGCACCGCTTCCCGCGCAGGTCCGTCGTCGTCAACGAGGTCGACCCGGTGAGCAGCCTTGAGGTTGCAGGTCACCGGGCAGGTCCCGGACCTGGCGAAGCAGTCGTTTGTGCCGTCGCCTGCGGCCGTATGGGCGACCGAAGAGGCCGCCGTCGCGGGCCTTGGTTGCCGGGGCCTCGGGGGTTGGTTCTTCGGTGGGGTGTTCGGAAAAATGGTTGGGTGGTGGTGGGTGGCCGGCTATGGTTGGCGGCATGCACCTCTTTCAGATGTACGGCTGACACGGCTGGGGCGTTGCCCCTGATTCGCTCGCACCGGGCGGGCGTGTGCGGGTGATTTGTGCCGCCGCCGTCCGGGTTGTCGGGCTGGGCTGTCGTGTCACTTTGCCGTGGAATCGAAGAGAGAGTGCTCATGCCTCGTCGTCCTGTTCATGCCGTGCAAAACGCTCATATTGCGATGATCGGCATACCCGCCGTCAGTCACGTGTTGCCGAGTCTCGAAGTCCTGCGCGAACTCGTGGGCCGCGGGCATCGTGTGACCTACGCCAACGATCCGGCCGTCGCCGATCTGATCACCCCGACCGGGGTCGAGTTCGTGCCGTATCGCTCCGTCCTGCCGGTTGCGGACAACGACTGGCCCGCCGATGCGATCGGTGCCATGGGGGTCTTCCTGGACGACGCGATCCAGGCGCTGCCGCAGTTGCGCGCGGCGTACGACCGCGACCCGGCCGACCTGTACCTGTACGACATCGGCGCCTACGCGGCCCGGGCGCTCGCCGAGGTCCAGGGGCGGCCGATCGTGCAGTTGTCGCCGACGTACGTGGCCTGGAAGGGCTACGAGGACGAGGTGTTGCCCGGGATGAAGGCGCTGCCGGGCGCGGATGCCTACTGGGCCCGATTCGCCGAATGGCTCGCCGGTTCCGGGGCGACCACCACCGACGTGGACCACTTCGGCGGCCGGCCGCGACGGGTCGTGGCCACCGTGTCGCGGGCCATGCAACCGTTCGCCGACCGGGTCGACACCGACGTGGTCGACTTCGTCGGCCCGTGCCTGGGTCGCCGCGCGGACCAGGGGGATTGGCACCGTCCGGCCGACGCGGAGCGGGTGTTGCTGATCTCGCTGGGTTCGGCCTTCACCCGGCAGCCGGAGTTCTATCGGAACTGCCTTGCCGCGTTCGGTGATCTGCCGGGATGGCACGTGGTGTTGCAGATCGGTCGGTACGTCGATCCGGCCGATCTCGGCGAGTTGCCGGGCAACGTCGAACTGCACTCCTGGGTACCGCAGTTGGCCATCCTCGAACAGGCCGACGCATTCGTCACGCACGCCGGGATGGGCGGGTGCGGCGAGGGGCTGACGACCGGGGTGCCGATGATCGCCGTGCCGCAGGCCGCCGATCAGTTCGCGAACGCGGACCGCCTCGTCGAACTGGGCGTGGCCCGTCGACTGGACACCGCGGACGCCACGCCGGAGGCCCTGCGCGGCGCCCTCCTCGCGCTGACCGCCGACCCGGCGGTGGCCGCGCGTTCGGCCGAACTGCGGGAGCGGGCCCGGGCCGAGGGCGGGACCGGGCGCGCCGCCGACCTGATCGAGGCCGAGCTCGGCTGATCCGGGACACCGGCCGCACGACGAGGCGCCCCGCGCCCGGCTCGATGCCGGGTGCGGGGCGCCTCGTCGGATGAGGAAAGCCCGAACGGGTCGCCGCTCAGCCCTTCAGCGCGGCCGCGACCGTGTCCGCGAGCGGGGTGGTCGGGCGGCCGAGGAGGCCGGACAGGTCGCCGGTGACGCCGGCGAGCGCACCCTCGGAGACCCGCAGGTCGGCGTCGACCAGCAGTTCGACCAGGAACGCCGGGAGGCCGACGCCGGTGAGGATCTCGCCGTACTTCTCGGCCGGCAGGTTCGCGTAGGCGACCTCCTTGCCGGTCTGCCGCGCCGCCTCGGCGGCCAGTTCGGCCAGGCTCCAATTGGTGTCGCCGGTCAGCTCGTACACCTTCCCGGCCTGGTCGTCGGCGAGCAGCACGATCGCGGCGGCCTCGGCGTAGTCGACGCGCGCGGCGGAGGCTATCCGGCCCTCGCCGGCCGAACCCGCGACCGCGCCGCGCTCGACGGCGCCGGCGAGCGAGCCGGTGTAGTTCTCGGTGTACCAGCCGTTGCGCAGCAGCACGCTGGGCAGGCCGGAGGCGGCGATCCGCGCCTCGGTGTCGCGGTGTACCCGGGACAGGCCGAGGGGGCTGTCGCTCGCGGAGTAGATCGACGTGTAGAGCAGTTGGCCGACCCGGGCCTCGGTGGCGGCGGCGACCACGGCGGCGTGCTGCGAGATCCGGTCCGCCTCGGGGCCGCTGGAGGACACGAACAGCAGCTTGTCCGCGCCGGTGAAGGCCGGTACCAGCGTCTCGGGCTTGGTGTAGTCGGCCTCGCGCACCTCGACCCCCCGGGCGGCGATGTCGGCGGCCTTGGCCGGCGTGCGCACCGCCGCGACGATCTCCGAGGCGGGCGTGCCCCGGTCGAGCAGGGCGTCGATGACGAGGCGGCCGAACTGCCCGGTGGCTGCGGTGACGACGATCATGAGGCATTCCTCTCTCCCGCGCACCGAACCCGTCGCCCGGCCGCTGCCCAAACGATGGCACTAACTTTTAGAAAGCGCAACCCACGAGATGGCGTAGCTGATTGGTAAGTGCTTGCTTGCAGAGAGTGCGTCACTTTCGAAAGCGCTGACACGGCGGTAGCCTCGACAGATGCAGCCGCACCGCGACCACAGCCGCGCCGGCGGCGGTCGCAGTCGACGAAGGGGGTAGCGATGGAAACCGAGGCCGAGACCAGGACCGGTCCGGACCCGACCCCGGAGTTCGAGTTCGACGTCTTCGCGAAGGAATGCGGCTCGCGCACGGCCATGGAGCACATCACCGGCCGCTGGGGCGTGCTGGTCCTGGGCGGGCTGTACGACGGCCCGATGCGCTTCAACGCGCTGCGCCGTCGGGTGGACGGGGTCAGCGAGAAGATGCTCGCGCAGACGTTGCAGGCGCTGGAGCGGGACGGTTTCGTGCTCCGCGAGGTGCACAGCACGATCCCGCCCCGGGTCGAGTACACGCTGACCGACCTGGGCAGCGCGACGGCGGCCAAGCTGCTCGACCTGATCGCGCACCTGGAGGGTCACATGGCCCGGGTGCTGGTCGCCCGCGAGGAGTACGACCGCACACACGGCTGAGCCCGCCGCCCACCCGACGAACGCCCGGCCCGCGCCGGCCCGGAAACGCCCGAGGGGTCGGGACCACGGGAACGAATCCCGTCGTCCCGACCCCTCGGGCGGTCCGGCCCGGCCGGGCTCAGATGCTCCAGACGCCGGCGCCGAGCATGGACTTGATCTCGCCCGCGAGGCCGCCCTCTGGGTTGACCCGGAAGTCCAGGTTGTAGCGGGTGCGCATGCGCGCGCTCTCCAGGATCAGGTGCACCGGGTTGTCGCCGGGGTGCGAGGACAAGACCCGCTTGATGTCCTTCACCAGCTTCTCGTTGACCTTGGTGGTGGGCAGCCGCAGGCACACCGGCGCCTTGCCGCCGTGTTCGGCCGAGCCGATGTCGAGCGGGACCAGTTCGGAGCCGAACACGCTGAGCGCGCCGTCGCGTTCGTTGAGCCGACCCTTGATGCTGACCGCGACGTCCTCCTCGAGCGCGTGCGCGACGAGGGTGTACGACTGGGGGAAGAACAGCACCTCGATCTCGCCGTCGTGGTCGGCCAGGTTGATCATCGCCCACGGCGAGCCGCTCTTGTTCACCTTGCGCTGGATGCCGGTGATCAGCCCGGCGAGTTGCACGTTGCCCTCGGTCCGGCCGGAGTTCTTCAGCTCGGTGATCGAGGTGTCGCGGTGTCGGGACAGGATGTGCTCGGCGCCGTCGAGCGGGTGGGCGGAGACGTACAGACCGAGCATCTCACGCTCGGTGGCCAGCTTGAGCTTGCGCGGCCACTCCTGGTCGGTGAGCGTGAAGTCGAGCCCGACGGCCGGTTCGTCGGCCGCCTCGTCGCCGCCGCCGAACAGGTCGTACTGGCCCGCGGCCTCCTGCTTCTTCAGCCCGACCACCGCGTCGAGCGCCTGCTCGTGCACGTCGACCAGGGCCCGGCGGGTGTGCCCGAGCGCGTCGAACGACCCGGCCTTGACCAGGGATTCCACCGCGCGCTTGTTGCAGGCGGGCAGGCCGATCTTGGTCAGGAAGTCGGCGAAGGAGTTGAACTTGCCCTTGCTCGTGCGCGCGTCGACGATGTCGTTGATGACGTTGTCGCCGACGTTGCGAATCGCCCGCAGGCCGAACCGTACGTCGGAGCCGACGGCGGTGAAGTCGGCCACCGACTCGTTGACGTCGGGGGAGAGCACCCGGATGCCGGCCGAGCGGGCGTCGGCCAGGTACATCCCCATCTTGTCTTTTTCGTCGCCGACCGAGGTGAGCAGTGCGGCCATGTATTCGGCGGGGAAGTTCGCCTTGAGGTAGGCCGTTTGGTACGACACCAGGCCGTACGCGGCGGAGTGCGACTTGTTGAACGCGTAGCCGGCGAACGGGACCAGCACGTCCCACACCGCCTGGATCGCCTCGTCGCCGTAGCCGCGTTCGCGACACCCCTCCTGGAACGGGATGAACTCCTTCTCCAGGACCTCCTTCTTCTTCTTGCCCATCGCGCGGCGGAGCAGGTCGGCCTGGCCGAGGCTGTAGCCGGCCAGTACCTGCGCGGCACGCTGTACCTGCTCCTGATACACGATCAGACCGTAGGTGGGGCCCAGGACTTCGTTGAGCGGCTTCTCCAACTCCGGGTGGATCGGCGTGATTTCCTGCTGGCCGTTCTTGCGGAGCGCGTAGTTGATGTGCGAGTTCATGCCCATCGGGCCGGGGCGGTACAGCGCGGAGACCGCAGAGATGTCCTCGAACTCGGTCGGCTTCATCAGCTTGAGCAGCGCCCGCATGGGACCGCCATCGAGCTGGAACACGCCCAACGTGTCGCCGCGGGAGAGCAGTTCGAAGGTGACCGGATCGTCGAGCGGGATCTTCTCGATATCGACGTCGATGCCCCGGTTGGCCTTGATGATCTTGATGGCGTGGTCGATGATGCCCAGGTTTCGCAGACCCAGGAAGTCCATCTTGACCAGGCCCATCGATTCGCACGACGGGTAGTCGAAGCCGGTGATGATTACGCCGTCCTTGTCCCGCCGGTGCAGCGGGATCAGGTCGATCAGCGGCGCGGAGGAGAGGATGACGGCCGCGGCGTGCACACCGGTGCCCCGGGTCAGGCCCTC
This sequence comes from Embleya hyalina, assembly GCF_003967355.1. Lineage (GTDB taxonomy): Bacteria > Actinomycetota > Actinomycetes > Streptomycetales > Streptomycetaceae > Embleya > Embleya hyalina. The sequence goes on along the minus strand of NZ_BIFH01000015.1, from coordinate 518,050 downwards.
GATGCCGCGCGCGGTGTCGATCACCATCTTGACTTCGGGGTCGGACTCGTAGAGTGCGCGGATCTCGCCGGCCTCGGTGTAGCGCGGGTGGTCCTTGTCGAACATGCCCGCCAGGGGCATCGACTTGCCCATGATGTCCGGCGGGTATGCCTTGGTGATCCGGTCGCCGGTGGCGAACGGGAAGCCCAGGATCCGGCTGGAGTCCTTGATCGCGGCCTTGGCCTTGATCGTGCCGAAGGTGTTGACCTGCGCGGTGTACGCGGACCCGTACTTCTCGGTGACGTAGCGCACCATCTGGTCGCGCTGGCGGTCGTCGAAGTCGATGTCGACGTCCGGCGGGTTGATCCGCTCGGGGTTGAGGAAGCGCTCGAACAGCAGGTCGTAGTCGAGCGGGTTCAGGCCGGTGATGCCGGTCAGGTAGGCCACCATCGAACCGGCCGCGGAACCTCGGCCGGGGCCGACCGGGATGCCGTTGTCCCGGGCGTACTGGCAGATGTCGGCGACCACGAGGAAGTAGGAGTCGAAGCCCATGGGCGTGATCACGCCCATCTCCAACTCGATCCGGTCCAGCACCTCCTGGCTCGGGTCGTCGCCGAACCGGTGCTTCAGGCCCGTGGCGATCTTCTTGCGCAGGTAGGTCGCCTGGGTCTCGCCCTCCGGGACGTCGAACTGCGGCATCCGGTTGACCTCGGCGAAGACCTCGTCGTAGGGCTGGATGCGCTCGGCGATCGCGAGGGTGTTGTCGCACGACTCGGGCACCTCGGCGAACAGCCGGCGCATCTCGTCGGAGGTCTTGATGTAGTAGCCGGTGCCGGCGAACTTGAACCGGTTCGGGTCGGCCTTGTTCTTGCCCACGCCCACGCACAGGAGCGAGTCGTGCGCGTCGGCCTGGTCCTCGGTGACGTAGTGCGAGTCGTTGGTGGCCAGGAGCGGGATGTTCAGCTCCTTGGCGATCCGCAGCAGGTCCTGACGGACGGTGCGCTCGATGTCGAGGCCGTGGTCCATCAGTTCGAGGAAGTAGTTCTCCTTGCCGAAGATGTCCTGGTAGGTCGAGGCCGCCTTGATCGCCTCGTCGTACTGACCCAGGCGCAGGCGGGTCTGCACCTCGCCGGACGGGCAGCCGGTGGTGGCGATGATGCCCTCGTGGTGTTCGGCGATCAGCTCGCGGTCCATCCGGGGCTTCATGTAGTAGCCCTCGATGGAGGCCAGGCTGGAAAGCCGGAACAGGTTGCGCAGGCCCTGGGGGTTCTCGGCCCACATCGTCATGTGGGTGTAGCGGCCGCCGCCGGAGACGTCCTTGCCGCCCTCGCCGTCCTCGCTGGGCGCGCGTTTGCCGCCGGGGGCCCAGAACTCGGGGCGGCGGGCGTGGCGGGTGCTGGGGGCGACGTACGCCTCGATGCCGATGATCGGTTTGACGCCGTGTTTTTTGGACGTGCCCTGGAACTCGTAGGCGCCGAACATGTTGCCGTGGTCGCTCATGGCCACCGCCGGCATGCCCTGGCGGGCCACCTCGGCGAACAGCTTGTCGTTCTTCGCCGCTCCGTCCAGCATCGAGTATTCGGTGTGGACATGCAGGTGAACGAACGAGTCAGACACGGTGTGTGAGGCTCCTCGGAGGGGCGGCGGGGACCATCCACCATAACGCGGTCGGGGGCGGCAAACGGGTGTCCGAGGCCGATGTCCGCGGTGCCTCGGCGAAGGCTTTTCCGAGTCGTTTCCGAGCCGTATCCGGGTGGGTCCGGAGTGGGCCGCGGCGGGGGTTGTGGGGTGGTTGGGGAGGGTTTGGTGCGGGATTCGGGGCGAGTCAGGCCGTTTTGGTAGGGGCGTGGTCGTGGTCGTGGGAGTGGGCGTGGGCGGACGCCTGGGCGGCGGCTTCGCGGCGGCGGAGTGGGGGCAGGGTGGGTGGGGGTTGGCGGCGTTCGGGGAGCTCGGCGAGCAGGGCCTTGGTGGCTTCGGTGACGGCGGCGACGGCGCGCTCGACGGCCTCCTCGGTGCGGGGGGACGTGGTCTGGACGCCGCTCACTTTGCGGACGTATTGACGGGCGGCGGCTTCGATCTCGACGTCGGTGGCGACGGGGTCGAGTCCGCGGAGCGTCGTGATGTTTCGGCACATGCCTTTCAGGCTAGGCGGGGTGGCCGACAAGTGCCTTGGGCCGGCGGGGGTGGCGGGTGTCGTCCCCGACCGGCCTTGTCCTCAAGCGCCGGACGGGCTGGGTTTGGTCGGGTTGACGGCGTCCGCCGTGGGGTGCCTGGTGTTGCCGAGCCGGCCTGCGGCCGGCTCTGTCCTCAAGCGCCGGACGGGCTGGGTTTGGTCGGGTCGACGGTGTGGGTTGTGGGGTGCGTGGTGCCCGCGAGCCGGCCTGCTCTGTCCTCAAGCGCCGGATGGGCTGGGTTGGTCGGGTTGACGGCGTCCGCTGTGGGGTGCCTGGTGTTGCCGAGCCGGCCTGCGGCCGGCTCTGTCCTCAAGCGCCGGACGGGCTGGGTTTGGTCGGGTCGACGGTGTGGGTTGTGGGGTGCGTGGTGCCCGCGAGCCGGCCTGCGGCCTGCTCTGTCCTCAAGCGCCGGATGGGCTGGGTTTGGTCGGGTTGACGGCGTCCGCCGTGGGGTGCCTGGTGTTGCCGAGCCGGCCTGCGGCCCGCCTTGTCCTCAAGCGCCGGACGGGCTGAATTGGGCTTGGCCGGGCCGTGACTTGGGCTGTCGGGTGTCGTTCTCCCGCGTCCCCGCGTCCCCGCGTCCCCGCGTCCCCGCGTCCCCGCGTCCCCGCGTCCCCGCGTCCCCGCGTCCCCGCGTCCCCGCGTCCCCGCGTCCCCGCGTCCCCGCGTCCCCGCGTCCCCGCGTCCCCGCGGTCGGTCGGGTGTGGGATGGCGTAATGGCCGTTGCCTTCCGGGGGTTGGGGCGTTGGGGTTTTTGGTGGTGTGGGCTGGGAGGAGTGGTGAGTGGTCAGCGGTGGTGTGGGGGCCGGGCGGTTGGTGGTTTCGTCGGGGACGCGTGATCACCGGTACGACCCGGCGACCGCCTGGCGGGTTTATCAGCAGGAGGACGGCAGCCTCACCGTCAGTACGGACGCCTGGCAGGAGGAGGCGCATACGTTGATGGCGATCCGCACCGACTGGTACGCGGACGCCGCCGCGGCGGCCGGTGGCATGCCGCCGGACGTGGCGGGGCGGGTCAGTCGCGCGCTCGGCGCCGAGCCGGTCGCGCCGCCGCCGTACCGCGACTTCGCCGAGGCGTTTCGCGCGGGGGTGTCCCCCTCCCATCCGGAGCCGGTCGGCGGTCTGGACCTGGCCGTGCGGCACCGGCCCGCGCAGGACGAGTTCGGCGTGGGCGGCGACTGGTACGACGTGTTCACCCTCGACGACGGCCAGGTCGCGCTCGTGGTCGGCGACGTCCAGGGGCACGGCGCGGGCACGGCGCCGATCATGGCCAGGATCCGGACCCTGCTGCACGCCTACGCGGTGGTCACCCCCGACCCCGGCCGGGCCCTCGGGCTGGTGAACGACTTCCTGGACCGCTTCCCCGGCCCGGCCCACGCCACCTGCACCCTCGCCTACCTGGACCCGGCGACCGGCCGGCTCCGGGTCGCCCGCGCCGCGCACCCGCCGCTGCTGCTCGCCGACCCGGCCGGGACGCCGCGGATCGAGGACGTCGAGGGCGGTCTGCCCCTGGGCATGCTCGCGGACCAGGCATATCCGTGTACGACCCTGACCGTGGCCCCCGGCGCGACGCTGGTCCTGGTCACCGACGGCCTGGTCGAGGGCCCGCAGCTGTCGTTGGACCGCGGCATGGAACGCCTGGCGCACCGCTTCGAGCGCAGTCGGGGCCTGGACCTGGAGGCGACGGCGGAGCGCTTGTTCGGGCTCGCCGATCTGACCGGTCACCGGGACGACGTGACGCTGCTGCTGGCGCGTACGACGGTGCGCTGAGCCCCGATCCCCCGCCGCCGAAGCGGGGGTGTCGAGGGCCACAAAGCCCGCGTTTGCTGGAACTTCGGCCGTTGTCGCGAGAGGATCTGACTATGCGTCAGCTCGATGTTCCGGGCGGCGCCTGGCATCTGACGTGACGTTAGCCACGTGTAAACAAAGTTCGGGCCGACGCTCGCATACTGTCCCGTACGCAGACCTCATACAGGCGTACGCAGCGCCGGTTGAACCAGGCGATTTGGGAGGCTCCACGTGGAGTTCGGCATCTTCCTGAACGGGTACACCCCCGGTCCGGCCGCTCACGATCGCGCGAGCGAGCACCTGGTGCTCATGCGCGAGATGGAATTGGCCATCAAGGCCGACAAGCACAACTGGAAGTACGCCTGGTTCGGCGAGCACCACGGTCTGGTCGAGTACAGCCACATGTCGGCCCCCGAGGTCGTCATCGGCTACGTCGCCGCGAAGACCGAGCGGATCCACCTCGCGACCGGCATCAACAGCCTGTCGCCGCGCAAGGAGCACCCGGTCCGCTACGCCGAGCGCGCCGCGATGATGGACCACATCACCGAGGGCCGCTTCGAGTGGGGCACCGGCCGCGGCGCCGGCAGCCACGAGATGGCCTCGTTCAACATCATGGACAAGAACTCGACGAAGACCGAGTGGGACGAGGTCGTTCGCGAGATCCCGCGGATGTGGGCGCAGACCGACTACACGTTCGAGGGCGACCACTTCACCGTGCCGACCCCGCACGACATCCACCCGAAGCCGTACGGCGAGTCGCACCCGCCGATCTGGGTGGCCTGCGGCAACCCGGCCACCTTCGGCAAGGCCGGCTCGATGGGCATCGGCGCGATCGCGTTCAACTTCGAACCGGTCTACAACCTCAAGGGCCGGATCGAGGCCTACAAGGAAGCCGCCGAGAACCCGGTCGAGATAGTCGGCGACTACCAGAACAACAACGTGATGATGACGAACGCCGTCATCTGTCTGTCCGACCGCAAGCGCGCCCGCGAGATCGCGCTCAGCAAGGGCCGCGGCTACCTGGTCACCCTGGTGAACCTGTACCACGACACCATGCCGAAGTCGGCGGACGCGATCACCTGGCCGTCGCCCACCTTCGACCTCTCGATGGGTGGCGACGAACTGCTCGACCAGCTGATCGAGGGCGGCTACATGCTGGTCGGCACCCCGGACGAGGTGTGCGAGCAGGTCAAGGCGTACCAGGAGGTGGGCTGTGACCAGCTCGTCTTCGGTATCAACGACGGCATGACGCACGAGGAGAACCTCGAGATGATCGAGCTCTTCGGCAACCAGGTCATCCCGGAGTTCGACAAGGACCCGGAGCACTCGACCACCAAGTACCGCCGCAACGCGGTGCCGAAGTTCGGCCGTTTCCAGGGCGCGGGCCCGGACCCCGACCTCAAGGTCGAGGTGCTGCCGACGAGCGCGGTGCTGCCGCTTCCGTACCCCACGGCGTAGTCGAGGTCGATCGATCGCACGAGTACGAGTACGAGTGCGGCTGCGCGCACGAGCACGAGCACGAGGCCACCGGGGCGTCCCGGTGGCCTCGTGCGTTTTCGGTCGCCGGAGTCGCCGGGTGGGGCGGGAGTCGCGGGCGGATCCGGGGTGCCTAAGACACGGGGGACTCGGCGTCCTCGCGCGTGTCGTCGTTGCCCGGCCGAGTGCCGGCGGCCTTGCGGCGGCGCCGGTCGCGGGCGGTGACGACGCGGCGGACGACCTCGATCAGGACGGTGATCGCCGCCGCGGTGGCCAGCCCCGCCGCGATGCCCATGAGCGGGTTGTCCTTGAACGCGCTCCCGCCCCAGAAGCCGAGCAGTACGCCGTATGTCGCCCAGGCCAGGGCCGCGATCGCGGTGAACGTCCGGAATCGCGCGACGGGGTACTCGACCATCCCGGCGACCAGCGCGACCGCGGTGCGCCCGCCGGGGATGTAGCGGCCGACCACGATCATCACGCCGCCGCGTTCGGCCAGCCAACGTTCCGCCCGCTTCCGGGCCCGGCGTCCGCGCTCGCCGTCGAGCATGTGCCTGTTCGCGAACGGTTCGGCCCGGCGGCCGATCGCGTAGGTGATGTTGTCGCCGAGGAACGCGCCCAGCGCACCGGCCACGACGAGCAGGAAGAGATTGGGCGAGAAGCCGGTGGCGGTGGCGAACACGCCGCACGCGATCAGCGCGCTCTCGCTCGGCAGGATCGGCAACATCGCGTCCAGGAGCGCGGCGAGGAAGACGATCGGGTAGGCCCAGGGAGAGCCCGCGAAGTCCATGATCGGGTCGAACCACGCGTCCACGATCGCTCCCTCGCCGGTGCGTTCGATGCTGTTCCCCGACCCGCTCGGATGCCCGTTCGGTGGGCCGTCCTCTTCGGCGGCTACCCCGCGTGTGCGGAATCAAGGCATGGTGCGCCGATCGCTCGAACGTCTGTCACCCTTGATCCCCTCGGTTCGGCCCGGGATCGACGTGGCCGAACGATCCGGCGGTGGAACACACGGCCGAACATCACAGCCGAACAACACAAGGGACGTGGCATGGACGCCGTTCACGAAGGTCTGGACGCCGTGCGGGCGGAACTGGTCGGTCTCGGTCGCCCCGTGGTGGCCCTCCTGGAGCCCGGTCTGCCGGCCGAGGCGGTGCACACCCGGATGGGTGCCGGGGTGCCCGCCGAACTGGTTTCCTGGTTCGGCTGGGCCGACGGCACCCGCGAGGAGCCGGACCAACTGGTGGACGAGGCGTCGTTCATACCGGGCTATGTCCTGGTCAGCCTGGCCGAGGCGCTGGAGTTCCGCGAGGAGGTGGAGATGGACCAGCCGGAGGGCGTGCGGTGGTTGCCGCTGCTCGTGTCGCCGGCCGCCGACTTCTACGCGGCGATCTGGGACGGGACGGACGTGCAGGTGGCCAGTTTCGTGCAGGGCGCGGACGAGCCGATGGTGTACGCGTCCATCCCGTTGATGCTGCGCACGGTCACCGAGAGCTTCCGGACCGGGGCGTTCGAGGTGGACGAGGAGGGCTACTTCGACATGCACCCGGAGCTGTGCGACCGGGTATACGAGGCGCTGAACGGCTGATGCGTCACACGCGGAGCGGGTAATTCTCGTCACGCTCCGGCGCGCGTACGGGCGCGTACGTTGCTGGGCTACCTTGTCCGCGTGCATATACCCCGCCGCCGGACCGTCGCGCTCGGCCTCGCTCCACTGCTGATCGCCGGTCTCGCCTCGTGCGGGTTGATGTCCGATTCGGACGACTCCGCCGACTCCTCCAAGAAGGTGGAGAACGCCGCGCTGCCCGATCCGGCGGGGTCCTCGGCGGCCCCGGGCGGCGCGTCGACGCCGCCGCCCGCACAGGCCGCGCCGGGTACGGAGATCACCGTGGCGCTCGCGGGCGACGTGCACTTCTTCGAGCGCACGGTGCCGCGCCTGAACGCGGGCGCGGAGGGGGCGCTGGGCCCGATCGGTCGCACCCTCGCGGACGCGGACCTGGCGATGGTCAACCTGGAGTCGGCGATCACCGAGCGTGGTACGCCGGAGAACAAGACGTACCACTTCCGGGCCCCGGCGAAGGCGTTGACGGAGCTGAAGACGGTCGGTGTGGATGTGGTCAGCATGGCCAACAACCACGCGGTGGACTACGGCAAGGTCGGCCTGGACGACTCGATCGCCGCGGTGCAGAACCCGCCGATCGGCGTGGTCGGCATCGGCAAGGACGCCGACCAGGCCTATCGCCCGTTCGTCAAGAACGTGAAGGGCGTCAAGGTCGCGTTCGTGGCCGCGAGCCAGGTGCAGGACATCACGAACCAGCTCTACCGGGCCGGGGCGGGCAAGCCCGGCATAGCGAGCGCGCTCCAGGCCGATCGGCTGGTGCGGGCGGTGAAGGACGCGAAGGCCCAGGCCGACGTGGTGATCGTGTACATGCACTGGGGCATCGAGGGCGACAAGTGCCCGAGCACGGACCAGACCGGCCTGACCCGCAAGCTCGCCGACGCGGGGGCGGCGGCCGTCCTGGGTACGCACGCGCACGTGATGCAGGGCGCGGGCTGGATGGGCAGCACGTATGTGGGCTACGGCTACGGCAACTTCCTCTGGTACGGCACCTCTCCGTACCCGAACTCGAACGACACCGGGGTCGCGACGCTGACCATCAAGGACGGCAGGGTCGTCGGGGAGAAGTTCACCCCGGCCTCGATCGACAACCGTGGTGTGCCGATGCCGGCGACCGGCGCCGAGGCGAAGCGCATCCTGGATCGCCGGGACACGCTGCGGCCGTGCACGGGGCTGACGGCGACGCCGAAGAAGTAGCGCGTCGGGGGCCGGCCCGGCGTACCTCGGCCGACCCGGATCCGCCGGGGTTCGTCCGGGGCACCGTCTCGGCCGGACCGGGTCGGCGGGCGGCGGGCCCGTCGTGTGGGCTGTCGGCGGCCGGTTCGGATTGCTAGGTTGGTCGCCATGTTCCTCCTGTGCGCGTAGGACCCCGCACCGGCCGTGCCCCTTCGACGGGGTGCACGGCCGATTCGGCGTCCACGCAGGTGTGTCGGTGCGGCCGGGCCGCGCCGACCTTTCGGAGGAATTCCCCCTATGGCTGCCATGCCTTCCGCCGACGCGCGTTCCGGGTTGGCTCCCTCCTATGCCGCCGTGTTGCGGATACCCCATGCGCGTCGGGCGTTCGGGGCCGCGATGTTGGGTCGACTGTCCTACGGGATGGTCGGGTTGTCGCTGTTGCTCGCGGTGAAGTCGGGCACCGGGTCGTACGCGGTGGCCGGCACCGTGATGGCGGTGTTCGGCGGGACGAGTGTGCTCTTGTCGCCGGCGCGAGCCGGATTGGTCGATCGATATGGGCCGAGGCGGGTGTTGCCGCCGATGGTCGGGTTGTACGCGCTGTTGTTGATCGGGCTCGCGGTGGCCACGTGGCGGCCGGGGGTGGTCTCGGGGTGGTGGTTGGGCTTCGGGGCCGCGGCGGCGGGGGCGTGCGTCACGCCGGTGGGGCCGGTGATGCGTGCGCTGTGGAGCGAACTGGCCCCGGATCCGGCGCTGTTGCAGCGGGCCTACAGCCTGGACGGGGTGGCCGAGGAGATCGTGTTCGCCGTCGGGCCGTTGTTGGTGGGCGTGTTGGTGGGGTGGGTGCCACCGGCGGCCGGGGTGCTGGTGAGCGCGGGGTTGATCTGGGTCGGGACGACGGTGCTCGTCGGTTCGCCGGTGGTGCGGCGGGTGCGGGAGGCCGGGTCGGAGGGGGCCGGGGAATCGACGGGTGGCGCGGTGTTCGGCGGCACGGGGCTGTGGCGGGCGGTGGTGGTGGCCGGCGGGGTCGGTGTGGCCCTGGGCGGGATCGATCTGCTCGCGGTCGCGTTCGCCGAGGATCGGGGGCGGTCGGCGGCGGTGGCGTGGATCCTGGCCGCCCTGTCCGTGGGCAGCGCGGTCGGGGGTCTGGCTCACGGCGCGGTGTCCTGGCGGGTGTCGGCCGACCGCCGACTGCCGCTGCTCGCCCTCGGGTTGGGCGCGTCCCTGGCCGCCGCGGGCCTGTCCCCGAACCTGTACGTCCTGGCCGCGGCCGCCACGCTCACCGGCCTCTTCGTGGCCCCGGCGATCACCACGGCCTACCTGCTCGCCGACGCCGCCGCGACCCCGAACACCCGCACCAGGGTCGGCGCCTGGGTCAACACCACCCTCAACGCCGGCACCTCGGCGGGCGCGGCGGGCACGGGCGCCCTGATCGCCCACGTCCCCCTGCCCCTCCTCTTTCCGCTGACCGCCCTCCCGATCCTCCTGACCGCCGCATCGGCAGCCCTCGGCGCGGGTGTGGGGCGCCGAGGCCGAACGGCCGCGCGGATCGGGTGACGCCGACCGCCCCCGAGGCGTCGATCGCCCGTACGTTCGAGGCAAGTGCCTTGCGTCACAGGGACCATGACGGTTCGTCGGCTCCCTGGTCGGTGGGGAGGCCGGCGGTGTCCCGGGGGACTCGCGCGTGTTGGGCGCCGTTCGGTGAGACGGTCCAGCCGAAGGCCGGGATGCCGGGGCGCCCCGAGGCGTGCCATCGGGACCAGGCCGACTCGATTTCGGTCCACAGCCGGCGTGGGCCGTGTTGACGCACGGTGAAGGTGGCGAGTCGCCGGCCATCGTGGTCGACGCTCGCCCACGAGGTTCCGGCCTCGCGACGGGGTCGGCGCCGGCCACGTCCCAGGGGCCTCGCCGGGGCGGGAGGGGTGGGTCAGGTGTCGGCGAGGGCGGTGAGGGATGGGCCTGTGAGGCGGTAGCCGAGCCATTCCTTTTCGTGGACCGCGCCCAGGGCGTCGTAGAAGGCGATGCTGGGGGTGTTCCAGTCGAGGACCGCCCATTGGAGGCGGGCGTAGCCCCGGGTGGTGCAGATTTGGGCCAGGTGCCGGAGGAGGGCCTTGCCGTGGCCGCCGCCTCGGGCCTCCGGGCGGACGTACAGGTCTTCGAGGTAGATGCCGTGTACGCCCTCCCACGTGGAGAAGGACAGGAAGTAGAGGGCGAAACCGACCGCCTCGTGCGTGGTGTCGTCCTCGGCGATCAGGGCGAAGGCCGCCGGGGCCGGGCCGAACAGGGCCGTGTGGAGTTGGGCCTCGGTGGCCTTGGCCTCGTGCAGGAGCTTTTCGTAGTCCGCGAGTTCGCGGACCAGGGCGTGGATGGCCGGGATGTCGGCTGCGGTGGCTTCGCGGATCATGCCTCGAAGCTACCTCGCCCCCGCCGGTTCGCTCCCGGGGTTTTCCCGGCCGCCCCCGGTCAGGCCGTCGGCGCGATGTACATGTAGGACTTCTCCTCGCTGCGGGCCGAGATGCGCCACTCGCCGTCGACGCGGGTGAAGGTGTCCAGGTACCACAGGCCGCAGAACATCGTCGGGCCCGGCGTCTCGTCGTCCTCGCCCTTGAACACCATCGGGTTGTGGCACATCGTGCGGCCCGTGGCGGTGTCGCCGTCGACCGTGATCGACGAGTTGGCGATCAGGTGCTGGTACGCGCCGAAGCCGGGCATCACCGAGGCCAGGAACTCCTTGGTCTCGGCCAGGCCGCCCTTGGAGCCGCCCATCGCCGAGTAGTCGATCAGCGCGTCGGCGGTGAAGACGGTGTCCAGGGCGTCCCAGTCGCCCGTGTCCACCGCGTGCGAGTAGCGGACCATCAGGTCCTGGATCTCCATCCGGTCCGAGATCTCCTGAAGCGTCAGCATGCGTGCGCCCGCCCACCTCTCCGGCTCTTCGGCGTGTCTTCGGCGTCGCCCCGTGATCACCGGGCCGACGTGCGGGCCCAACTTGACACGAACAAGCACATGGCGAAAGAGGCATGGGCTCGGCGACGCGGTGAAAAGTCCGCCGATGGGGTTAGTACGAAGAATGCTCGGGGGACCCGGTCCGGTACCGGCAACCGAGCCGTCGCCGGCGGCAGCCGCCGAACCGAGGGAGACATCGTGGGCAGGACGACACGGCGACGGGTCACGATCGCGGTGACGGCGGCGGTGCTCGTGCTCGGCGGGGTGAGCGGGTGCAGCGACGACGACGGTTCGAAGAAGAGCACGGGCGGCGGCAACGGCAACGTCGCCTCCGGCTCGGCGGCGCCGGGCAACGGGCCGGCGAACGACCTCCAGGCGCAGTACCAGCAGGTGGTGCGCAACGTGCTGCCGTCGGTGGTCCAGATCACCACGAAGACCGGCCTCGGCTCCGGCGTCGTCTACGACGACAAGGGCCACATCGTCACCAACGCCCATGTGGTCGGCCAGACCACCTCGTTCGAGGTCACCCTCCCGAACGCGAGCAAGCCGGTCACCGCGAAGCTGGTCGCCGCCTTCGCCCCGGACGACCTCGCGGTGATCCGCCTCGACAGCCCGCCCGCCGACCTCAAGCCCGCCCGGTTCGCCGATTCGAGCAAGCTCCAGGTCGGCCAGATCACCATGGCCATGGGCAACCCGCTCGGCCTGGACTCCAGCGTCACCGAGGGCATCGTCTCCGCCGTCGGCCGCACCGTCAGCGAACCGGAGAGCTCCGGCTCGCCGGGCGCCACCATCTCCAGCGCGATCCAGACCTCGGCCGCGATCAACCCCGGCAACAGCGGCGGCGCGCTGGTCGACCTGGACAGCCAGGTGATCGGCATCCCGACCGTGGCCGCCACCGACCCGGAGACCAACGGCAGCGCGGCCCCGGGCATCGGCTTCGCGATCCCGGCCAACACGGTCAAGTCGATCACCGACCAGATCATCAAGAACGGCAAGGTGGACAACTCCGGCAAGGCCGCCCTCGGCGTCACCGTCCGCACGGTGGCCGGCCCGAACGGCCGGGCCACGGGCGTCGGCGTGGTCTCGGTCGAGGACGGCGGCGCCGCGAAGGCCGCCGGCATCCAGGTGGGCGACGTGATCACCACGATCGACGACCAGGCGGTCACCGACGTCTCGACGTTGTCCGAGGTGCTGGGCGGCAAGCAGCCGGGGGACAGGGTCAAGGTGACCCTGCTGCGCGGCAGCGACGGCAACAAGGTCACCGTCGAGGTGACACTGGGCGAACTCAAGGGCTGAGCACGCGGATCGCACGACCGGGTCGACGGCACCCGGGCCGCCGGCACCCGGGCCCGACGCGATCCGGCCGATCCGCGCGCCGCGTGCCCCCGACTCGCCGTCGGAGCGGCGGAAGGGACGATCTGCGCGATACCGTCCGGGTCATGACGATTCCTCAGCCGCCACGCGGGCCGGGGTCGCCGTACGGGGACCAACCTTCCGTCGACGGTGATCCACACCTGTCCTGGCACCAACCACCCGTCACCGCACCGGGTCCGATCCCGGGCCAGGCGCAACCGCTCGGTCCCGCCCACCCGCCGGCGCCGCCCCGGTACCACCCCGCGCCCGCCCCGTCCCACTCCGCACCGGTCCCCCCGCAGTCCTACCCCACGGCGGGCGTCGAGCCCGCGGCGCCCGGCGAACTCCCGCTCGCCTCCCGGACCATGCGGTTGATCGCCCGCACCACGGACTACCTGCTCACCACCGCCCTGGTGCTGCCGCTGTGGTTCCTGGCCTACCACTACATCCAGGGCAAGGCCGCCGACCTGCCCACCAAGGTGGTCCGCGACTCCTTCCTGGACGTCGTGTTCGGGCGCGCCGGCGAGGCGCAACGGGCGCCGCTGGAGGCGGTGGACGGGCTGTGGTCGACCACCAAGACGCTGCTGCTTCTGCTGGTCCTCGCGCATCTCCTGGTGCCCGCGCTCTACGACTGGTACATGCACGCCAGGTTCGGCCGCACGCTGGGCAAGATCATGGTCGGCGCCAAGGTGGTCCCGGTGGGCACGTCGGCGCAGGCCGTTCGCGGTCGGGTGCCGGTCGGTGCCTGGCGGGCGGCCCGGCGCACCCTGGTGGCCGTGGTGGTGCCGTGGGCCGCGGTCCTGCTCACCTGGTACGAGGTGGCCCTTCGCCAGTGGGGCACGGCCGGGTTGTTCGCCCTCCTGGCCCTGATCGGCTTCCTGGACCCGCTGGCCGTGCTCGGCCCGCGTCGGCGCACCTGGCACGACCGTACCGCCGGCACCGTGGTGGTCAACGTCAAGCTGCTCGCCCGGGGTTGGTCGGTCACCCGCAACGCGTCGGCGGCGATGGTCCAGGGCGCCCGGGGCGCGTCCACCACGATGGCCCGCAACGCGCGCGACCGTTGGCAGTCGAGCCGGGGTGCCTCCTCGGACCGCCCGAACGACCCCTCCTGAGCCGCGATCGGCCCGGGGCGGGCAACGTCCGCCCCGGGCCGGGCCGGCTCAATCCAGGATCGAGATGGCCCGGGTCGGACAGGCGCGGATCGCCTCTTCCACCAGCGGCCGCAACTCCTCGCCCGGATTCTCGTTCAGGATGTAGAGGAAGTTGTCCTCCCGTACCTCGAACACCTCGGGTGCCTCGGCCATGCACAGCGCGTTGCTCTTGCACTTGTCGAAGTCGACGACGATCCTCATCCTTGGCCCTTCGTCGTGGAAGCGGTGCGATCCGGCGGATGCCTGCCAACCGGTGCGGTGTGGCAACACTCGCCGCACGCCGCGGTGTTGTCACACCCGGCGCACCCGTTGGCCTATCACGCCCACCCACGGGTAAGGCGAGCCTTTTCCCCCGAACGGGGAACCAGCCGGTGCCCTGGGGAGGTCACAAGACCGGATGAGAGGATTCCATCCCGGTACGGCCGCAGCGGCGGGCCGGCGAACCAACACGGGAGGCACGTCCATGACGGCCGACGGCGGCGCCGAGATACGTCAATTGCGTCCGGGCGATCCGCAGCACATCGGACCGTTCCGGATCACGGGTCGACTGGGCGCGGGTGGAATGGGCGCGGTCTACGCGGGGCTGGACGGCCTCGAACGCCGCGTCGCGGTCAAGGTGGTGCACGCGCAGTACGCCGACGACCCCGAGTTCCGGGCCCGGTTCACGCGCGAGGTCAACCTGCTGCGCGCGATCAAGGGCACGTGCACCACGCCCGTGCTCGACGCGGATGTCGACGCCGAGACCCCGTGGTTCGCCACCGAGTACGTGCCGGGGCCGACCCTGGACAAGCGGGTGAACCAGGGCGGTCCGATGCGCGGCGACGAGCTGATGGGCCTCGCGGCCGGGCTCGCCGAGGCGCTGGTCGCACTGCACGACGCCGACGTGATCCACCGCGACCTCAAGCCGCAGAACATCATCTGCTCGCCCGCCGGACCGCGCGTGCTCGACCTGGGCATCGCGCGTTCGATGGAGGACAGCGGGCTGACCCGCACCGGCATGATGATCGGCTCGCCGGCGTGGATGAGCCCGGAACGGTTCAAGGGCCACGACAGCACGCCGGCCGCCGACGTGTACGCGTGGGCGATGCTGGTCACCTACGCGGCCACCGGGGTGATCCCGTTCGGTACGGGTGCGCCCGAGGTGGTCGCGTTGCGGGTACTCCAGGAGGAGGCCGACCTTTCCGGCGTACCGGACGTCTTGCGCCTGATCGTCAAGCGCGCGGGCGACAAGGAGCCGCACTACCGGCCGCAGGCCCGGGAGTTGCTGGCCTCGGTCACGCACGTGTGGCGCGGCGCGCTCGGCACCGGCGCGGCGCCCTCGCTCGACCCGGTGGCCGACGCGACATCGCTGATCGGCCAGTTGTGGACCACGCCGGCCTCCGGCGGCCCGTGGCAGGTGCAGCAGCAGTCGCAGCAGCAGGTCCCGCAGACCCCGCCGCCGCGCGTGTACGAGGCGCCGCGCGGGCCCGCGCGCTCCGGGGGCACCGCCGCGTTCGGCGCGCCGGTCGTACCGCCGCAGACCCCGCCGCCGGCCGCTTACAACACGCCCACGCACGACCCCTACGGCGCCTCGCCGACCCAACCCCCGCTGTACCGCGACTCCTCCGGGACGCACGGCGCGCCCGCGGCGCAGTCGGGGGCGTACGGCGCGCCCTCCGGGACGCACGGCGTCCCCGCCGCGCAGTCCGGCGCGTACGGGGCGCCCTCCGGGCAGTACGGCACCCCCGGACAGGGCTATCCGGCCGGCCGGCACCAGCCGCCCGCCTCCGGCGCGTTCACCCCGCCCCCGCCGACCCACGGCGGACACACCCCGCCGCCGACCGGTCGGGCCGGGGCCCGGCAGCAGGGCGGCACCGGTGGCGGGCGCCCCGGCCGCAAGCGCCTGGCGATCATGATCGGCGGCGCGGTGGCGGTGGTGGCGATCAGCGCGGGCGCGGTGGTCGCGTTGCGCGGCGGCGACGACAAGCCCGAGGCGGGCTCGAAGAAGGACACCACCAACAGCGCCAACGCCCAACCGCCGAAACTCACCGGTAAACCGGGCGGCTTCACCCAGGACATCAAGGGCATGAAGTTCGCGGTGCCCGGCACGTGGGAGCTCAAGGAGGTCAGCGACACCGAGGTGTGCGTGCTGCCGGCCGCGACGCCCGCCGCGCAGCGCACCACCTGCGAGCGCGCGGGGCTGCGGATCTGGGTCGGCAAGAACGATCAGCGCAAGGTGGACTTCAAGGATTCCGCGGGCTGGACCCTGGGCGCGGCGCCGACCTGTGTGACCAAGGCCGGGGACACCGGGGCGCCGACCAGCAAGTCGGAGGGCAAGAAGCTCGCCGATCCGGGCAAGGGGTCCGGCCTGAAGTACGACTACATGTCGTACAGCGTGACCTGCAAGGGCGGCGACTCGTTCCAGCCGCAACTGTGGTGGCTGCCGCAGTCGATGATCTCGTTCTCCACGGCGGGCCTGTCCCGCGAGTACGACGCCGACCTGAACAAGATCCTGGCGTCCGTGGACGTGGCGGGCTACAAGAAGCCGAAGGCGTAGCCCGCCGCGTCGCGGGGTGGAACGGGCCGGGACGACCGGAGCCGAACCGGGCGGGAACGAACCGAGCGGGACCGAAGAACCCGGAAGAGGCCCGGAGGAACCCGGAAGGACCGAAAGGCCCGGAAGGACCTAGAAGTCGGCCGCCGCCGCCACCGGCAGGAACGGGTTCTCCGGGCCCGCCGGGAACGAACTCCAGCTCTGCTCCTCGTACAGGTTCATCAACTCGTGCTCGGACTCCTCGGTGTCCGGCCACTCGGCGTTGACGACCACGTGCACGGAGGGCTGGGGATACTGCTCCCACCACTCCACTATGTGTCCCTCGCCGTCGACGGGGACCGGGTGGTGCTCGACCCGGTGGACCATCATGTAGGGACCGCCGGTCCACGGCCCTATGTGCGCACCGCCCAGCGGGATCGCCGAGATGGAGTCGCCGCCGCGTGGCAGCGCGGGTCCCGCGAAGTCGCCCGAGAGCAACGAGCCCACGTACCCCGTCGGGGGCCGGTCCGGCGGGACGTCCTGGTAGAAGTCCACCCGGACCCGGTACCGGATCACTCGCGTCCCCTCCGCTTCTTCTTCGTCTCGTGCTCGCGTCGGAGCCCGGCCGGCTGGTTGCGACCGGTAATACGTATACCAGCCGGCGATGGTTCCGTTCCGACGATCGTGTCGGGGCTGGACTTCCCGACGGGGCGCGGGCAGGATCACGCGGACCGGAGGCGACCTGCGCCCGGATCGTTTCGCGCGGCCGGGTGCGCCGGACGACTGCGGGGAGGCACGATGGGCGGCAGCCGGGACGAGGTGGCGGCGGCACTCGCGCGCGGCGCGCGGATCGGCGGTGCGGAACCGGTCCCCGAGGTATCCCGGTTCACCGAGTGGACGATGATCGACGGCGACCTGGTCTGCCGCTACGTCTGGCACAACCTGCCCGACCCCACCGGCGGCACCGCCCGCTACACGCTGCCCGGGACGGAGATCCTGCGTCGGCTCGGCGACGGCGACCGTTTCGAGACGGTGGGCGAGTTCCGCAACGGCGACGACGCCGACGCGATGACCGCGCGCTGGCGGGCCGCGGGCGGCGCGGTCGCCGGGGCCGACGGCGGGGAGCTGCGCGGGATCGTCGGCTGGGCACCCGAGCCGATGCCCCGGGCCGCCGACCGGGCCGAGGTGGAGCGGGCCCTCGCCGACTTCGCCGGCCGACTGGCCGCGGCCCCCGTCCACGGCGACTGGGCGCCGGTCGCGGCGCTGTTCACCGACGAGGTGCGGGTGCGCGACCACGTGGTCGGCTTCGTCGAGGGCCGGCACGCGCTGCACGCGTACATCCTGGACGGGGTGCGCCGCTCGCCGTTCACCCGCTACCGCGTCGGGTTGCGTCTCGTCGACGGGAACCGGGTCGCCGTCCTGCTGCGCGCCGAGGGGTCCCGCGGCGGCCTGGACGTCAACGTGGTGCTGCACTACGCGGGCGAGGGCCGCTGGTCCTACGTCGAGGTCGTGTACAACCCGCAGGAGATCGCTCGCGTGTCCGCCTGACAGGGTGTCGGTCCATGGACGACGTACAACGGCTCCTCGCCTACGAGCAGATCCGTCAACTGGCCGCCCGATACGCGCTGGCCCTGGACAGCCGGGACCTGGACGCACTGTGCGCGTTGTTCGTGCCGGACGTGCGGGTGACCCGGGAGGAGAGCGGACGCGCGGCGCTGCGCGCGTCGTTCGCGACCCAACTGGCGCCCCTGGGGGTGACCATCCTCAACGTGGGCACCCACGTGATCGACCTCCTCGACGCGGACCACGCGACCGGACACGTGTATTGCAAGGGGGAGATCCAGGAGGGGCCGCGCTGGCTGCACCAGGCGATCCTGTACCGCGACGTGTACGAACGCCGGGACGGCACGTGGTACTTCGCGCGCCGTCGGCACGACCTCTGGTACGGCGCCAACGTCGGCGCCAACCCCGCCGGACTGCCGCCGGCCAACTGGCCGGAGCGCTCCTACGGTTCCGGCACCGTACCGGGAATCTGGGAGACCTGGCGGGAGTTCCATCGATTCCCGGACGAAGACGCCTGAGCGGGTTCCGTCCGCCCCACAGGGGGCAGGCGAGGATCGACCGGACACTCGGCGGAAGGAGGGCCGGCCATGGCCAGGCTTCCGGACGGCGCGAGAAACGCCGCCGCGCGCACCGGCGTGCTGCTGGCCCTGACCATCGTCGCGGCGATGGTCGCGCTGCTCGGCGTCTGGGCGCACACCTGGTTCTGGGTCTGGGCGATGCTCTTCGTCGGGCTCGGCATGCTCGGCATGGCCTGGAGCGCGCTGGAGATCCTGATCGCGCTCCAGGTGGCCGAGGAGCAGCGGGACCGGGACCGGGGCGTGTACCAGGTCCGCCCGGTCGAAATGCGGCCGAGGCGGCGTTCCGGGCACTGACGCGGCCGGAACGCCGCCTCGCGGACCCACACGACCGGAGTCTTCGTCGTGGGCCGCGGGATTCGGGGGTCAGGGGACTACGCGTTCGACCGCGGCCGGGCCCAGTTCGGCGAGCTTGCGGCGGGCCTCCTCGATGTTCTTCTCGGTCAGGTCCTTGCCCTCCGCCAGTACGAGGTCCTCGGGGTCCACGGGCGTCTCGGCGCCGCTGCGCAGGTCCATCCGGGGGCGGTCGCCCTCGGGGATCCGGTCCACGGGAATGCGTTCGTCAGCCATGTCGCCGTCCTTCGCTCGGAAGTGCACTCGGTGCCCCCGCACCGCATCCGGGTACCCGTTGCGGGCGGGGCGGGAACCCCCGGGCCCCGACCGAGGGCTTTTTATACAAGCGTCATAGACAAGTGTCTTAGACGCTTGTACTGTTCCTGTCATGACCTCCACCGCAGCCAAGGCCGGCCGTAAGGAATGGATCGCCCTGACGGTCCTGCTCCTCCCGCTCCTGCTCGTGTCCATGGACATGGGCGTGCTGTACTTCGCGCTTCCGTTCATCAGCGAGGACCTGGAGCCGACCGCTCCGCAGCAGCTCTGGATGATGGACATCTACGGCTTCCTGCTGGCCGGTCTGCTGATCACGATGGGCGCGCTCGGCGACCGGATCGGCCGCCGCCGACTGCTGCTGATCGGCGCGGCGGCGTTCGGCGTCGCCTCGGTGGCCGCGGCCTTCGCGAACAGTCCCGAGATGCTGATCGCCACCCGGGCGCTGCTCGGTGTGGCCGGTGCGACGCTGATGCCCTCCACGCTGGCGCTGATCCGCAACCTCTTCCACGACCCGGCCCAGCGGCGGACCGCGATCGCGATCTGGACCGCCGCGCTGACCGCGGGCGCCACGCTGGGTCCGGTGGCCGGCGGGCTGCTGCTGGACCACTTCCGGTGGGGGTCGGCGTTCCTGCTCAACGTGCCGGCGATGGTGCTGCTGCTCGCGGTCGGTCCGTTCCTGCTCCCGGAGTTCAAGGACGCCGCGGCCGGTCGGCTCGACCTCGTCAGTGCCGCGCTCTCGCTGGTGTCGGTGCTCGCGGTGATCTACGGGATCAAGGAGACGGCGGCCGAGGGTGTGGAGCCGGCGTACCTGGCGAGCATCGTGGTCGGGCTGGTCGTCGGATACCTCTTCGTACGTCGGCAGCGCACCATCGCCGACCCGCTGATCGATCTCGCGCTGTTCCGCAACCGGGCGTACGGCGCCTCGATCGCGGTCAACGTGATCGCGGCCGTCGCGCTGATGGGTTCGGCCCTGTTCAACACCCAGTACATGCAACTCGTGCTCGGCATGCGGCCGTTGACGGCGGCGATGTGGTCGCTCACGGTGATGCCCGGGATCACGGTCGCGCTCACCGTCTCCGGGATCCTGGCCAAGAAGGTGCGGCCCGGGTTCCTGATCTGCGGCGGGCTGCTCCTGTCGGTGGCCGGTTTCGTGGTGATGAGCCGGGCCCGTCCGGGTACGCCGTTGGCCGTGGTCCTGGTCGGCGCGGGTCTGGTCGCCGCCGGCGTGCTGATCGCGACCACGCTGACCGCGGAGATGGTGCTGACCTCGGCGCCGCCGGAGCGGGCCGGTGCGGCGGGGGCGACCTCGGAGACCGGCAGCGAACTGGGCGGGGCGCTGGGCATCGCGGTCCTGGGCAGCATCGCCGACGCGGTGTACGGGCGGGACATGCGCGCCGCGACGTTCGACGGGGTGCCGGCCGACGCGGTGCACGCGGCGAACGACACGCTGGCGGCGGCGAGCGCGACCGCCGGGCGGGTCTCCGGCGGGGCGGGCGAGCACCTGCTCGACACCGCGCGGGACGCGTTCACGCACGGTATGCAGTACGCCACCCTCGGCGGCGCGGTGCTGCTGACGCTGGCGGCGCTCGGCGCGACCTACCTGCTGCGGGGGGTGCCGGTGCCGGAGGAGGCGGGGCGGGCCGAGCAGGCGGAGCGGGTCGAGCGGGACGGGGGCGCGACGATCGTGAAGACCACCGAGGGCGCCGCGGTTGTCGGCGCGAACGTGGCCGAGGCGGTCGGCAGCCGCTGACGGACCACCGGCAGGGCACAAAGGCGATCCCCGTCGGGGTCGCCTTTGTGGTTGATGCGGGAAATGCCCGATGCGCGAAAGTCATTGGCGTGCACACAACCGGATAAACGCGTCCGATCAGGTCGAATCGGCATTGTTTCTCGCCATTTCGAACGGCTTCGGTGCGTCCGAGGCCTGTGCGCACAGGTTTTCCACAGGATGTGGATCTTCCTTGTGGAAGATCAGCGCGCTGCCCGGCCCCGGCTGTGGATAAACGTCTCCAGTTCGAGGTTTTCCGCGTCGGTGAAGACCCGCCTCGGAATGGTCACCGCCTGGGTGGGACCGAACTCGAAGATCCATTGGGTGTCCACGCGGCGGATCTTGCGGAAGGTGCTCCACGGGGTCTCACTGCGGGTGCCGCCGAGCGTGGTGACGAATTCCTCGTCGGTCAGCGTGACCTCGCAGGGCACTCCGTGCATGTGCTTGTTCTGCCGGGCGGCCTGGATCGGCGCCCAGAACCGCAGTGCGAACATCGCGACGCCGAAGCCCACGAAGGCCAACGGCCACAACACCGTGGTGCCGGTCAGCAGGGCCCGGGTCACCAGCACCACCCCGAGGGCCGAGAGCACCGCCCCGGCGCCGAGCAGTCCGCGAAAGAGGCCGCGGCGGAAGGCGAGCACACCCTCCGCGATGTCGGCCTCGGTCGGGATGTAGGTGGTCGAGATATGCACCCGGCCATGGTCGCACGGGGGCCGGCCCGGCCCGGTCACGGCCGCGACTCGCGGGGGCCGGGCCGTGTCCGGCGGGTTCGGACACGTCCTAGACGGCTCCCGCGGGTGGTGTCGGGTCGACCGGTGGCTTCGGGGAGTCGCCGGGGCGGGCGTACCAGGCCGGCGGGCCGAGCGGTTCGCCCGGGGCGGGGGCGCCGCCGTTCACCCGGGCCGTGGGCGAGCCCCACGGCGCGCTCGCCTGCGCGGGGAGGTCGGCCGGGGCGCCGTCGGCCGCGTGCCGGGGTGGGCCCCACGGCGGCGGGCCGCTCGGTGGTACGGGACCCCACGCGGGATGCGCGGCCGGATGCCGGGCCGGCGGCACCCACCCGGGCGGCGGCGGGCCGAAGGGGTTCACACCGGGCGGCGGGCCGTACGGGGCGACACCGGTCGGGGCTCCGTAGGGCGCCATGCCGGGCGGCGGGCCGTATGGCGCCGCGCCGATCGGCGCTCCGTACGGCGCCGCCCCCGGCTGCGTTCCGTACGGCATCGTCCCCGGCGCGCCCCACCCGGCCGCGCCCCACCCGCCCGGCCCGCCGTAGGGCATCGCCCCGGGCGGTCCCCACGGGGGCATCCCCGGCGGCGGCTTGACGTAGCGCCACCTCGGCGACGGCATCGTGTGGTCGATCACCCGCGCGACGGCCGGCTTGGCGGCCCACACCCGATCCAGCAACTCCCGTTCCTGCCCGGGGTACTCCGGCGCCGGACCGCGCCGCGACCGACCCGCGCGCCGGCGCAACTCGGCGAGCAGCGTGGCATCGGCCTGATAGGCGCGCAGCCGCGCGACGCCCTCCGGCCCCAGCGTGGTCCGCGCGGTGCGCAGCGCGCGCGAGCGGTCCGCCATCGAGGACAACAGGAGCGGCTCGTGCGGCCGGAACCAGCCCGCCGCGACATAGCCCGGCAACTCGTCCTCGACCGCGCGCAACTGGTCCCGCCGCACGACCACCGTGTACCAGATCAGCGCGCCGAGGATCGGCATCATCACCAGGAAGTACACCCCGAGGAACGCCAGTCCCTGGGTGGCCGAGCCGTTCCAGGACGCGTGCAGCCCGACCGCGCACACGTACCCGGCGAGCGGGAGCAGGATCCGCGCGGACCGCGAGCGGGCCAGGACCGCGAGGCCGAAGCCGAGCCCGATCATCGAGGTGAACAGCGGATGCGCGAACGGCGACATGATGCCCCGGGCGATGAATATGCCCCACGTGGTGCCCAGGCCGTCGCCGTTGTCCTCGCTCGCCGCGAACTCGCGGCCGAAATAGAGGATGTTCTCGGTGAACGCGAAGCCCGCGGCGCTGATCGCGGCCGGGATCAACCCGTCCAGCACGCCGCGGAATTCCCGCCGTACGGTCACGAACAGGAGCACGACCGCGAGCCCCTTGACGCACTCCTCGACCACCGGCGCCACGATGGTCAGCCCGAGCAGTTCGGCGTCCTCCTGGCCCTTGAGGTCCATCAGCTTGTCGAACGACCAACTGTTCGCCAGCAGCGCCACCAGGGCACCCGCGCACGAGCCCCACGCGAACGCGAAGAGCAGGCTCTTCCAGGGCAGCGGCCGGACCCGGCCCAGCCACACGATCGCGCTCACCACCAGCGGGGTGGGTACCAGCGCCAGCAGCGCGCCGACCAGGAGGCCCTGGGCGCCGATGGTGTCGCCGAGCATCACCGCGATGGTGATCGCGCAGCCGAGCAACGCCAGGACGAGCGCGGTTATTCGCGCGGTCTGGTTCGCCACGAGCCGGCGCGGCCACGACTTCTCCGCGGGTCCGGGCTCGTACAGGGCGAACTCGTACGAGGCGGGGTCCGCGGGGACGGGACCGGCCGGCGTGTCGGGGCCTTGCGATGCGTCCATATGGGGTGACGATAACGCCGCGCGGGGCCGCGGCGCGCCTCTCTCGGTCGGCTGTGACGTGGTCGGTATGGGTGACCCTGCCCGGATCGGCCCGCCGCCGGCCGCCACGCGCGGACCCGGGGAAAACCGACCCTCGGCTCAGCGCCGGCGGAAGAGCAGATCCGCGACGCGATGGCCCTTGGCCAGCCCCTGCTGTTCGAAGCGGGTGACCGGTCGCCACTGCGGCCTGGGCGCGTATCCCTCGACGGTGTTGACCAGTTCGGGCTCGGCCGTGAGCACGTCGAGCATCCATTCCGCGTAGGGCGCCCAATCGGTCGCGCAGTGCAGGACCCCGCCCGGGACCAGCCGGGAGGCGGCCAGCGCCGCGAACGAGGGCTGGATCAGCCGCCGCTTGTGGTGGCGGGTCTTGGGCCACGGGTCGGAGAAGAAGATCCGGATGCCGGTCAGGCAGGCGGGCGGCAACATGTCCCGGAGCAGTTCGATGGCGTCGCCGTTGGCGACCCGTATGTTCGTCAGCCCGCGACGCTCCGCGTCGTGCAGCAGGCTGCCCTGCCCCGGGGTGTGCACGTCGATCGCCAACACGTTGGTGTCCGGATCGGCCTCGGCCATGGCCGCCGTGGTCTCGCCCATCCCGAAGCCCACCTCGAGCACGACCGGCCGGTCGTCGCCGAACAACTCGCCGAGGTCGAGCCGGCGGTCCGCGACGTCGAAGCCCCACCGCGCCCACAGCCGGTCCAGCGCGTCCCGCTGGGCGAGGGTGACCCGGCCGCGACGCGGGGTGAAGCTGCGCACGGTCGCCATGTGGCGATCCGCCGGATCGATCGACGCGACGTCCGGGACGGTCGAGGCGCCGGGCAGGGGGGTCACGGGAAGAGGGGACATAGGACCAGGATTTTACAGACCGGGATTCGGCGGCGGCGGGGACGAGCGGCCGACGGTCGGCGGCACGTTCGGCATGGGCGGCGGCGCGGTCGCCGGCCGGGGCACACCCGATCCCGGCGCGGTCGCCGGACCCGGCACTCCCGAAACCGGCTCGGGCACTCCCGAGCCCGACGGCGTTCCCCACGGCCCCGACGGCGTCCCCCACGGCCCCGGCGGTCCGGGCGGCGGCGCCGGGCGCAGCCGGAACACCGCCCAGAAGCCGACCGAGACGAGGCAGAACGCGCCGAACACCCACACCGCCCGCATCCACATCTGTCGGGTCGCGCCGGTGGTGACCCCGGTCGGGTCGAGCAGGGTGAGCAGGAACAGGAACACCGCGACCGCGTACACCGCCGCCCAGGCCCACCGATTCCACCGCCAGATCAGCTGCCCGTCCAGCCAGGTGATCGGCAGCAGGCCGAAGACCAGGCCGATCATCGCGGCGATGTAGATCTGGGTGAGGACGTTCTCCGCCAGCAGCAGGCCGAAGGCCGGGGAGTCGTCGCCGGCCAGCACACGCTCGACCGGGATCCGCCACACCCACGCCGCCGCGCCGAGCCCGGCCAGCGCGCACGCGCCGAGCGCGGTGGCCCGACCTTCCTCGCGCGCGGGCAGTTGCCGCAGCCCGGCGTGGGTGAAGGCCAGGAACAGGCCGTACACATAACCCGGCACCAGATGCGCGGTCCGGGACACCACGCCGAGCAGCACCGCGACGACCAGCGCGCCGGGGATCAGCTGCGGGAAGGCGCGGACGCGGGAGAGCCGGCGGCGGTACAGCTCGGCCGGCCCCGAGTAGGCGAGCACGGTCAGCGGGACGGCGATCGGCATCGACAGCGCGAGTGCGTACGTGGCCCGGTCGAAGCCGATCGTCGGCTCGACCGCGACCGTGCACAGCGCGGACAACACGACGAAGACGAGCACCTGGAGTCGGGGCGCGCGCGGCATCGAGCGCGGCCGGGCCGCGCCCGGACGCAGTCGGCGCCGGATCCGATGGCGGTTCTCCTCGATCGTCCTGTTGAAGAGTTCGGCGGCGAAACCGACCAGCGGCAGGGCGAGCGCGGTGCCGGCGCCCGCCACGACCAGCGGGCCGGGGTGGTCGAGCAGGTCGCCGGGGGAGGGCAGGTCGAGGGCGGAGTCGGCGCGGTCGGCGGGGCGTGGCGCGAGGGCGTCCGCCGTGCGGGCGTCCGGGAGCACGGTGAACGCGAAGCGCACCGTGCCGTCCAGCCGTTCGGCGGCACAGCCCGCGGTCAGTTCGGTCGGCCCCTCGGGCAGGCCGGCGGGCAGGGTCAGTTCGGCGTCGATCCGCCCGTCGGCGCCGACCGGCACCCGGGCCACAACCCGATCGCCGCGCCGCAGCGCCACCTCGGCCGGCGCGCCGTCGATCGGGACGGCGCAGCCGGTGAACCCGGCCCCGCTCGCCCGGATCCGGTCGCCGCCGCCGGCGCGGGGGGCGGAGAGGGTGAATGTGACCGGGGCGAAGGCGACTTGGGTGTCGAGCACCACGCCGGCGTCCACCACGCCGAAGCGGGCCTCGGCGGAGGAGCAGACCACCGAGAGTCGGTGCGTGCCGCGGGCGGGCGTCTGCGGCAGGTGTACCCGCACCGCCTTGGGGCCGGCCGGCTCGGCGGGAGCGTAGAAGGTGGTGACGAAGCGGCCGTCCCACAGGAGCCGGCCGTTGTGGCTGGCCGTGGCCGGCCCGCAGCGCAGGTCGGTCCAGACGGTGACCGGCCGGTCGGGCCCGGCGTCGGCGGGTTCGACCACCAGGCGCCGGCTCGCCAGGTCCGCGGGCGGCGGACCCGGCGCGGGGAAGCCGCTCGGGTTGCCCTGCTCGCTCGTGGGATAGTCGAACGTGGTCTGTGCCAGCGGCGGGGTGAACGGCTCCGCGCCCCGGTTCGTGCACAACGTCCGAAAGCCCTGGACGCCGACGTAGACCGGCGGGTCGAGGGTGAAGCGCACGGTGAAGCCGTGGTCGGGGTCCAGCGGTACGTCCGCCGCGATCAAACGGTCGGCGCCCTCGACGTTGGTGCGCAGCCGCGCGTCGTAGCCGATCAGGTCGATCCGCCCGGTGGGGCAGCCGGTGTGTCCGGTGCCCCGGATCGTCACCACGTCGCCCGGCCGCAACGGCCCGCCGGGGGAGACGGTCAACCGCGCCCCCGGGGTGTCCGCGCGGGCCGGCGTCGCGACGCCGAACAGCGGTGCGCACAGCAGCAGTACGACGCCCGCGAGCAGTGCGCGCAGGACGACGGGTCTCGCGGCCAAGGCGGTTCCCCCGATCGACAGGCCGGCGACCATGATCCACGGGCGACTACCGTTTGGCGAGTTCGCCCAGCCGTTCCGCGACGCGCTTCGCGATCTCGTCGCCGATCGGCAGCGAGGCGGTGGCCGCCGGGGAGGGCGCGTTGAGCACGTGGATCGTGCGCCGGCCGCCGGTGATCAGGAAGTCGTCGACCAACTCGCCGTCGGGGCGTACCGCCTGCGCGCGCACCCCCGCGGGCGCCCGGACCAGGTCGGCCGAGGTCACCTCGGGCAGCAGCCGCTGTACCTCGCGCACCATCGCCGGTTTGGCCACCGAGCGCAGCAACTCGCCCGCGCCGTAGCGCCAGTGCCGGCGGGCGATGTGCCACATGCCCGGGTAGGCGAGTGTCGCGGCCAGCTCGCCCGGCGCGATCCGGGCCCACGAGTAGCCCTCGCGGCGCAGCGCCAGGACCGCGTTCGGCCCGACGTGCACGTCGCCGTGGATGCCCCGGGTCAGGTGTACGCCCAGGAACGGGAAGGCGGGATCGGGCACGGGGTAGACCAGGCCGCGCACCAGGCCGCGCCGGGAGGGCACCAGTTCGTGGTACTCGCCGCGGAAGGGCACGATCCGGACCGGCGGCGGGTCGCCGGCCAGTGCGGCGATCCGGTCGCTGTACAGCCCCGCGCAGTTGACCAGGACCCGGCCGCGCAGCTCGCCGAGGCGGGTCTGCACGACCACCTCGTCGGCGTGTACGGCGAGGTCGACCACCTCCGCGCCGGTGCGCAGCGAGACGCCGCGTTCGTGCAGCAGGCGGACCAGGGTTCGGCACACGTCGAAGTAGTCGACGATGCCGGTGGAGGCCACGTGCAGGCCGCCGACCGACAACACGTGCGGTTCGTGTTCGCGGACCTGCTCGGTGGTCAGCTCGGCGACCGGTACGCCGTTGGCCAGGCCGCGCTCGAACAGGGTGCGCAGGCGCGGGAGTTCATGCACGCTCGTGGCGACCACGAGCTTGCCCGGGACGTCGTGCGCGATGCTGTGCCGGATGCAGAAGTCGACCATCCGCCGGGCGCCCTCGACGGCGAAGCGGGCCTTGAGGCTGCCGGGGCGGTAGTACAGGCCGGAGTGGATCACGCCCGAGTTGCGGCCCGTCTGGTGGGCCGCCCACGAGGTCTCCTTCTCGACGACCGCGACGGTGCGCCCCGGGTCCCGTTCGGTGAGCGCGTAGGCGGTGGCGAGCCCGACGATGCCGCCGCCGATCACCACCACGTCGTAGGTCAACGTCATGAGCACACCTCCGGCCTTCGACCCTAGACGGTCGATGGCCGGCGGGCGGGGCGGACGTCGGGACTCGGGGGTGGGCGCGGAGCGGGGGTCAGCGGTTGCGGAGCCAGCGGGACGGGCTCCACCACGCGGTGGAGGTGGTCGGCGCCGGGGCCGGGTCCGCGGGTGGGGCGGGCTCGGGGGCGGGCTCGTCGGGGGCCGGGGGCGGCGGCGGTTCGAGGCCGGGGGGTGGTGTGCCGGCCGGCTCCGGCCAGGGGGTGCCGCCGTGTACCGGCCGATCGGGGGTGAAGACGACCGGCAGTTCGGTCAGGCCGCGGATCCACGGGGACGCCTGCCAGGTGAGTCGGCGCGGCGGGACGGCCAGGCGGATGTCGGGCAGCCGGTCCAGGAGGGTGTCCACCGCGGTCTGCGCGATCAGTCGCGCGGGCCCCTGGAACGGACACGTGTGCGGACCGCCGCCCCAGGCCAGATGCGCCCGGTTGCCGGTCAGCTCGGTGCCGGGCGGGCGGACGGCGGGATCGGCGTTGGCGCCCGCCAGGCCCAGGACCAGGAAGTCGCCGGCGCGGATCGCGGTGCGGCCGAGCAGGGTGTCCTCGGTGGCCCAGCGGCCCGCCACGTTCTGCATCGGCGGGTCCAGCCACAACACCTCGTCGAGCGCCTCGTCGGTGGTCCGCCGACCGCCGGTGAGGGACGCGTGCAGCGTGTGGTCGGTCAGCAGGATGCGCAGCGCGTTGCCGATCCAGTTGACGGTGGGCTCGGTCGGGGTGATCACGAGCAGGTCCTCGATCACCTCGGCGTCGGTCAGCCCGGAGGGGTGCTCGATCAGCCAGGACGCGATGTCCGCGCCCGGCGTGATCCGCCTGGCCTCGACGAGGTCGGTCAGCATGCGCAGCAGGACCCGCTGATGCGCGGGCGCGTCCGGGCCGCCGTCGAAGAGTCCGTTGATCACCCGGACCAGGTGCGGTCCCTCCAGGGCGGACAGGCCGATCAACCGGCCCATCGCCAACAGCGGCAACCGCTGCGCGTACTCGGTGAGCAGATCGGCCTCGCCCCGGGCGACGAACGTGTCGATCAGCGAGTCGGCCATGTGCTCGATCTCGCCGCGAAAGGCCCGCCGGTCGATGCGACCGAGGCTGTGCGCGACGGCCGTGCCGTGCCGGCGGTGCTCGGCCCCGTCGGCGCACAGGATCGACGGGCGATGCTCGACCATCGACGCGAGCGGCCAGTCGGCCGGGACCAGGCCCTTGATCCGGTCGCGCCACAACCGCGAGTCGTGCGAGAACAGCTCCGGATCACGCAGCACGGCCAGCGCCTCGGCGTAGCCCAGGACCAGCCACGCCCGTACGCCGCCCTCCAGCACGACCGGTGCGACCGCGCCGTGTTGTTCGCGCAACTCGCGGTACAGCCCGGCCGGGTCGGTCTCGAAGCGTGGGCCGGACAGGGCCGTGTACGGGCAGCCGGATCTCTCGGTCATTTAGGGACACACCCCGCTCCGCCGCTGCCGCGGCTGTCGCCGGCGCACATCGGTCCGCCCCCGGTAGGCGACCCGGCTTCCTACGGCCCGGAACCATATCGTGCCCGCGGCCGATCGCCACCGGGTCGAATCGGGCGGGAACGGCCTTTTCCCACACGGGAATCGATGATCGGCGGCGGCCGTACCCGGCCGGCCGGGCCGGGCGTCGCGGATATTGGTCACGGGCGCGTCCACGATGGCGTACAGTTGGGTTCACCGACGCGGGGTGGAGCAGCTCGGTAGCTCGCTGGGCTCATAACCCAGAGGTCGCAGGTTCAAATCCTGTCCCCGCTACTTTAGACCGCAGGCCCGACATGAAAATGTCGGGCCTGCGGCGTTTTTTGGGAACGGATCCGCCACCGTCGGTTCAGGCGGTGATTCCGGCGACCAGGCGCGCGCGGTCGGTGAAGTCCTTGACCGCGCGGACGTCGGAGTACGGCTTGAGGCCGACGAGCAGGTTGTTCAGGTAGGCCGCGTTGCGGGACGAGTGCACGCGGTCGGCGATCTCCAGCGCCTGCCGGCCCGCCGCGCACGCCGCCTCGACCTCGCCCGCGCGCAGCTCGGCCTGGGCGCCCACCGCGAGCCGCAGGCCGTGCGAGCGCTGGTACGCCTCGCCGCGCAGCCCGGCCAGCGCCTGCACGGTGAAGTGCCGGGTGCGCTCGGGCACGCCGAGGTCGCGGTAACACTCGGCGCCGTCGGCGCACAGCCTGTCCCAGGTGAAGAAGTCGATCCACTCCGGGTCGTCGTCGCCGGAGCGGGCCCGCTCCAGGTGCGCCTCGGCCGCGTTCAGCGCCCGCCCGCACCCGGCCGCGTCGCCCCCGCGAGCGTGCGCGCGGGCCTCGACCAGGTGCAGGAAACCGGTCACCCGCGAGGTGGCGATGCCCTTGTTGCGCTCGATGGCGGCCTGGGCCAGGTCGACCGCGATGTCGGGGTTGCCGCGATAGGTGGCCTGCAGGCTCATCGAGGCGAGGATGTACCCGCCCAGCGGCACGTCGGCCGCCGCCCGGGCCAGCCGCAGGGCCTGGATGTAGTACCGCTGCGCCACCTCGTGCTGCCCGGTGTCGAAGGCCATCCACCCCGCCAGCCGGGAGAGTTCGGCCGTCGCGCCGAACAGCCGGCGGCCCACGTCGTCGTGGTAGCTCCCGCGCAGCAGCGGGGTGGCGTCGCAGCGCAGGCACTCCGGCACCATCGACGCCCGCCAGTCGCCACCCCCGTACTTGCTGTCCCAGCGGCGGGCCTCCTCGGCCGCCTCGCGCAGTTTGGTCACGTCGCTGTGTCCGACGTGCGGGCCGCTTCCGCGATGCTCGGCGCGGGCGTCGGCCGGGGTGATCAACCACCGGGCCATGGGGGTGCCGTAGGCGGTGACGGCGAACGTCCCGGCCAGCAACTCGCGTCGATTCACGTGGTCGTGCCTCCACAGGTCGGTGGCGGTGCGAACTGCCTCCCCGACGTCGCGAGGGAAGGCCAGACCGAGATCGGGATCCACCGGCCGACTGTCGTCGAGGCCGATCTCCTCCAGCGGCACCGGGCGGCCGAGCCGCTCCGCGAGCACGGCCGCGATCAGGTGCGGCACCGGGCCCTGTGGAGTCATGCCCTTGCCGACCCAGCGGGCCACGGAGGTCTTGTCGTAGCGGAGGGACAGGCCGCGCCGGGCGCCCAGGTCGTTGACCCGACGGGCGAGTCCGGCGTTGCTGACCCCGGCGACGCCGAGCAGGTCGCCGAGTCGGCCGTTGGGCCCGCGTTCGCGCGAGCCCCGGGGACGGGCGTCGGCGGGGTCGGAGGTCGCGGGTCGCGACGCCGGGGAATCGAGCAGGGGTCTCGCGCCGGCGCCTGCCGGGGAATCGCCGAAGGAGTCGTCGGCCCCGGCCCCGACGCCTCCGCCTACCACCCCCGGATCCGGGACCTCCCGGTCCTCGATGCCGGGGCTCGAACGCCCCGACTGATCCTTCTTGGGACTGCCGCGCATAGTTTGCCCCCAAAGGCAACCCTCCGTCCGCCTCAGCGTAACCGGACCGGCCACACTCGGTAAGGGAGATATTCGCCAATCCGGGGTGTCATCCGAGGTGTTGCGCCCGATCCGGCCCTTCGGGCCGCCCGCGGGGCAACGCTCGGCCAAGCAATCACCAAGCCGGGGGGTCAATCATTGACAGACCGCACTTGACGACACGTCAGTACGCAGGCACGGTCAAAAGGAACCATGCGCCGGGTGCGTGTCCCCGTGCGCCGTCGAATGCGCTCTACTCAGGCTTGCCTAACCTTGGTTACATGGAACCGTCGGAGCCTGTACGGCCGGCATCCATGGTGGGTTTGCGCGGTGCCGTTTACCCGAAGGGGGTCGAGATGCGCTGGTTCGCAGGGACGTCCGAGAGCCCGAGCGTGGCCCGGCCGACCGGGGCCAGGACGCTGTGGGATGGCTCCGATCCGCTGTGGCTGGTGGGCAATTGGCCCGCCGACGAGGTACGGGTGGTCAGTCGGGGCAGGTTGCGGATGGCCGTGCTCGGCGTCTGCGGCGCCACCGACGCCGAACTCGAGGTCGGCCTCGCGGTGGCCCGAGGTGGGGCGCTGCGGCACCTCACCGGCTGGGCGGGCAGCTACCACGTGGTGCTGCGCACCGGTCGGCGTACCGTGGTGCTGGGCGATCTCGCCGGTGTCCGCCAGGTGTTCCACGCCGACCCGGGCGACGGCGTGGTCTACGCCTCGCACGCGCTTCCGCTCGCCGACCTGACCCGGGCGGGCCTGGACACCGAGGCGTTCGCGGCCCGACTCGCCTGCCCCGACGTGCCCGAACTGGTCGCCGGGCGCTCGATGTTCACCGGCGTGAGCCGGCTGGAACCAGGCCATGCGCTCGAACTCACCCACGGCGTGGCCCGCGTGCGGCTCTACGAACAACACCGCTCTCCCCTGGACTTCCCCGGCGCGGCCGACGCGCTCGGGCGCGCGCTCACCGACGCGGTGGGCCGGCGGGTGGCCAAATCCGAGCGTCCGGGCGCCGATCTGTCCGGCGGGCGCGACTCCGCGGTGCTCGCGCTGCTCGGCGCGCGCTCGCTCACCAAGGGCACCGCGCGCGACCTGGTCGCGGTCACCTGGGCCGAGCCGTGCGCCCCCGGCGACCCGGCCTCGGCGGCCGACATCGTGGCCCGCTCGGCGCGGCTGCGCCACCTGGTGATCCCGGGCGGGGTGGACCACCTTCCCTACACCGGCCTCGCCGACGTGCTCGACGGCACGGTGATGCCCGACGAGCCCGGCTTCTCGCTGATCGGGATGGCCCGAACCGGCCGCACCCTGGAGGCCGTTCGCGACGCCGGCATCGACATGCACGTCACCGGCTACGGCGGCGACGCCGTACTGGGCACCCCGCTCGCCTACCTGGCCGACCTCGCGATGGACCGCCGCCGGGTCACCACCGCCCGGCACGCCCGCACCTGGGGGCGCAACCTCGGGATGAGCGGCTTCGAGTTGGCGAGTACCGCGAGTCGGGTCGCCCGCACCACCTTCCCCCAGGCACTCGATCGGCTCGCCGAGGTGTTCGCGGGCTCGGGTCGGGTGGACACGGGCCCGGCCGCCGCCATCGCGTGGTGCACCGCGGCCCCCACGGCGGTCTGGACGACGCCGGACATGCGCCACCGCCTCGCCGTGTCGCTGCGCCGCCTCGCGGGCGAATCGGTGGTCTCCGCCGGATCCGTAGTCGCCGCGGATCCGGCTGTCCACGGCCGTCCGGGGGACCGCGCCGCATGGGTCGCGGTCCGCCGGGCGGCCGAACGGCAACGGGCCTATCAGCAACTCGCCGAGCGGGTCGGGGTGCGGGTCCAGGCGCCCTACCTGGACACCGCCGTGGTGCGCGCCGGACTCGCGCTGCCGGCCTGGGCGCGGGATCGGGACGACGGCCCCAGGGCGCTGCTCACCGCGGCCGTACAGGGGCTGGTCCCCTCGCACGCGCTCGGCACCGTGCACCGGGCCGACTACACCGAGGCCGAGCGGCGCGGGTTGCGGATCAACGCCCGCACGCTGCGGGAGCTGTTCGCCGACCCGCTGCTGGGCGAGCTGGGCGTGCTGGACCCGGTCGAGGTACGGCACGCGCTCGACCTGGCCATCGGCGGCCCCAGCCTGGCCAAGGGCGACCAGGCCGTACGCCCGGACCTGCCGCTGGGCCCGCTCGCCGACATCGTCTCGGCCGAGCTGTGGCTGCGCGGCGTCTGGGAGGGCCGCGTCATGCGCTGGGACGCCACCCCCAGCTCCGCCCCAGGCGTCCGAATCGCCGCCGCAGTGGCGTAACGCCATCGGGCCCGGCCGGCCTCAAGCCCCGGCCGGGCTGTTTCGCCTCAAGCGCCGGCGGGGCTGGGTGGCCTCAAACGCCGGCCGGGCTGTCGGGACCAGGGTGGCGGAGCGCAGTCCGGCTCCGTCCCAGCCACCAGGCAGCCCACCCAGCACAGGAGGCGCCCCAGGCCGGCCATCACCGGAGTCCGCCCGAACCCACCGACAGCGCGAGGCACCCCAACCGCGTCACCAGGCGAGCACAAATCAGCCTCGCCGGCGTTTGAGGCGAACCAGCCGGGCCGGCGCTTGAGGCCAAGCAGCCGGGCCGGCGTTTGAGGCCAGATCAGTCTCGCCGGCGTTTGAGGCGAAGTAGCCCGGCCGGCGTTTGAGGCCAAAGAGCCTCGCCGGCGTTTGAGGCGAAGCAGCCCGGCCGGCGCATGAGGCCAAAACCCCGGTCAGCCCAACGGGAACTCGCACCAGACGGTTTTGCCCTCGTCCGTCAACCGACTCCCCCACGACTTCGCGATCGTGGCCACGATCGCCACACCCCGACCACTCTCGTCATCGGCCGCCGCCCGACGCCGCCGAGGCACGTGGTCGTCCGCGTCGGACACCTCGACGATCAACCGCCGATCCGTGCGCCGAAGGCGCAACCGCATCGGGGCCGCGCCATGCGTGAGCGCGTTCGCCACGAACTCGCTCACCGCCAGCACCCCCAGCTCGCGCAACTCCTCGCCGACCTGCCAACTCGCCAGCACCCCGGACGTGAACGCCCGCCCACGCGCGGCCACCTCACTGCCCCCGAGCAGGTCGAGCGACGCGGTCCGGAACAGCCGCGCCTGCGCCCCCTCGCGCCGCGGCAGCTGCAGCACCAGCATGGCCATGTCGTCGTCGTGCTCCTCGGGCAACTGCATGTGCGCGATCAGGTGGTCGCGCACCGCCTCCGGCTCGCCCGCCGAGGACAGCAGCGCGGCGCCGAGCGTGTCGATGCCCTCGTCCAGATCCTCACCCCGACGCTCGACCAGGCCGTCGGTGTACAGCACCACCGTCGAGCCCGGATCCAGGGTGATCCGTCCCGAGGTGTGCGGCCAACTGGCCCCGGTGCCGAGCGGCGGTCCGTTGGCGTCGTCCAGCTTGTGGATCACGTCGTCGCCGTCGCGCACCAGCGGCGGCAGATGGCCCGCCGTGGAGTACGTGAGCACCCCCTCGCCCGGGTCGTAGACGGCGTACGCGCAGGTGGCGATCTGGGTGGCGTCGATCTCCATCGCGGTCTCGTCGAGCAGTTGCAGGATCTCGTGCGGCGGCAGGTCGAGCCGCGCGTACGCCCGTACCGCCGTGCGCAGTTGGCCCATCACCGCCGCCGCCCGCACGCCGCGGCCCATCACGTCGCCGATCACCAGCGCGGTGCGCCCCGCGCCCAGGGTGATCACGTCGTACCAGTCGCCGCCCACCGCCGCGTCGGTGCCGCCGGGCAGGTACTTCGCGGCCACGATCAGGTCGTCGGGGTTCTCCAACCGCTGCGGCAGCAGGCTCCGCTGCAGGGTGACCGCGGCCTGCCGGTGTCGCCGCTCGCTCTCCCGCAACCGGTCGGTGGCCTGGACCTGGTCGGTGACGTCGACCGCGAACACCAGCACGCCGCGCGTGTCCCCGCCCCGCCCGGCCGCCTCGGGGCGCACCGGCGTGCAGACGAACGTGTAGTAGCCGTGCCTGCGCTCGCTCTCCGGCATGCCCGGGTACGTCTCGCCGCGGTGATCCACCCGTCGCGCCCGCACCGTACGCCCCCGCCCGGTCCGATAGACCTGGTCCATCAGGGTCAGCAGCCCGTGCTCGGCGAGTTCGGGCAGCGCGTCCCGCGCCGGGATTCCCGACCTGCGCGCGCCGAAGACCGCCCGGTAGGCGTCGTTGACGTAACACAGCTCGTGGTTCGACCCCCGGGTGACCGCGATCAGCGCGGGCGCGTGGGCCAGCACGTCGCGCAGCGGGAAGGTGTCGTTCGATTCCTGGCTGCGTGCCGCCGGCACCGAGCGCCGCCGGTCACCGGCCAGCCGGGCGCCCCACCGAGTGATGTTCAACCGCTCGCTTCCTGGAGAGTTCGTTCACGCAAAGCGCATGGAGATATACCGCAGGTGACATCCCCAGTGTGGGCGAAAGTCGGCCGTGAGGGAATCACGTCCCGTGACCGGGCCCCCGTTCGGGGTACCGCAGCAGTGCGCTGTGGCAATGTACGGGACCCGCTCGCGACACACTCAACCCTCGGACAACACGGCAGCCTACGAGCCGGGCGGTCGCACGTGCCTACCCGGTGCGCCTGCGGTCGCCTCGGGTGGCGTACTCGAATTCGGCGCGCGGGTGTTCGATCGAACCCAGCGAGACGATCTCGCGCCGGAACATCAGGGCCAGTGTCCATTCCGCCATGATGCGCATCTTGCGGTTCACCGTGGGCACCCGGCTGAGGTGATATGTGCGGTGCATGAACCAGGCCGGCAGGCCCTTGGTCTTGATCCCGTAGACCTGCGCGACACCCTTGTGCAGCCCGAGGGACGCGACCGAGCCGGCGTACTTGTGCCGATACTGCCGCTGCGGTTGACGACGCAGCCTGGCCACGATGTTGTCCGCCAACACCCGGGCCTGGCGCACCGCGTGCTGCGCGCTGGGCCCGGTGAATTCCTCCCCCGGCTTGGTCAGATCGGGCACCGCCGCGCAGTCGCCCGCGGTCCACACCCCCGGTACACCGTCCACCTCCAGCGTCGCCCGGGCCCGGAGCCGGCCCTTGTCGTCCAGCGGCAGATCGGTGGAGAGCAACATCGGGCTGGGCTTGACGCCGGCGGTCCACACCAGCGTGCTCGCGTCGAGTTCGGTGCCGTCGGAGAGCACCACGTGCCGGTTCACCGCCGACTCCAGACGGGTGTTCAGCCGTACGTCGATGCCGCGTCGGCGCAATTCGGCAACCGTGTACCGGCCCATGTCCTCGCCGACTTCCGGCAGGATCCGGGGAGATGCCTCGACCAGGATCCAGCGCATGTCGGCGGGGGTGATGTTGTGGTAGTAGCGACAGGCGTAGCGCGCCATGTCCTCCAACTCCGCCAGCGCCTCGACGCCCGCGTAGCCGCCGCCGACGAAGACGAACGTCAGCGCGTGGTCGCGGATCGACGGGTCGCGGGTCGAGGAGGCGGTGTCCAACTGCTCCAGCACGTGGTTGCGCAGCGCGATGGCCTCCTCCACGGTCTTGAAGCCGATGCCCCACTCGGCCAGACCGGGGATGGGCAGCGTGCGCGCCACCGAGCCGGGCGCCACCACGAGCAGGTCGTAGGGCTCGGCGTAGGTCTCCCCGCCGAGCAGTTCGACGGTCGCGGTCCTGTTCGCGTGGTCGACGTGCTCGACGGTCCCGGTGACGATCCGGCACCTGGGCAGCACCGACCGGAGGGGGACGACCACGTGTCGCGGCGAGATGGCGCCGGCCGCGGCCTCCGGGAGGAAGGGCTGGTAGGTCATGTAGGACTGCGGTTCGACGACGGTCACCGTCGCCTCTCCCGTTTTGAGTTTCCGTTGCAGGCGCAGAGCGGTGTACAGGCCGACATAGCCGCCGCCGACGATCAGGATGCGCTCGGGCCGAGTCGAGGTCGTCATGCGTCCCACTCTGCCCCTTTCCGGGGTGGGCATCCAGGTGTTCGACGGGTTTCCACCGTCCGTACTGGTGGTGACGAGACGTCAGCGTTCAGCGATATCTTCACAACCGTGCTGTCGGATTCCGCTTCTGGGTCGGGGTCGGTTCGGGTAGTCTCGACGCCCTGGGCAAAGCGGGGTCTGGTGGGGGAATCGACACACTTGCCTTCCGGGGGAGACGCTATGAGCGGCGCTTCGCGCACGCGTACCACCAAGATGCAGGACACCGGAGCCGACGGCATCGGAGGTCGGCACACGACGACGATTCCATCCGCACGCAAGCCGCAGCGCAGCAGGCCGGCCGAGCCGTCACCACAGCTGCGCACCGACGCCCGGCGCAATCTGGAGCAGGTGCTGCGCGCCGCCCGTGAGGTGTTCGGCGAGTTGGGCTACGACGCTCCGATGGAGGAGATAGCCCGTCGCGCCGGCGTGGGGGTGGGCACCATCTACCGCCGCTTCACCGGCAAGGAGGCACTGGTCCAGCGAATCATGATCGCCGAGACCAACCGGCTGACGGCCGAGGCGGTGAACGCGCTGGACGAGGAGCCCGACGCGTGGTCCGCCCTGGCCCGCTACTTACGCCGCGCGGTCGGCTCGGGTGCCGGCCGATTGTTCCCCGCGCTCAGCGGGCGGGTCCCGGTCACCGAGGAGATGAGTACCTCGCGGGCCGAACTCAACGACGCGGTGGGCATGTTGGTCGACCGGGCCAAGGCCGGCGGCCTGCTTCGGGCCGACGTGTCCGACGCCGACATCTCACTGATGATGTCGTGTCTGTTGCCCCCGTCGGGGCTGCCGCATCCACAGCGGTTGACCATCGCCGGTCGCTATCTGGAGATCCTGCTCGACGGGCTGCACGCGGGACATTCCTCGCCGCTGCCCGGAAAACCGTTTACACAGGACGAATTGGACACCTTGTTCCTGAGTTGAGGCGGAGTCCGGAAGTCCGGGCGCCCTCGCGGTCCCGAGGCCGGACCGGCACTCGGCGCCGGCACCGCGACCATCGCCACCACCACCGACCGCACAGTGCCTCAGCCGCGCACCACGAGGACCGGGCACGCGGCATGGTGTACCACCGCCGTGCTGACCGAGCCGAGCAGCAGGCGGGCGAATCCGCCGGAGCCGCGCGAGCCCACCACGACCAGTTCGTGGCGTTCGGACATGCCGAGCAGTACCTCGGTCGCCGTACCCGCGTGGACCTGGACCACCGCGTGGCCGCCGAACGTGTGTTCGCGCTCGCCGTTCACCTCGCTCACCGTGGCCTCGGTCCGGATCCGCAGTTCGGTGAGGGTCCGTTCCAGGTCCTCCTGGTAGTGCGGGCCGGGCGCGATCACCACGTAGCCGGGCGTCGCGGGCTGCGCGGTCACCACGTAAAGCGGCAGTTCGCGCAGTTCGGCCTCGGTCATCGCCCAGTCCAGCGCCCGCCGGGACGGTTCCGATCCGTCGACGCCGACCACGACGCCCTTCGGCTCAGCGTCGGTCATGGGCCCTCCTCGTCCACCGGAAACCGGATGCGGAGGGCCCCATACCACCGGGGCGTCGCGCGCTCACTTCCACGCCGGAATGCCACCCGGACGGCGGGTGGGCCGGCGAACACACACGCCGGCACGGTGTGAGTGGTGAGCGAAGCGCGGACCGGCGCGGGCGCGGACGGCCACGACGCCGGCAGGCTCGGGCGCACGTCGTCTCGGGGCGGGGGTGGGCCGGCGCGGCCGTGGGTGGCCACGGCGCCGGCAGGCTCGGGCGTCGAGCGGCTGGGGCGTTGGGTAGTGCGGGTGTCGGCAGCAGGCTCAGGCGTCGGCGATTCGAGCGTGCAAAGTCGGGAGCGCCGCGCGGGGGGTGGGCGCGGCGCGGCTCGGGTGGCCGGGGGCCGACCGACTCGGGCGCCAAGCGGCTACGGCGCCGGCGGGCCCGGGCTTCGGCAGATCGGGCGTCGACCGGCTCGGCGCCCGCCGCGACCCGAGCACCCGGCGTCCGGTGGGTCAGGCGGTGGCCAGGATCTCCCTCGCCCGCTCCGCCAGGGCCCGCAGCCCGTCGGGGGTGAAGCGGCCGGACGTGTCCTGCTCGCCCATCGCGCCGGCCGTGTAGCGGTCGAGCACGCCGGCGAGGATGCAGGCCAGCCGCCAGCAGGCGAACGCCTGGTACCAGCGGATGTGGCTCAGGTCCCGACCGGTGGCCGCCGCGTAGCGGGCGGCGAACGCGGCCCGGTCGACGAACCCCTCGCTCGCGGTGCCGTCCGCCGGCAGCAGCGTGCCGTCCTCGCCCGCCTCGACCCAGTACATGAGCGTGGTGCCCACGTCGGCCAGCGGGTCGCCGAGCGTGCACAACTCCCAGTCCAGGACCGCGCGCACGGTGCCGTCGGGACCCAGGATCACGTTGTCCAGCCGGAAGTCGCCGTGCACGATCGTCGCGCCCTGCTGCTCCGGCACGGACGCCGCGAGCGCCCGATGCACCTCGTCGATCGTGTCTATCCCGGGCACCCGGGTGGCCTCCCACTGGCGCTGCCAGCGCCGCAGTTGGCGGCCGATGTAGTCCTCGCGACGCCCGAGTTCGCCCAGGCCCGCCGCGTCCACGTCCACCGCGTGGATCGCGGCCAGCACGTCCGCCAGTTGTTCCCCCGCCCGCCGGCGGGCCGTCGGGGTGAGCAGCCGGTTCGCGTCCTCGGCGCCGCGGATCACGTGCCCGTCGACGAAGTCCATCACGAAGAACGGCGCGCCGTTGACCGCGTCGTCCGCGCAGTACCCGAGCACCGGCGGCACCGGCACATCGGTGCGCCCCGCCCCGAGCGCGGCCAGGATCCGGTACTCGCGGCCCATGTCGTGGGCGGTGGCCAGCACATGCCCGAGCGGAGGCCGCCGCAACACCCACCGGCGCGCGTCGGCGTCGGCGACGACGTAGGTCAGGTTCGACCGCCCGCCGAGCACGAGTTCGAAGTCGAGCGGCGGCCGCACAAACGTGCGCTCGGCGAGCCAGGTCGTGATCGCCTCGGGGCGCAGCGCCTCGGACGGGGAACTCTGCGACATGGTGGACTCTCCGCTTCGGTGCTGCTCGGGTGCCGGGTGGTGCGGCCGGCGGGCCGGGGTGCGTCAGATGCCGAGGGAACGGCCGATGATCTCCTTCATGATCTCGTTGGTCCCGCCGTAGATCGACTGCACACGGGTGTCGACGAACGCCTTGGCGACCGGGTATTCGAGCATGTAGCCGTAACCGCCGTGCAGTTGGAGGCAGCGGTCGACCACCCGGGATTGCAGGTCGGTGGTCCACCACTTGGCCTTCGAGGCCGCCACCGCGTCCAGTTCGCCCGCGATGTGCTTCATGACGCAGTCGTCGAGGTAGGTCCGGGCGATGTCCAACTCGGTGTCCATCTCCGCCAGTTCGAATCGCGTGTTCTGGAACGAGCCGATCGTGCGGCCGAACGCGGTCCGGGTCTTGACGTATTCGAGGGTGTGCGCGAACGCCCGCTCGGCACCCGCCACCGCGCTGCACGCGATGCCCAACCGCTCCTGGGGCAGGTTGTGCATCAGGTGGTAGAAGCCCCGGTTCTCCTCGCCGAGCAGGTTGGCCGCCGGGACCCGGACGTCGGAGAAGAACAACTCGGCGGTGTCCTGCGCCTTCATCCCGATCTTGTCGAGGTTGCGCCCGCGTTCGAAGCCGGGCATGCCTCGCTCGACCACGATCAGACTGATCCCCTTGCTGCCCTTGGCCTCGGGGTCGGTCTTGGCGACCACGACCACCAGGTCGGCGTTGATCCCGTTGGTGATGAAGGTCTTGGCGCCGTTGAGCACGTAGTGGTCGCCGTCCCGCCGCGCCGTGGTGCGCACCCCCTGGAGGTCGCTGCCCGCGCCGGGTTCGGTCATCGCGATCGCGGTGATGATCTCGCCCGAGCAGAAGCCCGGGAGCCAGCGCCGCTTCTGCTCGTCGGTGGCGAGGTCGTTCAGGTACGGCGCGACCACCTCGTTGTGCAGCCCGAAGCCCACACCCGACGCGCCCACCCGGGTCAGTTCCTCGGACGCGATGGCCAGGTAGCGGAAGTCGGCCACCCCGCCGCCGCCGAAGCGCTCGTCCACGTCGATCCCGAGCAGCCCCTGCTTGCCGGCCTTCAGCCAGAGCGAACGATCGACGATCCCGTCCTTCTCCCACTGATCGTGGAAGGGCACGACTTCGCGCTGAAAAAACTCCCGAACGCTCTCCCGAAAGGCGATGTGCTCGGGTTCGAGGTGCCGGTCCCTCATGTGTCCACTCCCCCTGCGGTCCCGCGAAGGACCACGCCGGTTCGAACATTCCTACCGGTCGGTAGGTTCCACGTGCACGCATGTTAGGCGCGCTGGGAAGGGGGATCAACCCTTCGGGGCCGAGGGAGCCTGTCTCGGGAACAGCCGAATCCCACCGTCACGGGCGTACGGCGTCGGCCCTCGCCGCCCGGTCCCCGGACAGGTCGCGATGCGGAGACATACTCTGATGGCAGGACCGACACCGACGCGGTTACGACATGTGCGGGCCGCCGCGAGGGGGGCATGTGACGGGCTACATGGTCGTGATCACCACGACCGACGGCAGCGAGGCGGCGGAAGCGCTCGCACGTGGCGGCGTGGAGGCGCGGGTGGCGGCTTGTGCGCAGATCGTCGGGCCGATCCGCAGCGTCTACTGGTGGGACGGGCGGGTGCAGGACGACCCCGAATATCAAGTGTGGTTCAAGGCGCCGGCCGACCGCTTCCAGGACATCCGGGACTACATCCTGGGCGCGCACACGTACGACACGCCCGAGGTCATTCAGTTGCCCATCACCGCCGGATCGGCGGCGTATCTGGCGTGGCTGACCGACGAAACCAAACCCCGCTAGAGATCCCGAAGTTCCGCACGGAACCGGGCGGACCGGCCGAGCGATGCGTCTTCGGTGTCTCGATCACCCATTGGATTCGTCGGGTGATCGAGACGCGGGCGCGCGACTCTCAGATCAGGTGGTCGAACTCCCCGGCCTTGGCTCCGGCGATGAAGGCCGCGAGCTCGTCGCGGGTGTAGCGCAGCGCGGGCAGGTCGGGGTTCTTGGAGTCGCGCATCGCGACGCCGTCGGCTACACCCGCGAGTTCGACGCAGGTGCCGTTCTGGTCGGAAGCGCTTGCCTTGATCCAGACGGCGGCCGTCAGGTCGGCTTCGTACAGCTCGCTCTTGTCCACCGCAGACTCTCTTCCCGTAGTAGCACGGCGATCTTGTCCGCCGGCAGGTCTGTAGACGTCGTGTCAGCGGATCTTCAGGGCGTCGAGAAACGCATCCCACGCGGGCGCGGCATAGCTCTGGACGGGACCGTCCTTCGACTTGCTGTCGCGCACTCCCGTGTATGTGGCCTTGGTGACGTGGCCAACCTCCACGCACTCCCCACCACCGTTGGAGTAGGACGAGGTCCGCCATATTGCTCGGCCTGCGTCTGCGGGGTGCAGGTCCACATGCTCAATCACTGTTCAGCTCTCCTGCCGCATCTTCGATGAGTGCGATCGAGTCGCCTTCGGATAGAGCCGCTTGGCTGAGATCCTCGAAGACTCTGATCAATCGTTTGACGTCGCGCGCTTCTTCTCGTAGCAGCGTGCCCACGATCGAAGCCAGGAACGCGACACTGGCATCCATCGCGTCGGGGAAGTCGAGGAGAGTGACGCCACTGTCGTACGCGCCCGCGATCCCACCGGAGTTGGGAACAACGCGAACACTCACATTGTGCAATCGCGCCCGCTCGACCAGGTAGGCCAACTGCTCCTGCATGACGTTTCGACCGCCGACGTGGATCCGTA
Source organism: Embleya hyalina (assembly GCF_003967355.1). Lineage (GTDB taxonomy): Bacteria > Actinomycetota > Actinomycetes > Streptomycetales > Streptomycetaceae > Embleya > Embleya hyalina. The sequence continues at coordinate 475,146 of NZ_BIFH01000015.1, read as the reverse complement.
GCGATGCCTCGCTCAGGAAGGCGTTCAGGACAAGAGGGTTGTCGCCTTCGAGACGTCTCCGACGGCGCATCCGAACCTCGACCAGGTCGTCCGCCTGATCCGGATTGAATGCATGGAACTTGCCCGCGTGCGTGGCGTGGGCGTATGCCTCGGTTTGGAGCAAGCCTGGAATCAGCAGCGGCTGGTATGTGTGCTGGATAGCGGCTTCGTTCTCGAAGGCGATGAACTCGGTGTAGCCCGCGTTCAAGACGTCGCTGTACTTGGTCCACCAACTTCGTTTGCCTCCCGGCCGACTGCCGCGAGCGTATGACATCAGCTCACGCCGGCTCTCGACATCGACGTCGTAGAGCATGAGCAGGCCCGTCAAGTCGTCGGGGTGGACGCTGCTTTCGCCCTTCTCGATGCGACTCCACTTGGTGCTTGTGCCACCGAGTTGCTTCACGAGCTGAGCCAACGTGAGGTCGGTCTCGGCGCGAAGGCGCCTGAGTTCGCGGGCCAGGCGTCGCCGCTGGATCACGGACCCTGAGTCGATCGGCATGGTTCCTCCTTGGCGCACAGTCTGCACCCGGCTGGGAGCGCACAGCAGTCACTCAAATTGATTTCGTGATTGCGCTCGTGAAGTGCAAGTCGATCTGTAAAGTCACGTATGTCACACGAAGCGTTTTTTTCGTTACTCGACGCAATGGGCGTGAGCCCGCACCCCGCAGAGTCAGGGGACAGCCGTGTCTGCCAGTGCTCTCGAACTTCCTTCCGTTTTGCGGTTGTCGGGCCTTCGGCCCGTGCGGACCGCTCGCGAACATGCCGCGGTGCGGGCCCGGGCCGTCGGGGTGAATGCGGATGATGTCGCCGAGGTGGTGGGGGAGTTGGCCACCAACGCGTTCGTGCATGGGCATCCGACGAGTCCGGTCCTGGTGACTACGCATCTTGCCGGGCCGCTCTTTTGGGTGACCGTGCTGGTTCGGCAGGCGCCGGTGGAGTTGCCGCGGCCCGTGGTGGATCCCGATGCCGAGTCCGGGCGGGGGCTGCTGATCACGCACGCGCTGACCAGCGCGTTTCGGTGCGAGCGGCGGCAGGGCGGCTATCAGGCGTTCGTGGCCGGGTTCGCGGTGCCTCCATGACGGGCCGGGCCGGTTGTCCCGGCTCCGCGCCAACCATGCACAGCCGCACACCCCTTGGAGGCTCCATGACCGAGACCGACGCGGGCGGATAGGCGCTGATCCTGCCCGCCTGGACCGCCCGCCTGGCGCCCGTCAACCACCCCCGGCCGTGGCGGCTGGAGGTCGCGTCGGCGTCCTTCACCGCACCGGCGGCGCGGCAGCAGGCGGCGTTCCATCTCACCGACGCGGACGTGGTCGTGCTCGCCGGGACGCTGCTGTGCCCGCCGCGCCCGGAGGATCGCCCGCCCGGTCGGGCCCGGCTGATCCGGGACGGAATCGGGTTGCGGTTGCGGGTTTTCGTCGAATCCGTTGATGGGGAGCGGCCCGAACCGCGTGCGATGGTCCACCTCCAGGAACACCATCGCCAGGTCCTCCTCGACGACATCGAGCGGCACAGACCGGACCTGATCCCGACCACCACCACGCCCGAACCGCGGTTGTGCCTCGACCCGATGCCCGCCGCCGGACTCACCATCGACCAGGTCGCCGACCTGCACGACCGCCTCGACCGATGGTTGTCCGCCGAGGGCATCCGCGCGGCGATCGCCGACCGCGTCGTCGCCCGCCACGTCCACGCACCGGACAGAAGCCGGTGAACCGCCCCGGCGCCGCCCTCGCGCGGCTTGCCGCAACCGCCGCCGAGCGCGGCCGGCTCGAGGGCCGGCACCCGGATCCCCGGACCACGTCGCACCACGAGCAGCGCGCGTACCGCAGCCACTGTCGAGCCGCCGGTGCCGCGATCCGCGTCGCGGTCGCGTGCGCTCACCGCGACGGCGTACCCGTCGACGCCATCGCCCGCACCGTCGGGTTCTCCGCCGGTTACGTACGGATGATCCTGCGACGCGAGGACCACCTCACGCCGAACGGCCTCCGGACACGGCTCGCCCCGACAGGCGACCGGGCCGACGAGGCCGCGCACGTCGGCCCCGTCGGATGGACCGGACGACCCGTCCACGCGCCGCACCGACGGTGGCGGAGCGAGGGCCACCGCGATCCCGATCCCGGGACGGGGGACGGGAGCGCGGCGGGCCCGGCTACGCCGTCAGGGCCTGCGGGCCGGCGGGCTGTCGGGTGATCGTCGACTCGGCCACCACCGTGCCGTTCTGGGTGGGGTCGAGGCTGTGGCGCATGCGCAGCGCCAGCACCGTGATCAGGATCGAGCAGGCCATCAGGACGCCCAGATACGGGGCGTACAGGCCCGCCCCGACCATCACGCCCGCGAAGGCCGGGCCCGCCGCCATGGCCAACTGCTTCACCAGCGACTGGGCCGCGTTGTACTGGCCCAGCAGGTGCGCCGGGGCCAGGTCGGCGACCATCGGGCCGAGGGTCGGCGCCAGCAGCGACTCGCCCACACCCAGCAGGGCGAAGGTGACCACGATCGTGCTCGCGGCGGCGACCGAGTCGTCGTGGACCAGGCCCGACACCGCCGTCACGATCCAGGCGAGCAGCCAGACCAGGCCCGTGGCCGCGATCACCGTGCTGCGGCGGCGGCGCTGGGTGATGCGCAACACGGTCAGCTGGCCGAGCACGATCACCGCGGTGTTGGCCGCGAGCGCGACGCCCAGCATGCGCGGCGAGATCCGGCTGACCTCGGTCGCGAAGGCGGTCAGGCCCGACTCGAACTGGCCGTAGCAGGTGAAGAAGATCACCGCACTCACCACGCACAGCCGAACCATCGCCCGGTTGCGCAGCAGGTGCCGAAAACCCGCGCCCGGCGTGGTGCCGGCCGGCACGGCCGGTATCGCGGGCAGCCGGACCGTGCCGCACACGGCGCCGAGGACGAGGAACATCGCGGTCTCGATGGCGAACAGCAGGGTGAAGCTGGCGGGCCGCGACTCGTCGACGATCAGGCCGCCGATCAGCCCGCCGATGCCCAGGCCCAGGTTGTTGAAGGTGAACTGCAGCGCGAACGCCCGGGCGCGGGTCGGCGCCGTCGTCAGCCGCACGATCATCGTGGCCAGGGCGGGCTGGATCGCGGCGATGCCCGCGCCGAGCAGCGCCGCGCCGAGCATGACGAACATGCCGGTGCGCGCCAGGCCCAGGGTGAGCGAGCCGAGCGCGGCGACCGTCGCGCCGAGCGCGAGCACCGAACGCGGGCCGCGCCGGTCGATCGCCGGACCGACCATCGGGAGCGCGCACAGCGCGGCGATGGCGAGCACGCTGAACATCAGTCCGGCCTGACCGGCGGACAGGTCTCGCACCCGCGTCACGTATACGAACAGGAACGGCACCGTGAAGCCGCTGCCGAACGCGCTGAGCGCGTTACCGAGCTGGATTCGACGCAGAGCGCCCCGGGTTGCCACCACACACCTCCCGACTGTCGGTCGCGCGGGCCGGCCGTTCCGGCCCGCGGGGATCGGTCCGCGGGCGGGTCTCGGCGGTACGGGGGCGTGACGGGGCAACCGATCCGGCCCGCGCCGGCACGGGGGCATGCCCGTGTCCGGCGAGGGGGATCGCCTGGTCCGCGTCGAGGCGGGTGCGCCGGGGGCAGCCGGGGGTGTCCCGGGCCCGCGCCGGCGGTGCCGCCGTGCCTGATCCGATGGTCCGAGTCCTCAAGCCTGAAGACTTCAGAGCTAAACTATACGGATCTATAGCGTTCGCGTCCAATGCATTACCGGGGACCACCCGGCACCGGTGGTCCCCGCCGACCGCCTACCGCCGACCGGGTCCGCGCGCGACGGACCGGGGGTGCGGAGATGGGATACTTCCCGGCATGACAGAGGGGGCCGAGCAGGCAACGCCGGACGAAGGCGACATCGAGGAATACCTCGCCGTCTTCCAGCGCGAATTCCCCGAGGTGGACCCGCTGGTCGAGACGATCGTGGCGGCGATGTCCAAACTCAACCGCCGGATGAGCGTGGCCTACGGCCGCCAGCTGACGGCGCTCGGCATCACCAACGCCGAGTGGGAGGTGCTCAAGGCCCTCGTCCTGGTCGGCCGGCCCTATCGGCTCAGCCCCGGCGACCTGGCCCGTCGGCTCGGCCTGACCCCCGCGGCGATGACGCACCGGCTGGACCGGATGGTCGCCGAGGAGTTGGTCACCCGGACCCGCGACGAGCAGAACCGGGTGCGGGTGATCGTCGAGCTGACCGGTACGGGTCGCGACGTGTGGCTGCGGGTGGTCCGCGAGGCCGCGGTCTTCGAGGCGGGTCTGCTCCAGGACCTGGGTCCGGCCGAGCGGCACGCGCTGGCCGCGGGGTTGCGCGGGATGTTGACGCGGGTCGAGGAATCCCAGCCGGACGCCGGTGGGCGACTCGACACGGAGTGATGCGGTTCGCCTGCGGCGGGCCGGCGGACGAGAAGAGGACCAGGGCGGATGCGAGTGCGTATTCCGAGGCAGCGTACGGACATCGAGCGGCTGGACCGCCCGCTGCCGGCGGGGCTGCCGCGACCGGCGCCGCGGGTGCTGCGCGCGCCTCGGCCTCGTGGTGCGCGGTCGGCCGAGGACGCGCTGCTGGACTACCGGCTGGTGGTGGCCCGGACCCTGGGTCGGCATCGGCCCACGGGGGAGGGGACCTGCGTGTGCGGGGTGCCGTCGCCGTGTCCGGTGCGGGCGCACGCGGCGCGGTTGCTGGACTGGATCCGGCCCGAGCGGGCGTGAACCCTTCGGGGTGAACCCTCCCGAAGCCTCCGTACCGGGTGGGTTTCTCGGCTAGCGTCCCCAGGACACGGGAGTCACGGGAGGCGTGTGGATGGCCGTATCCGAGGGTGTGTCCGACGGAGCCGCGTACGCCCCGTTCGACCCGACGGCGCTGCCGGCGACGGGGGGTTACTACAAGAAGTTGCCACCGACGCCCTGCACGTACGAAACGACGCCGTTGCCCCCGGACGCGGTCGACGGGCATCCGGTGGTCTGCAAGAACCGCGCCTGTAAGTACTACCGAAGGTCCGACAAGGTCGAATACAAGTCCGGTCCCCGGGCCTACCGCTGCGAAGAATGCATGACCTGGACGGACTGAGCCCGCGATGCTCGTGGCCGCATGGCCCTGTCGGGTCTCCGCCGCGCCCCTGGCCGCGCCCGCGCCGGGTGGCCTCAAACGCCGGCCGGGCTGAAGCTGGGTTCCGTTCGCGTTTCGGCTCGCTTCTGGCCGCGCTTGCGTGGGGTGGCCTCAAACGCCGGCCGGGCTGAAGGTGGGTTCCGTCCGTGTTTCGGCTCGCTCCTGGCCGCGCCCGCGCCGGGTGGCCTCAAACGCTGGCCGGGCTGAAGCTGGGTTCCGTTCGCGTTTCGGCTTGCTTCTGGCCGTGCTTGCGTGGGGTGGCCTCAAACGCCAGCCGGGCTGAAGGTGGGCCGCGCCCGCGCCGGGTGGCCTCAAGCGCCGGCCGGGCTGAAGGTGGGTTCCGTTCGCGTTTCGGCTTGCTTCTGGCCGTGCCTGCGTGGGGTGGCCTCAAGCGCTGGCCGGGCTGAAGGTGGGCCGTGCCTGTGTCGGGTGGCCTTGAGCGCTGGTCGGGCTGAACGCGCGTCCACTCCGGGCGCGAGCCGGAACGTGGACGGCGCCACCTTCAGCCCGGCCGGCGTTTGAGGCCGCCCAGCGCGGGCGCGGCCAGGGGTGCGGCGGAGACCCGACAGGGCCATGCGGCCGCGAGCTTGGTGGGTCGGGCCGATCGTCGGGTGACCCTACGGCCACGCGGCGACCAGGCCCGGCCACGGGCGAGGGCGCCTCCGACGCGGGACGCGCGAGTGCATCATTCCCCGTTCGGGAGCTGGTGATTCCGCTTCGGGGTGGGGGAATTCGGGGATTCCGGCGGAGTGTTCGCCGCCCCCTCCGCGCGTCGCCGCAACCGGCGCAGCCACCAGCGGAATATCCACGCCGCCGCGGTCAGCAGCACCAGCCACACCAGGCCGAATGCCACCCAGAACGCGGTGGGGGAGGGCAGTTGGCCCGGTGGTGTGTCCGGCCAGGCGTGCGCGAGGTCGTCCGGGCGGGTGAAGAGCGGGTGCACCGCCAGCGCCGAGCCGTGATACGTGACCCGGTCCGGCCAGTCCTTGCCGGACCCGAGCGCGGCCAGTCCCGTGGACAGCCAGATCACCGTGGTGCCGGCCACGAGCAACAGCAGCCCCGCGAGCAGCAGGCCGTCCGGTACGCCCCGCGACGGCACCCGCCCCGGGGTGGGCTCGCGCGGTACCGGCAGCCCTCCCGACCCCGCCATCTACGCCGCCGGATCGTCGGCCAACGCCGCCTCGGCCCGCACCCGTTCCTCCACCGCGTCCTCGGTCATCGCCCGGTCCGTGTAGACCATCGGGCGTTCGGTGTCGGTGATCAGGTGCTTGACCACCTGTACGTTGCCGTTCACGTCCCAGACCGCGATGCCCGGGGTCAGCGTCGGGATGATCTCCACCGCCCATCTGGGCAGGCCGAGCACCTTTCCCGTGGCACGCGCCTCGTCCGCCTTCTGCATGTAGACGGTGCGGGTCGACGCCATCTTCAGGATCGCCGACGCCTCCTTGGCGGCCGCTCCGTCGACCACGTCGGACAGGTGGTGCACGACCGCCACGAAGGACAGGCCGAGCCGTCGGCCGAACTTGAGCAGGCGCTGGAAGAGTTGGGCCACGAACGGGCTGTTGATGATGTGCCACGCCTCTTCCACCAGGAAGATGCGCTTGACCCGGTCCGGCCGGATCCAGGTGTGCTCCAGCCACACCCCCACGATCGCCATCAGGATCGGCATCGCGATCGAGTTCCGGTCGATGTGCGAGAGGTCGAAGATGATCAGTGGCGAGTCGAGGTCGATGCCGTCCGTGGTCGGGCCCTCGAACATGCCCTTGAGGTCGCCGTCGGTGAGCCGGTCGAGCACGAGTGCCACGTCGAGGCCCCAGACCCGGACGTCCTTGACGTCCAGGCTGAGCAACTCGCACGACTCCGGCGTCGGATTGCGCAGTGCCTCGACGATGTCCGGGAGTATCGGCTGGCGTCCCGACACGGTGCGCATCACGTGCGTGTGGGCCGCCTTGAGCGCGTAGCCCGCGCGCTCCTGGAGCGCGTGGCCCATCGCCACCTCGATGATCGTGCGCAGCAGTGCCAGCTGGCCGGTCACCGCGATCGCCGGGTCCAGCGGGTTCAGCCGCACCGCGTCGCCGGAGAGGTCGTTCGGGTCGAGCCGGATCGGCTTGACCCCCAGCGCCTCGGCGATCAGGTTCCACTCGCCGACGCCGTCCTCGCCCTGTGCGTCCAGGACCACCACCTGGCGGTCGCGAAAGCGCAACTGGCGCAGTACGTACGTCTTCTCCAGGGCCGACTTGCCGTTGCCGGACTCGCCGAGCACCAGCCAGTGCGGTGCGGGCAGTTGCTGGCCGTACAGCTGGAACGGGTCGTAGATGTAGCCCTTGCCCGAGTACACCTCGCGCCCGATGATCACGCCCGAGTCGCCGAGCCCGGGCGCGGCGGTCGGCAGGTAGATCGCCTGGGCCTGGCCGGTGGACGTGCGTACCGGCAACCGCTGGGTCTCGCCCCGGCCGAAGATCATGCCGGCGAAGCCCTGGGTCAACGTCGAGATCAGACCCGGCATGCGCTCACCCCTTCCCGTCCCGGGCGGCCGAACCGGCCGCGCTCACTTGCGGATACCCGTCGCGAACGGCAGCGTGTTGACGAACGCGCGGTGCTGCTCGCGGTCGCACCACTCCAGTTTGAGGAAACACTTGCCCGCCGAGGCCCGGATCGTGCGCTTGTCCCGGGAGAGCTGGTCCGGATTGCGCGAGGACACCGTGATGTAGCCGACGATGTTCACCCCCGCCGCGCCCCCCGCCAGGTCCTCGCCGCGCTGGTCGACCCGGCCCGTGTGGGCCATGTCGCGCGGGTCGACCACCCGGTTCATCTTGGCCGCGCGCGCCGCGTCGGCGTCGTCGTTGGTCTTCTCGGTGAGCATGCGCTCGATCGCGACGTCGGTCGGCTCCAGGTCCATCGTCACCGCGACGGTACGGATCACGTCGGGGGTGTGCACCAGGAGCGGGGCGAGGAAGTTGACCCCGACCGGGGTCAGCGGCCACTCCTTGATCCAGGCCGTGGCGTGGCACCACGGTTCGGCCGAGTCCGACTCGCGGGTCTTGGCCTCCAGGTAGTTCGGGTGCGTCGCGTCCAACTCCGCGGGCCAGGCGTAGCGGGGCTGCATGCCCTCGAACGCGTCGATCTGGTGTTCGGGGTCGTACATCGAATGGATCAACGAGGCCAGCCTGGCCTCGTTCAGCGGCTGTCGCACCCGGATGTCGGCCTCGGTCAACCGGGCGCACACGTCGGTGAGTTCGCGCGCCATCACCACGCCGATGCCCTTGTCGCCCTTGCCCATCACGTTCGCCTCGGCGGCCAGCTCGCGCGTGTAGTGCATGCACGCGATCAGGTAGGCGCGGTGCTGCTCGGAGGAGGTGGACACCATCGACTGCAACTGCTCGTAGGAGTCCTGCACCCACGCCGGCGCCTGGTGGTCGCCGCGCCGGGCCACGTCCTTGGCGTGCGCGTCGGGGTCGGCCGGCAGCGTGCGGGCCAGCACCTGGAGGCGGGTGACGAAGCCGTCGCCGTTGGCCACGTGCTTGAGCAGCGTGCCGAACCGCTCGACCAGCGCCTCCTGGTCCTCCGAGTCGCGCAGCCCCACGCCCGGGCCCTCGATCTCGATCGCGGCGGTGACGGTGCGCCGCTCCAGGTGCATCAGCACGGTCAGGTCGTCGGGACCGAACGGCACACTCGCCCAGGCCACCCGGCCGACCCCGGGCGGCGCGCCCACCGCGACGCCCTGCCCGGTCAGCCTGGTGCCCGCCTCGGTGACCGCCGAACGATACTTCGCGCCCCGCTTGATGGTGCGCTTGTAGGTCCGGTTGATCTCCCACCACCGGTAGAACGTGCGCTTCTTGTACGGCATGTACACCGCGGCGAAGGCGAGCAACGGGAAACCGACCAGACCCGCGATCCGCAGCACCAGGATCGGCACCACCAGGCCCCAGAGCAGGGCGAGGCCGCCCGCCGCGATGATCAGGAAGATCTCGCCGGGCTCGCGGTTCTTGCCGATGACCGCGGTGGGTTTGGCCTTGCCGATCAGGAAGGTCCGGCGTCGGGCGACCGGTTGCGTTGTCATTACTCTTTACCGTTCCTCGCGTGAGGCGTTGCCGCGGGACTGGCCTTGGGCGGTTGGGTCGGCGTCGGAGCCGGAGCGCCGCCCGATCCCCCGCCCCTGGTGCCATGGGCCGCAATGCCCGACGATACGGCGTTCGCGGTCACCGGGGCAGAGCCTGCGCCGGAACCGGTCGATCCGCGCGAGGCGTGTGCCTGGATGCCCTGCTTCATGTACGTGGCCGGTCCGTTGACCGCCGAGGCCGGTCCGGCGGACTGCATCGCCTTGCGGCTGCTGTGCAGCGCGGCCATGTCGTCGCCGATGCTGGGCACGAACCGGTAGATGAGCACACTGGCGAAAATGGAGAGGAACAGGATCGCCAGGCCCGAGAGCACCGCGGAGAACGCGTCGTCCTTGCCGCCCGTGGTGACCGCGGTGGCCAGGCCGAGGACTATCACGATCACCGGTTTGGCCAGCAGCACCGCGATCATGATCCCGGCCCAGCGCCGCACGTGGTGCCACATCGCCTTGTCCACCAGACCCGAGTACACCGCCGTGCCCAGGATCGCGCCGACGTACAACATCGCGGCGCGGACCAGGAGTTCGACCCACAACACGGCCGCCGCCGCCATCGACAGCAGCGACACGAAGATCAGCATGACCGGGCCGCCGCCGAGATCGCTCGCCGGATCGAGGGCCTTGGAGAAGCCGCCGAGGAACTTGTTGGTGTCCTGTTGGGTGCCGGTCGCGATGGCCGCGGTGATCGCGTCGGTCATCGAGACCGCCAAGTACAGCACCAGCGGGGTGAACGCGGACGCGATCACCGCCAGCCACAGGTAGCCGATCGCCTCGCTGATCGCGGTGCCTATCGGGACGCCGCGCACGGCGCGCTTGGCCACCGCCAGGATCCACAGGATCAGGGTGAGGAAGGTGGACGCGGCGAACACCACCGCGTATTGGCGCAGGAAGCCCGGGTTGGTGAAGTCGACCTGGGTGGTGTCGTTGACCGCGCCGGCCAGCTTGTCGATGATCCAGGTGGCCGCGTCGGCGCAGCCCTTGGCGATCGAGCCGAGCGGGTCGGTCACGGTGCCGAGCGGGCCCGAACCCGGGGCGCCCGGGCCGCCGTTGTTGCAGATGTCCTTGGCGGGGCCGGTGAGCAGATCGCACTCCGGCTTGCTCGCCGGCGCGCTGGGGCTCGTGGAGGCGCCGGGGGAGGCGGTGGCTCCCGGGGAGGCGGTGGCGCCGGGCGTGGGATCGGCCCACACGCGTGTGGCGCCGAGTACGAGCACGGCCTGGAGTGTGGCGAACACCCCGCCGGCGGTCAGGAATCGGGTGCGAAGGCTGCGGTGTTCCCGGTCAGCGTGCATGGCGCAATTCCCCGAACTCCCCGTCGGCCTTGGCGATGTCGTTGGCGCCGGACGGATCCTGCAGTCCGGACACCGGTGTCGGACCCTCCTTCTGGCTGAACTCGGTCAGCTTCCAGTCCCCGTTCACCCACGACAGACGCATCGTGGTGGTGTTCCACGCCTCGGCCACGGGCCTGGTGGAATCGGACCCGGCCAGCCCCACCACGCCCACGCTCCACACCTCGACGGTGGCGGAAGCGGGGGTGTAGGCAATGGACTTGGTACCCATCGGCACGGCCCGGCAGACGAACGTGCGCCCCTTGGGCGCGGTGCCGTCGGGCTGGAGGCCGAACACGGTGGTCTGCGTCCGGAACGCCTGGTCGGCCCGGGCAAGCAGGCCGTCGCGCACGGCCGGATCGGTGATGGTGGTGATGATCGCCGTGCGCGGCTGGGCGCGGAACATCCGGGCCGAGCCGTACGCGACGACGAAGTTGGCCGCGGCGGACTGGGCACCCTCGGCGGTCTGCGGGTAGCCGACGGGCACGCCGGACTCGGTGCGCTCCGGCACCTGCGCGGCGGACAACGGCGGTCCGCCCGCCGGGGTTTCGGGCTCGGCGGAGGAACTTTTCGCGGTGTCGTCCGCGCCGCCCTTGTCGCCGTCGTCGGAGCGGTTCGCGGCGAAGAGCAGCGACACGATGACCACGGCGATCACCACCACGACGCCGATCCCGGACAGTATGGGGTTGCGCCTGGGCTCCGGACCCTCCGGTGAGGTGGTGGGTCTGGGCAGGCGGGTACGCGTGGCGGGTTCCTCGTCGCTCATGGCCTGTCCCCCCTTACCGCGGCAGGCCGGACGTCGCGGACGACCTGCGCGCACAACACAGTCCCCGACGGCCGAGCGCCGCGGGGTTCGGTTGCAGCCGGAACGATCTTCCCAGACGGGAGGTCATACCGGTGGCACCGCGCTGTTGCGTGAACACAGGCTCGATTGTCCGGGAAAGGAACCGGAATTGCTGCTGTGCCCCGAATGCGGAATGGGGCATTCCGTTTTCGGGGCGCACGACGCGCCGGAGTGCGCCGCGCCCGGGATAAAACACCACGGGATTCGCCACCTTGGGGACGGCAGGGTGCGAACCGGTCTAGATCGCCATTCCGTACACAATCGTGAACAGCGTCCCGAGCGATCCGATGATGAAGACACCGGTCAGACCGGCGATGATGAGGCCCTTGCCCTGCTCCGCGCTGAACGTGTCGCGCATCGCGGTCGCTCCTATGCGCTGCTTCGCCGCGCCCCAGATCGCGATCGCCAGGCAGAGCAGCAGCGCCACGGCCATGATCACCTCGACCATGATCCGGGCCTCGCCGCCCAGCCTTGCGAACGGGCCCCAGTTCGGAGCTATCCCGCCGATGATCGTATTGATGTCGCCGTTGCCGCCGTTGCCTTTGCCTTCTGCAAGAAACACGTCTTTCACCGCCCCCGAGGTCGGGCTTTGGTCGCCTGCCGTCACATTCGACGGCAGGAGTGGGTCGTTCGTTTATTGTGCTGTGGGGAAGCCGATCGGGCTACCACCTCGGCAAGTGTGTCTGCTTACTGTGTGTATCACGGGTGATTGCGCTGAGCAATCGTGACGCGCACAATGAGCTCGGAGCGTCCGTCGCGGTCCCGCCCGACCGCGGAGAATCGGGGGGTACCCGCGATGCGCAAAGCCTGGGTCGCCGGTGGCATCGTATTCGCGATCCCCTTCGGTCTGGTCGGCCTGCTCACGGTGGGCGTCGGCGCGATGCAGTCCGCCTCCGGCGGGCCGGCCGGCGCCGGCGGCACGATGGCGCTCGCCCCCGGCACGGTGCCGGCCGCGTACGCGGCCTCGATCGACAAGTGGGGGCGGCTGTGCCCGGAGATCTCGCCGGCGCTGCTCGCCGCGCAGCTGTACCAGGAGAGCGGCTTCGACCCGACCGCGGTCAGCAACGTCGGGGCCCAGGGCATCGCCCAGTTCATGCCCACCACCTGGCCGGAGTGGGCCACCGACGGCAACGGTGACGGCAAGGCGAGCCCGTGGGATCCGGCCGACGCGATCCCGGCCGCCGCGCGCTACGACTGCTCGCTCGCCAAGTACGTCGCCTCCGTGCCGGGGGATCGCACCAACAACATGCTCGCCGCGTACAACGCGGGCGCGTACCGGGTGATGCAGTACAAGGGCATCCCGCCGTACACGCAGACCCAGGACTACGTGAAGAACATCCGGGCCCTGGAACAGAGTTTCGGCGTGGTCCAGACACCGCTGCAGCCGATGGCGCTCGCGGCCGGCGCGGTCAACTGGGCGCAGACCAAGCTCGGCACCGAGTACCTGTGGGGCGGCGAGGGCACCGTCGCCGACGGCGGCCGGTTCGACTGCTCGGGGCTGACCCAGGCCGCCTACGAGACGGTGGGCATCAAGCTGCCCCGGGTGGCCAACGACCAGTGGAACGCGGGACGACACCCCTCGCGCGACCAACTCCTGCCGGGCGACCTGGTGTTCTTCGCCACCGACCTGCGCGACCCGCGCAGCATCCACCACGTGGGGATGTACGTCGGCAACGGCCAGATGATCCACGCGCCGTACACCGGCACGGTGATCAAGTTCGGCCCGATAGACAAGCCCGACTACATCGGCGCGACCCGGGTCACCCCCGAGGGCGCCAAGTCGCTGCCCGATCGCAGCCCCGGCTCGGCGAACAACGACTCGGGCGCGGGCAGTCCGGCCGCCGACCCGGGCAAGACCGGGACCGGGAACGCGAGTTCGACGGGCGCGGGCAAGGCGGGGAGCGCGGCCGGCGTCCCGCAGCCGCGCCTGCCCGCCGCCGACCGGCCGCGCGCGGCGACCGCGGGCGACACCCGCGCGCGCTGACGGGCGGGGTTCGCCGAGCCGCGCGGCCGAGCCGGGTGCGGCCGGGTGCGGGTGACCGGCGATGATGGGGCGGGTCCGCCCTGGGGCAGACGACGCGACCCGATCCGCCGAGGCGTTCCGGACGGGCCCGACGGCAGAAAGGCCCGGTCGAGATGGCGATGATCCCCGGCACCGGCAGGTTCACCGCGGTGGTCGCCGTGCTGGCCGCCGCGTTCACCGCTGCGGTGGTACAGCTGACCGGCCCCTACGGATCGCCGACCCGCTACGCGCCGACCCTGCCGATCGGGATCGAGGCGCTGGCCCCGGCGCCCGGCGTCGGCGGCGCGGTGATGCAGGTGGTGGCCCATCAGGACGACGACCTCTACTTCATGAACCCCGACATCGACCGCGCGGTGCGCGCCGGCACGGACAACGTGACCGTCTTCCTCACCGCGGGGGAGGCGGACGGCCGCAACGGCCCCGGGAGCCGCCCGGACGTGCGGGCGTACGCGGCCGCGCGCAACAACGGCTCGCGCGCCGCCTACGCGTTCATGGCGCTCGGGGACCGCGCGGCGCGCTGGGAACGACACAGCATCCGCCTGCGCGACGGCGCGCACGCCGAATTCGACCGCCTCGTCGACGCCCCCAACATCAAGCTGGTGTTCCTCAACACCCGCAAGGAGGAGGGCATCGGCGCGAAGGGGCGGCTGCGCACCCTGTGGAACGGACAGGAGCGCGAACTCGACACGCTGGCCCCGCTCGACGAGCCGGCGGGCGGACCGTACGCGTACACCCGCGACGGGCTGATCCGGTCCCTGACCGACCTGATGCGGGCCCAGGCGCCGACCGTGGTGCGCACGCTGGACCCGGACCCCGATCGCCAGAAGCACGACGCGAGGCACCCGGCGCACGCGGACCACAACGGCGTCTCCGACCACCAGGACCACACCGCCGCCGCGCGGTTCACCTGGGAGGCGCTGCGCCGCTACAACACCGACCGGCCCGCCGGGGCCGCCGCGGCGATCGCGTATCGCGGCTACTACAACGAGCGCTGGCCGCACAATCTGGAGCCGGCCGCCCGTGAGCGCAAGGACGCCGTCACCCGGGTCTACGGCTGGACCGACCGCGAGCACCACTGCCCGGGCCGGGCGGACTGCGGCGACCTCAAGGTGCGCGACACCGCGTCCCGCAGCAACTGGCCGCAGAGCACCACCTACCGCTTCCCCGACCCGGGCCCGGTGCCGGTGCTCGGCGCGGACGGCCGATCGACCGCCTGGTCGGTGCTCGGCGGCCGGATCACCCGCTGGGCCGAGGACGGCGCGGGTGTCTGGTCCGCCGCGCGCGACCTGGGCGCTCCGGGCGATGGCGAACTCGCCCCGGCTCCGGCCGTGGTGCGCACGGCGGACGGGCGGATCCGGGTGTTCGCGCTGCGGATCGGCGGCGCGGATCGGGCCGATCGGGACCGGCTCGCGATCGTCACCGCGATCGAGTCGACGCCCGGCGGCGACCTGGGCCCGTGGCAGGACCTGGGCGGCCCGGACGACGGCGCGACGGGTCTGGGCCCACCGGTGGTCCGGGCCGACGGCGCGGGTGGGTTGCACCTGTTCGCGCGCGATCGGGCCAAGGGCATCGACACCCGGTACCTGCCCGCCGGGAGCACGGTGTGGTCGCCGTGGCGCGACCTCGGCGGCGCCGAGATCGTCGAGGGTCCGACCGCGGTCACCCGCCCCGACGGCCGGATCACCGTGTTCGGCACGGCCCGCGAGGGCATCCGCGCCTGGGACGTGGTCGGCGACCGGTCCGGGCCGCCACGCACGATCGCGGCGGATCACCCGGTCGGGCCGCCCGCGGCGTCGGTCGGCGCCGACGGCCGGGTCACGGTCGGCTACCGGCGGGCCGGGACGGCGGAGATCGCGGGCACGACCGAGGCCGGTCCCGACACGTGGATCCCCACGGCCGCGCGCACGGCGGCCGGGGCCGGCTACGAGCCGCTGTGGCAACTGCCCCGCCCCGACGGCACGCTGCTCACCTCGACCCGGGACGCCGAGGGCCGACCGGTGCTGCTCGGCGCGACTCCCACGCCGCTCGTGCTCGACGACCGCCCGACCCCGACCGGCGCGACCATCGCGCTCGACGGCGCGGGCCGAACGACGGCCCTATGGCTCGCCGCGAACGGCACACTGCACACGACCCGCCTCCCCTGACCCCACCCGCCCCGCGCCCACCAACCGCCCGGCCCCCGTCCACCCGGCCCCGAACCCGCCCCGGGACGCACCTGTGTCCACTCGGCCCCCGCGCCCGCCGACCGCCCAGCCCCCGTCCACCCGGACCCGGGCCTGCCCCGGGACGCGCCCGCGTCCACCCGGCCCCGGACCTGCCACGGGATGCACCTGTGTCCACTCGGCCCCCGGGCCTGCCCCCACGCGCCCCGTGCCCGTCGATTCCTCGGCCCGCCTCCGCTTGCCCCGAGCCCGCCACCGACGCACCCGCGCCGACCCGGCCGAGGGTCCGCGCCCCGCGCCCCGCGCCCCGCGCCCACCCGGCCCGTCGCGTGCCTGTCGCCCACCCGCCCCGCCTCGCGCCCGCCCCCGGGCCCGCCACCAACCCGCCCCGCGCCGCCCCGCACACGCGAACGGCGGGCGTCCCCCGGAGGGGACGCCCGCCGTTCGGCGCGGGAGTGCGGTGGATCAGACGTTCACGCCGTGGCTGCGCAGCCACGTCATCGGGTTGACCGCGGAGCCGTAGTTCGGCGTGGTGCGGACCTCGAAGTGCAGGTGCGGGCCGGTGACGTTGCCGGTCGCGCCGGAGAGCGCGATCTTCTGGCCGGTCTGCACCTTCATCCCGGCCTTGACCGAGATCGAGGACAGGTGCGCGTACTGGGTGTACTTGCCGTCCGCGTGCCGGATCACGACCTCGTTGCCGTACGCGCCGCCCCAGCTGGCCGAGACGACCGTGCCGGAGGTGACCGCGCGCACCGTGGTGCCGGTCGAGACGGCGAAGTCCTGGCCGGTGTGGTGGCCGCTGGACCAGCGCGACCCACCCGAGCCGAAGCTCGCGGTCAGGGTGGCGCCGGAGACCGGGGCGACGTACGAACCGGAGGCCTGCTCGGAGCCCTTGGCCGAGGAGTCGGCCTTGGCGCTCTCGGTCTTGACCGCGGTCTTCGGCGCGGCGGCCGGCTTGACCTCGGTCTTGGCCTCGGCCTTGGGCGTCTCCGCCTTCGGTGCCTCGGCCTTCGGTGCCTCGGCCTTGGTCTCGGCGGCCGGCGCGGCCTTGCCGTCGACCGTCAGCCGCTGGCCCGGGAAGATCAGGTCCGGGTTCTCGCCGACCACGCTCTTGTTGGCCTCGTACAGCTTCGGCCAACCACCGGGCACGTTCCGGGCGTTCGCGATCTGCGACAGCGTGTCGCCGGCGACCACGACGTAGGAGCCGGTGCCCGCGTCGGTCTTGGCGGTCGTCTCGGCGGCCTTGGGGGCCTCGGTCTTCGGGGTCTCCTCCTTGGGCGCCTCGGTCTTCGGCGCCTCGCTCTTGACCTCGATCTTCGGCTTGGCGGCTTCGGTCTTCGGCGCCGGCTTGGCGCTCTCCGTCTTCGGCGCGGTCTTCGGCGCGGTCTTGCCGCCCGCCGAGCCCGTGTCGAGGTCCGGAGCGGCACCGCCGCGGGTCAGGCCCGCCTTGACCGAGCAGACCGGCCAGGCGCCGGGGCCCTGGCTCTTGAGCACCTTCTCGGCGATCGCGATCTGCTGGCTCTTGGTCGCCTGGTCGGCGCGCGCGGCGTACTGCGAGCCGCCGAACTCGTTCCAGGTGCTCTGGGTGAACTGGAGGCCGCCGTAGAAGCCGTTGCCGGTGTTGATCTTCCAGTTGCCCGTGCTCTCGCACTGGGCGACCTTGTCCCAGGTGCTCACGGACGCGGCCTGAGCCGTGCCCGCCCCGATGATCGGCATGGCGACGCCGACACCGGCGACGCCGGCCGCGGCGATCAGACGCGTGGTCCTACTGGTGCTGCGACGGCGATGACGCCCGGTTCCGGACAGCATGGCTGGATCCTCTCCCACGCCTACGAGGTGAGCTGTCGGATTCGGGCCGGAGATCGATAGCCCGGCCACGTCCCGAAGAACGTGGCTTCACCCCAAGCCGTTCGCGGCCGCCGATCGTTACGATCGGTGCCGTTCGCGGCGGTTCACCTGTGGTTCCCCCGCTCCTGTCGTGTGGTGCTCGTCAGCCTCCCGAACGGCCGGCGACAGGATTCGGCGTACCGGCGATCGGGGTCCGTGTGGGATACGGACGGATCGAACGCTAAGCAGGCTCCGGCGAAGATCACAAGTCTGTGTCGGATAGAAGCCGATTATCCGTTTTGCGGTTGAGCGCAATGTAGATGATCCCTTACGGAAAGGACCGTAGTTGGCGTTCCGTGGTGGATCCGGCCGGATCGAGTGACAAAGAACCTTGATCGAGCCTCGTGTGGATCACCTCGGAATGATCACCGAAGTCCCGTTCGTCACAGGCGCATCGCGCGTCTCGTGTCCGAAATGGCGCCGTTACCCGTCGAGGCGCATGTCCGCACCCGCCGTCGGGGTGATTCGAACCACAGGACAAAAGCCCCAAGTCCGATTCGTCCCGGCGCACTTCACCCCACACGCGCCCCGCGACGCCGACTCGACAGCCGGCGTCGCGTCGAGGCGTTCGGGGCATTCGAAGGCACTCGGGGTGATTCGGGGGCACGGGACGTGCGGCACACGTCCGGACGGCCCGGCGCTCACCGCGCGGTGCGTCCCGCACCCGTCACCCGCGCTGCGCCCGCCACCCCGCCCACGCGCTCTCCACCATGTCGGAGACGTCCAGGCGGGCCTTCCAGTCCAGTTCGGCCGCGATCCGCTCGGCGCTCGCGACCACGCGGGCCGGGTCGCCGGCGCGCCGGGGCAGCGTTTCCGGCGCGAACTCGCGCAAACCGGTGACCTCGCGGATGAGGTCGACCATCTCGCGGACGGAAGTACCCCTACCGCGACCGACGTTGAGCGCCAGGCGCGCGTCCGGGTCGGCGGCGAGCCGGCGGGCGGCGGCCACGTGCGCCTCGGCCAGGTCCACCACGTGGATGAAGTCGCGTACGCAGGTGCCGTCGGGGGTGTCGTAGTCGTCGCCGAAGATCACCGGCGCCCGACCCGCCGTCAGCTTCTCCAGCACCATCGGCACGAGGTTGAACACGCCCCCGTCCGCGAGCTCCGGCGCGCCGGCACCCGCGACGTTGAAGTAGCGCAGCGAGGCGTAGGCGATCCCGTGCGCCCGCGCCGTGGCCTTGATCAGCCACTCGCCGACCAACTTGCTCTCGCCGTACGGGTTGATCGGCAGGCACGGGGTGTCCTCGTCGACCAGGTCCACGTCGGGCATCCCGTAGACGGCGGCGCTGGAGGAGAACACGATCCGGGGCACCTCGGCCGCGACCATCGCCGCGAGCAGCGTGCGCAGGCCCTCGACGTTCTCCTCGTAGTAATAGAGGGGACGCGCGACCGACTCCGGCACCTGCTTCTTCGCCGCGATGTGCACCACGCCGTCGACCCCGTGCGCCCGGAACGTCTCGTCGAGGAGCGCCCGATCCAGGACCGACCCGACGATCAGCGGCACCCCGTCGGGCACCCGCTTCCGCTCACCCGTGGAGAGGTCGTCGACGACGACCACGTCCTCACCGGCCGCGAGCAACACTCGCACGACATGCGTCCCGATGTATCCGGCACCGCCGGTGACAAGCCACTTCATGACGCGAGCCTATCCGGCCGATCGGGCTCGGCCCGGCTCTGCGACGGCGCCTTCCGTCCCGACTCCGTCCCGACCCCGTCTCCGGCCGGTCAGTCCCGGGTCTGCGTGGACCGGAACGCGACACAGGCGGCGTAGTCGGGAAGGAGCCCGTCGGCGATCATCTCGGCCAGCGTCGGCGCCGCGGCGTCGCGGTCGGACAACTGCGGGGTCTCCGCCGGCCACGAGATGGCCAGCTCCGGGTCCAGCGCGTGCACGGCCCGCTCGCGCGTGGGCGCGAACGTCTCGGAGCACAGGTAGCTGACCGTCGCACCCTCGGTGAGTGCGCAGAAGCCGTGGCCCAGGCCCTCGGAGATGTACAACGAACGGCGCTCCACGTCGTCCAGCTGCACACCTTCCCACTTGCCGAAGGTGGGCGAACCGATCCGAAGGTCCACCACGACGTCCAGGACCGCGCCCTTGACGCACGAGACGTACTTGGCCTGGCTCGGCGGCACATCGGCGAAGTGGATCCCGCGGACCACCCCCTGCGCGGAGACCGACATGTTGGCCTGGGCCAGCCGCATGGGATGACCGATCTCCTCGGCGAGGCGGTCGAAGCGGTACCACTCGGTGAACATGCCTCGCGGGTCGCCGTGCAACTGAGGAGCGATCTCCCATGCGCCCTCGATGGACAGGGGACGGATCTTCATGCGTTGGTCCTCGAATCGGGATGGATTCGCCGTCGGACGGTTCGGCCGGCGGCGATCTCGTTTGCGGGTGCGTGACTCAGTGCGTGCCGTCCGCCGGGGCCAGTCCGTCACCGTAGGTGAGCAGATCGAGCAGATACTGCCCGTAGCCGCTCTTGAGCAGTGGGCCCGCGAGTTCGCGCATGCGATCGGAGTCGATGAAACCCGCGCGCCAGGCGGCTTCCTCGATACAACCGATCTTGAGTCCCTGTCGTTCCTCGATCACGCGGACGAATTCGGCGGCGTGTACGAGTGAGGAGAAGGTACCCGTGTCCAGCCAGGCGGTGCCCCGGTCCAACACGCTGACGTGCAACTCGCCCTGTTCGAGATAGGCGGCGTTGACGCCGGTGATCTCCAACTCGCCGCGGGCGCTGGGCTCGAGGCCCTTCGCGATCTCCACGACGCGGTTGTCGTAGAAGTAGAGCCCGGGGACGGCGTAGCGGGACTTGGGCCTGGTCGGCTTCTCCTCGATGGAGCGGGCCCGGCCGTCCGGCCCGAACTCGACGACGCCGTAGGCGGTGGGATCGGCCACGGGGTAGGCGAAGACGCGTCCGCCCCGAGGTTCGCTGTCCTCGCGCAGGCGCCGACCGAGCCCGACGCCGTGGAAGATGTTGTCGCCGAGGATCAGTGCCACCGACTGGTCGCCGATGAACTTCTCGCCGATCAGGAACGCCTGGGCGATGCCGTCGGGGCTCTCCTGCGCCGCGTATTCGAGACGCATGCCCAACTGGGAACCGTCGCCGAGGAGGCGCTGGAAGTGTGCCTGGTCCTGAGGCGTGGTGATGACCAGCACCTCACGGACGCCCGCCGTGATCAACGTGGTCAAGGGGTAGTAGACCATCGGTTTGTCGAACACTGGCATGAGTTGCTTGGAGACGGCCTGGGTGATGGGCCAGAGGCGGGAGCCGGTACCGCCCGCAAGAAGGATGCCACGCATGCCATCACCTTAAGCGGTGCCTCACGGCGGGTGAGTACAATCCCGTGTCCATGAGGATCCTGATCACCGGTGGAGCCGGATTCATCGGCTCGGAGTACGTCCGCAACCTGCTCTCCGGTGAGGCGCCCTCGGCACCCGCGCCACAGGTGACCGTGCTCGACAAGCTGACCTACTCGGGCAACGAGGCCAATCTCGCCTCGGTCGCGGAGCACCCCGGCTACACCTTCGTTCGCGGCGACATCTGCGACGAGGAGGTCGTGGACGACGTGGTGTCCGGGCAGGACGTCATCGTGCATTTCGCCGCCGAGTCGCACGTGGACCGCTCCATCGCCGGCGCCGGACCGTTCGTGACCACCAACGTGCTGGGCACCCAGGTGCTGCTGGACGCCGCGCGCAAGCACGGGGTCGGTCGCTTCGTGCACGTGTCCACGGACGAGGTCTACGGTTCGATCGACGAGGGGTCCTGGACCGAGGAGTGGCCGCTGGCGCCGAACTCGCCCTACTCGGCCAGCAAGGCCGCGTCGGACCTGCTCGCCCTGGCCTACCACCGCACGCACGGCATGGACGTGGTGGTCACCCGCTGCTCGAACAACTACGGGCACTACCAGTTCCCCGAGAAGGTCATCCCGCTCTTCGTGACGAACCTGCTGGACGGCCGGCGGATCCCGTTGTACGGCGACGGCGGCAACATCCGTGACTGGCTGCACGTCTCGGACCACTGCAGGGGCATCGACCTGGCGATGCGCTCGGGTCGCCCGGGCGAGGTCTACAACATCGGCGGCGGCACCGAGATGACCAACAAGGAACTGACCGAACTGCTGCTCGACGCGTGCGGTGTCGGCTGGGAGATGGTGGACCACGTCCAGGACCGCAAGGGCCACGACCGCCGCTACTCGCTGAACATCGACAAGATCGGCGAGGAGTTGGGCTACGCCCCGCAGATGAGCTTCGAGGAAGGTCTGGCCGCGACGGTCTCCTGGTTCGGGAAGAATCGCACCTGGTGGGAACCGCTCAAGGCGGCCGCCGCACTCTGAACCCGAGTGGCCGCTCCGGCCCCCGGCGCACGCTCCGCATCACAACCAACCTACGAGTGAGCGATGAGAATACTGACGCGCGCTGTCGGCAGCCTTCCACCCGGGACGCTCTTGGTGGGCGCGGGCACCGCCGTGGTCGGTGCGGCCTCGTACATCCACCTCGCGGTCGCGGGGCACACGCTCGACGCCGACGACATGTCCGGGGTGTCGGTGTTGTGGACGATCATCTTCTCGGTGGGCCTGGGGCTGTTCTTCCCGGTCGAGCAGGAGATCGCGCGCATCGTCGCGGCCCGTTCGGTGGAGGGCGAGGGCGCGGGTCCGGTCCTGCGTCGCGGCACCGTGCTGGCGTGCGGGATGCTCGCGGTGGTGGTCGCCGTGATCGCCGCGGCGTCCGGTCCGCTGGCCGACAAGCTCTTCGACGGTGACAAGACCCTGCTGACCGCGTTGGCCGGCGCGCTCGCGGGGCTGGTGGCGGTATCGGTCACCCGGGGCACCCTGGCCGGCCTGAAGATGTTCAAGGCGTACGGCGCGAGCCTGGCGCTCGACGGCGGTCTGCGCATCGTGTTCGCCGTCGGCCTGGGCGTCACGGGCACCCGGTCGCCGCTGATGTTCAGCCTCGTGCTGACCGTCGCGCCGCTGCTGGCCACGCTGATCATCGCGGTGCCCGTACTGCGGGCGGCGCGGCCGGGTCGGCAGGTGGCCTGGCGCGAGTTGTGCGGCGGGCTGTCCCTCCTGGTGGTCTCCACGCTGCTGGCGCAGATGGTGGTCAACATGGCCGTCATCAACGTCAAGCTCCTCGAACCCGAGGCGACCGCGTTGATCAACGCGCTGTTGTCGGCGCTGATCCTGGCCCGTGTCCCGCTGTTCGTGTTCGGCGCGCTCCAGGCGTCGCTGCTGCCCGGGTTGGCCTCGATCTACGCGAGCGGCGACCTGGCCGGCTTTCGCAACCTGATGAAGCGCGGCGCGCTGCTCGTGACGGCGCTCGGTGTGGCGGGCGGGCTCGTCGCGACCGCGCTCGGGCCGTGGCTCGTCACGATTCTTTTCGACGCCCCGAAGAATGTCCTCGACTACGCGGACTTCTTCTGGTTCTCCGCCGGAACCATCTGCTACATGCTGGCGATGGTATTGGGTCAGGGTCTGATGACCATGGCCCGTCACAGATTCCAGTTGGTCGCGTGGATCGTCGGCACGGCGGTTCTCCTCGGGGTGACGTTCCTGCCCGGGGACATCAAGCTCCGAGTCGAGATCGCGTACGCCGCAGGCTCGTTCGCGGTGGCCCTGGTGATGGCCCTGGCCCTGCGCCTGCCCGCCAGGGGCGGCGCCGGGTCCCGGTCCGCGGACGGTTCCGGGGTACTGCCGCCCACCTCGCTGTCGGTGTCGTCCGCACCGGGATCCCGATAAAATGCGCCACGCGGAGCAGTTTCGATCCTGCTGCTACTTTCTTGGGTGTAGGTGCGTCGAGCGATGAGTACAACATTCGACATCATGTTGCCGTATTACGGCGACGTCTCCCTGATGCAGGCCGCGGTGCGCAGCATTCAGGATCAGACCGATCCGGACTGGCGTCTCACGGTGGTGGACGACGGAACCGAGCCCGGCGTCCCGGAATGGTTCGCGGAACTCGGTGACAAACGCATTCGCTACTTCCGTAACGAGCGCAATCTGGGCGTCACCGACAACTACCGAAAATGCGTCGGGTTGGTCGAGCACGAGCACGTCGTCCTCATGGGCACCGACGACATCATGCTGCCGAACTACCTCGCGGTGGTCCGCTCGGGGCTTCGCCAGTATCCGGACGTCGCGATGGTCGAACCCGGTGTCGAGGTCATCGACGGGAACGGCGACCGCATCCACACGATGGTGGACCAGACCAAGCGTCGGCTCTACTCGCCCAAGGTGCGGGGCCGCCGACTGATGGGCGGCGAGGAGCTGGCCACCAGCCTGCTGCGTGGTAACTGGCTCTACTTCTCCTCGATCTGCTGGCGGGCCGACGTCCTGAAGTCGGTGTCCTTCCGGGACGGCTACGACGTCATCCAGGACCTCGCGCTGGTCGTGGACGTGCTCCAGAGCGGGGCGTGGATGTTGCTCGACGACACGGTGTGCTTCCAATACCGTCGGCACAAGGTGAGCCTTTCCTCCGTGCGGGCCTTCAACGGCAGTCGATTCACGGAGGCTCGCGAATACTTCCTCGATGTCGCGGATCGGCTCGACGAGCACGGTTGGCCCAAGGCGGCGAAGGCGGCGAGACTGCACGTATCTTCGAGAATCCACGCGGCGAGCCTGGTTCCGGGAGCAGTACGCACCAAACAACCGGACGGCGTTCGCGCCCTGGCGCGGCATGCGCTGGGACCCATCCGCCGGCCGACCCAGTAGTCGTCTCGTCGGTGAAATCATGAGATGGCATGGCGTTCACGCCGATCCGACCATCCACATCAGCAGCTCAGGAGACTGACCAGTGCCATCTGTTTCGCCGCGTACCCCTCGGACGGACTCCAACGGTCCTCGCCGGGTCGCCGTGCTGGGCGGCACCGGCCACATCGGCCGAGTGCTGTGCGATTCGTTCGCCGAACGCGGAGACGTCGTCGTCGCCTTCGCCCGCACCGTGCCCACACGGCCGACCGGCGTTCGTTTCATTCCGCTGGACGTGGTCGACACCAAGCCCGAGGAACTCGCCGCCGTCCTCGAAGCGGAACGCTTCGATGTCGTCGTCAACGCCATCGGCGGAGTGTGGTCGGTCCCCGAAGAGGGCATGGTGCGGGCCAACATCACGGTCGTCGAGCGGCTGCTCGAGGCGCTCGCCCGGATGGCCGACCGCCCGCGCCTGGTCCACCTCGGCAGCGTGCACGAGTACGGACTCGTGCCGGTCGGCGTGTCGATCGACGAGTCGACCGAGCCCGCGCCGGAGATGGGCTACGGCAAGACCAAGCTTCGCGGGACCGAGTTGGTGCTCGCCGCGTGCGAACGTGGTGACGTCGACGCGGTGATCCTGCGGATCAGCAACACGATCGGCCCCGGTCTGCCGGTCACCAGCCTGCTCGGCGCGGTGGCCGCGAAGCTCGGTGACGCCCTGCGCGCCGACCGGACGGCGTCGCTCGAGTTCGCCTCCCTCCAGTCTGCCCGCGACTTCGTGGACATGCGCGACGCGGTCAAGGCGATCGTCGCCGCGGCCGGGTCGGACGTCTCCGGACAGGTGGTCAACATCGGTCGGGGCGAGGCGGTGACGGCGCGGGTCGTGGTCGACCTGCTGATCGAGGCCAGCGGAGTCCGGGCCGAGGTCGTCGAGGGACCCGTCACGGCGCCGGAGACCACGTGGCAGCAGATGAACGTGGCGAACGCCGCGCGTTCACTCGGTTGGAAGCCCGGCTACGAGTTGTCCGAGGCGATCGGTTCCCTGTGGGACGCGTACATCGCGACGGAGCGGATCGAGCCGGCTCCCTGACGTGAGACTCCTTCGTACGATCCGCCCAGCGAGATCACCGCACCCACTCGATGTGTCGGGTGAGTCCTGTCGTCGTCTCGCGATGGGCAATCCGCCATCGAGAGTGGGCGACCTCGATATCAATCCCAGCGACAAAGGTTCGCTAGCATCGACGTGTTTGCCGAGGTTCCGGAGTGCGGCGCCTCCGGAAGCCCGGCGACAGGGCCTGATGTCGGCTGTGAAACCGGAAGCGGTCACAATCTCATGAGCACATATGGACGCGATCGTGCGAACGGCACGACTCGGTGGATGATCACCGGAAGCGGCGGAATGCTCGGACACGACCTTGTCGCCGTGCTCTCTCGGCAACCGGACGCGGTCGTGACGGCACTTCCCCACGCCCTCCTGGACGTCTCCGACGCCGCGGCCGTGAGCGATGCCGTCGCCGGGCACGACGTGGTGGTCAACGCGGCGGCCTGGACCGATGTCGATCGTGCCGAGGACTGCGAGGAGGAGGCGACCGCGGTCAACGGCCACGGCACCCGCAACGTCGCGCTCGCCTGCCGCGAGCACGGAGCGCGACTGCTGCACATCTCCACGGACTACGTGTTCTCCGGTCACGGCACCGAGCCCTACGACGAGGACGCCCCGGCCGACCCGGTCAACGCCTACGGACGGAGCAAGGCGGTGGGCGAGGCGGCGATCGCCGAGCTGCTGCCCGACGCCGGCTATGTGGTTCGCACGGCCTGGTTGTACGGTGCTCGAGGCTCCAATTTCGTCGCGACCATGACGGATCTGGCTGCCAGGCAGGAGTTCGTGGATGTGGTCGACGACCAATGGGGCCAACCCACTTGGTCGTACGCGCTGGCCGAGCGACTGGCGCTGCTGGGGTACTCCGCGCTGGCGGGTACCGCGCCGGCGGGCCGCTATCATGGCACCGCTTCCGGCGCGGCCACCTGGTACGACCTCGCCCGGGCCGTCTTCGAGCTCTCGGGCTTGGACGCGGATCGGGTGCGTCCCGTTTCATCGGCGGCCTACGCGCGCAAGGCGCGTCGACCGGCCTATAGCATCCTCGGTCATCGGCGCTGGGAGGCCGCAGACTTGAAACCGCTCGAAGACTGGCGAACGATGCTTGCCGAGGCCCTGCGGGAGATCGGCCCGGCGCACACCCGACGATGATCGCGAGGCCGCGAGCCGGGCTGCGTTCGCTAGTATTGCCAAATCCTTACCTATGTCATCCTGGAGCGTTAGGTGCATGACGTCAGCACCGCCTGGATTGTGATTCCGGTCTTCAACGAGGACCGGGTCATCGCTCAGGTTGTCGAGGAAACCGCCGCGGTCTTCCCGAACATCGTGTGCGTGGATGATGGAAGCTCCGATAATACCGAGGAGCAGATCTACGGCTCCAAGGCCCATCTGATCAAGCATCCGATCAACCTGGGCCAGGGTGCCGCGCTGCAGACCGGCATCGCGTACGCGCTGGCACAACCCGGGATGAAATACGTGATCACCTTCGACGCGGACGGACAGCACCGTGTCGAGGATGCGATAAATATGCTGGAAATTGCCGCCGCCGGGGATCTCGACGTTGTTCTCGGTTCCCGATTCCTGAATGCGAACACCGGTATTCCGTGGATCAAGCGTGTCGTACTGCGTACGGCCGCCGCATTGAGCCCGACCTCGCGCAAACTGAAGTTGACCGACGCGCACAACGGCCTTCGGGTAATGAACCGCAAGGCTGCTTCGATGCTGCAGATCACCATGAACGGCATGGCACACGCCTCGGAGATCGTGGCCTTTCTCGCACGTTCCGGCCTGAGAATCCAGGAGGCGCCGGTGACGGTTCGATACACCGACTACTCCAAGGCCAAGGGTCAATCGCTGATCAACGGCGTAAACATCCTCTTCGATATCTCCATTCGACAGCGGGGTATGTGACCAGATGGTGATTCAGATCATTCTGCTCGCGGGAGCCATACTCCTATTGACCGTGTTCGTGCGGCAGTGGGACCGCGTGCGTACGCGCGCGTGGAAGCGCCTGGCGTTTCTGGCCTTCGTGGGCGCGAACGTGTACGCCATCGTGCGTCCGCAGGACACCACCTGGGTGGCGAAGCAGATGGGAGTGGGCCGGGGTACCGACCTCATCCTGTATCTGCTGGTCATCGGTGTCGCGTTCATAACGCTGAACACCTACATGCGTTTTCGCTCGATGGAGAAGAAGATCACCGATCTTGCCCGCACCATCGCCATTCGCGACGCCCAGGTGCTCAACCAGGACCGGATAAGTCTGCTGAACGACACGATGCGCGTCTCGTCCGCCGCCGCCCAGGCTCCGACCCCCGAGGTCGAGCACGCACACTCTCCGGGTTCCTGATACGCCATGACCATCGACATCATGCTGCCGTTCTACGGCGACGTCTTCCTGATGAAGACGGCCGTACGCAGTGTCATCGCGCAACTGGACACCGACTGGCGCCTGACGGTGGTCGACGACAGCCGGGCCGAGGGCATCGAGGAGTGGATCGACACGCTCCAGGAGCCCCGGATCCGGTACTTCCGCAACCCGGAGAACCTCGGCATCACCCGCAACTTCCAGCGTTGTGTGGACCTCGCGGAGTACGACCGCGTGGTCATCATGGGCTGCGACGACGTGATGCTGCCGAACTACCTGCACACCGTGCGGGCCGCGCTGCGCGAGTATCCCGGGGTCGGGATGGTCCAGCCCGGGGTGGAGGTGATCGACAGCGGCGGCAATCGCAGCACCTCGCTCGTCGACGTCACCAAGCGCAAGCTCTACACCCCCAAGTTCACCGGTCGCCGGGTGATGGGTGGCGAGGAGTTGGCCAACAGCGTGCTGCGCGGTAACTGGCTCTACTTCCCGTCGATCTGCTGGCGGGCCGACGCGATCAAGGCGGCCGGGTTCCGCAGCGGCCTGGAGGTGGTTCTCGACCTCGCCCTCGTGATCGACCTCCTGGAGGCCGGCGAGGACATGGTGATCGACGAGACCGTGTGCTTCCAGTACCGCCGACACGCGATCAGCGAGTCGTCGTTGCAGGCGTTCAACGGTCGACGGTTCACCGAGGAGCGCAACTACTTCCTCGACGTCGCGGACCGGATGGACGCACTGGGGTGGCACCATGCCGCGAAGACGGCGCGGTCCCACATGTCCTCGAGGTTGCACGCGCTGACGATGCTTCCGGCGGTCCTGCGCAAGGGCAACCACGTGGGGGGGCGCGTCCTGGGCCGGCACGTGTTCGGCCCGTCCAAGCGGACCTCGGACTGAGGAATCGTGACCCTGTCGGAGGAAACGGCGGCGGCCGTCCCGGTCGCCGAGCCCATACAACGGCGTCGCCGACCGCTTCGGCCGTGGATCCTGCTCGGCGCGCTCGTGCTCGCCTGGGCCGTTCCGGTGCTGTGCTACCGCACCGGAACGGCGGTGGTGCTGCCCTTCGTCTTCCTGGCGCTCCTGGCCTCGCTCCTGCGGTCCGGCCGCTCGATCCTGGATCGACTCGTTTTCGCGTTCACGCTGACCGCCGGGGCGCTGTGCGGTGTGGCCCTGCTGTTCTCGGTCTGGCCGTGGGGGCTGCACCCGGTGCCGGTGGCGGGCCTGGGGTTCACCGTCCTGCTCGGGTGCGCGGCGTTGGCGGATCGCCGTCCGGCGATTTCCGGCACGGGCGGCCTGTCGGCGCTGTTCACCGTCGGGATCGGCGCGTTCACCTCGGCCCTGGTGGTGTGGCCGTTGTTGGGCCGGGGGTTCGCCGGCCGGTTGGCGCATGTGGTCACCGCGGAGGACCTGGCCCGGCATTTCGCGATCTTCGAGGGCATCCGGTTCGGCGGCGGCTACAACTTCCTGCACCGTTCCGAGGTGGCGACGATCGTCACCAAGGACCTGGTTTCCTATCCGCAGGGCAGCCACCTCGGGCTGGCGCTGTTCGACAACTTCCTGCGCTCGACCACCGACCCCGGGCCCGCGCAGGGTGAGTTGAACCGCTTCATCTTCTACTACGCCGGTATGTACATGTTCATGATCGTCGCCGTGTTGTGGGCGATCCGCTGGGTGGCGGGCCCCCGGCTCGCGCCGTGGCGCTACCTGGCGGTGGCCGGTTCGGCGGCGGCGTACCTGTACTTCGGCGACGGCACGTCGATGTTCCTGCACGGCTTCCTCAGCGAGTTCGCCGGTCTCGGCCTGCTCGCGATCCTGGTGGCCGTCACGGTACGGCCGGTGCATCGGCTGCGTGAGCAACTGTGCCTCTCGGCCGCGCTCCTCATCGCGCTCGGATACACCTACTACCTCTTCCTGCCCGCCGGTGGACTGCTCGTGCTGGCCTGGGTGTGGCGGACCCGAGCGCGGCTGCTGCGGGCCAGACTGTGGGCGGTCGGCGCGATCACGGTCACCGCGGTGTGCTCCGCGGTGCTTCCGCTGGTCAACTGGAAGTACGCGAGCAACGCCGAGGCGATAAACGCACCCGGCGGCATCGACCCGGTCAACCGGCACCTGCTGATGTTGCTGATGTTCGTGCTCGCGTTGTGCCTGATCGGGCGGGAGACCCTGCGCAGGCCGGAGCGTGTCATGGCGGCCCTGTGGTTGCTCGTCGGGGGCGGCACGGTGGGGCTGATGTTCGTCTATCAGACGGCGCTGGTGGGCGAGACGTCCTACTACTACGAGAAACTCCTGCACCAACTGTTCGTGGTCGGACTGGTCTGCCTGGGGGCGACGAGTCTGGCCGCCCCGGATCCGGTGCCGGCGGGCGGCCGACCGGCCTTCACCAGGCCGTTGCCCGCGATGGTCGTGACCGGTTGCCTGGTCATGGCCTTCGTCTACAACTCCGGGCCGGACCGCCAGGGCGGCCATCCGCCCGCCCGCGATCGTTCCTGGGGTACCGCGTATTTCATCGGGAAGACCGACGAGCCGATTTTCGCGCAGTTGGTGACCGCCACGCTCGACGGAATGCCGAACCCGGGCGACCGGGTCAACTTCCTCCGTATGCGCGGTACTTGGGCGGGCAACTACTACAGCACGCTGTGGGTCGACGTGCTCGCGCGTAACCTCGGCACCGCCTGGGCGGTCAACCCGCTGTCGAAGGCCCCGCAGACGACCGAACTCCTCCGGACCCGAATCACGCGGGATTTCGCGGACCGCAGGATTCGGGTGGTCACCGACGACCCGAAGACCTACGACTCGATCCAGCTCATTCGGGCCGAGAATCCGGGAATCGGGCTGGAACTGTTGTTCAGCAATCCGACCCGCTGCAAACTCCGGTTCGAGTCGGTGCCCCCACCGGCGATCCTCGCGTCGCCCTACGTGCCGCCGAAGGTGCCGTTCCCGCAGAACGGTTGCGCCGGGCCGTCGACGGAGCGCCCCTGAATCGCAGGAGCGCCCCTGAATCGCACGCGTAATCATGCAACCCGGGCCGTGCGGCACACGTCTTCCCATCGGATGCCCAGCCCGTACCGGCACACGAAGAGGCGGTGCAGTACCGAATGTCAGCCGAACGGGGGCCCGCTTCGGTGATTTCCCGACGCAGGGCCCTGGCCGCCACGGGCGGAGTCCTGGCCGTCCTCGGCGGCGCCGCCGCCGTGGACTGGGCCGACGACGGGTCGACCCCGCGGCCCCGGGACGTGGCCAGGGCCTGGCCCTCGAAGGACCGGGTCCCGCAGCAGGAGCGCAGGGTGCTCAACGTGGTCGCGCACCACGACGACGACCTTCTCTTCCTGAGCCCGGACCTGCTCAGCGATCTCGAGTCCGGGGCGCACGTGCGCACCGTGTACCTGATGGCCTCGGACTACGTCGGCTACCCGAAGTACATGCGCGACCGCGAGGCCGGGGTACGGGCGGCGTACGCCTTCGCGCTCGGGCGCAAGCCGAGCGAATGGACCAGCCGGCCGTACGCGGCCGGCGGCGTGCAGGCCACGCTGTGGACGCTCGACGAGCGGGTGTCGGTACTGGAGACGCGCATCCCGGACGGCCACATGCTCACCGACCCCGGCGCCAAGCGGATGTGGGCGCTGTACGCGGACGGCGGGAGCGTGCAGACGCGGGACGGGGACACCTTTCCCGCGCAGCACATCGACCGCACCGCCATGGTCGCCTTCCTCCAGGGTGTGCGGGACGAGTTCCGTCCCACCTGCGTCAACACCCTCGACCCCACGGCCGACCTGCACGGCTCGCCGATGCCCACGGGCGGCATCCATCAGGACCACATCTCGGTGGCGCGCATGGTCATGTACGTCTTCGAGGGAACCCCGGACCTGCCGGTCTCCTACTACCGCGACTACACGATCACCAGTGAGCCGGACAACCTCTCGCCCGCGGCGACGCGGGCGAAGGCGGCGTGTTTCAAGGTCTACACCGAGTTCGATCCCGACGCGCAGCGCAGCAGGGTCTACCGGACCTGGTATCCGAAGACCTATCAGGTCGACGAGCGGTGGCGGGCCGGGCTCGTGGTGCCGTTGCCGCCGCCACTGCGGCCGGGGCCCACCGGCAACCCGTCCGACGCGCCGTTGCTCGCCCGGGAGTACCGGCTGGTCAATCCGGCCTCCGGGTTGGCCGTGGCGGCCGCCTCCGGGGCGGGCGGCGCGCTGACCCTGAAGCCGGAGTCACACGGAACCGTCTTTCGCACCCAGGCCGTTCGCTTCGGCTGGCGACTGGTGACCAAGGACGGATCCGGGTGTCTGGCCACCCCGGACCCCGCGAAGGAGCCGCAGGGGGCGCCGACGGTGTCCGAGTGCCGGCACGATCCGGCGCTGGTCTTCCGCATCCGGGCGGGTCGCGGCGGATACCTCGTCACGGTGGCCGGATCCGGCGCGGCGCTGACCGCCGACGCCCGCCTGGGCACCGTGTCCCAACAGCCCGAGGTCGGTTCCCCGGAGCAGTGCTGGCGGTTCGCGCCGGTGTGATCGACGCCCGCGCGACCCCGGATTCCCGGTCCGCGCGAATCCTTCGACCGGCTCGGCCGAACGGATGGGGAAGAGCGCGGATGTCCGTCGTGACATGGTTAAGGTGGTACGCGACCTTCCCGCGGCCCCCGGCACCGGACGGTCGTGGTCGAGTTCGCGGGTGAGGGGTCGCAGGCACAGGGGAGGTCGATCTCATGGTGATCCAGATTTTCCTGCTGCTGTGCGCGGCGGGGCTGCTGACGACCTTCGTCCTGCAATGGGACCGGGTCCGCACCCGGGCCTGGAAGCGCATAGCCTTCCTGCTCTTCGTCGGCACCAACGTCTACGCGGTGCTGCGGCCGAACGACATAACGTGGATGGCGAACCGGGTCGGGGTGGGCCGGGGCACCGACCTGATCATCTATCTCCTGGTCGTCGGCGTCGCGTTCATGACGCTGAACACCTATCTGCGATTTCGGTCCCTGGAGCGCAAGCTCACCGAGTTGGCCCGCAACGTGGCGCTGCGCGACGCGAGGGAACTGAACGCGGGTCGGGTGGGACTGCCGGCGATCGACCTGCGCACCGCACGTCGTCCCGGGACTCGCTGAGCGATTGACGAACACCGCCCACCCGGGGTTCCCGGGTGGGCGGTGCGGTCGTCGCGGTCGCTCACTTCTTGTCGGTGAGCATCTTCCGCCACTGGGGGTCGAGCGAGACGCACTTGCCCTTCGGCGCGTACTTGGGGCACTTGCCGTTGACCTTCTCCAGGGTCTGCGAGATGTAGGTCAACTTCCGATACGTGTTCTCGTCGGAGGGCATGTACCGGTCGGAGATGGACGAGGCCATCGTGCCGAACAGCAACATCAGGGTGACCATCGCGCCGATGACCGCGGACTTCGAGCCGGGCAGCGCGCGTGCGGTGCCGTCCGTGAAGCGGGCGGACACATCCGACCACAGGGTTCGGATGCGGGCCTGGAACAGGTAGATGGCCAGCGCGGTCAACACGAACGACGTGTACACGAGTTGATTGCCGGTGCGCGGCCACAACTGCACGGACTCGGTGACGAACATCTTCGACGCGAACCACATGCGCATCAGCCAGGCGCTGCCGAAGAAGCAGACGAAGGTGATCACTATCGGCTTGCGGAAGCCCAGCCAGAGGGCGAGCCCGAGCCCCAGGAACACCAGGATCGTCCAGACGCCCACGCCGCCGAGTTCACCGGGCGGCGGCCACAGGGTCACCGGGCCGGGCATGTCGGTGCGCCACAGCTGGAAGAAGGCCGGGTCGACGTACGCGTCGAAGCCGTACGCCTGGTCCTTGGTTCCGGCTCCCCTCAGCAGGTCGACCAGGTAGAACCCGCACACGGCGAGGAAGATCGCGCCGGTCGCGCCGACGAAGATCAGTCCCTTGCGCAGGGCCGTACGCCACGGGAACAGGATCCCCACCGCGGCCACCGTGCCCAGGGCCGAGAAGACGAACCAGCCGGAGTAGGTGAGGAAGATCAGACCGAAGGTCACGCCGAACGCCGCGGACAGGATCAGGATCTGTCGATACGAGGCGTCGCCGATGCGATGCAGCCACTGGAGGCACTTGGCCAGGATCGGCAGCAGGATCAGCAACGTGGTCTGACCGTACGGCTTGAAGGTGTCCATCAGGCTGAGCGCCGGGAGCACGCCGACCGCGAGGGCCCACACCGGCGACAGGTGCAGCCGCCAGGCCAGGTAGGTCAGGGGCCCGGTCGCCGCGCCGCCGATGATCTGCAGGTCCTTGAACGCGTACAGCGTGTTCCCGTCGTGGAACAGGTCCGCCCAGAGCGCGATGGTGCGGGGCGGTAGCGGCGGGTACACGGATCCGGCCTTGTTGACCGGCAGGCCGTGCTGCATGCTGTGCGCCCAGGTGGCCAGGGAGCCGGCGTCGCCGTAGGTGCCGGAGATCGGCCAGGGAGTGCCCAGGAGCGCGATGACCGTCCCGCCGGCCACGAATCCGCTCGCGAGCCCGGCCACCGACGCCGCCGAGAGTCGCGTGACGACCTTGTAGTACCGCCCCGAGGCCACCCGCTGGGACACGATGATCGCGACGATCAGCAGGATGCCCAGCGCGGTGAACCGGAACTGCAGCGCGGCGAGGCCGCTGACCGCGCCGGTGCGCTTGACCGGGTTGACGTTCAGTCCGCGCACCAGGAACGGCAGGATCAGGCAACTGACGAAGGCGACGAACGCCTCGGCCGTGATCAGCAACCAGCGTTTGCGTTCCCACCAACCCTGCCAGGGCGTGACGCGGGCGACCGACCGCGGCTCTGAGTACGGAGGCGCCGTGACGGCGGTGTTCAAGGTCTTCTCCTCAGAGGGATGTGGTCATCGGGAGTACGGTCGAGGCGGTATGTGGTGCGCCGCGAACGCACGGAGCCGGCGCCGTCGCTTCCACTGTCGGAATGACGGTACCGGCACCGCGCGTGAAGGGGTTCTCAGGCTGCCCGGACGGCGTTCTCCGGGATTTCCGGCAGCTTCTCCAACCGGGAGGCCAGCCATACGTAGGCTCCGATGACGGTGATACCGATCAGCGCGAGGAGGATCGGCAACACCGAACCCAGCGGCGGATGCCACGCGCCCGCGAAGGCGTTGAGGCGGACCCGGTAGGGGGTCTGCTTGGCACCCTGTTGCCAGCGGATCATCGTGAACCACAGGAAGACGAAGTGCAGGGGCAGGAGGACGATGAGCAGGAACCTGGTCATCGTGATCTCGCGGGCCCGGCCGAACAGGTTGTCGCGGGAGATCACGAACGCGGCCAGCAACGGGATGCCCACCGCCACGGGCAGCATGTAGCGACCCTGGGAGATGAAACCGTACGTCTCGACGTTCCAGGCGTCGGAGAGCGTCGGGAACATGAAGACCACGAAGATCAGCGCGAACAACCGCCAGCGATCCACCCAGGGCGCCATCACGAACGCGGTGAACACGAGCATCCCGAAGGACATGAACCACAGGGTGTAGGCGGGGACGGGCGGGCGGGCGTCGAGCCACGACATCACGCCGACCATCTCGTCGATGTACTTGCCCCAGCGACCGACGACCTCGAATGCCGCCGCCTGCTTGAAGCTGATCCCGGCGCCGCCCGCGTCCTCGCCGGCCTCGCCGGCCTTCATGATCACGGTCCAGGCGACGGCGGAGATGGTGGCCACGGTCAGGACGATCGCGGTGACCCGTGCCGCGACCGACTTGAGCAGTGTCATGAACAGATCACGCGAGTTCGGGACCAGGAGCACGCCGATGATGGTCAGCGCCCACAGCGGCCCCGCGGCGCGCACGCTGACCAGGATCGAACCGGAGACGGCCGCGAGCACGAGTGGTGCCTTGGGTGGTCGTCGTCCGGGTGTGTGTTCCAGACAGACCGGGATCAACGCGGCGAACAGCGCGGTGCCTGCGGCGATTTCCAGCGCGTTCGGATTGATCGAGCCGGACAGGTGCATGGTGATCGGCGTCGTTGCGACGACCAGCCCCGCCAGCATGAATCGATGGCGCGTCCAATAGGTCAGCGCGTACGCGGCGGACGCCAACATGGCCGCGACCATCGCCGCGCTGATCAGGCGGGCGATTTCGATGCCCGTCCAGTTCGGCGCGAACCTGATGGGCAAACCGATGAAAGCGTAGTAGATCGGGTTGTAGCGCCCGGCCCGGGTCGGTGTCGGATGGACGGTGTTGTCGCCACCCGGTTCCTTGGAACACGCGGCGCTCCGCCCGGTTTCGAACGCCCAGCAGTTCTCCCGCCACAATCCGGCCGCGGCGCTTTGGTTGGACCCCGTGAACTTCCCGTTGACCGTCAGTTCGGGCGCGATCTCGCCGTAGGCGACACCGGAAGCGCGGATGATGTGCTGAAGCTCGTCCGGCGCCCCGTCATATGGAGTGGCGAGTGCCCAGCCCGCACCGAGTAGAAAGAAGCCGAGGAAAGCTGTCAGCCATCGACGCAGCCACCGGGGCGCGTGGAAGCGGCTTGTTCTCGTGCGCGCTTCCGGAGCGGTCATCTCGGGGGCCTTGAGGCTTGGAATTCCTGGGGTCACGGGTACGCACAATACAGTGAGTCCAGAGGGATGCTCGGTGCGCGGTACTGCACGCCTCGCCGAGGGCACTCATCCGGCTTCATCCTTCGGACGGCGCGGGACATGTCGCCCTTGGTCACGCGACGTGGCGCCCTCGCCACCGATCCGTCGGCGGGCTCCGCCCGTTCCGCGCAACCGCCGGATGTGAACACCGGGTTAATCGACGCCCACGATCCGGGCGAGGCGCCGCGGTGTCGGCCCGGGCTATTCGTCGACGTTTCGGGAGAGCTGATTTTCGGCGCGCCGAATCCATTCGAGTACTTATACCGGGAGCGATGGCCAACGATATCGATGGCCGCGCTCACGGGGATTATCCCGGGGTGTCGTCCGGTCGGTAAGGACGCCGTTCCGGTGGGTCGGGACGGAGAATCCGAGGGAACGTCGACTTGTACCTTCCGGACGGCCGACCCGCCGATCGGGCCCGGGGCGGGTTTCGGGCGGACGCGCATCGATCTCGGCAATCACCGCCCACCGGCACCGGATTTGAGGGCGGCGCAGGCCCGTGGGATATGCTGCGGGACGATCCTCCGTCGTATCTCGGACCCGGATGGCACCCCGGGTGTATTCGACGTGAACACGATCCGACCAGTGCCCGAGCACCGGATTTCCGAATCGAGGAGCCGTGCCCGTCTCAGCGAAGCCGAAGGCGCCCGTGCGCATGACGAATGCCCCGACCGCCTCCCGTCCCGGCCGCCGCCCGGCCGTCCTGCTCGTGGTGGCGGTCGCCCTCTCCTGGCTGCTGACGCTCGCCGCCTACTTCGCGCACGCCGCGGTGATCCTGCCGTTCGTCTTCCTGTTCGGCGTGGTTTCCCTGTTGCGATGTGGGACCACGTTGATGGACCGGCTGGTTCCCGCTCTCGTGGTGATCTTCGGCGCGGTGTGCATCGGCGGGCTGGTCTTCTCCGTCTGGCCCTGGGGATTGCACCCGGTCGCCGTGGGCGGGGTCGGCCTCAGCCTGCTGTGCGCCGTCGCCGTGCTCACGGGACGTCGGCCCGAAATGCCCGCTTTCGGCACGACGTCCGATCTGTTCCTCGCCGGCTTCACCACGATCGCCGCCCTGGCCGTGGTGGAACCGTTCGTCGGACGCGACGCGACGGGGCGCTTGTCCCTGCTGGTCGTCGCGGAGGACCTGGCCAGGCACTTCGCCCTGTACGACAGCATTCGCGAGGTGGGCGGCTACACGTTCCTGCACCACTCGGAACTCGGGGTCATGCTCCCCGACGAACTGACCGCCTACCCCCAGGGCAGCCACCTGGCGATGGGGCTCTTCGACAACTTCCTGCGCTCCGGCACGGGCATGGGGTCGGCGCAGAGCGGATTCGACCATTTCGTCGTCTATTACATCGCGACGTTCGTCTTCATGATCTTCGCGGTGTTGTGGTCGATTCGCTGGATCGCGGGCCCGCGGCTGTCCGTTTGGCGCTACCTCGCGGTGGGCTCCGGGGTGGCCGCCTACCTTTACTTCGGCGACGGCACGGCGATGTTCGTCCGGGGTTTCTCCAGCGAGTTCATCGGCCTCGGTTTGCTGGCCATTACCGGCGCGATTACCGCCCGCCCGTTTCCGCGACTGCGCGAACAGGTGTGCATGCTGTCCGCGCTCGTGATCTCGGTGTCCTTCGTCTACTACCTGCTGTTGCCCCTGGCGGGCGTGATGGTGCTGATCTGGCTCGTCCTGCACCGCGAGGAACTGCGGAAGCAGTGGCTCTGGACGGCGATCGCCACGGTGTTCACCTTCGCGTTGAGCCTGGTGGTGCCGTTGGCGAACTGGAAGTACACCAGCGACGCGGAGACGCTCAACTCCGGCGGCGGGATCAGCCCGGTCAACCGGCATCTGCTGACCCTGCTGCTGTTCGTCGTCGGATTCGCCTTCGCCAACCGGGCCGCGTGGCGTGACCCGGTGCGCCGGGTCGCGGGTCTGTGGACCGTAGCCGCGGCGGCCGCGGTGGTGCTGATGTTCCTGTACCAGACGGCGATGGTGGGGGAGACCTCCTACTACTACGAGAAGTTGCTGCACCAGTTGATCGTGGTCGCCCTGATCGCGCTCGGCGGGACCACGCTCGTGGCCCCCGCCCCGAGTGAACCGGTCGAGGGCGCGCCGGTTCGCGTTCCGCACGCGGTCACCCCGATCTCGGCCGTCGTGTTGTCCCTCGCGCTGGTCGCCGGCATCGCGGCGAACGCCAACCCCGACCGCGAGGTCTGGCGCAAACCGAGCAGGGACCTGAGTTGGGGGGTCGCCTTCTTCGCCCGACGCTTCGAGGAACTCAAGCTCGCGAAGGCCGTCACGGCGACGATGCGGGCCAAGCCGGCGGACGACAGGGTCAACTTCCTGCAGTTCAAGGACAACTGGCAGGCCAACTACTTCTCCACGCTCTGGGTCGACGCGCTCTCGCGCAACCTCGGCCTGGCCTGGCCGAAGAAGCCGCCGTACGGCTCGCACAACCAGGAGAGCCCGAAGGAACTGACCGCGCGGATCCTGAAGTACAAGGACGTCCCGATCCGGGTGATCACCAACGACCCCGAGACCCTGAACACCGTTCAGCGGCTGCGCACCGAGCGCCCGGAGTTGCGCCTGGAAGTCCTGTTCACCAACCCCAGCCTGTGCGTCTACGACCTCCGACCGCAGCCGGTGCTCCCGCCCGGTGCCAAGCCCGCGCCGATCCCGACGATCCCCTACCCCCAGAACGGCTGCAAGTCGCCGGCCAAGGGAGCGAAGAAGTGAGTCCGCGGAGCGCGCGGGTCGACGACGGTGTCGGGCCCGGGTCGGACGCCGGATCGGTCGGCGTGGTGGTGATCGTGTACAACGACGCCGACCGACTCGCCGACGCCGTGCGTTCGGCGCTCGCCCAGGGCGCGATCGTCGGCGAGGTCGTGGTCGTGGACGACGCCTCGACCGACGACACCCCGGCCGTCTGCGCGCGGCTGGCGGCCGAGGATCCGCGCGTGCGGGTCGTGCGCCGCGCGGACAACAGCGGTGGGTGCGGCACCCCGCGCAACGACGGGATGGCGGCCGCGCGCGCGGCTCGGATCGTCTTCCTGGACAGCGACGACGTGTTCCCGCCCGGCGCGGTCGACGCGCTGGCCGCCGCGGCCGATCGGCACGACGCCCACGTGGTCGCCGGCCTGTGTGTGCGGCGGGAGTTGCCGCGCACGCGCGATGTGCCGTGGCAGCCGCACCTGTTCACCGCCGAGGTCGGCTACACGAATGTGGCCGAGCGGCCCGAGACGGTGTGGGACACCCTGTCCGTCAACAAGCTCTACGACCGGGCGTTCCTGCTCGGGCACGACATCCGCTTCCCCGACGGCGCCGGG
This sequence comes from Embleya hyalina, assembly GCF_003967355.1. Taxonomy (GTDB): domain Bacteria; phylum Actinomycetota; class Actinomycetes; order Streptomycetales; family Streptomycetaceae; genus Embleya; species Embleya hyalina. Next base: position 435,607 of record NZ_BIFH01000015.1, on the reverse strand, counting down.
CACTACGAGGACTTCGTGTTCACCGCCCGGGTGTACGCGGCCGGCCCGCGCTTCGCGGTGATCCCCGATCACGTCTACACCTGGCACGTGCGTCGCGAGGCCGGCGATCCGTCGATCTCGCTGCGTCGGGACCGGATCGGCAACTGGCTGGATCGCCTCGACGCGCACCGACAGGTCGTGGACATCCTCACCGAGGCGGACGAGCCCGCGCTGCGGGCGGCGGCGCAGACCAAGTTCGTCGAGCACGACCTGCGGCTCTACCTGCGCGACCTGCACAAGCGCCCGGCCGAGTACCGGGATCCGTGGTGGCACGCGGCCCGCGGGCACCTGGCGGGCCTGGACGCCGACGCGGTACGGGCCGCGTTCCCGGCCGCGCGCTGGGCCGCCGCCGTGCTCGCCGCCCGGCCGGAGCCGACCGACCTGGCGCGGTTGGCCGAACTGGCCGCCGAGCCGCCGCGGTTGATCGGTCCGTACGCCACTCGCGAGGGGGTCGCGGTGTGGGACGACGCGGCGCCCGAGGTGTGGCTGACGGGCCTCGCGGACCTCGCGCCGGCCGAACTGCCGGTGGTGGTCGAGGCGGATGTGCTCGGCCCGCGCGGCAACGTCCTGGACCTCACCGTGCACGACCTCCACGGGCGGTTGGCCGAGGTCGAACCGAGCCGGATCGACGTGGAGTTGCGCGATCGCCACGGTGACGAGGTCCGGGTCCTCGGCGTCCGGGAGGGCCGGCTGCGCGCGGTGCCCGGCGCCGGCGCGTGGACCGGCCGGGTCACGGTCGAGGCGCTGCACGTGGCGGGCCTGGAGCCGTTCGCGGTCTGGGACGTGTGGGTCCGGGTGCATCACGCGGCCGGCGCGCCGATCGTCACCAAGGTGCGCGCCGGGCGGGGCCTGGGCCGGCGGATGCGGCCCGATCTGCGCAACGGACTCGCGTTCGTGCAGTTCCACGCGACCGCGAGCCGGTCGTTGGCGATCCGCTACGCCGGCGGCGGTGCGGGCATCCGCGAGGTCCTGGGCGCCCGACTGCGCCGCCGGCGAGGGTGATCCCGGGCCGGACGCGCGCTAGCGGTAGACGTATCCGAAGATCTGTTCCCAGCGCTCCAGGACCGCCTCCGGCGCGAACCGGGTGACGTCCTCGAGGCCCTGTTCGCCGAGCCGGTCGCGCAACGCCCGGTCGGTGATCAGCCGCTCCAACGCGACGGTGAACTCCCGGGTGTTGCCGCGCGGCACCAGCAGGCCGTTCCGCTCGTGCGCGACGATCTCGCGGACGCCGGGCGCGCAGTCGAACGCGACGCTGGGCACGCCCATGGCCATCGCCTCCATCAGCGAGATCGGAAAGCCCTCGGCGCGCGAGGGCGCCGCAAACACCGAGGCCTCGCGCAACGCGCCCTCGACGTCGGCGGTGCGGCCCGCGAACTCGACGCCGTCGGTCAACCCCAGCGTGCTCGCCCGGGCGCGCAACCGCGCCTCCTCGGGCCCCGAGCCGTACAGCCGCAGTCGCCAGTCGGGCCGGCGCCGCGCCACGTCGACCCACGCCTCCAGGAGCAGGTCGTATCCCTTCTCGAAGGAGAGCCGGCCCAGCGCGACCACCAGCGGAGCGGTCCGCTCCGAGGTCGTCTCGGGCGTGATCGGCAGCGGGTTCGGCAGCACGTCGACGTTGTTGAGCCCGTCCCGACTCCACGCGTCCGCGTCCTCGACCGTCAGCAGCAGCAGCCGGTCGACGTCGGCGAACCAGCGGCGCACCCGGCGGGCCCGCGAGGAGTTCGCCGACGCCTCGAACGACTCGTGGCTCATCCCGATCACCCGCAACCCGGAGGTGTCGGCCGCGGCGACCCACTCCATCGCCCACACCTGCGGGACGATCACGATCGCCCCGGGCCGGGCCGCGCGGAACAGCGCGGTGAGCCGGTCGGCCGCCTGCCGCACCGACGCCTTGCGCAGCGCCTCCCGACGCCGGGCGACCACGTCGAGCCGATCGCGGACCGTGCGCGGGCCCCAGGCCGACGGCGGATGCACCCGGTGCAGGACGCTCGTGCGGTACGGCAGGTCGCGGCCGTAGTCGTGCACGCTCTCAGGGTGCACGACACCGATCAGGTGCACCGCGTGGCCGCTCGCCTCCAGCATCCCCGCGGTGTGGTGCGCCCAGCGCTGGAGCCCGCCGAGTTCCTCGATGTTGTTGCAGACGATGAAGATGTCGCGCGGTGTGCGCGTCACGATGGTCCCGCTCACTGCGCGCCCCCCGTCGGGAAGAAGCGTTCGACGATCTGCCTGGCCGCGGTGCCCCGGTCGTACTCGCCGTAGGACTTCACGAACGCCCGGCGCAGGTCCGCGTAGTGCCCGTGTTCGGCGCCCGACTCGCGCACCGCGGCGAACAACGCGTCCTGATCCGCGGCCAGCGGACCGGGCGCCCGGTCGGCCAACTCGAAGTAGGCCCCGCGCGACTGCCGCGTGTAGGCCTCGTAGTCGTAGGTGTAGAACACCATCGGCCGGTCCAGGAGCGCGTAGTCGAACATCAGCGACGAGTAGTCGGTGATCAACACGTCGGCCAGCCGCAGCAGCGGTGTGACGTCGTGCGTGGCGGACGCGTCGCGCACGTCCTTCGCCAGCGACGGCGGCAGGTCCACGGCGTCGAGGTAGTGCGTGCGCACGAGCAGCACGAACTCCTCGCCCAACTCCCGCACCCAGCGCTCGAGATCGAACGGCATCTCGAACTCCTCGTCCTCCTCGCGAGGCCGGAACGTCGGTGCGTACAACACGATCCGGCGCGGATCGCCGACCAGGCCCAACTCGGCCCGCAACGCCTCCACGTCGGCCGTCGGCGCGTCCGCGTCGGCCAGCGCGTCGTTGCGCGGATAGCCGGTGCGCAGCGGCTCGGCCCGCAGCCGGTAGGCGGCCATCAGCGTCTCCACGTCGTGCTCGGACCGGACCACGAAGTAGTCGAAGCGGTCCACCCCCTTTTGCAGCCGGGCCTGCGCGGCCGCGTCGGACTGCTTGACCGAGGGCATGTCGAAGCCCATGCGCTTGAGCGCGGAGCCGTGCCAGGTCTGGATGTAGGTGGTGCCGGGGTTCTTCACCGCGTCGCCGAGCACACCCTGGTTGTCGATCCAGAACTCGGCCTGGGCGAGCGCCTTGTAGTGCGCCCACGAGCCGCGCTTGACCAGGGTGGCGTCCTTGGGGAAGCCCGCCCGGCTCTCCGCGTACACCCACACCGCCTCGAACCGGGCCCCGGAGCGCCGCAGTTCCTCGTGGATGTAGCGCGGGTTGTCGCTGTACTGGAGGCCGAGGTGGCTTTCGAAGACGACCAGGCCCTTGCGTACCGGCAGCTTGGCCAGCGCGGTCCGCGCCAGCCGGAACGCCTCCCGCTTGCGGGCGCCCGTACGGGTTATCTGTTTGCGGGCGGTCGAGACCAGCTTGTGGCCGAAGGCGCTGTCGGCCGTGCGCAGCACCAGTTCGCGGCCCTTGCGGGCGATCGTCCCCTCGTGCGTGACGGTGAAGGACAGATGGCCCTTGTCCGTGATGAACGGGAGCACGTGGTCACCGACCGCCTTGCCCAACCGGGGCCGGATCGGGATCGAACGGGCGTCCTCCGGCAGCGAGGTGGCGAAGAGGCGACTGGTGCTGACCACGCCGTCGACGGTCAGGTCCATCCAGACGTCCCACACCGGGTCGAGTACGCCGACCGGATGCAGCGTGCGGGTGAGGTCGACGGTGGTTTCCCAGGCCAGGCCCTCGGGGGTGTGCCGGATCGAGTCCACCGGCACGTGCACCGCGGTCATCGCCAGCTTCTTGCGCCGGGAACGGAACTCCAGGCGCGCCGAGAGCCGCGCGGTCGGCTCGATGCGGTCGAGCGGATTGACGATCAGACCGGCGAGGCGCACCGAACCGCCGGTGGACGAGTAGTGCACGAGGTCGTTGCCGAGCCAGACCTGGTCCAGCGGCTTCGCCCAGGTCACCAGGTCGGTGACGTCCAGGATCGCGCGGCCGAGTTCGTCGTCCAGGTGCTCCGCGCACCAGTAGACCCGGCCGTCCTGTCGGTGCAGCGGCGCCGCCACCTTGCTGCGGTTCAACACGAGGTCGATCGCGGTCAGCAGGTTCGGCCAGTCGTCGCGCAGCACCAGATAGGCGGCGAGCGCCGGGATGTGCTTGGCCTCGCGGAAGGCCCGAGGGTCGAGCGTGGCCAGGTATTCCTGGGCCAACGGGATGAACTCGCGGCGGAATTCCTCGGTTTGGAACGGCAGGCCCCACAGGTAGAGGACCAGGTCGTGCTGGAGGAACTTGACGTCCTTCAGCAGCTTCAGCGACCGCAGTTCCTCGGTCTGCAACTCCTCGTCGATCCGGCGGTGGATCGCGAGCCGATCGGTGAAGTTGCGCAACTCCCCGCGTCGGTTGGAGATCGACCGCACCTTCGCGTCCTTGACCACCCGCCACTGGTAGACGGTGTTCGGGATCAGGGTGATCCGGTTCGCCCCCAGGTAGGCGCGCGCCGAGAACAGCAGGTCCTCGTAGTGCAGGCCCTCGGGGAACCGCAGTTCGTGGTCGTTCAGGAAGGTCCGGCGGTAGCACTTGTTCGTCGACAACGTGTCGTAGAGCAGCTCCGGACGCTCGCTCGCCGACTCCAGGACCGCGCGCTCCGCGTAGAGCTCGGGATACCACGGGGTGATCTTGCCGTTGCGGCCCTCGTGCAGGCGCACACACAGCCCGGAGATCAGGTCCGCCCCGGTCTCCTCGGCGGCCACCAGCATGTTCTTGCACGCGTGCCGGTCGAGGGTGTCGTCGCTGTCGAGGAACATCACGAACGTGCCGAGGGCCCGGTCGATGCCCTCGTTGCGGGGCCGGCTGCACCCGCCGCTGTTGTGCTCCAGCCGAATCGCGCGCACCTTGCCCGGATGTTCGGCCGCGAACCGCTCCGCCACCGCGAAACTGTCGTCGGTGCTGGCGTCGTCGACGATCAGGATCTCGAGGTTGTCCAGGGTCTGCCGCAGGACCGAGTCCACCGCGCGGGGCAGTCGCGTCGCGTCGTTGTAGACGATCACGATCACGCTCACGTCGGGTGCGCGGGACACACTCATGCGACCACCTCCGTGGGCGGGACTCGAGAACGGTGCCTCGAGCTTAGCCAGGGGGCGGATCGGCGGGCCAATTCCCGCCGGATACGGGCGTCCGGCGACCGTCGGGAGCATACGGACGCGAAACGGGCGGTCGGCGGTTCCGCGGGCCCGGGTTCGCGAGCCGGGTCGGAAACGATCCCCGTCGCAGGTGGCGGACGACGCCGGGTGATCCGTTAACCTGTCTCGTTGTTTCGGGGAATCCCCCATACCCTCCGTCGGATCGGCTCGAACCCGATCGGCGTTGCCGCGGCGATCGCCTCACGAGGCGAGCACGCAAAGGAGTGATGGCGCCTGTCCACCGCCCTGGTCGTCACAGCGCCCGCTGCCCCCGGTTCGACGGCTCGGGTCGATCCGGCCCCACTGCTCGCCGAGTTGTCGGCGCTCGATCGCAGTGTGCCGGAGATCGAGGTGGCGGCCCCGGACGCGCTGCGTGCCGCGTTGGCCGCGGGGGAGGACCGGATCACCCTCGTCGACGCGCGTTTCGTCGGCCACCGGCACGCGCTGCGCCTGGTGATTGCCGACACCCGCTTCCCGGCCGCACACGTACCCGGCGTGCTCGCCGTCGAGGGCGAGGCCAGGGCCGAGGCGGCCCGGATCGTGGCCGGACTCGACCGGCCCGCCGCCGACACCTGCGTGCCCGACCTGATCGCCGAGCGGCTGGCCGCGGCGGGCGTCTCGCTGCGTGAGGTGCCGCTGGGCGAACTGCTCGCCGAGGTGCCGCGCGACGAGGACGCCCGCGCCCGGGCGGTGGCCGCGGTGGCCGCGGTGGACGACGAGCGCGTCCGACTGACCTCGGCGGTCAAGGCCCGGGACGGCTTCTTCACCACGTTCGCGGTCAGCACCTGGTCGCGCTACCTGGCCCGCTGGTGCGCGCGCCGGGGCCTGACGCCCAATCAGGTCACCGTCGCCTCGCTGTTCGTCGCGCTCGCCGCGGCGGCGGGCGCGGCCACCGGCACCCGCGCCGGCTACATCGGCGCGGCCCTGGGCCTGTACTTCTCCTTCGTGCTCGACTGCACCGACGGCCAACTCGCCCGCTACGCGGTGAGCTATTCGCGGATCGGCTCGTGGCTGGACGCCACCTTCGACCGGGCCAAGGAGTACGCCGTCTACGCGGGCTTGGCGCTCGGCGCCGCCCGGCACGACGACGACGTGTGGACCCTCGCGCTGGTCGCGATGGTGGTGATGACCACCCGGCACATCGTCGACTTCGCGTTCAACGAGACCCGGCGCGGCATCGGCGGCGGGGACGACGAGAGCGCGGACGGCGGCGCGGGCGCCAAGCTGTCCGGCAAGCTGAACACGGTCGGCTGGACCGTGTGGGCCCGGCGGATGATCATCCTGCCGATCGGCGAGCGCTGGGCGCTGATCGCCGTGCTCACCGCGACCACCACACCGCGCATCACCTTCGTCGTGCTGATCACCGGCTGCGTGCTCGCCGCCTGCTACACCTCGCTCGGCCGCATCCTGCGCTCGCTGCCGCGCCGCACCCCGGCCGCCCCGCAGGTCGGCGAGCACCTGGCCGCGCTCGCCGACAGCGGCCCCCTCGCCGAACTCGTCGCCCGGCTGCGCCTGCGCGTGCCCGCCCCGGCGGCCGCGCTGCTCGGTACCGCCGCCCTGCTCGCCGTGCTGCTGGCGGGTGGCGCGGGCGAGTGGTGGGGCCTGGCCGGCGCGGGCGCCTACGTGCTGTGCGCCGGGGTGGCGATCGGCCGCCCGCTCGTGCGCCGGCTCGACTGGGTGGTGCCGCCGATCTTCCGGGCCGCCGAATACGCCGCGATCACCGTCCTGGCCGCGCGGGTGGTGCCCACCGCGGTGGCCGCGGCATTCGGTTTGGTCGCGGCCACCGCCTACCATCACTACGACACGGTGTATCGCCTGCGCGGCGGCTACGGGGCCCCGCCCCGGGCGCTGGTGTGGGCGGTGCTCGGTCACGAGGGACGTGTGCTCCTGGTGACCGTGCTGGCCGCGGCGGGCTCGGACACCCTGCGCACCGGTCTGATCGTCACGGCCGGCGTGCTGGCGGCGATCGTGCTCGCCGAGAGTGTCGCCTTCTGGGTGCGCGGCGCGCGCCCGGACATCGACGACGCCACCCCGGTGGGCCCCGCCCCCTCGGCCTCCACATCGTCGTACCGCCCCCTGGAGGCCGTCGTCGCGGCGGCCACCGATCGAACTGGAGACCTTTCATGATCGGCCTCGTTCTCGCCGCCGGCGCCGGCCGCCGGCTGCGCCCGCACACCGACACGCTGCCCAAGGCCCTGGTGCCGGTGGGCGCGCCCGGTGCGCCGGACAGCGAGCGCTCGATCCTGGAGGTCACGCTCTCCCACTACGCCGCGGTCGGCCTGACCGAGGCCGCGATCGTGATCGGCTACTGCGGCGACGCGATCCGCGAGCGGCAGGGCCTGCTGGAGCGTCGGTACGGCCTCGAACTGCACCTGGTCGACAACGACAAGGCCGAGGAGTGGAACAACGCCTACTCCCTGTGGTGCGCCCGCGACCACCTCGCCGACGGCGTGCTGCTCGCCAACGGCGACACGCTGCACCCGCTCTCGGTACAGGAGACCATGCTGGCCGCGCGGGGCGGCGACAAGGGCATCATCCTGGCCCTGGACACCGCCAAGCCGCTCGCCGACGAGGAAATGAAGGTCACCCTCGGCGACGACGGCCGGATGCGCCGGATCACCAAGCTGATGGACCCGGCCGAGGCGGCCGGCGAGTACATCGGCGTCACGCTGATCGAGGGCCACGCCGCGCCCGCGCTGGTCGACGCGCTCCGGGCCACCTTCGAGCGCGACCCGCAGCTGTACTACGAGGACGGCTACCAGGAGTTGGTGAACCGCGGCGGCCGGGTCGACGTGCAGCCGATCGGCGCGCCCGACACCCGGGTGCCGTGGACCGAGATCGACACCACCGAGGACCTGACGGTCGCCCGGGAGATCGCGTGCCGGTACTGACCCGACTGGTCCCCACACCGCTCACCGTCGACATCCGCGCGGGCGCGGTCGCCGACCTGGCCGGCATCCTGGCCGACCGTCGGGTCTCCACCTCGGGGCGGATCGCGGTCGTGGTCAGCGAGGGCTCCGGCGCCGGGCTGCGCGAGCGGTTCGCCCCGCAACTGCCGGGGGCCGAGTGGTACTCGGTGGGCGGCGGCACGCTGACCGCGGCGGTCGACCTGGCCGACCGCATGCGCGGCGGCGCCTACGACGCGGTGGTCGGCCTCGGCGGCGGCCGGGTCCTGGACGCCACCAAGTACGCCGCCGCGCGCGTGGGCCTGCCCATGGTCGCGGTCGCCACCAACCTCGCCCACGACGGCATCGCCTCGCCGGTGAGCATCCTCGACAACGACGCGGGCCGCGGTTCCTACGGCGTGCCCACGCCGATCGCGCTGGTGGTCGACCTGGACCTGGTCCGGGCCGCGCCGCAGCGCTTCGTGCGCTCCGGGATCGGCGAGTCGTTGTCGAACCTGTGCGCGGTGGCCGACTGGGAGTTGTCCCACCGGATCACCGGCGAGCCGCTGGACGGCCTCGCGGTCGCGCTGGCCCGTACCTCCGGCGACTCGATGCTGCACCGCCCGGGCGGCATCGAGGACGACGACTTCCTGGTCGCGCTGACCGAGGGCCTGGTGCTCTCCGGGATAGCGATGTCGGTGGCCGGCACCACCCGCCCGTGCAGCGGTGCCTGCCACGAGATCTCGCACGCCATCGACCTGCTCTACGGCGAGCGCGACGGACACGACGGGCTGCACGGCGAACAGGTCGGCCTGGGCGCCGCGTTCGCCACCCACCTGCGCGGCGACGAGGCGCTGACCAGGCTCTTGACGAGCACCCTCGATCGGCACAGGCTGCCGGTCGTGCCGGAGCATCTCGGCCTGACCATCGACGAGTTCACGGCGGTGGTGAGTCACGCGCCGCAGACCCGCCCGGGACGTTTCACCATCCTCGAACATCTCGACCTCGACCACGACGCCATCCGGGATTCGGTGACCGAATATGTCCACACCTACGGCGGCTGAGCTTCGCTCGGTCGTACACCCCGAGGGACTGCTCGACCGGCGCAGTGGCGAACACTGGGCCGGCCGCATCTACATGCGGCAGATCTCCCTCCAGGTCACCCGACGCATCGTCGGGACCCGGGTGACGCCCAACGGGCTCACCTACATGATGATCCTCGCGGGCATCGCCGCCGGCGCCGCGCTGATCCTGCCCGGCATCGCCGGACCGCTCGCCGCGCTGATCCTGGTGCAGCTCTACCTGCTGCTCGACTGCGTCGACGGCGAGGTGGCCCGCTGGCGCCGGCAGACCTCGGTCACCGGGGTCTACCTCGACCGGGTCGGCCACTACCTGTCCGAGGCCGCGCTGCTCTCCGGCGCCGGCCTGCACGCGGCGGGCGTCCTGGACGGCGGCGGCTTCAACGGCTACGCCACGCTCGGCGTGGTCGCCGCCCTCGGCGCGATCCTGATCAAGTCCGAGACCGACCTGGTCGACGGCGCCCGCGCGAAGAGCGGCCTGCCGCCCGTACAGGACGCCGCCGCCGTGCCGCGCTCCTCGGGCGCGGCGAGCGCGCGCAAGGTGGTCGCCTCGCTCAAGTTCCACCGCCTGGTCGGCGCCGTCGAGGCGTCGATCTTCCTGCTCCTGGCCGGCGTGCTCGACCTGGTGGCCGACGACGGCGGCCTGCTCTACAGCCGGATCGCGGTCACCGCGCTGGCCGCCATCGCCCTCCTGCAGACCGTGCTGCACCTGGTCAGCGTGCTCATGTCGAGCAGGCTCCGGTGACCGCCGAGGCTGCCGAGGGGCAGCGGGCCGACGGCGCCGGCGACCGGCCCGGCACCCCCGACGCCGGCCACCTGGCGCTCGGCGCGGTGGTGCTGACCATGGGCGACCGCCCGCACGAGCTGGACCGACTGCTGCGCTCGGTCGCCGACCAGGACGGCGAGTCGATGGCCGTGGTCGTGGTGGCCAACGGCGGGCCGCTGCCGGAGCTGCCCGAGGGCGCGGTGGGCGTCGCCCTGCCGAAGAACGTGGGCATCCCCGCCGGCCGCAACGTCGGCACCGACGCCCTGCCGGCCGACACCGACGTGGTGCTCTTCCTCGACGACGACGGCAGGCTCGGCGGCACCGACGCCGGCCGCCTGCTGCGCGAGGCGTTCGCGGCCAACCCGCGCCTGGGCATCGTCTCCTTCCGCATCGTGGATCCGGACAGCGGCGAGACCCAGCGCCGGCACGTGCCCCGGATCCGGGTCGGCGACCCGCTGCACTCCGGCCCGGTGACCACCTTCCTGGGCGGCGCCGCCGCGGTGCGCGCCGCGGTGCTGCGCGAGGTCGGCGGGCTGCCCGACGACTTCTTCTACGCGCACGAGGAGACCGACCTGGCCTGGCGCACGCTCGACGCGGGCTGGGAGATCGAGTACCGCGCCGACATCGTGCTGGAGCACCCCAAGACCAGCCCGGCCCGGCACGCCTCCTACTTCCGGATGAACGCGCGCAACCGCGTCTACCTGGCCCGGCGCAATCTGCCGTGGCCGATCGTGCCCGCCTACCTGGGTACCTGGGTGGTGCTCACCGCCGCCCGCCGACCGTCCAAGGAGAACGCCAGGGCCTGGGCGGCCGGCTTCCGGGAGGGCTGGCGGACCCCCGCCGGCCCGCGCCGACCGATGTCCTGGCGAACGGTCTGGCGGATGACCAGGCTCGGCCGTCCGCCCGTGATCTGACAGGCTGGAATTCCCCGTACCGTATCGATTTCGACCCGACGCACATGAAAGTGTCAACGTGGCCAACAGCGTGCAGGCCGACACCCTTAGCCCACAGGGGACGTCGGCACCCCCCGGTTCCAGCGAACCACTGGCGGACCTCGCCGCCCGCTACAAGCTGACGGTCAGTGGTGCCCGCCCCGGGCTGTTCGCGTACAGCGGGCAGCTCTGGGCCCGGCGCCACTTCATCGTGGCCTTCGCCAACGCCAAGACCCGGGCCACCTACAGCACGGCCAAGCTCGGCCAGGTGTGGCAGGTGCTCACGCCGCTGATGAACGCGGCCGTGTACTACCTGATCTTCGGCTACCTGGTGCAGACCAAGGAGGGCATCGACAACTACGTCGCCTTCCTGGTCACCGGCGTCTTCGTGTTCACCTTCACGCAGAGCGCGGTGCTCGCGGGCAGCCGGGCGATCAGCGACCAGCTCAATCTGATCCGGGCACTGCACTTCCCCCGCGCGTGCCTGCCGATCTCGTTCACCATCGTTCAGCTCCAGCAGCTGCTGTTCTCGATGGTCGTGCTGTGCGCGATCGTGCTGGGCACCGGCGAGCCGCTCACCCTGAAGTGGCTCCTGGTGGTGCCCGCGCTGGTGCTGCAGTTCGTCTTCAACGTCGGTCTGAGCCTGGTCCTGGCCCGGATCGGCGCGGTGCTGGTGGACATCAAGCAGCTGCTGCCGTTCGTGCTGCGCACCTGGCTGTACCTCAGCGGCGTGTTCTACAGCCTGGACTCCTACACCGACAAGGCGCCCGGCTGGGTGGCCCGGGTGCTGGAGGCGAACCCGGGAGCGGTCTACATCGAGGTGATCCGCGACTCGCTCATCGACAGCCACCACACCCTGCCGCTGCACGTGTGGGGCTACGCGGTGGGCTGGGCGCTGGTGATGGGCATCGGCGGATACGTGTACTTCTGGAAGGCGGAAGAGAGGTACGGCAGTGGCTGAGCAGCCCGCGATCATGAGTTTGGCCGAGGCCGGCGCGAAGTCCGAAGCGAAGTCCGAGGTCGACGTGCCCGAGCAGGGTGCCGCGCAGCAGCCGCAGGAGGAGATGCCGCCGACCGTGGTGGTCGACGACGTGCACCTGATCTACCGGGTGCACGGCGCCGCCGCGGGCAAGGGCAGCGCCACCTCCGCGCTGTCCCGGCTCGCGCTGCGCAAGAAGGCGGCGGGCATCACCGAGGTGCACGCCGTGCGCGGCGTCAGCTTCGTCGCCTACAAGGGTCAGGCGATCGGCCTGATCGGGCGCAACGGTTCGGGCAAGAGCACGATCCTGCGCTGCATCGCCGGCCTGTTGCCGCCCACCACCGGCAAGATCTACAGCGACGGCCAGCCGTCGCTCCTGGGCGTCAACGCCGCGATGATGAACGACCTCACCGGTGAGCGGAACATCATCCTGGGCTGCCTGGCGATGGGCATGACCCAGCGCGAGGCCGACGACAAGTACGACGACATCGCCACGTTCTCCGGGCTGAACAACTACAACGGCAAGGACTTCCTCCGGCTGCCGATGCGGACGTACTCGTCCGGCATGGCCTCCCGCCTGCGGTTCTCCATCGCGGCCGCGCGCACGCACGACGTGCTGATGATCGACGAGGCGCTGGCCACCGGCGACCGCGACTTCCAGCTCAAGAGCGAGGCGCGGATCCGCCGGCTCCGCGAGGAGGCGGGCACGGTCTTCCTGGTCAGCCACAGCATGAAGTCGATCCGGGACACCTGCGATCGGGTGATCTGGCTCGACCAGGGCGTGATCAAGATGGACGGTCCGACGACGGAGGTCGTCGACGCCTACGAGGGCAAGTAGCCCCCGGCCCCACCCGGGTCCAGGCGGCAGCGGCACCACGGCGGCAACGCCGGTACGACACGCACCACCCGCACCACAAGCACCACACGCACCACGCAAAGGGGTTCACCGGTGTCCTTGCAGGTCCTGGCGGAGAGTACGGACGACAACCTCGACATCGAGGTCCTGCGGGACGTCAACGGACTCACCGAACACACCTCCTGGGCGCACGGCGGCATGGAGTTCATGGGCGAGTACGGCATGTTCGCCGTACTCGCCGTGCTCGGCCTGCTCGCGTGGTGGCGGATACGCTCCCGGCCGGACCACGTCGCGGCCGTGGCCGGCCTCGTGTGGGCCCCGCTCGCGGCCCTGGTGGCGGAGTTGGCCAACGCGCCGCTGCGCGACTGGGTGGACCGGCCGCGCCCCTTCCTGAGCCACGACGGGTTGCACGTGCTCGTGCAGGGCAAGACCGACCCGTCGTTCGCCTCCGACCACGCGCTGACCACGATGGCGCTCGCGGTCGGGATCCTGCTGGTGGACCGCCGGATCGGCGTCCTCGCGGTGCTCGCCGCGGTGTTCACCGGCTTCGCCCGGCTCTACGTGGGCGTGCACTACCCGACCGACGTGCTCGCCGGGTTCGCGCTCGGCGCGCTGGTCGCGCTGGTCGGCTCGATGTTCGTGGGCCGCCTCCTGGAGCCGGTGGTGCGGATGGTCGAACGCGGACCGCTGCGGCCACTGGTCACGGCCGAGCCGCGTCCGGCGGGATGACGGCGGCGCGGCCGAGGGGGCGGACACGATGGGGAGCGACACCGAGGGCGGCCGGGACGCGGGCCGACTGGGCGAGCGGCTGAGCCTGCGCGAACAGGTCGCGCGGGCGATCCGGGCCGCGCTGGTGGCCGGCCGGATGCGGCCGGGGGTGGTCTACTCGGCGCCGGCCCTGGCTGGCCGGTTCGGGGTGTCCGCCACGCCGGTGCGCGAGGCACTGCTCGACCTGGCCAAGGACGGCCTCGTCGAACCGGTCCGCAACAAGGGCTTCCGGGTGCGCGCGATGTCCGCCGCGGACCTGGCCGACGTGCACGACCTGCGCGAACTCCTGGAGATACCGACCGTCGCCCGGCTCGCCCGGGACGGCTGCGCGGACGAACTGCCGCGCCTGCGCGCGCTGGTCGACGACCTCGCCGACGCGTCGGAGCGGGCCGACGTGGCGGACCGCGTGGACGCCGAGGACCGCTTCCACGCGCACCTGCTCGGCCTGGCCGGAAACGCGCGCCTGGTCAAGGTGGTCGCCGAACTGCGGGCCCAGGCCCGGCTGTACGGTCCCGGCCCGGCGCCGGACGCGGCCGAACACGGCTCGATCGCCGCCGAGTTCCACCGGCTGCTCGACCTGATCGAGGCCCGCGACGCGGCGGGCGCCGAGGAGGCGACCCGCCGACACCTGGCCCGATCGCGCCCGCCCGCCCCGGCATCCCCCGAACGGCCGTAACCCGGCGTCGGCTCGCTCGTTGTCCCGTCGAGCCGCCGCCGCGTGGCCGGCCGTCACGCGAGGATTCCGAGCATCCGGGAGAACCCCACATGTTGGTCCGCACCGCGCTCACGAGTGCCTGTTGCGCCCTCGTCCTGGCCGGCGTCGCCGGCTGTCAGGGCGACGACGTGCAACCGCAGGGAGCGCAGGTCAAGGGCAGTGGCGGGGCCGCGAGCGGCGGCCCGTCGGAAGCGGTCGCCGCCGTGCGCAAGGCGGCCGACGTCACCACGGGCGCGAAGAGTTCGCGCACCCGCACCACGATGACGATGCAGAGCGACAACCGCGTCGTGAAGCTCACCGGCCAGGGCATGTTCGACTACGTCCGGCACATCGGTTCGCTCACGGTGGACGCGCCCAAGGACTCCGGCATCGCCGGGCCGCTCCAGGAGATCCTGACCCCCGAAGCGCTCTACATGAAGAACGGCTCGCCCGGCATCCCCAAGGACAAGTGGGTGCGCCTCGCGATCGACGGGCTGGCCGACGGCAACCTGGTCAGCGGCGGCGGCACCGACCCCGGGACGTCCTTCGAGATACTGCGCGGGGTCAACGACGACGTGGTCCTGGTGGGCACCGAGAAGCTGGGCCCGGACACCGTGCGGCACTACAAGGGCACCCTGGACATCCGCAAGGCGCACGACCTGACCGCGCCGGAGGTGCGCGGCCCGCTGGCCGCCGCGCTGAAGACCTTCGAGGGCGCGCCGATCCCGTTCGACGCCTACCTCGACGAGGCCGGTCGACTGCGCAAGGTCGAGGAGTCGTTCGTGTTCGTGATGGGCCCGGACGAGGCCAAGTCCGCGCCGACGACGAAGGTGCTCTCCGCCGCGGAGCTGTACGACTTCGGCGTCGTGGTCGACGTCAAACCGCCCGAGGCCAAGGACCTCTACGTGCCACCGGCTCCGCCCGCGGCCCCACCGGGCACCCCCGCGAAACGCGGCTAGACCTTGCCGGCATCGGCCGGACCGGGCCCGGGCCCGGTCCGCCGGGCGGCCCCGGTCACATCCGCGGCGTCGTTCCGG
Organism: Embleya hyalina; assembly: GCF_003967355.1. Lineage (GTDB taxonomy): Bacteria > Actinomycetota > Actinomycetes > Streptomycetales > Streptomycetaceae > Embleya > Embleya hyalina. The sequence goes on along the minus strand of NZ_BIFH01000015.1, from coordinate 420,449 downwards.
GCGGTTCCCAAATGACCCAGGCGTGTCATGTTCGCGCCGAGGAGCCGCCTCTACGCTGGATGGGCCGAAGGACCGTCCGAGGTGTGCCGCGAGGAGGTGATGGGGGTGTCACGATTCTCCGATCGCCGCGTGCACGACCACGTCGTCCTCGACGAGATCGAGCTCTACGGGGACCTGATGATCGCGGCCTCGGCGAGCGAGGGTCCGCTCACCCAGGCGCAGATCGACGCCGTGCTCGGTCTGGCCGGCGGCTGGGGGTCGGGCGCCCACGGCAGGGCCGGCCCCCGTCGCCGCGGCCTCAGGAGCGCACCAGGCGTGCGATCGCCTGGGACGCCTCCTTGACCTTCTCCTCCGCCTCCGGACCGCCCTTTTCCACCGCGTTCGCCACGCAGTGCCCGAGGTGTTCCTCCAGCAGGCTGAGCGCGAAGGACTGCAGCGCCTTGGTCGCCGCCGAGACCTGGGTGAGGATGTCGATGCAGTACTCGTCCTCGGAGACCATGCGCTGCAGGCCGCGAATCTGCCCCTCGACCCGACGCAGCCGCTTCAGGTGCTCGTCCTTGCGCCCGCTGTAGCCGTGCCCCGACGCGCCGTGTCCCGAGGTTTCGTGCCCCGACGCACCGGATGTCGCCTTCGTGTTGGGCGTCTGCGGATCCTGTTCCACCGTCGTCTCCCGTGTCCGTGCGGCCGTTTCCCACCTGTCCATGGCCCGATCGGGTGACCGTCCACGTCTTCGAATTTACCCCCGGGGGGTATATCCGGCAAGCGTTCCGATCGCCCCGCCCGTGCCGGACCGACCCCGACCGGCGCCGTGCCGGTCGATCGCCGGATCCGGTTCGTGTGATGTGGGCGACATGGATCGAGGGTAGGCCGCTCTGTCATTCGAATGGTGCGCGGACCCATACTCTGGCCGTGTGACGGGCGTCCTCGACGGCGGAACGGGCGGTTCCGCATGCCCGTTCGTCGCTGTGCGCGTGTGTCTCATTACCGCCGGGTACGGCCGGGGTTCGCGTCGACTCCCCGGTTTGCGTGCAGGACCGCAAGAGCGCCTAGCATCGACGCCGACCACCTTCATTATCCCGGAGACCTCAAGTGCGATTGCGTCTGACCCCCAGGGAGACGAGCTTCTACGACATGTTCGCCGCAGCGGCGAGCAACCTGGTCACCGCATCCAAGCTCCTGACGGAGTTGCTCGGCGCAGAGGTCTCCGCTCGTCCGGAGATCGCCGAACGGATGCGCGCGGCCGAGCATGCCGGTGACGACACCACGCATGCGATCATGCGCCAGCTCAACGCCTCCTTCATCACGCCGTTCGACCGCGAGGACATCTACGCGCTCGCCTCGCAACTCGACGACGTCATGGACTACATGGAAGAGGCGGTCGACCTGGTCGTGCTGTACCAGCTCGACGAACTCCCGCCCCAGGTCGCGGACCAGATCGAGGTGCTCGTGCGGGCCTCGGAGCTGACCGCCGAGGCGATGCCCCGGCTGCGCACGATGAAGGACCTGACCGAGTACTGGATCGAGATCAACCGACTCGAGAACCAGGCCGACCAGATCCACCGCAAGTTGCTGGCGCACCTGTTCAGCGGGGCGTACGACGCGCTGACCGTGCTCAAGCTCAAGGGCATCGTCGACGTGCTCGAAGAGGCCGCCGACGGGTTCGAGCACGTGGCGAACACGGTCGAGACGATCGCCGTCAAGGAGTCCTGACCCAGTGGAACTCACTGGTCTGATCATCGTCATCGGCGTCGCGCTCTTCTTCACCTACACCAACGGCTTCCACGACTCGGCCAACGCCATCGCCACCTCGGTGTCCACCCGGGCACTGACCCCGCGGGCGGCGCTGGCCATGGCCGCGGTGATGAACCTCGCCGGCGCCTTCCTCGGCGAAGGTGTCGCGAAGACCGTCAGCGAAGGGCTGATCTCCACCCCCGAGGGCCATCAAGGTCTGGTCATCCTGTTCGCGGCGCTGGTCGGCGCGATCTTCTGGAACCTGCTGACCTGGTACTTCGGACTGCCCTCGTCCTCGTCGCACGCACTGTTCGGTGGCCTGGTCGGCGCCGCGCTCGCGGGCTCCAGCACCGTCTACTGGGACGGCGTGCTGGAAAAAGTGGTCATCCCGATGTTCCTGTCGCCGGTGGTCGGCCTGGTGGCCGGCTATCTGGTGATGGTCGGGATCATCTGGCTGTTCCGCAGGTCCAACCCGCACAAGGCCAAGCGCGGATTCCGGCTCGCGCAGACCGTCTCGGCGGCCGGCATGGCGCTCGGGCACGGCATCCAGGACGCCCAGAAGACGATGGGCATCGTGGTGATGGCGCTGGTGATCAGCGGGCACCACGAGGGCGACGGCATTCCGGTGTGGGTCAAGCTCGCCTGCGCCATCACGCTCTCGGCCGGCACCTACGCGGGCGGATGGCGGATCATGCGCACCCTCGGCCGCAAGATCATCGAGCTGGATCCGCCGCAGGGCTTCGCCGCCGAGACCACGGCCGCGTCGATCCTGTACACCACGGCCTACGTTTTCAAGGCGCCGATCTCCACCACGCACATCATCACCTCGGCGATCATGGGCGTGGGCGCGACCAAGCGGGTCAAGGCGGTGCGCTGGGGCGTCGCCAAGAACATCCTGATCGGCTGGTTCACCACGATGCCGGCCGCGGGTCTGGTCGCGGCGGGCACCTACGGGATCGCCCACCTGATCGTGGGCTGACCCCGGGGCCGCGCGCCGCGCGCGTAATGCAGGACGCACGCGGTATTCGGCCCGGACGGCGCGGATGCCACAGGTGGCACAAGCGTTGCATAACGGACGAGAGGGCCCGCACCGAATCCGGTGCGGGCCCTCTCGCGTGTCCATGTCGGCGGTCCGTCGACTCGTCGCTCGGTGCGTCGATCCGTCAGCCGAACCGGCCGGCGATGTAGTCGGCGGTGGATTCCTCGGTCGGCGCGGAGAAGATCGTCTCGGTGTCGCCGATCTCCACCAGCTTGCCGGGCTGACCCGGGCCGGCCAGGTTGAAGAACGCGGTCTTGTCCGAGACACGGGCCGCCTGCTGCATGTTGTGTGTCACGATCACGATCGTGTAGCGCTCCTTGAGCAGCGCGATCAGGTCCTCGATCGCCAGCGTGGAGATCGGGTCCAGGGCCGAGCACGGCTCGTCCATCAGCAGCACCTGCGGCTCGACCGCGATCGCGCGCGCGATGCACAGTCGCTGCTGCTGGCCACCGGACAGGCCCGCGCCGGGCTTGTTCAGCCGGTCCTTGACCTCGGTCCACAGGTTGGCGCCGCGCAGCGACCGCTCGACGATCGCGTCCAGGTCGCCCTTGCGCTTGATCCCGGCGAGCTTGAGCCCGGCCGCGACGTTGTCGTAGATCGACATGGTCGGGAAGGGGTTGGGCCGCTGGAACACCATGCCGACCGTGCGGCGCACCGCCACCGGGTCGATGTCGCTGCCGTACAGGTCCTGCCCGTCGAGCGCGACCGAGCCGTCCACGGAGGCGCCCGGGATCAACTCGTGCATCCGGTTCAGGGTGCGGATGAAGGTGGACTTGCCGCAGCCGGAGGGACCGATGAAGGCCGTGACCGAACGCGGCTCCATGGTCATCGAGATGTCCTCGACGGCCTTGTGCGAGCCGTAGTAGGCGTTGAGCCCGGCAACTTCGATGCGCTTGGTCATTCCTGCCTCTGGATCGGTGCGGATGTCGGTGCCGCGGTCGGCCGTACGGGTCCTCGTCGTGGCCTTCATCGGCCCGCCTTCGGTGCCTTCCAGCGGGCGATCAGCCGCGCCGCCAGGTTGAGGATCATCACGATGAGGATCAGCGTGAGTGCCGCGGCCCAGGCCCGTTCCTCGGCGAACTTGTTGCCGGCGTGGTTCTGGTCGAACACGTAGAGCGGCAGCGCCGATTGCCACCCCGAGAAGGGGTCGGTGTTGATCGACTGGGTGAGCCCGACGAGCAGCAGCAGCGGGGCGGTCTCGCCGATCACGCGGGCGATGGAGAGCATCACGCCGGTGACGATGCCGCCGAACGCGGTGGGCAGCACGACCTTGAGCACGGTGCGCCACTTCGGGATGCCGAGCGCCAGGCTGGCCTCGCGCAGCTCGTTCGGGACGAGCTTGAGCATCTCCTCGGCGGAGCGCACCACCGTCGGCAACATCAGGATCATCAGCGCCAGCGACCCGGCGAAGCCGGAGGCCTCGAAGCCGAGCATCAGGATCCAGAAGGCGTAGATGAACAGACCCGCGACGATCGACGGCAGACCGGTCATCACGTCGACGAAGAAGGTCACCGTCTTGGCCAGCCGGCCGCGCCCGTACTCGACCAGGTAGATCGCGGTGAGCAGACCGATCGGGACCGCGATCAGGGTGGCCAGGCCGACCTGCTCCAGGGTGCCGATGATCGCGTGGTACACGCCGCCGGTGTCGTCCCGGGCGCCCACGCCGCGCATCGAGTGGGACAGGAAGTACGGGGTGAGCTTGTCGACGCCGCGCTGGATCGTGTAGCCGAGCAGCGAGACCAGCGGAAGCACGGCGAGCACGAACGTGGTGGAGATCAGGCTGGTGGCGAACCGGTCCCGGGCCCGCCGCGCGTCCTCGAAGCGCCACGAGACGGCGGAGAGCGCGACGATGAAGATCACGCCGGCGAGGAAGACCGCGAGCGCCCAGTTGTCCAGGGTCAGCTTGAACACGATGGTCAGCAGCACGCCGCCGCCGGCGATCGCCCACGGCACCTGACGCGGCAGGGTGCGCCGGGTCAGCGACGCCGCGCGCGGATCGGCCAGACCCCCGCGACCGCCCTCGGCCGCGTCCGTGCCGATGCCCGGGCGCTTGTCGCCCGTGTCCAGGACGGTCATGAGTTCGCTCCAGAGAACGCCTTGCGCCGGTTGATGACGACGCGCGCGGCGCCGTTGACGAGCAGCGTCATGATGAACAGGACGAGGCCGGAGGCGATCAACGCGCCGCGGCCGATGTCGCCCGACTCGCCGAACTGGTTCGCGATGTTGGCCGCGATCGTGTTGTTGCCCGGGTCCAGGATGTGGACCGAGACCTCGAAGCTGGGGGAGAGCACCATCGCGACCGCGATGGTCTCGCCGACCGCGCGGCCGAGGCCGAGCATCGAGGCGCTGATGATGCCGGGCTTGCCGTAGGGCAGTACCGCGACCCGGATCATCTCCCAGCGGGTGGCGCCGAGCGCGAGCGCGGCCTCCTCGTGGGCGCGGGGCACCTGGAGGAAGACCTCACGGGTGACCGCCGCGATGATCGGCAGGATCATGATGGCCAGCACGATGCCGACGGTGAACAGGGTGCGTGCGGTGACGCCCGCCTGCTCCTTGTCGAAGATCGGGATCCAACCGAGGTAGTCGGCCAGCCACGAGTGCAGGCCGAGCAGCTTGGGCGCCAGGAAGATGTAGCCCCACAGGCCGTAGACCACGCTGGGCACCGCGGCCAGCAGGTCGACGATGTAGCCGAGCGTCTGGGCGATCCGCCGGGGTGCGTAGTGCGTGATGAACAGCGCCACCCCCACCGCGACCGGCACCGCGATGATCATCGCGATGGTGGCGCTGACAACCGTGCCGAACACCAGTGTGACGACACCGAAGGCGGGCTTCGCCGCGTTCGGGTCCCAGCCCTGGTCGGTCAGGAAGCTGCCGTTGTTCTCCGACAGTGCGTCCGTCGCCTTGACCACGAGGAAGATCGCGATCGCGGCCATGATGACGAGCAGGCTGATGCCGGCACCGCGCGCGGCGCCGGAGAAGATCCGGTCGCCGAGCCGAACCTTCGTGCGCTGCTTGGCCGGTGGGGCCTTGCGCTCGGGGTCCGCCGGTGCGGTGGGGGTGGTGGTGGACATCTCTCTCCGTACGAGTCGGTCGCTCGGAATCGAACTAGGACAGACCGGCCACGGCGGCGCGAACCTTGTCCGCGACCGTCGTCGGGAGCGGCGCGTAGCCGATGCCCGCCAGGACCTTCTGGCCTTCGACGCTGGAGGTGTAGGTGAGGAAGGACTTCATCAGCGGGAGCTTGTCCGCCGCGGTGCCCTTCTCGCACACGATCTCGTAGGTGACGAGGATGATCGGGTAGGCGCCCTCGGCCTTGGTCGCGTAGTCGACCGACAGCTTCAGGTCGTTGCCCGTGCCCGCGATCTTGGCCGCCTCGACGGCCTTGCCCGCGGCCTCGGGGGTGAGCTTGACCGGAGCCGACGCGCCCGTGTTGATCGCGGCGATGCTCAGACCCGCGTTCTCCGCGTAGGACTGCTCCACGTAGGTGATCGCGCCCTGCGTCGACTTCACGATCTGCGCGACGCCCTCGCTGCCCTTGGCGCCCTGGCCGCCCGGGGCCTTCCAGTCCTGGGCCGCGTCGAAGGTCCAGTCGGCGCCGGCGGCGGCCTTGAGGTACTTGGTGAAGTTCTCGGTGGTGCCGGAGGCCTCGGACCGGTGCACGGGCTGGATCGCGGTGCCGGGCAGCTGCGCGTTCGGGTTCAGCGCCTTGATCTCGGCGGCGTCCCACTTGGTGATCTTGCCGGAGAAGATGCCGGCGATCGTCTTCGCGTCCAGGACCAGGTCCTTGGCGCCGGAGACGTTGTACGCGACCGCGATCGGGCCGGTCACCATCGGGAGGTTGATCGCCTGGCCCGGCGCGCACGCGGCGGCGGCCTTGGTGACCTCTTCCGGCTTGAGCGCCGAGTCGGAGCCCGCGAAGGTGACCTGCTTGTCGAAGAACGACTGGCGGCCGGTGCCCGAACCCGAGGACGCGTAGTCGATCGTGGCACCCGAGCACTTGGCCTGGTACGCCTTGATCCACTCGTCCATCGCGTTCTTCTGGGCACTGGAGCCGGCGGCGGCGAGCTTGCCGGTGCCGCAGTCACCCTTGGGGGCCTCCGCGCCGGGGGCGGACGCAGCCTTCGTGGACGACTTCTTGTCGTCACCCGAGCTGTTGTCGTCGGAGCCACACGCGGCCAGCGTGAGCGCGCCGGCGAGTGCCAGGCCGGTGAAGCCGATACCGCGACGGACACTGCGGGGCCGAATGGTCACGGCGCTCCCTTTCGATCGAACTCTGCTCGTGGTCGCGACGACCCGAGCGGTCGCCGTCATGCATGAAGTTAGGCCGTGTGAATGAAGCGATCCGCCGCGGAAAGTGAACCGAGGGTGAACTCGAACGGTCGAGTCAGATAAGCCGACCGCTGGATGAATTGTCCGTTCATGTAGCCATTTACTACCCGCGAACTGGGGCTTTGTGGTGACGCCTGAACGACGTTCATCCCGCGTTCAGATGGACGCCGAGTGACGTTCGGTAAACCGTGATCACGGCTTGACCAAGCGCTCAGCTTCCCGTCGGATAGGGGGCGTATCGGCCCGCGGCCACCACCCGCCCCGCCCACGTGTGCAACACGGCGAATTCGCCGGGCAACAACGGCTCCGCCGGCAGCCGGGGCGAGCCGGCCCCGGAGACGGTCGCGGGCAGGTCCGGGACGGGCGTACACAGCAGCGCGGGCCGACCCGCGCGCACCGCCTCGGCGGGCGACGCGGCGGCCGCGCGCACCCGCGCCCCGGCCGCCGCCACATACGGCGCCACCGTCGCGGCGGCGTCCGGCTCCGCGCACCCGTACACCTCGACCGGCGCGAACGCGGCCAGCATCGGCACCAGATCGAGGGCGAACGCCGGGCCCGCGCGCAACACCACGACCGGCACCGTCGCCGGCGGCGGCCCGGTGCGAAACGCCTCGGTCAACGACACGGTGTAGTCCGGCGTCCCGCTCCGCTCCGCGGCCTCCTCCGGCGCGCCCCACCACATCCGGTCCACCTCGTGATTGGGGGTGAACCCGCCCGACACCGCCTCCGCCACCCAGTAGCGGTTGATCTTGATCCGACCGCGCGAGCGCATCGGATAGCTGCGCACCCCCAACTCCCGGCCCAGCACGGCCCGGAAACCGGTCTCCTCGGCGATCTCGCGCACCGCGGCGACCACCGCGGGCTCACCGGGCTCCAGCTTGCCCTTGGGGAAGGACCAGTCGTCGTAGCGCGGCCGGTGCACCAGCGCCACCTGCGTCCCGTCGGGGGTCCGCCGCCACAACACCCCACCCGCGGCGAGCACCGGATCGTGCGCGGGCTCGGCCGCCCCGGGTGGGTCATCCATCGAGCCACGACCTGACGTCGTGCGCGTAGGCCCCCGGCCAGACCCGGGTGAAGGCGTAGCGCTGCGCCGTCGCCGCCCACCGCTCGCGGGCGTACAACTCGCCGAGCACGAACGAGGCGGGCCCGCCGATCCGGGGCGTGGCCGCCAGGTCGGCCACCGCGTCGGCCGCGATGCAGGCGTCCTGGTGGATGCCCAGGACCTCGGTGACCGCCTTGAGCCGCCGGGCCAGCCGGGCGGCGGGCGCGCCGAACGCGGGCACGCACATGTCGGCGGCGTAGCGGGCCCGCTTGGCCAGGATCCGCACCCGGTGCCACGCCTCGTCGTCGCTGCCCGCGTACGGGGAGAAGCCGGGATCGTCCACCGGGTCCGGATACGGCACCCCCGCCGCGACCAGTGGCAGCGCGTCGGCGGCCCGGTCGAGTCGGCGCAGCGTGCGGGCCACCAGCTTCGGCACCACCTCGGCGCCCGGGTCCGCCGCCCGGGCGGTGAAGGTCAGCCCCAGGGCCGGCTCCACCAATTCGGCGGACAGCGTGGTGAACAGTCCCGAGTCGAGCGCGGCCAGCGCCCGGGCCCGTCCGGAGCCCAGGTCGCCGCGCAGTCGGCGCTCGGCCAGCGCCCGGGCCCGGACCGTCCCCGGCCGCTCGGGCAACGCGTCCAGGTCCGCGAGCAGCCGCTCGAGCAATACCTCGGAGTCGCGCTCGCCGGCCAGCGCGTCAGCGGCCTCGCGCAGCCGGGTGCGCAGGCGGCCGGCGGGCTCCGGGTCGAGCAGCGGCGCGCAGGTGGCCAGCGCGCTGCGGATGCGTCTGGCGGCCACCCGCGCCTGGTGCGCGGCGTCCTCCTCGCCGGCGCCCAGGCAGGGCAACTGGTCGATGAACGCGCCCGCCTCGCCCACCAGGTGGGCGAGCAGGATCTCGCCGGCGGAGGTGTCCTCGGCCGCCGCGCGGGGTCGGGGAATGGTCGTCGCCTGCTTGCTACTCCGGCCCACGTCTGCGCCTCCGGGTCTCGATGAGGTGCTCCTGCACGTCGCGAAGCCGGGTGCCGTCGGCCGCCGTCGCGTGCCTGGTCCACGTACCGTCCCGGTCGAGGTGCCAGGACGCGGTCTCCGCGCTCATCCCCAGGTCCATGAAGGACGTCATCTCGTCGCGGTGTCGATCGCCGCGCAGCCGCACCGCGGCCTCGACCCTGCGGTCGAGGTTGCGGTGCATCAGGTCGGCGCTGCCGATCCACACCTCGGGCTCGCCGCCGCCGGCGAAGACCCACACCCTCGAGTGTTCCAAAAATCGGCCGAGAATACTGCGCACTCGAATGGTCTCGGACAACCCGGGAACGCCCGGCCGCAGCGCGCAGATGCCGCGGATCCACAGGTCCACCGGGACGCCCGCCTGCGAGGCGCGGTACAGCGCGTCGATCACCAGCTCGTCCACCAGCGAATTGGACTTCAGCCGGACGTAGGCGGGCAGGCCCGCCTCGTGGTTGGCCACCTCCCGCTCTATCCGCTCGACCAGTCCGTTGCGCAGCGAGTGCGGCGCGACCAGCAGGCGCCGGAAGGACTGCGCGCGCGAGTAGCCGGAGAGCCGGTTGAACAGGTTCGACATGTCCTCGCCGACCTGCGGGTCGGCGGTCAGCAGGCCCAGGTCCTCGTAGAGCCGGGCGGTCTTCGGGTTGTAGTTGCCGGTGCCGATGTGGCAGTAGCGGCGCAGCGCGTCGCCCTCCTGGCGCACCACCAGGCACAGCTTGGAGTGCGTCTTCAGGCCCACCACGCCGTGCACGACGTGGCAGCCGGCCTGCTCCAGCTTGCGCGCCCAGGTGATGTTGGCGTGCTCGTCGAAGCGGGCCTTGAGCTCGACCAGGACCAGTACCTGCTTGCCCGATTCGGCCGCGTCCACCAGCGCGTCCACGATCGGCGAGTCGCCCGAGGTGCGGTACAGGGTCTGCTTGATCGCGAGCACGTTCGGATCGGCCGCGGCCTGCTCCAGGAAGGCCTGGACCGAGGTCGCGAACGAGTCGTAGGGGTGGTGGACCAGGATGTCGCGCTTGCGCATCGCGGCGAACACGTCGGCGGCCTGCGCGGTCTCCACCTCGGCCAGGTCGCGGTGGGTGCCGGCGACGAAGCGGCCGAACTTCAGCTCCGGCCGGTCCAGGTCGGCGATCGCGTGCAGCCCGGTCAGGTCCAGCGGCCCCGGCAGCGGGTAGACCTCCTTCTCGCCCACGCCCAACTCCCGCACCAGCAGGTCCAGCACGTGCGGGTCGATGGTCTCCTCGACCTCGAGCCGGACCGGCGGGCCGAACCGGCGGCGCATCAGCTCCCGCTCCAGCGCCTGGAGCAGGTTCTCCGCGTCGTCCTCCTCCACCTCCAGGTCCTCGTTGCGGGTGACCCGGAACGCGTGGTGGCCGAGCACGTCCATGCCCGGGAACAGATCGCCCAGGAACTCGGCGATCACCTCCTCCAGCGGCACGAAGCGGGCCGGCGAGGTCTCCACGAAACGCGGCAGCAGCGGCGGCACCTTGACCCGGGCGAAGTGCTCGTTGCCCGAGCGCGGGTTGCGCACGATCACGGCCAGGTTCAGCGACAGGCCGGAGATGTACGGGAAGGGGTGCGCCGGGTCGACCGCCAACGGGGTGAGCACCGGGAAGACCCGCTCGCGAAAGAGCGCGTAGAGCGACTGCCGCTCGCCGTCGGTGAGGTCGTCGAAGCGCAGCAGCTGGATGTCGGCCTCGCCGAGCGCGGGCAGCACGTCGTGGTGGAAGCAGGTGGAGTGGCGGGCCATCAGCGCGCGGCTGCGCGACCAGATGTTCTCCAGCACCTCGCGCGGCTGCAGTCCGCTCGCCGCGCGCACGGCCAGGCCGGTGGCGATCCGGCGCTTGAGGCCGGCCACCCGGACCATGAAGAACTCGTCGAGGTTGGACGCGAAGATGGCCAGATATCGAGCCCGCTCCAGCAGCGGGGTACTCGGATCCTCGGCGAGTTCGAGCACCCGCTCGTTGAACGCCAGCCAGCTGCCCTCGCGGTCCAGGAACCGGTCCGGGGGCAGCTCGGACTCCGCGTGCGCCGGAGCCGTGGTGACGGCCACGGTGCCGCCGGTCTTCGCCGGCGGCACGGCGACGGTGAGGTGTCGGGAGGATCGTGCGGCGGGCGTCTCGGCGTTCATCAGACCATTGTCTTTTCGCGACGGTCTATGTGCACCTGTACGAAGGCGACCCGAAACAGTTGTTCGCCAGGTTTCACACGGTGTTCAACGTCGGTACATCACATCGACTGTATGCACACGAAAGCCCAAACGGGTATAGACCTTGACCGCCGGCTCGTTGTCCGCGTCCACATAGAGCAATATTTCGGCGAGCGGCACACCGTCGACGGTGCGCTCGGCCAGGTGTCGCAGGCCCACCGCGGTCAGCAGCGCGCCCAGGCCGCGACCCTGCGCGGCCGGGTCGACGCCGACCACGTACACCTCGCCCAGCGGGCCCGAGTCCGCCGTCGCGGGGTGCGTCTTGGTCCAGTGGAACCCGAGCGGCTCGCCGGTGCCCGCGTCCTCGGCGAGGAAGAAGCCGGCCGGGTCGAACCACGGCTCGGCGAACCGCCGGGTCAGGTCCTCGGCGGTCCACGCGCCCTGCTCCGGGTGGTGGGCGAACGCCTTCGCGTTCAGCGCGAGCCAGGCCCGGTCGTCCACGCCCGGGCGGAAGGTGCGCAGCCGGACGTCGGCGGGCGTGGCGACCTCGGGCACCGGGGTGTCGGCCACCCGGCGCATCTGCCACAACTCGCGGAACGCGGTGAAGTCCAGCGCCTCGGCCAGCCGCCCGGCCGCCGGCAGCTTGCCGTGCGCCCACACCCGCAGCCGGCCCCGCTCGTCGACCCGCGCGGCCTCGGCGAGCACGGCTTCGAGCAGCGCCCGCCCCAGGCCCGCGCCGCGCGCGGCCGGCACCACGAACAGTTCGGCGGCGGGTCCGTCCACCGGGTCCGCGCCGTCGAGATGCGCGAAGCCGACGATCCCCGAGGCGTCGCGGGCCAGCAGTTCGCGGGCCGAGGGCGCGCCGTGGCGCAGCTCCAGCCGGGACTGCTCGGACAGCGGCGCCGCGCCGTCGACGCCGGCCGCCGCCTCCGCAAGGGCCAGTACGGCGGCGGCGTCATCCGCCGAGGCCCGATTCACCGTCTCGATCGACACATCCGCGAGGTCCATGACGTCCACGGTACTGAGCGGCGCCGAAGGGCGTCGCGGGGCCGTCGGGCGCGGCGGTCAGCCGCAGCCGCAGCTGCGCCGGACCACCAGCGTGGAGGGGAAGGTGCGCACCCGAGGGTCGCCGGCCGCGGCCGGTTCGCGTTCGAGCGCCAGCTCCACCGCGGCGCGGGCCATGCCCGGCCGGTCGGAGGTGACCGTGGTCAGCGGCGGGTCGGCGATGGCCGCCTCGGCGATGTCGTCGAAGCCGACCACCGCGAGGTCGTCCGGCACCCGCAGGCCCACCTCGCGCGCCGCGTGCAGCACGCCCATCGCCTGGTCGTCGGTCGAGCAGAACAGCGCCCGGGGCCGGTCCGGCCCGGACAGCAGGGACAGCGCGACCTGGTAGGCGCCGAAGCGGCCGAAGGGCGCCTCGTGCAGCAGGCCCTCGGTGGGCAGTCCGCGCTCGGCCAGCGCCCGCCGCCAGCCGGTGACGTGGTCGGTGACCGGGTCGCCCGAGTCGGGGGTGGTGGGCGGTCCGCCGAGGCAGTCCACCCGGGTGAAGCCGTGCGTGTCCACCAGGTGCCGGACCGCCGTGTAGGCGCCCTGGACGTCGTCCAGGATGACCGCGTCGCCGCCCAGCGCGTCGGGTTGGCGGTGCATCAGCACCACCCGCACGTCGCGGGTGGCGATCTCGCGCGCGGCGCGTTCGGACGGGCCCTGGCTGACCAGCACGAGGCCGGACACCTGCATGCCGAGGAACGCGCGCACGTAGTGCAGTTCGCGGTCGTCCTCGTAGTCGGAGTTGCCGATCAGCACCAGCCGGCCCTGCTCGAACGCGGCCTGCTCGACGGTGTGCGCGAGTTCGGCGAAGAACGCCTGCCGGGCGTCGGGCAGCACCAATCCGATCAGGTTCGTGCGGCGGCTGGCCATCGCCTGGGCCACGCTGTCGGGGCGGTAGCCGAGCTTGTCTATGGCCGCGAGTACACGCTCGCGCGTGGCCGGGGCGACCGGGCGCGGGCCGTTGTTGACGACGTAGGAGACCACCGCGGTGGAGGTCCCCGCGAGGCGGGCGACGTCGTCGCGGGTCACTTTGGGCACGCGGTCATTGTAGGGACGAGGACCGGCGCGGCTCACGGGAGTTCACAACCTGGACGCGGCAACGGGACGGTCCTCCGCGTTCTTCCGGATAAGTCTGTTTTGTAGGTATGGGCGTCGGATGTGCCGCCTCGTCGGCCGACTGGGCGGGGTTCACTTGCGGATGTCGGTCGGCGGCGGTCGCAACGGGCCGGTCGCCCGGGTGCGCGGACGCGTGTCGCTCGGGTGTGCGGACTCACACCCGCTCGGCGACCGCTACGTCCCCGACACCCCGGTCGGGCACCACGAACCGGTAGCCGACGTTGCGCACGGTGCCGATCAGCGACTCGTGCTCCGGCCCGAGCTTGGCCCGCAGTCGGCGCACGTGCACGTCCACCGTGCGGGTGCCGCCGAAGTAGTCGTATCCCCACACCTCCTGCAGCAACTGGGCCCGGGTGAACACCCGGCCCGGGTGCTGCGCGAGGTACTTGATCAACTCGAACTCCTTGAACGTCAGATCGAGCACCCGTCCGCGCAGCTTCGCGCTGTAGGTGGCCTCGTCGATGCTCAGGTCGCCGTTGCGGATCTCGGTGGGCTCGTCCTCCGCGCCCTGGGCCGCCTGGAGCCGGCCGATCGCCAGACGCAGGCGGGCCTCGACCTCGGCCGGCCCGGCGGTGTCCAGGAGCACGTCGTCGACGCCCCAGTCGGCGGTCAGCGCGGCCAGGCCGCCCTCGGTGGCCACCAGGACCAGGGGGGCGCCGACCCCGGTGGTCCGCAGGACCCGACACAGACTGCGCACCTGGGGGAGGTCACGCCTGCCGTCGACCAGGATGACGTCGGCGGCGGGCGCGTCGACCAGGGCGGAGGCCTCGGCCGGGGCCACCCGTACCTGGTGCAGCAGCAGTCCGAGCGCGGGCAGCACCTCGGCAGACGGCTGGAGCGCGTTCGTGAGCAGCAGCAGGGCACTCAACGGGACACCTCCCAAAAACAGGCACAAAACACGAAAGGACCCGGGGCATCGTCGCCCGGATCCTTCATCGGTCGCCGACTCGTCCGATTCCGTAACCGTTGGGGAACCACTACCGGGGTCCTTGGGGTGTGCCCGTCATCGGAGGAGAGCCTGCGGGGCCAGGATAGCGAACATGTCTCGAGGAACCGACCCACCCGGGGATCTTCCCGCACTGCGGACACCCCACCGGACATCCGACGACCCGCCGTTCACCGGAATGCCTGCACCCGAGCAGGCCGTGTTGTGCACCGACGACGACGTGCGGATCAGCGCCGTACACGGGCCCGCGGCCGAATCCGCGGTGGGCTCCGGGGCACTCGATCGGGTCTTCGTGGTCGCCCACGGGTTCACCGGATCGTGGCGGCGACCGGCGGTCCGCGCGGTGCTGCGCGGCCTGCGCCGGCACGGCGGGGTGATCGGGTTCGACTTTCGCGGACACGGCGCGTCCACCGGGCTGAGCACGGTCGGCGACCGCGAGGTGCGCGACCTGGAGGCCGCGATCGGCTGGGGCCGTCGGCTCGGCTACCGCCGAGTGGTCACCGTCGGCTTCTCGATGGGCGGCGGCGTCGTGCTGCGGCACGCGGCGCTGTACACCGGGCCCGCGGCGGTGGTCGCGGTCAGCGCGCCCGCCCGCTGGTACTACCGGGGGACCGCGCCGATGCGCCGGGTGCACTTCGCGATCGAACGCCCGACCGGCCGGGTGCTCGCCCGGCTCGCGCTCGGCACCCGGATCTCCGCCGAGCCCTGGCATCCGGTCCCGCTCGCCCCGTTCGAGGCCGCCGCCGCGCTCACGCCCACGCCGCTGCTCGTGGTGCACGGCGATCGCGACCCCTATTTCCCGCTCGACCACCCCCGGCAGATCCACGCCGCGGCCCGGTCGCCGAAGGAGTTGTGGATCGAACCCGGCCTCGGGCACGCCGAGAACGCGGTCGACGCCGAGCTGGTGGACCGGATCGGCCGGTGGGCCCGGGCGCGCACCGAAGGGTGATCCGCGCGCCGGGCGGACCGAAGGGCTCGTCCCGAGGCGTCATCATGGATGCTGCACGCCTCGGCGCCGGTCGGCACCGGGACGGCGCATCGACACACCGGGACACCGGCACACCGGGACACCCAACACACGACGCAGACACACGGGAGGGCGCGCGATGGCGGTCGGCACCATGCGGTACTGGGCCGCGGCGAAGGAGGCCGCGGGCACGCCGGAGGAGCCGTACGACGCGGCCACCCTCGCCGAGGCGCTGCGCCGGGCCCGGGAGCTCCACGGCGGCTCGACCCGCTTCGACGCGGTGGTCGCGAACTGCTCGTTCGTGGTGGACGGGGACCCGGTCGGCCGGCGTGACCACGCGGCGGTCGTCCTGACCGAGGGCGGCACCGTCGAGGTCCTGCCCCCCTTCGCCGGCGGATGAGCGGCCCGGACGGGCGCCCGACGGGCGACCGATACGAGGAGCAGGGCGGCTACGACCCGGCCGCCGGATACCCGGGGGAGCAGCTCGCCCAGGGTTATCCGGGGCAGCCGTACGGCGGGCAGCCCGTCGAGCCCTACGGCGGTGTCCCGGCGCAGGCGGGGCAGTACGGACAGCCGCACCCGCAGCAGACCGACCACGGGGCCTACGGCTACGGGGCGGAGCAGTATCCGCAGGGCTACCAGGACCCGACGGCGGGCCCGGCGGGCGGCGGCTACGGCTATCCGGATCCGCCGGGTGTGCCGGCTCCGGGCGGCGGCTACGGCTACGACGGCGCGACCGACGTACTGCCCGCGATCACCGAACCCGGATTCGGGGGTTACGGCGGCGACGGGTACGGCGGGGTCCCGCACCAGGGCGAGCCCCACTACGGCGAACACGGCCGGGGCGAGTACGCCGGCGCGACCGAGGTGATGCCGGCCATCGTGGACGACGCGGGTGGGCACGGCGGCTACGAGACCGGCTTCGAGCCGGAGTTCGCGCCGGGGGCCGACTACGGCGCCGAGTTCGGTGTGGGGGCGGGCACGGACTTCGCCGCCGGCACCGACTTCGATCCCGGCACCGACTTCGATCCCGGTGTCGAGTTCGATCCGGGCGTCGACCACGCGGCCGAGCTCGACCTCCGGGTCGGGACAAAGTCCGATCCCGACCGCGCGTCGCTCCCGGTGCCCGCGCCCCGGCGCGGCGACTCGCCCACGCGCGCCTCGCGGTCGACCGCGACGCCGATCTGGGATCCGCCCGGCCTGCTGCCGGGACTGTGCACGGTCGGGCTGGCCGGCGCGCTCGCGGTCACCGCGATCGCCGGGAAGCCCGCCCTGCTCCTGGGGGTCGCGTTCCTCCAGGTGCTCACCGCCGTCGGGTGGTTCCGGCTGAACGGCATGTGGCCGGCGCGCCAGGGCATCGCGCTGGTGGTGCTGGTCGCGTTCGGTACCGACGCGGCGGTCTACGCCAAGGGCGAGCAGGGGCTGGCGAGTGTGCCGGCGGTGCTCGCCGGCGCGTTGTTGGTGACGTTGGCCCTGCAGGCCCGGAGCGGGGCCCGGCCGGGCGAGTTGTTGCCGGCGCTGACGGTGACCACCTCGGCCGCGTTGATCACCGCCTTCGACGTGGCCTATCTGGTCGCGGGCGATCTGTCGGGCGGGCCGATCGACGCGGGCGCGGCGGTGGTGCCGGCGGTGCTGGCGGCGGGTGTCGCGACGCTGGTCCGGGCGGTTCCGCTGCCCCCGGCGATCGCGCCGATCCCGTCCTGGCTGCTCGGCGCCGCGGCGGGCGCGGCGGCGGCGATCTCGCTCGGCGGCGAGGCGCCGTACGCCGCGCTGCTCGGGGCCGGTGCGGCGGCGCTCGCGCTGCTCGGTCGGCGGGTGGCCGGCTACGACCATCCGTCCCGGTTCGTGCACTTCACCGCCGGTGTGTCCCTGCCGCTCGCGCTCGCCGCGCCGGCCGCGTATCTGTTGGGCCGGGTCATGATCGGCTGATTAACCGTGCATCGGCGGCCTCGTCACGGGAGGATGCGGCCATGCCGTGGATACGCCGCCGGTCCCGTCCCGGGACACGGGATGAACCGCCGGGCCCGTCCGCTCGTGAAGCGGGTGTGTTGCAACGTTCGGACGTGCTCGGCGCCGAGGCGCAGGCGGACCCGGCGGCGGCTCGCGCCTTCCTCGCGCGCACCGCCCCCGAGGACGACCGACCGGCCGCCGACCCGCTGCACTCGGCGTCCCGAATATCCACCGCCGACGAGGCGGTCATCCGCACCCTCTACCTCGAACACGGCGGCCCCCTCCTGGGGTTCGCGCTGCGGCTGACCGGTGGTGACCGGGCCTGGGCCGAGGACGTGGTGCAGGAGACCCTGTTGCGGGCCTGGCGCCACCCCGAGGCCCTCGACCCCGGCCGGGGCTCGGTCCGCGGCTGGTTGTGCACCGTGGCCCGCAACGTGGTGATCGACGTCGGCCGCGCCCGGCGCGCCCGGCCGCCCGAGACCGGCGACGCGGTGCTCGCGACGGTGCCCGACGAGGGCGCGGAGGCGGAGTTCGACCGGGCCGTGCTCGCCTGGGACGTCGCCGACGCGATGGCCGCGCTGAGCCCCGAGCACCGCGCGGTGTTGCTGGAGACCTACTACCGGGGCAGTTCGGTGGCCGACGCGGCCAAGACCCTCGGCGTGCCGGAGGGCACGGTCAAATCACGGACGTACTACGCGCTGCGAGCGCTGCGCGTGGCCTTGGAGGAAAGGGGGTTGGTCCCGTGACGGACATCGGGGACGAGGGCACGACGACGAACGGCACCACTCCCGACACGAACCCGCCGCCGCCCGCCCGGCCGCCGGGATCGCCCGCCCCGCTGGGCTGTGCGGTCGCGCGCCTGGACCTCGGGGCGTTCGTGGTCGGCGCGCTGGACGAGGACGAGGCCGCCCGGGTGCGCACCCACGTGGCCGGCTGCCCGCGCTGCCGGGCCGAGTACGAGGAACTGGCCGGCCTGCCCCGGATGCTGGCCCGGCTGAGCGAGCCGGAGGCGCGGGCCAGCGGCGCGGCGGCGCAGGGGGCGGCCCCCGCGCGGTTGTTGTCCGCCGCCGCCGTGCGGGCCGACCGGGGTCGGCGGCTGCGCTCGCTGGCCGCCGCGGCCGCAGCGGTGCTGGTGCTGCTGGCGGGCCTCACCGGCTGGGCGCTCGGCGACACCGGCGGCGACGGGGACACCGCGGCGGCGCCGACGGGCGCGGTCCCGGGCCCGCCGACCGCGCCGGCCACCCCGCCCGGCACCGCGACGCCGCCCGCGCAACCGGGCGGCCGTACCGTGCGCGCGGGTGATCCACGCTCCGGCGCGGGCGCCGAACTGCGCTACGCGCCCACCGCGTGGGGCAGCAGCGTGGACCTGTCGCTGTCCGGGATCCGCCCCGGCACCCGCTGCCGGTTGGACGTCTACGGCACCAAGGGCCGGGTGGAGACCGCGTCCTCGTGGGTGGTGCCCGACGGCGACTACCCGCCGGCCGATCCGATCCGGGGCGCGACCGGCATTCCCGTCGGCGAGATCACCCGCTTCAGCGTCAGGACCGTCGTCGGCGGCGAGCAACTCATCGAGATTCCACTCGCACAACCATGACAAACAGGGATCAATCCCCTGGTCGTCTCGAAGTACGGACACATTTGTCTCGCATGATGGGACATGCATGACAGCGGCGGTCATCCGTCCCTACGATCGTGATGTGAAGCGACAGGCGGATGACCTCACCAAGCGGCGCGCAGTGGACCTGTGCCGCACGCAGACCTGCCTGTGTTGCGCTGACTGACTTGTCGACAGTCGTCGTTCGGCGATCCACCCGCGGTGGATCGCGACCGACCGTCGGCCCCGGGACCCGAGCCGTGTGACGACACGGCGGAACGGGCACCCGGCTCCCGCGTGAAACACCCCTGACACACGTACACCCCCGCATGCGGCGGCGCCGCGGCATGCCCGGGTGTGTCGCGAACGTGTGTCGCGAACGTGCATCCCGACATCCGCGAGATCCCGCGCACTTCTGCACCGGAGGTATCCCATGAGCCGCTCCGACGTTCTGGTAGACGCCGACTGGGTCCAGGCCCACCTGGACGACCCGAAGGTCGTCCTCGTCGAGGTCGACGAGGACACCAGCGCCTACGTCAAGAACCACATCCGCGGTGCGGTGCGCATCGACTGGCGCGACGACCTGCAGGACCCGGTCAAGCGCGACTTCGTCGACGAGGCCGGCTTCTCGGCGCTGCTGTCCGCCAAGGGCATCGCCAACGACGACACCGTCGTGCTCTACGGCGGCAACAACAACTGGTTCGCGTCCTACGCCTACTGGTACTTCAAGCTCTACGGTCACGGCGACGTCAAGCTGCTCGACGGCGGTCGCAAGAAGTGGGAGCTCGACTCCCGCGAGCTGGTCGTCGAGGTGCCCGAGCGCGCCGCGACCACCTACACGGCCAAGCCGCAGGACACCTCGATCCGCGCCTGGCGCGACGACGTGCTCGCCGCGATCGGTTCGCTGAACCTGGTCGACGTGCGTTCGCCCGACGAGTTCTCCGGCAAGCTGCTCGCCCCGGCGCACCTGCCGCAGGAGCAGTCGCAGAAGGCCGGCCACGTGCCGACCGCGAAGAACATCCCGTGGTCGAAGGCCGCCAACGACGACGGCACCTTCAAGACCAACGAGGAGCTCACCGCGCTGTACGAGGGCGAGGGTGTGGACCTGGCGAAGGACACCATCGCCTACTGCCGGATCGGCGAGCGCTCCGCGCACACGTGGTTCGTCCTGCACGAGCTGCTCGAGCAGGGCAACGTGCGCAACTACGACGGCTCGTGGACCGAGTACGGCGCGCTGGTCGGCGTGCCGATCGAGCTCGGCGACGGCAAGTGACCGACGGCTACACCCACCCGAACGCAGGGAGCAGGAACGATGTGCGGTGCGAAGGCCGGCGGCCCGGATCTGGCAGGAGTTGACGTGGCGAAGGAAACCATCATCCAGGGGGCGGTGACCAAGGGCGGGCAGCCCATCAACGGTTACGTGCGCCTGCTCGACGCGGGTGGCGACTTCACCGCCGAGGTGCCCACGTCCGCGACCGGCGAGTTCCGGTTCTTCGCGGCCCCCGGCAACTGGACTGTCCGGGCCCTGGTACCCGGCGCGACCGTGGACCGCAGTGTGGTGGTGTCCGAGAAGGGCACCGTCGCCGAGGTCGAGATCGCGGTCTGACACCCCGACGGGGCGGATCTCCTTCGGACGTACACCCACGGAATCCGTCACCGCTCGGTGCGATACGGCCGCGCCCCTCCCCACGTGCTCGGGGGAGGGGCGCGGTCCGTCCGGTCGTGCGCCCGGTGTGTCCCGCCCGTCGTCGGGGCAGAAAGGTTTCCGTATCGTCGGGGGGAACCGCCCGGCGCATCGGGGCACCGGAGCAAGGCGCGACGCCGGGAGGCAACACGTGGCATGGGCGATTGTGATCATCGCGGGAGTCCTGGAGACCGGCTTCGCCATCATGCTCAAGCAGAGTCACGGATTCACCCGGTTGTGGCCCACCATCGGCTTCGCCGTCTGCGCGCTGGGCAGCTTCGGACTGCTCACCTACGCGCTCAAGTCCCTGGAGGTCGGCCCCGCCTACGCGGTGTGGACCGGGATCGGCGCGGCGGGCACCGCGCTCGTGGGCATCTGGCTGCTGAACGAGGGCTCGTCCCCGCTCAAGCTGATCTCGATCGGCCTGGTCCTGCTCGGCGTGATCGGCCTGAACATCTCCGGGATCAGCCACTGACACCGGCGCGTCGGGGCCCGGCCGGTCAGTACACCAGCGCCTGGGCCCCGTCGGCGAGCGCCTCCTGCACGAACACCTGGGCGCCCGCGATCCGCACCCCCGGCAGCACGTCGTCCCCGGTGATCCCGCGCCGCGCCGCGCACTGCGTGCACAGCGTCACCCGCCCGCCCGCGAGCAGCGCGTCGAGCAGATCCGGCAGCGGCGCGGCGTGCGGGAGTTCGAACTCGGCGGCCCGCCCGGGCAGCGCGAACCAGGACGACTCGCCGGTGAGCCACAGCGACACGTCGACCCCCGACGCGAGCGCCACCGACGCCACGGTGAACGCCTGGGAGCAGCGCTCCGGCGCGTCCTGACCTGCGGTGACCTTGACCACGAGAGATCGCTTCACGGCCCGCAGCCTATACACTGAGGCCGTTTGGCACCCGGCCGGGGCGATCCGGCCGCCCCGTACGAAGCACGAGGAGCACCCGGGCGATGCACATCTTCTTCATTGCGCTGCTGGCCGTGGTCGGCGTCCTCGTCGCGTGGTTCGCCGCGCTGACCGTGTCCAAGCTGTACAAGGGCCAGAACTGAGCCCACGCCCGGTAGGCTGACCGGCCGTACCCGACCCTCGGAAGCGGCCCTCCCCACCATGATCGAAATTCCGGACGACCTGCACTTCGACGCCGTCCCCCTCGCGTTCCTGCTCGGCACCTGGGAAGGCGCCGGTGTCGGCGACTACCCGACGATCGAGGCGTTCCGCTTCGGCCAGCAGGTCACCTTCGGCTACATCGCGAACAAGCCGTTCCTGACCTACACGTCGCGGACCTGGCTGCTCGACGACGCGGGGGAGCGGGTGCGCCCGTTGGCCACCGAGACCGGCTTCTGGCGCTCCAAGCTGGACGGATCGGTCGACGTCACGCTCGCCCACCCGACCGGCATCGTGGAGATCTGGCTCGGCAAGGTGGAGGGCCCGCGCCTGGAGATGCGCACCGACGTGGTCGCGCGCACCGAGGACGCCAAGGACTACACGGCCGGACACCGGCTCTACGGCCTGGTCAAGGGCGAGTTGATGTACGCCTACGACATGGCCGCGATGGGACACCCGCTCCAGGCGCACGTCTCCGCCCAGCTCAAGCGGGTCGACGCGGAACTCGCGGCCGAGTAGTCGCCCGGTCGGCCGGTCCGGCGGGCGCCGCGCACTCGTAAACTTCCCTGCGTGAGCACTGACTGGAAGCACGAGCTTCGCGAGAAGGGCTACCGGCTCACGCCGCAGCGCCAACTCGTCCTCGAAGCGGTGAACGCCCTGGGCCACGCGACACCGGACGAGATCCTGGTGGAGGTGCACAAGACCGCGGGCGGGATCAACATCTCGACGGTCTACCGCACTCTCGAACTGCTCGAACAGCTCGACCTGGTCACCCACACCCACCTCGGGCACGGTGCGCCGACCTACCACCCGGCGGACGCCGGCGGCCATCTGCACCTGGTCTGCCGGGACTGCCGCCGGGTGATCGAGGTGGGCACGGAGGTCGCCGCCGGCATGGGCGAGCGGCTGCGCGTCGAGCACGGGTTCGACATCGACCTCGCGCACTTCGCGATCTTCGGCCGCTGCGCGGAGTGCACGGCGGCCCGGGCGAACTGAGGTTCATCCGACGGGTCTCGTACTGTGGGGACATGCCCACGAGCCCTTTGTTGACCCTGCCCGGCGCGGTCGCCGCGGAAGCCCCCGACGTCGGCGTCGCCGCGCACTACGGCGACCCCCTGCGCGAACAACGTCGGCTGGAGGCGGGCGAGGGCTTCGTCGACCTGTCGCACCGCGACGTGATCCGGGTCCTCGGCCCGGACCGGCTGAGCTGGCTGCACTCGCTGACCACGCAACACCTGACCGACCTGAAGCCGCACGAGGCCACGCTGACGCTGGTGCTGAGCCCGCACGGGCACATCGAGCACGCGCTGTACGGGGTGGACGACGGCGAGGCGTTCTGGGCCCACGTCGAGCCCGGCGAGGCGCCGGCCCTGGTCGAATTCCTGGACCGGATGCGCTTCATGCTGCGGGTCGAGGTCGCCGACGTGTCCGCCGACTTCGCCGTCGTGCACGAGGCGGGCGGGGACGCTCCCGACGATGTGCTGATCCGCGCGACCGAGTACGGCCGCGAGGTGTTCCTGCCCCGCGAGCGGTTGGCGGCGTACGGACGCGAGCACGCGCATCCGGCGGGCATGTGGGCGTACGAGGCGTTGCGGATCGCCGCACACCGGCCCCGGCGCGGCCTGGAGACCGACCACCGCACGATCGTGCACGAGCTGGGCCTGATCGACACCGCCGTGCACCTGGACAAGGGTTGCTACCGGGGGCAGGAGACGGTCGCGCGCGTGCACAACCTGGGTCGCCCGCCGCGGCGCCTGGTCTTCCTGCACCTGGACGGCACCCAGGAGACGCTGCCGGCGCACGGCGCGCCGGTGGAACTCGCGGGCCGCCAGGTCGGGTTCGTCACCAGCGCGGCGCGCCACCACGAACTCGGCCCGATCGCGCTCGCGCTGATCAAGCGCAACACCGCCGTGGACGCCGAACTCCTGGCCGGCGGGGTGCCGGCGACGCAGGAGGTCGTGGTCCCCGCGTAGCGCCCCCGCGCCCGTGCCCCGCGGGGACCGGGCGCGGACGCGCTAGCGGATCTCGCGGCGGCGGATGCGGTGCAGGCGCCGCCGCTGCGAGCGGTCCAGGGTGAAGTAGGCGACGACGGGCAGGCCGATCGCGACCGCCACGATGGTCCAGGCGATCCACGACGGCAGCACGATCAGCGCGATGATGGCGACGACGATCCCGGCCGCGATGTACGGCCCGCGATGCGACATGGTCCAACCCCCTTCGATCGGTGAACCTGTCGCCATTCTCCTTCCCCGCGAAGCCCGGGAACATGGGGAGAACCCCCGGGAAGCGCGGCCGGCGACCCCGGGATTTCTCGGGGTCGCCGTCGTGGCGACCGGGCTCACATGTCGACGACGAGGGTCATCGGGCCGTCGTTGACCAGCGCGACGCGCATGTCGGCGCCGAAGACGCCGGTGGCCACCTCGGCGCCCAGCTTCCGCAGCGCCGCGACCACCTCGGCCACCAGCGGTTCGGCCACCGGCCCGGGCGCGGCCTCGTTCCAGGTGGGCCGACGACCCTTGCGGGCGTCGCCGTAAAGCGTGAATTGCGAGATCACCAGAAGTGGTGCCGCCAGATCGGAGCAGGACTTCTCGCCGTCCAGCACGCGCAGGCTCCACAGCTTGGCGGCCAGTCGACGGGCGATCTCCGGGGTGTCGGTGTGCGTGACCCCGACCAGGACGCACAGCCCGGGTCCCACGATCGAGCCGACCACCTCCCCGTCGACGGTCACGGAAGCCTCGGTCACCACTTGCAGGACGGCACGCATGGGCCCATTCTGCACACCCGTCCGGATCGATTCCGCGCCATGTGGCACGCGACGGTCTGCCCGACATGACACGATGCGTCTCATGGTGGATCTTCCCGACGGAGTGGCCCCGGAGGCCATCCGTGCCCTCACGCTGAGCCGGGTTCGCGAACTCATGCGTGACGCCCAGCGCGAGGAGAACGATCTGTCCTATCTGCGGAGGTTGCTCCAGGGGCGAATCGACATCCTGCGCGCCGAACTGGCCCGGCGATCCGGCCGGGACGGCGCCGAGCCGAAATCGCCGGTGGTGGGCCGACTGCCCGAGATCCTGTCCGAATCCAGACCGCCCGCCCGGGGCGCCCGGCACGTCAACGTGCAGCCGCCGCGCACCGATCGATACCGGAGTTGGATCGAGCGACTGCTCGCCGACGTGGGCCTGTCCGACCTCGCCGCGCACACCGACGCGGAACTGGGCGAGGCGCTGGACAAGCTCGCCGGCCACGAGCAGGAGGTGTCCTCCCGCCGGCACCGCCTCCAGCGCACGGCCGACGACTGCGCCGCCGAGATCACCCGGCGCTACCGCGAGGGAGAGGCCAAGGTGGAGGACCTGCTTTCCGGGCGCTGATCCCTCGGGGCCGGCGAAGCCGGTCGGCCCCCGAGTCCGGGAGCGTGCTCACGATTGTCAGCATCGTGCTTGCAGGAGCAAGCACGATGTGTGCATGCTGGGGGCATGGCAGGTCTGAACGTCGGCTCGCTGGGTGAATACATCCGGGAGCAACGCCGCAACGCGCAATATTCGCTTCGGCAACTCGCCGAGGTGGCCGGGGTCTCCAACCCCTACCTGAGCCAGATCGAGCGCGGTCTGCGCCGGCCGAGCGCGGAGATCCTCCAGCAGATCGCCAAGGCGCTGCGCATCTCGGCCGAAACGCTCTACGTGCAGGCGGGCATCCTCGACGAACGCGAGGACGGCGACCGCGAGGTGCGCACCGCGATCATGGCGGATCCGGCGATCAACGACCGTCAGAAGCGGGTGCTCGTGGAGATCTACGAGGCATTCCGCAAGGAGAACGCACAGGACGGTGCCGCGCGGGACGTACCGGGCGCCGCCGACGCAAGCGAGAACGGCAAGGCCGGCCGGGCCGTCACCGATACCTCGATCCACGGGCATGAGGAGTGAGGAACACCATGGCGATCGCCACGGAACTGAGGAAGACCCTGACCGAGACCACCCCGTTCTACGCCGTCGCCGGCGCGGGCGACCTGGTGGTGGAGAAGCTGCGCGAGTTGCCCGAGCGGTTGCGGACCGAGGTCGTCACCGACCCGAAGGTGCTCCGCGAGCGCATCCAGGCGCTCCCGGACCGTACCCAGACCTTCGCCCGGGCCCGGGTGGACTTCGCCAGGTCGCAGGTCGACCGGGCCCGGGAGATCTACGACGACCTCGCCGCCCGCGGCGAGAAGCTGGTCAAGCGGGGCGACCGGCACGACGACACCACGCCCGTCGCCGAACCCCCGGCCGCGCCGGCCGCGAGCCGGGCGAAGGCCGGTGCGACCGCGACCGGGCGGGCCGACGCCAAGCCGCGGACCAAGCCCGCCGCCGGGACCGGCGCCGAGCCGACCACCGGTTCCGGCGCCTGATCCGTCCGCGTCACGATCGTCGGGGCGCGGCCTCGGGAATCCCCGAGGCCGCGCCCGGCGTGCCAGACTGGAATCCCCCGCACGACGTGGCGGCACCCGGCGGCCGCGCAGAGGAGGATCGATGGGCATGGACATGGCCGATGGTCTGCTGACGGCCAAGTTCGACCAGGCGCTGACCTGGCTTTTCCTCGGCATTCTCCTGCTCAAGGTCTTCTGCCTGTTCGACGCGGCCTTCCGCCGCGAGGACGCGTACCGCGCCGCCGACAAGAAGAAGAAGTCCTTCTGGCTGATCCTGCTGGGCATCGCGGTCGTGGTCGACGTGCTGCCGACCGGCGGCTTGGGTCTGATGTTCACCCTCGCGGGCCTGGTCGCGGCGATCGTCTACCTGGTCGACGTGCGCCCCGCGCTCAAGGAGGTCGGCGGCCGGCGCGGCGGCGGCCGCAACAACATGGGGCCCTACGGCCCCTGGTGAGCCGCCTCGTCCGAGGCGGGCGGCGGGCCGGGCAGGGTCCAACGGATCGTGGTGCCGGCGGTGACCTCGGTGTCCAGCCAGATCCGACCGCCGTGATACTCGACGATCTTCTTGCACATGGCCAGCCCGATGCCGGTG
Organism: Embleya hyalina; assembly: GCF_003967355.1. Lineage (GTDB taxonomy): Bacteria > Actinomycetota > Actinomycetes > Streptomycetales > Streptomycetaceae > Embleya > Embleya hyalina. The sequence continues at coordinate 393,764 of NZ_BIFH01000015.1, read as the reverse complement.
CCGCCGTAGGCGTCCTTCGGATGCAGGCGCTGGAAGATCACGAAGATCCGGTCGGCGTACTGCGGCTCGATCCCGATGCCGTTGTCGACACAGGCGAACTCCCAGTGCTCGCCGTCCCAGCGGGCTCCCACGTGCACCCTCGGGACCTCCCCGGCGCGGAACTTGATCGCGTTGCCGACCACGTTCTGCACCAATTGCCCGAGCAGCACCCCGTCGCCCGGCACGGTGGGCAGCGGATCCGCGGTGACCTCCGCGCCGCTCTCCTCGCGGGCCGCGGCCAGCGCGTGCAGCGCGCGCTCCAGACTCTCCCGCAGATCGACCTCGCCCAGCTCGGTGTCCAACCGGCCCACCCGGGAGAACGCGAGCAGGTCGTTGATCAGCGTCTGCATACGCTTGGCGCCGTCCACCGCGAAGGCGATGTACTGGTCGGCCCGTTCGTCCAGTCGGCCCTGGTACCGCTTCTCCAGGAGCTGACAGAAGCTGGCCACCTTGCGCAGGGGTTCCTGCAGGTCGTGCGAGGCCACGTAGGCGAACTGCTCCAACTCGGCGTTGGATCGACGCAGGTCCTCGGCCTGTTCGTCGATCAGCGCGCGGGCCGCCTCGGTGCTGTGCAACTCCTCCAGAATGCGGTCGCGCATCGAGTTCACGTCCTGCGCGAGCGCGGCGACCTCGGCCGGGCCGCGCCCGGTCAGCGCGTGGCCGTACTCGCCCTCGGTGACCCGCCGGACCTGCTCGCCCAGATGCTCCAGGGGGCTGGTGACCATGCGGCGGAACAACACCGCGATGGCGATCAGCAGCCCGGCGAACAACACCGCCACCGCGATCAGCGTCGCGGTCAGCATGGTGGAGTCGCGCGACAGCGCGTCCCGCGCGGTGGCCCGCTCGTCGCCCAGATCGGCCTGCTGGACCGAGGTCCTCGCCCGCACCGCGTCGAACAGGCCCTTGCCCTGGTCGGGCACCGCCACGATGCCCAGGCGATCGGCGAAGGCCGGCTCCGCGTACCCCATCCGCCAGGCGCGGGCCCGGGCGCCCACCTCGACCAGGTCGGCGCGCAGCCGGTCCCCGTCCGCCGAGTTCGGCAGCAGCCGCTCCAGCGCCGCGTAGGCCCGGTCCTCCTCGGACCGTGCCTGCGCGTACGACTCGTGGAAGCTCGGGTCGCCGCTGAGGATCCAGCCGCGCACCCCGGTCTCCTGGTCGACCAGCGCGTTCTCCAGGCGCAGTGCGGCGTTGGCGGCCGGTTCGAGCCGCTCCAGGACGGTGTGGCGGGAATCGTTCAGCCGGGATATGGCCAGGGCGCCGATCACCGCGGAGATCACGATGACCAGCGCGAGCAGGCCCAGCCCCAGGCCGACGACCTGGCGCATGCGGGGGCCCGTGGGCCGCTTTCGTGGCTCGCGTCGACTCACGCCGTCCGGCCCTCGCCGGTCGCCGGGCCGGGCAACACCGGGCGCTCGCCCGGGGCGCCGTGCGGCGGATGGTTCGGATCGTGCCGGAGCAACAACACCGCGACGTCGTCGTTGAGGCTGTCCCCGTGCAGGTCCTCCACCGCGGCGACGGCGGAGTCGATCAGGTCGTAGCCGGTGCCCCCGGCCGCGAGCAGACGGGTGATCAGCGGCAACAGGCCGTCGGTGCCCAGGCGTTCCGGGCCCCGCCCGATCCGGCCCTCGATCAGTCCGTCGGTGTAGAGCAGGAGCGACCAGTCCGGGCCGAGGTCGATCGGCTCGTACCCCCACCGGCCGTCGGGGAACAACCCGAGCGCCGGTCCGGTGGCGCCCTCGGACAGCGGTGCCACGCCCTCGGGGGTGATCAGCAGCGGTGCCGGGTGGCCCGCGAGGTAGACCCGACCCCGGCGGCGATCCGGCTCGATGATGGTCATGCACAGCGTGGCGAACATCTCGTCCGAGCGTCGCTCGTGTTCGAAGATTCGTTCCAGCGTGGTGAGCAGGTCGCCGCCGGTGAGTCCGGCGAAGATCAGCGAGCGCCAGGCGATCCGCAGGTTGACCCCGAGCGCGGCCTCGTCCGGGCCGTGCCCGCAGACGTCGCCGATCATCACGTGCACCCGCCCGTCGGCGGTCTGCACCGCGTCGTACAGGTCGCCGCCGAGCAGCGCGCGCTGTCGACCGGGGCGGTAGCGGGCGAGGAAGTCCAGCGACGGGTCGCGCAGGATCGGGGCGGGCAGCAGGCCGCGTTCGAGACGGGCGTTCTCCTGCGCGCGCAGCTCCGACTCGACCAGCCGGCGCTGCGACTCGTCGGCCCGCTTGCGTTCCAGGGCGTAGCGGATCGCCCGGGACAGCAGCGAGCCGTCGATCTCCTGCTTGACCAGGTAGTCCTGGGCGCCGGCGGCCACCGCGGCCGACCCGCGATGCGCGTCGGACAACCCGGTCAGCACGATCACCGCGGTCCGCGGCGCGAACGCCAACAGCCGGTGCAGCCCGTTGAGCCCCTCGGCGTCCGGCAGCCCGAGGTCGAGCAGTACACACCCGACGTCCTCGCCGAGCCCGACCATCGCCTCGGCCATCGAGCGGGCCCAGACGATCTCCATCGGATCCGGCGAATCGGCCAGCAGCTCCTCGACCAGGAAGGCGTCCCCGGCGTCGTCCTCGATCAGCAGGACGCGCAGCGGACGCGCCACGTGGGCGACCGGACCCGATGCCGAGGGGACGGACACCGGTCCCGCGCGGTAGCCGGTCCGTTCGACCGCTCCGCCGTCGCCGCCGTACGCGGGGCGCACGCCACCACCTCCGGAATGATGCCGCCGCACCCACGCGACGTCGTTCGGCAATCGAAGTTCGGCAATCGAAAAGGGACGATAGCGCGGGCCGGCCCGAGCCGATAACCGTACGGCCCCCGGCCCGGACCCCGGCCCGCCCCCGGTCCGCGGCGTCGGCCCCGCGAGGAAATGCGCCGGCGGCGCGAGCGGCCCGGCCGGCAGGCTGGTCGACATGACACGGATCACGTTGGTTCGCGGCGACATCACCGAGCAACACGCGGACGCGATCGTGAACGCGGCGAACTCCTCCCTGATGGGCGGCGGCGGCGTCGACGGAGCGATCCACCGCCGGGGCGGCCCGGAGATCCTGGCCGAATGCCGGGCGCTGCGCGCGGCCCGGCTGGGGCGCGGCCTGGCCACCGGCGCCGCGGTGGCCACCACCGCGGGCCGCCTCCCGGCCCGCTGGGTCATCCACACGGTGGGCCCGGTGTACAGCCACACCGAGGACCGCTCCGCCCTGCTCGCCTCCTGCTATCGCGAGTCCCTGCGCGTGGCCGACGACCTCGGCGCGTCGACGGTGGCCTTCCCGGCGGTCTCGGCGGGCATCTACGGCTGGCCGATGGACGACGCGGCGCGCATCGCCGTGGAGACGGTCCACGGCACACCGTCGGCCGTGACGGAGGCCCGCTTCGTGCTGTTCGAGGCCCGGGCCCACATCGCCTTCGAAGCGGCGGCGGCCGCGCTGTAGGCGCCGGTCGGGTCGCCGGGGACACGCACGGCGCGACCCCGGGTGCCCGGTCGGCTCGGCGCGCGACTTCGCCGCCCCGTCCCGCGCCCGACCGCCTACGCGAAGGGGCCGAGCCCGCAGGCCCGGCCCCTTCGACGAGTGCACGCGATCCCGCTCACGAGACCCGTTCACCACGCTCGTTCGCAACCCGCGATCACCCGCCCGAAGGCGTCCCCGACCCACGTGCCGGCGTTCCCGACTTCGACCCGCTCGGCGTTCCCGTCCCCGTCGCCGGTGGTGTCGCCGGCGGGGTCGTGCTCGCCGGTGGCGTCGTCGGCGGCGGAGTGGTCACCGGAGGCGTGGTCACCGGCGGAGTGGTCACCGGAGGTGTGGTCACGGGCGGCGTGGTCACCGGCGGAGTCACGGGCGGCGTGACCGGAGGCGTCACCGGCGGCGTGACCGGCGGGGTCGGCACGTTCGGGATCGCCGGGGCGTTCACCGTCCCCGCGCCCGCGTCGGGTCGGACCACGCCCAGGATCGGCATCGAACCGGCGTTGGCGACGGTGATCGTGCGGCCCGGACGGGGCGCGTGCACGATCTTGCCGTTGCCCAGGTACATGCCGATGTGGCTCGCGTCGGAGTAGTAGACGATCAGGTCGCCGGGGCGCATGTCGGCCAGCGGTACGCGCGGCAGCGAAGCCCACTGCTCCTGGGAGGTGCGGCGGATCGGCACGCCCGCGAACGCCCAGGCCTTCGAGGTCAGGCCGGAGCAGTCGTAGCCGTCGGGGCCGACGCCGCCCCAGATGTACGGCTTGCCGATCTTGTCGATCGCGAACGCGATGGCCAACGCCGCCTTGGGCGTGGTCTGCTGGTCGGGCTTGCCGATCAGGGTGTTCAGCTGGGCCTGACCGGCCTCCGCGGACAGCGCCTCCATCCGGGCGAGTTCGGCCAACTGCTCGGGGGTGAGGCCGGCGAGTATCTTCTCGGCCTCGGTGATCCGGGACTGGATGTCGGTCCGGGTGGTGGCGGCTTCCTGCTCCAGCCGACGGCTCTCGGCGAGCTGGGCGTCCGCGCTCTTCTGCATCGCGGTGAGCTGGAGTTCGGCCTGCTTGGCGCGGGCGATGGTGTCCAACTGCGACTGCGAGACCCGCTCGTACGTGGGCGCGTCGCGCAGGAACTGCGCGGGATCCGCGGACAACATCAGGGTCAGCAGCGGGTCCATGCCCCGCGTCGTGTACTGGAGTCGGGCCAGTCGGCCCAGATCCTCCTTGGCCTTCTCGACGTTCTGCCGGGCCCACACCACGCCCGCGTTCACGTCGTTGGCCTTGACCTGGGTGCGACCCAACTGCTCGGTGGTGGCGTTGAATCGCTCGGTGGCCTGCTCGGCCTGGCGGTACAACTCCTGCACCCGGGCCTGGGCGGCCAGCAGATCCTGGACCGAGGTGATCGCGGTGTTGGCGGGCGGCGGTACCGGCGGCGTATCGGGAGCCGCCCACGCGTTGCCGCCGAACAGGACCGCGCACAACAGCGCCGCTCCGCAGCTGGTCACGGCCCGGGTTCGCAGACCGATCCGGCCCCCGAGTTTCACCATGCTTTCGCCCTTTCGGAAAACGGCTTGTCCTGGAGACGCTGCGGACGATTCCATGCGGCGACGCCGATTCGAACCGGAACCCGCGCTTTCGGGACGGCAGTTCCCGAGGACCGGTTCAGCGTCGGATCCTTGCATGTTCCGGCTGTGATCGGCAGGGGACTATTCGAGATCGTCCGGATATCGGAACGGGCGTATCAGGCCAATCCCGGACGACACGCCGGGGTGTTCCACGTTCGGATCAACGCGGTGTGTTCAAGATTTCATGTGCCGTTTCGGATCGGACACGAGTCACCAGAATGTATCAATACAGTGGGCGGGGGATCGCCGGGATCGGCGAGGGATCGCGGAAACGCTTCACGGCGTCAGGACCCGCCCCGACGGCGCCACCGCCGACCACGCCACGGTCACCTCGCCCTGCCGCCGGCGCGCCGGGCCGTCGCACACCGGCCAGTCCCGGGCCAGCGTCGCGGTCGCCGCGAGCCAGCGCTGCCGGGCGCCGAACGCGGCCAGCGGCGCGTGCAGGTCCCAGGCCCGGTCGAACGCGGTCAGGAAAGCGTGTACCGGCTCGCCCGGCACATTGCGGTGGATCAGCGCCTTCGGCAACCGCTCGGCCAACTCGGACGGCCGCCCCAGACCCGCCAACCGGGCGGCGAAGGTGACCGTGCGCGGCCGGGCGTCCGATCCGATGCCCAGCCACACCGCACGCCGACCCAACTCGTCGCACGTGCCCTCGACCAGCAACCCGTCGGGTGCGAGGCGGGCGCACATCCGCGCCCAGGCCGCCGGCACCGCGTCCTCGTCGTACTGCCGCAGCACGTTGAACGCCCGGATCGCGGTCGCCGAGCGGCCGGCCGGCAGCGGCACCTCGAAGCCGCCCCGGGCGAAGGTCAGCCCGTTCCCGGCGTACGGCAGCGCGGCGGCCACCCGCTCCGGGTCGATCTCGAAGCCGACCACCGCGACATCGGTCCGCACCGTGCGCAGCCGGCGCGACAACTCGACCGTGGTCACCGGTGACGCCCCGTAGCCGACGTCGACCACCAGCGGATCCGCCGCCGTCCGCAGCAGCCGCCCGTGTACGCCGGTCAGCCACCGGTCGACCCGGCGCAACCGGTTCGCGTTGGTGGTACCCCGGGTGATCACCCCGGCCGGCCGCGACCGGGACCCCGCTCCCGTCCCCGGGGCGCCGATGCCCGGTTTGCCGCGCGTGCCCATGCTCGCAGGGTAGGCGAACACCCCCGTGCGTCCACGGCGGGGCGTGGATCACACCCCACCCGGGAATCCCGCCCGACCACGATGGGTTGGGACTTGAGTTGGGCCGCGACGGCGGGCCGGGCGGACCTCGTCCGCGACGGCTCGGTACAACTGGTAGTTCCGCACAACAACAGAACGACAGGGCACGGGGCCGGCCAGGGAGGTCAACGAGTGAGCCACCACGTCCAGCGCGCGATCACGTTGGGAGCGCGCCGGGGGGCACCTCGTCGAATCGCGACACTGAGCGTTCACACCTCCCCGCTGCACCAACCCGGCACCGGCGACGCCGGGGGGATGAACGTCTACATCGTCGAGCTGAGCAAGCGGCTGGCCGCGCTCGGCATCGAGGTGGAGATATTCACCCGAGCCACCGGCAGCGACCTGCCGCCGGTCGTCGAGATGGCCCCGGGCGTCCTGGTGCGGCACGTCACCGCCGGGCCCTACGAGGGGTTGTCCAAAGAGGACCTGCCCGCCCAGCTGTGCGCCTTCACCTCCGGTGTGCTGCGCACCGAGGCGATGCGCGACCCCGGACACTACGACCTGGTGCACTCGCACTACTGGCTCTCCGGCCAGGTGGGCTGGCTCGCCAAGGAACGCTGGGGCGTGCCGCTCGTGCACACGATGCACACGATGGCCAAGGTCAAGAACGCCTCCCTCGCCGGCGGCGACGCCCCCGAGCCCCGGGCCCGGGTGATCGGCGAGTCCCAGGTGGTCGAGGCGGCCGATCGGCTGGTGGCCAACACCGTCGAGGAGGCCGACCAGCTGATCGACCTCTACGACGCGGAGCCCGATCAGGTCGCGGTGGTCAACCCCGGGGTGGACCTGGAGACGTTCCGCCCCGGCGACATGGCCGCCGCGCGCCGCCGCCTGGACGTGCCCGAGGACGCCACGGTGATCCTGTTCGCCGGGCGGATCCAACCGCTCAAGGCCCCCGACGTGCTGCTGTACGCGATCGCCCACCTGCTCCAGGCCGACCCCGCGCTGCGCGACTCGCTGGTGGTCGCGGTGGTCGGCGGCCCCAGCGGAAACGGCATGGCCGCGCCCGAGCACCTGCACAAGCTGGCCGCGACGCTGGGCATCCACGACGTGGTCCGCTTCCAGCGCCCGGTCCGCCAGGACGTGCTGGCCGACTGGTACCGCGCGGCCACCGTCGCGGTGGTGCCCTCCTACAACGAGTCCTTCGGCCTGGTCGCCATCGAGGCCCAGGCGTGCGGGACGCCGGTGGTCGCGGCGGCGGTCGGCGGACTGCCCACCGCCGTGCGCGACGGCGTCTCCGGCACCCTGGTGCGCGGCCACAACCCGGTCGACTACGGCCTGGCCCTGCGCGACCTGATCCGGGCCCCCCGGCTGCGCGAGGACTACGCCGAGGGCGCGGTGCGGCACGCCGCCGCCTTCGGCTGGGCGGCGGCGGCCGGTTCGATGGCCGAGGTGTACGCCGACACGCTGGCCCGCAGCGCGGCCCCGCGTGGGCAGGTCGTGGGCGGGCAGTAGCGTCGGGGCCATCGGGGCGAGCGGGCGACGAATGGGGCAGGTCGTGGAAGCCGAACGAGAGCGGGCCGCGGACACCGTGCGCGCGGCCCTGGAGGACGCCGGCGTCGAGTGGGAGCGGTCGGCGCCGTACACGTTCGTCGCGGTGCTGCCGGGCACCCGCAAGCTCAAGACGGCGCTCGCCCTCACCGTGGGCGCGCACAGCCTGACCATGAGCGCGTTCGTGATCCGGCACGCGGACGAGAACCACGCCGCCTTCTACCGCTGGCTGCTGGAGCGCAACGTGCGCATGTACGGGGTGGCCTTCGCCGTCGACAAACTCGGCGACGTGTACCTGAACGGTCGGCTCCCGCTGGCCGCGGTGAGCGCCGAGGAGATCGACCGGATCCTGGGCGTGGTGCTCCAGAGCGCCGACGACAGCTTCAACACCCTCCTGGAGATCGGCTTCGCGACCTCGATCCGCCGGGAATGGGACTGGCGCGTCGAACGCGGCGAATCCCTGCGCAACCTGGAGGCCTTCGCCCGCTTCGCGGCCCCGGAGAACCGCGAATAGCGGATCGCGGGACGGCGGCACGGGACGACCGCTTCGATGGTCGGCTCGACGTGGACGCGACGTGGGCCCGCGCTCGCGGGGAAACGGCCGTGCCCGGGCGCCGCATCGCCTCGATTAGGCTCCTGGGCATGGCTGACGCTCTCTACAAACTGATCCTTCTGCGGCACGGCGAAAGCAAGTGGAACGAAGCCGGACTCTTCACCGGCTGGGTCGACGTCGACCTGACCGACAAGGGGGAGAAGGAGGCCGCGCGCGGCGGGCAGTTGCTGCTCGACGCGGGGGTGCTGCCCGACGTCCTGCACACCTCGCTCCAGCGCCGCGCGATCCGCACCGCCCAGCTCGCGCTGGACGTGGCCGACCTGAACTGGCTGCCCGTGCGGCGTTCCTGGCGGCTCAACGAGCGGCACTACGGCGCGCTCCAGGGCAAGGACAAGAAGCAGACCCTGGAGGAGTTCGGCGAGGAGCAGTTCATGCTCTGGCGCCGCTCCTACGACACCCCGCCGCCGCCGCTGGCCGACGACGACGAGTACTCGCAGTTCGCCGACCGGCGCTACGCGTCGTTGCCGGTGGAGATCCGTCCGCGCACCGAGTGCCTCAAGGACGTCGTGGAGCGCATGCTCCCCTACTGGTACGACGCGATCGTGCCGGACCTGCTCGGCGGCGACACGGTCCTGGTGGCCGCGCACGGCAACTCGCTGCGCGCGCTGGTCAAGCACCTGGACGGCGTCTCGGACGCGGACATCGCCGGCCTGAACATCCCCACCGGCATCCCGCTGCTGTACGAACTGGACGCGGATCTGCGCCCCGTCACCCCGGGTGGCCGCTACCTCGACCCCGAGGCCGCGGCGGCCGCGATCGAAGCGGTCAAGAACCAGGGGCGGAAGTGATCACGAACATCGGGTGAAGGTCCGATCGGCTCCGCGCGGAGCGCCCGACTGTCACGGAAGGGGCCGGGCGCTCCGCACGGGCCGGGCTCGTCGACCCGTGCGCCGGTTTCAGCGGCCGCAACTGCCGCCGCAATTGCACGCGGAACCGGACTTACAGCCACAACCACAACTGGACGGGCAGTTGCAGCCCGGCACGGGAGCCCTCGGCTGGGGCGGGGTCTGCGGGTCGGACATGACGACCTCCGAACGATCACCGGTGACAGGCGTGGCGCACGGATGAACGACACATGAAGATCTGCACGACGGACCCTCTGGACGGTTTCACCCGTTCGGGTCAGCTCTACCCTGGAACATGTGGACGTGAACGTTGCCGCCGCCGCTTTGGCCGCCGTATCCGGATTGGCCGTCGGTGTGGCCGGCACCCTGGCCTTCCGCTGGAGTGAGCGGGCCCAGGGCAGAGGTGCGGCCGCGGCGCCCGCCGCGGCCCCTTCCCTGCCGCCCGGAGTGGCCACAGTGCTGTCCGTGCTGCGTTCCTCCGCCGTGGTCCTCGACGAGTTCGACACCGTCGTCAAGGCGTCCTCCGCGGCCTACAAGTTCGGCCTGGTCCGCGGGGATCAACTGGTGCCCGAGGACCTGCTGGCGATGGCCAAGGAGACCAGGCGCGACGGCGAGATAAGGCAGCGCGACCTGCTGCTCGCCCGGGCCGACGGCGAGGCGCACGAGTTCGAGGTGTCCGCGCGGGTGGCGCCGCTGGGCTCCCGGCTGGTGCTGCTGCTGGTCGAGGACCGTACCGAGGCGCGCCGGGTGGACGCGGTGCGCCGCGACTTCGTGGCCAACGTGAGCCACGAGCTCAAGACCCCGGTCGGCGCGCTCTCGCTGCTGGCCGAGGCGGTCATGGACGCCAGCGACGACCCCGAGGCGATCATCCGCTTCGCGGGCCGGATGCAGATCGAGTCGGCCCGGCTGACCAATCTGGTCCAGGAGCTGATCGACCTGTCCCGGGTGCAGAACGACCATCCGCTGCACCACGTGGGCCCGGTCCCGCTCGACGACCTGGTGGCCGAGGCCGCCGACCGCTGCCGGCAGGCGGCGGAGTCGAAGCAGATCACCCTCGCGATCGGGGGCGATCGTGAGTTGATCGTGCCGGGGGACCACAATCAACTGGTGATGGCTCTGGGCAATCTGGTCGAGAACGCGGTCAACTACAGTCCTGCGCGGACGAGGGTCGACATCGAGGTCAGAGCAGAGGCACGGATGGCCGTCATCACCGTTTCCGACCAGGGCCTGGGGATTCCCCAGCGTGACCTGGATCGCATCTTCGAGCGGTTCTACCGTGTCGATCCGGCCCGTTCGCGGGCCACCGGCGGTACCGGCTTGGGCCTGTCCATCGTCAAGCACATCGCGGCGGGCCACGGGGGAGAGGTAACCGTGCGCAGCCTGGAGGGTGTGGGATCCACCTTCACCCTTGTGCTGCCCTTCAAGTCCAGTACCTCTCAATCGATGTCGATGACATCGTCGACCCCATCCATGGAGGCATCACGATGACCCGTGTGCTCGTCGTCGAAGATGAAGAGTCCTTCAGCGACGCGCTGTCGTACATGCTTCGCAAGGAAGGCTTCGAGGTGGCGGTCGCCGCCACCGGCCCCGAGGCGTTGGAGCTGTTCGACCAGGGCGGCGCCGATCTGGTCCTGCTCGACCTGATGCTGCCCGGTCTGCCGGGCACGGAGGTCTTCCGCGGGCTGCGGGCCAAGTCCAATGTGCCGGTCATCATGGTGACCGCCAAGGACAGCGAGGTCGACAAGGTGGTCGGCCTGGAGATCGGCGCCGACGACTACGTCACCAAGCCGTACTCGACTCGCGAGCTGATCGCCCGGATCCGTGCCGTGCTGCGCCGCCAGGGCGGGGTGGAGACGGACGAGCCGCGCGCGATCGAGGCGGGTCCGGTCCGGCTCGACGTCGAGGCGCACCGGGTCACCGTGGAGGGTCGGCGGATCGATCTCCCGCTCAAGGAGTTCGACCTGCTCGAGGTGCTGCTGCGCAACGCGGGCCGGGTGCTCACCCGGATGCAGTTGATCGACCGGGTCTGGGGTGTCGGCTACGTGGGCGACACCAAGACGCTGGACGTGCACGTGAAGCGACTGCGGGCCAAGATCGAGCCGGACCCGGGTGCCCCGCGTTACCTGGTCACCGTGCGCGGTCTCGGGTACAAGTTCGAGCCCTGATCGGGCCGGGGCCGCCCCGGCCCCCGTAACGACGACGGCGCCCGCGCCGCCCCCGATGTCCGGGAGGCGGCGCGGGCGCCGTCGTATGTGCCGTCGTGTCCCGTGGCGCGGGTGGGGCGTCAGCCGCCGGCCGGGGCCGACGCGCTGTTGCGCGGGGTACCGGAGGCGCCGTTGCCGCTCGCCGGGGCCGTGGCACCGCCCGTGTTGGCGGTGGCGGGCGTGGTGCTCGGCGGCGCGGTGGTCGGCGCCGAGGCGGTGGGCGGCGCGGGCGGCGCCGGGGTGAACGCGGGGGTCGGCTTCAGCTGCGCGAAGTAGCCCGACGGAGCGTGCACCGAGACGTCCAGCGAGGTCTCGCCGGCGGTGCCGAACGCGAAGGTCACCCGGCGGAACGAACCGGCCTCGACCTTGGCGGCGTTCGGGAAGACCAGCGGACCGATGTAGACGCGCCCCTGCGGGTCGTCGGCGGCCATGCCCTGGGGGCGGTCGACCAGGTACGCGGCGCCGCCCGCCGGGATGGTCAGCGGGCCGCCGAGGGCCTGTCCCGCGCCGTCCACCGTCACCTTGGTGATCGTCTCGGGCGTGGTGCCCTCGTTGAACAGCGCGCCGCCGAGCGAGACCAGGTTCTTGCCCGGGTCGCTCGTCACCAGCTGGACGTTCTGGATCTTGAACGAACCGAACGCCGCGTTGGCCGTGTCGGGTTGGATCTTGCTGGTCTCGGCTTCCTTGCCACTGGCGCAGCCCGCGGCCAGAGGAAGGACGACGGCGACGGTGGCGGCGAGGGCGCCGCGTCGAAGGCTGCGGCTCACGGCGGCGGCATCTCCTTGAAGATCTCGGATCCTGGACCGGTCACGATGACCGGGGACAGCGTACTCAGGCCGGGAGGACGACTTGTACGCGGCTCACCGCGCCGAGCGGCGGCTTCGCCGGGGCGGAGTCGGCGGACGGCCGTCGGGATCGACCCGACTCCGGTGAGGTGGGTGGGACATATGGGTCGCGCGAGAGCGTGCGACGCACCCTCAAGACGAGCTGTTTGTCCTATTTGTTCGAGTCCTACGGGTGTGGGGTTCCCTGTCCCAGCACGCCCACAGGTCGCTTGTCAAGCCCCGACTAAGGCCCTGACCTGCGGAAACGTCATTCAGTAGGGGCGTGTCCCGTGTTACCCTAGAAAGCCACGGAAGGGGTACCTGTCACATGACGTTCAAGGTTGGCGACACCGTGGTCTACCCCCATCACGGGGCCGCGCTGATCGAGGCGATCGAGCAGCGCACGATCAAGGGTGTGGACAAGACCTATTTGGTGTTGAAGGTCGCCCAGGGTGATTTGACCGTCCGCGTGCCTGCGGACAACGCGGAATTCGTCGGTGTCCGGGACGTGGTGGGCCAGGAAGGGCTCGACCGCGTCTTCGAGGTACTGCGTGCTCCGCACACCGAAGAACCGACGAACTGGTCACGACGTTACAAGGCGAACTTGGAAAAGCTCGCCTCCGGTGACGTTATCAAGGTCGCGGAGGTCGTGCGCGATCTATGGCGCCGCGAGCGTGACCGCGGCCTGTCGGCAGGCGAAAAGCGCATGCTGGCGAAGGCTCGGCAGATCTTGGTGAGCGAGTTGGCGCTCGCCGAGAACACGAACGAGGACAAGGCCGAGGCCATCCTCGACGAGGTCCTGGCTTCCTGAGCCGTAGGATCCGCCCGTCGATGACGGACGGATCCGCCGGTGCGGTGTCGGCGCCATGTGGCGTCGGCGCCCGGGTGGTTTGAGGGGACTTCGTTGAACACTGCGGTCCTTGTGCCCGCTGCAGGGCGTGGTGAACGGCTCGGTCCCGGTGCGCCCAAGGCGTTGCGTGAGCTTGGGGACATCCCGATGCTGGTGCACGCCGTCCGGTCGCTGTTGGCCGCCCGCGGGGTAACCGCGGTCGTGGTCGCGGCACCGCCGGACGGTGTCGCCGGTGTCCGGGATCTTTTGCGTGCGCAATTGTCCGCGGAATCACCCGTGTGGGTGGTCGCGGGCGGTGCGACACGCCAGGAATCGGTGCGGCTCGCTCTCGCGGCGGTGCCGGCCGATCACGACATCGTGCTCGTGCACGATGCCGCGCGTCCGTTCGTGCCGGCCCATGTGGTCGAGGCGGTGATCGCCGCCGTCGCCGACGGGGCCGACGCGGTGGTGCCCGCGTTGCCCGTGGTCGACACGGTCAAGGAGGTCGCCGCGGCGAACGGCGCGGAGACCGTGGTGCGCACGGTCGATCGATCGTTGTTGCGCGCCGTACAGACCCCTCAGGGCTTTCGGCGGGCGGTGTTGGCGCGCGCCCACGCCGAGGCCGGCGGGTTCGGCGCGGAGGGCGCGACCGACGACGCCGGGATGGTCGAGCGCACCGGCGGCACGGTCGTGGTGGTGCCCGGTTCCGAAGAGGCGTTCAAGGTGACCCGACCGTTCGACCTGCTGCTCGCCCGCGCGCTTTTGGAGCGTCGAGCGGAGCGGGCGGCGCGGTCGCGCGCCGACGGGGCGGATGCCGCCGCGGAGAGTACGGAGACCGACGTTGTCCGGTGAGCACGCGGCTCGGGTGGTCCTGCCCCGTACCGGAATCGGTGTGGACGTCCACGCCTTCGAGGCGGGGCGCGAGTTGTGGGTGGCCGGGTTGTTCTGGCCCGGGGAGACCGGGTTGGCCGGGCACTCCGACGCCGACGTGGTCGCGCACGCCGCGTGCGACGCGTTGTTCTCGGCGGCGGGCATCGGCGATCTGGGCGCACACTTCGGCACCTCGCGGCCGCAGTGGTCCGGGGCGTCGGGGGTGACCCTGCTGACCGAGGCCGCGCGGCTGGTGCGCGCGGCCGGATTCGAGATCGGCAACATCGCGGTGCAGGTGATCGGGGTGCGGCCGAAGGTCGGGCGGCGGCGGGCCGAGGCGGAGGCCGCGCTGTCGGCCGCGGCCGGCGCGCCGGTGTCGGTGTCCGGGACCACCACCGACGGTCTGGGGCTGACCGGCCGGGCCGAGGGAGTGGCCGCGATCGCCACCGCGCTCGTGGTGCCGGTCGGGCCGTGATCGCCGGCCGATCGGGCGGCGGTGGGTGTGGCGTTCGGGTGGTGACCGGGCGGCGATCCCCGGTGGAACCGAGGGATAACGGCGCACGCCGCGCCGTCCCGACGCTCTAAGCTTGCGCGTGTGAGCATGCGCCTGTACGACACCAGCACCCGCACGGTCCGGGACTTCGTGCCGCTTGTCGAGGGACAGGTCTCGATCTACTTGTGTGGTGCCACCGTGCAGGCACCTCCGCACATCGGGCACATCCGATCGGGGCTGAACTTCGACGTGCTGCGCCGGTGGTTCGCCCACCGCGGCAACGACGTCGTGTTCTGCCGCAACGTCACCGACATCGACGACAAGATCATCGCCAAGTCCCGTACCGAGGGCGTGCCGTGGTGGCAGGTCTCGCAGACCAACGAGCGGGCCTTCGCCGACGCGTACACCGCGCTCGGCTGCCTGCCGTCGACCGTGGAGCCCCGGGCGACCGGGCACATCCCCGAGATGGTCGCGATGATGGATCGGCTGATCGCCACGGGGCACGCCTATCCGTCCGGCGGCGACGTGTACTTCGACGTCTCCTCGTTCCCGGCCTACGGCGCGCTGTCCGGCCAGAAGCCCGACGCGATGCGCGAGGCGGAGGACGCGGGCACGGGCGCGGCGGGCAAGCGGGACCGGCGCGACTTCGCGCTGTGGAAGGCGGCCAAGCCCGGCGAGCCGTCGTGGGAGACGCCGTGGGGACACGGTCGTCCGGGGTGGCATCTGGAGTGCTCCGCGATGGCGCACAAGTACCTGGGCGCGGCGTTCGACATCCACGGCGGCGGGCTGGATCTGGTGTTCCCGCACCACGAGAACGAGATCGCCCAGTCCAAGGCGGCGGGCGACGCGTTCGCCGGCTACTGGATGCACAACGCCTGGGTCACCCTCAGCGGTGAGAAGATGAGCAAGTCGCTCGGCAACTCGGTGCTCGTCTCCGAGATGCTCAAGCGCTGGTCGCCGCTGGTCCTGCGCTACTACCTGGCCACCCCGCACTACCGGTCGATGATCGAGTACAGCGAGGAGGCGCTGCGCGAGGCCGAGGTCTCCTTCGGGCGGATCGAGGGCTTCCTGGAGCGGGCCGGCGAACAGACCGGGGCGATCGAACCGACGGCCGACGTGCCGGCGGTGTTCGCCGCCGCGATGGACGACGACCTGGGCGTGCCGCAGGCGATGGCGGTCGTGCACAACACCGTGCGCGACGGCAACACCGCGCTGGCGGCGGGCGACAAGGACGCGGTCGTACGGCACGCGGCCGACGTGCGGGCGATGCTGGGCGTGCTCGGCATGGACCCGCTGTCGGAGCAGTGGACGGCGGGCGCCTCCACCGGTCGCTCCGACGAGCTGCGCGGGGTGGTCGACCACCTGGTCAAGCTCGCCCTCGGGCAGCGCGAGGCGGCCCGGGCACGCAAGGACTACGCGGCCGCCGACGCGGTCCGGGACAGCCTCACGGCGGCCGGGATCGTGGTGGAGGACACGCCGCACGGCCCCCGGTGGACGCTGCACCGGGACTGAGGCGACAAGGGCCCGGCAGGGCCCGACGAGAACGTGCCGTACGGCCGGAACGCCACGAGGTGGCGGACCGGCCGTACGGTTGTAACGGCTGGAGCGGTTGCCCCTCGGGCGACCGGGGATCGCAACATGAAGCAATCGAAGGGATGTACCCGTCATGGCCGGCAACACGGAGCGCCGTAACAAGCGCAACGAGGGAAGCAAGAAGGGGCCCTCGGTCGGTACTGGTGGGCACAGCCGCCGGGCGCTGAAGGGCAAGGGGCCGACGCCGCCCGCGGAGATGCGCAAGGGGCACGCGAAGCAGCGCGCCGCCAACGCCGCGGCCAAGCGCAAGGCCGCCGCGCCCGCGGCCCGGCGTCCCGCGGGCGGGCGTCCCGGACGCGGTGGGAAGAGCGCGTCCGAGCTGGTCGCGGGCCGCAACTCGGTGCTCGAGGTGCTGCGCGCGGCCGCGCCGGCCACGTCGTTGTTCATCGCGCAGTACATCGACAGCGACGACCGGGTGCGCGAGGCGATGAAGATCGCCAACACGCGGGGCATCCCGCTGATGGAGATCCCGCGCCCCGAACTGGACCGGATGACCGACGGCGCGATCCACCAGGGCCTGGTGCTCCAGATGCCGCCGTACGAGTACGCCCACCCGGACGACCTCGTGGTGGAGGCGCACGACCGCGCCGAAACGCCCCTCGTCGTCGCGCTCGACAGCGTCACCGACCCGCGCAACCTCGGCGCGGTGATCCGCTCCGCGGCGGCCTTCGGCGGACACGGCGTGGTCGTCCCCGAGCGCCGCGCGGCCGGAATGACCGCCGGCGCCTGGAAGTCCTCGGCAGGCGCGGCCTCCCGCATGCCGGTGGCCCGGGCGGCCAACCTCACCCGAGCCCTCGAGGCCTACAAGAAGGCGGGCCTGACCGTGGTCGGCCTGGCCGCCGACGGCGACATCACCCTGGACGAACTGGTCGCGGCAACCGAGCCGCTGGTGGTGGTCGTCGGCTCCGAGGGCAAGGGCCTGGGCCGCCTGGTCCAGGAAACCTGCGACATCACGGTCCGAATCCCGATGGCCGGCGGCAACGAGTCCCTGAACGCGGGAGTGGCCGCAAGCATCGTGCTGTACGAGGTGGCCCGCCGGCGGGGAGCGGAGTAGGCGGGAGAGCAGACGGGCAAGGCGGTTCGGCCCGGCGGCTCGGAAGCGCCGGGGCCAGCCGGGCCGGGTGGGCTGCTGCTTCCGGCGGGCGTTGCGCTTTCGGCTGCGGGCCGGCCGGTGCGGGGCCTGTCCGGCACGCGTGGTGGGCCGCCGCCGGCGTGCGGGGGCTCCGAGACGTCGGGCTTGCGGCGAGACGGGGGTGTCGGTCGGCGAAAACCGGCCCCGCACCGGCCGGCCCGCAGCCGAAAGCGCAACTCTCGCCGCCCCCAAGCCGGCCCACTCGGGAAGGCACGCCCGGCAGACTCGACCGGACCGCCCTCCCGGTCCGCCGCTGCAGGCCGGTTTTCGCCAAGCAACACCCTCGTCTCGCCGGAAGCTCCCGTCTCGGAGCCCCGCACGCCGGCGGCGGCCCACCACGCGTGCCGGACCGGCCCCGCACCGGCCGGCCCGCAGCCGAAAGCGCAACTCTCGCCGCCCCCAAGCCGGCCCACCCGGGAAGGCACGCCCGGCAGACTCGACCCGACCACCCACCCCGTCCGCCGCTGCAGGCCGGTTTTCGCCGACCAACACCCCCGTCTCGCCGCAAGCCCACCGCCCCCGAGCCCCGCACGCCGGCGGCGGCCCACCCCACGACCCGGACCGGCCCCGCACCCGCCACCCCCGCAGCCGAAAGCGCAACGTCCGCCGGAAACACCCGACCCACCCGGGAACGCGCCCACCGGACTCGACCCATCCCTGCCCCCACCCCGCCCCCACGCGCCGGGTTTCCCGCCGGGTGGTGTGTTCGTCTCGGTGGAAGTCTTCGGCTTGGGGGGTCGTACGTGCCCTGACTGCTCTGTCGAGTCGTTTTGCGGGGCGGAGTGTAGTGGGAGGTTTGGGGGTTTGGGGGTTGCATGGGGTAATACGTGGTGGGCCGCATCCTTGGGGGACCTTGGGCGGTTAGTGGTGCGTGGACACCAGATCGGAAGGCAGCTTCGGCGGTGCTGTCGGGCTGTTGCCCTCGCCCGCGGCGGTGCGCGACCCCGGCGATCCGGCGGCGGTCGCCACCCCCACGAAGACCCTGCGGGTGGTGATCGCCGGCCCCCGGATCGGCACCGCCCCCAATCCTGTGCCCGGGCCGCGTGGCCGGGCGGACGACGACGCCACCACACGACTCCCGGTGATTCGTGACGACGGGCCCCGGCGGCGGGTGCAGCCTGCCCGGCGTGGCTCGGGGGCGGGTGTGCGTGAGCGGGACGGGACCGCCGCGGCGCCCACGCACGCGCGCCGGGGGAGTGTGCAGGCCGGCACCGTGTTGTTGCCGTTGCGGCTGTTCCTGGGCGGGGCGTTCCTGGTCGAGGGGCTGCGCAAGCTCTATGCGCCGGGCTTCCTGGATCCGGGGTCGAGCGCTTCGTTCGGGCATCGCATCGGCGTGCTGCGGGACGGCAGTCTGTCGCCGTCGGTGATGGATCTGGCCGCCGACCACGCGATCGGGGCGGGCCTGCTGTTCGCCTTCGGCCAGGTGGTGGTCGGCTTCGCGGTGGTGCTCGGGCTGTGGACCCGGCTGGCCGGGCTGCTCGGGATGTTGCTCTCGCTCGGCGTGCTGATCGCGGTGGGCACCGGGTCCTCGCCGTACCACGCGCCCTACCTGGTCTTCCTGGCCGCGTTCAGCCCGCTGGCGCTCGCGGGCGCGCCGATGTACTCGGCGGACGCGTGGTTGTCGTTGCGGACCTGGCGCGGTCCGATCGTCACCCCCGTCCGGGCCCGGCGGCGCAAGCTCGGCTACGGCTCGATGCTGGCGTTCGCCGGCGTCGGCGCGACGCTGCTCGCGGGCTCCCTGCTCGGCGGCGGCCACCGGCACCCCGACGAGTCGGACACCGGCCGGAGCGGCGAGCCGGATCGCCCCGCCGGATCCGCGGCCCCGGTCGTCCCCGCCGCCGGACAACCGTCCGGAGCGGTGGCCGGTCAACCCCGTCCGCCGATGGTCGAACCCTCGGCGCCGGCCGGCCCGGTCAAGGAGGGCACCGCCGTGCAGGCCACCCCGCGCGCGGCGACCACGCCGCAGCCGAGCGCCCACATCGGCGCGGCCAAGTCCACCCCGGCCGACGCCACGGACCGGAAGCCGACCTCGGCCTCGGCCCCGAGCGCGTCCGGCTCCACCGGCTCGGTCGGTTCGAACACCGGCGGCTCCGGCGGCGCCCCCAAATCCGGCGGGAGCGGTGCCAAGCCCCTGGGCGGCCTGCTGGGCTGACCGCCCCCCGGGCATCGGGAGCCCACCCCCACCCACAGGACCCGCACGACACGTGCGGGTCCTGTGGCGTGCGAGACGAGATGCGCGCGCCCCCGGGGGGATGCGCGAACGGACGGCTCAGCCCGTGATGTTCCGGTCCGCCACCACGTGGTGGATGTGTACGTGCACCACCTGCTCGCCCTCCACGGGCTCGCGCTCGACCACCTTGTCGGCGCCCATGTAGCGGGCGGCGATCCGGCTCGGCCAGACGCGCAGGTCGACCGGGTCGACCGAGAGTCGGGCCTCGCCCTCGATCACCACGTAGGCGTACGGCGGCCGTTCGTCGTCCACACACAGGCTCACGCGCGGATCGTTGGCGAGGTTGCGCCCCTTGACCGAGGACGCGAACGTGGTGAACACCAACTCCACCGTGTCGCCGCGATCGTCCAGGTCGAACCAGACCGGCGCCACGTGCGGCCGACCGTCGGGACGTACGGTGGCAAGTTTTCCGGTGCGCGGCGGCCCCGCCAACAGAAAGCCCCGCCATTCGGTCTCGGTCATACGCTCCATGGACCGAGTCTCACCCCTGACGGCCCGCCGGCCCGGGACGACACTCGCCGGCGGCCCCGTCGGGCGCCGCCGGCGATCGTGCCGGGTCGGTCAGTCGTGCAGTCGCTCGCCGCTCTTCGTGGAGAACAGGTGGGTCTCGCCCACCGTCGGGACCACGTGCAGGACCGAGCCCTTTTCCGGAACGCTGCGGCCCGGGACGCGGACCACCAGGGGCTTGTCCTCGCCGTCGAGGGTGACCGAGCCGTAGACGAAGGCGTCGGAGCCGAGTTCCTCGACCACGTCGACGGAGACCGCGAGGCCCTTGCCCTCCTTGCTCAGCCCCTCGGCCGAGTCGATCTTCAGGTGCTCGGGGCGCACGCCCAGGGTCACCTTGCCCGTGCCCTCGGCCACCGCCGCCTCGCGGGCCTCGCGCGAGACCGGGACGACCGCGTCGCCGAAGCGGATGCCGTCCTCGGTCAGGTCGACCTCGATCAGGTTCATCGCGGGCGAGCCGATGAAGCCGGCCACGAACACGTTGGCCGGGCGGTCGTACATGTTGCGCGGGGTGTCCACCTGCTGGAGCAGGCCGTCCTTGAGCACCGCGACGCGGTCGCCCATGGTCATCGCCTCGACCTGGTCGTGCGTGACGTAGACGGTGGTGATGCCCAGGCGGCGCTGGAGGCCGGCGATCTGGGTGCGGGTCTGGACGCGGAGCTTGGCGTCGAGGTTGGACAGCGGCTCGTCCATCAGGAAGACCTGGGGCTCGCGGACGATCGCGCGGCCCATCGCGACACGCTGGCGCTGACCGCCGGACAGGGCCTTCGGCTTGCGGTCCAGGTATTCGGTGAGGTCCAGGATCTTCGCGGCCTCTTCGACCTTGGCCCGGATCTGCTTCTTGTCGACGCCCGCGATCTTCAGCGCGAAGCCCATGTTCTCGGCGACCGTCATGTGCGGGTAGAGCGCGTAGTTCTGGAACACCATCGCGATGTCGCGGTCCTTGGGCTCCAGGTTGGTGACCTCGCGGTCGCCGATGTGGATCGAGCCCCCGGTGACCTCCTCGAGACCCGCGAGCATGCGCAGGGAGGTGGACTTGCCGCAACCGGAGGGGCCGACCAGGACCAGGAACTCGCCGTCCGCGATCTCCAGGTCGAGCGCGTTGACGGACGGGCGCTCGGCGCCCTTGTAGGTACAGGTCGCCTGCTTGTAGCTGACCGTGGCCATGGTGATGTGTCCTTCCACCGGCAGGAACGTGCCGGACGATCCGAGTGGAGGGTGAAGTACCCGTGCGGTGCCTGTCCGTGACGGCGGACAGTGGTCTAGTCCATTCAAGGACGGACTGCGCTTCACCGTACCCGGGCGCACGTGATCTGTCAGCAGTCGGCTTCGCCCGAAATGTTTTGCGGGACCCGCAAAGCCCTGCGAAATCCTGCTGAAACTGTCACTAGGCTCTGCGTATGAAGGCTCGGCTGGCGGACATCGCAACGCAGGCAGGGGTCAGCGAGGCGACCGTGAGCCGGGTTCTGAACAGCAAACCCGGGGTTGCGGACGATACTCGGCGGGCCGTCCTGACCGCTCTCGACGTGCTCGGATACGAGCGGCCCGCCCGGCTGCGCCGGCGCAGCGCGGGCCTGGTGGGGCTGCTGCTCCCGGAGTTGGACAACCCGATCTTCCCGGCGTTCGCGCAGGTCATCGAGCGGGCGCTGGCCCATCACGGGTACACCCCGGTGTTGTGCACCCAGACCCCGGGCGGGGTCACCGAGGACGACTACACCGAACTGCTCCTGGAACGGGGGGTGTCGGGCATCGTCTTCGTCTCCAGCCTGCACTCGGACTCGGGCGCGGACATGTCGCGCTACCTGCGACTGGTCGAGCGCGGCCTGCCGATGGTGTTCGTCAACGGCTTCGCGCCGGGCGTGGACGCGCCGTTCATCTCCAGCGACGAGGCGGTCGCGGTGGAGTTGGCGATAGGGCACCTGGCCTCCCTGCGGCACACCGCGATCGGGCTCGCGGTCGGACCCGAGCGGTATGTGCCCACCGCGCGCAAGATCGCGGGTTTTCGGCGCGGGCTCGCCGAGCGGTTCGGGGTCACGGAGGCCGACGGTTGGATCGAGCGGTCGTTGTTCTCGGTGGAGGGCGGCCAGGCGGCGGCGGGCGCGCTGCTGGACCGGGGGGCGACCGCGGTCGTGTGCGGCAGCGACCTGATGGCGCTCGGCGCGGTACGGGCCGCGCGCGAGCGGGGGTTGCGGGTGCCGCAGGACGTCTCCGTGGTGGGCTACGACGACTCGCCGCTGGTGGCCTTCACCGATCCGCCGCTGACCACGGTGCGCCAGGCGGTACAGGCGATGGGCGCGGCGGCGGTGCGCGCGTTGCTCGACGAGATCGGCGGCGGGCGGGCACCGCGTACCGAGTTGATCTACCGTCCCGAACTGGTGGTCCGCGGCTCGACCGGTCCGGCGCCGGACCGCCGCCGCTGAGCCCCGCCGCCGACCGCCGAACGGCCCCGTCGCACCCACCGGGCCCACGAGAGCGGGCCGCCATCCGGCGATCGCGCGGATGACGGCCCCTGGGAGCCCCGAGTCGGGTTCGAACCGACGACCCCGCGCTTACAAGGCGCGTGCTCTGGCCAACTGAGCTATCGGGGCGTGTACCGGACCATTTTGCACCGTGGCCACCCGGCGGACGCAACCACCTTAGAGCTTTGTGACGTGGGTGCGTTCGCGTTAACGCGCGGGGAACGTGGGGAACAGGAGACACCTGCCCGGAAAAGTCCGGGTCGTCGTACTTTGTACGACTGCCGGCGGCTGGAGGAATCCCATGACGTTCGTAGGTCTGATCATCGCCGGCATCATCATCGGCGCGCTGGGCCGGTTGTTTCTGCCGGGCAAACAGAAGATCGGCTTCCTGGCCACGATGGCGGTCGGCATCGTGGGCACCCTGATCGGCTACGGCATCGCGGCCGCGCTCGGCGTGGAGGAGACCAGGGGGATCGACTGGCTCCGCTGGATCATCAGCATCGCGGTCTCGGCGTTCCTGGTCTCGCTGGTGGTCAAGTTCACCGGGAAGGGCGCCACGCGGTGATCGTTCAGCGCAGCTGACGGTCTATCAGATCCGGCCGCGGACTGCGATCATGCGCGGATGACCGGTGGAGTGGCGACATGGCCGACGATCGCGGCGGCCGACCTGGTGGACGTGCTGGACCTGGAGCGCCCCACGGCGGCGGATCCGGCGGATTCCGCCGACCCGGACGCGGCGATCACCCGGTTCCGGGCGCGCAACCTGGTGACCCCGATCCCGCGCACGCTCGGCGCGCAGGTGCTCGCGCAGACGGTGGTGGCCGCCGAGCGGGTGGTCCCGCACATGGCGGTGCAGACCCTCCAGGGAGTCTTCCCCCGGGCCGGGGATCCGACCGCGCCGGTGGACGTACGGGTCGAGCGGCTGCACGAGGGGCGGTCGGCGGCGATCCTCCAGGTGGGTTTCCGGCAGGGCGCCGCCGAGCACTACCGGGCGTTCGTGACGCTGGGCGTGGCCGGCCCCGAACTGGTGCGGCACGCCGATGCGTTGCCGGCCGGGGTGCCCGGGCCGGAGGAGTGCGCCGAGGTGTCGGTGCCGATGTTGCCGTGGGAGACGCGTACGGCCGGCGGCGCGGCGGCACTGTCCCCGGACGCGGTGGGGCCGCCGCGCCTGGACCTGTGGACGCGCTGTACGGCGGTCCCGGACACCGCGACCGCCGCCCGGGCGATCCTGGCCTGGTCCACCGAGGGCTTCCTGGGCCCGGTCGCGCTGCGGCCGTACTCGCGCGCCGAACTGGAGCGGCGCGGCGGGCGGTCGATGTCGGTGGCGCTGTCCCAGAACATCACCTTCCACGAGCCGTTCTCGGCGCACGAGTGGCTGCTGCTGCGCTGCGCGAGCGAGTACGCGGGCGACGGGCGCATGCACGGGCGGATCCGGGTGTTCACCCGCGCCGGCCGACCGGTCGCCTCGGTGAGCGCCGACGGGCTGATGCGCCCGGGGCCGCGACCGGGCGCGTAGCGGCGCGGTCAGCCCAGGCTTCGGTAGCGGCCCCGGAAGTGCGCCAGGGGCAGGCCCTCGGGGCTGGGCAGGTCCACGCGCAGCACCTCGCCGACGTACAGGATGTGATCGCCCGCCTCGACGACCTGGTCGGTGCGGCACTCCAGGGTCGCCAGCGCGCCGCCGACCAGGGCCGCGCCGGACACCGGGCCGCGGCGGTGCGGGATGTCGGCGAACATCAGCCGGTCGCTGATCCGGCCGGGGATGGCGAAGCGGCCGGCGACATGGCGCTGGCTCTGCGAGAGCAGGGACACCGCCCACAGCGGTTGTTCGTCCAGCACGTCGCGCATCCGCGCCTCGCGGCGCAGGCTGATCAGCACCAGTGGGGGTTCCAGGGACACCGACATGAACGCGGTCGCGGTCATCCCCACGTCGTCGACGGGCCCGCCGTCGTCGGGGTCGCCCTCGATCGCGGTGATCAGCACCACGCCGGCGGCGAATCGGGACATCGCGGCCTTGAAGTCGGCCGGATCGACGGGGGGCGGGAGTGGCGGGGACACGGGTCAAGGGTATGCGGCGTCGGACCGGGCCCGACCCGCGCGCCGTCGCGGCGCGGTCCGCGCGTGCCCGCCGGCGGGCCGGGCGTTTCCCCCCGGGCGGTCCCGGCGGCCTCGGCGGTCCGGGCCGCGGGCGGCTCGCCGGGCGCCTCGCGAGGTCCCGTGCGGTAGGTCCCTCGAGGGTGCGCCCCGGATGTGCTGTGCATCAATGTGCTGACGCACACCCGAGCGCCCGATCGGTTTCCGATTGGTTTCTGATTGGTCGTCAGGTATATCCCGCGAACCCTGGGGTTATTTCCCGTAAATGGGCGCCGGCCTCGTACGATGCGCCATGGATGCCGGCGGAGGATGCGATTCCGGGGCGGCTCGGGGGTCCGACTCGATACGGTATGAAGCGTGAGGTGGCTCACAGTGACAGTCTGATCGATGACGGAACGTCGCCAACGCGAAGCCCGCTGTGATTCAGTTTCTCTGGTAAACGGACGATATCTGTTCAGAAGACACCGGCGTCGACCCCTGGGGGAGACCCATGACAGCCGAGACGGAGACCCACGTCCGGTTGGCGACTTTGCGCCTTTTGAACCGCGTCGTCGCCGACCTCAACGCCACGCGTGACCTCAAGGACACCCTGCAGGCCGTCGTCGACGGCGTGGTCTCGGGCCTGGGGTTCGGCGTGGCAGCGGTCAATCTCGTCCGCGCCGACGCCGATCTGGAGGTCGCCGCGGTGGCCGGCAACGACGAGTTGCGCAAGGCGATGGCCGGCCAGATCGGCTCGCGCGAGGGCTGGGACCGCATCCTGGCCGCCGCCGAGCCCTGGGGGCCGCTGCGCTTCCTCGGGCACCGCTCGGGGCAGGCCGACGTGGGCGACATCCCGAGCTGGATACCCGACCTGCCGATCGCCGACCACCCCGAGGCGTGGCATCCGCGCGACGCGCTGCTCGCGCCGCTGCACACGCCCGAGGGCGACCTGGTCGGCGTGTTGTCGGTGGACCTGCCGGTGGACGGTCTGCGGCCCGCCCCGTGGCGGCGCGAGGTGCTGGGCATGTTCGCCGCGCAGGCGGCGATCGCGGTGGACAACGCGCGTCTGCGCAGCGACATGCAGCGCGCGGTGGCCCGCCTGGAGCGCGAGCAGCTCGCGCTGCGGGCCAGCGAGGAGAGTTTTCGGCAGGCCTTCGAATACGCGCCCAGCGGCATGGTGATGACCGGCGTGCGCGGCCACGAGCAGGGCCAGCTGCTGCGCGCCAACGACGCGCTGTGCCGGATGCTGGGCTACCCGGCGCCGGTGCTCAAGCGGCTCGGGCTCGGCGCGTTGGCGCACCCGGAGGATCGGCCGCTGCTCGGCGGGCACCTGGGCGGGACGGTGCCGGTGGCGGGCTGTACCGAGCTGCGGCTGGCCCGCAGCGACGGAACGTACCGGTGGGTTTCGCTGCGCACCTCCCAGGTCGCCGACGGGCTCGGCGACCTGCGGTTCGGGCTGACCCACGTGGAGGACATCGAGGACCGCAAGCAGCGCGAGCAGGCGCTGGTGCACGAGGCCAGCCACGATCCGCTCACCGGGCTGCCGAACGGGCGCGAGCTGCGGGCCCGGCTCGCCGCCCGGTTCGGCCTCAAGGCCGGGCTCCCGGCCGCCGGTCCGGGCGGCGACATGCACGAGCCGTACGCGGACGAGTGGGCCGTGCCCACCGGCGCGATCCTGAGCATGCCCGAGGGCGCGGTGGTGGTCGTCGACGAGCCGCCGGCCGCCGAGCGTCGCGGCGTCGCGCTGCTGTTCTGCGACCTGGACGGGTTCAAGCACATCAACGACAACTTCGGCCACCACATCGGCGACGTGGTGCTCAAGGCGGTCGCCGAGCGGCTGACGGCCGCGGTGCGCGAGGGGGACACGGTGGCCCGGCTCGGCGGCGACGAGTTCGTGGTGCTGGCCGATGGGATCGGGCGGGAAGAGGCGGAGGAGATGGCGGTGCGGTTGCGCCGGGCGTTGTCCGTACCGATTCCGGCCGAGGGGTTGGCGGTGCCGCTGGAGGGGGCCAGCTTCGGGATCGGCTGGGCCGAGGAGGCGGCCGAGCCCGAGGACTTGCTGCGGATCGCCGATGAACACATGTACGCGAACAAGCGTCGGCGCGATCGTGCGCAGCGGCGGGCCGGTTAGGGACGGCGTTCGTCGCCCGGGCGGGACGCGGGTGCGCTTCGGGTGGCTCGATGTGGTGTGCCCGCCCGCCCCGTCCGTGGCGTCGGGCGTACCCGCCGGGGCCGTTCACTTCCTTGCGATTTTGGTCATCATGGGTGAATTCGGTCACCTGATGGGTGGGTTTCGTGAGTTCGGTGGCTTCGCCGTGTTCTTGGGGCGGGCGGCTGCCGTACGCCTCAGTAGGGCGTTTTCGTGACAGTCCCGTCACGCGGACAACACCACTTGTCGCACCCGTCGCCCGTTAGTGTGATGCCTGGTATTGACAAAGCTTGGCCTGGCGCACGTAGGGAGGACTACCCGATGACGGCGGGTACCAACGGTGAACCTGAAGACCCGTACGGGTACCTCTATCGGCCGGCGCCGGGTGAGGAAGCGGGCGACGGGACAGGGACGACCGGTGCGTACGGTTCTTCCGCCAATCGGATGATGCCGCAATATGTGCAGGTCGGGCAGATGAATTACGCCCAGCCGCCCGCGCACACCCAGCCGCAGGCGGCGATCCCGGCCCAGCACGAGCAGGGCGGCGCGCAGCCGCCGCAGCAGCCCCGGCAATCGCACGGCGGCAGCGGCGGCGGTGGTGGTGGTCGCGGCGTGATGATCGGCGCGGCGGTGGCGGTCCTGGTGGTGATCGGAGTGGTCGCCGGCCTGCTGCTGACCCGCGACAACGACAAGGGCGACAAGGCGAAGACGCCGGCCACGACCGCCGGCACGCAGACCACCGCGGGCCCGTCGCAGACCTCGTCGCCGTCCTCGGCTCCCTCCACCGCGCCCGGCGGCAAGTTCGCGATGGTGGAGGCGGAGGACGCCTCGCCCTCAGGCGGGGCGGTCGCGGTGGCCGGTGTGGCGTCGTCCTCGGGCAAGGGCCTGATCGACATGTCCGCCCCCGGGTCGACGATCACCTGGAAGGTGGAGGTGCCGAAGAAGGGCACCTACTACCTGGCGGTGAAGTTCCTCAACACGACCTCCGAGCAGCAGAACCTGTCGATCCTGGTCAACGGCAAGGACACGACGAACAAGGCCAGGCTCAAGAACTACGGCACGAACACCGTCACCGGCACCTGGAACATGGTGCAGCTCAACGAGGGTTCCAACGACGTCGCGCTCACCTGTGCCCCCGGGGAGAGCTGCAAGGCGGCCCTGGACCAGGTCTGGTTCGAGAACCAGCAGCCCAGCCTGAAGTAGGCGGACCTCACCCGGAACGGACGTCGATCCGGTCGCCGGCGCGGACCCCGAGCAGGGTCGCCGCGTCGCCCCGGTTGAGCGAGATCGCCAGGAAGCCGGCGGAGTCCGCGTACGCGACGAGTTCCCCTGCGGCCACCTCGCCGAAGGTGCCGCGCAGGGGGACCGTGAGCACGCGCCCGCCGACCTCGATCCGCAACGTGTCGGCGCCGGCGAACTCGGCCGTCGAATGCGCGAGTTGCACGTTGCCGAAGTGGTCCACGGTCAACACCTCGCCCGGCACGGGCTCGGCCGGTCGGGTCGGGTCGGTCAGGGCCGGCCCGACCTCGGCGAACGGGGTGCCCGCCGCGAGGTGGGCGGCGACGGGCGCGAACACGTCCCGGCCGTGGAAGGTGCGCGAGATCCGGGCCAGGGTGAGCGCGGGGGCGGCGATCTCGCGGATCTCCGTCGGCCCGCCGAGTTCGCGCGCGGCCCACATCAGCAGCCCGTTGTCCGGTCCGACCAGCAGGTGCCCGCCCGCTCGCAGCACGATCGCCCGTCGGGCGGTGCCCACCCCGGGGTCGACCACCGCGAGGTGCACGCTGCCCACCGGGAACCACGGCACCGTCTGGGCCAGCACCAGCGCGCCGCGCCGGATGTCGCCGGGCGGCACCTGGTGGGTCACGTCCACCACCGGTACGGCCGGCGCGATGCCGGCGATCACCCCGTGGCACGCGGCCACGAAACCGTCGGCGAGGCCGTAGTCGGTGGTGAAGGTGATCCTGGGGGCGCCGGCCATCCTCGGAATCTACCGGGCGCGGGCGGGCCCGGCGTCGATCACGTCGGCGAGTTCGGCCAGGATCCAGCGCTTGGGGCGGGCCCCGACGAACTGCTTCACCGGCTCCCCGTCGCGAAAGAGCAGGAACGTCGGCATGGACAACACGCCGTAGCGGGCCGCGGTGGCCGGATTGCGGTCGACGTCGAGCTTGACCACGCCCAGGTTCGGCCGCTCGATCGCGATCTGTTCGAGCACCGGCGCCATCTGGCGGCACGGCGGGCACCAGTCGGCGGTGAACTCGACCAGGGTCGGCCGGTCGGCGCGCAGCACGGCGGTGTCGAAGTCGGCGTCCTGGACGTCGGGGACGTGAGCACTCATCGGGACTCCTTGGTGGATGCGGCGGGCGCGGCGGGCGGCCCGGAGGTCAGCGCGCAGCGGGGTTCCGGCGGTTCGGGCAGCGTCGCGGCGGCGGTGACCGCCGGCGTGGCCGGCCCGGGCGCCCGCTCGGCGGAGCCGCCGGCGTGCGCCCGCTCGGTCTGTTCGAGTTGGCCGGCCAGGTGCGCCCGGATGGCCTGCATGCGGTCGATGCACGCGTCGAGTTCGGCCAGTTTGCGGCGGTATACCGCCAGCGACGCCGGGCACTCGTCGCCCGCGTCGTGCCCGGCGCGCAGGCACTCCACGAACGGCCGGGTCTCCTCCAGGTCGAAGCCGATGCCCAGGAGCGCGCGGATCTCGCGCACCTGTCGGGCGTCGTCCTCGTCGTAGTCGCGATAGCCGCTGCTGGTCCGACGGGCCGACAGCAGGCCGCGTTGCTCGTAGTAGCGCAGGGCCCGCGTGCTGGTCCCCGCGCGCTCAGCCAGTTCTCCGATGCGCATGTTCGAAACGGTAGACCTTGACGCGGACGTCAAGGCCAGAGGTGCGCGCGTGGAGACCGGCGCGGCCGGAGTCCCGGCCCCGGCCCGATCAGCCCGGGCTGGGCCCGGTGGGGTGGGCGTCCGGGACGCCCTGGCGGCGCACCGGGGCCCGACCCGCGGGCTGTCCCGGCGGGGTGTCGCGGGTGAGCTCCGGGATGTCGAGCGTTATCGGCTTGCCGGGGATCAGCGTGTGCTCCTCGCCGTGATGCAGGAACGGGATCTCGGCGCCCTCGCGCAGCGTGTACGTGGTGCGCTCGTGAGTGGTCTCCACCCGCAGCCGCGCGCCGCGCACCGACAACGAGAAGCGCAGCGCGGTCAGCCCGACCGGAAGGCGCGGCTTGAAGGACATGCACTCGCCGTGGTCGCGCAGCCCGCCGAAGCCCGCGACCAGCGCCACGCAGGTGCCCGCCAGGGAAGCCATGTGCAGGCCGTCCTTGGTGTTCTTGGCCAGGTCGTGCAGGTCCATCAGGGCCGCTTCGGCGGTGTAGTCCAAGGCCAGTTCGAGATGGCCGACCTCGGCCGCCATGACCGCCTGGGTGCAGGCCGACAGGGACGAGTCGCGCACCGTCAGCGCCTCGTAGTAGTCGAAGTTGCGGCGTTTTTGCTCGTCGGTGAACGCGTCCCCGCGCACCTGCATGGCCAGTACCAGGTCGGCCTGCTTGACCACCTGCTTGCGGTAGATGTCGAAGTACGGGTAGTGCAGCATCAGCGGGTAGTGGTCCGGCGGGGTCTTCTCGAAGTCCCAGACGCGGTGCTTGGTGAAGCCGTCGGCCTGCGGGTGCACCCCCAGGTCCTCGTCGTAGGGGATGTACATCGCGCCGGCCGCGTCGCGCCAACTCGCCGCCTCCTCGGTGTTCACCTCCAGGGCGCGGGCCTCGTGCGGGTGGCGTCCCACCGAGTCGGCCGCGGCGAGCAGGTTCGACTGGGCCATGAGGTTGGTGTAGACGTTGTTGTCGGCGAGCGCGCTGTACTCGTCCGGGCCGGTGACCCCGTTGATCCGGAATCGGCCCTCCGCGTCGTGGTGGCCCAGCGAGCGCCACATCCGCGCGGTCTCGACCAGGATCTCCAAGCCGAAGTCGCGCTCGAAGTCCCGGTCGCCGGTGGCCCGGACGTAGCGCGCGACGGCGACCGCGATGTCCGCGCCGATGTGGAACGCGGCGGTGCCCGCGGGCCAGTAGCCCGAGCACTCCTCGCCGCGGATCGTCCGCCAGGGGAACAGCGCGCCCCGCAGGCCCAGTTGGGCGGCGCGCTCGCGGGCCAGCGGCAGTGTCGAGTGCCGCCAGCGCAGTGCCTGGGCGACCGCGTGCGGGAGGCCGTACGTGAGCACGGGCAGGACGAACACCTCGGTGTCCCAGAAGCAGTGGCCGTCGTAGCCCGGTCCGGTCAGCCCCTTCGCCGGGATGGCCCGCTCCTCGGCCCGGGCGCCCGCCTGGAGCACGTGGAACATGGCGAAGCGCACCGCCTGCTGCAGTTCGACGTCGCCCTCGACCTCGATGTCGGAGTTGTCCCAGAACTCCTTGAGGTAGCCGCACTGTTCGGCGACCAGGCCGGCCCATCCGGTGTAGCGGGCGGCGGTCAGCGCGGCGGCCACCTGGTCGCGCAGCGCGGGCAGCG
This sequence comes from Embleya hyalina, assembly GCF_003967355.1. Taxonomy (GTDB): domain Bacteria; phylum Actinomycetota; class Actinomycetes; order Streptomycetales; family Streptomycetaceae; genus Embleya; species Embleya hyalina. The sequence goes on along the minus strand of NZ_BIFH01000015.1, from coordinate 362,658 downwards.
AGCGGGTGGAGGACCAGCCGTAGGCGATGTACTTGACGATCCGCAGCTTGGCGCCCCGGTCGAGCACCGTGGTCACGCTGAACCGGGCCAGGTCGGCGGCGCTCTCGGTCTCCATGTACATGCCCTCGGGACCGTCGATCTCGTGGTCCATGCCGACCGCGACGCGCAACCCGCTGTGCTCGGTGCGGTGCACCAGGATCGCCTTGCCGCCGTTGTGCGTGTGCTCCTCGGGGCGCAGTGGCGCCTCCAGGACGGCGGCGGCGCGCGGATCGGCGTTCGGCAGCGGCAGTTCCTCGTTGGTGACCAGTTCCGACTGGAGCACGATCCGGGCCGGGCCGTCTATCGGTTCGATCTCGTACTCGATCGCGGCGATCGAGCGCTGGGTGAGCGAGACCAGTCGTTTGGAGGTGACCCGGACGGTGCGGCCCGCGGGCGAGGTCCACAACGCGCGGCGGTGCAGCACACCCTCGCGGAAGTCGATCGAGCGCTCGTGGTCCTGGATCTGCCCGTAGCGCAGGTCGAACGGCTCGTCGTCGACCAGGAGCCGGATGATCTTGCCGTTGGTGACGTTGATGACGCTCTGGCCGGACTCGGGGTAGCCGTATCCGGCCTCCGCGTAGGGCAGCGGGCGCAGTTCGAAGACGCCGTTGAGGTAGGTGCCGGGCAGGCCGTGCGGTTCGCCCTCGTCGAGGTTGGCGCGCAGTCCGATGTGGCCGTTGGAGAGCGCGAACACCGACTCGGACTGGGGCAGGTGGTCCGGGTCCAGGGTCTGTTCGGTGATGCCCCACGGCTCGACGGTGTAGGGGTGTTCGGTGCTCATGCCGTGCCTTCCGCCGAGGGTCGCCCGGTCGCCGGGTCACCGCTTCGGTCGCCGGCGGTGTCGCCGCTCGGGTCGTCGAGGAGTTCGTCGAGATCCGATACCACCACGTCCGCGCCGTGCCCGCGCAGTTCCTCGGCCTGTCCGACCCGATCCACACCCACCACGTGGCCGAAATCGCCGGCCCGGCCCGCCGCGACCCCGGCCAGCGCGTCCTCGAACACGGCCGCGTGCGCGGGGGCCACGCCCAGCGCCTTCGCGCCGGCCAGGAAGGTGTCGGGCGCGGGTTTGCCCTCGAGGTGGTCGCGCTTGGCCACCAGGCCGTCGACGATCGTGTCGAACAGGTGGTGGATGCCCGCGGCGCGCAGCACGTCCTCGCAGTTGGCACTGGAGGACACCACGGCGCACGGCAGCTTCGCGGCGCGGGCGGCGTGCACGTAGCGCACCGAGCCGGGATAGACCTCCACGCCCCCGTCGTGGATCAGCCGCAACACCAGATCGTTCTTGGCGTTGCTGATCCCGTACACCGTGGCGGTTCCCGGCGGGTCGCCCTCGTCGCCCGTGGGCAGTTCGATGCCGCGCGACTCCAGGAAGGAACGGGTGCCGTCCAGGCGCGGCTTGCCGTCCACGAACGTGTCGTAGTCGCGTCTGGGATCGAACGGGGTGAAGCCGACGCCGTCGCGTTCGCGCAGGAAGCGGTCGAAGGTCTCCTTCCAGGCGACGCCGTGCACCTTGGCGGTCTGGGTGAGGACCCCGTCGAGGTCGAAGAGAAGCGCGTGGATGGTGTTCGGCAGCCCCAACATGGCGGGTTTACTGCCCCCGATACCGGGGTGTTATCCGTGCGGTGATCTTTTCGGATGACACCTGGGACGAGATGGCGTGTCACGTGTGGTGCTTGAGCACGTTTTGACCGAAATGATGTTGAATTCCGGAAGTGGCACGCGTGGGGCGGCTACCGGACCACCCGGCCCGCATCGACCGGAGGCATTCGGCCGGTGCCGGCCTCGGCGTGGTCCGAGCGGAGGAGGACGTCGGCGTCGGCGCCGGTGACCGTTTCGGGCCGGACCGTCGACGCCGACGGGCCGGCCGGACCCGGCGCGCGCGGGTGCGCTCGGGGTCCGGTCGGCCCGTCGGTCGGCCGACGCGGCTGACGCGGCGTCGGATCACTCGGGTTCGCCGGGACTTCGGCCGGGCCCGGCCGGTCCGGCCCCCAAGCGCAAGGTGGGCCGAATCGCCCGCCCGTGCCCATTGCAATGTCCGACCGATGACCCTATTTTCGCTATCCGCCGGCTGACACGTGTCGAATCGCAGGGTGCATTCCGTCCGATTCACCCCTCCGTACACGTCGTGCGACCCGTACTTCGCCCACCGTTCCAGGTTGGGTCGACACGGGTTTCGCCCAGCCGTTCCGCGTTGCGCACGGGGAACCCGCGACACCGATCCCGTCGGTCGTGCGGGGCGGTTCGGCGCGTGCAGACCTTCTTGCCTACGGAGGACGAGATGGCCATATTCGGTGGAAAACGTGTGGTGACCCTCGCGGTGGGGGCGACCGCCGCCGCGCTGCTCGCGGCGAGCGCGCCCGTGGCGGTCGCGAGCGACGACGCGCGTGGTGCGCAGACCCCCCGCAAGCTCAGCATCCTGATGAGCAACGACGACGGGCACCAGGGTCCGTTCATCCGGGCCCTGCAGAAGGCGCTGCGCGCGGCCGGGCACGACGCGGTGATCGTCGCGCCCGCCACGGACCAGTCCGGCAAGGGCACCGGGATCAACGCCACGCCGGGCTCGATCGTCAAGGCGGCCGAGGTGGAGCCCGGCATCTGGTCGGTCGCGGGTACGCCCGCCGACTCGGTCTCGTTCGGGCTTGCGAACGTCTTCCGCGACCGCAAGCCGGACCTGGTGGTCACCGGGATCAACCCCGGGCAGAACATCGGCGCCACCACGAACCACTCGGGCACGGTCGGCGCGTCGATCACCGCCGCGGAGAAGGGGATTCCGGCGGTGGCGTTCAGCGCCGAGTACAGCACCGCCGATCCGCACAACCCGTTCCCGCAGATGCCGCAGGCGACGGCCTTCGCGACGCAGTTGGTGAACCGACTGGCGGCCACCGCGCGCGGGAACGGCCCGCTGCTGCCCGCGCACACCACGCTCAACGTGAACTACCCGGCGAAGCCGACCGGTCGGGTGGAGATGACGAACGTGGGCGAGGCCGAGTTCCTGGCGGTGAGCTACGTCAAGGACCCGTCCTGCGACACCTGCTACAAGCTGGATCTGGGCCTGGCGCCGAACGTGAACGAGCCGGTGCGGAACGCGGACACCACCGCGATCGGCAAGGGGTCGGTGTCGATCTCGATGCTCGACGCCGACTGGACGGTGCCGGGTTGGCAGCGGGGGCAGCAGTCACGGGTGCTGGACGCGGTGGGCGTGCAGCTGCGGTTGTCGGGGCTGAAGGCGTGAACGGGGTTTTCGAGTTCGTGAGCCCGTGACCGGGTGACCCGGGTCGGGCCGGGCGTGCGGGGTCGGATCGTGTGGTCGATCCCGCACGCCGGCGCGGTACGTCCGGCCCGGGTCGGCGGTTTCACGTGGAACCCGGTGGGTCCACCGGCGGATCGGCCGGCGGGGCCTACTGGCCGCCGGAGGCGTCGTACTCGGTGAGCAGCGCGACCAGCTCGTCGTGGGTGATTCCGTCCGGGAGCGGCGTGGGGGTGTGCCGCAGCGGCGGGTCCCAGCCGGTTTCGGTGCGCCGGCGGACCACCTTCGCGGGCACGCCCGCGATCACGCTGTGGTCGGGCACCGTGCCGCGCACCACGGAGCCGGCCGCGACCACCACGTTCCGGCCGAGTTTGGCGCCGGGCAGGATGATCACGCCCGCGCCCAGCCAACTGCCCGGGCCGATCTCCACGGTGTCGTTGATCGGCCACTGGGTGCCGATCGGCCGATCCGGGTCGGCGTAGCTGTGGTTCTGGTCGGTGATGTAGATGTACGGCCCGGTCCACACGTCGTCGGCGATGGTGATCGAGCGATGCCCGACGATGTGGCTTCCGCGCCCGATCGTGCACCGGTCGCCGATGGTGACCACCGCCGCGCTGCCCAGGTCGTGCCCCGGGGCCAGGCCGGCGGACAGCGTGACGTGCTCGCCGATGATGCAGCCGGCGCCCACGGCGATCCACTCCTCGCCGAACACCGAGCCGACCGGGAAGGCCAGTTTGCTGTCCGCGCCCAGTCGCCGGAAGCGGTACGGACCGGGCTGCTCGGAGGTGATCGCGCCCGCCCGCTGCAGCGCCCGCCAGCCTCGGTGCGCGGCACGCGAGAGGGCGCCCCGGGCGTGCCCGCGCAGGGCTTGCGACAGCGACATGGAGATCACCGTACCGACGTGCGCGCGCGGCTCGGCGGGCCGTGGGACGAACGTCACGCCGGGCGGTTTCGAGGCCGTCGGGGGTTGGCTTCACACGGCTTCTGTAACAGTGTTACCGGGGGCGTCGGGTGTGACGCCGGAGGTCGGGTACTCGAACCAGCCAGGGAGTGGCCATGCGTGCCGTCGTCGTCAACGGAACCCGGGACGTGAGCGTGGAAAAGGTCGCGGATCCGGTGCTCGCCGGTCCGGACGGGGCGATCGTCCAGGTGACCGCGAGTGCCCTGTGCGGCTCCGATCTGCACTTCTACGAGGGCGAGTTCCCGGCCGTCGGGCTGCGCCCGGGACACGAGGTGGTCGGCACGGTGGTCGAGATCGGTGCGGACGTGGGCCGGATCGCGGTGGGTGATCGGGTGCTGGTGTCGCCGGTGATCGGCTGTGGGCGGTGTCCGGGGTGTCGGGCGGGCAATCCGATCGACTGTGTGGGTGGTGGTGTGCGGGTGCTGGGCGGCGACGTCGGGCTGCCGGGCGGGCATGCCGAGGCGGTGGCGGTGCCGGCCGCCGACGCGTGGCTCCTGCCGGTGCCCGAGGACGTCTCCGCGGACCACGCGGTGCTGCTCACCGACGCGCTGCCGACCGGCTGGACGGCGGCGACCCGGGCCGACATCACCCCGGGCGCCACGGTGCTGGTGATCGGTCTCGGGCCGGTGGGGCTGTACGCGCTCCAGGCGGCCCAGGTGCTCGGCGCGGGGCGGATCCTGGCCGCGGACCGGGTGCCCGAACGGCTCGCGATGGCCGAACGCCTCGGCGCGGAGCCGATCGACGCCACCCGGGGCGACGTGGCCGAGCAGGTGCGGGCGGCCACCGGCGGGCTCGGTGCGGACGCGGTGATCGAGGCGGTCGGGCAGGACGCGACGCTGAGCGCGGCGATCGCGTCGGTGCGCAGTTCGGGCACCGTCTCGGTGGTGGGGGTGGACGCGAACTTCGCGTTCCCGATCGCCGTGCCGCTGCTGCTGATCCGCAATGTCACGCTGCGCTTCACCACGGCCCCGGTGGCGGCCACCTGGCCGACGCTGATCCCGCTGATCCGGCACGGCCGGCTGATCCCGGTCGACGTGTTCACCCACCGGATGCCGCTGAGCGAGGCGGCGGCCGGATACCGCACCTTCGCGGATCGCACGGACGGCTGCCTCAAGGTGCTGTTCGACCCGACCCGCTGATCGACTCGTCGCCCGATGGGCGTACTGCCGACGTGCCCACCGCGAACTACTGTCCTATTTACCCCACTATGGGAGCCTGATCGGGCTACCTGTGCAGGGAGAAGACGGATGAGCGGCGGAATGGGCCTCCCCGGCGGACTCGGCGGCATCCTGGGCGGCCTGCTCGGTGGGCCGGGCGGCGGTCGGAACGGGGCGCTGGCGGGGGTACTGCTCGGCCTGCTGAGTCGACAGGGCGGCTCCGGCGGCCTGGGGACGCTGGTGCAGCGACTGCGGGACGGCGGACTCGACGAGCAGGCCCAGTCGTGGGTGGACACCGGCCGCAACCAGCCGGTGAGCGGCAAGGAACTCACGGACGCGCTCGGCGAGGACGAGATGGTCCGCCTGGCCGGCCGGGCGGGCCTGACCAAGGAGGAGACCGCCGCCGCGCTCGCCGCGACACTGCCGAGCGTGGTGGACGCGGTAACCCCCGGAGGCGAGTTGCCACCCGCCGAGCGAATCGACGCGCTGATCGACCCGACATCGGCCCCGGCGGCCCCGGCGGCGCCGCCTCCGCCGGGGGCTTCCGAGGCCGGTTCGGGGGCGGAGTCGGCCGTGGAGCCGGGTCCGGGGTCGGGCGCCGGGGCGGAGCCGGGCGTCGAACCGGCTGCGGCGGAGGCCGGGACCGGGGCGGGGTCGGGGGCCGATGCCGCGACCGGCGCCGAGACGGCGGCCGGAGACGAGTCCGACAGCGAGGCCGAGCCCGCACCCAGGGCCGGGGCGGACGCCGGGCCCAAGCCTGGGTCGGACGCCCGGTCCAAGTCTGGGTCGGGCGGCGGACCCAAGCCTGAGCCGGATGCCGCGCCCAAGCCTGGGTCAGGCGGTGGGCCCAAGCCTGGGTCGGGTGCCGCGCCCAAGTCTGGGTCGGACGGCCCGCCCAAGTCAGGGTCGGGCGGTGGGCCCAAGCCTGAGCCGGATGCCGCGCCCAAGCCTGGGTCAGGCGGTGGGCCCAAGCCTGGGTCGGACGCCGCGCCCAAGTCTGGGTCGGACGCCGCGCCCAAGTCTGGGTCGGACGGCCCGCCCAAGTCTGGGTCGGGCGGTGGGCCCAAGCCTGAGCCGGATGCAGCGCCGAAGCCTGCGTCGGACGACGGGCCCAAGGCCGAGTCGGACGGCGGGCCCAAGCCTGGATCGGGCACCGTGCCCAAGCCTGGGTCGGGCGGTGGGCCCAAACCTGGTCCGGATGCAGCGCCGAAGCCTGCGTCGGATGCCGGGCCCGAGGCCGAGTCGGACGGTGGGCCCAAGCCTGGGTCGGACGCCGAGCCTGACAGCTGAGGCGAGTCCGTGTCCGAGTCGGCATCCGAGGGCGAAGCCGAGCTTGCGTGCGAGTCGGAAGGCGACTCGACGCCCGGGACGGCAGCCTGGTCTGCGGCCGAGGCCGGGCCACCTGCGTCCGAGGGCTGATTCGAGCGGAGCCGTAGTCCACTGCACCACCGGTCGAGCGAAGCGGAATCGGAGCCCGGTGCCGCGCGGTGAAGCGCAGAGGAGCCGTAATTCACTACGCCCCCGGTGGCGCGCCCCGAACCCGGTTCCGCTGCGCTCCACCGATGGCGCGGTGGGTTGCGGCTCGGCTGGCGTCCATCGCTGCCGGGCACCAGGCTCGGGTTCCGTCACGCTTCACCGAGCGCGGTTCCGCTGCGCTTTGCCGCTGTGTGGCGCCGGGCTTCGGTTCCGTCGGTGGTGTTGTGGGTCGCGGCTTTGCTTTGTTGTGTTGTCGGGGGTGGGGGTGGCCTTGTGGTCAGGGGCGTGGGGCGGGGGTGAATTCGCAGTTCATGTGCTTGATGCCGTTGATGAACATCGAGCGCAGTCGCTGTGGTTCGCCCACCGCCCGGATGTCGGGCAGTCGGTGTAGCAACTCCCGGAACAGGAGGGTGATTTCGCGGCGGGCCAGGTGTGCGCCGAGGCAGAAGTGCGGGCCGCGTGCGCCGAAGCCGACATGTGGGTTGGGGTCGCGGGTGAGGTCGAACCGCTCCGGGTCGGCGAACACCGCCTCGTCCCGGTTCGCCGACCAGTAGAACAGCAGCAGTTTGTCGCCGTCCCGGACCCGCTTGCCGTTCAGCTCGGTGTCCCGGACGGCGGTGCGTCGCATCCACACCACCGGCGAGGCGAGTCGGACGATCTCCTCCACGGCGGTCGGCGCGTATCGCTCGAAGTCGGTGCGCCACAATCGGTGTTGGTCGGGGTTCTCGGTCAGCAGCCACAGGCCGTGCGAGATCGCGTTGCGGGTGGTCTCGTTGCCGGCGGCGAGCAGCAGGATGAAGAACGAGGCCAGTTCGTCCGCGTTCAGGCTCTCCCCGTCGATCTCCGCGTTGACCAGCGCGGAGGTCACGTCGTCGGTGGGGGTGCCGCGCCGGAACTCGGCCAGGTCCCGCATCAGTTCGGCGAGTTCGGCACCGGCCGTGAGCAGCGCCTCGATGTGGACGCCGTTCTCCTGGGGCACGTATTCCGGGTCCGCGACGCCGAGGAGCACGTTGGAGCGCTCGAAGACGAAGCGGCGATCCGCGCTCGGCACGCCCATCATGTCGCAGATGACGTCGAGCGGCAGGCGGGCGGCGACCTCTGTGACGAAGTCGCAGGAGCCGCGTTCGGCCACGTCGTCGACGATGGTCCGGGCGGTACGGTCCACGTCGTCGGAGAACTGCTTGATCATCCTGGGCGTGAAGGCGCGGGCGACGATCCGGCGCAGGCGCTGGTGCCTGGGGTCGTCCATCTCGATCATGGAACCGAAGAACTCGCCGAAACCCGGCGGGAAGTCGGGTATGTGGGTCGCGCCCCGCCCCGAACAGAAGTCCTCCGGACGCCGGGTCGCCTCCGCGACGTCGGCGTGCCGGGTCAGCGCCCAGAAGCCGGGGCCGGGCTCCAGCGGGCTCTCCGGCTCCGGGTAGTAGGGCATCGGCCATGTGGCCCGCAGCCGGGCGAAGCCCCGCTCGCGCGTGGCCGGCGGGCCCGACCAGAAGTCCAGGTCCGCGAGCGGGACGTCGGTGGGCCAGGTCCTCGGGTTCGGGTCGGTCGTGCTCGGTTCAGCCGTCTCGGCCGTCATGCCGCTCACTCCGATCGCGCGTTGTTACTCGCGGGTTCGGTAATCAGTGCAGCACACATGGGGCCGACGATCCAGGGGCGCGCGTACGTTTTCGCGGGGGTCGGACGGGGGCCTCAGGTGGTGATCGCGCCGCCGTTGACCTGGAGGGTCTGGCCGGTGATCCAGGCGCTTTCGGTCGAGGCGAGGAACGCGCAGATCGCGCCGGCGTCCTCGGGGGTGCCCAGGCGGCCCACCGGTATGCGCTCGGCCTGCCCGGCGGTGTGCGCGAGCTCGCGACCGCTGGGGCGCGGGTCCATCAGACCGAGCGCGACCGTGTTCGCGGTCACGCCGTCGCGCGCGGTCTCCATCGCGAGGTGGCGCATGAAGGCGATGGCGCCGCCCTTCGCGGCCCCGTACAGCGAGATGCCGAACCCCTGGCCGCTCACCCCGGCGGTCGAGGCGATGGTGATCACCCGTCCGAAGCGGCGCGCGCACATCCCGTCGAGTACCGCCTTGGTGCACGCCATCACGCCGAACAGGTTGACGTCGGCGAAACGTTGCCAGTCCTCGGGCACGGTCTGCCGGAACCGGGTCGGGCGAAATCCCTCGGCGCCGCCGTTGCCGGCGTTGTTGACCAGGATGTCGACCGGCGCGACGGCGCGCTCGAAGGCGCGGATCGCCAAAAGCGCGGCCCTGGGGTCGGTCACGTCGAACACGGCGGGGTACGCCCGGCCGCCGGCGTCGCGGATCGTGGCCGAGGTCTGCTCGGCGCGCTCGGCGTCGAGGTCGTTCACGGCCACGATCGCGCCCTGCGCGGCGAGCAGTCGGGCGATGCCCGCGCCGACGCCCTGCCCCGCGCCGGTCACCAGCGCGGCCCTGCCGTCGAGTGCGAACACGCGGGTCTCCCGGGGGAATCGATCGGTTCGACGACGGTCCTGGTCCCGGCGTCGATCATGACGCGCGCAGCCAACCACCGGCCCCTACACGTGTCAATGCTGGACTCCATCAATTACCTTCGACCGGTAGGGGCGCGCACCTAGACTGTGGAACGCCCGCCTCCGCCATACGAAACCGTACGGCGTTGTTTCCCTCCCGGAGGACTCGTCCAGTGCCCCCGTCAGCCGAGTCGCCCACTCCGGAACGACAGGAGTCGCGGCACCACGTCCAGACCGCGCTCGAACGCCTGATCCGGCTGCAACAGAGCCGCCGCGTGCACGGTGAGCTCACCAGCGCCTCGCGCGCCCAGGTCTCGCAGCCGGCCGTGGTGTTGCTGGCCCGGTTGCAGGCGGGCGGCGGCGGTCTGGCGATCGGCGATCTGGCCAAACTCGCCCGGATGGACATGTCGCTGGTCAGCCGGGAGCTGCGCAAGCTGGAGGCGGACGAGTTGGTCACCCGGACCACCGACGCGCGCGACGGCCGGATCACCCGGGTCGGCCTCACCCCCAAGGGCCGCGGCGTGGTGCGCCGGCTGCGTCGGGTGCGGGATCGGCACTTCGAGGAGGCGCTGTCCGGCTGGTCCGACGAGGACCTCGCCGCCCTCGGCGCGCTGATGGGCCGCTTCGTCGACGACCTCTCCGCCGTGCGCTACCGCGAGGCCGACGACACCGCCTGACCCGGCCGGCGGGCCCGTTCGCCGCGTCACCCACGTTCCCGCGTCGTGCCCCGTCGTCCCCGTCCGCCCGCTTTGTGCGCGGCTCGGCTGGACAGCGTCCGCGTGTCCACCAGACTGTGTGCCTGGACCGGGCGGTTTGTCGTCCGCCGGGTCGAACTCGCGTGCCCGCGGGCACGCGTGCCGGTCTGCGGCGGGTGGGACGACGTGGAAGGAAGAGGACACACCGTGGGAGAGCTGCACTGCGCCGGCCGCGACCGCGTCCGGGTCGCGTGAGCGCGGTACTGCGCGGCACGGGAGCCGCGCCGGGGTCCGCGGTCGGCCGCCTGGTGGCGGCCCGGGTCGGCTCACCGGCCGCCCGGCCGGACCCGGCGCCGCCGACCGACATCCCGGCCGCGCTGGACACCGTGGCCCGGCACATGGACGACCTGGCCGGGGCGCTGCGCACGCGCGGACGGGCGGCGGAGGCCGACATCGTCGAGTTCGCCGCGCTGATCGCCCGGGATCGCGAACTGCGCGACGGCGCGGCCCGACACCTCGCGGCGGGCCTGGCGCCGATCGACGCGCTGGCCGAGGCGGTGCGCGAATTCGCCGACGTGGTGGCCGGTTTCGACGACGAACTGCTCGCCGAGCGAGCGGTGGACGTGCGCGACATCGGCCGCCAGGCCGACGCGCTGCTGCGCGGCGAGGACCCGGCGGGCGGCCGACCGCCGGGCGGGGCGCCGGCGGTGCTGGTCGGGGAGGAACTGGCCGCGATGGACCTGCTGCGCGGCGCGCGGCCGGCGGCGGCGGTGTCCGAGCGGGGCGGGCCGACCGGGCATCTGGCCATCGTGGCCCGCTCGTTGGGTATCCCGCTGGTCCTCGGCATCCCGCTGGCGGCGCTGGCCGAGCTGGCCGAGGACCTGATTCTGGTGGACGGCGAGGCGGGCACGGTCGAGGCCAACGCGGGCGCGGGCGTACGGACCATCCCGGCGCCGCGGCGGGTGCCCGGTGGCGGCGCGGGGCAGGCGATCACCCGGGACGGGCGCCGGATCCGGGTGCGGGCCAATGTGGCGACCGTGACGGACGCGCTCGCGGCGGGTGAGGCGGGCTCCGAGGGGGTGGGCCTGCTGCGTACCGAACTGCCTTTTCTGACCGAGGAGTTCGGCTGGCCGGACGAGGAACGGCACGTGGCGATGTTGACCCCGGTGCTGGCCGCGGTACCGCCGGGGTTGGTGGTGGTGCGCACGCTCGACTTCACCGGCGACAAACGCCCGCCGTTCCTGCGCGACCGGCGGATCACGCTGCCCGGACCCGACGCGCTGACCGCACAACTGCGCGGCGTGATGCGTGCGGCGAGCGACACGGGGGTCGAGGTGGCGCTGCTGCTGCCGATGGTCGACCATCCCCGGCGGATCAAGCACGTGCGCGGCCTGCTCGCCGACGCGTGCGCGAGCCTGGGCCTGGTTCCGCCGCCGTTGGGCGCGATGGTCGAACTGCCCCAGGTGCTGGACCAGGTGGACGATCTGGCCGAGCACGCCGACTTCCTGTCCCTGGGCACCAACGACCTCACCTCGCGGCTGCTCGGGCTGAGCCGGGACGACCCCCGGCTGACGCCCGCGTCGGCCGCGCACCCGACGGTGTTGGACGCGATCGCGCAGACCATCCGGGCGGGCCACGCGCACGGGCGCGCGGTGTCGCTGTGCGGCGACGCGGCGGCGGATCCGGCGGTCCTGCCGCATCTGGTCCGGCTCGGCTGCGACGCGGTCTCGGTGGCGCCGACCGCGCTCGCGGGGGTTCGGGCGGCGGTCCGGGCGTACTGACGTCACGGGCGCCCCTGGCCGACGGTGACGGATCGCCGCCGGTCGAGCGGGTTTCAGGTGTCCATGTGGCGGGATGTGCGTCCGCCGATCGAGACGGACCGGATATTGCCTGGGCTCGAACGACCCACGTCGGATAATGCGGACATGGGAAAAACGTACGAGCGGATCGACGACCGACTGCGTGAGTTCATCGAGGCCCAGCCCGTCTTCTTCGTGGGGAGCGCGCCGCTCGCCGACGACGGCCATGTCAACGTGTCGCCCAAGGGGCGGGCCGGCACCCTCGTCGTGTTGGACGAACGGACCGTGGCCTACCTGGACTTCGGCGGCAGCCACGCCGAGACCATCGCGCACCTGCGGGAGAACGGCCGGATCACGCTGATGTGGTGCGCGTTCGAGGGGCCGCCGAAGATCGTCCGGGTACACGGCACGGGCGAGCCGGTCTTCCGCGACGACCCGCGCTTCGCCGACCTGGTGGCCCGCTTCGGTGACGCGGACGCCGCCGGGCTGCGCGCGGTGGTGGTGGTGCGGGCGAACCTGATCAGCGACACCTGTGGCTTCGCCGTCCCGTTCATGGACTATCGCGAGGAGCGGACCCTGCACGAGGAGTACATGGCCCGCAAGACCGACGAGGAGTTCGTCGAGTACGTCGGCAGCAAGCCGTACAACATCGCGAGCATCGACGGACTGCCCGCCGTACCCCTCCCGTTGCCGCTGCGCGGATAGCGGACGGGGGAGGGCGGTCGGCGGGCGGCGGGTGACGATCCGGGGTCGGCCGAGGTGAACCCGTCCGGGTCAGCGGTCCTCGGCCGCCTGCCGTTCGTACGCCCCCAGGATCGCCGCGAGCAACCCCGGGAAGCGCTCCTCCAGGTCCGCCTGCCGCAGTGTGGTCAGTCGGCGGTTGCCGTCCTCGCGCTGGTGGATCACGCCCGCCTCGCGCAACACCCGGAAGTGGTGACTGAGCGTGGACGGGGCCAGCTCGACCGGGAACGTGCCGCACGCGCGCTCGGGGTCGGCGTGGAGCGTGCGGGTGATGGTCATCCGGGTCGGGTCGGACAGCGCGTGCAGGACGTCGAGCACGTTCATCTCGGCGGTGGCCACGTGGACCGGCGCCGGGCGCCGGGCATGCGAGCGGGGCACGGGCGGCTCCTCTTCTCCACGGGTCCCGGCGCGCGGAGGATTTCCCCGACCGCCTTGGCGGTGATTTTGCCCGGCGTCCCCGATCGTCGTGATACTACTTTCGACGTACGTCGAACATCGTAACCGTGGACGGGGACGGACATGCGCGCATTGCTGATGACCGAGCCGGGGGACGCGCGCCGGTCGCGGATCGGGGACGTGGAGGTGCCTCGTCCGGGCGCGGGCGAGGTGGCGATCGACGTCGCGTACGCCGGGCTGAACTTCATGGACGTGATGGCCCGGCGCGGCGATCCCGGCTATGTCCGGAGTTGGCCGTATCGCCCCGGCCTGGAGGTCGCCGGCACGGTGCGCGAGGTCGGCGCGGACGTGGTCGGTCTGGCGGTCGGCGACCGGGTCGCGGCGGTGCCCGACGGCGGCGGCCTCGCCGAAGTGGCCATCGCCCGGGCCGGGTTGACCATGACCGTGCCCGCCGAGGTGTCGCTGCGCACGGCGGCGGCGGTGCCGCTGGGCCTGGCCACGGCGATGTTGCTGCTGGCCGAGGCGGGTCGGTTCGCCCCCGGGGACAGTGTCCTGGTGCACTCCGCGAGCGGTGGCATCGGCAGTGCGCTGGCGCAACTGGTCCCGCTGCTCGGCGGTGGTCGGCTGATCGGCACGGTGGGCCGGGCGGAGAAGGTCGAGGCGGCCCGCAAGAGCGGCTACGACGAGGTGTTCGTGCGGGACGAGGCGGACGCGGAGGCCATCCGGGCGGCCAACGAGGGACACGGGGTGGATGTGATCCTGGACCCGCTGGGCACCAGCGCGCTGGACCTGGACCTGGACGCGGCGGCGACCGGCGCCCGGATCGTGCTGTTCGGCAACGCCTCGGGCGGCGCGCTCGACCCGATGCCGCCGGCCGGTCGACTGATCGGCGGCAACATCACCGTGACCGGCTTCAGCCACCGCGGCCTGGTCGCGGGAGCGCCCCGGCGGGTGGCCAGGGCCATCCGGGGCACCCTGGATTTGCTCGCGGGCGACCGGCTGGACTTCCCGGTCACCGAACTGTCCTCGTTGGCCGAGGTTCCGGCCGCGCACGACCTGCTCGCCGCGGGGCGGGGCGCGGGCAAGTACGTGGTTCGGGTCACCGGCTGACGGGCCGTCACCCAGGCGCTCCCCGGTCGAAGCCGGCCCGGCTCGGCCGGACTTCGGCCGGGCGCGCCGGGTCGGATCAGCCCTGCGCCGGGTATTGCCCGGGCGGCGGGCCCGGCGGCTGGTGCGGCGGCTGCGGTGCGTACCCGCCGGGCGCCTGACCCGGGTACACGTTCTGCGGGGCCTGGCCCGGGTACTGCTGCGGCACCTGGCCCGGGTACTGCTGCGGGGCCTGGCCGGTGTACTGCTGCGGTGGCTGCCCCGGGTACTGGTTCGCCGCCTGCGGCGCGTACTGGTTCGGCACCTGGCCGGGGTGGCCGCCCTGCGGAACGCCGCCGGACGCCGCGTACGCGTCCGTGAGGTAGCGGAAGATCCACTCGCCCTCGGTGCGCCACGGGCGCGGGAAGTTGAGCTTGGCGGGCTTGTCCTTGCCGGGGAAGTGGAAGAACATCCGGCTCCAGGTCGTCTTCGCCTCGAACCCGCTCAGCAACGCCCCGGCCTGCGCGTGGGTCAGCGCGTAGGCCACCTCCTTGGGCCTGCTGCTCAGCGCGCTCGCGCGGTGGAACAGCACCCCCTGGCGGGTGACCGTGAAGAAGTAGTAGTCGGACATCGACGCCCCGATCAGCGCGCCGATGCCGCCGAAGAGCGCGAACAACATCGGGTTCGGCCCGCGGACCACGAACATCGTGCACAGCGGTTCGTCGCCGGGCACGGCCGCGGCCACCACCTCCGCGACCTGCCGCTGCATGGTCGCCTTGCGCATTGCCATGTGCCGGTCCTCCCCGTGGGTGTGCCACGCCGCCGCGACGGGCGATCGAAGGCTAGTCCCGTGTGGGCCGTCCGTGGGCACGGTCCGGGCAAATGTTCGACTCCGGGTCGGAGTGCGCGCTTCCGCTGAGCGGAATCCGGGCGCCCGGCGGGCCGCCGTCGGACGGCACGGTGGGCGGTACGACATCGCCGCCGCAGGGGAGAGCGCATGAACGGGCTCGAGGACGTCTATCTGGTGGACGCCGTACGCACGCCCATCGGTCGCCACGGCGGCGCGCTGGCCGGGGTGCGGCCGGACGATCTGGCCGCGACCGTGTTGCGCGCCCTGCTCGACCGGGCGCCGGACCTGGACCCGGAGCGCGTCGACGACGTGGTGTTCGGCGCCGCCAACGGGGCCGGCGAGGACAACCGGGACGTGGCGCGGATGGCCGTACTGCTCGCCGGACTGCCCACGTCGGTGCCCGGCGTCACGGTGAACCGGCTGTGCGGATCCGGCCTGGAGGCGGTGATCCAGGCGGCCCGCGCGGTCGCGGTCGGCGATGCCTCGATCGTGGTCGCGGGCGGGGTCGAGTCGATGTCGCGCGCGCCGTGGGTGCTGGCCAAGCCCGGCCGGGGCTATCCCGCCGGCCACGAGACGCTGCACTCGACCACGCTCGGCTGGCGCATGGTCAATCCGCGCATGCCCGCCGAGTGGACCGTCGGCCTCGGCGAGGCGACCGAGCGACTGGCGACGGAATACGGCGTGACCCGGGAGGCGCAGGACGCCTACGCCGCCGCGTCGCACGCCGGGGCCGCCGCCGCGTGGGCCGCCGGCGCGTTCGCCGACGAGGTGGTCCCGGTCCCGGGCGTGGACCTGGTCCGGGACGAGTCGGTCCGGCCCGGCAGCACCCCGGAGGTGTTGGCCGGGCTGAAGCCGTCGTTCCGCCCGGACGGCACGATCACCGCGGGCAACGCCTCGCCGCTCAACGACGGCGCCGCCGCGCTGCTCGTGGCCGACGCGGCGGGACTGCGGGCCATCGGCCGCGAGCCGCTGGCCCGGATCACCGCGAGTGGCGTGCACGGCGTGGACCCGCGCCGGTTCGGCATCGGCCCGGTCGAGGCGGGCCGCCGCGCGCTGGCCCGGGCCGGTCGCGGCCTCGCCGACCTGGACGCGGTCGAACTCAACGAGGCGTTCGCCGCCCAGGCGCTCGCCTGCCTGGGCGAATGGCCCGAGTTGGACCCGGCCGTGGTCAACCCGCTCGGCGGCGCGCTGGCGCTCGGCCACCCGCTCGGCGCGTCCGGCGCCCGGATCCTGGGCACGCTCGCGCACCGGTTGCGCCGCCGGGGCGGCGGCCTGGGCATGGCCGCACTGTGCATCGGCGTCGGCCAGGGCCTGGCCGTCACGGTGGAGAACTGAGGAGAGACGCCCGATGACCACCCCGCACGACCGCATCGACGGCCGGCCGGACCGCCGCGCATCCGGGGCCGAGCCCGAGCCCGGCGTCCGTCCCGCACCCGAACCCCCGCGCCGCCTGCCCGAGTTCGACTTCGCCGCCTACCGGAGCACCGAACTGCGCAGTCCCCGGCAGCCGTTGGTGATCCCGCCGAGCGGCGCCACCGAGCCCACCGGCCCGGTGTTCGGCGTCGCCGACGTACACCCGCTCGACGCCGACCTCACCGCGCAACACGTCGGCGAACCGCTCGGCGAGCGCATCGTGGTCGGCGGCCGGGTGCTGGACGAGTCGGGTCGGCCGCTGCGCGGGCAACTCGTCGAGCTGTGGCAGGCCAACGCGGCCGGCCGCTACCCGCACAAGGCCGACCGCCACCCCGCACCGCTCGACCCCAACTTCACCGGCGCCGGCCGATGTCTGACCGACGAGGAGGGCCGCTACCGGTTCGTCACGATCAAGCCCGGCGCGTACCCGTGGGGCAATCACCACAACGCCTGGCGCCCCGCGCACATCCACTTCTCGCTCTTCGGCACCGCCTTCACTCAGCGCCTGGTGACCCAGATGTACTTCCCGGGCGACCCGCTGTTCGCCTACGACCCGATCTTCAACTCGGTCCGCGACGAGCGGGCCCGCCGCCGGATGATCGCCGGCTTCGACATGGACACCACCGTGAGCGAGTGGGCGCTCGGCTACCGGTGGGACATCGTGCTCGGCGGCGCGAGCGCGACCCCGACGGAGGACCGATGAGCACCCGGCCGATGGACACTTCGCCGATGAACACCTGGCCGATCGGCGCCGAGGGCGACACGCCGAATCCGGACGGCGGGCTCACCCCGTCGCAGACCGTCGGACCCTTCTTCGGCTACGCGCTGCCCTTCGCCGGCGGCCCGGACCTGGTCCCGCCGCACACGCCCGGCGCGATCCGGGTGCACGGCACGGTGTACGACGGGGCGGGCGTGCCCGTCCCGGACGCCGTCGTGGAGATCTGGCAGGCCGACGCGACGGGCCGGATCCCGCGCGCGCCCGGCTCCTTCGCGCGCGACGGGGTGACCTTCACCGGGTGGGGGCGGGCGGCGGTGGACCGGCTCGGCCGCTACGCGTTCAGTACGGTTCGGCCCGGCGCGCCCGGGGCCGACGCGAACCCGTACCTGGCCATGTCGGTCTTCGCGCGCGGCATGCTGCGCCGAGTGGTCACCCGGGTGTACTTCCCCGAGGACGACCGCCACGCGGACCCGCTGTTCGCGCTGGTTCCGGCGAGCCGGCATGAGACGCTGATCGCCGTGCGGGAGGAATCGGGATCCTACCGCTTCGATGTGCACATCCAGGGCGAACAGGAGACCGTTTTCCTTGCCGTGTGACCGTGACCCCATGGTCGATCGTGACTCCGCGCACGACCGCGACCGCGACCCCGTCCACGACGAGGTCGACGCGGGGCTGCTCGAACCGGTCCGGTCCGGGACGCCCGTCGAGGCGGCCACGAGCGACGCCGCGTACCTGCGGGCACTGCTCGACGTGGAGGCCGCGCTGGCCCGGGCCCAGGCCCGGATCGGGCTGATCCCGGCCGAGGCCGCCGCCGCGATCGAGGCGGGTACCCGGGGCACGTTCGACCTCGTCGACCTGGCCCGTCGCGCGCGCGGCGCGGGCAACCCGGTGGTCCCGCTCGTACAGGACCTCGGAGCGGCGGTGCGCGCCCTCGACCCGGCCGCCGCCGACCACGTACACCTGGGCGCGACCAGTCAGGACATCGTGGACAGCGCCGCGATGCTGGTCGCCGCCCGCGCCCTGGACGCGACGCTGCCCGACCTGGCCCGCACCGCCGCCGCGCTGGCCGACCTGGCCGAACGGCACCGCGACACGCTCCAGGCCGGCCGTACGCTCACCCAGCACGCGGTGCCGACCACCTTCGGGCTGGTCGCGGCCGGCTGGTGTGTCGCGGTCACCGACGCCTGGGCGCACACCCGCGCGGTCCGCGCCGCACTGCCCGCGCAACTGGGCGGCGCGGCGGGCACCCTGGCCGCGCTCGGCCCGCACGGGGTCGCGCTGCTCGCCCCGTTCGCCGAGGAACTGGGGCTGGCCGAACCGGTGTTGCCCTGGCATACGCTGCGCGCCCCGATCCTGGACCTGGCCGGCGCGCCGGTCCGGGTCACCGGCGCGCTGGGCAAGTTCGCCGGTGATGTCGCGCTGCTGGGGCAGACCGAGGTGGGCGAGGTGGCGGAGGCGACCGGCGCCGGGCGCGGCGGCTCCTCGGCGATGCCGCACAAGCACAACCCGGTGCTGTCGGTGCTGATCGTCTCGGCCGCCCGGCAGGTACCCGGCTACGTCTCGATCCTGGCCGCCTCGGCGGCGGGCGCCGAGTATCAGCGCCCGGCCGGCGCCTGGCACGCCGAGTGGCAGCCGCTGCGCGCGGCACTGCGCCTGGCGGGCGGCGCGGCCTCGACGGCGGCCGAACTGGCCGAGGGACTGGTCGTCTTCCCGGACCGCATGCGGGCCAACCTGGAGCTGACCGGAGGGCGGATCGTGTCCGAGCGGCTGGTCGCCGAGCTGACCGCCGAGCACGGCGCGACACAGGCTCGCCGACTGCTCACCGACGCCTCCCGGACCTCGGCGCGCACCGGCCGGCACCTTCGTGATGTGCTGGGGGAGGCTGACGAGACGCTGTTCGACCCCGCCGGTCACCTCGGTTCCACCCCGGCCCTGATCGATCGGGCGCTCGCGCACCACCGCACCGTGTTCCGGTTCCAGGAGAAGGTCACATGACGATCGCCACGCTCAACCACCGCTTCGACGGCCCGGCCGACGCCCCGGTGGTGATCCTCGGCCCCTCGCTCGGCACCGAACTGGGCATGTGGGACGCGCAGATCCCGGAGCTGTCCAGGAATCACCGGGTGCTGCGCTACGACCTGCGCGGACACGGCCGGTCGCATCCGGTACCGGGCACCGACTCGGTCGCCGACCTGGTCGGCGACGTGCTGACGCTGGCCGACTCGTACGGGATCGGGCGGTTCGCCTACGCCGGTGTCTCGCTCGGCGGCGCGGTCGGCCTGTGGATGGGCGTGCATCATCCCGAGCGGCTGACCGGGCTGATCGCGTGTTGCTCCTCGGCGCGATTCGGCGAGCCCGAGGGCTGGCGGGAGCGGGCCGCGACGGTGCGCGCGCAGGGCATGCGACAGCTCGCCGACACAGTGATCCGGCGCTGGTTCACCCCCGAGTACATCGAGCGGGAGCCGGCCGCGGTGCGGCGGATCCTGGAGATGTTGTACGCCTGCCCGCCGGAGGGCTACGCCGGTTGTTGCGACGCGCTCGCGGGCTACGACCTGCGTGCCGAACTGGGGCGGATCGGGGCGCCCACGCTGGTGATCGGTGCCGAGCGGGACCCGTCCACGCCGCTCGAACACGCCCGCGAGCTGGCCGCCGGCATCCCCGGCGCGACGCTGGTGGAGGTCGCCGACGCCGCGCACCTGGCGAACATCCAGCAGGCCGAGGCGGTCACCTCGGCGATGCTGGCGCACCTGACGGCGGGGGTGCGGGGATGAGCCACGCCGACGGGATGCGGGTGCGGCGCGAGGTGCTGGGCGACGCGCACGTGGATCGGGCGGTCGCGGGTACCACCGAACTGACCGCCGACTACCAGGACCTGATCACCCGCTACGCGTGGGGCGAGATCTGGACCCGGCCCGGCCTGGACCGCCGGACCCGCAGCTGCGTCACGCTCACCGCCCTGGTGGCCAATCACCACCTGGACGAACTCGCGATGCATCTGAAGGCGGCCCGGACCAACGGGCTGAGCTGGGACGAGATCAAGGAGGTGCTGTTGCAGACCGCCGTCTACTGCGGTGTGCCGGCGGCGAACAGCGCCTTCGCGGTGGCGCAGCGGGTCCGGGCCGAGCTGGGCGAGTGAGGGAGGGCCGCCGATGACGCCCGTCACGGTGACCGGCAAGGTGATGGCGATCCTCGGCGCGTTCGCGGCCGGGGACGGCCGGTTGACCCTGACGGAGGTGTGTCGGCGGGCCGATCTGGCGCTCGCCACCGGGCATCGCCTCGTCGCCGAGCTGGTCGGCGGGGGATTTCTGGAGCGCTTGGACGACGGGTCGTATCGGGTCGGGGTCAAGCTGTGGCACATCGGCGCGCAGGCGCACGCCGCGACCGATCTGCGCGACCTGGCCCTGCCGCACATGGAGGACCTGTACGAGGCGACCCACGAGAACGTGCAGCTCGCGGTGCTGCGCGACGGCAAGGCGCTGTACCTGGAACGCCTGCGTGGCACCCGCTCGATGCCGATCGTCACCCGGGTGGGCGTCGAGTTGCCGCTGCACGCCACCGGGGTCGGCAAGGTGTTGCTCGCCTACGCGCCCCGGCAACTGCGCGAGCGGGTGCTGGCCGAGACGTTGGCCGCGCACACCGAGCGCACCATCACCGATCCGGAGCGGCTGCGTGTGTGCCTGGCCGAGGTCCGGCGCACCGGGGTGGCCACCACGTCGGGCGAGATGACGGTCGGCGCGCACTCGGTGGCGGCGCCGGTCCGGGACCGGCACGACGCGGTGATCGCGGCGTTGTCCCTGGTGACCGGACGGCGTACGGCGGACCTGCGGCGGCTGGTGCCGACGGTGACCACGGCGGCCCGGGCACTGTCCCGGGACGTGGCGCTGCACTGGTCCGGGAGCGGGGACATCGGCGCCGACGCGGACGAGGGCGCGGGTGGGGACTGTCACCCACGTGGGTGACAGTCCCCATCGGTGACCGCGCTCTCGGGGCTTCGGCATCACCCGAACGTCCTCAGAGCTTCAGCATCACCTGAACGAAGGCCCGGTACTTCTGCAGGGCGAGCCGCAGTTGCTCGGTGTCGTCCCCGGCCTCGCGCCGCAGCCGCTCCAGCTCGGCGCGCCGGGCCTGGATGGCGTCGGTCGCCAGCTTGGCCACCTGCGCGGTCACCTCGTCGGCGTCGGAGACCGCGTCCGCGGGGCTGTCCACGAAGGTCGACAGGGTGTCCCGGAAGCGGGCGTTCAACTCCTCGCCGGTGTCCCGGTCGACCAGCGCCTCGCCGGCGCCGGTGCGGCGCGCGGGGGTGCGACGCGCGGCCGGCCGGCGACCGCTCGTGCTCTGCGCCCCGGCACCGGCCGAGGCCGCGGGTGTGCCGCCGCCCTTGCCCGCGCCGCGCACCGGCAGGACCGAGGTCCCGTACGGCTCCACGTCGTCGTGCTGTCGGTGCGGCAGATCGGCGGCCGGGGCCGGCGGCGGGTCGGTGGGCGCGGGCGGGATCGGGCCGGCGCCGTCGGTGATCCGGGCCTGGCGGGCGGCGCGGTCCCGGTCGTCGCGCTCGACGACGGGCGGGTCTTCCGGTGGGGCGCCGGAAGTGCCGGGCGCGTTCGGGGAGTTCGTCTTGCGCATCGCTCTGGGTCCTCTCGTCCGGTACGACTGGCCGTGGCGCCGTTCCTCCGAGCGTCCCCCCGTTCGGGACCGCTCCGATGTGGTCGGTCTTCCGATTCGTCTTCCGCTTTGTCCATGACTACCCGGGTGTGTACCCGGTCAGCGGGGCTCCGGCTTCGTGGTGTCGAATCGGGGTGCCCGCGTGTCGTATTCGGCCGGTGTCGTGGTCGTACCGGTCGTACCCGTCGGGTCCGTCGTGCCGGTGCGATGGTCGTGCGTGCGCCCGGACGCGGCGCTGTTCCTGGGGCGATACGTCTGCCCCAACAGGTCGTCGAACAGGGCCCGGTGGTGGATCATCGCCTGGCGCAGGTCCTCGGTCTCGGCGCGGCCGGCCTCGTTGAGTCGGGCGATCTCGTGCGCCTGGCGGTAGTGCTCGAGGGTGTGACCGTGCTCCACGGACAACAGTTCGATCCGCGTGTCGTGTGCGCCGGTCGGGTAGCCGCGCTCGTGCATCAGCCGGGTGATCAGCGCGTCGGCCTCGGCCACCGCGTCGCCGGGGGCGTCCACGAAACGTTCCTGGACGTCGGTCCACTCGGTGGCGTACTGCTCCCGCGCGGCCGGCTCCAGCGGCTTGAGGTCGAGGTCCCGGTGCTTGCGTTCGCGATCGGCCAGCCGGCGTTCGGCCACGCGTCGGTCGCCGTACTGTTCGACCGCCTTGTCGTACTCGGGGCCGAATCGGCCCTGCAGGTGCCTGCGTCGCATCATCGGGCGGCCCACGAGGACGGCCGCGCCGGCGAGGAGGACGACGATCACCACGATCAGGACGATGGTCGCTGCCGTGTTCACGGGGGACTCCAGAAGTGTCGGGTCTCGGATCGTGCCTTTCGGTGGAACAGCGGATGCACTCCGCATAGCGGAGGTATCCGCCCGTGCTCGACATCCCATCCCTTGCCGGGTCCGCGCCGAGCAAACTCGACCGGGTGCACCGGCTTCCGGCCACCGGAAGGCGGGCGGTCCGGCCGCGCCCACGATGGGCGAGCCTGAGGCGGATCGGGTACGGCGGGACGAGGAGCGGGCGGATGCGGACACGGGTCGCGATCATCGGTGCGGGACCTGCGGGTCTGCTGCTGTCGCAACTGCTGCACGATCGTGGGATCGACGCGGTGTTGCTGGAGGCGCGCGATCGCGAGTACTGCGAACACCGGCAGCGGGCGGGCATGTTGGAGCAGGCCACGGTCGACGTGCTGCGCGAGGCCGGCGCGGCGGATCGGCTGGATCGTGAGGGGCTGGTCCACCACGGGATCCATCTGCGCTACGCCGGTCGGGATCGGCACATCGACTTCCCGAGCCGGACCGGGGGGCGGTCGGTGACCGTGTACGGGCAGACCGAGATCGTCAAGGACCTGATCGCGAAGCGGGTCGCCCAGGGCGCGCGGATGTACTTCGACGCGCCGGTGACCGCGATCGAGGGCATCGACGGCGACGCGCCGCGCGTGCGGTTTCTGCGCGACGGTGTGGAGGAGGTGCTGGAGTGCGACCTGGTGGCGGGGTGCGACGGGTTCCACGGGGTCTCGCGCGGGGCGATTCCGGCGGATGTGCTGAAGACCTATGAGCGGGTCCATCCGTTCGCGTGGCTGGGCATCCTGGCGGATGTGGCGCCGTCGACCGACGATCTGATCTACGCCCACAGCGAGCGCGGGTTCGCGCTGCACAGTATGCGGTCGCGTGCGGTGAGCCGGCTGTATCTCCAGGTGGACCCGGACGCGGACCTCGCCGACTGGCCGGACGAGCGGATCTGGGCGGAGTTGCGCGAGCGGTTGGCGCTGCCGGGCTGGACGTTGGACGAGGGGCCGATCAGGGAGCGGAGCATCACCCCGATGCGGAGCTTCGTGGCCGAGCCGATGAGTTTCGGGCGGCTGTTCCTGGCGGGCGACGCGGCGCACATCGTGCCGCCCACGGGGGCGAAGGGGTTGAACCTCGCGGTGGCGGACGTGCGGGTGCTGGCGCGGGCGTGTGGGGAGTTCTTCCTGGCGGGGTCGCGGGCGGGGCTCGACGGCTACAGCGACGCGTGTCTGCGGCGGGTGTGGCGGGCGGAGCAGTTCTCGTCCTGGATGACGACGTTGTTGCACGCGCGTGTGGATGCGAGCGGGTTCGATCGGCGGTGCCAGGAGGCGGAGTTGGCGTACGTGGCGGACTCCTCCGCCGCGATGGACTCGCTCGCCGAGAACTATGTCGGCTACACCTGGGCCGACTGACCGCGCGCGGCCCGGCGCGGCACCCGCGCCGTGGAGCCGAGGTGGCGGGTCGCTAGGCTGGTGGCGGCAATACGCCATCCTCACAACGAAGTTCGTCAGCGCCGGGTCGGTCGGTGGAGTGTGCTGTCGGGCTCGCTCGGCATGCGGGTTCGACGCGGCTCCGCCTCGGCGGTGTGCGTTCGTGTCTCGCGTCCGGGCCTGTCTCGGAAGGACCACGATGACCACCGACCACGACCACTTCGACGACGGCGGGTACACGCCGGATGCCGAGCGGGACACCACCATGCTCCTGGACGCCTTCGTCGCGCACATCGCGAACGCGGTCCGCGAGCGGGCGCTGCCGGACCGGATCCCGGCCGACCTGAGCGCGCTGCACCGCGAACTCGAGCACGCCAACGCGCACTTGATCGACGACGAGGCGTCCCGGCACAACCTGCGGATCACCCTCGCGCTGGTCGCGGCGTACCGGATCCTGTCGCCGCACCTGGATCGCGACGACGCCCTCGCCCTCGTCCGGGACGCGATCGTCGAACCGCTCGGCGCGATCACCGAGGCGGCCACCGCGGCGATGCTCGATGCCGCGCCCGACCCGTTCGCGGCCATCGTCGCGCTGTCGAAGTCCCGCGAGGAGGAGTCCTTCGGGCGCACGTTCACCTTCGCACGCCCGGCGGACGACGATCGGCGCTACCTCCTCGACATCCACCGCTGCTTCTACCACGACGTGCTGGTCGCCAACTCGGCCCCGGAGTTGACGCCCGCGATGTGTGCCTTCGACCTCAACTGGATCCGGGCCATCGACCCGAACCGACACGGTCTGCGCTTCGACCTCGCCGGCACCATCGGCCACGGCGACACCCACTGCGCGTTCCACTTCCACCGCACCGACCCGCCCCAGTCGCCCCGCGACTGACGAAACGAGCGGACCGGCGCCGTGCCCGTGCCGTGCGGCGGCGGGAATGTTGTCCACAGGCTGTGGGTGACGGCTGTGGGGAAAGTGTCCGAGGCCGGGCGTTGCCGCCGGCCTCGGACACGGCTGGTTGATCGGGACCGGGCCCGCCCAGCCGCCGGTGCCCTCGACCCAGGCGACGTTCAACTTGCCGTCGTTGCCGATGAAGGCCGCCGTCAGGACGTTGTCGGACTGCTTGTACACCGCGACGCGGGCGCCGGCGGGAGCCAGGCCGCCGCCGACGGGTACGGGAGCGTGCCAGGCACCGCCGCCCACGACCCAGGCCACGTTGAACCGGCCCCACCGGTCGACGGAGACGGAGATCAGGATGTCGTTGGTCTGCTTCGCCATCGCGACACCGCCGCCGGCCGCGCCGTCGGGTCCGCCGATGTCGGCGGGGCCGTTCCAGTTGCCCGCGCCGTTGGCCCACGTCACGTACGTCGAACCGTTCCGGCCGGTGGCCGTGGCGGTCAGCGTCCAGTCGTTTTGCCGGGCGAGGGCCACGCCGCCGCCCGCGTTGGTCAGCGGGGAGCCGACCGCGGCCGGCGCGGTCCACCAGACCCCGGCGTAGGGCTGGTACGCGGTGCCGGTGTTGTCCGTACCACTGAGTGAACCACGCCCGCGAAAACGCCCGCCGTGCGATCGGCGCGCTACCGCCGCCGGTGTGGCGAATCCCGGTGCGGGCGCGGGTGATGGGCCCGACCGCCCACGAGGGGGCGGCGATGTCGGCAGATTGGCGCGGGTGCCGGCGGGCGCGGGGGCGTGCTCAGCGTCGGGTCCTGGCGCAGGATGGCCGCCTGGAGGTCGCGCAGACGCGGGCCCGGATCCAGGCCCAACTCCTCCGCGCACAACCGACGACCCGCCTCCAGGACCTGCAACGCCTCCGCCTGCCGGCCGGATCGATAGAGGGCGAGCGCGAGTTGCGCCCTCGGCCGCTCCCGCAGCGGGTGCGCCCGGACCAGCGACATCAGGTCACCGATCGCCGACGCGTGCGCGCCCATCGCCAACCGGTACTCGGCCGCGTCCTCGCGCAGCGAGGTGTACTCCTCGACCAGCCGGGCCCGTTCGGCCTCGGCCGCGTCGTGGTCGGCCAGTTCGGCGAACGGCTCGCCCCGCCACAACAGGCGTGCCTCGCCCAGCAGTTCGTCCGCCCGCTCGTACGCCCCCACCGCACCCGCCGCCCGCCCCGCATCGGTCAGCGCGCACAACCGCGCCACGTCCAGGCTCCCGGCGGGTACCTCCAGGGCGTAGGAGTCATCGCGCGTAGTCAACAGGCGGTAGGGCGCCCGCCGCCCCGGCTCCAACACCCGGCGCAGGCCGGACAGATAGGCGTGCAGCGTCGATCGGGCCCCGGGCGGCGGGTGCCCGTTCCACAACTCGTCGGCCAACCGCTCCACCGGCACGGCCACCCCCGGCCGGAGCAGCAGCAGGGTCAACAACTCACGCTGCCGCCTGGGTCCGATGTTCAACGCGCGTCCGTCGGGGCCCAAAACCCGGGTAGGCCCCGACACACGGAAGGACAGGCCCCCCGACTCATCGTTGCGCGGTGGCTCCCCAACCTGCCCGCGCGACGGAATCCCCCTCGTCATGTGGAAGACGACGGACACACCGACCGGGCGGGTTCCGCACCACCCCAGGGTTGAGGGACCCTCGCCCCGACCGCGCCCGTCCGTGAGGGAATTCCCGCCCCGCGGAGGGCATGGCCGGGTTGCCCGGGGTCACCCGCCCTAGCGTCGATCGCTGAAGCGGATGTCCAGGCTGCGCAGATACGTCTGGAGCCCCGCGTCCTGGATCGGGATCAGGTGCGCCGGGCTGCCCGACTCGTTGTGGTGGGCGTGCCACTTGCCGGGCGGGGTGACGAACGCGCCGCCCGGCTCCCAGTCCACCCGCAGCGGGTCGACGATGTCGCCGCGCTCGTCCAGCCGGTCGCCGAGCAGCGTGTAGCACCCCGGCTCGCAGTCCAGGATCAGATCGAGCGCGACCGACTGGTGGCGGTGCGGGCGCTGGATCTGGTCCACCGGCAGCAGGCCGAACATCGCCCACAGGGTGTGGGTGACGGTCAGCGTGCGGTCCTGGTCGACGGTGTTCAGCAACACGCTGACCCGGTTCTTGGCGTTGGCGCCGGGCGCCTCGGCGATCCGGGTCAGCTCCTCGACCGCACGATGCCGGGCGAACTTGGTCGGCCGGAACCTGGCCCGGCTCGGCACCACCCCGAGGTAGCGCAACAAAGGCTCGTCGTGGACCCAATAGAGCACCGCGTCCTGGGTCGCGTGGTGGGTGATCTCGCCCAGGTCGGGCAGGACCAGGAAGTCGCCCTTCTCCCACTCCACGGCCTGGCCGCCGACCAGCGACAGGCCCCGCCCGTACAGCACGTAGTACAGCTGCGAGGTGGCGTTGGGCCGCACCGCGAGCCGGTCGCCCGCGTTGATCCGGACGAAGTTGGCCAGCAGCGCCGGACTGGTCGCCGGGCCGCCCTCGATCCGCATCGGCTCGGCGAGGTCGAGCGGGACCACCCGGGTGTCGCCGCCGGTGTGCAGGTCCGCCGGAAAACGCCGCACCGGGACGGGCGTGGTGTGGCCCGAGCCGATCGGATTGGCCGCCTTCGTGTATTCCCAGTAGACCGCGTCCTCGGCCCACGCGGCGGCGCTCGCCGCCAGCGGCCCCTCGAACCCGAGGCGCGCCACGTCGACCAGGGGCGGCGCCGCGACGGTCGGGTCGAAGAGCGTGGACTCCCTTGCTCCGGACGGGTTCCGATCGGCCGTCACCTCAGCCTGCGCAGTCATCCGAGATCCCTTCGCGAACGATTCCCCGACCCGGCCATGCTCCCACCGAACCGGTTGCGGGAAACTGCGGAACCGGTCACATTCCGCGCGGTTCGCCCCGAACGCCGGTCACCCCGCGCGCGGACAGAAGCTCCCGAGCCCGTCGGCGAGCTGCGCGAACGCCTCCTCCGCCTCGGCGACCGCCACCGGGTACACCTCGTCGGCGCTCGCACCGGCGGCCAGCCGTTCGATGGTCCGGGCGATCAGGATCTGCCGCACGTTGAGGATCTGGTTCGCGGCGACGCGGCAGGCCAGGTCCCCCGGACGGGCGAGCTCCCGCTCGAACTCCGCGGCCAGCAGGTGCTCGTTGCGTTCGCGCACGGCCATCGCGCCGTGCCGCAACGACGGTGTGTCGAGGATCAATCGGTGCACGCCGAGGATCTGCGGGTCGTCGTTCAGCCCGGCCACCGGGTTCCGCTCGCGCAGCGCGTCCAGGAAGTGCCGACGCAGCGCGTCGACCGGGGTCTCTCCGACGCCGCGCTCCCGAACCACCTCGGCCGGCTCGCCGACGTGTGCCGTCATCGGACCCAGGACCAGCTCTTCCTTCGCCTGGAAGTAGTTGAAGACGGTCATCTTGGACACGTTCGCGCCCGCCGCGATCTCGGCCACGGACACGTTGTCGAACCCGCGCTCGAGGAAAAGCCGCATGGCGGTGCGCCACAGCGTGACCCGCGTCTCCAACTTCTTGCGCTCACGAAGGCCGAGTTCCTGGGTCATGGCACGACTGTACCAGGATGAAAATTAGGTCGGGATTAAAGATTGACCCGATACAAAAATCGCCTCTATGGTCCTGTCATGACGACCACCCAGGCATCGGCGCCGAACCCGCCGAACAACCCGCCGAAGAACCCGCCGAAGAATCCACCGACAGTCCCGCCGACGAACCCGCCCGCCCCCGCCATGACCGAGTTCCAACGCCGCACCGGCACCGTCCTGTGCCTGTTGACGATGGTGTTGGCGATCCTCGACCAGAACATCGTTTCCGCCGCGATCGTCCCGATCGTCCGGGACCTCGACCCGGTGCACGGCGTGGACCACGTCGCCTGGCTGGTCGCGGCGTTCTCGCTGGCCGCGAGTGTGGTGCTGCCGCTGTACGGGCGGCTGTGCGACGCGTTCGGCGCCAAGCGGGTCTACCTCGCCGCGATCGTGTTCTTCCTGGTCGGCTCGGTCCTGTGCGGCATGGCGCGGTCGATGACCCAGCTGATCGCCTTCCGCGCGGTCCAGGGCATCGGCGCAGGCGGGCTGATGAGCGTGACCATGGTGGTCATGGCGCACCTGCGCAAGCCGGGCGACAAGGCCGGGCCGAGTGCGCTCGCGGGCATTCTGGGCGGCAGCGGGATGGCGCTCGGCCCGTTCGTCGGCGGGCTGTTCGCCGACCACGGCAACTGGCGGATGATCTTCTTCGTCAACGTCCCGCTCGGTGTGCTGATCATCGCCGGCGCGTTGTGGACACTGCGGCTGCCCCGAGCCACCGCCACCGAGACCCGGATCGACTTCGTCGGCGCGGCACTGGTCGCGGTGTTCGCGAGCGCGCTCCTGCTGGCCTGCCAGTGGGGCGGCACCGAATACGCCTGGGACTCGGTCACGATCCTCGCCCTGCTGGTCGCGGCGGTCGTGGGGCTCGCGCTGTTCGTGTACCGCCAGGCGACCGTCGCGGTGCCGATCCTGCCGCTGTCGTTGTTCCGCGACGCCTACATCCGCAACGGGTTCCTGCTCCAGGGGCTGACCGGCGCGGGGATGCTCGGCACGATGGTCTACCTGATGATGTACCTCCAACTGGCGCGCGGCGTGGACGCCACCCACGCGGGCTCCTACCTGGCCTTCATGGCCGTCGGGATGATGGTCGCGGGCATCGTCGGGACCAGGCTCCCGTGGCGGACCCGGACCGGTCTGATGGTCGGCACCGCGCTCGGCGCGGTCGCGTTCGCCGGTCTGGCGCTGCTCGGCACGGACACCTCGTTGTGGGTGCTGCGCGGGGAACTCCTGGTGCTCGGCCTGGGGTTCGGGCAGTTGGTGGGTCGGGCGATCGTGGCCGTACAGCAGGCCGCGCCGCGGGAGCACCTGGGCGTCGCCACCACCGGCATCCGGTTCTTCCAGTCGCTCACCGGCACGCTGAGCGTGGCGCTGTTCGGCACGCTGCTCGGGCGCGCGTTCGCGGCGAAGAGCGACGTCGGCGACATTTCCGCGATCCCGCGCCTGGAGCCGAGCCGACACGCCGACGCGGTCGCCGCGTTCGTCTCCGGCGTCGACCTGGTCTTCGCGGGCGCGGCCGGGCTGATGGTGGTAGCGGTCGTGTGCGCGTGGCGGATGCGCGACCGGGAGCCGGCGGCCGAGCCGGTCGCGACCGGGTCTTCGGCTCCGGTCCGCTGACCCGGGCCGCATCCGTCGAGCCGCTCCCGCACCGCTGTCCGTCGTTCGGTGGACACCCGGCGTCCGTCGTTCGTACGTCCCGGCGGGCGAGCCCGCTGCGCCATCGTCGAGGCATGACAGCGGAACGGACGCTCGCACCGGCGGGCGAGGCGGGCGACGCCGACACGGCGATCAGGGTGCGCGGGCTGCGGCGCGCGTACGGCGCGCATCGGGCGGTGGACGGACTGGACCTGGACGTGCGCCGGGGCGAGATCTTCGCCCTGCTCGGCCCGAACGGGGCGGGCAAGACCACCACGACCGAGATCCTGGAGGGCTACCGCTCGCGCGACGCGGGCGAGGTCGCCGTCCTGGGCGTGGATCCGGCGCGCGCCGGGGCGCGGTGGCGGGCCCGGATCGGCATCGTGCTCCAGGAATCGGCGGACGTGTCCGGGCTCACCGTGCGCGAGAGCGTGCGGCACTTCGCGCACTACTACCCCAAGCCCCGCGATCCCGACGAGGTGATCGAGGCGGTCGGGCTGACCGACAGGCGGGACACCCGGGCCGGCGCCCTCTCCGGTGGGCAGCGGCGTCGCCTCGACGTCGCGCTCGGCATCCTGGGCGGGCCGGAACTGCTTTTCCTGGACGAGCCGACCACCGGGTTCGACCCCGAGGCGCGCCGCCGGTTCTGGGCGTTGATCGTCGGGTTGCGGGCGGCCGGGACGACGATCCTGCTCACCACGCACTACCTGGACGAGGCCGAACACCTCGCGGACCGGGTCGGGGTGATCCGGGCGGGGCGGGTCGTCGATGTGGACACCCCCGAGCGGCTCGGCGGCCGACACCTGGCCCGATCGGTACTGCGCTGGCGCGACGCCGAGGGCGCGCACGAACTCGCCACCGCCGAACCGACCGCCGACGTGGCCCGGCTCGCGGCCCGCTTCGGCGGGGAGATACCCGAGCTGACCGTGACCCGACCGTCCCTGGAGGACGTCTATCTCGATCTGATCGGAGCGTGGTGATGTCGACCTCGACGGCAACCATCGTGGCGGCGCGGACCCGCCTCGAACTGAAGATGTTCGTCCGGCACCGCGAGCAGATGGCGGTGACCTTCGCGATGCCGGTGCTGCTCCTGGTACTGCTCGCGCTGATCGGCGGCGGCACGGTGGACGGCACCGGTGTGGCGGAGAGCCGGGTGCACGCGGCGGGCATGATCGCGGTCGGCATCGTCTCCGCCGGATTCCAGGGCCTGGCACTCGCGGTGGCCGCCGAACGCCGGGACGGCACGCTCAAGCGGCTGCGCGGCACGCCGATGCCTCCGGTGGCGTATCTCCTGGGCAAGATCGCCCAGGTGATCGTGGTCAGCCTGGTCCAGGTCGCGCTGCTGCTCGTGGTCGGGGTGATCGGCCTGGACCTGACCCTTCCGCACGACCCGACGCGGTGGCTGACCTTCGCCTGGGTGTTCGTCCTGGGCGTGACCGTGGCCACGCTGCTCGGCCTGGCCGCGAGCGGACTGATGCGCAAGGGCGCCAACGGGGCGCTGATCATCCTGCCCTTCACGGCGCTTCAGTTCGTCTCGGGCGTGTTCGTCGCACCCGGCGGACTGCCGCACGGCGTCCAACGGTTCGCGGCGGTTTTTCCGCTGAAGTGGCTGACCCAGGGGATGCGCTCGGTCTTCCTGCCGGATTCGTTCCGGGCGGTGGAGCCGGCGGGCTCGTGGGAGCTCGGTCGGGTGGCCCTGGTCCTGGCCGCATGGGGTGTGGTCGCCTTGGTCGTGTGGATCAGGACATTCAGGTGGATCGAGAACGAGCGGTGAACACGGCGACCGCCGTCGCGCGGGACGCGGAGGAGGTGGCCTTCGGGACCAAACTGCTCACCGTCTACCGCGGCGCCTACCTCCTGCTCGCGGCGATCACCGCGGCCGAGTTCGCCGGACGCGACGCGCCGCTGTGGTGCTACGCCGCGCTGCTCGTCATGCCCGTGTCGTTCTGGGTGATGGTGCCGCCGGGCATCGATCCGACCGAGTGGGACCGGCGCGGCCGGGCCCACCTGGTGCTCGCCTACGCCGCGGTGACCGCGCTCAGCCTCCAGGACCCCGAAGGCATCGTGCTGATGTACGTGTTGATGCCGCTGACCTTCACCTTCGTCGAGGCGACGATCCCCTCGATGCTGCTGAGCGCCTACATCTTCGGGATGAACGGCGCGCTGCGGGCCCGCGAGGCGCACTGGGAGCACGGTGTGGTGGCGAGCATCCTGGTGGAGATCGCCGTCGTGCTCGGCTTCAGCTTCCTGATGGCCCGGCTGGTCCAGTGGCTCGCCGACCGGGTGGAGGAGCGCGGCCGACTGCTGCGCGAGTTGGAGGCCACCCGGGCGGAGTTGGCCGAGACGCACCACCAGGCGGGAGTACGGGTCGAGCGCGAGCGTATGGCGCGCGAGATCCACGACACCCTGGCCCAGGGCTTCACCAGCATCCTGATGCTGCTCCAGGCGGCC
Organism: Embleya hyalina; assembly: GCF_003967355.1. Lineage (GTDB taxonomy): Bacteria > Actinomycetota > Actinomycetes > Streptomycetales > Streptomycetaceae > Embleya > Embleya hyalina. Next base: position 330,123 of record NZ_BIFH01000015.1, on the reverse strand, counting down.
GGGATCACCGTGGACTCCGACTCCGAGGCCACCCGCAAACGACTGGACCTGGCCGAGCGGGTGGCCCGGGACAACCTCGCCGAGGCCCGTGCGCTGGTCGCCGCCCAGGGCCCGGCCGAGGGCGCCGAGCCGGCCGAACCGCTCGCCGAACTGCTCGGCCGCACCGTCGCCGGGCTCGGCGAGGAGTTGGAGGTGGCCGCCTCCTTCGAGGTCGTCGGCAGCGAGTACGAGTTGTCCTCGACCGTGCAGGTGGTGCTGGTCCGGGTGCTCCAGGAGTCGCTGGCCAACATCCGCAAGCACGCCGGGGCGACGTCCGTGGCGGTGGAACTGGCCTATCGGCCGTTCGCCACCAGGCTGACCGTGGTGGACGACGGACGGGGTTTCGAACCGGGGTCGGGGAAGGGGGGATACGGTCTTCCCGGAATGCGAGCCCGCCTCGCACAGGTCGGCGGCGAGGTCGAGGTGGTCTCGGCTCCCGGCCGGGGCACGACCGTACGCGTGGAGGTACCGCAGTGATCCGGCTGCTCATCGCCGACGACCATCCCGTGGTGCGGGAGGGGTTGGCGGGCATGCTCGCGGCCGAGCCCGATTTCGAGGTGGTCTCCTCCGTCGAGGACGGTGCACAGGCTGTGGACGGGGCCGCCGAACTGCGGCCCGACGTGGTGTTGATGGACCTGCGGATGCCCGGCACCGACGGCGTCGCCGCGACCCGGCGGATCGTGCGCGAACTGCCCGGGATCCATGTGCTGATCCTGACCACGTACGACACCGACACCGACATCGTGCGCGCGGTCGAGGCGGGCGCGACGGGCTACCTGCTCAAGGACACCCCGAGGATGGAACTGGCCGCCGCGATCCGGGCGGCGGCGCGCGGCGAGACGGTACTGGCACCGCCGGTGGCGGCCAAGCTGGTCACCCGGATGAAGGCACCGGTCCGCGACGCGCTGAGCCCGCGCGAGACGCAGGTGCTCGGTCTGGTCGCGCGCGGGATGACCAACGCCGAGATCGGCCGCGAGCTGTACATCAGCGAGGCCACGGTCAAGACGCACCTGCTGCGCACGTTCAACAAGCTCGGCGTCGACGACCGCACCGCAGCGGTCACGGTGGCGATGGCGGACGGGTTGTTGCCGGGCGTCGGCGGCTGAGTCGCGTTCCGGGGCTACCCGACCAGGCGGGCGTAGCGGCCCTTGTGGAACATCAGCGGGGCGGTGTCCCGGGGCAGGTCCAGGGCGGTCACCGCGCCGATCACGATCACGTGGTCGCCGCCGGGCAACTCGTGCGCGATGTCGCACTCGATCCAGGCCACCGCGCCGGCCAGCCGCGGCGCGCCGTTGCCGGCGGGCGACCAGTCGACGCCGGCGAACTTGTCGCCGCCGCTGCGGCCCATCGCCCGACACACGTCCTGCTGGTCCTCGGCCAGGATGTTGACCACGAAGCGGCCGGCGGTGCGGACCTTCGGGTAGGTCGTCGAGGTGAGTGCCGGGGCGATGGAGATGTAGGCCGGCTCCAGGGAGAGCGACGTGAACGACTGGCACGCCATGCCCACCGGCGCGCCGCCGTGGATCGCCGTGACCACGGTGACCCCGGTCGCGAAGTGCCCCATGACCTGGCGCATCCGCGCCTGATCGATCCCGGCCGACGGCGTCGTTGCGCTGGACATGGCTGCCCCCAGGGGTGCGAAGCTGGATGTGAGCCGGATATGACTAATAGTCGTATCCCTGTTTGTTCCAGCCATTGAACGGCGGATCTGACGAACCGTCAATAACCAGCCGCCGGGTCGCACCCCGTGATCACCGCCACCTTGACGGCCCCTTTCGGGGTGTTCGGGAACTTACGCGTGCCTGCTGCACGTCCGGATCAGTAGCAGTACCGTCGTCCGCGACGTCAAACATCCTTCTGGAAGGACACCATCCATGGCCGTGAGCCTGAGCAAGGGCGGAAACGTCTCCCTCACCAAGGAGGCCCCTGGCCTGACCGCCGTCGTCGTCGGCCTCGGCTGGGACCTGCGCACGACCACGGGCGAGGACTTCGACCTCGACGCGAGCGCGATCGTCGTGAACGCGACCGGCAAGGTCTACTCCGACCAGCACTTCGTGTTCTTCAACAACATGAAGACCCCGGACGGCACCGTCGAGCACACCGGCGACAACCGCACCGGTGAGGGCGAGGGCGACGACGAGCAGATCAAGGTCAACCTCGCCGGCCTGCCCGCCGACGTGGACAAGGTCGTCTTCCCGGTCTCGGTCTACGACGCGGACAACCGCAAGCAGTCGTTCGGCCAGGTCCGCAACGCGTTCATCCGCGTCCTCAACGCCGCGGACAACGTCGAACTGGCCCGCTACGACCTCTCGGAGGACGCCTCCACCGAGACGGCGATGCTCTTCGGCGAGCTGTACCGCGCCGGCGCCGACTGGAAGTTCCGCGCCCTCGGTCAGGGCTACGCCTCCGGCCTCGCGGGCATCGCCAAGGACTTCGGCGTCAGCGTCTGACCCGACAGCACCCCTCGAACGCCGGCCGGGCAAGCCGATCACCCCGGCCGGCGTTCGCCGTTTCTCCCCGGCCCCCGCGTCGATGGCGCCGGGTTGCCCTTCAGTGCCCGGGGATGGACGGCCAGCGGATCGTCACGACCACCGAGTGCCCCAGAAGCCAACCGCGATGCCGGCCCGCGTCGTCGTTGGCGTTGCCGCCGTACCAGTCGTCCGCCACTTACAACCTCACCTCGATGCTCGGCATGTCCCTCGCGCCCGCCTGGGCGCCTTTGGCGCAGGTCAGCTTTTGAGTGCCCGCAACAGGTCGAGCCACGCGGTGGGGCCGAGTTCGAGGTGGCCTCGGGCTCGGGCCTTTGTATCCCGGACTGCGGTGGTTGTTGGAAGTGGGGCTATCTCGACGCAATCCTGGTTGTGTTGCGACCACGACGACCTGCGCCACGAGTAGGTCGGCTCTGTGCTCATAGCTCTTCCCATCTACTTGTGATCATTGCCCTTGACGCGACCTCATCCTGCGCGGTCGCACGGTAGTAGTCGAGATCTCGTCGGTAGCGTTTGACCAGCCGCGCGTCTCTCAGGAGTTGCGATCCCGCTTCGTACGCAACGTGCACCACCGCGTCGGGCGCGTCCGGCAGTTCGAGAATGGTGACCGAGCCGAGGAAGGCCGCGGTCGGCGTGTCGAAGGGCACGATTCTCAGCTGAACGTTTCCCATCTCGCTCAGCTTCAACAGGTGCGCGAGTTGCTGTCGCAGCGCCTCGCGTCCACAGAATGCACTGGCCAGCGCGGATTGGGACAGCGTGGCGACGAGCTTCACCTGTCCCGATGTGACCACGTGTTGCCTGCGCTGCCGCACCTTCAACAAAGCTTCGGCGTCGTCGGGGTCGGGAACGAAAGGCGATTGCAGGAGAGTTGCGCGAGCGTATAGCGGTGCCTGAAGCAGCCCCGGCACCATCGTGGATGCGGTGTCGATCACGCGCGCATGGGTCTCGAGAAAGATGAGATCTTCATACTCCGGGGTGAGCGCGGATTCGTAGCCGGCCCACCATGGAGCGGCCTTCCCGTCTTCCAGGCCAAGGAGACGCATCACTCGACGCTTGTCTGCCGGTGAGAGGGAGAGCACGTTCGCGAACGCGTCGACGTGATGTCCGTCGATGATCATCCTGCCGGTCTCCAGCCGCGACACCTTGCTTTTGTCCCAGCCCACTCGTTCGGCAACTGACGTGAGTGTCATCTGCCTTGCGATGCGCAGGCGACGAATCTCTTCGCCTGCTTGCCGTTGTGCAGTACCGGATCGTGACGAAGGCATCGAGACCCCACCTCATCGCGCGTCGATGACGAAATGCTGCGAATGACCGTTGAAACGGTTGCGGCAACGAGTGTTGCATGTCACGTTGAGGCAAGCAACGCTCACATCGCGTGATGAGGGTGTCGTAAATCGTGCTTCTCGCAGGCGAGTTGGGCTTCGGGGCGCCCCGGTTGCACATGAACCGGACGGGCGATGGCACGACGTCGCCGCTTTTTCAAGCGACAGCGGTCGGGCGTCTCGATTCGAGGCGGGCGCCCGGCCGCTGTCTTCCATCTATCCACCGTGAGGCAGGGATGGAGATTCAAGAGTATCGATCCGAGAGTGGGCTGCCGGTTGTTGTCGGGGCTCGGGTGCGGCATGCCGAGTTGCCGGAAGGGACCGTGGTTGCGCTGCCCGCCGCTTCCGAGCGGGTGGCTGTGGTGCAGCCGCGCGAGGGTGGGCGGTCGCCGTATCTGTGTCCGGTCGAGCACCTGGTGGTGCTCGATCTCGGGCATGAATTGGCGGGCGCTGTACGGGAGTTGTGGCGCTTGGATGCGCTCGGGCGGCAGGTCGGGGCCGTTGCCCTGCCCATCCACGCGGGGCGGAGGGCATCGTGAGCGCGGGGCTTGGATGGGGTCAACTGCCCTGGGGTGTATGCGATTTCGTGGAGAAGACGGTTGGGGTCGTGGGCACGGTGCAGGCCGTGGCCGGGCCGCATACCAGTTCCTTCGCGGCTGTTGTCGGCACTGCCGACGGGGCCGTGTTCGTCAAAGCCGCCGAGGAGGCCACCGCGCCGCTTTCGGCTCGGGCGCAGACGAGTGAGATCGCGGCGAGCGCGGTGACCGGTGTGCTTTCGCCTCGGCTGCTGCATCACGGGGCCGTCGACGGGTGGCGGGTGTTGGTTTTCGAGTACGTGGAGGGTCGGGCCGTTCGGTTGTGTCTCGATTCGCCGGATCTGGTGCAGGTGGTCGGTGCGATGGATCGAATCGGGCGGATCCGGCCCGGACGTAGTGCCGGATTGCCGACCCTGGTCGGGCGGTTGCGGGAGCATTTGCCGCCGGGGCGGTCGAGGCCGCTGTGTGGGGATCGGCTCCTGCATACCGATCTGACCTCGGCCAACATGATCATTCGGCCCGACGGTCGGTTGTCCGTCGTCGATTGGGGCCAAGTCGCGCTCGGGCCGCGGTGGGTGGAGGTCGCCTTCGTCGGGTCGCACCTGGTGGACGAGGGGCACAACCTCGGCGAGGTACGGCGTTGGATGTGGCGCTTTCCCGAATGGCGCCGCACCCCGCACACGACGCGGCGTCTCCTCGCCGAGGCGATGGTCGGTCATACGAACGGCCGGTCGACCTGGTGGCTCAACATGATCGAGGCCCCGATCGCGGGCTGACAGGCGGGTCCCCGCACCCACCGGAGCCGGACCGGGACCGGGATCGGGCGGCCATCCCGCGGATGACCACCCGGCCCCGGCTCGGCCCTCTCACGCGGCCCGCTGCACCCCCTCCACCGCGCCCCCGAACCGGTGCCGAAACCCGCGCGGAAAATTCGTGGTCACACTTTTCGCGGGGGCTCCGTCAAGGAAACAGAGGCCCCGGAACGAGCCGGGGCGGTTTCCGAAGGAGTCGTCATGAGCGCATCGATCCTGGTCACCGGCGGTACCGGCACGCTCGGCAGCCTGATCGTCCCGCAGTTGCGGGAGGCCGGTCGCGAGGTTCGCGTGCTCAGCCGGCGCGGCGGCACCTCGGCCGACGGCGTCGAGCAGGTGCGTGCCGATCTGCTGAAGAACGAGGGGATCGACGACGCGGTGAAGGGCGTCGACACCGTGCTGCACCTGGCCGGCGGCGCCAAGGGCGACGACGAGGCGACCCGCAACCTGGTGCGCGCGGCGAAGGACGCCGGTGTGCGGCACCTCGTGTACATCTCGGTGATCGGCGCGAACACCATGCCGATCGGCTACTTCCGCGCCAAGCTCGGCGCCGAGCAGGCGGTGACCGGGTCGGGGCTGCCCTGGACCACCCTGCGCGCCGCCCAGTTCAACGAACTCGTGCTGAAGATGATGGGCTCGATGACCAGGTTCCCGGTGGTGCCCAACCCGGGCGGCCTGCGCTTCCAGCCCGTCGACGGCCGCGATGTCGCGGAGCGCATGGTCGAACTCGCCCTCGGCGCCCCGTCGGGCCTGGTCGCCGACCTGACCGGCCCGAAGGTCTACACGATGGGCGAACTCGCGCGCGGCTACCTCGCCGTGGCCGGCAAGCGCCGCCTCCACCTCCCGGTCCGCATCCCCGGCAAGATCGGCCGCGCCTACCGCGCGGGCGTCAACCTGTCGCTCGACAAGGCCACCGTCGGCACCCGCACCTGGGAGGACTTCCTGGCCGAGCACGTCGGCCGCTGACGCCCGACCGGCACACCGACGAGCGCGCCGCCCCGGCGGGAGCCGGAGCGGGCTCGCCGGCGGAGTGTTTCGACCGCGCGACCGAGCCGGCCACGGACGAATCGTGATGGGATGGCCCCGTGAGCCGTGCCACCGAGGACACCAATCGCCGGATGTTGCGGGCCCGCGACGTGATGGACCGCGCCTACGCGCAGCCGCTGGACGTCCCGGCCCTGGCCCGCATCGCGCACGTGTCCGAGGCGCACTTCACCCGCACCTTCCGCGCCACCTTCGGTGAGACGCCGCATCGCTACCTCCAGCGGCGCCGGGTCGAACGGGCCATGTTCCTGCTCCGCGAGAGCGACCGCAGCGTGACCGACATCTGCTTCGAGGTCGGCTTCGCCAGCCCCGGCACGTTCAGCCGTACCTTCCACGACATCGTCGGCCGATCACCACGCGCCTATCGCAAGGAGGCGGTGGCCGCCCGGGTGCCGACCTGCTTCACGATGGCCTGGTCCCGCCCGAACGGCTGATCGCCCGCTCCCGACCGCCCGCGGCGGACCGGGCGCCGGCGCCCTCAGGTGTTCGGCTGGGTGAACCGGATCCGGTTCCCGAACGGGTCACGCAGCCCACAGTCGACCCCGTACGGCCGCTCGGTGGGCTCTTCGGTGAACTCGACGCCCTTGGCCAGCAGCGTCTCGTAGGTCTTGCGGCAGTCCGCGGTGGTGAAGATGAGCCAGCCGCCCATCGCCCCCTTGGTCACCAGGTCGCGCACCTGGTCGGCCGTTTCGGCGGACATCGACGGCGGTCCGGGCTTTTCGAGCAGGATCTCGCGGCCGGCCTCGCCGGGGATGCCGACGGTCAGCCGGCGCATGACGCCCATGTCGACGTCGGCCTTGACCTCCAGGCCGAGCTTGCCCACGTAGAAGTCGAGTGCCTCGTTCTGGTCGAGGACGAAGATCTGGGATTGGAAGATCGTGGTGAACATGTCCCCGACGCTAGTTCGTCGCCCGGCCGAAAACTTATCCGAAACCGCTGAGTCGACCCGTCGCTCCGGGCTCTCGAACAACCTTGGAGAGAACATGTTTTCGCTATCCATTGACCTCGTCAAGGAACCTTACCTATCGTTCGGCCGGTGGCCGACCTCGTTCCAAGGCCGAGAGGATGACCGTGTCGACACAGACCGTCAGTACCATCCAGTTCCCTTACAAGCGCACACTCGGACCGGTCATGGGCCGCTTCTTCTCCGAGTTGACCGCCCGTCGGATCGTCGGCATCCGCTCTGGTGAGCGGGTGATCGTGCCGCCGATGGAGTACGACCCGGAGACCGGGAACGAACTCGCGCGCGACTTCGTCGAGGTGGGCCCCGCCGGCACCGTCCGGTCCTGGACCTGGGTCGCCGAACCGATCGCATCGCACCCGCTGGACCGCCCGTTCGCCTTCGTCCTGATCCGCCTGGACGGCGCCGACACCGACCTGGTGCACGTGCTCGACGCGGGCGCCGAGGACGCCGTGCACACCGGCATGCGGGTCGCGCCGCGCTGGCGGGACGAGCCCGTGGGCCGGATCGACGACATCGTCTGCTTCGTCCCCGGCGAGCGTGCCGAGACCCCCGAGGGCGAGCCCGGCGAGGCGCAGGAGGTGACCACGATGGAGTACTTCTCCACGATCACCTACACCGACGTGCTCTCGCCCACCCTGGTCCGCTACGCGAGCAACCTGCGCGCGGGCAAGCTGACCGGCCAGCGCTGCCCGCAGTGCAACCGGGTGTTCCTGGGCCGGGGCTACTGCTCCGTGGACGCCATCCGACTCGGTCCCGAACTGGACGAGGACCTGCCCGACCGGGGCGTGGTGTCCAACTACACCATCGTCACCCCCACCCCGTACCCCGGGCAGAAGGAGACCGAGCCGTTCGCGCGCGCCTCGGTCGTGCTCGAAGGCGACGAGATGGTGATCGCCCAGCAGCAGATCCTGGACCTCCCCGTGTCCGAGATCCGGGTCGGCATGCGGGTGCGGGCGGAGTGGATGCCCGAGGCCGAACGCGACGCCGCGGAGATCACCAGCAAGGGCTGGGGTACCGTCGCGGGCTTCATCAGGGGCTGGCGGCCCACCGGCGAGCCGGACGAGCCCGCCGAGCAATACATGAACCGGGTGTTCTGATGACGACGCGTCAAAAGGCGGGCGAGACAAGGGAGACGGCAGTGCGGCAGGACAGCGACATCGCGATCGTCGCGACCGCGCAGCTCCCGGCGGTACGCCGGCAGGAGCTCACCGAGACCGAGATGCTGCTCATGGTCGTCGACGAGGCGCTGGGGAAGGTCGACCTCAAGCGCTCCGACATCGGCTTCAGCTGCCAGGGGTCGTGCGACTACATCTCCGGCGGCACGTTCTCGTTCGTGCCCAATCTGGACGCGATGGGCGCCTGGCCGCCGATCCACGAGTCGCACGTCGAGATGGACGGCGCGTGGGCGATGTACGAGGCGTGGGTGCGGCTGCGGCACGGCGACATCGACATCGCGGTGGCGATGGGCTCGGGCAAGTCCTCCACCGGCGACCCGGCCGCGATCTACCCGCTCGAACTCGACCCGTACTACCTCGCGCCGCTCGGTCTGGACCCGGTCTCCCTGGCCGCCCTCCAGGCCCGGCAGCTGATCGAGTCCGGCAAGAGCACCGAACGCGAACTCGCGGAGATCGCCGCGCGCTCGCGCCGGGACGCGGCCGGCAATCCGAACCAGCAGGTACGCACCGCCGAGCAGGACGTGGACAAGCTGCTCGCCGAGGGCTACCTGCGCAACCCGCTGCGCAGGAGCGACCTGCCGCCGATCTCGGACGGCGCCTGCGCGGTGGTCCTCGTGCGCGGCCCGCGCGCCGCCGAACTGACCGAACGCCCGGCCTGGATCACCGGCATCGACCACCGCAGCGAGGTGCACAACCCGGCCCTGCGCGACCTGACCGACTCCGCCTCCACCCGGCTCGCCGCAACGCGGGCCGGCGGCGTGGCCGGCGTCGAAGTGGCCGAGTTGATGGCGCCGTTCACCGCGCAGGAGGTGATCCTGCGGCAGTCGCTCGGCCTGGCCGACGACGTGCTGATCAATCCCTCCGGCGGCGCGCTCACCGGCAACCCGCTGATGGCCACCGGCCTGGTCCGGATCGCCGACGCGGCCGAGGCGATCCTCGCCGACGGGCGCTCGCGCACGCTCGGGCACGCCACCTCGGGCCCGGCACTCCAGCAGAACCTCGTCTGTGTCCTGGAAGGTGACAACCGATGACCCATGAGCGCGTTGCCGTCGTCGGCATCGGCCAGACCAAGCACAAGAAGCGGCGCGACGACCTGTCCATCGCCGGGCTCGTCCGCGAGGCCGCCCAGCGCGCGCTCGACGACGCGCGGATGACGTGGAGCGACATCGACGCGGTGGTGATCGGGAAGGCGCCCGACATCTTCGAGGGCGTGATGAAGCCCGAGCTCTACCTCTCGGACGCGCTCGGCGGCGCCGGCAAGCCGGTGTTCCGGGTACACACCGCCGGCAGCGTGGGCGGATCCACCGCGATCGTGGCCTCCCACCTGATCAGCAGCCGCGTCCACAGGCGGGTGCTGGCGGTCGCGTGGGAGAAGCAGTCCGAGGGCAACGCGCAATTCGGCCTGGGCGGCGGCAAGTCCGGGTCGATCGGCGCCGGCGGCGCGTTCGCGCCGTGGATTCGCGCGTACATCCGCAAGTCCGGCGCGCCCGAGCACATCGGCTGGCAGGTGGCGGTCAAGGACCGGCAGAACGCGCTGCGCAACGAGTACGCGCATCTCCAGCTCAAGGACATCTCGATCGACAAGGTCCGCGAGTCGCCGATGATGTGGGACCCGCTGCACTTCCTGGAGTCGTGCCCGTCCTCCGACGGCGCCGGCGCGATCGTGCTCACCGACGAGGCGGGCGGCGACGCGGCGGCGGCCGACGGGCGGGCGCCGGCCTGGGTCCTGGGCACCTCGATGCGCTCCGAACCGTCGTCCTTCAACGGCCGCGACCCGATCCGCCCGCAGGCCGGCGTCGACTGCGCGTGGGACGTCTACCGCCAGGCCGGCATCACCGACCCGCGTCGGCAGATCGACGTGGCCGAGTTGTACGTGCCGTTCTCCTGGTACGAGCCGATGTGGCTGGAGGGCCACGACATCGCGCCGGTGGGCGAGGGCTGGAAGATGGTCGACCGGGGCGAGACGGCCTTCGACGGCGACTTCCCGGTCAACCCGTCCGGCGGCGTGTTGTCCTCGAACCCGATCGGCGCCTCCGGCATGCTCCGCTTCCTGGAGGCGGCCCTCCAGGTCCGGGGCACGGCCGGCGAGCACCAGGTGGACGGCGCGAAGGTCGCCCTCGCCCAGGCGTACGGCGCGGCGGCGCAGTACTTCGCGATGTGGGCGGTCGGCACGGACAAGCCGTAGCGGCGCGGGTGCCGCACCGGCCCAAATGGTAAGGCTCCTTGACCTTGATTTGGTCAAGGAGCCTTCCTATTCTGGGGCCTTCACCCGGTGACCGGAGGTTGTGCCGATGAAGCCCCCCATCTGCGCGAAGCTAGGGATCGAGTTCCCGATCTTCGCGTTCTCCCACTGCCGCGACGTGGTCGCGGCGGTCAGCCGAGCCGGAGGCTTCGGGGTCCTCGGCGCGCTCGCGTTCGACCCCGAGCAGCTGGAGGTCGAGCTGGCCTGGCTGGACGAGCACACCGACGGCAGGCCGTACGGCGTCGACCTGGCGATCCCGATGGCCTACATCGGCAAGGGCGGCGGTGCGGCCGCGCTGCCCGCCAACCTGGAGAAGCTGATCCCGGAGCAGCACTGGAAGTTCGTCGACGAACTCCTGGAGACGCACAAAATCCCGCCGCTTCCCCCGGAGTTGGCGGACCGGCCGGTCAAGGCGGCCGGGCTGAACGTGGACCTGGAGTCGCGCGCGCAGATCGAGGTCTCGCTGAGGCACCCGCTGGTGAAGATGTTCGTCAACGCGCTCGGCCCGCCGCCGGCCGACATCATCGACGCCTGCCACGCGGCGGGGGTCCTGGTCGGCGCCCTGTGCGGCAGCCCCCGGCACGCGCAAAAGCAGGTCGAGGCGGGCGTGGACGTGGTGGTCGCGCAGGGTACCGAGGCCGGCGGGCACTGCGGCGAGATCTCCACGATGGTGCTCATCCCGCAGGTGGTGGACACGGTCGGCCCCGACGTCCCGGTGCTCGCCGCCGGCGGCATCGGCGGCGGCCGGCAGATGGCCGCCGCGCTCGCGCTCGGCGCGCAGGGGGTGTGGACCGGCAGCCTGTGGCTCACCGTCGCCGAGGCGGACACCCACGAGGTCTCGGTACAGAACCTCCTGGAGGCCAAGTCCACCGACACCGTGCGCTCGCGCGCGATGACCGGCAAGCCCGCCCGCCAGCTCAGGAGCGCGTGGACCGAGGCGTGGGAGGACCCGGCCAACCCCGACCCGCTGCCGATGCCGCTCCAGGGCATCATCTTCAACGCGGCGTCCCGGCGGTTCACCCGGACCAAGAGCAAGGAACTCAACGGCTGGCCGGTGGGCCAGGTGGTCGGCATGCTCGACCGGGTCCGGCCCACCCAGGAGGTCGTGATGTCGCTGGTCGAGGAGTGGATCGAGACCACGGAGCGGCTGAGCGCGTTCCTGGCCGACGACTGAGTCGGATCGCTCCGGCCGAGACCTGCCGGGCCGGGCGCGCGGGAGGACTCGCGTGCACGGCCCGGCGGCCGGCGGGTCACGGGAGTGAGTGACACCGATCCCGCGCCTATGGATACCGCAAACTGTCGCGGTATTTCAGTAACTTGTGTATTTTGCGGATATCGATGGTGTATGTCCGGTACCATCCGCCGCTTGCGTCGGCGCGAGCCTCCGCCGCTACGGCGCCACGGAGTCCCATCCCGTGAACCCCGACGGGTCGTGCCGTCCGAACGTGCCGTGCTCGAAGATGCCCGAACCCTCCGCGATCAGGGCACCGTCCGGGCCGAGCAGCCGAGCCGTGGCCACGTGGTCGATCACCCCGAACGGGATGCGCTTGGCCACCGCGGGGTCCTTCTGCTCGTACACCGCGCCGTCGAGGTAGTCCTCGCCCTTCCATTGGCCGTGCCCCCAGTCGGGGTCGCCGCCGTAGCCCGCGCCGACGTTGAGCGCGATGTACCCGTGGTTCTCCAGGCGCAGGGTGAGCGCGTTGCGCCTGCGGTCGGTCAGGTGGACGTCGGCGCCCTCGGGGTGTCGGGTGCCGGGCGTGTACCGCACGTCGAACTCGGGCCAGCCCAACTGCTCGGTCGCCTTCCCGGAGGCGATCGGGTACATCCGGATCGCCTCGGTCAGGAAGCGGTGTCCGTCGGCGGATTCCTGCGCGATGATCATCAGCGCCTGATCGCCCAGGTGCAGCGGGATCCAGTTCCACCAGAACCCGGCGGTCCGCGCGGGCCGTCCGGCCGGCGGCGCCTCGCCCGAGGGGCGGATGCCCCACGAGCGGTCGCGCGAGCCGGACCAGGTCCGCGGGGTGACCGTGATCTCCTCGCCGTCCAGGGTCACCGTGCCGGTCCAGTCGCCGATCTGGACGAAGCGCGACGCGTCCAGCATCGGCTTGAAGTCGCTGCGCTGCACGTGTCGAGGTTCCGGCAGCGGCGCGAACGGCGAGGTGAAGGTGAGGTCGATCGTGATGCCCTGCTCCGGCGCGTCGCACACCACGCGCACGCTGGACAGCGGCTCCAACACCTCGATGCGGTACGGGCCGACCTCCTGCCGCATCCGGTCCGGGCCGAGCGGGCCCGACATCCGCACCGCGTGCTGGCGACCGTCCCTGCGGACCACCACGTACGCGTCGATCACGCCCAGGTTCGGGTAGACGCCCAGGCCGGTGGCGATCTGTACGCCGCCCGTGCGGTCGTAGGCGTGCATGATGCAGCGGTCGTAGAAGTTCCGGTCCGTCGAGCCGACCTCGCTGTGGAAGAGCGGGACCTGGTGGACCGGATATTCGTCCAGGGGCACGGGGATCGGCATCGGGTTCCTCCTGACCACGCGCCGACGGTGCGCCGACGCGTCGGGCTGGTTGAGACGTCGTGCGAGTGTGCGCCAAACCATTGACGCAATCAAGCGTTATCCCGGGCCGTCCCGACCGCCCCGCCCCGGCCCGCACCCGCTCCGGGGACCCCGCGCGACAACCGGACGACCGGAATACCGAAGCGCGGATCAGCGTCCGCTGCGGAAGTAATCCCGGGGATCGTTTTCGCCGCGCCGCCGATGCGATACGCGCCCGCCTTCGGCATTCCCGGACGCGAACGAGGTCCCCCGATTGTCTTCCAACCGGGCCAGCCGGGCGCTGAGTTCGGCTTCTTCCCGGATCTCGTCGGCGGACGGCGACAGGGCCACCATGAACAACGTGATCACCGTGAAAAGGCTGATGCCGGTGATCAACGGCGCGAGGAATTGCGTCGCCTCCACACCGTGTGCCAACCCGTGCGCACCCTCGGTACGCACACTCATCGCCGACATTCCCGTGTAGTGCATTCCGCTGACCGCCACGCCCATGATCAACGCGGCGCCCCCGGTCGCCGCGAATCCGCTCACGTGCAGCGCGGCCCACAACGCGGCGGTGGCCGCGACCACCGCGATCAAGATCGACAACGTCACCCGCAGCGTGTCGTAGTGGATCCTGCCGTCCAGGCTCAGCGCGGCCATGCCCATGTAGTGCATGCTCGCCACGCCGCCGCCGGTGACCACGCCGCCCAGCACCAGGCCGGTCCATCCCGCGTTGCGCCGACCCGCGATGGCCATGCCGACGCCGACCACGATCACCGCGAGCACGAGCGAGGCGATCGTCTTGGACACGTCGTAGCGGATCGGCGTGCCGCGCACCGAGAAACCGAGCATGCCGATGAAATGCATGACCCAGATTCCGGTACCGCCGATCGACGCCGCGCCCAGGACCAGCCAGCGCGCCCGAACCCAACCGCGCACCGCGCGGGCCCGCGTCGTGCACAACAACCCGAGCGCCGATCCGAGACACGACATGAGGTAGGCGATGACCGGGGTCAGCGCCCCGTACTGGAAATGGTCCACGTGACCCATGTCGGCAACCGCTCCGTCGGTTTTTCGAGCCCCTTCGGAAACGGGAAAACTCGTCCTCGAATCGAAGATGATAGGCCGGCTCCGACGCCGGGCCGCGACCGGGTTTGGGAATTCGCCGAAGCGTCACCCGTCGTATCGACAGGTGGAATTCGGATAAAGATCGCGGTACGCCGGCACCGACCCGCCGCGCTTCGCCGCGAGCACCCCGTGCAGGACGGCGCGGCCGAACACGTCCGCCGCTGCGGCGTGCAGCAGGGTCAGCGCGGCGGCCTCCTCGTTGACCCCGTAGGGCGTGGTCGGGTCGGGCGCGGGCAGCGGGACACGGGCCGTGGACACCGCGAAGATCGTGTCGCCGTCGTAGAGGGTGTGCACGGGACGGATCGCCCGGGCCAGCCCGTCGTGCGCGACGCCCGCCACCTTCTGCGCCTGGGACCTGGTCAGCGTCGCGTCGGTGGCGACGATCCCGATCGTGGTGTTGAGCGAGGGCGGGGTCTGCGCCGCGGCGGCCGCGCGGGTCAACGCGGCGGCGTGCTCGGCGTGTTCGGGCGGGGAGAGCGGGAACTCGCCCGGCAGGCCCAGGCCGACCGCGTAGGGCAGCCCGCCGATCGGGTCGACCGGCGACCCGGCCGCGTTGACCACCGCGAGCGCGGCGACGGTGACCCCGCCGGGCAGCACCACGCTCGCCGTACCCACCCCACCGCGCAGCCCGCCGACCATCGCCCCCGTGCCCGCGCCCACGCTGCCCGTCGGCACGGGCGCGTGCTCCGGCTCGGCGTCCGCCGCCGCGATCGCCGCCCGCCCGAGCGCCGCGTCGGGTCGGCGCCGCCAGTCGCCGCCGCGCCCGAGGTCGAACAGCGAGGCCGCGGGCACCACCGGCACCACCTGGTACGGCTCGGCGCCGACCGGGAACCCCCGCCCGCGCTCGGCCAGCCACGCCACCGCCCCGCCCGCCGCGTCGAGCCCGAACGCGCTGCCCCCGCTGAGCACGATCGCCTCGATCCGCGGCACCAGGTTGCGAGGGTCGAGCGCGTCCAACTCGCGTGTGCCCGGCGCGCCGCCGCGCACGTCCACTCCCGCCACGAAGCCGCCGACCGGACCGAGCAGGACGGTGGTCCCGGTCATCGCGCCCGCGTCGGTGTACGCCGCGTGCCCGACCCGCAGCCCGGCCACGTCGGTGATGGCGTTGCGCGGTCCGGCCTTGAATTCCCCGATGTCGAACATGAAGCCTCCCGAGAACGTCGGACCGTGCCGTGGTCCCTGTTCCCCATGCTGCTCCACCCCTATCGGCGGGGAGCCGGCGCGACGGTCCCGACGCCGGTCAGGACTCCCGTTCGGAGTACGCGATCAGGCCGAGCAGCAGCACGTCGATCCCGAACGCGAAGCGCTCGTCGCCGTCGCCGCTGGTCAACTCGGCGCCCAGCGAGGCCAGCGTGGGGAAGCGGGCCGCGGGCAGGGACAGGAAGTATTCCTGGATCCGCGCGTAGTAGGCGCCGCGCTCGGCGTCGGTCGAGCCGTGCCCGGCGTCCGGGCCGCCCAGTTCGAGGCCGGACATCACGGTGTACATGGACAACACGTCGACGGCGAACGCGCAGACCCGCTTGGACAGTCCGCCCGCGCGCAGGATGGCCAGCAGCCGCTCCGACGAGTGGAGCGAGTTGGGTCCCATCGGCACCGTGCCGATCAGGGCCCGGCCCAGGTCGCGATGTGCCGCGTAGACGTCGCGGATCGCGAACATCGTCTCGCGCAGCTGCTCGCGCCAGCGCTCGGGATCCGCGACCGGGACCTGCACCTCCCCGTTGACCCGGTCCACCACGAGTTCGACGAGTTCGTCCTTGTTGGCGACGTAGGCGTACAGCGACGCCGCCCCCGTCTCGAAGCGCTGGGCCACTCGACGCATGCTCAGCGCGTCCATGCCCTCCGCGTCGATGATCTCCAGCGCAGCGGTGACGATCGCCTCCTGCGACATCGCCGGTTTGCGCGCTCCCCGGGCCTTGGGCGTCGTGCGCCACGGCGGCAGGGGTACTTCGGGAGCCTCGGACACGGCGCCACCTCCTCGACCAGGTCTCACGGATCCTGCGACTTTACGAACACTGTACTTGACTCGAACAGTGTTCGCATCTAAAACAGTGTTCGAAGACGGAAACACTGTTCGATTCACGAACGGTGTTCGAATACCGGGTCACAGTCATGCACAGCAGAAGGGGAGACGGGGGAGACGATGGACACCGACGTCACCAACGCCGCGCCGGTCGCGGCCGAGACGGGCAAACGCGCGTCCTACCGATTGCGCTGGATCGGCCTCGCGGTGGTCATGGGCGCCGACATCATGGACCTGCTCGACGCGACGATCGTCAACGTCGCCGGTCCCGGCATCCGGGACGCGCTCGGCGGCAATTCCACCCACCTCCAGTGGTTCTCCGCCGCGTACACGCTCGCGTTCGCGATGTTCCTGATCACCGGCGCCCGCCTGGGCGACATCCTGGGCCGGCGGCGGATGTTCCTGATGGGGGTGACCGCGTTCACCGTCACCTCCGCGCTGTGCGGGCTGGCGCAGTCGCCGGAGATGCTGATCGGGGCCCGCGGCCTGCAGGGGTTGGCCGCGGCGATGATGGTGCCGCAGGCGCTCGGCCTGATCCGGGACATGTTCGACGAGAGCGAGGTCGGCGCCGCGTTCGCGGTGTTCGGCCCCTCGATGGGGCTGGCCGCGGTGCTCGGCCCGATCCTGGGCGGCGTGGTCATGGACGCCGACCTGTTCGGCCTCGGTTGGCGCGCGGTGTTCATGGTGAACGTGCCGCTGGGCCTGTTCGCCCTGGCCGCCGGCGCCCGCGTGGTGCCCCGGCCCGAGCCGAGCACGACCACCCGTCGACCCGGCCTCGACCTCGTCGGCGTCGTCCTGGTCACCGCGGCGATGATGCTGCTCGTCTACCCGCTCGTCCAGGGCCGCGAAGAGGGCTGGCCCGCTTGGACGTTCGTCTGCCTGGCGGCCTCGTTGCCAGTGCTCGCGCTGTTCGCCTGGTACGAGGTGCGCACCACCCGCGCGGGCCGCGACGCGCTGGTCGAGGTCAGCCTGTTCGCCAATCGTGCGTTCACCGGAGCCCTGGCGGTCGGGCTGATGATGTTCGCCTCGATGATCGGCCTGATGCTCGTGCTCGGCGTCTATCTCCAGATCGGCCTGGACTGGTCGGCGACGCACGCGGCGCTCGCGTTGATCCCGTGGTCGCTGGGCTCGACGGTCGGCGCGGGCCTGGCGGGGGCCGTGCTCGCCGCGAAGTACGGCCGTCGGGTGCTGCACGCGGGCCTGGTGGTCGGGCTGCTCGGGGTGCTCGGGACCGCGGCCACCATCACGATGCACGACGGCCCGGTGAACACCTGGATCCTGCTGCCGGCGACCGCCGTCGCGGGTTTCGGGTTCGGGCTGCTGATGGCGCCGTTCTTCGGGATCGCGCTGGCCGGGGTGGCCGATCACGAGGTCGGCTCGGCCTCCGGCGTGCTCAACGCGGTGCAGCAACTCGCGGGGGCGCTGGGGGTGGCCCTGTTCGGGACGCTGTTCTTCACCCATGTGGAGGACAACGTGCCCGCCGCACACACCCTGGACGCGGTGCGCGGGGTATTCGACGACGCGTTCACGGTCGGCGCCCTCGGCAGCGCCGCCGCGCTGGCCATCGCGTGGGGCCTGGCCTTCCTGATGCCGCGTTTCGAGCGCCCGCCCGGCGCGGAGGGGGCGGCCGGGCACTGAGCGTGCGGGGCCGCGGGGGCGAGTACGCGGGAAGGCGCCGGAACGGGATGGTCTGCGTTCCGGCGCCTTCGCGTACGGTGATCGCCCGCCGGGCGGCTCAGTGGCCGCCGGCGATGCCGGGTCGGGACGGGCTCGTCCCGACCGCGGAAGCGCCGTCGCGGGCGAGCACCGAGGCCCGGCTGCGGAAGGCGTCCTCGCGGGCCGCCTCGTCCGGGTGGCGTGCGCGCCAGTACGGGTTGTCGTGCGGCAGATGGCCGCTGACCCGCCCGTACAGGCCGAAGGTCATCACCAGCAGACCGACCACGAAGCTGAAGATGACGTTCGGCATCTTGAAGGACAGGTAGTTGATGTCGGGCGTGCCGATCAGGCCCAGGTTCACGAAGCCGCTGATCACGAACAGCGCGCCGACCACGATGTTCACCGTCGAGGCGGTGTTGCCGCCGATGATCGCGCCGATGATCAGGATCGCGCCGACCACGACCGAGATCAGGCTGAGCGCGCCGTTGGTCGACATGCCCGCGACCTGGCGTCCGGTGGTGGAGAAGAAGCCGACGTTGTTCGTGAAGCCCAGGACGCCGAACACGATCAGTGCGACGCCCATGAAGCCGCCGCCGTACCGGTAGACCTGCCCGAGTCGATGGTCGACCGGCAGCGCCTCGTCCAAGCCTGTCATGGCCGCCTCCCAACATCCGGTGTGCGTGATGACTCCTACTTGATCCCCTTTCCCGGATTCGCCGGGAAGTACCGGTTCGAGATCGTCGGCACGGGCGCGGGCGAGGTCGGTCGGTTACGCGGGCTTGAGCACGATCTGACCGTTCGTGACCACGATGGGCTTGGCCGCGAGCGGGCGCGGCGCGGGGCCGCCGAGCACCGCGCCGGTGTTCGCGTCGTAGTTGCTGTTGTGGCAGGGGCAGTGGATCTGCCCGCCGGCGACGCTGCCGACCAGGCACTGCTGGTGGGTGCACACGGCGGTGAACGCCTTGAAGTCGCCGGCGGTGGGCTGGGTGACCACCACCTTGGCGTCGTCGTAGATCTTGCCGCCGCCGACCGGTACGTCGCCGACCGGGCCCAGCACCTTGTCGCCGGCGGGGGCCTTGTCCTTGGAGCCGCCGCCGTCGCCGCAGGCCACCAGACCGGCGCCGCCGGCCGCGACGAGGGCGCCGCAGAGCAGGATCCGCCGAGTGGGTTCGGCACTACTCGTCGACGGGGTGCCCGTCGGGTCGACGGTCGTCGGGTCGGTGCTCGGGTCCGTCGCTCGCATGCGCTGCCTCCGTCGTCGTTCCCGGCGCCGGTCGTTCACGCGGCGCCGACGCAACGGAAACGTACGCGAGCGGTTCGTGGTTCGACGGATCCGTGAAGCGAACGGGTTCAATCGGCTCCGGTTCGTCGGTGAAGGGCCGATCGGGGGTGGGGGAGGCGGGGCTTCCGGCGGGCTCGTGGGGTGCGTCGGGGTCGGTGTGCTCGGTGTCCGCGGTCGGTTGCGGCGGCTCGGTCGAGGTGGTGGGGCCGTCCCCGAGGGTGGGGATCGTCGGCTCCGGCCGTCCGTCCTCCGGTTTCGTGCCCTCCGGCGCCACGCCCGCCGGCTCCGCGTCCTCCGCCGAGCGCTCCGGCAGCGTGAACACGATCCGCGTGCCCGCCGTGTACTCGGTGTCCACCGCGATCCGGCCGCCGTGTTGTTCGACGATGCGCTTGGCCATCGCCAGGCCGATCCCGCTGCCCGTGTACGTCTCGCGCGGGTGCAGTCGGCGGAAGGCCGCGAACACCCGTTCCGCCGACTCGGCCGGGATGCCGATCCCGTTGTCGGAGACGGTGACGCGCCATCCCTCGGCGGCCGGTTCGGCGTCGACCCGGACCAGCGGGCGCTCGTACGGGCGGGTGAACTTGACCGCGTTGCCGAGCAGATGCCGGATCAACGTGGCCAGCAGCACCGGATCGGCGTCCACCACCGGCAGTTCGGCGTGCGCCAACTCGGCGCCGGTGTCCTCGACCCGATCCGCCATGTCCAGCCACGTCTGCCGGACCACCTCGTCCAGATCCACCGCGACGCTCTCCGCGCGCGAACGGCCCACCTCGGTCAGGGTGACCATCTCGTCGATGAGCACCTGGAGTCGGCGCGCGTTGTCGATGGTGAAGTCGATGTACTGCCGGCCGCGCCGGTCCAACACGTCCTCGTAGCGCTCCTGGAGCATGCGCCCGAAGGACACGATCCGGCGCAGCGGATCCTGCATGTCGTGCGTCGCGGCGTGGGCGAACTGGTCGAGATCGGCCTGGGCGAGTCGGGCCCGCCGGTCCTGTTCGTCGAGCCGGGCGCGCAGTTCGTCCCGCTCCCGCGCCGATTCCCGGGCCCGCTCGCGCTCGGCGGCCGACTCCCGGTCCCGCTCGGCGACCACGGCGGTCAGCGTGGCGACGTGCTCGCGTTCCCGGCGGGCCCGGTCCTCCCCGGCGCGGGCCCTGGTGCGCAGGCTCGCCATCGCGCCGGCGATCGCGCCGAACTCGCGGCTGTCGTAGCGCGCGGCCCGGCTCGGCGGCTCGCTCGGATCGGCCAGCCGGGTCAGCGGCCGCTCCACCGTGCGCCGCAGCGCGGCCTCGATCAGCACGGTCAGCCCGACCACGAGCAGCAGGTCGCCCCCGAGCACCAGGAGCAGCCCGCGCGAGCGTGCGTCGCCGTCCAGGGTCAGCCCGACCACCAGCGCCGCGACCGTGGCCAGCATCACCGCCGCGCACGGCACCCAGATCAGTCGCAGTCGGGCGCGGACCGTCCACCACGAGTCGTCGGAACCCGCCATCGGTACCCCGCCCTCTCCGGCCCGCCGTCGCCCCGCCGACACCCCGCCGACAACCCCCGCGGCACAAGGAAAGTGTGGCAGCGCCGGCCCCCTCGGCACGAGGGCATGATCCGGCCGCCCGCCGCCGAGGGGCGCCGGCTCGTGCCTCGGAGGTTCCTTAAGGCAGTCATAAATCACCCATACCGGGGTGCCGTCGGCGACGAGCCCCGGGATACGGTCGAAGGGCCGGTCGGGCGGTTTGGAGAGACGGCGTCGAGCCGGCGTGCGATAACGGGGGTTTCCTGCGACCGTCGCCCCCCTCCCACCTGTTGGGGCGACGGTCGCAAGAACACTTCGTCACGAGCGTGTGACCGTGCGGTCGGCGGTCTGATTCGTCCTCACCCGGGTACCGATGCACCCGGTAGCGTCCGAGGGCCGAGGCCGAATTACGCCGAGATTGGTGATCGAGTGTCGCGACGAACCGCGGATTCCGAAGCGACCCCCGGAAGGCGTCGGCTGCTGGTCGGCACCGCCTTCTGTGTGGCCGCCGTGCTGGTGGTGGCCGGACTGGCCTCGATGGGCCGGATCTCCGGACATCCGAGGTCGCGGGCGGGCGGCGACGCGGCCCGGGGTTATCACCTGCCGGATCCGGCCGAGGGCGATCGCATCGCGGCGAGCCTGCTGGGCGGGGCGCCCGCGGCCCCGTCGGGGACACCCGTACCGACGATCAGCTCGGAGGCGGTCGAGCCGCTGCCGGTGTCCGAGCCGCTGCGGGCCGGCACCATCGCGCCGACGCCGGCGATCGGCGCGCTCCTGCACGTGGACGACGGCGCCGAGCCGGAGCACTTCTGCACGGCGACGGTGGTGCGCTCGCCGAACCGGAACCTGGCGATCACCGCCGCGCACTGCGTCTACGGCGAGGGGTTCGCGTCCGACATCGCCTTCGCCCCGGGCTATCACGACGGGCTCATGCCGTACGGGGTGTGGGTCCCGTCCCGGATCGACGTGGACCCGCGCTGGATCTCGGACCGGGATCCGGCCTACGACGTCGCGTTCCTCCAGGTGCGGCGCCCCGGCACCGACGACCGGATCGAGGAGGTCACCGGCGCCGAACAGGTGTCCTTCGACTCCCCGGTCGACCGCGCGGCCCGCCTGATCGGCTACCCGGACGACGAGGAGCAGCCGATCGGCTGCCAGAACACCACCACGGCCCTGTCCGACACCCAGGTGCGCTTCGACTGCGCGGATTTCCCCGACGGCACCAGCGGTGGCCCGATGCTCACCGACATCGATCCCGCGAACGGCCGGGGCACGGTGATCGGCGTCATCGGCGGCTACCAGGAAGGCGGCGACGACCTCACCTCGTACAGCAGCCGTTTCGGCCCCGACATCGCCGCCCTCTACAACCGAGCCGGCACCGCGGACCCCACACAGACCCCGACGACCTGAAGGGTGACGGAAAGGTCACCGAAGCATCACGAAATCGGGCGCCGATACCGCCGAATGTCGGCGGGTGTCGGAACGACCGCGCACGCGCCGCGGGCGCGCCGCGGGCGCAAATGCGTGCGCCGGGCGGATGTTTACCCGACGCGCCCCGGGCCATCCGGGGCGTGCTCTCTCGTGAAAGCGGCGACACCACCGGGACTGTAGTCAGTCCACCGTCAGTTGGGCGTCAGCGCTCTCCGCCAATGTAGTTGGCATGACGTCTATCCCGGCGGTTTCCGGCTGCCTTCCCGACACTATCCACATTGCCTTTTCTCGGCAGGGACTTCAGCCGCCGGATGTCCGGTCGAGGCGGTACCGGCGCTTCGTCTCGCACCACGCTCGCGCCTTCGGGCCGGTCGTCGTGGACGTGCCACGGTCGCCTTCCCGGTGAGCGCGGACCGCGGTGACCCCGGCCGGCCGGCCGTCGAGCGGGAGAACGGTCGGGAAAGAGTGGAGGTCTGGCGGATTGCGCTCGACGGTGAGGGCGACCCGGACCACTGTCCGGCCCCCCTCGAAGATCTCCTCGACGAGGACGAGAAGGCCCGCGCCGGGCGTGGCCTGGTGCCGGGAATGCGGCGTCGTTTCGTGATCGCGCACGCCGCGACCCGGATCGTCGTCGGCGAGCGTCTGGGCCGCCCGCCGGCCTCCCTGTGCTTCACCCGCGGCCGGTGGGGCAAGCCGGTCGTCGAGGGGTCGGGGCTGCACTTCAGCCTGTCGCACTCGGGTGGGATCGCCCTGCTCGCCCTGGCATCGCGGCCGGTCGGGGTGGACGTGGAACTGGCCCGCCCGAACCTGGACATCGAGCGGTTGGCCCGGCGCTTCTTCCGCGACGAGGAGCGGGAGTTGGTGGCGCGCGACGGGCACGGCGCCTTCACTCGGCTGTGGACGAGGAAGGAGGCGTGTGTGAAGGCGGTGGGCGGCAGGCTCACCGAGAGCATGGCGATTCCCGTCGCCCACACCGCGCGGCAGGCCACCGTGCACTCCCGTTCGGGTCCGTTCGCGAGACCGTGGAGAGTTGCCGACCTGCCGCTTCCCGAAGGATATGTGGGGTCCGTCGCGCTGCTCGGTGACGGACCCTTTTACGTTTCACCGAGGATGTGGTACCCAATGTCACCCACGGAAACCGGCGACATGCGACACAGGCCGGGTGTCAAGTAGAAGAAACTCCCCTCAAAAAGGCGTAGTCGTACCCGTGGTCGTGTGCCGGAGCGTCGCTAGATTTAAGAACGCGAGAGCACGATGGTAAAGCACCGGCCGGATTCTTGAGCCAGGACCGCGTTTTGGTGCCGGGTATTCCTTTCGAGGAGGGGGAGGTAATCGTGGAAGGCAGGAACGTGATCACCAAGGCCGCGCGGTGGAGCGCTGTCCACCCCTGGTGGGCACTCGCGCTCTGGCTTGTGGTCGTCCTGGGGGCACTGACGGTCGGCGCCGCCACGGGTACCCGGCAGGCCACCAGCTCGGACCTGTCCATCGGCCAGTCCGGTCGGGCGGCCGCCATTGCCAAGAGCGGCGGCCTACAGGTCCGCGCGGTGGAGAACATCCTGGTCACGCCGTACGTCGGCAAGCTCGATGTGGCCAAGGCGCGGGCCGCGGCCGAGGAGACCGTGTCCGGCCTGAAGGGCGACAAGGGCATCGCGTCGATCGGCGAGCCGATCCTCGCCTCGGACGGCTCGGCCCTGCTGGTCCCGGTGACGCTCAACGGAGACCCCGAGACCGCCGACAGCCGGGTGCGACCGCTGCTCGACAGCGTGGAGAAGACCCAAGAGGCGCACTCCGACGTACATGTGGAGCTCGTCGGCGAAGGTTCCATCAGGGCCGGGCTCAACGATCTGCTGGACGACGGCCGGCGCAGGGCGACCGTGCTGAGCCTGCCGGTGACGCTGCTCGTGATGGTGTTCGTCTTCGGCGCGATGGTCGCCGCGAGCGTCCCCGTCGTCCTGGGCCTCTCCTCGGTGCTGACCGGACTCGGCCTGTGGGGAGCGGCCTCCCAGCTCGTGCCGGATCCGGGCCCGGTGACCCACATCATCGTCCTGGTGGGCATGGCCATCGGCGTCGACTACTCGCTCTTCTACCTCAAGCGGCAGCGCGAGGAACGGGCGCTCGGCGCCAACGAGGTCGACGCCATCGAGGTCGCGGCGGCCACTTCCGGCCACGCCGTGCTGGTCTCCGGTCTGGTGGTGATGGTCTCCATGTGCGCGCTGTACTTCGCCGGGCACATCGCCTTCCAGGCGATGGCCACGGGCGCGATCCTGGTCGTCGCCATCGCGATCGGCGCCTCGCTGACCGTACTGCCGGCCATGCTTTCCAAATTCGGTCGCTACCTGGACAAACCACGCGTTCCCCTGGTGTGGCGGCTCACCCAGAACGGCGGCGTCAAGCCCCGCCTGTGGTCGGCGATGCTCAAGCCGTCGCTGCGCCACCCGGTTCTCGCGCTCGTGCTCTCCGTCGGCGTGCTCCTCGCCCTCGCGCTGCCCGCACTCGGTCTGCGGCTCAAGGCCACCGGTATCGACGACCTGCCCAAGTCGATCCCCGCGATGCAGGCCAACGAGCGCCTGACGAAGTCGTTCCCCAGCCCGGCCGACACGCACACCATCGCCGTGAAGGTGTCCGCCGACCGGGCAGCGGAGCTGCGCACGGCGGTGGCCGCGCTGGTCGACCGCACACGGCACGACGACCTCTTCGTCCAGATTCCGCAGCCCCTGGTACGGACGTCGGCGGACGGCACGGTCAGCACCATTGCCGTCGGCACGCGCTTCAAGAGCAGCTCCGGCAAGGCGCGCGAGTCCCTGATGAAGCTGCGCGAGGACATCGCCCCGAATGCCCTCGGCGGTGTCCAGGGCGCCGAGTTCGCGGTCGGCGGCAGCGATGTGGCGTACGACGTGGACTACCGGGCGAACGTCGTCGCCAAGATGCCGTGGGTACTCGGAGTGGCGCTGGCCATGACCTTCCTGGTCATGGCCGTCGCCTTCCGATCCCTGGTGCTCGCGCTGATCACGGTGGTCCTCAACGTCCTGTCCGCGGTGGCGTCTTTCGGTCTGCTTGCGCTCATCTTCCAGCGGACCTGGGCGGAGGGCATCCTGCACTTCCAGTCCACCGGCCGAGTGGTGGCCTGGCTGCCCCTGATGCTCTTCGTGATCCTGCTCGGCCTGTCGATGGACTACCACGTCTTCGTCGTCAGCCGGATCAGGGAGGCGGCGCGCGGCGGACTCGGCATCCGGGACGCCGTCGAACAGGGCATCACCCGGACGGCGGGCGTCGTGACGGGCGCCGCGATGGTGATGGTCTCCGTGTTCGCCCTGCTCGCGTCGCTGAACTTCATCGAGTTCAAGCAGTTGGGCGTGGGTATGGCGGGTGCGGTGCTGCTCGACGCCACGCTCATCCGGATCGTCGCCCTGCCGGCGGTGGTCATGCTGGTCGGCTGGAACACCTGGTGGCCCTCGAGGCTCGCGCACCAGCGCTGTACCCGCAGGCCGCGGATGCCCGCGGTGGTGGCGGAGGGGACGTCGGTCCCGTAACCGCTCTCTGCGGCGGACTCCGGGTGGCCGGGGGATGGGCTTCGGCCCGCCCCGGCCACTTTTTCGTGCGTCCCGGGCGGGAAAAAGCCGCAGGCCCGGGTTGAACCGCCGGGCCGGGGGTTCCGTAAACCGTGTGGGGATTCCGACGGGAAACATAGAATCGCATGCGTGTTCGGCGGCGCATGATCAACTGCCTCGTGGTGGGGGTCCGCGCCTTCCGACGTGCGCACAACCGGGAAGCGGGGCGATCACGGGGGTGACTCATGCACAGCGACAGCGGCCCTGCTTCGGTGCGCTGGCAGACCGAACTTGCCCGGGTCGGGGCGCTCTCCGGGCGCGAGAAACAGGTTTTCGCGCTCCTCGGGGCCGGGCATTCCAACCGCGGCATTGCCACCCGACTCGACGTCACGGAACGAACCGTAAAGGCGCATGTGGCAAACATCCTGGTCAAGCTACAAGTGGAATCCCGCCTTCAGGCGGGCCTGGTTGCGCAAGTCTACGAAAGCATGTACGAAGGTACAGTATCGGAGCCGACTAGCGTATCCGATAATTGACCATCGTGAATACCACCTGGATTCTTACCCTCCTTCGGGTCGCCCGGAACGAGTCGACCGTTGTTCCATGTGGCAGGCCTGAGGTTCCAAGAGAACAGCTTGTGACTCGAATTCAACGGTAGACGGGGGATTTTGGTGTACATCTCCATATTGGGTCCGCTGCTGATAGGAGACGGTCAGAGAACCGTCGGTATACGCGCGAAGAAGAACCGGGTGATGCTCACCATGCTGGCCCTCAACATCGGTCAGGTGGTCACCTTCGACGAGCTGATCGACGAACTGTGGGGTGAGGCTCCGCTCAAGAACACGCGCAACGCGTTACAGGCGAACGTCAAGCGGGTGCGCAGGTCGCTGGCCGAGTTAGGGCTCGGAGGGCCCGGCCACGAGCTCATTCGTACGGTGGACAACGGCTACACGCTGAACATCCCCGCCGACGCCGTGGACGCGTATCGCTTTCTGCAAACGGCGGGCAAGGGCGCGGGCCTGGTCGGCGACCGGCCGCACGAGGCCATGGATCTGCTGCGTGAGGCGCTGGCCATGTGGCGTGGGCCGGCCCTGCTCGACACGAGTGACGGACCCTGGTGCCGGGCCGTGGCGCTGCGTCTCGACGAACAGCGCAAGACCGCGCGCGAAGACCTCATCGCGGCCCAGCTCCAACTCGGCGAGGCGGGCACCGTCGTCGCCGAACTGAAGCAGCTGCTCGCGCAGTACCCCGAACGCGAGCGGTTCAGCGAGCAGTTGATGATCGCCCTGTACCGCTGCGGACGGCAGTCCGAGGCCGTCGACGTCTTCCACCGCACGCGCAAGTGGCTCGACCAGGAGTTGGGGCTCAAGCCGAACAGTCGCCTTCACCACCTCTACCAGGCGATCCTGATGCAGGATCCCTCGTTGTGAGCGCCGGGACGGCGACTCGCCACTGATGAATATCGGCGGCTCCGCGCGGAGCTGCCACTCGCGCGTTCAGGCCCTGTTCAGGGCCGCGTCGGTGAACGCGCCGATTCGACGGGCGGCCTCGGGGGAAAGCATCTCCTCGTGGTCGCAAGGCACTTCGTGCACCGTGAGTGGTCCGTCCAGGTGTGGGCGCCAGCGATCCACGAGTTCGGCGACCGGGGTGTCCCGGTGCTCGCCGGCGGCGACGAACAGGGTCAGCGGTCCGGTGAAGCGGCCCGGCGTGAACTCCCTTGCCATGTCGATGTGCCGGCGCATGATCGCGGTCAGACGGCGTAGCTCCTCCTCGGTGATCGCGGCCCCCGCGGCGTGGTGTTCCAGGAAGGCGGTGCGGACCTCTTCGTCGGAGGGGTTCGGGTCGTGCGGAGCGACGGGGTAGATGTCCAACGCCGCCAGGAAGGCGACACGCTCACCCGCCGCCTGGAGCTGCACGGCCATCTCGTGCGCGACCAGGCCGCCGAAGGACCAGCCCATGAGGTGGTAGGGACCCTGTGGCTGCACCTGCCGGACGCGTGCCAGATACGTGGCCGCGAGCGCCGGTACGTCCCGAGGTTGCTCGCGGTCGTCCCCGTGCGTCGCGATGCCGTCGGACTGCAGCGCGTACACGGGCCGGGCCGCGTCGATGTGCGGGGCCAGTTCCGCGTACGGCAGCCCGAAGCCGACACCGCCGTGCACGCAGAAGAGGGGCTCCGCGGTGCCGGCCGGGCGGATGGGCAGGACCGGCGCGGTCATGGCGGACGGGAGTGTGGCGGGCGCCCGCACGGTGGTGGGCCGGGCCGCCGCGGCGAGGGCCGCCACCGTCTTGTGGGTGAAGACATCGGCCAGCGAGAGCGTGAGCCCGGCCTTGGCGGCCCGGCTCACGACCTGCACCGAGCGCAGGCTGTCGCCGCCCAGGGCGAAGAAGTCCCCGTCGACGCCGACCTGTTCGAGGCCGAGGATCTCGCCGAAGACCCCGGCGACCACCTTCTCGGCGGCCGTGCCCGGCGCACGCACCGGAACCGGGGCGGCGGCGGTGCCCGTTCCGGCCGCCGCCAGGGCGCGGGTGTCGAGCTTGCCGTTCGCCGTCAACGGCAGCGCGGGCAACGTGACCAGGGACACGGGCACCATGTGCGCGGGCAGCGACTCGGCGGCGTGCGCGCGCAGCACCGGCACGTCGACGGCGGCGACGCCGGGCACGGGCACGACGTACCCGATCAGTTGGGGTTCCCCGGTGGGCGTGGGGACGACGGCGACGACGGCCTGGGTGATCACCGGGTGGCGGACGAGGGTGGCCTCGATCTCCCCCAACTCGATACGGAAACCACGCAGCTTGACCTGGTGGTCGGAGCGGCCGACGTAGTCCAGGGTGCCGTCGGGTCGCCACCGCACGAGGTCGCCGGTGCGGTACATGCGGGTGCCGGCCGGCCCGAACGGGTCCGCGACGAAACGCTCGGCGGTGGTGACGGGGCGGCCCAGGTAGCCGTGGGCCAGGCCGGCCCCGGCGATGTAGAGCTCGCCGGTGACTCCGATGGGCGACAAAGACAGGCCGGTGTCGAGGACGTACATCCGGAAGTTGTCCAGGGGCCGTCCGATCGGCGGCCTGCCCTCCGGAGTCAGCGGGTCGCTCCAGGTGGCGCAGACCGAAGCCTCGGTCGGGCCGTAGGCGTTGCGCAGGGCGACGTGCCGGCAGAAACGATTGCTTACGGCGGGCGGGCAGGCCTCGCCGCCGACCGCCAGACACATGCCCTCGGGCAACACCGCGGCGTCGGGGATGCCGGCGACGACGGTGGGCGGCAGGATCGTGTGGTTGACGCCGTGCTCCGCGATCAGGTCGGCCAGCAGTTCGCCGGACAGCCGGCTGTCGTCGGTGGCGAAGACGAGGGTGCCGCCGGAGAACAGCGAGGCGCACAGTTCCCACACGGTGGCGTCGAAGCTGAACGAGGCGAACTGCAGCACCCGTGTGTCGGGCCCCGCGCCCAGGTCCGTACGCAGGTTGGCGGCCAGGTTGGCCGCTCCCGAGTGCGGTACGGCGACACCCTTGGGGCGACCGGTCGAGCCCGAGGTGTAGATGACGTACGCGGTGTCCTGCGGGGTCAGCGCCCGGGTGCGGTCGGCGTCGGTGGGGTCGGTGCCGGGCCGGTCGCGCAACTCGGCCAGGACGGCGGGGGCATCCAGGACGAGCGGGACGGTGCCCCCGGGTGGTTCGGGGAGCCGGTCGGCGACCGCCGCGACGGTCAACACCCCGGCCGGCGCCGCGTCCCGGAGCATGTACACGATGCGCTCGGCGGGATATTCGGGGTCGACGGGCAGATAGGCCGCGCCGGTCTTGAGGACGGCGAGCAGCGCGACGACCATGTGCGCGGACCGGGGCAGGGCCAGCGCGACCACGTCCCCGGGGCCGACCCCGCGCGCCAGCAGGAGGTGGGCGAGACGGTTCGCCCGGGTGTCGAGTTCCGCGTAGGTGAGACGGACGGAGCCGGAACCGGCGGGTACGCCGTCGGGGGTGACCAGTGCCGGGTGGTCCGGGGCCTGGGCCGCGTACGCCTCGAAGAGGGCCGGGAGCGTGACCGGGGGCCGCGGGACGAGGCGTCCGCTCCGGTCCGACAAGAGCGTGCGGCGCTCTTCGGCGGTGAGCAGGTCCAGGGCGCCGATCCGGGAGCGGGGGCTGCGTGCGGCGGAGCCGAGGAGGGTGGCGAGGGCCCGCGCGAGGCGATCCGCCGTCGCCTCGGTGAACAGGTCCTCGCGGTAGTGCAGGCGGAGGTCGAGGCCGCCCGGCGCGCCGTCCGCGGTCGTTTGCTCCGTCACGTGGAAGGAGAGGTCGAATTTCGCCGTCACCGTGCCGACCGGCTCGACCGCGGCCGAAATCCCCGACATTCCGGGCAGCGGGTCCGCGTTGTCGAACGCCAGCATCACCTGGAAGAGCGGTTGGCGGGCCATCGAGCGCACCGGGTTGAGTTCCTCGACGAGATGCTCGAAGGGCAACTCGGCGTGCGCGTAGGCGGTCAGATCGGTCTCCCGTACCCGCGCGAGCAGAGCGGCGAAGGTGGGATCGCCTCCGGTGTCGGTGCGCAGCACGAGTGTGTTGACGAAGAAGCCGACGAGATCGCGGACGGCGTCGTCGCTGCGTCCCGCGACCGCACTGCCCAGGGGGATGTCGGTGCCCGCGCCCAGTCGGGTGAGCAGCGCGGCGAGTCCGGCCTGGACCGCCATGAAGAGGCTGGCGCCGCCGCGGTGCGCCAGTTCCGCGAGACGCGCGTGCACCTCGGCGGGCACCGTGCACGCGACCTCCGAGCCGCGGTGACCGGCCCGCGCCGGTCGCGGGAAGTCGGTGGGCAGGTCCAGTTCCTCCGGGATGCCCGCCAACGTCCGGCGCCAGTGGGCCAGTTCGGCGGCGACCAGGCTGTCCGCGTCGGTCTTGGCGCCGAGCAGTTCGCGTTGCCACAAGGCGTAGTCGGCGTACTGCGCGGGCAGCGGCTCCCACCGCGGGGCGCCGCCCGCGAGCCGCGCCGCGTAGGCGTCGGCGAGATCGCGCGTGAGCGGGCCGAGCGACCAACCGTCGGCCGCGATGTGATGCACGGTCAGTGCGAGCACGTGGCAGTCGGGCCCGATCGTGAACAGCCGGACCCGCAGGGGAACCTGGGCGGACAGCTCGAAGGGGTGGGCGGCCTCGGCGGCGAGCGCGGCGGCGAGCGCGGCCTCGCCGGCCGCGGTCGGGCCGGCCGGTTCCGAGCCCGGCAGGCCGACGTGGACCAGTCGCGCGCCCGCCCGATCCGCCTCGTCGGCGGACAGGATCAGCTGCGAGGGCAGCCCGTCGGCCTCCGCGAACACGGTGCGCAGGCTCTCGTGTCGGGCCACCACGTCACGTACGGCGGCGGTCATCGCCCCGACGTCGAGCGGGCCGGTGAGGCGCACGGCCAGCGGGATGTTGTACGTGCCCGAAGGGCCGTCCATCTTGTCCAGAAACCACAGGCGCTCCTGGGCGTACGACAGGAGCACCGAGGACGGGCGGCCCGGGACGACGCGCAGCACGGGGCGACGGGTACGGGACACCGTCGCGGAGCGCGCGTCGCCGGCGGCCGGCCCGGCGTCGGCGCCGGCGAGGGCCGGGGACAACGTGCGGGCCAGGGCCTCGGCCGTGCGGGCGTCGAACAGGGACCGCACCGGGACGTCCACGCCCAGGGCCGCGCGCAGCCGGTTGGCGACCGTGGTCGCGGACAGCGAATGGCCGCCCAGGGCGAAGAAGTCGTCGTCGGCGCCGACGCGTTCGAGTCCGAGCGCCGCCGCGAAGACCGCGCACAGCAGTTCCTCGTGCTCCCCCACGGGCGCCCGTCCCGTGCCCGCCCGCTCGTCGGGCGGCGCGGGCAGGGCCTTGCGGTCGGTCTTGCCGTTCGGGGTCAGCGGCAGCGCGTCCAGGGGAACGTACACGGCGGGGACCATGTGCGTGGGCAGCACCGAGGCGACCCGCTCCCGCAGCTGGTCGGTGTCGGTCCCCGCCGGTACGACATAGGCGACCAGGCGGGTGTGCCCCGCCCGGTCGGCGGCGGCCGTGACGGCGGCCTGCCGGACCCCGGGTTGCGCGGCGAGCACGGACTCGATCTCGCCGAGTTCGACGCGGTGGCCGCGGATCTTGACCTGGTGGTCGCTGCGCCCCGAGTACTCCAGGGCGCCGCCGGCGCCGTCCCAGCGGACCACGTCCCCGGTGCGGTACATGCGCGCGCCGTGCGGCGCGAACGGGTCGGCGACGAACCGCTCCGCGGTCAGGCCCGGCCGGTCGAGGTAGCCGCGGGCGAGCCCGGATCCGGCGATGTACAACTCGCCGAAGGTGCCGTCGGGCACCGGGCGCAGGGCGCCGTCGAGGACGTACACGCGCGTGTTGGCGAGGGGGCCGCCGATGGGCGGCGGGCCGGGATCGGCCGGGGTGTCCGCCGTGAGGGACGCGGCCGTCGACCAGATCGTCGTCTCCGTCGGGCCGTACACATTGGTCACGGACGCGCAGTGCGCGGTGAGCGTGCGCGCGAGTGGTTCGGGCAGCGCCTCGCCGCCCACCAGGGCCCGCAGACCCGCCAGCCGGGGGGCGTGGTCGGCGGCGAGGGACTCCCACAGGCTGGGGGTGGCCTGCATCAGGGTGGCGCCGAGGTCGGTGACGGCGGCGGCCAGGGCGGCCGGGTCGCGCACGGTCTCGCGGGCCGCGACGAGCAGTTCGGCGCCGGCCACGAGCGGGACGAACAGCTCCAGATTGGCGATGTCGAAGCCGAAGGTGGTGACCGCCAGGAACCGGTCCTCGGCGGTCACTCGGAAGCGCCCGACCATGTCGTGGACCAGGTTGGTCAGCGCGCCGTGCGGCACGACGACGCCCTTGGGGCGGCCGGTCGAGCCCGAGGTGTAGATCACGTACGCCGGATGGTCGGCGTGCGGAGCCGGAAGGGAGTCCTCCCGAGGGACGGGCGCGATGGGCACGGACCCCGGCTCGTCGAGGACCCACCACTGTCCCGTGCCCGTCTCGCCATCGCCCACGAGGAGTTCGCGCACCCGTCGGTCGGTGAGCGTCACCACGGGGGCGGCGTCCGCCAGCATGTAGCGCAGCCGGTCGGCGGGGTAGTCGGGGTCGAGCGGCAGGTAGGCCGCGCCGGACTTGAGCACGGCCAGTGCGGCCACGACGAGGGCGCAGGACCGGTCGAGCGCGATGGCCACCGTGCGCTCCGGGCCCGCGCCCGCCGCGCGCAGCGCATGGGCCAACTCGTCGGCCCTGGTCAGTAGTTCGTGATAGTCGAGCCGCTCGTCGCCGCAGCGGACGGCGGGCGCGTGCGGGGTGTGTTCGGCCCGGGCGTCGAAAAGCGGCGCCAGCCAGTGGCCGGGAAGGGGTACCCCGGTGTCGTTGCGCCCGTCGACGATGCGCGCCCGCTCCGCCCGGTCCAGGATGTCGAGTCGGCCGCACGGCACGTCGGGCCGGGCGACGGCGGACTCCAGGAGCCGCGCGAAGCGCCGCCCCACACGCTGGGCCTCGGCGCGCGTGACCACCCCGGGGCGATGGTTGACCGCGAGGCCGAGCGGGGTGCCGGGAAACACCGTGAGGGTGATCGGGTAGTGCGTGGCGGAGCGGATGTCGACGCCGGTCACCAGGGAGTTCGCGGTCGTGGCGTGCGGCATCGGCCCCATCGGATAGTTCTGGAACATCAGCGCCGTGTCGAAGAGTTCACCGCGCACGGAGGTGAGCTGTTGCACCTCCGCCAAAGGCAGGTGCTCGTGGGGCAGCAGGTCGGCCTGGGCCCGCTGCACCGCGGCGAAGAGCTCGGCCGGGGTGCGGGACGGGTCGACGTCCACGCGGACCGGCAGCGTGTTGGCGAACAGGCCCACCATGTGCTCGACATCGGGGATCTGGGCCGGTCTGCCCGACGTCACGGCGCCGAACAGCACCGTGTCCTGGCCGGTCGACCTGGACAGGAGCAGCGCCCAGCAGCCCTGTACCACCGCGTTGACGGTCAGGCCGCGCGAGCGGGCGAACCGGACGAGGTCGGCGGAGACCTCGGGGGAGAGGTCGAGCGGAACCGACTCGGGCAGCGCGCCCCGGTCCTCGGCGCCGGTGTGAGCCACCGGGACGAGCCGCGTCGGCTCGGTGACACCGGCCAGCGCCTGCGTCCAGGCCCGTCGCGCGGCGGGCTTGTCCTGCGCGCCGAGCCAGGCCAGGTAGGCGTGGTACGAGGCCGAGGCGGCCCCCGCCGGCGCCGGGTGGGCCGATCCCGACTTCGACTCCTCGACCAGCGCGTTCAGTTCACCGATCAGCGAGACCATCGACCAGCCGTCCACCAGGATGTGGTGCACCGTCCACACCAGGCGGCAACGCCCGCCGCCCGCCCGGATCAGGGTGAACCGGTGCAGCGGCGGCCGGGCCAGGTCGAAGCGGCGCAGCCGGTCCTCCTCGGCCACCCGGTCGAACTCGGCCTCCACCGACGCGGCCGGTCCGCTCCCGGTGCCGACCACCTCCACCTCGTGCCACGGCAGCGCCACCGACTTGGGGATCATCTGGATCGCCTCGCCGTTCTTGCGGTGCCGGAAGCATGCCCTCAGATTCGAGTGCCGCTCCAGCAGCGCGCCCGCCGCGGCGCGCAGCGCCGTGGCGTCGGCGTCGGTCATCTCCCGGAAATCGAGCACCAGCTGGATGGTGTAGACATCCGTTCCCTCGCGGTCGTACTCCGAAAGAAAGAGCAGTCCCTGTTGCAGCGGCGAGAGCGAGAGGACTTCGCTGATCGCGGACGGCCGATTCAAACCGGACTCCTCGCGGAAGAGCTGGACAGGCGGAATGACAAACATAGGCGGATCGCACTGACACTCAAGTGACCGATAACTGACGGGCCACTGACGCATCTTGCGAGGTGGGCGTGCCGCGCGTGATGCCGCCCTCGTCAGCAGTCCGTCAGCCCCTCGTCAGCGCGCGGCGAGAGGCTGGCCGTCCAGGCTAATTGGTTGCCGAGGGCCAGGAGTCGCCAGTGCCGGTTATTTCCGCGTCGCATGAATTCGAGGTCAGCGACCTCTTCGTGAATTTACAGCCGCTCTTCGGGCGTCGTCTCTTTCTGAAGGTCGAAGGATTCAACTTCGCCGGATCCATCAAGCTGAAAGCGGCCCGTGAGATGGTCGCGCAGGCGGAGGCCGCGGGTGTGCTCGGCCCCGGCTCGACCCTGGTGGAGTCCTCGTCCGGGAACATGGGTGTCGCCCTGAGCGTGCTCGCCGCGAACAGGGGCTTCAGGTTCCTGTGCGTGACCGACTCCCGGTGCAACGAGGTGACTCGGCGCACCATGGAGTCCTTCGGCGCCGAGGTCCACGTCGTCACCGAGCCGCACGAGACCGAGGGCTTCCTCGGCGCGCGGATCCGGTACGTCGAGGCGCTGCTCGCCGCCGACGACAAGAAGGTCTGGCTCAACCAGTACCTGAGCCCGGGCAACTGGATGGCCCACTACCGGACCACCGCGCCGGCCATCGCCCGCCAGTTCCCCGATCTGAACGTGCTGTTCATCGGCGCCGGCACCACCGGCACCCTGATGGGCTGCGCGCGCTACTTCCGGGAGCGGCGCCCGTCGGTGCGTGTGGTCGCCGTCGACAGCGTCGGCTCCGTCACCTTCGGGCGTCCCGCGGCCACCCGGCACATCCCGGGCCTGGGCACCAGCGTGCGCCCGCCGCTGCTCGACGAGTCCCTGGTGGATGCCGCGATCCATGTCGAGGAGGCGGATACCGTCCGCACCTGCCGCGAGTTGATGCGCCACGGGTTCCTCTTCGGCGGCTCGACCGGAACCGCCGTGAGCGGAGCGCTCCACTGGCTCGACGAGCATTACGGCGACGGCACCGCCGGCGGCCCCGACCAGGTGACCGCCGTGACCATTTCGCCGGACCTGGGCGAGCGCTATATGGAGACCGTCTACCGCGACGATTGGGTGCGCGATTCGATCGGCCCGGACGGTCTCATGGCAGGCGTCGAATACGCGGACATCGGGTCCGGATTCACCGCCGGACTCGAAACGATTTCCGGCTGACCGCGGACCGAGCGGTATCGAAGGATCGAGAGTCGATTCGGGGCTGAGGCTGAGGATGACGGAGAGCAAAGCGATGGCAAAAAACCGGGGCACTGTCCTTCCGCTCACCGCGGCGCAGGCCGAGATCTGGTTCGACGAGCGGTTCGCCACCGGCCCGCTGGCCTACAACATGGCGGACTACATCGAACTGCGCGGGCCACTCGACGTCGAGTTGCTCGTACAGGCGATGCACCGCCTCGCCGACGAGGCCGAGGGAGTGCGCGCGCAATTCCTCGAAGAGGACGGCGTGCCAGGGCAGATCATTCGTCCACTCGCGCAACTCCCGCTCAAGATCTTCGACTTCAGCGGCAGGACCGAGCCGCTGGCCGCCGCCGAGCGGTGGATGCGCGCCGACCACGCCGAGCCCCTGAAGGTCACCGACTTCCCGCTGTACCGGGGCGCGCTGATCAAGCTGGGACCCGAGCACCACCTGCTCTACCTGTGCATGCACCACATCCTCATCGACGGCTACAGCCGCGTGCTCCTCTACCCGAGGCTCGCCGAGCTCTACACCCGGCTCGCCGCCGGCACAGCCGATTCGACGGAGGACCCCGGCGCCATCCCGGCGTTCCACCGCCTCCTGGACGCCGAGCGCGAATACCGCGATTCGGCGCTGGTCGAGCGGGACCGTACCTACTGGACGCAGCGCCTCACCTCCGGCGCGCACGGGCCGGCGCCCGAGCTCGTCTCCCTCTCCGAGGAGGAGCCCGCCCCCGGACGCGGTGCGCTGCGCCACACCTCGCGCCTCTCCCGCGAGGCCACCGACGCGCTGCGTGCCCTGGCCCAGGACGGCAAGGTCACCATGCCGGTCCTGATGGTCGCCGCGATGGCCGCCTACACCCAGCGGGTCACCGGTGTCGCCGGGCCGCTGCTCACCCTGCCGGTGACCGGTCGCGTCGGCGCCATCAGCCGCCGGATTCCCGGCATGCTCGCCAACTACCTGCCGCTCGCCGTGCGGGTGAGCCCGGAGATGACCCGTACCCAGCTGCTGCGCCGGGCCTGGGTGGAGGTGGCGAGCGCCCTCAAACACCAGCGCTACCGCGGCGACCGCATCCGCCGCGACATCGGCCTGCGCACCGACGACCAGCGCGCTTTCGGGCCGTTCATCAACGTTCTCAACCAGGACCCGGAGCTCGCCTTCTCCGACGACTGCAGCGGCCTGGTGGTCAATCTGTCCACCGGCATCGTCAAGGACCTCATCATGACGGTCCTCAACACGGCCGACGGCACGATGGAGATCCACCTCGACGGCAACCCCGAGCTGTACGGCTCCACGGAACTCGCCACCCATCTCGCCCGTTTCGAGACCTTCCTGGCCGCCCTCGCCGCCATGCCCGCCGACCAGCCGCTCGGCCGGGTCGGCCTGGGCGCGTCCGGTGAGCTGCTCGGCCTGCTCGGCGAGTGGGACCCCGCCGGCGAAGGGGAGGCGGACGAAGGCCTCGTCGAACGAATACGTGCCGTGGCGGCGGAAACGCCCGATGCCGTGGCCGTGTCCGACGGCGCGGAGAGCGTCACTTATCGCGAGTTGGTTACGCGCGTCGCGGGCGTCTCCGTCCGGCTGGCGGAGACCGGGGTGTCGGCGGGTTCGGTGGTGGCGATGTTCGCCGATCCCGGGGTGCCGTTCGTGGTGGGTGTGCTGGGTGTGTTGGGGGCGGGTGGCGCGTATCTGCCGCTCGACCCGGCGGCGCCCGCCGCCCGCAACGGCGCGCTGCTGCGGGACAGCGGCGCCGGCCATCTGCTCGTGGGCGCCGGATACGAGGCGTCGGGCGCCGAGCTCGCCGGCTCGGTGACCACCGCCCCGATCACGGTCGTGGGCCCGGAGGACGCGCCGACTCCCCGCGATCTGCCGGCGTGCGTCGGCGTCGGGTCGGATCTGGCGTACGTGATGTTCACGTCGGGCTCCACCGGTCGCCCCAAGGGCGCCATGGTGCAGCGGTCGGGCATGCTCAACCACCTGTGGGCCAAGGTCGCCGACCTCGACCTCGGCGCCGGTGAGACCGTCGTGCAGAACGCGCCCCTCACCTTCGACGTGTCGGTGTGGCAGATGTTCGCGCCGCTGGTCGTCGGCGGTCGGGTCCGGGTCTGCGGCACCGACATGGCGGCCGACCCCACCGCCCTGTTCGCCCTGGTCCGCGACGAACGGGTCGCGGTCCTCGAGGTCGTCCCCTCGCTGTTGCGCGCGGCCCTGGATGCCTGGGACATCGAGGGCGCCGTCCCCGAACTGCCGGATCTGCGTTGGCTGATGACCACGGGGGAGGCCCTGCCGGTCGATCTGTGCCGCCGCTGGCACGCCCGCCACCCGCACATCCCGCTGATGAACGCGTACGGGCCCACGGAGTGCTCCGACGACGTGACGCACGCCGTGGTCACCGCCACCGACACCCTCGACCTACGGGTGCCGATCGGCACGGCGGTGCGCAACACCCGGCTGTACGTGCTGGGTGACGAGCTGCGGCCGGTTCCCGCCGGCGTCCCGGGCGAGTTGTACGTCGGCGGCGCCGGTGTGGGACGCGGATACCTCCACGATCCCGCCCGTACCGCCGCCACGTTCGTGGTCGATCCGTTCGCGGGTGCCGGTGCCCGGATGTATCGCACCGGCGACCGGGTCGTGCAACGCGCGGACGGGCAGCTGGAGTTCATCGAGCGCCGCGACCACCAGATCAAGATCCGCGGGCGGCGCGTGGAGACCGGTGAGATCGAGGCCGCCATCCGCTCCCTGGACACGGTCGCCGACGCCGCCGTCGCGGTGTTGCCCGACGCGTCCGGCAACCCCCGCCTGGTCGGCTACCTCACCGGGCCCGGTGTGGACGCCGGCCGGATTCGGGCCGAGCTGGCCCAACTCCTGCCCGCGTACATGATTCCCGCGTCCTGGGTGGTGCTGGACGCGATGCCGCTCACCTCGAACGGCAAGCTCGACCGCAAGGCCCTGCCCTCGCCCACCACCGCCGACCGGGACACCGCGCGCGGCCCGCGCAACGAGAACGAACGTCTGCTGTGCACCATCTTCGGCGACGTCCTGGGCCTCACCCACGTCGGTATCGACGACGACTTCTTCACCCTGGGCGGCGACAGCATCCGCTCGATCCAACTCGTCAGCCGCGCCCGCAAGGCCGGTCTCGCCCTCACCACCCGCGACATCTTCACCCACAAGACGGCCGCCGCCCTCGCACAGGCGGCGGGCCGGGTCGACACCGAGGCCGCGAGCACCGCCGGCGCGGATGCGGGCGAGTCGGGCAGCGGCCCGTACGAACTCACGCCGATCATGGCCCAGTTGCACGACGACACCGGCAGCCTCACCGGGCCGGTCGTCAAGTACAGCCAGCACGTGGTGGTGCGCGTTCCCGCAGACCTCGACACCGACCGGCTCGACGCGGCCCTGCACGCGCTGGTCGACCACCACGACGCGCTGCGCACCCGGGCCACCGAACCGGCCCCGGGGCTGTGGCGGACGGAGATCCTGGAGCCGGGCGCGCTCTCCGGCGAACGCCTGGTCATCGCCGTCCAGGGCCTCGACGGCGGTGCGGACGCCGAGGACGTCCTCGGGTACACCGAGCGGCAGGCGGCCGCGGCCCGCGCCCGGCTCGACCCCGCCGGCGCCGTCATGGTCCAGGCGGTGCTGATCGACGCCGGGCCCGACGCCGACACCGCCTGGCTGGTGCTCTGCGCCCACCACCTCGTCATCGACGGCGTGTCGTGGCGCATCCTGCTGCCCGACCTGGCCGCCGCCTACGAGGCGCTCGACGCCGGCCGCGCCCCGGCCCTCGACCCCGTCGGCACCTCGTACCGCGGCTGGTCGAAACGGCTCGCCGAGCAGGCCCGCACCCAGGTGCGTGGGCCCGAACTCGCTCTGTGGCAGGGCATCCTGGCCGGACCCGACCCGCTGGTCGGCACCCACCGGCTCGATCCCGCCACGGATGTGTACGGCACCCGGCGCACCCTCCGCCTCGAACTGGGCCCCGAGGTCACCGGGCCGCTGCTCACGGACGTCCCCGCGGCCTTCCACGCGGAGGTCAACGACGTCCTGCTGACCGGTCTCGCGCTCGCCGTCGCCGACTGGCGCCGGCGGCACGGCCACGCCCAGTACGCGCAGACCCTCATCGAACTGGAGGGCCACGGCCGCGAGCAGCTCGGCGACGACCTCGACCTGTCCCGCACCGTCGGCTGGTTCACCAGCGCCTTCCCGGTGCGCCTGGACGCCGGCGCGCTCGACTGGGACGAGGTGTGGGTGGGCGGTCCCGCCCTGTCCACGGTCCTCAAGCGGATCAAGGAGCAACTGCGCGCGCTGCCCGACCGCGGCGTCGGCTACGGCCTGTTGCGCTACCTCAACCCGCACGCCGCCCGCACCCTCGTCGGCCGGAACCGGCCGCAGATCGGCTTCAACTACATGGGCCGCTTCGACGCCGGGGAGTCCCGGCTGTGGGAGCCCATCGGCGGCAACGGCGTCGTCGGCACCGGCGCGCACCCGGGCATGCCGCTGCCGCACCTGCTCGACGTCACCCCGGCGACCGAGGACCGCCACGACGGACCGCACCTGATCGCCAACTGGGCGTGGGCGGGCCGGACCGTGTCCGAGGAGGACGCCCAGGACATCGCGCAGACCTGGTTCCGCGCCCTGGAACTGCTCGCCCGACACGCCGGCGCCCCGGGCGCGGGCGGCCTCACCCCGTCCGACCTGCCGCTGGTGGAGCCGGCGCAGGACGAGATCGAGGAGTACGAGGCCGAGTTCGCGCGGACCGGCACGGTCCTCGCGGACGTCCTGCCGCTCACCCCGCTGCAGCAGGGCATGCTCTTCCACGCCGACTACGACACCGCGGGCGGGACGGAGGCCGAGGACGACGCGGACGCGGTGGACGTCTACACGCTGCAGATCGTCGCGGACATCGAGGGCTACCTCGACCCCGCCGTGCTGCGGGCCGCGGGCCAGGCGCTGCTCGATCGGCATCCGAATCTACGCGCCTCGTTCCGGGCCCGCGCCGCCGGCGAACCCGTACAGCTCATCCCGCGGCACGCCGAACTGCCCTGGCAGGAAATCGACCTGACGGATCTTCCGGAGTCCGCCAGGGCCGCCGCCCTGGACCGGATCGCCGACGCCGAGCGCGCCCGTCGCTTCGATCTCGCGGCCCCGCCGCTGCTGCGCTTCACGCTGGTCACCCACGGCGAGGACCGGCACCGCTTCATCTGGACCAGCCACCACATCCTCGTCGACGGCTGGTCGATGCCGCTGCTGGTACGGGAGCTGTTCACGCTGTGCGCGACCGGCGCGGACGTCGCGCTGTCGACCGACCCGGCCCCCTACCGCTCCTATCTCGCCTGGCTGACCGCGCAGGACCGGGAGGCGGCCAAGGCGGCCTGGCACGCGGTGCTCGCCGACGTGGCCGAACCCACCCTGCTCGTCCCGGGCGATCGCGATCACGCCCCGATGTTGCCCGACTCGGTGCGGGCCGAGGTGCCTCGTGAGCTGACGGCCGCCCTGTCCGAGTGGGCGCGCGACCAGGGGCTGACCCTCAACATCGTGGTGCAGGGTTGCTGGGCGCTGTTGCTCGGCCGGCTCACCGGCCGCCAGGACGTCGTCTTCGGCGC
The DNA here is from genome assembly GCF_003967355.1 of Embleya hyalina. Classification (GTDB taxonomy): domain Bacteria; phylum Actinomycetota; class Actinomycetes; order Streptomycetales; family Streptomycetaceae; genus Embleya; species Embleya hyalina. The sequence goes on along the minus strand of NZ_BIFH01000015.1, from coordinate 288,788 downwards.
CGTCACCTCCGGCCGCCCCGCCGAGGTCCCGGACGTCGAGTCGATGATCGGCATGTTCCTCACCACCGTGCCGGTCCGCGCCCGGCTGCACCCCGGCGCCACCCTCGCGGAACTGCTGCACGCTCTCCAGGACCAGCAGACCGCGCTGCTCCCGCACGAACACCTCGGCCTCGCCGAGATCCACAAGGCCGCCGGTCTCGCCGGCGAGGTCTTCGACACCGTGGTGCTCTTCGAGAACTTCCCGCTGGACGAGAACGGCCTCGACACCGGTGCCGACGGCCCGCGTGTGGTGCGCGCCGAGGCCAGGGACGCCCGCCACCATCCGCTGAGCATGGTGGTCTTCCCCGGCGACGCCCTGAGCCTGCGCCTGGACTACGCGCCGGACCGGTTCACCCCGGACGACGTCGAGCGGATCGCGGTGATCTTCCAACACCTGCTGCGCACGGTCGCGGAGCGGCCCGAACTGCTGCTCGCCCGGGTCGATGTGACCGCCCCGGCGACCGCGGCCGGGTCCGGTACGCCCGGTGAGCTCGGTGGGCTGCTCGGCGAGTGGGACCCGTCGATCACCGAGGAGAGCCTCGGGGTCGTCGAGCGGGTGCGGGCGGTGGCCGCCCGCATCCCCGACGAGATCGCCGTGTCGGACGGCACCACATCGCTCACCTATGGGGAGCTGGTCGCCGCGGCCGGTGGACTGTCCGTCCGGCTGGCGAAGGTCGGGGTGTCGGCGGGTTCAGTGGTGGCGATGTTCGCCGATCCCGGGGTGCCGTTCGTGGTGGGTGTGCTGGGTGTGTTGGGAGCGGGTGGCGCGTACCTGCCGCTCGACCCGGACGCGCCCGCCGCCCGCAACACCTCCCTGCTCGGGGACAGCGGCGCCGGCCATCTGCTCGTGGGCGCGGGATACGAGGCGTCGGGCGCCGAGCTCGCCGGCTCGGTGACCACCGTCCCCGTCGCGGTCGTCGACCTGGAGATCGCGCCGATCCCCGGCGATCTGCCGGCGTGCGTCGGCGTCGGGTCGGATCTGGCGTACGTGATGTTCACGTCGGGGTCCACCGGTCGTCCCAAGGGGGCGATGGTGCAGCGGTCGGGCATGCTCAACCACCTGTGGGCCAAGGTCGCCGACCTCGACCTCGCGGCCGGTGAGACCGTCGTGCAGAACGCCCCGTTGACGTTCGACGTGTCGGTGTGGCAGATGTTCGCGCCGCTGGTCGTCGGTGGTCGGGTCCGGGTCTGCGGCACCGACATGGCGGCCGACCCGGCCGCCCTGTTCGCGGTGGCCCGCGAGGAACGGGTCGCCGTGCTGGAGGTCGTCCCCTCCCTGCTGCGGGCGGCGCTGGACGCGTGGGACGTCGAAGGTGCCGCTCCGGAACTGCCGGATCTGCGTTGGCTGATGACCACGGGGGAGGCCCTGCCGGTCGATCTGTGCCGCCGCTGGCACGCCCGTCACCCCAAGGTCCCGTTGATGAACGCGTACGGGCCGACGGAGTGCTCCGACGACGTGACGCACGCCGTGGTCACCGCCTCCGACATCCTCGGGTCGCGGGTGCCGATCGGTACGGCCGTGCGCAATACCCGGCTGTACGTGCTGGGTGACGAGCTGCGGCCGGTTCCGGCCGGTGTGCCGGGCGAGTTGTACGTCGGCGGTGCCGGTGTCGGGCGCGGATACCTCCACGACTCGGCCCGTACCGCCGCCACGTTCGTGGTCGATCCGTTCGCGGGTGCCGGTGCCCGGATGTATCGCACCGGCGACCGGGTCGTGCAACGCGCGGACGGTCAACTGGAGTTCATCGAGCGCCGCGACCACCAGATCAAGATCCGCGGGCGGCGCGTGGAGACCGGTGAGATCGAGGCCGCCATCCGCTCCCTGGACACGGTGACCGACGCCGCCGTCGCGGTGTTGCCCGACGCCTCGGGCAATCCGCGTCTGGTGGGTTATCTCACCGGGCCCGGGGTCGACGCCGCGAGGGTGCGCGGGGAACTCGCGCAACTGTTGCCCGCGTACATGATCCCCGCGTCCTGGGTGGTGCTGGACGCGATGCCGCTCACCTCGAACGGCAAGCTCGACCGCAAGGCCCTGCCCTCGCCCGGCACCGCCGACCGGGACACCGCGCGCGGCCCGCGCAACGAGAACGAACGTCTGCTGTGCGGCATCCTCGGCGATGTCCTGGGCCTGGCCGATGTCGGCATCGACGACGACTTCTTCACCCTGGGCGGCGACAGCATCCGCTCGATCCAACTCGTCAGCCGCGCCCGTAAAGCCGGTCTCGCCCTGACCACCCGCGACATCTTCACCCACAAGACGGCCGCCGCCCTCGCACAGATCGCCGCCGAACAGGAACAGGACGGTCCCGAACGCGCCGCCGTGGAGCCCGAGGGCAGCCTGATCTCCCTCTCCGACGAGGAACTGGCCGATCTCGAATTCGAGTTGAATGAGGAATTGTCGTGACGACCGCTCCCGGAGCCGGGTCGAAGATCAGCGAAGTACTGCCGCTCTCACCGCTGCAACAGGGGCTGCTGTTCCTGTCCTCGTACGACCCGGCGGCACCCGACCTCTACACGCTCCAGTTCGTCGCGGACATCGACGGCCGGGACGCGGACGACGGCCCTGGGCTCGCCACTCGGCTGCGTGCGGCGTCGGCGACGCTGCTGAGCCGACATTCGAACCTGCGGGCCTGCTTCCGCAATCGCAAAAGCGGCGAACCCGTCCAGGTCGTGCTCAAGGAGAGCGAGGTCGAACCGGACTGGCACTTCCGGGACCTGACGGAGCTGCCCGAGGCCGCGCGGGAGGCCGAGGCGCGGCGGCTCGCGCACGAGGACCGGCTGCGCCGGTTCGACCTCGCGCGTCCGCCGCTGATGCGGTTCACGCTGATCCGGCTCGGCGAGCGGCACCACCGGCTGCTGTGGTCGGTGCACCACATCCTCATGGACGGCTGGTCCTTCCCGCTCGCCGTCCACGAGTTGTTGCTCCTCGGCGCGCGGGGCGACCGGGCGGCGCTGCCCGCGCCCGTGCCGTACCGTTCCTTCCTGACCTGGCTGAACGACCGCGACCGGGACGCGGCGCGGGCGGCGTGGACCGGGCTGCTCGACGGCCTCGAAGGACCCGTTCGGGTGCTTCCCGACGCGGGCCGGGCACTCGAACCGCCCTCGTCCGTCGAGCACGTCCTGTCACCGGAGTGCACGGCGGCGCTCGTCGGGTGGGCACGCGGGCAGGGCCTGACCCTCAACAGCGTGGTGCAGGGCTGCTGGGCGCTGCTGGTCGGCCGGCTCACCGGCCGCCAAGACGTCGTCTTCGGCGTCGTGACCTCCGGCCGCCCCGCCGAGGTCCCGGACGTCGAGTCGATGATCGGGCTCTTCGCCAACACCCTGCCCGTGCGCGCCGACCTGCGCCCGGACCTGAGGGCGAGCGAGCTGTTCCGGGCGCTGGCCCGGCAGCAGATCGAGATGATGCCGCACGAGCACCTGCCGCTCGCCGAGGCGCAGGCCGCCTCCGGCATCCAGGGCGAACTCTTCGACACCGTGCTCGCCTTCCAGAACTACCCGCTGGACGGGGAGACCCTGCGCCGCGAGTTCGGCGGTGCGGTGAACGCGGCCGAGATGCACTCGGCCACCCACTACCCGTTGAGCCTGACGGTGTTCCCCGGCGAGCGCCTTGATCTCCGACTCGCCTACAAGGAATCGACGTTGGGCCAGGGCGGCGAGGCGGCCGCCCGGGCTGCCGCGCGAGGGGTCCTGGACCGCTTCGTCCGTATCCTCGAGGAGGTCGCGGACGAACCGGAGACGCTCCTCGCCCGCCTCGGTGCGCCGGGCCCCGTCGAGCGTGCGCGCCTTCTCACCGAGTGGAGCGGCGCGTCGGCCGCTCCTCAAGAGCCCGTGCGCCGCACCACCATCCCGGCGCTCTTCGCCGCGCAGGCCGCACGCACACCCGACGCCGTCGCGGTCACCGTGCCCGGGACCGAGGGGCCCGGCGGCTCCCTCACCTACCGGGAGCTGGATGCCCGCGCGAATCGACTCGCCCACCTGATCGCCGCGCGGGGCGCGGGGCCCGAGACGTTCGTGGCCCTCGCGCTCCCGCGCGGCGCGGAGCTGATCGTCGCGGTCCTCGCCGTCCTCAAGGCCGGTGCGGCCTATCTGCCCCTCGAACCGGGTCACCCGGCGGACCGGATCACCTACGTACTGCGCGACGCGCGCCCGGCGCTCCTGCTGACCGGCGCCGACGCGGGGCTGCCGGAGCTGCCCGACGCGCCGGCCGTGGAGTGCGTCGACCTCGGGGCCGAGGAGACCTCGGCCGCGCTCGCCGCCTGCCCGGACACGGACCCGGGTGTCCGCGCGGATCCGGAGCACCCCGCGTACGTCATCTACACCTCCGGTTCCACCGGCCGTCCCAAGGGCGTGGTGGTACCGCATCACAACGTGGTGCGGTTGCTGGACGCCACCGACGACCGGTTCGGCTTCGGGCCCGACGACGTGTGGACCCTCTTCCACTCCATCGCCTTCGACTTCACGGTGTGGGAGCTGTGGGGCGCGCTGTTGCGCGGCGGGCGCCTGGTCGTCGTGCCGTACGACGTCTCGCGTTCCCCCGGCGCGTTTTTGGACCTGCTCGCCAAAGAGGGGGTCACCGTCCTCAATCAGACGCCGTCCGCGTTCTATCAGCTGATCCGCGCCGACGTGGAGCGCCCGCGCGAACTGGCGCTGCGTCGTGTGGTGTTCGGTGGCGAGGCGCTCGATGTCGGCAAGCTCGCCGACTGGTACGCCCGGCACGCCTCCGACCGGCCGCTCCTGGTCAACATGTACGGGATCACCGAGACGACGGTGCACGTCAGCTACCAGGAGCTGGCGGCCTCGACGGCGGCCGGCAACGGTGGCAGCGTGATCGGGCGCGGCATCGCGGACCTGCGGGTGTACCTGCTCGACGGCGCCCTCCAGCCCGTACCGGCGGGCGTGCCCGGTGAGCTGTACGTCGCCGGTCCCGGCCTGGCGCGCGGTTATCTGGGGCGCCCCGACCTGACGGCGGCGCGCTTCGTGGCCTGCCCGTTCGAGGCCGAGGGCGCCCGCATGTACCGAAGCGGGGACCTGGGCCGGTGGCGATCCGACGGCACCCTCGAATACCTGGGGCGCGCCGACGAGCAGGTGCAACTGCGCGGATTCCGGATCGAGCCGGGCGAGATCGCCACCGTGCTCGGCCGGCACCCGAGCGTCGCAGAGGCGGCCGTGGTCGCCCGCGAGGACCGGCCCGGCGACCAGCGCCTGGTCGCGTACGTGGTGCTGCGCGACGACGCGGGCGACGGCCCGGAGGCGGTGGCCGAACCGGGAGCGGAACTGCGGGCGTTCGTCGGGGACCGGCTGCCCGACTACATGGTCCCGGCGGCCGTGGTCCGGCTGGCCGCGCTGCCGCTGACCGCCAACGGCAAGCTGGACCGCCGCGCGCTGCCCGCGCCCGAGTACGCCACGTCGGCGAGCGCCCCGCGCACCCGCGAGGAGGAACTGCTCTGCGGCGTCTTCGCCGAGGTGCTCGGGCTCGAACGCGTCGGCGTGGAGGACGACTTCTTCGCGCTCGGCGGCCACTCGCTGCTGGCGACCCGCATCGTCAACCGGGTCCGCGCCGAACTCGGCGCCGAACTGCGGATACGGGACCTGTTCGAGGCCTCGACGCCGGCGCGCCTCGCGCAGCGGGTGCCCGGGGCGGAAATCGGCAGGGCCCCGCTCGTCGCGGGCCCGCGCCCGGCGTCCCTGCCCCTGTCGTACGCGCAGCAGCGGCTGTGGTTCATCGAACGCCTCGGCGCTCCCGACGGCCTCTACAACATCCCGCTGGCGGTCCGACTCTCGGGACCCCTGGACGTCACGGCGCTCCGGGGGGCGCTGCGGGACGTCGTCGCGCGACACGAGGCGCTGCGCACCGTCTTCCCGCCGCGTGCCGCGGCCGCGGACGACGGTGCGGGCCCGGCCGAGCAGCGGGTGCTCGCGCCGACCGACGCCCTCGTCCCGATGCCGGTGAGCGAGACGACCGAGGAGCGCCTGCCCGCCGCGCTCGCCGCCGAGGCGGCGCGCGGCTTCGACCTGGAGACCCACGTCCCGGTGCGGGCGAACCTGTTCGCGCTCGGTCCCGAAGAGCACGTACTGCTGCTGGTGGTGCACCACATCGCGGCCGACTGGTGGTCCCTCGCCCCGCTCACCCGCGACCTGACCGAGTGCTACCGGGCCCGGCGGACCGGGCGAGCGCCGGAACTTCCGCCGCTGCCGGTGCAATACGCGGACTACGCCCTGTGGCAGCGCGAGGTGATCGGCGACGCGGACGATCCGCGCAGCGAGCTCTCTCGCCAACTCGCCTACTGGACCGATGCGTTGGCCGGGCTCCCGGAGGAGCCGGCGCTTCCCTTCGACTTCGTGCGCGGCGCCCGGGCCGGCTTCCGCGGTGGCCACGTGCACACCGCGGTGCCGCAGGCGCTCCGCGGCGACCTGTACCGGCTCGCGGCCGAGTGGGGCGTCAGCGTCTTCATGGTGCTGCACGCCGGGCTCGCGGCGCTGCTCACCCGGTTCGGCGCGGGCACCGACATCGCGCTCGGCAGCCCCGTGGCGGGTCGCACCGACGAGCGCCTCGACGACATGGTCGGCATGTTCGTGAACACGCTGGTGCTGCGCACCGACACCTCGGGCGACCCGAGCCTGCGGGAGTTGGTCGAGCGGGTCAAGGAGTGCGACCTGGCCGCCTATCGGCACCAGGACGTGCCCTTCGAGAAGCTGGTGGAGGTGCTCAACCCCGAGCGCTCGATGTCGCGACACCCGCTGGTCCAGGTGATGCTCGGCTTCCAGCAGGCGGCACCGGGCCCGGACGCGATGACCCCCGCGGACACCGACGCGGGGGTCTCGGTGACGCGGGAGCCCGTGCCGGGGGAGACCGCCAAGTGGGACCTGCTCTTCCAGCTCACCGAGGAGGCGGGGGACGCGGCCGGGCCGAAGTTGTCGCTGGCCGTCGAGTACGCCACCGACCTCTTCGAGCCCGCGACGGCCCGCCGCGTCACCGACGCCTACCTGCGGCTGCTGGCCGCCGCGCTCGCCGAGCCCGGTCGGCGGTTGTCCCGCCTGGACATCGTCGACCCCGTGGAACACGCCGAACTGCTCGCCCTCGGCACCCATCGCATCGGCACCCCGAACACCACGATCACAGAGCTGGTGGCGGCTCGGGTCGCGGCCGCGCCGGACTCCGTGGCCCTGATCCACGCCGAGCCGGGTGCCCCGGAACGGTTGGTCCACGTCACGTACGCCGAACTGGACGCCGCGGCGAACCGCTCGGCCCGCCTGCTGGCCGCCCGCGGCACCCGCCGAGGCGACCTGGTGGCGCTTGTCCTGGAGCGTGGACCGGCCACGGTGATCACGGTGCTGGCGATCGCCAAAGCGGGCGCGGCCTATCTGCCCCTCGATCCGTCGTACCCCGCCGAGCGGGTCCACGACATGCTGACCGACAGCGGTGCCCGCCTGCTCGTGACCCAGGAGTCCCTGGCGAGCCGGGCCGCTCCCGGCGCCGAGCGTGCCGGGGTCGAGGTCGTGGTCCTCGACGCCCCCGACACGCTGGCCGCGTCGGCCGCGCTGCCCGCTTCCCCGGCGCCCGCCGTGGTCGTCGAACCCGACGACCTGCTCTACGTCATCTACACCTCCGGCTCCACCGGAAAGCCCAAGGGCGTCGCCGTCTCGCACCGGGCCGCCGTGCGTCTGGTCCGGGGCCTACCGGAGTTGGCGCCGAGCCCGGACGACACCTTCATGTGCTTCGCGGCGGTGGCCTTCGACGCGTCCACCTTCGAGATCTGGACGCCGCTCACCCACGGCGCCCGGCTGGCGGTCTGCCCGCCGGGGCCCGCGGACCCCGAGACGTTGGAGGCGTTCGTCGACCGGGCGGGGGTGACGGTCGCCTTCCTCACCACCCAGCTCGTCAACACCCTCGCCGACACCCGGCCCCGCGCCATGGCCGCCGTGCGGGCCCTGTTCACCGGCGGCGAGGCGCTGTCCGCGGACCACATCGAGCGGCTGCGGGCCGCGATGCCGGACACCGTCCTCTTCAACGCGTACGGCCCGACGGAGGCCACCACCTTCGCCACCTGGCAGAACACCGCCCTGGTCGGCGGCGGGGCCACCGTGCCCATCGGGCTGCCGATCGGGGACACCTGCGCCTATGTCCTGGACGAGGCACTGGGACTGGTGCCGCGGGGCGTGGTCGGCGAGCTCTACGTGGCGGGCGAGGGCCTTGCCCGCGGGTATCTCGACCGGCCCGGTGCGACCGCCGAGCGCTTCGTGGCCTGCCCGTTCGGGGCGCCGGGGGAGCGGATGTACCGGACGGGCGACCTGGTGCGCTGGGACAGGCACGACCGGATCGATTACGTCGGCCGTGCCGACCAGCAGGTGAAGATCCGCGGCTATCGCGTCGAACTCGGCGAGATCGAGCGTGTTCTGACTGCCCATCAGGGCATTGCGCGGGCCGTCGTGCTGGCCCCCGTCGAGCGCGCGGGCCAGCGCCGCCTGGTCGCTTACGTGGTGCCCGCCCCCGGCTGCCCGAACCCGGAATCGGAGGAGCTGCAACGGCACTTGGCGCGCTTCCTGCCCGGCTACATGGTGCCGGACGGTTTCGTGGCGCTGTCCGAGCTGCCGCTGAACGCCAACGGGAAGCTCGACGTCAAGTCCCTGCCCACCCCCGACCGCCCCCGGGCCGGCGCCGACCGCGCCCCGCAGCGGCCCCGCACCGAGCGGGAAAGGTTGTTGTGCGCGGCGATCGAGGAGGTGCTCGACGTCGGTGACGTGGGCCCGGACGACGGGTTCTTCGCACTGGGCGGGGACAGCCTGAAAGTGATCAGGCTGGTCGACGCCGCCGCCCGCCTCGGGCTGCGGATCGGCCTCGGCGCGGTCTTCGAGCATCGCACCGTCGAGGCCCTCGCCGCGAGCGCGGTCACCGAGGGCGAGGCCGGCGACCCGCTGGGGCCGGTGTTGCCGATCCGGCCGACCGGCGCCAGGCCGCCGCTGTTCTGCGTACACGGCGGCCTGGGCTTCGCCATCCCGTTCGCCGCGCTCGCCGAGCACCTGGACCCGGAGCAGCCCGTCTACGGTCTCCAGGCGCGCGGCATCGCCGAGCCGGGCCCGCTGCCCGAGCACATCGGGGACGTCGCCGACGACTACCTGGCCCGGATCAGGGCCATCCAGCCGACCGGCCCGTACCACCTGCTCGGCTGGTCCTACGGCGGTGTCGTCGCCCACGAGATGGCCGTGCGACTGCGGGCGGCGGGCGAGGAAGTGGCGTACCTGGCGAACCTGGACGCCTACCCCGACGACGCACACGGCGCCTCGCCGAGCGACGAGGAGTTCCTCGCCGATTTCCTGACCGAGGCCGGTGTCGACCCGGCGGGGTTCGACCGGCTCACCCCGCAGGGCGTCGCCGCGCGCCTCGCCCGCGCCGGCGGCCCGCTCGCCGCGTTCGAACAGAGCACCCTGGAGCGCCTGTTGGGCGTCATGCGCAACAACCTGGAGCTGTTCCGGCGCTTCACCCCCGGCCGTTTCGACGGTTGCCCCATGACGCTCTTCGTGGCGAGCGGGGGCGGCGACAGGGGCACACAGGACGAGCGCGCCCTCAAGCTCAAGAGCTGGGAGCCGCACGTCGGCCGGGCCATGCACGCGTACGACGTGGACTGCACCCACCAGCAGATGATGCAACCCGCCCCGGCGGCGGCCATCGGCCGGGCCGTCGAGCACACGCTCGCCGCCCTGGCGGCGACACGTGCCGCGCCCGCGCCCGGCTGACCCCCGACCACTCGACACATCCGAGCACCCGACGCATTCGAGCACCATCCGAGATCTGGAGAACATCCATGGCCAACCCCTTTGACCGCGAAGACGGCCGGTTCCTCGTCCTCGTCAACGACGAGGGGCAGTACTCCCTGTGGCCGTCCTTCGCCGCCGTGCCCGACGGCTGGCGGGTGACGCTCGCGGCGACCGACCGCGCCACGGCGGTGGCCCACATCGAGCGCGACTGGACGGACATGCGTCCGCTCAGCCTGCAGCGTCGGGCGGGATGACCGTGGCCTCGTCCGACCCGGCCATCCTCGCCGAAGGGCTGCAGAAGCAGTACCGCGGCCACACGGCGCTGCACCGCGTCGACCTGGCGGTGCCCGCCGGCACCGTCCTGGGCGTACTCGGCCCCAACGGCGCGGGCAAGACGACCACCGTCCGCATCCTGGCCACCCTGGTCGAGCCGTCCGCCGGCCGCGCCGTCGTCGCCGGGCACGACGTGGTGCGCGAGGGCAAGGAGGTCCGGCGGCGCATCGGCCTCGCCGGACAGTACGCGGCCGTCGACGAACTCCTGACCGGGCGCGAGAACATGGTCCTGCTGGCCAAGCTGCTGCGCTACGGGCGACGCGGTGCGGCCCTGCGCGCGGCCGAACTGCTCGAGCGGTTCGAGCTGACCGACGCGGCCGACCGCACCGTGGGCACATACTCGGGCGGCATGCGCCGCCGGCTCGACCTGGCCACCTGTGTCATCGGCGATCCGCAGGTGCTGTTCCTCGACGAGCCCAGCACGGGCCTGGACCCCACCAGCCGAAGCGTCCTGTGGGACGTGGTGCGCGATCTGGTCGCCAACGGCGTCACCATCCTGCTCACCACCCAGTACCTGGAGGAGGCGGACGCGCTCGCCGATCGGATCGCCGTCATCGACGCGGGCCGCGTCATCGCCGAGGACACCCCCGCGGCCCTCAAGCGCATGGTGGGCAGCGAGCGCCTGGAGGTGACCTTGGCCCGCCCGGAGAGCCTGGCCGACGCGGTCGCCGCGCTCGCCACGCTCGGCAGCGCCCAGGAACCGGTCGCCGACCCGGCCACCCTCCGGGTATCGGTGCAACTCGACCGGGGCGGCTTGGACGAGGTGGCGCGCGCCGCCGTCGCGCTGCGCGAAAAGGGCGTGGACACCGTCGACTTCGAGGTGTGCAAGCCCACGCTCGACGACGTGTTCTTCCAGCTCACGGGCACGGGACAGAAGAAGGAGAGCCGGCGATGACATCGACGACCGACGCCGCGGTGTCGCCGACGACCGCGGAGGCGACCGCGTCGACGGCGGCCGACCCCGCGGCCTCGACCCCGGTGCCGCGGTCCGCGGAGTCCAGGGGCGCGCTGCTCGGCTACCTCGGCGACACCCTCGCCCTGGCCGGACGCCATCTGATACATCTGCGCCGCTCCCCGGGCCGGCTCGTGCTCGTGACGATGACCCCGCTGGTGATGCTCGTCGCCGTCGGCTACCTCTTCCGCAACTCGATGAACGTCCCCGGCGGTGTCCCGTACGAGGACTTCATCCTGGCGGGCATCGCCGTCCAGGTCGGCCTGTCCGGCGTCGGCCCCACGGCCATCGGTGTCGCCCTCGACCTGCGCCACGGCCTGGTGGACCGGTTCCGCTCGTTGCCGATCGCACCGAGCGCGGTGCTCATCGGCCGCACGCTGGCCGACCTGTTCGTCGGCGCGGTCAGTCTGACGGCGGTGTCCCTGGTCGGCCTGGCCGTCGGCTGGCGGCCGCACGAGGGCGTGCTGCGCACCGCCGCCGGATTCGCTGTGCTGCTCGCCTTCATCTACACCATGCTGTGGCTCGGAATTCTGCTCGGCACCACCCAGAAGAATGTCGAGGCCATCGACGGCACGGGCGCGCTCGTGCTGGTCGTCTTCAGCTTTCTTTCCAATGCGTACGTCGGTGTGAACGGCCTGCCGGAATGGTTGCGCCCGGTAGCCCAATGGAACCCGGTCACCGCCGTCATCACCACCTGCCGCAGGCTGTGGGGCAACGACCCGTCGGGCGCGGCGGGCAGCGGGTTCGCCGCCGACCACCCCGGCGTGGTCGCCGCCATCACCCTGACGGCGATCCTGGTCATCGCGGTCGCCGGCAGCGTGCGGGGCTTCGAAAAGGCCATCGGAAGGTGAGCGGCAACCGCCGTCAGTGAACGGTCAGTTGAATGTCATCGGCCCGTCATCGAGGCTGACTAATTTTTGCCGTAAGGCAAATTCGAGAACCTGGGAAACGGAGAAAACAAACATGACGACTGTTGTGCCCGAGCGCCTTACCCGCATCAGGGAAATCATTGCCGAGAACATCGATGTACACATCGAGTTCGCGGACAGCACACTGTTCATCGACGAACTGGGCGCCGACTCCCTGAAACTCATCGACGTGCTCAGCGCCCTCGAGATGGAGTACTCCATCGTCATCGACATGGACGAACTCCCGAAGATGGTGAACGTGGAGACCACGTACCAGGTGACCGCCGCCGCTGCCGGTTGGTGAGCAGCGGGGGATCCGGTCCCGGACCCCCGCCCACAGGCATCCCACTGCTTAAGGAGTCCGATGTCCACCGCACAGTCACCGCCGGCGCCGCCCGCCCGCGCACCGGCGAATCGCCGCCGGGCCGTCCTCACCGGCCTCGGCGCGATCTCCAGCATCGGCACGGGTGTCGAGGAGTTCACCGCGGCGTTGCGGGCCGGCCGCTCCGGCGCGGGGCCGATCACCCGCTTCGACACCGAGGGGTTCGGCCACAACACCGCATGCGAGGTCTCCGAGTTCGAGCCGGAGCGCTGGATTCGCAACGTACCCCTCGACGACATGGGCCGCGCCGGGCAGTTCGCCGTCGCCGCCGCCCGGATGGCCGTGGTGGACGCCGGACTCACCGAGGCCGACCTGCGTGAGCGGCAGGCGCTCATCAGCGTCGGCACCACCGACGGCGAGTCGCACGACATCGGGGTGCTCGTCGAACAGGAACTGGCCGCCGGGGACCCGGAGGCCATGGATCCGGTCCTGTCCCGCCGCATCAACGCGGGTCGGCTGAGCACCGTGATCGCCCGCGAACTGCGCATACCGAACGTGGAGGCCACCACCATCACGACGGCCTGCGCGGCGGGCAACTACTCGATCGGCTACGGCCTGGACGCGATCCGTTCCGGCGAGGTCGACATCGCGCTGTGCGGCGGAGCCGACGCGGTGTGCCGCAAGGCGTACCTCACCTTCAAGCGGTTCGGCGCGCTCACCCCGGACGTGGTACGGCCCTTCGACAAGAACCGGCAGGGCATCCTCACCAGCGAGGGCGCGGGCATCCTCGTCCTGGAGAGCCTGGAATCGGCGCTGGCGCGCGGCGCGCACATCTACGCCGAGGTGCTCGGCTACGGCCTCAGCTGCGACGCCAATCACGCCACCGCACCGGACCGCGTCGGCATCGCGCGCGGCATTCGCCTCGCCCTGGACGACGCCGGGGTCAAGAAGGAGGAGATCGACTTCATTTCCGCGCACGGCACCGGCACCAAGGCCAACGACCGCACGGAGTCGGCCGCCATCCTCGACGTGTACGGCGACGCGCCGCCGCGCACGGTGGCCCTGAAGTCGATGCTCGGCCACGCGATGGGAGCGGCGAGCGCCCTCGGCGCCATCGCGTGCAGCCTCGCCATCGAGCACGGGTTCATTCCGCCGACGATCCACCATCGGGAGACGGACCCGGCCTGCCCGCTCGACGTCGTGCCCAACAACGCCCTCGACGCGGACGTGCGGCTCGTGCAGAACAACTCCAGCGCCTTCGCCGGCAACAACGCCATCCTGATTCTGGGGACGTACGGAGAGTGAGTCCCGCCATGAGTACCGCAGCAGTCACCCCGGCGGCCTCGCTGCCGCCGGAGACGCTCGTCATCACCGGGTGGTCGGCCGTATCCCCGCACGGCGTGACCCGCCAGGCCTTCGCCGCGGGCGTGCGCGGCGGCGCGAAGACGGCCGTGAAGGCGGACGTGGCACTCGGCACCCTGCCGTCGCCCAACGTCTGCACGGTCCCGGACTTCGACATCCCGGGCCTGCTCGGCGCGAAGGGCACGGCCAAGATGGACCGGCTCACCGCGCTGACCCTGGTCGCCTCCGACGGGCTGCTCCTCGACGCCGAAGGCAACAAGGCGGTGCGGACCGACGAGGCCACCGGTGTGGTTCTCGGTATCTCCATGGGCAGCCTGGAGAACATGACGGACCTCCTTCGTCAGTCCTACACGAACGCGCTCCCCTTCCACGTCGACGCCGGCCGCATCCCCTTCGGCAGCCTCAACCACGCCGCGGGCGCCTGCGCGATCCGGCACGACCTCAAGGGCCCCAACACGACGGTCGCGGGCGGCCGCGTCAGCGGGCTGCTCGCCCTCAACTACGCGCGGCGGCTGATGAGCCAGGGCCGTGCGACGAAGTACCTGGCGGGTTCGGTCGAGGAGTTCTCCGCCATCCACGCCTGGTTCGAGTACACCGCCCTCGCGGCCGGCGACCCCTCGCCGCTGCTCGGCGAGGGCTGCGGGCTGTTCCTGGTCGAGCACGCGGGTGCCGCCGAACGCCCCGCGCTGGCCGCGGTGTTGAGCATCGAGACCGGCGTCGACATCGACGACGACCCGCGGGCCGCCGTCACCGGCTGCGTCCGTCGCGCCCTGAACCGCGCGGGCGTCACCGCCGACGAGGTGTGGGCGGCCGTCCCGTGTGCCGCACCCACCTCCGCCGGTCGGGCCGAGTCGGAGGCGCTGGCGGCGCTGGTGCCCGCCGACGCGCTGTCCCGGGTGCCGTCCATGGAACTGCTCGGCGACACCAGCGCGGCCTCCGCCTCCTTCCAGATCCAGGCGGTGCTCGGGGTCGCCGAGGCCGACCCGACCTCGTCCGGCCGGATCGCGCTGGTGTCCGCCGTCGACCGGGACGGCGCGGTGGGCTGTGCCGTGCTGCGACTGCTGGGGGAGCACGCATGATCGCGCTGGTCAGCGGCGGATCCCGGGGCATCGGCAAGGCCATCGTGCTGCGCCTGGCCCAAGACGGGTACGACGTCGCGTTCTGCTACCGCTCGAACGACGAAGCCGCCGAGCAACTCGTCAAGCAGGCAGGCGAGTTCGGCACCCGCGTCACGGCCGCGCGCTGCGACGTGTCCGACTCGGCGGACGTGCGCGACTGGTACGCGCGGACCGAGCGCGAACTCGGCCCCGTCGACGTCGCCGTGACCTCGGCCGGCATCACCCGGGACCGGCCGGTGATCCTGATGCCCGACGAGGACTGGGGCCGGGTCCTGCGGACCAATCTGGACGGCGTCTACCACGTGTGCCGCGCCGCCGCGTTCTCCATGAGCAAGCGCAGGAACGGCGCGATCGTCAATCTGTCCTCGGTGTCCGGGATCCACGGGAACCTCGGGCAGGCCAACTACGCCGCCTCCAAGGCCGGGATCATCGGCTTCACCAAGTCGCTCGCCAAGGAGTGCGGGCCACGCGGTGTGCGCGCCAACGTGGTCGCCCCGGGCCTGATCGCGACCGACATGGTCGACGACATGTCCGAGGCCGCGGTGGAGCGGATGCTGAAGAACGTGGCGCTCGGCCGCGCCGGCCGCCCCGAGGAGGTGGCGGACCTGGTGTCGTTCCTGGCGTCGGACCGCGCCGCGTACATCACGGGGTCGGTCTTCGAGATCCACGGTGGTGGCACCTTCTGATGGGCACGGGAACGCAGGGGGCTCGGGGCCTTCGTGACAGCTACGACGCGATCGTCGTCGGCAGCGGCATCGGCGGCCTGGTCAGCGGCGGTTATCTGGCCGCCGACGGGCGCCGCGTGCTCATCCTCGAACAGCACGACGTGGCGGGCGGCAACGCGCACGCCTTCCGCAGGCGGCGCAAATACGAGTTCGACGTCGGCATGCACTACATCGGCGACTGTGGGCCCGACGGGCTCATCCCCACGATCCTGTCCGGCCTCGGTGTCCGCGATCGGGTGCGCTTTTTGCCCATGGACAACGAGCACGGCTTCGACCGGGTCATGACGCCCACCGCGACGCTGGACGTGCCGGCCGGGTGGGACGCCTACGCCGACCGGCTCCGACAGGCGTTGCCGGAGGAGGCCGACCGCGTCGACCGGTTCATCGACCTCGCCACGGCCATGGCCGCCGTGAACCGGGCCAGTCTGACGGGCGATTCGATGGCGGAGTTGTGCCGCAGGTTCCCCGAGGCGATGCGCTGGACCCGCCGTACGCTGGGCCAGGCCCTGGACCACTGCGGCCTGTCCGCCAAGGGCCGCACCCTGATCGCGGCCCAGGCCGGCAACTACGGCTCGATGCCCGACGGGGTCGGCTTCGCCGAGCACGTCAACATCACGGACCACTACCTGCGCGGCGCGTACTACCCCGAGGGCGGCGGCCAGGCCCTGGTGGCCGCGTTCGTCGAGGCGCTCGAGGCGTACGGCGGCGAGTTGCGCACCCGGTGCGAGGCGCGCCGCATCCTGATCGAGAACGGACGTGCCACCGGCGTCGAACTCACCGACGGGCAGCGGATCTCGGCGCCGCTGGTCATCTCCAACGCGGACTACCGGCGCACGGTCCTCGACCTGTGCGGTGGCGAGGCGGCCTTCCCCGCCGGCCTCGTGGCACGGACCCGCGAGGCGACCATGCGCAATGCCATCGTCTCGGTGTACGTCGCGCTCGACACCGAATTGCCGGCGCTGCCCAACGCCAACATCTGGTGGCACGGCAGCGACGACATGGAGGGCGCGCACGCGGCGATGCTGGAGCGGTACGCGCGCGACGGATCGATGGACACGGTGTCGCAGCTCGCCTTGTTCTTCGCCTCCCTCAGGGACCCGGGGGCGCACGCCGTGTGCCCGCCCGGGCACAGCAACTTCCAGCTCATGATGAACTGCCCGTTCGGCTACGACTTCTGGGGGGTGCCGGGCGGACCGGTGGACGGCGAGCCGTACCGCCGCAACCCCACCTATCTCGCCCGCAAGCGGGAGTTGACCGAGGCGATGCTGGACACCGCCGAGAAGATCCTCGGTCCGTTCCGGAGCCGCATCACACACGTGGAAACGGCGACTCCGCTGACCAACGAGCGCTACATCCGGGCCGGCGGCGGCACGCCGTACGGCATGGCCACCTGGGGCGGCACGGCCCGGCGGCCCGACGTGCGGACCGAGGTCGAGGGTTTGTACGTGGTCGGCCAGAACGTCCGCTACGGCAGCGGCGTGGGCGGCGTGGCGACCTGCGGCATCGCCGCCGCCTCGCGCATCCTCGGCCGCAGGCTGTTCGCCGAGGCGTTCACCGGCACGGTGCTCGGCGACGCCTCCAGACTGCCCGAACGGGCACCGGACTGGGACCCACTGGCCGTCTCGCGCGGACAGGCGCGACAACGAGCGAAGGGCCTGGCCGGCATCGGCTGAGGGCCGCCCGGCCCGCGACCGATCACCTTCCCCTACCGACCAGGCCCTTCCGTCCCGACCAGGAGCAGTGTTCCCATGAATCAGGTACCTTCCTTCGCCGTGGTCTCCGGTGCTCAGGTGCACCAAGTCCTCGGCGGGCGCGAGGAAGAGGTCGTCGCGACGATCGAGGCCGCCTACCGGCTGCACGGCGAGGGGCAGACGGTCAACCCCGACTCGTACTTCCTGCGCTTCCCCGACCGTCCGTCGTCCCGGATCATCGCGCTGCCCGCGTCGATCAAGGGCGATGTGGAGGTGCACGGCATCAAGTGGATCTCCAGCTTCCCGGAGAACGTGGCCGCCGGCATCCCGCGCGCCTCGGCCGTGCTCATCCTCAACGACGCCGAGACCGGCTACCCGTTCGCCTGTCTGGAGAGCTCCATCATCAGCGCGGCGCGCACCGCCGCCTCCGCGGCCCTCGCGGCGGCGCGGCTGGGCGAGGCGCGCGGGCGGCGCCCGACGCGGGTGGGCTTCTTCGGAGTCGGCCTGATCGCCCGCTACGTGCACCGGTACCTCGCGGGCAGCGGCTTCGCCTTCGAGTCGATCGGCGTGCACGACGTGTCGGCCGAGTACGCCGAGGGTTTCGCGGGCTATCTGCGCCGGGCCGAGGGCGTGGACCGCGAGATCACCATCCACGACAAGGCCGAGGACCTGATCCGCGCGAGCGATCTGGTCGTCTTCGCCACCGTCGCGGGGGAGCCGCACGTGAGCGACCCGCGATGGTTCGCGCACAACCCGCTGGTGCTGCACGTCTCCCTGCGGGACCTGTCCCCCGAGATCGTCCTGGACTCGTGGAACATCGTCGACGACATCGAGCACTGCATGAAGGCGAACACCTCGCCACACCTGGCCGAACAGCTGGTCGGCCACCGCGAGTTCGTCGCCGGCACGCTGTACGACGTGCTCACCGGGGCGATCACCCCGCCGGCCGACCGGCCGGTGGTCTTCTCGCCGTTCGGCCTGGGCGTCCTCGACATGGCCGTCGCGAAGTACGTGTACGACCGGGTCCGCGAGACGGACGGACTGCACACCGTCCCGGACTTCTTCCACGAGCTCAAGCGCTACGGCTGACGCCTTGCCCGGCCGGCTGTAAGCGCGTCGCGACGGGGCGATCCCCGGCGACCGCTGACAGCCGGCTGACGGCGCGCTGACCGAACGAACAACCGGCCCCGGAGTACCTTGCCGCGTCCTCGACGCCCACACAGAATCTGCCGCATGAGATCCTTTTCCAGCCTGGAGGAATTCGCCGGCGCGGCCGGCGAACACCTCGGCTACAGCGAATGGCTCGAAGTCACCCAGGGAAGCGTCGACCAATTCGCCGGTGCGACCGGCGACCTCCAGTGGATTCACGTGGATCCCGAACGGGCGGCGACCGGACCGTTCGGCGGGACCATCGTCCACGGCTACATGACGCTCGCGCTGCTGCCCGCGATGATGCGGGCGATCTTCGCGATCGAAAAGGTCGAGCTCGGCGTCAACTTCGGCCTGGACAAGGTGCGTTTCCCCCGTCCCGTGCCGGTCGGGGCCCGCGTCCGCGGCGGCGCCAGACTCACCGGCGTACGCGAAACGCCCTCGGGCCACCTGACCGCCGTGCGCATGACGGTGGAGGTCGAGGGCCGGCAACAGGCGGCCTGCGTGGCGGACACCCTGTCGCTCTTCGTCGCCCCCGGGACGCCCCTGGCCGCGCCCTGACGGCGGTAGGAGAAACACCCCCCTCCGCCGTCCAAGAGGGGAGTAAATACTACCGATTTCGGTGCCCGAACTCCGCCACAATAGCGACACGGCCACTGTGGCCGGACACTGCGAATGGCAAGAGGAGTGAATACATGGACGGCACGACGCAACCCGGGGAAAGCCCGTCGTCGGGCGAGATCAAGGGGTTCTCCGTCCCTGCCGGGTTCGTCGGGCTGCGGCGGGCGTTGGCCCTGTGCTGGATGTCGATCGCCGCCCTCGGCCGCTCCCTTGCCGTCTCCGGCGCGATCACCCTGGTGGGTCCGGGCCTCGGCATGGTGCCACGTGCCATGGAGGGCGTACGCGCGCTGAGCAACCGCCGGCGCGCGCTGGCCGCGCGCTGGTCCGGCGTGCGGATCCCGGCCCCGGCCGGCCGCCGGCCGCCGGTGCCCGCGGGCGCCTCGGGAGTCGTCGCCCGCTACCGCTGGATCATGAACGACCCGCAGATGCGCCGGGAGTTCGTCTGGGTTCTCTCCGACCCGGTCGCCGGTGCCTTCCTGGCCTTCTTCCCGATCGCCCTGCTCCTCGGCAGCGCGTGGGGCATCTTCCTCGCCTTCTTCGGCGTCTCGCTCTCCGAGGAATGGGACGGCCTGTGGTACTACTTCATCCCGATCGGGGGTTCGGCCACCGCGGTGTTCGCGGGCGTCCTGGGCGTACTGCACCTGCCGCTGGCCCTGTGGGTGGCGCCCCGCGCCGTCCGCAAGCACGCCCTGTACACCCACGCGATGCTCGCCCCGAGCGAGAACGAGATGATGGCCGGCCGCATCGAGCACCTCGCCACGACCCGCTCGGACGCGGCGGACACACAGATGGCCGAGATCCGCCGGATCGAGCGCGACCTGCACGACGGCGCCCAGGCACGCCTGGTGGCGATGGGCATGAACCTGGACACCGCGGAACGCCTCCTGGAGACCAACCCGGAGGCCGTGCGCGCCCTGCTGATCGAGGCACGTCAGTCCTCGGCCAAGGCGTTGCAGGAACTGCGCAATCTGGTCCGCGGCATCCACCCGCCGGTTCTCGCCGACCGCGGACTCGTCGACGCGGTCCGGTCCTTGGCCATGGTCTGCCCGGTCCCCACCGAGGTCACCGTCGACCTGCCGGGCCGCCCCGAGATGCCGATCGAGTCGGCCGCGTACTTCGCGATCTCGGAGATCCTCACCAATGTCGCCAAGCACTCGAACGCGGACCGGGCCTGGATCGACGTCCGTTACGATCACGGAATGCTGCGCGTCACCATCACCGACACCGGACACGGCGGCGCGGACGCCGCCCGTGGCACCGGCCTGCGAGGCGTCGAGCGCCGCCTTGCCACTTTCGACGGTGTACTGGCCGTGAACAGCCCCGTCAACGGCCCGACGATGGTGACGATGGAGCTTCCGTGCGAATTGTCCTCGCCGAAGACCACTTCCTCCTTAGGGACGGATTGATCCGCCTCCTGGAGGCACACGGCCACGAGATCGTGGCCGCGGTGGAAAACGGAGCGGACCTGCTGGAGTCGCTCACCGAGAAGCAACCCGACGTCGCGATCGTCGACGTTCGGCTGCCGCCGAATTTCACCGACGAGGGCCTGCGTGCGGTCCTCGCCGCCCGGCGCGAGACGCCCGACCTGCCGGTGCTGCTCCTCTCCCAGTACGTCGAGCCGCTGTACGCGCGCGAGTTGCTGAGCAGCGGCGGCTGCGGAATCGGCTACATCCTCAAGGGCCGGGTGACCAACGGAGCGCAGTTCCTGGACTCCATCCGGCGGGTGGCCGAGGGCGGCACCGTGATGGACCCCGACGTGATCTCCCAGCTCCTGGTGCGCAAGGAGCGCGACGAGAACATGAGCACCCTGTCCGGTCGCGAGCGCGAGGTCCTGGTGTGGGTGGCGCAGGGCCGCTCCAACGCGGGCATCGCCCAGTCCCTGTTCATCTCGGAGAAGGCCGTCGCCAAGCACATAAGCAGCATCTTCACCAAGCTGGGCCTGCTGCCGGCCGACGGCGACAACCGCCGCGTGCTGGCGGTCCTCGCCTATCTGGACCAGTGACCCGCACACGACCCGGTCGGGCCGGGTTTCCCCGACCCGACCGATGGTGCCCCCAGCAGGATTTGAACCTGCGACACCCGCTTTAGGAGAGCGGTGCTCTATCCCCTGAGCTATGGAGGCCGGGCGTGGAGCCGAGTCCGGGGGTGATGGGCTTTCGGTCCCCGGGATCGGATCCCGCGCACAGGATAGCGGACGGGGTCGGGTGGACGTCGGGGCGTTTCGGGCCGTTGTGGCGCGGCTCCCCCGGGGGCTACCAACTGGTGGCGTCGTCCATGGACTGCTGCCAGTACGTGGTCTTGAGGGATTCGTCGATGTACAGGCCCTGGGCGGGCAGCGACGGGGTGGCGCCGCTGCCGACGTTCTGGTTGCCCGAGGGGCCGTGGAAGTAGACGGTGAGGGACTTCTCGGTGTCGCCGCTGCCGCCGCTGCCGTCCGCGGCGGACAGGTTGACGGACGCGTAGCCGGACTCGCCGGGCTTGAGTGTGACGACCGCCTGCGGGTGCGACTCCTCGATGGCCGGCGGTACGGACTGGGCCGCGCCGAAGCGCAGGGCCGGGTAGCCGTAGAGATAGCACGTCTTGCCGCCGGTGTTGGTGACGGTCAGGAGCACGTGGTTGATCGGGCGGTTCAGCGGGGCCGCGACGGTCTTGGTGTTGGAGCCCTCACAGGTGACCGAGTTGCCGGAGTCGGTGCGCCCGCCCGAGTCCTGGCCGGAGGCCGAGCCGGGCTTGGTGTTCGAGGAAGGGGCTCGGGAGGCGGGGGTGTCGGCGGGGGCCGAGGTGGTCGGCGCCGCGGTCGGTGCGGCGGCCGCGGGGGCGCTCGGCGTGGTGGTCACGACGGGGGCGGCGGCGGGCTTGCCGTTCTTGTCCGAGTCGTTGTCGCACGCGGTCAGCAGGAGCGCGGCGAGTGCGAGCGTCGTGACACCGGCGAGACGGGTGCGGGACGTGTGGAGGCGGGACATGCGATCGGGCTCCTCGGAGTTCGGGTGATGCGCTGCTTGAACGATCACGAGCCTGTGGCAGGGTTCGTCCCAGCCGCTACGGACAGCTGTCGATTGGGGACGCCGGAACGGCGAAACCGGGTCTGACCAGGGGGAATGCCGGGGCCCTGGAACGCCGGCTTGGGACACGGGGCGATGGAGGAACGGGTGTCGGACGCAGCGGGAGCAGCGGAAACGGAGGCGTTCGCGCGTCTGTTGCGGGGGCTGAAGGACCGCTCGGGACTGAGCTACGGGGCGCTGGCCAAGCGGCTGCACATGGGCACCTCGACACTGCACCGCTACTGCAACGGCACCGCGGTGCCGAACGAGTACGCACCGGTGGAGCGCTTCGCGAGGGTGTGCCGGGCGACGCCGCAGGAACTGGTGGAGCTGCACCGGCACTGGATCCTGGCGGACGCGATGCGGGGGCGCCGGGCGGACGCGACGGGGCCGCCGACGCCGGCCGGGACTTCGCCTGCGGGCCCGACCGCGCCTTCGGCCGGGGCGTCGCCCTCGGGCCCGAGCGCGTCTCCGACTCCCGCCGGGGCCCCGGGTTCGGCTGCCGCCGAGGTCCGGCGTCCGACTGCTGCCGGGTCTCCGGCTCCGGCTCCGACCGAGGCATCCGCCCCGATTCCGGCGTCGGCGTCGACGTCGACCGAGGCTCCGACCGCGGCCCCCGTCTCGGCTCCGGCCGAGTCTTCAACCCCGGCGCTGTCGCCGATTGACGCCGCGGCCCCGGCTCCGGCCTCGCCCGCGTTCGCGACGCCGGCCGAGGCTTCGAGCGCGAACCGGACCTCGGCTGCGGGTCCGGACGCGGCCGAGGCTTCGTCTTCGGAGCCGGCGCCGGCGGTGGGCTCGGCTCGGGGTGTCGGGTCGGTTCGGGCGGATCGGTCGGTCGGGGCGCCGGAGGGGGGCGAGGCCGGATCGGTGAAGGACTCGGCCGGTCGGCCGGGCGGGGCCGCCGTGCCGGAGTCGGGCTCGGGCCCGGGTCGCGACGACGGGGTGACGGTCGTCGGGCCGCCGCCCGATCCGGCACCCACCCCCGCGCGCCGTCGCCGTACCGCAGTCGGCCTCGCCGCGGCCGCGGCCGTGCTCGGCGCCGCGCTGGTCGTCGCGTACCCGCTGTCCGGCGACGGCGGCGACGATTCCGGCGCCCACAAGGCGGCCGATTCCGGCCCCGCGCCCACCGCCCCGCCGGCCGCCGGCGACCGGCCCGCCTCCGCCTCCCCGTCGACCGCCGGCACCGGATCGGCCTCGGCCTCCACCGACACCACCCCGCCCGGCAAGGTCGCGCCCGGCGCGTCGAAGGGCGGCACGCCGAGCACGGGAGCCTCCTCGGGCAACGACCCGCTGGGCGTCGCCGTACGCCCCTACGTCTACAGCAACCCGTGCAGCCAACACTTCCTCGTCGACAGCGCCCCCGAGCAGGTCGGCCCGCCCGCCAACGAGGGGGACGCGGTGCGCTGGTCCGGCGCGTACGGCGCGGTCTCCTCGGACGAGCAGCAGATCGCCCTCACCGTCCAGGGCCGAGACCGGGACACGGTCGTCCTGGAGGCGCTGCACGTCCGCGTCGTCGCCAAGGGCGCGCCTCTCGCCTGGAACGACTACTCGATGGGCGTCGGCTGCGGCGGCGACGTCGACACCAAGTCCTTCGACATCGACCTCGACCGGGGCAGCCCCACCGTCACCACGAAGAACGGACAGCGCGACTTCCCGTACAAGGTCAGCGCCACCGATCCCGAGGTCTTCTACGTTACGGTGCACACCAGGGCCCACGACGTGCGCTGGGATCTCACCCTGGACTGGTCCACCGCCGACGGCCGCCGCGGCACGGTCAAGGTCGACAACAAGGGCAAGCCGTTCCGCACCAGCGCCGGCTCGGCCCGCCCCGGCTACGACTACCCGCTCGGCGGCGGCGAGTGGATCAAGCGCGCGCCCTAACCGGACGCCCTCGCGGTCGGATCGGATGTGCCGACGGTCAGGATGACGGCCGAGTCCTCGACGGCCTCCAGCGAGTGGGGCTCCTCGGGGACGACCAGCAGGTCGCCGGAGGTGCCCTCGACGGAGTCGTCGCCCGCGGTCAGCCGGATGTGGCCGGTCAGCACGATCAGGGACGCCTCGCCCGGGCTCTCGTGTCGATCGAGCGAGTTGCCCGCCGTGAGGGCGATCAGGGTCTGCCGCAACCGCCTGCGGGAGCCGCCGAGCATGGAGACCGAACTGCGGCCCGACGAGGTGCTGCGAGCCGAGGCGAGCTGCTCCTTCGTGGCCGTCCGGAGCGAGATTTTGTCCATGTATGCCAGTTTCGGGGGCGATCACTCTCCGCGCATGTTCTGGTGTCCGCGGGAATGCGGTGACCGGTGTGACGAGTGATCCTGGCGAGGGGCGGAGGCCGCGGCCGAGGAGGTAAACGACTTGCTCGGGCATCGAAGAATGAACCTCATGACCACCGACGAAAGCGTGCGCACACGCGGAACCGTCTTCGATCGGGACGGGACGCTCGTCGCCGACTACCGGCTCGGCAACCGCTCGGGCCGGCCGGCCGCGCTCGATCTGCGGCTGCACCGACTGCCGGCCGAGGCGGCGGCCCCCGCCATCCTGACCGCGCTCCCCGGATGGGTGGTGTCGGCGCACGCGGACACCGGTGCCGTGCTGATCGCGTCGGGCGGCCGCCTGGTCCGGCATCTGCACCGGTACGCCCGCGAGTTGGACCCCGAGGCCGACGGCGACGGCTGGGCGGATCCGCGAATCGAGGTGCGGCCGGTGACGTCCGTGCCACCCTCGGCGCTGTACGACTCCTGGATCGCCGCCTATCCGCCCGAACACCCCGACGGCACGTCGCACCCCAATCCCGAGGACCTGGACGTCCTATACCACGGACGCGTGCTCGGGCCCCTGCTCGACGCGAGCGTGGTGGCGCTCGATCGCGACCGGGTGGTCGCGGCGGTGCTGGTGAACGACGCCGAACTGCTCGGGCCGTGGATCAGCGAGGTCTTCCGCGATCCCGACCCCGCGTACGCCGGGCTGGGCGCCCGGCTGTTGCGGCACGCGCTCGGCCTCGCGGCACGCGCCGGGCTGCCCTCGATCGGACTCGCGGTCACCGAGGGCAATCCGGCCCGGACGGTGTACGAGCGGCTCGGATTCCGGCCCGGCGAGTCGTTCATGCACGTCGTGCTACCGGGAGGCGAACGGTAGACACGCCGATGGAGGGATGAGACATTTGTGTCTCACAAGAATTGAGGATGTCTCATGGTCGGCTCCACCGCCCTTCGCCCCGCACGTGACCCGCGGCGCTGGGCCGTGCTCGCGATCCTGTCGGGGAGCCTGCTGATCATCTCGATGGACGCGACGATCCTGAACGTCGCGTTCCCCTCCCTGGTCGCGGATCTGCGGCCCGGCTCGGTCGAGCAGTTGTGGATCATCGACTCCTACGCCCTCGCGCTGTCCGGTCTGCTGGTCACCGCCGGCGCGCTCGGCGACCGCTGGGGGCGCAAGCGGCTGCTCCTGGTGGGCTTCGCGATCTTCGCGATCGCCTCGCTGCTCGCGGTGGCGGCCACCGCGGCCTGGCACGTGATCGCCGCCCGGGTGCTGCTCGGCGTCGGTGGCGCGGCGATCATGCCCTCCACGCTGAGCATCCTGCGCCAGGTGTTCACCGACGCCCGGGAGCGGGCCTTCGCCTACGCCGTGTGGTCGGCCGTCTTCGGCGGCGGCATGGCGCTCGGGCCGGTGGTCGGCGGTCTGCTGGTGCAGTCGCACGGGTGGCAGTCGGCGTTCCTGCTGAACGTGCCGATCGCCGTCGCGGTGATCGGATTCGGCCTGTGGCTGCTGCCCGAGTCCCGCTCGCCGCGCTCCGGCGCGTGGGACTGGCCCGGGGTGGGGCTGTCCGTCGTCGGCATGGCCACGCTCGCGGGCGGTGTCAAACAACTCGGCAAGGGCGGCGTGGGCGACCCAGGGGCGTGGATCCTGCTCGCGATCGCGGTGGTCACGCTGACCGTGTTCGTTCGGCGCCAACTGCGCCTCGCCCACCCGCTGCTCCAGGTCCGGCTGTTCACGAACCGCGCGTTCACGATGGCGGCGACCGCGATCTTCCTGGGCATGCTCGGCCTCGGCGCGGCGCTGTTCCTGCTCAGCCAGTGGTTCCAGTACGTCCGGGGGTACAGCCCTGTGTCCGCCGGTCTGCACCTGCTGCCCGCGCCGATCGCGCTGATCGTGGCGTCGATGGTGGCGCCCCCGCTGATGCACCGCTTCCCGCCGCGCAACGTGCTCGGGATCGGCCTCGCGCTGATGGGTGTCGGTCTGGCGCTGCCGTGGCTCGGGCAGCACGTCCGGGACGTGGACTACCCGCTGATCGCCGTCTCGCTCGCGGTGGTCGGGCTCGGCGTGGGTACGTTGGCCACCGTCGCCTCGGTGGTGCTGATGTCCTCGACGCCGGCCGCGGACGCCGGGGGCGCGGCCGCCGTCGACGAGACCGCGTACGAACTCGGCGCCGCTCTCGGCGTCGCCATCCTCGGCAGCCTGGCCTCCGCGCTCTACCGCGCCAATCTGCCCGACCTCGACCTCGGCGCGGCCGACCTGTCGGCGGTGCGCGAGTCGATCGGGGACGCGTCGGTGGTGGCGGACCGGCTGGGCGCCGGCGGCCTGCTCACCCGGGCCGGCGACGCGTTCACGGCCGGCATGACGCCCACCTTCCTGGCCGGCGGCGTGGTCGCGCTGGTCGCCGCGGTACTGGCCTGGCGGCTGATCCCCCGCGACCTGGAACCCGCCTCCGACGCGCACTGACCCGGGCCGAACGGCGGGCCGGGACGGGTGCCGGTCGCGCGCGGCGGGCCGACATCGGCCGGCCGAAAGCGGTCGGCCGGGGGAGCCGCGCGCCACGTCCCGCCGGATTGCCCGGCGGTGGGTGGCCCAACCCGCGCCGCCGGGCGGGGCCCTCCCGGAGTCCGCGCACCCACTCCCACCCGGGCCTTAGGAACATCCGGGGCTTCTCGGCCGTTGAGCGGGGCGTAGGCACTCCGGAGCGTGCATGCGGAGCCCGAGGCCGGGCAGGCGCTGACAAAGGCCGCTATCGGCCAACCTTTCAACAGTACATCTCCGGATGGAATACCACAGGCTTCTCGTTCGTTCGAAATGTTGACGAACGCGAATGAAAGCGAGGGCTAGAGCATGCCGACTACACGTGGTGTGGCCCGACAGGGCGCCGAGCGAGTGGCGGCTTCCCGCACGCGGAAGGCCGCCGACGTCGAGCGCGACACGGTCGGTGTGTACCTGGACGAGATCAGCCGCACGAAGCTCCTGGACGCGGAGCGCGAGGTGGAGATGTCGAAGGACATCGAGGCCGGACTCTACGCGCAGAAACTGATCGACGAGGACGCCGTCCCCGAGGGAGTCGACCGGGCCGAACTCGACGCGTTGATCGCGCGCGGAGCGGCGGCGAAGGAGCTGTTCATCCAGGCCAACCTGCGTCTGGTGGTCTCCGTCGCGCGGCGCTACCCGCGCAGCGGGATGCCGTTCCTGGATCTGGTCCAGGAGGGCAACGTGGGCCTGGTCCGCGCGGTCGAGAAGTTCGACTACGCGAAGGGCTTCAAGTTCTCCACCTACGCCACGTGGTGGATCCGACAGGCGATCACCCGGGCGATGGCCGACCAGGCCCGCACCGTGCGACTGCCCGTGCACCTGGTCGAGGAACTCAGCAAGATCCGGCGCGTGCAGCGCGAGTTCGCCCGTGATCACGGGCGCGACCCCGAGATCCCGGAGATCGCCGAGATCGTGGGCAGCACCCCCGAGCGGGTGGTGGACGTGATCGGCTGGGCGCGCGACCCGATCAGCCTGGACACCCCCGTGGGTGACGACGGCGAGACCGAACTGGGCGAACTGGTCCAGGAGACCGACCCGTTGACCCCGGAGGACATCACCCTCGCGACGCTGCGCCGTGAGCAGATAGCGGACCTGGTGGGTCGGCTCGACGGCCGCACGGCCACCATCCTGCGGGCGCGCTACGGCATGGCCGACGGCAAGGAGCACACGCTCACCGAGGTCGGCAGGCAACTCGGGCTCACCCGCGAGCGGATCCGGCAGATCGAGAAGCAGGCGCTGGTCGAACTGCGCGAGTTGGCCGCGGCCCAGGGGCTCGAGGCCGCGTGACGCGGCCCGTGCCGGAGCGCCGGCACACTGGGGCGATGGCGGAGGCGGAAGTGCGCGAGACGAACGGATCGCACGAGCCGGGGCGGCACGACCGCTTCGGCTGGGACGATCTGCTGCCCGAGACGAGTTCGGACGAGACCGACGCCGGTTGGGGCGAGCATCGGAGCGGCGCCGACCCGGCCGACATCCGCCGATTCCTCGACGACAAGCCGCCGCACCACTTCTGAGCGGGCGCGGCCCGCAGCGTCACGGCCACTCGACGCGCGCCACACGAAACGAACGGCGGGCCCGCACCCTTCCACGAGGGCGCGGGCCCGCCGTTCGACCGATCAGGCGTCCGAACGCGAGGCCCCCGAGGACCCCGACGACCCGGTGTCGCCGCCGCGGCCGGAGTCCTGCTGCGGCTCGAGCCGTTCGGCGAGCAGGTCGCGGATCTCGCGCAGGATCTCGACGTCGCTCAACTCCTTCTCGCCCGCGTGTCCGAGGGCCCGCTTGCGCCGCTCCAGCATGTGGTTCATGGGCAGCACGAGCAGGAAGTAGACCACCGCCGCGGTGATCACGAACGTCAGTGCCGCGCCGAGCACCGACCCCCACAACAACTGGACGCCGGTCGTCTCGCCCTTCGCGTCGACGCCGCACGGGCCCTTGATGCAGGTCGTGTAGCTGTCCAGATTCTTGGTGCCCAGCGCACCCACGACCGGGTTGATCATCCCCTTCACGAACGCGTTCACGACCGCCGTGAACGCGGCGCCGATGACCACGGCCACGGCCAGGTCGACGACGTTTCCGCGCATGAGGAACTTCTTGAAGCCGCCCACTGGTTGATTCCCATCGATCTTGATCGGTCGAGGCCTCGACCGGGCGATCCGATCAACGATCATCACCAACGGCGGTAATAATCGTAGTAATTGCGGAATAGCCCATGAAGCCGGACAACTCGCACGAGTCTGGTGTCATTCGCGATCCGTCGCAACAACGCCGCTCAGAACCTGCGGATGGTGTAGGTGAGCCCCGGGCCCGTCGCCGCGCCCGCGAGTTCGCTCGCCACGGCGCGGGGAACCTCGAGGATAACGAGCGCTCCGGACCCGGGAGCCCCGAACCCGGAATCGGTCGGGGGCGGCTTGGCCACCACCACGGCGCCGGCGGCGATCGGCCGGGCGGGTCCCGGATGTTCGGGCGGCGGTGCGGCCAGGACGTCGATCCGGTCGCCGGGACGCAGCACGGCCACCGCGTCGGCGTCGGCGAAGCGCGCGGGCAGGGCGACCGTGCCCGCGTCGGCCGGGCCGCCGGGGCGGGCCAACCGCACGTCGGTCACCGGCTCGCCGCGCCGCAGCGGACCGGTCAACGCGCCCCCCTCGGCCTGCCGGACCGCGCGCAGGACCCCCTCGGGGCGCAACGCCGTCGGCATCCGGACCAGGACCAGGTCGGCGGCCCCGGGTGTGCTGCCCGCGGGCAGGTCCCGCGCGGCCACCAGGATCGGCGTGGTGGGCGCGGGCGCCGGCCGGACCGCCACGATCGCCGCGAGCGCGGCGACCGCCGCCGACAACGCGGCCAACCCGCGCCGGTGCCGGGCCAACCCGCGGCGCCACGGCGGCCGGGCGGGCGCCCCCGGCGACCCGCGAAGGGCGGGCCCGCCGGCCCGGCCGAACGACGGGCCGGACGACGATCCGAGCGATCCCGAAGCGGACATCACACCTCCAACGCGGGCGGCGCACACGGTAGGGAAGACGCGGCCCGACCCCCGTCGGAACCGGGGCGGGAAAACGAGGGCCGAGCCGCACCCCCACCGTGCCGCCCGCCGACCCACCCGCGCCGATCCGCCCGGACGCCTGTGGATCACCGTCCGCCTGTGGACAACGAATTCACCCACGTGAGCGACACGACCGCCCCGACCGAGCGACCCGCCCCGAACACCACGAAGGCCGCCCCCCGATCGGGAGACGGCCTTCGAACCCATCCATCACACCCGGCCGGCCGGGCCGACCACGAATCACTCACCGGCGGGCGAACCGCCTACGCCGGCCGCTCGACCTCCGCCGTGCCACAGTCGCACGTACGGGTCTTCGGCAACGCCGCCACCACGTCGAACAGCAGCGTGCGCAGCCGGTCGACGTTGGCCGCGAAGACCTCCATCACCTCGGCGTGGGTGACCCCCTCGCCCGCCTCGACACCCGCGTCGAGGTCGGTGACCAGCGCGATGGCCGTGCAGCAGAGCCCCAGTTCGCGCGCGAGCACCGCCTCGGGGTGCCCGGTCATCCCGATGATCGACCAGCCCTGGGCCGAGTACCACCTGGATTCGGCCCGGGTGGAGAAGCGCGGACCCTCGATCACCACGAGGGTGCCGCCGTCCACCGGCTCCCACCCCGAGGCGCGGGCGCCCGCGACGGCCACCGCGCGCCCGTCGGCGCAGTACGGGTCGGCGAACGTGGTGTGCACGACCGGCGGCACGCTGCCGTCGGCGAGCGGCAGTCCGTCGAAGAACGTCTGGGTGCGGCCGGAGGTGCGGTCGATCAGCTGGTCCGGGACCACCAGCGTGCCCGGGCCCAGTTCGGCCCGCAGACCGCCCGTCGCGCACGGCGCGAGCACCTGCGTGACCCCGACGGCCCGCAGCGCCCACAGGTTGGCGCGGTAGTTGATCCGGTGCGGCGGGATCGAGTGGTCGCGGCCGTGCCGGGGCAGGAACGCGACCCGACGGCCGGCCACCTCGCCCAGGAAGAGCGCGTCGCTGGGCGCGCCGTACGGCGTGTCCACCCGCGCCTCGACCACGTCGTCCAGGAACGCGTAGAACCCGGAACCGCCGATCACACCGATCTCGGCCGGGGCCACCCCCGCCGGCAACACGCCGGTCGTCATCGCTCAGGCCGCCGTCGACGTCGTACCGGACGAGCCGGAGGAGGACGACGACGAGGACGTCGAGGACGTCGACGACGAGGACGAGGAGCCCTCCGAGGAGGACGAGGAGGACGAACCCGTCGAGGACGACCCGGACGACGCGGCCGTGGCCGGCGTCGACGACGTGCTCGAGCCGCGGCTGTCGGTCCGGTAGAAGCCGGAGCCCTTGAACACCACGCCCACCGCCGAGAAGACCTTGCGCAGCCTGCCCTGGCAGGCGGGGCACACGGTCAGCGCGTCGTCCGTGAACTTCTGGACGGCCTCGAGGCCCTCGCCACAGGCGGTGCACTGGTACTGGTACGTCGGCACGGTCTGGTCCTCCTTCGACAGACAGGTCAGCTGGGTACTGGCACTCTCACCTGTCGAGTGCCAATGGTGCAGCATCCACCGGAGTTCCGTCCACCACGGTCGTGGTCGTCGGTGTAATGGGTGTCACATCCGTGTTCGGCTTCAGCAGCCGTTGCCCCGCCAGCACCACCAGGAAGCCGATGCCGGCCGAGGCCAGGGTGAGCGCGAATCCGGCGCCCGAGCCGCGCGCGTCGGTGAGCATTCCGGAGAACGTCGAGCCCAGCGCGAGGCCCAGCCCGATCGCCCCGGTCAACCAGGTGAACGCCTCGGTCTTGGCCGCGGCCGGGACCAGCGTGTCGACGAGGGTGAAGCCGGTGATCAGCGTGGGCGCGATCGCCAGTCCGCACAGCAACGCGACGGGCACCATGATTCCCACCGACGGGATGGCCCACAGCGGCGCGGTGCCGAGCGCGAGCAGCGCGAACGTCACCACCATCCGGCGGTGCGCGGCCCGTCGCCAGGCGATCGCGCCGTAGACGGCCCCGGCGATCAGGCTGCCACCCGCGAAGACCGCGTACAACGCGCCCGCCAGGCCGGGTCGGCCGGCCTCCTCGGCGAACGCGGTCACCGAGACCTGCACGGTGCCGAAGACGCCGCCGATGCAGACGAACGCGACCACGAGCAGGCGCACCCCGCCGATCCGCAGCGCGGACGTGTGCGGTGTGTCACCGGCCGTGCGGACCACCCGCCGGGGCGCGGTGCCGCGTTGTGTCGCGAACAACAACGACCCGACCACGGTCAGCGCGGCCTCGACCACCAGGCCGGCCGCCGGGTGTACGCCGGTGGCCAGGAACGTGGCCACCACCGGGCCGACCACGAAGGTGAACTCGTCGGTCACCGACTCGAACGCGAACGCGGTCGGCAGCAGCGGCGACCGCTCCAGGTGCGCCGCCCAGCGGGCGCGCACCATCGAGCCGATCTGCGGCACCGTCGCGCCGGACAGCACCGCGCTCGTGAACAGCAGCCACAGCGGCGCCTCGGCGAGCGCGGCCACGATCAGCGCGGACACCGCCGCGCCGTGCAGCAGCGCGCCGGGCACGACCACCGCGGCCTGGCCGAAGCGGTCGGCGAGCCGACCCGTCTGCGGGCCGACGAAGGCCAGCGCCACGGCGGCCGCGGCGGAGACCGCGCCGGCCGTGCCGTACGAGCCGGTGGTGTGTTTGACCAGCAGCACGATGCCCAGGCCGAGCATCGCGTAGGGCAGCCGCGCGATCAGCGCGGGCGCCAGGAATCGCCAGGCGGACGGGGTCCGCAGCAGCGTGGAGTACGTGGAGATCATGCGCACCGCCCCCGGTGGGCGCGTGCGGCGGTCCGATGCGTGGGCATCGTGGGCATCGCGGGTTGTCGCTTCCTGCCACCTGGTGACGCACAGGGGAAACCCCGGTGTGCCGAGAGCTGTCCTCGAAAGCGTCCACCGGGGTAGATACCGAGGCCTTGTGCCTCGGCCGCCGTGCGGTCACGACGCCAGCCCTGCGTCAGGCAGAGTCGGTGTGTGTGCAGTGGTCGGTCTGTGTGCAGTGGGATCGGCGTTCGGGACACCCCTGGGGCGCCCCGCCGACGATCGACCATCCGATGGTATCCCAGGCGTACCCGGCCCGGATCGACGGCGAGGCGCCACGCCTCAGGTGTCGCCCTTGACCCCGAACCAGCTCGCGAGCTTGCCGCCCCGGCTGACCGCGCGCAGTCGGTCCTCCGTCTCGTCGCGCACCGTGTCGGTGGTCACCACGAGCAGGTCGTCGCCGCGCCGCAGCACGGTGGTCGGCTCGGGTACGAAGCTCCCGTCCTCGCGCACGACCAGGGTGACCGCGGCCCCGCGCGGCAGGCGCAGCTCGCCGACCTCCACGCCGTGCATCCGCGAACCCGTCGGCACGTTCACCGACAGCAGGTGGCCGTGCAGCTTCTCCAGCGGCGCGGACTCCACGCCGAGGTCGGTCGGCTCGTCGGCACCCGCGAAACCGGCCTTGCGCGCTATCCACGGCAGCGTGGGCCCCTGGACCAGGGTGAACACGACGACCAGCACGAAGGTGATGTTGAACAGCCGCTGCGCGTCGGGGATGTCCTTCACGATCGGGATGGTCGCCAGCACGATGGGCACCGCCCCGCGCAGCCCCGCCCAGGACAGGATCAACTGCTCGCGCCACGGTATGCGGAACGGCGACGTGGTCACGATCACCGACAGCGGCCGGGCGACCAGCAGCAGGATGGTGCCGATCACCAGCGCCGGGATCACCGCGCTGCCCAACTCGTGTGGGGTGACCAGCAGTCCGAGCAGGACGAACAGCCCGATCTGGGCGATCCAGCCGAGCCCCTCGGCGAAGCCGCGCGTGGCCGGGCCGTGCGGAAGTTGCGAATTGCCCAGGACCAGCGCGGTCAGGTAGACCGCGAGGAACCCGCTGCCGTGCGCCAACGCGCCGCCGGAGTAGGCGAGCACGCACAGCGCCATCACCGCGATCGGATACAGGCCGGAGGCCGGCAGCGCGACGTGGCGCAGGCCGAACGCGCCGAGCCTGCCGACCGCGAGGCCGACCGCCGCGCCTATCGTCAGCTCCAGGGCGATCTCGGCGAGGATCATGTACCACGGTTCGATGTGGCCCGTGTGGGCGAACGTGACCACCAGGATCACCACCGGCGCGTCGTTGAACCCGGATTCGGCCTCCAGCAACCCGGTCAACCGGTGCGGCAGCGGCAACTTGCGCAACACCGAGAAGACCGCGGCGGCGTCCGTGGAGGAGACGATCGCGCCCATCAGGATCGCGGTCGACCAGTCCACGTCCAGCACGATCTTCGTGGCCAACGCGGTGACCGCGACGCTCACTCCGACCCCGACGGTGGACAACACCGCCGCCGCCGGCACCGACGGCTTGATCTCCTTCCAGCTGGTGGCGATCCCGCCCTCCGCGAGGATCACTATCAGCGCGGCGTAGCCGAGCGTCTGGGTCAGTTCGGCGTTGTCGAAACCTATGCCGAGGCCGTCGGCCCCGATCACCATTCCGAGTCCGAGGTAGAGCAGCAGGCTCGGCAGCCCGGTGCGGGTCGCCAGGCGGACCGCTATGACGGCGGACAGCATGACGATGGCACCCAGGAGCAGGACCTGGTTGAGCTCGGGCACGGACACGTGCGTCACCTCCGGCGGTCGTCGGTCCGGCCACCCCCCAGGCGGCCGCACGGAGTGCTTGAACATGAAGGCAGACGACGACGGGCGAAGCCGGCGCCGCGAATGCGCAGGGAATCAGCGGGCCTTGGAACGGGGGGCCCTGCCGCGCCGGCGAACCGGCGATCAATTACCTACGCCTGGCAAATATTTTACCAAAGCGAAGGATCCATACCCCACAGGGGTCCCGTCTCGTACCCGTGGCTGTGCTGTCGACGACACTCGGCTTTTAAGGTGTCCCTTGCCGCACCGACCGCATAAGGACCTTGATGCCTCCCTCGAAGACGCCCGACCCGGAGCAGCCCCCCGGTGGCCAGGACGCCTCATCCTCCGGGTGGGACGACTGGCCCACGGGCGAGTGGCCCACATCGCAGTGGGCCGCGGCGGATCCGGTCGCGGCCCAGCGGCGCGCGGAAGAACGCGCGGAGCGTGAGCGCCGGGCCGCGCCCGAGCCGTACGACGAACCCGAGCCGTACGCCCCGCAAGAGCCAGAGCAGGAACCCTACGTCCGGCCCGGCGTCCCGCAGGAGAGCGCGCCGCGGCAGGACCCGTATCCGGCGCGGGAGCCCTACGCCGGGCAAGAGCCGTACGCCCCACCGGAATCGTCCCCCCTCGGGGAGCCCTACCCGCCCCTGGAGCCGTACGCGGAGCCGGCCGGCACCGGATCGGTCCCCCCGCCCGCCGCGGCGCCCGTACCGCCCGCCCCGCGCGCCGCGGAGCCGCCGCCGGCCGTGCCGGCACCGATCCCGGCACCCGCGTCCGCGCCCGCGCCCTCCGCCGCGCCCGGCCCGCCCGCCGAGCCCGCCGCCGGGGCCGAGGCCGCCGAGGCCGCCGCCGGCGGCACCGGCAAGGTCAAGGAACGCTCGAACACCCCCAAGGGGCCGTCCAAGGCCTGGCGCCGGTTCCGGCTGACCGCCATCGTCTTCGTCGTGGTGCTCGCCATCGCGGCCGGCGGACTCGGCTGGTGGGGCTGGCAGTTGTCCCGCGACTCGTTCCCGCAGACCAGTGGCACCGCGCGCATCGCGGGGCTGACCGGCAAGGTGGACGTGGTCCGCGACGCCGAGGGCATCCCGCAGGTGTACGCGGACACGTCCGAGGACCTGTTCCGGGGGCAGGGCTACGTACACGCCCAGGACCGGTTCTGGGAGATGGACGTACGCCGGCACATGACCGCCGGCCGGTTGTCCGAGATGTTCGGTTCCGGGCAGGTGGACAACGACAAGTTCCTGCGCACGCTCGGCTGGCGCAAGGTCGCCGAGCAGGAGTACGCGGCGCTCGCCCCGGAGTCGCAGAAGTTCCTCCAGGCCTACGCCGACGGGGTCAACGCGTATCTGAAGGACCACAAGGGCGCCGACGCGTCGTTCGAATACGCGCTGCTCGGTCTCGTGCACGACGGCTACAAGGCCGAACCGTGGACGCCCGTCGACTCGGTCGCCTGGCTCAAGGCGATGGCGTGGGACCTGCGGACCAACATGCAGGACGAGATCGACCGCGCGCTGCTGTCCGACAAGCTCACGGTCAACCAGATCGACGAGCTGTACCCGCCGTACCCGTACGACACGAACATGCCGATCGTGCGCAACGGCGACATCGTCAAGGACGGCAAGACCGAGCGCTTCGCCCAGGACGCGCCGCCGCCGGCGCCGTCCAAGAACGCGCAGTCCGCGCTGGCCAACCTCTCCGAGTCGTTGTCCCAACTGCCCTCGCTGTTCAGCGAGAAGTCGTCGGGCGTCGGCTCCAACTCGTGGGTGGTGGCCGGCAGCCGCACCACCACCGGCAAGCCGCTGCTCGCGAACGACCCGCACCTGTCGCCGTCGCTGCCGTCGGTCTGGTACCAGATGGGGCTGCACTGCCGCGCGGTCGGACCGCAGTGCCAGTACGACGTCTCCGGCTATACGTTCTCCGGCATGCCCGGCGTGGTCATCGGCCACAACCAGAAGATCTCCTGGGGCTTCACCAACCTCGGCGCCGACGTGACCGACCTGTACCTGGAGAAGGTCCAGGGCGACGGAGTGCTCTACGACTCCAAGTGGGAGCCGTTCAAGGAGGTCCGCGAGGAGACCATCAAGGTCGCCGGCGGCGCCGATCGAAAGATCACCGTGCGCACCACCCGGCACGGACCGATCCTGACCGACGCGTCCGACGCGTCCGACGACCTGAAGGACGTCGGCAAGGACGCGCCGATCCCCGACCTGAGCCCCCAGCGCGAGGACGGTTACGCGGTCGCCCTGCGCTGGACCGCGCTCGATCCGGGTACCTCGATGGACGCGCTCTTCCAACTGGACCGGGCGCAGAACTGGAACGACTTCCGCGCCGCGCTGAAGAACTTCGACGCGCCGTCGCAGAACGCGATCTACGCCGACGTCGAGGGCCACATCGGCTACCAGGCGCCCGGCAAAATCCCGCTGCGGCGCAGCGGCGACGGCCGGTGGCCGGTGTACGGGTGGGACTCGAAGTACGACTGGCTCGGCACCATCCCGTTCGAGTCGTTGCCGAACGTGTACGACCCGCCGGACGGCTACATCGTCACCGCGAACAACGCGGTGACCTCGCCGGCGTACCCGTATCTGCTGACCTCCGACTGGGGGTACGGCGCCCGCAGCGCGCGGATCGAGGAGATGATCACCAAGGCGCCGGGCAAGATCGATCCGGCGACGATGCAGAAGATGCAGGTCGACGACGTCAACCCGGTCGCGCAGTTCCTGGTCCCGGCCCTGCTCGCGGTCCGGATCGACGATCCGTGGGTGCGCGAGGCGCAGGACCTGCTCAAGGACTGGAACAAGCGCAACGACGCCGACTCCACGGCCGCGGCGTACTTCAACGCGGTGTGGCGCCAGGTGCTGATGCTCGCGTTCGGCGACAAGATGCCGTTCTCGGTCCGGGCCGACAACGACTGCGCCAGCAACGCGGACAACACGCACGTGCAGTGCGGTGACCGGGACGACTCGACCGCGCAGCCCGACGGCGGCGACCGGTGGAACGAGGTCGTGCGCACACTGCTCGCCACCCCGGAGAGCCCGTGGTGGAACATCTCCAAGAACCCGGGCGCGATCACCACCCGCGACGGACTGCTGCACAAGGCGATGACCGAGGCCAAGAAGGACCTCACCGCCCGGCTCGGCAAGAACATCGACACCTGGTCGTGGGGCCGACTGCACACGCTGACCCTGCGCAACCAGACCCTGGGCACCGAGGGCCCGGGCGTGGTCAAGTGGATGCTCAACCGGGGGCCGTACGGGATGTCCGGCGGCGAGGGGCTGGTCAACGCGACCGGCTGGAACGCCGCGCAGGGCTACGAGGTGACCACCGTGCCGTCGATGCGGATGGTGGTGGACATGTCCGACCTGGACGCGTCCCGGTGGATCAACCTGACCGGCGCCTCCGGGCACGTGTGGCACGACAACTACACCGATCAGACCGACCTGTGGCGCAAGGGCAAGACCCTGCCGTGGGCGTTCACGCCGGCGGCGGTGGACAAGGCGGCCAAACATCGGCTGACCCTGCTCCCGGCCGGTCCGGCGGCGCCGGGCAAGCCGTGACGGGCGCCCGCGGCGGTGCTACCGGGTGAACCGGTACACCGCCGCGGGCGTCACCGCGATGTCCACGGGCACGTCGTGCGGCTCGGCCGGCACCCGGTCGAGCACCTCGTCGTCGTACAGCAGCACCACGGTGACCGCCGTCTCCGGCACCCGGGCCAGCGCCCGGTCGTACGAGCCGCCGCCACGCCCCAGCCGCATCCCCCGGCGGTCCACCGCGAGCCCGGGCACCACCAGCACGTCGGCGGCGCGCACCCCCTCCGGGCCGAGCCGCGGCCCGATCGGCTCGCGCAGTCCGCGGCCGGCCGGCACCAGCGACGCCGGCCCCTCGTACAGCGCCCAGTCCAGATCGTTGTCGGCCAGCAGCACCGGCAGCAGCACGCGCCGGCTGGACCCGGCGGCCAGGTCCTCGGCCAGATCCCGCCCACCCGGCTCGGAGCCCACCGGCACATACGCCGCGACGGTGCCCGCGGCGGCGACCTCGGGGAGCGCGAGGAGCGCGTCCCGGAGCGCGCGACTCGCCGCGACACGCCGGTCCGACCCGGCGTGTGACCGTGAGTTCATCAACTGTGACCTCAGCGTGGCCTTGTCGTTGAGGATGTCCTTCATGCTGTTCCCTGAATGACGTGTTTGGACGGGTTACCGAAGGAGTCCGCGCAATCGACACAGTTCGCGCCATCGCACCGGACCCGGATCCCGCATGAGCCTGACTTTCGAACGCCTCCTGATCATCCTGCTCGTCGGCGCGCTCGCGGTCGCGGTCGCCTCGCTGACGGTCGCCGTACGCCGGTTGCGCGCGATCGCCGGCAACGAATTGCCCGAGCTGCGGCACGAGGTCACCCGATTGGAGCTGAACCGGGCCGAGTTGGAGCGGCTGTCGGTCACCGATCCGCTGACCGGCGTATGGAACTACCGCTATCTGCAACTCGTGCTGGACCGCGAGGTGATGCGGGCGACCCGGTTCGGTCGGCCGCTGGGGCTGCTCATGCTCGACCTCGACCACTTCCGCGCGGTCAACGAGCGGCACGGCCACCAGGGCGCGGGCGCGGTGTTGCGCGAGGTGGCCCAGCGGCTGGCCCTGGAGATCCGCCAGGTGGACACCATCGCCCGGTACGGCGGCGAGGAGTTCGTGATCCTGCTGCCCGAGACCGACGCCGCCGGGGCGGCGAAGGTGGCGGAGCGGCTGTGCTACGCCGTACGCCGGGGCACGTTCGGCACCGCGACCGACCCGGTCCCGCTGACCATGGCGATCGGCACCGCCGTGCTCCCCGGGGACGGTACCCACGCCACGACCCTGCTGCGTGCCGCCGACCGGGCGCTGGCCCGGGCCAAGCGGGCGGGCGGCGACCGGTTCTGCGGCCCGGACCCGGCCGAGACCGGGTCGCCGGCCGACAACCGGCCAATCGCCGGCCTTCACGGGACCCCCGGTGACATCACCCGTTAGTGTGCGGCCATGTCTGCGCGTCATCCGTTCCGGCTCACCAAAGCGGTCGTTCCCGCCGCCGGCCTCGGCACCCGCTTCCTGCCGGCGACGAAGGCCACGCCCAAGGAGATGTTGCCGGTCGTGGACACGCCGGCCATCCAGTACGTGGTCGAGGAGGCCGTCGCGGCCGGGCTCACCGACGTACTGATGATCACCGGGCGCAACAAACGTGCCCTGGAGGACCACTTCGACCGGGCCTACGAACTCGAACACGCGCTGGCCGCCAAGGGCGACCTGGACCGGCTCAAGCTGGTCCGCGAGTCGAGCGAGTTGGCCGCGATCCACTACGTGCGCCAGGGCGACCCGCGCGGCCTCGGGCACGCGGTGTCCTGCGCCCGGCCACACGTGGGCGACGAGCCGTTCGCGGTGCTGCTCGGCGACGACCTGATCGACCCCCGTGATCCGCTGCTCGCCACGATGCTCCGGGTGCGCCGCGAACTCGGCGGCAGCGTCGTGGCGTTGATCGAGGTCGACCCGGCGCAGATCCACCTCTACGGCTGCGCGGCGGTGGAACCCCTCGCCGAGGGTGTCTCCGAGCCCGGCGTGGTGCGGGTGACCGACCTGGTGGAGAAGCCGGAGACCGGGACCGCGCCGAGCAACTACGCGGTGATCGGCCGCTATCTGCTCGACCCGGCGGTGTTCGACGTGCTGGAGCACACCCCGCCCGGCCGGGGCGGCGAGATCCAGCTGACCGACGCCCTGCGGGTGCTCGCCAAGCGCGGGCCGGACGAGGGCGGCACCGTGCACGGCGTGCTGTTCGAAGGGCGCCGCTACGACACGGGCGACCGGGCCGACTATCTGCGTGCCATCGTGAAGCTGGCATGCGAGCGTGAAGACCTCGGGCCCGAATTCCGGGCCTGGCTGAGGCGGTACGTGAACGAGGAGATGCACGGATGAAAAGCGTCGAGGACCACCTGAGCGGGATCCTCGAACGGATCGCCCCGCTCGCGCCCCTCGAACTGCAACTGCTCGACGCGCACGGCAGCCTCCTGGTCGACGAGGTGGCCGCCACCGGCGACCTGCCGCCGTTCGACAACTCGTCGATGGACGGCTACGCGGTGCGGCTCGCCGATGTCGCCGACGCGGGCGAGCAGTACCCGGTGGTGCTCGAGGTGGTGGACGACATCGCCGCCGGCGACACCCCGAAGGTCGCGATCGGTTCGGGCACGTGCGCGCGGATCATGACCGGAGCTCCGGTCCCGGAGGGCGCCGAGGCGATCGTGCCGGTGGAGTGGACCGACGCGGGGATGCCGACCGTGCGGATCACGAAGGTGCCGTCGAAGGGGCAGTTCGTCCGGCGGCGGGGCGACGACGTGTCGGCGGGGCAGACCGTGCTGGACGCCGGGACCACGATCGGCTCCGCCCAGGTCGGCCTGCTCGCCGCGATCGGCCGGGAGCGGATCCGGGTCCGGCCCAGGCCGCGCGTGGTGATCCTGTCCACCGGCAGCGAGCTGATCCAGCCCGGCCGGCCGATCGGCCCCGGGCAGATCCGCGACTCGAACAGCTACATGCTCACCGCCGCCGCACGCGAGGCCGGCGCCATCGCGTACCGGGTCGGCAACGTGCCCGACGACCCCAAGGTGCTGATCGACACGATCGAGGACCAGCTGATCCGGGCGGACCTGGTGGTCACCACCGGCGGAGTCAGCGCGGGCGCCTACGACGTGGTCAAGGAAGTGTTGTCCGAACTGGGCACGGTCGAGTTCGGCAAGGTCGCGATGCAGCCGGGGATGCCGCAGGGCTTCGGCGTGATCGGCCCCGACGAGACGCCGATCTTCACCCTGCCGGGCAATCCGGTCAGCGCCTTCGTGTCCTTCGAGGTGTTCGTCCGGCCGGCGCTGCTGCGGATGCAGGGTGCCGAGGTCACCGAGCGCCCGACCGTGCGGGCGACCTGTTCGGCGGCACTGACCTCGCCCGAGGGCAAGCGTCAGTTCCTGCGCGCCCGGTACACCCCGCCGGTCGACGGCGTGGGCGAGGGCACCGTCGA
Organism: Embleya hyalina; assembly: GCF_003967355.1. GTDB lineage: Bacteria > Actinomycetota > Actinomycetes > Streptomycetales > Streptomycetaceae > Embleya > Embleya hyalina. The sequence continues at coordinate 247,299 of NZ_BIFH01000015.1, read as the reverse complement.
TCCGGTCGGCGGCATCGGCTCCCACCTGCTCGGCAGCCTCGCCCGGGCGAACGCGCTGATCAGCCTTCCCGCCGAGGTCACCGCGGTGGCCGAGGGCGCCGAGGTGTCCGTGCTGCTGCTCGGCTGAGCGGCGCGGCGCTCGGGTTCGGGCGCCACGATCCGGGTCCGGGCGGGCCCGCGCATGCGGGGCGCCCGGTTGTGCCTCTAACGTTGCCCCAGCACGAAACGCCGGTTCGACGCACACGGAAGTCGGACGCGGACGGCACTTCGACGCCCACCGCAACGGGGGGCTCACCGTATGGGGTGGACAGTTGACGCGCGGCGCCAGGAACCTCACGCACCTCGACGAGGCCGGCGCGGCCCGCATGGTGGACGTCACGGCCAAGGACGTCTCCGTCCGTACGGGAACCGCGTCGGGCCGGGTGCTCGTGTCGCCGCGGGTGGTCGAACTCCTGCGCGGCGAGGGCGTACCCAAGGGTGACGCGCTGGCCACCGCCCGGATCGCGGGCATCATGGCGGCCAAGCGCACCCCCGACCTGGTGCCGCTGTGCCACCCGATCGCGCTGCACGGCGTCGCGGTGGATCTGTCGGTGCACGACGACGCGGTGGCGATCACCGCGACCGTGCGCACCGCCGACCGCACCGGCGTCGAGATGGAGGCGCTGACGGCGGTCTCCGTGGCGGCGCTGACGGTGGTGGACATGGTCAAGGCGGTGGACCCGGGCGCGGTGATCACCGACGTACGGGTCGAGGCGAAGACGGGCGGAGCCTCCGGGGACTGGCAGCGGGACCCGGGGGCAGGGGCCACACAACGGGACGGAGGGCAAGTCTGATGCGAGCCATGGTGATCACCGTGTCCACGCGCGCGGCGGCCGGGACCTACCAGGACGAGAGCGGCCCGGTGATCGTGCGCGGGCTGCAACAGATGGGCTTCGAGACGCGCGGGCCGCAGATCGTGCCGGACGGCGAGCCGGTCGCCCAGGCGCTGCGCGACGCGTGTGCGGGCCATTACGACGTGATCATCACCACCGGGGGGACCGGGCTCAACCCGTTCGACCAGACCCCGCAGATGACCAGCCGGGTGATCAGCTACGAGGTACCCGGCATCGCCGAGGCGATCCGGATGGAGAACTTCGACAAGGTGCCGACCTCGATCCTGTCGCGCGGCGTCGCCGGCGTCGCGATCACCCAGGACTCGCACTGGACCTACCGCAGCCTGATCGTCAACCTGCCCGGCTCGCCGGGCGGCGCGCAGGACGGGATCACGGTGCTGGCGAAGGTGTTGCCGCACGTGGTCTCCCAGCTCCAGGGCGGCGACCACGCGCGCGGCGGCGGTTTCGGCGGCGGGGGCGGCGGCTTCGGGGGCGGCGGGCCGCAGCAGGCTCCGCCCGGCGGCGGCGGGTATCAGGGCGGCTACGGCGCCGGCGGCGGCTACCAGGGTGGCGGCGGCGGGGGCGGCTACCAGGGCGGCGGGGGCTACGGAGGGGCGCAGCAGCCGCCATGGGGCACGCGCTGACCCGCGGTTGGCCCGTGGAACTCGCCGAGGGCCGGGTGACGCTGCGGCCGATCCGGGCCCGGGACGCGGCCGCCTGGCAGGAGGTGCACACCCGCAATCGCGAGTGGCTGCGCCGCTGGGAGGCGACCGTGCCGCCGGGGTCGGCGGCCGGGCGGCGGCCGACCTTCCGGCAGATGGTCCGCTTCCTGCGCGCCGAGGCCGGCGCGGGACGGATGTTGCCGTTCGTGGTGCTGTACGACGGGCAGTTGGTCGGCCAGGTCACCGTCGCCGGGATCACCTGGGGGTCGATGTGCTCGGCGCACATCGGCTACTGGGTCGACGAGCGCGTCGCCGGGCTCGGGGTCATGCCGACCGCCGTCGCGCTGGTGTCCGACCACTGCTTCTTCCGGCTCGGCGTGCATCGCCTGGAGGTGTGCATCCGGCCGGAGAACCGGGCCAGTCGGCGGGTGGTGGACAAGCTGGGATTCCGCGAGGAGGGCCTGCGTCCGCGCTACCTGCACATCGACGGCGACTGGCGGGACCACCTGGCCTACGCGCTGAACGCCGAGGAGGTCCCGGAGGGCCTGTTGATGCGGTGGCGCGCCTATCGGGAGAGCCGGGGGTTCACCTGGTAGCGGGGGTTTCGCCCCGACGAGGTCGCGGTGGTTTCGGCCGGACGGTGCCTGGCGACCGCCGGCCGCCTCGGTATCTCTTCTCGGAATCTCTTCGATGTCGATCCCGCCATATCGACACATCGATCTCGCGATTTCGCTACTCTCCCGGAGATATGAGCGGTGTCACCTCGGCAGACCCCGGAGCCTCCGGGGGCACGGCTGCCCGGTCGGCCTCGGGGGTCTCGGCGACCCCGACCGATCCGGTCGCCTCGATGGCCCCGGTAGTCACATCCGTCACATGGGCATCAGAACGGATCGCACGACACACCGTGCCTAATCCGACGATGCGGTGCCCATCCGGCTTAGCGTGTGAAGCGTGAACGGCAGCGGCCTGATCTACGCAGCGATCGTGGGGGCCTGGGCTGCCTATCTGGTGCCCATGTGGCTTCGCCGACAGGACGAGCTGAACGAGGCCCGGCCGACCGAGCGTTTCACCACCGCGATCCGGATCCTGTCCCGTCGCGGCGCCTTCGAGCGCCGCTCGGCGCGGGCGCTGGCCGAGCAGAGCGGCACGGAGGGCGCCGAGCGTCGCGCCGCCGGTGAGGTCGGGCGCGGGCGGCGGCCGTCGGGCGGCGGGGCACAGGATTCGAACTCGCCGTCTTCGAACTCGCCGTCGTCGAGTCAGCCTTCGGGCGGGCAGGCTTCGGTGCAGGCATCCGCCGGGGCGGCAGGTCAGTCGTCGGTGCCGCAGCAGGCGACCGGGTCGGGCGCCGGGTCCGCCGCGGCGGCCAAGGGCAAGGGCGGTGGTGCGGGCAAGCGCCCCGCCGCGCCGGTGCGTCGGGACGAGGGGCGCGCCGCGCTGCTCACCCGTCGCCGCCGGGTGATCGCGAGCCTGTTCGCCGGCTTCACCGCCGGCGCGATCCTGGCCGGTGTGGCCGGCCTCGCCTGGGTGTGGCTGCCCGCCGTGCCCGGCGTGTTGTTGTCGGCGTACATCGTGCATCTGCGGGTCCAGGAGCGCCGCCGCTACGAGGCGGGTCTGCGCCGGCTGGCCCGACCGGCGGCCAAGCCGGCCGCGCCGGCCGACGCCGGCGCGGCGAACGAGGCGCGGGTCCGGGCCCGGACGCGTGAGGCCGCCGACGGGGCCGCGGTGGATCCTCGGCCCGCGACGCCGCCGACGGGTGGCGACGGGCGGCAGGCCCGTACCCCGCGTTCGGGCTCCGGTGCGCAGGGTGCGTCCGGCCCCGCGGGCGCGGGCGGCGCCGCCGCCGGCCCGGCCGGCTCGGCCCGGGGGCGACGCGAGCGTGCGGCGGAGGAGCCCGCGCTGGCCGAGTGGATCGCCGAACTGGCCACCGGCGACGGCCCCGACCGGGACGCGTGGGACCCGGTCCCCGTCCCGCTGCCCACCTACGTGACGGCCCCGGTCGTCCCGCGCGGCGACACCGAACAGGAGCCGGAGCGCCCGCAGATCCACGCCGTCCCGGACCCGCAACCGGCCGAGGCGCTGCGCCCACCCACCCCGTTGTTCGACCAATACGCCGAGGACACCCGCTCCGGCTACGGCGCCTCGGTCGACTCCCTCCCGCTCTACGAACACGAGTGGCGCCGAGCCGGCAACGAGTGAATACCCGTGCACGAGCCGGCTCGGGGAGGTGGTAATGTTTCTCCTCGTTGGGCCTGTGGCGCAGTCTGGTAGCGCACCTCGTTCGCATCGAGGGGGTCTGGGGTTCAAATCCCCACAGGTCCACACATCACGAAAGCCCCGCCGGAACTCCGGCGGGGCTTTCGCCATTCCCGGAGTGGGTGTGGAATTTGCCGGAGTCTTGCGTTCCGGGGGAATCCCGTTGCTTTCGGTGGGGTTGGGAATAGTGGTCGCGCCGCGACCACCTCGGGTGAGCGGGTCGTTATTACGGTCGCGTAGCCGAGGATCGGACTGCCAACATCGGGTGACATGGCCGAGCTATTGAATCCACACGGGAATCTGTCCGAAATCAACTCTTATGTGGCAATCGGCGACAGCTTTACGGAGGGTGTCGGCGACCCCGGGCCCGACGGGAACTATCTCGGGTGGGCCGATCGGTTCGCGGCTCGGCTGGCGGTGGAGCGGCCGGGGTTGCGGTACGCGAATCTCGCGGTGCGTGGGAAGTTGTTGCATCAGATCGTCGAGGAGCAGGTGCCGCTGGCCATCGCGGCGCGGCCCGATCTGGTGACGTTGTGTGCCGGTGGCAACGACGTGTTGCGGCCCGGGAGTGATCCGGACCGGCTGGCCGCGGAGTACGAGGAAGCGGTCGCGGCGTTGACGGCGGCGGGCGCGCGGGTGGTGGTGTTCACCGGGTTCGATACACGGTGGGTGCCGGTGCTCAAGCTGATCCGGGGCAAGGTGGCCACCTACAACGAGCTGCTGCGGGCGGTCGCGGATCGGTACGACTGCGCGGTGGCCGACATGTGGGGACTCACCTCGCTGCACGATCGGCGGGCCTGGAGCGAGGATCGGCTGCACCTGTCGCCCGAGGGGCACGATCGGGTCGCGCTCAAGGTCGGTCGGGCGCTGGGGCTGGCCGTCGACGGTGACCCGGACGCGCCGTGGCCGGCGGAGGAGGTCGCGGTGACGGCGGGCGCGGCGCGGTTGGAGAACGTGCATTGGGCTCGGGAGCACCTGGTGCCGTGGATCGGGCGGCGGCTTCGGGGGCAGTCCTCGGGGGATCACGTGACGGCGAAGCGGCCGGAGTTGGCGCCGTTGGACCTGACTGTCGCGGAACGCGCGAGCCGGGCGTCGTAGTGGATGCGGGTGGGCCCGTCCGGCCGGTCCTCGGGCGCCGGACGGGCTTGGGCGGCCCGACCCGGTTGTCCTCAAGCGCCGGACGGGCTGGGTTTGGTTGTGTTCGCCGGTCCCGGCTGCGGTGTGTTGCGCCTGCGTTGGGTGTCCTCAGGCGCCGGACGGGCTGACTGGGTTGTGTTCGCCGGTCCGGGCTGCGGTTCCCGGGCGCCTGCGGCGAGCGTCCTCAAACGCCGGACGGGCTGGATTGGGTTGTGTTCGTCGGTCGGGGCTGCGGTGTGTCGTGCCTGCGATGGGCGTCCTCAAGTGCCGGACGGGCTGGGTTTGGTTGTGTTCGCCGGTCCCGGTTGCGGTGTGTTGCGCCTGCGTTGGGCGTCCTCAGGCGCCGGACGGGCTGGGTTTCGACGGGCTTGGGTGTGTGGCTTGTTTCGGGTTTGTCAGGGGGTTGTGGCGGCCTCTGTGGTGGTGCCGAGTAGGAGTAGGTGGGTGGCTCGGCAGACCGTGTGTTCGACCTCTGTCATGGTCATTCGGCCGAAGGCCCAGCTGAACAGGGCGCCTTCCCAGGCGATGCCCAACAGGTGAACGAACTCGTCGGCGTTGGTCACCTCGTCGGCCAGGGCCGTGCGGAACATCGTGTTCATGATGCGGTTGATTTCGCGATGGCAGTCGCCGACGCCCGGGTCGGAGGAGCCGAGGGCGTGGATCAGGGCGGCGGTCAGGCGGGGGTGGCGGGCCATCGTGCGGCAGGTGTCGCGCAGGATCGCGCAGACCCGCTCGGCCGCGTTCGCGCCGTCCGGACGGGCCGCGCCGCTGCGTTCCAGGGCCGCGATCCACTCCAGGTGGGTGGCCGCGAGCAGGTGGTCCTTCGAGGAGAAGTGCCGGTAGATGGTCGCCGAGGAGAGCCGGGACAGGCGGACCACGTCGCGCATCTGCACGCTGTCGTAGCCGCCCTCCGCGGCCAGGTCGCGGGTCGCGTCGATGGCTCGCCTGCGTATGTCCTGCTCCCGAGTGACGGGCACCGGTGCAGCCTCCCTCGGCATCGACGGCGACATCGCGCCCTAGATCCAGGTGCTGAACCACATGCGGTCCAGCCATCCGCTGCGGGTGATCGTCTCACCGGTGAAGATCGGGTAGAAGTACAGGAAGTTCCAGGCGATCAGGGCGATGATCGCGACGACCCCCGCGGTGCCCCACGCGCGTCGGCGTTCGGTGGCTCCCGGTGGGCCGAGCAGTGCGCCGAGCATCATCGTCACCGCCAGGCACAGGAACGGGACGAACGCGACGGCGTAGAAGAGGAAGATCGTGCGTTGCTGGTACGCCATCCAGGGGAGGTAGGCGGCGGCCAGGCCGCACAGGATGGCGCCGGCGCGCCAGTCGCGCCGACCGGCCCAGCGGAACAGCAGGTAGCCGACCGCGACCACCCCGGTCCACCACAGGAGTGGGGTGCCGATGCCGAGGACGGTTTGGTAGCAGTCCTGTTCGGTGCAGCCCGCCGTGCCCTGGTGGACCGTTTCGAAGTAGTACGCCACCGGTCTGCCCAGGACCAGCCAGCTCCATGGGTTCGACTGGTAGGGGTGTGGGCTGTCCAGGCCGGTGTGGAAGGACCACATTTCGGCGTGGTAGTGCCAGAGGCTGCGTAGGGGTGCGGGGACCCAGGTCATGCCGAATTGGGGGAGTGGGATGCCGAGGACGTGGTCGGGGGACAGTCCGGCGCGGTCGTCGGCCCAGTGGCGGAAGTAGCCGTTGTCGGTGAGGAACCAGCCGGTCCAGGACCAGATGTAGATGCCCAGGGCGACGGCGACGGTGGACAGGAACGCGAAGAGGACGTCGTGGCGCAGGGTGGCGCGGTAGGGGCGGCGTGCGCCGCAGGCGCGGCGGGTGCCGGCGTCCCACAGGACGGTGAGGACGCCGAGGGCGGCGAGGACGTAGACGCCGCTCCATTTGGTGCCGCAGGCGAGGCCGAGGCAGATGCCGGCGACGATGCGCCAGGGGCGCAGGCCGAAGCGTGCGGTGGCGGCGCGGGTGGCGTCGGGTCCGTCCTTGAACATGCGGGCGGCGAGGGCTCGGGTGTCGTCGCGGTCGATGAGCAGGGCGCCGAAGGCGGCGAGGATCCAGAACATCAGGACGAGGTCGAGGAGGGAGGTGCGGCTCATGACGAAGTGGAGGCCGTCGAGGGCCATGAGGAGTCCGGCGACGCAGCCCAGGAGGGTGGAGCGGAGGAGGCGGCGGCCGATGCGGCAGAGCATGAGGACGGACAGGGTGCCCAGGACGGCGAGGGCGAAGCGCCATCCGAACGGGGTGAGTCCGAAGAGTTGTTCGCCGAGTGCGATGGTCCATTTCCCGATGGGCGGGTGGACGATGTAGGAGCCCTGGGTCTGGAGGGTGTCGGTCTGTCCGGCGAGGATCTGGTCGTTGGCCTCCTTGGGCCAGGTGCCCTCGTAGCCGAGTTTGAGGAGCGACCAGGCGTCCTTGGCGTAGTAGGTCTCGTCGAATATCACCGCTTTGGGTTTGCCGAGGTTCCAGAAGCGGATGAATCCGGCCAGGAGCGTCACCAGGATGCACGGCAGCCAGCCGCCGCCGGTGTAGGCGCTGTTGTCGGTGTACGACGGCACCAGCCGCTCGCGCAGCGAGGTCGGCGGCCGATCCCGATACCCGAACCGAGCCAACGACCAGGCCCAACCGCGCGGCTCCGGACGTGCGGTCCCCGGGTCGCCGGGGGAATCCGCATCCCCCTGTGGGGCACGCTTTCGGGTCGGCTGATCGGTCGCCACGTCACTCGTCACCGGAGCATCGTATTGACGCGCGGGCGAGACCGGGCGCGCGAAAGGAGAGGATGGCCGGGTGGAACACGAACAGCACACCTCTCAGAGCGGCGTACTCGTACTCGCCGGCACCCCCATCGGTGACGTGGGCGACGCGCCCGCGCGACTCGCCGCGGAGCTGGGCACGGCCGACGTGGTGGCCGCCGAGGACACCCGCCGGCTGCGCAGACTGGCCGGCGCGCTCGGCGTGGAGGTGCCGGGGCGCGTGGTGTCGTACTTCGAGGGCAACGAGGCGGCGCGCACTCCGGACCTGGTCCGGGCGTTGCGCGAGGGCAAGCGGGTGCTCCTGATCACCGACGCCGGGATGCCGTCGGTGTCCGATCCGGGATATCGCCTGGTCGAGGCCGCGGTGGCGGAGGACATCCGGGTGACGGCCGTACCTGGACCGTCGGCGGTGCTGACCGCGCTGGCGCTGTCCGGTCTGCCGGTGGACCGGTTCTGCTTCGAGGGCTTCCTGCCCCGAAAGGCCGGGGAGCGGTCCCGACGCCTCGCCGAGTTGGCCGCCGAGCCGCGCACGATGGTGTTCTTCGAGGCGCCGCACCGGCTCGCCGAGTCGCTGGCCGCGATGGCCGAGGCGCTGGGCGCCGAACGGCGCGGCGCGGTGTGTCGCGAGTTGACCAAGACGTACGAGGAGGTCCGCCGGGACACCCTGGCCGAACTCGCCGTGTGGGCGGAGCCGGGCGTGCGCGGCGAGATCACCGTGGTGGTCGCGGGCGCGCCGCCGGCCGACCCGTCGCAGCTCGGCCCGGCCGACCTCGTCGCGCTGGTGGCCGGACGCGAGGCCGCCGGACAGCCGCGCAAGGAGGCGATCGCGGCGGTGGCCGCGGAGGTCGGCGTGCCCAAGCGCACGGTCTTCGACGCGGTGGTGGCGGCCAAGGCGGCCCAGGCGGGCAAGTAGGTCGGCACGGGCGTCCGGATCGCCCCGATCCACCCCTTCCGAAACGCTCTGTGAATCACTCGCCACCCGGCGTGTCCGCGTCGCTCGCGCCGCGCACGGCGCGACGGTCAAGCGCGTGCAACGGGCAGGTAGGGCGCTGCACTCGATCGGGTGATGAGTCTTTCGGAATATCAATATTCCGTAGTGCCCCCCGTCAAGGAACCGTTCGGGTCGATACGTCGCGGCCCCCTCGGGCATTCCATGGATACCGGTCACGGGAAGCCCTCGAACCAGTCGGCGGGCCCACCCGTGTGAGGAGGTCGTCATGGAGAACCCGACGGTGGTGCACGAGTCCTACTCCTTCGTCTGTATGTCGTGTGGTCGAGGCTGGGAACGCGACTACGAGATTCACCACGCGACCGATCTGCACGGATTGCGCCTGTGCCGCTACTACTCCGAGGGGACCCTTGTGCCGTCCCCGTTCACCAAGCCGGCGTGCGAGCACTGCGACGGCACCCGGCTGCGGATACTGCCCGCCGGACGGGTCGCCTCGGCGGCCGGTACCTCCGGGTCCGTCGCGGCGGTCAAGGCCGTGAAGCCGGTCAAGGCCGCCAAGACCCCGAAGGCCCCCAAGGCCCCGAAGCCGGCCAAGGTGCCCGCCCCGCGCGGCGCCTCGCGGTGGCACCTGCCCTCGCTGCACCGCTCCGCCTGACCCCGATCCGGGTCGCCCGGACGCCGCCGCCCGCCCCCGGGGATACTCGGGGGCGGGCGGCGGTCCGTCGGCCGTAGGATTCCGGGTATGGCGGCCACTGGAACCACTGAACACACTGCGGGCGAGCGCACGAAGGCGTTCTATGTCACAACGCCCATTTACTACGTAAATGACGCCCCGCACCTGGGCCACGCCTATACGACCGTCGCAGGCGACGTGCTCACCCGCTGGCACCGCCAGCGCGGCGAGAAGGTGTGGTTCCTCACCGGCACGGACGAGCACGGTCAGAAGATCATGCGCACGGCCGAGGCGAACGGGGTCACTCCGCAGGAGTGGTGCGACAAGCTGGTCACGGAGGCGTGGAAGCCGCTGTGGGAGCACCTGGAGATCGCGAACGACGACTTCATCCGCACCACCGAGCTGCGACACACCGCCCGGGTCCAGGAGTTCGTCCAGGACCTGTTCGACAAGGGCGAGATCTACAAGGGCGGCTACGAGGGCCCGTACTGCGTCGCGTGCGAGGAGTACAAGGCGCCGGGTGATCTGATCGACGGCGAGGACGGGCAGAAGTTGTGCCCGATCCACAAGCGTCCGGTGGAGATGCTCAAGGAGGAGAACTACTTCTTCAAGCTCTCCGAGTACGGTCCGCGGCTGCTCGAGTTCTACGAGGCCAACCCGGACTTCATCCAGCCGGCCTCGGCCCGCAACGAGGTGTTGCAGTTCGTCCGACAGGGCCTGCAGGACCTGTCCATCTCGCGGTCCACGTTCGACTGGGGCATCCCGGTGCCGTGGGACCCCAAGCACGTCATCTACGTGTGGATCGACGCGCTGCTCAACTACGCCACCGCCGTCGGCTACGGCGCGGACCAGGCGAAGTTCGAGCAGACCTTCCCGGCCGACGTGCACCTGGTCGGCAAGGACATCCTGCGCTTCCACGCGGTGATCTGGCCCGCGATGCTGATGGCCAACGGCCTGCCGGTGCCGGGGCGGGTGTTCGCGAACGGCTGGCTGATGGTCGGCGGCGAGAAGATGAGCAAGTCGAACCTGACCGGCATCTCGCCGCGGCAGCTCACCGACCACTTCGGTGTCGACGCCTACCGCTACTACTTCCTGCGCGCGATCCAGTTCGGCCAGGACGGGTCGTTCTCGTGGGAGGACTTCTCCGCGCGGTACACCTCCGAGCTGGCCAACGACTTCGGCAACCTGGCCTCGCGCGTGGCGGCCATGGTCGGCAAGTACTTCGACGGCGCGCTGCCCGCCTCCACCGCCGACGGGGACGCCGAGGGCGTGCTGCACAGCGCGCTGATCGAGACGGTCTCGATCGCCGACGACCGGGTCCGCGCGCTCGACTTCCAGGCCGGTCTGGACGCGGTGTTCGGCTACGTGAAGCTGGTCAACGGCTACATCACGGAGCAGGAGCCGTGGAAGGTGGCCAAGGACGACAGCCCCGAGGGCCGGGCCCGGCTGGCCACGATCCTGTACACCTCGGCCGAGTCGCTGCGCGCGCTCGCCGTGCTGCTCAACCCGGTGATGCCGGAGACCGCGCACAAGTTGTGGGACTCGCTCGGCGCCGAGGCCCACCTGGGCGCGCTCGACGCGCAGCACGTGCAGGACGCGGGCCGCTGGGGGCGGTTGCCCGAAGGGGCCGTGATCACCAAGGGCGCGGTGTTGTTCCCGAGGCTGGAAGAGAAGAAGGCGGACGCGTAGGTGAGCAAGCGCAAGCGGCGGGACGGCGGGCCTCGGGACACCACCCCGCCGCCCGCCCCGGATCCGCTGCGGGTGCCGGTCTGGGACGCGCACACGCATCTGGACCTCCAGGACACGACGCCGGCCGACGCGTTGTCGGCCGCCGCCGCGGTCGGGGTGGACACCCTCGTCCAGGTCGGCATCGACGTGCCGTCCTCGGTCTGGGCGGCGGAGATCGCGGCCGCGCACGAGCGGGTGCACGCCACCGTGGCGCTGCACCCGAACGAGGCGCCGCGGATCGTGCTCGGCGACCCCGACGGGTGGTCCGGACAGCGGCGCCCGCCCGGTGGGGCGGCCGCCCTGGACGCGGCGATCGCCGAGATCGACCGGCTCGCCGCGCTGCCGCACGTGCGCGGGGTCGGCGAGACCGGCCTGGACTACTTCCGCACCGGCGACGAGGGCGTGGCGACCCAGCAGGAGTCGTTCCGCCGACACATCGGGATCGCCAAGCGGCACCGCAAGCCGCTGGTGATCCACGACCGCGAGGCACACGCCGACGTGTTGCGGATCCTGGCCGAGGAGGGCGCCCCGGAGCGGGTGGTCTTCCACTGCTTCTCGGGTGACGCCGAGATGGCGAAGACCTGCGCCGAGTACGGCTACCTGATGTCCTTCGCGGGCAACGTGACCTACCCGAGCGCGCAGCCGCTGCGCGACGCGCTGACGGTGGCCCCGACCGAGCTGATCCTGGTCGAGACCGACGCGCCGTTCCTGACCCCGGTGCCCTACCGGGGTCGTCCCAACGCGCCCTACCTCGTGCCGATCACCGTACGGGCGATGGCCGAGGTCAAGGGCCTGGCCGAGGACGAGCTGGCCGCCGCGCTCGCGGCCAACGCCGAACGCGCGTTCGCGCCCGCGTAGTTGCCCCGCCGGCCCGCCGCGGGCCGGTGCGCGCCGGCCGCCCGTCACCCGGACGACCGGGCGGCGGCCGGCCCGCGTCCCGGGCCGGTGTACAGTCCGGTGCTCGTCGGGCGGAACCTCGGCCCGCACCCGGGATCACACCCCCGGACCCGACCCCCGGAAACCCCTCAGGAGCACCCTTGAGTCGTTCCGCCGGCTCCGCCCGCAGGCGTACCTCCGCCCGGGCGGGGAGGGGCGGCAGCCGCCCCGGCCCGTCCCTGCGCTCGCTCGTCCCGCAGGCCCTGGTGGTCGCCGTCCTGGTCGGCGGCACCACCGCCTTCGTCGCCTACGACAAGACGGTCAAGCTCGTCGTGGACGGCGAGGAGCGCACCGTGCACACCTTCGCCTCCGACGTCTCCGGGCTGCTCGACCGCCAGGACGTCAAGGTGGGCGAGCACGACATCGTCGCGCCCGGCCGCAAGGCGGGCATCGAGGACGGCGATCGGATCGCGGTGCGCTACGGCCGCCTGCTGACCCTGACCGTCGACGGCCGGCCGCAGCAGGTCTGGGTGACCGCGAAGTCGGTGGCCGAGGCGCTGGAGCAGGTCGGGGTGCGGGCGGACGGCGCCTACCTGTCCGTCTCGCGCGATCTGCCGATCGGCCGGCAGGGGCTCAACCTGGACGTGCGCACCGAACGCGCGATCACGTTCCTGGTCGACGGCAAGACCATCCCGCTGCGGACCAACGCGGCCACCGTGCAGGCCGCCCTGGACCAGGCGGGCATCGCGATAGGGCCGCAGGACCGGATGGACGTGCCGACCGACGCGTATCCGCAGCAGGGGCAGACCATCTCGATCCTGCGGGTCACCGGCACCACCGTGACCAAGGACGAGAAGATCCCGTTCAAGACCACCAAGCAGGACGACCCGACCCAGTTCAAGGGCACCGAGGAGGTCGCCACCAAGGGCGTGGTCGGGCTGCGGCAGATCACCTACTCGTACGAGACGGTCAACGGCGTCAAGCAGGAGCCGCGCAAGATCTCGGAGAAGGTGATCAAGGAGCCGGTCACCCAGATCGTCAAGGTCGGCACCAAGGAGATGCCGAACTCGGTGGCCGGGGCCGACCAGCTCAACTGGAACGCGCTCGCGCAGTGCGAGTCGGGCGGCCGGGCGAACGTGGTGGACGGCTCGGGGACCTATCACGGGCTCTACCAGTTCGACGCGCAGACCTGGCAGTCGATGGGCGGTACCGGGGTGGCCAGTCAGGCGCCCGCGTCCGAGCAGACATATCGGGCAAAGCTCATGTATGTCCAGCGCGGGGCGAGTCCGTGGCCGCTGTGCGGCAGTAGGCTCTTCTCGTGAGTGATCTTCCCGCGGGACCGGGACTCCTCGGTGCCGCGGACATCCGTGCGCTCGCCGAGGCCCTGGGTGTGCGCCCGACCAAACAGCTCGGCCAGAACTTCGTGATCGACGCCAACACGGTGCGCCGCATCGTGCGGACCGCGGGTGTGCGGCCCGACGACGTCGTCGTCGAGATCGGCCCCGGCCTCGGCTCGTTGACCCTGGCCCTGCTGGAGAGCGCCGCGCGGGTGGTCGCGATCGAGATCGACCCGGTCCTGGCCCGGCACCTGCCGACCACGATCGCGGCCCGGATGCCGGAGCGGGCGGCCGATTTCGCGCTCGTGCACGCCGACGCCATGACGGTCGCCGAGCTGCCCGGCCCGGCGCCCACCGCGTTGGTGGCGAACCTGCCCTACAACGTCTCGGTGCCGGTGCTGCTGCACATGCTCCAGACCTTCCCCTCGCTCGATCGACTGCTGGTGATGGTGCAGTCGGAGGTGGCCGACCGGCTCGCGGCGACGCCCGGCGGCAAGGTGTACGGGGTGCCGTCGGTCAAGGCCGCCTGGTACGCGGACGTCAAGCGCGCGGGTGCGATCGGGCGCAACGTGTTCTGGCCCGCGCCCAACGTCGACTCCGGCCTGGTGTCGTTCGTACGCCGCGACCCGCCGCCGACCACCGCGACCCGCGCGGAGGTGTTCGCGGTGGTGGACGCGGCCTTCGCGCAGCGGCGCAAGACGCTGCGGGCGGCGCTGGCGGGCTGGGCCGGCTCGGCGGCCGGGGCCGAGGAGGCGCTGCGCGCGGCCGGGATCGACCCGCGCACGCGCGGCGAGGCGCTGGGGGTGGCGGAGTTCGCCCGGATCGCCGAGCACCGCCCCGACAGCCGCCCCGAAGCCGCCCCGAACGAGCCCCGCGACTGAGTGCCGGGTGCCGCCGTCGATACCATCGGCGACGGTGCCGGGGAGTTCGCACGGCCCGCGTCCGAAGAGGCCCGACCGGGCCACGAAGGAGTTCCACTAGCCGTGTCTTCCGTCACCGTCAGCGTTCCCGCGAAGGTCAATCTGCAGCTCGCGGTCGGTGGTGTGCGGCCCGACGGCTTTCACGAGCTGGTCAGCGTCTTCCACGCCGTGTCGCTGTACGACGAGGTCACCGTCACCCCCGCGGACCGGCTCGAGGTGACCTGCGAGGGCGAGGGCGTCGGCGACGTCCCGCTGGACCACAACAACCTGGCCGCGCGCGCGGCGATCCTGCTCGCCGACCGGCTCGGCCGCGAGCCGAACGTGGGCATCCACATCCGCAAGGGCATCCCGGTCGCGGGCGGCATGGCCGGCGGCAGCGCGGACGCCGCGGCCACGCTGCTCGCGTGCGACACGCTGTGGCGCGGCGACACCCCGCGCCCGATGTTGCGCCGGCTCGGCGCGGAGCTGGGCAGCGACGTACCGTTCTCCGACCTGGGCGGGACCGCGATCGGCACCGGGCGGGGCGAGCGGCTGGCGTCGGTGCCGACCACGGCGCGCTTCCACTGGGTCTTCGCGCTCGCCGACGGCGGGCTGTCCACGCCCGCCGTCTACGGCGAGTGCGACCGGCTGCGCGAGCTGGCCGGCGAGCCCGTCGGGCCGCCCGCGCCGCGGGCCGAGTTGATCGCCGCGCTGCGGGCGGGCGACGCGCACGCGCTGGGCGCGAACCTGGTCAACGATCTGCAACCGGCCGCGCTGTCGCTGCGGCCCGCGCTGGCCGCGACGCTCGCGGCGGGGATGGCCGCGGGCGCCGTCGGCTCGCTGGTCTCCGGCTCCGGACCCACCTGCGCGTTCCTGGCACCGGACCGGGAGACCGCCCACCTGGTGGCCGAGCGGCTGACCGACTCCGGCACCTGCCGGGCCGCGCGGGTCGCGTTCGGCGCGGTGCCCGGGGCCCGGGTACTGCCGCGCCGGGTCGTTCCGGTGGAGCGCGAGAACACGGTGTAGTGGGGACCGTTAGGCTTGGTCGAATGCGAGCGTTGCGGTACGGCGGTTCGGTCTGATGGCGAACCTGGTCAATCTTGAGTCAGTCGGCAAGGCGTACGTCATGCGCACCCTGCTCGACGAAGTGTCCCTCGGTGTGGCCGAAGGCGACCGGATCGGGGTCGTGGGTCGCAACGGTGACGGCAAGACCACGCTGATCCGGGTGATGGCCCAGCGGGAACCGGTCGATTCGGGCCGGGTCACCCACGTGGGCGGGCTCAGCCTGGGCATCCTCAGCCAGCAGGACGACCTCGATCCGACGGCCACCGTGCGCCGGGAGATCGTCGGCGACCGCCCCGAGCACGAGTGGGCGGGCGACGCGCGCATCCGCGATGTGCTGACCGGGCTGTTCGGCGGCTTGTCCATGCCCGGCTTCGAGAGCGGCATCGACTCGGTGATCGGCCCGCTGTCCGGCGGTGAGCGGCGCCGGATCGCGCTGGCCAAGCTGCTGATCGAAGAGCACGACCTGATCATCCTCGACGAGCCGACCAACCACCTCGACGTCGAGGGCATCGCCTGGCTGGCCGGGCACCTCAAGACCCGGCGCTCCGCGCTCGTCGTGGTCACCCACGACCGCTGGTTCCTGGACGAGGTCTGCACCCGCACGTGGGACGTGCAGGGCGGCAAGGTGCACGACTACGAGGGCGGCTACTCGGCGTACGTCCTGGCCCGCGCCGAGCGCGCGCGGATCGCGAGCACCGAGGAGACCAAGCGGCAGAACCTGGTCCGCAAGGAGCTGGCCTGGCTGCGCCGCGGCGCCCCCGCGCGCACCTCCAAGCCCAAGTTCCGGATCGAGGCGGCGAACGAGCTGATCGCCGACGAGCCGCCGCCGCGCGACACCCTGGCGCTGCGCGGCTTCGCCAACGCGCGCCTGGGCAAGACCGTGTTCGAACTGCTCGACGTACGGATCGAGGCGGGCCCCAAGACCCTCCTGGAGCACCTGACCTGGAACCTGGGCCCGGGCGACCGGATCGGCCTGGTCGGGGTCAACGGCGCGGGCAAGACCTCGCTGCTTCGCGCGCTCAAGGACGCGGCCTACGAGGACCGGCAGCCGGCCGCGGGCAAGATCGTGGTCGGGCGCACCGTCAAGCTCGCCTACCTCTCCCAGGAGGTCGTCGAACTGCCGGGCACGTTGCGGGTCCTGGAGGCGGTCTCCCAGGTGCGCGAGCGGGTCGAGATCGGCAAGGGCAAGGAGCTGACCGCCGGTCAGCTGTGCGAGCAGTTCGGCTTCACCGGCGAGAAGCAGTGGACGCCGGTCGCCGACCTGTCCGGTGGCGAGCGGCGCCGGTTGCAGCTGCTGCGGCTGCTGATGGACGAGCCCAACGTGCTGTTCATGGACGAACCGACCAACGACCTCGACATCGAGACGCTGACCCAGCTCGAGGACCTGCTCGACGGCTGGCCGGGTTCGCTGGTGATCGTCAGCCACGACCGCTACTTCGTCGAGCGCACCACCGACACGGTGCTCGCGCTGCTCGGCGACCGTACCTTGCGGATGTTGCCGGGCGGCATCGAGGAATACCTCCAGCGCCGGCACGCCGTCGTCGAGGCGGGCGCCACCGCCGCCGCGCCGGTCCGCCGCAGTGGCGGGGACACCCGGGCGGCGAAGAAGGAACTCCAGCGTGTCGAGCGGCAGTTGACCAAGCTGGCCGACCGGGAGAAGAAGGTGCACGACGGCCTGGCCGAGCATGCCACCGACTTCGACAAGGTCTCCGCGCTCGACGCCGAGCTGCGCGCGATCCGGGACGAGCGGGACGAGTTGGAGATGCGCTGGCTGGAACTGGCCGAAGAGGCCGAATAGTTCGCATCGGGGGACCCGGCGATGGGACATGTCGGGTATTCCGCGCGTTCGTGGTTCACCGAATCGATACCCGGTCACCGTCCGAAGCGAGGGTTACCCCGTACCCATCGGTCATATCGGCTGGGTAGTCTGAGGACACGGATACGGGTGTGCCGCGATGCGCCGCCTCGGATGTGGGGCACGCGCGGTGCGTTGGTAACTAGCTGCGTGGTGACGGGGTGAGGTATCGGCTCCACGCACGGGGGAGTGTGGCAGATGGTGCTCATCGCGGATACCGGTGACGGCGGGCCCGTGGGGGTTTCGTCGTCGGACATGCAGGCGCTGTCCGTCGGTCTGGAATCGATGGTGCAGTTCCAGAAGGACGTCCAGCGCGCGTTGGACGACCTGGACGCGTCCACCGCGGCACCGCACAAGCTGGTGGACAACCGCGTCGAGCTGGACGCCTCGGGCAACTTCGGCGAGGCGATCCGGCTGTGGTCGGCCTACGTCGACGTGCGCTCGGAGCTGATCGACCTCTCGACGCAGCTCAAGCGCCAGATCGAGGCGATGCAGATGACCGTCCAGTACGTGCAGGGCACGTACGAGGGCAACGAGGCGGAGTTCACCGCCAAGTACAAGGCTCTGCAACAGGACTACGCGAACAACGCGCCGGCTCCCGCGCCGCCGGCGAAGACCCCCTGAACGGGGTCCGATTCGACGTGACGCGGACTACGGGGACGGGGTGACGAGATGGTTGCGGATGCGGGCGGTGGCGGCGGGTGGGGAGACGGTCCCACCAAGTTCGACGAGTTTTCGCACGAGGCGCTGAAGAAGATGATCGACGG
This sequence comes from Embleya hyalina, assembly GCF_003967355.1. GTDB lineage: Bacteria > Actinomycetota > Actinomycetes > Streptomycetales > Streptomycetaceae > Embleya > Embleya hyalina. The sequence goes on along the minus strand of NZ_BIFH01000015.1, from coordinate 229,461 downwards.
CGCGCGACCCGCCGAACTGACGGCGTCGGGAAAGGCGTTGCTCGATGCCAAGGAGACGCTGGAGACGCTGACGACGGCGTTGGAGACGCGGATCAGCCGACTGGAGTGGAAGGGCAAGTCCGCCGACAGCTTCCGCGATTGGGCCGGCAAGGTCATGGTCGCGACGCGCAAGTTCGCGGAGCACTCGGGCACGGTCGGCACCGCGATGGACCACGCGGGCAGCGAGTTGAGCTTCGCGCTGCTGACCATGCCGGAGGTGCCGGCGAACGCCAAGGTCATCGTGGACAGCAACGGTGACAAGAAGCTGCTGTGCCAACCCGGCGACAGCCCCGACAAGAAGGTTCTGGTCGCCTCGGCCAAGACCGAGTTGGAGCAGGCGCGCCAGGAGGCCATCCGGCGGATGGAGAGCCTGGGCAGCACCTACACGGTGACCACCGAGACGCTGGCCAAGGCGCCGGTGGTGGAATTCCCGCCGCTGCCCGCGCTGCCGCACGTGACGCACAACGGCGGCCGCGATACGACCGGCGACCCTCGGCGGAGCGGCAACAACTCGACGGTACGGACCAGGACGGGTCGTGACGGCGGGACGCTGATCCCCGGGCACGGGCCCAACGGGGACGGCGGCGGCGTGGTGTACTCCGGCTCCGACGGCTCGGGTTCGGGCGGCTCGGGGTCCGGGGGTGTCGGAAGTCCCGGCGGCCACGTGTCGCCGGCCGGTACCGACCTCCAGGGCACCGGTCCGTTCCAGAACGGGCCCACGCCGGTGGCGGACCCCGGGCCCACGGGTCCCGGTCTGCCCGGTCCCGGTGGCAGCGGTCCCTTCCAGCAGAATCCGCCCGGTGGTCTGCCCGGCGGCTTCCCGCCGGGGCTCGGCGGCGGCAAGGGCGGCATCCCGCCCGGTGGCAAGACCGGGGTCACCAAGGCCCAGTTGACCTCGAACCCGCTTCTCGGCAACGGGCGCAACCCCAACGTCCAGTCGTCGACCGAGCCGGTCACCGGTGGTCGGCCCTTCGGGCGCGGCCCCGGCGGCGGCGGTGGCGGCGAGCACCCGTCCGGCGGCAGGCCCGGGGGCGCGGGTGGGCGCCGGTTCACCGGGCAGAGCGGTGGCGTGGTCGGCGGTACTCCGCGTACCGCGAGCGGGTCCGGCCGGTTCTCCTCCGGCGGCACCGGTCTGGCCGGGCGGGCGGGCGCGGGTGCGGGCGGCCAGACCGGCGCCGGTCGCGGCGGGATGCGCGGCGGCGGGATGGGCGCGGGCGGCGGGGAGCGCGACCGGCGCGACCGGCGGCAGCGCGCCGACTACCTGCGCGAGGAGGAGGAGACGTGGGTGGGCGACCGCACCACGGCTCCGCCGGTGGTGGACTGAGCGGTCGCAGGACTCGGGATCGGCCCCATCCGCGTGTGTCGCGGGTGGGGCCGATCCGCGTGCCCGGGCGACGGAACGGGTGGGGCCCGATTCTCGTGCTCGGGGAACAGAAGGGGACGTGGCGGAGCCGCGCGGCGTTCCGTCGCGCAAACGGCAAACACCAAACTCTCGGGCGTTTGGGCAAAACCGCGACGGCGGCCCGGGACGGGCCTTACGCTGAATCCCGAGTGCCGGTGGTTGCCTGCGCGGCTGTTGGTCCACCCGATGCGCCTGGGCCGCAAGTGACGCCGTGATCGTGGGGCCGTCGGGGGTTGTGGGGGCAATAGGGGCAGTTGCGTACGACCGCCGGGGTGGGCGTGGTGCGACGAGGCGGGACGCCTGGCTGCACCGGCGTGTCGGTGCCGCGTGTGGTCGGTGCACGATCCGAGGCCGATCACGCTGCTCCTGACCGAGGGGGGCTTGATGGGTCGGAGTTCGGCAGCGACGGACGTATCTGGAGCGGGTCTGCGAACCCTGGTCGTGGGGGCCGGGTCGGCGGGCAGCGCGTTGGCGAGGGATCTGTTGCGGACGCCCGATTTCGGGTTGCGTCCGATCGGATTTCTCGACGACGATCCGGACAAGGACGGGGTCCGGGTCGCCGACGCGGACAATCCACAACATCTGCTTCCGGTCCTGGGCGGTCTCGACGCCCTGACCGACGTGGCATTGGAGCATGGCATCGAGGTGGTCGTCCTGGCCATCCCGGGCCTTCCGCACGAGGAGTTCCGCAAGGTCGCCGCCGGCGCGGCCGCGATCGGCGCCGCCGTGCGATATCTGCCGTCCTTCCTGGTCGCGTTGCGGCGCGACGTGGTCGGCAGCGACATGCGCATGCTCGACGTCAACCGGCTGATCGGTCGGCAGGAACTGCACGTGGTCTCGGCGTCGGTGCGCGAGGTGATCGCCGGGCGTCGGGTGCTGATCACCGGCGCCGGCGGCTCGATCGGCAGCGAGCTGTGCCGCCAGGTGTTCGGCTTCGGACCGAGCCGGATGTACATGCTCGACCACGACGAGTCCAACCTGCATCGGTTGCAACTCGACGTGTGGGGCGAGGCGTTGCTCGACGACGAGTCGTTGGTGATCGCCGACATCCGGGATCGGCCGCGGATCGAGCAGCTCTTCCACGAACTCAAGCCGGAGGTGGTCTTCCACGCCGCCGCGCACAAGCACCTGCCGCTGCTCGAGCGGCATCCGTGCGAGGCGGTGAAGTCCAATGTGCTGGGTACGGAGAACCTGGTCCGGGCGGCCCTGGACATCGGGGTCGAACGCTTCGTGCTGATCTCCACCGACAAGGCGGCGGACCCGGTCTCGGTGCTCGGCGCCACCAAGCGGCTGGCCGAGCTGATCGTGCAGGCGAACACGCAGGCGCCCGGGGTGTTCGCGGGTGTGCGGTTCGGCAACGTGCTGGGCAGCCGCGGCTCGCTGCTGTCCGTACTGGCCGAGCAACTGCGCGCCGGCGGCCCGGTCACCGTCACGCACCCCGACGTCACCCGGTTCTTCATGACCATCGAGGAGGCCGTCGGGCTGGTCCTGGAGGCGGGCCGGATGGCCCAGGGCGGGGAGATCTTCGTCCTCGACATGGGCGAGCCGGTACGGATCGTGGACCTGGTGCACAAGTTCGCCGAACAGGTGAACCTGCCCAATGTGCCGATCCGGTTCACCGGCCTGCGGCCCGGCGAGAAGCTCAACGAGGCGCTGTTCGCCGCCGGCGAGGAACGACTGCCCACCGAGCACCGGCGGATCCAGGCGACGGTGCCGCCGGGGCAGGCCCTGGACGCGGTGGTCCGGCTGCCGGAGCTGTACGAGGCGGCGGCGGTCAACGACACGAGGGCGGTGCGGGCACTGCTGTCCGAGCTGCTGCCGGGGTACGCGACACCGGCGCCGAGCGTGGTCGAGGTGGTGTCGGCACCGTATCCGGACGACTTCTAGACGATTTCCGTACACCGTTGGGACGGTGATCCCGTGACCGGTGGGGTGGGAGGCGCAGTACGGTGGCAGTGAGGCCCCTGTGCTGCGAAAGGCGGATCCTCCGTGATCGACCCCGAACTGAAGACGGCTCTGGACGCGATGCTCGGCGACCCGGAGCACTGGGTGCACGTGGGCACGGTGACCCCGACGGGGGAACCGCACGTGACCCCGGTGATGCTGGCGTACGACGACGAGTACCTCTACCTCAGCCTCACCGGTCGCACCAAGAAGGCGAATCTGGAACACGATCCGCGGGTGTGTCTGTCGATGGCGCGCGATGGCGACATCGCGCACGTCATCGTGTGGGGCGAGGTGGCCATGCGCGAGGACGAATGGGCGCAGGAGCGCTGGGAATTCGCGATGCGGCACATCCTGGGCGAGGCGGGGCTGGCGCAACAGCAGCGCCCGCTGTCCCGCGAGGGCACCAGCCTGGGCGTGGTCACCCCCAAGCGCTGGCGGGTGTTCGGTCTGGGTCCGGGGCCGGGATCGTGACGTCGCTTCGGCGACGCCGGGCCGCCTCGTCGACGGCGTGCTGGATCCCCGCCTGGGCGAACAACACCGAGGCCACGTAGCACGGCAGGGCGATCAGCCCGGCGACCGGCACCACGTCCTCGGCCCGCAGCAGACTCGTGGCGATCCCGATCAGCGCGAGACCCAGCGGCAACCAGCGCTGCCATGCGGCGAGTTCGTACATCCGGACGACCGTGCGCGCGCGGACGAGAACGCCCCCGCCGGCCACGGAGACGAAGACAATCGCGAACAACTCCACGCGGAACCAAGCCCTTTCCGGCTTGTGACTGAAAACGTTTGATCCCAGCAAACCAGAAGTGGCCGGAAAGTGCCGCCTGTTACGGCACGGGTGGGCCCTGGCGGTCGGTGCGGTGCGGCCGGGGGTCGGTGGCGTGCCTGGTTGTTGTCCGGTTTGCCGGGTTCGGTGGGTGGATACAGTCGAACCGGGAGGCTCGTGGTGACAGGCGGTGCCGATGCGGTGGCGGCGGCGGATGCGTGGATCCTCGATCGGCTCGATCGGACCGACGGGTCTGATCGGCTCGATCGGCTCGACCGCACCGGCACGCGCGGGGAGACGGCGACGCCGAGCGCCGAACCGACGGAAAGCGGGCCGCGGGCCGCGGGCCGAGGAGGTCGACCGGGCCGGCCGGCCACGAAGGTCAGGAGGACCGGCATCGAGCCCGTGACAAAGCGTCATTCCCCGCGCCGTCCGCCTGCGGGGCCCGGGGCCCATGTCTGGCCGGGTCTCGACGAGTCGTTCGCCCGACACGCGGCTCGGCTGGCGCATACGCCGCAGGGGCGGGAGCTGACCCGTGCCCTGGTCCTGCGGGACGGGGTCGCGCAACGGCCGCGCCCGCTGGGGCCACCGCTGTGCCTGCGGTCGGGACTGCGCCCGGAACTGGACGCCTTCCTCGCCGCGTACCACCGGATGATCGAGACGATCCTGAGCGCGTACGACCACGATCCGCGACTGCGCCGGGTGCTCACCGTGCCCGAGCCGCTGCGCGAGGAGGTCGCCGCGGCGCGCGATCACCGCGTACATCTGATGCGGCTGGACCTGCTGCCCCACCCCGACGGACGGTTGCGGGTGCTGGAGACCAACGCGAACTGCCCCGCCGGACTCACCGCGGCGGGCCGGGGCCGGGCCGCGTGGCGTGTGCTGCTGACCCGACAGGGGGTCGCGCTGCCCGCTCCGCTGCCCGCCGACGTGCCCACCTGGACCGGCAGTTGGCTGGCCGATCTGGCGCTGCGGCACACCGGGGTCCGACCGCGCTCGGTCGCCCTGCTGTGCCCGCAGGGGGCCAATCGCAACGAGATAAACGACTACGAGGCCGGTCTGACGGCGATCGGGATCCGCGTGGTGCACGCCGATCCGCGCGACCTGCGTACCGACCCCGGCGGTACCACCGTCGTCGACGGGGAGCCGATCGCGCACGCCTACGCCAAGATCTCGACCCGGGACCTGCTGCGGATGGGCGTCGACGCGATGCCCTACCTGCGGGCGGTACGGAAGCGGAGCCTCTTCGTCCAGAACGGCCTGCGCGGCCGATTCCTCGGGGACAACAAACTCTGCCTGGCCGTGCTGTCGGACCCGCTGTTCGCCGGCCTGTTCGGCGCGGCCGACCACCGGCGTGTCGGGCCGGCCGTCCCCTGGTCGCGCAACATCTCGCTGTGCGACGGCGCCGTTCTGCGCGCCGTGGGCCGTGACCGGGAGCGCTACGTCCTCAAGCACCCGCTCGACACCCGGGGTCGCGGGGTCGTCATCGGCCGGGAATCCCCGGACGCCGCCTGGACCGGCGCCGTGGAGCACGCCTTCGAATTCGGCTGGCTGGTCCAGGAGTACGTGCCCGCCCCGCGCGCGCCCGCCACCCCGAACGGGTCGGGCCGACGCCACGACCTTGCCCTCGGCGCCGTCGACGGCCGCCTGGTCTCCGCCTTCGCCCGCACCGGCCACGACGCACGCCTCAACGTGGCGCGCTCGGGCCGGTTGCATCCGGTCTACCTGTGACCGCGGGTCAGCCGCCCTGGCCGGCGCTGCCCATGGGGCCGACGGTGACGGGGGAGCCGGTGCCGTCGGTGACGGGGAGGGTGGCGGCGCCGGGCCAGGGGATGTCGGCGGCCTTGGTCTCCCCGGGCGGGGTGACGAGCAGGCCGGTGATGCGGACGCCGGAGCCGCCGGAGTCGTTGCTCGGGTAGTGGATGCCGAAGGAGATCGACGTGTCGCGCTTGAGGGTGATCGGGAAGACGGGTTCGCTGGTGCGCTTGGCGGAGATCGGTCCGGCGGTGGTCTTGAGGTCGACGCCGGCGAAGCCGAACATCGAGCAGTCGCCGGCGAGGTTGTTCAGGGTGACGGCCACGGTGCGGTTGCCGTCGCCGTCGATGGTGACGTCGTCGGCGAGGAAGCTCAGGTCGTCGGTGCGGCACTTGGCGGGGCCGCCGGAGCCGGAGTTGCCGCCGCCGGAGGTGTTGCCGGCGGCCTTGTTCGGCGTGACGGTCTTCCCGGAGTCCTTGACGGTGGAGCCGGAGCCGGTGGAGCCGGTCCCGGCGGTGGTGTTCGCACCGGCCTGGTTGCCGCCGGTGGTCGAGGCGCCGGACGACTGCTGGGTGACGGCCTGGCCCGCCGGAGCGGCGGCGGGCGGGTTGCCCTGCGCGGCGTTGCCCGAATCGGTGCCCTGGCACGCCGTCATCATCATCGCGCCGCCGACGACGGCGGCGGAGAGGAGGAAGGCCCTGCTGCGGTTCCCGAACATTGAACGTCCCCTTGGTATCCGGTGATCGAAGCCCGGAGCCGGCGAGGCCCCGCGGTGCTTGCTCGATCACTATTGCGAGGCCGCACGCCCGGGCGATACGGGAGTCGTCGACCCACGACGGCGCTGTCACAGACCGGTGACATGGTCACCAAAGAGCACAGCGCACCCCGACACAGCCCTCTTCGACCCCACCCCAACACCACGTTTGCCCTGGTGACACCCCACGGGCCGGTCCCCGGCCGCAGGTGTTACAGAAGGTTGGTCGCCCGACGCGGACCCCCGAAATCCCGCGCCCGCCTCGGCAATCACGTGCAACAGCCCGCCCGGCGCACCGCAACCGGTGCTTCCCCCAGGCCAGTTGCGCTGTCCGCACTCAGCGCAGACGGACTCCATCGAGAAGCGCCCGCCACGCAGCAGGAGGCATGGTGACTATCGGTCCGTCGACGACCTTGGAGTCTCGAACCCCGACGGAGCCGAGGCGGGCGACGGCGACGCAGTCTTCGTTTCCACTGTGGCTGCAGGTCTTCCACCGGGCACGCTTGTCCTCGAAGCCCATGCGTTCATCTCCGCTTCCCGGGCCCGCTTCGCCACGAGTTCGATCGACTCGTCCACGGTCAGGGCAGCCGCTTGCAGATGATCGTAGGCCGGCGTGTGGGCGGCGAGGCAGGTCGGACGAGAGGTCCAGGAACGACCTGTGAGTCCTTCGAGGTAGACAACGCGATCTCTCCCGAAGTCGTACCAGGTGAACGGTCCGGAGTTGAGACCCGGATGCGCGCCCACATCGTCGGGGAGTACCTGGAGGCGGATGTCGGATCGCCGCGAAAGCACGACCAAGATACGACCGAGTTGATCAGCGAGGGTCTGCCACCCACCGACCGGATTGCGAAGCGCCGAATCGTGAACGATGAACCACAACGAGCGCTGCGGGGACGGGGACTTCGTGACATCGTCGAGGCGTTCCACTCGGCGCTTCGCACGACGCAACACCTCGTCCTGTGCCAGGGTCGGTGAACCGGCTCGAATGACGGCGAAGGCGTACTCGAACGTTTGCAGCAGACCGCGAAGCAGGGTCGGCAGGTACGACCGGACAGCTACAGCAGACTGTTCCGCCTCCACCAGTCGCGCGTAGTGCGCGTTCCCGGCCATCTCGTCGGACTCCGTACGCCACCAACCCGGTTGCTCACCACCTTTGAGTTCCCGGAAGGCAAGGCCGTCGTCCATCGCCGGATCCACATCCACCAAGTGCGCCGGGCGGACGAACCCCAGCCGATCCAGCGGCACGCCGAACATGCTTTCCAGCACCCGTACGTAATCGGGCGTCGGCCAAGGCGGGTTCGCCGATTCCCAGCGTCGAACCTGCCGCACGCTCACATCCAGCCGCAGCCCCAATCCCGCCGCGCACTCCCGAAAGGCGGCCGAGAGATGCCGCTGCCCAATCCACCCATGCGCGTATCGTGCGCGAACGAGCGCCGGATTGCCGGGTTTCGCCGTCATAACGTGCCACCCCCGAGGGCTGCATGAACCAATACCGGCCACGCTATCGCCGATATGACCACATTTACGCCAGAACCACGATCTGCCCCTCCCCGTCCCCACCACGTCCCCCCGAAGTCCCCACCCCGACAGTCCGGCCGGCGACGGCGACGGCGACCACAACCCCGGCGCCACGCCTCGGCTACGAGACCCGGGACTCCCGACGAGACGGGCGCCTTGCTCGGCGAAACGCGGCCTGCAGCGAGGGAGCGGGTGGGCGGTCGGGTCGAGTCCTCCGGGTGGCCTTCTCGAGGGGGTCGGGGTGTTTCGGGTGTGTTTGGAGGGGAGTTGGGGCTCGAAACCGGATCGCTGTCGATGGTTGTGGGCTCCGGGTTTCGGTGACCTGCGGTTTTGCGGGGTCGGGGTGGAAAGTCGGGCGTCGAGTGCCGGTTTCGTGTGCTCCGATCTCCTCGACGCCGGCGCGGAGACCGAAACTGCCCGGTCGGGGTCGGCTTCGGGCGCTGCGACCTCGCAGAGGCCGTTGAGGTGACCGAAAGTGCCCAGTGGGAGCCGAAACCGGATCCCGAGGCACTCGAAACGGCTTCCCTTCCCACTGACCTGCGGTTTTCTCGCACACCGAGACTGCGGCACCCCACACCGTCCGGTTTCGTGAACTCCCGCCCCCACACGCACCCATCGCACCTCGATATCCCCTAGGCTCGCCGGCAGACTCGACCCGAGCGCCCTCCCTGCCCGCCGCTGCAGGCCGCTTTTCGCCGATCAAGGCGCCCGCCTCGTCGGGAGTCCCGGGTCTCGTAGCCCCGCACGCCGGCGGCGGCCCATCACCGACTCCGGCCGACCCCGCACCAGCCGGCCCGCAACCACCAGCGCAACGCCCGCCGGGAGCACCCGGCCCACTCGGGAAGGCTCTCCGGCGGGCTCGACCCGGCCCCTCACCCTGCCGCCGCCGGCAGCCGGTTTTCGCCGACCAACGCGCCCGCCTCGTCGGGAGCTTCGAGTCTTGGAGCCCCGCACGCCGGCGGCGACCCACCACCGACTCCGACCATCCCCGCACCGGCCACCCGCTACCAACAGCGCAACGCGCGCCGGGAACGCCCGACCCATTCGGGAAGGCCGCCCGGCGGACTTGACTTGACCGTCCTCCCTGCCCGCCGCTGCCGGTCGGTTTTCGCCGAGCAATACGTCCGCCTTGCCGGACGCCCGGAGTCTCGGAGCCCGCACGCCGGTGGCGACCCACCCCCCGACGCGGACCACCGGCCCCGCACCGGCACACCGCAGCCGAAGAGCGGACAGCAAGAGGCGTCCCCCCCGCCGACTGCCACAACGGCACCACCGGCACCGCCACCGCCGCAGGCAATCTCCCTCCGCAACCCGGTGATTCACGTCGCCGGATACCCTCGCCGCATGTCTGACGATCTCGTGGGGGCCGGCCTTTCGGGCGGGTTGACGGTGGCGGATTCCGGTCGGCTTCATGCGGTGCCGTCGCGGGGGCGCAATATGCGTACCGCGGGCGACGTGGTCATGTTTGCCGCGTTCGTTGCGCAGCGTCCCGACTCCGATGCGCTCGAAACGCTCATGGAGTGGACCGGTCTTCCGAAAGAGGAGATCGTCGAGCGTATTGCCCAAGCCGAGCCGTACACCGTGGTGCTCGTCGCCGCAGGGCCGGACGACGCCCCGCCAGGGGTCGACGTTTCGCATCTGGCTCCGAGGTGGCTTGGTCAGCCCGGCACTTGTGGCTGGCTGGAGAAGATCGGCTTCGTACCCGACGGCGACGCCGTCCGGGTGTACGTGGTGCCCGCTCCGTACGAGCCCCCGGCCGGATGCGAGTCGTACATCGAGTACTGCTTCGCCGTGGAGGATGCGATGGCGGTGCGCGTTGCGGCCTCGCTGATCGAAGCGGGCTTGATACCGGGTGGGCGGGTGCCGGTCGGGCAGGGGCCCACGGTGACCGGCGACGACGAAGTGTGCCGGGCGCTCACGGAGGTGGTTCGAGAGCTGGCCGACAGCCACCACTGGTATGCCGGCGACGCGTTCCGGTGGGTCGAGTGCACGCTGCTCGACGCCGTGGCCGGAATGCCACCGGAGCACGCCGCCCGCTTCCTCGACCGAGCAAGTGCCTACGAGTGGGCCACGGCGATCGCCGAGGGGTGGGAGGACCGCGATCGGCTCGCTGAGGTGATCGAGCGAGCCGAGTTCGCCCCCGAGGCGGCGGCCGAACCCGTCGATCCGCAACTGGTCCGCGAGGCGATCGGCGACTGGGGGACGGCGCTGGTGTGCCTGGTCGCATGGGCGGTGGACGTGGACGTCCTCACGGCAACCCTCGTGCGGGCGCGCCCCGTTGCGCTCGATCCGGCAACGTTGGCCCCATCCGCGTCCGATGCGATCGAACTCGAAGCCATCGCCGTACGGATCACCCGCCTGCCGGAACCGGCCCCCGACGACCCCGAGGCGATCCCGATGTGGTCGCTGACCTGCACGCCGTGCACAGGGGTCTCGTGGCAGGAGGTCCTGCGGGACGTACGTCGCGTGGCCTGGCGCCTACAGGAGGCAGGCGCGACCCGGATGAGCGTCGAGTTCGGCGACCCGACGGGCGAACCCGACCTCACGCCTTCCGCAGCATATGGAACGTGCGTCGATCCCGCCGGAGAATCCTGAGCGGCTCACCACCATCGGCCACGGTTGCCCGTGAATACTCCAACCCAGCGGCGTGCAGCCGGTAGACGATCATCCGCAAATCCTCCGAGAGGTCCGCCCAGGAGGTGCCGTCCTTCGGCCGACAGGTCATCGACACATATCCCCGGTCGGACTCGGCGTCGTACAGCTCACCGATGATCGAGATCTCCACGCGCTCGTTCTCGATCCGCGCGGCATGCCCACCCGTGCTCTGCCGCGCTCCGGCCACGATGAACACGAAGTCGTCGAGCTCGCCGTCCCACGTCACGAACATCTCGACAGGTGCGAGGTGGTCCCCCAGCGCCAAGCCCCCGAACTCCGGATCCCCGGCCTCGGGCATCGGCCGAGGCCGCGATCGGCTGTGATCGTCTCCCGAGAGCTGCCGCCACGGATCCGACTCCAGGTAGATCTCGCCGGCCCAGTATTCCTCGGAGTATTCGAAGAGGAACCGGCGATCGCGGTCCTCCGTGAAGTCCCAGCGGTAGGGCCGCATATGCCGATCCACTCGGAGAAACGCCTCCTCCTCCGAAACCGCGAACGCCCGCACCATCTCGTCCACGATCCCGCCCAGGAACGCGTACACCTCCGCAGTCCCTTGGACGGCGAACTCCCGCTGCACAGCCCGCACACCACCGCTGTCGTCGACCACCCCAAAACCCTAGCGACACCCCCCGCCGAAGGCTGGTCACCTCCTGCCGGAAGCGAGCGCCCGAGGCCGCGATCGAACCGCTCGCGACCAGCCGCGTACTCCGGTGCCACGATCCCCCGGAAGCTCCTCGAACCCGTCAAGCAAGTCACGCCACCTGCGGCCGAGCATTTGCCCGTCGCAGGGGAACGCCGCGCTGAACGCGATCTCCGTCCCGGGTCGTTTGGCCGGCAGGTTCGCCGAGCCACCGAATAACCGCGTCGCCCGGTGCGGACTTCGGAGAGGATCCGCCCTCCCTCGGGTTCGTCCCGGAGAGCAGACCCTGCCGCTCGGCGGCGGGACGAGAAGGGCCTTGGGGTCGGCTGTGAAGTGGAACCACGGCGCCCCATAATTCCCAGACGCTCATCTCCGTCGAGTCATCGGTCAAGGAATCGAAACCCTTCGGAGTCGCTGCCTTCGCGGTAGCCCATCGCTCGGATTCCTCGGTCGTCGGGGGAGCGCCGAGCGAAGGCGACGAGAGGATCGTCGTCTTCCTGGACGCGCAGATCGCGCGGCGCACGAAAACGCAAGTCCCGATCGCCCAGAATTTCCCACGCCCGGTAGAGAAGACTCAGGGTCGGCAGGGTCTCACGCTCATCGTCGGTCGATTTCATGGCGATCAGCGCCGCGACCAGCCCTCGGCGAAGGATGTCGGAATCGCGTTCCCGAACGGCGATCGACGCCATCCGAGCGGCATAGGTGTCGAGAGCATCCCACCGCCTCTTCTGCCGTCCGAGTTCGATCGCATAGGTCAAATCATCGCGGTTTGCCACAAGGTCCACGAAGGACCCGATCAACCGATCCCTCTTGCTCCCCAGCGGAGTATCCCCGTAGCCCCGACCGTCACATCCTTCCAGGGCGGATATGTGAGCGTTCGACGGGTCCATCGAGATCCTCCTCCGATGTTTTCAGATCTGCGGATGGTTCGGATCGAGACGGGCGGTTTCTCGCAGATTCAGGATATATCGAGCCGACGTCGGCATAACTTCATGTTCGTCGTCCGTTTCTATCATCGGTTTCGAGGCTCCCACGATGCGGTCAGGTCGGCGCATGTGATCAGGATGGTTGCGCCGGTGAGAGCGATCTCGTGTCGGCACCCTGAATCGGTGGGCAGGATTTCATCGAGAAGAAGGGAATCTCTTACGCTGCCACCCGCAGCTTGACTTTCCCAATCCACGGACAGGCTTTCGATGCCGGTGTAACGGATGCGCAACGCCTCCTCGTGCTTCCAAGGGTTCGGGGAGAAGAGAATTTCGAGACCCTGGCGACTGTTCGCCGGAGTCACGAGGGTGTCGAACCCCAAATCCTTTACGCATCTGGCGCTGCTGAAATCGTAGTGCCCCGGATCGGTGGCGAACTCCCAGGCTCCCTGAGGAAGGGTCGACCTCATTTTCGGAAGTTCGCCAAGATATGGCCGGGGGTCCAGCCAAAACCCCCTGGTGTCGGTCCGCCATTCGATCTCGATAAATTTCATTTACAACCTCCGCCGGTCAGTCTCGGGCGATGCCAATTATCGCCCGATATATCTTCGGTTCCACGTGGACCCAGTCTATTGGTTCTGCGAAGCATCTCGATGGCCATCCCTCTCAATGAGTTTTCGATTGCGGCCGGAACCTCGATGTCCGTTCCGTGGCCGTGCTTGGCGAACCATCCAGTACTGCCGTAGACGCCGTAGTCGACGCCGCCCTTGTAGACATGAATTTCGAAATCGGTCCCCAATCCCATGGGAAAGACATCGATTCTTGCCGTGAATCCCGGCCCGAGATTGATGGGATCCTTGGCGCCCTGAGGAGCCAGTCCGAGTGGATCCGACCATGAGACGGGGTTTATGACGTAGGCGTGATGGTTGGGTGATGCTTCGATGCCCAAAGGGTCGGGGCTGCAAAATTGGGCAAGGTTTGGATCGTATTGCCGAAAAACACTATGGAATACTTGGGACTCCAGGTCGCGGTATTGTCCCGGGAAGCCGAGTGGACAGTCCAAATCTCCGGGTGTGGTCGCAATCCTCGTGCCCCACAACGTATGCCGAGAATGCCAGGCAATGGCCCCTTTGTTGTCGACGAGTTCGACAGGAGTCCCATCGAGGGCGCAGGCGACTGCAAGACAGTGCGAGTCTTCCCCCTCCTCTCCTGCGGAAGTGTTGATTTGCAGGAGTGGGCGGTGATTATCCCCGAACTCGTACTCCCAGGTGATCGTTGCGCCTCCGGGCGAACCCTGCTCTGCCAAGAATGAGTTGTCCCAGGAAAACAGCACTTCGGTCGCAACGGTGCCGCCGGTCGTCAATTTCCTCTTGGCTATTCGGCGAGCCAGCGGATCATAAATATATTGCCACGTGGCGCCGTCCGGCGTAACGACGCTCGCCAGTCGATCCTCGGGACCCCAGGTGTAGATCCAGTACTTGGACTTCCCGGACAGGGTCTTTTGCGTCCGTTGGATCATGCGTCCTTGATCGTCATATCGATAATGGATGCGGCCGGCCCGATGAATCAGGGTTCCGACGACCTCCCGCCCGCCTCCAGCGCCCTCGGATTCGGGCCAGTCGGCATGGCGCTGATTTCCGGCTGGGTCGTACGCATAGCGTTCCGTCCAACCGTGCGCGTGAACGGCGGTGATACGGCCCACCTCATTCAAGTCGTACGTCTTGAGGCCGATGGCCGGTTCGTCGATCGATGTGACGTAGCCGTCGGCCCGGTAGGTGTAATTCCGACGAGAACGTTCGGTGACGCCGAGGTTCGGGTCCAGGGAAGCAGCGATCCTGCCGGCAGGATCCCCGACGCAGATCGCCTGGGAGATGACGTGATTAGTCTCGTTCCACTCTTGAGCGAGAGTGACTCGATCTCCGAAACGACGGATTGTTTCGCGCCCGGCGGGATCGAAGGTGAATTCGAGAGTGTTTCCGACGATATGTAAGGCCGTGGGGCGGCCCGTAGGATCGTAGGTCCATTCGGTGACGTGGCCGGCAGGAGTTGTCCGGCGAACACGGTTTCCCGCCGCGTCGTACACGTTGGACAACGTACGGCCGTTGGTGGTCTCGGCCGTGATGCGGCCGAGGGCGTCGTAGGTGAGGACCAGATCCGCCTCCGGAGCGATAGCCCGAATCAGGCGGCCGGCGGCGTCGAAGTGGTAATTCGTTTCGTGTTGTGTTGCGACGTGTCGCTGAGAAGTGACCCAGCCGGTGGCGTCGCGGGTGTACGTGGTGATTTCTCCCGCGCCGTTCCTGTGTCGAATCAGCCGACCGGCTGCGTCGTAGTGGTAGGTCAACCCTCGGCCGTTGAAGTCCGTCTCGGCGGCGAGACGGCCTGCCGGGTCGTAGGTGTAGCGCCAGGTGTGGCCCTGTGGGTTGGTGACTTCGGTGAGGCGGAGTTCGGCGTCGTAGGTGAATTCCAGTCGTGCGCCGTCCGGGCCGGTTCGGACCGCCGGCAGGTCGAAGTGGGTGGACTCGTAGGACGTGGTGAAGCCTGCCGGGTTGACGTGGTGGCGAAGGTTTCCCTCCCCGTCCCAGGTCCAGGATTCATTCGTGCCGTCGGGACGTTCGCGCAACGCCGGTTTGCCTTCCACAGTCCAGGTGGTTTTGGTGGTGTGGCCGAGGGGGTCGGTCAGGGTGGTGGTTCGGCCGAAGGCGTTGTGGGTGATGTGTGTGGTGGCGTTCAGGGGGTCGGTTACCGCTATGGGCAGGCCGGCCGGGTTGGGGGTGAGCGTTGTGGTGTGGCCCAGGGCGTTGGTGATGCTGGTGAGGTGGCCGGACTCGTTGTAGGTGTGGGATGTGGTCGCGCCGAGTTCGTCGGTGGTGGTGAGGAGGTTGCCGCGACTGTCGTAGGTGTGTTGGCGGACTTCGCCGTCCGGGGCGGTGATGCGGGTTGGGCGGCACAGGAGCGGGTCGTGGTCGGCGACTGTGAAGGTGCCGTTGGGGAGGACTACGCCGATGGTGTTGTCCCACGCGTCGTAGGAGTACCGCGTGGTGTGGCCCAGTTCGTCGGTGACGGCCACTCGGCGGTTGTAGGAGTCCCATTCGGTGAGCCTGGTGCCGCCGAGGGGGTCGGTTTCGCGGATGACCTGCGACCAGTCGTTGTATTCGTAGGTGCGGACGGCGCCCAAGGCGTCGGTCATCCTGGTGATCCGCGATGCCTCGTCGTAGGCAAAGGTGTTGTCCAGGACGCCGTTGATGCCGGAGCCGCGTACGCAGCGGCCGGCCCCGTCGTATTCGTACTGGTACCAGGTGTTGTTGCGGTCGGTCCAGGACGTCATGCGGTGGTGGGCGTCGTAGGTGAAGCGCAGGGGGCGGCCGGAGGAGTTGACGACTTCGGTGAGGTTGCCGGGGGCGTCGTGGGTGAAGGTGACGAGGTCGACGGAGGCCGCCGGGTCGGCCGTGCTCGTGTGGGTGAGCGGGTCCGCGCCGAGCAAGCGGTACCCCGTGATCAGCCCCTCCGCCGAGTCGACCGCCACCCGGTAGCCGCCCGAGTGGGTGACCTCGCGCGGCACACCCTCGGCGTCGTAGTGGTAGTCGACGCGGTTCCCGTTGCGATCCGCCAGCGCCCGCACCGGTATTCGGCGCGATGCCGGGCCCGGCAGCGCCGCGAAGGACCACGTCCACCCCCGCCGCGGGTCGGTGACCGTGAACGTGCCGGTGCCGTCCCACACCAGGGGCCACCGGTATCCGCCCATCGGCAGCACCGCCTCGCCCGGCCTCGGCACCGGATAGCGCAGCGTCATCCCGTCGGCGGCGGTGAAGGTGACCCGATCCGCGCCCAGACGCACGCACTGGTCCAACGTCGACGCCCACCGCGTACCGAAGAACCGGCCCCCGCCGAAAGCCGTCCGGTGGTGTCGCTCCAGCACCAGCGGCAGCGCGCCCGCCAGTGTCACGTCGGTCTGCGGCAGCACCATCTCGCCGGTGACCACGTCGATCGGCTCGCCCTCGCGCGTGCACGCCTCCGCGGCCCGGCAACGCGGGTTGTCCCGCTTGGCGATGTTCTTCTCGACCTGCTGGGCGGGCGTCAGCGCCTTGTTGCCGCCGCGCGTGGCCAGCGTCAGGGCCAGGTCGGGTGCCGCGTGGCCGAGCCAGCGGGCCGGGTTCTTCTTGAAGTCCTCCCACGACGTGACGACCGTGTCCTGGGCGAACCCGACCGGGTCCCGGGCGATGCCGAGCATGCCGCCCGCGATGCCCTTCAGGTCGGTGGCGTACGCGATCGGGTCGACGAAGATCCGACCCGGGTCGATCGTCCACGCGAAGCTCGCGAGTTCGAAGACCCCGCCGGCGGCGCCCTGGGCGAAATCGATCCCGGCCTGGCGGAGTGTCTTCCACATGTCCGGGTCGAGGTCGAGGACGCCACGGGACTTGCGTAGTTCCAACAGCGCGTGCGCGTCGGCCTTTTCCACCCGCTCGCGCACCCGCTGCAACTGCGCCTGCGCCTCGCGCAACATGTCCGCGCCCGGATGGCCCTCGGGCTTGTGCGGCAGCGCGGGCAGGCACTCCTTGCCGACGCCGTCGGCCTTCCGCACATCCTGAGCGCGCTTGGCGAGGTCGTACGACTCCTGCTCGCGCGCCTGCGCCTCGATCAGCCAGAACGCCTGCTTCGCCTTGGGGATGATCTCGTTCGCGCACTCGCCCTGGGCGAACCGCAACACCTCGGCGAACTCGCGCAACTTCGCGGCGACGCTCGGGTATTCCTTTCCGTGCAGGCCCAGGATCTCGGTGACGATCCCGAGGTCCTTGCGAAAGCCCTCCGCCGCGTCGCCCTGCCAGAGGTCCCTGCCCTCGATTTTGCCGAGCCGGCCCTTGGCCTCCAGCGCCTGCGCCGAGAACCGGGTCAGCACGTCGGCGAGCGCCTGTAACACCTCCCAGTCGCCCGGTATCAGGCCGCGAGGCTGCGAGTCGGGGGTGAGCGGTTCGCCGGATACCAACACCGGGCGGCCTCCGTCAGTTCGTGGTGCCCATGTCGTCGCCCGCGTGGATCGAGGCCGCGCCGCCGGGCGTGAAGAACCGGGCCTCGGCGTCGCGTTCGGCCGCCTCGTACTGCTGCGCGGCCATCTCCAGCGCGATCGCGATGTTCTCGCCGAGGTTCACCAGCGCGGCCATCGCCTTGGCGGACTCCAGCACGATCTCGCCGGCCTGGAACGGCGACGAGTAGTACTTCTGCAGCGCCACCAGCCCATCCCGCAGCGGCTGTTGCTTCTGCGCGATCTCCCGGGCGACCGTCAGCGCCTCGATCAACTCCGTACCGGCTCCGCGCACGAACGCGCTGTCGACCTCGAACCCGTCACCCATCCGCCGCCTCCGCGTTCCACAGACTCGCCCGCAGCCGCACGGGCGTCGGGCCGGCCAGGTCGATCGCGATGTCGTAACCGGGCGGCAACAGCCGCACCAGGTCGGCGCCTTCGACGGCGAACCAGTCGCATCCGCCCCGGACGAACAGCGCCAACTGCTCCTCGGACGTGAACACCGGAACCACCCCGCCACCCGGCGGGCCGATCGCCGCGAAGCCGACCCGCTCGGGGCGTTCGCAGTACAGCCGGGCCGCGAGCAGCGCGCTCAGCAGCGCCCGCGGGTCGCCCTCGTCCGCGAGCAGTCGGTCGATCTCCCGCGTGAGCGGCGATATGTCCCCCGGATCCGGTTCGGTCATGTGTACGCCCCGTCCCTCGACCGAGCGTCACCCTAGCCAATCCGTTCGCGTTCGTGTCACCGAATAGTCGCCCACAGCTACCCGTTCCCGAGCAAAGCACGACCCGGGCTGCTACTAGGCTGGCCGAGCAGACCAGCGTGCCCCTTGATCAAGGAGAAACTCGTGCCGTCCATCGACGTCATCCACGCCCGGGAGATCCTGGACTCCCGAGGGAACCCCACGGTGGAGGTAGAGGTCGTCCTCGACGACGGCAGCTCGGGCCGTGCCGCCGTGCCGTCCGGCGCTTCCACCGGTGCCTTCGAGGCCGTCGAGCTGCGGGACGGCGACGAGTCCCGCTACGGCGGCAAGGGTGTACAGAAGGCCGTCGACGCGGTCAACGACCGCATCTACGACGAGATCGTCGGCACCGAGGCCGACGACCAGCGGCTGATCGACCAGGCGATGATCGACCTGGACGGCACCGAGAACAAGGGTGAACTCGGCGCCAACGCCATCCTCGGCGTCTCGCTCGCGGTGGCGCACGCCGCCGCCGAATCGGTGAACCTGCCGCTGTTCCGCTACCTCGGCGGCCCGAACGCGCACGTGCTCCCGGTGCCGATGATGAACATCCTCAACGGTGGTGCGCACGCGGACACCAACGTGGACATCCAGGAGTTCATGATCGCGCCGATCGGCGCGGAGACCTTCGCCGAGGCGGTGCGCTGGGGCGCCGAGGTGTACCACTGCCTCAAGTCCGTGCTGAAGGCCCGCGGCCTGGCCACCAGCATCGGCGACGAGGGCGGCTTCGCGCCGAACCTGGAGAACAACCGCGCCGCGCTCGACCTGATCGTCGAGGCGATCGAGAAGGCCGGCTACACCCCGGGCACCGACATCGCGCTCGCCATGGACGCGGCGGCGAGCGAGTTCTACACCGACGGCGCGTACGTCTTCGAGGGCGCCAAGAAGACCTCCGCCGAGATGTCGGCCTACTACGCCGAGCTGGTCGACGCGTACCCGCTGGTGTCGATCGAGGACCCGCTGGACGAGAGCGACTGGGAGGGCTGGGTCGCGCTCACCGAGCAGGTCGGCGACAAGGTCCAGCTCGTCGGCGACGACCTGTTCGTCACCAACCCGGAGCGCCTGGCGCGCGGCATCGCCGAGAAGGCGGGCAACGCCCTCCTGGTGAAGGTCAACCAGATCGGCACGCTCACCGAGGCATTCGACGCCGTGTCGCTCGCCCACCGCAACGGCTACCGGTGCATGATGAGTCACCGGTCCGGCGAGACCGAGGACACCACGATCGCGGACCTCGCGGTGGCCACGGACTGCGGCCAGATCAAGACGGGCGCCCCGGCGCGCTCCGACCGGGTCGCCAAGTACAACCAGCTGCTGCGCATCGAGGAGATCCTCGACGACGCGGCGGAGTACGCCGGTCGCGCCGCGTTCCCGCGCTTCCAGGGCTGACACCCGGTCGAGCGGGGGACCGCCGGCGCCGAATCGACGGAACGGCGGGAGGACGCGTGAGCGAGCAGGGCGAGGGCGGTCGCAGGACGGCCGGGCCGACTCGGGTCGCCCGCGCGTCCCGAGCCGTCGCGCCGCCGCGCCAGGCCCGCGGTACGCGCCCGGCGTCGGCCCCGTCGAGGTCGGCCGGGGCGAGGCCCGCCAAGCCGAAGGCGGCCGGGTCCTTCAAGGACTCGGCCGCGGCGGCGGGCCTTGGTCGGCTGCGCCGGCGCGGCGGCGGCAAGTGGATCGTGCTGACCCTGGTGGTGCTGAGCCTGGCGATCGCCCTCGTCTACCCGCTGCGGCAATACCTGGCGCAGCGCTCCGACGTGGCCGACCTGCGCGAGAGCACCCGCAAGCAGCAGTCCGAGACCGAGCGCATGCGGTCCGACCTGGAGCGCTGGAACGACCCGGCGTACGTCCGGCAACAGGCGCGCGAGCGGCTGCACTTCGTCTACCCGGGCGACACCGCCTACCTGGTGGTGCCGCCCGCCGGCACCGCGGGCAACCCGGCGCCGCCGACCCCGGCCCAGGCCGGTTCGCCGCCCTGGTACCGGAAGCTGTGGGACTCCACCCGCGACGCGGACAAGGCCGGTACGCCGACCCCCAGCACGCCCCCGACGCCCACGAGGACACCCGCCACGTCGATCGGCTAGGCCCGGTCCGGGTCCCCGCCGGGCCCGCCGGTTCCGCGCCGCCCGCCGCGACCGCCCGCCGTGACCGGCCGCGGCGCGCGGCTCCGGGGCGGCACCCCGGTCGAACGTCGGTCCGAACCATTCAGCGAAACAGGACATACTCCCTCCATGGATCAGCAGGACATCGACGCCGTCAAGGCGCAGCTCGGCCGTACCCCGCGTGGTCTGCGCGGCGTCGCACACCGGTGCCCGTGTGGGCTGCCGGACGTCGTGGAGACCGCCCCGCGTCTGGAGGACGGCTCGCCGTTCCCGACCCTGTACTACCTGACCTGCCCCCGGGCGGCGTCCGCGATCGGGACGCTGGAGGCGAACAACGTCATGCGCGAGATGAACGCGCGCCTGGCCGAGGACGAGGATCTGGCCGCCCGGTACGCCGCCGCGCACGAGGACTACATCGCGCGCCGGGACACGATCGAGGTGCTGGAGGGCTTCCCGTCGGCGGGCGGCATGCCGGACCGGGTCAAGTGCCTGCACGTCCTGGCGGGCCACGCGCTGGCCGCCGGACGGGGCGTCAACCCGCTCGGCGACGAGGCGCTGGACGCGCTGCCCGACTGGTGGGCCAAGGGCCCGTGCGTGTGCGTGGACGCCCCCGCCGACGCCTCTCCCGACGCCTCTCCCGCCGCCGCCGCCCCTCCCACCCCCGCTCCGCCCGCCGACGTCGCCGCCCCGGAGGACGAGACCCGATGACCCGACGCGTGGCCGCGATCGACTGCGGCACCAACTCCATCCGCCTGCTCGTCGCCGACCTGGACCCGGCCGCCGGCACCCTGGTCGACCTGGACCGCCGGATGCGGATCGTCCGGCTCGGCCAGGGCGTGGACCGGACCGGCCGACTGGCTCCGGAGGCCCTGGAGCGCACCTTCGCGGCGTGTGTCGAGTACGCCGAGGTGATCCGCGAACTGGACGCCGAGCGGGTGCGTTTCGTGGCCACCAGCGCCAGCCGGGACGCGGAGAACCGGGACGAGTTCCGGGACGGCGTCCGGAAGATCCTGGGCGTCGAGCCGGAGGTGATCTCGGGCGACGAGGAGGCCGCGCTGTCCTTCGTGGGGGCGACCCGCGAACCGGCCGGGACCGGCGTTGTCGAGACGCCCTACCTCGTGGTCGACCTGGGCGGCGGCTCCACCGAGTTCGTGCTCGGCACCGACCGGCCCGAGGCGTCCCGGTCGGTGGACATCGGCTGCGTCCGGATGACCGAGCGCCACCTGCGCGACGACCCGCCGACGCCGGCGCAGATCGCCGCCGCGATCACCGACATCGAGGCGGCCCTGGACCAGGTCGCGGCCGTGGTCCCCCTGGAGCGGGCCCGCACCCTGGTCGGCCTGGCCGGCTCGGTCACCACGGTCGCGGGCATCGCGCTCGACCTGCCCGCATACGACTCGACCGTGATCCACCACGCCCGGCTGACCCTGGACCAGGTCCGCACCGTCACCGCCCACCTCCTGGCGAGCACCCACGCCGAACGCACGACCATCCCCGTCCTGCACCCGGGCCGCGTCGACGTGATCGCCGCGGGCGCCCTGGTCCTGCGCACGATCATGGAACGCACCGGCCTGACCGAGGTCGTGGTCAGCGAACACGACATCCTGGACGGCATCGCCTGGTCCGAGGCCGAGACCCCGGTCGGCGAGTAGCCCCGCCCCTCGTCCCGCCACCCCACGCTCGCGGCCGCGTCCGCCCCGACCCCTTTGGCGCGCCCGCGAGTTGCCCCCGCACGTCGTCACGCCCATCCCGTCCCCCGGGCCGACAAGGAGCGAACAGCGACCGAACAGCGACCCGACAGGGAGCGGACAGGGAGCGGACAAGCGCCGCCGGGGAACCAACGACCCCTGTCCAACGTTCGGACACGGACGAAAGTTTGTGAATCCCTTCACATGGTCGACGGGGCAAAAGTTGGCCATGTGGGGCCGTTTTCCTCTGGTCGACCCGGTTCGAGACGGTCCCCGCCTTCGACGATCACGGTCGTCGAGGAGCCGAGGTGGAGATCACATTGCGCCGCCCCCGGACCCCTCGGGCAGGATCGACGCAGGTCACCGGGATCGAGTCGCCGGGTGTCGAGGTCGGGTGGATCCTCCCCGACCGCCCACCGTGCACAAATGCACAAGCAAAAGGACGAAGGGTACCAGACGGCCCCTTCGGTACTGCGCGCGGCCTCGAAGCACCGGCGACTTCGATCGGTGGATACTTCCAAACATGAGCAACACGGATCGCCCTCGCATCCTCATCGTCGGCGGCGGCTACGTTGGTCTGTACGCCGCGCAGCGCATCCTCAAGAAGATGCGCTTCGGCGAAGCGACCGTCACGGTCGTCGACCCGCGGTCGTACATGACCTACCAGCCCTTCCTCCCGGAAGCGGCCGCCGGCAGCATCTCACCGCGCCACGTCGTGGTGCCGCTGCGCCGTGTCCTGCCCAACGCCGAGATCGTCAACGGCCGGGTCACCTCCGTCGACCACGACCGCAAGGTGGCCCTCGTCGAGCCGCTGGCCGGCGAGTCCTACGAACTCGGCTTCGACTACATCGTCATCGCGCTCGGCTCCATATCGCGGACCTTCCCCATTCCCGGCCTCGCCGAGAACGGCATCGGTCTCAAGACCATCGAAGAAGCCATCGCACTGCGCAACCACGTGCTCGGGCAGCTCGACCTGGCCGACTCCACCACCGACGAGGACATCCGCCGCAAGGCGCTGACGTTCTGCTTCGTCGGCGGCGGCTTCGCCGGTATCGAGGCGCTGGCCGAGGTCGAGGACATGGCCCGCGACGCGGTGCGCTACTACAAGAACCTCAAGCGCGAGGACATGCGCTTCGTGATGGTGGAGGCGGCCAACCGCATCCTCCCCGAAGTCGGTCCCGAGCTCGGCGCGTGGACGTTGGAGCGGCTGAAGAGCCGGGACATCGAGTTCCACCTGGAGACCTCGCTCAAGTCGTGCGTCGACAAGCACTGCGTGCTCTCGAACGACATCGAGTTCGACGCCTCGACGATCCTGTGGACCGCGGGCGTCAAGCCCAACCCGGTGCTGTCGGAGTACGGTCTGCCGCTCGGCCCGCGCGGTCACGTCGACACCCGCACCACCCTCCAGGTGGTCGGCATGGACAACGTGTTCGCCGCCGGCGACAACGCGCAGGTGCCGGACCTGGCCGCGGGCGAGGGTGCCTGGTGCCCGCCGAACGCGCAGCACGCGGTGCGCCAGGCGCGAGTCCTGGGCGACAACGTCGTCTCGGTGATGCGCGGCTTCCCGCCGCAGGAGTACAAGCACAAGAACCTCGGCGCGGTGGCCGGCCTCGGTCTGCACAAGGGCGTCGCGGTGATGTTCGGCCGGTTCAAGCTCAAGGGCCTGCCGGCCTGGCTGTTCCACCGCACCTACCACGGTGCGATGGTGCCGACGTTCAACCGCAAGTTCCGGGTCTTCGCCGACTGGACGCTGTCGGCGTTCTTCCGGCGCGAGATCGTCTCGCTCGGCGCGATGGAGCACCCGCGCGACGAGTTCGCCGAGGCGGCGCTGCCGGCGCCTCGGCCGGCCGCGGAGCCTGTGGCCAAGTCGTAAGTCGTTCGCCGCGGAGCCCGGTACGCCCTGTGCGTACCGGGCTCCGTCGCGTTCCTCAGCTCGTGCGCTGTGCCTCGAAGCGCTTCATGCGTTCCAGGACCAGGTCGGCGGTCGGCGCGGTCATCTCGTCGACGATCCGGCCGTCGGCCAGGAACACCACGCGGTCCGCGTAGGAGGCCGCGTTCGGGTCGTGGGTGACCATCACGATGGTCTGGCCCAGGTCGTAGACGCTGCTGCGGAGGAAGCCCAACACCTCGGCGCCGGAGCGCGAGTCGAGGTTGCCGGTCGGCTCGTCGGCGAAGATGATCTCCGGCTTGCTCGCCAGCGCGCGGGCGCACGCGACACGCTGCTGCTGGCCGCCGGAGAGTTCGGTGGGGCGGTGCCTGAGCCGGTCGCGCAACCCCACGGTCTCGATCACGTGGTCGAGCCAGGCCCTGTCGGGCTTGACCCCCGCGATGTCCATCGGGAGCGTGATGTTCTCCAGGGCGGTGAGCGTGGGCAGCAGGTTGAACGACTGGAAGACGAAACCGACCTTCTCCCGGCGGAGCAGGGTGAGTTGTTTGTCGTTCAGCGTGGACAACTCCGCGTCGCCCAGTCGCACCGAGCCGAACGTGATCGAGTCGAGCCCCGCCATGCAGTGCATCAGCGTGGACTTGCCCGACCCGGAGGGCCCCATGATCGCGGTGTACTCCGCGCGCCGGAAGCCGACCGAGACGCCGTCGAGCGCGATCACCCGCGTTTCGCCCTCGCCGTAGACCTTGGTCAGGTCGGTGGCGACGGCGGCGAGCGCGCCGTGCGTCCCGACTCCCGCGCTGGGTTCGGTGGCGGTCACAGGAGACCTCTTTCCTCGGGTGTTCCTCGGGTGTTCCTCGGGCGGTTCGTCGAGCGGCTCGTCGGGGCGTCGCGTGCGGCGGTTCGTCGGACGCGATTCGTGGGCGGGTCGTCGCCTGTTTCATCGGTGGCCACGTCGGGCGACGGAACCGTTCCGATTCGTGCTGCCTACCCACGCTTCCACAAGACTGCGCATGATCCAGGACGTCTGATCACACTTACTCACTCTTCGTCGGTTTCGCTCATTCATGGTCGAAATCGATCGAATCAGACGGTGCCGACGGGGGTCTCGCGCACCTCCGGCGGCCGGTCGCCGGCCGCCCGCCGGCCGACCCGAAGCGGGACTCCCGACGCGACCACGGGTACCGCGCAGGCCCGGCCGAATGCGGTATATCCCCTGATCAGGCGCCTCAAAGCGCCCATTCGGCATCATCCGTACGGCATCGGGACGGGTTACCTCCCGTCGCTCTCCGCGATCGAACGGGTCGCCGCGAGCCGTTCGCGAGGCCGTGAAATTCAGGGGGTCAACCCGGTGCGCCGGGGCCGCTACGCTCAGCATCGCCCCCGGATGGTGGAACGCAGACACGAGGAGCTTAAACCTCCTTGGCCGCAAGGTCGTGCGGGTTCGAGTCCCGCTCCGGGGACCAGATGATCATGGCTCTGACCTGCTAAGGAGCCATTTTCATGATCGCTGCCGTTGACAGAAGTGCGGGTCTGTCAACGGATGAGCGAACCAAGATCATTGTTTGTCACCCCCTGTGCACCACCCGGAACTCCGGTTCCGCATGTGAAGGTGGCGCTATCGCCCATAGAAATTTCGATCGGATCCATCGGCGGCGCTATCGCACGTCCCTGCGTCGGGCGGCTACGGCATCCGTGTACAGCTCCGTGGTCAACGCATCGTTACCGATCCCAAGACCCTCCAGCACCTCGCGCACCGCGGTCAGGGCGCCTGCGACCTGATGGTCGGCCTCGACCAGGGTTTCGATCTCGATGAAGGTCTCGTCCAACTCGGGGACGCGCACGAGCGTGGCAAGCAGTTGGCGTCCGTCCCGCTCAAAGTCGTAGTTTCGGCAGCGCTTCTCGAACTCGATCGTCGGCGTGTACCCGAGGCCACGCAGCAAGGCATGAGCGGCCGCGGCGTCCTCGACGCGAGTCTCGTGCTCCGGCTTCGATCCGGATGCCTCGTCAACCCGTGCGCCCTTGTACGTCATCACCGAGATGGTCTCGGCTCCGTGTACGGTCCTGATCCGCAGCTCGCGGTCTCCGGCAGTGAGCGTGCGTTCGGGGTCGTCGTAGTACGTGTCCTGGTAGACCTCGGGGCGTCCGGCCGCGAACTTCTCCAGGGCGTCGAGGACGTGTTCCGGATCGCGCACGCGGGCCTTCAGTTCTGCCTCGATCATCAGGTGTCCTCCCAGTCAGGCGGGCAACAGCGCACCGTCGTCCATGAGTCCGTTGAACATACGGCGAAACCCCCGATACAGGGGCCCGTATGGCGTCTCCATGACCTTGTACAGCGCCGATTCGTGGCCCTCCCAACCTGAGTCGAAAGCGGACACGTAGACGACCTTCCCGACTCGGATCAGGCGCCATGTAGGCAGCGACCGGTACCAGCGCACCTGGACGTCACACACGTCGACCAGATCGCGTAGCCGAGCTGCGGTGAGACGCACTCCGTTGGCCATGCTCTCTGCGGATTCACCGATCTCCGCCGCTCGATCAGCCAGCGCCGAGCACTCCGGATCGAGAAGGAGAACGCGCAGGCGCAGGCGTTCCCCGTCCGGTCGAGTTAAGGAACTCCGTAGCAACGAGTCGTTCAGGCCGATCAGGCCCAGACCCCGCACCGCCAGTACATCCAGTTCGTCGGCCGTTCGGGCTGCCCGTTGGATCTCGTCGGCTGCGGCGGCCTGTTCGGTGAAGACGCGCACGACCTCCGGGAAGGCGGACAGATCGAACGCTCGGCCGCCGCCGCGGGCTTCACGGCGCGAGGCCAGGCCGAGGAGGTGCCGGGCATCGTCCGGCATGGTCAGACCGTCGGCAACTCGTTCGAATACGTCGAGTTCGCGAACCGTGCGTCGACCCTTGATGAGTTCGTTCACGCGGCCTTGGGCCATATCCACGGCCGAGGCGATGCGGGCCTGGCTGGCGCCGCTGAACTGCTGGGTGTACCTGAACAGTCGACCGACATCACGGGCCCGCAGTGCCTCGCGAAGGTCGGCCCTCTGCCAGACCGAGTCAGGTAACGAAATCGGCAACAGGCTCAATGGTGGTCCTCGGTGGTTGGCTATATCACCGTGAGATTACCGGCTGGGTATCGCGCGCTACGCAGCGTTCCGCGATCTTTGGGTGAGTTCGCCTGGAGTGCGTTCCCGAGACCCCGGCCCGGCGGCGACCACTGCCCGTGAGATGCCGCCGGGCCGGGCCACCCGCGAGGCGGGGCCGGCGGGGCCCGACCGCTGGAGGTCTACCCGCGCCGCCCCGATGGCGGCACCGGCCCCGCCCCGCGTTACCCACACCGCGTTGGAGCCCGCATGACCGACGTCGAGGCAGCACCCGTGACCGTGTCGCTGGCCGCCTGGAGCATCCACCTCGAACCCGCCGACCACCCTCGGCCGTGGCGCCTGGACGTGTTCGCCGCCCTCAGCGCGGGACCGACGGCGCCCGCGGCGGCAGCGGTCCCCGCCTACGAGCGCGCCGCGTTCCACCTCTCCGACGCCGACGTCGGCATCCTCGCGGGCACGCTCCTCCGGCCGCCGCGCCCGGAGGACCGCCCACCCTGCCGGGCCCGCCTACACCGAGAGGGCACCGGCCTCCGGCTGCGGCTGTACATCTCCGCCATCGACGGCGACCAGCCGGAGCCGCGCGGGATCATCAACTTGCAGGAGCACCACCGCAAGATCCTCCTCGACGACATCGCCCGGCACCGCCTGGACCTGATCCCCACCGGCACCGTGCCCGAGCCGCGGTTGTGCCTCGACCCGGCGCCCGTCACCGGCTACAGCATCGACCAGGTCGCCGCGCTGCACGACCGCATCGGCGGCTGGCTCGACAGCGAGGGCATTCGGGCGGCGCTCGCCGACCGCGAGATCGCGCGGCACGTCGCGACCCGGGCGGCGGACCGGTGACCCGGGCGGCGGCCGTCGACCAGGCCCGCGCGCGCAAGGCCGTGCTCGAACACCTGGCCGCCGCTGCTGCCACCCGCGCCGAGATGGCGCGGGACCTGGCGGCGGCCGAGACCGTCGACGAGCGCCGCCGCTGCCGGCTCGCCCTGCGCGCCGCCGCCGCGCTCCTGCACGCCACCATCATCGACGCGCACCAACACCACGTGCCGACGCCCGAGATCGCCGCGACGACACGCACCACGGTCCGAGCCGTCGCCGTACTCCTGCAACGGCACCGCGACGTCACCCGTCCCAGCCGCCGCCAGGTCGTCGACCCGGTGAGCACCCACCGCAGCCAGGCCCTCGACGCGGTCGCCGACGCGGCACGCGCGCACGGCACCGCCCACCCGGCGACCCACGCCGCCATCGCCGCCGCGCACGCGGCCGGTGTCCCGGTCCCCGCCCTCGCCCGCATCGCCGGCATCAGCCGCGAGCGGGCCGCCGACATCGTTCTGACGGCGGGCACCGCCACGCCACCGGCCGCCGCCGTGGCCACGATGCGCACCGCGCTGATCAACACGATCACCGCCGGGCCGGCCACCTCGGCGGCGGCCGAGGCCAGGGCCTACCGGCGGCTGGTCCGCGGCGACAACACCGACCGGTAGCCGGACACGACGAAGCCGGCCCGCCCCCGAGATGAGGGGCGGGCCGTTGTCGTGCGCGGTCAGCGGCCGGTGGCCTGCCATGCGGCCACCGCCAAGCCGGCGACGCCGCACAGTGCCGCGATGCTGGGCAGAGGCCAGCGGTTGCGCTCCAGCGCGTCCAGCCTGGACTCGTGATCCTCCATCCGCCGATCGGTCTGGTCCGTCCGCTGCACCAACAGGGCGAGTTGGCCCTGGACGGTGGCGTTGCCGACGTCGACCGACCGCCGCAGCTCGGCGAGTTCGAGGGCGACGGACACCGAGCCGGACGCGGCCGGGTCGGGTAGTGCGGTGGGCGTCGTCACTCGCGCCTCCCGTCCAGCGCCGGCCGTATGTCGGCGCGCGGGTCGACCGCCCGCAGCCACGACGGCAGCAGCCGATCGACCGCCGGCAGGGCCATCACCCGGGTCAGGCCAGCAGCGACCGCCAGGCCCACAGCAACACCCGGCGTCGCCTCCGGAATCCCGGACGCATCGACGATCAGCGGCGCCGCAGCGGCGGCCGAGATCACCCACTGCACCGACGTGCGGATCATCCGCCGATTCGCGCCGGAGATGGCCATCACGCCCGTCCCTTCTTGACCTCGGCGGTCAGCTCGGTCACGGCGGCGGTGAGCTTGTCGATCCGCCGCCACGTCTCCAGCGTCTGCTCGTCCCGCCACTCCATGATCGTGCCGGTCGATACGGGCGCGTCGTTGGCCGCCTCGTTCGGGACGGTAAACGCCCACACAGCGGCGGCGATCTCCTGAGCACTGGGCATGTCGTCCTCCTGGGGGTTGGTGGCACCGGTCGCGCGCGCGACGATGCCCGGAAAAATCTGGTCGCGGAACTGCCGCACCCGGGCGTCGCCGGGGCACGCGGTGCCGCCGACGGACCACTGGACGAACAAGCGGTGGTAGCCGAACCCGGGGTCGTCCCAGGTGCGGCAGATCCGCAGCGGCACACCATGCTGCTGGTGCATCCACACCCCGAGCCGGATCAGGCTCGCGACCTGGGCGTCGGTCCACGGATCGGTGTGCTCCAGGTTGGACGCGGTCTCGACACTGACCGCCCCGGTGCCGTCGGCCCGCCGGTTCGCCGACGCGTTCGCGTCGGCGCGGGTCTCGGTGCCGACGAACTGGAACAGGCCGCCGTCGTACGCGCAGCCGAAGTGGGATTCGAGGTTGGTCGAGTCGCGCCAGTACTCGTACATCCGCTCACCGGACCACGGCGCGGCGATCGAGTGCAGGATCAACTGCGTGGGGCGGATGACCGGTTGGGCATCGGACTCGGGTTGCAGCTCGCGCTTCGTGGCGCCGGAATACCAGGCCATCAGGGTGCCTCCTGGGGGGTCGCGGCCGGTTGCGGCAGCACCGGGTCGGGGGGATCGGACGCCGAGGGGGCCTCGGGCGGGTCGAGCGGCGCGCCGCAGCCGGCGCGGGGGTCGGGATGCGCGGTCGGGACGGCACGAGGGACGGCCGGCCGAGGATCGATGTCGGGCTCGGGCTCGGTGCTCACGAGTTCACTCCGTACAGTTCGGACAGATGGGCGTACACGGATCCGCCGCCCCCGGTGCGTTGGCACTGGACCTCGATCGTCAGCAGATCGCCCCATGCGCCCGCACCGAGCGGGCCGCGCCAATCCAGCGACCCGAAACCCCCGCTCGGTGCCGTCACGGTGGGTCCGTACTGGGTGCCGTTGATGACCAGCCGCATCTGCCCGCTCGTACCGGTGTCGGCGTAGGCGCTTCCGAACACCACGATGTGTGAGTGCTGCCGAGGCGCGTACGACCTGGACACCGCGCCCCACGAACCGCCCGTGGTCGACGGCCAGTCGGTTGCGAACACCGACGCCGGCAGTGGGTACGGGAGCCACGGCCGGCCCAGCCAGCCGTCGTCGGTCGCGTCGTCCATCACGATCGCCCCGTGACCCGCCGGCCGAGGGAAGATCCGGATCATCTGGGGAATGCCGGCGTCCTCGCCGCCGATCACCAGGGCGGCCCCGCTGCCCTCGGACCTACCCGCGTACACGCCGTATTTGCCGGCCGCGTACAACCCGGTGGCCAGGACGACCTCGCCGTTGGGGGCCTCGACCCACAGCGTGCCGCCCTCGCCGATCCGGACCCGGCCGGCCAGGATCTCGTCGAGCGCCGGCCGGATGTTGGCCCGGCCGGCGAGGATACGAACGGCGTCCTCCAGGCGCCGGATCCGGTCGAGCAGATCGGTGGGGATCGCGGGCATCAGGCGGCCTCCAGGAACAACCTCGCGGTCTCGCCGCTTGATCGGGTCGGTGGGGTCACGGACATGCCGACCACGCGGTACCGGCGGTCGTCGCCGGCCGGGTGCCACAGGTCCCGGCGGCGCACCCGCACCGTCGCGCCGAGCATCGCCGGCGACAGGCGGTCGCCCGGGGTGATGGTGATCTCGGGGATCGTGGTCTGCGTCCAGGCCCGGCCGAGGTCGGCCTGGGCGTGCCCGAGCAGGGTCGCCGGGTCCTCGACGGTGGTGTGGTCGCTGGTGCCGTCGAGCCGCGGCCACCCGGCGTCGATCGCGCCGGCGACCTCCTGGACGTCGGTCAGCATGGGGTTCGAGTCGGCGGCCTGGTTGCGGTTGGTCGTCGCGCCGCGGCTCTGCCAGTGCGTCGCGCGGCCGCCGCCGTCCTCCGGATCCGAGTACACCCGGATCGGCCCCGGGTAGTCCAGGACCACGTCGGTCGACCCGGCGGTGATCCTCGGATAGCCGAGGACAAGCCGTTTGACTCGGGCGCCGAACTCGTCGAGTTCGCTGGAGATTCGCCATTCGAACCCACCCTGCACGGCCGCGAGTTGGTCGAGCAGTTGCCGGATGCGCGGCTGGTCGTACCGGCTGTACGTCCGGTCCCGAACGATCCCGGACACCTGGCCGTAGTCGATGGTGATGCCGATGTCCCCGCCCGGCTGCTCGGCCGTGTACGCGACCAGCTCGCGCGCGATGTCCAGCTGGTCGACGCCGCCCGGCGGGGTCTCGTACGTGGTCATCAGGACGCGCCGGTCGAGGTAGCTGTCCCACGTCGCGGCCTGGATCGAATAGGCCGCCGCGCCGCGGTCGCCGACCGTCGGCGTGGCCTGCCACACGATGCCGCCCCACCAGACCTGGCCGCCGCGGTACACCCACACTGCTGTGCGGGCCGGTACGAGCAGCTGCACGCGGCGCGCCATCTCCGCCGACGTGACCGGGATCGACGCCCGCAGGCTGCCCGACTTGCCGATGTAGTCGTCGAAGGACATGCCATCGACGGGGATCGCGTCCAGGACCTGGTCGCTGCGGAGGTCGGTGAAAAGCACGCGATAGGCGGCCGTCACGATGTGGCCTCGTAGGTCACCTGGATGCCGACCAGATCGTTTACGCCCCAGGTGAACGGCAACGTGGGGTTCCAGGGAGCGATCCCCGTGTGGGAGGAGATCTCGATACCGGACGACGTGAGATCCGCGACGCCGGTGTAGTTGGCAACCCCAGCGTCCTGACCATGTGCGATCCCGGACGGCATCAGCGCCCCGGCGGGCAGGACCGGTGTCACGGGCAGGGACCACCTCCACGACCCGGTCCCGCCGGAGTATCCGGACGTGCCGATCTTCATCGCGATCCGGGCTGTGATCATCCGCCCGGTCCGGCAGTACGCGCCGCTGATCGAGCCCCCCGTCCCGAGCGCCGTTGACCCCCCTTGTGCCGTCCACGTCGGCGTATACGCCGTCCAGGCACCCCAGGTACTCGCGGCCAGCAGCGACGGCAGGTCCAGTTCGGTCCAGGCCGACCCGGTCCACCGCTCGATGCGGCCCGCGCGGATACGGAGCTGGTCGGTGTGGCCACCGGGTGCCGTCCCGGCCGGGTCGGGAAGCACCCCGCCGGCGGCGACGGTCCAGACTCGTAGGTCGGTGGCGCCGCCCCACGTCAGACCGCCCGTGCCCGCGCTCGCACCGGCCGGGACGGTGATCTGGTACAGCGGCATGGTCGTGGGCGACGGCATCGCGGGCGCCGTCGGCGATGCCGCTTCCGTGCCCTTCACAACGACGACGTCACCGATGCTCTGCCCGGACGCGTCGTACACCGTGTCGTACACGCGCAGTGCGATCACGTCGATCCGCGGCAGGCTGGCGTGCCCATTGGCCAGGGTCACCGCATGCGGCGCGGTCACGGCGGCGGCATAGGCACCCTGGGCCGCCGTGCCCTGCACAACCGCCCGCCCGAGGCCGATCGTCGCCGTCATGCCGGACCCGGACAGCGCCAGCGGCGACCCGCCGGGGATCACGCCGGACCGGGTCGTCGTCGGGCCGGTCGGCCACATCGTGCCGATCGGGCTGAGCCGGGTGTCCTCGCGGGACTGCCCGCCGGCGGGACCCGCCGGCGACGGGTACAGCCAACTCACACGTACAGTCACGCTGACCTCCAGGTCACCAGTAGGCAGACCGCCAGCGCACCGTCATGGACGCGGCGGGATCGGTCGAACCGGGCGCGGCCCTGAACGCCAGGTCCGTTGCTCCGGGTTCGAGGCGAAACCACTCCTCCGGCACGGAGCGGCTGGTAGCCGTGTACAACCGGTCGGCGCCGGCCAGGCGCACCGACTGAGAGCGTGTGTCGACGGTGAGGGTTTCGCCCGCGCCCAGCACCAGGTCGTACTCCAGGCGCGTACCGTCGGACAGGCGCACCATCGCCGGCGTGTCGACCGGCCCGACGAACTCGACGATCGGACTCGTCGGCGCGTAGCCGGAGTTCACGGCCGTGAGGGTGCCGGAGACGGCCGGCGTGCCCCAGTCGAGCGGGAACGTCAACGGGAACGTCAACCCGCCCTCCGCCTGAGGCAGGCCGGTGACGGCAGACTGTTCCGCGAGTCCGTACCGGCGCGGGTCCGAGCACGACCACTGAATCGGGATGCCGACCACGGTCCCGATCCGGTACGCGCGGTCGACCGGGATCCGGCACCGGACCACCCGGCCGAACACCATTCGGGGCCCGCGCGAATCGAGCCACACGACCAGCGGGGTCTCGTCGTCGACGAGTGCTGTGGCGCGCTCGATCCGATCGACCACCGCCCCCGGATCGCCGGCCACGCGCATCAGGACGTCGAGGGTGACCGTGCGGGCCTGCGCGAGCAGCGGTCCCGGCAACGTCCCGTGCTGACCCGACCGTGGCGCCGACGCGTCGTCGGAGGACGGCAGTTCCTGCCACCCCTCCAGGCCGCGCCAGCGCAGCGGATCCGGGCCGAGGACCAGGTCACGAAACTGGATCAGTCCCGGTCCGGTGACGAACTCGCCGGCCATTCC
Source organism: Embleya hyalina (assembly GCF_003967355.1). Taxonomy (GTDB): domain Bacteria; phylum Actinomycetota; class Actinomycetes; order Streptomycetales; family Streptomycetaceae; genus Embleya; species Embleya hyalina. The sequence continues at coordinate 195,741 of NZ_BIFH01000015.1, read as the reverse complement.
GTCACCCCCGTCCGCGCATCTGCCAGTCCAGCGCGGCGGCGAGCTGATCGGGTGATTCGCCGCCCGAGTGCCATCCGCCGTTGATCTGCACCATCGGGCCCGTGCGGTCCGCGGCGACCGGGGTGGTGCCGCCGACCGAGGCGATCCGCGGCGGCGGCGCCGCCATCGACGGCATCGACGCGGTCAGGCCCGCCAACTGGGCCCGCAGCGCGGGGGTTTGCGAGTCGATGCCGCGCATGAGTCCGGCCATGATCAGCTTGCCGTTCGGAGTCAGCAGCTTGGCGTCCTTCACGGGCGGACCCTTGGAGAACGGGATCATGTCCGTGATGTTCGACAGCAGACTCTTCACCGCGCTGACCTTCGAACTGATGCCGTCGAGCAGGCCCTGCATGACCTTGGTGCCGGCATCCCAGAGCAGCCGTCCGAGGTCGCCGAGCGCCCGCAGCATGTCCCCCGGGAGACCGCGCAGCCAGTCGACCAGCGCGCGTCCCTTGTCCTGCGCTCCGGTCACCATCGACCCAAAGAACCCGGTTACGGCCGATGCCATGTCGGATGTCTTGTCCGAGACCCAACGGCCGCCCGACGCCACGGTGTCCTTGATCCACTGCCAGGCCGCAGCCACGCTGCCGGTCACCCACGACCAGGCCCGCTTCGTACCCGCGACGATCTCGTCCCAGTAGTAGATGACCAGCGCGGCGATGGCGATGATCGCCACCGTCACCCACGCAATCGGACCCATCGCCAGAATCCAGGCCGCCGCCATCTGCGCGCCGCGGATCAGCGCCTGAGTGCCCATCAGAACCCAACCGGCCACGATGACCGCCGCGTTCCAGGTGGCCGCCGCGCCGGCTGCGACCCAGCCCGCGATCGTCGTCCAGTGGGCAGCAGCCGAAGTGATGGCCGATGTAGTCGCGGTCGTGCGGGTCAGCACCCACGCGGTCACCTGCGTGGCCGCGCTCACCGTGGCACCGACACCGGCCGCGACCATCGCGGGCAGGAGGAACAGCGTGATGATGCCAGCGACGGCGAGCAGCGGTTCCTTGTTGTTCTCGACCCAGGTCTTCGCGTCCTTCAGCGCCGGTACGACGTCGTCCTTGATCACGCGCCCTGTGGTGACCGCTGCCGGAACGACATGGTCATTGAGCCAGCCCGCAATGTCGCGCAGGACCGGCATGAGGTCGTCCCGCACCCACCGTCCGGCATCACGCACGGACGGCCCGAACTTGTCCTTCATCGCCCGCGCGAAGTCCTCGGCGCGCGGCAGCACCTTGTCACCCAACGTCTCGACGAACGCCTGGGTCAACTTGCGCTTGAACGCCTCGATCTTGGTGCTGGCGTTGTCGTGCAAGGTCTTGCCCGCCCGGTCGGCAGCGCCGGCCACATCACCCATGGCGGCCACGGCTGTGGACGGATCGAGCGCGTACAACGCCTTGCCCAGGTCTTCGCTCTGGGTGCCGAACAGGCCCACGGCGGCGGCGTTCTGTTCCACCGGGTCCTTCATGGCCCGCAACCTGTCGAGGACGGTTTGCAGGCCGGCGGACGCTTCCGGGCCGCCGCGGGCGATCTTTGCCGTCATCGCCTCGGCGTCCAAGCCGAGGGCCTTGTACGCGTCCGAGGCGCCCTTACTGCCGTCGATCGCGCGGATCGAGAATTCCTTGAGCGCGTCGGCGACGAGGTCGCTGTCCCTCGCGCCGTTCTTCAGCCCCTGACTGAGCAGGCCCATCGCGGTTGTCGCATCGAGCCCCAACTTCCGGAACTGCGTGGGGTATTCGTTGAAGGTATCCAGCAAATCCTCGCTCTTGTTGACGCCCTGCTGGGCGCCTCGAACGAGAATGTCGAATGCCTCCTCGGCATTCTTGGCGATGCCGGTCTTGATCATCTGACCGGCGGTCGACGTCGTCTTGCCGATGTCTTCGCGCAGGATCGTGGTCGCGTCCATCGCCCGCGCCGTGACCCGCTCGATGTCGGCGCCCGCCGCGTCCTCGTCGACCAGGCCCTGGGACCACACGCCGCGCAACGCGTCGTTGACCTCGGTGATGTTCTCGCCGTATGCCCGGCTGAACAGATGGCCGGCGATGCCGCCGAACTCGCGTGCCATCTCGGGCGATGCGCCCAGCTCGGCGGCGAGCACGTCGTTCGCCTTCTCCTGGTCCATCGCCTCGGACATGCCCTTGAACAGGGCCGCCCCGGCGGCGACGCCGGCGACCGCGGCGCCGGCGACCAGCTTGGTCTTCAGCCCGCCCGACGCTGCCTCGCCCGCGGCGTCGCCCGCCTGGTCGGCCTCGGCCTCCAGGCTGTTGCCGAGCGCGTCGCCGCCAGCGTTGCCCGCCTGGTCGCCGGCCTGCCGAGCGCCGGAGGTCAGGGAGGCGTCGAGCGCGTTGCCTGCACTCGCCCCGGCCTGGCGGGCGCCGGCGTCGAGCTGGGCCTGGAGCGCGGCGGCCGTGGCGTCGCCAGCCTGGTTGCCGGCCTGCGTCGACCCGGGCGCGAGCACGTTCGCCAGGCTCTGCACTGCCGAGGCGGCGCCCGCCCGAATCTGGTCGACCAGGCGCCCGATCAGGCCCTGCCCGGCGCCCGTACCGGCCTGCTCGGACGTGCGGGTCACGTCACCCGCGAGACCCTGCATTACGGCCGTGACGTGACCGGCGCCGCGGTCCAGGTCGCGCGTGTCCAGGCTGGCAAACCCGACGAGTTCGCCCACGTTCAACGCCACGGGTCGTCACCTCCCGTGGTGCTGCGTCAGGTGCTGGGGATGCCGGTGATCGCTGCGATCTCCGCCGGGTCGACGACCCGCCGCGGGGTGCGGCGCCATGCCTCGCGGAACAGGGCGTCGCCGGACAGGCCGCCGAGACAGACACCGAACTCGCGTGTGGTCAGGCGCCGTACGGCATGCGGATCGAGGCCGTACTCGCGTCGGAGATCGGCCTCAACTACGCGCCAGTGGGTCAGGACCGCTTGCCAGAACTCTTGGTCTTCTTGGCGGCGGCTCGCTTCTCGGCCCTGTTCTTCGGGGCTTTTCCCGCGTCGTCCTCTTCGACCGACGCGGCGGCCTCGGCGATGCTCATCGAGCCGGGCTTGGCCATGTTCGCGCCACACCAGCGCAACAGAACCGGCAGTGCCTCGGTACCGAATGGACTCGTCGACTCCCAGGCGTCGAGGGCCTGTTCGCCGAAGATGGGTACCAGGATGGTCCGCAGCGCGCCGACGTCCTCGCGGTCGGCCAAGCGCCGGGTCTGGAGCGTGAAGGCAATCGGAACGCCAACCGGCATGACGTGTACCGTCCCACCGATTTTGATGCTCGCGGGCCGGATGTTCGCGTTGGTCTCGGAGACCCACGCATCGAAGTCCTCGGCCTCCAAAGGCTGTACGTGCTCGCTCATGCGACGACCATAGTCATCGGGGCACCGGAGCGTCGGATAGTTACGGACCAGGACGACTTGTCGTTGTTGCCGCCGCCCTTCTCCCCGGGGCTCATGGTGGCATCCCACACGACCCAGGACGTCTGGGTCTCGTGCCTGAACCTGAAGCGGTTGTGGGAGGCGACACCGAGGCCCAGCGCCCAAACGTTGTCGATGTACGCCTGACCCGGGTCCTGGGCACCGGTGACGCTGTCGGTGGCGTGCTGACCCTCCAGGGACAGGCTCGCCCCCCTCTGCATCACGTCTTCCTCGTAGTAGCCGTCCGACCCGAACCAGGTCGTCTCGGCAGTCTCTTCGTTCTCGCCGGGGTTGTACGTGAACGAGTTGACGTGGGTGATGTCGAGCCACGTGTCCGGCACGCTCTCGACCTGGTAGACCCAGCCTCTCGCGTCGATGGGTCGCTGGCTCATGGGTGCCTCCTCATGGGCGGTGTGTCGTGGGCGCGCCCACGGTCAGGCGGTAGTTCGTCGTGTGTTCGTGCTGGCCGTTCGCGTCCACGCCCATCGACGCCGGCGGGGCCTGGGCGACGCACAGCACCAGCCAGGTGCCGTCCGGCAGAGCGGTGCGGGTCAGGCCGTGCAGGGCCGAGTAGATGGCGTAGGAACGGCGGCGCGAGGTGCGGGGGTCGGCCGTGCCGCGTACCCGGACCTGTAGAGACGGCTCGTCGACCGGGATCCGCGAGTCGGGTTCGGGCCCGCCGTACAGGGCGAGCACGACCACCGAGTCCGGGCCCGCCGGCATGTGCTCGGCGAACACGTCGCCGCTCGCGCCGGTTGGGTCGTAGGTGACCAGGCCGCGGGCGGCGAGCAAGCGCGCCAGGCCGTCGATTAGATCCAGATCCAAAGGAACCTCCCTCGGCGTGCGCGTCGCTTAGCGTGTGTCGATGAGCGAACGTCCGAAGATTTCCGCCCCGCTGCAACGATCAGTCCTGGTGGAAGCTGGCCATCGGTGCGCGATTCCGACTTGTCGGGCCCACCCCGTTGAGATCGCGCACATCGTGCCGTGGGAAAAGGTCCGTGAACATCGGTTCGAGAACCTGATCGCGCTCTGCCCGACCTGCCACACGCGCTACGACCTGTCGAAGGACATGGACCGTCTGGCCATGCAGCAGTACAAGATCAACCTTGGCGTGTTGAACGATCGATACGGCCCCTTGGAGCTTCAGGCACTCAACTGGCTGGCCGATGACCCAACACGCGAAAGGGTGGCCATTCCGCGGGGGATGATCTGGGCATTTGGCAATCTCGTCACGGATGGCCTGGTCGAGTTCGATGAGAACCCACCGACCTGGGCAACAGTCAATGACGGGACCGTGAGTGTGAGTTACCTGCTCCCCACGGATCTCGGCCGAGATGCAGCTATGCGTATCCGTGAGGGAAGGCCCATTGACGAGCTCTCCTAGCGCGTGACCTGCCTGACCTTCGCGGCGACGAGCGCCATGATCTGATCGCCAGCCGCAGCGAACGGATCTTCGAGGTATTTGGCTGTCCGGCCGGGCAGGTGATGCGCCGTCAGGTCCTCGTGTTGGCGGACGGCGTACGGCGTCGAGTAGCTGACCGCGCCGGTCAGCGTGCCCGGATCGACCGAGGCGACGCCGGACCGCTCCAGCGTTGCCTCGTCGAGCGGAACCACCTTCCGGGACTCGCTCAGCGCGTACTCCATGCCCAGATACAGGCCGTCGGCTATGGCTTCTTTCATGCCGCTGACGGCCTGGTCGACCGACAGCCGCAGCGTTGCGCGGGTCATTCGCAACTCACCTCCTGGTGGTCGGGCGTCGGCAGGCCGCCGCCGTTGCGGTCGCCGTTGCCGATGACGAGCGTCTGGCGGCCGGACGGCAGGGTCACGCGGCTGCGCGGTGGGCAGGTGACGCCCCGCCGGATGATCAGCGTGGCCGTCGAGACGACGACCTCGCCGGTGGGCGACCGCACCTCCCGCACGGCCTCGTCGACGAACCCGCGAATCTCGGTCTCGGGCCCGTACAGCGGTCCGTACGCGGACGTCCCCAGGTAGGGCTCGATCCGCACCCGGTGCCGCAGCAGCCAGCCCGGTACGGCGCTCACCAGCGCGCACCCCCGATCACGCCGAGCTGCAACCGGTAGGCCAGCCGCGGGCGCCGCAGGATCCGGCCGACCTGCGGCGCGAGGGTGTCGCCCCCGCCGCCGCCCGGCCCGGCGGTCGCCGCCCGGGTCAGCGACACCGACCCGATGGATACCGACTGCACGGTGCCGGCGGTGCCCAGTTCGTCGCCGGTCTCGTCCCACCACCGCACCTGCGCGCACACGGCGTCGCGCAGGGCCTCGACCACGATCGGGTCGGTCGGTGCCCCGGCGTCGTCGGTGCAGTAGACGGCGGACAGCAGGACGGTGGTGTCGAGCAGGTCGGACGCGTCCTCCAGCAGCCGGGCGGCGTCCGTCGGCACCGGGCCCGCATCGGTCGGCCAGGCCGCCGTCAGGTCGGCGGTGGTTGCATAGGCCACGTCGAGTCACCTCCCACCCCGCTACGCGGAGGCGATCTCGATCACGGCGACGGACACGCCCGTCGTGGCCGAGTAGTCGAGGTGAACCTTGCCGCTCGGCTGGTTGTAGGACGCGGGCCAACACGGGGTGACCACATCGCCCGTGGTCGCCGGGACCGTGATCGGGATCGGGTCGACGCCGCGGCCGTCGGGCAGCGGCGGCGACACGACCGTGACGGTCTTAACGCTGGCGTCGGTGTTCTTGATCCGCAGGTAGCGGCGGCCGTTGTTCGCGAACGCGTGCCCGTCGGTGACCGCCGGGGTGAACGTCGGCGTCGTGCCTGTGCGGGCGGGTGTCTGCACGTTCAGGTCAGCTCGGGCCATCGTTGGTACCTCCGTAGGTCTCGGCGAGCTGGTCGCGGGTCATGCCCTCGGCCTCGGCCCGGTCGATGCCGCGCGCCATGGCAAACTCGACCCAGGCCGACTTCGCCGCCGACTTCGCGGGCGGCCCGTCCGGCTCGGTCGCCTGGTCGTCGGTCGCGACGGTGTACCCGTGCCGCCGGAAGTACGCCAGCGCCGACGGCCCGAGGTCGACGGCGACCGCGCGGCCCGCCGTGAAGTTCAGGCCAGCCACCGACCCGGCGAAATCGCTGACCGGCGCGCTGATCTCGTAGCTGCTCATGCCGTCCTCACTGGACCTTGATGTTGCGGAACACGGTCGCTGCCCGGGTGGCCTTCAGGGCGACGCCGATCGGCCCCAACTCGACTTCGCCGATCTTGACCGCCTTGGCCGTCTTGAAGTCGGGCAGCCAGGTCTCGACCATCTGGCCGCCGACGATCGAGACGCCGTGGAACCCGTCGAGGCCGGCGCGGTACGCGTACAGGTCGGTCAGGCCGGTCTGCGCGGTGCCGACGGTGCGGGCCTCGATCGGGATGATCGGGTTGTTGCTGCCGGCCTGGTTGCCGGGGTCGGCGAAGATGATGCCGCCGTAGGTCTCGCGGACGATCGGCCGCCCGTTCTGCCCGATCAGGTCGGCGACCGGGTCCTTGGTGTACATGCCCGCGCGCCGGGCCGCTGCCCGGACGCGGGCCAGGGCCTTGGCGTTGCCCAGGATGATGGACGGCGTCCCGTCGAGCAGCGACAGCCACTCGTCGATCGCATCCAACGCCTTGTGTTCGGCGCGGGCGGACGTGTCGAAGTCGGTCCAGTCCGTGACGGATGTGGCGCGGAACTCGGTCGTCGAGCCGGTCAGCGCCTTGTCGAGGCCGTCGAAGCTGTTCGCGTCGACCGCGACGTCACCGTTGATGACGGTGTCCTGGAACTTGGTGTTCGTCGCCTTGATCTTCTGCGACAGGTTGAGCGTGACGGCGCCGCTCGCCGCCGCACCGATCTTCGCGATGACCCGGTCGACCTCGAACGAGCCGCCCAGGACGGCCAGGTCGACCGAGTACCGCTGTGTGGTGACGTTCGCCGGGGCGTACTCGGTGTTGAGGGCGCGGAACGCCGCGGTGGGCTGGGTGACCAGGCGGCGGTAGCCGTAGGTGAGGGTGGCTCCTCCGCCGGCGGGGTTGACGACGTCGTCGAACGTGAGGCTGTCGAGGATCACGGATTCCTTGCGGAACTCGTCGATGACGGCGGTGTCGACGTCGTCCTGACAGTTGTTCTTGGCCTCGGCCAGGGTGACGGGCATGGGGCTCCTTGGGTCAGCCGCGCAGTCGGGCCGCGACGGCGTCGTTGAGGTTCTTGGGCTTGCCGCTGGTGCCGGGGCCGCCGTTGAAGTCGCCGCCCGAGCGGGTCGGCGGCTGGGTCACGGCGAGCGAGGCATCCGCCTTCAGCGCGGCCGAGATCGCGGCGTCGACCTGGGCGTCGAAGTTCGAGCCGGCCGGGTCGAGCTTGCCGACCTTGTCGAGGAAGGCCCTCGAATCGGTCAACCGGTCGCCGCGGGCACCCAGCGCGCCCGCGCGCTTCAGGACGGCGAGTTCGACGGCCTGGCTGCGGGTGGTCGCCTCCAGGTCGGTCACCTTCGACGCGAGCTGTTCGGGACTGGGCGCCTGGTCCTCGCTTTTGAGGCCGAGCGCCTTAGCGATGGCGTCCATCTGGCTGGCCTGTCGCTTCTCGGCAGCGTCGAGCTTGGCCTGAAGGTCGCCCACGGTCGGCGTGTTCGGATCGGCCGGCTTCTCGGCCGGCTTGGGCGCGTCGGCCCCGGCCTGCTTGGTCGACGCCTGCGCGCCGGGCCCTTCCGAACCCTGACCCTGTGCGTCGGTCGCCGAGCCCTGGGCGTCGCCGCCCTGGCCGCCATCGCCGGATCCGCCGGCCGCACCGCTGGAGTCGCCCTCGCCGGAGCCGCCGGCAATCGGGTAGATCGGGCGCCCATCGGCCCGGTAGCCGACGATGTGGCCCGGGGGCAGGGAGATACGCGGACGGAGCATGTGTCCTCCTGGGGAGCGCTGGTCAATCCAGGCGCCGGATGCGGGCCTGGGTGGCGTCGTTTTCAGTGGCGCGGATCAGCGCCTGCTCGGCGGCGTTGCCTGCCTGATAGGTCGGAATGTTCTTCATGCGCCGCCGCTTCATCTCCTTGATCAGCCGGACCTGGCGCAGCATCGCGCCGGACAGGTCGTCGGCCGATGTGGCGCTGGACCGCTGGGCGGCGCGCTGTGCGAACTCGGCCCGCAGATCGTCCTGCGTCATGCGCCGCACGTCCCGGCGCGGGATGTTCGAACCGGTCGGCCTGGGGACCGACCGGGCGGCGGTCGGTGCCGCAGGTGTCGGCGGGCGCGGTGTTACGGGCGCCGGTGCGGGCCCCGGGGTCGGCCGCGGCGTGGGCGTAGACGACGGGCCGCCCTGACCGCCGTGGCCGCGCATCGGCTGTTCGCGCTCCGATTTCCTTCGCAGGCCGGTGCGTTCGACGTGTTCGCGCATCGCGGCCTGGTGGGCGCGGATGCGGGCGGCGGTGGCCTTGCGCGTGGGCTCGTCCAACGCGGCCTCGTGGCGCTTCTTCCATTTGCGGATCTGCCGCTCGATTGCCCGCTGGCGCTGGGTGTCCTCGTAGGTGGCGCCGTCCGGGTGCGGGACCGGTCGCGGCGGCGTCGAGACACCGGGCAGGTACACGCTGATGCTGCACCGGCAGTTCGGGTGCAGCAGGCCGCGGGCGCGGGCGTCGGGCAGGGACCCGGCGACCGTGACGCTGACCCAGCCGCCGTCCGTGGCGTGCTGGAGCATCACCGCGCCAGCCGCTCCGGACGACCGCCACAAGATCTTGCCCGCCCAGGGGTCGCAGCGTTTGCAGTGCAGCGGCTGCTCGCTGACCATGACGACCTGCTGACCAGCGGCGGCCAGGCGGTCCGAGTGGGCGTCGATCGCGGCCCGCCCGGTCGCCGACCTCAGCGCCATCTCGGCGTACTCCGCCATGCCCCAGGAGCGGCCCGCCGAATCGACGAACCGAGCCACGCCGCGGTCGACGAACTGGTTCAGGGCCTGCTGCGTGGCCGCCCGCCGGGTCTCGACGCCCAGCACGGGCGCCGCCGCCGACCGGGCAATGACCTCCCGGTAGACGTCCGTCGCCTGCCGCAGGATCGACGAGTGCACGGCCGTGGTGGTGTCCAGGACGGCGGCGGCCAAGCGGTCGACGACCGGCGCGGTCGGCAGCACGGTGGCCGCTACGGCGGCCTGCGCGGCCGGTACCGCGCCCATCTCGGCGACGGCGGCGGCCTGGCCGCGGTCGTACGCCGTGGCCAGGGCCTGGCGCACGGTGCCGTCGGCGTCGACCGCGAGTGCGTCGAGGACCTGGGACAGCGCGGTCGAGAGGTCGCGCACCGCCGCCAGCCGGTCCTCCGCCCAGGTCGGCAGCGACTCGTTGCGGACGAGCGCGGCCCGGATCGCCTGGATCAGGGAGAACTCGGCCGCCCGGTACAGGTCACCGAGGACGGTGGCCAATCCCTCGGCGACGGCGGGCGATACGGGCACGGCGCACCCCCGGCCTACTCGAACTCGTCGCCCAGGTCGTCCGGTTCGCCGTCGGGCAGGACATCGGCGCCGACCGTGGTCGGGTCGGCCGCGGTCAGGCCGCGCTCGGCCCGGATGCGGTCGACCTCGGCCTGGACGTCGGCGTCGTCCCAGTCGGGATGCAGCCGCGTGACCTTGACCCAGGTCGAGATCGCCCCGGCCTGCTCCAGCAACGACAGGGTCTCGGCGACCGACTTCGGGTCCTCGCTCACGCCGTCCGGCCAGTGCAGCGTCGGCCGTTCGACCACCAACCCGGGGGTGAACCCGAGTGCGCGGTCGAGCTGGAGCAGCACCAGGGCGATGCTCTCGATCGGGTCGGTCATGTACTCCGACTTCTTGCCCCTGGTCGTCAGCGACCGCCGCTCGCGCGCGGCCACTTCGGTGGCGGTCACCGCGACGTCGCCGGACAGGCCGAACGACTGCACGCTGTACCCGGCCAGCCGCACGGCCTGGCTCATCGCGGCGGCGGCCGTGCGCTCGTGCTCGTCGACCCGGATGGCGAACTGGTTGATGGTCAGGGTCTCGCCGCCGTCGGGCGGCGCGTTGATCCCGGCCCAGATCTCCTGGTCCTGGTCGAAGTCCGCGCCGCGGCCGGGTCCGCGCGACGTCAGGTACTGGTTCGGCACGATCAGCCGGCCCGCGCCGAGGCGGATGTCGCGCTGCCACGACGTCCACGTGTGGTCGAGGGCGTCGAGCAGGGGGTGTAGGCCCTGGAGGTCGCTGCGGCCGAACGGGCTGCCGCGGCGGCGGCGGTTGGGCCGGACGTTGGGGATGTAGACGGCGGTCAGGTCGGTGATGCCGGTGGCGATCGACTGCCCGTCGTCGCCGAGGGAGCCGACCAGGCCCGCCGTGTCGGGGTGCTCGGTGAGCGGCACCGGGCGGCCGAGGTTGTCGGCGGTGCCCTGGTACAGGCCGTGCAGGATGCGGCCCGGCTCGTGCCGCTCCAGGTGCCGCAGCACCACGGCCCCGTTCCAGGCGAGTTCGCGCCAGAACGTGACCGCGACCAGGTGCCCGAGGCGCATCTCCGGTACCGCGCAGTCGGGGTGCACGGCCGTGAGGATCGGCCGGCGGGCAACCTCCAGGTCCCAGGTCGCCCGCAGGTAGACGCCGCCGAGCGCGGCGCCGACCTCGGCGGCCTCGGCGAGTTGGCGGGCGATGCCGCGGGTGATCTCGTCGAGCCGGGCCTGGGTCGCGGTGTCGTCGACGGTGAACGAGGGCGGCTCGGCGAACAACAGGTCGGCCGAGGTGCCCGCGATGTCGCCGGCGAGGGGGATGTGTACGCGGTGGTCGGGCCGGCCGTGGCTGGGGTCGTGGCGGGCGGACCAGTGCCACCAGCGGCGCCGCTCGGACGGTCGCCCGTGGTCGTGGTGGTAGAGGGCGCGCAGCCGGGCGGGGTCGCCGCTGTACCAGGCGTCGTTGACGGCCATTTCGGCGTACTCGGCGCGCATCGCGGGCGGCGGCCAGGGAACCCCGGCGTCAGGCAGCGGCATGGGTCGCCTCCAGGGTCGGGATCAGGTGGCGCCACTCGTGCGCGGTGGTGTGCAGCGCGTACCGCAGTGCGTCAACGCTGTGGTCGGCGGTTTTGATGGGTTCGTCGTGGCCGGCCGCCGATGCCTTGTCGTTCCAGGCGTAGCCGGGCATCTCCTCGATCAGGCCGGTGCAGGAGGAGTGCACGCGCAGGATGTCGGCGGCCAGGGCGGTGGCGACGGTCCGGATGCCGTCGCGGACCTCGTTCCGCCCCTTGGTCACGTTGGGCACGCCGTCGGTCCACAGTTGCTGCCGGAAACTCGCCGCCGACGGGTCGACGATGATCCATTCCGGGTCGACGCCGCAGGCCCGGCCCTGCTCGCCCGGCCGTTCGACGTTGGCGAGCCAGGTTCGCAGGCCGGTGCTGTACTGGGCGTCGGTGAGCTGGCGTTGGGCGGCTCGGGAGTCGTGCCGGTACTCCGACACCACGTACAGGCGGTCGTCGTCGCCCAGGCCGAGCAGGAGCGCGGAGAACGGGTTGACGGTGCCGTAGTCGACGCCGACGCACAACCAGCGGTGGATGTACGGCACCTGGTCGACTACGTGCCGGTCCTCGTTCCACGCGTCGTAGATCGCGCCCTCGGACTGCACCCACATGCCGAGGACGTTCCGCTGGTAGAACAGGCCGGTGTAGCTGTCCTTCGTCCGGTCCTTGTACTCCTGCGACAGACCCGGGTTGTCGTCCATGACGAAGTGCCAGGAACGAAGCCGGGTTTCGCGGGGTCGGAGCAGGTACTTCTTGCGGGTCCAGTGGTTCGGGTTGTCCGGGTTGGTCGTGCCGAAGATCTTGCTGCCCTCGACGCTGCACCGGGCGTTGAGCTGGTCGTAGAACAGCTCGGGCAGGGTGGTGATCTCGTCGCAGTACGCACCAGCGCACGTCAGCCCGCGCACCTTGGGTTCGGCCTGGGCGTCGTTCGCGCCCAGCGCGTGCACCGGTCGCCCGAGGACCGTCGCCATGGGCGCGCCGTTGGTGTAGTGGATGTCCCGGGCCAGGCCGCCGACGATGCTCGGGTCCTGGAGCGGGCCGAACACGTTGCGGGCGAGGCTGTCCCGAGTGCGGCCGACCATGACCAGCTCGCCGCCGGCGGGCCGGTGCGCAACGAAGTCCAGCCAGCGGAGCAGGCTGGCGATGGTCTTGCCGGACCGGACCGACCCTTCCCAGACGTTCTGGAAGGCGTTGGCCTCCATGATGCTGTCGCGCTGCTTCGGCGACAGGGTGCTAGTCCCCGCCATGCTCGTCCCCGGGCGGGCGGTGGCCGTGGCGCTGCGCGTAGTCCTGGGCGAGGCCCGCCATCAGGTCCCCGATCAGGCTGCGCGACTCGTCGGCGGTGCCCTCGGTCGGCGGAACGAGCTTGAGGCTGCGGTCGATCGCCTGGGCGGCGGTGCCCATCATGGCGCGGCGGTCCTGGGCGTGCGGCTCGGGCCGGGTGGTCTCGTCGTAGTCGTGGTCCTTGCCGCCCCAGTCCCAATAGGTGGTGGGCTCGCGCATCTTCGAGATCTCGCGTGCGGCGACATCGTGGAGGGTGACGGCCAGGGTGAGGCGGCGGGCGGTCAGGTCGGCTCGGACCGCCGCGGCGTCAACCTCCCGCGCGCGCGTGGCCTGGGTGGTCTTCGACCGGTCGAACGCGTTCGCGTGACCGGCTTCGCGGGCGATGAGGGTGATGGTCGAGGAACTGACGCCGTGTCGGCGGGCAATGGCGTTCCGGCTGAGTTCACCGGCCTGGATGTCGGCGAGGATCGCCGCGCGCACGGTGTCGTCGATGCGAGGGGGCACATGGTCACCCCCTCGCCGGTCGATCGGTGCTAGCAGCCGTCCCAGCGCCAGGTTCCGGCCTCGCGGGTCCAGGTCTGGGCGGTGCGGTCGAGGGTGGGGACGCCCACGGAGTACGTGACCCGGGCGCGGTCGCCGTTCATCTCGTCGACCTTGATCGACTTGACCGTCAACGCGCCGTAGACCTTCTTCGCCTGGGCAACTACCGCGCCGTACTCGGTCGTGGTGGTCTTGCCCTGGCACCGAGTGGACAGGATCGCGTAGGCGCTGGCGGCATCGCCGGTGAACATCTTCGCGGTGTAGGTGCGGACGGCCGCTTCCAGCGGGGCGGTGTCCGTGGCTGCCGCGGCCTGGCTGGCGGGGGGTGCCGTTGGGGCGCCCGCGGGAAGCCGACCGCCCGGGTCGGCGGTGGTGGCCCGCTTGTCGTCGTCTCCGTCGCTGCTACAGCCGGTGGCGAGCAGGAGTGCCGCCGCCAGGGCGGCGGTGGTGGCGTGTCGGGTGATGCGCTGCACTGTGCCCCCAGGTGTGGATGTCCCTGGGTTCGACTCCCGGGCCACTCCGAGGGTTGTACGGATCGGCCGAGGTTACGAGAGGGCCAAGGCCAGAAGCAGGGTAACGATCATCAGTCCGATGAGGCTGCATCCGCTTCGGCGGCTGCCTTCCCAGCCTTGGCGGCGGGCCGTCCTCGCGTCTCGGCGGGTCGGGCCCATTGAGCGGCCGGCTGGGCGGCCACCGTGCTCCCAGCAGTTGTCGGTTCCGAATGCGTCCCGGCCGCATCGCTGGTTGCGCCATGTGCGGGCGTTGCACTGTCCCATGCGGTCATCGTCCTGGCCTGCATGGCTCGCTGTCTCGGAAACTGCGAAAGCCCCGGCCGGTCGGCTCGGGGCTTTCGGAGTGTTTCCGGGCATGCCGGATTCACAAGCTGTGGATAACTCGATCAGATTAGGTCGCGTGGCCGGTCCGCGCAACTTGCCTGTCCGTGGCCGGTGTCCGATCAACGGGTTGGTTCTGGCGTCCAATCTGCCGACCGGGCCGACCGGTTGGCGCACCCGCCCACGCGGTTGGCGGGTGGGTGTCCGGACACCGACCGCGCCGTGTCCGACGCCCGGTGTCCGGACACGACCGGTCACGCCGCGTCGGGCGTCAGGTCGGCCCGCAGCCGGTCACGCTCGGCCTCGGTCAACCCAGGCGCCCGACCGGCCAGTTCCGCCTCGGTCACCAGTTCCTCGCGGGCGGCCCGCGGCGGCGCGTCGAGCGCGCGGCCGAGGTCGGCCAGGTCATCCCACCGCCACATCGGCCGCCCCTGGATCCAGGTACTCGACGGCGCCCGGCAGATGACCCGGCGGCCGGTGCACTCGACGTGGGGGCCGAGCGGGTGCACGGGCCGCATCATCAGCACCGACCCGCACCACGGGCACGGCTGGAGCAGCCGCAGGGGCCGTTCGTCGCCGAACCCGAGGACCGCGACCACCTGGCGGGCGACCGGCCGCAACGTGTCGTCGATCCACCGGTTCTGTGCGTGGCCGAGCCAGGCCCGGTAGATGCCGAGGTCGGCACACGCCGCCGGCACCGTGTTGGGGTTGCCGGCGGGCCGGCTGTACAGGGCGAGGCCGAGCGTTGCGCGCGTCTCGGCCTCGACGTACAGCACGGCCTGTTCGACCGTGCGGAGGACATCGACGGCGGACAGGTTGGCGGCGGCCGGGGAGGCGCCGCGGCCGAGCGTCGACCGCTCCAGGCGCTCGATCCGGTCGCGTTCGGCGATGGCCGCCGCGAGGTGCCGTCCGATGTGGCTGGCGCGTGGCCGGCGGGTGCCGGGGACGGCGGCGGCGCGCAGGTCGGCCCAGTGCTCGGCGATGACGTCGGCCGGCGGGGCGTCGGTGTCGGTGTTCACGTCGTGCTCCTGGTCGTCGTGCTGATTTCGGTTATGTCTCGAAATGGCTCATGGGTGCTGCTATTTGGACAGGTCGGGCGTAGCGTCCCTGCCCTGACATCGGCCGCATCCGGTCAGGACCAGGTCGCGCCACCCCCCGGCGCGACCGCCCAGGGCCGCGGGCCCGCGTCGAACCTCCACCGACGCGGGCCCGCGGCGTGTCAGGACGGCGCCGGGGCGGTCGCTGCGGACACCTGGTCCTCTCGTTCCAGGGCGGTCGCGAGGACGTCGAGGGACGGCGGCGGGGTCTGGCTACCGCGGGCGGCACGGATCCACTCGGCGACCACGTTCCGCAACCTGGCGTGTGCCTGCTCGGCGGCGTGTGCCTGCATCGCCCAGTCGCCGGCGCGAGCGCCGACCTCCCGCGTGGCCAACTCGGCGGCGGCCCGCGTATCGACGTAGGCCTGGGCGAGGGCGACCCGGCGGGAGGTCTCGACGGCAACCTCCGCGCGCAACCGCTCGACCTCGGCGACGAGTTGGTCGGCCGGGCCGGTGTCGCGGGCGGCCTCGATCAGCGCCGTGTCGTACCGGGCGGCATCCGCGCGCAGCTGCTCGACCTCGGCGACGAGGGCGGGGCCGTGCGTGGTCAGGATGCGCTCCAGCCGGGCGTCGATGGTGTGGTGTTCGACGTCCTCGATCGGGTCGACGGCGAACGCCCGGACGGCGTCGATGTCGGCGACGATCGCGGCCAGGTCGCTCGGTGCGTCGAGTCCGCAGCCGCGGCGGATGGCGTCGATGGTCTCGGCGGCCTGCTCGGGCCGGATGAACACGCCGCATCCGCAGGAGAGGATCGAGACGCCGCGGCGGTCGTCCGGGTCGATCGGGTCGATGTCGAGGCGACAGCCGGTTTCGTCGGCCAAGTGGTAGGCGCCGGTGTTGTGGTCGGTGGTCACAGGTCCTCCACGCTGTAGGTGATGCCGGCGCCCGGGTCGGTCCAGGCCCAGTCGATGTCCGAGCCGTGGTCGGGCCCGTGGCCGGGGTACTCGATGCAGCGGTGGGCGTAGCCGTCGCCGTCGATCAGGACGGCCGGGCATTGGGTTGTGGGCGCGCACCGGCACGAGTCGATACCGATGCAGTGCGGATCGTGGGGTGTGAGGGGCTGGTAGGTCACGGCGTGCTCCTGGCGGTGAGTGCGGTGTCGGCGGGCAGGTGGCCGTAGGCGATGGCGAGGGCAACGCCGTGGGCCATGGAGTCGGCGCCGAGGGCGGTGAGGGCGTGGACCCTGTGGCCTTTCACGGTGTCGGGGGCAATGCCGAGGCGGGCCGCGATCTCGTCCACGCTGAGGCCGCGGGCGGCGTCGGCGAGGACTTCGACCTGGCGGTCGGTGAGTTCGGGCCCTGGCCCGGCCGGCGCGGGCGGTGGGCCCGGGTGTGCGACGCGGACCGGGATTCCGGCGGCGGTGGCACGGCGCATGCAGTCGGCGGTGCCGAACGAGCCGGCGAGGGGGAACGCCAGGCAGACCACCGCGCCGAGGTCGACCATCTGTTGGTTGCGGATGGGGCCGGCGGATCGGCCGCGTGCGCGCCATTGGGCGGGGTGGCGTTCGGTGGGCAGGCCGAGGGAGCGTGCGACCTGGTCGACGAGGGTGTCGGCGCCGGGCGCGGCACCGTGCACGACGGTCGCGTCCGGGCCGTACTCGGTGAGGGTGTCGGTGATGGCGGCCTTGATGGCGGTGGCGTCGGTCCAGTGGCGTGAGCCGGTGGTGAGGATGCGGTAGGGCGTGCTGCCCATGGGTGTCCTCCGGGGTGGGGCCGGGCGCCCGGTGGTGGGCGCCCGGCGGGTCGGCCTAGAAGGGGGGTTCGTTCGAGCCGCCGCCGGACGGGGGTCCCCAGCCGCCGCCCTGCTGCTGTCCGCCGGAGGGGACCGCCCAGGGGTCGTCGGCGGGCGGTCCGCCGCGCTGCTGGGCCTGCTGGCCGTAGCCGCCGCCCTGCTGCCGCGCGCCGCCGCCCTGGCCGCTGCTGCGGCTCGCCTTGGTGACCTTGGCGGTCGCCCACTTCAGGGTCGGGCCGATCTCGTCGACCTCCAGCTCGACGACGGTGCGCTTCTGGCCGTCCTTCTCGTAGGACCGCTGCTTGAGCCGGCCCTGGGCGATGACGCCCATGCCTCGGGACAGCGACTCGGCGACGTTCTCGGCGAGTTGCTTCCAGCCTGAGCAGCGCATGAACAGGGCGTCGCCGTCCTTCCACTCGTTGGTCTCGCGGTCGAACGTGCGCGGTGTGCTGGCGATGGTGAAGTTCACGACGGCGGCGCCGCTCTGCGTGAACCGCAGCTCGGGATCGGCGGTCAGGTTCCCGACGATCGTGATGGTGGTCTCTCCGGCCATGTGCTGTGTCCTCCTGGTGGTGCGGGTGGTCAGGTGGTGGTGCGGGCGGCGTCGTGCGCGTCCTGGCGGCAGAGCGCGCACAGCTGGCCGTACGGGGTCGTGTGGCCGCACTGGGTGCACTCGGTGCGGGGTCGGGTGTCGGGGCCGATGCCGTTGCCCCGGGCAACGGCGGCGCACCGCGGACACATGCCGTCGGGCAGGACCCTGGTTTCGTCGCTGTAGCGGAGCGGCTCGTCGGGCACGACGGCGAGTTCGTCGCACAAGGTGGGGGTGAGGCAGCCGTCGGCGGGCGAGATACCGAGGAACTCGTACACCATGTGTCGGTACTCGGGGTCGGCGGTGGCGTACGGGCTCGGCGGGTTGGGTGCGATGCGGTCGGTCACGACAGTGCTCCGGTCTCGGACCGCCCGTGGTGGTCCGCGTCGATGGGGGTGTACGGGGTCCAGGGCCATTCGCCCTCGCTGGTCCAGCCGCCGCGCAGGAACCGCGGCCACAGCCGCTCGTCGCGGGCGCCGCGCCAGGGCACGACCCGGCGGGCGCGGTCGTTCTCGGCCGAGGTGGCGTCTTCGACCGGTCGCAGGCCCATGCCGAACTCGGGCCACCGCAGCCAGAGCGAGCTGCCGACCGGGGCCAGGCCCCGCGGCCCGAACCCTGTGGCCTTGGCGGCGTGCGCCTCCATGACGAGCGCACAGCCGGCCGTGACGCGGGCCTCGGTCAACGCGATCGTCACCTTGCGCGCGTGCTCCTCCGAGTTCGGGTCGCCCGCGTGGAGCTGGTAGATCGGGCCGATGACGAGCACGTCGGGCATGACGTCCTCGACGCGCCGCATCAGCCAGGCCCGGCCGTCGGCGCGGGTCAGGTCGACGCCCTCGGGCCGGCAGTGGATGTGCAACTGGCCGCGTTTCACGGGCTGGTGGATGGCCGAGGCGGTGTTCATCAGACTGCGGTAGCGCCGGCGGGACTGGGCTTCGCTGTTCTCGCAGTCCAACACGAGGACCTTCTTCGGCCCCAGGATGTTGGGTTCCCGGCCGAACGGCAGAACGCCGGCCGCCGCTGTGACGGCGAGCTGCCGCAGCAGCACGCTCTTGCCCCCGCCTTCGGAGGCGGTCCAGATGACGCGGTCGCCTCGCTCCAGGTAGCCGGGCAGCACCCAGTCCGGCTCGTCGTCGGCGACCGACAGGAAGTCGTGCATGTCCATGGTCGGGGCGTCCTCGCTCGCCCGGCCTCGGTCACGAACCGCGCGGGTGAGGGTGACCGCCTCTTCGGCGACGTCTGCGGGATCGCCCGCCGTGCCGTAGCCGCGCTGGGCGATGTCGACGCCGGCCGCGATGACGGCCCGCCGCAGCGCGAGGGAGCGCACCCGCCGGATGTACCAGTCGACGTTGACGTGCGGGGGCGGCGCGGCGGCCAGGGTGTGGATGTACGGCGCGCCGCCGACCCGGGCAAGGTCGCCGCGGGCCTGGAGTTCGGCGGTGACGGTGAGCATGTCCACCGGGTCGCCGCGGTCCACCAGGCTGGCGATCGCGGCAAGGATGTCGCCGTGTGCGTCGCGGTAGAAGTCGCCGCGGGCAACAGCGCGGAGGACGTCTCGGGCGGCGGTGCGGTGGATCATGCACGCGCCGAGCATCGCCTGTTCGGTCGCGAGGTCGTGGGGCTGCATGCGCCCGGTGGCGTCGTCGCCGCCGTCGGGCGTGAAGTCGTGGACGTCGGTGACGTCGATCATCAGAACACTCCGTTGTCGGCGTAGGTCTGGTGTGCCGGTTGGCGGGCGGCGGCGCGGGCGGCCTCGGCTGCCGCGCGGTCTCGCTGCTCGGTGGCCTTGAGGACCAGGCGGTCGTACTGCTTGCGCAACGCCGGCATCGACATGACGTTCGACCGCCAGAACGAATCGGCCTGGCACCAGTCGATGGCGCGGATGATGCGCTCGACCGAGCGGCCGTCGATGTCGATGAGGCGGCGTGCCTCGTCGCGCCACTTCTTGGTGATGCGGGGTCGACGGCTGCCGTTCTGTTCGATGCGGTCGGCCAGGTGCTGGCACACCTGCTCGACGTCGGGCCTGCTGGAGGGAAGAGAGGGGTTACTACTTCTTCCAGGGACTCTTGTGGTCGTCTCACGACCTAGGTCGTCAGGCGACCCAGCCCCCGTCTGTCCAGGTTCGCCGGGTTGGGCTAGGTCGTCTCCCGACCCAGCCTGGGTCGTCTCACGACCTAGGTCGTCTCCCGACCCAGCCCCCATGTGCGGTGATTTGCCGGTAATAGCTAGGTCGTCTGACGACCCAGCCGGGATGTGGATGCGGTAGGTGCACTGCGCGTGGTTCTGCCGGGCATCGGCGATGGACGGCGACGTATACGAGATCCACCCGGCAGCAACCAGGTGGCCTCGGTAGGTCAGGAACGACGACTTCGCCATGCCGGTGGCAGCCAGGAGTACCGACTGCGCGGGCTGGTGTTCGTCCGGGATCACGCCGGTGTCGACGTCGGCCCACGTGGCGAGAGTCAGCGCGAGCAGCCGCGACAGCGGAGGGAGACCGCTGCGTCGGATCGCTCGCTCGAACTCGAACCTGCCTGGCACGGGCGGCCTTTCGGGTTGTGCTTCGGGACGCGGTAACGACCCCTTCACTGCGTCTATGTCGTGGGAGGCCCGTTTTTCGCGCGTGAGAGCGAACTTTTTGGATCCGTGGCCGGTGGGTCGGGTCGCCGCCGGCCACGGGGTCTAGTCGGTGATGACGATCGACCCGTCGTGCACCCAGTCGAGGACCGCGCAGTCGAGCGCGTGCCGGGCCCGGGTAACCGAGACGTACGCGAGGCGGGCGTACTCGCGGCGCAACAGCCGCAGCCCGGTCGACGGGTCCGGCCGCGGCGGGGTGAAGTCGCCGTGCAACGTCACGCGGGACCACTCCCGGCCCTTCGCCTTGTGCGCCGTCGACACGACCAGGTCGGCGCGCTGCTCGGTCACGAGCGCTTCGGCGGCGGAGATCATCGCTTCCGCGCCGAAGTCGTCGATCAGCTTCACCAGGACGCGAAGCGACCCGGCCTCCTCGGCCGCGTACTCCTGGAGTTGGGCCCAGTTGGTGAAGCCCATGAGGTCGGGGTGGTCGGTCGGCTTGCCGTCGAGTAGGTCAAGGGCGGCGTACGCCAGGCTCTTGATCGCCCCGCCGCCGCCGACCAGGGCGACCTTCCGCCCGGCGGCCAGGGCCTCGATCACGACGCCGACCGCACCCGCGTTCGTGCGGCACAGGATCGCGTCGGCCTGGTCGACCGGGCCCACGACCGAGGCCGTCGGCTCATGTCCGATCAGCCGCAACGGTGCGGAGATCAGGTTGAGCCACACGTTCGCCTGCTCGGCGACCGCGACGCCGAAGCGGAAGCTCTGGGACAGCGTGAGCGTGTCGCCGGGGAACTTCGCGAGGGCGTCGTTCGCGCCGCGCCATGCGTAGATGGCCTGCGCGCTGTCGCCGACCGCGATGCGCTGCGCGTGGTCCTGGTCGAGCAACACCGCCGTGAGGACGTCGTTCGTGTCCTGGGCTTCGTCGAGCAGTACGACGTCCGCCGCCAGCCTGGGGCGGCCGAGCGCCCACGCCTTCATGTAGTGGTCGTGCTCCATCCGCAGCACACCATCGGACTGCATCAGGTCGGCCCAGGCCGCGCGGGCAACGGGCAGGACCAGGCGGGCGATTGCCTCCCGGGTGTCCGGCCGGGTCAGGTTGTCCACACGCGGGATGTGCGCGGCCGTCATCTCCGGATCCGCCGAGTAGCACCAGCGCCGAACGGCGTCCAGCGCGAACCGCATGACCTTCTTGCTCGTCATCGCGACGACGCGGGCGTCGTCGGCCATCACGGCCTGGGTGCTGCGGCCGTCCTCGCCGAGGTCGCGGGCCAGGATCTCGCGGACGCCGAGCGCCTGGGCGGCGACGTGCGCGGTCTGGTACGGGATGCTGAGCCGGACCTGGTGTCGGGCGTCGTAGGCCAGGCTGTGCCCGGTCTTGCAAGTGGCGTTCGACGGGAACGACTTCGCGGCGTCCAGGGCAATCGGCTTGTTGTACGCGATGTACAGCATCCGCGCCCGCGGATCGGACCGGGCCACCTCCTTCAAAGTCGTCGACTTCCCGCAGCCCGCACCGGCCTGCACGGTGAGGTCGACGCCGTCGCCGTAGGCGGCGATCACCTCGGCCTGCTCGGGTGTGGGGTCCATGCGGGTCGCCTCCTTGGCGGCGGCGGTTCGGGCGAGGCGGGCGACGGGCGAGTGGTCGCGGCAGCGGTAGCCGTCCATGTACGGCTGCGCGTCAGCGCCGCACGGTCCGGTCGGCGTGCCCCAGGTGCAGGTGCGGGCGGGACGCACCGCCCCGGGTGCGAGGCCCGGGGCGGTGTCGACGGCGGCGACGGTCACGACGTGCCGCCGGCGAGTTCGGCGTACAGGGCCTGGCAGGCGGCACACGCGCACGTGGCGCGGTGGTCGGACCGCTCGCCCGGCGGGGTGATCTCGGGGATCGGGACGCCGAACATGGTCCAGGTGGGCAGCAGTTCGGGCTGCTCGACCGGCTTGTACGTCGTGCAGCGGCAGGCGCGCAGGCTGTCCCGACAGGCGCCGTCCGCCGGGTGACGGGTCGGGGTGTGTCCGCACGTGCAGCGGTGGATGATCAGTGCCACGGCGGCGGCTCCTCGGTCAGCGAGAACGGAATGGGTCGGTCGGGCGTCACCTCGTTGAGGAGGTGGCAGGTCGGGCAGGCGCGCCCGTCGTAGCGGTCCGCCGCCGGGTCGCACATCCAGCACGACTCGCGCGGCATGTGGTCGACCAGCGGATCGACGACCATGGCGGCCAGGACCCGGGCGTCCTGGCGGCGGACGAACCCGTCGGCCACGAACCAGGCGACGACGGCGCAGGCGAGGGCAACCAGGATGATCAGGGTCAGCGCCACGGGTGCACCTCCCGGCAGGTCCAGCAGCGCCAGCCGCCGCGGGTGTGGATGCCGAGCCGGGCCGTGCCCCGGCAGGTCGGGCAGTGCTCGGCGGTTTCGGCGGGCGGAGCGGCGATCCGGTGCGCGCCGCCGTCGGCAGTGGTGGGAGCCGGGCGGGCCGGGGCATAGGTGCCCCGACCCGCCACCACCACGGTCGCGGTCACGCCGCCCGCGACGTCGCCGCCGCGTCTGCGTACCGGCCCAGCTCGGCCGCGCCCCCGTCGGTCGGCATCTGCTGCACCAGGTTCAGCGCGTCGAGCACGCGGCCCGCCTCCGGCACGGTCAGGTCCTTCATCGTGAGGACCTGGCGGCCGACGATGCCCGAGACGATCGCCAACCGCCGGGCACGCTCGCTGCTCTGCACGCCCACGGCGTTCATCACGGTGGCGATGGCCCGGGTCTGGCCGGCGCTCGCGCGCTGCGGCTCGGCCTGCCCCCACTCGCCCGGCGGCGGCACCTGGGCGGCGGCGGGCGACGCCGCTTGCTGCACCGGCTGCGGGCGGGTACCCGCGAGACCGGTCAACTGGTCGTCGATCATTCGGAACAGCGGGATCGACCCGCCGTCCTTCGTCGGCACCGGCCGTTCGAGCAGGCCCTGATCGGTCGCCGTCTGCCGGCACGCGGCCAGGGCGACGCGGTCGGTCCACCCGGCACGGATCTCGCCGAGCAGGCCAGGCAACGGGTCGACGGGCGGCGCTCCGGCGGCGGCCTGCTCGGGCGCGCGCTCCGGCGCCGCCTCGGTGTGCTGCTCGCGCTCCGGCTGCCGCACCGAGTCGGCCGCCGGCGGCGGGGAGGAGGGCGCCTCTGCCGCCGCCGCGCGAACCTGGTGCCCGCGCTCGACGATCACCGCGCCGAGCGTCGTCGGCACACCGGTCACCGGGTGCAGCACCGCCGACCCGACGAGCTGACGGCGGGTCACCTCGGCATGCAGCTCGCGCAGACCGTCCCACGTGGCGTCGGCGGCCACCGCCCGATCCAGGTACGTCGCCGGGTCGACGACCTCGACACCGTCGTTCAACCAGCCCAGGATGTCGGTCGCGATGTCCGCCCCCGGCCGGTTGACCACGCGCCCGGACAGCGCCGGGCAGCGGCTCTTGCTGACGACCAGCGTGTTCTCCTGGTCGAGGTCGCCGACGATGTCGAACTCGTACTCGATGCCCTCGCGCTGCTCGGCCTTCGTACCGACCTTGGTGATCTTCTTCCGGTTGCGCTCGTCCTCGGTGATCAGCCACTCGACCTTGGTCCGCATGGTCACCAGCACGTGACCGGGGTACGCCAGCAGGGCATCGATCATGGCGCGCTCGAACGGCCTGGCGTCCTTCCAGCCGCCGAACCCGCCGCCCGACCCGGCGCGCTTGCCCATCGCGTCGACCAGTTCGAGCATGCCGCCGGAGCCGGACCAGAAGTGGCTCAAGGAGTCGACCATCACGCCGCCGTAGCCGGCCGCAGCGGCGGCAGCCAGGGCCTTGGGCAGGTCGCGCGGGTCGAACGTCGAGAGCTGCAAGACGTCGAACTCGAAGCCAGCAGCGCCCCCGGCGTACTTGCTGGCCGAGCCGCGCTCGGTGTCGATGACCGCGATGCGGTCGGTCATCTCGGACAGCAGCGTCAAGCCGGTGAAGGTCTTGCCCGATCCGGGCGGGCCGGCCAGGGCGATACGGGCCTTGGCCTGCTCGCGGGTCGCGGGCTGGAACGTGAACGTCATCGGTCGCTCTCCTCGGCGGTGGCCTGGGTGCGGGTGGTGTGTACGTGGTGGTCGGCCTGTTCGGCGTCGAGGACCAGGCCGACGGTCGGGCACGGCCACGGCACGGTGACGGCGGGCCGCGAGCAGTGCCGGCAGAACCGGACACCGAACGCCTCGTCCCACTCGTGCAGCACGACGACGGCAGCGATCTGTGCAGCGAGCCGGTCGACCTCGGCCAGCACCTCGATGCGGGCGTTGTGGTGCCCGACGGCCTGGACGAACAGGCCGTGCTCGACGGCGTCGTGGAAGACACCGAAAACGTGGCGGTCGCGCTCGGTGAACTTCATCCCGCGGATGACCGCGAGGCGGCTGGCGGACATGGGCTTCATCGGGTGTCTCCCGGGATGTTG
The DNA here is from genome assembly GCF_003967355.1 of Embleya hyalina. GTDB lineage: Bacteria > Actinomycetota > Actinomycetes > Streptomycetales > Streptomycetaceae > Embleya > Embleya hyalina. The sequence goes on along the minus strand of NZ_BIFH01000015.1, from coordinate 171,271 downwards.
TCGGTGGTGTGCCAGCGGTCGCCGTCGTGCCAGGCCAGGAGCCACACCGACGGGTCGCGCCCGGCGGCCTGGTCCTCGGCGCGGGCGATCTCGACGGACTGGATCGCGTAGTGCCGCTCGGCGTGGGCGGGCGATCCGTGCCGGGTCGGCCGGGCGATCGAGCCGGTGATCCGGCCGTCGGCGGCGACGTCGGCGCGGTGAACCAGGCCCCACGCGAGGGCGGTTCGGGGCGGGGCCGCCGCCCCCGCGGTGAGGGCGGCGGCGGTGGGCGCGGTCACGCGGGAACCTCGCCGTTGGCGTGGGCCAGCGCGGCGGCGAGCGCGAGCGTCGCGTGCGCCTGGGCCTCGGCGGCGAGTGCGGTGGCGCGCGCCGCGTCGTTGCCGTCGCCGTAGCTGTTGTGGTGCGCCAGCCTCAGCAGGCGCTCGGCCTCGCGGTAGTGCTCCGGGCCGGTCACGGCCGCACCATCCGCAGTTCGGCGAGGGCGATGCCGACCGCCGCGCACCGGCCGCAGCACCACACGCGGGCGGGCTCGGTCGACTCGGACACGGCGGTGCGGACCCAGCCGCGGGGCGACCGGCCGGCGGTCGCGGCCTGGCCGCAGCCGTCGACCGTGCACCGTTCGACCACCGGCGACCCGGCGGCCGGCCGGCTGACGCCGGTCATGCCCTCGTTCCACTGCTTCGCGGTCTTGCGCGCGGCCATCAGGCGTCACCGTCGTCGTACTCGTCGTCGAGGTCCCGGCCCTCGTCCGGGTCGTCCTCGCGGATCGTGGCCCGACCCTCCTCGTCGGACGCGGCGTCCTCGCCGATCGCAACGGCCTCGGCCACGGCCCATTCGCCGATGGCGCGGTCGGCCGCCAACAGCCCGGCGGCCAGGCTGACCACCGCAACCCGCCGGCCGCTCGACCACTCGCCGGGGCCGGTGAGGTAGGCGCCGCCACCCGGGTCGCTGATCGGGTCGACCTCGGTTTCGTCCAGCACCTCGACCGCCCACACGGTCCCGATCGCGTCGCGCTCCCACCGGTCGCCGGCGACCCGCCGCCAGCCCGGGTGCGGCCGCGGCGCGTCGTCCGCCGGATTGCACGGGTCCGCCGGTTGCGTGCCGACCGGCAGCACCTCGGCGGTGTCCGTGTCCCACGTGGCGGTACGCATGCTGCCGAGCGGGGCATGGTGCCGCCCGTCATGACCGGCGGCGAGCTCACACCGGGTGTAGCCGGGGCCGCCGTACTCGGCGGTGCAGCCCGGCGCCGGACGGGCCAGCACGCCGACACCGGTGATGGTGACCGGCGTCGGGCCGGCGCCCGGGTCGGGCCGGCCGGTGCCGGACAGGTCGACCCGCGCCCGGTAGACGATGCGGCCGTCGCACCGGTGCGGCGTCGCCGTCACTGCCACGTCGAGCGCGCCCGCCCACGCCCCCAGGTCCTCGGCGACGTCGGCGTCCGGCCCGGCGGTGCGGGTGCCGACCACGTGCCCGGCCGGGTCGACCGACCACGTCAGCGCGGGCAGGTCGGCGTGCCGGGAGACCAGCGACAGCATGATGCTGGCGGCGCGTACCTGGGCGAGGTCGTCGGGCCGCTTGTTCGTCTCGATACTGTGGTTCACGTTCGCCACTCCTCTGTGGTGTGTGTGGCGGGCAGGGGCCGCGCCGCTGGCGAGACCGGATGCAGCCGGTCGTCGGCGGACGGCCCTACCCATGGGGTCAGGCACTCGCGCGGCGGCGACCGCCGCGCGGCTTCAAGTCGGGGATCGGTGTCTGCGAGCGAGCCCGGCGTGGTGCGATGTCCAGCCCGGCCGCCGCCGTCAACGGGATTGGCGAGACGTGGGGCACGACCTCGAACATCCGCAAGATCGTTGCCAGGTGTTCGGTTGTGAACGCGACCGACTGGCCGAGCTTGGAGTGCGGCAGGCGCCCGATGTTGTCCCGCAACCAGCTCTCGTAGCAGTTCAGTTCGGCGGCGGCACCGGCGTAGTCGTAGGACAGGGGACGGACGCCGAGCGAACTCGCGCGCCGGGTCTCAGCCAGCTCGACGGCCTCGGCCAGCGTCATGGCGGACACTCCTCTCTGAATAGCCGTCCACGTCCAGGGACGTGGACAAGATGGGCAAAAAAAGAGCGGCGCGGTGGACGCCGAGCACGGTACAAGTCCGCTCCGCCGTCGCGGCCGTGACGACCGGCCGGGAGCCGGTAATCATCCCGCTGACCTTGCTCTTGGAGAGGCCCAGCAGGTTTGCCAGGTCTCGGATGGTGAGGCGGGCGCCGCTCGGGGGGCGGCGCATGAGCCTGTGCAGCAGATCGCCGTCAACGATCCGATACTGCTCGGGGGGCACAGCGAACCTCCGGATTGCTGTCCATGATTGTGGACAACGAGAGTCAAGCACATCAGCCCCCCTCTGTCCAGGATCGTGGACAAGCCGCGCGCGCCTAGATTCAGTCAAAGGTCCGACCATCATGCACGTCCGCGTCCCCGGACGTGGACAATGAGGCCCGACAGTGCCGCCAGCACACGGCATCGGGCGTGGACAAAGGACAAGACATGCCGGCCAGAACAAGCCAGCCCTTCAATGATCTCGTCGCCGCGTCGGTGGGGCCGGGGAAGCGATGGACCGTGCGAGAGTTCGCCGAGCGCGCCGTGGACCCAGAGTCGGGTTACTCGCCCAGCAAATCCCTGATCGGCAACATCATCCAAGGCAAGTCTCCTCAGCCGACACCGGAGTTGATCTCCGCGATCGCGGCCGGTCTGGGTATCGCCAGGGCCGTGGTCGAGGATGCCGCGATTAGGCAATGGATCCGAACATCCGACATTGAAGGCCAGCAGGTGTACCACCACGCCGATGTCTCAATAGAGGGGGCGCAGTTGACTCGTGAAGCAATCGAACGAGTGAAGGCGGAGGCGGATGGGGTGGATGAGTCGAACGGTCCGTAACTGGTCAATCACATAAATGATCTTTCCTCGTATCCTCGGTGTGTCCTGAAGCACGCTGACGTATGGTGATCCAACCTCACGGGCGTTCGCACGAGCGTTCGACCAGGGAGTTTGGTCGAGCCTCGAAGAAATGAGGAGGGGGAGCTTGGTCACCAATCCCGTCCGACTCCAGCGCGAACCGCTGGAGCCGGGCATCTACGTCACACCGGTCCAACTTCCGGACACTGACGTATGGATCGTCCCCCAAGCAGACATCCGGCCGGAGTTGGCGGCGGCACTCGGCACCGCCATCACCGACGCGATCCGAACAGCGGTCATCGAAGCAGTCAACGAGTTGAGGAACGGCGCCACCAAGCAGGACTAGGCGGCGAACAGCCGCAGTTGCGGGGTTCCAATCCCTGTCAGGGTCGCCTCAACGGCCGCGAGCATCACGTCATCGATATCGGGCAGCAGGTGCCCGTAGGTGTCGACGGTGGTCTGGATGGACTCGTGGCCGAGGCGACGCTGGATCGCAGGCAGCGGTGTGCCAGCAGAGATGAGCGCCGCGGCGTGCGAGTGCCGCAAGTCGTGCGGCGTCGGCTCCTTGTCCAGCCCCTCGCGCAGAGCTTGCTGAAGGGCCCGATCCCAACGGTCGCCGAACGACGAGTAGTGCAACCTGTTGCCAGCGGTATCCACCAGGAGTAGGCGCCGCCGTTTCCCGATCGGATCTCCCTGCCTGCCCGCCGCCATGTCGGAGAGCTCGTCCAGAGCGTCGTCAACGGTCGAGGTGACGGTGAGGGTTCGGCGGCTGCGCTTGGACTTCGGGGCGCCCATGTAATAGGTGCCGTCGTCGCGGCGTTTCCATGCCCGCTGGATACGCACGGCCGGACGATGGCCCAACTTGACGCGGTCCTGGGGTTGCAGTGCGGTGAGTTCTCCATATCGAACCCCCGTTCCGTACGCGATTGTTGACGCGAGCTGGTCCGTCCGCCGGTTGAAACAGGAGATGAACAACGCCACCTCGTCCGGCGTCAGAAACGTCGCCTCATCCTCGATCTCGTCGTCAACCCGGGGCAGGGTTATGCCGACGCACGGGTTGCGGGTGCGGATCTGCGGGTCGTGGTCGACGGCGGCCTGGAGGATCGAGGACAACAGACCGTGGACGTTGCGGACGGTTTTAGGGCTGACGGTTTTGATCCGCGGGGTCCCGTCGGGATTCTTCCCTTTGACGTAGGTCGCCGACTCCATGCGGACCAGCCACAGGCGCACGGCCTCGGTGTCAATGGTGTCGTTGACCCTCACGTTCGCCTCGCCGAACGTCGGGAACAGCCATCGTTCGGCGTCACGCAGGTAGTCCGAACGGGTACGCGATTCCACTCCCGTCCGGCTGTTGATCACCCGACGCGCCCAGTCTCGAAATGTGATCGGTGCATCGGCGACAACCGCCGCCGTGGACGGGTCGACGAACCCGTGCCCGCGGATCCACCCGGCTGGTGCCCGGCCGCCGTTCGCCTCGACCAGCAGCTTGAACGCCTCGGCCTGGACCGGGTCGTCGAATGACTCCGAGGGCTGCTTGCCGTCCTCGCGCCACAGCACGGTGTAGGTGATGCCGCCGTCCGCCCGGACCCGCTCTCGAATGCTCGCCATGTGACGCAGCGTAGATCAGGACCAAGATCGGTGGCGTTGATTCTGTCAACACGATCACCGGCCAGTACCGATCCATCCGCCCCTGATTGGCATCGATGCCTGCTCGTTGACCTGCATAAACGCTAAAACCGCAGGTCACAAGATCGCTCGGAACGGGTTCGAGTCCCGCTCCGGGGACCAGATGATCATGGCTCTGACCTGCAAGAACGCCGTATCGTTGCGAACTCGCGACGGCGGGCCTCGGTGGTCTGGACCACCAACCGGATGATTTCCCGGGCCCGCGGGCCACCCACGCACGCGAACAGCGCCGGGTGCTCCCGCGCCTACAGCGATCGGCTTCGCGATGGATTCCATCCGACTTTTTATGACCGGACAGTGACCACGGGCACAAATCGCGTGTCCGAGGACGTTGAGGGGGAAGGATGGAGCCCCCGGGAGCTTTACTCGGGGATTACTCTCTTAAGCCACGACCCCCACCCGGGGGCATGGAGGAGATGACATGAGGAGCAGCAACCCGGTGCTCACGCGGCGGGGGGCGTTCGAGACCGGCCGGCAGCAGCAGGCCGGCTACGGAGCGCCGCAGCCCGGGCCGCAGGGCGCCCCGTTCGGTGGGCCGCAGCAGCCGCCGATGCAACCGATGACCCCCGAGCAGCTTCAGGAGATGTACCGGGCGCAGTCCGCCGGTCCGCTCCAGACCGGCCGGATGACGATCGACGACGTGGTCGCGCGTACCGCGATGACGCTGTTGACGGTCGTCGTCGCCGGTGCACTGTCGTGGGCCTTCCTGCCGTTCGAGAACTTCGGCTGGGCGGTCGGCGCCGCGTTGGCGGCGTTCGTCGTCGCGATGGTCCTGACCTTCAAGCGGGAGATCAGCCCGGCCCTGGTGCTGACCTACGCCGCGCTCGAGGGTGTCTTCCTGGGCGCGATCAGCCACGCGTTCGAGCAGCAGTACAGCGGCATCGTGGTTCAGGCCGTGCTCGGCACGGCCTCCGTGTTCGTCGGTGTGCTGGTCGCGTACAAGTCCGGCTGGATCAAGGTGACGAGCCGCTACGCGCGGATCGGCATGGCGATCGCCATCGGCTTCGTGCTGCTCTCGCTCGTCAACGGTCTCGCGATCCTGATCGCCGGCGGCGACGGCCTCGGCCTGCGCAGCGGACCGCTCGGCATCGTGATGGGCATCCTCGGCATCCTCATCGGTGCGTTCTTCCTGTCCCTCGACTTCAACGAGATCGAGCAACTGGCCGCCCAGGGCGTCCCGGAGAAGGAGGCGTGGCGGTCGGCGTTCGCTCTGACCGTGACGCTCGTGTGGATCTACATGGAGGTCCTGCGCCTGCTGTCGATCCTGCGGGACTGACGCGGGTGACGGGCCGCGGCCCGACAACGCGAAAACGGCGGTGCTCCCACTCGGGGGGCACCGCCGTTTTCGCGTTCGCGGGATCGGCGGAGGATGCGGCGGATGTGGTGTCTGCGTGCGATCAGCGTGACGGGGGTCTTCGACGGGGGGCCGACAGCGGATCGGCCGCGGGTCGGCGGATCAGCTGACTCCGCCCGGCGCGTGCCGGCGGCGCTCGTGTTCGCGGACGATGGCGAGGGCGTGGCCGTGTCCGAGGTTGTGCTCGCCCTGGAGCCAGGAGACCCGGTCCTCGAACCGGGAGAAGGCCGGACCGGCCTCGATCTCGCGGAACCATTCGGGGAGTTCGCGGCCGGTGCAGGCGGGCACCCGGGCCACGAGGTTGCGGTGGGTCTCTTCGGAGAAGTGCAAGGACATAAGCGCCTCCGGTGAGCGTTCCGTTACCCGAGCGTGCATGACGGGCGAACGGTTGGCAAGCGGTCGAAGCCGGCCCACGCGCGGTGCGCGCGCTGGGTACGCTCCGGTTATGTCGTCCCGCATCCCCATCCCGCCGGTCGGGAAACCGTCCGCTTCCCTCACGGTCGATCTGGGCCCGTTCGTCAAGGAGTCCGGCGCGGTCGCCGACCGGCTCCGCCACCTGTCCGAGGCCCGGCTCAAGGCCCCGCTGACCGCCCGTCAGGAGGGCGTGCCGAGCCGGGCGGGCGCGGCGCTCGCGCTGGCCCAGTGCCTGGCCGACCTGGCCGCCGCGGTGGAGGGCGAACCTCGGCGCGAGGTGCCGGACCTGGGGGTGTTCGTGGTCGGCGACCAGATCGCGGTGACCTCGGGGGATCTGGCCGCGGCGCTGGAGCCGTTGGCCGAGGAGCACCCGCTGGGCCTGGACGACGGCGAGCCGGCGACGGCGGGTGATGTGGTGCGCCGGGCGCGGGAGATGGTCCGGGAGCTGGCCGCGGCGATCTGACGCCCGGCCGCGGCGCCGGCTATGCCGGGGGGCGTACGTACAGGCGGTCGGCGAGGGCGTAGGTGGTGTCCTCGTCCAGGCCGAAGGTCAGCGTCCAGCCGCCGCCGATCTCCGAGGTGCCGAGCAGTCGGACCGGGCGACCCAGGGACAGCGCGATCTCGATCAGCGTGGTGGCCTCCGGGTCGCCGGGCATCACCACCAGCGAACTGCCGTCGGCGAAGTCCAGCACGTCCAGGCCGCCGGCGCCGGCGGGCGAACCGGTGCGCACGCGCGTGACCGGGGTGCCGCCGGCCACCAGGCCGGTGAGGTAGCCGGCGGTCAGGTGGGTGGGCAGCAGCGGGGTCAGGTTCTCCGAGGGGTGTGGGCGGCGGGCGCCGTCCTCGTCCGGCTCGGGGCGGTCGTCCGGGAGGTCGTCGCGCGCGTGCCCCGGCACGGTCAGCGGCGGTCGCTCCGGCTCGCGGCTGCGGAAGAGGTGGTCGACGAACGCCTGGTCCCAGACCTCGGCGCCGGCGCGGGCCCGGCGGCGTCGAGCCAACCGCCGCACGACGGTGGTCACCGCGACGGCGCACGCCGCGGTGAGCAGGACGGGGACGATGTACACGTTCGGCATGATCCGCAACCCTCGGCCGACCCGGAGAACCCTTCCCCTCCAGGGTCGCGCCGTCGCCGCCTTGCCGCCAGGGCGCGACGTCCCGACGGGACGGGATCTCGGACCCGCGTGGCGGGGCGGGTGCGGCGAGCGAATCGCCCCGCGCGGCCGGCCCGGGGTGACCCGGACCGGCCGCGCGGGGCGTCGGTTCGACCGAGGCGGTTCGTGCGGGTCAGCTCATGCGCTCCAGCACCATGGCCATGCCCATGCCGCCGCCGACGCACATGGTCTCCAGGCCCCACTGCTTGTCGTGCCACCGCAGCGAGTTGATCAGCGTGCTGGTGATCCGCGCGCCGGTCATGCCGAACGGGTGGCCGATCGCGATCGCGCCGCCGTTGACGTTCACCTTGTCCAGGTCGAAGCCGAGGTCCCGGTAGGACGGGATGACCTGGGCGGCGAACGCCTCGTTGATCTCGACCAGATCGATGTCGGCCGAGGTCAGGCCGGCGCGGGCCATCGCGATCCGCGAGGCCTCGACCGGGCCGTAGCCCATGATCTCGGGCGACAGGCCGGACACCGCGGTGGAGACGATCCGGGCGAGCGGGGTCAGGCCCAGCTCGCGGGCCTTGGTGTCGGACATCACGATCACCGCGGCGGCGCCGTCGTTGAGCGGGCACGCGTTGCCGGCGGTGATCGTGCCGTCCGGGCGGAAGACCGGCTTGAGGCCGGAGACGCCCTCGAGCGTGGTGCCCGCGCGCGGGCCGTCGTCCTTGCTCACCACGGTGCCGTCGGCCAGGGTGACCGGGGTGATGTCCTCGGCCCAGAAGCCGTCGGCGATCGCCTTCTCGGTGCGGTTTTGCGAGCGCACCGCGAACTCGTCCTGCTCGGCGCGCGAGACGCCCTTGTGCTGGGCCAGGTTCTCCGCGGTGAAGCCCATCCCGATGTAGACGTCGGGGAGCAGTCCGGCCTCGCGCGGGTCGGTCCAGGTCGTGCCCTGCTCGACGGCCGCGGCGGTGCGGGCCGCGCCCTCGGCGAAGAGCGGGTTCTTGGTGTCCGGGATCGAGTCGCTGCTGCCCTTGCCCCGGGTGCTGGTGACCATCTCGACGCCGGCGGAGATGTACGCGTCGCCCTCGCCCGCGCGGATCGCGTGCATCGCCATCCGGGTGGTCTGCAGCGAGGAGGAACAGTAGCGGGTGATCGTGGTTCCGGGCAGGTGGTCGTAGCCGAGCAGGACCGAGACGTTGCGGCCCATGTTGAAGCCCTGCTCGCCGCCCGGCAGGCCGCAGCCCAGCATCAGGTCGTCGATGTCCTTCGGGTCGAGCGCCGGGACCTTGTCCAGCGCGGCGCGGACCATCAGGGCGGTCAGGTCGTCCGCCCGCAGGTCCTTCAGCGAACCCTTGAAGGCGCGGCCGATCGGGGAACGGGCGGTGGCGACGATGACTGCTTCGGGCATCGGGACTCCTATGTGGTCTTCGCGGCCGTCGGTACGAGGACCCCGCGAGGACTCTCGTCGGTACGGATGCGCAACTGACGCTTGAAGTTACTGCCTGGTAGCCGAAAACGGGAGGGGTGGATCGTGCGACCTGTCCCACGCCCGAACTGACGGCCAGTCAGATTTCCTCCGCCACATTACCCCGGACGTCCTCGAATGGGCTCGACAGACCCGAACCGCCGTCCGCCCCGGGCCTCCCGCCGTGCGTTCCGGACCCCTCGGCGGCCTCGGAAGGGCTCTCCGGGTCCACCGTGGCGGGCGTCGGGATCTGCTGCCGCCGACGGTGTCGAAGCAGCGCCCAGCGCCCGCGCGGGCCGCGTTCGCGACCGCCCACGTCGGTGCCGGCCACCTCGGTGCCGCCCTCGGCCGCGGCCTCGATCGCGGCCTGCGCGATGGGCAGCACCCCCTCGCCGCGGAAGCTGTCCGGGCGCACCTCGTCCAGCGGCCACAGGTCGAGCGCGGCGCACAACGACGGCAGCGAGGCCATCGCGGCGGTGGCGTAGCCCTCGATCGAGGGGTGGAAGCGGTCCGGGCCGAACATCGCCTTGGGACGGGCCAGGAACTCCGGCCCGAGCAGCGCGCCGAGCGAGACGGTACGCCCGCCCGCCTCGACCACCGCGATGGTCTGCGCGGCGGCCAGATTGCGGCTCCACTGCCGGGCCAGGTAGCGCAGCGGCTGCGCGATCGGCTCGATCGTGCCCAGGTCGGGGCAGGTGGCCACGACCACCTCGACGCCGGAGGCGATCAGGCGGCGGGTGGCCTGTTCGAGGTGGCGCACCGACTCGGCCGGGCGCATCCGGTGGGTGACGTCGTTGGCGCCGATCATGATCATCGCCACGTCGAGCTCGTGCCGCAGGGCGAGCGTGACCTGGCGCTCCAGGTCCGAGGACTGGGCGCCGGACAGCGCGACGTTGACCAGCCGCACCGGCTGTTCGGCGACCGCGGCCAGGCCGGAGGCGAGCAGCGCGCCGGGGGTCTGCATCGGATCCTCGACGCCGAGGCCGGCGGCGGTGGAGTCGCCGATCACGGCGAAGACGATCGGCTCGCCGGGCTGGTCGCCGTACTCGCCGTATACACCGTCGGCGGTCGGCGGTTCGCCGTCCGGCTCGCCCACCGTGCGGCGGGCCATCTTCGCCTCGGTGTACAACACCGCGAACATCGCCCCGGTCAGCACGCCCACACCGCCACCGCCGAACGCGGCGGCGGCGGCGACCCGGCGGGCCATCCGGGTGCGCATCATCGCCGTGCTCCGCGGCCTGCCGTCGTGTCCAAGGCCTCGGTCTCCTCCCCGTCACGGACTCCACGCCGACCCTAACCGACCGTCAGGTTCGTCGGCGGGTACCGAGCGGCGCGCCGGCGCGGGCGCGTTGGCCCGGGTCCGCGCGGCCTTGCGCCGCCGAACGGCACGGGTGCCCGCGCGGACACCCGCCGCGAGGCGGGCGAGCGGCCGGCACGGCCATCCGCCCTGGAGATCGAAAGGGGCCACTAGGCTGGGAGAAGTTCGCGCAATGTGAGGATTTCGGGCCATCCGGCCCCGGCTGATGCGCACTCATGGCGGAGGTTCCGTGCGGTACCACGAATCCATGCTCGACCTGATCGGGGACACCCCCCTCGTCAAGCTCAACTCCGTCACCTCGGGGTTGTCGGCGACGGTGCTGGCGAAGGTCGAATACTTCAACCCCGGCGGTTCGGTGAAGGACCGTATCGCCGTGCGGATGATCGACGCGGCCGAGCAGTCGGGCGCGCTGCGTCCCGGCGGCGTGATCGTCGAGCCCACCTCCGGCAACACCGGCGTCGGGCTCGCCATGGTCGCGCAGCGGCGCGGATACAAGTGTGTGTTCGTCTGCCCGGACAAGGTCAGCATGGACAAGATCAACGTGATGCGGGCGTACGGAGCCGAGGTGGTGGTCTGCCCGACCGCCGTCGACCCCGAGCACCCCGACTCGTACTACAACGTCTCGGACCGGCTGGTGCGCGAGACGCCCGGCGCGTGGAAGCCCGACCAGTACTCCAACCCGGAGAACCCGCAGTCGCACTACCTCTCCACCGGCCCCGAGCTGTGGGAGCAGACCGACGGCCGGATCACCTGCTTCGTGGCGGGCGTCGGCACCGGCGGCACCATCTCCGGGACGGGGCGGTTCCTCAAGGAGGTCTCCAACGGCGGCGTGCGGGTGGTCGGCGCCGACCCCGAGGGCTCGGTGTACTCCGGCGGCAGCGGTCGGCCGTACCTGGTCGAGGGCGTCGGCGAGGACTTCTGGCCGACCGCGTACGACAGCGCGGTGCCGGACGAGATCATCGCGGTGTCCGACCGGGACTCGTTCCTGATGACCCGTCGGCTCGCCCGCGAGGAGGGCCTGCTCGTCGGCGGCTCGTGCGGGATGGCCGTGGTCGCGGCGCTGCGCGCGGCCGAGCGGCTGGGTCCCGACGATGTGGTCGTGGTGCTGCTGCCGGACTCCGGGCGCGGCTACCTGAGCAAGATCTTCAACGACGAGTGGATGGCCGACTACGGCTTCCTGGACGCGGACCAGGGCGAGGCCACGGTGGCCGACATCCTCACCCGCAAGCAGGGCGACCTGCCGGCGCTGGTGCACGTGCACCCGGAGGAAACGGTCGGCGACTCGATCGCGGTCCTGCGCGAGTTCGGGGTCAGCCAGATGCCGGTGGTCAAGCCCGGTGCCGGGCACCCCGACGTGATGGCCGCCGAGGTGGTCGGCTCGATCGCCGAGCGCGACCTGCTGGACGCGCTGGTGGCCGGCCGGGCGTCGGCGGGCGACCCGCTGGAGAAGTTCATGTCGCCGCCGATGCCGGTGATCGGCTCCGGTGAGCCGATCGCACGGCTGGCGCGGGTGCTGGAGCAGGCCGACGCGGCGCTGGTGCTCGTGCACGGCAAGCCGCAGGGCGTGGTCACCCGGCAGGACCTGCTCGGCCACCTGGCGGGCTGAGTCGCCCGCGTTTCGCCACCGGGGCACGACGTCATCGGATCGGTTCACCGAGGACACGTCCACGTAGTCGACGCGTAACACCGTCTCGACACCGTGGGGGTTCGACGGGGACGGATCGCGAGGACCGCTCCGGTGGCGAAAGGCGGTGCGGTGATGGAGACGACGACTGCGGCGATTCGGGGTCGGGCCAGGCTCACCATGGTGGGTGGGTCCGGCGTGGGCGAGTGGCCCGCGCGGGTGCGGGTGCGTACGGCCCGGATCGAGGACGCCGCCGAGGTCCGCGCGATGCACGAGCGGTGCTCGCCGGAGACCCGGCGATTGCGCTACTTCACCTCGGCGCCGCGATTGCCGGAGAGCGCCCTCGGTCGGCTGCTCGTGCCGGCCGACGGGCTGAGCCTGGTGGGGGTCGGCCCCGACGGGGCGATCGGCGCGCTGGCCACGCTGTTCCACCCCGCGGGGGAGCGGGTGGGGGAGGTGGCGCTCATGGTCGAGGACGGGTGGCAGCGGCACGGCCTCGGTACGGCGCTGCTGCGCTCGCTGGCGGAGCACGCGGCGGCGCGCGGGGCGACCGGGCTGCGGGCGCACGTACTGCCGTGGAACCGACGGATGCTCGCGTTGTTCGAGCGGGCCGGGCTGGCCGGCAGGTGCGGTTACGAGGACGGGGTGGTGCTGGTCGAGGCGGAGCTGCCGCTGGGGGCGCTCTCGGCGGGGCGGTGCGCCTGACGCGTGAGGGGCCGGATGGCGAGTTTGCCTCTGAGGCAAGTTAATTGCCTCTCCGGTCGGCACCTGCCTAGTCTCGAGGCATGGTCGCTCCTCCAAGTTACGACATCGGCGATCCCGACCCGGAACCCACCGACCCGGAACCCGCCGAGGCGGTGCCGACCGGGCTCGGTGACCGACTGCGCGCGGCCCGGCTGGCGAACGGCTTCAAGCTCGACGAGGCCGCCCGGCTGACCAGGCTCTCCGTCGCCTACCTCTCCCGGCTCGAACACGAGCGCCGGCAACCCTCGTTGCCCGCGCTGCTCACCCTGGCCCGGGTGTACAACACCACCGTCTCCGAACTCCTCGGCGAGGACGCCGCGGCGACCGAGCCCGTGGTCCGCGCCCGTGCGGCCGAGCCGGTCGAGGCGCACGGCTGGACCTACTGGCGCGTGGGCAGCCCGCGACGCGGCATGCAGGCGCTGCGGGTGCGGGTGCCGGCGGGGCGGGCGGACGGGCCCGGCCGGGTGCATCCGGGCGAGGAGTGGCTGTACGTCCAGAGCGGGCAACTGCGGCTGACCCTGGACGGGGCGACCCACCTGCTCGCGCCCGGCGACGTGGCGCACTTCGACTCGGGCCTCGCGCACCGCATGGAATCGGCCGACGCGTATCTGCCCGTCGAGTTCCTGATGGTCCACGCGGCGCCCGCGCTGGTCGCGTTCTCGCCGTGCCTTCCCGCCCACATATGAGGAGTTCGCCGTGATGGAGAGCGAGAAGAGCCGGGCGACCGGGATGTGGATCCGGATCGCGATCTACATCCTCGGATTCTCCGTGGTTTTCGGGGCGCTGATGTTCACTGCGGTGACGTACGGCCACCGCTGAGCGCACGAGCGTCGCCACGGCGCGTCGGCGCGGCCGCGCGCGGCGCGTCAGCGCGTCGGGGGTCGGTCGTGGGCCCGTAGGCTCGCGCCCATGGAAAACCCGACTTCCTCCGAGTCCACGACCCGCTACATCCGGCTGAACCTCGAGATCGTGCTCGAGGTCACCGACGCGGACGCGCTGCGCGCCGCCGCGTTGGACAGCGTCAAGGCCGACGAAGAACTGTCCTCCGGCGACCGGGCCGACGCCATGGCCGCGATCGAGAGCGACCTGGCCGAGTCCGTCTCGTACCTGATCGACCCCTTCAGCCTGGTCGAGGAGATCGCCGGCACCGAACTGAGCGAGGCCGGCTGGCAGTCCGAGGGCGCCGAATACCTGCCCGAGGACGACGACGAGGACGACGAGGACGCCTGACGCGCCCGGGGACGCACCCGTTCCGTCCCGGTCGCCTCGGCCCGGCCTCCGATTCCCACGCACCCCGACCCGCGCACCGAGTCCGTCCGTCCCCGCGCCCCGCAGAGCCCCGGCTTCGCGGGGCGCGGTCCGTTGCCGCCCGACCGCGTGGTGCGCCGACCGTCGGGCGCGCGCCCCGTCGGGTGGGTGGTGCGCCGGCGCCCGGCGCCGGCGTACGGCCCAAGCGGGGGTCCCCGTAGGGGTGAATCGGCCGCGAACCGGGCGGTGGGGCGTTGCCCATCGGCGTGGGCTTCGTTGTCCCACGTGCCGCATCCGTTCGTGCGGCACTGTGACATGGAGGAAGAATGAACACGGTCAAGAAGGCGGCCTTCATCACCGTCGCCGCCGGTGGCATCCTCGCCGCGGGCATCGGTGGGGCCAGCGCCAGCTCCGACGCGGACGGCGCCGCCGTCAACTCCCCGGGTGTCGCCTCGGGCAACAACATCCAGGTCCCGGTGCACATCCCGGTCAACCTGTGCGGCAACAGCATCAACATCGTCGGCCTGGTGAACCCGGCGTTCGGCAACACCTGCATCAACGGCGGCTGAGGCTTCGCACCATCGCGGTGGGCGCTGTACGGGACAACCGGTCCCGGGACGGCGCCCTCTGGCGTTTTCGGGCCGGTCCCGGGTGCCGGGCGGGTCGAGGCGACCCGCCCGGCACCCGGGACCGAAGTCCCGCTCAGGCGTGCGTGCCGCCGTCGATGCGCAGCGACGTGCCGGTGACGAACTTGCCGTCGTCGGAGGCGAGCGCGGCGATCATGCCCGCGATCACGTCCGGGTGCGCCATGCCGTCGCCGATGATCGGCATCAGCTTGCCGAACAGCTCCCAGTCGGCGTCCTCCGGAACCTGGTTCGGGGTGTCGTCGACGATGCCGCTGGAGATGCTGCCGGGCGCGACGTTGACCGCGCGCAGCCCCTGGCGGCTGTACTCCAGGGCGATCGCGTGGGTGAACGCGTCGATCGCGCCCTTGCTGGCCGCGTAGGCCGCCATGTAGGGGTGCGCGAAGCTCGCCGAGGTCGAGCTGAAGTTGATCACCACGCCGTTGCCGGTTTCGAGCAGCGCGGGCAGCGCGGCGCGGGTCATCAGGAACGTGCCGGTCAGGTTGATCGTGATGATCTGGTTCCACTTGTCCAGCGGGAAGGTGTGGGTGTGCCCCGCCCGCAGGATGCCCGCGGCGTTGACCAGCACGTCCAGACCGCCGAACCGCTCGACGGCCTCGGCCACGCCGGCGCCGACCGCGGCCTCGTCCGACACGTCCAGCACGCCGGTGGTCAGCCGGGCGTCGAGGCCCTTCTCCGCCGCCATCGCGCGGGTCTTGTCCAGCCCGTCGGCGTTGACGTCGACCGCGTGTACCGAACCCGCCTCGCTCAGCAGCCGCAGCACCGTGGCCTGGCCGATGCCCGAGCCGCCGCCGGTGACGATGACGCGCCGATCCTGGAATCGCTCCACAGTGTTTCCTCCTTGGCCGGGGTGCAGGGGTCCCATCACAGGCGGTTCCCCATGCGGGAGCAAGCCTCCTGAACGGTTGGCCGGGAGTGAAATGAAACATGTTCCCGTCGCTCGACAGGACCGCCGGACCGCCGATAGGCAGCCGCCGGAGCGCGGCCGGACGATCGCGGGACCGCCGCCGGGCCGTCGATCCGGGCTCGCGCGCGGCCCGGTCGCGGCCGATCGGATTAATTCGCCCGGATTGCGTGAGGAACCGACCGGGAAGGGGTCACACCTGTGTGAGGGGAGCCCCCACCTCTCACGAACGCGGCGAAAGACGAGGTTCCAGTCATGGCAGACGCACCCACCCGCCCGGCGACCGGGAGCACCACGAGCCCGGAGCGCGTCGAGCGCCTGTCGACCGGAGCCGCGCACCTCACGGAGGTGACCGCGCTGGCCACCGACCGCGGCCGCACCTCGATCGCGGACGGCGTGGTGGCCAAGGTCGCCGGGCTCGCGGCCCGCGAGATCCCGGGGGTGTACGCGCTGGGCAGCGGCGTCTCGCGGGCCTTCGCCGCGATGCGCAAGGCGGTCCCGGGCGGTCGCCCCGACGTCGCGCGCGGGGTCAGCGTCGAGGTCGGCGAGAAGCAGTGCGCGGTCGACCTGAGCCTGGTCGTCGAATACGGCGCGCCGATCGCCGAGGTCGCCGCGGCGGTACGCGACCACGTGATCGAGTCGATCGAGCGGATGACCGGCCTGGAGGTGGTCGAGGTGGACATCTCCGTGGACGACATCCACATCGAACAGGACGACGACGAGGGCTCCACCCGCAACCTGGCCTGACCCGGGAACGCCGCGAGGGCGGGTCGGGGATCGTCCCCGTCCCGCCCTCGCTCGCCGACGCGGATCGCTCGGCGGACCCGCGCGCGGCGGTCAGCGCCGCCGACCGCGCATGCCCAGCCCGACGGCGCCCACCACGATCATCACGATCGAGGCCGCGAACACCGACCAGGACATCGTGTCCAGCGAGTCGGTGAACACGCCGTAGACGGCCTCGATGCCGTCCCGGTTCAGCGTGTTGCGAGCGGCCAACTCGTCGGCGACCGGACCGCTCGCGGCGTTGACCAGGATCAGCAGCAGGCCGCTGGTGACGAACAGCCCGACGCCGGTCATCACCAGCGCGCGGAACCGGTTGACCGCGACCGCCAGGCCGATCACCAGGAGTACCAGGGCCAGGATCGGCAACCACCGACCCGCGTCGTCCACCGCTTGGAGCGCGTCCCGACCCTGCTTCGCGTCGGAGGCGTGCGGCAGTTGCGCGAGGTCGATCGGGATGCTGGTCGGCAGGCCCGCCTTGGAGACCGGGATCCCGGCCCTGTTCAACTGCCCCACGATCGCGTCGATCGGGCTCTTCAGGTTGACCACGACGTTGTCGCCGTCGGTCTGCACGTTCTTGCCGTCCCGGCCGAGCAGCGAGGACAACACCACGTCGTGCGCGGTGGAGACGCCGTCCTTCCAGACCGCCTTGAACGTCGGCTTGGCGATCTCCTCGGTCACCGCCGTCTGCACCACCTGGCGCGGCACCTGACTCCGGACCCCGGGCGGCAGTTGCCGCATCACCTCGTCGGTCATCAGCCGCGCGACCTCGCTGCGGATCGCCGACTCGTCGATCAACTCGACCGCGTTGTCCGTGAACCCCTGGTCGGAGACCACCTCCCAACGCAACCACAGCGCGGACAGGGCGGGGATCGACAACAGCACGGCCAGCACCAGGCTGATCCCGGCCACGGTGCCGCGCAACGCGCCGAACGCGGGTCGGGCGGGCCCCGGTCGCGGCGGCGCGCCGTGACCGCCGGCGGGCGCGCCCGGGCCGCCGGGGTGGTACGCGCCACCCGGGTCGTACGGCGGTGGGGCCGGTGTGGCCGCGTAGGGCGGGGGCGGGGGCGGGTAGCCGCCACCCTGGCCCGGATACGAGCCCGGGGACGAGTGCATCGCGCTTCCTCCGTCGTAGTCGGCGGACCGTCGTGCGGTTCGGCCCGGTTCCGGAAGGGTCTCACCCGCTTTCCGCTGCCACTGCCGCATGCCCGGTGTTGTGCCTGTTCGGTGACACCGCGGATACCGACCGGGTCGATACGGGTGATCCGCGGGGCCGGGCATAGCCTGCGGGGATGGACAGTGTGGACAACGCACCGCAAGCCGGCCGCCGGCGACCCCGGGTGGGCCATATCCAGTACCTCAACTGCCTGCCCATCTATTGGGGCCTGGCCCGCACGGGCACGCTGGTGGATCTGGAGCTCACCAAGGACACGCCGGACAACCTCAACGACGCCCTGGTGCGCGGCGACCTCGACATCGCGCCGATCAGCGTCGTCGAATACCTGCGGCACGCGGACGACCTCGTGGTGCTCCCGGACATCGCGGTGGCCGCCGACGGGCCGGTGATGTCGGTCATGCTGATCAGCCAGGTGCCGATCGAGGAGCTGGACGGCTCCCGGGTCGCGCTGGGCTCGCAGAGTCGCACGGGGGTCCGGCTGGCCCGGCTGCTCCTCGAGGAGAAGTACGGCGTACGGCCGAAGTTCTTCACCTCGGCGCCCGACCTGGGTCTGATGATGCAGGAGGCGGACGCCGCCGTGGTGATCGGCGACGTCGCGTTGCGCGCGACGCTCTACGACGCGCCGCGCCTGGGCCTGAAGGTCTACGACCTGGCCGAGGAGTGGAAGCGGTGGACCGGGCTGCCGTTCGTGTTCGCGGTGTGGGCGGCGCGCCGCGATTTCCTGGCCGCGCATCCCGCCGAGGTGCGCGAGGTGCACCGGGCCTTCCTGGAGTCGCGCGACCTGTGCATGCGCGAGGTGGACAAGGTCTGCGAGCACGTGGCCCGGTGGGAGGCGTTCGACGCGGCCACGCTGGAGCGCTACTACACCGAGGCGCTCGACTACTCGCTGGGCGCGCGCCACCTGGCCGGGATCGCCGAGTTCGCCCGCCGTACCTCGCACGACACCGGGTATCCGGCCGACGTCCGGGTGCGGCTGCTCGACGCCGCGCAGGCTTCGTGAGCGCGCCGGATAGGCTCGTTCGCGAGCTTTTGTTCGGCTCGGGGTCGGTACACCGGCCTCGGTTCCACACGCAGTCGTTCCACTCGTATTCGTTCCATGCGGAGGCTTCCCCGTGATCAGCGATCTCCAGCCGGTCCTGGACCGGGCCGCCGACGGTGGGCGGATCACGCCCGAAGAGGCACTCGCGCTGTACGTCCACGCGCCGCTGCACGCGCTGGGTCGAGCCGCCGACGCGGCCCGCCGCAAGCGCTACGCGGACACCGTCGACATCGCGACGTACATCATCGAGCGCAACATCAACTACACGAACGTGTGCGTCACCGCGTGCAAGTTCTGTGCCTTCTACGCCCCGCCCAAGAGCGAGAAGGGCTGGGTCCGGGAGATCGACGACATCCTGCGCCGCTGCGCGGAGACGGTCGAACTCGGCGGCACCCAGATCATGTTCCAGGGCGGGCACCACCCCGACTTCGGCGTCGAGTACTACGAGCGCTCGTTCGCCGCGATCAAGGCCGAGTTCCCGCAGCTGGTGATCCACTCGCTCGGCGCGTCCGAGGTCGCGCACATGGCCAAGGTGTCCGGGGTGGGCATCGAGGAGGCCATCTCGCGGATCCACGCCGCGGGCCTGGACTCGTTCGCGGGCGCCGGCGCCGAACTGCTCCCGGAGCGCCCGCGCACCGCGATCGCCCCGCTCAAGGAGTCGGGCGAGCGCTGGCTGGAGATCATGGAGACCGCGCACGGCCTGGGCGTCGAGTCCACCTCGACGATGCTGATGGGCACCGGCGAGACCAACGCCGAGCGGATCGAGCACCTGCGGATGATCCGCGACGTGCAGGACCGCACCGGCGGCTTCCGGGCCTTCATCCCGTACACCTACCAGCCGGAGAACAACCACCTGAAGGGACGCACCCAGGCCACCCTGCTCGAATACCTGCGCCTGATCGCGGTCGCCCGGCTGTTCCTGCACAACGTCGCGCACATCCAGGGCTCGTGGCTGACCACGGGCAAGGAGGCCGGCCAGTTGACCCTGCACTACGGCGCGGACGACCTGGGCTCGGTCATGCTGGAGGAGAACGTGGTCTCCTCCGCGGGCGCCAAGCACCGCTCGAACCGGATGGAACTGCTGCACCTGATCCGCGCGGCCGGCCGCGTCCCCGCGCAGCGCGACACCACGTACAACCACCTGATCGTGCACGACGACCCGGCGAACGACCCGGTGGACGACAAGGTGGTCTCCCACCTGTCCTCCACGGCCCTGGCCGGCGGCACCGCCCACCCCGAACTCAAGGTCGTCGACGCGCGTTAATCGAGGGTTGACGGAGCAGTTGGACCCTGTGTAAACCTTCCCTTGCCATTGGATGACCCGCCGTTCCTTCGAACGAGCGGGTTTTCCGTTTCTCGCAGGGGTGGGGAATCACTGCATGTCACGTTTTCACGTGAAGAAGATCGCCGCGTTCGGGATTGCGGGCGGAGCCCTTGTGGCCGGTTCGATGGGCCTGACCGGAACGGCTTCGGCGGCGGATGTAATCACGATCACGCCATCCACGGCGACGATCGCGCCGGGCGGGAAGAACCTCGATCTCGTCATCACGACTTCGGTGCCGGTCGAGTTGAGCTTCACGGGTACCGGGGCGGGTTCCTTCGGCTGGTCCATGTATGGGCAGTGCGAGTGGGTCGAGAGCACCCGCAAGGAAACGTGCGCACCCGGAGCCGACGGAAAGATCGTCGTTCCGGTGGGCACGGAGGAGGGGAAGGAAGGCGAGAAGGTCACCTTCATCGCCCAGGCGGTCAAGGGTGACGCCAAGGCCACTGCCGTGCTGACCTATGGAAAGCCGGTCGACGAGGCTGATCTCCACATCGAGAACCCCAGGTCGTTCACGTACCTCAACCCGGGTGGCGAGTTGGGCAAGGACTTCGCCATCGAGTACTGGGACGGGCACAACAAGAAGGCCGACGCCAACATCACGGTGACCGCGGTCAAGGGGATCAAGTTCTCCCAGGCGCCCGAAGGCTGCCGTCTGGACGGCGCGGGATTGGTGGTCACCTGCGCCAAGACCGGCGTGGCAGGCGGCATGCCGAGCTGGCTGACCGGCTTCAAGGGCACGATCTCCGGCAACGAGCAGATCCTCGAAAGCCGGATCACCGGCCCGCTGCCCGACAGCGAACCGAAGAACAACGTCGACCGCACGGTGTACTCGTACCGGGTCGACCCGACCGTGCCGAACACCAAGCCCACCGAGGTCAAGCCGACGGGCAAGCCCGCGACGCCCCGACCTGAGGTGAACAAGCCGACCAAGCGCCCCGAGTTGGCCGAGACCGGCGCGGACGACGACAACACCATGGTGATCGGCGGGGCCGCCGCCGCTCTCGTGGTGGTCGGGGCCGGTGGTGTGCTGTTCGCGCGCAAGCGCCGTGGGACGCACCAGGCTTAGCCGCGATTCGTGCGACACGGACCGCCGTCGGGACCTCACCCGACGGCGGTTCCGTGCGTTCGGGCGGGGCTTGGCAGGATGGACGCATGTCGTTGACGTTGCATGTCGCACCCGTTGTCCTGTCGATGGTCGACGCGGAGCCCATTCGTGACGGTGCCGTGCTCGTGGAGGACGAGCGCGTCGTCGCGGTGGGACCGCGGGCCGAGTTGGCCGCGGAGGGGGCGCGGGAGCGGGTCTGGCGCGGGGTGCTCACGCCGGGCCTGGTGAACGCGCACGCGCACCTCCAGTACACCGACTTCGGCGATCTCGCGTTGTCCGGGCTGGCGTTCCCGGACTGGATTCGGGTGCTGATCGAGCGGCGGGCCGACTTCTCCGAGGTGATGTGGCAGGAGAGTGCCCGCCGCGGGGTGCACCACATGTTGCGCTCGGGGACCACGGCGGCGGCGGATGTGGTCTCCGACCCGTGCGTACTGGTTCCGGTGGGCCGGTCGGGGCTGCGCGGAATCAGCTACGTCGAGGTGATCGCGGACGACGCGATGTGGGCGGGCGGGCGCCGCGAGGCGTTCCTGGACACGCTGCGCGGGGCGAGCGGCGGGCGCGAGTTGGGCGTGTCGCCGCACACCCCCTTCACGGTCGGGACGGCCGTGTTCGCCGAGTGCGTGAAGATCGCCCGCGAGCGCGGACTGCGGCTGCATCCGCACCTGGCGGAGACCACGCACGAGGTGGAGTTCGTCCGGCACGGCACCGGCCGGTTCGCCGAGGCGAACCGCGCGACGGGGCTGGCCCTGGAACTGCTCGACGGCGGCAGCGGCGGCAGCCCCGCGACCTACCTGGACGGCTTCGCCGGGCTCGGCCCGGACGTGCACGTCGCGCACGGCGTGCACCTGGGGGCGGAGGACCGGGCGCTGCTGCGCGGGTACGGCACGGCCGTCGCCCTGTGCGTGCGCTCCAACGCGATCCTGGCGGCGGGCGAGGCGCCGGTGGCGGACTACCTGACCGAGGGCTCGCCGCTGGCCCTGGGCACCGACTCGCTGGCCTCCTCGCCGTCCCTGGACATGTGGGAGGAGGCGGCGGCGGCCCGCGAGGTCGCGGTGCGGCAGGGATACCGCGCCGACGACCTGGATCGGCGCCTGGTCGAGGCGGTCACGGTCGGCGCCGCGGCGGCGATGGGCGGTCTGGACGGGGCGGGCACGCTGCGTCCGGGCGGCCTCGCCGACCTCGCGGTGTTCGACGTACCGACCGAGGGCGACCCGTACGCGGCCCTGCTCGCCCACGGCACCGGCTCGTGCGTGGCCACCGTGCTCGGCGGCCGGCTCGTGCACCGGCGCTGACGGCGCCCGAGGGCGCCGGCGCGGGATCGGACGGGGTCCGATCAGGCATGGCCGGCCGAACCGGGGGCAGGCGCCCGGTCGACAAGACAGGGTTTCCCGACCACTTCCGACGCGGGCACCGCCCGTGCGGAACGAGGAGGCACACCATGTCCGTTGGTACTCGAATCCGTTCCCTCGTCCATGCCGTGACCCCGCACCGCAGGCGCCGCCGCACCGGTCGCGGTCGTGGCGGCGGCGTCGGTGTCGGCGTGCGCATCGGCCGGATCGGCGGCGGCGTCGGTGTCGGCCGGCGCCGCGCCGGCGGCCGTGCCGGGCGTCGCTGAGCGTCGGACGCCGACACGAGATCACCGGGCGGGTCGCACGCACCACGCGACCCGCCCGGTGCGTCGCCCGCCCCCAGGACCCGGGCACGGTCCCGGCCGCGAGATGATGGCCGGGTGACCCGAGCCTCCCTGGACAAACAACCGCGTGAAGTCGCGTCGATGTTCGACGCGGTCGCGGCGCGCTACGACCTGACCAACACCGTGCTGTCGATGGGCCAGGACCGGTCCTGGCGCAAAGCCGTCGCGCGGGCCGTGGACGCGCGCCCGGGCGAGCGTGTGCTCGACCTGGCGGCCGGCACCGGCACCTCCTCGCTGCCCTTCCGGGACGCGGGCGCGGACGTGGTCCCGTGCGACTTCTCCGTGGGCATGCTCCGCGAGGGCAAGCGCCGGCACCCCGAGTTGGCGTTCACCGCGGGCGACGCGACCCGGCTTCCGTTCCGGGACGCCACCTTCGACGCGGTGACCATCTCCTTCGGGCTGCGCAACGTCAACGACACCGAGGGCGCGCTGCGCGAGATGTTGCGGGTGACCCGCCCGGGCGGGCGCCTGGTGGTCTGCGAGTTCAGCCGGCCCACGTGGGCTCCGTTCGAGACGGTCTACGTGGAGTACCTGATGCGCGCGCTGCCGTCGGTGGCCACCGCGGTGAGCAGCAACCCGGACGCGTACGTCTATCTGGCCGAGTCGATCCGCGCCTGGCCCGACCAGGCCGGACTGGCCGCGATCGTGCGTCGGGCGGGCTGGGAGCGGGCGGCCTGGCGCAACCTCACCGGCGGCGTGGTCGCGCTGCACCGGGGCTTCCGACCGACCACCGGGTGACCACGGGCCGGTTCCCGGCCCGCTGCTCATAGACTTGTCCGGCCGGAACCGTCCCGGTTTCGGCACTGCCGCAGAGACTTCCAGGGGAGTCGTCCGTGACCGACGCAGCGCCCGTCACAACCACCAAGCGCGCCGACTCGACGCATGAGGCCGACGTCATCGTGGTCGGGGCCGGTCCGGCCGGATCGACCACGGCGTATCACCTGGCCAAGTCCGGCGTGAGCGTGATCCTGCTGGAGAAGACCGCGTTCCCCCGGGAGAAGGTCTGCGGCGACGGGCTCACCCCGCGCGCGGTCAAGCAGTTGATCGCGATGGGCGTGGACACCTCGGTCGAGGCCGGCTGGCTGCCCAACAAGGGGTTGCGCATCCTCGGCGGCGGCATGCGGCTCGAACTCGACTGGCCGGATCTGGCCAGCTTCCCGGCACACGGACTGGTCCGCAAGCGGGCCGACTTCGACGAGATCCTGGCCCGCCAGGCGGCGGCCGCGGGCGCGAAGCTGTACGAGCGCGCCAACGTCACCGGCCCGATCCTGGACGAGCGCACCGGCCGTATCGTCGGCGTCAACGCGCGGATGAACGGCTCGAAGGAGGAGACCGTCTTCCGCGCGCCGATCGTGGTCGCCGCCGACGGCAACTCGACCCGGCTCTCCCTCGCGATGGGCCTGCACCGGCGCGAGGACCGGCCGATGGGCGTCGCGGTCCGCACCTACTTCACCTCCCCGCGCAGCGATGACGACTACCTGGAGTCGTGGCTGGAGCTGTGGGACCGCCGCGACGGCCAGGAGAAGCTGCTGCCCGGCTACGGCTGGGTGTTCGGCATGGGCGACGGCACCTCGAACGTGGGCCTGGGTCTGCTCAACACCTCGGCGGCGTTCAAGGACATCGACTACCGCGACCTGCTCAAGGGTTGGGTCGCGGGCATGCCCGAGGACTGGGGCTACACCGACGAGAACCAGCAGGGCCCGATCCGCGGCGCGGCGCTGCCGATGGGCTTCAACCGCCAACCGCACTACACCAAGGGCCTGTTGCTGGTCGGCGACGCGGGCGGGATGGTCAACCCGTTCAACGGCGAGGGCATCGCCTACGCGATGGAGTCGGGCGAGATCGCGGCCCAGGTGATCACCCAGGCGGTGGCCCGCCTGACCCCGGAGGGCCGCGAGCGGGCGCTGTACGACTACCCGCGCATCCTCAAGCAGACGTATGGCGGCTACTACACGCTCGGCCGGGTCTTCGTGAAGCTGATCGGCGACCCGAGGGTGATGAACTTCGCCACCAAGCACGGCCTGCCCCACCCGATGCTGATGAAGTTCGTGCTCAAGATGCTGGCCAACCTCACGGACCCCAGGGGCGGCGACGCGATGGACCGCATCATCAACGGCATGGCCAGGATCGCCCCGGCCGCGTAGTCGCGCGAGGCCCCGCCGGCCCGACCGTGGGCGGGCGGGGCCGGCGTTGCGCTCAGACGCGCAACGAGGCGGTGAGCGCCGCCCACGAGGCCGCGCCGATCACGAGGTGGCCGACGCCGGGGTCCTTGGAGTCACGGACGGGAACGACGCCCGGGAAGCCGTCCACCACTTCGACACAGTTCCCGCCGTTCTCGGAGCTGTGGCTCGACTTGCGCCAAGTGGCGATCGGTTCCGGATTCGGCATTTCTCGTATCCCTTCATTCCTGTGCCGGGCTGCTGAGGCATCGCGTGGTGGTCAGATGCGCAACGAAGCGGTGAGGGCCGCCCACGAGGCCGCGTCGATCATGAGGTGACCAACGGCAAGGGCCCTGCTGTCACGGACGGGAACGATGCCCGGGAAGTTGCCGCCGACTTCCACACACGCACCCCCATCAGGGTTGGTATAGGTGGACTTACGCCAGGCGGCAGTCGTCAGTTGGGCGGTTTTGGGCATTCTTCGTACTCCTTGATTACCGTGCGGATCATGGCTGCCGATTCCGCTGGGGACAAGGCGTAGGCAGCAGCCCGCTCGTAGTCTCGTTTGCGTTCGGTGACCATGCCGGGTTCTTCGATCATGCGCGAAGTCGCATTGCCTTCGAGGTAGGCCAACGACGTGCCATCCGGCAACTCGATGTAGATCTGTGTGGCCTCGTTGAGCCCGAATCCACCGTGCTTCAACGGCAAAACCCTGGTGTTACCGTACTCGTGATCCATGGTCCCCAGTAGCGCTTCGAGTTGTTCGATCATGACCTCCGGAGAACCCATCGTTCGACGCAACACGGACTCGTCAAGGAGCACCTTGAGATACGGGGGTGGCTTCTTGTCGAAAATCACGCGACGGTTCATGCGCCGCTCGATCAGCGTGGCAACCCGGGCGTCGGATGCGCCGGGATTGCCATCGCGGAACAGTGCCCGCATGTAGCCCGGGGTCTGAAGAAGGCCCGAAATGTGGAACCCGGTCCACTCGCTGAGCGCAATGGCCTCGCGCTCCAACGCCATGTATTCGCTATAGCGATCAGGGAACGGCACGTTCCGCAACATCTCGAACAGAGTGGCGAACAGGCCGCTCGTGCCGAACACCGCGTCGAGCTTGGGGCACAGTTCTTCGGGGACACGGCTGTCGCCAGTCTCGAACCTCGACATCGACGCTTTGCTGTAGCCCACGACGTCGGCCAATTCCGTCACGGACAGCCCGGCTCGTGATCGGTGCTCTCTGATTTGCGCTGCCATGCGCTGCCGTGGCGACCCCTTGGTCGGGTTGCTCGGCCGCTCCCGAAATCGCACGCCTGTGCCCCTGATTCGTTTCATTTGAGCTTGCAACGGGCGGTCACTCCAAAGGTTAGGCGCGCAGGTCGAAGCTGTCAGGGAGTGGCCGAAAACCAACCGACGGCAATGAGAGGCAAGAGGCATGCCCATGACCGTGCCGCGACAACAACCTCCCAATGAGGCCGACTTGCGGCTGCGCTTGGCGGGGGGTGAGGTTCGGGTGCGGGATGCCCGGAGTCGGTATGTGGGGACGCTTTACCGCGTGGCCGGCGGCTACGTCGTGGCGCTCACCGCCAACTGCCAGGCGACCTACACCATTCCGCTCGCGCACCTCGAAGTGGTGGACGACGAGGCCGCCCCGTCCGCGCCCGCCGGGCAGTGCCGGCCGGAAACCACCGGGCCCGAACCGGCGAAGCCGGAGGCGCCTCGGCCCGGCCGGATCATGGCGGCCCAACCCCTCGTGGACGAGCCGCGCCGAACCAAGGCGCAACACCTGTTCCGCGACGAGTCGATCACGTGGCGAATGCCGCCCGACGACGCGCGTCCCAGCCGACCGCCCACCCCCTGATCGGCCGCACCGCCCCCACTGGCCTGGCCGGCGGTGTGGCCCCGCCGCCCGGACGCCTCCCGAGGCGTCCGGGCGAAGCCGACCGGCGCGGAGCGCTCCCCGCGCCGGTCGGCCACGAAGCGACGCGTTCCCCATCCCCCGCCCACGAAAGGCACACCCCGCCATGCCCGAACTCGCCGAGATCGGCCAAAAGGTCAAGCACCGGGACGCCCGTCTGCGACCGACCCACCCGCCCGGCGTGATCGAGCACATCGACGCGACCACCACCCGGGTGCGCGTCCAGCCCTTCGACCCGGCCCGCCCCGCCTGGACCGCCGACCTCGCGGCCGTGGAGCCGGACGACGCCATCTGGTACCCGACCGACGGAGCTCCACCCGCCAAATCCGCCCCGTTCCCGATCCCTCCCGGCGCCCGAGCCCCACGCGTCTACGGCTGCTACCGCCGCTGACCCCGGCGACGTGGTCCCGACTCCCTCGCCTGTCGCGAGTCCCGGGCCGCCTCGCGCGTGGCGGGGATCGGGTTCCGGCGACGCGGCGCGGCGGGGCGGGGTGCGGGGCTCGGGCGGGTCCGGGGCATACGGTTGGCATTCGTCGGGTGGATGTTCGAGTCGGGAGGGTCGGTTCATGCGGGACATGCGGGACTTCATCGGTGGGCTGCCGAAGTGCGAGTTGCATCTGCACATCGAGGGGACGTTGGAGCCCGAGTTGAAGTTCGCGCTCGCCGAGCGCAACGGGATCGAATTGCCGTACGCCTCGGTCGAGGAGATGCGGGCGACGTACCGGTTCGACAGTCTCGCCTCCTTCCTGACCGTCTACTACGACGGCATGCGGGTCCTGCTGCACGAGCCGGACTTCTACGACCTGGCGATGGCCTACCTGCGCAAGGCCGCCTCGCAGAACGTGCGCTACGTGGAGATGTTCTTCGACCCCCAGGCGCACACCGGCCGGGGCGTGCCGTTCGACGTGGTGGTGCGCGGGCTCACCCGGGCGATCGGGGACGCGCGACGCGAACTGGGCATTCGGGCCCAGTTGATCATGTGCTTCCTGCGCGACTTCCAGGCCGAGTACGCGATGGCCACGCTCGTGCAGTCGCTGGCGTACCGCGAGTGGATCGTGGGGATCGGGCTGGATTCGGACGAGCGGGGCAATCCGCCGGCCAAGTTCGCCGCCGTCTACGCGCGCGCACGGGCCGAGGGCTACCGGTTGACCATGCACTGCGACGTCGACCAGGAGAACAGCGTCGAGCACATCCGGCAGGCCATCGAGGACATCGGTGTGGACCGTATCGACCACGGCTCCAACGCGTTGGAGGACCCGAAACTGGTCGCCGCGATCAAGGAGCGCGGCCTCGGACTGACGGTGTGTCCGGTGTCGAACTCCTTCGTGGTGGACGGGATCAAGGGCGCGGAGATCCGGCGGATGCTGGACGAGGGCATCCTGGTCACGATCAACTCCGACGACCCCGCCTACATGGACGCGTACGTACAGGAGAACCTGGAGCGCACCCAGGCGGACCTCGGCCTGACCGAGGCGGAGGTGGCCCGGTTCGAATACAACGCGTTCGCCATCGCCTGGCTGCCGGAGGACGTGAAGGACGCGTACATCGCCGAGGTGGATGCCTGGGTGGCGGCGGGCTGAGTCGGGAAAGGGGCCGAACTCCCGTGATGGTCACGGGAGTTCGGGTTACCAGTAGGCGCGGGTGATCAGGACAGCGGAGGGGTCCAGGTCTCCGGGGCCGCGCAGTTGCCGAAGGTCGCCGACGCGAGGATGCGGTGCAGGGTGTCCCTGGGCACCAGGTTGTTGTCGGTGGTCGTGATCTGGACTTCGCAGCCGTTCACCTTGGTGACCAGGATCGCGCCTTGCTGCGGTGGCAGCAGGCCACCGCCGGGGGAGGTGAAGTACCAGGTGTCGTGTCCCGCGATCACCGTCGGCGGGCCGGTTCGGGCGACGATGTCCGTGCGCCCGCTGTCCGACGCCGAGACCTGGATGCGCAGGGCCCCGTACTCCGTCATGCCTCCCAGCTCGCTCCGCTTCAACACGGGATGGGCCGCGGCGCCGAAGACCAGCACGGAGTTGGACTGGGCCGGGATGTGCGTGTTCGAGCCGCCGAAGTCGAGCCGGAGCGTGTCGGGGACGAAGCCGAGCCGGTAGGGGGTGCGGGCGTCGGTCGACCGGAGTCGGACCGCCTCGGCCAATCGCAGCAGGTCCGTCCGCCGGTCGGTGCCGGAGACCACGACCCAGGACCCGGACGAGTCGCGCCACGCGACGACCGGCGCCCGCCTGTCCTGCCACGTGCCGCGGCCGGGCTTTCCGTCGGCGTCGAAGCGCACCGGTTTGGGAGCCCAGGAGTTTTGCGGACCCTCGTGATAGGCGGCCGGATCGATCAGGTAGTTCTCGGCATAACGGGCCGGGTGCCCCTGCACGGTGATCGCCTCGCCGGCCTCGATCGCCGTCATGTCGACGTCGGCCGGCGCGTAGGCGCCGACGTTGCCGCCCCAGCCGGTCCTGGATTGGTCGTTCGAGCGCACGCTCGCCAGCGAGGTGGTCCCCGAGAAGCCCTGCTCCAGGGGGAAGAACCCTTCCGTGCGGTCGACGTCCACGACCACGGCCGGGGGACTGGTCACGGAGACGCCAGGAGCCTTGCTCGCGGCGGGACCCGCCGCCCGACGTACCCCGTCGTCACCGAGGTGATCGAGGACCTGGGGGGTTACGGCGCCGAGCGCGACCACGGCGGCGACGCCGAGGCCGGTGACGGCGAGGCGCCGTCGGCGCACGCGTCGGGCCCCCGCGTACGCGGCTTCGACCAGGCCCTCACCGTCGGGTGCCAGATGCTCGTGGCGGACGAGCGCCGCCTCCAGTTCGCGGATGTCGGTCATGCCGGTTCTCCCTGTGGAATCGGGGGGATTCGGGTAGGTGTCACGGTCATCTCCACGCGCAGCGTCGCCAGGGCGCGGGACGCGTAGCCCCGGACGGTGCCGGGTCGGCAGCTCAGGGTCTCGGCGATCTCGTCGTCGGTGAGTCCCTCGTAGTAGCGCAGGACCAGCACGGCCCGTTGTCGGCGGGGCAGTTCGCTCAGCCGGCGCCACAACTCCTCGCCGGACCCGACATCGGCGGCGGGATCCGGCACGGTGGGCGCCGCCGGGCCGTCCAGCGCGTCGTGGGTCAGCGCCACCATGCGTATCGCCTTGCGGCGGCGGAAGGACAGGAACTCATTGGTGACGATGGTGCGGACGTAGGCGTCGGGTCGATCGAGCGTGCCGATGCGTTTCCAGCGCACGAGTGCCTTGATCAGCGCCTCCTGCACGAGGTCCCGGGCCAACTCCCGGTCCCCGCACAACAACGCGGCGTAGCGCAGCAGGGCCGGCAGTCGCGCCGCCGCGAAGTCCTCGAACCGCATGGTGCACGTCTCCTCGGTCGGATCCCGCTCGGAAGCCTCTGTCCCTACAAACGCGAAGTCGAGCCGATCTGCTGTGCGGCGGGCGCGATCGATCCCGTCCACTACTGTGCATTGCGTGGTACCGTGCAACGCACAAGAGCTGGAGGCGTCATGGATCCGAGTCAGTTGCTCAAGGGAGTGCTGGACCTCGCCGTACTCGCCGTGCTGCGTGAGGAGGACGGCTACGGCTACGACGTGCTGCGCCGGCTGCGCAAGGCCGGCCTCGACGACGTCGGCGACGCGTCGGTCTACGGCACGCTGCGGCGGCTGTACAACGCCGGACTCCTCACGTCCTACGTGGTGGCGAGCGACGAAGGCCCGAACCGCAAGTACTACGCCCTGAACGAGCCCGGCCGGCAGCGGTTCCGGGAGTCCACCGACACGTGGAACTCGTTCGCCCGGACGATGTCGGAACTGGTGGGGGAGACCCGATGAAGGACACCGCACTGCACCCCGTCGCCGCTGACTACCGCGTCGAGGTGGCCCGCATTCTGGCCGATCTGCCCGCCGTCGAGGCGGAGGAGATCCTGGACGACGTCGAGGTCAACCTGAGCGAGGTGGTCGCCGAACTCGACGGCGCGGTGACCTCCGACGCGCTGCGCGCCCGGCTCGGCACGCCGCACGAGTACGCCGCCGAACTGCGCGCGGCGGCCGGGTATCCGCCGCTGACGCCTGCCGGCGACGGCGGTCGGTTGCGCGGCGTCGGCAAGGTCGAACTCCTGATGCTGGGACTGCTTGTGGCGCTCGGCGCGGCGTTCGTGACCGGCGTCGCCCTGGGCTCGCAGCAGGATTCGCAGGAGCGCTGGTGGATCTTTCCGTGTGTGCTCGCACTGGCTGTGGAGGCGGTGAACGCGCTGTGGCTGCGCGGGCGCGAGCGCGGCCTGCCGGAGGTCGCCGCGCTGTCGGTCAGCCGTCGCGCGAGGGCCCTCGGGGCGTCCTTGCGCACCGGGCGCTTCGCCGAGCCGGTGCGATTCCTGACGAGCCTGCAGTCCGCCTGGTGGGTGGCGCGGGCGCTGGTCGTGTCCCTGCTCGCCTGGGTGATCACGGGTGGGGTGTGGTGGCCGGTGGCGGTCGGACTCCTGGCTCTGGTCGCGTCGTTGTGGCTGGGCTCGCGCTCGAGACACGACCGCCGACTGGTGTGGCTGGCGGTACCGCTCAACGCGATGGTGGTCGGGCTCGGGATCGGCATGGTGAGCGCGGGGCAGTTCGAGCCGGGCGAAGTCGTGCGGATGGAGCCCATGGGATCGAACCACCCCTCGTACTTCAACAGTTGGGATGGGCACCCGCTGGACAGCAGCACGCTGATGGGTACGTTGGACGGCAATCCGCTGCAGAACATCTACCCGTTCGACGCGCAGGGACGCCCGCTCAAGGATGTTCTGCTGTTCGACCAGAATGGTAGGCAACTCGGTTTGTACAGCGGGTTCTCGAACTACGGATGTACGCGCGACGGCCGGCCGGCGGTGCCCAACCGGGAGAGCCTGCCCTTCCCGCAGCCCCGGGTTGAGCCGAACCAGGGCGCGCCGGGGTGCCGGATCGTGGAGGGCACGGCCCCGTTCACGATCGCGATCCCGGTCCGGCCGGGGCAGGCGCCGCAGTCGAGCACGCCGCCGTCGGCGGGGGTGCCCGGCAACCCGCCCGCGACGGTGCCGAGTACGCCGCCGGGCAGCGCGCCGGGCAGCGCGCCGGGCACTGCGCCGGGTGCGGCTCCCGGGACCACGCGGCAGCAACCCCCGGCCGCGTCTGCGGGCGCACCCTCGACGCGTCCCGAGGGCGAGGCGCAGACACCGGGCAACCAGCCGGGAGAGTCCGGGAGTTGAGGGCCCGGGTGGTCGATCGAAGCCCGTTCGTCGGACCCCGGGACCCGCCCGGTGTCCGACGAACGGCGAGCGCGACGGGGAGTCGGCACCGGCGCGACATGCGCCCGGCATGCCGCCGACATGAGCCCGGCAAGCGTGTTCACCGGGCGTCGAGTCGGTGTTGATCCGGGTGTGGGACAACAGCCGGACGACTTCAGCCCCGGCCGCCGCTCGGCTGCTCGTGACGCATCAGTAAGGTCTCTTATCCATGCTGACGTTTCGTGTTCTGGGAGCGCTCGAAGCGTGGGACGGTGACCGGCGGGCCGACCTGCGCGGCCCACGTCATCGGGCCGTTCTCGCTCGGCTCGTCCTGGCGCGGGGGCACGTCGTACCGGTCGACCGGCTGATCGAGGACCTGTGGCACGGCGAGTCGCCGCACCGCGCGCTCGGGTCCGTGCAGACCTTCGTATCGCACCTGCGCCGTGCGCTCGAACCCGACCGCGCGCCGCGCACCCCCTCGACGGTGCTGGTCACCGCGCCGCCGGGGTACGCGTTCCGGGTCGGTACGGACGAGGTCGACGCGTGGCGGTTCGAGGCCCTGGTGCACCGGGCCGGCGGCCTCCTCGCGGCGGGAGCGGCGCAGGACGCGCTACGCGAGTTGACCGCGGCGCTCGACCTGTGGCGCGGGCCCGCGTACGCCCAGTTCGCCGACGAGCCGTGGGCGCGGCCCGAGGCGGCCCGGCTGGAGGAGTTGCGCCTGGTCGCGGTGGAGCGTCGGGCCGAGGCCGGTCTGGCCATCGGGCAGGCGTCCGGGATCGTGCCCGGCCTGGAGGCACACGCGGCGGCGCACCCGCTGCGGGAGGAGAGTTGGCGGTTGTTGGCGCTGGCGCTGTACCGGTGTGCCCGCCAGGGCGACGCGCTCGCGGTGTTGCGCCGGGTACGGGCGGCGCTGCGCGACGAGTTGGGGGTCGAGCCCGGGTCGCGGTTGCAGCGCCTGGAGGCGGACATCCTGGCCCATTCCGCCGAGTTGGACGCGCCGGAGGCGGTGCCGACGCCGGCCGCCGCGCCCGAGGCGCCCGCCGCGCATCGGGAAGTCGCGGAGCCGGTACGGGTTTCCGACGAGCTGGGGGAGGACGGGATCGTGGCGCGCACGACCACGTTGATCGGTAGGGCCGACGAGACGACCGACCTGCTGAACGCGGCGAAGCGGGCCGACGGGCGGCTCGCGGTGGCGCTGGTCAGCGGCGATCCGGGCGAGGGCAAGACCGCGTTGACCGAGCATGTACGGGAGTTGCTGGCCGCCGAGGGGTGGCGGGCGGCGTGGGGGCGCTGCCCCGAATCGGGCGGTGCGCCCGCCGGGTGGCCGTGGACCCAGATGTTGCGCACGCTGGCCGCGGTGAGCCCGCCGGACGAGGACACCGCGCGGGTGTTGGCGCCGCTGCTCGCCGACTCGTACAGCCCGGTGGGCGATCAGGCCGCGGCCAAGCTGATGTTGCATCAGGCGGTGGTGCGCTATCTGGCCCGGGCCACCGCGGAGACGCCGTGGTTGCTGGTCCTGGACGACGTGCACCGCGCCGACGAGGAGACGCTGGCGCTGCTGTGCCACCTGGCCACCGACCGGGACGCGACCGGTCGGGTGCTGCTCGTGGTCACCTATCGGCACAACGAGGTGGGCGACCTGCTCGCCGACGCGCTGGCCCGGCTGGCGCGGTGCGGTCCGGAACGCGTCGAGCTCACCGGCCTGGCCCCGGAGGCGGTGGGCGACCTGGTCCGCGGCGCGGTCTCGGCGGCGATCGACGAGGACACCGTACGGGCCATCGTGGACCGCACCGCGGGCAACCCGTTCTACGTCCTGGAGACGGCCCGGGTGCTTGCCGCGGAGGGGGCGCACGCGGCGGTGTCCGAGGTGCCGGTCGGGGTGCGGGACGTGATCCGCCGGCATGTCGCCGGGTTGCCCAAGGCCGCGCAGGAGGTGCTCAAGCAGGCGTGTGTGCTCGGCCGGGACATCGACGTCGACGTCCTGCTCGCGCAGAGCGGCACGGACGAGGACACGGTGCTCGACGCGGTCGAGTCGGCGCTGCTGACCGGTCTGCTCGTGGAGCCCGACGCGGGCCAGCTGCGGTTCACCCACGCGCTGGTGCGGGACACCCTGTACGAGGACCTGTCCCAGCTGCGCCGGGCCCGGATGCACGCGCGCACGGCCGAGGCGATCGAGGCGGTGCGGCCCCGGGACGTCTCCGCGCTGGCGCACCACTACCTGGCCTCGGCCTCGCGCGCGACGGCCGCGAAGGCCGCCCACTACGCCCGCCTCGCCGCCCTGGACGCGGAGATCCACTTCGCCTACCGGGAGGCCGCCGAACTGTGGCGCGGCGCGCTGGCGGCCTTCGACCGCTCCGGCGCCGCCGACGAGACCGCCCGCGCCGAGCTGCAGGCGGGCGTGACCCGCTCCCTCGCCCAGTCCGGCGACCACGGCCACGACTGACCGGCGCCAGCGGCCCCGAGGTCCTGGCGCGCCTGTGCACGGGAGTTCGGATGGCGTCGACGAGGCATGCCTCGCCATTCGTGGCAGTCGCCTTTCGACCGCTTGAGTTGGAAAAGCCTACTCACCGTGCCCTCGGCATAGCGTCAGTGAGTTGGGGATGGCAACCTTGTGGGCGTGGTCGTCAACGCTGATTCCTCCGACTCCTCCGGGTTGTCCGGGTCCTCCGATTCCTCCGGCTCCTCCGATTCCTCGCGCGCGTCGAACGTCTCGAACGTTTCGAATGCCTCGTCCGTCGACTCCGGCGCCGACTCCGGTCGGGTGCCCGAGAGGGCGGCGGCGGACGCTCCCGCGCGCTCCCGCGCCGCCCGGGCGCCGGTCGGTCGGCCATGCTCGGTCGCCTCGACGCTCGGTGTGGTCGGCGAGAAGTGGGCGCTGTTGGCCATCCGGGAAATGGGATTCGGCAATCACCGCTTCGACACGATCGCGCGCAACACGGGCGCGCCCCGGGACATCCTGACCACCCGGCTGCGTGCCCTGGAGGCGGCCGGGGTCCTGGAGCGGCGGCGCTACCAGGACCGGCCGCCGCGCTTCGAGTACCACCTGACCGCCCGGGGCCGCGACCTCGGGCCGGTGCTGCAGACCCTCGCGGCCTGGGGCGACCGGTGGCTGACCGACGAGCCGCCGGTGGACTTCCGGCACGGGGACCACGCGCTCGACCCCGCGCTGATGTGTCGCGGCTGCGGCGAGGAGGTGCTGCCGGGCAGCATGCACGTCCACGTGCGGGTGCCGGGATGGGACCTGGCGGGGCCGGTGGACTGAGGGCGCGGTTCCGGGGGGGCTTGACCCTGACACCGTGTGAGGCCGTGCACTGGGAGGCGTCATGTTCACCATCGGAGACTTCGCCCGGCACGGCAACGTGTCCGTCCGCATGTTGCGGCACTACGACGCCATCGGCCTGCTGCGCCCCGACCGGGTCGACCCGGTCAGCGGCTACCGGTTCTATCGGGCCGGGCAACTCGCCCGGCTCAACCGGGTGATCGCGCTGAAGGAACTCGGCTTCACCCTCCAGCAGGTCCGGAGCATCCTGGACGAGCAGGTGAGCGCCGGCGAGTTGCGCGGCATGTTGCGGCTGCGCCGGGCCGAACTCGCCGCGGCGGTGGCCGCGGACGCCCGACGGTTGACCCAGGTCGAGGCGAGGCTCCGTACCATCGAGGCGGAGGGCCGGATGGCCGACGACGACGTCGTGCTCAAGCGCATCCCCGGGGTCCGGGTGGCCGTACTGACCGCGACCACCACGGTCGACGCCGACGGGCCGCGCGACATCGGGCCGATCATCGGGCCGCTGTACGACGAACTGTGCCGCCGGATGGCCGCCGCCGGGGTCGCGCCGACCGGGCCGGGCATCGCCTATTACGAGGTCTCGCCCGACCGGGACGACACGATCGTCATCAACGCCGGCATCACGGTCGCGGCCGACCCGCGCCCCGAACACGACTTCGCGATCGTGGACCTGCCGCCGATCGAGCACGCCGCCACCTTCGTGCATCGGGGCTCGATGGACGACGTGATGACCGGCGTACAGGCCCTGGCCCACTGGATCGACGCCAGCGGCTTCCGGTCCCTCGGCTACCCGCGCGAGGTCAACCTGGAGTGCCCACCGGACCCGAAGCAGTGGGTGACCGAACTCCAGGAGCCGATCGCACGGGCCTGAGCGCGGGCCTGAGCACGGGCCTGAGCACGGGCCGCCGCGCGGGTCACCGCCGGGACCGAGACCGCCCGGATCCCGGTCGGCCGGCGCGGGCATCCCCGTGGTCCGCGCGCCCTCCCCGCTCGACCGCCCGCCACAGCGAGGCCCACTGATCCGCCGTCACATCCTTGGGCAGCGCGAGGGGGGAGATCCGGGCGGCGACGAGCCGGTCGCGCACCGCGGCACCGGGCAACCGGCCCGTCCGCTCCAGGATTTCGCGCAGCCCGCGGCCCGGGCCGGTGAACACGTGGCGGACGAACTCCTGGTACGGCTCCCGCGCCCCGACCACCAGCGGCGTGCTCCGGCGCGTCATCGACAACAGCCCGCCGTCCACCGACGGCATCGGCCGAAACGCCCGAGCCGGCACGCGCGCGTGCACCTCGAAGTCGAACCACGGCCACCAGGCCGCCGTCAGCATCGAGGCCCCACCCACACCCGCCCGGCGCCGGGCCACCTCCCACTGCACCAACAACACCGCGGACTGCCAGTGTCCGGTGTCGAGAAGCCGCCGCAACACCGAAGTCGTCAGATGGAACGGCAGGTTGCCCACGACGGTGAAGGGTCGATCGGGAAACCGGAACCGCAACACATCGGCCGCCACGACCCGGACGTGCCCGGGCACGCGGCGGGCCAGCCGCCGGGCGCGCCGCGGATCGAGCTCGACCGCGGTGAGCGGCCGACCGCTTCGGCTCAGCGGCAGGGTGAGGGCACCGTCACCGGGCCCGATCTCCACGACCGGCCCGGACGTACGCCCGACCAGGTCCGTGAAGAGGCCGATCACCGCGGGATCGACGAGGAAGTTCTGACCGAGCTCATGGCGTCCGCCATGAGTGGGGTAGGGCACGAGAAGGCTCCGCAAGGCAGTTCGGAGCCGGGCAGCGCGAAACGGCCGCACCGGCAGGGACCCGAAGTGCGGCGGAACCGGAAGAGAGGAAGCCTCGGCCCGCCGCTAGTGGCGGCGAGTCCTCGTGAATGCGGCGGCGAACATGCCGACCACCCTAGCCGGGCCGGGTCGGCTCGATCATCCCGATTTTCGGCGCGGGCCGGCGCCGATCGTCGTGGGCCGCGGGGCGGGTCACCCGTGTCGCAGCGAGGCGAGGAATTCGGGCCAGGCGTGGCGGGGGAGGCGCAGGTGCGCCTGCGTCGGGCGCTTGCTGTCCCGGAGCGCGAGGTGGGCGGCGCGCGGGGACACTTCCACGCAGTCGCCCTGGTGTCCCGAGTGGGTGGACCTGCGCCAGGCGTCGGGTGCGACGGGGGCTTTCGGGGCGTTGTTCACAGGGATCGCATCCTTGCCGAGATGAGGGTTCTGGACTCGTCGGTGGAGAGGGCGTTGGCGACCAGGTAGTCGAGGTGGCGGCGATAGCGGCGCAGGTCGCGATCGTCCTCCTTGACCAGCATGCCGCCGTGGTATTCGACGAACAGCACGCTGGGCGCGTGCGGGCCGGAGAAATCGAACATGGTCAGTCCGCCGTTGTAGGCGTTCGCGGTGGAACTCGTCGGTATCACGTGGATGTCGATGTTGGGCAATTCACCGAGTTCGAGGAGATGGGCGAGTTGTCGGGTGAGTACGCCGCGACCGCCGATCTCGCATTGCAGGGCACCGTCCGCGAGCACGGAGCGGAACCTGGCCGGATTCTGCCCGGTGAGCACGCGCTGTCGCCGCATTCGGATCTCCACGAGCGCGTCGGCCCGTTCGGGGTCGGGGATCATCGGCCCGGAGCCGATCACCGCCGCCGCGTAGTCGCGGGTCTGGAGCAGGCCGAGGATCATCCCGGCGTTGGCGGCCCGGATCTCCGTGGCCTGCGACTCCAGCGCGATCAACTCCTCGTAGGCGGCGTCGAGCACGTCCGAGTAGGCGACCCACCAGCGCGGGCCGCGCGTCTCGATCAGGAGCGCTTCGAGGCGTTCGACGTCGGTCGCGCAGACCCCGTATATGCCGCAGAGGCGATGCAGATCGTGTCGGGACACCGCGACCTTCGCGGTCTCGATACGGCTGATCTTGGATTGATCCCAGCCACAGGACTCGGCCACCTCCTCGCCGGACAGACCCGACGCCGTGCGGAGCAGCCGCAATTCCGTACCCAATCGGCGTCGTGCGTGGCTGCGCATCTGGGTCCTCCCGGGGTGGCTTCGTCCGGGATTGTGCTCCGGGTCTGATTGCAACGCGACCGAGTTTGGTCGGTGTCACCCGAAAGAGTTATTTATGTCGAAGTACTTGGTTGCATTTATGCGTCGCGGCGATGCTCGATGTGGGCCGCTTCTTCTTTCCTCCCGGTGAGTACGGGTGTCCCAGCGGCGGTCCACATCGGATTGGGGAGAAGACATGCCTGCCACCCGGATTCACGCGCCGGCCGACCGGGCCGGACACCACATGTTGGCCCCCGTCGCCGAACTTCGCTGCGTCGGTACGGCCGAACTCGTGAGACACGTACGCAACTTCGTCCACGAGTGCGCGATCGGGGCGGGCGCCTCCGCCGACACGGCGCAGACCACGAAGCTGCTGGCGAGCGAGTTGGTGTCCAACGCGGTCCGGCACACGCCCGATGGCACCGTGGTCCGGGTCGAACTGCTGCACGACGTGCCCTGCGGGCAGTTGGTGGTCGGCGTCGAGGACGGCGGGGCCGCCATCCCGGCGGCCCCGCGGAGACGGCGCCCGTCCTGGGACGCCGAGTCGGGGCGGGGCATCCCGCTGATGACGAGCCTGGCCAACGAATGCGGGGTGACGCCGCTTCCCGGCGGCAAGCGGGTGTGGTTCGCGTTGGCGATGAGCTGACGGAGCCACGCGTCGGATGACCACGCTCGCGCGGGCCGGCCGACCGGGACCACCCCGAGGACGGCGCGCGGGGTTCGGGCCGCCCTCGGGGCTCGTGGGGGGTCAGTGGCGGGTTTCGATCCTCAGGTCGCCGGTGGTCACAGTGCGGATGTGGTCGCCGGCGAGGATGTCGTGCGGGAAGCCGAGTGCGATCGTGCTCACCTCGTCGAGGCGGGCCAGGTGCGCGGCGGTGAGCTCGACCTCCAGGGCGCCCAGGTTGTCCGTCAGCTGGGCGGCCGTGCGGGCGCCGATGATCGGTGCGGTCACGTGCGGATGGCGCAGGGCCCAGGCCAGGGCGACCTGGGCGGGTGCGCGGTCCAGCTCCGCGGCGACCTCCTTCACGACGTCGGCGATGGCGAGGTCGCGTTCGGTGAGCGTGCCCAGGGCGAGGTTGCGGCGGGTGCCGTCGCCGGTCGCGGCCGGCGCGGTCAGGTCGTCGCGGTCGTACTTGCCGGTGAGCACCCCGCCGGCCAGTGGTGAGTACGGGACCACCCCCAGGCCCAGCTCGCGGGCCATGGGGATCAGGTCACGTTCCCCCGTGCGCTCGATCAGGTTGAACTCGATCTGCAGCGCGACCAGCGGCGACCAGCCGCGCAGGTCGGCGATCGCCTGCATGCGCGAGACCTGCCAGGCCGGGGCGTTGGAGATGCCCACGTAGTGGACCTTGCCCTGGCGGACCAGATCGTCCAGGCCGCGCAGGATCTCGTCGATCGGCGTACGGAAGTCCCACACGTGCAGGTAGAGCAGATCGATGTAGTCCGTGTTCAGCTGTCGCAGACCGGCCTCCACCGACGCGAACAGGTTCTTGCGGTGTCCGCCGCCGGAGTTCGGGTCGCCGGGGCGGCGCAGCGTCGAGTACTTCGTCGCCAGAACCAGGCTTTCCCGCCGGTCGCGCATGAATTCGCCCAGCATGCGGTGGGAACTGCCGTCGGTGTAGGTGTCGGCGGTGTCGATGAAGTTGCCGCCGCGCTCGACGTAGGTGTCGAACAGCCGGCGCGCCTCGTCCCGCTCGGATCCCCAGCCCCACTCGGTACCGAAGGTCGCCGCGCCCAGTGCCAGGGGTGAGACCCGCAGCCCGGAGCGGCCCATCAGCCGGTAGGTGTCGAGGGTGAGTGTCATCGTGTCCTCCTGTGCGCGTGATCCGTTGCCGGGTACCAGCCTGTGACCGTCGCGAACAGGGGGTAAGGGAGGGAACATCCTGGGAACGCCGATCCCACCCCGGCTGTTGGCACGGACATGACGACCACCCACACCGTGGACACGACACAGGAGTTGGCCGCGTTCCTGCGCGCCACGCGGGAACGGTTGGACCCGCGCGACCTCGGCCTGCCGCCGCGTCGGCAGCCCCGGCGGACCCCCGGGCTGCGTCGCGAGGAGGTCGCCGAACTGGCGGGGGTCAGCGTGGACTACGTCGTACGGTTGGAACAGGGTCGCGGGGTGCGGCCCTCGGCCGACGTGGTGGAGGCGCTGGCGAGGGCGTTGCGCCTGGCCCCGGTCGAACGGGCCTACCTCTTCGACCTGGCCCGCCGGCGCCCCCACACCGCCGACGAGCCCGCGACCGGCGCCGCGCCGCTGTTGGCCGGGCTGGTCGCCGATCTGTCGCCGCTGCCGGCCATGCTGATGAACCACCGCTACGACGTCCTGGCCTGGAATCGGGAATCGACCAGGCTGCTGCTCGATTTCGACGCGCTCCCGCCGGCGCGGCGCAACGCGATGTGGCTGTGCCTGATGCATCCGGTGATCCGGGAGCTCTACGTCGATCGGGAGCGGGTGGTGCGCGAGGGGGTCGCCCACCTGCGCGCGGCGTGGGCCGCGCATCCGGAGGA
The DNA here is from genome assembly GCF_003967355.1 of Embleya hyalina. Lineage (GTDB taxonomy): Bacteria > Actinomycetota > Actinomycetes > Streptomycetales > Streptomycetaceae > Embleya > Embleya hyalina. The sequence goes on along the minus strand of NZ_BIFH01000015.1, from coordinate 130,597 downwards.
TCGTGCGCTGACCGACCTCATCGCGGAACTGCACGCGGGGGAGGCGGAGTTCGCGCGTTTGTGGGCCGAGCGGGACATCGGGATCAACGGCCGAGGGCACAAGGTGTTGCGCCACCCCGAGGCCGGCCTGCTCACCATGCACTTCGAGGTGCTGGTGCCGCTCCAGGACCCGAATCAACGCCTGTTGGTATTTCGGGCCGCGGACGACGAGAGCAGGGCGGCGTTGGACCGGTTGTGCGCGTGAGCCCCGGGCGGCGCTCCCTCGTCGTCGGTGCGGGTGATGTCATCGGGTGATGGGCGGGGCTCCGGTCGCGGCGAGGGAGAGGTCCCAGAGTCGCGCGGCCTCGTCGGGGTCGATGGCGTACGCGCGCACGCCGCCGTCGTCCATGGGCTCGTCGGGACCGGAGACGCGGGCGACGTCGCAGTCTTCGAGATAGAGCCCGCCCCGGCCGTCGAGGAGCGCGGAGGTGGCGGCCCACACACCGGTGGCGGCGCCCTGGGAGGCGGTCTTGAAGCCGGCTCCGATCACGTTGCCGTGCGCGTCCACCCAGCCGCGGTCGATCTGCTCCCGCTGCGTCATCTCGCGCTGCAGGCCGGTGATGATCTTGCCCGGATGCAGCGCGAACGCTCGGACACCGTCGTCGCGCCCGAGCGCGTCGAGGTGCACGGCGAACAGGGCGTTGGCGGTCTTGGACTGGCCGTAGGCCAACCACTTGTCGTAGCCGGTGCGGAAGTGCGGGTCGTGCCGGCGGATGCCGGTCAGGGTGTGTCCGGCGGAGCTGTTGACCACGACACGAGCGCCGGCCGCGGCGACCAGGAGGGGATACAGCTCGCACGCGAGGGCGAAGTGCCCGAGGTGGTTGGCCGCGAACTGGCCTTCCCAGCCGGGCCCGACGCGTCGTTCCGGGGTGGCCATGACTCCGGCGGCGGCCATCAGCAGGTCGAGCCGGTCGACGGATTCGCGGATCCGCGCGGCGGCGCACCGGATGCTGTCCGGGTCGGTCAGGTCCATGGCGACGACCTCGCAGCCCGGTATCCCCCGGAGCGCGGCCCGGGCCACATCGGGGCGACGGGCCGGAACGATGACCCTGGCCCGTGCCGCCGCCAGCGTCCGGGTGGTCTCCAGGCCGAGGCCGGAGTAGCCCCCGGTCACCACGGCGGTCATGCCGGACAGGTCGCGGTCGGCCACGATGTCGGCGGCGTGGGTGGCGGCGGAGAAGGGCGAACCGAGGGGTTGCTGTTGCCGAGCGGTGTTCGTCATGTCGCCGACGCTACGATCTGGAGCGAGGTCCAGATCAAGTCCGAGAGCGAGCCACGTGCACGCCCTGCGCTTCCACGAGCACGAGAGCCTTCTGGTCGCCCCGATCCCACGCACGCCGGGCGGCAGGCGGCGCTCCGGGTGGCCCGGCGCGGCATGGGCCGCCGCGGGCCGCCGTGCGCACGGGTAGCACCGGCACACTCGGCTGACATGCCGGCACCCCATCTTCGGTAGACGACACGGCGGTTGCCACATCGCCTTGGGCACTGGGGAGGGTTGGGGTTGGGTGCGCCGGGTGTGCGCCCCTGAGGGGCCGGGTCTCTTCGGCGCGCGTTGCGCCTTGGGTTGCGAGTGGCCGGCGCGGGGCCTGTCCGGCCCGTGGGGTGGACCGCCGCCGGCGTGCGGGGCTCCGAGACTCGAAGCTCCCGACGAGACGGGTGCGTTGGTCGGGG
>NZ_BIFH01000015.1:127533-128243 GCF_003967355.1 Embleya hyalina | reverse complement strand
CGGCGGGCGGGGCGGGCGGTCGGGTCGGGTTCGCCGGGCGTGCGTTCCCGAGGGGGTCGGGTGTCTTCGGTGGGCGTTGCGCCTTGGGTCGCGGGGCTTCCGGCGAGGCGGGTGTGTTGGTCGGCGCAAACCGGCTGGCAGTGAGGAGCAGGAGGGTGGTCGGGTCGAGTCGTCCGGGGACCTTCCCGAGTGGGCCGGGTGATTTCGGTGTGTGGTGGGCATGTGGGTGGCGTCGGTTCACGAAACCGGATCCCGTGGGGTGCCGCAGCCTTCGCGTGAGACAAAACCGCAGGTCGGCGCCGGTGGGAGTCGTTTCGGGTGTCTCGGGATCCGGTTTCGTTCTCCGCTGGGCACTTTCGGTCTGCTTGACGGCCTCCGTGAGGTCGCAGCACGCGAAGTCGACTCCCACTGCGCAGTTTCGGCCTCCACGCCGGTGTCGAGAGGCTCGGAGCACACGAAACCGGCACTCGACGCCCGATTTTGCCCCCCAACCACGCAAAACCGCAGGTCACAGAAGCTTGAAGCCCACAACCACCCGCCGAGATCCGGTTTCGCACCCCAGCCCTCTCCCTGAGCGCCCCTGAAACTGCCCGGCCCACTCGGAAAGGCGCCCGGACGACCCGACCACCCTCCTGCTCCTCGCTGCCAGCCGGTTTTCGCCGACCAACACACCCGCCTCGCCGGAAGCCCCAAGCCCCGGCCGGAGCCCC
>NZ_BIFH01000015.1:0-126899 GCF_003967355.1 Embleya hyalina | reverse complement strand
GGACTCGACCCGACCGCCCGCCCTGTCCGCCGCTGCAGGCCGGTTTTTCCCGACCAACGCACCCGTCTCGCCGGAAGCCTCAAGCCCCGGAGCCCCGCACGCCGGCGGCGGCCCACGACCGACTCTGACAGACCCCGCGCCGGCCACTCGCAACCCAAAGCGCAACGCGCGCCGAAGACACCCGGCCCATTCGGGAACGCATGCCCGGCGGACTCGACCCGACCATCCGCCCTGTCCGCCGCTGCAGGCCGGTTTTCCCCGACCAACGCACCCGTCTCGTCGGAAGCCCCAAGCCCCGGAGCCCCGCACGCCGGCGGCGGCTCAGCCTCGACCAGACCGGCCCCGCACCGGTCACCCGCGACCCAAGGCGCAACGCGCGCCGAAGAGACCCGGCCCCCTCGGGAACGCATGCCCGGCGGACTCGACCCGACCATCCGCCCTGTCCGCCGCTGCAGGCCGCTTTTTGACCCGGCCCCCCGGGAACGCACGCCCGGCGGACCCAACCCGACCGCCCGCCCTGTCCGCCGCTGCAGGCCGGTTTTCGCCGACCAACGCACCCGTCTCGTCGGAAGCCTCAAGCCCCGGAGCCCCGCACGCCGGCGGCGGCTCACCCTTGACCCAGACCGGCCCCGCACCGGCTACCCGCAGCCGAAGCGCGACTCTCGCCGAAGACACCCGGCCCCCTCGGGAACGCGCGCCCGGCGGACTCGACCCGACCGCCCGCTCTGTCCGCCGCTGCAGGCCGGTTTTCGCCGAGCAACCCGCTCGCCTCGTCGGAAGCCCCAAGCCCCGGAGCCCCCGCACGCCGGTGGCGGCCCACCCCACGGGCCGAACAGGCCCCGCACCGGCCACCCGCGACCCGAGACGCAACGCGCGCCGAAGACACCCGGCCCCCTCGGGAACGCACGCCCGGCGCACCCCGCCCCGACCGGACTCGACCCGCCGCCACCCACGCACCCCACCCACCCCACCAGCCCCCACCCACCCACCTGGCCGCCCGCCCCCCGGACCCGTGGCCCCCGCTCCGTCAAGACCCCCGCCCCCACCGCGGCGGGACTGTGTCCATCGGTTCACGAACTCGTCATGGGGGCGTTCGATGTCGTCTTCGAGGGGTCTCTTGTGGTTGCGCTCGGTGACCGTGGGCGGCCAACCGGGTGGATCGATTATCACAACCGATCATCATCAGCCAAATTTGATGAGCTTGTGAACGGGTGGTATAGGCGATTCCCATGATCAACATCGTCCGTGAGTGGCGAACCGTTTAGGCTCCCCTATTTCTCACCCTGTGTGATTTTTGCCTGCACGCAACCGTTTCTGATCGATCATCAGGTGGTGAAGATCACACCATGATCGTTCTCTACCCGTGTCGCAGATCACATCGCGGGGGGCCTAGGATGGGCGCCGTTCCGGCAGCTTGTGAACCCGGTCACATGCGTGGCTTCGGGGGACTGAGAAGGGAGATGGGAGCGCGGTGAACCTGTACGCGCCGATCCTCGTGCTCGGGGGCATTGCCCTGGCCTTCGGAGTGGTCTCCCTCGTGATGGGGGCGCTCACCGGGCCCAAGCGCTACAACCGGGCCAAGCTCGAGGCCTACGAATGTGGCATCGAGCCGACCCCGCAGCCGGTCGGCGGCGGGCGATTCCCGGTCAAGTACTACCTGACGGCGATGCTCTTCATCGTCTTCGACATCGAGATCGTCTTCCTCTACCCGTGGGCCGTCTACTTCGACTCGCTGGGGATCTTCGGTCTCGTCGAGATGGTCATGTTCGTGGCCGCGGTCTTCGTCGCCTACGCCTACCTCTGGCGTCGCGGCGGCCTGGAGTGGGACTGACCGACGACATGGCACGTACACACACCGTGGGCCCGATCAGCCAAGCCCAGGCTTCCCCCAACGACTGACGGAGAGAGGGCATCCGCGTGGGTATCGAGGAGAAGCTGCCCAGCGGCTTCCTGTTGAGCACCGTGGAAGGGCTGGCCGGCTACTTCCGCAAGGGATCGTTCTGGCCGGCCACGTTCGGACTCGCGTGCTGCGCGATCGAGATGATGGCGACCGGCGCCGGCCGCTACGACCTGGCCCGCTTCGGCATGGAGGTCTTCCGGGCCTCGCCGCGCCAGGCCGACCTGATGATCGTCGCCGGGCGGGTCAGCCAGAAGATGGCGCCGGTCCTGCGGCAGATCTACGACCAGATGCCCAACCCCAAGTGGGTGTTGTCGATGGGCGTTTGTGCCTCGTCGGGCGGCATGTTCAACAACTACGCGATCGTCCAGGGCGTCGACCACGTGGTGCCGGTGGACATCTACCTCCCCGGCTGTCCGCCCCGGCCCGAGATGCTGATGGACGCGATCATCAAGCTCCGCGAGGAGATCCAGGCGATGCCGCTGGGCGTCAACCGCGAGAAGGCCGCCCGCGCCGCCGAACAGGCCGCCATGAAGGCGCTGCCCACCATCGAGATGCTTCCCGCGAGCGCCCGTCGCGGCGCCCACGAACTCGACCCCGGCATCCCGGTCGGCCACGCGCACGCCGGACACACCCACGCCGGCCACACCCAGGACGGGGCCGCCCGATGAGCACCCCCGAGGAGAAGGCCCAGCTCCCCACCCCCCGCGACATCCACGGCGAGCCCGTCGGCGAGACCGTCGAGGTCCGGCACGGCATGTTCGGCGCCGCCGGCTCCGGCGACACCTCCGGCTACGGCAAGCTCGTCCGTACCGTCGCCTTCCCCGGCCCCGCCGCCCGCCCCTACGGCGGCCCGCGCGGAACCGCGGACGGCGAGGGCGAGTTCGACCTCGTCGCCGACGAACTCTCCGGCGCCCTCGCGGAGGCCGGCATCGAGTTCGACCAGGCGATCGAGAAGGTCGTGGTCGACCGCGGCGAGATCACCTTCCACGTGCGCCGCGAGTCGTTGCCCCGGGTCGCGCTGACCCTGCGCAACGACCCGGCGCTGCGCTTCGAGCTGTGCACCGGCGTGTCCGGCACGCACTACCCCCAGGAGGCCGGCCGCGAGCTGCACGCGGTCTACCACCTGCGCTCGATCACCCACAATCGGGCACTGCGGCTGGAGGTCTCCGCCCCCGACGCGGACCCGCACGTACCGTCCCTGGTGAGCGTGTATCCCGCGCTCGACTGGCACGAGCGCGAGACCTACGACTTCTTCGGCCTGATCTTCGACGGCCACCCCGCGCTCACGCGCATCCTCATGCCGGACGACTGGCCCGGCCACCCGCAGCGGAAGGACTACCCGCTCGGCGGCGTGCCCGTCGAGTACAAGGGCGCCCAGATCCCGCCGCCCGACCAGCGGAGGTCGTACAACTGATGTCCGATCAGACAACGACACCCCCATCCGCCGCGTACGCGCGGGAGACCACCGAGGGCCGGGTCTACACGGTCACCGGCTCCGACTGGGACGAAGTGGTCCAGGCCGCGGCGGACGCCGAAGAGCGCATCGTCGTCAACATGGGCCCGCAACACCCGTCCACGCACGGCGTGTTGCGGCTGATCCTGGAGATCGACGGGGAGAGCGTCACCGAGGCCCGCTGCGGGATCGGCTACCTGCACACCGGGATCGAGAAGAACCTGGAGTTCCGCACCTGGACCCAGGGCGTCACCTTCGTGACGCGCATGGACTACCTGATGCCGCTGCACAACGAGACGGCCTACTGCCTCGCGGTGGAGAAGCTGCTCGGCATCACCGACCAGGTGCCCGAGCGCGCGCAGGTGATCCGGGTCCTGCTGATGGAGCTCAACCGGATCTCCTCGCACATGGTCTGCCTGGCCACCGGCGGCATGGAGATCGGCGCGCTCACCGTGATGACCTTCGGGTTCCGCGACCGCGAACTGATCCTCGACGTCTTCGAGATGATCACCGGGCTCCGGATGAACCACGCGTACATCCGCCCCGGCGGCCTGGCCCAGGACCTGCCGCCCGGCGCCGTGGACAAGATCCGCGAGCTGGTCGACATCCTCCCCGGCCGGGTCCGCGAGTACGAGCTGCTGCTCAACGACAACGCCATCTTCAAGGGCCGCACCCAGGGCATCGGCTACCTCGACCTGGCCGGCTGCATGGCCCTCGGGCTGACCGGCCCGGTGCTGCGCTCCACCGGCCTGCCGCACGACCTGCGCAAGACGCAGCCGTACTGCGGCTACGAGACCTACGAGTTCGACGTCGCCACCGCCGACTCCTGCGACTCCTGGGGGCGGTACCTGATCCGCATCGAGGAGATGAAGCAGTCGCTGCGGATCGTCGAGCAATGTCTGGACCGGCTCGCTCCCGGACCGGTCATGGTGGCCGACAAGAAGATCGCCTGGCCCGCGCAACTGGCCCTGGGCACCGACGGGTTGGGCAACTCGCCGGCGCACATCAAGAACATCATGGGCACCTCGATGGAATCCCTCATCCACCACTTCAAGCTGGTGACCGAGGGCTTCCGGGTGCCGCCCGGCCAGGTCTACAGCGCGATCGAATCACCCCGGGGCGAACTGGGCGTCCACGCGGTCAGCGACGGCGGCACCCGCCCCTACCGCGTGCACTTCCGCGACCCCTCCTTCAACAACCTGCAGGCCATGGCCGCGATGTGCGAGGGCGGCCAGGTGGCGGACGTGATCGTGGCAGTGGCGGGGATCGACCCCGTCATGGGAGGTGTCGACCGATGAGTACGGACCTGGGCATGCCGATGCCCCCGGCGAAGCCGGCTCCGCCGTACCCGCCCGAGGTGCGCGCGCGCCTGGAGGTGGACGCGAAGGAGGTGATCGGCCGCTACCCGCAGGCCCGTTCGGCGCTGCTGCCGCTGCTGCACCTGGTACAGGCCGAAGAGGGCTACGTCACCGGCACCGGCATCGAGTTCTGCGCCGACATCCTCGGCCTGACCACCGCCGAGGTCTCCGCCGTCGCCACCTTCTACACGATGTACCGGCGGCGCCAGGGCGGCGACTTCCACGTCGGCGTGTGTACCAACACGCTGTGCGCGGTGATGGGCGGCGACGAGATCTTCGCGAGCCTGAAGGACCACCTCGGGATCGGCAACAAGGAGACCACCGCCGACGGCGTGGTCACCCTGGAGCACATCGAGTGCAACGCGGCCTGCGACTACGCGCCCGTGGTGATGGTCAACTGGGAGTTCTTCGACGACGCGACCCCGCAGTCGGCCAGGGAGCTCGTCGACGACCTGCGCGCCGGCAAGGACGCGGTACCCACCCGCGGCGCCCGACTGTGCACCTTCCGCGACACCTCGCGGATCCTGGCGGGCTTCCCCGACGAGCGCCCCGGCGCGGTGGACGAGGGCGGCGCCGGCGGCACCGCCAGCCTGGTCGGCCTGCGGATCGCCAAGGGCACGCACACCGACGACGCGCCCCGATCCACGACCGTGCCCGGCTCCCGAAGCGCGACCCCGGGCGGCGCGAACGAGACACCGCCGGCCCCGAGTTCGCACGACGCCCCGGCGCGCACCGCCGAGTCCGACCCGGCCCACCCCGCGCCTCCCGCCGGGAACGCGCCCGACCAGGACGGGGACCAGGCGCCGTGACCGAGCCCTCCCTCCTCACCCCCGTGCTCTCCGCCAACTGGGACGAGCACCAGCCGTGGACGCTGGACACCTACCGGCGCGACGGCGGCTACGACGGCCTGCGCAAGGCGCTGGCCATGCACCCCGACGAGGTGATCCAGACCGTCAAGGACTCCGGTCTGCGCGGTCGCGGCGGCGCGGGCTTCCCCACCGGCATGAAGTGGGGCTTCATCCCGCAGAACGACGGCAAGCCGCACTACCTCGTGGTCAACGCGGACGAATCCGAGCCGGGGACCTGCAAGGACATCCCGCTCATGTACGCCAACCCGCACGTGCTGATCGAGGGCGTGATCATCGCGTCCTACGCGATCCGCTCCGGGCACGCGTTCATCTACGTGCGCGGCGAGGTCGTCCCGGTGCTGCGCCGGCTGCACGCCGCGGTCCGCGAGGCGTACGCGGCCGGCTACCTCGGCAAGAACGTGCTCGGCTCGGGCTTCGACCTCGAACTCACCGTGCACGCGGGCGCCGGCGCCTACATCTGCGGCGAGGAGACCGCGCTGCTCGACTCGCTCGAGGGCCGCCGCGGCCAACCCCGACTGCGCCCGCCGTTCCCCGCCGTGGCCGGTCTGTACGCGTCGCCCACCTGTGTGAACAACGTCGAGTCGATCGCCTCGGTGCCGCCGATCCTGAACAAGGGCGTCGAGTGGTTCCGCTCGATGGGCTCGGAGAAGTCGCCCGGGTTCACCCTGTACTCGCTGTCCGGGCACGTCACCCGGCCCGGCCAGTACGAGGCCCCGCTCGGCGTGACACTGCGCCAACTCCTCGACCTGGCGGGCGGGGTGCGGGCGGGCCACCGGATCAAGTTCTGGACGCCCGGCGGTTCGTCCACGCCGATGTTCACCGACGAGCACCTGGACGTGCCGCTCGACTACGAGGGCGTCGGCGCGGCCGGCTCCATGCTCGGCACCAAGGCGCTGCAGATCTTCGACGAGACCGTGTGCGTGGTGCGCGCGGTGCTGCGCTGGACCGAGTTCTACGAGCACGAGTCCTGCGGCAAGTGCACCCCGTGCCGCGAAGGTACCTACTGGCTCACCCAGTTGCTCACCCGCCTGGAGCACGGCGAGGGCACCGAGGAGGACCTGGAGACGTTGCTCGACGTCGCCGACAACATCCTCGGCAAGTCCTTCTGCGCCCTCGGCGACGGCGCGGCGAGCCCGATCCAGTCCTCGCTCAAGTACTTCCGCGACGAATACCTGGCGCACTTCGAGCACGGCGGCTGTCCGTTCGACACCGCGGCATCCACCGCGTGGGCGACGACGGCCCCCGCTTCCACCGGGGCAGGAGCGCACAGCTGACATGACAGTCACGACCAACACCCCCGCGGGTGGGCCGCCGGCCCCCAAGCCGGAGGACCTCGTCACCATCTCGGTGGACGGGATCGACGTCTCGGTGCCCAAGGGCACCCTGGTGATCCGGGCCGCCGAGCTGATCGGCATCCAGATCCCCAGGTTCTGCGACCACCCGCTGCTCGACCCGGTCGGCGCCTGCCGGCAGTGCCTGGTCGACGTCGAGGGCCAGCGCAAGCCGCTCGCCTCCTGCACCACCACCGTCACCGACGGCATGGTCGTCCGCACCCAGCTCAGCTCCCCGGTCGCGAAGAAGTCGCAGGACGGGGTGATGGAGCTGCTGCTGATCAACCATCCCCTGGACTGCCCCGTCTGCGACAAGGGCGGCGAATGCCCGCTCCAGAACCAGGCGATGGGCGCGGGCCGGGCGACGTCCCGCTTCACCGAGGTCAAGCGCACCTTCCCCAAGCCGCTGCGGATCTCCTCCGAGGTACTGCTCGACCGCGAGCGCTGCGTGCTCTGCGCCCGCTGCACGCGCTTCTCCGAGCAGGTCGCGGGCGACCCGTTCATCGCGCTGATCGAACGCGGCGCGCTCCAGCAGGTCGGCATCTACGAGAAGCAGCCCTTCGAGTCCTACTTCTCCGGCAACACCATCCAGATCTGCCCGGTCGGCGCCCTCACCTCGGCCGCGTACCGTTTCCGCGCCCGGCCGTTCGACCTGGTGTCCTCCCCGACCACGTGCGAGCACTGCGCGTCGGGGTGCTCGCTGCGCGCCGACCACCGCCGGGGCAAGGTGCTGCGCCGGCTCGCGGGCGACGAGCCCGAGGTCAACGAGGAATGGAACTGCGACAAGGGCCGCTTCGCGTTCCGCTACGCCACACGCCAGGACCGACTCACCTCCCCACTGATCCGGGACGAGGAGAGCGGCGAACTGGTTCCCGCGTCCTGGTCCGAGGCACTGGGCGTGGCCGCGCGCGGGCTCGCCGCCGCACGGGGCAGCGCCGGGGTCCTGGTCGGCGGCCGGGCCACGCTCGAGGACGCCTACGCCTACGGCAAGTTCGCCCGGGTCGCGCTGGACAGCAACGACATCGACTTCCGCGCCCGCGAACACTCCGCCGAGGAGGCCGAGTTCCTGGCCCAGCGGGTCGCCGGCAGCGGCCTCGGGGTCACCTACGCCGACCTGGAGAAGGCCCCCGGCGTGCTCCTGGTCGGCTTCGAGCCCGAGGACGAGTCGCCGATCGTCTTCCTGCGGCTGCGCAAGGCCTCCCGCAAGGGCCTGAAGGTGTACGGCGTCGCGCCGTTCGCCTCCTCCGGGCTGACCCGGATGGGCGGCACGCTGCTGCGGGCCGCCCCCGGCACCGAGACCGAATGGCTCTCCGCCCTCGCCGAGCCGGAGGTCGGCGGCGAACTCGCGCGCGGCGCGGGCGAGATGTTGCGCAAGCCGGGCGCGGTGGTGCTGCTCGGCGAACGCCTCGCCGGGGTCCCGGGCGCGCTGGCCGCGGCGAGCGCGCTGGCCGCGCGCACCGGCGCCCGACTCGCCTGGGTGCCCCGCCGCGCGGGCGAGCGCGGCGCGGCGGACGCGGGCGCGCTGTACAACCTGCTGCCGGGCGGCCGGCCGGTCGACCACCCCGAGGCGCGCGCCGAGGTGGCCGCCGCCTGGGGGGTCGCCGCCCTGCCCGCCGGCTACGGCCTGGACACCACCGCGATCCTGACCGCCGTCCGCGAACAGCGCCTGGCCGCACTCGTGGTCGGCGGCGTCGAGGTGGACGACCTGCCCGACCCGACCGCCGCGCTGGCCGCCCTGGACGCGGCCCGCTTCGTGGTCAGCCTGGAACTGCGGCACAGCGCGGTCACCGAACGCGCCGACGTGGTCTTCCCCGTCGCCGCCGCCGCCGAGAAGCCCGGCACCTTCGTCGACTGGGAGGGTCGCGAACGCCCGTTCGCCACCGTCCTGAAGAAGGACCAGCTCGGCGGCGACCTGGCCGCGGTGATGTCCGACCTGCGGGTGCTGGACGCGATCGCCGAGGCGATGGCCGAACAGCGCGAGGGCACCCCGATCGAGCTGCCCTCGCTCACCGCCGCCCGGCGCGAGCTGCGCCGACTCGGCCGGTGGACCGGCGACCGCGGCCCGGCCCCGGAGGCGCGCGCCCGCGAACTCCCGCGCCCCGGCGCGGGCGAGGCCGTACTCGCGTCCTGGCGCCTGCTCCTGGACGAGGGGCGCGGCCAGGACGGCGAACCCCATCTGGCGGGCACCCGGCGCGCGCCGGTGGTCCGGCTCTGCGCGTCCACGGCCGCCGAGATCGGCGCCGAGGACGGCGGCGGCGTCACCGTGACCTCGTTGCACGGGGAGGTCACGTTGCCGCTGCGCATCACCGACATGACCGAGCGCGTGGTGTTCCTGCCCGCGAACTCGCCCGGTTCCGCGGTGCGTCGCGCACTGCGGGTCGCCCCCGGCGAGGTGGTCCGGATCCGCCCGGCGGTGGTGGACCTCTCCCAGGCGCAGGGCCCGCCCGACAACACCGGCCTCAACGGTCGGACCGCACACGTTCATGAGGAGGAGCGGTGACGGACAGCGGCATGCAGCTCGCCGCGGTCGGGTTCGGTACCGACGTCTGGTGGCTGATCCTGCTCAAGGCGGTGCTCATCTTCGCGTTCTGCGTCGTCATGACGCTGTTCGCGATCTGGTGGGAACGCAAGGTCGTGGCCTGGATGCAGATGCGCATCGGGCCCAAGTACACCGGCCCCCAGGGCCTGCTCCAGTCCCTCGCGGACGGCGTGAAGCTCGCGCTCAAGGAGGACATCACCGTCAAGGGTGCCGACAAGGCCGTCTACATCATCGCCCCGATCGTGGCGATGGTCCCGGCGTTCATGGCGTTCGCGGTGATCCCCTTCGGGCCCGAGGTCTCCATCTTCGGGCACCGCACGCACCTGCAACTGACCGATCTGCCGGTCGCGGTCCTCTACATCCTCGCGGTCGCGTCCGTGGGCATCTACGGCATCGTGCTCGCGGGCTGGTCGTCGGGCTCGACCTACCCGCTGCTCGGCGGGCTGCGCAGCTCGGCCCAGATGATCTCCTACGAGATCGCGATGGGCCTGTCCTTCGCGGCGGTGTTCCTCTACTCCGGCTCGATGTCCACCTCGGAGATCGTCGCCGCGCAGCAGGACACCTGGTACGCGATCCTGCTGCCGGTCTCGTTCATCATCTACGTGGTCGCGATGATCGGCGAGACCAACCGGGCGCCGTTCGACCTGCCCGAGGCCGAGGGCGAGCTGGTCGGCGGCTTCCACACCGAATACTCGTCGCTGAAGTTCGCGCTGTTCTTCCTCGCCGAGTACGTGAACATGGTCGTGGTCAGCTCGCTGGCGACCACCCTGTTCCTCGGCGGCTACCTGGCCCCCTGGCCGATCACCGCGGTGTGGGACGGCGCCAACTCCGGCTGGTGGCCGTTCCTGTGGTACTTCCTCAAGGTCCAGGCGTTCATCTTCGTCTTCATCTGGCTGCGCGGCACGCTGCCCCGGTTCCGCTACGACCAGTTCATGAAGATCGGCTGGAAGGTGCTGATCCCGCTCTCGCTGGTGTGGCTGATGCTGGTCGCCACCGTGCGCGCGCTCAAGAACGAGGGCTACGAGCAGTCCCGGATCGTGTTGTGGGTCGCTGGCGGTGTGGTCGCGCTGCTCCTGCTGTCGATCCTGTGGGACGCGGTCATGCCGAACAAGGACGCGGAGGCCGAGGAGGCCGCCGCGAAGGCGGCCGGTCCCGAAACGTTCGACCCGATGGCGGGCGGGTTCCCCGTACCGCCCATGCCGGGCCAGCAACTCCCACCGGTGCCGCGCCGCAACGTGCGCAGACCGGAGCCGGTCGGCGCGCCGGCGGCGGAGCTCCCGGCCGACCGCACTGAAGGAGAGGCATAGACCCGTGCCCAAGTTCCTCGGACCGGTCGCGGGGTTCGGTGTCACCTTCGCGACGATGTTCAAGAAGGCGAACACCGAGTACTACCCGTACGAGAAGAAGGTCACCGCACCGCGATTCCACGGCCGGCACCAGCTCAACCGGTACGCCGACGGCCTGGAGAAGTGCATCGGCTGCGAACTGTGCGCGTGGGCGTGTCCCGCCGACGCGATCTTCGTGGAGGGTGCCGACAACACCGACGAGGAACGTTTCTCGCCCGGTGAGCGGTACGGCCGCAACTACCAGATCAACTACCTGCGCTGCATCTTCTGCGGTCTGTGCATCGAGGCCTGCCCGACCCGGGCGCTCACCATGACCAACGAGTTCGAGCTCGCCGACACCAGCCGGGCGAGCCTGATCTTCACCAAGGAACAGCTGCTCGCGCCGCTGTACGAGGGCATGGTTCCCGCGCCGCACGAGATGTACCCGGGCACCACCGACACCGACTACTACCTGGGCAAGGTCACCGGCGCCGCACCCGGCACGGTGACCCAGGGGCGGTCCGGTGAGCCGGCCGAGGCGGGCGCGCAGGGGACGGAGGCGGGCCGATGAGCCCCGGAATGGACTTCGCGGCCGAGGTCACCAAGACCTCCACCGGCGAGGCGCTGCAGTTCTGGGTGCTCGCGGCCGTCGCGCTGATCGGCGCCCTGGCGACCGTCTTCATGAAGAAGGCGGTGCACAGCGCCCTCGCGCTGGTCACCACGATGATGTGCCTGGCGATCTTCTACCTGGCCCAGGGCGCGGTGTTCCTGGGCATCGTGCAGATCGTGGTCTACACCGGCGCGATCATGATGTTGTTCCTGTTCGTGCTGATGCTGGTCGGCGTCTCCTCGGTGGACTCGCTCAAGGAGACCCTCAAGGGTCAGCGGATCGCCGCCGCCGGGCTCGGCCTGGGCTTCGGCATCCTGCTCACGGCGGCCATCGCCAACGCCTCGATCACCCACTTCACCGCGCTGGCGACCAAGTCGGCGGGCAGCCGCCCGGTATACCCGGCGGAGACCGACGACGAGGCGCTGCGCGCGGTTTCCCAGGGCAACGTGCAGGGCCTGGCGCACCAGATCTTCACCAAGTACATCTGGGCCTTCGAGATGACCAGCGCGCTGCTGATCACCGCGGCGGTCGGCGCGATGGTGCTCGCGCACCGCGAGCGCCTGGTGCCGCGCAAGACCCAGCGCGAGTTGTCCGAGGAGCGGGTGCGGGACAACAAGCAGGTCGCTCCGCTGCCCACGCCCGGGGTGTACGCCCGGCACAACGCGGTGGACGTACCCGCACTGCTCCCCGACGGCAGCGTCTCGGAGTTGTCGATCAACGGCACACTGCGCGCACGCGGTCAGATTCGCGACGTCAGCGCCGAGGCGGTGCACAGCGTGGCCGCGTTGGAGACCGCCGGCGCCGACGATGACGACGAGGCATGGCCGGACGAGTCGGACGCGCCCGCGTCCGCACCGGTGCCCACCGCCCGCCAGGAGCACGAGGACCCCGACCCGGGCTCGGGCGACGAGGTCGGCGCCGGCGCCGGTTCGAAGGAGGGGCGCTCGTGAACCCGGTGAACTACCTGTATCTGTCCGCGCTGTTGTTCACCATCGGCGCGGCCGGGGTGCTGCTCCGGCGCAACGCGATCGTCGTGTTCATGTGCGTCGAACTGATGCTGAACGCCTGCAACCTCGCGTTCGTGACGTTCGGCCGCATGCACGACAACCTCGACGGCCAGATCATCGCGTTCTTCACGATGGTCGTCGCCGCCTGCGAGGTCGTGGTCGGACTGTCCATCATCATCGCCATCTTCCGCAGCCGCCGTTCGGCCTCGGTCGACGACGCCAGCCTCATGAAGTGGTAGGTCGGAACCGGTGATCGAAACCTCCTCCCTGGCCTCCGGCGCCCTGCTCGCCAACGAGGGCGGCGGCGGGCTGCACTCCACGGCCGCCTCCGGCGCCTTCTCGGCGTTGTGGCTGGTCGTCGGACTGCCGTTGCTCGGCGCGGTGTTGCTGCTGGTCGGCGGCAAGCGGACCAACCCCTTCGGACACATCCTCGCCACCGCGCTCGCCCTCGGGTCGTTCGTGGTCGGCGTGCTGATGTTCGTGACCATGCTCGACAAGTCCGGCCCCGGCCGCTCGGTGGACCAGCACCTGTGGACCTGGGCGCCGGTCAACGAGTTCCAGGCCGACATCGGCCTGCACCTGGACCAGTTGTCCATGGTGTTCGTACTGCTGATCACCGGTGTGGGCTCGCTGATCCACATCTACTCGATCGGCTACATGGCGCACGACGAGAACCGTCGGCGCTTCTTCGCCTACCTGAACCTGTTCGTCGCCGCCATGCTGCTGCTGGTGCTGGCGAACAACTACCTTCTGCTGTACGTCGGTTGGGAGGGCGTCGGGCTTGCCTCCTACCTGCTGATCGGGTTCTGGCAGCACAAGCCGAGCGCCGCGACCGCGGCCAAGAAGGCGTTCATCATGAACCGCGTCGGCGACTTCGGTCTGGCCGTGGCGATCTTCCTGATGTTCACCACGTTCGGCACCTTCTCCTTCGAGGACGTGCTCGGCGGCAGCGCGACCGCGAGTGACGGCACGATGACCGCGATCGGCCTGATGCTGCTGCTCGCCGCCTGCGGCAAGTCGGCGCAATTCCCGCTCCAGGCCTGGCTCGGCGACGCCATGGAGGGCCCGACCCCGGTCTCCGCGCTGATCCACGCGGCGACCATGGTCACCGCCGGCGTGTACCTGATCACCCGCTCGGCGGAGATCTTCGACGCCTCGCCCGACGCCCAGCTCGCGGTCACCATCGTGGGCGCGATCACCGTGCTGTTCGGGGCGATCGTGGGTTGCGCGAAGGACGACATCAAGAAGGCGCTCGCCGCCTCCACGATGAGCCAGATCGGCTACATGATCCTGGCCGCCGGCCTGGGTCCGATCGGCTACGCGTTCGCGATCATGCACCTGGTCACGCACGGCTTCTTCAAGGCCGGGTTGTTCCTCGGCGCGGGCTCGGTCATGCACGGCATGAACGACGAGGTGGACATGCGCCGCTACGGCGGCCTGCGCAAGTACATGCCGATCACCTTCGTCACCTTCGGTCTGGGCTATCTGGCGATCATCGGATTCCCGCTGCTCTCCGGGTTCTTCTCCAAGGACAAGATCATCGAGGCGGCGTTCGCCAAGGGCGGCACGTCCGGCTGGATCCTGGGCGCGGTCACCCTGCTGGCGGCCGGGCTCACCGCGTACTACATGACGCGCGTGATGCTGATGACCTTCTTCGGCAAGGAACGCTGGAAGGAGGCGCCCGCGGGCGCGCCGGCCGACTGGCACGAGCCGCACCCGCACGAGTCGCCGGTCTCGATGACCGGTCCGATGATCCTGCTCGCCTTCGGATCGGTGTTCGCCGGCGGCCTGTTCGCGCTGAACGACTCGTTCGTGAAGTGGCTGACCCCCGTCACCGGGTTCTCGCACGGCGACCTGCCGATGAGCGAGTGGGCGGTGACCGGCATGGCGATCGCGATGGTCGCGCTGGGCACGGCGGTCGCCTACCTCCAGTACGCCCGCCGCGAGGTGCCCTCGGTGGCGCCGGCGGCGAGCCCGGTCACCGTGGCGGCCCGCCGCGACCTGTACCAGGACGCGATCAACGAGGGCCTGGTCATGCGGCCCGGGCAGTATCTGACCCGCCTGCTCGTGTGGTTCGACAACAAGGGCGTGGACGGATTCGTCGGCGGCCTCGCGGCCTTCGTCGGCGGCACCTCGGCGCGGGTGCGCCGGGTACAGACCGGGTTCGTCCGCACGTACGCGCTGTCCATGTTCGGCGGCACGCTGCTGGTCGTGGCCTGCACGCTGATGGCTCGGATGGCGTGATGACGACGATGCCGACCCGAATTCGGATCGCCCACACGGTAGGCGTCCAGGCGGAGGGACTTCGATGAACGGCCACTTTCCCTGGCTGACGACGCTCGCGGCGCTGCCGTTCGTCGGCGGCCTGTGCGTCGC
This sequence comes from Embleya hyalina, assembly GCF_003967355.1. GTDB lineage: Bacteria > Actinomycetota > Actinomycetes > Streptomycetales > Streptomycetaceae > Embleya > Embleya hyalina. Next base: position 112,131 of record NZ_BIFH01000015.1, on the reverse strand, counting down.
CGCCGTACCGGCCGGCAAACGCAGGCTCGCCAAGAACGTGGCGCTGCTGTTCAGCCTGCTCACGCTGGCCGTCGCCGTGGTGGTGGCGACCAAGTTCGACAACGACGGCGGACGTTTCCAGATCACCGAGAGCTACAGCTGGATCTCCTCGTTCGGCGTGCGCTGGTCGCTGGGCGTGGACGGGATCGGCCTGGTGCTGATCCTGCTCACCGCGGTGCTGATGCCGCTGCTGATCCTGGCCTCGTGGCACGACGCGGACGAGGCGCCGGTGGGCGCCGACGGCTCGGCCGGAGCGGGCCGGCCCGCGCCGCGCGGCACACACGCGTTCTTCGCGCTGATGCTGCTGGTCGAGGCGATGGTCGTGGTGTCCTTCGCGGCCACCGACGTGTTCATGTTCTACGTCTTCTTCGAAGCCATGCTGATCCCGATGTACTTCCTGATCGGCGGCTTCGGCGGCGCGCAACGCTCCTACGCGGCGGTCAAGTTCCTGCTGTACAACCTGCTCGGCGGCCTGGTCATGCTGGCCGCGGTGGTGGGCCTGTACGTGGCCACCGCCAACCAGGGCATCGGGGTGGACGGGCACGGCACCTTCGACTTCGTGAAGATCTCGCAGGCGGTCGCCACCGGTCAGCTGGACATCGACCCGACCGCGGAGAAGGCGCTGTTCCTGGGCTTCATGTTCGCGTTCGCGATCAAGGCCCCGCTGTGGCCGTTCCACACCTGGCTGCCGGACACCATGACCGAGGCCACCCCGGGTGTCGCGGTCCTGGTCACCGCGATGGTGGACAAGGTCGGCACGTTCGCGATGCTCCGGTTCTGCCTGGAGATCTTCCCGGACGCGTCGAAGTACTTCGCCCCCGTGGTGATCACCCTCGCGGTGATCGGGATCATCTACGGCGCGCTGCTCGCGGTCGGCCAGACCGACATCAAGCGGCTGATCGCGTACACGTCCATCTCGCACTTCGGCTTCATCATCCTGGGCATCTTCGTGATGACCAGTCAGGGCCAGTCGGGCGCGACGCTGTACATGGTCAACCACGGGTTCTCCACCGCGGCCCTGCTGCTGATCGCGGGCTTCCTGATCTCGCGCCGCGGCAGCAAGACGATCGCCGACTTCGGCGGCGTGCAGAAGGTCGCCCCCGTCCTCGCGGGCACGTTCCTGGTGGCCGGACTCGCGACCCTGTCGATGCCGGGACTCGCCCCGTTCGTGAGCGAATTCCTGGTGCTGGTGGGCGCGTTCACGAAGTACAAGGTGGCCGCGATCTTCGCCACCACCGGCATCGTGCTCGCCGCCCTGTACGTGCTCGTCCTGTACCAACGCACGATGACCGGTCCGGTCCGGCCCGGGAACGAGAAGCTTCGCGACCTGGTGCCGCGCGAACTGGCGGTCGTGGTACCGCTGATCGCGTTCCTGCTCGTGCTCGGCGTCTACCCGAAGCCGGTGCTCGACGCGGTGAATCCGGCCGTGGACCACACGCTCAGCCGGGTGGAGCAGAAGGACCCGGCGCCCACCAAGCCCATCGAACAGGCCGCGGGCACCGAGGCGCACACCACTGGAGGCTCCAAGTGAGCATGAGCACCGCCGCAACGGCAACGCTCGCCGTGACGAAGGTGGACGCGCCCACCATCGAGTACGGCAAGCTCTCGCCGATCCTGATCGTCGCGGGCGTGGCCGTGGTCGGCGTGCTGATCGAGGCGTTCCTGCCCCGACCGGCCCGCTACCGCGCCCAGCTCACGGTGGCCCTGGTCGGCATGATCGCCGCGTTCGGCGCGATCGTATGGCTGGCCCGGGACCTGCCGGACGACCACCGGGGCAGCATCACCGCGATGGGCGCGATCGCCGTCGACGGCCCCTCGCTGTTCCTCCAGGGCACGCTGCTCCTGATCGGCATCGCCTCGGTGCTGCTGATCGGCGAGCGCAGGCTGGAACCGGCCGGCGGCGACGCGTTCGCCCCGCAGGCCGCGGCCGCGCCCGGCTCGCAGCAGGAGAAGGACGCCGCGGCGGCCGGGTGGACGCAGACCGAGGTCTACCCGCTGGCCATGTTCTCGCTGGTGGGCATGCTGCTCTTCCCGGCGGCGAACGACCTGCTGATGATGTTCGTCGCGCTGGAGATCCTGTCCCTGCCGCTGTACCTGCTGTGCGGGCTGGCCCGGCGCAACCGGCTGCTCTCCCAGGAGGCCGCGCTCAAGTACTTCCTGCTCGGCGCGTTCTCCTCGGCGTTCTTCCTGTTCGGCGTGGCCATGCTCTACGGCTACTCGGGCAGCGTCTCGCTGGACAAGATCGGGGTGGCCTCGGCCGGCGCGATGGACAACGACGCGCTGTTGCTGATCGGGCTCGCGATGGTGGCGGTCGGCCTGCTGTTCAAGGTCGGCGCGGTGCCGTTCCACTCCTGGACGCCGGATGTGTACCAGGGCGCGCCGACCCCGATCACCGGGTTCATGGCGGCGGCCACCAAGGTGGCCGCGTTCGGCGCGATGATGCGCTTCTTCTACGTCGCGCTGCCGGGCATGCGCTGGGACTGGCGGCCGGTGATGATCGGCGTCGCGATCGCGACCATGGTCGCGGGCGCGGTCATCGCGATCACCCAGACCGACGTGAAGCGGCTGCTCGCCTACTCGTCGATCGCCCACGCGGGTTTCATCCTGACCGGAATGATCGCGATGAACGACGCGGGCGTGTCGTCCACGATGTTCTACCTTGTGGCCTACGGATTCGTCACTCTGGGTGCGTTCGCGGTGGTCACCCTGGTACGGGACGCGCGTGGCGAGGCGACCCATCTGTCCCACTGGGCGGGTCTGGGCAGGCGTTCGCCGCTGGTCGCGGGAGTGTTCGCGCTGTTCCTGCTCGCCTTCGCCGGCATCCCGTTGACCAGCGGTTTCGCCGGAAAGTTCGCGGTCTTCCAGGCGGCGGCGCGCGGCGGCGCGGGCAGCCTCGTGGTGGTCGGTGTGCTGTGCAGCGCGATCGCCGCGTTCTTCTACGTGCGGGTCATCGTGCTGATGTTCTTCTCGGAGCCCAAGGCGGACGGTCCGACGGTCGTCGTACCGAGCGTGATGACCACCGCTGCCATCGCGCTCGGGGTAGCCGTTACCGTGGTCCTTGGCATCCTCCCGCAGCCGGTACTGGACCTCGCGGACAAGGCAGCCTTGTTCGTCCATTGAGCACGACGCAGAGACTCTGCGTGATCGACAGGAGAGAACCGTCATGGCGATCGTGGGGCCCTTCGGGCTGAGCGTCACGGACGAAACTCTCGACGCCGACATCAGGGCGGGGATGGCCGCCGTGGAGCAGGAGCTCCTGGCGGCCACCAAGAGCGAGTTCCCCTACCTGACGCAGACCTCGCGACACCTCGTCGAGGCGGGCGGCAAGCGGTTCCGGCCCCTGCTGGTGCTGCTCGCCGCCCAATTCGGCGACTGGCAGGCCCCGGGCGTGGTGCCGGCGGCGGTGGTGTGCGAACTGACGCACCTGGCCACGCTGTACCACGACGACGTGATGGACGAGGCCCCGCTGCGGCGCGGCGCGCCCAGCGCGAACTCCCGGTGGGACAACTCGGTGGCGATCCTGACCGGCGACTTCCTGTTCGCCCGGGCCTCGGAGATCGTCGCCGACCTGGGCAACGAGGCGGTGCGGATCCAGGCCCGCGCGTTCGCCCGACTGGTGACCGGCCAGATCCGCGAGACGGTCGGTCCGGCGATGGGCGACGACCCGGTCGAGCACTACCTGTCGGTGATGGCGGACAAGACCGGCTCGCTGATCGCCGCCTCGGGGCAGTTCGGCGCGATGTTCGCGGGCGCCGACGAGCACGTGGTGGACATCCTGACCCGCTACGGCGAGCGGTTCGGCGTGGCCTTCCAACTGGCCGACGACGTGCTCGATATCGCCAGCGAGGCGACCGAGTCGGGCAAGACCCCGGGCACCGACCTGCGCGAAGGGGTGCCGACGCTGCCGGTGTTGCACCTGCGCGCGGGGGTGGCGGGCCCGTCACCGGCGGCCGACCGGCACCTGCTCGAACTGCTCGACGGTCCGATCACGGACGACGACGAGCACGCGGAGGCCCTGTCGCTGCTGCGCGGGCACCCGGCGCTGGCGAAGGCCCGTGAGGACACCCGGCGTTACGCGGAGGAGGCTCGGGAGGTTTTGGCTCCCCTGCCGGATTGCAGCGCGAAGCGGGCTTTGTCCTCCCTGTGTGAACTCGTGGTGGAGCGCAGCGCCTAGTCCGTGGCACCCGCCTGCCCGCCCGCTCGTCGCGTCCGGTGTACGGCTGTGGATTACTCCCGGACTGCTCCCCCGGGAGTAGTGCGGGTTCCTGTGGGTCAGCTTGAAGTCCCAGGCCCTCGGGCGCGGGGCGCCCCGAGGGTGACGTTTTCCGGTGACGTACGGGCGACGCCGGGTGGGTGACTCCGATGGTCCTCTTGATGTGTCGCACCGGACACTCGCATCAGGGGGCACCTGTCATGACCAGCACCACCCGCCGATCCGTGCCGTGGCGCTTCGCCGTGCCGGCCGCGATCGCGGCCGCCACCGTCGGCGCGGTCACCATCGGACCGGCCGCGTTCGCCGACGACGGGCGCCCGGGACTGCCCGACGTCACCGCCGAACAACTCGTCGCCAAGGTCGCCGCGGCTCGGGCCGACGCGTTGACCGGCACCGTCCGCATCGACACCGACCTGGGCCTGCCGGCCGTCCCGGGCAAGGGCGGCGGCGGCCCGCAGGCGCTGCTCTCGGGCACCAACAGGCTCCAGGTGGCCCTGGACGGCCCGGACCGGCAGCGGATCGGCATCATGGCCGATCTGTCCGAGTACAACGTCGTGCACAACGGCCGCGACGTGTGGACCTACGACAGCCGTGCGCACGCCGTGACGCACACCACGGTCGACACGACGCGCCCCGACGTGGCGTCGCTGGTGCCGACCACCCCGCAGGACGCGGCCCGCCAACTGCTCGACCTGGTCGGCCCGAGCACCGACGTCCGGGTCGACGGCACCGCCCGGGTCGCCGGGCACGACGTGTACAAGCTGCGCTTCGCGCCCAAGGCGCAGGGCAGCCTGATCGCCGCCGCGACGGTGTTCGTGGACGCGAGGACCGGGGTGCCGCTGCGGGTCACCGTGGACACCGTCAAGGGCGGCAAGCCGGCCGTCGACATCGGCTTCGAGCAGGTCTCCTACGACAAGCCGGCCGCCGGCACGTTCGACTTCAAGCCGCCGGCCGGCGCCCGGGTCACCGAGGCCCCCGCGCACGAGGCGGCACCCGGGAAGCCCACCGCACCGCCGGCGCCGAACGGCGAGCGGACCGCCCCGGGTCTGCTGGGCGAGGGGTGGACCACCGTGGTCGAACTGCCCGCCGGGGCCAAGGGCAAGGAAGGCAAGGAGGGCAAGGAGGGCAAGGACGTCACCGGGTTGCTCGGCAAGCTGGGCAAGCCGGTGCCGGGTGGGACGCTGATCAACACCCGGTTGCTGAACGTGTTGACCACCGACTCGGGCCGGGTCTTCGCCGGCGCGGTCGACGCGGACACGCTCCAGCGGATCGCGGCACAGCGATGACCGCGTCCACGGCGGTCGGGACCGCGGCGATCCGTACCGAGGGGCTGTCCAAGCGCTACGGCCGGGACCGGCTCGCCGTGGACGGCCTCGACCTGACCGTCCCGGCCGGCTCCGTCTTCGGGTTCCTCGGGCCCAACGGATCCGGCAAGACCACCACCATCCGGATGTTGCTCGGGCTGATCCGGCCCACCGGTGGCACGGTCACCCTGCTCGACGGCCCCATGCCGAGGGCCGTCGGGCAGGTCCTGCCCCGGGTCGGCGCACTGATCGAGGGCCCGGCCCACTACGGCTTCCTGACCGGTCGGCAGAACCTGGACCGGCTGGACGCCGCCGACCCCACGTCCGACCCTCGGACCCGCAACGCCCGGGTGGACGCGGCGTTGGCGAAGGTCGGCCTGACCGCGGTGGCCGGCCGCAAGGCGCGGGCGTACTCGCTCGGCATGAAGCAGCGGCTCGGCATCGCCTCCGCGCTGTTGCGCCCGCGCGACCTGCTGGTCCTGGACGAGCCGACCAACGGCCTGGACCCGCAGGGGATGCGCGAGATCCGCACGCTGATCCGCGGGTTGGCCGCGGACGGCACCACGGTGTTCCTGTCCTCGCACCTGCTGGACGAGATCGAACAGGTGTGCACCGACGTCGCGGTGATGAGCCACGGGCGGCTGATCACCCAGGGCACCGTCGAATCGTTGCGCGCCGGTACCCGGGCCCGCCTGCTCGTCACGACTCCCGACGCGGGGGCGGCGGTCGTGGTGTTGCGGCGGCTCGGCGCGACCGACGTGGTCGGCACCGACGACGGGGTGGAGGCCGACCCGCCCGCGCTGGAGCCGGACGAGATCTGCGCGGCGCTGGTGCGCGCCGACATCCGGGTCCGATCGTTCACCCTCGCGCGGCCGTCCCTGGAGGACGCGTTCGTCGCCCTGACCGGGGAAGGCTTCGATGTCACCGACTGACGCACTGCCCAAGACGGGTGTCCTGTCGCCCGCGTTCGGGCACTCCACGGCGGATGCCGAATCGTTCGGCGCCGAACGGCTGCCGCGCCTGCGCGGGCTGATGCGCAGCGAACTGCGGTTGGTGTTCCTGCGGCCGCGGACGGCCGCGATGCTGGGCTTCCTGGCCCTGGTGCCGGTGCTGCTCGGGGTCGCGCTGCGCTACTTCCACGACGGGGGTTCCTCGCGCGGCGGTGGCGACGGCGGGACGATGGACTTCGTGAACCAGGTCACCGGCAACGGGCTGTTCCTGGTCTTCGCGTCGCTGGCCGCCGCGTTGCCGTTCTTCCTGCCGATGACCGTCGGCGTGGTCGCGGGCGACTCGATCGCGGGGGAGGCGCACGGCGGGACGCTGCGCTACCTGCTGGTCGCGCCGGCCGGGCGGACCCGACTGCTGCTGGTGAAGTTCGCCGGTGTGCTGACGTTCTGTCTGGCCGCGACGCTCACCATCGCGATGTCCGCCCTGGCGGTCGGCGCCGCCTTGTTCCCGATGGGCGATGTGCCGCTGCTGACCGGGGATTCGATCTCGATGGTCGAGGCGTCGTGGCGGGCGGTGCTGATCGCGCTGTGCGTGGCCGCCTCGCTGGTCGGCCTGGCCGCGATCGGGCTGTTCGTGTCCACGCTGACCACGGTGCCGGTGGCGGCGATGGCGACCACGGTCGGCGTGGTGATCGTGACCGCGATCCTGACCGGGATCCCGCAGCTGTCGGGTCTGCACCCGTGGTTGTTCACCGACGCGTGGATGAGCTTCGGGGACCTGCTGCGCGATCCGATCCCGACCGGCGAGATCCTGCGCAACCTCGGGATGCAGGCGGCGTACGCGGCGGTCTTCGGCGCGGCGGCGTGGGCTCGACTGAACGAGCGCGACATCACCACGTGAGACGGGGGGCGCGCCGACGGGCGTCGGGTGGGCCGGGGGACCGGCTCGCTCGGCGCCCGTCGGCGTTCGGGGCCGGTTCGCCCCCAGTGGGCGGGCGACTCGTCCGGGTGAATGCCGGGTTGGTTCGGCCGGTACATGTGCATGTGGGCCGTCATGAGGATGCGTGTGGCGATCGCGATGGTGTCGGCGGCCGGGGTCGTGCTGCTCGGGACGGTGCCCACGCGGGCGGTGTCGGCGGCGCCGAGCGGGTCGGTCGAGGCGCCCGCGGAGACCTACTCCTACCTGGTGCTGACCCGAGAGCCGGGGCCGGCGGGGACGGTGCTCGTGGAGTCGGCGGTGCGGCGGGCGGGCGGCACGGTGGTCGGGGCGTACGGGCGGATCGGGGTGGTCGTGGCGCACGGTGGGCCGGGGTTCGCGGCGGCGGTGCGGGGGCGGCCGGGCGTGGCGCGGGTGGGGGCCACCCGGACGGCGCCGATCGCGGAGCGCGGTGGGTCGAGCGCGCGGGCCGGCGGCGCGGTCGCGGATCCGGCGGAGGCTCCGCAGTGGAACCTGGCCATGGTGCACGCGGACGAGGCGTGGCGGATCACCGAGGGCAGCCCCGATGTGGCGGTCGCGGTGGTCGACTCCGGGGTGGACGACCGGCATCCCGATCTGGCGCCGAACTTCGACGCGGAGTTGTCGGTGGACTGTTCGACGGGTCGGCCGATCCGGGAGGGCGCGGCGTGGCGGGCGCCGCGCTCGGACCACGGGACGCACGTGGCGGGCACGATCGCGGCGGCGCGCAACGGCGTCGGCGTGGTCGGGGTGGCGCCGAGGGCGCGGATCGCGGCGGTGCGGATCGGCGACGCGGACACGATGTTCCACGCCGAGGCGAGCGTATGCGGGTTCGTGTGGCTGGCCGAGCACGCCGCGCGCGGGCTGCGGATCGCCAACCACAGCTACTACAACGACCCGTGGTGGTTGATGTGTCCGGACGACGAGGACCAGGCGGTGGCGTACGAGGGCATCCGTCGGGCGGCGGCCTACGCGGCCGAGCGCGGCGTGTTGTCGATCGCCGCGGCGGGCAACGACGGCTACGACCTCGCGCACAAGACGGTGGACCCGTACAGCCCGAACGACGCGGCGAGCCGGCCGGTGCCGCCGCGCCCGGTGACCGACGCGTGTCGGATGGCGCCCGCCGAACTCCCGGGCGTGGTCACGGTCGCGGCGGTCGGCACGGACGGTCGGCGGGCCGGCTACTCGAACACCGGCCTCGGCGTGGTGGATCTGGCCGGGCCCGGCGGGAACGGCTCGGCCGGCGGCGAGGGCGTGTTGTCCACCGCGCGCGACGGCGGGTGGGCCCGGAAGGAGGGCACCTCGATGGCGGCGCCCGCGGTGAGCGGGGTGGCCGCGCTGATCGTGTCCGAGCACCCGGAGTGGGGCCCGGACACGATCGCGGCCCGGCTGGCCGCCACCGCGCTTCGGCTGCCGTGTGCGGGGTCGTGTACCGCGTCGGGGGAGGTCGACTCGTTCCACGGACACGGACTGGTCGACGCGCTGCGGGCGGTGCGGCCGGGGTCGTGAGGCCGCTCGATGCGGCCCCGATCAGGGGGTGCGCGGGTGGCGGGCGCGGGGTGCGGTGATGTGGGTGTCGCGGGAGACCGGGCCGCCGAAGCGGAGGCGGTCGTAGGCGGTGAAGTCCGGCTCCAGGGCGTCCAGGTCGTCGATCGACCGGTGGAGCGCGGCGCGCCAGGCCGGATCGTCCGGCGCGGGTGCGGCCAGGGCGGCGTCGATCGCGGCCATCAGTTCGCTCTTGCGCCGGATCGTGGTGGGGGAGACGGAGCGCAGGCAGACGTACTGCCCGCCGAGGTAGCCGGCCCACTCCTCCTCGCCGTCGACCGGATCGGCCCAGTGCCCGACGAACCAGGCCCGGAGCCGGTCCGGGCCGCCGGCCGCGTCGGCGAGCGCGAACAGGTCGGCCGGCACCATCTCGACCCCGTCCGAGCGCAGGTAGGAGGGCAGCGGCAGGCACCGGTCCAGGACGAGTCCGCGCACCCGTTCCGGATCCCGCCCGGTCGCCGCGCACAACGCGGTCAGCTCGACGAACTGCCGATTCACGTACGCGTCGTCGGCCGGCGTCATCGGATGGTCACCGTTGACCTCCCGAAACCGCTCGGCCACGGCCCGCGCGGCCGCCGATGCCGGCCGAACCCCTGTGCCGCCATCCATCCCGCACCACCTCCGCCTGCGGCCGGCGACCCTCGGCCCGCGAACCGGACCGGGCCCGCCGGCGAACGACCCGTGCCCGGCACGCTAGCCGCGCCACGCTTCGGCGCCGGCCGAAACGCCCCGGTGGTAGACCCGCCTCCGAGGCTCGAACGCCGGCCGCCGGCACCGGCTGACAGCCGCCGACAGGGGCGGTCAGCGGATTGTGCGAGGGCTGCCGGCGGTGCGGCGGATGCTCTTCGACATGGACACCGACCGCAGCGCCGCCGCCCCCACCCGGCCCCCCGGAGTGATCGCCTCCTTCGTCCGCTTCGTCGTCTTCGGCGGCGGGGTCGGCCTCGCGAGCAGCGCGACGCTGGTCCTGCTCTCCGGCCACGTGCCGTTCGCCGCCGCCAACGCCCTGGTGACCGTGGGCTCCACCCTGATCGCCACCGAGCTGCACAGCCGCTTCACCTTCGGGCAGGACAGGCCCGGCGGGAGCGACCACGTCAAGGCGGCGCTGACCGTGCTGGTCTGCTACCTGTTCACCACCGCCGCGATGCTGGTGCTGCACACGATCCGGCCGCACGCCGGGGTGCTGGTCGAGCAGTCGGTGTACCTGTCCGCCTCCGGCCTGGCGGGCATCGGCCGGTTCGCCTTCATGCGCCTGGTGATCTTCGCGCGCAAGGGCGGCCCGAAGGCCGACGAGCGGGTCCTGGCCCGCGAGGCCGTGGTGACGGCCGCCTGAGCGGACCCGGTCCCGACCGGCGACGGATCGGCTCACCCGGAGCGGCGACCGTGTCCCGCCGCCTCCCGGTCCGGCCGATCCGCCGCCTTTTCGCCGCTGCCCCAGCTCAGTCGACGAAGCAGAACTCGTTGCCCTCGGGATCGCGCATGACCCGGAACGACCCCTGCTCGTCGGTGACCGTCCCGCCCGCCGGCGTCGCCCCGAGCGAGACCGCGAGCGCCACGGCCGCGTCGATGTCGGCCACCGCCAGGTCCAGATGCAGCCGGTTCTTCCCGGCCCTGTCCTCCGGCACCGGCTGGAACGCCATCCGCGCCGCGTCCGGCGGCTCGACATGCGACCAGCCCCGCTCCCGATCGACCGGTTCCCCACCGAGCAACCCGGCCCAGAAGCGGACCAACACCCGCGGTTCGCGGGCATCCACGACGATCTGACGCAGCCGTACACGCATCCCGCGAGCCTAGACGAGAGCACATCTGCCCGAACGGGTGAATGGCCCGAGAAGGGCTACTGTGCCCTCGACCCCGAAACTAGGCTGAAGGAGTTGCCTCGGGGAGAGGAGGAACGGGTGTGATGTCCGTCGAAGCTGTGCACACACATGGTGTGGAAACCGACGACGATGCGATGCCGGATCCGTTGCAGTTGTTCTCCGCCCTGTCCGAACGACTGCACGACTATCGCGTGGAGTTCATCGACCGGGAGACTCGGGTGTCACCACCGTCGGACGGCGATCACGAGACTCTCATCCGGCGTCTGGCCAGGCAGTTGGCGCGCTTCGACGTGGGCAATCGTTTCGATGCCGCCATGAACAAGGGTGTGCAGACGCCGGCCGGCGATCGTGTCGTTCCCGACATCACGGTGACCGCGTCCGGTGCCATGCGTGGCGCGGAGTCCTGGATGCCGTCGGACGGGGTGCTCCTGGTGGTGGAGGTGACCTCCACCGTCCCCGGCCGGGACCGGTTCACCAAACGGCAGGTCCATGCCGAGGCCGCGATCCCGCTCTATCTCCTGATCGACCGTTCCGAATCCAAGCCGACGCTCTTCACCGAGCCGGAGAAGGGCAACTACACGGGGCGCGTGGAGGTCGGCTTCGGCAAACTCCTGCCGATGCCCGATCCCTTCGGCTTCGTCCTCGACACCGCTTCGATCGTCGACTGAGCCATGGGGGTGGGATGCCGTGTCCGACGACGCGGACAGTGGACTCAGCCCGCTTGCCCGTCGGGTGCTCGCCTGCATGTTGGCCGTGCCGGAGGGGATCAAGTTCACCGGCAAGGACGTGGCCGATGTGATGCCCGAGGGGCCGTACCGGGTGCAGAAGGCGCTGCGGGAACTGGGCGCCGCCGGACACCGCACCGTGCGGCGGCTGAAGAGGCCCAATGGGCAGTTCTACGTCGAAGTCGAGTACCACGCCGTTCCCGTCCGATCCGATGACTCGCCGGTGGATTGAGGCGACATTCAAGTGATTACGTGACTGCGTAAGAATCGCGGCGTGGTGGAGCGAGCGCACGCGCGCCGTTCGCGGAGCACCCGGCCGCGCTCGGTCGGGCGCGGGCACTACGAGGTCCCGACGATGCGCGTGGTGCCGTTGCCGGTGGTGTCGTTCGCCTCCCGGTCGTGACCGGGGTCACGGATCACGCCCCGATGCCGGCCCTAGGATCTCGATCATGCGAACGACGGTCGAGACGATCCGGAGCCGTTTCGACGAGGCCGCCCGGGCGCGCGGGTACACCCTCGATCCGGCCCAGCGGCAGGCCGCCGACCGCCTGGCCGAACTCGGCCTCGCGCTGGGCCGGGGCCGGGCGCACGGGCTGTTCCATCGCCGGACGCCGCCGGGGCTGTACCTGTGGGGGCCGGTCGGGCGGGGCAAGACCTGGCTCCTCGACACCTTCTTCGCCGCCGTCGCCGGACCCGCCGACCGCCGGACCCGGGTGCACTTCCACGCCTTCTTCCGGCAGTTGCACGAGGCGGTCCGACGGCACCGGGACGACCACGGCCACGAGCACAGCGCGGTGGACGCGGCGGTGTCCGAACTCGTGGGCGACGTCGACCTGGTCTGCTTCGACGAGTTCCACGTGCACGATCCGGGTGACGCGATGCTGGTCACCCGGCTGCTGCGGGAACTGCACACCCGGGGGGTGGTCCTGGTCTGCACCTCCAACTACCCGCCGTCCGCACTGCTGCCCAACCCGCTCTACCACCACCTGTTCGAGCCGACGATCCGGGAGATCGAGACCCGGATGAGCGTGGTCACCGTCGCCGGTCCGCAGGACTATCGGGCGTTGCCCCGGGCCAAATCCGGCGTCACCGCGTTCGCGCGGGGCGCGGTGTTGTGGCCGGGCGACCCCGGGCAACTGCGCGGACAGGGCCTGGTGCCGCCCACGCCGGCCGAGGCGGCGACGCTGACGGTGAACAACCGCGTGCTGGTGGTCGAGGCGGCCCGGCCGGACGAGTTGTGGGCCGGGTTCGAGGCGCTGTGCGAGGGGCGGACGTCGCCGCTCGACTACCTCGTGCTGGCCGAGACGTACCCCACGTGGGTGATCCGCGACCTGCCGCCGCTGAAGACCGCGAGCGCCGAGGCCCGGCAACGTTTCGTGAACCTGATCGACGTGTGTTGCGACGCCGACGTCCGGCTCTTCCTGGGCAGCGACCGCCCGCTGCCGGAACTGCTCGCCGGCGACGACCTGCCGACCGACATCGTGCGCACCGCGAGCCGGCTGGGCCTGCTGCGCCGGGTCGGCTGAGCCGACCGCGACGCCGGGGACCGGGCCCCGCTACTCCTCCTCGTCCTCGGGCAGGAGTTCGTAGGTCGGATCGTGCATCGCCAGGTGGCCCTCCGCCTCGCCGACCACCCCGCGTACGCGCAGTCGGCGGCCCGGTTCCACGCCCGCGAGTCGGCGCCGGCCGTGGAAGAGCAGCCGGAGGCGGCCCGTGTCGTCGTACAACTCGACCTCCAGGGCCGGTCGCGCGGTCTCCGGCGACGGCGACACCGCCCGGATCCGGCCGACCACGTTCGCGTGCTGCCGCCACTTCAGCGCGGCCACCGAGACGGTCGCGACCGATCCACCGGCCGGCTCCGGCTCCGCGTCCACGGTCGGAAGCAGCCGGGGGACACACTTCGCGGCCGCCTCCCGGTCCGGCGCCGGTCGGTGGGCCATCGCCGCGCCGACGTCGAACGGCACGATGGTGGCGACCGCGTGCGGCACCCGGGTCAGCGCGGACGCGATCGATTCGGTGGTCCGCCCGTGCAGCAGCCGACCGATCACCGGCGGATACGTGCGACGCGGCAGCAGCAGCATGATCCCCGACGCGCCGTCCGCCACCTCCCGCGCGGCCAGTTCGACGACCGCGCGGGCCAGTCGCCGGTCCGGGCACTCGATCAGCTCCAGCGGGATGTCGGCCGCGCGAGAGGCGTCCCAGCGGGTGCTCAGTTTGCGGGCATGCCGACTGTCCAGCACGAAGTGCGCCGCGTGCAGGTCGTCGGCGCGCAACGAGCGGGCGTAGCGCAGCGCCTGGAGCACCGCGACGTCGAGCGAGTCGACCAGTACCACCACCACCGACCGGTCGCGGAGCCCGAAGTCCGCGGTGGCCGGCGCCGCCTCCAGGGCCGCCGCCTCCTCGCGATAGCGCCGGTTGACCCCGATCAACGCCCACACGCCGAGCGGGAAGAGCACGACCACCAGCCACGCGCCCTCGGTGAACTTGGTGATCGCGAAGATCAGTACGACCGCCCCGGACACCACGGCCGCGAGCGCGTTCACCACACATCCGGCCCGCCAGTGGCCGGTGCGATGGGTCCAGTGGTGTTTGGTCAGCCCCGCGCCCGCCATCATGAATCCGGTGAACACGCCGATCGCGTACAGCGCGACCAGCGAGTCCACGCTCGCCCCGGTGGCCAGGAGCAGGGCCACGGCCGGCACCGCGAGCAGGATGATGCCGTTGGAGAAGGCCAACCGGTGTCCGCGTTTGCGCAACATCTTCGGCAGGAAGGCGTCCTCGGCGACGAAGTCGGCCAGGAACGGGAAGCCGTTGAACGGTGTGTTCGCGCCGGTGTACAGGATCAGCGCGGTGGCGAGTTGCACGAAGACCAGACCGGCCCGGCCGAGCACCCCGCCGCCGAGCACCAGGTGCGCCTCCTGCGCGATCACCGTGGGATCGCCGTCCACGTAGGGGATCGCGTGTGTGGCGTGCGCGAGCAGCGAGATGCCGAGCACGAGCACGGCCAGCACCAGCGACATCGCCACCAGCGTCTTGCGCGCGTTGCGGCCCTGCGGTTCGCGGAAGGTGGAGACGCTGTTGGACAGCGCCTCCAGGCCGGTCAGCGAGGACCCGCCGTTGGCGAACGCCCGCAGGACCACGAACAGCGAGGCGCCGTAGAGCAGTCCGTTGCCCGACGTGCCCAGCGGGACCGCGCCGGCGGCGTGTACGTCCGCCTGGGGCAGCGACCCGTGCGTCGTCCAGCGGATCAACGCCACCGCGAAGACGATCGCCAGCGCGCCGATGAACAGGTACGCGGGCAGCGCGAACGCCCGCCCGGCCTCCCGGACCCCGCGCAGGTTGCCGTAGAAGAGCACGCCGACCACCGCGACGCACACCTCCGGTTTCCACCGGCTGATGTCGGTGTCCCACATCAGGTGCAGCAGCGAGGCGATCGCGTCGGTGCCGGCCGCGGTCTGCACCGCGACGGTGACCACGTAGTCGATCAGCAGCGCGACCGAGGCGACCTGCGCGACGCGCGGCCCGAAGTTGTCCCGGGCCACGATGTAGGAGCCGCCGGCCTTGGTGTACAGGCTCACCACGTCCCAGTAGGACAGGGTGAGCAGGAGCAGCACCGCGAGGATCGCGTAGGTGACCGGCAGCAGCAACGTGAAGGCGGCGACGCCGATGTAGGGCACCAGGGCGCGGAGCATCTGCTCGGTGCCGTACGCGGACGAGGAGATGCAGTCCGAGGCCAGTACGCCGAGCGCGGTCGGGTTGGACAACTTCTCGCCGCGCAGCCGCGAACTCACCAGGGGCGGGCCGAGCAGTCGCTTCTTGAGCCGATACCCGATCGTCTCGGGGATTCGGACGTCCACGCTGAGCGGGGCGGGCGGGCCGCCGACCGCCGGCGCACCGGCCCGGCCGCCCGGTCCCGGGGGCGACTGCATACCCGCACGGCTGCCCGGGTCCCGGGCGACGCATGCGGGCGCTCGGCCGAACAGGGGGCTCGGCCGAACCGGGGGCTCGGCCGAAATCCGAGCGGGCCCGGCACACGCTCGTGCCGGGCCCGCTCGGGTGTCGCCTGTTTCGCTAGTCGATCGACCAGGTGTCGTTGCCGCGGATCAGCGAGGCCAGGTCGCCCGGGCCCTGCTTCGTCGCCGCCTCGGCCATCTGGGCCGACATCAGCCGGTCGTAGACCGGACGCGCGATGTCGCGGAACACCCCGATCGGGGTGTGCGTGTTGCTCGTCAGATCGCCGAGCCGGGTCAGCGCGAAGGCCAGCTCCGGGTTGTCCGCGTGCGCGTCGTGCACGAGCACGGCGTCCTCGCCGACCTTGGCCACCTCGGCCACGTCCAGCGCACCGTGCGCGCCGCGGATGACGCCGTACTGGCCCTCCGCGCCGAACCGGATCGGCTGCCCGTGTTCGAGCCGGATGGTCACGTCGTCGCGCTGCGCGGGGTCCTTGAGCTGCTCGAACGCGCCGTCGTTGAAGATGTTGCAGTTCTGGTAGATCTCCACCAGCGCGGTGCCCTCGTGCGCCGCCGCCGCGCGCAGCACCGAGGTCAGGTGCTTGCGGTCGGAGTCGATCGACCGGGCCACGAACGACGCCTCGGCGCCGATGGCCACCGACAGCGGGTTGAACGGGTGGTCGAGCGAGCCCATCGGAGTGGACTTGGTGATCTTGCCGGTCTCCGAGGTGGGCGAGTACTGACCCTTGGTCAGACCGTAGATCCGGTTGTTGAACAGCAGGATCTTCAGGTTGACGTTGCGGCGCAGCGCGTGGATCAGGTGGTTGCCGCCGATGGACAGCGCGTCGCCGTCACCGGTGACCACCCACACCGACAGGTCCTCGCGGGAGGTGGCCAGACCCGTCGCGATGGCCGGCGCGCGCCCGTGGATCGAGTGCATGCCGTAGGTGTTGAGGTAGTACGGGAAGCGGCTGGAGCAGCCGATGCCCGAGATCCACACCACGTTCTCCTTGCGGAGCCCGAGTTCGGGCAGGAAGCCCTGCACGGCGGCCAGGATGGCGTAGTCGCCGCAGCCCGGGCACCAGCGCACCTCCTGGTCCGACTTGAAGTCCTTCATGGACTGCTTGGCATCGGCCTTCGGGATCAGCGCCAGCGAGGGGAAACCGCCGGCGCCGTTCGCGGACTCAGACACTCTCGATCACTTCCCGGATCACGTGAGCCAGTTCCTCGGACTTGAACGGCAGCCCGCGAACCTGGTTGTACGACATGGCGTCCACGAGGAACCTGCCGCGCAGGAGCAGGGCGAGCTGACCCAGGTTCATCTCCGGGACGATCACCTTGTCGTACGACCGCAGCACCTCGGCCGTGTTGGCCGGGAACGGGTTGAGGTGGCGCAGGTGGGCCTGCGCGACCTTGCCGCCCGCGGCCCGCACCCGGCGGACCGCCGCCGCGATCGGGCCGTAGGTGGAGCCCCAGCCGATCACCAGGACCTTGGCGTCGCCGGTCGCGTCGTCGACCCACAGCGGGTCGATGTCCTTCGCGATGCCGTCCACCTTGGCCTGGCGGGTGCGCACCATCAGGTCGTGGTTGGCCGGGTCGTAGGAGATCGACCCGATGCCGTCGGCCTTCTCGATGCCGCCGATGCGGTGTTCCAGGCCCGGGGTGCCGGGCACCGCCCACGGGCGGGCCAGCGTCTCGGGGTCGCGCTTGTACGGCCAGAACTCCTTGGTTCCGTCCGCGTTCTCCTGGTTCGGCTCGGTGGCGAACGCGACCCGCAGATCCGGCAGTTCGGAGGTCTCGGGCAGGCGCCACGGCTCGGAGCCGTTGGCCAGGTAGCCGTCGGAGAGCAGGAAGACCGGGGTGCGGTACTTCAGCGCGATCCGGGCCGCCTCGACGGCGGCGGCGAAGCAGTCGGACGGGGTCTGCGGGGCCACGATCGGCACCGGCGCCTCGCCGTTGCGGCCGAACATGGCCTGGAGCAGGTCGGACTGCTCGGTCTTGGTGGGCAGCCCGGTGGAGGGCCCACCGCGCTGCACGTCGACGATCAGCAGCGGCAGCTCCAGCGAGACCGCGAGGCCGATCGTCTCGGACTTGAGCGCGACACCCGGACCGGAGGTGGTGGTCACCCCGAGCGCACCGCCGAACGACGCGCCGAGCGCGGCGCCGATGCCCGCGATCTCGTCCTCGGCCTGGAAGGTGCGCACGCCGAAGTTCTTGTGCTTGGCCAGCTCGTGCAGGATGTCCGAGGCCGGGGTGATCGGGTACGAACCCAGGTAGACCGGCAGGTCGGCCAGCTGTCCGGCGGCCACCAGGCCGTAGGACAGCGCGAGGTTGCCGGTGATGTTGCGATACGTGCCCGAGGGCAGCTTCGCCGGTGCCACCTCGTAGGAGACCGCGAAGTCGTCCGTGGTCTCGCCGAAGTTCCAACCCGCCTTGAACGCCGCCACGTTCGCCTCGGCGATCACCGGCAGCTTGGCGAACTTGCGCCGCAGGAAGTCGACGGTCGCCTCGGTCGGGCGGTGGTACAGCCAGGACAGCAGCCCGAGCGCGAACATGTTCTTCGCCCGCTCGGCGTCCTTCTTGGAGATCTCGAACTCGGCCAGCGCGCCGACCGTCAGCGTGGTCAGCGGGATCGCGTGCACGTTGTAGGCGTCGAGCGACCCGTCCTCCAGCGGACTGGTCGGGTAGCCGACCTTGGCCATCGCGCGCTTGGAGAATTCGTCGGTGTTGACGATGATCTCGGCCCCGCGCGGCAGGTCGCGGATGTTGGCCTTGAGCGCGGCCGGGTTCATCGCGACCAGGACGGTCGGCGCGTCGCCCGGGGTCAGGATGTCGTGGTCGGCGAAGTGGAGTTGGAAGCTCGACACGCCCGGCAGGGTGCCCGCGGGCGCCCGGATCTCGGCGGGGAAGTTGGGAAGGGTCGACAGATCGTTTCCGAACGTCGCCGTCTCGGACGTGAAACGGTCGCCCGTCAGCTGCATTCCGTCACCGGAATCGCCGGCGAACCGGATCACGACCCGGTCGAGCTGCTTGACCTGCTTGGTCACGGGGAAGGACCTCCTCGGCGCTGCGGCGGTTGGTCCGCGCACCGCGCGGATGTCGCAGTTTTCATCGTACGGCGGCACGGAGGGACACCGTGGTGCCCCCCGGGAACAGGCGGGGATCCGCCCTGGCGCGCGACGTGAGCGGCGTCACGCTTCGGACATGGCCCGCCGGCGGCACAAATCCGGCTGAACCCGAGCAAAGTACAGCCGAACCCATGCCGGGCACTGCGGTATCCGAGCAAAACAAAGGACCGCCCCCGGCTGGGACGGCGCCTCCGATCGACCGGATGATTGCATGGGTCCAGTAATTCGATCCCTACGATGTCAGGATCCGAGATAGGCGAGTACCGCGAGCACACGTCTGTGATCGGTGTCACTGGGCGCCAGGCCGAGCTTGCCGAAGATGTTGCTGACGTGCTTCTCCACCGCTCCGTCGGACACCACCAAAGCCTGTGCCACGGCCGCGTTGGTGCGCCCCTCGGCCATCAGACCGAGTACTTCCCGCTCGCGCGGTGTGAGCTTTTCCACCACATCCCGTTTGCGCGAGCGGCCGAGCAGCTGCGAGACCACCTCGGGGTCGAGGGCGGTGCCGCCGCCGGCCACCCGCTCGACCGCGGCGACGAACTCGCCGACGTCGGCGACCCGGTCCTTGAGCAGATAGCCGACGCCGCTGGTGTTGCCCGCGAGCAGTTCCGTCGCGTACTGCTCCTCGACGTACTGTGACAGGACAAGCACCCCGACCTCGGGCAGCGTCGCGCGCATCGTCACCGCCGCGCGGATGCCCTCGTCGGTGTGCGTCGGCGGCATGCGCACATCCACCACGCAGACGTCGGGACGCAGCTCGGTCGCGACCGCGACCAGTTGCTCGGCGTCGCCGACCGCTCCCACGATCTCGTGGCCGCGAGCGGTCAACAATCGGGACAAACCATCCCGAAGTAGTACGGAATCCTCAGCGATGACGACGCGCACTGCGTTCACATCCCCCAAATCCGGTAGGCCGCACCCGGACGGCGGGTGCGGCCTACAGTCTTCCGGATTCGAACGGATGCGGCGTACCTCGGCCGGCTCGACCGGAAGGGATCGGGAGGGCGGCGGTCACCCCCGGCGGAACCTCACAGCGGCAACCACACGGTGATCCGGGTCGGCCCGCCCTCGGGGCTGTCCACGTTCAGCGTGCCGTCCACGCCGCGCACCCGCTCGGTGAGGCCGGCCAGGCCGGAGCCCTTGCCGGTGGCGGCGCCACCCGCGCCGTCGTCGGCGACGATCAGGTACATCCGGCCGTTCTCGTGGCCCACCGTCACCCACGCGTGTGTGGCGCGGGCGTGCTTGGAGACGTTGGTCAGCAACTCCGACGCGCAGAAGTAGGCGACCGACTCGATCGGCGCCGGCGGGCGCTCCGGCAGATCCACCTCGACCCGGACCGGGACGGTGCAGCGGGCCGCGATCGAGGACAGCGCCGCGTCCAGGCCCCGGTCGGTGAGCACCGCCGGGTGGATGCCCCGGGCGAGGTCGCGCAGTTCCTGGAGGGCGAGTTTGACCTCGTCGTGCGCGGAGGACACCATCCGCGCGGTCTCGGTGTCCTGGCTCGCGTTCAGGTTCTCCTTCGCCATGCCCAGGTCCATCGCCAGCGCCACGAGCCGCGCCTGGGCGCCGTCGTGCAGGTCGCGCTCGATCCGCCGCAGGTCCGAGGCGGCGGTGTCGACCGCCGCGCCGCGCGAGACGGTCAGGTCGCGCACCTGCTCGGACAGGAAGGCCGGGCCGAGCAGTCCGCGCACCATCACCCGGTCCACGTTGGCCATCCCGCGCACCAGCCACGGGGTGGCGAAGAGCAGCACCACCCCGGCCGCCACGGTCAGCGACACCAGACCCGGCCCGGCGAGGTAGTGGTCCACACCCGGCTCGTTCGGCCCGTCACCGGAGATCATCGCGCCCGGCATGTCGGCCCGGCGGTACAGCGGCTGGGTGAGCGGATAGGTGATCGCGCTCAAGGAGGCCGCCCACGACACCGTGGTGACCACGAAGGTGAAGACGCCCCAGGGCAGTTGCAGGAACAGGTAGAGACAGGCCCGCCACCCCGTACGGTCGGTCAGCCCCGACCGGATCCAGCCCGTCCACCCGGGCCGGCGTTGCAGGGGCGCCGGCGCGCGGACGTGCTCGTCGAGCAGCGCGCTCGCCCGGGCCCGCTCCATCCGCCCGAACGCGCGACTGCCGAGCAGGGTCAGCGCGATCAGTGGCAACCCGATCAGGAACAGCGGGGTCAGCCCGATGCCGAGCGCGATGAACACCACCGCGTAGGTGAAGCCGACGATGCCGACGGGCAGGTTCAGCACCAGATGGATGGTGTCGGTCCACGTGCGCACGGTGAACGGCGCGCGCAGGATGCCCGGCCGGGTTCGAACCGGGGCATCACCTGTGGACCCGTCGTAGGCAGTCACGGGTGAGGGCATGGACATGGAGTTGCCTCGCTGGGAGAGAAGCCGATCCGTTGGGTCAACTCTGCCTGGGGACCCGGACGGGTCCCATGGCGCGGGTCGGTGTCTTGGGGGTGGGGTTGTCCCTACCACCCGGGGCCCGGGCGGATGTCACCGATCCGGCGGGGTCGACCGGACCGGACACCGGGGACAGGTCCGGCGCAACCCCCCTAGACTCCCGTGCCACAAAGATACGCAACGTCCACGCAACGTCCAGGCAATGTCGATCGGGAGGCAGGCGCCGGGTGGAGGGCTACTACGGAACGTACGCGCTCGTGGGTCTGGTGCTGCTCGTCGCGTCCGCCTTCGTCGCGGTGGCGTTCGTCGGCGGGCGACTGCTGCGACCGAGCGTACCCACGCACGAGAAGCTGACCACGTACGAGTGCGGGGTCGACCCCGTGGGGGTGGGCTGGGCGCAGGTGCACGTCCGCTACTACCTCTACGCCTATCTTTACGTCATCTTCGCGGTCGACGCGATCTACCTGTTCCCCTGGGCGACGGTCTTCGACGCGCCCGGCTTCGGCGCCACGACCCTGGTGGAGATGTTCGTGTTCGTCGGCTTCCTGGCCACCGGACTGCTGTACGCGTGGCGGAAGGGCGTGCTCGCATGGACGTGACACCCGCTCCGGCGGATCGGCCGCCGGTCGATCTGCCGACACCCCGGCTCGGGGTGCTCTCCCGGCTGGCGCCCGACCCGGTGCGGTTGGTGCTCAACTGGGGACGGCGCTACTCCCTCTGGGTGTTCAACTTCGGTCTGGCCTGCTGCGCGATCGAGTTCATCGCGTCGTCGATGGCCAGGCACGACTTCATCCGCCTCGGCGTGATCCCGTTCGCGCCCGGGCCGCGCCAGGCCGACCTGATGGTCGTGTCGGGCACGGTCAGCGACAAGATGGCGCCCGCGATCAAGCGGCTGTACGAGCAGATGCCCGAGCCCAAGTACGTCATCTCGTTCGGGTCGTGCGCGAACTGCGGCGGGCCGTACTGGGATTCGTACTGCGTCACCAAGGGCGTGGACCAGATCGTGCCGGTCGACGTGTACGTACCGGGCTGCCCGCCTCGGCCGGAGGCGCTGCTCCAGGGCATCCTCAAGCTCCAGGAGCGGATCGCGGTGGAGAACCCGGCCGCGCGGTACGGGCGTAAGCTGCCCGCCGCCGCGCTGGGTCGGCCGCCGGTCGCGCCGCCCGCGCCGCCGGCCGGGGGTGCCGGATGACCCCGGAGGAGATCCGTGCGGGGGTGGGCGAGGAACTGGTGCTCGCCGTGTCGGACGCCTACGGGCTCGTCACGCTCGACGTCGCGCCCGAGCACTGGGTCGACGCGCTGACCGCGGCGCGGGATCGGCTCGGTTGCGCGTTCTTCGACTGGCTCACCGGAGTGGACGAACTCGCGGACGGGTTCGGCGTGGTCGCCCACGTGTGCGCCATTCCGCGCGGGCCCCGGCTGCTGCTGCGTACGCGGGTGCCGCGCGAGGGCGCGGTGCTGGCGAGCGCGAGCGGGGTGTACGCGGGAGCCCGCTGGCACGAGCGCGAGACGCACGAGATGTTCGGGATCGACTTCACCGGGCACCCGGGCCTGGATCCGCTGCTGTTGCCGGACGGGTTCGAGGGGCATCCGCTGCGCAAGGAGTTCGTCCTGGCCGCGCGGGTGGCCAAGCCCTGGCCGGGGGCCAAGGAGCCGGGCGAGTCCGACCACGGCGGCGGGCCGGGGCGTTCGCCGGGTCGGCGCCGCACGCTGCCGCCGGGTGTGCCGGACCCGGCGACGTGGGGTCCGCACCGGGAGGAGGCGGCGGCCGAGGCCGCGGCCGCCGCCGAGGAGCGTCCACGCCGCGGCGCGTCGGCGGGTTCGGCGGGCCGGGCCGGGACGGAGGCGACGGAGGGGGCGGGCGCGCCGCCGCGTCGGACCCGCAGTGCCTCGGCCGGGTCGGCGAGCCAGGCGGCGGAGGGCGCACCCCCGGCGCGGCGCACGCGCAGCGCGTCCCAGGGGTCGGCGAGCCAGCCGCCGCCGACCGCGCGGCCGGCTCCGGCGCCGCCCGCCGCACCCGCGGAGCCCGCCGAGCCCGCCGGACCCACCACGCCTGCTCCGCCTCCCGAGCCCACCGAGACCGGGCCCACGAAGCCCGCCGAGCCCGCCGGACCCACCGCGCCTGCTTCGCCTCCCGGGCCCACCGAGACCGGGCCCACGAAGCCCGCCGGGCCCGCGGAGCCCGCTGAGCCGGCCGGGCCCACCGAGACCGGGCCCGCCGGGCCCGCCGAAACGACCGAGTCCGCCGAAGGGGACACCCCGTGAGTCTCCTCGACGTGTGCCTCCGGCTCGTTCTCGTGCTCGGGGCCTTTCTCGTGCTGCCCCTGGTGATCGGCCAGACCGAGCACAAGGTGATGGCGCACATGCAGGCCCGGGTCGGCCCGATCTACGCCGGAGCCTTCCACGGCTGGGCACAACTGGTCGCCGACGGCGTCAAGTTCGCCCAGAAGGAGGACATCGTCCCGGCCGGCGCCGACCGCCGGGTGTTCAAGCTCGCGCCGGCCGTCGCGCTGATCCCCTACTTCGTGGTGCTGATCGCCATCCCGATCGGCCCGAACGGGTTCGTCGGCCGCACCATCGACGCCGGCATCGTGTTCGTGCTCGCGGTGATGGGCGTCGGCGTGCTCGGCTCGCTGATGGGCGGCTGGGCCTCGGCCAACAAGTACTCGCTGCTCGGCGGCATCCGCGCGGCAGCCCAGCTGATGGCGTACGAGCTGCCCATGCTGCTCGCCGCGGCCTCGGTCGCGATGGCCGCCGGCACCGTGTCGCTGCCCGGGATCGTCGAGGGCTTCGAGTGGTGGTGGCTGCCCTGGCAGGCGATCGGCGGCGTGGTGTTCTTCACCGCCGGCCTCGCCGAGATCCAGCGCCCGCCGTTCGACATGCCGGTCGCCGACTCGGAGATCATCTTCGGTGCCTACACCGAGTACACCGGCCTGCGCTTCGCGCTGTTCCTGCTCTCCGAGTACGCCGGGATCCTGGTCGTCTGCGCGCTGACCACCGTGCTCTTCCTCGGCGGCTGGCACGGGCCGTGGTCGGACTCGGTCGGCTGGTTGTGGACCCTGCTCAAGATCGGCGTGCTCGCGTTCGTGGTGATCTGGCTGCGGGTCAGCTACCCGCGACTGCGCGAGGACCAGCTGCAGAAGCTGGCCTGGACGACGCTCGTCCCGCTCGCGCTCGGCCAACTCGTCCTGACCGGCGTGGTAAAGGTGGCGACCTGATGAAGGGCCTGGCCAAGGGCCTCGCGGTGACCCTCAAGACGCTCACCCGACGCAGCACCACCCAGTCCTATCCGGAGGTGCTCCCCGAACTGCCGCCCCGCTCGCGCGGGGTGATCGCGCTGTTCGAGGAGAACTGCACGGTCTGCATGTTGTGCGCGCGCGAATGCCCCGACTGGTGCATCTACATCGACTCGCACAAGGAGGTCGTGCCCGCCCGCGAACCCGGCGCGCGCGACCGCACCCGCAACGTGCTCGACCGCTTCGCGATCGACTTCGCGCTGTGCATGTACTGCGGGATCTGCGTCGAGGTGTGCCCGTTCGACGCGCTCTTCTGGTCGCCCGAGTTCGAGTACGCGACGGGCGACATCCACGAACTCACGCACGAGAAGGACCGGCTGCGCGAGTGGATGTGGACGGTCCCGCCGCCGCCGGCCCTCGACGAGCGCGCCGAGGACCCCAAGGAGCTGACCCAGGCCCGCAAGGCCGTGGAGAAGGCGGAGAAGGCCGCGGCGGCCCGGGCCGCCGCGACGGACGCGGAGGAGACACCGTGAATCTCGCCGCCGCCGAGCACGGATTCCTCTCGCCCACCGGCGCGGAGATCGCCTTCGTGCTGATCGGCCTGGTGGTGCTCGGCTCCGCGCTGCTCGTGGTGACCACCCGTCAGGTCGTGCACGCCGCGCTGTGGCTGGTGGTCACCCTCGGCGGTCTCGCCGCCGAGTACCTGCTGCTCACCGCCGAGTTCATCGCCTGGGTCCAGGTGCTGATCTACGTCGGCGCGGTCGTGGTGCTGCTGCTGTTCGGGCTGATGCTCACCAAGGCGCCGATCGGCTACTCGGAACCGGCGGACCGGGCCGCCCGGATCCCGGCCGCCACGGTCGCGCTCGGCGCCACCGCGACCCTGGTCACCGTGATCGTGGACGCGTTCCGCACCGCCTACCTCCACCTGGGCGACGACACCGTGGGCACCACGAAGGTCACCGGGGAGAGCCTGTTCAAGGTGTGGGTGCTGCCGTTCGAGGTGTTGTCCGTGCTGCTCCTCGCCGCGTTGATCGGCGCCGTCGTGCTCTCCCGCTCCCGTGCCCGCGCGCGCTCGGATCGGAAGGACTGACCCGATGCATCTGGTCTATCCGCTCGTCCTCGCCGTCCTGCTGTTCGGCATCGGACTGTACGGGGTGCTCGCGCGCCGCAACGCGATCCTCGTGCTGATGTCGATCGAGCTGATGCTCAACGCGGTCAACGTCAACCTGGTTGCGTTCGACATGTACCTGCGCGACACGCTGCACGCCGGACAGGCGCTGACCCTGTTCGTGATCACCATCGCCGCCGCCGAGATCGGCCTCGGCCTGGCGATCGTGCTGATGGTGTTCCGCAACCGGGCCACCGCCGACATCCCCGACCTGCGCGAGCTGGCCGAGCACAAGGAGGGATCGGTATGACGGTCGCCGCCGCGACGGCCTGCGCACTGCCCGCGCTCGCGGCCCTGTTCGGACTGCTGTTCGGGCGTCGGGTGCGCCCGGTCCTGATCGCCGTACCCGCCGGCCTGGCCGCGACCGTGCTCACGATCGTGGTGGCCGCCGGCATCGGCGACGACGTGCGCGAGTCGGCGGTGCGACTGACCCCCACCGGCGCCCTCGACATCACCCTGGGACTGCGCGTGGACGGCCTCGCCGCGCTGTCCGCGGTCCTCGTCACGGTGGTCGCGCTGCTCGTGCAGGTCTACTCGGCGGCCTATCTGCGCGAGGATCCGCGTTACTCCTCCTACGCCGCGCTGGTCTCGCTGTTCACTGCGGCGATGTTGCTCGTGGTCTACACCGGCGACCTGATCGTGCTGCTCGTCGGCTGGGAGGTGATGGGCGTCTGCTCCTACTTCCTGATCGGCCACCACTGGGAGACCGAGGCGGCCCGCTCGGCCTCGATCAAGGCCTTCGTGGTCACCAAGCTGGGCGACGTGCCGTTCCTGATCGGCATCCTGGTCCTGGCCGCGGGCGCCGACTCGTTCCGGATCCGGGACGTGCTCGCGGCCGTGCCCGAGGGCGGCGCCGGCTGGGTCACCGCGGGCACCCTGCTGCTGCTGGGCGGCGTCGCGGGCAAGTCGGCCCAGGTGCCGCTGCAGACCTGGCTGCCCGACGCGATGGCCGGCCCCACGCCGGTGTCCGCGCTGATCCACGCGGCCACCATGGTCGCCGCGGGCGCCTACCTGGTGGCCCGGCTCTACCCGGCGTTCCTGGCCGCGCACCCGACGCTGATCGTGCTGGCCGTCATGGCCGCTGCGACGATGATCGGCTCGGCGCTCGCCGCGCTCGCCCAGGAGGACCTGAAGCGGGTGCTCGCGTGGTCCACCGTCGGCCAACTCGCCTACATGACCGGCGGCCTCGCGGTCGGCGGGCGCGACGCGGCGGTGTTCCACCTGCTCGCCCACGGCGCGTTCAAGGCGCTGCTCTTCCTCGGCGCGGGGGTGCTGATCCACGTGGCCGGGACCGGCGCGCTCGCCGGCATGGGCGGCCTGCGCCGGCGCGCGCCGATCGCGTTCTGGACCATGACGGCGGGTCTGGCCGCACTCGCCGGTGTGCCGCCGTTCTCCGGCTTCTTCAGCAAGGAGGCGGTGCTCGGCGCGGCCGAGCACACCGCCGGCGGACACGGATCGGTGCCCGCTGTCGCCGGTTGGCTGGTGCTGGTGGCGGGCCTGCTGACGGCCGCGTTGACGGCGGCCTACGCGACCCGGGTCTGGCTGCGGGTGTTCTTCGGGCCGACGCGCGAGGCGGCGCCCGGTGCGGAGGTGCCGGCGCACGCGGACGCGGCGGACTACGGCGAGCCCGGGCGCGGTGGCGGCGAGGCTCCGGCCGCGATGGTGTGGCCGCTGGTGGTCCTCGCGGTGCCCACCGTGCTGTTCGGCTTCCTGGCCTTCCCCGGGCTGCCCTCGTTGGGCGGCGAACTCGGCTACGACGAGCTGACCCCGCATCCGGCGACCACGGTATCGGCGCTGATCGCGCTGGCCCTGGGCGCGGGTACGGTCGTCGCGGCGTGGCGACGCGATCCGGCCGCCGACCCGGCCCGGGTGCTCGGTCCGGTGCGTGGGCCGGCGCTGCGCGGATTCGACGTGGACGGGCTGTACGCGGCGCTGGTGGTCACCCCGGTCCGACTGGCCGCCAAGGCGGCCCGGTTCACCGACGGGGCCGTGATCGACACCTACGTCAAGGGCGCGGCGCGGAGCGCGTGGCTGCTCGGCGGCGGGATCCGCCGCGGCCAGAACGGCAACACCCGGCTGTACCTGACCGGCCTGTTCGCCGGCGTGGTCGTGCTCGCCCTCGCGGTGGCGGTGGGCTCGTGATCCGCCACCGGTCGTCGCCCCCGACGCCCCTTCACACCCTGGAGACCCCGCGGTGAGCGTCGTGTTGATCCTCGTCGTGGCCGCGCCGCTGCTCGGTGCCGCCCTGCTCCTGCTGCCCGGGGTCGGTGATCGGGCGGCCCGGCTGATCGGCGTCGGCGCCACCGCGGCCACCCTGGTCGGCGCCGTCGCGCTGGCCTGCGCGTTCCGGCGCGGACGGGGGATGCGGTTCGAGACGGACGTGTCCTGGGCGCCCTCGCTCGGGCTGCGATTCCACCTCGGCATCGACGGCATCTCGCTGCCGCTGCTCGTGCTCACCGCGCTGCTGACCCTGCTGGTCGCCGTCCACAGCCTGTGGAACATTCCGCCGGGCGGCTCCTCGCGGGCCTTCGTCGCGCTGTTCCTGCTGCTCGAGACCGGCACGCTCGGTACCTTCGCGGCCCTCGACCTGATCCTGTTCTTCCTGTTCTTCGAGGTCGTGCTGGTGCCGATGTACTTCCTGATCAACCGGTGGGGGAGTGCGGGCGAGCGCGGCCCCGCGTCGTACAAGTTCATCCTGTACACACTGCTCGGCTCGGCCGTGATGTTGCTCGGCTTCCTGTTGATCCAGGCGAAGACCGGCACCTTCGACATGGTCGAACTCGCCGACCGGCACGGTGCGGGCATGTCGCACGGCGTGCAGGTGCTCGCGTTCCTGGCGATCGGCCTGGGCCTGGCGGTCAAGGTGCCGATGTGGCCGCTGCACACCTGGCTGCCCGACGCACACACCGCCGCGCCGACGGCGGGCTCGGTGCTGCTGGCGGGCGTCCTGCTCAAGATGGGGACGTACGGCCTGATCCGGATCGCGGTGCCGGTGTTGCCGGAGGGCGCCGAGACGTTCGCGCCGTATCTGGCCGCGTTCGGCGTGATCGGCATCGTGTACGGGTCGCTGGTGTGCCTGGCGCTGCTGCGCGACCCGGACGGGGACCTGAAGCGCATCATCGCCTACTCGTCGGTGGGCCACATGGGCTTCGCCCTGCTCGGCATCGCCACGCTCACCCCGCAGGGCGTCAACGGCGCGCTGTTCGTCAACATCGGCCACGGGCTGGTCACCGGACTGCTGTTCTTCCTGGCCGGCGCGGTCAAGGACCGGCACGGAACGGCGCTGCTCGGCCGGCTGGGCGGCGGGATGTACGGGCGTACGCCCCGGCTGGGCGCGCTGGTCGCGTTCGGCGCGGTGGCCGGGCTCGGGCTGCCGGGGCTGGCGGGCTTCTGGGGCGAGTTGTTGGCGATGTACGGCGCGTACGAGCCGGGCGCCGGGTTGTCCGTCGGCGGCTACCGGACCTTCCTGGCGCTGGCGGGCCTGGGCACCGTGCTGACCGCGGCCTATCTGCTGGGCCTGGTCCGGCGGTTGTGCATGGGACCGGTGGGCGGCGAGCCGACGGTCGGGGTGGACGTGACCGGCCCGGAACTCGTGGTGTGGACCCCGCTCGTCGCGTTGACCCTGGTCGCCGGACTGTGGCCGGCCACCCTGCTGGCGATCACCGACCCGGCCGTGCGGGCCCTCATGGGAGGCAGCTGACATGCCGTTCGACGTCCAGTCGATCGACTGGCTCGCGATCTCGCCGGTGCTTGCGGTCGCGGTCGCCGCGCTCGTGGTGCTGCTCGCGGACCTGTTCCTGGAGGGCGCGCGCAAGGCGGTGTTGCCCTGGCTGACGCTGGCCGGGCTCGGCGCGGGCCTGGCGCTGCTGGTGCCGCTGCGGGCGGACGGGGACGACGCGCGCGGCACGTTCTGCTCGCCGTCGGGCTGTTCGTACGTGGTCACCGATCTGACGCTGGTGTTGCAGCTGGTGCTGCTCGGCTCGGCGTTCGTGGTGGTGCTGTTGTCGATGCCGATGGTGGGGGCGGACGGCGCGGAGGGGGCGGGCGACTCGCCGGAGGTGCCGGGCGGTGAGTATCACTTTCTGCTGCTGTCCTCGGTGACCGGCGCGGTGGCGCTGGCCGGCGCCCGTGACCTGCTCACCCTGGTGGTCGCGCTGGAGACGTTGTCGCTGCCCGCGTTCGCGCTGGTCGGGCTGCGTCGGGACGGCCGGGGCGGCGAGGCGGCGCTGAAGTTCTTCCTGCTCTCGGCGGGCGCCACCGCGGTGCTGCTGTTCGGGGTGAGCCTGGTGTACGGGAGCACCGGAAGCGTGCATCTGGCCCGGATCGCGGGCGAGCTGGACCGGCTCGATCCGAAGCTCACCCACGTGGCCGCGACCGGCGCGGTGCTGACCATGATCGGATTCGCCTTCAAGGTCGCGGCGGTGCCGTTCCACGCCTGGGCGCCGGACACCTATCGCGGGGCGCCGATCCCGGTCGCCGCGTACCTGTCGGTGGTCTCGAAGACCGCGGGCTTCGCCGGACTGCTGCTCGTCGCCGGCATCGCGTTCCGCCCGTACGCGCACCTGTGGGGGCCGGCGCTCGCGGTGCTCGCCGCGGTGACGATGACCGCGGGCAACGTGGCCGCGCTGCGACAGACCGACGCGGTACGGCTGCTCGCCTGGTCCTCGATCGCCCAGTCGGGCTATGTGCTGGTGCCGTTCGGCACGGCCGCCGGGCACGGCGAGGACCTGGCCGACACGCTGCCCGCGGCGGTGGCCTACCTGGCGGTGTACGCGGTGATGAACCTGGGCGCGTTCGCCGTGGTGACGCTGGTCGCGCGCGAGCGGGGCGGGCTGGTCGACGACCACCGCGGCCTGTTCCGCGCGCATCCGGTCGCGGCGCTCGCGATGGCGTTCTTCCTGCTGTGCCTGGCCGGTATCCCGCCGGGCCTGGCCGGGCTGTTCGCGAAGGTGACGGTGTTCCAGGCGGTGATCGGGGCCGGCACCGGGTGGCTGGCGGTGGTGATGGCGGTCAACGTGGTGATCGGGCTGTACTACTACCTGGCGTGGACGGCGCGGTTGTTCGTGGTCGAGGCGCCGGGGACGCCGCCGGTCGCGGGTTCCGAGGGGGCGGCCGAGGTGCGTACCGGGACGGCCCCGATGCCGCTTCCGCTGGTCGCCGCGCTCGTGCTCACGGGGGCGCTCGGGGTGCTGCTCTCGGTCGCGCCGCAGCTGGTCCTGCATGTGCTCACGGTGCCGGGGCTGCTCGGCTGACCTGCGGTTCCGTCCCGGGGCGGGGGGTTACGCCGGCCTCGGAAGGGAACTCTGCGTGGCGTTGTCCCGTTGCGAAAGAAGAGACAACGGGCAGAGGGCGACAAGCCGGCGGATACCCCGCACGGGCCCGCATTGTCACCCCTGGACGCTGACGCTTCGAGAGGACTCTGCCGTGCACGGCCAGCACAACGGACTGAAGACCGCCGTACTGCTCGGTGGGATGTCGGCGCTCATCCTCGTCGTCGGCAGCTTCTTCGGCCGCACCGGGTTGATCATCGCCCTGTTCGTGGCGCTCGCGACGAACGGCTACGCCTACTTCAACAGCGACAAGATCGCGCTGCGCTCGATGCGGGCGCGTCCGGTCAGCGAGGCGGAGAACCCCGAGCTGTACCGGATCGTGCGCGAGCTCTCCAACGACGCGCGGCAGCCGATGCCGCGCCTGTACATCTCGCCCACCGAGGCGCCGAACGCGTTCGCCACCGGCCGCAACCCGCGCAACGCGGCGGTGTGTTGTACGACCGGCATCCTGCGCATCCTGGACGCGCGGGAGCTGCGCGGGGTGATCGGGCACGAGCTGTCGCACGTGTACAACCGGGACATCCTGATCTCGTCCGTGGCGGGCGCGCTGGCCAGTGTGATCATGTTCCTGGTCAACTTCGCCTGGCTGATCCCGATCGGCCGCAGCAACGACGACGACGGGCCCGGGCTGTTCGGCATGCTGGCCATCATGATCCTGGGGCCGCTGGCGGCCAGTGTCATCCAGTTGGCCGTCAGTCGATCGCGTGAATACCAGGCCGACGCCTCCGGGGCCCGGCTCACCGGCGACCCGCTGGCGCTGGCGAGCGCGCTGCGCAAGCTCGACGCGGGTACCCAGGCGCTGCCGCTGCCGCCGGAGCCGAAGTTGCAGACCACCAGCTCGCTGAT
The DNA here is from genome assembly GCF_003967355.1 of Embleya hyalina. Classification (GTDB taxonomy): domain Bacteria; phylum Actinomycetota; class Actinomycetes; order Streptomycetales; family Streptomycetaceae; genus Embleya; species Embleya hyalina. Next base: position 80,520 of record NZ_BIFH01000015.1, on the reverse strand, counting down.
GATCGCCAACCCGTTCCGGCGGGGCGCGGGCGGGATGAGCAAGCTGTTCTCGACCCACCCGCCGATGGCGGACCGGATCGCGCGTCTGGAGCAGATGGCGGGGCGGTGAGGGTTTCGCGAGGGGGTGCGTGGCACTCGCGAGTGGTGCGTGGCCTCGTGATTTCTCGGCGATCAGTCCTATGGGTGACGGCATGCCGGTCGAGGTCGGGGTAGAACAACCCTCGTGAAAACCGTCCTGAATGTCATCTGGCTCGTGTTCGCCGGCTTCTGGCTGGCGATCGGCTACGCGGTCGCCGGCCTCGTCTGCTTCCTTCTCTTCTTCCTCGTGGTGACCATCCCGCTCGGCATCGCGGCCTGGCGGATCGCGGCGTACGCGCTGTGGCCGTTCGGCCGACGGGTGGAGTGGCGTCGGGACGCGGGCGCCGGGTCGATGCTCGGCAACATCCTGTGGATCGTGCTGTTCGGCTGGTGGCTGGCCCTCGGGCACCTGATCACCGGCGCGCTCCTGTGCGTCACGATCATCGGCATCCCGCTGGGTCTGGCCAACTTCAAGCTGATCCCGGTCTCGCTCACCCCGCTGGGTCGCGAGATCGTCTCGACGAGCGACCCGAGGCACATCGGCGTCTGAGCCCGGACAGGCCAATCGGGAGGTCTCGTACGAGGGAGACGGGTACCCGATCGCTGTAGTCGCGCATCCGGTGTGTCGATATGGGTCGAGACACCGGTGTGGCGATATCCACCGGTAAGCCCTGTTGATCCCATCTCGGGAAGCGCGGAGGTTACCGTGACGGCGACGGTCAGTGTCATCGTTCCCACCCGGGATCGCACGGCCCAACTGGCCGATGCCCTGCGCAGCGTGGCCCTCCAGGGCATCCGGGGCATCGAGGTGGTGGTGATCAACGACGGCGGCGCGGACGTCGCGGGGGTGCTGCCGCTCGGGGTGCGCGGGATGACCGTGCGGCTGTTGTCGTTCCCGCGCTCGCGGGGACCGGCCGCGGCGCGCAACGCGGGCCTGGAGATCGCCACCGGCCGCTTCGTCGCCTTCCTCGACGACGACGACCTGTACCTGCCGGGCCACCTCGATCGGGCGCTGGCCGCGCTGGAGCGCTCCGGGACGGACGCCGTCTACGCGGACTGCGTGCTGAGCGGGGCGCGGGCGGTGCCGGGCGAGGTCCCCGCGGGCAGCCCGTACCGCTACGACTTCCCGTACGACCCGGACATGCTCTCGGTGGCCAACTTCGTCCCGACCACGGCCGTGGTCGCCCGCAACCCCGCGCACACCGCGCCCGCGTCGTGGTTCCGCTTCGACCCGGAGTTGCCGATCCTGGTCGACTGGTCGTTGTGGCTGCGCCTGGTGCACGACCGGGGCTGGTCGTTCACCCGGTTGTCCGAGCCGGGGGTGGTCTACCACCGGGAGCCGGCCGACGCGAGCCTGGCGGGCGGTATGGCGGCCCGGGTCGCGTGGCTGAGCCAGTACGAGGACACCTACCGCACGGTGATCGCCCGCTGGCCGGTGCCGCCGACGGGCCGGGTCGCGAGGTTCCGCCGCCACGCGCTGACGATGTTCGCGATCGCCCAGGAACACCTGGCCACGGGCGCGGACCTGGCTCCCTTCGCGTACGAGGAGGCCCTCAGGGTCCTCCACGCCGGCTTCACGGGCCGCCTCGAAGAGGACCGGGTCCCCACCCACCTGACCAAGGTCCTGACCACCCGAACCACGACGGGCCCCAGGGCGGCGGCACCGCGATAGGGGCCGCCGCATCGCCTCCGTCCGACACGCACGAAGGGCACGGCGAGAACCGCGGGTGGGCCGCCGGCAGGCGGCCCCTCCCCGGATCCTCGTCGTGCCCTTCGTCCGGACGACACCGAGCCCACGTCGCCACCGCATCGCCACCACGCCGCCGCGCGGCGACGACCGCGACTAGCGGTAGTTCACGAACTGGAGCGCGAACTCCAGGTCCTTGCCCTTGAGCAGCGCGATGACCTCCTGGAGGTCGTCCCGGTTCTTCGAGGACACACGCAGCTCGTCGCCCTGGATCTGCGCCTTGACGCCCTTGGGGCCCTCGTCGCGGATGATCTTGGAGACCTTCTTCGCGTTCTCCTGGGAGATGCCCTCCTGGATCGACGCGAAGATCTTGTACTCCTTGCCGGACGCCTTCGGCTCACCGGCGTCGAGCGACTTCAGCGAGATGCTGCGCTTGATCAGCTTGCCCTGGAACACGTCGAGGATCGCGTTCACGCGCTCCTCGGAGTTGGCGCGCATCTCGATCTGCTCGCCGGTCCAGCCGATGTGCGCGCCGACGTTCTTGAAGTCGAACCGCTGCGCGATCTCCTTCGAGGTCTGGTTCAGCGCGTTGTCGACCTCCTGACGGTCGACCTTGGACACGATGTCGAAAGAGGAGTCAGCCAAGGCTCGGAATCGCTTTCTGTGGGATCTGACAGGGAGGGAAGGCAACCCCTCCAGCCTAGAGCGTCCCCCGCGACCCGGACCCCGACCGCACCGCCCCCCACCCGAACCGATACCGAGTGGCGAAGCACCCGGGGTGGTCCGCTATTGTTGTCCCCGTCGCGCCGAGAGGCGCACAAGGCGGGTTGCCCGAGTGGCCAAAGGGAGCAGACTGTAAATCTGCCGGTGTACGCCTACGTTGGTTCGAACCCAACACCCGCCACACCACCAAGAAGGCCCCTGATCAGTGGAAACGCTGATCAGGGGCCTTTTTGTTCGAGAAGCGGATTCCGGGTCGATGCCGGGCCGTCATGATGTTCGGGTCGGACTGTCCGAAGCCTGGGAGAGGCAGTGACTCGGGGGCGAGCCGGTTGGAATACGAAGGTCGGGAGTCGGCCGCGCCGTTCGTGGCGCGATGCTCGGACCCGGATCGGATGAGGCGCGTCGTGGTGGGCCCGCCCGCCGTGGTCCTGTACGGTCCGCCCGCGTCCGGCAAGGACACCGTCACCGGAGCCCTGGCGCGTGCGGATGGGGCGTTCGTTCACTTTCGGCGGCTGAAAGCCGGGCCGGGTCGCTCGTCCGGCTACCGCATGACGGACCCGCGGACGTTGGCGGACCTGCGGCGCGATGGGCTCGTCGTGCACGGCAACCGGCGCTACGGGGCGGAGTACGCGACGGACGCACCCGAACTCGACCGCCTCACGGCACAGGGCGGCATCCCCGTGGTCCACGTCGGACAGGTCGAAGCGCTCACCGCGCTTTCGGCGTATCCCGCGGCTTGGACTCGGGTCCTGCTCTGGTGTCCCCGGGACGTCACCGCGAAGCGCTCGGCCGACCGGGGCGATCCCGACGGCGACGCCCGACTGCGGGCATGGGCCGAGACCTACGCGGACCTCGAAGCGCACCCCGACGTGCTGTGGTCCCTGATCGTGCGAACCGACCACACCTCGCCCGGCGATGCCGCCGAACTCGTCAGACAGGCCGTGAACGGCAAGGCGCCCGACCGGTTCGGCGCCGGCCACCTGCTCCGAGGAGTCGCATGACCACGGTCGGAATCCTGCATCCGGGCAGCATGGGCGCGGCGGTGGCCGGCGAACTCACCGGTCGCGGGATCACGGTCCTGTGGAGTCCTTCGGGCCGCAGCACGGCCACCCGGGCACGGGCCCTCGCGTTCGGCCTCGAGTCCGTCGCCGAGCTTGACGAACTGCTCGATCGCAGCGCGTACGTGATCTCGCTCTGCCCGCCCGCGGCGGCGGAAGCGGTGGCCCGTTCGGTGGCCGAACGGCGGTACGGCGGACTCTACGTGGAAGCCAACGCGGTGAGCCCGGAGCGCACGGAACGCATCGCCGGATTCCTCACCGCGGCGGGCGCCACCGTGGTCGACGCGGGCGTGGTCGGATCCCCACCCGCACAGACCCGCTCGCCCCGTCTGTACCTGTCCGGCGGGGAGGAGGACGTCACTCGGGTCGCGGCCCTGTTCGCCGACACCCGAGTGCGGGCGAAACCCCTTCCCGGCGGTATCGGGCAGGCGTCCGCACTGAAGTTGTCGTTCGCGAGCTACCAGAAGGCGAGCAGGGCACTCGCCGCCGTCGCCCACGCGATGGCACACGAATACGGGGTCGGCGCGGAGTTGTCGGACATCGCCGAGCACCACTCCGGGCGGCACCTCGCCGATGTGGACTACATCGCCGACGTCGCCGCCAAGGCATGGCGTTGGGAGTCGGAGATGAGGGAGGTCGCCGCGGCATTGGCTTCGGTCGGTCTGCCCGTCGGGTTGGCCGAGGGCGCCGCCGACGTCCTTGCCCGTTGGGCGCCCGCGAAGGACGCCGAACTCGACCCGATCGAGGCGATGGAGCGACTCCGCGGCGCTCCGTAGTGGTGGGCCGACTGTGTCTGTCGGGGCCGAAGGTGGCGATCCGCGCACCCGCCTGCCGGGTACGGGCGACTCGTCCGCGAGGATGGGCGGCGAGCGGGCGCCCGGGACGACGACGGATGTGACGGGGGAGCGGATGAGCGTGGATGGCATCGACGAGCCGGTGTCCCGGGAGCTGATCGACCACTGCGCCGGCCTGCCGGGCGTGGTCGTGGGCGCCTCGATGGTGCTGCGCGATCGGCGCGGTCGGCTCGTGGTGGTCGATCCCGGGTACAAGCCCGGCCTCGACCTGCCCGGCGGGATGGCCGAGGCCGGGGAGTCCCCACACGAGGCGGTCGGGCGCGAGGTGCGGGAGGAACTGGGCCTCGACCTCGCCGTCGGGCGGCTGCTCGCGGTGTGCACCACGTCCGCCGCGACGTTCGGGCGGGTCGTGCTCGACTTCGTCTTCGCCGGGCCGACCCTCACCGACGAGCAGGTCGTCGTACTCGCCCCGGCCGACGCCGAGGTGGACGCGGTGTACGTGCTCACGCCCGACGAGGCGCTGCCGCGTTTCCCGGGGCGCACCCGGCGGCGGGTCTCGGTCGCGTTGGAGGCGGAGGCGTCGGGGGCGTGTCTGTACGTGGTCGACGGGCGCGAGTATCGGCCGCCGAAGGAGCGGGTGTGGCACGAGGACGAGCCGATCCCGGCCGGTTCGCCCGTGGGCCGGGCGGCGGGGTGGCTGTTCGATCCGGACGGTCGGGTGCTGCTGGTGGGCGACCCCGACGGCGGGTACGCGCTGCCCGGCGGCGGCGCCGAGCCGGAGGACGTGGACGCGCTCGCCACCCTGGCCCGCGAGGTGGCGGAGGAGGCCAACGCGGTGCTGGGCAAGATCACCCATGTGGGCTACCTGTCCGACCCGGACGGCGGCGACGTGCGCTCCCGCAGCGCCGCCCGGATCGCCGCCCTCGGCCCGCTCGCCCCCGACCCGGCCACGGGCTGGTCGTGGAGCCGGGTCCTGGTCACCCCGCGCCGCGCCGCCGCCCTGCTCGGCGGCGGCTACGACGCCCGACTGCCGCAGGCCCTCGCCGCCCAGCGCATCGCCCACGAGCGCCTGGGCGTCCCGATCCTGGACGACGACAGCCGCGTCGACGTGCCCCCGGAGGGCGTCACCTTCCCCTGACCGCCCGACCACGTCCCTACAGCGGGTGGTTCAGGTGTCGGCTCAGGTCGCCCACGTAGTCCGTGATCATGTGGCGGCGGGTGAAGTGCCACGTCCCGTCGAGGCGGGCGAAGGTGTCGTGGTAGCGCCCGGTGAAGATGGGCTGGAGGGGGAGGTCGGGCAGTGCCTGGAACACCGTGACGTAGCTGCGGCAGGTGCCGGTCCCCGCGTCGTCGTCGACGTCCAGGACCAGGTTCGTGGTCACGTGCCGCGTGTGGGGCGTGCCGTTGTCGGGATACCGGCGCGTCCACGCCTCGTACATCTCCCGCGCCTCGGCCACGCCGCGCACCTCCACGTCCCGGCCCTCGGAGGTGATCACGGCGTGCGCGAACAGTTCGCCCACACCCGCGAAATCGCCCGCGTCGACGCGCTCGGCGTACAGCCCGATCAGGTTCGGGATCGCGTGATATCCGGATGGCATGACGGCACCGACCAACCTCTCGTGGGGGAGGGGCGAGGAGGCCGAGGCCGCCCGGACCCAATCCGGGCGACCATAACTGACGCGGCGTCAGATGTCAGTGTCACGCGGTCCCGTCGGTCCTGTCGGTCCCGTCCCGCCACGCCAAGCCACGCCAAGCCCCGCCGAGGCGCCGCCTCACCCCACCGTCCCACCCCTGATGTTCTCGGTCAGCTCCAGCAACTCCGCCTCCCGCTCCGCCCGCGACTTCGGGAACCCCGGCGCGTCCGGCCGGGTCTGCCACGGGTGCGGCCCGTCGAGCGGGCGGTACTCCACGCCCAACGCGTCCAGCCGCGCGAGGTGCGCCGACGTCAGCCGCTCGGTGAACTCGGCGAAGTCGCCCGGCCCCGACCACACCGCCTCGGCGAACGCGCACATCCTCGGGAAGGCCATGTAGTCGATCCGGCGCACCGAATCCATGTGCTCGGTCCAGATCTGCGCCTGCCCGCCCAGGATCCGCGCACCCTCCTCGGCGGTGAGCACCGACGGCACCGGCCGGAACGCGTACACGTCCGCCAACGTCAACAACGGCCCCACCGGAATCGGCTCGTCCGCCCCGTCGCCCTGGCGGTAGTCGAAGTACACCGACATGTCGGGGCAGGCCACCACGTCGAACCCGGCCCGCGCCGCCACGATCGTCCCGTGCTCGGCGCGCCAACCCCCGATCAACGCGTCCGACGGCACCGCCGCGCCGCCCGCCAGGACCTCGTCCCAGCCGAACACCACCCGCCCGTGCGCGGCCAACATCTTCGCCAACTCGGCCACGAACCAGCCGCCCAGCGAGCCGGGGTCGGGGTGCCCCATCCGCTCCCACGGCCCGGTCGGCACCTCGTCGCCGCCGACGCACACGTACCGCGAGGGGAAGATCGCGCACACCTCGGCCAACACGTCGCGACAAAAGCCCAGCGCCTCCTCGGTCGGCGCCAGCACCCCGTCGGACAGCCCGCCCCATCGGGTGCGCACCCCGTCCACCGGCACCGCGCCCAGCGACGGATACGCCGCCACCGCCGCCTGGACATGCGCCGGCAGGTCGATCTCGGGCACCACGGTGATGTGTCGATCGGCCGCGTACGCGACGATCTCGCGCAGGTCGTCGCCCGTGTAGAAGCCGCCGTGCGGCTTCTCGTCGAACCGCTCGTGCTGCCGGGCCCCGCGCATGCTGGCCGTACGCCACGCGCCCACCGAGGTCAACCGGGGCCACCCCGGCACCTCGATCCGCCAGCCCTGGTCGTCGGTCAGATGCAGGTGCAGCACGTTCAGCCGATGCGCGGCCAGCAGGTCGACGAAGCGCAGCACGTCCTGCTTGGGCACGAAGTGCCGGGCCACGTCCAGCATCACCCCGCGCCACCTGAACGCCGGCGCGTCCTCGATCAGGCACGCCGGCATCGACCACGCGCCGTCCCGTACCCGTCCGCGCCGGAACACGTCGGTCGGCAACAACTGCCGCAGCGTCTGCAGACCCGCGAACACCCCCGCCGGCGAACCGCCGCACAGGTCCACCCCGGCCGCGGTGACCTCCAGCCGGTATCCCTCCGCCGGCAGCGCCTCCGGGTCGAGCCGCAACTCGATTCCCGCCCCCGGCGGCAGCAGGCACCCGGTCGCCGGGCCGAGCGCGCCGCGCAACCACGCGGCCTCGCCCGCCAGTTCCGGCGGATGGCTCAGCCCGGTCGCGGGCGTCAACACGAACCCGCCGACACCGGGCGTCATGCGCGCCGGTCGGGGAACCACGGACGGCACGGGCGGTACGGACGGTACGGACGCCACAGGCGCCACGGACGACGAAGACACGGAATCAGCCCTTCACCAACGAGGAGGTCACCACGGACACCAACGACGAGCCGAACGCCGGCACACCCCGAACCCTCAGTCCTTCACCGCCCCGCCCAACCCCGACACCAGATGCCGCTGCACCAGCACGAAGAAGATCAGCACCGGGATGGTCATCAGCGTCGAAGCCGCCATGATCCCGCCCCAGTCGTTCTCGTCCGGCTTGAAGAACACCATCAGCGCCGCCGGCAGCGTCTGGTGATCGGTGTCCAGGATGAACGTCTTCGCGAACACGAAGTCGTTCCACGCGGTGATGAACGAGAACACCGACGTCGCCGCGAGCCCGGGCGCCACCAGCGGGAACAGGATCCGCCACAGGATGGTGAACCGGTTCGCCCCGTCGATCCGGGCCGCCTCCTCCAGCGACTCCGGGATCGCCTTGACGAAGCCGCGCAACATCCAGATCGCGAACGGCAGCGAGAAGGCCAGGTTCACCAGCATCAGCGAGCCGAGCGTGCTCAGCCCGAACTGCGGCGCCACCGAGCCGATGTCGCGGACCAGGAAGAACAGCGGGATGGTCAGCGCCTCGACCGGCACCATCTGGGCGACCAGGAACATCACCAGGATCGTGGTGCGGAACCTGAAGTTGAACCGGGTCAGTGCCACCGCCGCCAGGAACGCCACGAGCCCGGACAACACGACCACCACGGTCGCCACGATCAGGCTGTTCAGGAAGTAGCCGCCGAAGCCGCTGACCCCGAACGCGTCCCGGAAGTTGGACAGGGTCGGATGCCACGTCCACGGGCGCGGGTCGACCGAGTTGATCTCGCCGTCCGGCTTGAACGCGGAGAGCACCATCCAGTACAGCGGGAAGACGGTGAGCAGCGCGATCACGATCGCCGTGGTGTTGGCGATCCGCCGGGACACCGTGCGATTGCCCTTCGAGCGACGGAGGCCGGCCGGCCGGACGGCGGTCGCGGAGGTACGGTTCACAGCTCCTCCCCGGAGCGACGCAGCGCGCGGATGTAGAAGATGGTGACCGCGAGCAGGATCAGCGTCATCAGCACGCCGATCGCCGCGCCCAGGCTGTAGTCCGAGGACGCGAAGGCCTTCTGGTACGCGTACACGTTGAGCACCAGGTTCTGGCCGGCGATGCCGCCACCGCCGGTCATCACGTAGATCTGGGTGAAGACCTTGAAGTCCCAGATGATCGACTGGATCACCACGATGGTCAGGATCGGCCGCAACATCGGCAGCATCACGTGCCGGAAGACGGTCCAGGTGGACGCGCCGTCCAGGCGGGCCGCCTCGAGCACCGAGACCGGGATCGACTCGATGCCCGCGTACAGCGAGATCATCACGAACGGGAACGAGTGCCACACCACCACGACGCCGACCAGCGCGAACGCGGACCACTTGTCGTAGAACCAGTTGTGGCCCTGCATCCCCAGGACCTCGTTGACCAGGCCCAGGTTGGTGTCGAACAGGAACATCCACACCGTCGAGCCGGTCATCGCCGGCGCCGCCCAGGCGCCGAGCGCGGCGAACAGCAGCAACAACCGGGGCCACTTGCCGATCCGGGTGAGCAGCACCGCCAGCGCCGCGCCCACCGCCAGGGTCGCCACCACGCACGCCGCGGCGAACACCACGGTCTGGAACAGCACGTCCCAGAACTGGTCGTCGCCCAGCAGGGTCGAGTAGTTGTCGAAGCCGACGAACTCCGCGACCTCGCCCGCCGACGCCTGCGGCTGACCGAACTTCAGGAAGGAGAGCAGGCCGAGCTGGTAGAGCGGGTAGCCGAACAGCGGGATCAGGATGACCGCCGACGGCAGCAGCAGCCAGAACGGCATCCAGGAGCGGCGCCGTCCGGTCTTCGTCTTGCTCGCGCCGCCGCGCGGGCGGACCGAGGCCGGGGTCGGCCGGTCCGCCCGCGCGGGCGTGGTGGTCGCGGTCACCGGCTTACTTCCCGGCGAACGCGTTGTCGATGACGGTCTTGGCCTCACCGGTGGCGCCCGAGACGTCCGACTTGCCGGTGATCACCTTCTGGAACATGGTCGGCACCACGGACTGCGAGTCGATCTTGGCCCACGCGGCGTCCTTGGGCACGAACTTGGTGCCCGCGTTCAGGGTGTCGATGAACGGCTTGAGCCACGGGTCCTTGGCCACCACGTCGCCGCGCGCCGAGGCGAGCGTGGGCAGGTTGCCCATCGCGTCGAACATCTGGAGCTGGTACTTCTTGCCGCCCAGGATCTTCATGAAGTCGACCGCGAGCGAGCGGTGCTGCGAGGACTTCATCACGCCGAGGTCGTTGCCGCCGGAGAAGGCCGGCGCGATCGAGCCCGGGGCGGTGCCCGGCAGCGGGACCACCGCGTACTTGCCCTTGGCCGTGCCCGCCTCGACCGCGCTGCGCGAGGAGTTGGGCAGGATCGCCATGCCGGCGGTGCCGGCCGCGAACGCCTCGACCGTCTTGCCGCCGGTCAGGTCGGCGCACTGCTGGGGCGGACAGATGTCCTTGGCGAACAGGTCGGTGTAGGCCTTGACGCCCGCCTGCGACTGCGGCGAGTCGATCGCGGCCGCGTACTTGCCGCCCTGCTGGGTGGCGATCTCGCCGCCGTTGGCCCACAGGAAGGGCAGGCCGCCGAAGGTGTACTTGCCGCCGACCGCGATGCCGAGCATGTCCGGCTTGGCCTGGCGCACCTTCTTCGCCGCCTCGACCAGCTCGGCGTACGAGGTCGGGGCCTTCAGGCCCAGCTCGGTGAACACGTCGGTGCGGTAGTACAGCGAGCGCAGGCCCAGCCACCACGGCAGGCCGTAGGTCTTGCCGTCGACCAGCGTGGTGTCCTTGAGGTCCTTGGGCAGGTCGCCCGCCTCCGACCAGGTGGCCAGGTCGCCGGAGATGTCGGCGAGGCCGCCGGCCTGCACGTAGCCGAACAGGTCGGTGTTGCCGAACTCGACCACGTCCGGCGCGCTGTTCGGGTCGTTGAACGCGCCCTTCATCTTCTCCGCGCGCGGGCCCGCGTCGGTGGGGATGTAGCCCACCTCGACGTTCACCTTGGGGTGCGCCGCCTTGAAGTCGGCGACGGCCGCGTTGACGACCTTCTCCTTGGGCGCCCGGTTGGCCTCGTCGTACAGCCACACCTTGAGCGTGCCGGTCTGGTCGTCGGCGGACTTCGTCTTGGACGCCGTGCCCGGCGCGCACGCCGCCAGCGCGATGCCGGCCACTGCGACGGCGGCCAAACTCCGGATCTTCACGACAATTCCTCCTGCGGCGAGGCAGGCCGAAGCGATCGCGGGGGGTGCCGCGACCCGAGGGTCGGCCTGTACGTCTGGACGTCGCGTCAATCGACACGAACGGGGCCGCAAGGGGGAAACAATCCGGTGCGGCGTGAGCGGGACGTTAGAAAGCGGCGCGTCGTTCCGACAAGGCGTCCCGCCGAACGTTGTGCACTGCAAAACTGTGTGCTGCGAAAGTGGTATCGGACGCTTACGGACACGTAACGTCCGTGCTCGGTCGACCCGTCGGTCATCCACCGGACACCATCCGTGCCGGACCGCAGGCGCGCGGACACACGGGGTCACGCGAGGTGGGCGGACGAGGCGGGAAGACGCGGGCAGCGACGCCGCACGACGTGCGGCGAGGAACGCGTGGAAGGGCAGGGAGGGCTCGCATGTACGACGTACCGCCACGCGGCGGGCGGGTGCCCGGCGCCGGCGATGTGCCGGTGGCCGATGTCCCCGTACGCTCGTTCGGAGCCCTGACGGGCAACCCGCGCCCGGTCAGGCCGTCCTGAGGACATGCGAGTGAGCACTCCCGAGCACGGCCCCGAACCGGTCGACGGCAGCGCGTCGACCCGCGTCGACCAGCCGATCCGCCTGGTCGGACCGACCCACGCGGTCGCACCCGCCCGGGCGGGCGCGTCGACCCGCCCCGACGAGCCGGACGACGCGCGCGCCGGCCGCCCCCCGGCCCCACCGCGCAACCAGTCCGCGTCCCTGCGCCGCGCGCTCGCCGTCCTGGAACAGGTCCGCGACCACGCCGCCGCCGAGGGCCTGAGCCTGACCGAGCTGGCCGACACGCTCGGCCTGTCCAAGAGCACCGTGCTGCGCCTGGCCCAGCCGCTCCTGGACACCGGCCTGCTCGCCCGCGACCGCCGGCACGGCCACTTCCGGCTCGGCCCCGGCGCGCTCGCCCTCGGCCAGGCGTACCTGGCCGGCATCGACCTGCGCACCGCCGCCGCCGAGGAGGCGCACCGGCTGATGCGCGAGGCCGGCGGCACCGTGCACCTGTGCGTCCCGGACGCGCCGCACATCGTCTACATCGACAAGGTCGAGAACGAGACCGCGGTACGGATGGCCTCGCGGATCGGCAGCCGCGCGCCGATGTACTGCACGGCGGTCGGCAAGGCGATGCTCGCCTGGCTGCCCGAGGACGTGTTCGCCCAGGTGGTCGACGCGGGCCTGCCCACGGTCACCACCCGCACCCTGACCGACCCCGGCCTGCTGCGCACCGAACTGGCCAGGATCCGCAACCGCGGCTACTCGGTGGACGATCGTGAGAACGAGCCCGAGGTGCGGTGCGTGGCCGCGCCCATCTTCGATCACAACGACGTCGTGGTCGGAGCCCTGTCGGTCTCCGGTCTCACGTCGCGCGTCACCGCGGCCCGGGTCCGCGAACTGGGACCCGCGGTCGCGGCGGCGGCACTCCGTGTATCGCGCACCCTGGGAGCGACCCGATGACCCTCGACTCGTACACCAAGGGCACCTGGCTGCCCTACGAGGAACTCACCGACGACGAGTTCGGCGCCGCCGGACACAGCCTCTTCGACGGCCCGTTCAGCTGGCCGGTGATGGTCGCGCGCAAATCCGCGCTGCTCGCGAACGTGGCCACGATGGCCGCGTACACCGAGCGGCACGGCGTGCTGTTCGCCCCGCACGGCAAGACGACCATGTCGCCCGAGCTGTTCGCCGAGCAACTGGGCGCGGGCGCCTGGGGGATCAGCGTGGCCACCGCGAACCAGGCGCTCGCCGCGCACCGGTTCGGCGTACCGCGGATCCTGATCGCCAACGAGGTCCTGGACGAGAAGGTGCTGCGCTGGGCCGCCACCCGGCCGGACCTGCTGTTCTACGTCGACTCCCGGGCGGGTGTCGAGGTCGCGGCGGCGGCGCTCGCGGCGGTGCCCGGGGGCAGGTTGTCGGTCCTGGTCGAACTGGGCCGCGCCGGTGCGCGGACCGGGTGTCGCGGGGTCGCCGAGGCGGCCGAGCTGGCCCGGGTCGCGGCGGCGGTGCCGGGGCTGACCGTGGCGGGGGTGGCGGGCTACGAGGGCGGCCTGCCGGACGCCGCGGCGGTGTCCGCGTGGATGGGCGAGCTCGCGTCCCTGGCCGACGAGATCGCCGACCTGGTGCCCGGTTCGCCGATCGTCTCGGCGGGCGGCAGCGCCTGGTTCGACGCGGTCGTGGACACGCTCGCACCGGGCGGCAAGCCGCTCCCGGACCGGAAGATCATCCTGCGCAGCGGCGCCTACGTCTCGCACGACGACGGCTTCTACGCGGTCCGGACCCCGTTCGTGCGGCACCCCGAGGAGGGCTCGCTCGCGAGCGCCCTGGAGGTCTGGGCGCAGGTGCTCTCCGCGCCCGAGCCGGGCCTGGCCCTGCTCGGCGCGGGCCGCCGCGACGTGCCCTTCGACCAGGACCTGCCGGTGCCGCTGCGCATCCGCGCGCTGGACGGGACGCTGCGCGAGCCGGGCGCGGCGCGGGTGACCAGGCTGGACGACCAGCACGCCTACCTCGACCCGGGCGACACCGAGGTGGTCCCGGGCGAGCTGGTCTGCCTGGGCATCTCGCACCCCTGTACGGCCTTCGACAAGTGGCGCGTGGTGCCGGTGGTGGACGACGACCACCGCATCGTGGACGTGCTGAACACGCACTTCTGACCGGGGGAGCCGCGCCGCGCCCGGCCCGAACCCGGGCCCGGCGCACCGGTACACCCCACCCGAACCGATCCCGCATCCGATGCCGTCGACGACGCGACCCCCGCGAGAGGACATCATGACCGCCGAACCCCGGGAAACCCCGGACGTGGTCACGCTCGGCGAGACCATGGTGCTGCTCCGCGCGCCGCACATCGGCCCGCTGCGGCACGCCCGCACGCTCGACGTCGCCACCGGCGGGGCCGAGAGCAACCTGGCGATCGGGATCACCCGGCTCGGCGGGCGGGCCGCGTGGATCGGCCGGGTCGGCGACGACGAGTTCGGCCGACTCGTGCTGGCCGTGCTGGGCGGCGAGGGGCTGGACACGCGCGCCGCGGTGATCGACCCGGAGGCGCCCACCGGGCTCATGGTCAAGGCCCGACGCACCAGCGCGGCCACCGACGTGCGCTACTACCGCGCGGGCAGCGCCGGTTCGCGGCTGTGCCCGGACGACGTGGACCCCGCCCTGGTGCGCTCCGCCCGGATCCTGCACGTCACCGGCATCACCCCCGCGCTGTCCCCGACCGCGCGCGCCGCGGTGCGCGCGGCCGTCGCCGAGGCGAACGCGGCCGGCGTCCCGGTCTCGCTCGACCTGAACTACCGGCGGGCGTTGTGGTCGGCCGAGGACGCCGCCGGCGAACTGCGCGCCCTGGCCGGCCACGCCGACATCCTGTTCGCCACCGAGGACGAGGCCCGCCTGGTGCTCAAGGCGCCGGACCACACCCCGCTCGTGGACCTGGCCCGCGAGTTGACCGCGCTCGGCCCCGCCCAGGTGCTGCTCAAGCGCGGTGAGCGCGGCGCGGTCGCGATCCTCGACGGCCGGCCGCACGAGGTGCCGCCGCACCGGGTGCACGCGGTCGACCCGGTCGGCGCGGGCGACGCGTTCGCCGCCGGCTACCTGGCCGAACTGGTCCGGGGCGGCCCGGTCGCGACCCGACTGGCCACCGCCGCCGCGGCCGGGGCGTTCGCGGTGACCGTGCCCGGCGACTGGGAGGGCCTGCCCCGCCGGGACGAGTTGCGGCTGCTCGCCCAGGACGACGCGGTCATCCGCTGAATCCCGACCACACGTACCATTCCCACGCATCCGCACACGCGATCGGGAAGGCGAACCACCATGGCCCACAAGGAAATCCGCACCGACGCCGCGCCGAAGCCCGGGGGCACCTACTCGCAGGGCATCGACACCGGCGACTTCGTCCACACCGCGGGCATGGGCCCGATCGACCCGGCCACCGGAGCGATCGTCGGCGACGACGTGGCGAGCCAGACCCGCCGGGTGCTCGACAACCTCAAGGCCGTACTCGCCGAGGCCGGGCTCGACCTCGGCCACGTGGTGAAGGTGACCACGCACCTGGAGCACCTCCGACGCGACTTCGCCGGCTACGACGAGGTCTACCGCGAGTACTTCACCGAGCCGTACCCGGTGCGCACCACCGTCGGCTCGGACCTGATGAACATCCTCGTCGAGATCGACGTGGTGGCCCGCCGCCCGTGACCCGGGGCGGCGGCGCGGACGGTCACAGCGGCTGGAGGAATTCGAGCCGGTTGCCCACCGCGTCGTGCGCGTAGCACCGGCGGTGGCCGGGGAACTCGCCGTCGGGCGTGACCTCGGTGCCGTGCGCCGCGAGCCGGGCCGTCACCTCGTCCAGGTCGTCGACCAGGATGCCGGGATGGGCCTTGAGCGCGGGCCGGAAGTCGGCCTCGACGCCGAGGTGTATCTCCAGCGTGCCGGCGCGCACCCACAGTCCGCCGCGGGCCGCGAGCACCGGCGGTTTGGCCACCTCGGTCATGCCGAGCACGCCGAGATAGAAGGCACGACACGCGTCCTCGCTGCCGGCGGGGATCGCGAGCTGTACGTGGTGCAGGGCGAAGGATGTCATGCGCGCATTCCTACCCTCCCGATCCCGCGGAACGGAACCACGCCCCCGCGCGAGCACACCCACCGTCCGGGTCCCTCGGCGGGTGCCGCGGCCCACGGTCCCCCGTTCGCGGGCGGACACGGAACGGCCCCGCCCGGCGCGTGCGGACACGTGCCGGGCGGGGCCGAGGCGTCGACTCAGCCGCCGTTGACGCAGACGTTGCCGACGGTCGGGTTGAGCGCCGCGATGACGTTGATGGTGTTGCCGCACAGGTTGACCGGGATGTGCACCGGGATCTGGATGTTGTTGCCGGACAGCACGCCCGGCGAGCCGACCGCCGCGCCGTCGGCCTCGGAGCTGGCCATGGCGGGGCCGGCAGCGCCGGCGATGGCGGCGCCCACGGTGGCGGTCAGGACAGCGGCCTTGGCGATACGCGACATGTTGAGTCGGTCCTTTCGGTGCGTACAGGTCCCACCCTCGGCGGGTGGGTCCTGAACAACGCGCCAGGACGCCGGGGGATACGGCGACACCTCCGAAAGGGCGGTGCCGGCCGCGCGGGACTAGGCCGTTCGGGCGGCGACCCGCAGGCGTCCGGCCAGTTCGCGGGCCACCTGTGCCAGCTCCGCCGGCGCGCTCGCGGCCAGCGCGCACAACACCTCCGCCGACGCCTCGGCGACCGCGCGCGGCACCGGCACCGGCGCGAGCCCGTCCAGCATCGAGCGGGCCCTGGCCGCGACCGGCGGCGCCCCGTCCGGGAGTGCGGCGGCCTCGGCGGGGCCGGTCGCGGGTCGCCCCGCGTCGTCCGCGATCCCCTCCGGGCCGGGGCCGGGAATCAGGCTGCGCAGTCCACGGGGCACGACGGGCACGGTCATTCCCCGCAAGTTAGTCGACCGGCCCCCGCGAATTTCCCTGCGGGGCGTACTTTTCGGCCATCGAATGTCGATTCGCTCGGTGTTTCATCCTGACGGGTGACGGCGCTGTCGGAATCGACGGCTAACGTTCCCGCCAACCTGATCACGGGCGCCGAGCGCCTTGTGCCGCTGGGCAGTTGACGGGTTGTCACCAACATTCGCACACATGCGTGGAGGGGAACGATCGTGGGATGGATCCGGGCGGGCGACTATGAGGTCGCCTTGGAAGACGGCAAGGTGGTGTGCCGCAACGCCAAGGGGCGGCAACTGAAGTCGGTGCCCGGGAAACTCGCCGACGATCCGGCCGTGGTGGGCCTGCGACAGCTCGTCGAGTGGCTGGATCGGCACGATCGGGCCTGCCTGGACGCGGTGGAGCGCTGGATGATCGGCTCGCTCCCGGTCCCGGTCGAGGTGTTGGCCCGGGTGTGGCCGGATCCCGCCTGGCAGCGGGTGCTGCGCGACCTGGTGGTCACCACCGGCGAGGACGGCGCGGTGGCCGGATTCCTGCGCGGCGCGGACCCCGAGCGCGGCGTCGGCATCGTCGACCCCGACGGCGACACCGTCTACCTCGACGCGCGGACCATCCGCATCCCGCACCCCGTGCTCCTCGACGACCTCGACGACCTGCGCGAATTCGCCGTCGAACTCGGCGTCGAGCAGCGCGTCCAGCAGCTCTACCGCGAGGTGTGGCACCGCCCCGCCGACGTGGACGCCGCCCGCACCGGCGTGGAGGAGTTCGCCGGCGGACGCTACGACCAGCTGCGCTTCCTGATCGGCCGGACCACCCAGCTGGGCTACCAGGTGCGCGGCGGCCAGGCCGTGTGCACCGTGCTCGACGGCGGCCGCGAGATCGAGGCGCGGATGTGGCTGGGCGACTACGACGGCTACGAATCGACCGAGACCGGCTCCGTCGCCTGGTCCGAGGGCGGCAGCACGCTGACCCTCGACCGGGTGCCGCCGGTGGCCTGGTCGGAGGGCATGCGGATGGGCGCCGCGCTGTACGCGGGCCGCACGATCGAAACCACGGAGGACGCGGCATGAACACCACCGGCACGGGCACCACCCCCGACCCGTCGCGCGTCCTGCTGGACGCGGGCGCGGTCCTGCCCGTCGGCACCCTCGCCGGCGACGACATCGACACGCTCACCGTGCGCACCTACCTGCACCCCGCGTTCGGCGACCGCCCGATCGTCCGGCTGGTCCCGGGCACCCTGGGCGAGGCCGAGGACCTGGCGCTCGGCTTCCTGGGGCTGACCCGCGATGCGGACGCCCCCGAGGTGGGCCAGGTCCGCCGCGAGGCGCTCGGCTTCCCCGCCTGGGCGCTGGTCAACGACCCGGCGAACGGACACCACGCGCTGGCCCTGGTCCGCGACATCGAACGCCTGGACCGGCAGGCCAAGACCAAGCCCGGCGCGGCCAAGGACGGCTTCGACCAGCTCGCGATCCGCCTCGGCCGGGCCGTACCGCACTTCCTGCCCACCTTCCACGAGCAGGCCGCGCGGATCTTCCTCAAGCACGACAACAAGACCTACGCGTCCGCGTTCTTCGGCAAGGCCCGCGAGGCCGAGCGGGTGCACAACCTGGCGATCGAGGAGGAGCGACTGCGCGCGGTCTTCCTGGAGTTCGCCTTCGCCGGCGCGCTGACCGCCAAGGCGCTCAAGGAACACGCCAAGTCGCTCGCCGCCCGCCTCGGCCCCGCCGAGGCGTGGGTACAGTTCCGCCAACTGGCGGTCGAGCGCTGCACCGCGGGCATGCCGCCGTACGCCGGCCTGGCCGAGGACGCCCGCGCGCTGATCCGCGCGGCCGGCGGCGACCACACCGGCGAGGAACGCGCGCTGCTGCGCGAACTGCTCGCCACCCCCGCGATCGCCCGCGCGCCGCTGTCCTTCTGGAAGGTCAACCGCGCCCCGATCGCGGCACTGGCCGGCGCCGAGCCCGAGTCGCGGGCCCGCCTCCTCGACATCCTGCCCACCCCCGGCGGTTCGGCGTCCAACGCCGAGGTCGACGACTTCTGGCTCGACCTGCTCGACGAGGCCGGCGTCCTGGACCTGCTCGTCGAGGGCGACCTCGAACCCGGCGCCCGGGCCCAGTGGGTCACCCGCTGGACCGCGCACCGTCAGCGCGGCTGGGGCTACACCGGACGCAGCGCGCGCACCGCCGCGCTGGTCGCCCGGATGGCCGACACGCTGCGCGCCGAGGCGGTACCGGTCACCCTGTTCAGCGGCAGCCGCTACCGCACCGGTGTCGACCTGGACCTGCTGGACCTGGCCCTGGCCGAGCGCATACCCGTGACCGACCCCGACCCGCAGCACACCTTCCTCCTGGGCGAGTGGTGGGACGACGACGCCGAGGGCCGGCGCGAGCTGACCGCGGTCGCCGCCGACGAACGTTTCCTGGCCCTGCTCCTGACCGCCGTCGGCGGCCTGAACGCCAAGCACCAGCCGGCCACCGCCGCCCACCCCGTGCTGCGCCCCGTGCTCGCCCGCCGGCTCACCGAGCTGGGCGAACGGCTCACCTCCGCGGCCGGCCTGCCCGACGCCGAGCGCGAGCTCAAGGTGCTCGACGGCTTCCGCGGCGTGGTCGAGGACGTGACCCCCGACCTGGTCGCCCGCGTCCGCGCGTTCGACGCCGTCGCGCTGCTCGCGACCACGCTGCGCGCCGGCGTCTACGACGAACTCGGCTGGCCCGCGCTCGACGAGGCCGTCGAACTGCTCGGCCGCAAGGGCGACATCCGGCTCGACGAGTCCTGGCCCGCGCTCGTGCTCTCCACCGAGAAGCGCGCGCTCGTGGTCGGCCCCGAAGGCATCCTGCTCGACCACGAACCGCGCGTGCCCAAGGACCGCACCAGCTGGCAGCGCACCCAGTACCGCTACGTCGACGGACAACTCCTGGTCGCCTGGTACAACACCGACTACGACTGGGAGGGCTACTGGTCCGCGCGCCCGACCGAGACGTTCCTGCTCGGCGGACCGCCGAACAACGGCTCCGACGGCGAAATGCTCTCCCTCGCGCTGCCCGACGGCGGCGTCACCACCGGCGGCCGGCCGCTGTACGCCGGCGACACCAAGCTGCCCACGCGCCGGGGCGTGCTCACCGACGGCACCACCCACTGGTCGCTCGACTACGAGCGGTCGGACCGCAAGTGGACCGAGTTCGACCCGGCCACCGGCACCCACGGCCGCGCCTCGCTGCCCGCCCCGTTCGCCGCGGCGGTCGCCGACGGCGGCTCGCTGGTGCCCGACGCGTGCGAGTTGTTGCCGCTGCTGCCCGGCCTGGAGCAGACCCCGTTCGGCACCGACGGCACGCTCGTGGGCCACTGGGTCCGGATCGACGGCGACACCCTCACCGCCGGCTCGGTCGACGGCCACACCGTGAGCGCGCCCGTGCGCGGCCGGCGGCACTGGGACCAGCGGCCGCTGGAGATCCCGATCGGCGCGCTGCGCCTGCCCGGCGGCGCGACCCCGACGGCGGTCGCCCCACACAACGGCGCCGTGACGCTGTGGCACGAGGGCGTGCTGCTCGGCCACTGCGGGGCCGGCTCCGGGCTGGCCGCCGGTACCCGGGTGGTGCCGGCGCCCGCGTTCTGGCACGCGCTGCGACCGCGCGACGAGGCCGGCTCGCTGGCGCTGCGCGCGATCACCCACGAGCAGGCCGTCGTACTGGTCGAGGAGGTGCGCGCGGACCGCGACCGGGCCCGGGCCGAGTACGAGGCCGCCAAGAAGTCGCCGAACAAGCCCGCCAAGCCGGACGCGATCCGCACCGAACCGGTGCGCCGCCTGCTGCCCGCGATCGCACACGCCGGCCTGGTCCGCGGCGTCGCCTCGCTGGTCGGGGAGACCGCCCGACTCGCCGAGCGGCTGCGCGACTTCGGCAAGGTGAACCGCAAGGAGCACAAGCCCCGAGCGGTGCCCACCGGCCCCGAGCACGGCCGGGACAACGAGCTGTGCCCGGCGGTGGCCGGTATCGCCGGCGTCGGCTGCCGCTACTACGGCGATCAGGGCCGGGGCACCTGGACCACGCTCGAACACATCACCTCGGTGGCCGCGATGCTGGCGCGCACCGACGGCCCGGCCGAGTGGACCACCGAGGAAGAGGGGCTGAAGGAACCCCACGTGGCCGCCTGGCACGACCTGCTCGACCACCGCGCGGCGATGGTCGCCCGCGCCCTGTCGCCGTTGACGTCCGACGCACACCGCGCCTCGCTGCTGCTGCTTCTGGAGGCGCTCGCCACCGGCCCGCTGGGCGCCCCCGACGGGACGCTGCGCCGGGTCGTGCTCTGCGAGCCCAAAGTCAAGAAGAAGGACCTCAAGCGCAAGGGGCGCGTCCTGCGCCGCGCCGACCGCACCGTGTTCATCCTGGACAGCCAGTACACCTACGGCAACGACACGCAGCACTGGCTCGCGCTCGACCACGACCCGTCGGGCCGGTTCGAGGCGGTCGACGGCTTCACCACCCACGAGGAACACCGCTACCGCGAGCCGATGTCCCCCGAACGCGTCGCCGCCGTCGTCGAGGGCGTTCGTGCCCACGGCCCGGTCCCGTGGCGCCCGGACGCGGTGTCCGCCCTGACCGAGGGCACCGGATTGGGCCGCGCCGAGGCGAGCCTGCTGCTCGCCGGGCTGGTCGCCGGCGATCTGGACAAGGACCAGCGGGCGGTGCTCGGCCTCAGGGCCGCCGAGGCGACCAGCGCCCGCGAGCAGTTGGACCGGCTCGACCGCGCGGCGCGCGCCGGCGTCCAGGGCGCGCTGGTGCCCGAGCGGCCCGAGGCCGTCGCCGACCTGTGGACGAGCGGCTGGGACATCGCGGCCGGCAGCCGGGCCTGGGAGGCCGCCTTCGGGCGGGTGTTGCGGCTGCCCGAGGAGGTCGCGGCGGACGTCCGGGGCATCCCCGCCGCCGCGTTCGAATACGTCCTCACCCCCGAGTCCCACCGGTGGATCACCGGCACCTCCACCCACAGCGTCGACAAGGACGGCAACCTCGTCGCCTCCGACCCCGAGGCCGTGCCCGCCGGCCACACCCTGGGCCTGGCGGTGACCGCGCTCGCCTGGCTGGCCTACCGGCTGCCCTACGGCGATCCGCTGCGCCCGCATCTGCCGCGCGTGCTCGACCTGCTGCGCAAGCGGGTGACCGATCCGGGCCTGGTGGTCGACCTGGACGTGGAGTACGCCGAACGCGGCGCCACCTCCAAGCTGTTGCGCGAGGCGGCCGGACTGCCCGCCACCGGCGCCGCCGACCCCGACGGCGTGCTCCGGATCGAGGACCGCTTCTGGTTGCGCCCCTGGTACACCGACAACGAGTTCACCCTGGTGCGCACCGCCGGCTTCACCGGCGCCGACGACCCGTGGTTCGACCGGCTGATCGCGCTGCGCGGCGAGGCGCGGTCCGTCGCCTTCGCCGCCTTCCGCCGCATCCTCGACCCGGCCTTCGAGACACTCCTGCGCGCCGACGGCCCGCCCGGCGTCCCGCAGGACCCGAGCCGGTCGGTGCCGGACCTGGTCGCCGAGGTGGCCAAGACGTACGGCATCGGCGAGGACGCCGCCGTCCTGTACCTCCAGTTGCTCGCCCTGCCGGACCCGACGGATCGTCAGGTCGCCCGCTGGACCGGCTGGAAGCCCGCCCGGCTGAAGAAGGCCCGGACCGAACTCGCCGGCACCGACCTGGTCCTGGAGGCCAAGCGGGCCCGGGCCGGCCGCTCCCTCTTCCTGCCCGGCGGCTGGAACGCGCTGAAGAGCCCCACACTGCCCCTGGAGGTCTGGAAGGAAGGGCTCTACCCGAGCCCCGGGCGGGGCATGATCGTGCCCGACCTGCCCGTGCCCGAACTGTTCCACCGGGCCTGGCGGCGCGTGCAGGACGGCGATGCGCCAGGCTTCGAGGAACTCGTCACCCGTACCTCCCGGAAGGGCCGCCGCTGATGGCAACCGCAACCGAACCCGCCACCGGGGCACGCCAGATACACCCGCCCGAGGACCTGTACGCCCGGGAACTGGCGTTCCTGGCCGCCTACGACCGGGGCCCGCGCCCGCCGGCCTGGCGGCTGACCCCGCGCGCGGTGGTCACCTTCGTGATGGGCAGCGGCGACGAACTCAAGCTGCCCGAACCGGTCGAGGGCCTGCCCCGCGCCCTGACCATCGGCGCCAAGTTCGTCGGGGAACGCGCCCTCGTCGAGCGCTGCGTGGTCACCCTCGCCGGCGAACGCGGCCTGCTCCTGGTGGGCGAGCCCGGCACCGCCAAGTCGATGTTGTCCGAGCTGCTCGCCGCC
This sequence comes from Embleya hyalina, assembly GCF_003967355.1. GTDB lineage: Bacteria > Actinomycetota > Actinomycetes > Streptomycetales > Streptomycetaceae > Embleya > Embleya hyalina. The sequence goes on along the minus strand of NZ_BIFH01000015.1, from coordinate 57,784 downwards.
GCCGTCTGCGGCACCAGCGGGCTCACCGTGCAGGGCACCGCAGGCACCACCGAGGACCAGCTCAAGTACGGCTGGAACTACGCGCTGCTGCTCGCCCAGGGCCCCAGCCGGGGCGCCCTGGTGCCCTCGCCCGTGCTCACCGCGATGACCACGGGCGCGGTGGCCCGGATCGAGGAGGTCACCCGCTGCCTGCCCGAGGTGCAGGACGCGCTGGTGTCGCTGCTCTCGGAGCGGCGGATCGCGGTCCCCGAACTCGCCGGCGGCCCCGACGCGCAGGTGCACGCCGCGCCCGGCTTCACCCTGATCGCCACCGCGAACCTGCGCGACCGGGGCGTCTCGGAGATGTCCGCCGCGCTCAAGCGCCGGTTCAACTTCGAGACGGTCGGCCCGATCGGCGACCACGACGCGGAGACCGCGCTGGTGCGCCGCCAGGCCAGGGCCGCGGTGGAGCGGACCGGGACGGCGTACGCCGTCGACGACACGGTCCTGGAGGTGCTGGTCACCGCGTTCCGCGACCTGCGCACCGGCCGCTCCGCCGAGGGCTGGGAGATCGAACGCCCGTCCACCGTGCTGAGCACCGCCGAGGCGGTCTCGGTCGCCTCCTCGCTCGCGCTGGCCGCGGCCTACTTCCCGGGCGACCGGGACGTGCTGAGCCTGCTGCCGGGACACCTGCTCGGCGTGGCGAAGAAGGACGACCCGGCCGACGCGGCCCGGCTGCTCTCCTACTGGGACGCGGCGGTGCGCCGACGGGCCGAACACGGCTCGGCCACCTGGCGCACCCTGTGGGACCTGCGCGGAGTCCTGGAGGGCTGACGAGGTGTCGACCATACGTACGGACGGGCCCATCGACGAGGCCCGTCCGGCCGCCGCGCGCCTGGCCGCGTCCCGGCGGCCCCACCTGATCGGCGTGCGCCACCACGCGCCCTCGCTCGCCGCCGCGGTGCCCGCGCTGCTCGACGAGGCCCGGCCCGACGTGCTGCTCGTCGAACTGCCGCACGAGGCCGCGCCCTGGTTGGAATGGCTCGCGCACGAGGACACCCGGGCGCCGATCGCGCTGGCCGGGACCGGACCGCACGGGCTCGGCTTCTACCCCTTCGCCGACTTCTCGCCGGAACTGGCCGCGCTGCGCTGGGCCGCGCGCAACGGCGTACCGGCGATCCCGTGCGACCTCCCGCTGGGTCACCCCGGCTGGGACCGGGCGGCCGGCCCGGTCGCGGACGCGGGGGACACCGACACGGGGGCGGGCGGGTTGCACGCGGCGCTGCGCGACCGGCTCACCGGCCGGGCCGGGGACGACATGTGGGACCGGCTGGTCGAGGCCACCGCGCCGGGCTCGTCCGCCGAGGCGATCCGCCGCGCCGCGCTCACCGTCGGCTGGGCCCTGCGCCGCGACGCCGGCACCGTCGACCCGGTCGACCTGCGCCGCGAGGCGTGGATGCGGTCCACGCTGCGCGCGGCGGAGGAATCCGGGGCGGCGCGGGTCACCGTGGTGCTCGGCGCGTTCCACGCGCCGGCCCTGCTCGACGGCGACGCGGAACCGCCCGCCGGCGACATCGCCGACGTGACGATGTCGTTGATCCCGTACACCTACCCGCTCCTGGACGCCCGTTCCGGCTACCCCGCCGGCATCCGCGACCCCGAGTGGCAGCAGTCCGTCCTGGAGTCGGCCGGCGACCCCGCCGCGCTGCGCGAGGCGCTGATCGGCGCGGCGGTACGGATCTGCACCGATCTGCGCGGCCAGGGACACCCCAGCGGTCCGGTCGACGCGCGCGAGATCGTCCGGATCGCCGGCGACCTCGCGAACCTGCGCGGCCTGCCGGCGGCGGGGCGCGGCGAACTGCTCGAAGCGACGCAGACGGTGCTCACCCACGGCGAGCCGCTGGGCCGGGGCCGCTCGGTCGCCCGCGCCCTGGAGCGGGTGCTGGTCGGTACGCGGGCCGGGCGCCCGTCACCGGCCGCGCCGCGCAGCGGCCTGGGGCCCGAGGTGGAGCGCCGGATCGCCGAACTGGGCCTGCCCGGACCGGCCGACCCGGCGGAGCGCGACCTGCGCCTGGATCCGCTGCGCGGCGACCGCGACCGGCGAAGGGAACTGCTCCTGCAACAGCTGACGACCTGCCGGATCCCCTACGCCGAGCCGACCGCGGTGGTCGGCACCGGCGGCGCGGACGCGGTCACCACCCGCTGGCGGGTGCGCTGGACGCCGTCGGTGGCGGCCCTGCTCGACGCGGCCGGCGCCCGTGGCGTCACCCCGGAACAGGCCGCCGAGGGCACCCTCCGCGCCCAACACCACCAGGAACTCGCCGAAGGCGGCCCCACGGCCCCCCAGATCCTCACCGGCCTCGAACGCGCCGCGGCCTGCGGCCTGCCGGCCCTCACCGCGACCCGCCTCGCCGAAACCGCCGAATCCCTCCCGACGATCGCCGGCCTCCCCGACCTCCTGGCGGCCCTGACCCTCACCGACCGCATCCACAAGGGCCACCTGGGCATCCCCGGCCCCGACGGCCCGGATGCCGAGAGCGGCCTCGGCGACCACACGACGGACCCGGCGGGACAACCGGGAGGGGCACCCGCATCCGAGCACGCGGAGCACGGCGACCCGAAGGCCGCTGCGGCCTCGGGACCGGGCGAGGAGATCACCCGCATCCTCCTCACCGCCGCCGTCCGCCACCTCGACGGCCTGACCGGATCCGACGACCCGGCCGATGCCCGCGCGCTGGCCGACCTCGCCGGGCGCGCCGACGTGTTCGGCGGCGTCCGGCTGACCGCGGGGCTGGCCCGCCTGGCCGCCGACGGCTCGCCGCTGATGTCCGCCGCCGCGGGCGCCGTCCGGGTCCTGCTCGGGCACGAGGACCCGACCGTCCTCGGCGACCGGATCGGCTCCTGGATCGACACCGCGACCACTCCGGCGACCCGAGCCGAACTGACCCGCCGACTCACCGGCCTGCTCACCGCGGCCGGCCCCCTGCTCCAGGCCGGCGGCCCGATCCTCACCCCGCTCCTGGACCGCGTCGACACCCTCCCCGACCGCTCCTTCCTGGACCGTCTCCCGGCCCTGCGAGGCGGCTTCGACACCCTGACCCCCGCCGCCCGAGACCGAGTCCTCGCCACCCTGGCCGAGCACCTGGGCGACCGAGTGGACACCGAAGCGGACCCCATCACCCTGGCCCTGTGGACCAGCACCGACCTGACCGCCAAATCGGCCCTGACCCAAAGAGCCCTCCTCCCCCCAACCACCCCACAAGCCCAACACCCAACCAACCCCGAAGCCCCACAACCCACGAAACCCGCCGCAGCCTCGGCCTCCTCGACCCCCACCGGCGGTCCGCAGGACCCATCAAGCCCGGCCGACGCCGTGAATCCGCAGCCCACGCACCCCGCCGCAGCCTCGACCTCCTCGATTCCCGCCGGCGTCCCACAGGACCGCTCCATCCCGGCCGACGCCGTGAATCCGCAGCCCACGAACCCCGCTCCAGCCCCGGCCTCCTCGATTCCCGCCAGCGTCCCACAGGACCCATCGAGCCCGGCCAGCGCCGTGAATACGCAGCCCACGAACCCCGCTCCAGCCCCGGCCTCCTCGATCCCCGCCGGCGGTCCGCAGGACCCGTCGAGCCCGGCCGACGGCGCGCATCCGCAGCCCGCCAACCCCGCGCCCGCCGCAGTGCTTCCGGCGCCCGACGGTCGGCCGCGAGGCCGATCCGGCCCGGCCGATGCCGTAGATCCGCAGCCTGCGGGTCTCGCCGAACGGGTGGGCGGGTGGGAACACACACAAACCCACGACCTCCCTCCCACCCAACGCTGGAAACTCATCCTCGGCCGCCAATCCGACCGCCTCCCCCCAACGGCATCCGGCATGGCCCGCGCGCTCGACGAGCTCTACGGCACCGGCCACGGCGAAGGCTCCCGCAGCGACCTCGGCGACGCCCCGGGCGCCGGCCGCGGAGCCCCCTACCCCGGCGTCCGGGAATGGTCCGAGGACCTGATCGCCCTCTTCGGCCCGGCCGTCCGCGAGGAGGTCCTGGCCGCCGCCGCGTCAGCGGGCCGCACCGATGTGCTCACCCACCTCGACCCCGCCGCCGCCCGCCCCTCCGTCGACCTGCTCAAGACCGTCCTGACCCACGCCGGCGGCCTCCCGGAGAGCAAACTCGCCCTCCTCCGCCCGCTGATCGCCCGCATCGTCGCCGAACTCGCCCGCGAACTCGCCACCCGGCTGCGCCCCGCGCTGACCGGCATCACCACCCCCCGGCCCACCCGCCGCCCCGGCGGCGCGCTCGACCTGCCACGCACCCTGCGGGCCAACCTCACCACCGCCCGCCGCGCCGCCGACGGCTCGGTGCTGGTGGTGCCGGAGAAGCCGATCTTCCGCACCCGTGCGAGCCGCAGCAACGACTGGCGGTTGATCCTGGTGGTCGACGTGTCCGGCTCGATGGAGGCGTCGACCATCTGGTCCGCGCTCACCGCCTCGATCATGGCCGGCGTCCCGTCCCTGAGCACCCACTTCCTGACCTTCTCCACCGAGGTCATCGACCTCACCGGACACGTCCACGACCCCCTCGGCCTGCTCCTGGAGGTCAAGGTCGGCGGCGGCACCCACATCGCCGCCGGCCTGCGCGCCGCCCGCGACCTCGTCACCGTGCCCTCGCGCACCCTGATCGCCGTGGTCAGCGACTTCGAGGAGGGCTATCCGATCGGCGGCCTGCTCGCCGAGGTCCGCGCGCTCGCCTCCTCGGGCTGCCACATCCTCGGCTGCGCGAGCCTGGACGACGCGGGCCGACCGCGCTACTCGACCGCCGTCGCCGGCCGCCTGGTAGCCGCCGGCATGCCGGTCGCCGCGCTGAGCCCCACCGAACTGGCCCGCTGGGTCGGAGAGAAGGTCCGATGAGCACGCAGGGCCTCCCACCGGTCGCCCCCGACGTCACCGCCGACATCGTCGAAGCACTCACCCCGCGCCTGCGCAAACGCCTCGACGCCGCGATCGGCAAACTCCTCGCCTGCCCGATCGAACACGACGGCGACACGGTGCGGATCACCGTCGGCGAGGACGCCGAACTGACCCTGTACATCCCGACCGGCGCCGTCACCACCACCGCCGACCTGCGCTGCAGCTGCCTGCTGGCTCCCGCCTGCGTACACCGCGCCGCAGCCGCCGCCGCGGCCCCGGTGGCCGAGCCCCAAGCCCCCGACGAAACCGACACACCCAACACATCCGACGCGCCCGACACGACCGAGCCCGCGGAACCGGCGGCAACAACCGCCGAGTCCCCCACCCCCGCCGAGCCCACCCCCGCCGAACGCGCCGCCGCCGACGCCCTCTGGACCGCCGGCGCCGCGATCGTCGACGCCGGTGTCGACGGCGCCGGCGCCGTACTCCAGGCCGGCCTGCTCCGCGCCGCGCACACCGCCCGCCTCGCCGGCCTGCACCGCGCCGCGGCCGCCGCCGTCACGGTGGCCACCGGCCTGCGCGCCGCCCGCGACCGCGACCCCGCGTACCGGCTCGCCGACCTCGTCGCCGCCATGCGCGAACTGCTGGACGTGGCCCACGCGTTGCGCACCCCGGCGGCGGCCTACCCGCAGTCCCTCGAACTGCTGCGCGGCACCTCCCGCCGCGCCTACGCCGCGGCCGGCTCGCTGCGCCTGTACGGCCTGTTCACCGAACCCGTCCTGACCGCCCGGGGGTTCGCCGGCGCGGTCACCACCACGGTCGACCCCGCCGGCACCCTGCGCACGATCGGCGACGTCGCCCCCGGCGGCGCCGACCGGGCGATCGGCGCCGCCACCCGCGCGATCCGGCTCGGCGACACCTCGATCGACCCGGTCGCGCTCACCCGCGCCGGCCTCGTCGTCTCCGGTGCCACCGTGTCCGCCAACGGTCGGCTCGGCGCGGGCCAGGCCGTCCGCGCCGCGCGAGCGAGCGGCGCGGCCTGGACCGACGAACCGCTGCGGGCCCTGTGGGAGACCCCGCTGTCCGCCCAGATCGACCGGATCGTGGGCCACCGCGACCTGCCCCCCGACGACCGCCCCGCCGGCGCCGACCTGCTCTTCCTCGACGTCACCGTGCTCGGCACCACCACCGGCGCCCGGGACCGCCTGCTCGCCGAATGCGCCGGGCAGTCCGTACACCTGCTCGTCGCGCACGCCGACCCCGCCTTCGCCTACCGGGACAACCTGCGCCTGCTCGCCGACCGCCCCGGACTGCGCCTGCGCGTGGTCGGCCGCCTCGAACCCGGCGCCGACCGGGCGATCCGGGCGCTCGCGGTCGGCGTCGCGCCCGGCGAGGGCCCGACCCTGCGGCTCGCCGAGGACCGCCTGGGCCGGATCGACCTGGGCCTGGAGCGCCTGCACCGCGCCGACCTGCCCGCCGCCGACCCGACCCCGTCCGTAACCGGCGCGGCCGAGGAGCCCCCGCCCGCCCCGCTCTACCTGATGCACCGGCACGTCGAACGCGCGATCAGCGGCGGCCGTCCCGTCCTGGCCCTGGCCGGCTCCACCGCCGGCGACAGCGCCCGACTGCGTCGGGTGGGACTGGCCACGGGAGCCCTGCTCGTGGAGCGTCTGACGCACGTGGCGGCGGGCCGCGAACGGGATGTTTTCGGGCGTCTTCGCGCGGGCGACAACGACCTTTTGTCCGCTGCGTGGCTGGCCGCGGCCGTGTACGCGCAAACCGTCGAAGGGGCCCTGACCAGGGCTGTTTGGTCCACCGAGGGCTGAGGCAGGGGGCGTTGCGCCAATCGATTTCCGATCGGTGTCGGGCAGCGTGTATGGTTTTCCTGCTCGCCCCAATAGCTCAGTCGGTAGAGCGTCTCCATGGTAAGGAGAAGGTCTACGGTTCGATTCCGTATTGGGGCTCAGACGATGGGATCCCCGCCTGGCGACAGGTGGGGGCCTCGTCGAGGCGGCGTAGCTCAGACGGTAGAGCAAGCGGCTCATAATCGCTGTGTCACCGGTTCAAGTCCGGTCGCCGCTACCAAGCGAGCCGATTCGGGGGAGACTCCGCATCGGCTGCTTTTGCTGTATTCACCCCTGACCGCAAGGAAGGCACTCCAGTGGCTGCCACCGACGTCCGCCCGAAGATCACGCTGGCCTGCGTGGAGTGCAAGGAGCGGAACTACATCACCAAGAAGAACCGGCGCAACGACCCGGACCGTCTTGAGATGAAGAAGCACTGCCCCCGCTGCAACGCGCACACCGCGCACCGCGAAACCCGCTAGGCGTTTCGCACCCCGACACCGACGAGGCCACTCCCCACGAGGGGGGTGGCCTCGTTGTCGTATTCTCCGCAGCGTTGCCCCGCCGGCTCGCCGGCCATCACCGCCTCCACCAGGGAGAACCGCTTCATGCCGCTGGACGCGAAGTTCATCGGGCGGACCTATCCGCCCACCGAGCCGTACGAGGTGGGTCGGGAGAAGATCCGCGAGTTCGCCGCCGCGATCGGTGACCCCGATCCCGCGTACAACGACCCCGAGGCGGCCAAGGCGCTCGGTCACCCCGACGTGATCGCGCCGCCGACCTTCGCGATCGTGGTCACGATGCGCGCCGCGGACCAGGTCGTGTACGACCCCGAGTTGGGCCTGGACTACTCGCGCGTGGTGCACCGCGACCAGAAGTTCACGTACACCCGGCCGGTCCGCGCCGGCGACCGACTGACCGTGGTGACCACCGTGGACGACATCAAGTCCCTCGCGGGCAACGACGTCCTCACCACCCGCGCCGAAGTCAGGACCGTGGAGGGCGAGCACGTCGTCACCGCGCTGTCGAGCCTGGTGGCCCGCGCCGCCGGGGAATCGGAGAGCTGACCATGACCGCCAAGATCTCCTTCGACGACGTCGCGGTCGGCACCGAACTGCCCACGCGCAGCTTCCCGGTCACCCGGGAGACCCTGGTCCGCTACGCGGGCGCGTCGGGCGACTTCAACCCGATCCACTGGAACGGCCGGTTCGCGACCGACGTCGGCCTGCCCGACGTGATCGCGCACGGGATGTTCACCATGGCCGAGGCCGCCCGCGTGGTCACCGACTGGCTCGGCGACCCGGGCGCGCTGATCGAATTCGGCGTGCGCTTCACCAAGCCGGTCGTGGTCCCGGACACCGTCGAGGGCGCGACCATCGAGGTCACCGGCAAGGTCGCGGTGCTCCTGGACGACCGCCGGGCCCGAGTGGACCTCGTGGTCACCGCCGCCGGCGCCAAGGTCCTGGGCGTACCCAGGGCCGTGGTGCAACTGGCCTGAGCCCAAGGGCCGGGTGCGCCCGGAGCCCCGGGTGGGCCGGCCCGAGCCCGGCGCGGGGCGGGTGATGCGAGAATCCAACGGTGCAGCCTGAAACCGACGCGCCCCTCGCCGCCCTGACCACCCTCCGCCTCGGCGGCCCGGCCCGTCGGCTCCACACGGCCACGACCACCGACACGATCCTGGCGGTCGTCCGCGCCGCCGACGAGCAGGGCACCCCGCTGCTCGTGCTCGGCGGCGGCAGCAACCTGGTCGTCGGCGACGACGGCTTCCCCGGCGACGTGCTGCGGATCGCCACCACGGACCTGCGCGTCGACGGCACCGCGCTGAGCGTGGACGCCGGCGTGCCCTGGGACGACGTGGTCACCGCCGCCGTCGACGCGGGCCTGTCCGGCGTCGAATGCCTCGCGGGCATCCCCGGCAGCGCGGGTGCCACCCCGGTGCAGAACGTCGGGGCGTACGGCCAGGAGGTCGCCGAGACGATCACCTCCGTCGAGGTCTACGACCGCGCCGAGCGCCGCCCGCGCACGCTCACCGCCGCCGAGTGCCGCTTCACCTACCGGCACAGCGTCTTCAAGGGCGACGACCGCTTCGTGGTGCTGCGCGTGCACTTCCGGCTGCACGACGACGACGGCCGCTCGGCCCCGATCCGCTACGCCGAACTGGCCCGCGCGCTCGGCGTCGAGCCGGGGGAGCGGGTCTCACCGGCCGCCGCCCGCGCCGCCGTGCTCGAACTGCGCCGCGGCAAGGGCATGGTCCTGGACGCCGCCGACCACGACACCTGGAGCGCGGGCTCCTTCTTCACCAACCCGATCCTGACCCACGACGCCTTCGCCGACCTCATCGCGCGCGTCGCCCGGCACCTGGGGCCCGACGTCACCCCGCCCCGCTACCCGTCCGGCGCCGACCACGTGAAGACCTCCGCGGCCTGGCTGATCGAACGGGCGGGCTTCACCAAGGGCTACGGAGAGGGCCGCGCCCGCATCTCCACCAAGCACACCCTGGCCCTGACCAACCGCGGCCGGGCCAGCACGGAAGACCTCCTCGCCCTGGCCCGAGAGGTCCGCGACGGCGTGGCCGCGACCTTCGGCATCACCCTGATCAACGAACCGGTCCTCATCAACGCCAAACTCTGACCCGACCCCCGAGGCCCGTCCCACACCCCAAGCCCCCAACCTTCCCCACCGGCCCCCACACCCCGACGCACCGCCCCCACTCGCCACGCAAGCCCGCGCTTCGCCAGGTCCGACACCCAACCCTCGGCACCGGACCCCCCGACGCGCCGGCCGCGCCCGCGAGGCTTCACCACCCGACCCCCACGGAAGCCCGCGCCCGCCTGGTCCGGCGCCCGACCTTCACCACTGGTCCCGCACTCCAACGTGCCGCCCGCACTCGCGCGGTCCCCACCACCCGACCCCCACCGAGCCCCACGCCCGGCCAGATCCGGCGCCCGGCCTTCGGCACCCGGCCCGCACTCCGACGCGCCGCCGGCACTCGCGTGGTCCCCACCACCCGACCCCCACCGAGGCCCGCGCCCGGCCAGATCCGGGGCCCGGCCTTCGGCACCCGGCCCGCACTCCGACGTGCCGCCCGCACTCGCGTGATCCCCACCACCCGACTCCCACCGAGGCCCGCGCCCGGCCAGATCCGGCGCCCGGCCTTCGGCACCGGCCCGCACTCCGACGCGCCGCCCGTGCTCGCGTGGTCCCCACCACCCAGCCCCCACCGAGGTCCGCGCCCGGCCAGATCCGGGGCCCGGTCTTCGGCACCGGCCCGCACTCCGGCGTGCCAGCCGTGCTCGCGTGGTCCCCACCACCCGACCCCCACCGAGCCCCACGCCCCGCCACACCCGGTACCCGACCCCCACCGAAGCCCGCTACCCGCCGGATTCGGCGCCCGACCCTCGGCACCCGACCCGCACCCCGATGCTCCGGCCGCGGGGCCCGATTCGCTTGCCACCTGCCCGAGATCCGCAGCCTTTCACCTCACGCAACGGGTGGGCGGGTGGGCACAAACCCCGCCCCCACCACCGCACCGGATCCAGCCAGCCACCCCTCCACCCCGTCCAGCAATTCCCGCTGCACCTGCGCCGGCGCCACCGAGCCCAGGATCGACTGCCGCGCCAACTCCGCCAACTCCGCGTCGGTGAACTCGTGTTCGTCCCGGGCCAGCTCATACTGCGCGGCCAGCCGCGACCCGAACAGCAGCGGGTCGTCCGCGCCCAACGCGATCGGCACCCCCGCCTCGAACAACGTCCGCAACGGCACGTCCGCCGCCTTGTCGTAGACGCCGAGCGCGACGTTGGAGGCCGGACACACCTCGCATACGATCCGCCGCCGGGCCAACACCGCCATCAACTCGGGATCCTCCACCACCCGGATCCCGTGCCCGAGCCGCCGCGCGCCCAACACGTCCACGCAGTCCCTGATGCTGCGCGGCCCGTCCAACTCGCCGCCGTGCGGATTCGCGAACAGCCCCGCGTGCCGGGCGATCTCGAAGGCCCGCTCGAACGCGGGCGCCCGCCCCCGCCGTTCGTCGTTGGACAGCCCGAACCCGACCACGCCGCGATCGGTGTACTGCGCCGCGAGCCGCGCGAGCGTACGCGCCTCCAGCTGGTGCTTGGTCCGGTTCGCCGCGATCACCACGGCGATCCCGATCCCGGTCGCCGCCCGCGCCGCCTCCACCGCGTCCAGCACGATCTCCACGGCCGGGGTCAGCCCGCCCAGGCGCGGCGCGTACGAGGTCGGATCGACCTGGATCTCCAGCCACCCGGACCCCTCGGCCCGATCGTCCTCGGCCGCCTCGCGGACCAGCCGATGCATGTCGTCCTCGGAGCGCACACACGAGCGCGCGATGTCGTACAGCCGCTGGAAGCGGAACCACCCGCGTTCGTCGGTCGCCCGCAATCGTGGCGGTCGGCCCGAGGTCAGCGAGTCGGGCAGCCGCACACCGTGCAGATCCGCCAGTTCCAACAGGGTTTCCGACCGCATGGATCCCGTGAAGTGCAGGTGGAGATGAGCCTTCGGGAGGGTGCGGACATCGCGTGCGGGACGATCCATCCACAGATCATGGACCACCGGCCCCGCGCGCGTGAGGGGTACCGCCGATGATCCCCCTGAAGGAGAGCGGAAACTTCGGCGGCCTCGACGTGAACGACGACGTGCGGCTACTTCGCCTCGGCCAGCAATTCCGCGATCCGGCGCACACCCTCGACCAGGTCCTCGTCGCCGAGCGCGTACGACAGGCGCAGGTAGCCCGGAGTGCCGAAGGCCTCGCCCGGCACCACCGCCACCTCGACCTCGTCCAGGATCAGCCCCGCCAACTCGGCCGAGGTCGCGGGACGCGCGCCCCGGATCTCCCGGCCGAGCACCCCCTTCACCGACGGATAGGCGTAGAAGGCGCCCTTGGGCTCGGGGCACTCGACGCCCGGGATCTCGTTCAGCATCCGCACGATGGTGCGCCGGCGCCGGTCGAACGCCGTCCTCATCGTGTCCACCGCCGACAGGTCGCCGCTCAGCGCGGCCAGCGCGGCGGCCTGCGCGACGTTGCAGACGTTGGAGGTGGCGTGCGACTGCAGGTTCGCGGCGGCCGCCACCACGTCCCGGGGGCCGATGATCCACCCGACCCGCCAGCCGGTCATCGCGTAGGTCTTGGCCACCCCGTTGACGATCACGCAGCGGTCCGCCAGTTCCGGCACCACCACCGGCATCGAGACGAACTCGGCGTCGTCGTAGACCAGGTGTTCGTAGATCTCGTCGGTCAGCACCCACAACCCGTGTTCGACCGCCCAGCGCCCGATCTCCTCGATCCGCGCCCGGGAGTACACCGCGCCGGTCGGGTTCGACGGCGAGACGAACACCAGGACCTTGGTGCGCTCCGTCCGGGCCGCCTCCAACTGCTCGACCGACACCAGGTAGCCGGTGCTCTCGTCGGCGACCACGTCCACCGGGACGCCGCCCGCGAGCTTGATCGACTCGGGGTAGGTGGTCCAGTACGGCGCCGGCACCAACACCTCGTCGCCCGGGTCGAGCAGGGCCGCGAAGGCTTCGTGGATGGCCTGCTTGCCGCCGTTGGTGACCAGGACCCGCGCCGGATCCACCGCCAGGCCCGAGTCGCGCAGCGTCTTGGCCACGATCGCCGCCTTCAACTCCGGCAGCCCGCCGGCCGGGGTGTAGCGGTGGAAGCGCGGTTCGCGACAGGCCGCGACCGCGGCGTCCACGATGTAGTCCGGCGTCGGGAAGTCCGGCTCGCCGGCGCCGAAGCCGACCACGGGACGCCCGGCGGCCTTGAGCGCCTTGGCCTTGGCGTCGACCGCGAGCGTCGCGGACTCGGCGATGGCGCCGACGCGGGCCGAGACCCGTCGTCCGGCGGCGGACCCGGACCCGGACGCGGGCACGGACGGGGAGCCTGGGGTGGAAGCCGTCATGCCGGCCATCGTCCCATTCGCCCCCGTCCGGAGCACGCCGATTCCGCGCCGCGGGAACACCCGAACCGAGTACCGTCGCGGCACGGGTTCGACCTGACGCACCCGACCCCGTACACTCGACGCTTGGCGGTCCCAACCTGCGTGCTGCCGCGCCCGAAATCCTGTGTTCTCGGGCCGGTGACTCCGCTAGGTTGATGACCAAACGAAGGGCACTAGCTCAATTGGCAGAGCACCGGTCTCCAAAACCGGGGGTTGGGGGTTCAAGTCCCTCGTGCCCTGCGATGTGCGACAGCGGTCGATCCTCGGATCGACCGTGACGTGCACGCAGTCAGCGCAAACTGTCGGCGCCGACAACCCCGTCGGTGATCCACGGTCGGACCGGATCAGGTGAGGACGAGTTGACGGAGGCCCACGGCTCCACGGCTACGCCTGAGCACAGCAGCTCTGATGGCCACGGCTCCGACGACGTGCCCCCCGGCGGTCGCCGGGCGAATCGCCCGAAGGGCTCCTCGGGCAAGCCGGAGCAGAAGAAGAAAAACCTGTTCGCGCGGGCGGCTCTCTTCTACCGGCAGATCATTGCCGAGCTGCGCAAGGTCGTCTGGCCGACCCGCAACGAGCTGAGCACGTACACCACCGTGGTCATCGTGTTCTGTCTGATGATCATCGGAATCGTCTACGGACTCGACCTCGCCTTCGCGAAGGCCGCGCTCGCCGTCTTCGGCTGAGCCCCGTCCCTCGCAGCGCGCCTGCAACGACCGTTCGACCCCCAGCCAGGAAGAAGCACCCAACGTGTCTGACCCGAACCTGTCCGCCGACAACTCCGCCGATGAGACGGGGACCCTGTCGGAGCAGGCGGAGGCCGCGGCTCTCGAGGACATCGCCCTCGAGGACGCGGCCGAGGCCCCGGCCGTCTCCACCGATGACGACGTGGAGGACGCCGAGGTCGGCGAAGACGACGCCGAGGGCGCGGAAGCCGAGTTCGCCGACGACGAAGACGAAGACGACGAGTTCGCCGACGACTCCGACGACGAGGCCGAGGCCGTCGAGGACGCCCCCGAGGGCGACCCCGTCGAGGACTTCAAGGAAGTACTCCGTCGCGCCCCGGGCGAGTGGTACGTCATCCACTCGTACGCCGGCTACGAGAACCGGGTGAAGGCCAACCTCGAGTCCCGCACCACCTCGCTCAACATGGAGGACTACATCTTCCAGGTCGAGGTGCCGCAGGAAGAGGTCGTCGAGATCAAGAACGGTCAGCGCAAGACCGTCAAGCGCAACAAGTTCCCCGGCTACGTGCTGGTCCGGATGGACCTGACCAACGAGTCGTGGGGCGCCGTGCGGAACACCCCCGGTGTCACCGGCTTCGTCGGCAACGCGCACGAGCCCTTCCCGCTCACCCTCGACGAGGTCGTCAAGATCCTCGCCCCCGAGGAGGAGAAGGCGACCGGCGGCGGCAGCGGCGCCAAGAGCACCACCGAGGTCAAGGTGCTCGACTTCGAGGTCGGCGACTCGGTCACCGTCATCGACGGCCCCTTCGCGACGCTGCAGGCGACGATCAACGAGATCAACGCCGACTCGCAGAAGGTCAAGGGCCTGGTGGAGATCTTCGGGCGCGAGACGCCGGTCGAGCTCTCGTTCAACCAGATCCAGAAGAACTGATACTTCCCCCTGGTGGGGCCCCGGTTCGCCGGGGTCGCATCCGGGTGGTGGACAAGGCGCCCTCACAACGGTGGTTATCGTTGAGTGGGCGCCGCACCGCGTGGCGGGCCCGAACACGTCCGCGCTCCGCGTGGTGATCGGGACGTACATCTCGTCGAAGGACCCGGAAAAAATGCCTCCCAAGAAGAAGAAGCTGTCAGCGATCATCAAGCTGCAGATCAAGGCCGGCGCAGCCACGCCGGCCCCGCCGGTCGGCCCCGCGCTGGGTCAGCACGGCGTCAACATCATGGAGTTCTGCAAGGCCTACAACGCGGCGACCGAGTCGCAGCGTGGCGACATCGTCCCGGTGGAGATCTCGGTCTACGAAGACCGCTCCTTCACCTTCGTGACGAAGACGCCGCCGGCCGCGCGCCTGATCCTCAAGGCCGCCGGTGTCGAGAAGGGCTCGGGCGAGCCGCACAAGACCAAGGTCGCGAAGATCTCTCGCGAGCAGGTCCGCGGCATCGCGCAGACCAAGATGGCCGACCTGAACGCCAACGACCTCGACGCCGCCGAGAAGATCATCTCCGGCACCGCGCGTTCGATGGGCATCACGGTCGAGGGCTGATCCAGCCCCCGCAGCACGCCGGCAGTACCGAAACAGCGCGAGAAGGTGTGCGAACGCCCACCGACTCGCGGAGTGGAAGGGTCCGCGCGACCCGCTCCCACCACAACTCCTTTCAGAATTCCAGGAGCTTTCAGTGAAGCGCAGCAAGTCCTACCGCGAGGCCGACACCAAGGTCGACCACGAGCGTCTCTACTCGCCGCTCGAGGCCGTTCGTCTGGCCAAGGAGACCTCGCCCACCAAGTTCGCCGGCACCGTCGAGGTGGCCATGCGCCTGGGCGTCGACCCGCGCAAGGCCGACCAGATGGTCCGCAGCACGGTCATCCTCCCGCACGGCACCGGCAAGACCGCCCGGGTCCTGGTCTTCGCGACCGGTGACCGTGCCGAGGCTGCCAAGGCCGCCGGCGCCGACATCGTCGGCTCCGACGAACTCATCGACGAGGTCGCCAAGGGTCGGCTCGACTTCGACGCCGTCGTCGCCACCCCGGACCTCATGGGCAAGGTCGGCCGCCTGGGCCGCGTGCTCGGCCCGCGTGGTCTGATGCCCAACCCGAAGACCGGCACGGTCACGCCCGACGTGGCGAAGGCCGTGAACGAGATCAAGGGCGGCAAGATCGAGTTCCGCGTCGACAAGCACTCGAACCTGCACTTCATCATCGGCAAGACGACGTTCGACGACGCGCAGCTCGTCGAGAACTACGCCGCCGCCCTCGAAGAGGTGCTCCGCGCGAAGCCGTCGGCCGCCAAGGGTCGCTACATCAAGAAGGTCGGCGTCTCGACCACGATGGGCCCCGGCATCCAGGTCGACCCCAACCGCACCCGCAACCTCCTGGTGGAGGAAGAGGCGGTCTGATCCGCCCCGCACGCGAACGAGGCCCGGCACCCCACACGGGGTGCCGGGCCTCGGCACGTCCGGCCCCGGCGTCGCCCGGGCGGCCGGCGAGGCCCGCGCCGGCCGCCCGACGGAAACCGATTTGCTCCGAACGAGTGCCGTCGCGTACCTTTACCCCAAGCCAAAGACCGTCGGTCGTTGTCGTCGTGCCGCAAGGCGGGTCGACAAACGAAGGTTCCGCATCGCGGACGGCCTGCGCAGGTGTGAACGTGAGACGTTGCCCCCGATACATGCGGATGCCGTGTGGATCGAGGATGTACGCCCCGTGCGCCTGCGCCGGGGCGTTTTTCGTGTGTGGACCCCTTCCGCCCCGCGGACCGGCGAATTCATCCGGCACAGGTCGACCGCCACGGTCGACCGGCAATCGCATCGCGGAAGGAGGCCAGCCCTATGGCGAGGCCCGACAAGGCGGCCGCGGTCGCCGAGCTCACGGACCAGTTCCGTGACTCGAACGCCGCAGTGCTGACCGAGTACCGCGGGCTCACCGTCGCGCAGCTCAAGGAGCTGCGTCGTTCGCTCGGTGAGAACGCGCAGTACGCCGTGGTGAAGAACACGCTGACCAAGATCGCCGCCAACGAGGCGGGCATCGATCAGCTGGACGACCTCCTCGAGGGCCCGTCCGCGATCGCGTTCGTCACGGGTGACCCCGTGGAGGCCGCGAAGAGCCTGCGTGACTTCGCCAAGGCGAACCCCCTTCTCGTCATCAAGGGCGGCGTCCTTGAGGGCAAGGCGCTCAGCGCCGACGAGATCAAGAAGCTCGCGGACCTCGAGTCCCGCGAGGTGCTGCTCGCCAAGCTGGCGGGTGCCATGAAGGGTTCCATGGCCAAGGCCGCGGCGACCTTCCAGGCTCCGCTCTCGCAGTTCGTCCGCACCGCGGACGCGCTTCGGGCGAAGGTCGAGCAGGGCGGTGCCGGCGAGCCGGCTCCCGCCGCGGAGGCCGAGACCGCCGAGTAGTCCGGCAGTCGCGACCGACGTCGCCGGGGGCAGCGCCCCCGCCCATCCACACCACCCGGCACCAGCCGAATTGATCAGGAAGGACCGCCGATCATGGCGCTCACCCACGAAGAGCTCATCGAAGAGTTCAAGGCCATGCCCCTCATCCAGCTCGCGGACTTCGTGAAGCTGTTCGAGGAGACCTTCGACGTCAAGGCCGCCGCCCCGGTCGCCGTCGCGGGCCCCGCCGGCCCGGGCGTCGTCGCCGACGCCGTCGAGGAGCAGGACGAGTTCGACGTCATCCTCACGGGTGCCGGCGACAAGAAGATCCAGGTCATCAAGGAGGTGCGCGCGCTCACGAGCCTCGGTCTGAAGGAGGCCAAGGACCTCGTGGACTCCGCCCCCAAGGCGCTCCTGGAGAAGGTCTCGAAGGAGGCCGCCGAGAAGGCGAAGGCTGCCCTCGAAGGCGCCGGCGCCTCGGTCGAGGTCAAGTAATTCGACGCCGCCCATCCGGGCGGCATCACCGAAGGCGATCGTCCGTCAGGGCGGTCGCCTTCGGGCTTTTCGGGGCCGGTTTCGGGCTCGCCCGTACCCGGTCGGCCGGCTCCGGCGGGCCGTCGGAAGGGGTCGCGCGGCGCCCGATACGCCCCGATCGGCCTCGCCCGAAAGGGTGATACTCCCAACACCCTGAGCAGTCGCCGAACCCCCGCGCACCAGCGTCGTTGTGCCCTCGCCGAGGGCGTGCGCCACGGCGCGCGCCGCCGGTTCGAAGCGCGCCGTCCGGGCGTTGTCGGACCGGCGGTCTACCGTGTTTTTCCGGCTTCCCGAGGCTTCTCGCCAACTCGGTCGGCCGCTGTGACGAGACTCTCGCCGCAGGCCGCGAGTTCGGGACGGAGGTCCGGTTTTCTCGGCGCTCGGAAGGGTTCCGTCGGCTGTCAGGGGGAAAGCAACCCCTTGACGAACGGATCGGGGCGCGCAATTCTTCGGACGCACCCCTGAAGCACGGTTGCCGGATGGTTCACGAATCCGGGTGGTGGACCGGCCCTTCATAGGGGCTGGACAGCGGTGTGCCTTGTGGCTACACTGACCCTTTGCGCTGCCTATTGACTTATCCCGGTGTATGAACCCGGGCCGTCCAGTATGCGCATAGTGAGTCCGAGCCCTCGGAAGGACCCCTCTTGGCCGCCTCGCGCACCGCCTCCGCTACCAACCCCGGCGCCGCCACTGCCCCGCTCCGCATCTCCTTCGCCAAGATCAGGGAACCCCTGGAGGTTCCGAACCTTCTCGCGTTGCAGACCGAGAGCTTCGACTGGCTGCTCGGCAACAGTGCGTGGAAGGCACGGGTCGAGGCCGCCCTCGCGGGCGGACAGGATGTGCCCACCAAGTCCGGCCTCGAAGAGATCTTCGAAGAGATCTCGCCGATCGAGGACTTCTCCGGTTCGATGTCCCTGACGTTCCGGGACCACCGGTTCGAGCCTCCGAAGAACTCCATCGAGGAGTGCAAGGAGCGCGACTTCACCTACTCGGCGCCGCTGTTCGTCACGGCCGAGTTCACCAACAACGAGACCGGCGAGATCAAGAGCCAGACGGTCTTCATGGGCGACTTCCCGCTCATGACCAACAAGGGCACCTTCATCATCAACGGCACCGAGCGTGTCGTGGTGTCCCAGCTGGTCCGCTCGCCGGGTGTCTACTTCGACAGCCAGGTCGACAAGACGTCCGACAAGGACATCTTCAGCGCGAAGGTGATCCCCTCGCGCGGCGCCTGGCTGGAGCTGGAGATCGACAAGCGCGACACCGTCGGTGTCCGCATCGACCGCAAGCGCAAGCAGAGCGTCACCGTGCTGCTCAAGGCGCTTGGCTGGACCGACTCCCAGATCCTCGAGGAGTTCGGCCAGTACGAGTCGATGCGCCAGACCCTGGAGAAGGACCACACCCAGGGCCAGGACGACGCGCTGCTCGACATCTACCGCAAGCTGCGTCCGGGGGAGCCGCCGACCCGCGAGGCCGCGCAGACCCTGCTCGAGAACCTCTACTTCAACCCGAAGCGCTACGACCTCGCCAAGGTCGGCCGCTACAAGGTGAACAAGAAGCTCGGGGTCGAGCAGGCGCTGGACGCCGGCGTCATGACCGTCGAAGACGTCATCGCGACCATCAAGTACCTGGTCAAGCTGCACGCCGGCGAAGAGGCCATGGAAGGCGCGTCGGGCCAGGAGATCGTGGTCGAGGTCGACGACATCGACCACTTCGGCAACCGTCGCCTGCGCAACGTCGGCGAGCTCATCCAGAACCAGGTCCGTACCGGCCTGGCCCGGATGGAGCGCGTCGTCCGCGAGCGCATGACCACCCAGGACGTCGAGGCGATCACGCCGCAGACGCTGATCAACATCCGGCCGGTCGTCGCCTCCATCAAGGAGTTCTTCGGCACCAGCCAGCTGTCGCAGTTCATGGACCAGACGAACCCGCTGTCGGGCCTGACCCACAAGCGTCGTCTGTCCGCGCTCGGCCCCGGTGGCCTCTCGCGCGAGCGGGCCGGCTTCGAGGTCCGCGACGTGCACCCGTCGCACTACGGCCGCATGTGCCCGATCGAGACCCCCGAAGGCCCGAACATCGGCCTGATCGGCTCGCTCGCCTCCTACGGCCGGGTCAACGCGTTCGGCTTCGTCGAGACGCCGTACCGCAAGGTCGTCGAGGGCCGGGTCACCGACGGCATCGACTACCTGACGGCCGACGAGGAGGACCGCTTCGTCATCGCCCAGGCCAACGCCCCGCTGAACGAGGACGACTCGTTCGCCGAGGCCCGTGTGCTCGTGCGTCGCCGCGGCGGCGAGATCGACTACATCCCCGGCGACGAAGTCGACTACATGGACGTCTCGCCGCGCCAGATGGTGTCGGTCGCGACCGCGATGATCCCGTTCCTCGAGCACGACGACGCGAACCGCGCGCTGATGGGCTCGAACATGATGCGCCAGGCGGTGCCGCTGCTGAAGGCGGAGTCGCCGCTGGTGGGCACCGGCATGGAGTACCGCGCCGCGGTCGACGCCGCCGACGTGATCACCGCCGAGAAGCCCGGCGTGGTGCAGGACGTCTCGGCCGACTACATCACCGTGATGAACGACGACGCGACGTACACCACGTACCGCGTGCAGAAGTTCATGCGCTCCAACCAGGGCACGTCCTTCAACCAGAAGGTCGTCGTCGACGAGGGCGCGCGGGTCGAGGCCGGCCAGGTGCTGGCCGACGGTCCGTGCACCGAAGAGGGCGAGATGGCCCTCGGCAAGAACCTCCTCGTGGCGTTCATGCCGTGGGAGGGCCACAACTACGAAGACGCGATCATCCTGTCGCAGCGTCTGGTGCAGGACGACGTCCTCTCCTCGATCCACATCGAGGAGCACGAGGTCGACGCCCGGGACACCAAGCTCGGCCCGGAGGAGATCACCCGGGACATCCCGAACGTCTCCGAGGAGGTCCTCGCCGACCTGGACGAGCGCGGCATCATCCGGATCGGCGCCGACGTCGTCCCCGGCGACATCCTGGTCGGCAAGGTCACGCCCAAGGGCGAGACCGAGCTGACCCCGGAGGAGCGCCTGCTCCGCGCGATCTTCGGCGAGAAGGCGCGCGAGGTGCGCGACACCTCGCTCAAGGTCCCGCACGGCGAGTCCGGCAAGGTCATCGGCGTGCGCGTGTTCGACCGCGAGGCCGGCGACGAGCTGCCGCCGGGCGTGAACCAGCTGGTCCGCGTCTACGTCGCGCAGAAGCGCAAGATCACCGACGGTGACAAGCTCGCCGGTCGCCACGGCAACAAGGGCGTCATCTCGAAGATCCTGCCGGTCGAGGACATGCCGTTCCTGGAGGACGGCACCCCGGTCGACATCATCCTCAACCCGCTCGGTGTCCCGTCCCGGATGAACCCGGGCCAGGTCCTGGAGACGCACCTCGGCTGGATCGCCAAGACCGGCTGGAGCGTCGAGGGCGACGACGAGGACTGGAAGGGTCGCCTCCGGGCGATCGCGGCCGACCAGGGTGCCCCCGGCACCAACGTCGCCACCCCGGTCTTCGACGGCGCGCGCGAGGAGGAGATCACCGGTCTCCTCGACTCGACCAACAAGACCCGTGACGGTGTCCGGCTGATCGACGGCACCGGCAAGGCGAAGATGTACGACGGCCGCTCCGGCGAGCCGTTCCCGCACCCGGTCTCGGTCGGCTACATGTACATCCTCAAGCTGCACCACCTGGTCGACGACAAGCTGCACGCCCGGTCGACCGGTCCCTACTCGATGATCACCCAGCAGCCGCTGGGTGGTAAGGCCCAGTTCGGTGGCCAGCGCTTCGGTGAGATGGAGGTGTGGGCGCTCGAGGCATACGGTGCCGCCTACGCCCTCCAGGAACTGCTGACCATCAAGTCCGACGACGTCCTCGGCCGCGTGAAGGTGTACGAGGCGATCGTCAAGGGCGAGAACATCCCGGAGCCGGGCATCCCCGAGTCCTTCAAGGTGCTCATCAAGGAGATGCAGTCGCTCTGCCTCAACGTGGAGGTCCTCTCCAGCGACGGTATGTCGATCGAGATGCGCGACACCGACGAGGACGTCTTCCGCGCTGCGGAGGAGCTTGGAATCGACCTGTCGCGGCGCGAGCCGAGCAGCGTCGAAGAGGTCTGAGGCTCCCTCCCGGGTCCGGCCGCGAGGCCGGACCCGGGATTTCGACCCCAGTCCTGATGAAGACACACACTGGTGGACACGGCAGCCCCCGTCGTGACCGCCGGGACCAAACCCCGAAAGAGGGATTGACGAAACAGTGCTCGACGTCAACTTCTTCGACGAGCTGCGTATCGGCCTCGCTACCGCAGACGACATCCGCCAGTGGTCGCACGGCGAGGTCAAGAAGCCCGAGACCATCAACTACCGCACCCTGAAGCCGGAAAAGGACGGGCTCTTCTGCGAGAAGATCTTCGGTCCGACCCGGGACTGGGAGTGCTACTGCGGCAAGTACAAGCGTGTCCGCTTCAAGGGCATCATCTGTGAGCGCTGCGGCGTCGAGGTCACTCGCGCCAAGGTGCGCCGTGAGCGCATGGGCCACATCGAGCTCGCCGCGCCGGTCACGCACATCTGGTACTTCAAGGGTGTGCCCAGCCGCCTGGGCTACCTGCTCGACCTCGCCCCGAAGGACCTGGAAAAGGTCATCTACTTCGCGGCGTACATGATCACGTACGTCGACGACGAGCGTCGCCAGCGCGACCTGCCGTCCCTCGACGCCAAGATCTCGGTCGAGCGTCAGCAGATCGAGCAGCGCCGTGACGCCAGCGTCGAGGAGCGGCAGAAGAAGCTCGAAGCCGACCTCGCCGAGTTGGAGGCCGAGGGCGCCAAGTCCGACGTGCGCCGCAAGGTGCGCGAAGGCGCCGAGCGCGAGATGAAGCAGCTGCGCGACCGCAACCAGCGCGAGCTGGACCGGCTCGACGACGTGTGGACCCGGTTCAAGAACCTCAAGGTCCAGGACCTCGAAGGCGACGAGATCCTGTTCCGCGAGATGCGGGACCGCTTCGGCACCTACTTCATGGGCGGCATGGGCGCGCAGGCGCTCCAGCGTCGGCTGGAGTCGTTCGACCTCGACGCCGAGGCCGAGAAGCTGCGCGAGATCATCCGCACCGGCAAGGGCCAGAAGAAGACCCGCGCGCTCAAGCGCCTCAAGGTCGTCTCCGCGTTCCAGCAGACCCGGAACAGCCCCAACGGCATGGTCCTGGACTGCGTCCCGGTGATCCCGCCGGACCTGCGTCCGATGGTGCAGCTGGACGGTGGCCGCTTCGCGACCTCCGACCTGAACGACCTGTACCGCCGCGTGATCAACCGCAACAACCGCCTGAAGCGCCTGCTCGACCTCGGTGCCCCCGAGATCATCGTGAACAACGAGAAGCGCATGCTCCAGGAGGCCGTCGACGCGCTGTTCGACAACGGCCGCCGCGGTCGTCCGGTGACGGGTCCGGGCAACCGGCCGCTCAAGTCGCTGTCCGACATGCTCAAGGGCAAGCAGGGTCGTTTCCGGCAGAACCTGCTCGGCAAGCGTGTGGACTACTCCGCGCGTTCGGTCATCGTCGTCGGTCCGCAGCTCAAGCTGCACCAGTGCGGTCTGCCGAAGGCCATGGCGCTCGAGCTGTTCAAGCCGTTCGTGATGAAGCGCCTGGTGGACCTCAACCACGCGCAGAACATCAAGTCGGCCAAGCGCATGGTCGAGCGCGCCCGCCCCGTGGTGTGGGACGTGCTCGAAGAGGTCATCGCCGAGCACCCGGTGCTGCTCAACCGCGCACCGACGCTGCACCGTCTGGGCATCCAGGCGTTCGAGCCGCAGCTCGTCGAGGGCAAGGCCATCCAGATTCACCCGCTCGTGTGCACCGCGTTCAACGCGGACTTCGACGGTGACCAGATGGCCGTGCACCTGCCGCTGTCCGCGGAGGCGCAGGCCGAGGCCCGCATCCTGATGTTGTCCAGCAACAACATCCTGAAGCCGGCCGACGGTCGCCCCGTCACCATGCCGACCCAGGACATGGTGCTCGGGCTGTTCTTCCTGACCTCCGAGCGGGAGAACACCAAGGGCGACGGGCGCGTCTTCGCGTCCACGGCCGAGGCGATCATGGCGTTCGACGCCCGTGAGCTCGACCTGCAGGCGAAGATCGAGCTGCGGCTGCCGGCGGGCACCGTCCCGTCGCGCGGCTGGGTCGCGCCCGAGGGCTGGGAGCCCGGTTCGCCGCTGCGCGTGCGCACCTCGCTCGGTCGCGCGCTGTTCAACGAGCTCCTGCCGGCGGACTACCCGTTCGTCGACGAGGAGATCGGCAAGAAGACGCTGTCGGTCATCGTGAACGACCTGGCGGAGCGGTACCCGAAGGTGGTCGTGGCGGCGACGCTCGACAACCTGAAGGAGGCCGGCTTCCACTGGGCCACCCGTTCCGGGGTCACCGTCTCGATCTCCGACGTCGTCGTCCCGCCGGCGAAGAAGGAGATCCTGGAGCGCTTCGAGGCCCAGGCCGAGAAGGTCCAGAAGCAGTACGAGCGCGGCCTGATCACCAAGGACGAGCGTCAGCAGGAGCAGATTCAGATCTGGACCAAGGCGACCAACGAGGTCGCCGAGGCGATGAACCTGAACTTCCCCAAGACGAACCCCATCTTCATGATGGTCGACTCGGGTGCTCGCGGAAACATGATGCAGATGCGGCAGATCGCGGGTATGCGCGGTCTGGTGTCGAACGCCAAGAACGAGACGATCCCCCGTCCCATCAAGGCGTCCTTCCGCGAGGGCCTGTCCGTGCTCGAGTACTTCATCTCGACGCACGGTGCCCGTAAGGGTCTGGCCGACACCGCGCTGCGTACCGCAGACTCGGGTTACCTGACCCGTCGTCTGGTGGACGTCTCGCAGGACGTCATCGTGCGCGAGGAGGACTGCGGCACCGACCGCGGTCTGGTGCTCTCGATCGCCACGCGTGGTGCCGACGGCGTGCTCCGTAAGGACGACGACGTCGAGACCAGCGTCTACGCCCGCAACCTGGCCGAGGACGTCGTCGTCGACGGCAAGGTGCTGGCCCCGGCCAACGCCGACCTCGGCGACGTGATCATCAACCACCTCGTCGCCGAAGGCGTCGAGTCGGTGAAGACGCGGTCGGTGCTGACCTGCGAGTCCAAGGTCGGCACCTGCGCGATGTGCTACGGCCGTTCGCTGGCCACCGGCAAGCTGGTGGACATCGGCGAGGCGGTCGGCATCATCGCCGCCCAGTCGATCGGTGAGCCCGGCACCCAGCTGACGATGCGTACCTTCCACACCGGTGGTGTGGCGGGTGACGACATCACCCAGGGTCTGCCCCGTGTCGTCGAGCTCTTCGAGGCGCGCACCCCCAAGGGTGTCGCCCCGATCAGCGAGGCGGCCGGTCGGGTCCGCATCGAGGACACCGAGAAGACCCGCAAGGTCGTCGTGGTGCCGGACGACGGTTCCGAGGAACTGGCGTACGCGGTCAGCAAGCGCTCGCGCCTGCTGGTCGAGGAGGGCGACCACGTCGACGTCGGCCAGAAGATGCTCGTCGGCGCGGTCAACCCGCACGACGTGCTGCGCATCCTCGGTCAGCGCGCGGTGCAGATCCACCTCGTGGCGGAGGTCCAGCAGGTCTACCGCTCGCAGGGTGTGTCGATCCACGACAAGCACATCGAGATCATCATCAGGCAGATGCTCCGCCGCGTGACGATCATCGAGTCGGGCGACGCCGAGCTGCTTCCGGGCGAGCTGGTCGAGCGCGGTCGCTTCGAGACCGAGAACCGTCGGGTCATGTCCGAGAGCGGGCACCCGGCCTCGGGTCGTCCGCAGCTCATGGGCATCACCAAGGCGTCGCTGGCCACCGAGTCGTGGCTGTCGGCGGCCTCCTTCCAGGAGACCACCCGGGTGCTCACCGACGCGGCGATCCACGCCAAGTCGGACCCGCTCCTCGGCCTGAAGGAGAACGTGATCCTGGGCAAGCTCATCCCGGCCGGTACGGGCATGCCCCGCTACCGCAACATCCGGGTCGAGCCGACCGAGGAGGCCAAGGCCGCCATGTACTCGATGTCCGGGTACGACGAGGCCGACTACTCCGCGTTCGGTTCCGGCTCCGGCCAGGCCGTCCCGCTGGAGGAGTACGACTTCGGCGGCTACCAGGGCTGATCCGTCCCGGTACCGGACAGGGCCGCCATCCTTCGGGGTGGCGGCCCTGCCGCATGTCCGGACCCGGGTGTGCGAAGGACTCTCCACGGGGGCTCCCGGGGTGCGACGATGCTCTCAACGCTCCGTCGCATCCCGGGAGAACCCCATGAGCACCCCCGGCGGGCCCGGCCCGTACGGCTCCTCCGGCGACCGCCCCGCCGGCGACCCGCGGGACGCCTACGACGCCCAGGGCGAGCAGGCGTACGGCTACGGGTACGCGCCGTACGGGCCGCCCTACGGCCAGGCGCCGTACGGACCGTCCTACGGGCAGCCCTACGATCCGCAGGCTCCGTACGGCCCGCAGCCCTATGCCCACGGCTACCACCAGTACCCCGGCTACGGCGGCCATCTGCCCCAGCCCGGCACCAACGGCCTGGCCATCGCGTCGATGATCCTGGGCATCGTCTGGATCTACTGGCTCGGCAGCCTGCTCGCGGTGATCTTCGGGCACATAGCCCTGGCCCAGACCGCCCGCACCGGCCAGGAGGGCCGCGGCATGGCGATCGCCGGCGTGGTGCTCGGCTGGATCGGGATGGCGGTGCTCGCGCTGGTCGTCGTGGTGCTCGTCGTGGATTCCGGGCACGGGCACGGGTATTCGGACTACCTCGGCCTGCTCGTCGGAGGGTGCGGCGTGCGCTGACCCGACGCCCGGCCCGCCCGGGGGAGCGGCCCCGTGCGCTCGTTCGCCTCTTGCCGCGATGCCGGGTACGGTGGGGCCCGGAGAGTGACATATCGGCCCGAGCGAATCGGTGCTCCACCAGCGTGAGAGCACCGGATTCCGTGTCGTGGCGGGGGTCTTTCTTTTCGCTTTGACCTCTGCTGCTGTGGTAGGTAGTCTCTCTCCTTGTGCCTGGGGTGTCCCCGGGCTCTTGTGCCTGCGCTCACCGCAATCCCCTCGGGATGCGTGCGTGAGAGGGCGCGGGAGACCGACCCGCAGCCTCCTGAGCAAGCACACTCCCAAGACCGGGCGACACGCCCGACCGCGGGGGTCGGGCTTGCCGGTGGTTCCGGCGTCGACCGGGATGCAGGCCGATTCAGACATTGCAGTCGCTTCAAAAAGACCGCTCGGCACGAAGAAGACGGAGACGCGGTGCCCACGATCCAGCAGCTGGTCCGAAAGGGCCGCCAGGACAAGGTCGACAAGGCCAAGACTCCGGCGCTCAAGGGGAGCCCGCAGCGTCGCGGCGTGTGCACCCGTGTTTACACGACGACGCCGAAGAAGCCGAACTCTGCGCTTCGCAAGGTCGCGCGTGTGCGCCTCACGAGTGGCATCGAGGTGACGGCCTACATTCCCGGCGAGGGTCACAACCTCCAGGAGCACTCCATCGTGCTCGTTCGCGGTGGTCGTGTGAAGGACCTCCCCGGTGTCCGCTACAAGATCATCCGTGGTTCGCTCGACACCCAGGGTGTCAAGAACCGCAAGCAGGCGCGCAGCCGCTACGGCGCGAAGAAGGAGAAGAGCTAATGCCGCGTAAGGGCCCTGCCCCCAAGCGACCGGTCATCATCGACCCGGTTTACAACTCGCCGCTGGTCACCTCGCTGGTGAACAAGGTCCTGATGAGCGGCAAGCGCTCCGTCGCCGAGAAGATCGTCTATGGCGCGCTCGAAGGCTGCCGCGAGAAGACCGGTACCGACCCGGTCATCACGCTCAAGCGCGCGCTCGAGAACGTGAAGCCGACCCTCGAGGTCCGCAGCCGCCGTGTCGGTGGCGCGACCTACCAGGTGCCGGTCGAGGTCCGTCCGGGCCGCTCCACGACCCTCGCTCTCCGCTGGCTCGTCGGCTACTCCCGCGCCCGTCGCGAGAAGACGATGACCGAGCGTCTGATGAACGAGCTGCTGGACGCGAGCAACGGTCTGGGTGCCGCGGTCAAGCGCCGCGAGGACACCCACAAGATGGCCGAGTCCAACAAGGCCTTCGCGCACTACCGCTGGTAGTTCCACCCGCAACGACGAGAAGCCGAGAGAAGACAAGCCACGATGGCTACCACTGCTCTTGATCTGGCCAAGGTCCGAAACATCGGCATCATGGCCCACATCGACGCGGGCAAGACCACCACCACCGAGCGGATCCTGTTCTACACCGGGGTCAACTACAAGATCGGTGAGGTTCATGAGGGCGCTGCCACCATGGACTGGATGGAACAGGAGCAGGAGCGCGGCATCACCATCACGTCCGCCGCGACGACCTGTCACTGGACGCTCGACGACGTCGATCACACGATCAACATCATCGACACCCCGGGCCACGTCGACTTCACCGTCGAGGTGGAGCGTTCGCTGCGCGTGCTCGACGGCGCCGTCACCGTCTTCGACGGTGTGGCCGGCGTGGAGCCGCAGTCCGAGACCGTTTGGCGTCAGGCCGACCGGTACGGCGTGCCGCGCATCTGCTTCGTGAACAAGCTCGACCGCACCGGCGCCGAGTTCCACCGCTGCGTCGACATGATCGACGCGCGCCTGGGCGCGGTTCCGCTGGTCATGCAGCTGCCGATCGGCACCGAGATGGACTTCCAGGGCGTTGTCGACCTGGTCGCCATGAAGGCGCTGGTCTGGTCCGCCGAGGCGGCCAAGGGCGAGATGTACGACGTCGTCGACATCCCGGCCACGCACGTCGAGGCGGCCGCCGAGTACCGCGGCAAGCTGCTCGAGACGATCGCCGAATACGACGACCAGATGATGGAGCTGTACCTGGAGGGCCAGGAGCCCGACACGGAGCAGCTGATCGCCGCGATCCGTCGCGCGACCATCGCCTCGACCAAGGGTGAGAACAAGGGCAAGCCCACGTTCACCCCCGTGTTCTGCGGTACCGCGTTCAAGAACAAGGGCGTCCAGCCCCTGCTCGACGCGGTCGTGCGCTACCTGCCTTCGCCGCTCGACATCGAGGGTATCCAGGGCCACGCGGTCAACAACGAAGAGGAAGTCATCGTTCGCCAGCCGAGCGACGACGAGCCCTTCGCGGGCCTCGCGTTCAAGATCATGCGTGACCCGCACCTCGGCAAGCTCACCTTCGTCCGGGTCTACTCGGGTGTCCTGGAAGCCGGCAGCTCCGTGCTGAACTCGGTGAAGGGCAAGAAGGAGCGCATCGGCAAGATCTACCGGATGCACGCGAACAAGCGTGAGGAGATCCCGTCGGTCGGCGCGGGCGACATCATCGCGGTGATGGGTCTGAAGGACACCACCACCGGCGAGACGCTCTGCGACCCGTCGAACGCGGTGATCCTGGAGTCGATGACGTTCCCGGCCCCGGTCATCGAGGTCGCGATCGAGCCGAAGTCCAAGGGTGACCAGGAGAAGCTGGGTGTCGCCATCCAGTCCCTCGCCGCCGAGGACCCCTCCTTCCAGGTGCACACCGAGGAGGAGACCGGCCAGACCATCATCGGTGGCATGGGCGAGCTGCACCTCGAAGTGCTCGTCGACCGGATGAAGCGCGAGTTCCGCGTGGAGGCCAACGTCGGCAAGCCGCAGGTGGCCTACCGCGAGACGATCCGCAAGGTCGTCGAGCGCGTGGACTACACGCACAAGAAGCAGACCGGTGGTACCGGTCAGTTCGCCAAGGTGCAGATCGCGCTCGAGCCGCTCGAGGGCGACGCGTACGAGTTCGTCAACAAGGTCACCGGTGGCCGCATCCCGAGGGAGTACATCCCCTCGGTCGACGCGGGCGCGCAGGAGGCCATGCAGTACGGCGTGCTCGCGGGCTACCCGATGGTCGGCGTGCGTCTGACGCTGATCGACGGTGGCTACCACGAGGTCGACTCGTCCGAACTCGCCTTCAAGATCGCCGGTTCGCAGGCGTTCAAGGAAGCGGCTCGGCAGGCGTCGCCGGCTCTTCTCGAGCCGATGATGGCCGTCGAGGTCACCACGCCCGAGGACTACATGGGCGATGTGATCGGCGACCTCAACTCGCGTCGCGGCCAGATCCAGGCCATGGACGAGCGCTTCGGTGCGCGTGTCGTCAAGGCTCTGGTCCCGCTGTCGGAGATGTTCGGCTATGTCGGCGACCTCCGCAGCAAGACCTCGGGTCGCGCGAGCTACTCCATGCAGTTCGACTCCTACGCCGAGGTTCCGAGGAACGTCGCCGAGGAGATCATCGCCAAGTCGCGCGGCGAGTAATCACCGCAGGCGCGGCACCAGCGATACCTGGGGGACCCGGGGTCCGTAGACGGACTCCGGGACCTCCGCCCCGGCTCACCCCCGATACCCGACGTCGTACGGCGTAAAGAACCAGTCCACAGGAGGACCCCAGTGGCGAAGGCTAAGTTCGAGCGGACTAAGCCGCACGTCAACATCGGCACCATTGGTCACATCGACCACGGTAAGACGACGCTGACCGCGGCGATTACCAAGGTGCTGCACGACGCGTACCCGGACCTGAACCCCTTCACGCCGTTCGACCAGA
Organism: Embleya hyalina; assembly: GCF_003967355.1. Lineage (GTDB taxonomy): Bacteria > Actinomycetota > Actinomycetes > Streptomycetales > Streptomycetaceae > Embleya > Embleya hyalina. The sequence goes on along the minus strand of NZ_BIFH01000015.1, from coordinate 27,953 downwards.
TCGACAAGGCGCCGGAGGAGCGGCAGCGCGGTATCACCATCTCGATCGCGCACGTCGAGTACCAGACGGAGAACCGTCACTACGCGCACGTCGACTGCCCCGGGCACGCCGACTACATCAAGAACATGATCACCGGTGCCGCGCAGATGGACGGCGCGATCCTCGTGGTCGCCGCCACCGACGGCCCGATGCCGCAGACCAAGGAGCACGTGCTCCTGGCCCGCCAGGTCGGCGTTCCGTACATCGTGGTCGCGCTGAACAAGGCCGACATGGTGGACGACGAGGAGATCCTGGAGCTCGTCGAGCTCGAGGTGCGCGAGCTCCTCTCCGAGTACGAGTTCCCGGGCGACGACCTGCCGGTCGTGCGCGTCTCGGCGCTCAAGGCGCTCGAGGGCGACAAGGAGTGGGGCAGCAAGCTCCTCGACCTGATGGCCGCCGTCGACGAGGCGATCCCGACCCCGCCGCGTGACACCGACAAGCCGTTCCTCATGCCCGTCGAGGACGTCTTCACGATCACCGGTCGTGGCACGGTCGTCACCGGCCGCATCGAGCGTGGCATCGTCAAGGTCAACGAGACTGTCGACATCGTCGGCATCAAGGAGACCAAGACCACCACCACGGTCACCGGCATCGAGATGTTCCGCAAGCTGCTCGACGAGGGCCAGGCGGGCGAGAACGTCGGTCTGCTCCTCCGCGGCATCAAGCGCGAGGACGTCGAGCGCGGCCAGGTCATCATCAAGCCGGGTTCGGTCACGCCGCACACCGACTTCGAGGCCCAGGTCTACATCCTGTCGAAGGACGAGGGTGGCCGTCACACCCCCTTCTTCAACAACTACCGGCCGCAGTTCTACTTCCGTACGACGGACGTGACCGGCGTGGTGACCCTCCCCGAGGGCACCGAGATGGTCATGCCGGGTGACAACACCGGCATGGACGTCGCGCTGATCCAGCCGATCGCCATGGAAGAGGGCCTGCGTTTCGCCATCCGCGAGGGTGGCCGCACCGTGGGCGCCGGCCAGGTCGTCAAGATCAAGAAGTGATGAAATCCCGCCCGCCGGTCCACCTGGGTCGGCGGGCGGGGCTTTGTCCGGATCGATTCCACCCCCTAGGTGGGACCGGACGTCCATTGCTCGGGGGCTCTCTCCAACTCGGGGAAGCCGCTCGATTGGCCAAGCCCGCCATCGGTGGGGCATACTAGCCAAGTTGCTCGGATGGACAACGGGCTGCGCCGTGCCTGTCGCGAAGACGGTACGTGGCGCGGCCCCCGTTGGCTCCGAACAATCGGTGGACTTCTGTCCTGCCACCCATGCAGCCGGCGTCGTCGCTTAGTGACCTCGTGCCGTCCTTTCGCTTGCCGCAGCGAAGGTGACGCCGAGCGTACGTTGCCCAGGCCCCCAGGCCGCCCGTAAGGGTTTCCAAGGGGCGCTTGTGAGCAACAAGGCGACACGCCCGACCGCGGGGGTCGGCGGGGAAGGGAAACCCCGAGGGGTTTTCAGCCCAAGTCTTCTCCCCGTGTCAGCGGGGGTGATCCGCAGCGGTACGAGAGAAGGAATTCGAAGCAGCCATGGCGGGACAGAAGATCCGCATCAGGCTCAAGGCCTACGACCACGAGGTCATCGACAGTTCGGCGAAGAAGATCGTCGAGACGGTGACGCGTACTGGTGCGCAGGTTGCGGGACCGGTGCCGCTGCCGACCGAGAAGAACGTGTACTGCGTCATCCGCTCGCCGCACAAGTACAAGGACTCGCGCGAGCACTTCGAGATGCGCACTCACAAGCGGCTCATCGACATCCTCGACCCCACGCCGAAGACGGTCGACTCGCTCATGCGTCTCGACCTGCCGGCCGGCGTCGACATCGAGATCAAGCTCTGAGGACGCACCGACGATGACGAAGCAGATGAAGGGCATCCTGGGCAAGAAGCTCGGCATGACCCAGGTCTGGGACGAGAACAACCGCGTCGTTCCAGTGACTGTGGTCGAGGCCGGGCCCTGCGTCGTGACCCAGGTTCGCACCGCCGAGGTCGACGGCTACTCCGCCGTCCAGATCGCGTTCGGCGCGATCGACCCGCGCAAGGTGAACAAGCCGCTCGCCGGCCACTTCGCCAAGGCCAACGTGACCCCGCGTCGCCACCTGGTCGAGCTCCGCACCTCCGACGCCGGCGACTACGCGCCGGCCCAGGAGATCACCGTCGAGGTGTTCGAGGCCGGCCAGAAGGTCGACGTCATGGGCACCTCGAAGGGCAAGGGCACGGCCGGTGTCATGAAGCGACACGGCTTCAAGGGTCTCGGCAGCTCGCACGGTACGCAGCGCAAGCACCGCTCGCCCGGCTCGATCGGTGGCTGCGCCACCCCGGGTCGTGTGTTCAAGGGTGTGCGCATGGCGGGCCGCATGGGCAACGAGCGCGTCTCCACCCAGAACCTGACCGTTCACGCCGTGGACGCGGAGAAGGGCCTGCTCCTGATCAAGGGTGCGGTCCCCGGTCCGAACGGCGGCCTGGTTCTGGTGCGCACTGCGGCGAAGGGTGTGTGAATCTCATGACCAGCATTGACGTTCTTTCGCCCGCCGGCGACAAGTCCGGGACGATCGAGCTCCCCGCGGGGATCTTCGACGTCCAGGTGAGCATCCCGACGATCCACCAGGTCGTCGTGGCGCAGCTCGCCGCCGCCCGTCAGGGCACGCACAAGACCAAGACTCGTGGCGAGGTCCGCGGCGGTGGGCGCAAGCCGTACCGCCAGAAGGGCACCGGTCGCGCCCGTCAGGGCTCGACCCGCGCGCCGCAGTTCGCCGGTGGTGGCGTCGTGCACGGTCCCGTGCCGCGCGACTACGAGCAGCGGACCCCGAAGAAGATGAAGGCCTCCGCCCTGCGCGGCGCCCTCTCGGACCGGGCTCGGCACGAGCGCATCCACTGCGTCTCCGCGCTGGTCGAGGGCGAGACGCCTTCGGTCAAGGCCGCGAAGACCCTCCTCGGCAAGATCAGCGAGCGCAAGAACCTGCTCCTGGTCGTCGAGAAGTCCGACACCGCCGCCTGGCTGAGCGCTCGCAACCTCCCGCAGGTGCACGTGCTCGAGGTCGGGCAGCTGAACACCTACGACGTGCTCGTCTCCGACGACGTGGTCTTCACGAAGGCCGCTCTGGAGCGCTTCATCGCCGGACCGGCGAAGGCCGCCTCGGCGGTCGCGGGCTCCGACGAGCTCGAAGGGAGCATCGCGTGAGCACCGACACCGTCGAGAGCACGACGAAGGTCACCAGCAAGACCTACACCGACCCGCGCGACGTGCTGCTGAAGCCGGTGATCTCGGAGAAGAGCTACGGGCTCATCGACGAGAACAAGTACACGTTCATCGTGCACCCCGACGCCAACAAGACCCAGATCAAGCAGGCCGTCATCGCGGTCTTCGGGGTCAAGGTCGAGAGCGTCAACACGATCAACCGCGTCGGTAAGCGCAAGCGCACCAAGACCGGTTTCGGCAAGCGCAAGGACACGAAGCGCGCGATCGTCACCCTTGCAGAGGGCGAGCGGATCGACATCTTCGGTGGACCCGTCGGCTGACGGCCGCTGATACGGACGAGGACTAAGAGAAGCCATGGGCATCCGCAAGTACAAGCCGACGACGCCGGGCCGTCGTGGCGCCAGCGTCGCCGACTTCGTCGAGATCACGCGGTCCGAGCCGGAGAAGTCGCTGGTCCGCCCTCTGCACAGCAAGGGTGGTCGTAACAACCACGGTCGCGTGACCGCTCGCCACCAGGGTGGCGGACACAAGCGCGCGTACCGACTGATCGACTTCCGGCGCAACGACAAGGACGGCGTTCCGGCCAAGGTCGCGCACATCGAGTACGACCCGAACCGCACCGCGCGCATCGCTCTCCTGCACTACGCGGACGGCGAGAAGCGCTACATCCTGTGCCCGAACAAGCTGAAGCAGGGCGACCGGATCGAGAACGGTCCGGGCGCCGACATCAAGCCGGGCAACAACATGCCGCTCCGGAACATCCCGGTCGGTACGGTCATCCACGCCATCGAGCTCCGGCCCGGTGGCGGCGCGAAGATCGCCCGTTCCGCGGGTGTCAGCGTGCAGCTGCTGGCGAAGGAGGGCGCCCACGCGACCCTCCGCATGCCCTCGGGCGAGATTCGCCTGGTGGACGTGCGCTGCCGGGCGACGGTCGGCGAGATCGGCAATGCCGAGCAGTCGAACATCAACTGGGGCAAGGCCGGTCGCATGCGCTGGAAGGGCAAGCGCCCGACCGTCCGCGGTGTGGCGATGAACCCCATCGACCACCCGCACGGTGGTGGTGAGGGCAAGACCTCCGGTGGTCGCCACCCGGTGAGCCCCTGGGGCAAGCCCGAGGGTCGTACTCGTCGGCCGAAGAAGGCCAGCGACAAGCTCATCATCCGCCGCCGCAAGACGAACAAGAAGCGCTAGGAGCAGTCTCGATGCCGCGCAGTCTGAAGAAGGGACCCTTCGTCGACGGCCACCTCATCAAGAAGGTGGACGTACAGAACGACAAGGGAACCAAGAACGTCATCAAGACCTGGTCCCGCCGCTCGATGATCGTCCCGGCGATGTTGGGCCACACGATCGCGGTGCACGACGGCCGCAAGCACGTCCCGGTGTTCGTGACCGAGTCGATGGTCGGCCACAAGCTCGGCGAGTTCGCGCCGACTCGGACCTTCCGCGGTCACGAGAAGGACGACCGGAAGTCGCGTCGTCGCTGACGCGGCGAATCGCATGGATATCGAGATGAGCAAGGGGACGTCGATGGAAGCCAGGGCTCAGGCGCGGTACATCCGCGTCACGCCCATGAAGGCCCGCCGTGTGGTGGACCTCATCCGTGGCATGAACGCCGCGGAGGCCCAGGCGGTCCTGCGATTCGCCCCGCAGGCCGCGAGTGAGCCGGTCGGCAAGGTGCTGGACAGCGCCATTGCCAACGCCGGTCACAACCACAACCTGGACACGAACAACCTGTACGTGTCCTCCGCCTACGTGGACGAGGGTCCGACCCTCAAGCGTTTCCGTCCGCGGGCACAGGGCCGGGCGTACCGCATCCGCAAGCGCACCAGCCACATCACCGTGGTTGTCGCCGAGAAGGAGAGGACCCGCTAGTGGGCCAGAAGGTTAACCCGCACGGGTTCCGTCTCGGCATCACCACGGACTTCAAGTCCCGGTGGTACGCCGACAAGCTGTACAAGGACTACGTCGGCGAGGACGTCAAGATTCGTCAGATGATGACGAAGGGCATGGAGCGCGCCGGGATCTCGAAGGTCGAGATCGAGCGCACCCGTGAGCGCGTCCGCGTCGACATCCACACCGCCCGGCCGGGCATCGTCATCGGCCGTCGTGGTGCGGAGGCCGACCGCATCCGCGGTGAGCTGGAGAAGCTCACCGGCAAGCAGGTCCAGCTGAACATCCTCGAGGTCAAGAACCCCGAGGTGGACGCCCAGCTGGTCGCGCAGGGTGTGGCCGAGCAGCTTTCGAGCCGCGTGTCCTTCCGCCGCGCGATGCGCAAGGCGATGCAGAGCTCCATGAAGGCCGGGGCCAAGGGCATCAAGATCCAGTGCGGTGGTCGTCTGGGTGGGGCCGAGATGTCCCGCTCGGAGTTCTACCGCGAGGGTCGGGTGCCGCTGCACACGCTGCGCGCCAACGTCGACTACGGCTTCTTCGAGGCCCGTACGACGTTCGGTCGCATCGGTGTGAAGGTGTGGATCTACAAGGGCGACGTGAAGAACATCGCCGAGGTCCGCGCCGAGAACGCCGCGGCGCGTGCCAGCAACCGTCCCGCCCGTGGTGGCGCTCCCGAGCGTCCCCGCCGCGGCGAGGGTGGCGGCGGTCGTGGTGGCGAGCGCGGTGGCCGTGGTGGCCGCGGCGGACGTCCGCAGCAGAACGACGCGCAGGCCACCGGTTCTTCGGACACCGGTTCCGCGCCGGCGGCCGAGGCTGTGAACTCGGCGCCCGAATCCGGATCGGAGGCCTGACCCCGATGCTGATCCCCCGCAGGGTCAAGCACCGCAAGCAGCACCACCCCAAGCGTGGTGGCCGCGCCAAGGGCGGTACGGAACTGGCGTTCGGCGAGTACGGCATCCAGGCCCTCGGCCAGGCGTACGTCACCAACCGTCAGATCGAGTCCGCTCGTATCGCCATCACCCGGCACATCCGTCGTGGTGGCAAGGTGTGGATCAACATCTACCCCGACCGTCCGCTGACCAAGAAGCCTGCCGAGACCCGCATGGGTTCCGGTAAGGGCTCGCCCGAGTGGTGGGTCGCGAACGTCAAGCCCGGTCGGGTGATGTTCGAACTGTCGTACCCGAACGAGAAGGTGGCTCGTGAGGCGCTCACCCGCGCCGTGCACAAGCTGCCGATGAAGTGCCGGATCGTCCGGCGCGAGGCTGGTGAGGCGTGATGGCGGCCGTTACCAAGGCGTCCGAGCTCCGCGAACTCGGTGACGAGGAGATCGTCGCCAAGCTCCGCGAAGCCAAGGAGGAGCTGTTCAACCTCCGTTTCCAGGCGGCGACCGGGCAGCTCGAAAACCACGGGCGGCTCAAGGCTGTCCGTAAGGACATCGCCCGGATCTACACGCTGATGCGCGAGCGCGAGCTGGGCATCGACGTGCAGGAGACCGGAGGCGCGGCGTGAGCGAGAAGACTGAGATGACTGAAGCAGCCCGGGGATTCCGCAAGACCCGTGAGGGCCTCGTCGTCAGCGACAAGATGGACAAGACCGTCGTCGTCGCCGTCGAGGACCGCGTGAAGCACCCGATGTACGGCAAGGTCATCCGCCGCACGAACAAGCTGAAGGCTCACGACGAGCAGAACGCCTGTGGCGTCGGTGACCGTGTCGTCCTCATGGAGACTCGGCCGCTGTCCGCCAGCAAGCGCTGGCGCATCGTCGAGATCCTCGAAAAGGCCAAGTAGCGAGCGCCGGTCGCCCCACCATCCGTGGGTCGTGACCGCGACGTGACGATCAGGAGTTAGACGTGATCCAGCAGGAGTCGCGACTGCGAGTCGCCGACAACACGGGTGCGAAGGAGATTCTCTGCATCCGTGTGCTCGGTGGCTCCGGCCGGCGCTACGCGGGCATCGGGGACGTCATCGTTGCCACCGTCAAGGACGCGATCCCCGGTGGCAACGTGAAGAAGGGCGACGTCATCAAGGCGGTCGTCGTGCGGACGGTCAAGGAGCGCCGGCGTGTCGACGGCTCCTACATCCGCTTCGACGAGAACGCCGCCGTCGTCCTGAAGAACGATGGCGAACCCCGTGGCACCCGTATTTTCGGCCCGGTCGGCCGTGAGCTTCGCGAGAAGAAGTTCATGAAGATCATCTCGCTCGCGCCGGAGGTGCTCTAACCAATGGCGAAGGCGATGAAGATCAAGAAGGGTGACCTGGTACAGGTCATCACCGGCAAGGACAAGGGCAAGCAGGGCAAGGTCATCGCGGCCTACCCGACGCAGGAGCGCGTCCTGGTCGAGGGTGTCAACCGGATCAAGAAGCACACCAAGGTGGGTCAGTCCGCCAAGGGTGCCAAGACCGGCGGCATCATCACCCAGGAAGCGTCCGTCCACATCAGCAACGTGATGCTGGTCGTGGAGAAGGACGGTAAGAAGGTCCCGACCCGGACCGGCTTCCGGTTCGACGACGAGGGCAACAAGATCCGGTACGCCAAGCGGACCGGTGAGGACATCTGATGACGGTCACCACCGAGGCGCGTGAACTGCCGCGTCTGAAGCAGCGTTACCGCGAGGAGATCCTGGGCAAGCTGCGTGAGGAGTTCTCGTTCGAGAACATCATGCAGGTTCCCGGTGTCACCAAGATCGTGGTCAACATGGGTGTGGGCGACGCCGCCCGCGACTCCAAGCTGATCGACGGCGCGATCAAGGACCTGATGGCCATCACCGGCCAGAAGCCCCAGGTCACCAAGGCCCGCAAGTCCATCGCGCAGTTCAAGCTGCGCGAGGGTCAGCCGATCGGCGCGCACGTTACACTGCGCGGCGACCGCATGTGGGAGTTCCTGGACCGTCTGCTGTCGATCGCCCTGCCGCGTATCCGCGACTTCCGCGGGCTCTCGCCCAAGCAGTTCGACGGCCGCGGCAACTACACCTTCGGTCTCACGGAGCAGTCGATGTTCCACGAGATCGACCAGGACAAGATCGACCGCGTTCGTGGCATGGACATCACTGTGGTGACCACGGCCAAGAACGACGACGAGGGCCGCGCTCTGCTGCGTCTCCTCGGCTTCCCGTTCAAGGAAGCGTGAGCAGTCGCCTCGGCGGCTGAGGAACGCAACAAGGAGACTGAGACGTGGCGAAGAAGGCCCTGATCGCAAAGGCCGCCCGCAAGCCGAAGTTCGAGGTTCGCGGCTACACGCGCTGCCAGCGCTGTGGCCGTCCTCACTCGGTGTACCGCAAGTTCGGTCTGTGCCGTGTGTGCCTGCGCACCATGGCGCACGCCGGCGAGCTGCCGGGCGTCACCAAGAGCAGCTGGTAGTCCGCGGCCGCCCCGGCGGCCGAGAGCTACCGCTACCGCAACAATCGTTCGCCCGCTGGGCCGAGCGAGAACAGTAACGACGTCGTAGGTCCCGCACCGCAGTCGCCGTCCGCCGCCGTCCTTCGGGTCGGCGGCGGACGAGGGATCGCACGCCGGGAAACCACGGCGAGAAAGGCCTTGAGGCCGTCATGACCATGACCGACCCCATCGCAGACATGCTGACCCGTCTGCGGAACGCCAACTCGGCATACCACGACGATGTCGTGATGCCGTTCAGCAAGATCAAGTCGCACATCGCGGAGATCCTCCAGCAGGAGGGTTACATCCAGGGCTGGCGCGTCGAGGACGCGGAGGTGGGCAAGAAGCTCACCGTCGTCCTCAAGTACGGCCCGAACCGCGAGCGCTCGATCGCCGGCGTCCGCCGTGTGTCGAAGCCCGGTCTGCGGGTGTACGCAAAGTCCACGAACCTGCCGAAGGTACTCGGTGGCCTCGGCGTCGCGATCATCTCGACGTCGACCGGTCTCCTCACCGACAAGCAGGCGGCCAAGAAGGGCGTGGGCGGGGAAGTCCTCGCCTTCGTCTGGTAAGGGAAGGGAAGGAGAGCAATGTCGCGCATCGGACGTCTCCCCATCCCGGTTCCCACCGGTGTGGACGTCACCATCAATGGCCGCGAGGTCGTCGTGAAGGGCCCCAAGGGTTCCCTGTCGCACACCATCGCCGCCCCGATCGAGATCGCCAAGTCGGACGACGGCACCCTCGCGGTGACCCGTCCCGACGACGAGCGTCGCTCGAAGGCCCTGCACGGGCTGTCCCGGACGCTGGTGGCGAACATGATCACTGGTGTGACCCAGGGATACATCAAGAAGCTCGAGATCAGCGGTGTCGGCTACCGTGTCCAGGCGAAGGGCTCCTCGCTGGAGTTCGCGCTCGGATTCAGCCACCCCGTGGTCGTCGAGGCCCCGGAAGGCATCACCTTCACGGTCGAGGCCCCCACCCGTTTCTCGGTCGAGGGCATCGACAAGCAGAAGGTCGGTGAAATCGCCGCGAACATCCGCAAGCTGCGGAAGCCCGACCCGTACAAGGCCAAGGGCGTCAAGTACGCGGGCGAGGTCATCCGCCGCAAGGTCGGAAAGGCTGGTAAGTAGGCATGGCTGTCGGCGTGAAGACCGGCAAGGGCGTTGCGAAGAAGTCTGTCGCACGCAAGCGCCGGCACATCCGGGTGCGGAAGAAGGTTTCCGGCACCCCGCTGCGGCCCCGTCTCGTCGTGAGCCGCTCCACCCGTCACATGGTGGCGCAGGTCATCGACGACATCGCCGGCCACACTCTCGCTTCGGCGTCCACGATGGATCCGTCCATCCGCGGTGCCGAGGGTGACAAGACCGCCCAGGCTCGCAAGGTCGGCGAATTGGTCGCCGAGCGCGCGAAGGCCGCGGGTGTCGAGGCCGTCGTGTTCGACCGCGGTGGCAACAGGTACCACGGTCGCATCGCCGCTCTCGCGGATGCCGCACGCGGAAACGGGCTCACCTTCTGAGCCCGCTGCTCCGGACAAGCTTCGAACGACAGATGAGGACATTCTGATGGCTGGACCCCAGCGCCGCGGTGGCGGCGCCGGCGGCGGCGAGCGGCGGGACCGGCGGGATCGACGTGATGGTGGCGCAGCCGCCGAGAAGACCGCTTACGTCGAGCGCGTCGTCGCGATCAATCGCGTCGCCAAGGTCGTGAAGGGTGGACGTCGCTTCAGCTTCACCGCGCTGGTCGTGGTGGGCGATGGCGACGGCACCGTAGGTGTCGGTTACGGCAAGGCCAAGGAGGTGCCGGCCGCGATCGCCAAGGGTGTTGAAGAGGCCAAGAAGCACTTCTTCAAGGTCCCCCGTATCCAGGGCACCATTCCGCACCCGATCCAGGGTGAGAAGGCTGCCGGCGTCGTGCTCCTGAAGCCGGCCTCGCCGGGTACCGGTGTCATCGCCGGTGGCCCCGTGCGCGCCGTGCTCGAGTGCGCCGGCATCCACGACGTGCTGAGCAAGTCGCTCGGTTCGTCGAACCCGATCAACATCGTGCACGCGACCGTCGCGGCGCTCCAGGGGCTCGTTCGCCCCGAGGAGATCGCGGCTCGTCGTGGCCTGCCCCTGGAGGACGTGGCCCCGGCCGCACTCCTGCGGGCCCGCGCGGGGGTTGGTGCGTAATGGCACGTCTCAAGGTCACGCAGACCCGATCCAAGATCGGTGGCAGGCAGAACCAGCGGGACACTCTCCGTTCGCTCGGTCTCAAGCGCGTCCACGACGTGGTCGTCAAGGAGGACCGCCCGGAGATCCGCGGCATGATCGCGACGGTGTCGCACCTCGTCACCGTCGAGGAGGTCGACTGACATGGGTGCTGACAACCCGCTGAAGGTGCACCACCTGCGGCCCGCCCCGGGCGCCAAGACCGCCAAGACCCGCGTGGGTCGTGGTGAGGGCTCCAAGGGCAAGACCGCCGGTCGTGGTACCAAGGGCACCAAGGCTCGTTACCAGGTGCCGGCCCGCTTCGAGGGTGGGCAGATGCCGCTGCACATGCGGCTGCCCAAGCTCAAGGGCTTCAAGAACCCGTTCCGGGTCGAGTTCCAGGTCGTGAACCTGGACAAGATCGAGTCCCTGTACCCCAACGGTGGCGAGGTCACCGTCGAGGGTCTGATCGAGAAGGGCGCGGTTCGCAAGAACCTGCCCGTCAAGGTCCTGGGCACCGGCGAGATCTCGGTGGCCGTCCAGGTGAAGGCGCACGCCTTCTCCGGGTCCGCCAAGACCAAGATCGCCGCCGCGGGCGGTTCGGCCGACGAACTGTCGGTCTGACCCCTCGCGGACAAGGAATGACCGTCATGGCCCGTTCGGATCGGTACCGAACGGGCCTTGACGTCGTTGGAGGCTATAGCGCAGGGGCGTCACGCCGGTAAGGTGGTGGCGCCCCTGTGGTTTGCTGTGCCGTGGGGGTGGGTTCATCGCGCAATCCCCGCACATGACTTGCTCCGCTTTTGACTTGTGTTGTGTCATGACGCAGGAACGTCGGGCCCGGGCGATACTTCCGGGCCGTCGGCGCTGTTATTGTCCGTGAGGTCCTGTGAGGGACCTGACCAGTGGTCCTCTTCCCGGACCGACGACTCGATCGACTCGCCCCTGAGACGGGCGGGGCGCAGGAGGCAGTGTGCTCACCGCGTTCGCCAGGGCGTTCCGCACGCCCGACCTGCGCAAGAAGCTGCTGTTCACGTTGGCGATCATCGTCCTCTTCCGGATCGGGTCGCACATCCCGGTACCCGGCGTCTCGTTCGAGATGGTGCGCTCTTGCGTAGAGGACTCCAACAAGAACAGCCTGTTCGGGCTCGTGAACATGTTCAGCGGTGGTGCGCTGCTGCAACTCACGATCTTCGCGCTGGGGATCATGCCGTACATCACGGCGAGCATCATCCTCCAGCTGCTCACCGTCGTGATCCCGCGACTGGAGGCCCTCAAGAAGGAGGGTCAGGCCGGTACCGCGAAGATCACGCAGTACACCCGCTACCTCACGATCGCGCTGTCCGTGCTCCAGGCGACCGCGCTGATCGCCACCGCCCGCAGCGGCGCGCTGTTCTCCAGCGCCCGCAGCGCCACCTGCGACCCGCAGGGCATCGTTCCGGACGACTCGCTCTTCCGGGTGATCGTGATGGTCGTCGTGATGACGGCCGGCACGTCGACGATCATGTGGCTCGGTGAGCTGATCACCGACCGCGGCATCGGCAACGGCATGTCGATCCTGATGTTCGTCTCGGTCGCCGCCGGCTTCCCGGCCGCGCTGTGGACGATCAAGGAGCAGGGCACCATCGGCGACGGTTGGATCCCGTTCTTCACCGTCATCGCCATCGGCCTCGTGATGGTCGGCCTGGTGGTCTTCGTGGAACAGGCGCAGCGCCGGATCCCGGTGCAGTACGCCAAGCGCATGATCGGGCGTCGCGCCTACGGCGGGACCTCGACCTACATCCCGCTCAAGGTGAACCAGGCGGGCATCATCCCCGTCATCTTCGCCTCGTCGCTGCTCTACATTCCGGCTCTGATCGCGCAGTTCAGCGGCGGCAAGTCGGACTGGGCGGTGTGGATCGAACGACACTTCGTCAAGGGCGACCACCCGCTGTACATGATCACGTACTTCCTGCTGATCGTCTTCTTCGCGTTCTTCTACGTGGCCATCACGTTCAACCCCGAAGAAGTAGCCGACAACATGAAGAAGTATGGTGGCTTCATTCCGGGGATCCGCGCCGGCAGACCGACCGCGGAGTACCTGAACTACATCCTCACCAGGATCACGTGGCCCGGATCGTTGTACCTGGGCATGATCGCGCTGGTACCCAGCATCGCGCTCGTGCTCTTCAACGCCAACCAGAACTTCCCGTTCGGCGGCACGAGCATCCTGATCATCGTGGGAGTGGGTCTGGAAACCGTGAAGCAGATCGAGAGTCAGCTCCAGCAGCGCAACTACGAAGGCTTCCTCCGCTAAATGCGTATCGTTCTCGTGGGGCCTCCCGGCGCGGGTAAGGGAACCCAGGCCCAGTACATCGCCGCCAACCTGTCGATTCCCGCAGTCTCGACAGGTGACATCTTCCGCGCCAACGTGAGCCAGGGCACTCCGCTCGGCCGCGAGGCGAAGACCTACATGGACGCGGGCAATCTCGTACCCGACGAGGTGACCATAGGCATGGTCCGGGAGCGCCTGGCGCAGCCGGACGTGGCCGGGGGTTTCCTCCTCGACGGATTCCCGCGCAACACGGCGCAGGCCAAGGTGCTCGACGAGATCCTGGCCGAGAACGACACCGAGCTGGACGTGGTGCTCGAACTCAAGGTCGAGGACTCGGAGATCATCCAGCGCATCTCGGGCCGTCGGCAGTGTCGGGCCAACGGGCACGTCTGTCACATCCTGACCGACGCGCCGAAGGTGGCCGGGATCTGCGACGAGTGCGGCAGCGAGCTGTACCAGCGCGACGACGACCGCGAGGAGACCGTCCGGCACCGTCTGGACGTCTACAAGGAGCAGACCGAACCCCTGGTCGGCTACTACTCGGAGCGCAACCTCCTGCTGCAGATCCAGGCCACGGGTCCGGTCAAGGAGGTCACCGAGCGCGCGATGACCGCGCTTCGGGAGTTCGGCGCCTGATCGGCGTCGGCCACGACGGACATCACACATGGGCGATCCGGGGAAACCCCGGATCGCCCATCGTGCTTTCAGTGGATGACAGGTGAGGACGGCCATGCCGGTGTTCAGGAAGCGGCACATGCGGATCGAACGCAAGACGCCCGAGCAGATCGAGAAGATGCGTCGTGCCGGTGCGGTGGTGGCGAACACGCTGGCCCTGCTGCGCGAGGCGGCGGTGCCCGGGGTGACCACCGCCGATCTGGACACGATCGCCGAGCGGTCGATCCGCGGCGCGGGGGCGATTCCCTCGTTCAAGGGCTACCACGGCTTCCCGGCGTCGATCTGCGCGTCGGTCAACGACGTGGTGGTGCACGGGATCCCGGACGAGACGCCGCTGCGGGACGGGGACATCGTCTCGATCGACTGCGGCGCGATCCTGGACGGCTGGCACGGCGACTCGGCGATCACGGTGCCGATCGGCACGGTGGTGCCCGAGGTGCTGGAACTGAGCCGGGTGTGCGAGCAGTCGATGTGGGCGGGCATCGAGGCGGCGGTGGCCGGCGGCCGGCTGACCGACATCAGCCACGCGGTGGAGAAGTCGATCCGGTCGCACCGGCTGCCGGGCGGCGCGAAGTACGGGATCGTCGAGGACTACGGCGGCCACGGCATCGGCACCGAGATGCACCAGGACCCGCACGTGCTCAACTACGGCCCGGGCGGCCGGGGTCCGCGCCTGGAGGTCGGGGTGTGCCTGGCGATCGAGCCGATGGTCACCCTCGGCAAGCCGGACACGTACACGCTGCCCGACGAGTGGACGGTCAAGACCACCGCCGGCGGCCACGCGGCGCACTGGGAGCACTCGATCGCGATCACCGCGAACGGACCCGTGGTGCTCACCGCGCCCTGAGGACAGACCCCCGCCGATGGTGGGGCTGGCCCCATGTACGGGGCCGCGGTGCCTGCCTAGTGTCGAAGGCATGGTGAGGCATCCGACGATGCGGGCATCCGACGTGGACCGTGAGGCGGCGGTGACGCTTCTGCGCGAGCACCATCTGGTCGGACGGCTGACGCTGGCAGAGTTCAACGAGCGCATGGGCGCGGCCATCGCGGCGGTGACCCTGGGGGATCTGGCCCGGTTGATCTCCGATCTGCCGCCTCCGGAGCACCTGGAGGCGGACGTCGAGGTGATCCGCGCGCGGATGGCCTACGAGGAGGCCCGCACCCGGGCGGCGCTCGCCCGGCCGTCGGTGTCGGGTACGGAGCCGGCGATGTCGATGCCGCCCGCGATGCCGCTCCCGGAGGCGCCGCCGGTGCCGGCCGACGTGCGGTGGAGCGCGGCCCCGCAGCGGCGTTCGCGCGACGGGTGGGCGGCCACCGCGCGGGGCCTGCGCGCGGCCTGGACGGTGTTGAACGCGGTCACCGCGCTGAACGTGGTGATCTGGCTGCTGGTCGCGGTCGCGGGCACCGGCGTCGTGTACTTCTGGCCGGTGTGGGTCTACGGTCCGGCGGCCGCGGTGCTCGGTTCGATCCAGATGATCCTGTGGCGACACGGCCGCGCCGCGCCGTGACCCGGGCGCCGGCGGGCCGACCGGGACTACCCTCGGGGCATGGACCGTGATCCGAACGTCCCCGCGACCGCGGCGGACCGCGAACGTGTGACCGCCGAGCTGCGCGAGCACCTGGCGTCGGGTCGCCTGGCGTTGTCCGACTACCGGGCCGGCCTGGACGGGGTGCGCCGGGCGGTCACGGTGGGGCAGCTCGACGCGCTCGTGGCGAACCTGCCCGGTCGCGAGGATCGGGCCGACACGGCGGGCGCGACGCCGCCGCCGGGATACGACCGTCCCGTCGAGGCGCCGTTCCGCGCCGGTGCCTACGGCCCGGCCGAGGAGCATCGGTCGCGGGTGTCGAACGCGACGTTGAACAAGGTCTGGTTGGTCGTGATGACCCTCGGCGTGCTGGTGTGGGCACTGGTCTACTTCGTGCGCTGATTCCGCGCCGGCTCGCGCGCGGGCGGGTGCGCCGGCGCGGCGGTCCGCGGGGGCGCCGGGCGCGGAATCCGCGGTTCCGGGGCCGGTTTCGCTTTCACCCGTCCAGTGGCTTAGACTGACTCGTCGGCTCACATGTAGCCAGGTTTGGCGCGCCCGTCGTACGGGCGCCAAAAATTTGAGCGTCGTCATGTGCGCCGGGTAACGGTAGTTGATCCCGAGACACGAAGCGCGGAGGACATGCCCAAGAAGCAAGGGGCCATCGAAATCGAGGGCACCGTCATCGAGTCGCTCCCCAACGCCATGTTTCGCGTCGAGCTTCAGAACGGGCACAAGGTCCTCGCGCACATCAGTGGGAAGATGCGGATGCACTACATCCGGATTCTTCCGGACGACCGGGTCGTCGTGGAGCTGAGCCCTTACGACCTGACCCGCGGCCGGATCGTCTACCGCTACAAGTAGGCGAGCCCCGGTCCCGCCCACGCCGTGCGTGGTGTGTGGGGCCTGGCAGCAAACCGACAACCGACTCGGCGACGGCGGCGTGCCCGCACGCCTTCGTCACACGTACCGGAGAAATCATGAAGGTCAAGCCGAGCGTCAAGAAGATCTGCGACAAGTGCAAGGTGATCCGCCGTCACGGCCGGGTCATGGTGATCTGCGAGAACCTGCGCCACAAGCAGCGCCAGGGCTGAGCGGCACCACCCCCCTTCGCACAACGAGCGATCGACGCGCGACGCACCCCGTAAGAGCCGCAGCACCCGACCCCCGCCCCGTGCGGGACGCCACCCTCGGCCGGAGGCCGAGGACCGAGCGCATCCCCCGTGGATCCGCCGGACCGGTGCTGGGCCAGACCTCCGACTGAAACCAGGAGCCACACATATGGCACGCCTCGTCGGCGTCGACCTCCCCCGTGACAAGCGGGTCGAGGTCGCTCTGACCTACATCTTCGGCGTCGGGCGCACTCGTGCGCTGGACACGCTGAAGAACACCGGTGTCAACCCCGACACCCGCGTCCGCGATCTCGCCGAGGACGACCTGATCAAGCTTCGCGACTGGATCGAGGGCAACTACCGCGTCGAGGGTGACCTCCGCCGCGAAGTCGCCGCCGACATCCGCCGCAAGGTCGAGATCGGTTGCTACGAAGGTCTGCGTCACCGTCGCGGTCTTCCCGTCCGCGGTCAGCGCACCCACACCAACGCGCGTACCCGCAAGGGCCCGCGCCGCGCGATCGCCGGCAAGAAGAAGCCGGGCAAGAAGTAGTCCGCGTACGACGGATCACGCGGTCCTCAATTCGTAGCGGACCGACGACCTCAGGAGTTTTCAGCAGATGCCTCCCAAGAGCCGCGCGGGCGCCAAGAAGGTGCGCCGCAAGGAAAAGAAGAACGTCGCTCACGGGCACGCCCACATCAAGAGCACGTTCAACAACACCATCGTTTCGATCACGGACCCCAGCGGCAACGTGATCTCGTGGGCCTCCGCGGGCCACGTCGGCTTCAAGGGCTCGCGCAAGTCGACCCCCTTCGCCGCGCAGATGGCCGCCGAGTCCGCCGCGCGTCGTGCGCAGGAGCACGGCATGCGCAAGGTCGACGTTTTCGTCAAGGGCCCGGGCTCCGGTCGGGAGACCGCCATTCGTTCGCTGCAGGCCACCGGCCTGGAGGTGGGCTCCATTCAGGACGTCACCCCCGTGCCGCACAACGGCTGCCGCCCCCCCAAGCGCCGCCGCGTCTGACCAGCAGCTGACTAGGAGTTAAAGAACAATGGCGCGTTACACCGGCGCGGACTGCAAGCGCTGCCGTCGCGAGAAGATGAAGCTGTTCCTCAAGGGCAGCAAGTGCGAGGGCCCGAAGTGCCCGATCGAGATCCGCCCCTACCCGCCGGGCGAGCACGGTCGTGGCCGTACCAAGGACAGCGAGTACCTGCTGCAGATGCGCGAGAAGCAGAAGTGCGCGCGCATCTACGGCGTTCTCGAGAAGCAGTTCAAGGGCTACTACGAGGAAGCGAACCGTCGCCAGGGCAAGACCGGCGAGAACCTGCTTCGCATCCTCGAGTCGCGCCTGGACAACGTGGTCTACCGCGCGGGCTTCGCCAAGTCGCGTGACCACGCCCGTCAGCTCGTGCGCCACGGTCACATCGTGGTCAACGGCGTCAAGACGGACATCCCGTCGTTCCGGGTCTCCGACAACGACATCATCGAGGTCCGCAAGGACTCGGTCGAGCTGACCCCGTTCGTGGTCGCCCGCGCCGAGGCCGGCGAGCGCACCGTCCCGGCCTGGCTCGAGGTCATCCCGGGCAAGATGCGCATCCTCGTGCACTCCCTCCCGGCGCGTCAGGTCATCGACACGCAGGTGCAGGAGCAGTTGATCGTCGAGCTCTACTCCAAGTAGTAGCGCTCCACGGAACGGGCGGACCGGTCTTGTGCCGGCCCGCCCGTATCCTTGTTCTCACTGGCGTCATATAGCGGACGCCAATGACATGGAGGCACCCCCATGCTTATCGCCCAGCGGCCGACCCTCACCGAGGACGTCGTCGACGAATACCGCTCGCGGTTCGTCATCGAGCCCCTCGAGCCCGGCTTCGGCTACACGCTCGGCAACTCGCTCCGTCGTACCCTCCTCTCCTCGATCCCGGGCGCTGCCGTCACCAGCATCCGGATCGACGGTGTCCTGCACGAGTTCACCACCGTGCCGGGCGTCAAGGAGGACGTCACCGACCTCATCCTGAACATCAAGCAGCTGGTCGTCTCCTCGGAGCACGACGAGCCGGTCGTGATGTACCTGCGCAAGCAGGGCCCGGGTGTGGTCACCGCCGGCGACATCGCGCCGCCGGCCGGTGTCGAGGTGCACAACCCCGACCTGGTCCTGGCCACGCTGAACGCCAAGGGCAAGCTGGAGATGGAGCTGACCGTCGAGCGCGGTCGCGGCTACGTCTCCGCGGTGCAGAACAAGCAGGCGGGCCAGGAGATCGGCCGCGTGCCGGTCGACTCGATCTACTCGCCGGTGCTCAAGGTCACCTACAAGGTCGAGGCGACCCGTGTCGAGCAGCGCACCGACTTCGACAAGCTGATCGTCGACGTCGAGACCAAGCAGTCCATGCGTCCGCGCGACGCGATGGCCTCCGCGGGCAAGACCCTGGTCGAGCTGTTCGGTCTCGCGCGCGAGCTGAACATCGACGCCGAGGGCATCGACATGGGCCCGTCGCCGACCGACGCCGCGCTCGCGGCCGACCTGGCGCTGCCGATCGAGGAGCTCGAGCTCACGGTCCGCTCCTACAACTGCCTCAAGCGCGAGGGCATCCACACCGTGGGTGAACTGGTCGCGCGCAGCGAGGCCGACCTGCTGGACATCCGCAACTTCGGTGCGAAGTCCATCGACGAGGTCAAGGCGAAGCTCAACGGGATGGGTCTGGCCCTCAAGGACAGCCCGCCCGGGTTCGACCCGACCGCCGCCGCGGACAGCTTCGGCGACGAGGACGACCACGGCTTCGCGGAGACCGAGCAGTACTGATCGCCGCGCCCACCGCGACCGCGGGGGGTTCCGGGGGGTCGTCCCCCCCGGTAGGCACAGTGCGGAGATCGAGCGGTACTGAGCGATTCCCTCGGGAGTCGCCGCCACCCGGGCCGACCGGCCCGGGTGGACTGACGCCGGTACCTGATACGGCCGGCGCAGGAATATCAAGGAGAGAACATGCCCAGGCCCACCAAGGGTCCGCGCCTCGGCGGCGGCCCGTCCCACGAGCGGCTGATCCTGGCCGGTCTCGCGACGGCGCTGTTCGAGCACGGTCGCATCACCACGACCGAGGCCAAGGCGCGCCGGCTGCGTCCCGTCGCCGAGCGACTGATCACCAAGGCGAAGAAGGGCGACCTGCACAACCGTCGCCAGGTGCTCACCGTCGTTCGTGACAAGGGCGTCGTGCACACGCTGTTCGAGGAGATCGGCCCGCGCTACGCGAACCGTCCCGGCGGCTACACCCGCATCACCAAGATCGGCACCCGCAAGGGCGACAACGCGCCCATGGCGGTCATCGAGCTGGTCGAGGCGCTGACCGTGGCGCAGACCGCGGTCGGCGAGGCCGAGGCCGCCACGAAGCGCTCGGTCAAGGAGCAGGAGACCGCCAAGGTCGAGACGGCGAAGGTCGTCGAGACCGAGGAGGCGCCCGCCGCCGAGGCCGCCGAGGCCGAGGAGAGCAAGGACGCCGACAAGGCCTGAGGCCGGGTCGGACGCTCCAGGCGTTCCGAATCACCGTGCGAGCCCGTTCTCCGTATCCGTACGGAGGGCGGGCTCGCGCCATGTCCGGAGGTGGATGACGTGGTGCGCTTGCGCATCGATCTGTCGTACGACGGCACCGAGTTCGCCGGGTGGGCCCGCCAGCGCGAACTGCGCACCGTGCAGGGGACGTTGGAGGGCGCGCTGACCACGGTGCTGCGGCTGGCGGAGCCCGCGCAGCTGACCGTGGCCGGGCGGACCGACGCGGGGGTGCACGCACGGGGCCAGGTGGCGCACCTGGACGTGCCCGACGAGGTGTGGGCCGACCTGGGCGAGGTGGCGCTGCGTCGGGTCACCGGGCGGCTGCCGAGGGATCTGCGGGTGCGCGACATCACCGTGGCGCCGGCCGGGTTCGACGCGCGGTTCGGCGCGATCTGGCGGCGCTACGCGTACCGGGTGTGCGACGCGCCGGGCGGGGTGGACCCGCTGCGCCGGGGCGACGTGGTGTGGCACGACCGGCCGTTGGACGTGGACCGGATGAACGAGGCGGCCGGGCGGCTGATCGGCGAGCACGACTTCGCGTCGTTCTGCCGCAGGCGCGAGGGGGCCACGACGGTGCGCTGCCTCCAGGACTTCTCCTGGGCCCGCGAGACGCCGACCGGGGCGGACGTGGGGCCCGCGTATCGCCCGGTGATCGTGGCGACCGTGCGGGCCGACGCGTTCTGCCACAACATGGTGCGGTCGCTGGTCGGCGCGATGTTCGCGGTGGGCACCGGGCGCAAGCCGCCGGCCTGGCCGGTGGAGGTACTGGGGCGCGCGGTGCGCGACTCGGGCGTGCATGTCGCGCCCGCGCACGGGCTCACCCTGGAGGAGGTGGCGTATCCGGCCGACGAACTGCTCGCGGACCGGGTGAACGCCACCCGGCGCCGCCGCGACGGCAGCTGAGCGCGGGGGCGGCCCGGCGCCGCCCCCGATGGCGCTCAGCCCTGGATCTGCTCCAGCGCCTTGCGCCGGTTCTCGTCGTCGATCTGCTTGGAGATCGCCTCGCCGCGCGCGGTCAACGAGTTCCACAGGAACTTGTCCACGTCGTCCTGGGCCTGCGCCATGGTCTTGTCGTCGCCGACCGGGTCCTTGCCGTCGGCGTACCAGTCGAGGGTGAACAGGGCGTAGCGGCCCACCGAGTTGCGCAGCTTGCCGTGCTTTTGCTTCTTGGCGTCCAACACCTTGACCCCGGGACCGGCCAGCGGCAGCAGTTCGCCGCCGTCCTTGCCGTTCTTGACCGCGAGGGCCTTGTCCTCGGCCGGGAACGAGGCGACCGCCGCGGTGGAGAGCACACCGTTCGGGCCGATCACCGCGAGCCGGATGAGCTGCGTGCACTGCTGGTCGCGGGCCGCCGGGCCGAGCTTGGCGTCGGTGCCGTCGGAGCACGTGTTGTCCAGCTTGCCCGCGGCCACCGAGTACTGCCGTCCGTTGACGGTGAACTTCTGGTTGGGGAACAACGATTCGACCGTGAAGGGCGCGGTGTCCAGGGCCGGGTCGGCGAGCACCGCGCGGGCGGGCGGCGGCGCGGGTACGGTCGGCGCCGGGCGGAACGTCGGCTTCTCCGGGGCGAACGTCGCGGCGGACGGCCCGCCGGAGGCGCCGGGGCCGGCCTTCTTGTCGTCGTCACCGCCGGACAGCGTCATCGCGGCGGCGACCACACCGCCGACCAGGGCGAGTCCGAGCACGGTGCCGCCCACGGCGAACATCAGCCTGCGCCGCCGGGCGGCCGAGTCCCGCTCCTCCGCCAGTCGGCTCCAGTCCGGGCCGCTCGACCCGCCCGCGCCGCCGAACTGCTGTTGCCCCGCGGGCTGTTGGGCCTGCGACGGGGGTTGCGCGAAGGGCTGTTGGGGCTGCTGTCGCGGCGGTTGCCCCTGGGACCCCTGCGCGTGCGAGGGGAACGGGTCCCACGCGTGTTGCGGTTGCCCCGGCGTACCGGGCCCGCCCGGGCGTACGCTCCATGGGCGTTGCCCGTCGTCCCCGGGTGTTCCGACCCCCGACACATCCGCCCCCTGCAAGGAAATGACCCGCCCCGGCTCTCCGTGTGCCGACGCCCCGGCCGTTCGGCGCATCGTATCCGTCCACGAAGCGGTGAGCGTCGGCGTGGCACGGTCGGAGCACCCCCGGCGATGGCTTACGCTGGAGGGGGGCATGAGCAAATCATCGCCCCATTGCTCGTTTTGACCGGCACCCCCTTGACCCGGTATTGTGCCGGTTCGTTGTGCGTATTGGCTTGCTTGAGTGGAGTCGGTACGCCGGGCCGCCGGCCACCGGAGTCCGCATGGTTCGGAATCATCTCCCGGACAGCCAGTCGGCATCCGTCAGCACACACTCACGAAGAAGCGAAGGCTATCGACCGTGCGCACGTACAGCCCCAAGCCCGGCGACGTCCAGCGTCAGTGGCACGTCATCGACGCGACCGATGTCGTGCTCGGCCGTCTGTCCACCCAGGCTGCTGCCCTGCTCCGGGGTAAGCACAAGCCGGTGTACGCGCCGCACGTCGACACCGGCGATTTCGTCATCATTGTGAACGCCGACAAGGTTCACCTGTCGGGCAACAAGCGCAGCCAGAAGATGGCGTACCGCCACTCCGGCTACCCGGGTGGCCTCCGCGCCGTCCGCTACGACGAGCTGCTGGAGAAGAACCCCGAGAAGGCCGTGGAAAAGGCCATCAAGGGCATGCTCCCGAAGAACACCCTGGGTCGGCAGATGTTGTCGAAGCTCAAGGTGTACCGCGGTTCCGAGCACCCGCACTCGGCGCAGCAGCCGGTTCCGTTCGAGATCACCCAGGTCGCGCAGTAGTCACGGCCACCGCCTGACGAACGAATAGTTTGAGGAGAACAGTGGCCGAGACCATTGCAGAAACCCCGATCGAGGAGACCGAGGGTCTTCCGCTCGAGAGCTACACCTCCGAGTCGCTCGCGTCGCGCTTCAGCGAGCCGCAGGCGGGCGCGGCCACCGGCCGCCGCAAGGAGGCCGTCGCGCGCGTTCGCATCGTGCCCGGCACCGGCAAGTGGAAGATCAACGGGCGTTCGCTCGAGGAATACTTCCCGAACAAGGTGCACCAGCAGCTGGTCAACGAGCCCTTCAAGGTGCTCGAGCTGGACGACCGCTACGACGTGCACGCCCGCATCCACGGTGGCGGCGTCTCCGGCCAGGCCGGCGCGCTGCGTCTGGGTGTGGCCCGTTCGCTGAACGAGGCCGACGTCGAGGCGAACCGCCCGGCGCTCAAGAAGGCCGGCTTCCTGACCCGTGACCCGCGTGCCACGGAGCGCAAGAAGTACGGTCTGAAGAAGGCGCGCAAGGCGCCTCAGTACAGCAAGCGCTAAACAGCCCGCAGCACCCTCTGCGGCTGTTCGCAGCGTCATCAGGCCCCGGGGGCACGGTTCGTGCCCCCGGGGCCTGATGCTTTTTTCCGGCGCTTCTCCTGGAGGAGCGGCGCCGAGAGGTAGTGTCCGAGACATCCGGAATGTATGCGGGAGATCCAACTGTGGGACGACTCTTCGGTACGGACGGCGTGCGTGGCCTGGCGAATGGCCGGCTGACCGCGGAACTGGCGCTCGACCTGGCGGTCGCCGCCGCGCGGGTGCTCGGATCACGCGGCCGGGACGGGATTCCGCAATCAGGGCACGGCCGCAGGCCGTTCGCCGTGGTGGGTCGTGACCCGCGGGCGTCCGGGGAGTTCCTGGAGGCCGCCGTGGTCGCCGGGCTCGCGGGCGCGGGCGTGGACGTCTACCGGGCCGGCGTGTTGCCGACGCCGGCGATCGCCTACCTGACCGGGCTGCTCGGCGCGGACCTGGGCGTGATGCTCTCCGCGAGCCACAACGCGATGCCGGACAACGGGATCAAGTTCTTCGCGCGCGGCGGGCACAAGCTGCCCGACGAGGTGGAGGACCGGATCGAGTCGCTGCTCGGCACCGAGTGGGAGCGGCCGACCGGCTCCGCGGTCGGTCGGGTACAGGACCACCCCGAGGGTCACGAGCGCTACGTCGAGCACCTGCTGTCGTCCCTGCCGCACCGCCTGGACGGGCTCAAGGTGGTCGTGGACTGCGCCAACGGCGCCTCCTCGGCGGTCGCGCCGGACGCGCTGCGCCGGGCGGGGGCCGAGGTGATCGCGATCCACGCGGAGCCCGACGGCCTGAACATCAACGACGACTGCGGCTCCACGCACATGGACGCGCTCGCGGCGGCCGTGGTCGAGCACGGCGCGGACGCGGGCATCGCGCACGACGGCGACGCCGACCGGTGCCTGGCGGTGGACGCGCGCGGCGAGTTGGTCGACGGCGACGCGATCCTGGCGGTGCTCGCGCTGGCCATGCGCGACGGCGGGCATCTCGTGGACAACACGTTGGTGGCCACCGTGATGTCCAATCTGGGACTCAGGCTGGCCATGCAGGCCGCGGGCATCAAGATGGTGGAGACCGCGGTCGGCGACCGCTACGTGCTGGAGGCCATGCAGGCGTCGGGGCTCTCGCTGGGCGGCGAACAGTCGGGCCACGTGGTGCTGTTGGAGCACGCGACCACCGGCGATGGCACGCTGACCGCGCTGCGCCTGCTCGCGCGCGTCGCGGAGACCGGCAAGCCGCTGCACGAGTTGGCGTCGGTGATGACCCGCCTGCCGCAGCAGTTGGTCAACGTCGCCGGAGTGGACCGCACCCGGGTGCACACCACCCCCGAACTCGCCCGCGCCGTCGCACTGGTGGAGGAGCGGTTGGGGGCCACCGGCCGGGTGCTGCTGCGTCCGTCGGGCACCGAGCCGTTGGTCCGGGTGATGGTCGAGGCCGAGACCCACGACCAGGCGCACGACGAGGCCGCGCATCTGGCCGAGGTGGTACGGACGTTGCTCGCGCTGGAGTAGCCGGCCCGGCGATTCGCGTCGCGCCCGCGGGACTTCGCGGCCCCCGTCCGCAACGGACGGGGGCTGTCGGTCGTTGCGGGGCGGTGCGCTCAGAGTTTGCGCAGCCGCAGTCGGCTCACCGCGTGCTCCGCGTCCTTTTGCAGCACCAGCGTGGCGCGCCCGCGGGTGGGGCGGATGTTCTGCACGAGGTTGACCTCGTTGATCGTTGCCCAGGTGTTCTCCGCGTAGCGCAGCGCGTCGTCGGGCGTCATCACCGCGTACTTGCGGAAGTACGAGGCCGGGTCGCGGAACGCGGTCTGGCGCAGCTTGAGGAAGCGCTCCAGGTACCAGTGGCGGATGTCCTGGGTGCGCGCGTCCACGTACACGCTGAAGTCGAAGAAGTCGGACAGCGCGAGCCGGGGGCGCCCGTCGGCGGTCGGCGACGCCGGTTGCAGCACGTTGAGGCCCTCGACGATCAGGATGTCGGGCCGGTGGATGGTCAACCGCTCGTCGGGCACGATGTCGTAGGTCAGGTGCGAGTAGACCGGCGCGGTGACCTCGGGCTTGCCCGCCTTGACGTCGGCGACGAAGCGCACCAGGGCCCGCCGGTCGTAGGACTCGGGGAAACCCTTGCGGTGCATGATGCCGCGGCGTTCCAGCTCCTCGTTGGGGTACAGGAAGCCGTCGGTGGTCAGCAGTTCCACGTGCGGGTGGTCGGGCCAGCGGGCGAGCAGTTCGCGCAGGATGCGCGCGGTGGTGCTCTTGCCGACGGCGACGCTGCCGGCGACGCCGATCACGAACGGTATCCCCGGGTTCTCGCCGTTGCCCAGGAACGTGGTGAGCGCGCGACCCAGGCCCCGGGTGGCGCCGACGTAGAGGTTGAGCAGGCGCGACAGCGGCAGGTAGACGTCGGAGACCTCGTCCAGGTCGACCACGTCGCCGAGCCCGCGCAGACGCTCGAGTTCGTCGGCGGTCAGCGGCAGCGGCGTCCCGGCCCGCAGTCGGGTCCAGGCGGCGCGGTCGAGTTCGACGAAGGGGGACAGGTCGCGAGCCGGTCCCTGAGCCGCGAAGGAATGCACCCCCTCATTGTCGCGAGTGGCCGCGGGCCGCCCGTCGGCGGGCCGTCGAACGTGTTTCCGCCGGCCGGATGCGGACCCCGTAGGCTGGCCCCCATGTGCGGGATTGTGGGATATGTGGGCGCTCAATCGGCGCTGGAAGTGGTCATCGGCGGGCTCAGGCGGCTGGAGTATCGCGGCTACGACTCGGCCGGGGTGGCCGTGCTCGTGGACGGTGCGCTGGTGAGCGAGAAGCGGGCCGGGAAGCTGGCCAACCTCGTGGACGCGCTGACGGAGTCGCCGCTTCCGGTGGGGACGTGCGGCATCGGTCATACGCGGTGGGCCACACACGGCGCGCCCAACGACGTGAACGCGCATCCGCACCTGGACAACGCGGGCCGGGTCGCCGTCGTGCACAACGGGATCATCGAGAACTTCGCGGCGCTGCGGGCCGAATTGGCCGAGCGCGGGCACAAGCTGGCCTCCGAGACGGACACCGAGGTCGTCGCGCACCTGCTGGCCGAGGAGTTCCCGGGCGCCGGGCAGGACCTGGCCGAGGCGATGCGCCGGGTCTGCCGCCGCCTGGAGGGCGCGTTCACCCTGGTCGCGACGCATGCCGACGCCCCCGACGTGGTGGTCGGCGCGCGCCGCAACTCCCCGCTGGTGGTCGGTCGCGGCGTCGGCGAGAACTTCCTCGCCTCGGACGTGGCCGCGTTCATCGAGCACACGCGCGAGGCGATCGAGTTGGGCCAGGACCAGGTCGTGGAGCTGCGCCGGGACAGCGTCACGGTGACCGACTTCCACGGCGCGCCGGCCGCGTTTCGCGAGTACCACGTCGACTGGGACGTGTCGGCCGCGGAGAAGGACGGCTACGACTACTTCATGCTCAAGGAGATCGCCGAGCAGCCCAAGGCGGTCGGCGACACCCTGCTCGGCCGGATCGGCACCGACGGGCGCCTGGTGCTCGACGAGGTGCGGATCGCCGACGAGGTGCTGCGCGAGATCGACAAGGTGGTGATCATCGCCTGCGGTACCTCGTTCCACGCGGGCCTGATCGCCAAGTACGCGATCGAGCACTGGACCCGGGTGCCCTGCGAGGTCGAGCTGGCCAGCGAGTTCCGCTACCGCGACCCGATCCTGGACCGGCAGACGCTGGTGGTGACCATCTCGCAGTCCGGCGAGACGATGGACACCCTGATGGCCCAGCGGCACGCCCGGGAACAGGGCGCCAAGGTGCTGGTGATCTGCAACACCAACGGCTCGACGATGCCGCGCGAGGCGGACGCCGTGCTGTACACGCACGCCGGCCCCGAGGTCGCGGTGGCCTCGACGAAGGCGTTCTTGACCCAGCTGGTCGCGTGCTACCTGGTCGCGCTCTACCTGGGCCAGGTGCGCGGCACCAAGTGGGGCGACGAGATCACCGAGGTGATCGAGCAGTTGGCGGCGATGCCGGAGATGGTGGACAAGGTCCTGGACACCATGGAGCCGGTGCGCGAGCTGGCGCGGTCGCTCAAGGACGCGGGCTCGGTGTTGTTCCTGGGCCGGCACGTGGGCTACCCCGTGGCCCTCGAAGGCGCGCTCAAGCTCAAGGAACTGGCGTACATGCACGCCGAGGGCTTCGCCGCGGGCGAGCTCAAGCACGGCCCGATCGCGCTGATCGAGGAGGGCCTGCCGGTGGTCGTGGTGGTCCCGTCGCCGCGCGGGCGCTCGGTGCTGCACGACAAGATCGTGTCCAACATCCAGGAGATCCGCGCCCGGGGCGCGCGCACCATCGTGATCGCCGAGGAGGGCGACGAGGCGGTCGTGCCGTACGCCGACCACCTGGTGCGCATCCCGGCAACGCCGGTGCTGTTGCAGCCGCTGGTGTCCACGGTGCCGCTGCAGGTGTTCGCGTGTGAGTTGGCCACGGCGAAGGGGCATGAGGTGGATCAGCCGCGGAACTTGGCGAAGTCGGTGACGGTGGAGTAGGGGCGGGGGCTTGGGGGTGGGGCGGGGTTGTGTCTGCGGGGTGGCTGTGGGCCGGGGATGCGACGGGAGTCGAGCCCGGCCCGGGTCGTGTCTGCGGTGTGACTGCGGGCCGGAGACGCAACGTGAGCTGAGCCCGGCCCGGGTCGTGTCTGCGGTGTGGCTGTGGGCCGGAGACGCGACGCGAGTCGAGCTCCGAGCCCGAGGCGCAACGTGAGCGACGCTCCGGGGCGGAGTCGTGTTGGCGGCGTTGCTTTTTATT
>NZ_BIFH01000014.1:670708-765333 GCF_003967355.1 Embleya hyalina | reverse complement strand
GCCGCGACCACTCGACGCGAGACCGCCCCAGCCCGTCCGGCGCGCGTGAGGACCGGCCGACCACGCCCGGACGAGGCCAACCGCCCCGAGGCCAGGCGCTAGCGTGTGAGCGCGACCACGTCGCCGATGACCACGATCGCCGGCGGGCGGATCCCCGCCGCGACCACGTCCGCCGCCGCCGCGCCCAGCGACGTGCGCAGGACCCGCTGCGTGGCCATCGTGCCCTCCTGGATCACCGCGACGGGAGTCGTACCCGCTCGGCCGTGCGCCACCAGCGCCGCCGTGATCGGCCCCAGCCGCTCCACCGCCATCAGCAACACCAGCGTCCCGCGCAGCCGCGCCAACGCCGCCCAGTCCACCAGCGACCGAGGGTCCTCCGGCGCGACGTGCCCCGACACGACCGCGAACTCGTGCGCCACACCCCGGTGGGTGACCGGGATGCCGGCTATCGCCGGCACCGAGATCGCACTGGTGATCCCCGGCACCACCTGACACGGCACACCCGCCTCCGCGCAGGCCAGCGCCTCCTCGAAGCCCCGCCCGAAGACATAGTTGTCGCCGCCCTTGAGCCGCACCACGAAGCGCCCCGCCTTCGCGTGCGTGATCATCGCGTCGTTGATCGCCTCCTGGGCCATCGCCCGCCCGTACGGGATCTTCGCCGCGTCGACCACCTCGACATGCGGCGGCAACTCGCCGAGCAGCGCCCGCGGCCCGAGCCGGTCCGCGATCACCACGTCGGCCTCCGCCAGCAGTCGCCGCCCGCGCACGGTGATCAGGTCCGGATCGCCCGGACCGCCGCCGACCAGCGCCACCCCCGGCAGCACCCCGTTCGGACGCTCCTTGCGCGCGGCCAGCGACCCGTCGTGCAGACCCTCGACGATGCGATCCCGCACCCCCGCCGCCCGCCGCGGGTCGCCCCCCGCCAACACCGCCACGGTCAGCCCGTCGTGTCGCCCGCTGGCCGGCGTCCAGGCGCTGGCCTGCGAGGCGTCGTCGCAGCGCACGCAGAACACCCGCCGCGCCTCGGCGTCGGCCGCCACCGCCTCGTTGACCTCGGCGACATCGGTCGCGGCCAGCGCGTACCACGCCCCGTCCAGATCGCCCGGCGCATAGGCCCGCCGGGCCCAGCGCAGTTCGCCGCCGCTCGCCATGCCCTCGACCGCGGGCGTCGCCTCGGGGGCGACCACGAGCACGTCCGCGCCGGCGTCGAGCAGCGCGGGCAGGCGACGCTGGGCGACCGTACCGGCGCCGACCACGACGACACGCCGGCCCTCGAGGCGCAGGCCGGCGGGGTAGGCGGGGGGACCAGGAAGTCGGGACATCGTTCTCACTTTTCCGGGTGGGGCGGGGCGCTCCGCATACGCGGTGCTCGGTGGGTCTGTGGTGCTCCGCGGTGTCCCGGGAACCGGCCGGAACCGGCCGGCCGCTCCCGGTCACCGCGTTTCACCGCGCGGAAAGGGCACCTCTGCCACTCCATCGTGGCCGAGGTGCCCCTCTGCTGCTGCGGGCGGACTCGAAAAATAGCCGAACCAGTCGGTATCAGTCGATATCAGTCGGTCTTGCCGCTGACTCCCGCCGAGTCGAACGTGGCCACATCGTGCAGTACGCGCACCGCGCTCTGCACCAGCGGCAGGGCCAACACCGCGCCGGTACCCTCGCCGAGCCGCATCTCCAACTCGACCAGCGGACGCAGCGACAACTTCGCCAACGCCGCCGCGTGCCCCGGCTCGGCCGACCGGTGCCCGGCGACGCATGCCTGCACCGCCTCCGGCGCGATCGCCTGCGCGACCAGCGCCGCCGCGCCGGCGATCACGCCGTCGAGCACGACCGGGACGCGCAGGGCCGCCGCGCCGATGATGTAGCCGGCGATCGCCGCGTGCTCCAGGCCGCCGATCGCGGCCAGTACGCCGATCGGGTCACCGGGGTCGGGTTCGTGCCGCGCGAGCGCCGCCCTGACCACCTCGATCTTGCGCCGGTGCGTGGCGTCGTCGATCCCGGTGCCGCGACCCGTCACCTCGGCCACGTCGGCCCCGGTGAACACCGAGATCAGCGCGGCGGAGGCGGTCGTGTTCGCGATCCCCATGTCGCCGGTGAGCAGACCCCGGTTGCCCGCGGTGACCAGGTCCCGCGCGGTTTCGATGCCGACCTCGATGGCGGCGATCGCCTCCTCGCGGGTCATCGCGGGGCCCTGGGTCATGTCGGCGGTGCCCGGCCGGATCCGGCGCGGGAGCAGTCCGGTGGCGTCCGGCAGTTCGGTGGCGACGCCGACGTCGACGACGCACACCTCGACACCGATCTGCTTGGCGAACGCGTTGACCACCGCGCCGCCCGCGAGGAAGTTGCCCACCATCTGCGCGGTGACCTCCTGCGGCCACGGCGACACGCCCTGCGCGTGCACCCCGTGGTCGCCGGCGAACACCGCGACGGCCGCGGGCTCCGGGATCGGCGGCGGGAACGTCCGGGCCAGCCCGGACAGCTGCGCGCCGATCGTCTCCAGGATGCCCAGCGAGCCCGGCGGCTTGGTCATGTTCCGCTGGTGCTCCCACGCCGCGCCGAGCGCCTTGGCGTCGAGCGGACGCACCGACTGGAGCGTCTCGTCGAGCAGGCTGACCGGCTCCTCGCCGGGCAGGCCGCGCCGACCGTAGGTCTCCTCGTGCACCACCCACGACAGCGGCCGGGCCCTGGCCCAGCCCGAGGTGGCCAGCTCCGGCTCGTCGGGGAAGGCGTCCACGTAGCCGACGCACAGGTACGCCACCACGTCGATGTGCTCCGGCAGCCCGAGCGCCGTGGCCAACTCGCGCTCGTCGAAGAAGCTCACCCAGCCGACGCCCAGGCCCTCGGCCCGGGCGGCGAGCCACAGGTTCTCCACCGCGAGCGCGCTGGAGTAGGGGCCCATCTGCGGCTGGGTGTGCCGGCCGAGGGTGTGCCGACCGCCACGCGTGGCGTCCACGGTCACCACGATGTTGACCGGCGTCTCCAGGATCGCCTCGACCTTGATCTCCAGGAACTGCTTGGCCCGGGCCTTGGGCAGCGAGGTGGCGTACGCCTCCCGCTGGCGCTGGGCCAGTTCCTGGACGGTGACCCGGGTCTCCTCGGAACGGATCACCACGAAGTCCCACGGCTGCGAATAGCCCACGCTGGGCGCCGCGTGCGCCGCCTCGAGGACCCGGACCAGCACGTCGTCCGGCACCGGGTCGGGCCGGAACCCGGCCCGCACGTCGCGCCGCTCGCGCATGACGCGGTGCACCGCCTCGCGCGCCGCGTCGTCGTAGCCGGGGGCGGCGGGGCCACGATCGACCTCGGGCACCTCCTCCTCGGCGACCTCCGCCTCCGCGCCCTCGGCACCCTCCGCGCCCTCGGCGACCTCGGCCGCCACCGGGGTCGCCGCGGCCCGCGCCGGCACCGGCTCGGCCGGCTGCGCCGCCTGGGCGGTCGCCGGCTCCGCGGCAGTGGTGGGCAGCAGCACGGTCTCGGCCGTCGCCGACGCCTGCGCGCCCGCGGTCGCCGGCTCCGGCGTGCCCTCGGCCCCGCCCGCCGCATCCGGCTGCGGGGTCGCCTCGACCACGCCGACGGGCTCGGCCGGCGGCGGCGGAATCCTGGGGATCTCGCCGGTCCCGGCGGCGGCCGCGGGTTGCGGCTGCCGGTCGGCGTCGGCGGTGGGGGTGACCTGGGGGCCGTGCATGGCGGAGCCTTCGTCGGACGTACGGGGAACCGCCGGCGTGACGCCGGCGCCGGATTCGGCCTCGGCCGGCTCCGCGACGGGCTCGGGGGCCGTCGCGGGCGGCTGTTCGACGGGTACCTCCTCGGCGAGGAGCTCCGCCGCGATGGCCCGTGTGGTCGGCCCGGCCTCACGCACCGGAGCGACCCCGGCGGCCGGCACCTCGACCGGCCCACTCGCGGCGGCGGGCACGTCGGCGCCGGCCGCATCGGCGGGCACACTCGCGGCGACGGGCGCCACCGCACCGTCTCCGCCGGGTACATCCGGCGCACTCGCCAAAGCCCCGGAAGCCTCGGGCCCGACGGCCGAAGCCGCCTGCACGTCCGGCACGTCCGGCACGTTCGCCGCCGGAGCCGGAGCCGGAGCATCCGACCCGACGGGCACACTCGCCGGCGCCTCGGGAGCCGGTGCGGCCTGCGCCGCGTCCGCCCCGCCGGGCGCCGCCTCGGAAACCGCGCCCGCCACCGCGCCCGCCTCGGAACCGGCGGCCGCAACCGGTGCGCCCGCCCCCTCCGCACCGACCGGCGCCCGCACCACGGGCGCGGCGACCGCATCGGCCGGGACACCCTCCGCAGCCGGCTCGGCCGCCGCCTCGGCGCCCTCGGGCCCGGCCTGCGTCACCGCGGACACACCCGCCGCGGCCTCGGCGGCCTCCGCCTCCGCGACGGGGGCCGGCACCGGCACATCCGCCGGCGCCCCGGCAACCGGCACCGCCTGCGCGTCGGAACCGGCGGGCACGGTCGCGACGGCACCCGAATCGGGCACCGCCCGCACCCCGGCCGCAGCCGCGACATCCGCCGGTGCGGCCTGCGCATCCGGCGCGGCGGCCACCGCCACGGGCGCGTCCGCAGCCGCGACAACCCGCGCGTCCGGCGCGGCGGCAGCCACCACCGGCGCACTCGGCGCGTCCACCGAAGCCTCGGCGACCGGTCCCGCCGGTGCGGCGGACTCGACCGGCGCACGCGCGGCGGGCACCGCGACGGGTGCCTCCCGCCCCACGTCCGAAGCCGGCACGTTCTCCGCAACCGGTGCTTCCGCAACCACCGTTGCCGACTCGACCGGCTGCTCCACCGGCGCGGGCGCATCGGGCGCGGGAACCACGGCGGGCGACGACTCCTGCGCCGGCACCCGTACCGGCGCCGCCGGCTGCTCGCCGACCACACCACCCGCGGGCAAGACCACGGTCTCGGCCGCCGCCTCCGCGGGCGTCGCGACCGGCCCGGCGGGAGCCGGAACCGGCTGCGCGGCCGGGCTCGGCGCAGCGGCGACCGCCGCCTCCGCCACCTCGTTCGCGGCCGCCGGCTCCGGCGGCGCCACCGGCCCGATCGGCGTGGCGGCGGGGGTTGCCCCCTGCTCGGCCGCCTCGGCCGCGCGCTCCGGACGCCGCCGACGCCCACCGGTGCCCTCGGGCACGACGGGGGCCGGCGGCTGCGCGACCGGCGCCTGCTCGGGCGCGGGCGATTCGACACCCGCCGGCGGCGATGCGACGGCCGGCGCCGCGACCCCGGCATCCGGCGTGGGCGTCGGCGCGGATGCCGGGACCGGCTCGGCGGTCGGCGTCAGCGCGACCGCCGGAGCGCCCTCCGCCGGCACACTCGCGATCGCGTCCGGCGCGGGGGTCGGCGTCGGCGGGACCGCCGGAGCGCCTTCCGCCAAGGCACTCGCGACCGCGTCCGGCGCGGCCTGTACGAACCTCGGCGGCGCCGCCTGCGTCGGCACACCGGGCAACGGTTGCGGTATGGCCGGCGCGGTCACCCCCTGCACGGGAGCGGCCGGCGCGACCGGCGGCACGGACTCGACCGGCACCGCCTGTTCGACCTGCTCGACGGGCGCGGCCGACGCCACGGCACCCTCGGCCGGCACCGGCACACCCTGCTCGACCGACGGCGCCCCTGCCGAGGCCGCCTGCCGCGGCGCGACCGGCGGCGGCACCACCGGCACCGCCAACGGCGTCTGCGCCGCCGGAACCTGTGCGGGGATGCCGGTGTTCACCGCGTCGCCCACGGGATGCGCACCGCTGTGCGGCCCGGTCTGCTGCGGCACCGGGCCGCGGCCCACCCGACGCTGCCGGCGCGGCGGCAGCGTCGTGCGCTGCGGCACGGCGGCGGCCACCGGGAACGGCGGCGTGTCGACCGGGGTCCCACCCACGGGCTGCTCGGGCACCTGGGCCTGAACCACCGGCTGCGCCTGCGGCCGATCCGGCGCCGCGGGCACCTGTACCGTCTCCGGCTGCCCCGGCACCTGCTCCACGCTCTGCGCCGCCCGCACCCGCTGTCGCAACCGACCACCACTGACGGCGGGCACCGCTTCGGCGTTCCCGGAGGCACCGACCGGCGCACCGCCGGGCGCCTGCCCGACCGCACCGCCGACCACGCCCGGGCCCACCGGCACCGCGCCGGCCGCCGGCCCGGAGGCCGGCGCGTACTCGCCCACGACCGCACCCGGCGGCACGAACTGCGGTGCGAGCGGCGGCGGCACCATGGGCACCGCCTGCGGCGGAACCGGCACGGGCGCACCCGCGCCCGGCCCGCCCGAAGCCGCCTCGGCCGTGCCCGGCACCGCCCCACCCGGAGCCTGCGCGGGCACCGGGTACGGCTGGGCGACACCCTGCGCCGGCTCGTACGCACCCGCGCCGAACCCCTGCACCGGCTGCGGGACTTCCTGATGCGGCGTCATGGGACCGGGCGGATACGGAATCTGACCGGCCGTCATGGGCGCGGCCGGCTCGACGTAGGTCTCCGGCAGTTCGGGCTCGTCGATGATCATCGCGGCGAACATGCCGGACTGCGGGCCGGGCACAGCGTCGTACGTCTGCTCGACCGGCGGTACCGGGACCTGTCCCGAGGCGTCCTCACCGGCGGCGACCATGCGGTCGGCCAGCGACATCCCGGGGGCCGTCGGTACGTTCGGGTCGGCCCAACCGGCCTGCGGGCCGGGCATCAACAGCGAGTCCTCGTCGTCCAGATCGTCGTACGGATACGGACCGGCCGGTTCCCCGACCGGGCCGGTGCCGGCGGCGTGCCCGGCGGGGGCAGGGCCCACGCCCTCCCCGGCAGGTCGGCGCTCGTCGGCTTCGCTCATCGAACTACTCCTTCCAGGGCAGCCGCGAAGGCCAGCGTCGTGGCACGATCCCGCACCGCGATCCGAAGCCAATCCGGGCCCAGGCCCGGAAAGGTGTCGGCCCGCCGAACCGCGTAGCCTCGCTCCCTCAGCTGCTTGCGGATCTCTGGGCCCCCCTCGGTCCGCGCGAGCACGAACGAGGATCGGGGAACGACCGGTAGCCGCATCCCCGGAACCGTGCGCAGTCTCTCCACGAGGTACGAACGGTCAGCCGCGAGCGTAACGGCCAACGCCTCCGCCTGCGCCAGCGCCTCCGGCGTGCAGCACGCCTCGGCGGCGATCAGCGCAGGTGTCGACACCGACCACAACGGCTGAGCGTCCGTGAGGATGCGCACCAGATCCGGGGAAGCCAGGACGTAACCGATCCGAAGTCCGGCCAACGCCCAGGTTTTCGTGAGACTTCGCACAACGACGAGCCCGGGCAGGTCGCGCCGATCGGCCACGCTTTCGGGTTCACCGGGAACGGTGTCGGCGAACGCCTCGTCGACCACCAGGATCCGGCCGGGGCGCGCGAGCGCGGCGATCGTGGTCGCCGGATGCAGCACCGAGGTGGGGTTGGTGGGATTGCCGAGCACGACCAGGTCGGCCGATTCGGGGATTCGCGCCGGGTCGAGCGCGAAGCCGTCGCGCTCGTCCAGCAGCACCCGGTCCACGGGGTGCCCGGCGGCTCGCAGCGCCGCCTCGGGCTCGGTGAACTGCGGGTGCACGACCACCGCGTGCCGAGGGGTCAGGGTCCGGGCCAGCAGTACGAACGCCTCGGCGGCGCCCGCCGTGGGCAACACGTCGGCGACCGGGCGCCGGTGTCGGGCGGCGATCGCGGCGCGGGCGCGGGTGGTGTCGGGGTAGGCGGCCAGGTCGCGCAGGCTCGTGGCGAGGCGGTGCACCAGCCACGACGGCGGCTCCGCGAGCCGCACGTTGACCGCGAGGTCGACCAGGCCGGGCCCGATCTCCGCGTCGCCGTGATGGCGCAGGTCCACGTCCGGGGTCACGCGTGCGCCCGACCTGTCGTCCCGATCCTCGGGAGCGGGCCCGTCCGGGTCCGTCATCGCGTCATTGCCCATGGTCGTGCTTTCCCGGCTTCCCGTGCCCCTGCCCGGCGTCACCGCCCGGTGCCCCTGCCCCGCCCGTGTCGTTCGTATCCATGATGGTGGTGATGGTGCCCGCTCCGACGGCCGGGGTCCCGGCGTTGATCGCGAGCAAGCACTTCCCGATCGATTCGCCGTGCGAATTCGACCACCACGGCGCCGAGTCGGCTCGTTCCCGCACCGATCACGACGTTTGTCGGTCCCCTTCACCACCCGCCGACCCCACGTGACGGGCAATCGCCACCGTACAGCGCGGACGCGCCCCCACGCCGCGCATCTTGGCCACCACCAACTCGCCCAGCGGCGCGCCCGATACCGGCCCGAGCCGGGCCGCGGCCTCGGCTACGCTCGACGTGCCGACCGCCGCCCGGACCCGCTCGGCCGGATGGGGCACCGGCACCTCGGCCAATTCCGCCGCCGA
Source organism: Embleya hyalina (assembly GCF_003967355.1). Classification (GTDB taxonomy): domain Bacteria; phylum Actinomycetota; class Actinomycetes; order Streptomycetales; family Streptomycetaceae; genus Embleya; species Embleya hyalina. The sequence continues at coordinate 756,989 of NZ_BIFH01000014.1, read as the reverse complement.
CCGCGCGTACAGCGGCAGTGCGAGCAGCGCCGCGCCGGCCACCAGGCCCGGCTCGTGCGCCCGCGCGGCCACGGTCACCAGCGCGCGCACCGTCGAGCGCGCCGCACCGGCCCGTGCCAACGCGGCGCACACACTCGCGCGCACCTCCTCCGCGCCGACCCCGCTCGCCGCGCCGATCCCGACCACCCACACCCGGGCGCCCGCCCCGGAGTCGGCCGATCCGCGGGCGTCGGTCGGCCGCGGATCACCCGTTCGCCGATCACCCGTCAAGAACGATCCCCCCACAACACGAACACCGGGTGCGCCGGCTCCAACCCCAGCGCCCCACCGCTCGGCGCCGACAATCGCGAGGCCTGCAACAGACAGCCGTCCACCGTGTACCCCGCCCGCTCCAACACCGCACGCGCCTCCGCCACCCGGTCCACCTCGGACAGCCCGGCGACGATCCGCTCCGGACGCCGCGCCGCACACGCCGCCAGCGTCGAGGGCCCGCCCCCGCCGACGAACACCACGTCGGGCAACGGCAATCGGGCCAGCACCTCGGGCGCCTTGCCGTGCACCACCTGCACCTCGACGCCGAACCGGGAGGCGTTCTCCGCGATCAGGTCGCACCGGAACGCGTCCTGCTCGATCGCGACCACCGCGGCGCCGTGCCGCGCGCACTCCACGCCGACCGAACCGCTGCCCGCGCCGACGTCCCAGACCAGATCGCCGAGCCGCGGCCCGAGTCGGGCCACCACGAGCGCGCGCACCTCGGCGCGGGTGATCGCGCCCGCCCGATGCGCGTACGACTCCTCGGCCAGCGCCCAGCCGCGCACCGGCCCGGGAAAACCGGGCCGTTCGCCCGCCAACCAGCCCGCCGCGGCGCCCGTGCGCGGCGCCGGACCGATCACGATCACCACGTCCACGTCGGACCACTCGTGCCCGACCGCATGCTCCGCGGAGACCATCGAGATCTCCTCGTCCTCGGTGCCCAGCCGCTCGCAGATCACGAACGTGCGCGGCACGTCGGCGAGCAGCGAGGCCAGTTCGGCCGGGCCCGCGCCGGAGCCGGTGAGCACGGCGACCTTGCCGAACGCCCGGCACAGGTTCGCCGCCCGGCGTACGTCCCGCCCCAGCGCGCTGACCACGCGGGCGTCGTCCCACGCCATCGACGCCCGGGCGAACGCCAGGGCGACCGAGGACACCGCGGGCACGATCTCCAACTCCAGGCCGTACTCGGGCCGGCGCAACAGCCGCACGATCCCGAAGAAGCCGGGATCGCCGATCGCGAGCACCACCGCGATGCCCCGATGCGCGCCGATCCGCTGCGCGGCCACGTGCACGTTGCCCAGCACCACCCGCTCGGCCCCGTCGGGCACCTCCACGGCCGCCAACACCCGCTCCGGCCCGGCGACCAACGTCGCCGCCCGCAGCGCCTGGACGGCCGGCGCCGACAGCGGCCCGCCGTCGTACCCGATCACGGTCACCCGATCAGCCATGGCCATCCCCCCTCGCCGCGCCGAACCCCGGGGGAGGCTCCGCGCGGACCTGCGGCGCCCGTGACCGGGCACCCGTTACCCGACACGACGTCGGCTCCCCCACCCGAGGTTGCGCCGATCACGCACCGAGAGTGACTCCCTCCCCGGCCGCCGGGGACACACCCGTCCCGGCGGCCGCCACACACGCGTCGACGAACCGCCGGGCCAGGTCCGGCGCGCCCGCCCAATGGGTGTGCAGGTACGACGCGTGCACCGACCCCACGACGTGCCCCTCGAAGCCCGTCTCCCCCAGGCTCCACGCGGGCCTGCCGCCCGCCCTCGGGGTGAGCGTGGTGCGATGGAACTCGTGTCCGCGCACCACCCGTCCGATCGCCGCGAGCACCGAGTCGTGCGCCGCCGTCGCCTCGCGATAGCCCAGGGTCAACCGCTCGGTCATCCGCGCGTCGGCGGCCAACACCCCGCACATCGGCGCACCGTCCAGACTCCGGGCCAGGTACAGCAACCCCGCGCACTCCGCCGCGATCGGCCCGCCGCGCCCGGCCAGCGCCACCACGTCCGCGCGCAGCGTCGCGTTCGCCGCCAACTCGGCGGCGTACACCTCGGGGAACCCGCCGCCCACCACCAGGCCCGAGGTCTCCTCGGGCAACCGCTCGTCGCGCAGCGGATCGACGGTGACCACCTCGGCCCCGGCCGCACTCAGCAGTTCGGCGGTCTCGGCATAGGCGAAGCTGAACGCCGAGCCGCCCGCGAGGGCGATTCTCGGCCGCCCGGCAACCGGGCCGCCGACCTCCTCGCCCGCGTCCCAGGGCGCGTCCGGCAGCGCCCCCGCACCCGCCGCGATCCGCCGTACGGCGGCCAAGTCCACGCTGCGCGCGATCAGTTCGCCGAGTGCTTCCACGGTGCGCACCGCGTCGGCATGCCGCTCGGCGACCGGGACCAGGCCCAGGTGCCGGGCGGGTTTGGCGATCGAGTCGTGTCGGCGCAGCACGCCCAGGACGGGCATGCCGATCTCGTCCAGCGCCTCGCGCAGCATGCTCTCGTGCCGGTCCGAGCCGACCCGGTTCAGGATCACCCCGGCCACGCCCACGGCCGGCTCGAAAGTGTCGAACCCGCGCACGAGCGCGGCCACCGAACGGCTCTGCGCCCGCGCGTCCACGACCAGCACCACCGGCGCCCCGAGCAACCGCGCGACATGCGCGGTGGAGGCGTATCCGCCACGCCCGGCCGCGCCGTCGAACAGCCCCATCACGCCCTCGATCACGGCCAGATCGGCCCCGCGCGCGCCGTGCGCGAACAGCGGCCCGATCCGCTCCTCCCCGACCAGGAACGGATCGAGGTTGCGGCCGACCCGACCGGCCGCCAACGCGTGATACCCGGGGTCGATGTAGTCCGGCCCCACCTTGTGCGCGGAAACCGCGTCGCCACGCCGGGTGAACGCGGCGATCAGCCCGGTGGCCACGGTGGTCTTCCCATGCCCGGAGGCGGGCGCGGCGATCACCACCCGCGGCGGAGCACTCACCACTCGATGCCCCGCTGGCCCTTTTGCCCGGCGTCCATCGGGTGCTTGATCTTGGTCATCTCGGTGACCAGGTCTGCGGCCTCGATCAGACGCGGATCGGCATCACGACCGGTGATCACCACGTGCTGGCTGCCGGGCCGGTCCCGCAACACCGCGACCACCTCGTCCACGTCCACCCAGCCCCACTTCATCGGGTAGGTGAACTCGTCGAGCACGTACACCCGATACGTCTCCGCGGCCAGGTCCCGCTTGATCTGCTCCCAGCCCTGCCGAGCCGCCTCCGCGTGGTCCTCCTGGGTGCCCTCGCGCTGGATCCAGGACCAGCCCTCACCCATCTTGTGCCAGGTGACCGGCCCACCCTCCCCGGTCTCGGCGTGCAGACGCCCGAGGGTGCGCAACACACTCTCCTCGCCGACCTTCCACTTGGCCGACTTCACGAACTGGAACACCCCGACCGCCCACCCCTGATTCCACCCCCGCAGCGCGAGCCCGAAGGCGGCGGTCGACTTCCCTTTCCCAGCCCCGGTATGCACGACGACCAACGCCCGATTCCGCCGCTGACGCGTAGTCAGCCCATCAGCAGGCACATGCACGGGAACACCCTGCGGCACAACGATCTCCCTCCACCCATCCCAACCAACATTCCCGAACCCCCACCACAACCCCAGCCAAACCGCACCCCACCCGACACAACCAACTCAGCCCGTCCGGCACCTGAGGACACCCACCGCAAGCCCAGCCAAACCGCACCCCGCCCCGCCCAACGCAACCAACCTCAGCCCGTCCGGCGCTTGAGGACACCCACGGCAAGCACAACAGACCGGCAACCCGATCCGCCGAACCCACCCACCTCTCAGCCCGTCCGGCGCTTGAGGACCCGCACTCGGGCCACCCCATCACCCACGCCCGACCACTTCCAGCCCGTCCGGCGCATGAGGACCCCCCACGTCACGCCACCGAGCGCACATCCCGCACCAACCCGGCCAACCCCTCCGCCGCCAGTTCGTCCAACGTCACCACCGGCCCACCCAGATCCCCCGCAAGCCGGGCCGCCAGGCCCAACCGCACCGGACCGCTCTCACAGTCCACCACCAACGACGCGACGCCCCCGGCCGCCAACAACCGAGCCGCGCGCCGACTCTCGCCCAGCGCGTCCCGCCCACCCGTGGCCCGCCCGTCGGTGACCACCACGAGCAGCGGCCGACGCAACGGATCGCGCAGCCGCTCCACCCGCAACGTCTCGTGCGCGCGCAACAGTCCGGCCCCCACCGGCGTACGGCCCCCGGTCGGCAACGCCGCCAGCCGAGCCGCCCCGATCTCCACCGACGACGTCGGCGGCAACGCCAACGACGCACCCGCGCCCCGGAAGGTGACCAGCCCGACCTTGTCCCGCCGCTGATAGGCGTCCAGCAGCAGGGACAACACCGCGCCCTTGACCGCCTGCATGCGCTTGCGCGCCGCCATCGACCCGGACGCGTCCACCACGAACAGCACCAGGTTGCCCTCGCGCCCCTCACGGACCGCCTCACGCAGATCGGCGCGCCGCAGCAGCAACCCCGCGCCGGTACGTCCGCGCGCCTTCTGGTGCAGCGCCGCCGCCCGCACCGTGGCCGCGACATGCAGCCGGGTCACCCGGCCCGCGGCGACCTGCGCGCCGGTGGTACGCCCGCTCGCGGTCCGCGCGCGCGAACGGCGCCCGGCCGCGCCCTGCCCGACCCCGGGCACCGCGAACAGCCGGGTGCGATACGGCTCGGCCGCCGCCACCGCGGCCTGCTCCCGCCCACCGTCCGAACCGGCCGGCGCGCCCGCCACCGGAGCGTCCTCGGTACCGGGCGCCGAACTCGGCGCCGCCTCGGTCGACTTCGGCCCCTCGCTCCCCGCCCCATCCGCCTTGTCCGAGCCATTCGAGCCATCCGAGCGGTCCGCACCGTCCGACCGCTCCGACCCATCCGACCCCGCCGGCGGCTCCCCGCCTCCGTCCGGCCCGTCCCCCTCGGGCTCCGGCTCCGGTTCGGGCTCCGGCTCCTCCGGATCCCGCAACGCCTCGTCGAGCAGCGCCTCGTCCAGACCGGGCGCGTCGAACGGGTTGCGTCGCCGCCGGTGCGGCAGCGCCAACAGCGCGGCCTGTCGCACGTCCTCCGCCGTGACCTCGGTGCGCCCGTGCCAGGCGGCCAGCGCGATCGAGGTACGCGCCGTGACCAGGTCCGCCCGCATCCCGTCCACCTCGAACGACGCGCACACCCGGGCGATCCGCTCCAGTTCGGCGTCCGGCAACCGCACGTCGGGCAGCACCTTCCGAGCCGCCAGAATCCGCCCGGCCAGCGCGGCGTCCTCGTCCGCCCACCGCGCCGCGAACCCGTCGGGGTCGGCCTCGTAGGCCAACCGGCGCCGCACCACCTCGGCCCGCTCGCGCGGCTCCCGGCTCGCCGCCACCTCCACGGTGAGCCCGAACCGGTCCAGCAACTGCGGCCGCAGCTCGCCCTCTTCCGGGTTCATCGTGCCCACGAGCAGGAACCGCGCGGCGTGCCGCACGGACACCCCCTCGCGCTCCACATGCGAGGTGCCCATCGCCGCCGCGTCCAGGAGCAGGTCGACGAGGTGGTCGTGCAGCAGGTTGACCTCGTCGACGTACAACACGCCCCGGTGCGCGGCGGCCAGCAGCCCGGGTTCGTACGCCTTGACGCCCTCGGTGAGCGCCCGTTCGATGTCCAGCGAGCCGGCCAGCCGGTCCTCGCTGGCCCCGACCGGCAGTTCCACCAGACGCGCGGCGCGCGAGACGCCGCCGACGGCCGGATCGTGCGGGCCGTCGGGGCAGTGCTCGTCCGGCCGGACCGGTTCGCAGGAGAAGCGGCAACCCGGCACCACGGCGACCTCGGGCAGCTGACTCGCCAGCGCGCGCACCATGGTCGACTTGGCGGTGCCCTTCTCGCCCCGCACCAGCACCCCGCCGACCGCGGGCGAGACCGCGTTCAACACCAGGGCCAGGCGCAGGTCGGCCAGTCCGACGATGGCGGAGAACGGGTAGGCGGCGCTCATCGGCGCCGGCCCGGCATCGTCGATCCGCCATCGGATGTCCGTGCCGTGTGTATCGGTAGGAGCATCGCCGGGAACATCGGTATCAAGCACGCAGGCATGCGCCTTCGGCCTCCCTCGGGTGTCCACGCCCTGGTCGGTGGCGGGACCCGCGTTCGGGGTCCCGGACAGCGGCAAGTCTCTGGCTCACGTCCGCCCGAGGGCGTGCGTTCACAGTGGCGGGACCGCTCCGGGTTGCCGCATCGCGCCGCCGCCTCCGGATGTACCGGCATCGAGGTGTGGTCCGCGTCTCGTACGGCCGCGAACACACCTCGACACCGGGCCCGAAGGTGCTCCGCACGATCCGCCGGATTCCTTCCCTGCTGTCGGCCACACCCTCTCACATGCCCCGAAACACGCCACGGCCCCCGCCGGTGGGCGGGGGCCGTGGTGGGTGTGCGCCGCGGCGCGGGCGGTGGGATCACGCCGCCGGGATCAGAACGCGGCGAGCACGTTGCCCTTGTACTCGTCGGCGATGTACTTCTTCACCTCGGGCGAGTTCAGCAGCTTCGCCAGCTTCTGCACGCGCGGGTCGGTGTCCTTGCCCTTCTTGACCACCAGGACGTTCGCGTAGGGGTTGTTGTCGGCCTTCTCCACCGCGACGCCGTTCTTGCCCGGGGTCAGCCCCGCGTCCAGCGCGTAGTTGCCGTTGATCACCGCGCCGTCCACGTCGTCTAGCGCGCGGGGCAGCTGCGCCGCCTCGATCGCCTTGAACTTGAGCTTCTTCGGGTTGTCGGCGATGTCCTTCTCGGTCGCCGTGGTGGTGGCGCCGTCCTTGAGCTTGATCACGCCGTTGTCGGCGAGCAGCTTGAGCGCACGACCGCCGTTGGTGGCGTCGTTCGGGAACGCGATGGTCGCGCCGTCCTTGAGTTCGGCGAGCGACTTGACGTTCTTGGAGTAGAGCGCGAGCGGCTCCAGGTGCACCGGCACCACGGGGGTCAGGCTCTTGCCCTTCTCCTTGTTGTACTCCGCCAGATACGGCTTGTGCTGGAAGAAGTTGGCGTCGACCGCGCCCTCGTCCAGGGCCGGATTCTGCTGGGTGTAGTCCGAGAACTCCTTGATCTCCAGCTTCAGGCCCTCCTTCGCGGCGAGGTTGTCCTTGATGTACTTCAGGATCTGCGCGTGCGGGACGGCGGAGGCGGCGACCTTGAGCGGGTCGGAGGCGGACGAGCCCTTCTTGTCGTCGCTGCCGCAGGCGGCGAGACCGAGTCCGAGGGCGGCGACGGCGGAGATGGCGACGAACTTGTCGATACGCACGAAGAGTGCCTTTCCTGGTGGTGCGGTGTACGCGGGCGGAATGCCTCGCGTCGTACGGGGGCTAGGGCGACGTGCCGCGCTAGCGGTGGGCGAGCCTGCGGGAGAGCAGGTCGCCGAGGAATTGCACGAGTTGAACCAGGACGACGAGCACCGCGATGGTGACGAGCATCAGGTTCGTCTCGAAGCGTTGGTAGCCGTAGCGGATGGCCAGGTCGCCGAGCCCGCCGCCGCCGACCACACCCGCCATCGCGGAGTAGCCGACGATCGCGACGACGGTCACGGTGATCGCGGAGATGATCGACGGCACCGCCTCGCGCACGAGCACCTTGCGCACGACGGTGAACGTGCCCGCGCCCATCGACTGGGCGGCCTCGATCAGGCCCCGGTCCACCTCGCGCACCGCGGTCTCCACCAGGCGCGCGAAGAACGGGATGGCGCCCACGGTCAGCGGCACGATCGCGGCGTCGGTGCCGATGGTGGTCCCGGTCACCCAGCGGGTGAACGGGATCAGCGCGACGAGCAGGATCAGGAACGGGATCGACCGCCCCACGTTGACCACCAGGCCGAGCAGCTTGTTCGCCGGCGCGAAGGACAACGGCCCGCCGCGGTCGGTGAGGACGAGCAGGAGCCCGATCGGCAGACCGATCAGTACGGTGATCAGCGTCGCGACGCCGACCATGTACAGCGTCTCCTGGGTGGCCGTCTCCAGCAGTGGCCGCATCTCGGACCAGGTCATCGTCAGAGCTCCTTGCCCGCGAGCGCCACGCCGTCGGCGGCGGCGACGTCGGCGTCCGAGGTGGTGTGTTCGGTCCCCGACCCGGCTTCGGCCTCGTCGATCACGTCGACCTGGAGGCCCTGCTCGCGCAGGTAGCCGATCGGCACCACGTTGTGCTCGAAGGTGCCGTCGAGCGAGATCCGCATCCGGCCGATCTGCCGGCCGCCGACGCTCTCCACGGCCGCGCCCAGGACGTTGACGTCGACGTTGTAGGTGCGCGCGAGGGTGGAGATGAACGGCTGCGCCGTCTCCTCGCCGCGGAAGGTGATGTCGACCAGCGTGCGGCCCGCGAGCAAGGCGGGCGTACCCAGCGGGAACATCTCCCGGGCCAGCCGCGAGTCGGAGCGGCCGAGCAACTCGGGCACCGTGCCCGACTCGACGATCCGGCCGCCCTCCATCAGCGCGGCCGAGTCGCAGATGTTCTTGACCACGTCCATCTCGTGGGTGATCAGCAGGATGGTCAGGCCGAGTCGGTCGCGCAGGTCGCGCAGCAGGGCCAGGATCGAGCGGGTGGTCTCCGGGTCGAGCGCCGAGGTGGCCTCGTCGGACAGCAGCACGCGCGGTTCGGCGGCCAGCGCGCGGGCGATGCCCACCCGCTGCTTCTGCCCGCCGGACAGCTGTGCGGGATACGCCTTGGCGTGCTCGACGAGGCCGACCAGGTCGAGCAGTTCGGCGACCCGGCGGGCCCGGTCCCGGCGCGGCACCCCCGCGATCTCCAGCGGTACCGCGACGTTCCCGGCGACGGTGCGGCTGGAGAGGAGGTTGAAGTGCTGGAAGATCATCCCGATGCCGCGCCGCTCGGCGCGCAGCGCGCTCGCCGACAGCGAGGTCAACTCGCGCCCGCCCACCTCGACGGTGCCCGACGTGGGACGTTCCAGGAGGTTGACGCAGCGGATCAGGGTGCTCTTGCCGGCGCCGCTGCGGCCGAGCACGCCGAAGATCTCGCCTTCGCGTACGTGCAGGTCGACCCCGTCGAGCGCGGTCACCTGCCGTTCTCGGCTGCGATAGACCTTGCTCAGGGCAGTGGTACGGATCACCGTGAAGTCCTCGGGTGGATGTGCGTGCCGAATCGGGCCCGACGAAGGGCCGCGCGACTCGATCACACAGGGGGCGTGGCGGGGGTGACACCGGGGGCGCGGAGCGCTCGGCCCGGGAGAGGGGTCAGGCCCTCAAATCCTCAACAGCCACACATTCGACACATCTGACACGAACGGCGCATGCAACGACAACCCGTGGCGGTAGCCGCGGTGCCGGAGATGTGAGCCGTCGTGAACATGATCCGATTAAAGCAGACACCCGCCTCGCAATGGAAATGTCATCCCGCCCGAGCACCTGCGACCGGAGCCGACGAAGCCCCGGCCACCATGGATTCCATGGTGGCCGGGGCTTCGGGGGTGCTTCGTCCCGCGGGCGTCGATCAGGCCGCGAGGACGGCGGTCTTGCGCAGGTAGACCAGGCTCAGCCGGGGGCTGACCTTCTCGATCCGGCCGGAGACGTAGCCGAGGCGTTCGTACAGCCGCAGGTTGTTCTCGCTGCGGTGACCGGTGAACAACTCGTACTCGGCGGCGTCGGCGAGTTTCGCCTCGATCGCGCGCAGCAGCCGGGTGCCGAGCATGTGCCGCTGCAGCCGGGGGTGCACGATCAGCTTGCCGATCCGGGCCACACCGTCGTCGATGGTGCCGCGCACCGAGCCGACGACCTCCTCGCCCAGACGCGCCACCAGCACGGTGTGCGTCTCGAACTCGGCGCGCAGGCTCTCCAGGCTCTGCGTCAGCGGCTCGATGCCGTAGTCGTTGTACAGGGCGGCCTCGCCCTGGTAACAGAGGTACTGAAGCTTGAGAATCTGCTCGGCGTCGGATACGTCCGCCGTGCCGATACCCACGTTCTGCCCCATCGGATTGCTCCCCTGATCGCCCTGATCACCGCGCGGATGTGTGTGCCGCAGCGTCGAGCCCCGTGCCCGTCGCGAAGGGGGAGGGTTGTCCCCTTCTCGAACACGCGCGTGAACACTGCATTCGTCACTGTTCCACACGGCTTTTCCCGGACTTCTACCCGGCCCTCACCTACGCGCAATCCGGTGTTCAGGCAGCGTGTTCGACGAAGTGCGCCCGATGGGGTGAATCGCCGGAAAAATGCGTGTCGTGGAACGCGCGATGTGGCCACTGTGCGCGGCTCGCCATCCACTCCGGGTGACCCGGCCGACCGGCTCGGCCGGCTAGAGGCCCGTGACGCGGCGGACGACTCCCTCCTTGAGCGCGCGCACCATCGCGAACGGTTCGGTGGCCTGGTGCACGAGCAGCGTCAGGTGTGCGTCGGCCCCGACCACGTAGCGCGACTTGGGCGACTTCGTGGTGGCGGCCAGGGCGATCGTGTCGGCGACCGTCTCCGGCTCGCTCCACAGCGGCTTCATGATCGAAAAGCCCAGGTCCATCCGGCGGAACGCGGTCGCGAACGCGGTGCCGCGATGGCGCTCGACCGCATCGGCCATCTCCGCAGTGGCGCCGCTGCGGAAGCCGCCGGGCGAGACCACCACGACATCGATCCCGGCCCCGGCCAACTCCACCCGCAACGCGTCGGACGCCGCCTCCATCGCGTGCTTCCCGGCCTGATACCAGCCCAGCAGCGGGTACGTGATCCGCCCGGCCAGCGAGGAGATCTGCACCACCCGGCCCCACCCGCGTTCGCGCATGTGCGGAACGGCGAAGCGGGCCAGCCGCATCGGGCCGAACAGCGCGGTCTCCAGCTGGTGGCGGGCGTCCTCCTCCGACACGTCGAGCACGGGGGCGAACGAGGTACCGCCGGCGTTGTTGACCAGGATGTCGGGACGGATCCGCTCGATCACGTCCTCGCCGCCGGCCGCGTCGGTGACGTCCAGGAGCACGGTGCGCACCTCGACCCCGGCCGCGGTCGCCGCGGCCAGGACCGACTCGGCCTTGGCCGCCGTGCGCACACTGCCGACGGTGTCCACGCCCGCCCGGGCCAGCGCCAGCACGGTGGCCAGGCCGAGCCCGGAGTTGGCGCCGGTGACCAGTGCCGTTCTGCTCACGCGCGCCCCGCCTCGAACCCGGCGGCGTCGACCGCACGATCCTCCTCGACCCGGCGCGGACCGGGCACCTTGGGCGCGGCGGCCTCGGCCCCGCCCTCCGCGTCCCCCACGCCGAAGGGCTCGGCCGGCAGATCCCGCGTCGGGCGCGGCGGCGCGACCTCGTCCGCCGCCTTCAACAGGTGGTTCAACTGCTCGACGATGGCGTCCGCCAGGGCGAACGGGTCCGGCAGCGCGTCCCGATCGGCCAGCACGCCGATGTCGATCCGGTCGTCGTAGCTCATGCCACCGATGAACAGTCCGAAGCCGTCGGCGATGATCCCCATCGAGTGGAACGCCTCCACCCTCTGCCCGTGGGCATACAGCGGCCTGCGCGGACCGGGCACGTTCGAGACGGTGGCGTTGCACAACGCCGGCAACACGGACGCGAGTCGCGCCTCGCGGTAGAGCCCGCCGAGCGCCCCGAGCAGCGCCGGCGGCGGCGCCTCGGCCAGACCCGTGAGCAACTCGCTGCCCATCGCGCTCTGTACGGCCTTGGCCGCGTCGGAGTTCTCGTGCACGCACAGCAGCCGCTCGCCGGGCTCGGCCACGTCGGTGGCCAGCCCCACCAGCATCCCGGTGATCAGGTTGCCGCCGGCTCGCTCGCCGCCGTGCGTGGCGTCCACCGGCACCGTGGCGACCAGTTCTCGCTCGGGCAACTCGCCCAGGGCGTCGAGGTGTTCGCGCAGCGCACCGGACACCATCGCGAGCACCACGTCGTTGACCTTGACCCCGAAGGCGTTCTTGACCAGCTTGACGTCGGAGAGCGAGACACTGCAGAAGCCGTACGCCCGGTGCGGGCCGATCGGCTCGTTGAACCGGGTCCTGGGCACGTTCAGCGGCAACGCCCGGCCCAGCCGCCCGGTCAGCGCGGCCTGCACCACGCCCTGTCCCAGGCGGCCGAGTTGCCGGCCCACCCGTACGGGCGTGCCGGCCAGCGAGAGCGCGCCCTCGCGGAACGCGTCCCATCCCTCGGGCACCCCGCCCGACTCGCTCGGCGCGAGCACCGGCGCGGGCGTCGGCTCGGCCGGCGGGTCGGGGACGGCGTCGAAGAAGATCTCCTGCATCGCGGCGCCGGAGCGCCCGTCGATGCACGCGTGATGCACCTTCCACAGGTGCGCGACCCGCCCGTTCTCCAGGCCGTCGACGATCCACCACTCCCACAGCGGGCGGTCGCGGTCCAGGCGGTGGCGGTAGATCTCCTCGGCCATGGCGGTCAGTTCGCGCCGGCCGCCGGGGGCCGCCAGGGTGGCCCGACGCAGGTGGTTGCCCAGCTCGAAGTCGGGGTCGTCGACCCAGTGCGGCCGGGCCAGCCCCCACGGGCCGCGGACCAGTTTGCGGCGCAGCAGCGGCAGCCGGGGCAGTCGCGAGGCAAGCGTGCGCGCGAACGCGGCGCGGTCGACGCGGCCTCCGGTGTCCGAGGCGTCGACGATGGTCAGGCAGACGACGTGCGCCGGCCACTCCCGCGACTCCAGGGCCAGGAATGCCGAATCCAGACCGGAGAGCTTCACCAGGTATTCCTCCTCCCGATGCCCGACGAGGTCAGGGCATCCTCGATGAAGCGGTGCGCCCGCCGGTTCCACACGGCTCCGATGTGCGAGCCGCGGTACCAGCAGACGGATGGTTCCTCCCAGTGCTTCCAGAGCCGGTACGCCTGCTGTGGCGTGGCCATCCGATCGGCCAGGCCGGCGTAGACGAAGCGCCGCTCCAGCGGCACGCGGGGGGTCACCGCCAGCGGCGAGACCACACGATGGACCGTCTCGGCGTCGGCGCCGAGCAACCCCGCCGCGCGCACCTCGCGCTCGATGTCGCCGGGTACGTGGTGCGACATCACCCACGCCATGTCGACCGAGGGCACGCCGACGACCACGCAGTCCAGGTCCTCCAGGCCCGCGACCAGGGCGGCGACGTAGCCGCCCAGCGAGAGCCCGTGCACGGCGACGGGGGTGTCGGCGTCGCCCTGCCCGCGCACCCAGTCCAGGCAGCGGCGCACGTCCCACACGGCCTGTCCCAGGCCGTGCACGTTGCCGAGGTAGTCGAACGAGATGAACGTGCCGTCGTGGGTGCGCGTGCTCTTGCGCGGCCCGTGCATGGGCAGCACCGGGTGGATCACGTTGACGCCGAGTTCGCGGTGCAGCCGCGGCGAGCGGAACGTGGCCAGGTCGCCGGGTCGGCCCATGCCGAATCCGTGCAGGTTCACCAGCCACGGCCGCGGTGCGCCGGGGTGGCGCAGTACGTACGCCCAGACCCGCTGATTGGCGCCCGCGCCCTGCCACCGGGTGGCCCCCGGCACCCCGGCCCGGGGCATGTACCCGCTCTCGAAGGTCAGTTGCTCGTAGCCGATGGTGCCGTAGAGCCGGTCCCGGAGCACCGGGTCCTCCGGGGCGGGCGGTTCGGGGTGGAACCGGGTCGGATCGTCGAGGTAGCCCTCGGCGCGGAACTTGGCCACCGCGTCGGCGATCTCGGTCCGGATCCGTTGGGCGTCCTCGGGGTCCGGGGACAGTCGGCCGCCGGCCAGGACGGCCACCACGAGTTCGTCCAGGAAGGCCGCGGAGACCAGTCCCGGGGTGGGGAACACGGTGGGTATCTCGGGATATCGGCGCCGCTCGGCGCGCAGCGACCGCACATAGGAGCGCACCCCGAAGCCCACCGAGGAGGGGACACCGCGCAGCAGCGCGCCGACCGGCAGATCCGCGAGCACGGCGGCGGACTTCTCCCCCTGGGAACGTATTCGACGCAGGTGATCGAGCATGCCGATCCCTCCCCTCGATCCGAGCCGACCCTAATACGGAATCAACGGAGCGAACACGAATGGTCGCTTTTGGTAACCGCGATTTCACAATTGGGAATGGAACCGCAACTTACGCTCACACTCGTGCAATCACCCCGAACCGGACGTCTCACGGCATGCGGACACGACGATGGGCCCGCCACCTCCCCCCGGAGGTTGCGGGCCCATCGTCTCAGGTCGATCCCGGTGCCGTACGGCGTTACACGCCGGCCCACTTGCGCTGGCCGGCCAGGTCCGCCCGAAGCTCGCCGAGTTGCTCGGCGACCCGGACCGGGGCGGTGCCCCCGTGTCCGTCACGCGAGGCGACCGAGCCGGACACGGTCAGTACCGAGCGCACCTCCGGGGTCAACTCCGGCGAGATCTCCGCGAGTTGATCGTCCGTCAGGTCCCACAGCTCGATCCCGCGCGGCTCGCAGTACTTCACACACGCGCCGGCCACCTCGTGCGCCACCCGGAACGGGGTGCCGCGGCGGACCAGCCACTCGGCGATGTCGGTGGCCAACGAGAAGCCGGCCGGCGCCAGTTCGGCCAGCCGCTCGCGGTGGAAGGTGAGCGTGGCGATCATCCCGGTGAACGCCGGGAGCAGGACTTCGAGCGTGTCGCACGAGTCGAAGACCGGCTCCTTGTCCTCCTGGAGGTCGCGGTTGTAGGCCAGCGGCAGCGCCTTCAGGGTGGCCATCAAGCCGGTCAGGTTGCCGATCAGCCGGCCCGACTTGCCGCGCGCCAGCTCCGCGATGTCGGGGTTCTTCTTCTGCGGCATGATCGAGGAGCCGGTGGAGAAGGCGTCGTCCAGCGTGACGAAGGAGAACTCCTTCGTGTTCCAGACGATGATCTCCTCGGCCAGCCGGGACAGGTTCACCCCGAGCATCGCGGTGACGAACGCGAACTCCGCGGCGAAGTCGCGCGAGGCGGTGCCGTCGATCGAGTTCGCCGACGACGCGGAGAAGCCGAGGTCGCGGGCCACCGACTCGGGGTCGAGCCCGAGGGAGGATCCGGCGAGCGCGCCGGACCCGTACGCCGACACGTCGGCGCGCCGGTCCCAGTCGCGCAGCCGGTCGGCGTCGCGCGCGAAGGCCTGCACGTGGGCGAGCAGGTGGTGCGCGAGCAGCACCGGCTGGGCATGCTGGAGGTGGGTGCGGCCCGGCATCACCGCGTCGGGATGCGCGGCGGCCTGCTCGATCAGCGCCTCCTGGAGGTCGGCGAGCAGCCGGCCCAGGATCCGCGCGTGGTCGCGCAGGTACATCCGGCCCAGGGTGGCGATCTGGTCGTTGCGCGAACGGCCCGCGCGCAGCTTGCCGCCCAGGTCGGGGCCGAGGATGTCGAGCAGGCCGCGCTCCAGCGCGGTGTGCACGTCCTCGTCGGCGATGGTGGCGACCAGGACACCGGACTCGACGTGCTCTCGGAGCGTGTCCAGGCCGGCCAGCATGCGGGCCAGCTCGTCGTCGGTGAGCAGTGCGGCCGCGTGCAGGACCCGGGCGTGCGCCCGGGAGCCGGCGATGTCGTACGGCGCGAGCCGCCAGTCGAAGTGCACGCTGGCGGAGAGCAGGGCCAAAGCCTCGGAGGGGCCGCCGGAGAAACGGCCGCCCCACAGGCTCACCCGGTCGGTGTTGTCGGTCACGATTGCCCGTCCCGCCGCGCGGCGATCTTGCCGGAGAGCCCGAACAGCTCGATGAAGCCCTTGGCCTGCGACTGGTCGAACGTGTCGCCGGTGTCGTAGGTGGCGAGACCGAAGTCGTAGAGCGACTCCTCGCTGCGCCGACCGGTGACCACGGCCCGCCCGCCGTGCAGCGTCATCCGGATGTCGCCGGACACGTGCCGGTTGGCCTCGGCGACGAAGCCGTCGAGGGCCCGCTTGAGCGGGGAGAACCACAGGCCGTCGTAGACCAGTTCGGCCCAGCGCTGCTCGATGGTGCGCTTGTAGCGGGCCAGTTCGCGCTCGACGGTGACGTTCTCCAACTCCTGGTGCGCGGTGATCAGCGCGATCGCGCCCGGGGCCTCGTAGACCTCGCGGCTCTTGATGCCGACCAACCGGTCCTCGACCATGTCGATCCGGCCCACGCCCTGCGCGCCCGCCCGCCGGTTCAGCTCCTCGATCGCCTGGAGCACGGTGACCTCGCGGCCGTCGACGGCCACCGGCGCGCCGTGCTCGAAGGTGATCACCACCTCGTCCGCGTCCCGCGCGTCGGCCGGGTTTTGCGTGTACTCGTACACGTCCTCGATCGGCGCGTTCCAGATGTCCTCCAGGAAGCCGGTCTCCACGGCCCGCCCGAAGACGTTCTGGTCGATCGAGTACGGCGACTTCTTCGTGGTGACGATCGGCAGGTTCTTCGCCTCGGCGAAGGCGATCGCCTTGTCCCGGGTCATCGCGTAGTCGCGGACCGGGGCGATGCAGGTCAGGTCGGGGGCGAGGGAGGAGATGCCCACCTCGAAGCGGACCTGGTCGTTGCCCTTGCCGGTGCAGCCGTGCGCGACGGTGGTCGCGCCGTGCTTCCGCGCGGCGGCGACCAGGTGCTTGACGATCACCGGCCGAGACAGCGCGGAGACCAGCGGATAGCGGTCCATGTAGAGCGCGTTGGCCCGGATGGCCGGCAGGCAGTAGCCGTCGGCGAACTCGTCGCGGGCGTCCGCGACCTCGGCCTCGACCGCGCCGCAGGCCAGCGCCCGCTTGCGGATGATGTCCAGGTCCTCGCCGTTCTGGCCGACGTCGACGGCCACCGCGATGACCTCGGCGCCGGTCTCCTCGGCGATCCATGGGATACAGACGGAGGTGTCTAGACCTCCGGAATAGGCGAGTACGACGCGCTCGGTCACGAGCGATTTCTCCTTACGAATGAGCGGTTCGGCAGATGTGGTGCGGGGTTCGGCCCGAGCCGAGCGCTCTGGCGGTGTGCGGAAGTGGGTGGTTGCGGCCGGGCCGGCCCGCCTATCCCTTGTGCTCGGCGAGCGCCAGGAGGTACGCGGCGAGCGCCGCGCCGCCCTCCGGGTCGCGCGAGACCATCAGGATGGTGTCGTCGCCGGCGATGGTGCCCAGGATCAACCGGGACTCGGCGTGGTCCATCGCGGAGGCCAGGAACTGGGCCGCCCCGGGCGGTGTGCGCACCACCACGAGGTTGCCCGACGCCTCGGCCGACACCAGCAGTTCCCCGGCCAGCCGGGACAGCCGCCCCTCGACCGCGGACTCCTCCAGCGGCGCCCGGGGGGTGCGATCGCCGCCCTCCGCCGGCACGGCGTAGATCAGCGATCCCTCCGCGTCGCGGATCTTCACCGCGCCGAGTTCGTCGAGGTCCCGGGACAGCGTGGCCTGGGTGACGGCGAGGCCGTCCTCGGCGAGCAGCCGGGCGAGTTGGTTCTGCGACCGGACCGGGTGTCGGGTCAGGATGTCGACGATCCGCCGGTGGCGGGCGATCCGGGTGCTGGGCACCGCGTATACGCCCTCGACCGGGGTCGCGTCGGTGCCGGGCTCGCTGCCGCCGGGCTCGCTGGTCATGGGCCGACCCCGCCTAGCGCCGCACGCGTCGTCGTCGGACGGTGTTCACGAAGTTCCTCCGGCGGGTACGGCGGCGAGGCCGGCGTCCAGGATTGCGGGCAGCGCCCCGAGCAGCGCGTCCACGTCCGCGTCGTCGACGACGAGCGGCGGGGCGAGCCGGACCCGGGTGGGCACGGCGGCGTTGACGAGGAAACCCGCGTCCTGCGCCGCCCGTTGCACGGCCTGCGCCACCGGTGCGGTGAGCACGATACCGATCAACAGGCCCGCTCCGCTCACTTCGTCGACGAGCGGATGGGCGATCTTGTCGATTCCCGCCCGCAGTCGTTCGCCGAGTTGCGCCGAACGGGTGCACAGGTCGTCGTTCTCGATCGTGTCGAGCACCGCGAGCGCCGCGGCGCAGCAGATCGGGTTGCCGCCGAACGTGGTGCCGTGCTGGCCCGGCTGGAACAACTCGGCCGCGGATCCGAAGGCGACACAGGCGCCGATCGGCAGCCCGCCGCCCAGGCCCTTGGCCAGCGTCACCACGTCGGGCTCGATGCCGAGCGGCTGGTGGGCGAACCAGGCGCCGGTGCGGGCTATGCCGGTCTGGATCTCGTCCAGGATCAGCAGCGCGCCGTGCGCGGCGGTGATCTCCCGGGCCGCGGCCAGGTAGCCCTCGCCGGGCATGACCACGCCGCTCTCGCCCTGGATGGGCTCCAGGATCACCGCGGCGGTCTGCGGACCGACGGCGGCGCGCAGCGCGTCGACGTCGCCGTAGGGCACGAAGTCGACGCCGCCGGGCAGCGGGGCGAACGGCTCGCGCTTGGCGGGCTGGCCGGTCATCGCCAGCGCGCCCATGGTGCGGCCGTGGAAGCCGCCCTCGGCGGCGATGACCTGCGGCCGGCCGGTGCGCCGGGCGATCTTGAACGCGGCCTCGTTGGCCTCGGCGCCCGAGTTGCCGAAGTAGACCCGGCCGGGGCGGCCGAACAGACCGAGCAGCCGCTCGGCGAGTGCCACGGGCGGTTCGGCGATGTAGAGGTTGGACACGTGGCCCAGCCGGCCCAGCTGCGCGCTCACCGCGGCGGCGATCGCCGGGTGCGCGTGGCCGAGCGCGTTGACCGCGATGCCGCCGAGGAAGTCGACGTAGGTGTTGCCCGCGCCGTCCACGACGCGCGCGCCCGAGCCGCTGGTCAGCTCGATCGCGGGTGTGCCGTAGTTGTGCATCAGCGCCTGGTTCCACCGCTGCGTCAGCGCACCGGCGGCACCGCTCTCGGTGATGGTCACGCCGCCCCCTCGGAGTCTTCGTGGTCGATGTTCGCGTGGTCGATGTCGGCCGCGACCGCGGCGGGCTTGTCCCGGGCGGGCACCACCATGGTCCCGATCCCCTCGTCGGTGAACACCTCGAGGAGCAGCGAGTGCGCGACGCGCCCGTCGAGCACGTGTGCGGCCGGCACCCCGGCCTGCACGGCCCGCAGGCACGCCTCCATCTTGGGCAGCATGCCGGTGGACAGGTTCGGCATCAGCGCGGCCAACTCGTCGGCGTCCAGGCGCGATATCACCTCGTCGCTGACCGGCCAGTCGGCGTACAGCCCCTCGACGTCGGTGAGCACGACCAGCTTCTCCGCGCCGAGCGCCACCGCGAGCGCCGAGGCCGCGGTGTCGGCGTTGACGTTGTAGACGTGCCCGTCGGCACCGCGCGCGATCGAGGAGATCACCGGTATCCGGTTGTCGTCGAGCAGCGCCCGGATCGCGCCGGGGTCGACCTCGACGATGTCGCCGACCAGGCCGATGTCGACCGACTCGCCGTCCACGACCGCGAGCCGCTTCTCCGCGGTCATCGTGTGCGCGTCCTCGCCGGTCATCCCGATGGCGAACGGCCCGTGCCGGTTGATCAGGCCGACGATCTCGCGCTGCACCTGGCCGGCGAGGACCATGCGCACCACGTCCATCGCCTCGGGCGTGGTCACCCGAAGGCCGCCCGCGAACGAGGACTCGATGCCGAGCCGGTCGAGCTGCGCGCTGATCTGCGGGCCGCCGCCGTGCACGATCACCGGGCGCAGCCCGGCGAACCGCAGGAACACCAGGTCCTGGGCGAACGCCTGCTTGAGCGCGTCGTCGACCATGGCGTTGCCGCCGAACTTGATCACCACGGTCTTGCCGTAGAAGCGCTCCAACCACGGCAACGCCTCGATCAGCGTGTGCGCCTTGGCCAGTGCCGCGTTGTTGCGCCCCTGTTTGTCGGCCGGTTCCGTCCGCATCCCGCTCCCCCTCGTCTGGCTGTCGGTACCGGTCATGACGAGTAGGCCGAGTTCTCGTGGACGTAGTCGGCGGTGAGGTCGTTGGTCCACACCGTCACGGCGGCCTCGCCGGCGTTGAGGTCGGCCACGATGTGCGTCTCGCGCGGGGTCATGTCGACCAGCTCGCGGTCCTCGCCGACGAAGCCGTCCCGGCACACCCACACGCCGTTGAAGGCGACGTCGAGCCGGTCGGGGTCGAAGGTCGCGGCGGTGGTGCCGATCGCGGCGAGCACTCGGCCCCAGTTGGCGTCCTCGCCGTGCACGGCGCACTTGAACAGGTTGTTCCGGGCGATCGAGCGGGCCACTTCGAGCGCGTCGGCCTCCGTCGCGGCGCCCGCCACGTCGATCCGGATGTCCTTGCTCGCGCCCTCGGCGTCGCCGATCAACTGCCGGGCGAGGTCGCCGCAGACGGCGCGCACCGCCTCGGCGAACGCGGCGAGGTCGGGCTCGACGCCGGAGGCGCCGGAGGCCATCAGCAACACGGTGTCGTTGGTGGACATGCAGCCGTCGGAGTCGATCCGGTCGAACGTGGTGTGCGTGGCGCCGCGCAGCACCGCGTCCAGCGTCTCGGCGTCGACCGCGGCGTCGGTGGTGAGCACGACGAGCATGGTGGCCAGGCCGGGGGCGAGCATGCCCGCTCCCTTGGCCATGCCGCCGACGGTCCACCCGGCGGGGTCGGTGACCACGGACTGCTTGTGCACGGTGTCGGTGGTCTTGATCGCGATCGCCGCGGCCTCGCCGCCGTCGGCGCTCAGTGCCGCGGCCGCCTTGTCGACGCCCGGCAGCAGCCGGTCCATCGGCAGTTGCACGCCGATCAGGCCGGTGGAGGCCACCACGATCTCGCCCGCGTTCAGCCCGAGCGTCTCGGCGACCTTCTCGGCGGTGGCGTGCGTGTTGCGAAAGCCCTCGGTGCCGGTGCACGCGTTGGCGCCGCCGGAGTTGAGCACGACCGCCTGCACGAGACCGGCCTTGACCACCTGCTCGGACCACACCACCGGCGCGGCCTTGACCCGGTTGGAGGTGAACACCGCCGCCCCGGCGATCGAGGGGCCGTCGTTGACGATCAGCGCCACGTCGGGCGCGCCCGTGCTCTTGAGGCCCGCGGCCACGCCCGCGGCGCGGAAGCCCTGTGCTGCGGTGACGCTCACGGCGCTACCCCCGTCTTGCTCAGTCCCAGGTCCTCGGCGAGGCCGAGGGCGATGTTGGTGCTCTGGATGGCGCCGCCGGCGGTGCCCTTGGCGAGGTTGTCGATCGCGCCGACCACCACGACGCGGCCCGCGCGCTCGTCGACGGTGACCTGTACGACGGCCGTGTTCGCGCCGTAGACCATCGCGGTCGCGGGCCACTGGCCCTCGGCGAGCAGGTGTACGAAGCCCTCGTCGGCGTAGGCCGCGGTGTAGGCCGCCCGAACCGCCTCGGCGGTGACGCCCGGCCGCAGCCGGGCGGTGCAGGTGGCCAGGATGCCGCGCGACATGGGCACCAGCGTCGGGGTGAAGGACACCGTGACCGGCGCGTCGGTGACCGCGCGCAGCCCCTGGACGATCTCCGGCGTGTGCCGGTGCACCCCGCCGACGCCGTAGGCGCTCGCGGAGCCCATCACCTCGCTGCCCAGCAGGTGCGGCTTGGGCGCCTTGCCCGCCCCGGAGGTGCCGGAGGCGGCGACCACGACCCAGTCGGGCTCGACCAGGTCGGCGGCGGTGGCGGGCACCGTGCACAGCAGCGAGACGGTCGGGTAGCAGCCCGGCACCGCGATCCGCCGGGTGCCGGCGAGCGCGGCGCGCCCGCCCGGCAGCTCGGGCAGTCCGTAGGGCCATGTCCCGGCATGGGGGGATCCGTAGAATTCCTCCCAGTCGGCGCCGTCGCGCAGCCGGTAGTCGGCGCCGCAGTCCACCACGAGCACGTCGGCGCCCAGTTGCGTGGCCAGCGCGCCGGACTGTCCGTGCGGCAGGGCCAGGAAGACCACGTCGTGCCCCGCCAGGTTCTCGGCCGTGGTCTCGACGAGGACGCGGTCGGCCAACGGCAGCAGGTGCGGCTGCAGCTCGCCCAGGCGTCGGCCCGCGTTGGACCCCGCCGTGAGCGTGCCGATCTCGATCTCCGGGTGTGCGAGCAGCAGGCGCAGAATCTCCCCGCCCGCGTATCCACTCGCCCCGGCCAGTGCCGCCTTGGCCCCCATTACCGCCTCCTTGTCAGGAGCATGACTATACGGACAGCCGAATCACTATGCAAGTACGTTGGGTGACCGCCCGCCCCGAGGCCGCCCCGAGGCCGCCCCGGGCAAGCCTTCCCCACCCCCGGGTCACCCAATAGGGCGCATGCAGGTGCGTTAGGATCAGCGGACTTCGGATACGCGCCCCCGGCGGGCGGTCGACGGCCGGCGGGACGGCAGCGACGTGCAGCAGACGGCGGGCGCCCCCGCCCAGGAAACGAACGAGACCACGTGACCCCTCCCCCCGGCACCTCCGGGCCCGCCGACGCCGCACGCGTCGCCGACCCGGACCTACAGTCCCCGACCGGCGAGCCCCCATCGGCTCCCGAGGCGGGCACCGCGGACACCGCCGCCGCGCCGACCCGGCCCACCGCCGAGCGCAGGCGCGCCCGCGTCCCACTGCCGGACCTGCTCGCCCTGGGCCTGCCCACACTGATCTTCGCGATCATGGGCTGGCACCAGCGCTGGATCACCGACGACGGCCTCATCTTCACCCGCGCGGTCCGCGAGATCCTGGCCGGCAACGGCCCCGTGTACAGCGCCGGCGAACGTGTGGAGACCTCCACCAGCACGCTGTGGCAATGGCTGCTCGCGCTGCTCGGCGGCATCACCCCGTTCGACTACGCGCCCACCGCCGTCTACACCGGCCTGATCCTGTCGGTCGCCGGCCTGTGGTTGTCCCTGGACGGCACCCGCCGGCTCTTCCGCGGCCTGGCGGTCACCCGGCTGCTGCTGCCCGCCGGCGTGCTCGTGTTCATCGCCGTCCCCTCCGTGTGGGACTTCGCCACCGCCGGCATGGAGACCGGCCTGATCCTGTTCTGGATCGGCCTGTCGTGGTGGCTGCTGATCGGCACCTGGCTGCGCCCGGTCGGCACCCACACCACCCGGCGCACCCTCGCCCTGTCCTTCTGGTTCGGCCTGGGCCCCCTGGTCCGCCCCGACCTGGGCCTGACCATGGTGATCCTGCTCGCCGCCCAGTTCCTGCTGATCCGCGCCCGCTGGCCCAAGGCCCTGGCGATGCTCGCCTGCGCCGGGTTCCTGCCCGCCGCCTACGAGATCTTCCGGATGGGCTACTACGGCCTCATCTTCCCGATGCCCGCCCTCACCAAGGAGGCGTCGGGATCGTTGTGGGGCCGCGGCTGGGACTACCTGACCGACTACATGAAGCCGTACCACCTGTGGATCCCGATGATCCTCATCGTGGTCGCGGCCGCCCTGGCGCTCACCCGGCGCCGCCCCGCCGACCGGCGCACCTGGATCGTCGTCGGCACGCCTCTGGTCGCCGCGCTGGGCCAGACCGTGTACGTGCTCAAGGTCGGCGGCGACTTCATGCACGGCCGCATGTGGCTGCCCGTGCTGCTCCTGGTCCTGCTCCCGCTGCTGCTCGCCCCCCTGGACCGGCTCGTGACCCCCGCGATCGTGCTGGTCGCGATCTGGGCGGTGGTCTGCGGCACCACGCTGCGCTCCGGCGTGATCACCACGCCGGCCCCAGACGGCAACGGCAACCAGGTCTGGAACGAACGCGACACCTACGCCGCGTGGACCAGGACCGACAACCCCACCACCGAGGAAGCGCACATTCGGACGCTGCCGACGATAGAAGAGGCGTTCCGCAACGAAAAGGCCACCGGCGAACGTCTTCTCTTCGTGGACCCCAACTACATCAAGGTGCCGCCGCTGCCGCTGCGCACCGACCTCGACCACGACAAGGGCCTGGTCATCGGCCGACTCGGCGTCGGCGGCTCGATCACCCCGCTCGGCGGAATCGTGGTCGACGTGTGGGGCCTGTCCAACACCGTCGGCGCGCACATCACCGAGACCCGGCACACCGCCGCGGGCCACAAGAAGCTGCTGCCGTTCGCCTGGAACGTCGCGCTCTACGTCGACCCGGCCGGCGACGCGCTGGTCCCGCCGGACGCCGCCACCCAGGAGGACATCCGGGCCGCCCGGGCCGCGCTGCGCTGCGGCGACCTCGCCGAACTCGTCGACTCGGTCGACGAACCGATGTCCGCGTCGCGCTTCTGGAAGAACCTGACCGGCGCCGTGGACCGAACCAAGCTGCGGATCCCGGCCAACCCGATCGAGGCCGAGAAGAAATTCTGCTCGCCCTCCTGAGCCCGTCATCGGTCCGGCAGTCGATCATCAGTGGTTATGGTGTGGTCGGCCCGCCCGCCCCGACTGGAGTCAACGAACCATGAGCCTCGTGAGTGTGCTGTCCGGGCGCTCGCGCTTCGGGCGACAGGCCGATCCTCCCGAGGACGGCCCGTCCACCCGCGGCACGGCCCGCTGGAACCTCGCGATGGTGCTGACGCCCGCCCTGATCGTGCTGATCCTGGGCTGGCACCGACGCTGGATCAGCGACGACGGCCTGATCTTCACCCGCACCGTGCGCCAGATCCTGGCCGGCAACGGCCCCGTGTTCAACGTGGGCGAACGCGCCGAGTCCTCCACGAGCACGCTGTGGCAGTGGATCCTGGTCCTCGCGTCCTGGATCACCCAGAGCGACGTCGGCCGCCTCGCGGTCTATCTGGGGCTGCTGTGCACCACCGCCGGGTACGTCCTCGCGCTCCAGGCCACCCGTCGGCTGCACGAACGCACCGCGCGCCTCCCCCTCCTGGTGCCGTTCGGCGTGATCGCCCTGCTCGCGCTGCCGCCGGTGTGGGACTTCGCCACCTCCGGCCTGGAAACCGGGCTGACCACGTTGTGGATCGCCGGCTGCTGGTGGCTCCTGGTCCGCCTCCCGCACGACCCGCGCGCCCGCGTCGCCTACACGCTGGCCTTCGTCGCGGGCCTGGGCCCGACGGTGCGCCCCGACCTGGCCATCGCCACCCTCGGGTTCCTGATCGCGCTCGCCGTGATCCGCCGCCCGCGCCCGCTCCGCGCCCTCGCCCTGTTCGGCACCGCGTTCACCCTCCCCCTGCTGTACGAGATCTTCCGGATGGGCTACTACGGCGTCGTGCTGCCGCTGCCCGCCGTGACCAAGGAGGCGTCGGCGAGCGACTGGTCCCGGGGCTGGAACTACGTCCGCGACCTGACCGGGCCGTACCACCTGTGGATCCCGTTCGCCGTACTCGCCGCCTGCGTACTCGCCCAGGCGGTGCTCCGCGTACGCCGCGACCCCGCCCGCGCCCGGCTGGACCCGCGCACGATCGACCGCACCGCGTGGGCCCGGATCACCGTCTTCGCCGTGCCCGTGGCGTGCGGCCTGGTCATGCTGCTCTACGTGATCCGCGTCGGCGGCGACTTCATGCACGCCCGGATGTTGCTGCCCGGCCTGTTCACCCTGCTGCTGCCCATCCTCGTGGTCCCGGCGAACCGGCTCGCGGTACCCGCCGCCACCGTGCTGATCGGCTGGGCCGTGGTCTGCGCGGCCGCCTTCCGGGTGCCCTACGAGGGCATCGGCCCGCGCGGCATCGCCGACGAACGTGCCTTCTACATCGGCGCGCTCAAGGTCGCCAACCCGGTCACCGCCTACTCCTACGTGGCCAACTACCCGCGCTTCCCCGCCGCCGCCGAAGCCGCCCGCGCCGACCACACGCACGTGATCGTCTACCCCTGGTACGACGGCTTCTACGTCACCGCCCTCGACCCGAAGCTGCCCGCCCCGGTCGCCACGGTATGGACCAACCTCGGCATGAACGGCGCGAACACCCCGCTCAACGGCATCTCCGTCGACATCCTCGGCCTGGCCTACCCCCTGGCCGCCCACGTGGAACTCACCACCCGAGGCCGCCCGGGCCACGAGAAGGAAATCGACATCGCCTGGGTGTTCGCCCAGTACACCTCCCCGGACGCCGTCCTCCCCCCGGGCATCGACCCGATCCGCGTCAAAGCCGCCCGCTACGCCTTGACCTGCGGCAACACCAACAGCGGCAAAATCAAGGAACTCCAGGAATCGGTCCAAGAACCCATGACCTGGAGCCGCTTCAAAAAGAACTTCACCGGCGCCTGGGACCGCACCTCATTCCGCTTCCCCAACGACCCGGTAACAGCCGCCAAGGAAGTCTGCGGCGTAGACGTCCTCCAAAAAAACGTCCTCCCCACCGACAACCCCAACCACTGACCAAGCCAACGCACAGCCCGACCCAAAAGCCGAACCAAGCCCAAACCAGCCCGTCCGGCGCTTGAGAACAGGCAGGGCGCAGCCCGACCCGGAACCCGAACCAGTCCCAACCCAGCCCGTCCGGCGCTCGAGGACAAGGCGGGGCGCAGCCCGGCTGCGAAGGCGATCCGACCCACATCCAGCCCGTCCGGCGCTCGAGGACGAAGCAACGCACAGCCCGACCCAAAGGCCGAACCAAGCCCAAATCAGCCCGTCCGGCGCTTGAGGACAAGGCGGGGCGCAGCCCGGCCCGGAAGCCGAACCGGTCCCAACCCAGCCCGTCCGGCGCTCGAGGACAAGGCGGGGCGCAGCCCGGCTGCGAAGGCGATCCGGCCCACATCCAGCCCGTCCGGCGCTCGAGGACGAAGCAACGGCACAGCCCGACCCAAACCAAATCAGCCCGTCCGGCGCTTGAGGACAAGGCGGGGCGCAGCCCGGCCCGGAACCCGAACCGGTCCCAACCCAGCCCGTCCGGCGCCTGAGGACGAAGCAACGCACAGCCCGACCCCGAAACCGCACCAGGCTCGGAGCGCAGCCCGGCCCCCGGCACCGAACCCGCCACACCAGCCCGTCCGGCGCTTGAGGACGACAGGCCCGCGTCAACCCCGCGAGCGCACCGTCACGTCACCGACCACCGAATCCCCCGGAAGCGCGAGCGTCGACACCACGACCCCCGCCACCGTCACGGGATCGCTGTAGCGCGAGCTCTCGTAAACCCCGCCCTCCTGCTCCCGCACACCACGCTGCATCGCCGTAGCCGTCCGCCCCGGATACACACTGCTCACCCGCAACCCCGGCTCCTCCTCCCGCAGCCCGTCCGCGAACGCCTTCAACGCGTGCTTGCTCGCCGAATACGCGGCCCACCCCGCATTCGTACGCAACCCCGCCCCACTGTTCAGCAACACCACATCACCCCGCCCACGCCGCAACGCCGGCAACAACACACGCGTCACCTCCGCCACCGCGATCACGTTCACGGTCAGCGTGTGCGCCCACACGGCCACGGTCGTCTCCGCCACCGTGCCCAACTCCGCGACGCCCGCACTGTGCACCAGCCCCGCGAACGTCTCGTCCGCCAACGGCGCCAGCGCCTCGGCGATGGTCTCCGGACGCTCCAGGTCGGCCACCACCGTCCGCACCCCCGGCCCCGCCAGATCCGCCGCCCGCCGCTCCGACCGCACGATCGCGACCAGATCGTGACCGTCCTCCCGCAACAGGCGGGCGATCTCCGCGCCGATACCGCTACCCGCACCGGTGATCACGTAAGTACTCATGGCGCCACCCTACGAGGTGCGCGCCCGGCGGAACGGACGTTCCCACCGGCGCCGTCCGACCGCCCGGAGGCCGCCGCCGATGACCCCGACCACCACCCCGACCGACCAGGGCCCACCGCCCGCCGACCACCCCGCCCCCGCACCTCTCCCGCACCCGCACCCGCACACACCACGCCGCGTCGCCCGATGGAACATCGCCGCGGTGCTGCTGCCCGCCCTGTTCGTGGCCGTCCTCGGCGGAAGACGCAGCTGGCTGTGCGACGACGGCCTGATCTACACCCGCCCGGTCCGGCAGATCCTGGCCGGCAACGGCCCCGTGTTCAACCCGGGCGAGCGCGCCGAGGCCGCGACCGGCACGCTCTGGCAGTGGCTCCTGGTCGCCGCGACCCGCCTCACCGGCCAGGACCCCGCGCCCCTGGCCGTGCGCCTCGGCCTGCTGTGCGCCGTACTCGGCTGGTTCCTGGCCGCCGACGCCGGCCGCCGCCTGTACCTGCCCACCGCCGGGCAGGCCCACCTGCTCCCCTGCGGCGCCCTGATCCTGCTCGCCCTGCCGCCGGTCCGGGACTTCGCCACCTCCGGCCTCGAAACCGGCCCGACCACCCTGTGGATCGCCGGCTGCTGGTGGCTGCTCGTACGCCTCGCCGCCGACCCGCACACCCGCCGCGCGTACGGCCTCGCCGTCGTGGCGGGCCTGGGCCCGATGGTCCGCCCCGACCTGGCCATCGCCACACTCGGCTTCCTGACCGCCCTCGCCCTCGTGTACCGCCCGCGCCCCCGCCGCGCGGCGGCCCTCGTCGCCGCCGCGACCGCGCTCCCGCTGGCCTACGAGATCTTCCGGATGGGCTACTACGGCGTCCTGCTCCCCCTGCCCGCGATCACCAAGGAGGCCGGCGCGAGCGACTGGACCCGGGGCTGGGCCTACGTCCGCGACCTGGCCGACCCGTACCACCTGTGGCTGCCCCTGCTCACCCTCGCCGCGCTCGGCACCGCCGGCGTGCTCACCCGACGCCGCACCGCGCGCACCACCGCGACCCCGCCCCCGGGCGCCCGCGTCCGCCGCACCCTCTACGCGACCCCCGTCCTGTGCGGTCTCGCCATGCTGCTCTACGTGGTCCGCGTCGGCGGCGACTTCATGCACGCCCGGATGCTGCTCCCGGGCCTGTTCCTGCTGCTCCTGCCGATCCTGGTGATCCCGGCGAGCCGAATCGCGATCCCCGCCGTGGCCGCCCTGGCCGCCTGGGCCCTGCTGTGCGCATCCGCCTTCCGGGTCCCCTACGACCGCATCGGCCCGGCCGGCATCGCCGACGAACGCGGCTTCTACACCTCCGTCCTGGGCGTGGCCAACCCCGTCACCGCCGACGCCTTCATCGACGGCTACCCCGGCTTCCCCACCGTCGTCCGCGGCCCCCGCCCGGGATACCGACACACCCTGGTCGACCGCTCCCCCACACACACCCTCGACGCCCCGCTGCGCCCGGACGTCGCCGCGCCGATCGTGGCGATGTGGCCCTCCCTGGGCATGCTCGGCGCGGCCGTCCCGCTCACCGGCATCGCCCTCGACGACCTGGGCCTGGCCTATCCGCTCGCCGCGCACGTACAGCTGTCCACCCGGGGCCGCCCCGGCCACGAGAAGCAGATCGACCCGGCCTGGGTGCTCGCCCAGTACGCCGACCCGGCCGCCCC
Organism: Embleya hyalina; assembly: GCF_003967355.1. Lineage (GTDB taxonomy): Bacteria > Actinomycetota > Actinomycetes > Streptomycetales > Streptomycetaceae > Embleya > Embleya hyalina. The sequence goes on along the minus strand of NZ_BIFH01000014.1, from coordinate 727,984 downwards.
GCCACCCCCGGGCATCGACCCGATCCGCATCGCGGCCGCCCGCTACACCCTCACCTGCGGCGACACGAACCGCGGCCGGCTCAAGGAACTGCTGGACTCGACCCGCGCCCCGCTGACCCGGCACCGCTTCGTCGCCAACCTCACCGGCGCCGTGCGCCGCACGTCCTTCCGCTTCCCCAACGACCCGATCGCCGCCGCCAGGCAGATCTGCGGCGTCGACGTCCTGGCCCCGGGCGTCCTGCCCACCGACCCCACCCACCGCTGACCGGAGCCCGACCGGCGACCCCGCACACGCCGGTGGGCCCGCACACCGTCACGGTGTGCGGGCCCACGTCGACCGATCCGGCCCGAGGCGTCACGCCCCGCGCAGCACCGCCCCGGTCCGCTCCGCCGCGAGCGCCACCGCCGCGTCGCGCGCGGCCGTCGCCTCCTCGACCGTGAGCGTGCGGTCCTGCGCCCGGAAGCGCAGCGCGTACGCCAGCGACTTGCTGCCCTCGCCGACCTGCGACCCGGTGTACACGTCGAACAGGCGCACCGATTCGAGCAGCGCCCCGGCCCCCTCGACCAGCGCGGCCTGCACCGCGGCGGCCGGCACCGAGTCGGGCACCACGAGCGCCACGTCCTGGGTGGCCACCGGGTAGGAGGAGACGTGCCCGGCCTGGACCGCGTGCTCCCCGTCCAGGTCGGCGGTGAGCAGGTCCAGGTCCAACTCCATCGCGCCGACCCGCTCCGGCAGGTGCAGCGTCTTGAGCACCCTCGGGTGCAGTTCGCCGGCGTGCCCGACGACCCGCTCGCTCCCGTCCGGCGCGGTCGCCACCAGCGCGGCGCAGCGCCCCGGGTGCCACGGCTCGTGCCGGTCCGCCCGCACGGTCAGCTCGACCCCGACGGCGTCCGCGACCACCCGCGCGGCCTCGATCGCGTCCGCCCAGTTCTGCGGCCGGCCCTTGCCCCACCACCCGGAGCGCTCGCGCTCCCCGGACAGCACGACCGCGATCCGCTGCGGCTGGTGCGGCAACGCCGCGGCCAGCGCGGCCAGTTCCTCCTCGCTCGGCCGCCGGTCCACGGCGAGCACGGGCGCCGGCGGGGTCGCGGCGTTCGGCCGGAAGACCACACCCGACTCGAACAGCGCGAGGTCGGCGTTGCCGCGCCCGAGGTTGCGACGCAGCGTGTCCAGCAGGCCCGGCAGCAGCGTGGTGCGCAGCGCCGGCTCCTCCTCGGAGATCGGGTTGACCAGCACCACCGTGCGCCGCCGCGCGTCGTCCTCGGCCAGGCCGAGGTCGTCGAACGCGCTCTGCCCCAGGAACGGGTAGTTCAGCACCTCGGTGTAGCCCGCGCCCGCCAGTGCCCGGCCCAGCCGGCGCCGGCGCCGCTGGTCGGCGGTCAGCCCGCGACCGGCCGGCACCTGCGGCAGCGTGGCGGGCACCCGGTCGTAGCCCTCCAACCGGATGACCTCTTCGGCCAGGTCGTTGGGATCGGTCAGGTCGGGCCGCCAGGTCGGCGGGCCGACGGTGAGCGTGTCGATGCCCTCGACCGAGCAGCCCACCTCCTGCAGCCGCTGGGCCACCGTCTCGCGGGTGTAGGGCACGCCCGCGACCTTCGCCGCGTGGTCGGCGGCCAGGGTGATCCGCACCGGTTCGCGCGGCGCGTCCACCTCGGTCACGCCCGCCTCGGCCTGGGCCCGCTCGCCGCCGAGCGCGGCCAGCAGGTCGACCGCGCGCTGCGCCGCCGCGCGGGCCGCCTCCGGGTCCACGCCGCGCTCGAACCGGCGCGACGCCTCCGAGGACAGCCTGTGCCGACGCGCGGTGCGCGCGATGGCCACCGGGTCGAAGTGCGCGGCCTCGATCACGATGTCGCTCGTGTCGTCGCCGATCTCGGTGCTCTCGCCGCCCATCACGCCCGCGAGGCCGATCGGCCCGCGGTTGTCGCAGATCAGCAGGTCCTCGGGGTCGAGCGTGCGCTCGGCGTCGTCGAGGGTGGTCAGCTTCTCGCCGGCCTGCGCGCGGCGCACCACGATCGGACCCTGCAGGCGGGCCCGGTCGTAGGCGTGCAGCGGCTGGCCCAGTTCGAGCATGACGTAGTTGGTCACGTCCACGACCAGCGAGATCGGCCGCATGCCGCTCATCTGCACGCGGCGCTGCACCCACAGCGGCGAGGGCGCGTCGGGGTCGACGCCGACCACGGTGCGCGCGACGAAGCGGTCGCAGCCGGCCGGGTCCTCGACCCGCACCGGGTAGCCGTACCCGTTGGCGTCGGGCACGTCCAGCAGCGCCGGGTCGCGCAGCGGCTGCCCGTAGGCGATCGCCGCCTCGCGGGCGACGCCGCGCATCGACAGGCAGTAGCCGCGGTCCGGGGTGACCGCGATGTCGAGCACCTCGTCGACCAGGCCGAGCAGTTCGATCGCGTCCGCGCCGATCTGCGCCTCGATCGGCAGCACGATGATGCCGTCGTGGTCGTCGCCCATGCCCAGTTCGCGGGCCGAGCAGATCATTCCGCGCGACACGCGCCCGTAGGTCTTGCGCTCGGCGATCTCGAACGGCCCGGGCAGCACGCCGCCCGGCAGGATCACCACGACCTTGTCGTCGACCTCGAAGTTGCGCGCGCCGCAGACGATCTCCTGCGGCTCGCCGGTGCCGTTGGCGTCGCCGACGTCGACCTTGCAGAACCGGATCGGCTTCTTGAAGCCCTCCAGCTCCTCGATCTCCAGCACCTGTCCGACCACGAGCGGACCCTTGAGGTCCGCGCCGAGCTGTTCGACCGTCTCGACCTCGAGGCCGAGCGCCACGAGCTTGTCGGCGACGTCGCGCCCGGACTCGCCGGCGGGGAGGTCGACGTACTCCCGCAACCACGAAAGCGGGACCCGCATCAGATCTCCATCCCGAACGGAAGGGTGAACCGGACGTCACCCTCGACCATGTCCCGCATGTCCTCGACGTTGTGCCGGAACATCAGCGCGCGCTCCAGACCCACACCGAACGCGAAACCGCTGTACACCTCGGGGTCGATGCCGCACGCGATCAGCACGCGCGGGTTGACCATGCCGCAGCCGCCCCACTCGATCCAGCCCTCGGACCGGCAGGTCCGGCACGGGTGCTCGGGGTCGCCCACCGAGGCGCCGCGGCACACGAAGCACTTGAGGTCGAGCTCGGCGGACGGCTCGGTGAACGGGAAGTACGACGGGCGCAGCCGGGTGACGATGCCCTCGCCGAACATGGCCTGCACGAAGTGGTCGAGCGTGCCCTTGAGGTCGCCCATGGTCAGGCCCTTGTCGACGGCCAGGCCCTCGATCTGGCCGAACACCGGCGTGTGCGTGGCGTCCAGCTCGTCGGTGCGGTACACCCGGCCGGGACAGATCACGTAGATCGGCGGCGTGCGGGTGAGCATGGTGCGGATCTGCACGGGCGAGGTGTGCGTGCGCAGCACCACGCCGGAGTCCGCGGAGCCGTCCTCGGCGCGCACGAAGAAGGTGTCCTGCATGGTCCGCGCGGGGTGGTCCGGCAGGATGTTGAGCGCGTCGAAGTTGTACCACTCGGCCTCGACCTGCGGGCCCTCGGCGACCTCGTAGCCCATCGCCACGAACAGGTCCTCGATGCGCTCGGAGAGCGTGGTCAGCGGGTGCCGGGCGCCGCGCGGGGCACGGTCCCACGGCAGCGTGACGTCGACCGCCTCCTCGACGAGCACGCGCGCGTCGCGCTCCGCCTCCAACTCGACCAGGCGCCGCTCCAGGGCCTGCTTGACCGCGCCGCGAGCCTGGCCGACGCGCTTGCCCGCCTCGGCCTTGGCCTGCGGGGGGAGTGCGCCGATCTCGCGGTTGGCCAGCGCCAGCGGCGAGCGGTCGCCGGTGTGCGCGACCTTCGCCTCCTGCAGCGCGGCCAGGTCGTCGGCGGCCGCGACCGCGGCGAGCGCCGCGTCCCTGGCCCGCTCGACTTCCTCGGGTTTCAACGCCTCGACCTCGACCGGGTCGTACGACTTGTTCGGTGCCGACATCTGTGTCCAGTGCTCCTGTGGGGGATCCGCCGGTGGTGGAGGCGGCAATGACGTCCTGCGACGTCCGCGCTCCGAGTTTACTGACGCCCGATGGGCGTGCGTGTCCGCGGCCGCCGGACCGCGACGACGTGGGTGGGACTTCCTCCGCGCGGGCAGCGCTACATGAGGACGTCCGGCATCGCGGCCGGCAGGGTAAATCGAAATCGGGCCCCGCCGCACTCGGCGCGATCCACGCCGATGGTGCCCGCGTGCGCCTGGACCAGGCCCTTGACGATGTACAGCCCCAGGCCGGTGCCACCGCGGCGGTTGCCGCGCCAAAAGCGGGTGAAGACGCGCTCGAGGAGTTCGTCCGGGATGCCCGGGCCCTCGTCGCTCACCGTGATCTCCGTCCCGTGCGCACCGGGCGCGGACCCGATGGAGACCGCGCGCATCTCGATGGTGACGGTTCCCGCGCCGTGGCGCACCGCGTTTTCCAGCAGGTTGCCGAGAATCTGGTCGAGTTTGTCGGCGTCGAGCCACATGCTGGGCAGCGGCCCGTCCACCACGACCACGAAGCGTTCGTCGGGCAGGCCGTTGCATTCGAGCGCGCGCAGGTGCCGCTGTACCGCCTCCTCCATGTCGACGACCTGGCGGTTCAGTTGCAGCCGGCCCGCGTCGATCCGGGAGATGTCCAGGAGTTCGGTGATCAGCCGGGTGACCCGGTCCGCGTCGGCGTCGACCGTCTCCAGCATCAGCCGCTTCTGCTCGTCGGTGAACCGCTCCCACTTGGCGAGCAGCGTCGCCGTGAAGCCCTTGACCGAGGTGAGCGGCGAGCGCAACTCGTGTGCCACGGTGGCGATCAGGTCGGAGTGGCCGCGCTCGATCCGCCTGCGCGCGTCGGTGCAGCGCAGCGACACCACGAGCTTGCTCAGCGGGCCGCGCGGGCCGCCGGCGCGCACGTAGGACGCGGTGACCAGGATTTCCCGCCCGGCGAGCAGCAGATTGCGCTCGGGTTGGCGGGTCCGGGTGGACAGTCCGCCGTACGGATCCGTGCACACCCACCAGCGCCGGCCCTCGATGTCCTCCAACGGCAGCGCGTCGGCGATGTGTTTGCCGAGCGCGTCCTCGGGACGCGTCCCGGTGATCCGGGCGGCGGCGGTGTTGAAGGTGACCACCGTGCCGTTCTCGTCCGCGACCACCAGGCCGTCGGGCAGCATGTCGGCGTCCATCGGCCCCCTTCCCGTTTCGGGCCCGAGGGAGTTCCGGGCCGGACACACTATCCCAAGGCGCAGCGTGCCGTCCGGGTGCGCCGGACGCAACCGGCTCGTTCCCCGGCACTCGCCGGTCAAGCCGGGTACGTCGGGGTCATCGCGCGTTTCGCGCGCCGGAGCGGCAGCCCCCGTGTCCGCGTTGCGCGCGGGCGGAGGCATACAGACACACGGCCGCGGCGGTCGCCAGGTTCAGGCTCTCGGCCCGTCCGTGGATCGGCACCCGCACCACGGCGTCGGCCAGCGCGCGGGTCTCCTCGGGGAGGCCCCACGCCTCGTTGCCGAATATCCACGCGGTGGGTCCGGCCAGCCCGCCCGCGTCCAGTTCGCCGTCCAGATCGGCCTCGCCGGCGCCGTCCGCGGCCAGGATCCGCATCCCGGCGGCGCGCAGCGCGGCGACGGTGTCCTCGATCCGGGCACCGGTGACGACAGGCAGATGAAAGAGGCTGCCCACCGAGGCGCGCACGGCTTTGGGGTTGTACGGGTCCACCGAGGCGTCGGTGAGGACGACCGCCTCGGCGCCGGCCGCGTCGGCCGCCCGCAGCACGGTGCCCGCGTTGCCGGGGTCGCGCACGTTCGCCAACACCGCGACCAGGTGCGGCCGCGCCGCCATCGCGTGCTCCAGGGGCACGTCCACGAACCGGCACAGCGCCACCACGCCCTGCGGGGTGACGGTCTGGCTGATCGCGGCGACCACCTCGTCGGTGGCGGTGAACACCGGCACCCGGGCCTCGTGCGCGCCCGCGACCAGATCGGGGTAGCGCTCGGCCACCTCGGGGGTGATGTACATCTCGCGCAGTGTGCCCGGCAGGGCCACCGCCTCGCGCACCGCCTGCGGCCCCTCGGCCAGGAACAACCGCTCCCGGGCCCGGAAAGCGCGTTTGGCGAGCCGCCGGGCCGCCGCCACTCGTGGTGATCGGGTGGACGTCAGCTCGGGGCTCGCCATCGCGTTACCGTTCTCTGCTCTCGACCTGCAACGGCCTGGGAAGTGCTGCGACATCGGCGACGTGGGTCGACGATCAGGCCGCGGCGTCTTCCTTCTTCGCGTTGACGTCGGCCGGGAGGGCCTTCTGCGCTACCTCGACGAGGGCGGCGAACGCCGGGGCGTCGTTGACCGCGAGCTCGGCGAGCATCTTGCGGTCGATCTCCACACCGGCGGCCTTGAGGCCCTGCACGAAGCGGTTGTAGGTCATCCCGTTCAGGCGGGCAGCGGCGTTGATGCGCTGGATCCACAGCTGACGGAAGTCCCCCTTCCGCTTCTTGCGGTCGTTGTAGTTGTAGACCATGGAGTGGGTGACCTGCTCCTTGGCCTTCCTGTACAGACGGGACCGCTGGCCGCGGTAGCCGGACGCCCGCTCGAGGATGACGCGGCGCTTCTTGTGGGCGTTGACCGACCGCTTGACGCGTGCCACTTGATGAACTCCTTGATGTCAGACCGCGGTGTATCGACCGCGGCCCGGGTAAGTCTGGGACCGTCGCCTGTCGCCGACCGGTGGGTTCTCGTCAGCCGGTGCGACGACTGCTGCCTACTGCTACTTCTTGAGCAGCTTCTTGATCTTCTTGGCGTCGGCCGGGGCCACCTCGACGACGCCGGCGAGGCGCCGGGTCAGGGTCGAGGGCTTGTGTTCGAGAAGGTGACGGCGACCCGCACGCTGGCGCAGCACCTTGCCGGAGCCGGTGATACGAAAGCGCTTGCTGGCACCGCTGTGGGTCTTGTTCTTCGGCATGTCGCCGCAGTCTCCTCGTCGTGCCGTACCCGCCCGGTACCACCGGGCAGGCACAGGTGTGTGTGCAAATCGGCGCGGGGCGACCCGTTCCGGGTCAGACCTGCTCTTCGGCCTTCGGCTCCGCGTCGGTCTCGACGGGGGCTTCGGCGACCTGAGCGGCGGCCTCGGCCTTGCCGGCTTCCGACTCGTCGGGGCGTTCCACCCCGGACTCGACGGCCACCCGACGCGCGTCCTTGCGCGCCGCCTGGGCCTCGCGAGCCTCGGCCATGGCCTCGGTCTTCTTCTTGTGCGGGCCGAGAACCATGATCATGTTGCGGCCGTCCTGCTTCGGGTTCGATTCGATGAACCCGAGCTCCTGGACGTCCGTCGCGAGACGCTGCAGCAGTCGGTAGCCCAGTTCGGGCCGGGACTGCTCGCGACCACGGAACATGATCGTGATCTTGACCTTGTCGCCCTGCTTCAGGAACCGCTCGACGTGACCCTTCTTGGTGTCGTAGTCGTGCGGGTCGATCTTCGGCCGGAGCTTCATCTCCTTGATGACCGTGTGCGCCTGGTTCTTGCGCGCCTCACGGGCCTTCATGGCCGACTCGTACTTGAACTTGCCGTAGTCCATGAGCTTGCAGACCGGCGGCCGGGCGTTGGCCGCGACCTCTACGAGGTCGAGGTCGTACTCCTGGGCAAGTTCCATGGCCTTGGCCAGCGGGACGATTCCGACCTGCTCGCCGCCAGGACCAACGAGTCGCACCTCGGGGACGCGAATCCGGTCGTTGATGCGGGGCTCGGCGCTGATGGGGCCTCCTCATACCTGAAGCGACCGCGGGCGAAGCGGTCACATGTGTCTCGGTGTTACTTCCCCCCGAGCCAGGTTCCCCGCGAAGCCATCCAGGCAACGCGAAAAAGCCTCGCACGGTTGCATGCGAGGCTCCACCACCGGCTGACGAAGCCGCCCACAGGGCGGCAAACGTGGAACGGACGCACACGAAGTGCGTCGCACCGGACCGGTACCCGTCGTCCGTGAGGTCGATCGGGTGGGAGACGGAGCCTCCGCTTGCAGGCCGGGCATGCAGATGCCCGGTCGGTCGATACACCACTCTACCACTGGCTCGAACATGCCGAAGGGCCCCGTTGTTCCCCGATTCGGGGGCATACCCGAGACTGGTCCCCATGAGCGAGAGCGCCCCCCATATTGCACCCGGCCCGGCCGACGACGTCGACGTCATGACCCGCGACATCGCGGACGTGCCGGCCGTCGAGGTCATCACCACGCTGTCCGTCCACCTGATGAGCGCGGCGGCGGTCAAACTGGGCCTGGCCGAGGACGGCGAGGCGCACAAGGACCTCGACGAGGCCCGCAAACTGATCACCGCTCTGGCGGGCCTGGTCACCGCCGCGGCCCCAGAGGTCGGCTCCTACCACGCGGGCCCCCTGCGCGACGGCCTGAAAACCCTCCAGCTGGCCTTCCGCGAAGCCTCCGCATACCCGGACGTCCCAGGAAAGGGCCCCGGCGAAAAACTCACCGGACCGGTCCACTAGCCCGAAGCCGGGCCGGCGACCCCCGGCCCGGCACCCCACACGATCCGCCCGGCACGGGCACACCGGCCACGAGCGCAGCGCGAGCCCGATCTACCGCGAAAAGAGCGGCTCCGCCTCCAGCGAAGCGCCCGGCGGCAACATCGCCAGGTCCAGCCCACGATCCAGCCGGGCCCGCACCACGTCGTCCTCGGCCAGCCGCCCCACGATCCGCCGCGCGGCCTCGGTCACCTCGACCGGTGACGCCGCCGCCACCAGGCTCAGCGTCAGGTCGTTGCCGCCACCCTCGGTCAGGTACACCGCCGACACCGCGCTCTCGCTGTGCACCGCCTCCCGCACCGCGCCCAGGACCTCCGGGTCCCGATGCGGAGCCAGATGCGCCCGCCCCTCCGCCACCGCCCGCAGCCGACTGCCCGACACCTCGTGCGGATACGGCCCGGCCAGGTCGAGCAACAGCGTGTCCGCCTCCTCCGCGTACGCGGCGTGCGCGGCGCGGGCGGCCTCGACCGGGATCGGCCGGGCGTCCGCCCGCCAACGCGCCAGCGCCGCGACCGAGGTGAACGCCGGCAGCGCCCGCCGCCCATCCGGCCCCTGGATCGTGGGCACCGCCATGTCGCTGGATTTCTCCCGCCGCAACTCCCCCGGCGCGACGTCCTCCTCCTCGGTCAGGATCGCCACCACCGGAACCAGCAGTCGCGCCTCGCACAGGGCCCGCGAGACCGCCTCGTCGTCCACCTCCGGCGCCGCCAGCGCCCGTTCCAGCGCGGGGTGCGCGCTGCCGTCGTCGTCGGGAAATCCGGTGTCGGGAATGCTCTTGCCGCTGAAATCCACCCGTCGACTGTAGGCCACCGACCGGTCGCCGCCACCACCCCGGACCGTCCCCGGGAGCATCGCGGGTCGGCGACCACTTGCCGACCCGCGACCCCCCTATCGAGGTCCGGCTCGCCCGCCCCGCACCCGACCCGTGACGGCGCGATCGAGCCGCCACGGCCGCGGGACGGCCGGACGAGGCGCCGGGCCGAGCCGACCCGTCCTGGCCCGTGCTCGGACGGGTCGGGCTGAAACCGGCCCGGATCCCGAACCGCGTTCAGCGTAGGTCCGGCGGGATTTGCCGTTGGGGACTCCCACCACGCTCACCCGTTCGAGTGAATCGAACCTCATTTGCTTGCCCCGCCGCCGTCACGTGGGCGTCTGCCGTGTGCCGACTCCGAGCGGGGGCTGCCGCCGTCACACGAGCGCATCGGGAGAGGGGGGCGAACGCGTGGGTCATGAGGTGGGGGGATGACGGGGCCGTTGGTGGGGCGGGGTGGGGGAGGGGCCAGGGCGCGAGCAGGCTGCTAGCAGGCCGTGATCAGGCTGCGATCAGGCCGTGATCAGGCCGTGATCAGGCCGTGATCAGGCCGACAGCGGCCTACAGACCGTTACGGCTGGGGGGACGTGGCTGAGGGGCGAGGACAGGGGCGCATCGTAAGCCGACGCGGGGATCAGGGGCGCGGAAGGAGGCGTCCGAGCGATCGGGCTCGTGTGCCGCGGTGCTTTTTTGGGCGTTTCGCGCCGGCTCGCGAGGGGCCGCTCTTTTCTCTCCCCCGCTTCGCTCCTCCGAGAAAAGAGCGGCCCCTCGCTCGGGGTCGGCTGTCCCTCCGCTTCGCTCCGGGCCATCCGACCCAAGTTTTGCGGCTCCGCCGCTCTCCGCGCTTCGCGCGTCGATCTCCACAGGTGGCCCGCATCGTGGGCGCTGACGCGCCTAGGGGTGGCCCGGGGCGGTCTGGGGGCGGCGGAGGGGGGTTGGGGTGGTTCGGGGTGGTCGAGGTGGTGGGAGGTTGTTGTGTGGGGTTTTCGTGTGGGGGTTTCAGAGGCCCAGTTTTCGGTAGCGTGAGTGTCTGATCGCCAATCGGTGTTCGGTGTTCATGGTTCGCAGGGTGTGTAGTTCTTCGCGGAGGGCTTCGGCGACTCGGTGGGCGAACGCCACGGGTTCGGTGGCGGCGTCCGGGTGTTCGGGGACCACGCGGTCGACGATGGCGTCGCGGTGCAGGTCGGCGGCTCGGATGCCCTGGCGGCCGGCGATCTCGGCGGCGCGATCCGTGGTGCGGTACAGGATCGCCGACGCGCCCTCCGGGGGCAGCGGCGACAACCAGCCATGTCGGGCGCAGACGACCCGGTCGGCGGGCAGCAGCGCGAGGGCGCCGCCGCCGGAGCCCTGTCCCAGCAGCAGGCACACCGTCGGTGCGGGCAACAGCACCAGTTCGGCCAGGCATCGGGCGATCTCCCCGGCCAGCCCGCCCTCCTCCGCCTCCGGGGACAGCGCCGCCCCGGCGGTGTCCACCACGGTCACCAGCGGCAGCCCCAACTCGGCCGCGAGCCGCATTCCGCGCCGGGCCTGGCGCAGGCCCGCCGGGCCGAACGGGCCGTGCTCGCTCTGCCGGGTGCGATCCTGGCCCAGCACCACACACGGCGCCCCGGGACCGGCCCCGACCCCGAACCGGGCCAGCACCAGGCGCAGCGCCGGTTCGCTCTCCCCCTCCCCCGTCCCGCGCAGCGGGGTGACCGAGCGCGCGCCGTGGCGCAGCAGCGTGCGCAGGCCCGGGCGGCGCGGGTCGCGCGAGCGCCGCACCGACGTCCAGGCCGGCACGTCGGGCGGCGGTTCGGCGACGGCCTCGGCGGCCGGCTCCGGCGGTGCGGGCGGCGCGGTGTCGGGCCCGAGTACGTCGAGGACCCGGATCACCGCCCGGCGCAACTCCTCCGGCGGCACCACCGCGTCGATCAGCCCGTGCTCGTACAGGTTCTCCGCGACCTGGACCCCGCCGGGGAACGGGCGATCGTGCAGCGCCTGGTACACCCTCGGCCCGAGAAAGCCGATCAGCGCGCCGGGCTGGGCGGCGGTGACGTGGCCGAGCGAGCCCCAGGACGCGAACACGCCGCCCGTGGTGGGGTGGCGCAGATAGACCAGGTACGGCAGACCCGCGGCGCGGTGCGCGGCCACCGCCGCGGAGATCTTGACCATCTGCAGGAACGCGACGGTGCCCTCCTGCATGCGGGTGCCGCCCGAGGTGGGCGAGGCGACCAGCGGCAGGCCCTCGGCGGTGGCGCGCTCGACCGCGAGGGTGAGCCGTTCCGCCCCCGCGACGCCGATCGAGCCGGCCAGGAAGTCGAACTCGCAGGCCACCACCGCAACCCGGCGCGCGTGGATCCGGCCCTCGCCGGTGACCAGCGCCTCGTCCAGGCCGGTGCGCTCGCGGGCCGCCGCCAGTTCGGCCGCGTAGTCCGGGTCCGGGGCGGCGAGTGTCGGCAGCGGGTCGTTCCAGGCCCGGAAGCTGCCCGGGTCCAGCACGCGGTCGATCAGGTCGAGCGCCCTCACACGCTCGGGGTGACTCATGCGATCAAGCTAACGCACCGTCAGCGCAACTCGGCGCAGGCGTACCCGGGCCGCCCGACGAGCCCGCGGGTCCTCCCGGCAGGTCCTCCCGGCAGGCCCGAGTCCTACCGGCCGGTGCTACCGATCGGTACGTCGATCTGGCAGGCTGCGGCAATGGTCTCCGCCGCCGCGCCCCCCGTGTCCGCTCCCGCCCCGACGCCGAGCGCGAGCGCCGACCGATCCCGCTACGACCGGGCCACCGCGCACCTGGACGCCCCCTTCGCGATCGTCGACCTCGACGCCTTCCGGGCCAACGCCGCGGACCTGGTGCGCCGCGCGGCGGGCACGCCGGTGCGGGTGGCCACCAAGTCGGTGCGCTGCCTGCCGCTGCTGCGCGAGGTGCTGGCCATGGACGGCTACCGCGGCGTGATGGCCTTCACCCTGCCCGAGGGCCTGTGGCTCGCGGCCGAGGGCGTCACCGACATCCTGGTGGCCTACCCCTCCGCGGACCGCGCGGCGTATCGCCGACTGGCAGCCGACGCCGAGGCCGCCGCGCGGGTGACGGTGATGATCGACGACCCGGCGCAGTTGGACCTGATCGAGCGCGCGCTCGCCGACGTGCGGCCCCGGGCCGAGGTGCGGGTGTGCCTGGACATCGACACCTCGTGGCAACTCCTCGGCGGCCGGGTGCACATCGGCGCGCACCGCTCGCCGCTGCGCACCCCGGAGCAGGTGGCCGCGGTCGCCGAGGCGGTCGTGCGGCGGCCGGGCTTTCGGCTGGTCGGCCTGATGGCCTACGAGGCGCACATCGCGGGTGTCGGCGACGCGCCCGAGGGTCGTGCACTGTACGGCCGGGTGGTGCGGGCGATGCAGGCGCGCTCGGGGGCCGAACTGAGCCGACGCCGGGCGGACATCGTGCGCGCGGTGCGGGCGGTCGCGCCGCTGGAGTTCGTCAACGGCGGCGGTACCGGCAGTGTGGAGCGCACCGTGTCGGAGACCTCGATCACCGAGGTCGCGGCCGGCTCCGGGCTGTTCCAGCCGCGCCTGTTCGACCACTACACCGCCTTCCGGGGCCGGCCCGCCGCGCTGTTCGCCCTGCCGGTGGTGCGCCGGCCCGGCCACGGCTGCGTGACCGTGCTCGGCGGCGGCTATCCCGCGTCCGGCGTGCCCGCGCCCGACCGGCTGCCCCAGCCGTACCTGCCCGCGGGCCTGACGTACCACGCGCAGGAGGCCGCGGGCGAGGTGCAGACCCCGCTGCGCGGCGCGCCGGCCGACGATCTGCGGATCGGCGACTCGGTGTGGTTCCGGCACGCGAAGGCGGGCGAGTTGTGCGAACGTTTCGACGCGCTGCATCTGGTCGAGGGCGACCGGGTGGTGCGTACGGTGCCCACGTATCGGGGCGAGGGCCACACGTTCCTGTAGGCCGCCGCACCGAAAACCGGGCCCGTCCCGGCCCTCCGTGTCGGCCGTCGGCACCCGAACCGACCTGCCGTTACCCGGACAAGACCCACCCGTTCGGCGCACCGCGCGAAAAACGACCCGTTGAGGGGCTGTCCGGCACCACTCCGGATGGCCCACAATGCCCATTGCCGGCGCCGTATCGGCGCGGCGGTACGTCCGGCCGGTGAAAGGTCGCAGCCATGATCGCGCGCTTGGGCACCCTCGGGCAGGAACATCCCGTCACCGGGGTGACGATCTGGCGCGGCTGTGCGGTCGTCCACCTGGCCGGCGAACTGGACCTGCACAATGCCCCGTTGTTGCACCGCACCCTGATCGAGTTGATCGACGGCGGGTGTCGCCGGGTGGTGGTGGACGCCACCGGGCTGAACTTCTGCGACTCGGTCGGCCTGGGTGTGCTGATAGACGCGTTCAAGTCGATGCACGCGTTCTCCGGCGAGCTGCGGCTGGCCGCGCCCGACCGCAACGTGCGGGCGACGCTGCGGATGACCGGCCTGATCGACGTGCTCGGCGTGCGCGACACCCTCCAGGAAGTCCTGGACGAGTTCGCCGACTGACGCCGGCGCCGGCGCCGGCCCGCGCGACCCGCGCGGGATCGGGTCCCGCGTCGGTCCGGTGCGGCATGATCGGGCTCGTGACCGAACGTCTGATGCTCCTCGACACCGCGTCCCTGTACTTCCGCGCCTACTTCGGCGTCCCGGAATCCGTCAAGGCCCCCGACGGCACACCCGTCAACGCCGTGCGCGGCCTGCTCGACTTCATCACCCGCCTGGTCGAGGACCGCGAACCGACCCGGCTGGTCGCGTGCATGGACGCCGACTGGCGGCCGCAGTTCCGGGTCGACGCGATCCCCTCCTACAAGGCGCATCGAGTCGCCGAGGAGGCCGGTCCCGACGAGGAGGAGATCCCGGACACGCTCGGTCCGCAGGTGCCGGTGATCGAACAGGCGTTGGACGCGCTGGGCATCCCGCGCGTGGGGGTCGCGGGCTTCGAGGCCGACGACGTGATCGCCACGCTGGCCACCCGCTCGCCGACCGCGGTGGACATCGTCACCGGCGACCGGGACCTGTTCCAACTCGTCGACGACGCGCGCTCGATCCGGGTGCTCTACACGGTCAAGGGCGTGGCCGCGCACGAGGTGATCGACGAGGCGGCGGTGCTGGCCCGCTACGGCGTACCCGCCTCGGCCTACGCCGACTTCGCCACGCTGCGCGGCGACGCCAGCGACGGGCTGCCGGGGGTCAAGGGCGTCGGGGACAAGACCGCCGCCCAGCTGATCGTCGAATACGGCGACCTGGCGGGGGTGCGCCGGGCGGCGGCCGATCCCCGGGCCGGGCTCACCCCCGCCCGGCGGGCGCGGATCGTCGAGGCGAGCGACTACCTCGACGTGGCGCCCGGTGTGGTGCGCGTGGTGCGCGACGTCCCGCTGCCGCCGGCGGCCGAATGGGACCGACCCCTGCCCACCGAGCCGGCCGATCCGGCGGCGCTGGACACGCTGCGCCGGCAGTGGGGTCTCACCGGTCCGGTGCACCGGCTGCTCGATGTGCTCGCAGCCCGCCGGTGATGCCCGGAATCTCCACGTAAGGACGGCGGCCGGCCACTCGAAAGGGTCGCTCCGGAACGCGCCGGGCGCACGGGCGTGAATGTGACCCGGGTCACATTCAAGAAAACTTCGGCGAACTTTGTCACGTTCGCCGCAAAGGCTCCTCTCGACCGCCATGCGTACCGAGTGTGACACCCCGATCACCGCCCAACCCGACCGCGACTGGCTCCGAGGCGAGTGGCGGCGAGTGACCCTGCGGGCCGGTTGGCCCACCCGCGTCGCCTGGCACAGCGACGCCGTCGAGCAGTGCCTGGACGCCTTCGTCCGCGGCGACCGGACCCACGCGGCGTGCCTGGCCCTGGCCCGGGACCGGGCCGCCGCCGAGATCCCGCTGGAGGTGGCGCTCGCCGAACTGGACGCGCTGTTCCTGTGCGGCCTCGGGCACGGCACCCCCGGCCCGCTCGTCCAGGCCTACCTGAGCACCCGCGCCCGGGCCAACCCGCCCGGCACCCTGCCCCCCGGCACCGACCCGATCACCGAACTCCCCTCCGCCGCCCTCCTCCAGCAGCGACTCGTCGAGCGCACCGCCGCCGGCGAACACGTACGCATCGTCGTGGTGCGCCTGGAGGTGCCCGAGTCCCTGCTGTGGGGACACCTGCGCCACCTGCTGCTCACCGCCCGCCACCTGGAGCGGGCCCTGGGCGACCTCGCCTACGCGGTGCCGCCCGGCCGACTGATGGCCCTGGTCGACGGCGACGACCCGGAACTGCCCGACCGGCTCGACCGGTTGTGCCGGGCCCCCGTCGACCCGCTGGACGGCCCCGGCGGCGCGCCCGGCGGCGCGCCGCGGATCCCCCGGTCGAGCGTGCGGGTGACCACCGCGCCGGGCACGACGGGTCGATAGCACCGTGACGAACCACCTCTTCGCACCTTCGTTCGTCACCCGAACGACGCAGCGTCACCCCGGCCGCGGGTTCACCGTCGGTACGGGCGCGAACCTCGACCATCCGCGCCCGTACCGCACCACCTGCGCCGGAGCGCACTCCGGGTGCCTTGCCGAGGCCCATCGCTTCTGGACAGACCGTGGCCGGATGGTCACGATGCTGTGCGAACGATCGGGCACGGCAAGGGCACAAGGGGGC
This sequence comes from Embleya hyalina, assembly GCF_003967355.1. Classification (GTDB taxonomy): domain Bacteria; phylum Actinomycetota; class Actinomycetes; order Streptomycetales; family Streptomycetaceae; genus Embleya; species Embleya hyalina. Next base: position 712,001 of record NZ_BIFH01000014.1, on the reverse strand, counting down.
AAACGGTGGCACGCGAGGACGACTCGGCGACCCCGGACCCCAGCGGCGGCGACGCGGGCGGCGGCGCCGCGGAGGCGACCGGATCCGGTGCCCCCTTCGTCCCCGGCCAGCGCGGCGTGCATCACTCTCGGGCGTACGACGGCGACCTCGGGCCCGCCGAGCCGGCCGCAGCCGAACCGGCCCAGCCCGGGTCGGCCCACGCCGCAGCGGCCGACCCCGTCACGCCCGAATCGGGCGGCGACGAGGCCTGGCGCCCACCGGACGAGGACGAGGCGGTCCCCGTGTTCGAGGGGCCCTCGGACCTGGAGTTGGCCGACCGGGTGCGCGCCGGCGACAACAACGCCTACGGCCTGCTCTATCAGCGGCACGTGCGCTCGGTGCGCGGCTTCGCCCGCACCTGCACCCGCACCCCCGAGGCCGCCGACGACCTGTGCGCCGACGCCTTCGCGGCCACCCTCGAGGCGCTGCGGGCGGGGGGCGGGCCCCGGGAGGCGTTCCGGGCCTACCTGCTCACCACCGTGCGCCACCTGGCGATCAGCTGGACCAGGAACAACCGGCGCGAATGGCTCACCGAGGACTTCGCCCTCTTCGAATCGGCGTGCGAGAACCAGGATCCGCTGGTGAGGGCGGACGACACGCGGCTGGCGTACCAGGCGTTCCAGGAGTTGCCCGAGCGCTCCCGGACGGTGTTGTGGCACGTGGACATCGAGGGCGAACAGGCCGTCCAGGTCGCCCCGTTGGTCGGCGAGAACCCCGACAACGTGCGCAAGATCCTGGAGCGGGCCCGCCAGGAGCTCAAGGACAACTACTTCGTGGCGTTCGCCACCGGCGGTGTCGACGACGAGAAGTGCAAGAAGTTCACCCGGCACTACGGCCGGCACCTGCGCAACCGCATGGACTCGGAACGGCGCCGGGAGACCATCGACGCGCACCTGAAGAAATGCAGCAGGTGTCACGACACCTACGCGGAGATGGCCGACGTGCGCGACCGGTACGGGCCGATCGCACTCGCGCTGATCGGCGTCACCGCGCCGATCTTCCTCAGCGGTACCGCCGTGGCCGCCGGCACCGCCGCGGCGGGGGCGGCGGTGGCCGGCGGGCTCGGCCTGGCGGTCGGCGCCACGGGCGCGGGCGGCGTCGCGACCGGCGTGGCCGCGGGCGCCGCCGCGGCCGGCGGCGCGGCGGCGGGGGCGGGCGTGGGCACCGCCGCGGTCAAGGGCGCGGCCCGGGGCGGGCAGACCGCCGGCCGCTCGTCGCTGATCGCGGGCGGGGTGGTGGTCGCCGTCGCGGTCGCCGCGTTCGCCCTGGTGGACACCGACAAGCCCAAGCCGAAACACCCCTCCCCGCCGGTCGCCGCCTCCGCCCCGGCACCCATGCCGCCGGCCCCGCCCCCCGCCGAGACCCGCCCCCCGCAACCCTCGCCGCCCAAGCCGGCCGAGGTGGAGTCACCCGCGCCGACCCCGCCGGCCGCCTCGCCGCGCCCGGCGCCCACCACCCACCCGCCGACCAGGCCCGCCCCGACGGTCAAGCCCACCCGCTCCGGACCGACGCTGGTGGCCGACAACAAGGAGTTCCGGGCCGACGACGACAAGGTCGGCTTCCGGTGCGACAACGGCGCCGGCAAATGGTGCGAGAACCCGACCATCACCGTGCCCAGCGCCCTGGCCGCACCGCTGATGCCGCCCGGCTCCACCGCCGCGTGCACCGAGATCAAGGGCAAGAACGGCTCGCACTACACCCTGTGCCGACGCTGAGCCGCCGGTCGAGGGCCGCTATCGCGGGGTGCGCGCCGTACCCGCCCACGGCGCCGCCGCCTCCAACTGCCCGGCGAGGCGCAGCAGCGTCGTCTCGTCGCCGTAGCGGCCCGCGAACTGCACGCCCACCGGCATCCCGTCGGCCGTACCGCCCAACGGCACCGACATGGCCGGCTGCCCGGTGACGTTGAACAGGCTGGTGAACGCCGCCATCCCGCGCATCCCCGCCAGCGCCGCCCGCGGATCGCGGTTGGGGTCCAACTCGCCCAGCTTCGGCGGCACCACCGCCATCGTCGGGGTGAGCAGCACGTCGAAGCGCCCGGTCAGCCGGGTCACCGCGCGCCCGATGGTGTGCATCGTGTCCACCGCGGCCAGATAGCGCGCCAGTGTCAGCCGCCGACCCTTCTCCACGATCAACTCGGTCGCCGCGTCCAGATCGTCGGGCCGCAACTCGCGTCCCAGCTCGGCCAGTCGCAGGTCCACCATGCGCGCCATGTGCGCGGCGCTGATCGGCGCGATCACCTCGCCGGGCCGGGTCAGCGTGTCCGGCCATTCGACCGGCTCCACGTCGTGCCCCAGCGCCTCGCACAGCGCCGCCGCCTCCTGCGCGGCCCGGGTGCACTCGGCGTCCACGAGCACGTCGGCGTCCACGGGGTTCAGGATCAGCCCGATCCGCAGCCGCCCCGGGTCCGTGCCCACCTCGGCGGCGTACGGGCCGACCGGCTGCGGCGCGTGGTAGGGGTCGCCCGGCTCCGGAGTGCCGGTGACATCGAGCAGCGTGGCGCTGTCGCGGACCGTGCGGGTGACCGCGTGCGCCACCGAGAGCCCGGCCCACGACTCGCCGCGGTCGGGCCCCGCGGTGACCCGGCCCCGGCTCGGCTTGAGGCCGAACAACCCGCAGCACGAGGCCGGGATCCGGATCGAGCCGCCCCCGTCGGTGGCGTGCGCGACCGGCACCATGCCCGCCGCGACCGCCGCCGCCGAACCGCCGCTGGAACCGCCGGCGCTGTGATCGAGCCGCCAGGGGTTGTGCGCGGGACCGAACAGGCCCGACTCGGTGGTGGTGCCCAGGCCGAACTCGGGGGTGTTGGTCTTGCCCACGATCAGCACGCCCGCCACCCGCAGCCGGGTGACCAGGGTGCTGTCCCGCTTCGCCGGTGCCCCCGCGAACAGGCGCGAGCCGTTGGTGGTGGGCGTGCCGGCCACGTCGCACTCGAGGTCCTTGATCAGGTACGGCACCCCGGCCAGCACGCCGGGCAAGAGGCCCGCGACGGCGGACCGGGCCTGCTCCTCGCACAGCGCGACCACCGCGCCCAGGGCCGGCTCGCGCTCCTTGATCGCGGCGAAGGCGACGTCGAGCACCTCGTCCGCGGTCACCTCCCCGCGGGCGATCAGGCCCGCGAGTCCGGTGGCGTCATGGGACTGATACTCGTCGATGCGCACGGTGGGACCTCCTGGGCTGGGGAAACACGTCCGCCCCGCACCGTACGCGACCGTGCCGACTCGCCGTGTGGCCGCTCGGCGGATCGGCACAATCCGGCGCGTCCCGGCGGGACGCCGCCCGCTCAGCCGACCGAGGAGTAGGCGACCACGCCGCGGCGCAGCCCCTCGATCGCCTTGCGGGCGGTGCCGCCGACCTTGCTGTCGTCGGGCGCCGCCGCGGCGATCTGGCCGAGTACGTCGACCAGTTGCTTGATCCAGCGGACGAAGTCGCCCGCCGGCAGGTCGGCGTCGCCGAGCACCGCGTCCAGGCTCATGCCCGACGCCCACGAGTACGCGGTCCAGGCGAAGCCCAGGTCCGGCTCGCGCAGGAAGTCGAGGTGGTGCTGCCCCTCCAGCGCGTCGAGGTGGCCCCACAGCCGGACCATGTCGACCAGCGCCGACGTCGTCGTCCCCGCCGGCACCTTCGGCGACATCGCGTCGTCGGGCTGACGCGACTCGTACACCAGCGCGGACGCGCACGCGGCCAGCTCCGCCGGGGACAACTCCTCCCACAGGCCCTCGCGCAGGCACTCGGCGGTCAGCAGGTCCAACTCGGCGTAGATCCGGGCCAGCCGGCGCCCGTCCTCGGTGACCGTGTCGCCCGCCAGGTAGCCCAGGTCGGTGAGCATCGCGCAGACCCGGTCGAAGGTGCGCGCGATGGTGTGCGTGCGGCCCTTCATCCGGCTCTCGATCACCTGGGTGTCCCGCAGCAGCCGGTGGTAGCGCTCGGCCCAGCGCGCGTGCTCCTCGCGGTCGTCGCAGCCGTGGCACGGGTGTTGCCGGATCTCCTGGCGCAGCCGGGCCAGTTCGGCGTCGTCGGCGGCCGGCGAGCGCTGCTTGCGTCCCCGGGGGTGGTCCACGTGGCCGGCCTTGGTGCGCAGCGAGGACGCCAGGTCGCGGCGGGACTGCGGATTGCGCGCGTTGAACGAACGCGGGATGCGCAGCCGGTCGATCGCCTCGACCGGCACGGGGAAGTCGATCCCGGCCAGCCGGCGGGCCTGTCGGTCCACGGTGAGCACGAACGGGCGCGGCCCCTCCGGGCCCTGGTCGGTGCCGGGGTCCAGGACCACGGCCAGGCCCGCGTACTTGCCGGTGGGCACCATGATGATGTCACCCGACTTGAGCTTCTCCAGCGACGCGGCGGCCGCGGCCCGGCGCTGGACGGCGCCCTCGCGGGCCAGTTCCGTCTCGCGGTCCTTGAGCGCGCGGCGCAGACTCCCGTATTCCGCGAAGTCGCCGAGGTGGCAGGTCATCGCCTCGCGGTAGCCGGCCAGCCCCTCCTCGTTGCGCTGCACCTGACGGGTCAGCCCGACCACCGAGCGGTCCGCCTGGAACTGCGCGAACGAGGTCTCCAACAGCTCGCGCGAGCGGTGCCGGCCGACCTGGCCGACCAGGTTGACCGCCATGTTGTAGGACGGCTTGAAGGAGGACCGCAGCGGATACGTACGGGTGCCCGCCAGACCGGCCAGGTGGGCCGCGTCGAAGCCCTGGTGCCACAGCACCACCGCGTGGCCCTCGATGTCGATGCCGCGCCGCCCGGCACGGCCGGTGAGCTGGGTGTACTCGCCCGCGGTCAGGTCGGCGTGCGTCTCGCCGTTCCACTTGACCAGCTTCTCCAGCACCACCGAGCGGGCGGGCATGTTGATCCCCAGGGCCAGCGTCTCGGTCGCGAAGACCGCCTTGACCAGGCCCTTGACGAACAACTCCTCGACGACCTCCTTGAAGGTCGGCAACATGCCCGCGTGGTGTGCGGCGATGCCGCGCTGGAGCGCGTCGAGCCAGGAGTGGTAGCCCAGGACGTGCCGGTCCTCGTCGGGGATGCCGGTGGTGCGCGCCTCGACGATCGTGCGCACCTCGGCCCGCTCCGCGTCGCCGTTGAGCCGCAGGCCCGCGTGCAGGCACTGCTGGACCGCGGCCTCGCAGCCCTTGCGGCTGAAGATGAAGGTGATCGCGGGCAGCAGGCCCTCGGCGTCGAGCCGGTCGATCACCTCGGCGCGGCTGGGCGTCCAGATCCGGCTGCGCACCGGCCGGGTCTCCTGGCCGCGGTTGCGCCGGTAGCGGTCCTGGGGGCGCCCGGCCCGCTCGCTGTCCATCCGCCCCAGGCGCACCAGATCGGGGTTGACCTCGGTGTGGTTCTCGTCGGTGAACAGGTCGTAGGTGCGGTTGCCCGCGATCACGTGCTGCCACAGCGGCACCGGGCGGTGCTCGGAGACCACGACCTCGGTGTCGCCGCGCACGGTGCCCAGCCAGTCGCCGAACTCCTCGGCGTTGCTGACCGTCGCCGAGAGCGAGACCAGGGTGACCGATTCGGGGAGGTGGATGATCACCTCCTCCCACACCGCGCCGCGGAAGCGGTCGGAGAGGTAGTGCACCTCGTCCATGACCACGTAGCCCAGGCCGGCGAGCGCGTTCGAGGACGCGTAGAGCATGTTGCGCAGGACCTCGGTGGTCATCACGATCACCGGGGCGTCGGCGTTGACCGAGTTGTCGCCGGTGAGCAGGCCCACGTTGGCCGCGCCGTAGAGCTTCTGGAAGTCGGCGAACTTCTGGTTCGACAGCGCCTTGATCGGCGTGGTGTAGAAGCACTTGCGGCCCTGTTCGAGGGCCAGGTGCACGGCGAACTCGCCGACCACCGTCTTGCCCGAACCGGTGGGCGCGGCGACCAGGACCCCCTTGCCGGCCTCCAGGGCGCGGCATGCCTCGACCTGGAAGGCGTCGAGGCCGAAGGGGTACTGCTCGCGGAACGCGTGCAGACTCGTGCGTTCGTCGGCGGCACGGCGCCGGGCGGCCGCGTAGTGCTCGGCCGGGGACATCTGCGTATCGCGGTCCGTGCCGCGTGCGGGATCGAGAGGCATCTCGTCAAGCAGACTACCGGCCGGGACCGACGGCTGTGATCACCTTTTTTCGATCTTGCCGCCCACGGGTCGAACGACCGACCGAATCGCACCCGCCCGATCCGCCCCGCCCGGCCCCGGGGCCCGGCTCAGCCGGCCGGCGCGGGGACCAGTGCCCGCACCGCCGCCGGCACGCAGTCCGCGGTCAGCGGCAGCGCGCCCAGCCGCTCCCCGTCGGCCCAGCCGCTGAGCCCGCGCGCGGTCAGCGACACGGTCGCGGCCCGGTGCACGGTGACCAGCGGGTGGTTCACGTGCCGCCCGCCGTAGACCCCGGGGAACACCCGCAACAGCTCGGCCCGCCCGCACGCGGCCACCACCGTTATGTCGAACAGCCCGTCGGCGAGATCGGCGCCCGGGCACATCCGCATGCCGCCGCCGTAGGAGCGACCGTTGCCGACCGCTATCAGCGTGGCCTCGACCTCGAACGGCTTGCCGTCCAGTTCCAGCTCGTAGTCGATCGCCTTCAGCGCGCCCAGTTCGCCCAGCAGCGCGGCGTTGTAGCGGGTCCGCCCGCCCGCCCAGGTCATCCGGTTGGCCCGCTCGTTGACGCGCGAGTCGAAGCCGGTGCACAGGATCGTGCCGAACCAGCGCTCGCCGACCCGGCCCAGGTCCACCGGGCGGATGTGCCGATCCGCCACCACGCGGGCCGCCGCGGCCACGTCGCCCAGCGGCAGGTCCAGCGCGCGGGCGAAGTCGTTGCCGGAGCCGATCGGTATCACGCCCAGCGGCGTCGGGGTGCCGGCGACCGCCTGCAGCGCGGCCGCGACGGTACCGTCGCCGCCGACCGCGACCACCGCGTCCACACCCGCGCGCACCACCGAGCGCAGCCGGGCGATGCCCTCCGCGACGCCGGGAGCGGACACCTGATGCGGCGTCAGCCCCCGGTCGCGCAGCAGGTCGGCCGCGATCGACGCGGCTTTCAGGCCACGCCCGCGGCCCGCGGTGGGGTTGACGAATATTGCGATCTCCCGAGACACAAGGCGCGAGAGTAGCCCACCCGACCTCAGGTAATGTCGTCCACCCTGGCGGCGGAGCCCGGGTCCGGGTCGTCGCCGACGGCGCTCGGGCGCTCGACCGGGCGCACCGAGGTGTCCAGGACCGACGCCTCGTCGTCGTCGAGGTCGGCGCCGAACACTTCCTCGCGCCGCCTGCCGCGCCGGCGGTCGTTGATCCAGGCCACGATCAGCGCGATCCCGTACAGGATCGTGATCGGGATGGACAGCAGGATCATCGTCAGCGGGTCCGTGGTGGGGGTGGCCACCGCGCCGAAGATGAAGATGCCCATCACCACCCAGCGCCACCAACTCGCGAGTTGCTTCGCGGTGACGACCCCGCCGATGTTCAGCATGATCAGCACGAGCGGCAATTCGCACGCGATGCCGAAGACCACGACCATGCGGATGACGAAGTTGAGGTAGTCGTCCAGTTGGATCTGATTGCTCGCGTCCGCGAGCGTGAAGTCCAGGAGCACCTGCAGGGCGTGCGGCAGGATCCAGTACGAGAAGTAGGCACCGCCCAGGAACAGCGGCACACCCACGCCGACGAAGGCCAGCGAGTACTTCTTCTCGTGCTTGTGCAGCCCCGGCGCCAGGAAGGCCCACATCTGGTAGAGCCAGATCGGCGAGGCCGCGATGATGCCGGTGGCCAGGGAGATCTTCAGGGCCATCGAGAACGGCGAGAGCACGCCCTGCTGGACCAGGACACCCTGACCACACTTGGTGACACCCGTGCCCTTGACGTCCTTGAGGTCGCAGACGGGATGGACCAGGAATCGGCCGATGTCCTCGTAGAAGAACGCGGCGACGATGGTCACGACGATGATGGCCAGGAGCGCCTTGACGAGACGATTGCGCAGTTCGCGCAAGTGCTCCATCAGGGGCATGCGCCCCTCGGCGTCCTTGATCTTCTTTTGTTTCGGGCCGGACTCTCGTCCGCGCCCTGCCTTGTCAAGCACCTTGAGGGCCGACTCCTAAAGGGCGCGTACGGACTCAGCGACGGTTGTGGTCGGGCTCGCCGACCGGCCGCGCCTCGTTCACGTCGCCCGGAGCGGCCGAGATGGTGCGCGGCGGCGCCTCGGTGGTCTTGGCACTCTTGTCGGACGCGGGGGCCTCGGCCGTCCCGTCCTCCTTCATCGCCTTGGTCTCGCTCTTGAGGATGCGCAGCGAGCGACCCAGCGCCCGCGCCGTGTCCGGCAGACGCTTGGCGCCGAACAACAGCACGACGACAACCAGGATCAGGATGATCTCGGGCCAACCGAGCTTGCCAAACATAGTCAGTACCTCATTGCCGGGGCCGGGGGGTTACGGATCGATCGTACGCCGGTGCGGATGACGCACGTGCAACGCAATGGTGGCGAACAACTGCACCGGGCGTAACCCCCAGGGGTCACGCGGGCGAATCAGTGCCGGTGCGCGGACGCGGACCGCGGGGGCGGTACGACGTCCTCTCGCGCCGCGGGGCGGCCCGCCTCGTCCAGTTCGGCCGCCGCCCGGGACAACCGGTCGCCGGCGTCGGCGACGGTACCGCCCAATCGGCGCACGTCACCGAACAACCGCACGGCGAGCCAGGCGAGGACGCCGAGCCCGACGAGCACGAGCACGAGGAAGAGCAGGACCCACGGCAACATGCGGCGACCCTAACAGCCCGCGAAGGCCCCGTTCAGCGTGCCACCTGCATGGACGACACCCCGCCGTCGGTGAGCAGTTCGACGATCCGCTCACCGGCCGGGCGGCGCACCGAGTCCGCGCAGGTGGGGCAGCGGAAGAGGTAGAAGGACTTGTTCGGGCGGAGCACCAGCCGTAGCTGATCCGCCGTCAGCTCGACCCGTCCGCATACCGGGCAGCGCGCCGTGAACGTCGACACCGTGGGCCTCCTCGCAAGGTCGGGAAGGTTGTCGTCGGTGGTACCGGGAGGTGCCGGCGGGCCGGATCCGGGGCGTGTGCCGTTTTTGGACAGTCGCCCGCGGACCCGGCCGCTCGGTCTACTCCGCGTAGGCCGCGAGCGCGGCCGACGCGGTGCGTCGTACATCGTCGACCAGCTCCGGCGGGGAGATCACCCTGCCGTGTCCGCCCAGGCGCAGCGCCAGTCGCCGGATCCCGGCGGGGTCGGGCGTGCGCAGGGTCAGGCGCAGACCGCCGTCGGCCAACTCCTCGACCTTGTCGTAGCGGTAGTACTCGGTGACCCAGCGCCCGCCGGGCCCCAGTTCGAGCACCACCTCGATGCCGTCGGCGGCGGTCGGCGCGAAGCCGTCGGCCAGGTCGAGCGGTTCGATCGGCTGCGGCTCGGACGCCTCGTCCAGCAGCACCGCCTCGGCGACCCGGTCGAGCCGGAACAACCGGCGCCCCTCGGCCTGGCGACACCACGCCACCAGGTAGGTGTGTCCGTCGACCAGGACGAGGCGGATCGGGTCCACCTCGCGCTCGGTGATCTCGTCCCGGCGCGGCACGTAGTAGCGCAGCCGCAACCGCCGCTTCTCGCTCACCGCTCGGTCCATCGTGGCGAACGCCGACTCCTGGGCCGCGTCGTCGCCCTCGAACTCGACGGTCACCCCCTCGGCGGCGCGCGCCGCCTCGCCGGCCGCGTCCTCCAGCTTGGCGGTCACCCGGCCGAGCGCGACCTTGTCCCGCTCGCGCAGCCCGGACAGCCCGGCCAGCGCGCGCAGCGCCACGAGCAGCGCCAACGCCTCGTGCGGGGCCAGGCGCACCGGGCGCACCGGGGCGTCGGCGTTGTCCAGGAAGACCCGGCCCTCGAAGTCGACGTGCGGCTCCAGGAGGTCGTCGGCCATGAAGCTGGTGCCGCACATGTGCAGGGTGCCCAGGTCCGCCTCGACCTGGGTCACCGGCAGGCCGAAGGCGCGTGCCACGTCGTCGAGTTGGGTGCCCGGGCGCTCGCGCAGGTAGGCCACCAGGGACAACAACCGTCGGGTGTCGTCGATCGCGTTGCTCATCCGACCTTCACCTGTCCCGTCGCCCCGTGGGCGGCCTCGCGCAGTTGCGCGACCACGGCGTCGCGCAGGTGGGGCGGCTCGAGCACGACCACGTCGGGGCCGAACTCGGCGAGCCAGTGGTGCAGTCCGTGTCCGTGACTCATCTCCAACTCGTCCCAGCCCTCGCCGCCCGGACGCACCGCGCTCGCGCGCGCCCGCAGCGGGAACCCGGCGCCGGCGCGCACCCGGATCCGGGCGACGCCCTCGCCGCCCTCGCCGGCGAAACGCGCGACCTGGGCGCGCACGTCCACCTTGGCCGGCACCTCGGCCGAGAACGGCTCCTTCAGCGGCTTCGGCTTGGGCTTGTCGGCGATCCGGTCCAGCCGGAACACCCGCTGCTCGCCCCGGTCGCGGGCGAAGCCCACCAGGTACCAGCGGCCGCGCCAGCAGCTCATCCCCCACGGCTCGACCACACGCGCGGTGACCTCCGCGGCGCCCGAGCGGCGGTAGGCGAACTGGATCGGCCGGCGGGTGCGCAGCGCGTCCAGGAGCGGACCGAACGCCGGCTCGCGGGCGGTGACCCTCGGCTCGACGCTGGTCAGCGGGGCCGAGTCGATCTCCACGCCCGCGGCCTTGAGCTTGTACAGCGCGCCGGTGGCGGCGCCGGCCAGCGCGGACTGCTGCCAGGCGCCGGCGGCCAGGGCGAGCGCCGCGGCCTCCTCCGGGTCCAACTCCACCGGGGGCAGCGTGTTCGCCTCGGGACGGATGCGGTAGCCGTCGGCCGACTCGATCAGCGGGTCGTTGGCACCGGTCTCGACGATGAAGCCGAGCTCGCGTACGTCGTCCTTGTCCCGCTCGAACATGCGGTCGAAGGCCTCGTCGGACGTGCACAGTCGATACGACTCGATCGACTGCCGCAACTCTTCCTTGGTGACGTAGCGACGGGCGGCGAGCAGGCACATGACCAGACTCACCAACCGCTCCTGCTTCGGAATCGCCATCAGATCCCAGTCCCTCCCACACGGCGCAGCCCCGACCGTACCGCGTTCGGCGCGCGGGTTGGTCCCGCCCGCCGATCTGCCCCCCGAGTTCGCCCGCCGCAGGCCGGCGCCGTTAGGCTCCCGGACCGTGATCACCTGGCGACGCGGCGAAGTGACGGCGATCCGACGGGCCTGGCGCGGGGCCGTGGAGGTGACGGTGGCGGTGCCCGAGCCGGAGCCCGCCCGCGTGTTGCGCGCGATCGCCTACCCGCACCTGACCGGCACCCCCGAGGTCGGCGACGCGGTGCTGCTCAACACCACCGCGCAGGACATGGGCCTGGGCACCGGCGGCTACGCGCTGGTGGTGGCGCTGCCCGAGCGGCTGCCCGCGGACCCGCCGCCCGGGCCGGGGCACGTGGTCAAGGCGCGCTACACCCCGATGCAGGCGGTGGTGCTCGGCGTCGACGAGCAGGACTCGCCGCACCACGCCACGCTGAGCGCGGCCGACTCGCTCGACGGCATGCCGGTGGTGATCGCCGACCTGCACTCGGCGCTGCCCGCGATCTGCGCCGGGATCCGCGCCGCGCGGCCGGACGCGCGGGTGGTGTACGTGATGACCGACGGCGGCACGCTGCCGCTGTGGTTCTCGATGACCGTCGACACGCTGCGCACGCACGGATGGCTGGCCGCCTCGATCACCGTCGGCCAGGCGCTGGGCGGCGACCTTGAGGCGGTCACGCTGCACACCGGCCTGCTGGCCGCCCGCCACGTCGAGCACGCCGACGTGGCGATCGTCGCGCAGGGCCCCGGCAACCTCGGCACGGGCACCCGGTGGGGCTTCTCCGGAGTCGCGGCCGGCGAGGCGATCAACACGGTCGCCACGCTCGGCGGCCGCCCCGTCGCGTCGCTGCGCATCTCCGACGCCGACGGACGCGAACGCCACCGCGGCGTCTCCCACCACAGCCTCACCGCGTACGGCCGCGTCGCCCTCGCCGCGGCGGACGTGATCGTCCCGGCCCTGCCCGAACCCCTGGCCACGCGGGTGGCGGCCGACATCGCCCCACTCCACGCCCGCCACCGAATCCACACCGAGCCCACCGAAGGCCTGGACGAAGCCCTACGAACCAGCCCGGCCCGCCTGTCCACCATGGGCCGCCCCCTGGAAGCCGACCACGCCTACTTCCTGGCCGCAGCCGCAGCCGGCCGCTGGGCCGCAACCAACCTCCCAACCCAACCCACCTAATCTCAACCCATCCAAACCCACCTCATCCGGATCCCACCCATCCAAACCCAACTCACTCAAACCCGGCCCGACCCGAACCCAGCCCACACAAGCCCATCGCATCCGAACCCCAACCCGCCCGAATCCAGCCCGCCCGGCGCTTGAGGCCCAACAAGCCGCACGCCGGCCAACACACCCCGCCCGGCGTCCACCACAGACAAGCCACCCCCAGCCCGTCCGGCGCTTGAGGACCGGCGGGCCGCAGGCCGGCCAACACACCCCGCCCGACGTCCACCACAGGCAAGCCACCCCCAGCCCGTCCGGCGCATGAGGACCGGCGGGCCGCAGGCCGGCCAACACCCGACCGGCTCAGCCCCAAGAACAGTCAGCCCAACACCAGCCCATCCGGCGCTTGAGGACCGGCGAGCCACAGGCCGGCCAACGCACCCCGGCCGGCGTCCACCACAGGCAAGCCACCCCCCAGCCCGTCCGGCGCATGAGGACCGGCGGGCCGCAGGCCGGCCAACACCCGGCCAGCTCAGCCCCAAGAACAGTCAGCCCAACACCAGCCCATCCGGCGCACGAGGACCAGCGAACCGCACACCGGCCAACACACCCCGCCCGGCGTCCACCACAGGCAAGCCACGCCCCAGCCCGTCCGGCGCATGAGGACCGGCGGGCCGGAGGCCGGCCAACACCCGACCGGCTCGGCCCCAAGAACAGTCGGCCCAACACCAGCCCGTCCGGCGCATGAGGACCCGCCGGAAACGCAAACGGCCCCGACCCGCGCAGCGCCTGCGCGAACCGGAGCCGTCGACGCGTGCGACTAGCGCACGTTCAACAGGTCCACCACGAAGATCAGCGTCTCCCCGGGCGCGATCGCCCCCGGCGATCCGCGGTCCCCGTACGCCAGGTGCGCCGGAATGACCAGCTTGCGCCGACCCCCGACCTTCATCCCCTGCACGCCGCGGTCCCAGCCCTCGATGACCTGACCGATACCCAGCCGGAAGTCCAGCGGCCGGCCACGGTTCCAGGACGCGTCGAACTCCTCACCGGAGGAGAACGACACGCCGACGTAGTGCACGCTGACGTCCTGGCCCGCCCGGGCCACCGCGCCGTCGCCCTCCCAGATCTCGGTGATCTCCAGGTCGGCGGGCACGCCACCCTCGGGGAAGTCGATCTCGGGCTTCGTAAGCTTGCTCACAGCGGTATCCGTATCCGTTCGAGTACTGAATGCGCGTCCAACGTACCGGGCCACCCGCCCGATCCGACCATCACACCGACCGTCAGGCGGCCGTGCCGCCCAGCGCGTCGATGATGTCCACGACGAACACCAGCGTCGAGTTGGCCGGGATTGTCGGCGGCTTGCCCTCGGCGCCGTAGCCCTTGTCCGCGGGCAGCACCAGCAGGACGCGGCTGCCGACCTTCTGGCCCACCAGACCCTCGTCCCACCCGGGCACGACCTGGCCGACACCGATCTTGAACGCGGTCGCGCCGCCGTGGTCCCACGACGAGTCGAACTTGGTGCCCTTGTCGAAGAGCGCGCCGGTGTACTGCGCCACCAGCGTCTGGCCCTTCTGGACCACCGGGCCGGTGCCCTCGATCAGCGGCTGCACGACCAGCTTGGTCGGCGCGGCGGTGCCCGGCGGGATGGAGATCTCCGCGGCCTTGCCCGACTCGACCTTCGCGAGCGGCAGACCGGCCGGCGGGGTCACCGCGGCGCCCTTGGCCTCCGCCTTGCTGTCGATCGTCTTCGTCGCCTTCAGGTCCAGCATGAGCACGACGGCCTGCTTTTCCTGGGTGACCTTGGCCGGGACCACCACGAGCATCCGGGTGCCGACCTTCTTGCCGATTATCCCCTGCCCGATCTCCTTCAGGAGCTCCTGGCTGCCCGCCTGGAAGACCTCGGGGGTCTTGGTGTCGTACGAGTTGCCCGCGTCCGAGCCGTCCCAGTTCTTGCCGACGGTGTCCGCGACGACGTAATCCTTGTCCTTGATCACGTCGCCGGTGCCCTCGATGAGGATCTTGGTCGTCGTCTTGTCGCCGGACTTCCCCTTGGGGATCTTGATGTCCGGCTTCTGCCCGAAGGCACCGGTCACGATGGGTGTAACGGTTTTTCCTCCGTCGTCATCGCCACACGCGACCGCGGTGAAGGCCAGTGCGGGGACCAGAAGGAGCGCAGCGAGACGGCGCACGATGTTCCTCTGCTGAGATGGACAAGGACCGGGACACTCTATGGGGTCCCGATGTGAGGGCGACGTGAAGACGACAATCGCGTTCAGGCGACTTCGCGACCCGGCCGGCGCAGCCGCGCCGCCCAGCGCCCGTCCTCGGCGCGCACCGTCAGCGGAATCCCGAAGCATTCGCTGAGGTTGGCGTCGGTCATCACCTCGCGCACCGGCCCCGCGGCCACCGTCGCACCGCGCCGCAGCAACAGCGCGTGGGACACCGCCGTGGGCAACTCCTCCAGGTGGTGGGTCACGATCACCAGGGTCAACCGCGGATACTCGCGCGTCAGCGAGTCGATCGCCTCGAGCAGTTCCTCACGGCTGGGCAGATCGAGCGCGTTGGCCGGCTCGTCGAGCAGCAGCAGCCTCGGATCGGGCATCAGCGCCCGGGCGATCCGGGCCCGGCCGCGCTCGCCCTGCGAACACACCGCGATCTCGCGCCGCGCCAACCGCTCCAGGCCGAGCAGCGCGATCAACTCCGCCGCCCGGGCGTGCTCGGCCGGCCCGTACTTGCCGTACAGGGGCTGCACCGTGCCGCTCGCACCGGTGAGCACGTAGTCGGTCACCGTCAGGTATTCCGGCACCCGCAGCGCCGCGTTGACCGCGCCCACCTGCGCCCGGACCTCGCGCACGTCGACCTTGCCCAGCCGCTTGCCCAGCACCGTCACGGCGCCGTTGCCCGGAAAGCGCAACGCGCCCGCCAGCGCCAGGATCGTGCTCTTGCCCGCGCCGTTGTGCCCCAGCAGCGCCCAGCGCTCGCCCTCGCGGACCGTCCAGTCCACGCCGACGAGCATGTCGGTGCGCCCGGCGGGCCCGTGCGCCCACACATCCACCCCGTCGAGCTCGAAGACGGGCGGAGCGATGTCCCATGCAGGTGTATCGACCATCGATCAAGCATGCCGGCCGCCCACCGCCTCCCGACCTCGGGAGGGGGTGGGCGGCGGCCTCGTCTCACATGCCGGCCGGCGCGGGTCGAGACGGCCGGCTCACATGCTGGCGATCAACTTCTCCACGCGGTCGTCCACCGACCGGAAGGGGTCCTTGCACAGCACGGTGCGCTGCGCCTGGTCGTTGAGCTTGAGGTGCACCCAGTCGACGGTGAAGTCGCGCCGCTGCTCCTGGGCCTTCTTGATGAACTCGCCGCGCAGCCGCGCCCGAGTGGTCTGCGGCGGCAACGACTTCGCCTCGAAGATCTTCAGGTCGTTGCCGATCCGATCGACCTGTCCGCGTCGCTCCATCAGGTAGTAGAGCCCTCGGCGCCGATGGATGTCGTGGTAGGCGAGGTCTATCTGCGCCACCCGCGGCGAGGACATGGGCAGGTTGTGCTTGGCCCGGTAGCGCTCGATCAGCTGATACTTGATCACCCAGTCGATCTCGCGCCCGACCAGATCGAGATTGCCGGAGTCGATCGCCTCGAGGGTGCGCTCCCACAGATCGAGCACCTTCTCGACCGTGCCGGTGCGGATGCCCCGGCGATCGGCGAACTCCTGCGCCTTGGTCAGGTATTCGCGCTGGATGTCCAACGCGCTGGCCTCGCGGCCGTTGGCCAGCCGCACCTTGCGCGAGCCGGTCATGTCGTGGCTGACCTCGCGGATCGCCCGGATCGGGTTCTCCAGGGTCAGGTCGCGCATGACGATCCCGGCCTCGATCATCCGCAGCACCAGGTCGGTCGAGCCGACCTTGAGCAGCGTGGTGGGCTCGGCCATGTTGGAGTCGCCGACGATGACATGCAGTCGCCGATAGCGCTCGGCGTCGGCATGCGGTTCGTCGCGCGTGTTGATTATCGGACGGGAACGGGTCGTGGCGGAACTGACGCCCTCCCAAATGTGTTCGGCGCGCTGACTCACGCAGTACACCGCACCGCGCGGCGTCTGGAGCACCTTGCCCGCGCCGCACAACATCTGACGGGTCACCAGGAACGGGATGAGCACGTCGGCGAGCCGGGAGAATTCCCCGTGCCGCGCCACACAATAGTTCTCGTGGCAACCGTAGGAGTTGCCGGCGGAATCGGTGTTGTTCTTGAAGAGATACACGTCACCCGCGATGCCCTCTTCGTGCAGCCGCCGTTCGGCGTCGACGAGAAGACCCTCGAGAATGCGCTCACCGGCCTTGTCGTGCACGACAAGTTCCGGCACCGAGTCGCACTCGGGCGTCGCGTATTCGGGGTGGCTGCCCACGTCCAGATACAGCCGGGCCCCATTGCGTAGGAAGACATTGCTGCTTCGGCCCCACGAAACGACTCGGCGGAAGAGGTACCGCGCCACCTCGTCCGGGGAGAGCCTGCGCTGCCCCCGGAACGTACAGGTGACGCCGTACTCGTTCTCCAGCCCGAAGATGCGGCGGTCCATGCAGCAACATTACGCCGACGACGCGCCGTTCCGGGACAACTCGGGGTCGGCGGTTTCCACAAGCTGGATCACGTTTGAGATCAGCCGGCCCCGACCGGCCAGCAATACCAGCAATCCGAGCCCCGCCCCGACCCCCGCGACCGCGAAGGCACCCCGCGCGCCGGCCACTTCGCCGGCCCAGCCGGCCAGCGCCATGCCCACCGCCGCGCCCGCGCCCATCGCGGCCACCAGCCACGCGAACGCCTCGGTCACCGTGCCCCGCGGCGCCAACTCGTCGATCAACGTGAACACGCACGCGATCGCCGGCGCCAGGAACACCCCCGACAACACCGCCAACGGCATCATCAGCCACGGCCCCGGCACCACGATCAGCGGCAGGTAACACAGCGTCAGCCACGCCATGAACCACAACAGCCGGCGGGCCGGCGGGGTACGCCAGGCCCGTACCCCGTGCACGAGGCCGCCCAGGAGCGCGCCGAACGACATCGCCGCCAGGAACACCCCCGACAGCGCGTCCGAGCCCTCACGGTCGGCGTACGCCACCGCCGCCACGCTCAGCACGCCCAGCGCGATCCCGGCCAGCGTGAAGGCCGGCAACACCACGCGCAGGCCGGGCGAACGCAGCGCCCCGGCCCAGTGCGGCGTGTGCGGCTCGCCGCGCCAGACCCGCGACGGGTGGGAGGTGGCCACGATCAGCGTGCCCGCGACCCCGACCAATCCGGTCAAGAGCACGGCCAGCTGCGCCGAGCCCAGCTGTACGACCACCACCACGATCAGCGGCCCCACGGTGAACAGCACCTCCTGGGCGGCGGCGTCCAGCGCGTAGGCGGCCTGCACCCGCTCGGGGGTGAGCACCGAGGGCCACAGCGCCCGCAGCCCGGCCTCCAGCGGCGGCGTGGTGAAGCCCGCCACCAGGACCGCCGCCACCGCCACCGGCAGCGGACGGGCGCCCACCAGCGCGAACACCGCGTAGGCCAGCGCGGACACCGTCGCCGAACCGATCAACACCCCGGTCTGCCCGCGCCGGTCCATCCACCGCCCGAGCACCGGCTGCCCCGCCGCGCTGGCCAGCCCGTACACCGCGGACAACGCGCCCGCCAGGCCGTAGCCGCCGCCGTCCGCGCGCACCAGCAGCAACACCGCCAACGCGCCCATCCCGTTGGGCAGTCGCCCGAACAGGGTCCCGCCGAGCAGCCGCCCCGCGTAGGGCACGCGCAGCAGCTCCAGATAGGTCCGCATCGGCGGATACCGCCCTCCCGTGCCGCACCCGACACGTCCGCTCATCCCTAAGTCATACGTATGACTATCCCCTGTCACTGTGCCCGCCCGCTCGGCCGTATGGCAAGCGCGTTCTAGGCTGGACCCGCCCCACCACCCCACCCCGCCACCCCGCCCCGACTCCGCCGCCCGAGGTCACCGTGCCGTCGCCCCCGCCCCCCGCCGGTCGCCCGACCAGCAAGGACGTCGCCCGACACGCCGGCGTGTCGCAGTCCACCGTGTCCCTAGTCCTCGCCGGCAAATGGCGCGGCCGGGTCTCCCCCGCCACCGTCGAGACCGTGCGCGACGCGGCCGCGGCCCTCGGCTACCGACCCAACACCTCGGCACGGTCGCTGCGCCTGGGCCGAACCCGCACGGTGATGCTCGTCGTACCGGTCCTCACCTCGCCGTTCTTCGGCGCCGTGCACAGCGGCGCCGCCCGGGTGGCGGCCGAGCGCGACTTCGGCGTCGTCGTCTACCCCACCCTCGACGGCGCCGACCTGGCCCCCAACGCCTTCTCCCCGGCCGCCATCGACGGCGTGCTCGCCTCCTCGATGGCCGCCGAACCGCTCGACGTGCTGCGCTCCGCCGGACCCGGCACCGGCCACCTGCCCCTGGTCATGCTCGACAGCGAACCCGGACACGGCGTGCCGACGGTCAACCACGACGTCGCCGAGGGCATGCGCACGATCGCGGAGTACGTGGTCGGCCTCGGCCACCGGCGTGTGGCCCGGCTGCGCTCCACCGTGCGGACCTGGACGTTCGAGGCCCGCGACGCGGCCTTCCGCGCCGCGCTCGGCCCCGCCGAGGTGGTCGCCGAGGCGTGCGCCCCGCTGACCCTGGACGGCGGGCGCGAGGCGGCGCTGAGCCTGCTCGCCGCGCCCGCCCGACCCACCGCGCTGCTCTGCGACGACGACCTCCAGGCGGCCGGCGCCTACAAGGCCGCCCGCGCGCTGGGCCTGCGGGTGCCCGACGACCTGTCCGTCACCGGCTTCGACGACATGCGCTACGCGCGCGTGGTCGAGCCCGAACTGACCACTTTCCGGCTGCCCGCCGTCGAACTGGGCGCCCGCGGCATGACCGCGCTCCTGGACCTGCTCGACACCGGCGACGCGGGCCCGGACGTGGTCCTGCCCGGCGAACTGGTGATCCGCGGTTCCACCGCGCCCCCGACGCCGGCCTGACCCCGCCGGCGCCGCCCACACGCGTCAGGGCCCGCACACCGAGGCGGTGTACGGGCCCTGTGACGGGATCCGGACGGACGGGGCGCCCGGGGCGGGAAAGCCCGCGGACCTACTCCTCGCCGGCCTCGGGAGCGGTCCCCGGAGCGGCCTCGGCCGCCCCCTCCTCCGCCGCCTCGCCGGCCGACTCGGCCTCGCCGAGCAGGCGGGTCAGCTGACCGCCCACCAGACGCTTGAACTTGCGCTGCTGCGGCCTGGTGCGATCCAGCGTCGCGACCTCCAACTGCGAGGCCGTGATGGAGCGCTTCTCGCCGACACCGTCGCGCGAGAGGGCGTCGACCGCCACCTTGAGCGCGTCCTCCAGCGACAGCCCCTCGCGGTGCCGGCGCTTGAGCTGGTCGGTGATCTGCTCGACGTTGCCGCCCATCGCCACGTAGTTGTGCTCGTCGGCGACCGAACCGTCGTAGGTGAGCCGATAGATCTGGTCGTCCTCGGGCGCGGCGCCCACCTCGGCGACGATCAGCTCCACCTCGTAGGGCTTCTCCCCCCCGCTGGAGAAGATCGTGCCCAGCGTCTGCGCGTACACGTTCGCCAGGCCGCGGGCGGTGACGTCGTTGCGCGCGTACGAGTAGCCGCGGATGTCGGCGTAGCGCACACCGCCGATCCGCAGGTTCTCGAACTCGTTGTACTTGCCCACCGCGGCGAACGCGATGCGGTCGTAGATCTCACTGATCTTGTGCAGGGCGCGAGAGTAGTTCTCCGCCACGAACAGGATGCCGTCCGCGTAGGTCAGCACGACCACGCTGCGGCCCCGGGCGATGCCCTTGCGGGCATAGTCGGCCCGGTCCGCCATGGCCTGCTGCGGCGACACATAGAAGGGCGTCGTCACCGTGGAGTCCTTTTCGTCGAAGCCGGTCGCGAAGGGTCGGCTGGTGGGGTCGTCGACATCGACGTCAGGTCAGCGGGGCGGTCGGGCCGTCGGGCGCGTCCATGCGGGCGTTCACCACGGTCCGGACGATGGCACCGACCTCGTCGGACGAGAGCCGGCGGATGCCGTCCTCGGTCACCAGGGTGACCACCGGGAAGATCCGTCGGGTCAGGTCGGGACCACCGGTGGCGGAGTCGTCGTCGGCCGCGTCGTAGAGCGCCTGGATGCACACCTGCACGATGCCGTCGGCGTCCAGATCGGAGCGGTACAGCTTCTTCAGCGCGCCCCGGGCGAACAGCGAGCCCGAACCCACCGCGTGGAAGCCGTGCTCCTCCGACCGACCGCCGGTGACGTCGTAGCTGAAGATCCGCCCGACCCCGCCGTCCACGTCGAAGCCGGCGAACAGCGGAACCACCGCGAGGCCCTGCATGGCCATGCCGAGGTTGCCGCGGATCATCTGCGACAGCCGGTTGGCCTTGCCCTCCAGCGAGAGCGTGGTGCCCTCGATCTTCTCGTAGTGCTCGAGTTCGACCTGGAACAGCCGGACCATCTCGACCGCGAGGCCGGCGGTGCCGGCGATGCCCACGACCGAGTACTCGTCGGCCGGGAACACCTTCTCGATGTCCCGCTGTGCGATCAGGTTCCCCATCGTGGCCCGCCGGTCGCCGGCCATCACCACGCCGCCCTCGAACGTCGCGGTCACGATCGTCGTACCGTGCGGCGCCTCGATCGTCACGGGCTGCAGCGGCGGCGTCCTGCGCGCGGGCAGCAGCTCGGGCCGATACGCGTCGAGGAATTCGGCGAACGAGGACGACCCGGGGGTCAGGAAGGCAGCCGGTAGACGCCCGGTGCCACGAGTGTTGGCTTCCACACGATCCCTTCCACATAGGTTGCGGCCCGGCGCAACGCGTCGGGTCGATCCTTGAACATGCCCAGTGCGGCATTGCAGTTGAAGCAGAGTACGGCTCGGACCCTACCGGTTTCGTGATCATGATCGACGTGCTCGGGCCTGGTGGACTGACAGATCGGACATACGCCCATTTGGTCGGCGAGCATGGCCCGATAATCCGCCTCGGTCATGCCATATTTACGCTTGAGATGCCCGGCGCGACCCTCGACCTTACGACAGGCCTTACAGGCCGCCGTCAAACCGTCCCATTGCCGTGAACTTTTATGCCATTCGGAATGCGGCTTGATCTCTTCACATTTCGGGCAGCGCTTATGTCCGTCCGGCACGTCCACTCTGGGCCGCACCTTGAATCCGGCACGCTCCCGCCGTGCGCGGTAGGACGCCGAATTACGCCGCCGATTACACCCAAGGCAATAGAATGAAAGCCCGTCCGGGCTCTTCACGTTGGATCCGAAGTCCCGGACGGGTTTCCACTCCTTGCAATCAGGGCAATTCTTGCCCGATCTCAAATCGGACATTTACCCCTATTCACCACCCTTTTGGACAAATCCACGCACGAATTCCTCGGCATTCTCCTCTAGCACCTCGTCAATTTCGTCCAATACCGCGTCGACGTCGTCCGTCAACTTCTCGTGCCGTTCCTGCACGTCCGACTGGGCTTCGGCGGTGGTCTCCTCGACCTCTTCCGAGCGCTTTGTCGCGCGCTGTTGACCGCCGCTGTCCTTAGTGGCCATGTCACTCACCCCACCTTGAGATCATTTCCTTGAACCGGTGCTTATCCATTCCCCGGAGGATCCACACCCCCGATCCCGAAGGATCGGGGGTGTAAGTGCCAACGAGTGTCGGATGCCCGGTGTTCCGGAACGCGATTTATCCGTCCGTTCGCTTTGTTCCCGCGAACGGGCGAGGTCACCCACCCGTGAGCGCGCGGACCAGATCCTCGGCGGTGCGACAGCGGTCGAGCAGGTCCTTCACGTGGGCCTTCGTCCCGCGCAGCGGCTCCAGGGTGGGCACCCGCTGGAGCGAGTCGTGACCGGCGACGTCGAAGATCACCGAGTCCCACGAGGCCGCCGCGACCTCGTCGGCGTACTGCTCCAGACACCGGCCGCGGAAGTAGGCCCTGGTGTCCTCCGGCGGCAGATGCACCGCGCGCTGCACCTCGGCCTCGCCGGCGATCCGCTCGAAGCGGTCCTCCAGCTTGTTGTACAGCCCCTTGTCGGGCCGTACGTCGGCGTACTGGAGGTCGACCAGGTGCAGCCTCGGCGCGTCCCAGTCGAGGGCGTCCCGCTGTCGGTAGCCCTCCAGGAGTCGGAGCTTGGCCACCCAGTCCAGCTCGCGCGCCAGCGACATCGGATCGGTCTCCAGGCGGGCGAGCACCGACTCCCAGCGGTCGAGCACGTCCGTGGTGTCCGCGTCGACATCCTTGCCGAACCGGTTCTCGACGTACTTCCGGGCCAACTCGAGGTATTCGAGCTGGAGCTGGATCGCGGTCAGCTTCCGGCCGCTGCGCAGCGTGATCAGCTGCTTGAGGGTCGGGTCGTGGGACACCTCGTGCAGCGTGCGCACCGGCTGGTCGACGGTCAGGTCGTTGCCCAGGAAGCGGTCCTCGATCATCGACAGGACCAGCGCGGTGGTGCCGAGCTTGAGGTAGGTGGACACCTCGGACAGGTTGGCGTCGCCGATGATCACGTGCAGGCGGCGGTACTTCTCCGCGTCCGCGTGCGGTTCGTCGCGGGTGTTGATGATCGGCCGCTTGAGGGTGGTCTCCAGGCCGACCTCGACCTCGAAGTAGTCCGCGCGCTGGCTGATCTGGAAGCCGTGCGTGGAGCCGTCCTGACCGATGCCCACCCGGCCCGCGCCGCAGATCACCTGCCGGGAGACGAAGAACGGGGTCAGGTGCCGGACGATGTCGGCGAACGGCGTGGCGCGCTGCATGAGGTAGTTCTCGTGGGTGCCGTAGGACGCGCCCTTGTTGTCGGTGTTGTTCTTGTAGAGCAGGATCTGTTGCCCGCCGGGCAGCTCGCCAGCCCGGCGGGCGGCCTCGGCCATGATCCGCTCGCCGGCCTTGTCCCAGATCACCGCGTCGCGCGGGTTGGTGGTCTCGGGCGCGCTGTACTCCGGGTGGGCGTGGTCGACGTAGAGCCGAGCGCCGTTGGTCAGGATGACGTTGGCCAGACCGACGTCCTCGTCGGTCAGCTGGCTCGAGTCGGCCAGCTCGCGCGCCAGGTCGAACCCGCGCGCGTCGCGCAGCGGGTTCTCCTCCTCGAAGTCCCAGCGGGCCCGGCGGGCCCGCTGCATCGCTGCGGCGTACGCGTTCACGATCTGGGAAGACGTCAACATCGCGTTGGCGTTCGGATGTCCGGGTACGGAGATCCCATACTCGGTTTCGATGCCCATCACACGCCGGACGGTCATGCGACCCCCTCGTCCCTCACCCGGCCGGTACCCGTCCCACACTCTCCGTGGTCGGGGTACACCCTGGTCATGCTGCCGAGCCTATTGCCGTTGGATTGCCTTGGGGATACGGCCGGAACTATTGCCCTGTGCGGAAGTGTCGTGCCGGCACGGCGCCGCGACCCGTGTTCGACCGGAACACGGATCGCGGCGGCGGTGGTCAATCGATGCTCGATGGGGATCAGAGGTACTGACCGGTGTTGGCCACCGTGTCGATGGAGCGCCCGGCCTCGTCGCCCTGCTTGCCCGAGACCAGGGTGCGGATGTAGACGATCCGCTCGCCCTTCTTGCCGGAGATCCGGGCCCAGTCGTCGGGGTTGGTGGTGTTGGGCAGGTCCTCGTTCTCCTTGAACTCGTCGACGCACGCGGCGAGCAGGTGGGCCACCCGGATGCCCTTCTGGCGGTGCTCCAGGAAGTCCTTGATCGCCATCTTCTTCGCACGGCCCACGATGTTCTCGATCATCGCGCCGGAGTTGAAGTCCTTGAAGTACAGGGTCTCCTTGTCACCGTTGGCGTAGGTGACCTCCAGGAAGCGGTTCTCCTCGTTCTCCGAGTACATCCGCTCCACCGCGACCTGGATCATCCCGGTGACCGTGGAGTCGCGGTTGCCGTCGTGTTCGGCCAGGTCGTCGTCGTGCAGGGGCAGCGAGACCTTGAGGTACTTCGCGAAGATGTCCTTGGCCGCCTCGGCGTCCGGACGTTCGATCTTGATCTTCACGTCGAGTCGGCCCGGGCGCAGGATGGCCGGGTCGATCATGTCCTCGCGGTTGGAGGCGCCGATGACGATGACGTTCTCCAGGCCCTCCACGCCGTCGATCTCGGACAGCAGCTGGGGGACGATGGTGTTCTCCACGTCCGAGCTGACGCCCGAGCCGCGGGTACGGAAGAGCGAGTCCATCTCGTCGAAGAAGACGATGACGGGGGTGCCCTCGCTGGCCTTCTCGCGGGCCCGCTGGAAGACCAGGCGGATGTGTCGCTCGGTCTCGCCGACGTACTTGTTGAGGAGTTCGGGACCCTTGATGTTGAGGAAGTAGCTCTTGCCCTGTTCGTTGCCCTGGGCCTCGGCGACCTTCTTCGCGAGGGAGTTGGCCACGGCCTTGGCGATCAGCGTCTTGCCGCAGCCGGGCGGACCGTACAGCAGGATGCCCTTGGGCGGGCGCAGCTCGTGTTCCTTGAACAGGTCGGGGTGGAGGTAGGGCAGTTCCACCGCGTCGCGGATCATCTCGATCTGGTTCCGCAGACCGCCGATCTTGGTGTAGTCGATGTCCGGGACCTCTTCGAGGACCAGTTCCTCGACCTCGCTCTTGGGCACCCGCTCGTACACGTATCCCGACCGGGAGTCGAGCAGGAGCGAGTCGCCCGCGCGCAGCGGGGCGTCGAGCAGCGGCTCGGCGAGGCGCACCACGCGCTCCTCGTCGGTGTGCCCGATGACCAGGGCCCGTTCGCCGTCCTCGAGCAGTTCCTTGAGCATCACGACGTCGCCGATCAGCTCGTACTCCATGGCGTCGACCACGTTCATGGCCTCGTTGAGCATGACCTCTTGGCCGCGCCGGAGTTCGTCGGGCTCGATGTTGGGGCTGACGTTCACGCGCAGCTTGCGCCCGCCGGTGAAGATGTCGGCCGTGCCGTCCTCGTTGGCCTGTAGGAACACGCCGAACCCCGAGGGGGGTTGGGCGAGTCGGTCCACTTCCTCCTTGAGGGCCACGATCTGATCGCGGGCCTCTCGCAAGGTCGCGACCAGTCGCTCGTTTTGTGTGGTCATGCCGGCCAAGGACGTCTGAAGATCGACGACCCGCTCCTCGAGCAAACGGCTCTGGCGCGGTGAGTCGGCGAGCTTGCGACGCAGGACGGCGACTTCCTGCTCTAGAAAAGAAACCTGGCTTACGAGGTCGTCCGTACCCCGAGCCGGCCTCCCACCACGGTTCATGTCGTCGTCGTGGACTGCCACGGCCCTCACCTCCTCCTGGGAGCTGCGACGTCTCCGACCCTACCTATGGCAGGAGGGGTTGAAACCCCTTGATCAGCAAGACTGTCCGGGCGTGTCCGATCTTCACCCGTGCGATTGCCCCCACGCTTGTGAGGATCAGATACCCACCCGACCGCGTCGGGAAGCAGGCGCGAGTAGGGTCTGTTGGTCGCGTGTCGGTACGAATCGGTGAAGAGAGAGGCCGCATGTCCGCGGAAAACGAACCCCTCGAGGTCTGGATCGATCAGGATCTCTGCACCGGGGACGGCATCTGCGTCCAATACGCGCGGGAGGTCTTCGAGCTGGACATCGACGGGCTGGCGTACGTCAAGGGCGCGGACGACGAGCTGCGCACCGAGCCGGGCGCGGTGGTTCCGGTGCCCCCGCCGCTGCTCGTGGACGTGATCGACGCCACACGCAAGTGTCCGGGGGAATGCATCCACATGCGTCGGGTTTCCGACGGCGTCGAGGTATTCGGGCCGGAAGCCTCCTGAATTCCGCTTTGTGGTCTCGTGTCTGGCGACGCGTCAGATCCGTTGGGCACCGAGTGGAGTCAGTCGCCAGCGCAGTGTCGTGCTCGTGTCGGGGCAGCAGCGCGGGATGCCGGGCGTGGACCAGCCCTGCGCCTGTGCGGTGACCGTGTCGCCGGCGCGGGTGAGGTCGTCGACCAGGAGGCCCTCGTCGGTGCCGAGGAGGGTGGCCACCAGGCGCGGCGCGCCGGCGTCCCAGGCGTAGGCGAGGAGCGCGGTGGGCGGGCTGCCGGAGCCGGCCGCGCAGGTGACGCGGACCACGGTGGGCCCATCGGGGTCGGTGAGCACGCTTTCGACGCGGGTGCCCACGCCGGGGCAGTCGAGCGGGAGGGCGATCCCGGCGAGTTCGGCGGCGCTCGGCCCGCCGGTGGGTCGGCGGTTGCCGGCGAGCGGCGCGGCCTGCACCGTCTCGGCGGGTGGGCCGGCCGGTTTTCGCCCCTGCTCGGTGGTGGTGCCGCCGGCGTGGGTGGGTTCGAGGGTGCGCGGCGCGGCCGGGGGATCCTGCTGGTTGGGGCGGCCCCGGGCCGGTGCGGTGACGCCGGGTATGCCGCCGTCGAGGGACGCGGCGGCCCAGATGACCAGGCCGGTCAGGACGATGAACAGGAACACGATGCCCGCGGCGGCGAAGGCGATGCCGTTGCGTACGTCGGGTACCTCGCGGTGCGGGGGGATCGTGGTGCCGGGTGGTCCGTCGGTGGTCGCGAGCCCGCGGGGACTGTCGCCGCGCACGGGCCGGTTCTCAGAGTGATCGTCCGCCACGGTGGATGACGATATGCGGCGGGCCGGGCCCCGGTACAGGGTTCCGGCCCGCCTTGTCTCAACCATTACCGGCGGTTCGACGCTCGCCTGACGGCGGGTCAGGATCCCGCCGAGTCGCCCGCCTCCGCGCCGGGGCCGGCGTAGTCGTCGCCGTAGGAGCCCTTGGACGGGCGGCGCCGGCGCAGCGGCGGCTCCACCCCGTCGGCCAGCCTGCGGGCGGTGACCAGGAAGCCGGTGTGTCCGATCATCCGGTGGTCGGGGCGCACCGCGAGGCCCTCGACGTGCCAGGAGCGCACCATCGACTCGAACGGCTGCGGCTCGGTGAAGCAGTTCATCACCCGCATGGTCTCCACGGTGCGCGAGAGCTGCGTGGTGGTGGCCACGTAGCAGCAGACCAGGCCGCCGGGGGCGAGCGCCTTGTAGACCGCGTCGAGGCATTCCCAGGGCGCGAGCATGTCGAGGATGACGCGGTCGACGCCGGTCTCGACGAGGTTGTCCTGGAGGTCGCCGACGGTCAGTTTCCACGCCGGGTGGGGGGCGCCGAAGTAGCGTTCGACGTTCTTGCGGGCGATGTCCGCGAAGTCCTGTCGGCGTTCGTAGGAGGCGAGCTGCCCGCTGTCGCCGATGGCGCGGAGCAGGAAGGTGCTCAGCGCTCCGGAGCCGACGCCGGCCTCGACGACGCGGGCGCCGGCGAAGATGTCGGCCATCGCGAGGATCTGGCCGGCGTCCTTGGGGTAGATCACCGCGGCGCCGCGGGGCATGGACAGGACGAAGTCGGGGAGCAGAGGTCGCAGCGCGAGGTAGTCGGTGTTCCCGGTGGACCGTACGACGGTTCCTTCGGGGGCGCCGATCAGCGCGTCGTGTTGAAACGAGCCCTTGTGGGTGTGGAACGCCTTGCCCGCTTCGAGGGTGAAGGTGTGGTGGCGGCCCTTGGGATCGGTCAGCTGAACCTGGTCCCCGACCTGGAAGGGTCCGCGCCTGCGCGCGGTACCGGTCGGTTCGGACATGGGGGTCAGCCTAGTCGGTCGGCGGCGACGCTCCGACGCGTGGGTCCGGGGGCCATGGGGGTCGAACCGGGGCTCGGTTGCATAGCATCTTGACCGTGACTGATTCGAGCAGGCCGCAGGGACGCCGGGTGCGGCAGGACGAGGCTCCGCGCCGGGAGCCGAGGCGTGGCCTGCTCATGGGGCGCCCGTTCGGGGTGCCGGTCTATGTGGCGCCGACCTGGTTCGTGATCGCGGCGGTGATCACCGTGTTGTTCGCGCCGACGTTCGAGAGTCTGTTCCCGGATCTGGGGCCGTGGCGGTTCGTGTTGTCGTTCGGCTTCGCGGTGCTGTTGTACGTGTCGGTGCTGGTGCACGAGTTGGCGCACGCGGTGACGGCGCTACGGCTCGGCCTGCCGGTGCGGCGGATCACCATCCAGTTCCTGGGCGGGGTGTCGGAGATCGACAAGCCGGAGACGGCGCGGCACGAGTTCCTGGTCTCGGCGGCGGGGCCGGCGTTGTCGCTGGTCCTGGGCGGCGGGTTCTGGGTGATCGGCCTGGCGCTGGACGTGGACACGTTGCCGGGGCGGATGATCGCGTTGTTGGCGGTGTCCAATCTGCTGGTGGCGGCGTTCAACCTGCTGCCGGGGTTGCCGTTGGACGGTGGCCGAATGTTGCGGGCGGTGGTGTGGCGGCTCAGCGGGCGGCCGTTGGCGGGCACGATCGCGGCGTCGTGGGCGGGGCGGGTGCTGGCGGTGGTGGTGCTGGTCGCCGCGCTGGCGTGGTCGCTGGGGGCGGACGCGGGCGCGCGTACGTACACGATGATCTTCGGCGCGCTGGTGGCCGGTTTCATGTGGGCGGGTGCGGTGCAGTCGCTGCGGGCGGAGCGGTTGCGCGAGCGGTTGCCGCAGTTGCGGGTGCGGGTGCTGACGCGGCGGGCGATCCCGGTGGCGGCCGACATGCCGTTGGCGGAGGCGTTGCGGCGGGCGCACGAGGAGGGCGCACGCGGGCTGGTCGTGGTGGACGGGGCCGGGGATCCGGTCGCGCTGGTGCGCGAGGCGGCGGTGTTGGCGACGCCGGAGCACCGTCGGCCCTGGGTCGCGGTGGGAGCGTTGGCGCGCGATCTGGCGGAGGGGATGCGGGTGCCGGCGGATTTGGCGGGTGAGGAGTTGTTGGTGGCCATGCGGGGCGCTCCCGCGAGTGAGTATCTGGCCGTGGAGCCGGATGGGCGGGTGTACGGGGTACTGGCTCGGACGGACGTGGAACATGCGTTTCTGGCCATGATGCGAGGCTGAGCACGAGCTTCCGGCCTCACACGCCGCGCGTGGCCTCATGCGCCGGCCGGGCCGAGGGTCTTACTCACGCCACGCATCAAGGTCGCGACAGGTAATGGCGGACCTTTTTTGGCCTCAAACGCCGGCCGGGCTGAGTGGGCTGCCTCCGGCCGCGTAGCGGACGCGTACCGCGACGCGACGCAACCCCCCCGTCCAGCCCAGCCCCACACCACCGTCCGCAGCGCCCCCGGCCGCGTAGCGGACGCGCGTCTCGGCGCGGAGCGAAGACCCGGCCGCGGCTGCGGAGCAGACGTGCGACCCTCCGCCCACGCCACGCCCCACCCCCACCCCCCCACCCCGCAGCCAGGCGCCAATACTCAGCCGCCCTTCGGAACGATCGTCACCGTGTATCGCCCCGGGGTCGGGGTGTCGATGTGGGTCGTGGTGCCGTGGGTGTTCACGCGGGCTCGGCCGGGGCCGGTGGCGCGGATCGTGGGGGGTTGGGCGTAGACGTCCTTCGGGAGGGTGATCTCCGTGGGGGCGTCGGTGCCTCGACGGGCGGTGAAGGTCAGCGTGTAGGTGCGGGTGTCGATGTCGTAGGTGTACGACTCCGGGTTTCCGGCCACCGCGCGGGCGTAGGGCTGGATCAGGAGTGTGTTGTTGGGCTTCATCCGGCCGTCGGCGTCGAAGGTGCAGTAGCCGCCGCCGTTGCACCACTGCCAGCCGGCCCAGCCGGTGCCGAAGCGGTCCATGGCGGCGGTCATCCGCCGGTAGAACAGCGGGATGTTGGGCAGCGACTGGTCGGGCGGGCCCCACTCCCCCACGATCAGCGGGAGTTTGTTCGCCTTGGGGTAGGCGGTGATCGCGGCCTCGTAGTTCTCGATGAAGCCGCCGGCCGGGTCGTAGTCGGCGCCGGTCTCCATGGCGGTCTCGTAGAAGTGCGGGGCATAGGCGACCTTGTCGTCGCTGATCGGGCCGAGCGCGGTGGGCACGCCGAGGCCGACGATCGGGGTGGGTTCGACGAAGATCCAGTTGCGGCGGTCGACGAGGCGGATGGCGTCGGTGAGCCGGTTCCACATGTCGGTGATCCGGGTCGATTCGAGCCGGGCGGCGGCGGTGGGGATGTCCTCGCCGTCGAGGAAGCGGCCCATCGGCTCGTTCATCAGGTCGTAGCCGAGCACCGCGGGGTGCCGGCCGAAGGCGGCGGCGACCCTGGTCCACATGGCCGCCTGCGCGCGCCGCAGGTCGCGGTCCTGGTAGAGGTGGTCGAACGCGGCCTGGACGCCGGGCGTGTAGTACTCGGCGAACCAGTCGCCGGGCACCGGCTCGTACGGCAGGCCCTCGTCGCGGGTGGTCCACTCGGGGTTGCCGCGGTGGTCGGAGAAGTAGGGCCCGTAGACGTCCTGGTGCGCGTCGAGGATCACCTTCACGTGGTACTTCTCGGCCCAGTCGAGGATGCGGCCGATGCGGGCGAGGTAGTCGCGGTCGTAGCGGCCCGGGCGCGGTTCCAGGTCGTCCCAGAAGAACAGCACCCGGGCGAGGTTGAAGCCGCGCGTGGACAGTTCGCGGAACTGGTTCTCGGTGACGTCGCGGAACGCCTGCGCGCCGCGGTGGGCCTTGTCGCCGATGTTGAAGCCGCGCCACTGGGTGGCCCGCCCGTGCTCGTCGGCGATGAAGGTGCGGTCGCCGACGGTGATCTTGTCGGGTCCGCGGCCGTGGTGCCCGCCCTGCGCGTACGCGGGGCCGGGCAGGCCCGCCAGGAGCAGGCCGCCGACGAGTGTCGCGGCGCCGAGCAGTCGGGTGCGGGTGGGGACGCGCATGGGGCCTCCGTCGTGACGAGGGGAGGGGACGGGGAGGGCGTGCGTGGGACGCGCGGGCCGGTGCCGCGCCTCGCGGAGCCGGACTCTACTGACTGGTAGTCGCGATGGACAGGGCCTTCGAAGGGCCTTCGACCCGCTCGGGCGCACAGGGTGTCGCCGTGCGCGCATAGGGTGTGCGGCATGAGTGCCAGCTCCTCCGAAGCCGCCGGCGTCGCGTCGGCCGATGTCGATCCCGCCGTCGCGCCGAGTGTCGCGGTGCCCGCCCAGGCCGGTGCGCGGGAGCCGCGGCCGCCGGTGTCGTTGTCGCCGTCGCGGGCCGCCGACTTCATGCAGTGCCCGCTGCTGTATCGGCTGCGGGTGATCGACAAGCTGCCGGAGAAGCCGAGCGCGGCGGCCACGCGCGGCACGGTGGTGCACACCGTCCTGGAGCGGCTGTTCGACCTGCCGAGCGGGCAGCGCACGCCGGAGCGGGCGGTGGCGATGGTGCGGCCGGCGTGGGAGGCGTTGTCGGCCGAGCGGCCGGAGCTGGCCGAGTTGTTCGGTGAGGATGTCGCGGGCCTGGGCACGTGGCTGGCCGACGCCGACAAGCTGGTGGAGCGCTATTTCACGTTGGAGGATCCGAATCGCCTGGAGCCCGCCCGGCGCGAGCTCTACGTGGAGACCACGCTGGAGGACGGCCTGGTGTTGCGCGGGGTCGTGGACCGGCTGGACGTGGCGCCGGCGGGCGATCTGCGGGTGGTGGACTACAAGACGGGCAAGGCGCCGTCGCCGATGTTCCAGGACAAGCCGCTGTTCCAGATGAAGTTCTACGCCCTGGTGTTGTGGCGCCAAGGCGGCCGGGTGCCGCGCCGGTTGCAGCTGGTCTACCTGGGCAGCGGCGACGTGATCACCTACGACCCGGACGAGGGCGAGCTGCTCGCGGTCGAGCGCAAGCTGCGCGCGCTGTGGGAGGCGATCGACCTGGCCACGCGCACGGGCGAGTGGCTGCCGCGCAAGTCGAAGTTGTGCGGTTGGTGCGACCACCGGGAGGTGTGCCCCGAGTTCGGCGGCACACCCCCGGTGTATCCGCTGCCGGTGGTGCCGGCCCCGTAGCGGTCCCGTCCGGCGGGGCTCGGCGGGCGGGCGCTCAGATGGCGCCGGGGCGCACCAGGCCGCTCTCGTAGGCGTAGACGGCGGCCTGGACCCGGTCGCGCAGGCCGAGTTTGGTCAGCACGTGGCCGACGTGGGTCTTGACGGTGGTCTCGCTGACGTACAGCTCGGCGGCGATCTCCGCGTTGGACATCCCGCGCGCGACCAGGCGCAGCACCTCCACCTCGCGCTCGGTGAGCATCGCGAGCGTGTCGGGGGTGGGGTCCTCGGCGGAGGGCAGCCGGGCGGCGTACATGTCGAGCAGGCGCCGGGTGATGCTGGGCGCGAGCAGCGCCTCGCCCTCGGCGATGACCCGGATGGCGGCGACGAGGTCGTCGGCGGGCACGTCCTTGAGCAGGAAGCCGCTGGCTCCCGCGCGCAGCGCCTCGACCACGTATTCGTCGAGGTCGAACGTGGTGAGCACGAGGACGCGGGCGGCGTTCTCCCCGTCGCGGCCCGATCCGGCGATCCGGCGGGTGGCCTCGACGCCGTCCATCCGGGGCATGCGGATGTCCATCAGCACCACGTCGGGCTGTAGGGCGCGGACCTGTTCGACGGCCTGTTCGCCGTCGGCGGCCTCGCCGACGACGGCGATGTCGGGTTCGGCCTCCAGGATCATCCGGAAGCCGGTGCGCAGCAGCGGCTGATCGTCGACCAGGATGACGCGGATCGTCATGGGCGGGTCTGCTCCAGTCGGTCGGGGGCGACACCGTCCGGCGGGGCGGCGGTGTCGTTGGGGTTCGTGGCGGACAGGGGGATGCGGGCGAGGACTTCGAAGCCGTCCTGGGCGCGGGGTCCCGCGTACAGGCGTCCACCGTAGAGGGAGACCCTCTCACGCATGCCGAGCAGGCCGTGTCCGGTGCGTTCGCCGGTGGGCGCGGTGCTGCCGCCGCGGCCGTCGTCGGCGACGCGGACCAGGAGTTCGGTGCGGCTGTAGCGCAGCAGCACCCGGGCCTCGGCGGGGCCGGCGTGCTTGAGCGTGTTCGTGAGGGCTTCCTGGACGATCCGGTAGGCGGCGAGGTCGATGCCGGGCGGCAGGGCGCAGGGGGCGCCTTCCAGGGACAGCTCGACGGGCAGGCCGGCCTCGCGGACCTGGGTGACGAGGGTGTCGAGTTGGTCCAGGCCGGGTTGGGGGGCGTTGTGTCCCTCGTTGGGGCCGCCGACGGCGTCGGTGGTGTCGCGCAGGATGCCGACGAGGCGGCGCATCTCGACGAGGGCGCCGCGGCCGGTCTGCTCGACGGCGGCCATCGCCTCCTTGGCCCGGTCGGGGTTGCGCGCGACCATGCGCTGCGCGGCGGAGGCCTGCACGGTCATCACCGAGACGTGGTGGGCGACGACGTCGTGCAGTTCGCGGGCGATGCGGCCGCGTTCCTCGGCGATCGCGGCGCGGGTGTCGGCTTCGCGGGTGCGTTCCAGGCGCTCGGCGCGGGCCTCGAGTTCGGCGGTGTAGGCGCGGCGGAAGCCGACGCTGCGGGCGAAGGCCCAGACGGCGAAGATCGCGGCGAGGTTGGCCACCACGTCGAGGAAGACGATGTCGCTGTCGCGGAGCGCGAGCCATACGACGGTGGCGCTCTCGGTGAAGGCGAGCGCGAGGGCGGCGGGTACCCGGGAGCGGCCGACGGCGACGGCGTACAGCGCGACGATCTGGCCGATGCCGGCGCCCGCGGACTCGTAGTGCGCGCCGGCGAGCAGCAGGCCGGCGGCGCTGACGGCGACGAGCACGCGCAGCGAGTGCGCGCCGCGCCACAGCAGCGGCACCGCGGTCAGCAGGGCGAGCAGTACGCCCCACACGTCGGGGTCGCGCACGTCGCGCATGCCGAGTTCGCGAAAGTACAGGCCGCCGACGGAGAACACCGACAGCAGGACCACCAGGGCCAGGTCGAGCACGGTGGGGCGTGGCCAGGGTTGCTGCGCGTCGCGGCCGAGTTCGTGGACGATGTCGGCGAGGCCGGCCCGTGGTCGCACGACCCGGGGCGCGAGGTCGCTCGGGGCGGGTCGGTCTGAGGTCCCGGCGGGGGTGTCCGGGTCGGGGGTCACGGCGCGCACGTCTCTTAAGGTAGGGCCCCCGGCCGGGGGTTTTGACCCCCCGGGGCCTCGGTCTCGTCCCTTGGGAGGAGCGGTGGGGCGATCTCCTCCCAGGGGCGGAGTCGCGGTCCGTACTCAACGGTCTGGCGGGGCGCGCGAGGGAGTGCGGGACAACGCGAGGGACTTCCCTGAAGCCCTGCCCTTTCCGATCGCGAACACTGGACATCACACGGGGAACCCGGCAACGGGAACCACGGGCAGTACTACGGGGGTAGTACTACGGGGGTCCGATTCCTTCGGGGATCGGGCGGAGCACGACCGGGAGACCTCTCGGCGGTCACGGGGACGGGGGAAACCGCCGCCGGGAGGTCGACAGGACCGACGGGGAACTGTGGGTCGGAGCACGGGGGCTCCGGTTCGGGGGACACGGGAACCGCGATTCGGGGGAATCGCGGGGACCGAACCAGGGGAGCACGGGAACCGCGGTTCGGGGGAACCGCGGGGAACGGGGAAAGCGGTACGGGGGAAACACGGGGATGTGGGAGCGGGCGGGCCTTCGGGCCCGTCCGCTCCCACCCGTTTACGGGTGTGGCGGCTTTGCGGGTGTGGCGACCGCGGGGGCGGCGGTGGCGCCCGTCAGCGGGCGACGCGGGCCCGGGCCAGGTCGCGCAGATACGCGAGGTCGACTTCCTCGAGGGAGTCGACCACGGTGCGCGTGGGCGCGGGCGGGATGGGCGTCATGCTCGGCACGGCCAGCACGGCGCACCCGGCGGCCTCGCCGGCGGCGATCCCGGTGGGCGAGTCCTCGACGACCACGCAGGCCCAGGGTTCGGCATCGAGCCGGCGGGCCGCGGTCAGGTACGGGTCGGGGTGCGGCTTGGTGCGCGCGATCTCGTCGCCGGCGAGGGTGAGGCGGAAGTGGTGGGCGCCGATCGAGGGCAGTACGGCGTCCACGATCAGCCGCTGGGAGGCGGTGACGAGCGCGCACGGCACGCCCGCGTCGTCGACCTCGGCGAGCAGCCGTTTGGCGCCGGGGCGCAGGTCCACGCCGTCGCGCAGGCGGCGCACCATGTCGGTGTTGATCCGGTGCTCCAGTTCGCCGGGCGGCACGTCGAGGCCGGAGACCGAGAGCAGGTAGGCGACCGCGCGCTCCATGGGGCTGCCGAGGAGTTGCTCGGCGTGTTGCGCGGTGAGGGTGAAGTCGAGGTCGGCCATCACCGCGGTCTCGGTGGCGAACCAGTGGCGTTCGGTGTCGACCAGGGTGCCGTCCATGTCGAACAGGACGGCTTGGAGGCCGTGGCCCGGGCGGGCTCCGGTGGTGGTCGTCAGCGCTGCCGTCATCGGGTGGCCGCCTCTCCGCCGGTGCGCGGCGTGGTGGTGTGGATGGGGTGGGTGAATCTCCTCACGCGGGTTCTCCAGGGGTCGGATCCGCCGGTTGGCTCCGGCGGGTCCTCGATTGTGCGGCGTCGTCAGGGATTGGGCAACCGCCGAACGGGGTCGTATACGGAAACGGTGATCGAAGCGGTCACGACCTGCGGGTTCGCCAGCGCGGCGAGCCGTGTGCGCAGGTCTTCGGGGTCGGTGTGCCAGGCGCTGGGGCCCATCGCGACCACGGTGGCGATCGCGGCGTGGTCGAGCGTCATGGGGTAGGTGAGGGTCCGCCGAGCGCGCACGGTGAACCAGGGGGCGAGTTTGGCGTCGATCCGCTCCCGCTTGTCCGCGTCGACGCGGAGCAGGTCGAGGGCGGGGACGAGTTCGCCGAGGTGTCCGGGGGCGGGGGCGGCGACGACCAGGGCGCCGTCGGGGTGGAGGATGCGGTGCAGTTCGGGTGGGTTGCGCGGGGCGAACACGTTGAGTACGCGGGCGGCGACGCCGGTGCGCACCGGCAGCGGGCGCCAGGCGTCGCAGACGGCCGCGCCCATGCGGGGGTGGGCGCGGGCGGCGCGGCGCAGCGCGTATTTGGAGATGTCGAGGGCGAGCCCGCGGCGGTCCGGCAGCGCGTCCAGGACGCGCGCGAGGTGGTGTCCGGTGCCGGCGCCGACGTCGACGAGGGTGCCGGGCGGCGCGTCGGCGCAGGCCGCGGCGAGCGCGTCGCCGAGCCGGTCGTAGTGGCCGGCGCCGAGGAAGTCGACCCGGGCGGCGACCATGGCGGCGGTGTCGGCGGTACCGGTGGGGCCGGCGCCGGTGAGCAGGTTGACGTAGCCCTGGCGGGCGATGTCGAAGGTGTGCCCGGCGGCGCAGCGCAGGCCGGTGTCCTCCCCCGCCAGGTCGGCGCCGCAGTGCGGGCAGGCGAGGGTGTGCGGGACGTCGCCGAGCATGTGCCTCGTTCGGGCCGCCGGTGCGGCCGGGGCGGATGGCGCCCCGGCCGGGACCGGTGTGGGTGGGTGGGTCAGCGGGCGTTGAAGTAGTTCGCCTCGGGGTGGTGGAGCACGATGGCGTCGGTGGACTGTTCGGGGTGCAGTTGGAACTCCTCGGACAGTTCGACGCCGATGCGTTCGGGCCGCAGGAGCGCGGTGATCTTGGCCCGGTCCTCGAGGTCGGGGCAGGCGCCGTAGCCGAGCGAGAAGCGCGCACCGCGGTAGTGCAGCTTGAGCATGCCGTCGAGGTCGGCGGGGTCCTCGCCGGCGAAGCCGAGTTCGGCGCGCACGCGCGCGTGCCAGTATTCGGCGAGGGCCTCGGCGAGTTGTACGGACAGCCCGTGCAGTTCGAGGTAGTCGCGGTAGGAGTTCTCCGCGAACAGTTCGGCGGTGGCGCCGGACAGGCGCGGGCCCATGGTGGCGATCTGGAAGCCGACCACGTCGATCTCGCCGGAATCCTCGGGGCGGAAGAAGTCGGCCAGGCACAGGTGCCGGTCGCGCCGTTGGCGCGGGAAGGTGAAGCGGGTGCGCTCGTTGCCGGCGTCGTCGAGCACGATGAGGTCGTCGCCCTTGGACACGCACGGGAAGTAGCCGTAGACCACGCCGGCGTCGAGGAGGTTGTCGGTGACGATGCGGTCGAGCCAGTAGCGCAGGCGCGGGCGGCCCTCGGTCTCGACGAGTTCCTCGTAGGAGGGCCCGTCGCCGCCGCGGGTGGGCTTGAGGCCCCACTGGCCCATGAAGGTGGCGCGCTCGTCCAGCCAGGACGCGTAGTCGTTCAGCTGGATGCCCTTGACCACGCGGTCGCCCCAGAACGGCGGGGTGGGCACGGGGTTGTCGATCGCCACGTCGGAGCGGGCGGGCATCTCCTCGGGCTCGGTCTCGATCACCTTGGCGGCGGCGACCTTGCGCCGGCGCAGCGCGGGCAGCTCCACCCCGGGTACGCCGCGCTTGACGCCCATCAGGGCGTCCATCAGGCGCAGGCCCTCGAAGGCGTCGCGGGCGTAGCGGACCTCGCCGGCGTAGATGTCGTACAGGTCCTCTTCGACGTAGGCGCGGGTGAGGGCGGCGCCGCCGAGGATGACGGGGTAGCCGGCGGCCAGGCCGCGGGTGTTCAGCTCCTGGAGGTTTTCCTTCATGATCACGGTGGACTTGACCAGCAGGCCGGACATCCCGATCACGTCGGCGCGGTGTTCCTCGGCGGCTTCGAGGATGGCCGCCACCGGCTGCTTGATGCCGATGTTGACCACGTTGTAGCCGTTGTTGGACAGGATGATGTCGACGAGGTTCTTGCCGATGTCGTGCACGTCGCCCTTGACGGTGGCGAGCACGATGGTGCCCTTGCCGTCCTCGCCCTCGACCTTTTCGATGTGCGGTTCCAGGTGCGCGACGGCGGACTTCATCACCTCGGCGGACTGGAGCACGAACGGCAGCTGCATCTGGCCGGAGCCGAACAGCTCGCCGACGACCTTCATGCCGGCCAGCAGGGTGTCGTTGATGATCACCAGCGCGCTGCGTTCGCGCAGCGCCTCGTCGAGGTCCTCCTCGAGGCCGGCGCGTTCGCCGTCGATGATCCGCCGCTCCAGGCGTTCGTTCAGCGGGAGCGCGGCCAGTTCCTGGGCGCGGGTGGCGCGTACGGACTTGGCGTCGACGCCGTCGAACAGTTCCAGGAAGCGCTGGAGCGGGTCGTAGTCCTCGCGCCGGCGGTCGTAGACCATGTCGAGGGCGACCTCGCGCTGCTCCTCGGGGATGCGCGCCATCGGCAGGATCTTGCTGGCGTGCACGATCGCGGAGTCGAGGCCGGCTTCGATGCACTCGTTGAGGAAGACCGAGTTGAGCACGATGCGCGCGGCCGGGTTGAGGCCGAAGGAGACGTTGGACAGGCCGAGGGTGGTCTGCACCTCGGGGTGGCGGCGCTTGATCTCGCGGATCGCGTCGATGGTCTCGATGCCGTCGCGGCGGGTCTCCTCCTGGCCGGTGCCGATGGGGAAGGTGAGCGCGTCGATGATGATGTCGGAGACCGCGATCCCCCACTCCTCGGTGAGCGCGGTGATCAGCCGCTCGGCGACGCGGACCTTCCATTCGGCGGTGCGGGCCTGGCCCTCCTCGTCGATGGTCAGCGCGACCACGGCCGCGCCGTGCTCCTTGACCAGCGGCATGATGCGCCGGAAGCGGGAGGTGGGGCCGTCGCCGTCCTCGTAGTTGACCGAGTTGACCACGGCGCGCCCGCCGAGCAGTTCGAGGCCGGCTTCGAGGACCTCGGGCTCGGTGGAGTCGAGCATGATCGGCAGGGTGGAGGCGGTGGCGAGGCGGCCGGCGAGTTCGCGCATGTCGGCGACGCCGTCGCGGCCGACGTAGTCGATGTTGAGGTCGAGCATGTGCGCGCCGTCGCGGGTCTGGTCGCGGGCGATGTCGAGGCAGTCGTCGTAGCGGCCTTCGAGCATGGCCTCGCGGAACGCCTTGGAGCCGTTGGCGTTGGTGCGCTCGCCGATGGACAGGTACGACAGGTCCTGGCGGAAGGGCACCGACTGGTAGAGCGAGGCGGCGGCGGGCTCGTGGCGGGGGTTGCGCGGGGTCAGCTCGCGCCCGTGCACCCGCTCGACCACGGCCTTCAGGTGCGCGGGGGTGGTGCCGCAGCAGCCGCCGACCAGGGCCAGGCCGTAGTCGCGGGTGAAGGTGTCGTGCGCGTCGGCCAGTTCGTCGGGGCTGAGCGGGTAGTGCGCGCCGTCCTTGGTCAGGATCGGCAGGCCGGCGTTGGGCATCGCGGTGACGCCGATGCCGGCGTGCTTGGCGAGGTGGCGCAGGTGCTCGCTCATCTCGACCGGGCCGGTGGCGCAGTTGAGGCCGATGAAGTCGATGCCCAGCGGCTCCAGCGCGGTGAGCGCGGCGCCGATCTCGGAGCCCATCAGCATGGCGCCGGTGGTCTCGACGGTGACCTGGGCGAAGATCGGCAGGTCGACGCCGGCCTTCTTCAGGGCGCGCTGGGCGCCGATGATCGAGGCCTTGGTCTGCAGCAGGTCCTGGCTGGTCTCGATGAGCAGGGCGTGCGCGCCGCCGTCGATCAGGCCGGCGGCGTTGACCTCGAACGCGTCGCGCAGCGTGGCGAAGGGCACGTGGCCGAGGCTGGGCAGCTTGGTGCCGGGGCCGATCGAGCCGAGCACCCAGCGGGGGCGGTCGGGCGTGGTGTAGCCGTCGGCCACTTCACGGGCGATCCGGGCGCCGGCTTCGGCGAGTTCGTAGATCCGGTCCTGGATGTCGTATTCACCCAGGTTGCCGAGGTTGGCGCCGAATGTGTTGGTCTCGACGCAGTCCACGCCGACGTCGAAGTATTCCTTGTGCACGTTGCGCACGATGTCGGGTCGGGTGACGTTCAGGACCTCGTTGCAGCCTTCGTGGCCCTGGAAATCGTCCAGGCTGGGATCCTGGGCCTGGAGCATGGTTCCCATCGCTCCATCGGCGACGACGACGCGGGTGGCGAGTGCTTCGCGAAGTTGCTGCGGGGTTGCTGTCATGAGAATGCGTCTCCGATGGGTGCGACGGCTGTCGGCTTGCCCGGTGCCGTCGTGACGGCTCGGGCCAGAGCGCCAGCTTAATGCGATCCTCGTCGGGAGCTCGATGACTCGCGGGTGACGTGTCCCACTGGTCACCGTCCGGTCACTCGTGTTTAGCGGGCCGTATGGGGCGCGTTGGCCGCGTGGCCGCCGGGCGGGGCGTCGATTTCACTGTGGGCGAAGTCGGCGCCGGCGGGTCTGGTCGCGGGTGCCGCAACCCGTAATGTGGGGACCGTACAGCTCTCGCGGTCCCGGAGTACGGTCGGCCGCGGCGCACGGATCCCGGCCCCGGCCGGAAGGAGGCACTGGGTGATCGAGCTCGACGACCTGCCCGAGCTGATCGACCCCGTCATGGTGGCCGCGTTCGAGGGCTGGAACGACGCAGGCGACGCCGCTTCCGCCGCGATCGAGCACCTGGACCGGGTCTGGAAGGGCGAGGTGTTCGCGGCGCTGGACGCCGAGGACTATTACGACTTCCAGGTGAACCGGCCGACCATATGGCTCGACGGCGACACCCGGCGGATCACCTGGCCCACCACGCGGCTGTCGGTGGTCCGGCTGACCGAGCCGCGCCGCGACCTGGTGCTGGTGCACGGGATAGAGCCGAATCTGCGCTGGCGTTCGTTCTGCAACGAACTGCTGGGCTTCGCGCACGAGTTGGGCGTGGAGACGGTGGTGGTGCTGGGCGCGATGCTGGGCGACGCGCCGCACTCGCGGCCCGTCCCGGTCAACGGGACGACCTCCGACCCGGTGGTGGCGCGCAATGTGGGGCTGGAGCAGTCGCGCTACGAGGGGCCGACCGGGATCGTGGGCGTGTTCCAGGAGGCGTGCGCGCACGCGGGCATGCCGGCGCTGACGTTTTGGGCCTCGGTTCCGCACTATGTGGCGCAGCCGCCGTCGCCGAAGGCCACGCTGGCGCTGCTGCGGCGGCTGGAGGACTTCCTCGACGTGAACGTGCCGATGGGCGAGCTCGCGGAGGACGCGCGGGCGTGGCAGGTGGGCGTGGATCAGCTCGCGGCCGAGGACACCGAGGTGGCGGAGTACGTGCGGTCGCTGGAGGCGGCGCGGGACACCGAGGACCTGCCGGAGGCGTCGGGCGATGCGATCGCGGCGGAGTTCGAGCGGTATTTGAAGCGTAAGGGTGATCAGCCGGAGGGGTGAAAGGCTCGCGGCCACATGGCCCTGATGGGGCTGGGACCGGGGGCCGGTGCGCTCGACGCCGTTGGCGTCCGTCGGTGGCCGGCCTCCGGCCCGGTTGTCCTCAAACGCCGGACGGGCTGGAATTGGGCCCGAACGCCCCCGCAACCGGGCTGCGCCCCGCCTGTCCTCAAACGCCGGAC
>NZ_BIFH01000014.1:532441-669986 GCF_003967355.1 Embleya hyalina | reverse complement strand
GGCTGGAATTGGGCCCCGACGCCCCCGCGACCGGGCTGCGGTCCGGCTGTCCTCAAACGCCGGACCGGATGGAGTTGGGTCGGTACGCCTTCGGAGCCGGGCTGCGGATTGGTTGTTCTCGAACGGCGGGCGGGTCGGGTTGTGGCTTGGCTGTTCTCATGTGGTGGGTTTGGGGGTGAGCGCGTCCTGGGGTGGGGCTTGGGTGGGTTTGGGGTGGCGTAGGTGGAGGGTGGCCAGGGGGATGAAGCCGCCTTGGGGGTGCTCGGTCGGTGTGGTGGGGGTGGGGAGGTGGCGGAGCATGGCTTGGGCCATGCGTTCGGCCTGGGATTTGGCGCGCCGCGCGCGTGTGCCCGCGTGGGCGCCGTCCACGGTGGCGCGCCACAGCTGGAGCCAGCGGCCGAAGTGGCGGGCGGTCAGCGGGGCGGCCTCGTGCAGGGTGCGGTGTATGGCGAGCGGGTCGCCTCGGTAGTCGGCACCGCGTAGCAGGGCGCGATCCCAGAAGTCGGTGATCCGCGGGAGGTGTGTCTCGAGGTCGGTGCCCGCGATCTCGGTGAAGTGGGCGCCGATGACGGGGTCCGCGAAGGCCGCTCGGTAGAACCGGCGGAGGAGGGTTTCCAGGTCGGCGCGGGTCTCGATGTCCGGATGGGGCGCCGGCTCCGGAGCGGGGCCCGCGCCGGCGGCCGGGCTCTCGGTGGTGGCGCGGAGGCCGAGGTCGAGGTGGGTGTGGTGCGCGGGCTTCACTCGGCCAGCGTAGGCGAACGGCCCGTGCGGGCGGGGTCCTGGGACCTCGCCCGCACGGTTTGTGCCGAACCCGTCGTCCGCGCCGGTGGACGGCGGGCCCGCTCGGGGGGTGTCGTGACCGGGCACCCCGGTGGGCCCGGTCACGACCGTGCGGTCACGAAGCGGTGAAGGCGGCCGCGTTCGTGGCCGCGCCTTCGGGGCTAGCCCAGGCCGTTGTGGATCGCGGCCGCGAGTTCGCCGTTGGTGGTGTCACCGCTGAACTCCCAGAAGAACGCGCCGCGCAGGTTCTGCGCCTTGGCCCAGTTCATCTTGGAGGCGACGGTGGCCGGGGTGTCGTAGCTCCACCAGTTGCTGCCGCACTTGGCGTAGGCGGTGCCGGCCACGAGTCCGGTGGTGGGGCAGCTGCTCTTGAGCACCTTGTAGTCCTCGATGCCGGCCTCGTAGGTGCCCGGGGCGGCGCCGGTGGCGGTGCCGCCGGGCGTGTCCTGGGTGACGCCGGTCCAGCCGCGGCCGTAGAAGCCGATGCCGAGGAGGAGCTTGTTCGCCGGTACGCCCTTGGTCTTGAGCTTGGCGATGGCGTCGGAGGAGTTGAAGCCGTCCTTGGGGATGCCGGTGTACGAGGTCAGCGGCGAGTGGGGGGCGGTCGGGCCCTTGGCGTCCCAGGCGCCGAAGAAGTCGTACGTCATCACGTTGTACCAGTCGACGGACGCGGAGGCGCCGCCGTAGTCGGCCGCGTCGATCTTGCCCGCCGAGGAGGCGTCGGCGGTGATCGCCGCGGTGACCAGGTTGTTGGCACCGAACTTGGCGCGGGTGGCCGCGAGCAGCGTCTTGATCGACGCGGCGCCGCTGGTGTCGCAGGTCAGGCCGCACGCGTTGGGGTATTCCCAGTCGAGGTCGATGCCGTCGAACACGTCGGCCCAGCGCGGGTCCTCGACCAGGTTGTAGCAGGACTCGGCGAACGCGGCGGGGTTGGCCGCGGCCTGGCCGAAGCCGCCGGACCAGGTCCAGCCGCCGAAGGACCACAGGACCTTGATGTTGGGGTACTTGGCCTTGAGCTGGCGCAGCTGGTTGAAGTTGCCGCGCAGCGGCTGCTCCCAGTTGTCGGCGACGCCGCTGACGCTTTGATCGGCCGTGAAGGCCTTGTCGTAGTCGGCGTAGGAGTCGCCGATGGTGCACTTGCCGCCCTGGACGTTGCCGAAGGCGTAGTTGATGTGGGTGATCTTGGCGGCCGAGCCGGACGTGACGATGTTCTTCACGTTGTAGTTGCGGCCGTAGATGCCCCAGTTGGTGAAGTAGCCGAGCTTGACCGCGTTGCCGCCGCCGGGGTTGCCGCCGCCGGTGGTGTGCACGGTGACCGGGGCGCTCGCCGGGCCGGTCTGGTCGGCGTTGTCGCGGGCGACGACGGTGTACGTGTAGTCGGTGCCCGCGGCGAGGCCGCCGTCGGTGTAGGTGGTCGTGGTGACGGTGGCGACCTTGGTGCCGCCGCGCAGCACGTCGTAGTTCTTGACGCCGTGGTCGTCGGTCGCCGCGGTCCAGGTGAGTGTGGCGCCGTTGTCGCCGACGTTGCTCGCCACGGGCGTACCGGGCGCCGATGGCGGGTTGTCGCCGGGGTTCGTGGGTCCCCCGTCGCAGGAGGCGCCGTTGATCTTGCAGCCCGTCGGGTTGCCGGGCCCGGTGCCGTTGAAGCCGAAGGTCACCGAGGCGCCGGGGGCGACGGTGCCGTTCCAGCCGACGTTCTTGGCGCTGTAGTGGTCGCCGGTGCGCGTGACGGTGGCGTCCCAGGACGAGCCGACGGCGGTGCCCGCGGGGAAGTCCCATTCCAGGGTCCACGAGCTGATCGCGGCGGTTCCGGTGTTCTTGACGGTCCAGCTTCCGCCGAAGCCGGAGCCCCAGTCGGAGGTCTTGACGAACGTTGCGGTGGTGCCGGCGGCCTGTGCGGGGGACGCGAGGCCGACCATTGC
Organism: Embleya hyalina; assembly: GCF_003967355.1. Classification (GTDB taxonomy): domain Bacteria; phylum Actinomycetota; class Actinomycetes; order Streptomycetales; family Streptomycetaceae; genus Embleya; species Embleya hyalina. Next base: position 667,284 of record NZ_BIFH01000014.1, on the reverse strand, counting down.
CGCCAGGGGAAGCAGCAGGGCGCTCATCATGGCGACGAGAGTGCGTCGGGACAGGGTGGTGCGTTGTTTGGTTCCTGTGCTCAAGGGTGCTCCTCGAGTGGGGCCAGACATGCGGGGACGTGCACCTGCCGGTGGGGAAACGATTCGACGGCCACCCCACCGCGGGTCCCCGTGAGCGTAGGAAAGGTCTGGACCAGAGGTCAATGGTCTGTACCAAAATGGTCTGGACCAACCACCGTGCCCGGCGCCGGAAACGCCGCACGCGGACCCCGAAGGACCCGCGTGAGCTGGGGGTTCGACGAACTTGCCGGAATTTTCCGGGAGTTGATCCGGTACGAAGTCAGCGACGGGCCGGTGCGTACGGCGCGCCGGGCGCCGGTGCGGTGCCGTCCACGGCCGCCCGCCAGCGGTCGTGCAGCCACATCTGGGTGCGCCGCCGGGCGGCCCGCTCGTCCCACTGCACGTCGCGCTCGTAGGTGAGCACGGACAGGTCCCCCGCGAGCACCGCCCACGTGTAGAGCCCGTTGATGTGACGCGCGTTGACCCTCATTCCGCTCACCGAACCCGCCCGACCGGACGTGGTGGCGATGGTCTCGTCGTGTTGTGCGACCCACTGCACGGTCAGCCCCTCGGCGTGCAGCGGATCGACGTGGTGCCAGAACGCCTCGGCGGCGGCGTGCGCCTCCTCGGTGCCGGGCAGCGGCCCCGGGCGCGGGCCGTCCAGCCGGGTCCAGCCCAGCAGGGTGCCGTCGGCGCGGTCGACCACCACGCTGGCGTGCGCGCCGCCGGGGCGCGGATCGCCGGCGGGCTGGTGGCGCAGGACCACGACGGGGCGCTCGTCGTGCCACGCGTAGTCGAGCGCGGTGAGTATCCAGGTGCGGGGTATCGACAGTCGGCACTTCGCCAGCAGAGCGGCGACGGCGGTGGTGACGTCGGAGTCCCTGCCGGGGAACAGGGTCATGGTGCGTCCTCGCGGTCGTGCGGGATTCGAACGGGCTCGAAGCGGATCAGGTCGGCGCGGCCGCCTCGCCCCACGGGCGCGGCGCCGCGAACTCGCGCACCGGAGCGGGACCGAGCCGCCGGCAGGCGACCTCGATCACGCCGCGGTGCGCGGGCGCCGCCAGTTTGCCGCACACACGTTCGCCTTCGCCCGTGAGGGTGAGTCGACCGGGCGCGGCACGCGCGGGCGGTGCGGCTCCGGGGCTAACCCGGGGCGGGCCGTGGCGCCGAGGCCGGGCGCGGCCGTGGTCCGCGCCCATCGCGATCGGCGCCGAAGCGCCGATCGTCGCGGCGGCGCGCAGGAGAACTCCATGCACGGGACCCTAACGATCGGCGAGCCGGATGAGAACAAGTTCCACGGTTTCCATACGGTCACGTATGGACTTTTGCCCACCGTTGGGCTACCTCGCGTGCGGTCGGTGCTTCCGTTCGTGTGACGCGGGGCACGAACTCGGAGAAGCCCCTGCGTCCTTGGGCTAGTGTCCGGGCAACCCCGCTCGGGAAGGAGCGCGTGTGTCCACCACCGTCGACACCGATCTGCTCGTCGTCGGCGCGGGCCCGACGGGCCTGTACGCCGCCTACTACGCGGGTTTCCGGGGCCTGCGCACCGCGCTCGTCGACTCGCTGCCCGAACCCGGTGGGCAGATCTCCGCGATGTACCCGGAGAAGATGATCTACGACGTCGCGGGCTTCCCCGCGATCAAGGGCCAGGACCTGGTCGACGCGCTGGTCGAACAGGCCGCCCCGTTCGAGCCGAACTACCTCCTCGGGCACCGCGCCGAGCAGTTGGCGCAGGACGAGGAGGGCGTCACGGTCACCTGCGCGAGCGGCCTGGTGGTGCGCACCAAGGTGGTGTTGATCAGCGGCGGCATCGGCACCTTCAGTCCGCGACCGCTGCCGGCGGCCGACGCGTTCACCGGCGAGGGTGTGCGCTACTTCGTGCCGCGCCTGGCCGATCTGGCCGGACTCGACGTGCTGATCGTGGGTGGTGGCGACTCGGCGTTCGACTGGGCGACCAGCCTGGAGCCGATCGCCAAGTCGATCACGCTGGTCCACCGGCGGGACAGGTTCCGCGCGCACGAGCACACCGTGCGGCGGGTGTTGGCCTCCACCGCCGAGGTGATCACCTCCGCCGAGGTCACCGCGCTGCTCGGCAACGGACAGGTCCGGGCGGCGGACGTGGTCGGCAAGCTCGACGGCGCGGTACGCACCCTGCCGGTCCAGGCGGTGGTGGCCGCGCTCGGCTTCGTCGCGGACCTGGGCCCGATGACCCACTGGGGCCTGGAGCAGCGCAAGCGCCACATCCTGGTGAACCAGGCGATGCGCACCAACCTGGAGCGGGTGTTCGCCGCCGGCGACATCGTCGACTACGACGGCAAGGTCAAGCTGATCGCCACCGGCTTCGGCGAGGCGGCGACCGCGGTCAACAACGCGATGACCGTGATCGACCCCTCGGCGCACGTCTTCCCGGGCCACTCCTCCGACGTCCCGTAGGCCGCCGGCGGGCCGCGCGGGCGACCGCGCGGTCGGTCCACCGGCGCCGGCGATATCGCCGGCGCCGGGCCTGCGGATATTGCCGCCCGATGCGGGTTTTCGTACACCCGCCACCGAAAAGCGGAATTACCACTTGTTGTCGCCACTACGGACTCGATAGGCTCTCGCCGGTACGGATATCGATCCATTGTTGTCGAAGGACGTCATGACGCTCGTGGTGCCGGTCACCGCCTCCACGCCCGGGGTCTCCTCGCGGCGTGTCGAGGCCGTCGCGCCCCTCGGCGCGGCCGTGCACCGCCCGCGAACTCCCCTGTGCACGCGCAGGTATGTCGATTTCGGCCGGGTCTACAGCTCGGCCTGTCGGGCTCGCTGACCGCCGCGGACCGGGCTGCTCCGCCGCCGGATCCCCCTCGTCGATCGCGCCGATCCCGGTGATCGCGGGGTCTCCGCCCGCCGTTCCACATTCCTTCCCTCGATTCGCCGCGTCCCGCGCCGGCCCGATTTCCGTCGGGTTTCGCACGCCGCCGCGCGCCCGTGAATCGATGGATATCCCCTGCCCGAAATCACGCGCGCCGCCGCGTGAATTCGTCCTGCCCGGAGATATACATGCGCCTCTCGCGATCCGCCGCCGACCCCGCCTCCGCTCCCCTCCGAAGACTGCGCCGCGCCGCCGGCTCCGGTGCCGCCGCGACGGCCGCCCTGGCCCTGGTCGCCGCCTGCAACGGCGCCGGCGGCCCGGCGGCGAGTTCCGCCGAGGTCGGCCCGCCGAAGGCCGGCGGCACGCTCACCTTCGCGCTGGCCGCCGACCCCACGTGCCTGGACCCGCAGCAGTTCGGCACCAACGCGAGCCTGAACGTGGGTCGCCAACTCGTCGACTCGCTGACCGACCAGGACGGGCGTACCGGCGAGATCAAACCCTGGCTGGCCACCTCGTGGGAGGTGAACCCGCAGGCCACCGCGTTCACGTTCCACCTGCGCCCGGGGGTGACGTTCGCCGACGGCGCCCCGCTGGACGGCGCGGCCGTCAAGGCCAACCTCGACGCCGTGGTGGCGCTGGGCGCCAAGGCGACCGTGGCGAGCAGCTACCTCGCCGGCTACCGGGGCACCGCGGTGCTCGACCCGACCACCGTACGGGTCGAATTCGCCGCACCCAGCGCCCAGTTCCTCCAGGCCACCTCGACCATGTCGCTGGGGCTGCTCTCCCCCGCCACCCTCGCCAAGACCCCCGAACAACGCTGCCAGGGCGACCTGGTCGGCTCGGGCCCGTTCACGCTGCGCTCGTACAAGCCGAACCAGAGCGTGGAGTTGGCCAAGCGCGCCGGGTACGGCTGGGGTTCGTCGCTGTTCGCCCACCCGGGTGAGGCGTACCTGGATCGGCTGGTGTTCAAGATCGTGCCCGAGTCCGGGGTGCGCGCGGGCAGCCTGGAGTCCGGTCAGGTGGACGCGATCAGCGACGTACAGCCGCAGGACGAGGCCCGCTTCGCCGCCGGCTACACCGTGTTGACCCGGCCCAACCCCGGCGTGGTGTTCGTCCTCCAGGCCAACGTCTCGCGCCCGATCCTGGGCGAGGACGCGGTCCGCCGGGCGATCGCCAGGGCGGTGGACCGGCCCGAGGTGGCGCAGACCGTGCTCACCCCGAAGTACAAGGCGGCCACCTCGCCGCTGGCCTCGGTCACGCCCGGCTACGTCGACCTGTCCGCGCAGCTGGGATACGACCCCGAGGGGGCGAAACGGCTCCTGGAGGAGGCCGGTTGGCGGGTCGGCTCGGACGGCGTCCGGGTCCGGGACGGGCGCCGGCTGAGCGTGGACGTGATCTTCGCGCCGCTGTTCAACGCCAGCCAGTCCGTCCTGGAACTGGTCCAGCAGCAGTTGCGCCGGGTCGGGGTGGACCTGCGGCTGCGCAAGTTGGCCGCCGGCGAGCAGAACCAGGTGCAGAACTCGGGCGACTACGACTTCGCCTACTACAACGTCACCCGCTCCGACCCGGACATCCTGCGCACCCTGTTCGGCACCAGGACGGTGAACCGGCTCCGGATTCCCTCCGGCGACCTGGACACCGTGCTCGACGACCAGGCGCAGAACCTCGACCCGGCGCAGCGCTTCGCGAAGGTCGCCGAGGCGCAGCGGATCGTCACCAATCGTGCCTACGTGGTCCCGCTGTTCGAGCTCGCGCAGGTGCACGGGCTGGGTCCGAAGGTGCACGGGCTGACCTTCGAGGCGTCCTCGCGGCTGCAGTTCCACGACGCGTGGGTGGGCAACTGATGCGCGGATATCTGCTGCGCCGGCTGCTGCAGGCGGTGGTGGTGCTGTGGGCGGCGTTCACCGTCTCGTTCGTGGTGCTGTACCTGCTGCCCGGGGATTCGTTGTCGATCAGGCTGGGCGGTCTGGAGGGTACGGCGACGCCGGCGCAGATCGACGCGGTGCGTGCCGAGTACGGCCTGGACGACCCCCTGTATCTGCAATACGCGCACGCCCTGGGTGACGCGCTGGGCGGGGATCTGGGGCGGTCGGCGCAGACGGGGGCGCCGGTGGTGCGCACGATCGCCGACGCGCTGCCGCAGACGTTGGCGCTGACCGGGTGCGCGATGGTGTTGGCGGTGCTCGGGGGTGGGGCGGTGGCGCTGGCGGCCACGTTCACCCGGGTGCGGGCGCTGCGTCAGGTGTTGTTGTCGTTGCCCGCGATCGGGATCTCGATGCCGGGCTTTTGGGTGGGCCTGCTGCTGGTCCAGGTGGTGTCGTTCCAGTGGGGGCTGCTGCCGGCGATGGGCAACGAGGGGTTCGAGAGCCTGGTGCTGCCGGCGATCACGATGGCGCTGCCGGCGGGCGCGATGATCGCGCAGGTGTTGGCGAAGAGCCTGACCACCGAGTTGGCCGAGCCGTATGTGGAGACCGCGCGGGCCAAGGGGGCGGGTCGGGTGCGGATCCATCTGCGGCACGCGCTGCGCAACGCGTCGTTGCCGGCGCTGACCCTGGCGGCGGTGGTGGCGGGGAATCTGCTGATGGAGTCGGTGGTGGTGGAGACGGTGTTCTCCCGGGCCGGGGTGGGTCGGTTGACGGCGGCGGCGGTGGACACCCAGGACCTGGCCGTGGTGCAGGGCGTGGTGTTGCTGGCGGCGGTGGTGTTCGTGGTGGTCGCGCTGGTGGTGGATCTGCTGTATCCGCTGCTGGATCCGCGGGTGGGGAGGACGGTGTGACGACGGCGACCGGGTTCGGCGCGCGGGTGGTGCCCGCGGCGCGCGGGCACGCGTGGTTCGTGGTGCGCCGGCCCGGGTTGTTGCTCTCGCTGGTGGTGCTGGCGCTGGTGCTGCTCGCGGCGGTGTTCCCGACGCTGCTCGCGGACGGGGATCCCCTGGTGGGTACGCCGCGCGAGCGGTTGCAGGGGCCGAGCGGGGCGCACCTGTTCGGTACCGATCAGCTCGGGCGGGACCTGTTCACCCGGGTCGTGCACGGCAGTTCGCTCTCGCTGCGGGCGACGGTGGTCGCGGTGGCGGTGGCCCTGGTGGTCGGCGGCGGGCTCGGCCTGGTGGCCGGGTTCGTCGGCGGGTGGCTCGACGCGGTGTTGATGCGCACGGTGGACGTGGTGCAGGCGATTCCGCGGCTGTTGTTGTCGCTGGCGCTGGTGAGCGCGCTGGGTTTCGGCACCACGAAGGTGGCGATCGCGGTGGGGGTGGCCAGTGTGGCCTCCTTCGCCCGGGTGATGCGCGCGGAGGTGTTGCGGGTGCGTTCGTCGGTGTACGTGGAGGCGGCGCGGGCGAGCGGGGTGCGGTCGGGGGCGATCCTGACGCGGCACGTGTTGCCGAACGCGTCCGGGCCGGTGTTCGTACTGGCCGCGTTGGAGTTCGGGGTGGCGATCCTGTCGGTGTCGGCGCTGAGCTTCCTGGGGTTCGGCGCGCCGCCGCCGACGCCGGAGTGGGGCGTGTTGATCGCCGACGGGCGCGGGTTCGTGGCCACGGCGTGGTGGTTGACCACATTTCCCGGTCTGGTGATCGCGGCGACGGTGTTGTCGGCGAACCGCGTCTCGCGGGCCCTGGACGGAGAGCGGAGGCGGGAGCGATGAGCGGCGGCCTGGTACGCGGTGGGCGGGCTCGGCGATCGGAGCGGGCGGTGGGGGTCGTCCCGGCAGTGGCCGGGGCGTCGGCAAAGGCGCCGGGGGCGGCCGGTGTGGCGGGGGCGTCGAGTACGCCCGGCGCGTCGGGTGGGTCGGGCGCGTCGAGCGTGGCGCCGACGGAGGCGCCGTTGCTGGACGTTCGCGGGTTGCGGGTGTCGTATCGCACGTCGAACGGGTCGGTGGACGCGGTGACGGCCGCCGACGTGAGCGTGCTGCCGGGCGAAGTGGTGGCGGTGGTCGGCGAGTCGGGGTCGGGCAAGAGCACCACGGCGCACGCGATCGTGGGGCTGCTGCCGGCGGGCGGACGGGTGGGCGCGGGGCGGGTGTTGTTCGAGGATCGTGACCTGCTGGGGCTGCGCGAGCGGGACCTGCGTGCGGTGCGCGGCCGTTCGATCGGGCTGATCCCGCAGGACCCGATGGTCTCGCTCAATCCGGTGCGGCGGATCGGCGATCAGGTCGCCGAGGCGCTGATCGTGCACGGGTTGGCGAGCGGGAAGGAGGCCGCCGAGCGGGCGGTGGCCGCGCTCGACGAGGCGGGATTGCCGGAACCCGCTTTGCGGGCCCGGCAGTTCCCGCACGAGTTGTCCGGGGGCATGTGCCAGCGGGTGCTCATCGCCATCGCGCTGGCGTGCCGGCCGAAGCTGGTGATCGCCGACGAGCCGACCAGTGCGCTCGATGTCACCGTGCAGCGGCACATCCTGGACCACATCGAGGAACTGACCCACGCGCACGGCACCGCGATGTTGTTGATCACGCACGATCTGGGGGTGGCCGCCGACCGGGCCCGGCGGGTGGTGGTGATGTCGCGCGGCGAGGTGGTCGAGCAGGGACCGGCGGAGCGGGTCCTGACCGACCCGGAACACCCGTACACCCGACGGCTGATCGCCGCCGCGCCCAGTCTGACCGGGCGGCGGGTCCGGCCGCGTCCGGTCCGCGATCCGGTGCCGCGGACCGAGCCGCTGTTGACCGTGACCGGGCTGGTCAAGGAGTTCGCGCTGCCGAGGACCAAGGAGGGGCCGCGCACGCTGCGCGCGGTGGACGACGTCTCGTTCACCGTGCGGCGCGGCGAGACCTTCGCGCTGGTCGGCGAGTCGGGCTCGGGCAAGTCGACCACGGTGCGGATGATCCTGGGCCTGGAGGCGCCCACCGAGGGGCGCGTGCTGATCGAGGGCCGGGACGTCACCCGGCCCGGGCGCGCCGAGGCACGGGCGCTGCGCCGGCGTATGCAGCTGGTGTACCAGAACCCGTACGCGTCGCTGGATCCGCGCTTCACCGTGTCCGAGATCGTCGAGGAGCCGCTGCGCGCCTATCGGGTCGGCACCCGGGCGGAGCAGCGGGCCCGGGCGGCGGCGCTGATCGACCAGGTGGCCCTGCCGGCGGATGTGTTGCGCCGCAAACCGGCCGAATTGTCGGGTGGGCAGCGGCAACGGGTGGCGATCGCCCGGGCGTTGGCGCTGGAGCCGGATCTGGTGGTGTGCGACGAGCCGGTGTCCGCACTGGACGTGTCCGTCCAGGCGCAGATCCTGGATCTGCTCTCCCGGCTTCGGGAGGAGTTGGGGGTGAGCTATCTGTTCATCTCGCACGACCTGGCCGTGGTGCGGCAGATCGCCGACCGGGTGGGTGTGCTGCGCGCGGGTCGGCTGGTCGAGAAGGGCGCCTGCGAGCAGGTGTTGGCGGCGCCCACCCATCCGTATACGCGCGAGTTGATCGCGGCCATTCCGGGGCGGCGGCGCCCGCGACCGCTGGGGGCGGTGTCGTGAAGTTCGCGGTGTTCACCCTGGGCGCCAACGCGCCGCATCCGCTCACCGGCGAACAGGCGCCGGCCCACGAGCGGTTCCGGGATCTGGTGGAGAGCGCGGCGCTGGCGGAGGAGTTGGGGTTCGACGCGTTCGGGGTCGGTGAGCGGCACGGCGAGCCCTTCCTGTCCTCGGCGCCGCCGGTGATCCTGGCGGCGGTGGCGCAGCGCACCTCGCGGATCCGGCTGTTGACCACGTTGACCGTGATCAGCGTGCTCGATCCGGTGCGGGTCGCCGAGGACTACGCGACGGTCGACCAGTTGTCCGAGGGCCGGCTGGATCTGATGGTCGGCAAGGGCAACGACCCCCGGCACTTCCCGCTGTTCGGCCTCGACGAGGCGGATCAGTGGGAGTTGCAGGAGGAGAAGTTCGAGCTGCTGCGGCGGTTGTGGAGCGAGGAGGGGGTGACGTGGTCGGGGCGTTTTCGTACCCCGCTGCACGAGGTCACCACCCAGCCGCGCCCGTTCCCGCGTCCGGACGGGCGGGCGCCGGTGATCTGGCACGGCAGCGCGACCAGTCGGGCGTCCACGGAGTTGGCCGCGAAGTGGGGGGATCCGCTGTTCACCGCGAACGGCTTCCATCCGATGGCCAAGTACGCGGATCTGATCGAGCACTATCGCGAGCGTTGGGCGGCGTACGGGCACGATCCGGCGGACGCGGTGGTCGGTTCGGGTGCGGGCGGTTGCTATGTGGCGCCGACGTCGCAGGAGGCGTTGGCGCGATACCGGCCGTACTACGACGCGTTCGCGAAGTCCGCGGCGGCGCGGCACAACCGTTCGCCGTTCACGTCGCTGGAGGACAACGTCGCCAACGGCCCGGCTCTGGTGGGCAGTCCGGCGCAGATCGTGGACAAGATCGGTCGCTACCACGCCGCGTACGGACATCAGGTGCAGGCGATCGGGACGGAGGGCCTGGATCGGGCGGAGCGGCGGGCGGTGTTGGAGCTGTTCGCGGACGAGGTGGCGCCGGAGTTGCGTCGTGCGTTGCCCTCGCGGGTGTGGCGGGGGGCGGGATCGGCGGGTTCGGGAATCGGTGCCGGGGATCGGTGAAGGCCCTTGCGGGGGCGCTCCACAGCGCGAATAATCCGAGCCATGGACGGCTGCGTGTGTCACGCGGGCCCCCGCCCGGTTCTGCCGAGGGCGCGGGTCCTGATCGCCGTTCACCTGTTGATCCGCCGCCACATCGACTTCCTGCGCGTGTGCAGCGCGAGTTGTCGCGCGGTCTGAGTTTCACGCCACCGGTCCGCCCGGATTTCGGGGTCGGGCCACGCCGTGCCGTGCCGTCTCGACCGTTGCCACACTCAACGACCCGCGCGAGGGAGACCCGTATGTCCACGACACCCCCGAAGGCCGCCGGACCGATCGACTTCCGCACCCACGGGCGCTACCGGGCCCGCCACTCCGGGTCGCCGCTGCCGGGCCTGGAGACCATCCGCCCGCCGATGCAGCGCTTCCGCGGCCGGATCGGCGCCGGGTTCCGCGCCGAGCCGTACCGCTTCCACCTGTACCTGTGCATGGCCTGCCCGAAGTCGCTGCGGGTGGCGATCACCCGGGACCTGAAGGGTCTGGGCGACGTGGTGGGCACGTCGCTGGTGGACCCGGTGCGCGACGGGCGCGGCTGGGCGTTTCGCGACGGGGACGGCCACGGTCTGGATCCGATCGGCGGGTTCGCGTTCCTGCGCGAGGCGTACGAGGCGACCGAGTACCACTACGACGGGCCGGTGAGCGTGCCGGTGTTGTGGGACCGGTGGAGCGGACGCATCGTCAGCAACCACGCGCCGCACGTGTTGCGCGACCTGGCCACCGCCTTCGGGGGCGGGCCGGACCTGTATCCGGCCGATCGGCGCGAGGAACTGTGCGCGCTGGACACCCTGTTCGAGGAGGACGTCACCGACGCGGCGCAGCGGGCCGGGCGGGCGCCGGCCGGGTCGCGGCGGGCGGAGGCGATGGACACCGTGCTGGCCACTCTGGCGGTGGCCGAACGGCGGCTCGCGGTGCGGCCGTTCCTGCTGGGCGATCGGCTGACCTCGGCGGACGTACAGCTGTGGGTGACCCTCGTGCACCTGGACGCGGTGCACAAGCGGCACCTGGACGCCGCGGACGTGCACCGGCTCGGGGCGCACCCGCATCTGTGGGCCTACGCGCGGCGGTTGAACCTGATCCCGGCGTTCCGCGACAACCTGCGCCTGGACCACATCGCCCGAAACCACCGGAGCCACTGTCGTGGCCCGGCGGCTTCGGGGGTGTCGATCGCGCTCAACGACTGGAGCTGAGTCGGCGGGGGCGGTGGGGGTTCCTCGGTTTCGGGCCGGGGCTCACACCGCCACGTCGTCGTGACGGTGGCCGGCCGCCGGGCCGGGGATGGGCAGGTTCAGGTGCTCGCGCAGGGTGGTGCCCTCGTACTCGGCGCGGAAGACGCCGCGCTCCTGGAGGATGGGCACCACCTGGTCGACGAAGTCGTCGAGGCCGGTGGGGGTCAGGTGCGGTACGAGGATGAAGCCGTCGCTCGCGCCGTCGCGCACGTGCACCTCCATGCGGTCCGCGATGTGTTCGGCGGTGCCGATGAACGTCTGGTGCGCGGCCATCTCGATCACCACCTCGCGCAGGCTCAAACCTCCCTTGGCCGCCGCGAGTTCGCGCCAGGCGCGGGCGGTCTCCAGCGGGTCGGTGCCGGAGCGGACCCGGCCGCGGCTGATCGAGGCGCCGTCGGCGACGGGGTCGAAGTCCGGGAGCGGGCCGTCGGGGTCCAGGTCGGACAGGTCGCGGCCCCAGACCTGTTCGGCGCTTTGGATCGCGTTGCGCGGGCTGACCTGTTGCCGGCGGATCCAGGCGGCCTTCTCCTGCGCCTCCTCGGCGGTGGCGCCGACGACGGCGGTCACCGCGGGCAGGATCCTGATCTCGTCGGGGCCGCGCCCGTGTCGGGCGGCGCGGCCCTTCAGGTCGGCGTAGAAGGCGCGTCCCGCGTCGTAGTGGCCGTGCCGGGAGAAGATCACGTCGGCGTAGGCGGCGCCGAACTCGCGGCCGTCCTCGGAGTCGCCGGCCTGGATCAGCACCGGCCTGCCCTGCGGGCCGCGCGGCACGGTGAATCGACCGTCGATGCCGAAGTGCCGTCCGTGGTGCGCGAATCGTCCCGCGTCGGCGGCGGCGAACACGCCCGTGTCGCGGTCGGCGACGTGTGCGTCGGGGGCCCAGCTGTCCCACAGGGTGCGGGTGGCCTCGACGAACTCGGCGGCGCGTTCGTAGCGTTCCTCGCGGGGCAGGAAGCCGCCGCGGCGGAAGTTCTCCCCGGTCCACGCGTCGGGCGAGGTGACCACGTTCCAGGCGGCGCGGCCGGCGCTGAGGTGGTCGAGCGAGGCGATCCTGCGGGCCAGTTCGTACGGCTCGTTGTAGGTGGCGGTGGCGGTCGCCGCCAGCCCGATGCGGTCGGTGGTCGCGGCCAGGCCCGCCAGCACGGTGAGCGCGTCGGGGCGTCCGGCGACGTCGAGTTCGAGGATGCGGCCCTGGTGTTCGCGCAGCCGCTGGCCCTCGGCGAGGAAGAAGAAGTCGAACCTGCCGCGTTCGGCGGTGCGGGCGAGGTGTTCGAACGAGGCGAAGTCGATCTGGCTGCCGGAGTGCGGGTCGCTCCACACGGTGGTGCTGTTCACGCCCGGGAAGTGGGCGGCGAGGTGGATGCGCGTGCGGTGGCGGGGGTGCTGGGAGTGGGGCATGCGTACCCTCCTCAGGTGTGGGCGTAGCGGTTGGCCGGACGCGGCAGGTCCAGGTGGCCGCGCAGGGTGTCGGCGGTGTAGGCGGTGCGGGCGAGGCCGTGGTCGCGCAGGATCGGGACCAGGTCCTCGACGATCCGGTCCAGGTCCCACGGGAGCACGCCGGGGACGAGCGTGAAGCCGTCGACGGCGTTGCCCGTGTACCAGGCGGCGATGCGGTCGGCGAGGACGGCGGCGGTGCCGACGAAGGCGAGTCCGTCGGGCACGGGGACGTCCGAGCGCGCGTCCAGCAGGGCGCGTTGCCGGCGGGCCTGGGGTTCGCTCTCGGCCAGGTGCACGGTGATCTCGGCGAGTACGCGCAGCTCCGCCGGGTCGCGGTCGTTGCCCTCGGCGATCGCGTGGGCGCGGTCGCGCAGCCGTCGGGCCTCGTCCGGGCCGGAGGCGTCGACGAACAGCACGTCGGCGAACCGGGCGGCGATCTCCAGCGTGTCCGGGCCGTCGACGGTGATCCCGATCACCGGCCGGCCCTGGGGCGGGCGGGGGGTGATGGAGGGGCCGCGAACGTCGAAGTAGGTGCCCTCGAAGTCGACGTAGTGCAACTTCTCCCGGTCCAGGAAACGACTGGTGGCCATGTCGCGGATGATCGCGTCGTCCTCCCAGCTGTCCCACAACCGACCGACGACGTCGACGAACTCACCCTGCTCATCCGTGAGTTCACCGTCGGGCGCGACGGGTTTGCGGCCGAAGTGGCGAGCCTCGGCAAGGGTGCGCGACGGCTTGGGCCACCAGCCGGCGCGGCCGCGGCCGACGTGGTCGAGGGTGGCGATCGCGGTGGAGACGTGGAACGGCTCGGTGTGGGTGGTGGTGGCGGCCGGGATCAGGCCGATCGACGCGGTCGTCGGCGCCACGCGCGCGGCCACCGAGACCGCGTCGAGCCGGCCGGGCAACCGGGCGGACGGTGGGCCGAGCGAGTCGTCCAGGCGGATGAAGTCGAGCAGGCCGCGTTCGGCGGTGCGGGCGAGGGCGACCCAGTAGTGCGGGTCGAACAGGTCGGCCGGGCGGGCGTGCGGCGAGCGCCACGCGGCGGGGTGACGGCCCGCGCCGTCGAGGGCGACGCCGAGGTGGGGGTGGCCGGTGGTCATGCGAACTCCCTTGGGGTGAGGGGCGGATCGGACCGGGCCGGTCGGCGGGGCGGGGCGCCGAGCGGCGCGGATCAGGCGACGGCGGCGGGGCGGCGCAGCCGGGTGGAGAACGCGTCGGCGAGTTCCTCCAGCGGCGCCACGCCCTCGGCCTCGATCCCGCCGGCGGCGGTGACGAAGCGTTCGTGTACGAACCAGCCCTGCGCGACGTGGTCGGCGCCGAGCGAGGTCAGCACCGGGCGCAGCGCGTAGTCGAGGGCCAGGACGTGTGCGGGGGTGCCGCCGGTGAGGACCGGAAGGATCTCCTTGCCGCGCAGGGCGAATTGCGGGAGCACGTCGAGGAACGTCTTGAGGACGCCGCTGTAGGCGGCCTTGTAGACGGGGCTGGCGATCACGAGGGCGTCGGCGGCGGCGACCCGGGCGAGGGCCGCGCGCAGGTCGGGGTCGGCGAAGTCGGCGTGCAGGAGGGCCTGGGCGGGCAGGTCGCGCACGGCGAGGGTGGACACGTCGTGCCCGTCGGCGGCCAGCCGGGCGGCGACGTGGCGGGCGACGGCGCCGGTGCGGGAGGTCGCGGAGGGGCTGCCCCATACGGTCAGGACGGTTGCCATGGGATTACCTCGGTTCGGGTGGTTCTGGGGCGGGGTCGGGGATGGGGGTGCTTGGTCGTGGGGTGCTTGGTCGTGGGGTGCCGGGCCGCGGGGGCACCGGGCCGGGCACCGGGGGTCGCGGGGCACCGGGGTGGGCGGATGCCGGGGGCGGGGCTGGTGGGGTGCGCGGCGGTCGGTCGGGCCGTGGGCGGCCGTCCGTACCCGGGTGGCGACTCGTCCGCCGTGTCCGTCGGGGCGTTCGCCGCCATTCGGCCGCCGAAGCGGGGGCCGAATGGCGGGTCTACCCGTGCGCCTCGACGGCGCGCCGAGTGTGGCGACGGTGGTGTGCGGCGAGTCGATCGGGTGCGCCGATCCGGGACGATCGGGCGTCGGCCGCGCGGCCTCGGCCGCGTGCTCGTACCCCTGCTGCGGTCAGCGACAACAGGCGGCGCTGGTGACACGCCCGAGGTCGATGTGGAGGCGGGCGGACAGCAGCCAACCGGCGGCGGACATGACCGCCCCGTCGCTGCGTCGCGCGTGGTGCGCCACCGGGTTCCCCTCGCTGGGCCGTGGCGGAGTGCCACGGCGGGATGGTCCGGAACCTAACCCGCCGGGCGGTGCTCGGTCAATTGTCCGAAGCGGGCGGGGTGGTTCGGCATCGGGCATTCGTCGGCCGGCCGGGCGGTGTCGGTGGGGGTGCGGCGCGGCGTTCGCCGGGCCGCGGACCGGGCCGGTCCCGACCCGGACCGGCCCCGCGCCGGCCGGCCCGCGTTCGGCCGGCCCGCGTTCGGCAGGAGGCGGCGTCGGGGCCGGTTCGGTGGGCCGGGTCGTCCGGGCTTAGCTCTACGGGATCGTCGTCACGGTGCCGGTCGCGGTGGGGATCATCGTGTTGTTCGACCCGCTGCCCAGCGGCGGATTCCTTGCCCTGGTGCCGCTTCCGGACGTGGTGGCGCTCGTCCGGCGCCTCGGGTCGGGGCACACCTTCGGGTGCGCCGCCGCGTCGGCGGCGCCGACCGTGTCCCGCGGCTGCCACTACGTGTTCCAGGGTCTCGAACTCGTCGCGCCGGTACGGCATTTCCTGATCGTCGCAGGTGCGGCGACCAGCCGATCGGGGCTGTCGGACGTTGACAACTCGTCGGACGGCTCCGTAGCGTCGACGTCGTGAGCCCCGACCTCTTCCTCGTGTCGTGCCGCCCCATCGACCTGTGTCGTGTGGCCGGCGGGCTGTGTCGTCCGCGCGGCTGACCTCGCCGCCGCGCTCCTCGGTGTGACCGTGCGCCGCCGTTCGCGGCGCCGCCCCGAGGACTCCTGAGCTCCCGCCCGGGTCGCGCACCCGGCCTTGTGGCGCAAGGCCCCTCCCACCCGATTCCCACCCGATCGAACCGCCGCCGCGTGGCGTCCCCTCGTCCGGACGCCGGCGCGCCGGTTCGTGTACTCCTGCTGTGCCCCACGAGGGGAGAGCCATGCCCGACCATCCGTCCGGCCGCCTTCGCCCCGTCGCCGTCTGCATCGTCGGCGCCGGTCCGGGCGGCGCGTCCGTGCTCGAACGCCTGTTGGCCAACGTGCCCGAACTCCTCGGCGACCGCCCGCTGCACATACACGTCGTCGACCCCTACCCAGCGGGTGCGGGTCGGGTGTGGCGGCGGGCCCAGTCGCCGCTGCTGTGGGCGAATTCGTTGGCCTCCGACATCACCCTGTTCACCGACGAGGCATCCACGATCGAGGGGCCGATCCGGCCGGGACCCTCGCTGGCCGAGTGGGCCGCGGACCGCGCCCGGGAGCTGGGCGGGGGTGACGGATCCGACGAACTGGCGCCGTTCGCGGATGAGTTGACCGCGTGCACGCCGACGTCGTTTCCGTCCCGACCGTTGCTGAGCGCCTACCTGGCCTGGTTCTTTCGGGCATCGGTGGCGGGTGCGCCGGCGAACGTACGGGTGCTGGTGCACCAGACGGTGGTGGTGGACGTCACCGACGGACCGCGTCGACAGCGGGTGCACCTGGCCGGGCGCAGGCCGCCGCTCCAGGTGGACGCGGTGATCCTGGCGCAGGGCCACCTGGACGTGGAACCCTCGCCGGACGAGCGCGAGCGGATCAGGTTCGCCCGCCGGCACGGGCTGACCTACATCCCGACGGGGTACACCGCCGACCTCGACCTGGACGCGCTGCGCCCCGGCGAGCCGGTGTTGGTGCGCGGGATCGGGTTGGCGTTCGTCGATCTGATGGTTCGGCTCAGCCACGGACGCGGCGGTACGTTCGAGCGTGACGCGGAGGGTGTATTGCGCTACCGGCCGTCGGGGCGCGAGCCGCTGTTGCTGGCCGCGTCGCGCCGCGGGGTGCCGTACCGGTCCAAGACCGGCTATGCCTGGTCGGGCGAACGGCCGCCGCTCCCCCGGCACTTCACCGTGGCGGCGGCGCGGGAGGCGACGGACCTGTGGCCGTTGATCCTGCGGGAGTTGGCCGGCGCGCACTACCACCGGTTGTTCACCGCGCACGGCGAGCGCACCACGATGGAATGGGCCGAGTTCGACGCGGAGTTCACGGCGGCGGAGGATCCGGACGAGGTGGTCGCCCGAGCGGTGCCGGATCCGGCCGACCGGTTCGACCCGGAGCGGCTGGATCGGCCGGTGCAGGGACGGCGGTTCGCCGACGAGGATGCTTTGCAGGAATGGATGTACGCGCACTTGGAGGGCGATCTGGCCCGGCGGCACGATCCCGGGTACAGCCAGGATCTGGCGGTGATACACGCGTTGTTGAGCGTGTACGGGGTGCTGCTCCGGCTCCAGGACGGGGGCGAGGACGGCGCGGGGCCGTTGGCGCAACTGCCCAGGCTGATCGGCTTCTTCAGCTACCTGGCCAGTGGTCCGCCGGGGCCGCGCCTGGAGGAGATGTTGGCTCTGGCCCGGGCCGGCGTGGTGCGTTTCCTGGGCGAGGACGTGACGATCACCGCCGACGAGGAGGCGGGTGGGTGGTGGGCGTCGAGCTCGACGGTGCCGACGGCGCGAATACGGACCCGGGCCCTGGTGGAGGCCCGGTTGCCCGAGCCCTCGCTCGCCCGCACCCGGGACGCGCTGCTGCGCCGGCTGGCCGCGCGCGGCGACGCGGCGGCGGATCCGACCGGCCGACTGGCGACCCGGGCCGACGACCGCAGGCTGGTCGACGCGCGGGGCGCGGTACATCCGGACCGGTTCGCGGTGGGGCACGGCGTGGCGGGCGGTGCCGGGAGCGCGGGGTTTTCCCGGCCCCGCTTCGACGCACCGTCGTTCCGGGTCAACGACGCGTTGGCCCGGAGCGTATTGGATCATGTGCGGGCCGTCGATCCGGCGGCGGATCGGGCGGTCGACGGTCCCGCCGACCGGGCCGGGGCACGGATCGGCAGGTCGCCCGGCGAGCCGGGCGGCGATCGGTTGGAACTCGTGACAGGAGCAAGTCAGTGACCACACAACTCGGTTATGCGAGTCCCGTCGATCTCGACCGCTACGGACCGTACGGCGCGACGAACCCGGAGTATCCGTTCGCCGGTGCGATCGGTGACGCCGAATTCCCGGCGGAGGCCGGGCGATATCACGTGTATCTGGCGCACGGTTGCCCCTGGGCGCACATCGTCGCGATCGTGCGACATGCGCGCGGTCTCACCGGGATCGTCGGCGCGTCGTACGTGGACGAGGAACGCGACGCCCGGGGCTGGGCGTTCCGGGAGCGGTTCGGCCCGGATCCGGTGAACGGGTTCACCCTGCTGCGGGAGGCGTACGAGGCGACCGTGCCCGGGTACGCGGGGCACATCTCGGTGCCGACGCTGTGGGATCGCGAGGCACAGCGGATCGTGTCCAACGCCTACGACTCGATCCCGAACGATCTCGCCGTCGCCTTCCCGGAGTCGGTCGGCGAGCAGGCCGTGGACCTGTACCCGGAGGATCTGCGCGAGGCGATCGACATCACCGACACCGACTTCGCCACCGCCGCGCGCAAGGGCGGGCTGTGGACGTCGGAGGAGGGCGAGACGATCCACACGCTGGAGCGCTCCGACGCGCATCTGGCCGACAAGCGCTACCTGTTCGGGGATCGGCTGACCATCTCGGACGTCCGGTTCTGGGTGAAGCTGGTGCGCTTCACGGAGACGTACCGGGCGGCGATCGCCGAGGACGGGCGCACGCTGGTGGACTACCCCCACCTGTGGGGGTACGCCCGTGACCTGTACAGCCGGCCGGAGTTCCGGGAGACCACCGATCTCGCGGTGCTGGCGGAGAGCAGGCGGCGGCGATTCCCCGAGTCGCCGGCGTCGCCGACTGCCGCGCAGTGGGCGTCGGCGCAGGATCGGGCCGCGTTGGGGTGAGCCGGACGGTGCCTCGAACTCGCGGAGTTCGTGGGATTCGTCGGGTTCATGGGGTTCGCCGGTCCGGTTTCGGTCGGGTCGGTGTCGGTCCTGTGGGATCTGCGCACGTCGGGACGCGTGCGTGACGGGGATCCAGAGGTGCGGGACCGGTTCGAGGATGCGTCGCCGGACGGAGGGGGCCGGCGGCGCAGCCCCGTAGGGGCCGGGCGATCCGGTGCGGAGGCCCACCGGATCGCCCGGACAGGGCAGCAGCGGGGGATGGCCACGGCGGTTGGTGGTCACGGCGGCTGGTGGCCGAGGCGGTTGGTGGAAACGGCCGTTGGTGAAAGCGGCGGTTGGTGGAAACGGCGGTTGGTGTAGCGAGGTTGGGGAGCAACGAAGGCTGAGGGAACAAAGGCCTGGTGGAGTGGCCGAGAGGTTAGGCAGCGGCCTGCAAAGCCGTTCACGCGGGTTCGAATCCCGTCTCCACCTCGTAGTCCCGATGGAGTGGCCGAGAGGCAAGGCAGCGGTCCGCAAAACCGTGTACGCGGGTTCGAATCCCGCCTCCATCTCCGAAGCGGCGCATGGGCGTCGCGTGGTTGTCGATACGCGCCGACTGTTGCGTGCCGCGTGCCGCGTGGTGAGTGCCATGTGGTGCGTGCTGCGCGATGCGCGGTCCATGTTCCGCGTCCTGCGTCCTGCGGTGCGTGCCACGTGGTGCGTGGTCTGTGGTGCGTGGTCTGTGATGCCGGTCTGTGATGCGCGGTCTGTGATGCGTCGTTGCGCGCAGGCCGACGGGCCCGAACGGTCGGGCGGAAAAGATTCGGACGCCGGGTGAACCTTGGCCCCCTTCGGGCCGCCCAAACGATGGACGCCGTTCACCCGGAGTCCGGAGAATGTCCCGAACCTGTCCCTTTCACATTTCGGAGGCTCTGGGTGACATTCCGTCAGCAATCGTCTCGACGACGATCCGCGTCGGGGTCGCGGCGCCGGATCGGTGTCGTGGCCACGACCGTGGCCGGCGCCCTCGCCGGCACCGCGCTCGTCGTCGCGCCCGCTCCGGCCGTCGCGGCGCCGGCCGTGGACGTACTGCTCGCCGAGGTGTACGGCGGTGGCGGCAACAGCGGCGCGACCCTGACCAACGACTTCGTCGAGTTGGCCAACAAGGGTTCGGCCGCGGTCGCGGTCGACGGTTGGAGCGTGCAGTACCTCCCGGCCGCGCCCAAGCCGACCTCGGCCTGGCAGGTCACCGCGCTGACCGGCTCGGTGGCGCCGGGCGGCCGGTACCTGATCGGCGAGGCCAAGGGCGCCGGCGGCACCGTCGCGCTGCCCGCCCCGGACGCGGCGGGCTCGATCAACATGTCCGGGACCGCCGGCACCGTCGCCCTGGTCCGCGGCACCACCGCGCTCACCTGCCTGACCGCCGCGGACTGCCTCGCGGACGGCCGGGTCGTGGACGTGGTCGGCTACGGCGACGCGGTGGTCCGCGAGGGCACCCCGGCGGCCGCCGCCACGAACTCCACGTCGGTGGCCCGCACTTCGGCGCTCGCGGACACCGACGACAACGGCGCCGACTTCGCGGCGGGCGCGCCGACCCCGCTCAACGCGCACGGGCAGGGTCCGACCGACCCCGGCGGCGAGCCGGAGCCGACCAGTGCGCGGATCCACGACATCCAGGGCACCACGCGGGTGTCGCCGAAGAAGGGCACGCGGGTGACGAGCGTGCCGGGCGTGGTCACCGGCGTTCGCGGTTTCGGTACCGCGCGCGGCTTTTGGTTCCAGGACACCCTGGCGGACGACGATCCCCGCACCTCCGAGGGGCTGTTCGTGTTCACCGGTGCGGTGACGCCGAAGGTCGCGGTCGGCGACGCGGTGAAGGTGACCGGTCGGGTCGACGAGTTCTATCCGGGCGGCGCGGACATCGGTGGCCAGTCGCTGACCCAACTCGCCGACGCCACCTGGGTGATCGACGCGTCCGGTCAGGCGCTGCCCGCCCCCGTGCTGCTCGACGCGGCCTCCGTGCCGGATGTGTACGTGCCCGTCGGGGCGCCGTCGATCGAGGCGCTGCCGCTGGAGCCGACGAAGTACGCGCTGGACCTGTACGAGTCGCTCGAAGGCCAATTGACGCGCGTAGCCGACTCGCGTGTGGTCGGCCCGAGCAACACGCACGGCGAGTTGTGGGTCACCGTCGAGCCGACGCAGAACCCGACCGCGCAGGGCGGCACGCTGTACGCCGGCTACGACGCGCAGAACAGCGGTCGGATCAAGGTCTCCTCGCTGATCCCGTTCGCCCAGGAGCCGTTCCCGCAGGCGAACGTCGGCGACACGCTCACCGGCGAGACCACGGGCCCGTTAACCTACGACCAGTTCGGCGGCTACACGCTGGCCGCGACGACCCTGGGCAAGGTGACCAAGGGCGCGTTGACGCCGGAGACCACGCGGGATCAGAAGAAGTCCGAACTCGCGGTCGCCACCTACAACGTGGAGAACCTCTCCCCCAAGGACCCGCAGGCCAAGTTCGACCGCCTCGCGAAGGGCATCGTCACCAACCTGGCGACGCCCGACGTGGTGGCCCTGGAGGAGATCCAGGACAACAGCGGACCCACCAACGACGGTGTGGTGGCCGCGAATCAGACCCTGGACCAGTTGGTCGCGGCGATCAGGGCCGCGGGCGGGCCCGCCTATTCGTGGCGTTCGATCGAACCGGTCGACGGCAAGGACGGCGGCCAGCCGGGCGGGAACATCCGCACCGCGTTCCTGTTCGACGCTACGCGCGTGGAGTTCGTGGACCGTCCCGGCGGCGGCTCGACCAGCGCGGTGGGCGTGCGCAAGGACTGGCTCGGGCGTACCCAGCTGACCCAGTCGCCCGGCCGGGTGGCGCCGACGGACGCGGCGTGGGACAGCAGCCGCAAGCCGCTCGCGGGCGAGTTCCGCTTCCGCGGCAAGACCGTGTTCGTGATCGCGAACCACTTCGCCTCCAAGGGCGGCGACCAGGCGCTGGACAGCCGATTCCAGCCGCCGACGCGCGGTTCCGAGGTGCAGCGGGTGGCGCAGGCGAAGGTGCTGCGCGGCTTCGTGGACGAACTGCTCCGCTCCGACCCGCGGGCGAACCTGGTGCTCCTGGGCGACCTGAACGACTTCGCGTTCTCCCCGACGCTGAAGACGCTCACGGACGGCGGGGCGCTGCGCACGATGGTCGACACGCTGCCGGCGAACGAGCGGTGGGGGTATGTGTTCAACGGCAACAGCCAGATGCTCGACCACATTCTGACCAGCCCTCGGCTCAGCCGGTTCGAGTACGACATCGTGCACGTGAACGCGGCGTTCGCGGACCAGGCGAGCGATCACGATCCGCAGGTGCTGCGCGTGCATCCGAGTACGGGCAACGACTTCCTGGATCGGCTGGAGCAGTTGTGGGAGGAGTTGTTCGAGCGTTCGTAGCCGGATCCTCGATGTGATGGTGCGTCGACTCGCGCCCGGTGTCGGTGGTTTCGGCATCGGGCGCGAGGTGTGTGTGGGTGCTGGTGCTGGTGTGCGTGTGCGTGTGCGTGCGCGGGTCGGGTGCGAGTGCGGCTCGGGTGCGAGTGCGGGTCAGGTGCGAGTGCAGGTCGGGTGCGGGTGCAGGTTGGTGCCTACTCGGGTTTCTCCGACGCCAGCGCCCGGGCGGCGGCTTCGGTCAGGGCGCAGGCGTCGGCGACGCAGTCGTAGTCGACGTGTTCGGGCAGGTCGGTGTGCAGGTGGTAGTGCGGGATCAGCTTCTGGTCGTCGATGGAGACCAGCGTCGCGGTGGGGTAGCCGTGCCGGTTGGGCACCACGCCGTCGGTGGAGCTGCGCGAGCGCAGGCCGGTCAGGACCTTGATGTCGTTGCGGGTGGCGCACTCGGAGAGCAGGTTGTTGAACGGGACGTCGTAGGGCTCCATGCGCAACGGGCCCTCTGCTTCGAGGAGTACGAGGTTTCCGGACCCGACGGTGTCGACGTTCAGGAACCAGGTGCGTTCGCGGTCGAGGTCGAGGAAGTGTCGGCGGGCGAAGCCGCGGATGCCCTCCTGCAGGGCCTCCTCGGCGCCGGCCGAGACGAGCAACACCCTGACGCCGTCCACGGGTTCGTCGCGCAGTGTGCGGGCGAGGGCGACCAGTACGGCCACGCCGGACAGGTTGTCGTTGGCGCCGGGGACCGCGCGGCTGCGGCCGATCTGGGTGAACGCGGCGGTGGACAGGGCGGCGAGGCCGATGCCGGCGCGGCGCAGGCTCTTGGCGCCGGTGGCCGTGCCGAGCGCGATCAGGGCGGGGCCGGCGACGACCGGCCACCACAGCGGCGGGTTCTCGCCGACCCGGTCGAGCAGGTGCGGGTAGCGGGTGGCGAGCAGGCGTGCGGCCCGTTCGTCGAACACCGCGCCGGTGGGCGCCGCGTCGTGGTGGGCGGTCACCACGAGGGTGCGTGGCGCGTCCGGGTCACCGACCGAGGCGACCACGTTGTGGGCGGTGCGTCGGCGACCGCCGAGCGCCCTGCGGGCGTATTGGCGGCGGTAGGAGATGTCGTCGGCGATGCCCAGGGTGGCCGCGACCGCGACCGCCGTCGCGGCCACGCGGGAGCGGCCGGCGAGCAGGCCGGCGGCGGTGGCCAGGGCGGTGAGGGTGCCGATCGGGCGCGCGTAGGACGTGTACGCCGGCTCCTCCTCGACCGCGGCGTCGGTGGCGCCCAGCGTGCGCAGCAGGTCGGCTATCCGGTGCGCGGCCTCCCGCTCGCCGGCCGAGGTGGGCAGCCGTTCGATCTCGGCCAACGGCCCGATCACGGCGCGTAGTTCGGCTTCGGCGGGCCGGCGTGAGCGGTGCCCTCGGCCGGTGCCGCTCGGGCGCGGATCGATTCCCCCATGGCTCGTCATCCCGTCACGATGCCATGCGGGGCGGGCTGCGTCCGAGGGGGAACGGGCGGTTGTTGCCGATGGGTTGCGGTGGGGGTGGGCGCCTTCGAGGGTGCGGGCGTGGTCCCGGGCGCGGTCCGGGCGGGGGCACGCGCCTGCCACCGCCCGGGGGGGTCAGCCGCTCTGTGTCGAGGCGTCCATGGATCCGGGCAGTTCGTCGGTGGCGGCGGTCGTGGCGGTCACCTCGGTCTCCGTCGCCGCCGCTCCGGCCGGAGTGGCGGCCGGAGTGGCGGCCGGTGCGGCGTTCTTGCGGGTGGCCAGTACCGCCCCGCCCAGGATCAGGACGAACGACGCGCCGATCGCGAGGGTGAACGTCTCGTCCAGGATCAGTACGCCGGCCGCCACCGCGACCGCCGGGTTGACGTAGGTGATGACCGTGGCGCGGGCCGCGCCGACCTCGCGGACCAGTTCGAAGAAGATCACCATCGCGATGGCGGTGCACACCAGGGCCAGTACGCCGATCGCGCCGAGCGCCTTGCCGCCCGGCGCGTGCGCGGGCCACTGCACGGCGGCGAGCGGTGTGTACACCAGTGCGGTGAAGCCGAGGCAGACCACGGTCATCGGCAGACTCGGCACATCCTTGAGCCGACGCTCGGCCACCAGCGCCGCGCCCGCGTAGCACAGGGCCGTGGCCAATACCTCGACCGCCGCCCAGGGGTCGCCGCCGCCCAGCGTCGGCCCGGCCAGCACCGCGACGCCGCCGAACCCGATCGCGAGGCCGGCCCAGCGCACCGGCCCCATCCGCTCGGTGCCGCCGGTCAGGTAGACCAGTACCGCCCCGAAGATCGGCACGGACGCGATCAGCAGCCCGGTGGTCGAGCTGGACAGCCGCCGCTCGGCGTCCGAGAGCATCCACCACGGCCCGACGAACTCGGTGACCGCGAAGACGAGCAGCGGCCACTTGTACGGGGCCAGCCCGCGCATCCCCCCACCGCGCAGCGCGAACGGCAACAGCAGCAGGGCGCCGAGCCCGGTACGCGCGAACACCAGCACGCCCGGCGACACCTCGTCCACCGCGACCTTGATCAGCAGGTACGGGATCCCCCAGATCACGCACATGCACGCGAACAACAACGCTCCACGACGACTCACGGCCGTGTCCCCTCAATCTCTGGATCGAAGTGGATGATCAACCACACGGGGCCGATCGGTCTAGAACGTTGTTGCACGGCACGCTGTCGCGCAGCACGCTGCTGCGGTAGCCGGCGGGCGTGACGCCGAGCACGCGGCGAAACCATCGGCCCAGGTGCGCCTGGTCCGCGAAGCCGACGGCCAGGGCGGCCCCGGCGGGCGTCATCCCCCGGGCCAGGAGCGCCTGGGCGCGGGCGACGCGGTGCTGGGCGAGCCAGGCGTACGGGGGCAGGCCCGCCACGTCGCGGAAGGCGCGCAGGGTCTGGTAGCGGGACAGGCCGATCCCGGCCGCCAGCTCGCTCAGCGACGGTGGCTCGACGAGTTGGTCGGCCAGCCGATCCCGGACGGCGCGGGCCACCCGGGCGGCGTCCGGCGAGGTGCGCCGGCGCGCCTGCTCGCGGACCGCGTGTCGGCCGACGAGGGCGCGCAGCACCTCCACGAGCCGGGACTCGCCCTCGAAGGCGTCACCGCCGGTGGTCAGGTGCACGTGTACGGCGACCATCTCGGCGGCGAGCGCCGGGTCGGCGACGATCAGCGACGGGAAGTGCGGCGCGGGGCCGGGCAGGTCCTCGCCGACCAGGGTGGTGGAGGGGTAGAAGACCCGGTAGGCGTACCCCTCGGGGATGCCCGGCCCGCCGGTGTGCGTCTCCCCCGGCTCGGCGACGACCACGGCGCCGGGGCCGGAGCGGTGTACTGCGCCTCGGTAGTTGATCTGCTCGACGCCCTCGACGCAGACGCCGATCGCGTACTCCTCGTGCGCGTGCGGGGCGTAGCGGTGCCGCCGGAAGCGGGCGGTCATCAGGTCCAGGGGCGCGTCCTGGACGCCTTGTACGCGGGTCCACACGGCGCGGTCCACGGCGGCGGGGCCGAGGACGTCGCCGCCGCCTCGGCCCACGCGTCGTGCCCCGGGGTCGGGCTCACCACTCATGTCGGTTCGCTCTCAGATATCCGTGTACGGCCCGCCCGGGCACGATGGGGTCGAACCACTCCTCCGGACCGGGATCCGACAGGCGCGGCTCGACGGTCTCTGGGTCGTCGGAGGCCGCGTCGCTGAAGGTGACGAAGGCGGCCTCGACGTCGTCGTCGTAGAGCCCGTGCCGCTCCAGCAGCGACGCCGCCTGATCCACCAGCAACCGCAGCGCCATCTCCTCGGCGAAACAGCCGGGCGGCGCCCACTCGGTCCCGGCTAGCCGCCCGGTGACGGTGACCGCGGCCACCACGAAGCGCCGCACGAACCCCTCCTCGGTCAGCGGCAACGCGTCGAGGACGAAGAACGAGGCGCCGTCCTCCTCGCGCAGATTGACGAGGTCGGTGAACAGGAGGTCGATCAGCACCCCGACGGAGGCGGCCACGGCGCCCGCCGCGAGCCGGGCCTTCTCCTCCGGCACGTCGGGCTGCGCGGTATCGGGCTCACAACCGAACGCGTCGAGCCCGAACGCCCGCACCCCCGCCGCCTGCCGCTCGATCCGCAGCCGCTCCTCCGGCATCGGCCGCCGCGCCCGCATGGTCGGATCCTCCGCGGGCGCGTCCGGCCCCTCGGCGGCCATCAGACTCTCGTACACGAGTTCGTCGTGCAGCTGCACCTCGCTGCGCACCACCCGCCAATCCGCGAGCAACACGCTGGCCTCCAACACCGCGAGCACGATCTGCCGAGCCGTCCGCTCGGCCGCCTCCAGTGTCGGCGCGTCCACCGACAACAACACCCCGGCCCCATCCGACCGAGGCGTGACCCGATGATCCACCAGATCCACCCCGACCCCGTCCGCCTCCTCGAACCCCTCCACGGCATCGAGCCCGTCACTCAGCAACGCCCCGACCCCCAGCCGCTGGAGTTCATCCAGATCGGGATAGGTCTCGAGGGGCACGACATCGACATTCACCGGATAAGCCACCCGAAGATCTTCCCGGACCGCTCCCCCTTCCCCACCCCCGACACCACCGAACAACCACGTGGCGGACCACCCCCCCGAGTGCGATATGGTTTCCGTGTTCGGCCAACCGAACACCGGGACGTGGCGCAGCTTGGTAGCGCACTTGACTGGGGGTCAAGGGGTCGCAGGTTCAAATCCTGTCGTCCCGACGGTGTTTACGCAGGTCAGGGCCGGTATCTCGCGAGAGGTACCGGCCCTGACTCGTTCTGAGTGTCTAACTGCGTGACTACGGCTCCCGAGTGACCCCGAAGATGTCGTCCATCGCTACGGCGCCGGTCTGGACCACGGGGCGGATCTGCTTGCGGTAGACCTTCTCCGTCACCGCCGTCCCCGAGTGCCCGACCAGTTGCGAGATCTTCTCGATCGGCATGCCGTCATCCGAGAGCAGCGACACGAAGCTGTGCCGCAGTTCACGCGGTGTCCATTCCTTCGGGTCCACGCCTTCAACATCCTTGAGCGCCCGCCGGAAAGCCCGCCGCACGTTGCTGGCGTCGAGTTCTTTCCCCACAGCGGACGCGAACACCAAGCCGTTCTCCTCCCAGTCGTCCCCGGCGGCCAACCGGTCCCAGCCCTGGTTCTCCCAGTGCTCCCAGAGAACGTCCAAGCACCGCTGTGGCAGGGCGATGGTGCGCCGTGACCTGCGAGTCTTGGTGTCACCACCGGCGCGCACCGAGCGCCACACCGCCATGTAGGGCGGCACCGGCGGAGTCGCGTCCGGGTGTCCTTTCAGGAACACGTGATCCCAAGTCAGAGGTCGCAGTTCCTCCGAGCGCGCTCCGGTGAGCAGGGCCACCACGATGTAGGCGTACAGCGTGGTGTTCGCGGCGGCTCGCAGCACTTCCTCAGCCTGCGCGAGCGTCAGTGCCTTGGACGGGCGGCCTTTCAGCCCGGCGGGGACCGAGCACAGCTCAACGACGTTGCGCTTCACCTTGTCTCGGGACATGGCCCGCTTGACCGCGCGGTTCAGGCACTCGTGAATGCCCCGTAGCGATCGCGTGCTGAGCGTCTTCGCCTTCTTGGCAAGCCACTTGTCCACGTGCTCCGCACGAAGGTCACGAAGCTTCTGAGCGCCGAGTGACGGAATGACGTGGTTATGTCCGAGGGAGGACCAGAAGTCCAGCGTGCCTTTGTCACGTCCGGCCAGACCGAACAGAAGCCAGTCGTCGACAGCGTTCTTCACCGTGAAGTTCGTGGGCGCGATGGCAAGCCCATCCTCAAAGTCGCGCAACACCTCCTTGAGCTTGTTCTTGGCGTCGGTCTTGGTTTTGCCACTCCCCCGCTTCACGATCCTCTTGCCGCTCGGGTCGAAGCCGAGACTCGCGGTGGCGATCCAGCGCTGCCGCTTCTCATCCCAGTGGAGACCTCCGTCTCCCCTGCTACGGCGCTTGGTCACTTGGCGCCCTCCGCTTCGCGCTCCAAGAGCGCGGCGTACTCGGCGATGGCGGAGACCGGTACCAGCCGAGCACGGCCTTCCTTGACCGTACGCAACCGACCCGTGCGGATCAGGTCATAGACGACGGTCCGGCTCAACCGAAGGATCCGCACGGCTTCAGGTACGCGGTAGTGCACGGGCTCGAATCCGAACGAAGTGAGAGTGGTGGACATGGCGGCTCCAGAGCCAAACGGTGGGTGCGGTTGGAAGAGGAGGGGCAAGCACGGTGGACTCGTGCTCCGGCCCTGTTCCCGGAAGTGCGCTACTTCCGCTACCTCCGCTACCGCGCAGGTCAGAGCCCTGTTTTCGGTAGCGGATGAGGTAGCGGTAGCGGATGCGTCCGCTACCGGCGCCCGTCGGGGCGGTAGCGGGTGGCGAGGCGGTAGCGGATGGGTAGCGGATGAATCCGGCTCCATCCGCTACCTCATCTCCGCAGGTCAGACGCCGTTTTGCGGGTCGGGTAGCGGAGGTAGCGGACTTTCGGGGGGTGGGGGGCAGTAGCGCGTCCACGCGTCGTGGAGGTCGGTCGCGTAGTAGCCCTTGACCACGGCTCCCGAGGCGGTCTTGATGTTCCGCGCGACGATCGGGGTGTTGTCGGCCGTGACGTAGTCGCGCAGCCATCGGGCCAGGCCACGCGAGTCCAACGGCCTGCCGTTGAGGTCGCCCCAGGGAGCGTCGTCCTTCGCGGTGAGCCCGGCGAGGATGGCGACGGTGGGTACCCGGTCGGCGCCGTTGAACACGTGGTCGCGCAGGTCGGTCAGCAACCGGATTCCGAGGGAGCCCTTATCGTTGGCCCTGGACGCCGCGACCAGTTCCACACACGCCTTGCGGGCGCGTTCGGGCCAGTGACCGCCGACGGCATCGGCGACGGCGAGCAGGGGTTCCCACACGTCGGCGGGCCGGTCGGTCACCCCGTCCGGCAGCGCCGGCCACGCTCCGGCGATCTGTTCGCGGACGCTGTCCGCCCACTTGGCGAGCCGATCGCGCAGCGCGTTTCCCTCGGGGGTGTGGATGCGGGCGCGAAACGGGGTGACGTGCTCGTTCGGTGCGCGTCGGCGCATGCGCACGATGACGGAGCGGGTCAGGATCGTGTCCGGCAGGGAGCCCAGTCCCGCGACGGCGACGGCGCAGTACGAGGGGAACGCGACCACGGTCTGATTCGACCCGTCCCCCACGCACCGGTAGGTGACGCCGGAGCGTCGGTGTCCGGCATTGATCCAGCCGCGTAGCTCCTCGTTCTCCCCGGCTTTGGGGC
The DNA here is from genome assembly GCF_003967355.1 of Embleya hyalina. Taxonomy (GTDB): domain Bacteria; phylum Actinomycetota; class Actinomycetes; order Streptomycetales; family Streptomycetaceae; genus Embleya; species Embleya hyalina. Next base: position 638,478 of record NZ_BIFH01000014.1, on the reverse strand, counting down.
CGAACACCGTGTCGATCTCGTCGAAGAGGATGGTCGGCTTGCTCTCCCCGGCGGACACGGCGCGAAAGAGCGCTGCGGCGGACGCGTTCACGGCGGGCATCGGACTAGGCACGAGCGTTTCCACGATCTCCAGAGCGCGGGTCTTGCCGCTGCCCGGCTCGGGGGAGAGGAACGCGATGCGCGGCGTGGAGTCGAAGCACTCCAGCAGGTGCGCGTGAGCGTCCCACAACGCCACGGCCACGAACGCCGCTTCGACCGGGAACACGTTGAACCGCCGGTGAAACGCCTCGACTTCGTCCAGCAACGCCGCGCCTTCCCCTCCCGAATCGGGGACGGACGGGCTGCTCTTAAGGGTGGGGGTCTGGATGCTCATGCCGCCCTCGTGACGTTGTGGGCGATCGACCAGTTCAGCGCGCTGGTGATGGCAGGGACGCTCTCGCGCTCGGTCAGGCCGGCCCCCGACGCCCCCTCCTTAAGAGCGTCTTCGACCACACCGCGCGGCAGGTCGCCGGACGCCACGAACCGACCCAGCGCCCGCGCGGCCCGAACGAGAGTCGCGTTACGCATGCCTTCCGGCGCCCCGGCGACGTTCGCGGTCTCGTTGCGCAATGCGGCAGCGGCGTACCCGGACGCGTGGCGGACGAGCGGGATCGCCACCGGGCCGCGCACGATCGGTGCGGGCCGCAGACGTTCGAGCAGCCACGACGGGAGTGGTGCGGGTGGGGTGTCGTTGAGGATGCGGTACGAGGTCGCGCCGGTGATGCTGCCGGGGGCGACGACGTAGCCGCCGTGTGCGCGGGTGTCGATCTTCCACCCGAGCTTGCCGGTGCTGTTGCGCAGGTCGATTCCGTCGGGTGCGCGGAAGTACAGGTGTTGGCCGCCGCTCGCGGTGGCGACGGTGAACGTGTCGCCGGGGTAGGGCTGTTCGGCCTGGGCGGCGAGCAGGTAGAGCACGTCGAACCCGTCGGCGGCTTCCTGCTCGGCCCACTCGGCGGGTGGGGTGTCGGTGTCGGACTTGGGCCTGTCGAGGTCGACCACGACCAGCCCGGACGGGCCGGTGGCGATCCCGACGTTGTACCGGCCGTGGTCCCAGCAGCGCGCGATGCGGTCCGGGTCGGTGGTCGCCCGGTGCTCCCAGTCCCGCACCATGGGCGGCTTCTTGCTGCCGGGCGTGATGGGGAAGACGCTCCAACCGTGCGCGGCGAGCTGGAGCGCAGTGGCCTTCAACGGGTTATCGACGGACACCGACGGCAGCGCTTCCTGCCGGGCCGGGCCGGACGGGGAGGCGGGTGCGTGGGCGGGGCAGAAGTAGCCGTGCATGTAGCGGCGCACCCCCTCAGTCGCCGGGCACGGGTCGGCCGACCAGCGCGAGCACACCGCAACGGTCTTGCTCGGCGGGTGCGAGAGGGGACGGTTCACGTGGGCATGGGTCATGCTGGATGCCTCCTGCTTCCTGCTTGGGTGTGGGAGCCCGGGGCGACCGGTCGTCTTGGCGGAAGACGGTCGCCCCGGGGCGAGTTCAGCGGGTGCCGTCGGCGTGGATCCGCCGGGCGTGGTTGTGGATGCGGCGGCCGATCCGCAGGCGGGCGCCGGTGCCCTTGCAGCGGCGGCACGGCTTGCGGATCCGGCGCTTGGGCCTGCTCGGCGTGCCGTTCGCGGCGCGGCGCTTGTCCAGCCAAGAGATGTGGTTGCCGGTGCCGTCGCAGCGTCGGCACGGGCCGAACGGCGAGACGAAGCACAACAGGCTGTAACCGAGAGCGTAGGCGGCGATCGCCGCCGCAACGAGCATCGTGAGGGTCACGAGGTGCCTCCCAGAGGGGTTTTCGCTGGTTCCGGGCATGGCAGTGCTAGGGACTAGTGCTCTGGTCAGTGCGGGGATTGGGTGCTAGCAGGGGTGCTAGGTCTAGCAAGGTGGCCTGCTAGACCTAGCACCGAATCGTGATCAGTCGGCCGCACGATTTCCGTCACGCTTGGTGACGGCGGCGGTGATGTCGTCGCGGGTGATGCCGCGCCGGTTCGCACCCTTCCCGCCGTCGACCGGCGTGCCCCAGACCTGACCGACGGCGACGCCGAACGGCTTGAGCGCGGTGGTCAGTTGCGCGGGCTTGGCCTGACTGTCGAGCGTCGCCCAGGGCCCGTAGACGTCCGGTCGCAGCTCGGCGAGGCGGTCGACCACGATTTCGTTCCACACCTTCGCCTCGGTCGGTTCGACCACGGCGAGGATGTCGGCGAGCAGGTCGTGAACGGGCGTGCGGTCGGTGTCGGCGCTCTCTCCGGCGGCCTGTCCGGTCAGCGTCCCGGCGGCGATGCGCGCGGTACGGGCGCGGGTGCACACGGTTTCGGCGCCGGGGTTGTCGACGTAGAACGAGCGGCCGGTCGACGCTTCGGGACCGGCGCCCACGAGGTAGCCGATGCCCCGGTCCTTGAGCGTGAACGTCGTAGCCCGCAGCCCGTTCTTGTACGACGACGTGCCAAGGATCATGTCGTTCTCGGTCTGGCCCATGACCTTGAGGCAGAACCGGATGCCGACGTTCGCGCTGATCGCGGTGGGCAACGAGTCCTTGTCGGGGCGTTGGGTGGCCAGCAGGAGGATGATGCCCAGCGCCCGACCGCGCTTGATGATCGCGGTGAGCTTGGTGTCGGCCTCCTTGCCGAACTTCTCGTGCGTGAAAAGCTCCTGGCACTCGTCCACCGCCAGCACGAGCGGGTGCAGTCGCAGCCGCTTCTTCGCGGCGAGTTCCGGGGTGACCTTGTTCTCGGGGCACACGTCGCGCGGCAGGCCGGAGATCACCTTTGCCCGGCGCTCAAGCTCGGTGTGGACGTAGCGGATCGAGTCCATCGTCCCGGCGATCGTGTCGTCGTCCGCGCCGGAGCCGTACGCGTGGGCGACCTGTTCGAGCGGTGACAGGTCACCGGTGCCCTTGAGTTCCCACACGTGCAACTCGGCGGTGGTGTCGAGCGCGGCGGCGAGCAGGGCGATGCGCAGGGCGAACGTCTTGCCCATGCCGGGCATCGCGCCGATCAGCATGTTCGCGTACATCAGGCTCATCAACACGACGCGCCCGCGCTGGTCCGTGGCGTACGGGATCGGGTCGAACAGCGACACCGAACCCGACGCTGCGAGTGGCCACACGGCGGGCTTGGCCTGCGACATGTCCTGATCCCCGACCCACAACACCAGCCGTCCGGCGTGCTGGTCGTACGCCGGTTCCGGCCACACGCAGCCCATCGGGCGGCGCAGGCCGGACGCGAGACGATCGCGCCGTTCGATGATGTCGACGGCGGTCACCCCGTAGGGAAGGTCGATGTCCGCGCGCCATCCGGGCCCGTCGCGGGTGATCGGGGCGACGAACGCACGCGGACCCCAACCCTTGGCCACGGCCTTGTTGATCTCGGCGATCCCCAGCGCGCCGAGCGCCCGCAGGACCATCCCACTGGACAGCTTCTCGGCCTGCGCCTTGACCACCGCCGGACCGATCACCGGCCGATCCTCCGGCGCACCCGCCCACCCCAACCCGGCGACCACGCCGAGCAGGGTGACCACCAGTGCCCATGTCGGCCCGGCGAGCAGCAGCGCGGTCAGCAGGACACCGGCGGCGAGGACAGCCGCGGCGAGGATGGTCCCGCGCAACCTCACCTTTCCGTCGCGGTGCTTGGCGAGCTTCAGGTACTCGGCCGCGTCCGCCTTGCGGACCGCTTCCGCACGGACCGGGCGCCCGTCGGCGTCGGACACCCACCGCAACGCACCACCCACCAGCCGGGCCGCGCCGAGCGGAGAGCGCAGCGCGAGCGTCCCGGCATACACCGGAGTACGCACCGCGTGGAAGGCGAACACGTGCTTGTAGTGATCGAGCACCCACGCGCTCTGCTCGCGCAACGCCTCGCGCGAGCGCAGCCATGCGGGGATAACGTCCCGGCGCTGCTCGCCCCGAACGGATTCGCTCCACGTGGGTCGGCTCCGGCCGGGCGGGTCGACCGGTACCCGAACCTCGGTGTCGTCGTCCTGGTCGGTCTCGCCGTCGGTGTCGTCGTCCTGGTCGTGGTCAATCTCGGCGTCGGGGTCGACGGCGGTCTCACGCGGGAAGGGGATCACCTCGCCGCCGGGCGGGGTGTCGTCGTCGCGGGTGTGTTCGTCGTCCTCGATGTCGGGACGGTCGAAGGTGTCGTGCGTCATGCTGAACCTCTCCTCTTAAGAGTGGAGAGCGGGCACCGGCGGAAGCTGCCAGGCGAGAGCCGGTGCCCGCACGAATCAGGTGATGGCGCTGTACGTGTGGTGGTGTCAGGCGGCTTCGGGAGTGCCGGATCGGCAGGTCCAGGGAGAGCAGCCGTCGGGTTCGCCGTCTTCTTCGAGCTGGTCGGCGACGGCGTCGAAGATGTCGACCTGCCGGTTGCGCCATTCGCCGCGTGTGACGCGGTCGATGGGGGCCTGTTCGAGGGGGAGCAGGCTGCGGTGCAGGTAGGGGGTTCCCTTGATCCCTCGCAGCTTCATCGCCCTGAGTTCGCGGTCGAACGCGATGGCGTCGGCCCATTCGTCGGGGTGGTTGTCGCGCATGTCGCGCCATGCGGCGTTGCCGTGGAACGGGCAGCCGATACAGGCGCTCTTGCGGGTGGCACCCCAGCCCTGTGCGGTGAGGTAGCGGATGCAGTCGTTGCGGGTCCAGCCGGTGCCGCCGTCGGCCGCGCCGGTGAGGTCGAGCAGCGGGAACACATTGCGCAGGTACTTCACCGGAGCATCCTTCGCGCGGCCGATCTCGTCGCGGCTGATGCCGATCGCCTGCTCGGCGAACACCCCGCGCGGAACGGGCCGAGGGTGCGGGTAACCGAGGAGGTCGCGGATCGCGGTCTTGATGGGCCTGACCTTGTATTCCTCGGTGCACTGGCGCCGGGCCATGGCCGCGCCGGTGCCGGTGCGGTCGGGGACGAAGACCGGGATTCGCATCCACCCGGCGGGGTCGAGCGAGTCGGTGCGCAGGTTCCCGCTCACACGGTGACTGTCGCCCGCCTCGGCCCGAACCCGCAGGAGTGGAATCCCCGCCGGTTCCGCGACCTCGTGCTCAAGTCGGTCGAGATGCGCGCCGATCTCCGGCGGCTCCCACCCGGTGTCCGCGAAGATCGCGTAGTCGTAGGTCGGGATGCGACCCTCGGCGGCCAGCAGCAGAACGGCCGTCGACTGCACCCCGGCGCCGAGCGACAGGATCCGCAGGGCTGGGGCCGTCACGACGCACCCGCCTGCGAGCCGTCGACCACCAGGTGCAGCCCGGCGGCCGATCGCTCCGCGAGCAACGCATCCCGCAGCGTGCGACCGTTCGCCGACGACGTGCGGACCGCCTTGCGGACTGCCTCACCCGTCAGCCGGTCGACCGGCCATCCGGCGGTCAACATCCTTGCCTCATCCAGCAGTTCATCGGTCGAGCGGGTCCGCCCCGTCGACTTCGCTGCCGTCGGGACCTTGCCGGTCGACCTGCGCGGACGCGCACCGGTCGACCGGGCCGCGCCCGACTCGGCCTTGTCGTTTTGATATGAAATGCCCTGATCAGGGGTCGACCGGTCGGCGTCGGTCGGGTCGGTCGACCGGACCTTGCCGAGCAGCTCGGCTACCGGCCGCGCGGAGTCGAACGCGAGGATCAGCGCGTCCCGGACAGCCTTGTCGGAGTCGAGCACCGACCCGCCCGGCGCGATGTCGGCGAGCGTCGCAGTCGGAGTCTGGACCACCGACAACGCGACCGGTTCGACTGCCGACTCGGGCGCCTTGGCGAGCAGGTCACGCACCCGCTTTGCTGCCTTGTGATGACGCTTGAGCGTCCGGCGGGTCACCCCGGGGTCGGCGCCATGGATGGCTCGCCACGCGATGATCCACGCCGCATCCTCAGTCAGGCCGGGCACCGACGCGAGCAGGTCACGCATGCGCCGACTCACCCGCCGGAACCGCGCCGACCGGTACAGCTCGGCCCGCAGTTGCGCGCCGGTCTTCCCGCCCTCGTGCTCGGTCCGGCTGTGCGCGTAGGACTCCCACAGCAGCACGCCGAGCATCGACGCGATCCCGAGCACGATGGCGAGCGGAACGCTCCGATGGATCGTGTGGGCGACGTTCAGCACTGCGGCGGCGAGCGCCGAGCCCCAAGTGATCGCCCGGTACAGCCCGGCGGGACGACCGTCCTCGATCGCCCGGGAGGCCATCGCGGCGCCCGCCCACGCGGCGCCTTCCGACATCGCGGTCACCAGCACGGCGAGCGCGGGATTCATCCCGAGCGCGAGATAGAACGACATCTGCGCGGGCCACGCCGTGCCCACCGACGCGACCATGATGGCGGTCACCATCACGAAGTCGCGCCGAGCGAGCACCGCATCGAACCGCTTGCGCCACCGGCGGTTGCGCTCCGCACGAGCGGACGCCCTGTCCTGCTCGGCGCCCGCACGCTCGGCCCGCTCCGCCTCGCGCTGCACAGCGGCGATCCGCGCGGCGGCTTCCGCCTGCTTCAGCGCCGACTCGGCCTGAACGGCCTGCGCGGCGGCGTGCGCCTCGGCCACCTTGGCCTTGTCGAGCTGACGACCGGCCCGCATCGAATACACAGTGTCCGTGCTCATGCGGCCCACCGCCGAGCCTCGAACCGGCGCGGCATGACCAGAACGCGAGCCGACTCGCAGAGCAACAGCTCGGCGTACTCGGCCAACTCGGGCTCCTCGCGCCGCAGCGCGGCCAGGATGTCGCACGCGGCGTCGACCCGAGCCGCCCGCTCCTCTGCGGACTCCCCGTCGACCCCCAGGAACAGCTCCGGGTCGACGCCCAACGCCGATTCGGTGAACTCGAACTTCGTCACGACCCAACGGCCGTTCACAATGGTTCTCACGGTCGTACTCCCTCACTGGAGAAACGACCTACGGGGCGCCCGACGACTTGCCGGAAGCGGGCGCCCCGGCACACATCGGTGTGCCCCGTCCCGAGAGACGAGTGGCCTTGGCCCCCGACGCGCCGACGTACCGCGCGCCGAGGACCAAGAGCACTCGTGCAGTTGTCCCCTTCCAGGAACGAACGCGCTCCTGTTGGTAGGCAGGGACATGGCCTTTCGGCCTCAATGCCATCCGGTTGACCAGGGATCCGGTGCCCTCAGCCCCCTCTGTCCGGGGCTCCTGTTTCGTACGTTGTGCATCGCCCCGCCGGCATGAGACAGCAAGGATCCGCCCACCCCTTACGGGGTCGTTCAACATGCGATACATGTTGAACATGTATCTCAGATTGGCGCTGCGGCGTACCTTCGTCAAGTCCGTTCGGGATTTTCTTTCGACGTCTCCGTCGATGACTCAACGTTGACGCATGAGACCGGGTCGTGATCACCCCGCCTTGTAGCCACGTTGGGACGTCTGCCTCTACTGTCGACAACGTTCCGAAACGCCAAGGGGGTTGGACGTGTCGAACGAGCGCCTGCGGGCGGCCATTCTCAGCAGTGACCTGAACCTGGCAACCATCGCCGCGAGGGTGGGGGTGGACCCCAAGACGATCGAGAAGTGGGTTGCGGGACGCCCACCGCATCGCCGCAACCGGTACGCCCTGGCCTCCGTTCTCGGACGCGACGTCTCGTACCTGTGGGCGGACGAGCAGAGCCCGCAAGCGACTACAGAAGTCGGTCAAGCAGAGCTGGTGTCCCTCTACCCCCACCGCTCCGTCGTCCCCAACAGCGCGTGGACTGACCTCTACAGCCGAGCAATCGAGAACATCGACGTGCTGGTGTACGCCGGGTTCTGGCTCTCGGAGGATCCTCTTTTCCTGCGGATCGTCCGAGAGAAAGCGCAGGCCGGCGCCCGGGTGCGATTCCTACTCGGCGATCCGAACAGCGAGTCGGTCGCGCAGCGAGGGGCAGATGAAGGCATCGGCGACGCCATGGCGAGCAAAATCCGAAACGCGTTGGTGAACTACACCAAGCTGTTCGGACTGCCCAGAGTCGAGTTCCGCGTGCACGGCACGGTGCTCTACAACTCGATCTATCGCGCGGACAATGAACTGCTCGTCAATACCCACGTACACGGTGTGGGCGCCTACCTCGCACCTGTACTGCACATTCGCCGCCTGCCCCAAGGGACGATGTTCGCGACCTACGCCGAGAGCATCGATCGGGTGTGGTCTGAGGCTCGCCCCTTGTCCAGCCCTACCGACTTCGGAGATCACTGATGGCCCGCATCGACTACTTCCACGATCCCGACGCCCCGGCGGCGAACTCGGTAGTGCCTTCCGTGACAGCGATCGTGGTGGACGCTCGCGGACGCCTGCTGATGATTCATCGCACGGACAACGATCTCTGGGCCATCCCCGGAGGTGGGCACGACATCGGGGAGTCCATCGCCGAAACAGTCGTGCGAGAAGTTCGCGAGGAAACCGGCATCGACGTTGAAGTGCTCGACCTGGTGGGAACGTACACGGATCCACGACATGTCATGGCCTACGACGACGGCGAGGTGCGCCAGCAGTTCTCGCTGTGCTTCCGGGCCCGCCCGGTTGGCGGAACGCTGCGGACGAGCAACGAGTCCAAGGCGGTGCGCTGGGTGGACCCGTCCAATCTCGACACGCTCAACATCCACGAGTCGATCCGGCTCCGCATCACGCACGGGCTCGCCCACCTGCCTAAGCCGTACATCGGGTAAGGCTACGACCGGTATTCCGCGAGCCGCCGGTCGACCCGGGCAGCCGCTGCGTAGATCTCCGGCTCGGCACGCCTGATGAATCGGCCGATGAGGCTGTCGGGACCGTACCGCCCAACGATTTCGGCTACACGCTCGGGAGGGGTCGTTGTCACCCCATCCGGTGTCGTCGTCATGTCGCAGTAGATGAGAGCGTCCACCAAGTCATCGCGCTCGATTGGGAACTCACCAGCCAACTCGGCGCGCAGGCCCCGTTCCTCAGCCTCAAGCAAGGCACAGGAATGGTGAGCCACAAGATTGATCACCCGAGTGTCCGCACTCGCTCGATCCCGAAGGAAGCGTGCACCATCCAGCGGGTGAAAACCCGTCTCCACCAGATCAGGGGCATAGCCGATGTCGTGCAGGACGGCAGCGGCATACAGCAGTTCCGCGTCCCCACCGAGCATGGGCCCAAGCCTTTGGGCGCAGGCGGCAACCCCCTTGGAGTGCTCCCAGCGCCGGGGCAAGGCGTCCGACAGGACGTTCCCGGCAAGCTCGTACGCCCAATCCGTCAGTTCCATCATTCGACGCTACGAGTGCTATCGAGAGCTGCGCTATCCGCCTCGCGCGCGGGCTTCGGGTCGGCGGACAGCTGTCGAGCCTTGCCAGGAACGGCAGTTACCACGCCCATACCTTCCAAGTAGGCCAAGGCTTGGCGCACCTTGCCGCGCGAAACCCCGAAGGTGCCGGCCAACTCGGCTTCACTGCGGATGGCGTCGCCTACGGCAAGTTCCCCTTGCCGAACCGCGTGGGCGAGGTCGGCGAGGATGCGTTCGTGGAGTGGTTCGGACGCTTGGCCCTCCGCTTGCCGGGGTTGCCACCCAATGCCCTTACGCGGCTCGATCAGCCCCTCTTCGGCAAGAGTGCCGAGAGCCCGCCGTGCGGTCGTCCGGGACACACCGAAGCGCGCTTGGACGCCGGACTCGGACAGTACCGCCCGCGTTGCGGACGGAGCATCCAGCTCGTGCCGCAGCGCATCGGCGATGGTGAGGTACGTACCGCGCGGACTAGCGCCGCTCACCAGCTCTCCCCTCGTTCGGCTTCTTGTGACCCCGGCGGGGTCTCAACGCCCAGCCGCTACCCACGGTGCCCAAATTTTGGCTCCGATGCCAAAAATAGTGCACAAATTTCGGCGTAAGAATGTGCCAAGTGGGTGTGCTGCCTTGCTCCGGGAACACCCCTGCGACCTGCGGAACGCAGCCTTGTCTGCGTGTCCAACTGCGTGACAACGGGGGCGTACGTTGCCGGACGTCCACGTACCTCTCGGGACTGTTTCGGCAGGTCCGGCGGCTCGTAAGTCGTGGGGGCATCACGTCCCGAGTTGACTGGGGGTCAAGGGGTCGCAGGTTCAAATCCTGTCGTCCCGACGGTGTTCAAGAGGCGCTGACCTGGGCAAAAGCCCAGGTCAGCGCCTCTTGCAGGTTTAGACCACTTACCGGTTGGAAGAGGCCCCGGAAACCTCCTGGGGACCATTTGGGGACCAGCCAGGGTTCAAATGCACCTGAAGCGCCTCCGACGCGCTGGTCACCAACCGCAGTTCCGGGTGCAGATATCGCTGCGTCGTCGAGAGCGATCCGTGCCCGGCGATCTTTCGGAGAACGTGTACGGGGACGCCTGCGTCGGCCATCCACGTCAGCCCGGTATGCCGCAATCCGTGCCGCAGCAGGAACTCGTAACCCTGCGCGGCGACTACCTCGTCCCAGTGGGTCGCATCACGCAGGATCGCCGTGGTGATCCGCCCGCCGCGCGGCCCGGTGAACAACCGTGTCATCGGGTCGGGATCGGAGCCGGCGAGCGCGATCCGGTGGAGCACGAGCGGGCGCACCTGCGGGATGATCGGTACCCAGCGTCTTCGTTTGCCCTTGGTGCCCTTGTCCACCAGCCCGCCCGGGGACGTCGTCGTCTGACGGCACAAGTTCCACATCCACGTCGTGGTGTCGACGTCCTTGATCCGTACCCCGGACACCTCACCGATGCGGGCCGCGGTGCAGCCGGCGAACCGCACCACGTCTCCCCACCCCCTGTAGCCCCCGTGCGAGCGGGCAACGAGAGCGTCGGCCAGGCCGTCGAGCGCGGCCCAGTCCCTCAAGGCGAGCGCACGGGAATTGTCGAGCTCGTCCTCGGCCGTGCGGTACGAGTGCTGCCACCCGGTGACCCGAGCGGGATTCGTCTCGATCAGCCCGTCCCGCTGGGCCTGTTGCATCACCCGCACGAGAATCGCAATCGTGTTCTTGACGGTCGACAGCCCCGCCCCGTCCTCGATCCACCCGTACACCGCCCGGTCCACCGCACCGTATGTAACCGTGTGCACGGGCAGATGCCCCAACCACGGCTTGACCCGCATCCGCCACCCCGCCAGATACGGGTCGCTCGTCTTACGCTCAAGCCCCCGCATGGCCATGTCCATGACCAGGTCGCCGTATTCGCCCAACGGCATCACGGCCATCACAGGATCCACACCCGCTGCGGCCAACTTCCTCAGCCGCTCGAGCCACGCCTCCGCCTCCTCCTGCGTGTCGTGCGCCTCCGAGACCGACAGCCGTCCCCGCCCCGCCGGATCGACCCACCGCAACCGCGCCCGGAACGGCGTCGGCCGCCCCTCACGAAACTCGATATCCGCCGACAGATTGAGGCCCACGGCCGGTATTCGCGGCGGTGGCATCAGGCAGCCAGCTGCGGGTCCACCCGACGACCCGCAAGCCACGCCTCCACATCCGCCACGCTGTACACCGTCGTCCGCGCCGACAACGGCACGAACGGCGGCCCCTGCACCGGCTTCCCGGTCCGCCACCGCCGCAACGTCGACGGATCCACCCCCAGCAGCTCGGCAACCTCCTCGGTGGAGTACCAGCCGCCCTCCAACATCCCCACCCCGGCCATGTCCCGCTCCGCACTCTCCGGCCGAACCCGCGTCCGATGCAGATGACGCACCAACACCACCCCTGTCCTTACATGTCGTTCCTTGCATCGGCCAGTTATCGATGCATGTTTCCGAAGCGGCCTGCGCTCGCTCATCGATTAGACCAACCGCCCACGTCGTCCTCCGACGCGAACTTCGCGCGCCGCGTGGGCTGTTCAGGACGTACTTGCGCGCGCCGCTTCAGGAGGCCGGCGTCGCACGGAGCCGGCCGCCTTCTGCGGATCGCCGCAACGGCGTCGGCACGTCGGGTCCTTCAGGCGCCGGACGCTTCCGGCGCGATGCCGTCGTCTACATGAGCAAGCCTCGCGGGAAGCACGGGCGGCTCCAGCCCCAGATCGCGCATTCGCACCCGCAGATCGCGCAACGCCAGCGTGTCCTCGAACGCCAACCGCTCGTACTGCGCCGCAACCTGCCCCAACCGCTCGTGCTCGGCCGGATCGAGATTGACCGTGGCCAGCCGACGCCGGTCCCGCGCCAGTCGCTCGGACGCCAACGCCGCCTCGACCGCGACCGCGTGCCGCCGAAAGGCCTCGAGCCGCGCACGCGGCGAATCCGACGGCGGCAACTCGGACAGCGCCGTCTCACCGGTGAAGGCCGCAAGCGCGTCCCACGTGTCGACGACGACACCGGGAGTCGGCGAAACCGTGGCCACGTCACCCACAGGGAACAAGAGACTGATCGCCGGCACCCCCAACGCCTGCGCCAGGGCAACCAGTTCCGTCACGTCCAGCGACTCGCGCCGCCCGATCTCCAGATTCGCCAACACCCCACGCTGCATCTCCACGCCCAACGCGGTGCACGCGTCCGCGAGCTGCTGCGCACTCATCTTCCGCGCCTTGCGATGGCGCCGCACTTCACCGGCAACAACCTCCACCAGGTTCAGCACCCGTTCATTTTGCAACATGATCGAACAATACACCATGATTATGTCTCATGAAGAGACCTATCTAGCCCAGATAGCATCGATGGTCAGACCAGGCGCGAAAGTTGCTCCCTGACGACACAGACAGTAATTGGCACCGACGGCAGGTGAGGAGTTCCTCGTCTGTCTACCGTCAACTCCAGGTACCACCAATCCGACCCTGGGCATCAGCGGATCAATCGACATGGCCTGCCTCGTCGGAGCCCGACACCTCGCCACCGAACGGCGTCGAGCCCTGGCCTGGCGAGGCGGCGGGACCGGACCGGACCTCGCCGACCGGCTGGCGCAAGGGTGGGCGGGTGCCGTTCGGGTCCATGCTTCGTCTTCGATCGCGGCCGACGGTACCCGGCGGAGTGCGCCGTCACGGGAGCAGGCCCAGGCGGGAGCAAGGCCCGAGCCGACAGGACACGGCCCACGTTCCTGCCGCGTCCACGGTGACGGGCCGCGTACAGGTGGGCCCACATCTTCGCCCGGGTAAGGAAGGTCCCTTTCACGCGCGTGTGGTCCACATGAAGCAGATCGGCGTCCGAGGCGGAGCCCCACGGGGGATGGAACAAGCGCAGCACGGTGGGAACTTGGGACGCACGTCCAGGCGGGACAGCTGTGTTGCCGGGGCAGCACGCGTGACGCCGGCGCGGGGGCCCGGGCGAGGGTGCGTTCCACGCCGGCGCCGCACAGCACCAGGTTGGTGTGGGTCGTGGGGGCGTCCGCCAAGAGGCGCAGGTGGTCCTGTTCGGGAGCGGCGATACGTTCAGTGCGTCGACGAGCACGCAGCTGGCCGCATCCGTGCGGTTCGTCAGGTGGGTGGCCGGCAGGCCGAACGCGGTAAGCAAGCGCGGCGCGCAAACGGGGCAGCGCAGGTTTGACCGCCACCTGTGCTCGCTGAACCGGCACCCGCCTCGACAACCAGACGCAGCGCCTGGTCGGCGGCGACAGTCTTGGCGTGTCCGGTGTCGCCGTACACGCAGAAAATCTCGCGGGGGAGCGACAGTACCAGTGAGTATTTCGACGACCCGGCCGAGTTGGCGTGTCGACACCAGGTGCGGCGCCGGGCACATACAGGCGCACACCATCACCCGGAGGTGCCGACTGCGCGATCGGATCGATCTTCCGGTCGGCTTCGGCAGCCGGCGGCGTGGGCTGGCCCTGCTCGTCCACCGTCCCCGGCAGGGCCAGGTCGGCCAACGTGCGATCGTAGCCGTCCGCGGGCGACCCGTGGATCGGACGCGCGATCCGAAGCAGACGTGGCGAGCGAAGGTCACGACGTACCGCGTGATCGAGCGTTGTCGACGACACGAGCGGTGCGTGGCCGCGAGGCACGTCCTCGTGGCATTGGGGCGGCGCTTTTCTCACTCGTGCCCCCACTCGACGAGCACAACCCGGTGAGCGGCGGGCGACAACTCCGTCGTGACGGGCGGACCAATGCTTCTGCCATCTCACGAGGACACCAATTATTGCGGAATGAGAATAAATATCCTGATATCCAGGTAATGCGCAAGGTGGTTCTGCCGGCCGGAACGATCCCGACATCGGCGCGAAGTGGGCTTGGGACCCCATCTTGGGCTCGATACCTTGCCTGATGCAGCCAACCGGTTGCTTCATGCAGAATCGAAGGCGAGCCCAGTGTCGAACACGGGAAAATATCGGTACAGAGGAATTGGATTACTCCTTTCCCTGTTGACCATCGTTACTCTTTTAGCGGCCCAACCGAGCTCCGCATCCCGGCCTTCCGGAAGTCTTCGCACGGCATCTGCGTTCCCCGGCACCCCGGCGCCCGTCCACGCAGCCGAAATTCCGGCACCTCCGACAGGAACGCCAGAGGAGTCCGGCGGTCCGGTATCGCCTACTCCGCCGCCCGAGCAATCACGAACGACGATCCCCGTGCCGGCGTCCCAGAACGACCCTTCGCGGAACGACGGGCCCGCGCGCACGTCTCGCGGCATCGTCGGAGACGGATGTCCCAACTCTGCGCAACTCCGCAGCAGGGCGCGCGTTCAAGGAAATCCGACCTTCACCTGTACGTATCGTTCGGCGAGATCCACCACATCGCAGAACGTCGCGATACCGCCCACACTGCCCTTCACACCGCCCCCCGGGAACACCAACCCGGATTACGGTACCTGCACTCCCCCGTTCGACAACAAGGATGACCACTTCGAGCGTTTCTCCTGGTGTGTGCTCGGAGATTTCGAACTGGTCACCTACGATGTCGAGACAGGAAAGGTGGTGGGCACCGCCACGGCATTCCTCAGCCACGGCATCCTACTGGCGAAGAGCAGTGACAAGATCTACAACGAGACGCGTCTGGACTTCGTCAAGGTCGACGCCGCGCTCGGCACGCTGACAGTAGAGGTCAAGGCGGATTGCTCACCATGCGTCGTGGCGCCGTCGCCGATCCTCACCGCCGGCAACGGGATGCATCTGGAGTTCCACAATGACATCACGTGGGCGCCTCCGCCGGGGGTGACGCAATCGGATCTGAAAATCCAATGGACCATCGAGGCACATACGTCGGCGCCAACGGCCCACGACCCCGTGGTGTACTCGACCAACGACAGCCCGAGGTGCGACACGGTCGTCACCAGTCGAGCCGGCTGCACATTCCCGACGTATTACCCCACCGTGGACATATCCGATGTCAACCAGTACGGGTCCGCCGCAGCCATGATCAACTATTATCACATGTCGATGTGGAGCCCGCCCGGCCTCAGGCTCGCGAACGACATGGGCCGCCCTTTGGAATGGAGCAGAGAACCTCTTTCCTACCAATCCGCGACCCAACCGGCGGACCAGCAGACGTGGAACGGCAAGAACCGGGCGATCGTCTGCGGCTCCCTGGTGAAAGACCCCAGCGTCACCTTTCCGGCAGGCTCCACGGATCAACCCAGTTGTGACGAGTTCCCTTTCGCCTCGGCCTACCAGAGCGCGGGAGGCGGAGGGTATCCGGCGCTCCAGAAGATCGTCGACGGTCGGGAGTGCAACCTCATGGTCGCCACCAAGAACGCCGCCGGCGATTACACCGGCGTCAAACTCATCGGGCTCGGCATATGGAAGGACGACGTCCCCTGCGTGCGCGGCACCATCCCGAATTCGCAGAACAGTGCCGTGGGCCGACAGACCGGCAGTGCCTTCATCTCGCGCGAACGGTTCCTGCGCGGTGACAAATACTGGCTGAACGCGGCGCCCCCGGGATGGTCGGACTGCGGCAGCTACTGGGAGCCCGTGCCCGTGGCCACGCCTCGCCGAAACGCGGCGGGCACACGCAGCACCCTCGCCGTATGCGGACCCTTGCGTACGGCACTCGACGGCCCCGGTGTCACGAAGATCGGATTCCCGACCGGTCAGAAGGAGGCTCCGGATGGCATCGGAAAATATGTCGACCTACGCCTGAGCGGTCACTCCGAGATCACCGGCTCGATATATTGGAGCCCCACCTCAGGTGCCCATTACATCGACGGGGCGATCCGAGACAAATGGCTCGCCCTTGGGGGCGTGAACGGCCTCGGATATCCGCTCAACGACACCGCCCAGCAGGACGGTGGGGCCGGCAGGTACAACGATTTTTCCAATGGCTCCGTCTACTGGAGTTCCGCCACCGGGGCGCACGTCCTGTCGGGTGCGGTGCGTGATAAATACGTGGCTCTCGACAGGGAGAAGGCACTCGGTTATCCAACCGCGGACGAAGCCGCAACCCCGGACGGGCGTGGGCGTTTCGCTCATTTCTCGAAGGGAGGAAACTCGATCTACTGGACGAACGTCACCGGCGCGCATCAGATAGGGGGAGCCATCCGCGACAAGTGGGCGGCCCTCGGCTGGGAAACGAACGTCGGATATCCCAGCACCGATGAATCGGGAACCCCGGACGGCCAGGGGCGGTTCAACCACTTCCGAAAGCCGACCGCCGCCGCGGACGACGACTCCATCTATTGGCACCCGAAAGTAGGCATCGGATACATACGTTCCGCGCTTCGGGACAAATGGTTGACGTTCGGCGCCGAGCGGGCCAGCGGCTATCCCGTCGGCGACGCCGGCGGCACCGGAGGCAGCGGAGGAATCGAGCAATACACGGCCGGCATCGACCAGCAAGGAAAGGCCTATCTGCTCCTGAGGTTTCTGTGGGGCCCCTCGTCCGGGACCCACTTCGTCATCGCATCCTGGCGAGCCTATACGGGGCCGAACTCCTGGATGGGGTTCCCGACCAAGGACCACGCCGCCGATCCCGGCCTTCCGATCGGCAACCTCTACACCTTCCAAGCCTTCCAGGGCGGCTGCCTCGGTAAGTACACGTACACCCCGGGCGGGCAGATAGACGCGGTCGCGGCGACCACAGGTCTGTGCCGAGCGGATTACCGGCAGATCACTCCTGCGGAATGGATCAACAAGACCCTGCGGGAACAACTCGAGATAGCGCGCGACTCCGTTCCACTGGAAAGCGTCCTCGGCCCCGACGGTCAAGTTTCTCCCGAAAGACTTCACGCCATGACGTCCATGCGATAGTGCACGTCGTCCACCGTGGGGAGAAAACCACCCTCCCCACGGTGGACGTCATCTCGCAATCCGAAGAGCCGGCAGATCCCCCTCGACGTCGGATTTCTTCGGATCCAGGGAAAGTATTTCCCGCGCCGCCAGATAGAGATCGTTGAGTCCGCCGGTGTCCCGGTCGGCGCTCAATGCTCGAATACGTCGCATGAACGGGGTGTCGGCCGACGAGACCATCGCCCCTTGCATTCTCGGTTCAAAGGAAGCCTCCACCCGCCCTCGGCAGGCGTAGGCGAACCAGGTCATCGCCTCGAGATTCCAAAAAAACAGGAGTGCCTGACCCGACTCGGAAAGGCGACTCAGATAGTCGCCCGCGAGCCCGGTACACCCGAAGGACTCCTGGCAGAAAGTCCACCCGCCGCAGACACCGGCCCTCAGAATATTCGTGTCGCTGTAGAGAGCCGCATCGAGAGACTGCTCGTAGGACATGAGCAGCGGCTGTCCCGTTCCACTATCGAACACGCGAAGGACGTCCGTGGGGGGAAGTGAGTCACAGAACATGACACATGCTTCCTCGCCGAATAAAGACTGTAAGCTCTCCGAGTCCCGAGAGGACAAGACGCGTCACCCGCTCTCTCCACGGCCGCCGAAACGGAGCAGCACATAACGGCCGATTCCCCCCGATTTCGGCGGAAACTTCGGTCGGCCAATCGTAAATTTCCAGACCCGCGAATTCTACAATCCCGACGCACCGGGTTCGGTGGCGCGCACGACGGATGTCCACGGCGCCCTCCACGACGTGACGACACGAGGGGATCCGGTCGACAACTCGGGCGATGTGAAGCGGGTCGCACAGGTACGAGTCGAAGCAGGGGGTCGATCACAGGCGCCTCCTGGCCGCCGAGGTAGTCGCTGTGGTCGGCCCGCCCGGTACCGGTCCGGGCGGGGGTGGGGATGTGGTCGTGGTGGTGCGTGAGCGTGCGGCTGTCCTGGTCAGAAATGCCGGTGCCGGGCTCCCTCCGGCCGGCATGCCGACAGAGGGTGGTCGGGTGGCGGTGTTCCATCGGTTGTGGATCGCGTCCAGCGGAGCGAGGACTTCGCGTGCGGAGGAGACGAGTCGAAGGATCGGCAGGGTCCGGTCGTCGGCGAGGCCGCGCACGGCGTGGGAGCCGGCGGTCGCGGTGCGCAGGACTGCCGCGCGCAGGACGCGCTTGGCCCAGTACTCGGTGCTGCCCGGTACTCCGGATGCGCCGATGCGCAGGACGAGTTCGGGGACGAGGCTGCCGTCGGCGAGGTGCCCTCGGCGTTGCGCCTCCCACAGGACGGTGAGCGAATCGACCACGTCGCCCCGGTGAACGAGGGCGGCGACGCATCGGTACAGCGCCGCGTGCGCGCGGTCGGCGAAGTCCCCCGGTCCGAGCCAACGCGCGATCTCGCCCAGAGGGCGGGCGTCTGCCATCAGCGTGGTCACCAGTGCATGTTCCTCGATCAGGTCGCGTGGGCACGGCGGTTCGGGCGGCGCCGTCCGGGCGGGTCCCGGCGCAGGGGCGGAGTGGGGCTCTCCCCAGCGGCGGGCGAGGTCGTCGAGTGCGGCGTGGAGCGCCCGATGGTGAGTGAGGGTGTCGGCGATCCCGTCGCGGTCGGTGTCGGCCGCAGCGACTTGCCCGAGGCGGATGGCATGACGGGCGACGGCTCGGTGATCGGCGGCTTCGACGATCATGCGCGCGTACAGGCGCGCGTTGCGTGGGTGGGGACAGGCGGCCATCAGGGTGTGGGCGTAGGCGGGCGTGATCCCTGCGGCGTGCTTGCCAGCGGCTTGGACCAGGGCCATCACCCGCGCCGCCACGGTGGTCTCGGCGTTGTGGGCGTCGGGGAGAGGTCCCAGCAGGGCTCGGTAGAGGGCACCGTGTGCGGCTCGATAGAGGTGGTCGGGCAGCAGGTGTTCGCGCACGTCCTCGATGCGGGCGGGTTCGAGGAGGAGGGCGCCCAACAGGGCCTGTTCGGCGTGGAGATGGGGGTACACGACGTTCTCTCCTGTCCTGGCCGGTTCGGCTGCGGGCTCCGAGAGTCGAGGCATCGAGGATGATGCGCGGCGTGTCGGAATCGATCAGCGAGGGCGGCGAAGCGGAAGTGGTCTGCGGAGGGCGGGGGCATCTGTGGATGCGGTCGGACAGGGCGGGGGCGGGATATCGCTCATAGCCGGGGCGGGGTTACGCGGCGAGATCCAGATCTGCGTGCACCGTGGGCACATGCGGGGCGAGGAGTTGTCTGGCCAGCGACGGTGGAACGGCGTTGCCGATCTGCTCGAATTGCCGTGAGCGCCCACCCTGCCAGGGGTAGTCGGCGGGGAACGTCTGGAGAACAGCGGCCTGGGCGGTGGTCAGTCGCAGTTCGGGATCGCGCGGTGTAATCGACGCCGTCCGGTGGGATGCCTCGCCGGTCGCCTCCCATCGGGATTCGTTCGCGCGATGCCCGAAGAACAGGGTGGGTGCCGGTTCGTCGAGGCGCCGGATCGCCGCGCGCGCTTGGGAGTTGCTGCGCAGGACCCAGCTTCGCGCGGTTCCGGTCAGCGCCCACGAGGGGCGGTCGACGCCGAACTCGTCGCCGCGCATGCCGGTCCGATCGGGGAACGCGCCGGCCACCCACCGACCGGCCGGTGCTCGACTTGCTCCGTCCCCTCACACGCGACGGTTCTTCGCCATTCGTGAGTCACGGCGGCCCCTCGCGGACTAACGTGCCCGGGACTGAAGACGCGGGGAGGACGGATGGGGCCGGTCGAGGACGCTCGAAGGCGGGAGCACGAGATCGAACAGACCAGGGTCGCGGAAGAACGGGAGCGCCTCGGACTCTGGGGCATCGACGCGCGCCGTGGAGTTCGCACGACCGCCGAGCTCGCCGCCTTCCTGACCGACCTTGCCGGGCAACTGCCCGAACGCAAGCTCGTATCACTGTTCCTGCACGTCGACACCCGCGAGCAGAAGGCCGGCCTGTTCGGCCGCAGGACGGAGTCGGTGCGGGTTTTCGAGGCGGTCGGCAAGGGCTGGGAACTGGCGACGCTCGCAGCGGAGAGCGGCTGCGGCGAACACACCCTCGTGCTGTCTCCGGACGGGCGTCTGTTCGAGGCCCGCAGGGTCGACGCGGCATCTCACCGCGGCCTTCCCAAGGGAGGCGGGTTGACGTTGGTCCCGACGAGCGAGGACGTCATCGCCCTGACTCCGGACCTGCGATCGCTGCTTCTGGATCACCTGGACGCGCGAACCGGCACACGAACACACGACCCGAGCCGACCCCCCGGTTAGTTTCCGGATGGAACCGACGCACCGGGCCGCCGCGCATCGCGTCCGGATCGAGCGGCGTACCGGTGCGCCCCTCGGCGTTCGGGACGGCCGCTCGCCGAACGTCGGCTCCGAAACCCCGGCAGGGCGACCCGCCCGTCATCGGCCCGGGCCGCGCGAAGTCGAAGCGCTCACGGACCGCCGCGGGTTCGTCGTGGTGCCGGGTGTCCGGCGGGATACGACACCCCGCCGAACACCCGCTCTGGGCCCGGAACCCGGGAGGCGCGGCTACGGCCGGGTCACCTCGGTGGCCCGCACGTTGCGCAATACGCCGTCGCCGGCGTCGAACTGGGACTTGTAGAGCACCTGCACGCGGAAGGTGAGCGGATCACCGGGTTCGATGGTGTGTCCCGAGTCGGGGGAGGTGAGGATCACCGATCCTTCACCGCCGTCCTCGGTCACCGTGAACCAGTACTGCTGGATCGGGTTGATCCGGCCGACGCCGGGCGGGATCTCGAAGAAGACCTCCCACCGGAGCACCCGGTCCTCGTTCGCGACGAGGGTGAGGTCGTACGGGATCACCCATCCCTTCGCGTCCTCCGGGTAGGTCTGCCCGAATCCCGGCAGTTGCTCGTACTCGATGCCGACCCGAGGCGGTTCGACCTCGGTGTCGACCGAATCGGAGTACTGCTCGGCCGTGTTGGCGCGGGTCGGCGAGGTGATCCGGCTCGAGGTCGTCAGCCGGCCCTGGAAATCCCCCGCGATGGCGCCGGTCAGGCCGATCATCGCCTTGCCGCCCACGGGCAGGTCGATCGGCAGCCGCAGGCCGTCGCGCACCGAACCGGTCCCGCAGAACGCGCCGTTCTCCCCTCGCGCGGACAACTCCACGTCGGTCAACTCCGGCGGGAACTCGGCCTCCACGACGGCGTCCGGCGCGTCGTTGGGACCCAGGTTCTGCACACCGATGTCGTAGGCGATGCGATCGCCCGACTCGGCGGTCAGCGGACCGCTCATCTCCAACGGCATGTTCACCGGCAGCGCCACGACGAGATCCCGGATCCGGTGCGCCGCGATGGCGCCGCCGGTGCCCGCCGCGAAGCCCAGCTTGAACGTGTCGGGCACCGGCACCTGGCCGGGGGCATCGACGAGGTCGAAGTCGCCGATCACCAGGGTGCCGTTCGGGTTCGCCCGATCCGCGACCCGCACGGTCAGCCGGCCGGCGATCACGGACACCTGGATGTGGGCGCCCTTCTCCCATCCACCCCGGAAGCCGCCCTCCACCTGCTCCCCGACAAGCCAGTGGAACCCCTGCTTCAGGTTGCCGGAGCCGCGGACACCGACCGTGTTCGGCTGCGGGCCCGGGCCGTCGGGACCGGCCGCCGGAGCGGAGAAGTTGCCGAAATTGTCGAATCCGATGCCCACATAACCGGCGGTGACCCCGTCGGCCACGATGGTCGAACCCGATTTCGTGGTCGAGTAGCCGAGCGCGCCGCCCCGGCCGCCGGGGGCGGTGGTGTGCGCGCCGTCGATCAGGTAGACGCTGAAGCCGTCTCCGAAGCCGCTCCCGCCTCCTCCCTCGCACGAGTAGTCGAAGTCGATGGTGACGCCGAGAGTCGAGGAGAACGGCTGGTCGAGGAACGCCGTGCCGGCCTTGGCCTGCGCGTTGGGCGTCAGCTCCAGACTGCCGTTGAGCGTCGCGCTGCCCAGTAGTTGCCAGTGCGGATTGGTCGGGATGTCCTCGGTGAACGATTCGACGATCGGGAACTGCGCGTGTTGTTGCGCCATCGGTCTCCTCCCAAGCCGGATACAACATGGAACCGAGGGTCACGAACCATCGACTTTCCGTATTCGCGAACATCCCGAGATTATGGGCGTCGACGCCCGTCGGAAACCGCGAAATCCGGCCATTCAGAACGAAAAAAGGATGAATCGCGCGGCGCCGGGTCCCCGAGCCGAGGAGATCATCCACATGGCGTTCATCGTCTCCGCCGCCCTCCTGGCCTACATGGCGGGCCCCATGGAGGTCCACGCCGGCCACGTCCCGACCGAACACCACCCCGAACCGGCCCCCACCCCCCTCCCCGAACAACCCACCGTCCACCCCGACACCCACACCCCGACCCACGGCCACTGACCGGCCGCCCGTGCACGGAAGCCGGCGGCCGGGCCCGGCCCATGTCACCATCGTTCGATGACCGGGCACCGCTACTCGTCGGCACCGGCCGTGGTCCGTCTGGAGACCTACGACAACCGGGACATCTTCGGGGACACCGCCGACCCGTCCCGCGTCGCCGAGTGGGGCCTGGTCTGGCGGCTCAAGGATCACCACTTCGGGATCAGGGTCGACGGTCGCCTCGTCGCCCACGCGGGCCTGGTCGTGTTGCCGCTGTCGGTCGGCGACGGCCGGATGCGCGTGGTGGGTCTCGGGGGCGTCGGCGTGGTCGAGGATCGGCGCGGTCGTGGGCTCGCCCGGCAAGTGGTGAGCGGCACGATGGAACACGCTCGGGGGTGGGGGCTCGACTTCGCGATCCTGTTCTGCCGGCCCGACGTTGCCCGCCTCTACGGTCGGCTCGGCTGGCGGGACGTGGTGGGCGACGTGGAGGTGGAGCAGCCCGACGGCCCGGCGGTGATGCCGCTGCGGACGATGTGGTTCCCGCTGCTGCGGGAGGACGCCCGGTGGCCCGAGGGGCCGGTTCGCCTGCACTCGCGCCCGATGTGAGCACCACACTCCTGACGTTCCGTTAGCATTCGGATGCCCAGTGCAATCCTTCGTGAGCGGAGAACGTCATGGCATCAGGTGTCGGGGTCAACGACCAGTGCCTCCAGGAGTACCAGGCCCTGAAGCTCAAGAAGACTTACAGGTACGTCGTCTTCAACCTCAACAAGGACAACACGGAGATCGTCGTCGAGAAGACCTCCACCTCCCAGGACTACGACGACTTCATCGCCGACCTTCCGGAGACGGAATGCCGCTGGGCCGTCTACGACTTCGAGTTCGAGAAGGAGGGGGCCGGCAAGCGGAACAGGCTCACGTTCGTCTCGTGGGCACCGGACACGGCCAAGATCAAGCAGAAGATGCTCTTCGCCTCCTCCAAGGACGCCCTGCGACGCTCGCTGGTGGGCATCGCGGTCGAAATCCAGGGCACCGAATACAGCGAGGTCGCCTACGAATCCGTCCTCGACAAGGCGAACCGCGGCAACTGACCCGGGGAACGCCCGACTCCGGCTCGGGGAAGTGGCGTTCGACGCTCCCGCCGGAAACTCGCGTCCCCCCGCCGACCGAGGTCGCGCGCGGGGCTCAGGGCCGGGAAGACGGACACTCGTCTCGGCCGCGACTTGAACCCCGCCGCCCGCGTGGCCGCCGCACGGCGGCGGCCACGCGGGATGGCAACGCGCGCATGCCCCCGGGAGGACGCACTCCGTGGCGCCCTGCCGAAGCGCGCACCGGTTCGGCACGCACGGGGCAGGCCACGGAATGGCCGTCGGCCGCCCCTGACGACGGGCCGCCGAACGAGGACGACACGGCGCGACCCCGTGGGGCGGCTCGAATCGGGCTGCGGGCGTGTGGCGCGGTGCGTCAGCGTGGGTGTGGTACGGATTGGGGCGGGGTCGCCGGCGGCGGGGTGGTGCGCAGGTGTTCGTGGGTGACGAGGGCGACGGCTTTGTCCACGTCCGGCGTCATCCACCGGTCTTCACCCAGCTCGGGGACGTGTTGCCGGAAGCGGGCGTGGAGTTCGGCGGTGCGCTTGCCCAGGGCCAGGTTCCCCATCTGCGGACGGGCCGAGTCGATGCCCTGTGCGGCCAGGAGGAAGTGCACGGCCAGGATGATCTCGGCGCGTTCGAGGTTGTCGTCGAGGTTGCGCTCCGATGCCATGGCCATCGTGTTGTGGTCCTCCTGCCCGAACTTCTCGGGGCGGGACAGGACTCCGGCGGGCATGGCCCGCACCTGCATCTCGGGCACGAGCGCCGCCGCGACCGTCTGCACCTGCACCATGCCGGAGTTGAGGCCGACCGGTGGGCCCGCGAGGTTGTCGGGCAGGCCGTAGCTCCATTTCGAGGCGATCAGGCGCGCCGACAACTCGTGGCTGAGTACGGCGACATCGGTGACCTGCGCGTTGAGGGTGTCGACGGCGTGCCCGATCTGGGCGTCGTCGTAGTTGCCCCCCATCACGAACTCGTGGGTGCCGTCGGAGCGTTCGAACACGAGTGGATTGGACGTCGAGGAATTGGCCTCGCGCTCGATGATCGCGACGGCCTCGCCGAGGGTCTGCCGCAGCGTGCCGGCGATGTGCGGCGTGGAGCGCACGGAGACCGCGTCCTGGATGCGCGGCGCCGTTTCCCCGTACCGGGCGCGGCCCTGCTCGGTCATCCACTCGCTGCCCTCGGTCAAGGTACTCAGCACGCCGGCCTCGTACTCCTCGGCGGGGATGCGGCGTTCGGCGTGGGTCCGGGCGTCCAGAGAGCCGGCCTCGGCGCGGGTGGCCTCCATGAACAGGGCGAAGGCGCCCTCGAATTGGTCGAGGAAGGCCTCGGAGCGAAGCACGGAGCCGACGTAGCGCGCGGTCAGCACACCGCTGCCGCTGATCAGCGGCAGCGCTTCGCCCGCCTGCAACTCGAACGTCCTGGACAACCCCGCGCGGGCGAGCACGTCCCCGGCGGGGCCGGGTTCCCCACCGTCCAGCCGAGCGGTGGCGCCGTCGCCCGTGAGCACGAGTCCGGCGGCGGCCATGGGCTGGAGGTCGCCGGTGCCGAGCGAGCCGATCGCGGGCATGACGGGCGTCACCTTGGCGTTGACCAGCGCGAGCATGCGCCGGACCATCTCGGGGCGCACCCCCATGTGCCCTCGGGCCATCGCGTTGGCGCGCAGGACCAGGGCCAGGCGCGCGACGCCGGTGGAGAGTTCCGGACCGGTACCGGCCGCGTGCGAGCGCAGGATGTGCTTTTGGAACTCGACCTGCTCGGCGTCGGTGAGCGCGTTGTTCTTGAGCGGGCCCAGGGCCTGGTTCCAGCCGTAGACGCGCTGCCCTTCGCCCAGCGCCGCCAGCGCGCCCCCGCGGATCCGGGTCATGCCCGCGGCGGCGCTGTCGGCGAGCGTGATCGGGCCGGACGTGCCGCGGAACACCGCCGACATCTGCGCCATCGTCAGGTGCGCGCCGTCCAGCTCCACGGCCCCGCCGGCGCGCCCCTCGACGTCGCGGTGCCCTTCGCCGGAGGGATCCCCGCCCGCCGGCACCAGGCGCGCGTGGGCCGGAGCCCGCGAAGCCGGCCCGACGGAGGCGGCCGAGCCCGACACCAGGACGAGTACACCCGCCACGGCCACGGCCACGCGGGCCACCCGTGGTGCGGGAAGCCGGCGAAGTCGACGCCGGAAGGGTCGTGCCGCCGAGGCCCGGATGGGCACCCTGGTGGCGCCGGCGCAGCCTGAAGTGATTTTCATGCTTATGCCGTCGGCCACACGCGCCGCACGCTGAAGGCCGACGTCCGCATTGCCCCCGAACGCCGGCGTTCACGCGGCGAGCCGCTGCGAGCCGACGCCGATCGCACGAGAATGCGGCGCGAAGACCCCGCCGCGGGTACCAGGGGGATCCGCCGCCGGGGCCGATCGGCCGACCGTCGGCGGTCTTGCCATCGGCAGGACGAAGGGAGGCCGGATTCCTTGCGCTCGGGTCAGGGAGGCTGCGGCGGTGTTCCGGCGGGACCGGTGTCCGGATCGGGTGTGCGGGCGGGTTGTCGGAGCCGGGTCGGGTCGTGGCCGGCGGGGTTTTGTCGGGCAGGGTTTCGCCGGGCGGGGTTTTGCCGGGCAGGGTTTTGTCGGGCGAATCCGTACCACCAGGTACGGTCCGGTCGCGGGCGTGCGGCGAGGAGGAGGAACGTGAGCGAAGCGGTGCCCGCGGCGAAGACGAGCGCGACGATCCAATCGGCCGATCGCGCCGCGAAGAGGACGGGTACGAGGACGAGCGTGGGTGCGAGGAGCCGGAAGGATCCCTCCTCCCCGTAAGGGGGCTGCGGCCCGAGCCACAGTCGCGGCGGGCCGAGCCCTCGTGGTGCCCGGGGAGCGACGAGGTGCCGGTACGGAGCAAGCGGTCCGCCGGCGAGTGCTCGTCTGACATCCGCGTGCCGTCGTTTGGGCATGGCGCGCAGGATCGCGCGCACGTCGTCCGCGCGGCCCGCGTCGTGGAGGGTCCGACACGCTCCGACCCAGGTCGGAAGGCGCGCGACACGCAGGACGGCGACGCGGACGAGGCCCACCAGCATGATCGACAGGCACGCCCAGCCGGCGAGGAAGGCGGTCACGCCGAGGAGGATCAGGCCGGCGTCACCCCCGCCCGAGGCGTCGTCGGGGACGGTCCTCAGGGCCCCTCCCGCCACGAGCAGGGCGACCAGGAAGGTGCTCGTGAGGCGGCTGTACGGAGGCACCCGCGCGGGTGGGCGCCGAGCGATCGCTCTCAGGATCTCGGTCTTGGCCGCCCGGCGCGGGGGTCGCTCGCTCGCGCCCAGCAGGTTCGGCAGTTCCCGGTCCGTCGCCTTGCGGGCGGCGCGCCGCAGGAGCGCCGCGGGAGGCGGTGTACCACCGGCCGCCTCGGCGAGCAGGCCGAGGACGGCGGCGTCGGCGGGGCGGGACTTGCCCAGGACTCGCAGCACGTACTCGCCGACCGGGGCTTCGAGCTCGGACACCGGTTCGGCGACCACCACGATGACCCGATCGGCGACGGCATCCCGGCCGGTACGGCGCAGGTGTTTCAGGTAGGCGGCGAACCTCCGGGGATCCGTGCGCAGATCCGGAATGGCCGGGCCGTGGTGGTCGGCGCTGCGGACGATGTCGGTCCCGGGGCTGGTGGCGGGGTTGTTCGGGGTTGTCCCGGACAACATCTCGTCGACGACCTCGCCGGCGACGACGGTGGGGTCGGACTCTTCCCCGGCCGGATCGTGCAGGTGTTCGCGGGTGGCGCGGAGGGTGTTCTCGCCGTCCTCGATGAGGGCGCGGGTGCGGTCGAGGACGGCGCGGGCGTCCTCGACGAAGTCGTCGACGGGGTCCGGCCGCCACTCGACCGGCGACGTGTCGCCCTCGGGTGCCGGGTCGTGTTCGGGCCGGGCCGGCGCCTCGCCCCGGCGGCGCAGGCGTTCGACCTCCAGGCGCAGGGTGGCGAGTTGGTGGGCGAGGCGGTCGGCGATGTCCTGGGCGGCGTCGCGGTCGCGTTCGGCGCGTTCGCGTTGGGCCCGGGCCTCGGCGCGCCCGGCCTCGGTCTCGTGCAGGCGGCGTTGCAGGCGGGCGAGTTCGGGGCCGCCGTCGCCGTCGCGGGTCAGCAGGGCGTCGCGCTCGCGGGTGAGGTCGGCCATGCGCAGGGTGGCCTGGTGGACGACGATCCGCAGGAAGCGGGCGACCTGCGTCATGCGGTCGCGGGCTCGTTCGCTCTCCCCCAGCGCCCGGTGGAGCAGGGCGATCTCGTCCTGGGCGGCGATCACCCGTCGTTGCAGGTGGACGACCTCGGTGGTGTCCCGGGCCGGGCCCGGTGCGGCCGGCTCGGCGTGGAGTCGGTCCCACCACACCCTGGCCTCGTCCAGGCGTCGCCGCCCGGTGGTGTGGTCGTCGGAGCATACGTCGACGACGGCCTCGACGAACTCCCAGGTCAGGCCCTGCCCCTTGAGGAGGGTGTAGACCGCGTTGCGGCTGGGGACCTTCCGGTCCGCGAAGTGCTCCGGAACCAGCCGGCCGCGGAGATCGGCCCCGCTCAGCGGGGCCCTGCCGGGCCCGGGTTCCCTGAGCCATCCGCGCATCAGCGCCGCCAGTTCGTTGGCTTCCTGCCGCTGTCCCCGCGGCGGTGGCGCGTACGGCCTGCCTCCCCGCCCCCGGTCGTCGTGCCGTCGCCCCACGCGACACCCCCGGTTGTGCCGGACAACCCGACGTTGTCCCCGGACAACATCCAACCCGTGAAGGGCCGTCCCGCGCAGGGGCATCGTGGAATCACGGCGCCCCCACCGGGGACTTCGCCGAATCGCAACAATCCGAGCCGGAGGACCCGATGACCAAGCCCACCACCGACCGCTCCACCCCGCGTCGCGGACTCGACCTCACCGTCGGCCGACACCTGCGACTGAACCTGTACGTGTCCCCGGCATTCGCGCTCACGCTGATCTCCCTGGCCGGCACCGCGAGCGTGGCCTGGACGTCCCTGCGCGGGGCATGAGGGAAGCCCGGCCGGCCGTCGTCGAGCCCGGGTCGCACCCGGGCCCGACGTACGCCGCGCCCTCGCTCGGGCGGCGCGCGG
Organism: Embleya hyalina; assembly: GCF_003967355.1. Classification (GTDB taxonomy): domain Bacteria; phylum Actinomycetota; class Actinomycetes; order Streptomycetales; family Streptomycetaceae; genus Embleya; species Embleya hyalina. The sequence goes on along the minus strand of NZ_BIFH01000014.1, from coordinate 609,945 downwards.
GTCGTTCGCACGGCACCGCGTGCGCACACGTTCGACGGCTTCGGGTGCCGGCCGAGGTGCGGTCAGTACTCCCAGACGGTCGGTACGAAACGGAAGGTGTCGCCGACGGCCGCCACGTGGCAGGCGGACGGGAACGGCAGGTGGGTGGCGAGGAGTTGCCCGCCGTTCCGCGCGAGCTCCGTCAGGAGGCGGACCCGGACGCGGGCGGCCTCCTCGGGGTCGTGGTCGAAGCCGTTGTGCCAGTCGGGCCTGTCGAACCCGGTCTGGAACACGGCGTCGCCGGCGAACGTCAGCCGATCGCCGCCGGACTCCAGGCGGACGACGCTGTGGCCGGGGGTGTGCCCGCCGGTGCGCTGCATCACCACTCCCGGCGCGACCTCGTACTCCGTCTCGAACGGCCGCAACAGGCCGCGGTACACGTCCAGGAACCGCGCGGCGGTCCTGCGCAGCACGTCCGGAACCGGTGTCGGCATGACGGTGTGGGAGAAGTCGGGCGCGTCCCAGAACTCGGCCTCGGCGGCCGCCAGATGGACGCGCAGGTCCCGACGCAACCGGCCCCTCAGCCCCTCGACGAGCAGTCCGCCGATGTGGTCCATGTGCAGGTGGGTGAGCACCACGTCGGTCACGGACGCGGGATCGATCCCGGCGGCGTCCAGTCGCGCGGCCAGCCGTCCGGCCCGCGGGAAGCCCGGGAACTCCGTCCCCAGTCCCGCGTCGACGAGGACGGTCCGGTCACCGCTGCGCACCACGGCGACGTTCAGCGGCCAGTTGCACACCTCCGGCGGCAGGAACATGTCGCCGAGCCAGGCCGCCAGTTCCTCCTCGGCGGCGTTGGTGGCCAGCGTCGTGGTGGTGATCGGCAGCACGCCGTCGCTGATCACGACCACGTCGATGTCGCCGATCCTCAGCGCGTAGCGCGACGGAACCGGTTCGTCGTGCCCCGGTGCGTGGGCGTGTGCGAGGTGGACCTGGCTCATGGTGTTTCTCCTCATCGAACGTGTGAACCGAAGACACCGACGGCGCCATGGGGGACGACGTCCGGTCATCCCCTAGGACCGGACGGCTCCGTGGTTTGTGACAGTCACAGGCGGTCGGCCGCGCAGTTCGTCACCACGGCCGGCCCCTCGCCGGTGAGGTGGCTTGTAGCATGGCGGCGCCGAAGTCGAAGGGGGCAACCGTGCACGCTGGGCCCGACGCCGATTCTCTCGATCGGGCGGCGAGGGACTTCCTCGCGGTGCGTCCGAGGCTCTTCGGTGTCGCGTACCGGGTGCTCGGAAGCGCCGTGGAGGCGGAGGACATCGTCCAGGAGGCGTGGCTGCGCTGGCAGAACGCGGACCGCGCGCACGTCCTCGACCCGACGGCGTTCCTGACCACGGTCACCGCCCGTCTGGCCATCAACCTGGCCCGGTCCGCCAGAGTGCGGCGGGAGTCCTACGTCGGCCCGTGGCTTCCCGAGCCGGTCGACACCAGCGCGGATCCGCAGGTGGGCGCCGAACGAGCCGAAGCCGTCGAACTGGCGGTGCTCTTCCTGCTGGAGCGGCTGAACCCGATGGAGCGTGCCGCCTACGTCCTGCGCGAAGCCTTCGACTACCCCTACGCGCAGATCGCGGGAATCCTGGAGACGAGCGAGGCGAACACCCGTCAACTGGTGAGCCGCGGGCGCAAACACCTGGCCGCCGAGCGCAGGGAACGCGTCGGCGCGACGGATCACCGCCGGCTCCTGGAGGTGTTCCTCGCCGCCGCGCAGAAGGGTGATCTGGCGGCGCTGGAGAACGTGCTCGCCGCGGATGTCGTCAGCTACAGCGACGGCGGAGGGCTGCGCGGCGCGTCCAGGATCCCGGTCGTCGGACGCCCGCACGTCTCCAGGTACCTCGTGGCCTTCGCCCCCCGGTTCTGGCCCGGATCGGAGGTGCGGTGGGTCGAGGCCAACGGTCGTCCCGCCGTGGTCGTCTCCTTTGGCGGGGACGCCGTGGCCCTCCTTTCCGTCGATGTGTCCGCCGAGGGGATCGACCGGATCATGTGGCTGATGAACACGGCCAAGCTGGCGCCCTACCTGGCATCGCTGCGCGGTTGAACACCCTTCGCCACACCGACCGGCCGGGTCGTGCGGACGTCCGGACTTCTCGAGGACACGAGAGCGGAAAAACGCCGCCGCCGGGCGGCTCGGCGAGCCCGTAGCAGACCCAGACTCACGAACGCGGCGAACTCGCCAGGCGTTCACCGCAACCGCCGAAGCCCTCCCTCCTGTATCGGGACGCCTGCGCCATGCTCGATGCCAAGGCATTCGGTGTCGTTCCCGGGATCGACGCCAAGAACCCGGATCCCCCGTTCGGTGGCTGGGCCTGCGACTGGCGGAGCACAACCGACGACATCCAGGTGAGTCTGCGCTTCGACCGTCCCGGGCTCCCGGACTCCCCCGACGGCCGACTCGATCGGGCCGCGTTCCCGTATCCCCTGCTGCACGACCGGGATTCGGAAAGTGTGCCCAGCGACAACACCCTGTTGCACAACCTGCTCACGGGATTGGTCGAGTCCACCACTCTGGCGCCGCCGGACCTGGAACTCATGAACGCCGCCCCGGACGAAGCCGACGACGACCCGGGCGACGCCGACGCCGATTCCTGACTCGTCGGCGGCGCCGGCCCGATCGTGGCCGCACCGCGCCCGAAGAGGGTCCGTTTCCCGGAATTTGACGGTTCGGCCGGATCTCTTCGCCCGGCACGGGCGCCTGTGTGAGTGTTTCGCTTGCTCGGGCACGAACCCCGTCCTGCCCGGTCGTTCGCGGCCTTCACGAGTGCCCGCGACAGCAGGTCGGTGTCGTGGTCGAGGTCTGCCTTCCACCCCAGGAGCCTCGATGAATCGAAGAGTGACCACCACCGGGACAGTCCTCGCCTTACTCGCCGGCCTCACCGTCGGCGCGGCGACCCAGTCGGCCGCGGCCGACCCGCCCGCGCCGTCCGGCTCGCAGGCGGCGGCCGTCTCCGCCGCCGACCGGGCCGCCGCAAGCGGCCTGGACGTCCTGGCCAAGGGACCCGACGAGCAGTACGAACGACAGGCGGTGACGCCGTGGAGCGACGATCTGTACTCCGTCGCCTACGAGCGTACCTACCGGGGCCTGCCGGTCGTCGGCGGCGACGCCGTCGTCCTCGCCGACGGCAAGGGCCGCGTCCTCGCGACCCAGTCCGCGAGTGACGCGCAGATATCCACCGCGGTCCATCCGATCGTGACGGCCGACGCCGCGGAGGCCACCTCCAGGGCCGAACTCGCGTCGGTGGACCGGGTCGAGTCGCACCGCCTGGTCGTCCGGGTCAGGGACGGTCGGAGCGATCTCGCCTGGGAGACCGTGCTCGTCGGCCGCACCGCGACCGCGCCCAGCCGGCTGCACGTGTTCGTCGACGCGAGCACGGGCACGGTGCTCGACAAGGTCGACGACGTCAAGGCGGGCACCGGCAACAGCCAGTGGAACGGCCCGAACATCCCGATCGACACCACCAAGTCCGGCACCAAGTACTCGCTTCGCGACCCGGGCCGGCCCGGTCTGTCCTGCGCGGACTACTCCACCGGGACGGTGTTCTCCAAGTCCACCGACTCGTGGGGCAACGGCCAGGCTTCCAGCAAGGAAACCGGCTGCGCCGACGTCATGTTCGCGGCCCAGAAGCAGTGGAACATGCTCAAGGACTGGCTCGGGCGCAACGGCCACAACGGCAACGGCGGCAGCTGGCCGGTCAAGGTCGGCCTGAACGACGTCAACGCCTACTGGGACGGCTCGTCCATCTCGATCGGGCACAACCAGGCGAACAAGTGGATCGGCTCGATGGACGTCGTGGGCCACGAGTTCGGCCACGGCATCGACCAGTACACGCCCGGCGGCGCCGGCACCGAGCCCGGCCTGGGCGAGGCCACCGGCGACATCATGGGCGCGCTGACCGAGGCGTACACCAACGAATCCTCGCCCTACGACACCCCCGACTACACCGTCGGCGAGACCGTCGACCTCGTGGGCCAGGGCCCGATCCGCTACATGTACAAGCCGTCCACCAACGGCGACCCGAACTGCTACAGCTCGTCGATCCCCAACACCGAGGAGCACGCGGCGGCCGGACCGCTGAACCACTGGTTCTACCTGCTCGCCGAGGGCACCAACCCCGGCGGTGGCAAGCCCGCCAGCCCCACCTGCAACAACACCACGCTCACCGGCGTGGGCATCCAGAAGGCCGGCAAGGTCTTCTACGGCGGCATGCTGCTCAAGACCAGCGGCATGACCTACAAGAAGTACCGCACCGCGACCCTGAAATCGGCGAAGACCCTCGACCCCACGTGCGGTCTGTTCAACAAGACCAAGGCCGCGTGGAACGCCATCAGCGTGCCCGCCCAGTCCGGTGACCCCACCTGCACCGCGAGTTCGGGCCTCGACGACTTCTCGGTCGCCTTCACCTCGCCGTCGGGCATCGTGACACCGGGCGACTCGATCACGACCGCGGTGAGCACGGCCGTGACCGCGGGCGCGGGGCCGAACGTCACCCTGTCCACGAGCGGTCTGCCCACCGGTGTGACCTCGACCTTCGGCACGGCGTCCGGCCAGGCGGGCGGCTCGACGCTGACCCTGTCGGCGAGTTCGACCGCGCCGGCGGGCACCTACCCGGTGACCGTCACCGGTAGCAGCCCCACCGCCACCCACACCGCCCGGTACACCCTGACCGTCACGGGTCCCGGCAACGCGAGCCTGGCGCCGCCCGACATCAACGTGGCGAACGTCCAGGCGCACCTGACCCAGCTCAACGCGATCGCGAACCAGAACGGCGGCAACCGCCGTGCGGGCAGCCCCGGTTACACCGCGTCGGTGGCCTACGTGAAGGGCAAGCTCCAGGCCGCCGGCTTCACCGTGTCCGAGCAGGTCTGCACCACCTGCCGATACCGCTCCAACAACCTGATCGCCGACTGGCCCGGCGGCCCCACCAACCAGGTCGTCATGTTCGGCGCCCACCTGGACGGCGTCAGCGCCGGTCCCGGCATCAACGACAACGGCTCCGGCTCGGCCACGCTCCTGGAGAACGCCCTCGCGCTCGCCCGGGCCAACCCCACCCTCACCAAGCACGTGCGCTTCGGCTGGTGGGCCGGCGAGGAACAGGGCCTCCAGGGCTCGCAGTTCTACGTCAGCCAACTCACCTCGACGCAGCGCTCCGCGATCAGGGGCTACTACAACTTCGACATGGTCGCCTCACGCAACGCGGGCTACTTCGTCAACAACATCAACTCGGCCACCGCCGCGCCGCTCAAGGCGTACTGGGACACGCTGAACCTGCGTCCCGAGGAGAACGTCGAGGGCCAGGGCCGCTCCGACGACTACTCCTTCCAGCGGGCCGGCATCCCCACCTCCGGCTACGCGGCCGGTGCCAGTGCCACCAAGTCCTCGGCGCAGGCGGCCAAGTGGGGCGGCCAGGCCGGCCGATCGTACGACGCGTGCTACCACTCCGCGTGTGACACCACGAGCAACATCGACGCCACGGTGCTCAACCGCAGCGCCGACGGCGTGGCATACGCGATCTGGCAGACCTCGGTGAGCGTCACCACGCCCACCACGTAGCCCTCGACGATCACCGGTACCGGCCGTCGGGAGCGGACCGGTACCGGTGATCGCCACCCCCACTCGGCCACGCCGTACCCGGTGGGCCGCGCCGACCGTGCGGGGCCGGCATCCGCTACGTGCCCCGGGCCGGCAGGGCGGCGTCGACGACCTCGGCGCCGCGGCTGTTCCGTGCGCGGGTGAGGCTGTCACCGGGGCACACGACGCGGGTCTTCACCGCGTGTCCGCGTCGGGTGTGCCGGTGTGTTCGCTCGGGTGGGTGTCGGTGCGCGGGTGGTGATCGGTACCGAGGCCGGCGGTGATGGTCAGGATGGACGTCGGCCCCGCCATGTCGACGACGTGCCACGCGCCGGCCGGGTTGACGGTGGCCTCGCCCGGCCGCAGCCGCACGTGGTCGCGTACCCCGTCCATGTCGCGGATGACCGTCACCGACCCGCTCAGGCAGACGACCAGCTCGTCGCCGGCGGGGTGGCGCTCCCAGTGGTCGCCGGGACCGTCGCCGTCGAAGATCATCACCATCCGGCCCTCGGCGCCGTCCGCCGCGGCCGCGGCGCCGTATGCCCGGAGCACCTCCGGGTTCCAGGCGAAGCCCTCGATGGGCTTGGCCCTCGATCCCAGCCCGAGGTGCACGGGGGTGGTCCGCAGGTCGACGGCGTCGTGTTCGTCGTTGAGGAGTCTCATGCCCACGATCGTGCCGCGTCGGCGATCGGGTGGTCTTGAACGAAAGGGAACAGCGGCCGGGTCGACGGGGGGTCGGTCGGCGGCTATCCGGTCGCGAGGAGGACTTCGCCGCGACGCCAGGCCGTCGGTGATCGGCCCGTGAACTCGTTCCAGTCCCGGACGAGATGGGCCTGGTCGGCGTAGCCGGACGCGGTCGCCACGTCGGCCCATGCGAGCGGGGCTCGCGCCGTTGCCAGTTCGTGCGCGTGCTCGAAGCGCAGGACTCGGGCGAAGGTCTTCGGCGACAACCCCAGTTCGTCGCGAAACCGGTCGGTGAGGTAACGGCGGCTCCAGCCGAGTTCCGCGGCGACCGCCCCGACCCGGACGCGGCCCCGCGTGGCGACGAGCCGGCGCCACGCCTCGACCACCTCGGGGCGCGCCCGGTGCGCCCGGTCGCCGCCGGCGCCGTGTGCGACGGCTCGAAGGAGCAGTTCGTCCAGTGCGGTGAACCGTGTCGCCCACGTCGTCGCCGTTCGGAGCCGGTCGACCAATTCGACGCCGAGCGATCCGAGAAGGTCGTCGAGGGGCACGAGGTGGTGGGCGAGTCCGGCGGCGGGCATACCGTAGACGGCCCGGGCGCCGAGCGGTGTCAGCGAGATCTGTACACCCTGCTGCCGTCCGTTGTGATGGATCGCGACGGACCGGCTCCGCAGACCGCAGGCCACGCTGTCGTACCGGGTGATCGGCGACCCGTCGTCGACGCCCGTCGCCACCTCCAAGGGGTCCGACAGGCTGATCACCGTGGTGAGTCCCCGACCCGGCGGACCGCAGTGCACCCCCTCCGGGAACCCGCGGAGGTCGAAACCGACGTACGAGTCCACGTACGGCCGCAGGGCGGCCGTCGGACGTGCACCGGTCCCGGCGGTCGTGCGATTCACCACGCTCCCCAGTGTACGAGCGGGCGAGCCAGGCAAGATCACCGTCCGGAGCGCCGTGGCGACCGGCCGGCCGGCGGGCGCGGGCGGAATCGCCGAACCGGGCCGCGGCGCCGGGTCAGTCCTCGCGCAGCACCGCGCGGCCGACGCGGCGCAGCCGTGCGGCGCGGTTGCGCCGGCCGTTCTCGGCCCGGTCCAGGGACAGCGTGGCGCGGCGCCCGCGCAGGGTGAGCGTCATCAGGTGGTTGCCGAACCATGGTCCGCCCGGCTTCGTCCACTCGACCGGCAGCGGCGTCAGCCGCGCGTGCCCGGCCAGGGCGCGCCCGATCCGGGTCGCCGTACGTCCCCACCCGAAGCGGAAGCCGATCCGGATCGCCGGCGGGACCGAGTTGTGCACGGGTGCGCAGCACGCTCGGCGGATAGCCCGAGCGCTCGTCCGGCCGGCACACCCGCTCGTCCGGCGGCACCCGGTATTCCCGCGACCGCCCCGGCGTCAGCCCCTCGACCGGTACCAGCGCGTAGTGGTGGCCGAAGACCGTCCACGTCGACACCCCCGCCCCCTGTCCCTGCCCACCCCACCCGACCGCGATATCCACCGACGACCACGTCGCCGGATCGGGAGGTGGGCGTAGGGGGTTTCGGGGGTTATGGGACGAGGTCGTAGGTGTACCTGGTGGTGAAGTCGAGGGTCAGGCGGGGGGTGCCGCCCGGGGCGGTCGGGCCCAGGGGGGTGACGATCGGGTCGTCGATGCGGTGGCCCAGGAGGGTGGGGGAGGCTGTCATGGGTGGGGCGTAGGAGCGGCCGTGGTGTTGCATCCAGCCTTCCCAGAGCCGGTCCACGTTGCAGTGGTGCAGGTAGAAGATCGGATCGTTCGGGGACGATGCCGGGCCCATGTCGCCGCCCACCCAGCGGTGTACCTGGTTGTGCAGTCCGGTTCCGATGAATCCTTCCAGGCGGTTGCGGAACCCCTTGGAGTCCGCGTTCCAGGGGGCGAAGTCGTAGGTGGCGAGGTCGGGATCGCCGCCGAGCAGGGGCATGGTGTTGAACGCGGCGCCCACGTCGAGGGCGGTCGGGAGGGTGGTCGACGAGGCGGTGCCCAGCGGGGGAAGGGTTCCCAGGCCCCGGCGCAGGCCCCGGTTCGCCTGGACGAGTCGAAGGGAGCTGTCGGTTTCCACGCGGACCCGGAAACTCTTCGGGTCGGCGGCCTTGAAGACGAACGGCCCCGTGGAGATGGGATTGCCCGGACCGCCCATCCACTTCTCCGTCCAGATCGGTTGGCCCGCCGGCGTGGGCAGGGAGCCGTCGACGGACCAGTCCCAGTACGGGAGGGCGAAGCCGGGGTCGTCGAGGACGCGCTGGAGGTTGGCCTCCAGGTAGGCGAGCATGACGCGGTGCCACGGCAGGAACACCGGTCCGCGATGGGCGCCGTTGCGGACCATCCAGTCCCCGGTCGGCGGCACGGGCGTGGTCATGGCCCGGTGGTGCCAGATCACGAACAGGTCGTAGGTACGCACCGGCGCGGCGGGGCCGGGGATCCCGAACGCGGTCGTCCGCAGCGTCGTGTTCTCCTGTTTGAGGAGGTTGACGCCGCGGATGTACGCGTCCCGGGCGGACAGATCGGTGATGACGTTCCTGCGTACGACCGCCATCTCAGCCACCTCCGCGGTGATCCGGCCCGTGGCCGTGCTCGTGGTGGTGCTCGTGACCGTGCCCCTCGTGCGCGCCTCCGTCGTCTCCCCCCGGGCCCGCCGGGCCGCCGTGGCCTCCGGCGTCGGGCGGGAATTCGTCCGGGAAGTACTGGATGAGGGCCTTCACCGTGTCCACGGCGGACAGGAATTGGTACGCCGGCAGCGCGTGGCAGTGCACCTCGCCGTTGTTCGACACCATCAGGTGGGCGGTGACCGCTCGATCGTCCACGGTGATCTCGTACCTGGTCCGGACGACGATCCGGTGGCCCTCGAACTCGTCCTCGCGAACGCTGTCCATCGAGCCCGGCATCAGGTCCGGCACGGGCAGATCCGCGATGTATCGCGCGAGGACGGCCGGCTCGGCGCCCGCGGCGAAGTCCTGACGACCCATGTCCTGGTGATCCATCAGAAATCTCCCAAAGACCACAAACACGCCGTCGCCTCGCGTGCCCGAAACGCCTGGTACATGTCCAGGAGACGCTCATCCGCCACCCGCTGCAACTCCTGCCGCGCCGGGCCGGATCCCGGGTGTCCCGGCGGCGAGACACAGGGGTCGTGCGGTGGGGGTTCGAGCCGGCGATTCCCGGGTGCCGACGCGCTGTTCGCGCGTCGTTTCGTCGTCGGGTGTGGTCTTGGCACGGGAAACCCCCATGCGGCCCGGGGGTGACCTACGCTGCCGCCGACGGGCGAGTGTGGACGACGTTCGGGGGTACGGCGTGGTGGCGTGGAAGAGGGCGCGGGGCGGCGTGGTCGGCGTGGCGGTGATGGCGATGGTGGCCACCGTGTTCACCGGGTCGGCACGGGCCTCGGCGGACGAGGCGGACCGGTCCGGGGGCCGGCATCAGCAGACGCGGCGGGCGATCGAGGCCGCCGTGCGGGCCGGCGTTCCCGGGGTCACCGCCCAGGTGCGCGACGACCGAGGGGTCTGGCGGTCGGCGTCGGGGGTGGGCGACCTGAGGACGGGTGCGCCGCGCGGTCGGGACGATCGGTTCCGGGTCGGCAACGTCACCGATACGTTCGTGGCGACCGTTCTGCTCCAACTGGAGGCGGAGGGGCGCCTGGACCTCGACGACACCGTCGAGCGCCATCTGCCGGGCGTCGTCCGGGGCAACGGCAACGACGGGCGGGCGATCACCGTACGGCAGTTGCTCAACCACACCAGCGGGCTGTTCGACTACGCCCTCGACCCGGAGTACGGAGCCACGTATCTCGCGGGCGACGGCTTCCTCCGGCACCGGTACGACACGCTGACCCCCGAGACGCGCGTCCGGGTGGCACTCTCCCACCAGGCGCCGTTCGGGCCCGGTGTCCGGCACTCGTTCTCCAACACCAACGACGTCCTGGCCGCGTTGATCGTGGAGCGCGTCGCCGGCAGGCGGTACGAGGACGAGGTGCGCGATCGCATCATCGAACCCCTCGGGCTCGGGGCGACGTCCAACCCCGGCAACCGGGTCCGGCTGCCCCGGCCGAGCAGCCGCGGCTACGCCAAGCTCTTCGCGGCGCAGCCGGATCGGATCGACGACGTCACCGAGACGAACGCGTCCCAGTCCTGGGGCAACGGCGACATGATCTCCGACGCGGACGATCTGAACCGGTTCTTCGCGGCCCTGATCCGCGGAAGGTTGTTGCCGCCACGGCAGTTGGCGGAGCTGAAGACGACCGTCGACAACCCCGATTTCCCGGGTGCGTCCTACGGCCTCGGCATCGAACGGTTCACGCTGGGCTGCGGCGTCACGCTGTGGTACCACGACGGCGGCGCGCCGGGGTCGATCACCATGGTCGCCCTGACCGAGGACGGCCGGCATCGACTCGCGTTCAACTACAACGGAAGTTGGGCGGCGGAGACCATCCTGCCGATCGTGAACGCCGAGTTCTGCCCGACGCCTGCGGACCCGCCTTCGGGCCCGCCTTCCGACACACGCTGAGGCGAGCGCCGGGCCGGGCGGCACGACGGGGCGCCGCCCGACCCGCGCCCACCCGTACCGCGGTGGCGCGGCCATGGCGCCAACCGTGGCGGCAGGTCGACCGGATCCGGCCGGGGCCGGCAGTCCGGCGCGGCCCGGGCCGCGCCGTCGGCCGTTCGGGCCGGCCGCCTTCCACCTGGGCCGAGGGCGCACACTTCGGCATCGGGCCAGGTAGGCGCCGTGCGGCGCAATCGCTGTGCCATGATGGGGCCCATGGAACTACGCGAGTATGTCGAGGCGCTGCGCGACGAGCTGGTCGCAGCCTCCGCGGCCGGAGATGCCGAGACCCGCGCGGTGGCCGAGCGGCTCGTCGCCCCGCTGGAGTCGGCCGTCCGGCTCACGTTGCTCAAGGTTCTGTCGGCGGCGGCCGACGAGATCACCCGGGACCTGGCGCCCGGCTCGGTGGACCTGCGCCTGCGCGGGATGGACCCCAGCTTCGTGGTGACTCCGCCCTCGGGCGACCACGGCCCCGCCCAGGACGCCCCGGAGGAGAGCGGTGACCCGGCGAGCGACTGGTCGACCGGCGAGTTCGGTGGCACCAGGGGTGGCGCCACGGCCCGGATCAACTTCCGGCCGCCGCAGGAGATGAAGGACGAGATCGAGAAGGCCGCGACCCGCCAGGGCGTCTCGGTCAACACGTGGATGGTCCGCGCCTCCGCCGCGGCGCTGTCCAACAGCAAGCGGTCCCATCGCGGCAAGCAGCAGTTCAACGGCTGGGTGCAGTAGCCGCGCCGACGCGGCGGCCCACCCGTGTGCCGGCCTGCCGTGCGATCGCCGACCGGCCGGTCGCGCCGACCGGCGCGACCGGGCACGACGGCCCCGGCCGTACGATCCCGCCCGTCAGGCCCGGTGGATCGTGATGTCCCCGTAGGAGGTGTGCGCCCGCACCTCGATCGTTTCCCCGAACGACTTGGCGACCTCCTCCAGCGTGTTGTTCACGCGCCCGTATCCGGTGTTCAGATCCAGCTTCGCCGGGCTGTCCCCACCGATGCCGATCTCCAGGTCGCCGGACCCGGTCTTGAGCACGAGCGCGCCGCGGGTCACCTCCCCGACCCGGATGTTGCCGTTGGCGGTCTTGGCCTCGGTCGTACCCCCCGAGGCGTGGCCGACGGTGATGTCGCCGTTGGAGGTACGCGCGCGCACGTCGCCGGTGACCCGGCCGATCTCGATGTCGCCGTTGGAGTTCTTGGCGTCGATCGCGCCGTCGACCTCCGTCAGCCGGATCCGCCCGGTGGCGGTGGCGACCTCGGCGTCCCCGTCGACCCGGCCGACGCCGATGTGACCCGCCGTGCGCAGGTTCAACCGGCCGACGTGCTCCAGGCGAATGTTCGCGGTGGACGTCTTGTACGTGCACTCCCCGAGTCGTCCGGAGCCGCGCAGGTCCGCCATCGCCGCCTCGCCACGCACGCGCGAGCCCGTGGGCAGCACGATCGACACGTCCACCGAGCGGGACTTCCGGGAGAAGTCCACCACCACGGGCACCCCGTGCTTGGGCCCCTTGATCAGCAGCACTCCGTTGGCGTACTCGACGCGGATCTGGTCGGCCGCCTTGACGTCCGAGGCGTCCTTCTCGTCGGTCGGCCGTACCTCGACGACGGTGTCGGTGCGGTCCTCGGCGGTGATCTCCACGTCACCGACACCGAGTTCGAACTCGACGGAGATCGGCTTGGGGGTATCGAAAACAGGCATGGTTTTCCTTCCTCGTCATTTCCGGCGGGTGTCGCGGGTGTCCCCCGTGGCGGCGGGGATGTCGGTCCGGTCGGCTCAGCGTGCCCAGGCGGTGTAGCGCTGCCGGGCCCGCTTGCCGCGCCGGTCCGCGGCGCGGGGTATGTGCTCGTGCCGCACCGCGGCGAAGAGCACCTGCTCCAACCAGTCCTCCACCGAACGCCCTTCACGACCGGCGGCCCGCTCGACGGACTCCCTCAGGTGCCGGGAAACGCGCACGTCGGCACGTGCCGTGGCGCCGTTCGCACCGGCCTCGGGCGCGGTCTCCGGCGCGCGTGGCAGCACGACGAAGTACGGCTCGCCCTCGCGGAGCCGAATCTCGACCGCGCCCGGGGCGAATTCGCGATTGATCTCGTCCGCGGCGGCGGCCAGCGCGTCGAACAACATGCGTCGGATCACGGGCTCCAGCAGTCGCGCCTCCGGCACGACCGCGTCCCCACTGTCGGTCCGGGCGAGCGCGGCGAACTCGCGCCCGAACCTGTCCACGAACGGGCTCACATCCATGACGTCATCATGGCGCAAATGTTGCGCCATCACAAGTCGTCATGACCCGGATGGCGCCATCGGCGCCATGCCGGCTCGGCCCGGGCGGGTATCCGGGCAGGTCACCGGGGCCCGGGCGGCACCCGCGCGGCACCGCGAGCCGAACGCCGCTCGCGTGTCACGGTATCCGGATCGGCACCTCGCCGAGCCGGTCGAGGGGCCAGGGCCGCACCCGCCGGGTCACGACGCGGCCCCCACGCCACGCTTGACCCGATCCAATACATCCCGCAGATCCGCCAGCAGCATGTCCTCCTCGGCGCGGAGGTAGAAGTGCCCACCGGGAAAGACCCGGATCCGAAATCCGGCGTTCGTCGTATCCGCCCAGCGGCGCATCAGCTCCGGGCTCACCTCGGAATCGTGGTCGCCGGTGTAGCCGTACACCGGACAGTCGAGCGGAGGGCGGTCGCCGGCGGGATAGTCGTCCACCATCCGGTAGTCCGCACGGACGGCGGGGAGCAGGATCTCCCGCAGGTCGGGATCCGCGAACACCGGGGCGCGGCTCTCGTCGAAGCGCACGACGTCCGCGATGATCTCCTCGTCCGTGCCGAAGTGTCGCCGCAAACCTTCCAGCGCATGCGACGGACGCCTGCCCGACACGCACAACGCGGCCGGCGGGCACCCGCGCTTGTGCAGGCGCAGCGCCACCTCGTGCGCCACCGAGGCCCCCATGCTGTGCCCGAACAACACCAGCCGATACCGCGTCAACCCGACGAGGGCGTCGACGATGTCGTCGGCGAGCGCCTCCAGCCCGGACGGGAACGGATCGGCGAGCCGATCCTCGCGGCCCGGATACCGGACGGCGAGCAGGCCGACATCCGAAGGCAGTCCCCGCGCCCAGGTGCGGTAGGCGTTGGACCAGCCGCCGGCGTGGGGGAAGCAGACGAGCTTGGTCGCGCACGCGTCGTCGTCACGAAAGCGGCGGAGCCACCGCTCTTCCGCCGGGCTCGTCATACTCGTCATTCTCGGGTTTCCTCTCAGAGCGCCTTGCCGTCCTTCGTCCGCCTGCGCAGGGCCGGCCGGCTCGACCGGGTGAGGTCTCCCCACATGTCCGACAGGCCGATGATGGTGCGCGCCGCGAACAGCGTGCGGATGGACACCTCGAGGTTCAGCTCCGCCCGGATCAGGCCGACCAGCCGGATCGCCCGCAGCGAGTTCCCGCCGAGGTCGAAGAAATCCTGGTCGATACCCACGCGGTCCAGTTCGAGCACGTCGGCGAACACCGCGGCCAGGACCCGTTCGGTTCGGTTGCGCGGGGCCCGGTAGGACCCGCCGTCGAACTCGGGCTTCGGCAGGGAGGCCCGGTCCACCCGACCGCCCGCGGTCACGGGCAGGCGTTCGAGGAGTACGAAGGCCGTCGGCACGACGGACTCCGCCAGCCGCTCGGCGGCGAACCGGCGCAGTTCCTCGCCCGACAGGCCCGAGGGGCCGGAGTCCGGGGAGTCGGAGGAGTCGGAGGAGTCCGCCGATCCCGAAGCGCTCGGAAGCCCGGCGGAGTTCGCCGCGCCCTCTCCCGCACCGCCGACCGGAACCACGTAGGCCACCGGACGCCGCTGCCCCGACTCGTCGGCCAGGCCGACCACCACCGCCTGTGCCACGCCGGGGTGTTCGGACAGCACCTCCTCGGCCTCCGCCGGCTCGACCCGAACGTCGCGCACGTCGAAGCGGGCATCGGCCGCGCCGACATACTCGAGCCCGCCGTCGGTTCCCCATCGCACCAGGTCCCCGGTCCGGTACATCCGACCGCCGGCCGGGCCGAACGGGCAGGGCACGAAGCGCTCCGCGGTCTGCCCGGGGCGCCCGGGGCGGCCGCGCGTCACCCCGGGGCCGGCCACGTACAGCTCACCGGTCACCCCGACGGGGACCGGCGCCAGGCCCGGGCCCAGGACGTACAGGGCGGTGTTGTCCATCGGGCGGCCGATCGAACCCGCGTGGTACGCCGCCTCGCCCTCGACCGGGCGGTCGCACGCGGCGAGCACGGTCGTCTCCGTCGGCCCGTGGCCATGCACGATCGTCAAGTCGGGGCAGGCCTCGCGGACCCGGCGCAGCGCGGCCGAGGACACCCGGTCGCCGCCGGTCCACACCTCGCGCAACCCGGCCAGGCGCTCGGGGTGTTCCGCCGCGATCGCCGAGAAGAGGCCGGCCGACAACCACGCCGCCGTGATCGACGTCGACGCGGCGAGCGCGTCCACGGCCGACTCCCCCGGCCCGGCCACCAGTACCCGGCCGCCGTTCAGCAGCGGCACCCACAGCTCCAGGGCGAGCGCGTCGGCGGTGATCGGCGAGTGCCACAGCACGGTGCCTCGGCCGCCCTCGTGCCACCGGCGGTCCAGGGCCAGGCGCTCGATGTTCCGGTGCGTCACGGCGACGCCGGCGGCCTTGCCGGTCGGTCCGGAGCCGTACATCACGGCCAACAGGTTGTCCGGCCGCGACGGGGCGGCGGCCTCCGGCGCGTCGTCGCCGCTGTCGGCGCCGGTCTCCGGGCGCACGTCGTCGAACAGGATCACCGCGACGTCCCGGGCCACGGCGGCCCCCTCGGCGGTCGCCGCGTCGGTGAGCAGCACCCGTACCGAGGAGTCGCGCACCACCGGCACGATCCGTTCCGCCCGGGACGTGGGGTCGATCGGGAGGTACGCTCCGCCCGCCTTCACCACCCCGAGCAGCGCGACGACCAGGTCCACCGACCGGGGCAGCGCCACCGCGACGACCGTCTCCGGGCCCACGCCGCGTCCGCGCAGCGTCTGCGCCAGGCGCCCGGATCGGGCGTGCAACTCGCGGTATGTCAGCGTCGATTCGCCGAACCGCACCGCGACGTCGTCGGGGGCCTGCGCCACCCGGCGGGCGAACAGTTCCGGGACCGTCGACCCCGGCAGGGGCACGGCCGTGTCGTTCGGCGCGGTCAGCACCAGGTCGCGGGCGTCGCCGCCGAGCACGTCCAACGCGCCGACGCGCAGCTGCGGATCGGCCGTGACCGCGTGGATGTATTCGATCAACTCGGCGCCGATGAAACGCAGTTCCGCCCCGGTGTACAGGCCGGCGGGGGCGTCGAGTCGCACGAACAGGTCGCTGTCGGCGCTGCCGTCGGTGTAGACGCCGATGGACAGTTCGTCGAAGACCCCGTTCGTTCCGCCGAGGTAGCGCGCGCGGTGGTCGGCGAAGTGCAGTTGCTCCGCGAACTCGACGATGTTCAGGACCGCGCCGAAACTGCCGCGTCCGCTCAGGACGGTGCCGCTCGCGCGCTGGATCTCCGAGTAGTGGCAGGCGGTCTGCCCGAAGATCTCGTAGGTCTCGTCCACGACCGCGTCGGCGATGTCGGCGAACGTCGCGCCCAACGGCACCTTCACCCGCATCGGCACCACGTTCACCGCCAGGCCGGGTGTGCGGCTCGCCTCGCCGGCCCGGTTGGCCACGGCCAGGGAGAGCAGGAACTCGGGCCGGTCGCACCGGTGTCGGAAGTACGCCGCCGAGGCCGCGGTCAGCAGCGACGACATCCACACGCCCATGGACTCGGCGGCCTCGATCCACCCGTCCGCCTCGGCGCGCGGCACGGTCAGCGTACGACTGACCATGCCGATGGAGTCGGCCAGCTGCGCCCAGCGGTCCACCCGGCTCATCGGCTCGGCGAGCGCGGAGCGCGCCGCGTCGGACAGCGGTATCCGCGGCACCTGCGCGGGCGCGGGCGCCTCGGTGAGGTATTCGCGCCAGAACCCGGTGTCCTCGGCGAACTTCGCAGACGCCTGGTATCGCGCCGCGTCGCCGGCGAACGACTCGATGTCCCAGGGGTGTTCCGGCTCCGGCACCGCGCTGCCCCGGGCCAGCGCGGTGTACACCTCGGCGAGGCGCCGGGACAGCAGGCCGCCGGCGCCGTACCCGTCCGAGACGAGGTGGTGGTAGGCGATCACCACGAGGGAGCGGGCGGGCCCGAGCCTGACCACGCCGAGCCGGAGCAGCAGATCGCGCTCCAGGTCGAACGGCTGCTTCATCATGTCGGCCAGCGCCTCGCGCGCGGCCTGCTCGGGATCCGCCTCGGCGCCGACGTCCAGGAAGAACGGCTGCCAGTCGGTCGATTCCCGGGGCACCAGAAGCAGATTGCCCTCGCCGTCGTCGACGAAATCGATCCGCAGCACTTCCGCTTCCGCCAGCACGTGCCGGAATGCGGATTCCATGACCGCCGTGTCGATTTCACCGTCCACGTCCCACATGCTCAGCGCATGGTTGAGCATGTCCGGAGACATTTTCTGGGCCAGCCACAATCCTTTATGCGCCGACGACGCACCGAACGAACGCACAGGGATCATCCCCTCGGCAAACAGGCCAGGAACCTGAATGAATTCGCAGATCACCTCCACCTTCACGGAAGTGTGATCGGCCGGTCAAGACAACGGGTGCCGGAACGGGCCGTGCCGCGTCGTATCCGCGGTGTCCCGCCGGCGGGACACCCCCGGCATGCGGAATCCCGGTCGAAACAGCGGAGGTTCGGCGCACCCGCGCGGCGCGCCCGCACCTCGTTCCCGGTGTGGCCGCGTCGCGCGCGCCCCCGTCACGGCGGCAACGCTACGCCGCGTGCCCGCCCATCGACGACAGGATGTGCGCCGCGACCAGTCGCGGCGACGGGTGCCGCAGCGCCAGGTTGGCCCTGAGTTTGAGGCCGGTCGTCGCGGCGAGGCGTTTGCTCAGTTCCACCGACAGCAGCGAGTCGAAGCCGAGCTCCTTGAACTCCCGGTCGGGGTCGACCGCCGTGCCGGAGGCGTACCCGAGCACGACGGCGACCCTGGTCAGGACGTGGTCCAGCACGAATGCCGCCGCGTCGTCGGCGGACAGGGTGGGCAGCACGTCCACGAGCGGGACGGCCTGCTCCTCGTCCGAGGGGGCCTCGATCACGGACGGTTCCGCCGTCGGCGCGGTGTGCGCGGAGTTCAGCCAGTAGCGCTGCCGTTGGAAGGCGTACGTGGGCAGGTCGACCCGGCGGCGCGCGCCGAACAGGGCGTCCCAGTCCACCGTCCCGCCCCGGGTGTGCAGGTGCGCCAGCGAGCCGAGCACGGCCTCCGCCTCGCCCCGGTCCCGGCGGGACGAGGACAGCACCACCGCGTCGTCCACGTCCTCGACGATCTCCTGTACGGGGACGGTCAATACGGGGTGCGGGCTCATCTCGATGAAGGTCCGGAATCCGTCGTCGACCGATCGCCGGATCGAGGATTCGAAGCGGACTTTCTCCCGGAGATTGGTGTACCAGTATTCTCCGTCGAGTTTCGCGGTGTCGATCGTTTCGCCGTGCAGGGTCGAGTAGAAGGGCAGCGTCGAGGTTTTCGGTTCCAGGTCGGCCAGCGGTGCGATCACCTGCTCGCGGACCCGGGTCACCTGGTGGGAATGCGAGGCGTAGTCGACCGATATTCGCCGCGCCTGGGCGCCTTCCGCCTTCATCTTCTCGACGAATTCGTCGAGCGCGTCCGGTTCCCCGGAAACCACCACCGAGCGGGGTCCGTTGACGACGGCGATGCCCACCCGGTCCTTCCACGGGCTCAGCCGGGCCGCGACGAGATCCGCGGATTCCGCGACCGAGGCCATCCCGCCGTGACCGATCAGGTCCACCAGTGCCTTGCTGCGCAACGCGACCACCTTGGCGGCGTCGCGCAGCGACAGCGCGCCGCACACGTGGGCGGCGGCGATCTCACCCTGGCTGTGCCCGACCACCGCGGCCGGTTCCACGCCCCAGGACCGCCACAGCGCGGCCATCGACACCATCACCGAGAACAACGTCGGCTGCACCACGTCCACCCGGTCCAGCGTCGGCGCCCCGGCCGCGCCTCGCACCACGTCGAGCAGCGACCAGTCGGTCCACTCGGCCAGCGCCGCCCCGCACTCGTCCAGGGTTCGCGCGAACACGGGGAAGGCGTTGTAGAGCTGCCGCCCCATGCCGACCCACTGGGACCCCTGCCCGGGGAACATGAAGACGACCCCGCCGAGGTTGTCGGCGACCCCGCGCACCACCTCGGCCGACTCGGTACCGTCGCGCAACGCCGCGAGGGCGCCGAGCAGTTCGTCCCGGTCGTGGCCGAGGACCACCGCGCGATGGTCGAACCGCGACCGGCTGGACACCAGCGACCAGCCGAGGTCGGCGACGTCCGCGTCCGGGTCGGCGGCGACGAACTCGTGCAGTCGGGCCGCCTGTCGCTCCACGGCCGCGGCGCTCTTGCCCGACAACACCCACGGCACCAGGCCGCCGACGACGCCCGCGGTCGGGCCGCGCCCGTCGTCCGCCGGCTCCGGTGCCTCCTCCAGGATCACGTGCGCGTTGGTCCCGCTGACGCCGAACGACGACACCGCGGCCCGGCGCGGACCGTGCGCCCGGGGCCATTCGCGCCCCTCCACCAGCAGTTCGATCGCGCCCGAGGACCAGTCGACGTGCCGGGAGGGGGTGTCCACGTGCAGCGTCTTCGGCAGGTAGCCGTGTCGCAGGGCCATCACCATCTTGATCACCCCGGCCACTCCGGCGGCGGCCTGCGCGTGCCCGATGTTGGACTTCATCGATCCGAGCCGCAGCGGCCGGCCCTCGGCCCGGTCCCGCCCGTACGTCGCGAACAGCGCGCCCGCCTCGATCGGGTCGCCGAGCACGGTGCCCGTGCCGTGCGCCTCGACCGCGTCCACCTCGGCGGCCTCGACCCCGGCGTTGGCCAGGGCCTGTCGGATCACCCGCTCCTGGGCCCGGCCGTTGGGCGCGGTCAGCCCGTTGCTGGCCCCGTCCTGGTTCACCGCGGAGCCGCGCACGACGGCCAGCACCGGGTGGCCGTTGCGGCGGGCGTCGGACAACCGCTCCAGGAGCAGGACACCCGCGCCCTCGGCCCAGCCGGTCCCGTCGGCGGTGTCCGCGAAGGACTTGCACCGGCCGTCGGCCGACAGACCGCGCTGCCGGGAGAACTCCACGAAGATCGCGGGCGTGGCCATCACCGACACCCCGCCCGCCAGCGCCAGCGAGCACTCCCCCGAGCGCAACGACTGGATCGCCAGGTGCAGGGCCACCAGCGACGACGAGCACGCCGTGTCCACGGACACCGCCGCCCCGGTCAGCCCCAGTTCGTACGCCACCCGGCCGGACGCCACGCTCAGCGCGCTGCCGTGCAGCAGGTAGCCCTCCAACTCGCCCGCGCCGCCCTCCAGGAAGCGCAATCCGTACTCGGACGAGGCCACCCCGGCGAACACGCCGACGTCGCCGCCGCGCACGTCGGCGGGCACGATGCCGGCCCGCTCCAGGACCTCCCACGAGGTCTGCAGCAGCAGACGCTGCTGCGGGTCGATCGCCAACGCCTCGCGCGGGCTGATGCCGAAGAACTCCGGGTCGAAGTCGGCGGCGTCGGAGAGGAATCCGCCGTGCCGTACATAGGAGCCGCCGAGCGTGTCGGGGTCCTCGTCGTACAGATCCCGCCAGCCCCGGTCCGCCGGGAACTCGTCGATCGCGTCGACGCCGTCGCGGACCATGTCCCACAGCCGCTCGGGCGAGGACACCCCTCCGGGGTAGCGGCAGGCCATCGCCACCACGGCGATCGGCTCGACGCGGGCGGCCTTGAGCGCGTCGTTCTCCTGCCGCAGCCGGTCGCGCTCCTCCAGGAGGGTGCGGAGCGCCTGGGCGACCCGGTCCGCGCCGTCCGCCGGCCGTTCCGCGGCCTTGTTCGCGGGGGTGTTCATGGTCACTTGCCCTTCTCGGCCAGAGCCAGGTCGACGAGTGCTTCCAGGTCCAGCGCCGCCAGTTCGTCCGCGCCGGCGTCCGCGTCGGGCGATCCGCCGTCGGGGTCCGGCGGCGCGGCGGCGCACGCCAGGACCTGCTCCAGCAGGCCCGCGCCGCGCAGCCGGTCGATCGGGATGGTGCGCAGCACCTCGCGGATCCGCGCGTCCTCGTCCGCGTCCGCACTCGCGCGCTCCGCGGGGCGCAGCAGGTCGAAGACGTATCGCCCCAGCTCGCGGGGTGTCGGGTAGCTGAAGACGAGGGTGGACGCCAGCCGCAGCCCGGTCGAGGACGCCAGCCGGTTGCACAGTTCGACCGAGGTGAGCGAGTCGAACCCGAGGTGGGTGAACGCCTGGTCGGCGTCGACGGCGGTGCCGGCGGGGTGTCCGAGGACGACGGCGACCTGGTCGCGGACCCAGTCGAGCACGGCCGCCTCGCCCTCGCCCTCGGACAGCCCGGCCAGGCGGGCGGGCAGGCCGAGGGAGCCGACGGCGGCGGTGGCGCTCGCCCGGGTGCGGGTGGGGCGGCCGGTGGTGACGAGTTCGCGCAGGAGCAGCGGCAGTTCGTCGGCGGCGCGGCCGCGCAGCGCGGTGAGGTCCAGTCGGGCCGGGATCAGCACCGGCTTGTCGATCGTGCACGCGGCGTCGAACAGGCCCAGTGCCTCGGCGCCGGGCATCTCGGCGATGCCGAGGCGGCGGATGCGCCGCAGGTCCACCTCGTCCAGGTTCTCGGTCATCCCGCTGCGCTGCTCCCACCAGCCCCAGCACAGGGACGTGCCGACCTGCCCGGACGCGCGGCGGCGGGCCGCCAGGCCGTCCAGGAAGCCGTTCGCGGCGGCGTAGTTGGCCTGGCCGCCGGTGCCGAGCGTGCCGGCGAGCGCGGAGAAGAGCACGAACGCGGACAGGGTGTGTTCGCGGGTCAGCTCGTGCAGGTTGATCGCGCCGCCGGCCTTGGCCCGCAGGGCGCGGTCCAGGCTCTGCGCGGTCTGCGCTTCGAGGGTGCCGTCGGCGAGTACACCCGCCGCGTGCACGACCGCGGTCAGCGGGTATCCGGGCGGCATGTCGGCGAGCAGGTCCGCCACCGCGGCCCGGTCCGCGACGTCGCAGGCCACGACCCGCACGAGGGCGCCGGCCGCCTCCAGGTCCGCGACCAGTTCGGCCGCCCCGTCGGCGGCCGGGCCCCGGCGGCTCGCCAACACCAGGCTGCGCACGTCGTGTTCGGCGACGAGGTGGCGGGCCACGAGCGAGCCGACGCCGCCGGTGGCGCCGGTGACCAGGACGGTACCGCCGCCGAATCCGCTGCCCATGTCGAAGATGATCTTGCCGATGTGCCGGCCCTGGCTCATCTCGCGAAACGCCCCGCGCGCGTCGCGGATGTTGCGGACGGCGATCGGGTTCAACCGCACCCGCCCGTCGGCGAACAGTTCCATGACCGCGCGGAACACCTCGTGGATGACGTCCGGGCCGGCCTCGTACAGGTCGAACGCCGCGTAGTCGACGCCCGGTTGCCCGGCCGCCACCCGCCGCGGGTCACGGATGTCGGTCTTGCCCATCTCGACGAAGCTGCCGCCCTCGGGCAGCAGTCGCAGCGAGGCGTCGACGAAGTCGTGGGCCAGGGAGTTGAGCACGACGTCCACGCCGCGACCGTCGGAGGAGGCCAGGAAGGTGTCCGCGAACTCCAGGTTCCGCGACGAGGCCAGGTGTGCGTCGTCGAGCCCGAGGGCCCGCAGGGTGGGCCACTTGGCCGGGCTCGCGGTGCCGTAGATCTCGGCGCCGACGTGCTTCGCCAGTTGCACGGCCGCCATCCCGACGCCGCCGGCCGCGGCGTGGATCAGGATCCGTTGGCCCTTTCCGAGATTGGTCACGTGGAACAGGGCGTAGTAGGCGGTGAGATAGGCGCCCGGTACGGACGCCGCCTCGGTGTAGGTCCACCCGTCGGGGATGGGCATGAGCAGGCGGTGGTCCGCCACCGCGACGCGGCCGAAGGCACCGGAGAAGATGCCCATCACCCGGTCGCCCGGGGCGAGTTCGGTGACGTCGTCGGCCACCTCCAGGACGGTTCCGGCGCCCTCGCCGCCGATTCCGGCGTCCAGGGCGGTGCGCTCCACCAGTCCCAGGGCGATCGTGACGTCGCGGAAGTTGAGGCCGGCCGCCTGCACCGCGATGCGCACCTGACCGCTCGTCAGCGGCGCCTCCACCTCTGGGCAGGGAATCCAGGTCAGGTTCTCCAACGTGCCCCTGGTCGGGATGCCCAGCCGGTACGCGCCGGTCTCGGGCGGCTCGATCCGGTTGCTCGCGGGGGCCGCGGCCGTCATGCGCGGCACCAGGTACGTGTCCCCGCGCAGGGCCAGTTGCTCCTCGTCGAGGGCGAGCGCGTCGGGGATGCGGGGCCACGCGGCGGCCACGTCCTCGACGTCCACCAGGCGGAACCTGCCCGGGTGTTCGGTCTGGGCGGACCGGATCAGGCCCCAGACGGACGCGCCGGGCAGGCTGTCCACCCGCTCCCCGCCACCGGTGTCCACGGCCAGGCGGGTGAGCACCACCAGCGTGGACTCGGTGAGCGTGTCCTCGGCGAGGAACCGCTGGACGCACTCCAGGACGCGGGTGTCGGTGTCGGCGACGGCGGCGAACAGGTCGGTGCCGGGCGCGGCGACGTCGTCCGGGCGGAGCACGATGTGGCGCGGCGCCTCCCCCGCGAGCAGTTCGTCGAGGCTCGCGTGGAACACGACGCCCGGTGCGGCCGGTCGGGTGGGCGCGCCGAGCACGGCCCACCGTCCGGGCGGCGGCGCCGACTCGACCACACGGGCCGGTCGCCAGGCGAGTTCGTACAACGACCGCTCGCCGCGTGCCGCGCGCAGGTGTTCGGCGCTCGCCGGTCGGAACGTCAGCGCCCCGACGTGCGCGACCGGGCGGCCGCGTTCGTCGGCGATCGCCACCGACACGGCACGGTCGCCGGCCGCCGGGTCGCCGGCCGGGGAGAGCCGGATCCGTACGGTCGAGCCGCACTCCCCGACCCGCTCCACCCCGGACCACGAGAACGGCATCCAGCCCCGGTCGGCCCCGATCTCGACGACCTCGCCGGCCACCACCGCGTGCAGCGCGGCATCGAGCAGCGCGGGATGCAGGGCGAACCCGCCGGCGGCGGAGCCGTCGGCGTCGGTCGGCAGTGTGGCCGTCGCGAACAGGTCGTCGCCGTGCCGCCACACCTCGCGCAGCCCGCGGAACACCGGGCCGTAGTCGAAGCCCGCGTCCGCGAAGGAGTCGTAGAGCGCGCCGATGTCGACCCGTTCCGCCTCCACCGGCGGCCACGCGGCCGGCGCGCCCGAGTCCTCGGCCCGTGCGGTGCCCGGCGCCAGGCTCCCCGTCGCGTGCCGCGTCCATCCGCCGCCGGCGCGGTCCTCGTCGCCGTCGGGGCCGGAGTACACGTCCAGCGCGCGGCGTCCGGTCTCGTCCGCCGCGCCGACCACGACCCGTACCCGTACCTCGCCCGTGTCGGGGACGATCAGGGGGACCTCCAGGGAGAGTTCCCCGATCGCCGTACACCCGACGAAGTCGCCCACCCACAGCGCCAGATCCAGATACGCCGTGGCCGGTACCACGACCGCGCCGAACACCGCGTGATCGGCCAGCCACGCGTGGGTGCGCAGCGACCACCGGTCGGTGAACACCACCTCGTCGGTACCGGGGTGCTCCACCACCGCGCCGAGCAGCGGGTGTTCGGCGGCCGAGAGACCGGCGGAGGCCACGTCGGCGGTGCCGGTCCCGGCCCGGAAGTCCAGCCAGTAGCGCTGCCGTTGGAACGCGTAGGTCGGCAGGTCCACCGACCGCCGCGGGCCGCCGAGCAGGGCCGCCCAGTCCACGGCGGCGCCGCGGACGTGCAACCGGGCCAGCGAGTCGATCAGGGTCCGCACCGGCCCGCGGTTGCGCCGCGACGCCGACAGGGCGACCGCGTCGGGCCCGCCGACGGCGGCGAACGCCTCCTTGGCGATACCGGTGAGGGCCGATCCCGGGCCCATTTCGTAGAAGACGCCCGCGCCGGCCGCCCGGGCGCTCTCCACGGCGGTGAAGAAGCGCACGGGTTCGCGCACATGCCGCACCCAGTGCTCGACGGACGTCAGTTCCTCGACCGTGCTCTCGCGCCCGGTCCTGGTCGAGACGATCGGGATCTCCTGGCGCCCCGGGCGGAGTTCGCCGATCGACGCGGCGAACTCGTCCAGGATCGGGTCCATCAGCGGCGAGTGGAACGCGTGGTCGACGTCCAGCAGCTTGGCCGAACTCCCCTCGGCGACGAGCCGATCCCGCAGTTCGACGACCTGTTCACGGGCGCCGGAGACCACCACCGATTCCGGGCCGTTGATCGCCGCGACGCCGAGCCGGTCGTATCCGTCGAGCAGCGCGGCGACGGTGTCCTCCGAGGCGCGCACCGCCAGCATGGCGCCGCGCTCGGTGACCGTCTGCATGAGCCGGCCGCGCGCGGCCACGAGTGCGGTCGCGCCGTCCAGGTCCAGGACGCCGGACACGTACGCGGCGGTGATCTCGCCGACGGAGTGGCCGATCAGGTGGTTCGGCTGCCCGCAGAACCCGGTCAGGAGCCGGTACAGCGCGACCTGGAGGGCGAACAGCGCGGGCTGCGCGACGTCGGTGCGCTGCGCCCGGGCCTCCTCGGGCGCCTCGGCGAGCAGCAGGGTCTTCAGCGCGAAGGGGAGGTGGGTGTCGAAGCGCGCGCAGACCTCGTCGATGCCGCGTGCGAAGACCGGGAAGGTGTCGTACAGCTCCCGGGCCACACCGGCCCAGGGAGAGCCCTGCCCCGGGAACATGAAGACCGTGCCGCCGGGTTCGCCGACGACGCCGCGCACCTGTCCCGCGGATTCGGCGCCCTCGCCGAGTGCCGCCAGACCGCTCAGCAACTCGTCCCGGTCCCGACCCAGTACCACCGCGCGGTGCTCGAACTTCGACCGGCTCGCCACCAACGACCGGGCGATGTCCGCGACATGCGTATCCGGCTCGGCGGCCGCGAACGCGCGCAGCCGCTCCGCCTGGGCCCGCAGCGCCGCCTCGGAACGTGCGGACACCACCCACGGGATCACCTCGACGGGATGATCCGCGCGCTCCGGCGCCGTCTCCTCGGACGCGACCTCCTCGGGCGCCTCCTCCAGGATCACGTGCGCGTTGGTGCCGCTGGCCCCGAAGGCGGACACGGCCGCCCGCCGAGGCCGCCCGGGTGTGCTCGGCCACGGCCTGGCCTCGGTGAGCAGTTCCACCGCCCCGGCCGACCAGTCCACGTGCGTCGACGGCCGGTCCACGTGCAGCGTCCTGGGCATGATCCCGTGCCGCATCGCCATGATCATCTTGATCATGCCGCCGACGCCCGCCGCGGCCTGGGTGTGGCTGATGTTCGACTTCAACGAGCCCAGCCACAGGGGGTTCTCGGGGTCGCGGTCGCGACCGTAGGTGGCCAGCAGCGCCTGTGCCTCGATCGGATCGCCCAGCGTGGTACCGGTGCCGTGCGCCTCCATCACGTCCACGTCGCCCGCCTGCACCCGCGAGTTCGCCAACGCGGCCCGGATCACCCGCTGTTGCGCGGGGCCGTTCGGCGCGGTCAGCCCGTTGGACGCGCCGTCCTGGTTGATCGCCGAACCCCGGATCACCGCCAGGATCCGTCGCCCGTGGCGCCGCGCGTCGGACAGCCGCTCCAGCACCAACACCCCGACGCCCTCGGCGAATCCGGTGCCGTCGGCGGCGTCCGCGAACGCCTTGCACCGGCCGTCCACCGCCAGCCCCCGCTGCCGCGCCATCTCCCGGAACACCTGCGTGGTCCCCATCACGGTGACGCCCCCGGCCAGGGCCAGCCCGCACTCGCCCTGCCGCAGCGACTGCACCGCCTGGTGCACCGCCACCAGGGACGACGAGCACGCGGTGTCGGTGGATACCGCCGGACCCTCCAGGCCCAGTGCGTACGCCACCCGTCCCGACGCCACGCTCAGCAGCGAACCGGTCTGCCCGTAGCCGGAGATGATCTCGGGGGTGGAGAAGTGGTTGCCGTAGCCGAAGTAGGCCAGACCGGCGAACACGCCGGTGGCGCTGCCGCGCAGGGTGTGCGGGTCGATGCCGGCCCGTTCCAGCGACTCCCACGCGGACTCCAGCAACAACCGGTGTTGCGGGTCCGCGGCCAGCGCCTCGCGCGGGTTGATCCCGAAGAACTCCGCGTCGAAGTCGCCCGCGTCGTAGAGGAATCCGCCGGCGCGCGTGTTGCAGGTGTTCGGCCGGTCCGGGTCCGAGTCGTAGAGCCGGTCCAGGTCCCAGTCGCGGTCGTCGGGGAAGTCCGACACCGCGTCCCGGCCCGCCCGCACCAGGTCCCACAACGTCTCCGGCGAGGTCACCCCGCCCGGGTAGCGGCAGGCGATGCCCACGACGGCGATGGGCTCGGCGGCGGCCTCCGTCAGCTCCTGCAGGCGCCGACGGGTGTCGAGCAGTTCGATCGACGTCCGCTTGAGGTAGTCGAGCACATCGGCGTTGTTGTCGTTTGTCATCGCTCTCCCCTAGCCGAGCTCTTTGTCCAGCAGCGAAAGCAGCTCGCCGGCCGATGCCGCACTGATCCGGTCGGCGATCCCGACCGGCGATCCGTCGCCCGCCAGGGCCCGTACGCGGCCCTGCAACTCGCCGAGCAGCGTGGTGATGGTGGCCTTGTCCGCCGCCGCGAGGTCGCGGAACGCGTCCTCCAGCCGGGCGCCCAGTCCCTCGATCTCCCTGGTCAGGCGATCGGTGGGGGACCGCGGGTCGGCGACGGAGTCGGGGTTGACGCCCGCGTACAGGAACCCCGCGAGGGCGGCCGGGTTCGGATAGTCGAACGCGAGCGTGGCGGACAACTTCAGACCGGTCACCGCCGTCAGCCTGTTGCGCAGCTCCAGCGCCATGAGCGAGTCGATCCCGAGGTCCTTGAACGCCGAGGCGGGACCGACCCGCGCGGCGTCGGCGAGGCCGAGCACACTCGCGGTCTGCGTGCGCACGGCGTCGAGCAACAGTGCCTCGGCCTCGGCCGGGGGCAGCGAGGCGACCCGCCGCGCGAGTCCGATGTCGGCGGCCTCCCCCACGGGCGAGCCCGAGCCCGCACCCGCGCCCGCGCCCGAAACACCCGGCCCCGCGGGCGTGCCGATCAGCGCACGCAGGAGCGGCGACAACTCCTGCCCGACACTCGGCGCGCCCGGCGCCGGCAGGCTCAGCCGCACCGGCACCAGCACCGGCTCGTCCCGCGCGATCGCCGCGTCGAACAGCGCCAGCCCCTCGTGCGTGGCCATCGGCCGCACGCCCTGTCGTCGCAGGCGCACGATGTCCAGCTCGCCGATGTCCGCGCCCGCCTCGGTGCGCTGCGCCCAGTAGCCCCAGCACAGCGAGCCGGCCGCCAGCCCCTCGGCCCGACGGGCTTCGGCCAGTCCGTTCAGGAACGCGTTGGCCGCCGCGTAGTTGGCCTGCCCCGCCGTGCCGAGCACGCTCGCGATCGAGGAGAACAGCACGAACGCGGACAGGTCCAGGTGCCTGGTCAGTTCGTGCAGGTACCAGGCGCCGCGTACCTTCGGCGCGAGGACCGCGTCCACCCGCTCCTCGGTCAGCGCCTCGACGACCCCGTCGGCCAGCACGGCCGCACAGTGGATCACCGCCGTCAACGGGTGCTCCGCCGGCACGCCGGCGATCAGCGCCGCGACGGACTCGCGGCTCGTGACGTCGCAGGCGACGATCTCGACCTCGGCTCCCGCCTCGATCAACTCCCGCCGCAGTGCGGCGGCGGCCGGAGCCGTCGGGCCCCGCCTGCCGGCCAGCAACAACCGGCGCACCCCGTGCCGCTCCACGACGTGCCGGGCCAACATCGCGCCCAGGCCGCCGACTCCGCCCGTGATCAGCACCGTCCCGGAGCCGAGGCCCCGGGCCCGGTGCTCGGCGGAAGTGCCCGGTACACGGGCCAGTCGCGGGGTGGTCGCCACGCCCGCCCGGATCCTGAGCTGGGCTTCCCCGGTCTCGGCCACCGCCGGGATGCGCGCCCACGAGTCGGGGCGGTCGTCCGTGTCCACGAGCGTGAACCGGCCCGGGTTCTCGGTCTGCGCGGTGCGGACGAATCCCCAGATCGCCGCCGCGGCGGGATCGCCGCGGTCGGCCGGGTCGGCGGCGACCGCCTCCCGTGTCACGACGACCAGGCGCGAGTCGGCGAACCGGTCCTCGGCGAGCCAGCGCCGGGTCCACCGCAGCACCCGGTGCAGGTTGCGCTCGACCAGTGCCGGGGTGTTGTCGACTCCCGGATCGGCGCGCTCGATGGTGGTCACCACGATCGGGGGGATCGGGCCCTCGGAGGCGGCGAGTTCGTCGAGGTCGGCGAACAGCGCCCCGTGCGATCCGAGGGAGGCGACGAGTTCGTCGGGCGGCCCGGCCACGGCGAACCGGCCCGCGGCCTTTCCGGACCGGACCGCGAGGGGGACCCAGTCCACCCGGAACAGCGAGTCCCGCCGATCGAAGCCCAGTTCGGTCAGCTCCGCGACGTCCACGGGCCGCAGCGTGAGCGACTCGACGCCGCCGACGGGGGCTCCGTGACGGTCCGCGATGGCCACGGACCGGGCGCCCTCGCCGGTGGGTGCCAGCCGTACGCGCAGCACGGTGGGCGCGGCGGAGGTCAGGCGGATGCCCGTCCAGCGATGCGGCAGCCGGCCCTCGTCGCCGTCCCCCGGGCCGATCGGAAGCAACGCGGCGTGCAGCAGCGCCGGGTGGATCCGGAACCGGCTCGGGTCCGCGCCGTCGGCGGCCGGCGACTCGACCTCCGCGAAGAGGACTTCGTCGCGGCGCCAGACCCGCCGCAGACCGCGGAACAGCGGCCCGTGGTCGAATCCGAGCGCGGACGACCCGGCGTACGCCTCCTCGACGGGCACCTCGACCGCGCCCGGGGGCGGCCACGCCACGAGGTCGGGGGCGCGCCGGCCGGCCCCGGTGTCGGTTCCGATGACCCCGACGGCGTTGCGTGTCCACTCGGGTTCGCCCGCGCCCTTGGAGTGCACGGCGAGCCCGCGCTTGCCGTCGATCACCACGCGGATCTCCCGATCGGCCGTGTGGGACAACACCAGCGGTGTCTCCAGGGTGAGTTCGTCGACGACGTCGCAGCCCACCCTGTGCGCCGCCCACGCGGCCAGTTCGACCAGCGCCGTGCCCGGCACCAGTGGGGCGCCGTGGACCACGTGGTCGGCGAGCCACGGATGGCGGTGCGGGGACAACCGCCCGCTGCCCACCAGTCGGACCTGTCCGCCGTCGTCGGGCAGGTCGATCACGGTGTCGAGCAGGGGGTGGTCCGAGTTGCCCGGGGCGGCGCCCTCCACGGGCACGTCCAGCCAGTAGCGCTGCCGTTGGAAGGCGTACGTGGGCAACTCGACCGCGGGCCCGTCGCCGCCCGGGAACGCCGCCTCCCACGACACCGGGACACCCGCCACGAATGCCTCGGCCATCGACCGGTACAACCGGGCCGGCCCGCCCTCGCCGCGGCGCAGCGAGCCCACCACCACCCCACCGCCGCCGGGGGTGTGGTCGAGCATGTCGCGGATGTTGATCGTGAGCAGCGGGTGCGGGCTCATCTCGATGAACGCGCCGTGCTCGGTGTCGAGGAGGCTGCGCATGGCCGCCTCGAACTGCACCGGTTCGCGCATGTTGCGGAACCAGTACGCGCCGTCCAGTCCCGCCGTGTCGAGCGGCCCACCGGTGACGGTCGAGTGAAAGGCCACCGGCGAGGACACGGAGGCGACCCGGCCGAGGATCTCTTGCAGCGGCCCCTCGAACCGGTCCACCAGGGGCGAGTGCCCGGGCACGCTCGCCGGGATCCACCGGGCGCGGGCGCCCTCGGCCTCGCAGAGCGCGACCACCTCCCGGACCGCGCCGGCCTCGCCCGCGACGGTGGTCGAGTAGGGGCCGTTGATGCCCGCGATCACCACTCCGGGACCGACCCGCTCCAGCATTTCCCGGACCCGCCGTTCGGGCAGCACGATTCCGGCCAGGCCGCCGTCCTGGGTGGCGGTGGCCAGCAGTTGCGAGCGCAGGGCGACGATCCTGGCCGCCTCCGGCAGGCTCAGCGCGCCGGCCGCGCAGGCGGCGGCGATCTCGCCCTGGGAGTGTCCGATCACCGCGTCGGGGGTCACCCCGAAGGAGCGCCACACCCGCGCCAGCGACACCATCACCGCGAACAGCACGGGTTGCACGACCTCGATGCGCTCCAGGTCCGCGCCCTCCGGCTCGCCGCGCACGGTGTCGATCAGCGACCAGGGCACCCACGGCGCGAGGGCCTGGGCACACTCGTTCATCCCCTCGGCGAAAACCGGGGACGCCTCCAGGAGTTCCCGGCCCATGCCGACCCACTGCGAGCCCTGGCCGGGGAAGACGAACACCGTTTTGCCGAGGGGTTCGACGGTGCCGGAGACCACCCCGGGCGGATTCCTGGTCGTGCCGACGTCGGTGCCCAGGCGGGCGAGCAGCTCGTCGCGGCCGGCGCCGATCACCACCCGGCGGTGCTCGAACAACGATCGTGTCGTCACCAGCGCGCGACCCACGCCCGCGAGCGACGGATCGGGGTCCGCGGCCAGGCCGTCCCGCAACCGCAGCGTCTGCTCCCGCAGTGCCTCGGCCGAGCGCGCCGACACCACCCACGGCACCGCCCCCGGACGCGGTTCCGGCACGGGCGGGGTCGCCGGCTCCTCCGTCTCGGGTGCCTCCGATGCCTCGGGTGCCTCTTCGAGCACGACGTGCGCGTTCGTACCGCTGATCCCGAAGGACGACACGCCCGCGCGCCGGGGCCGTCCGGGTGTGGCGGTCCATTCCCGGGCCTCGGTCAGCAGTTCCACCGCGCCGGACGACCAGTCGACGTGCGGGGTCGGGCGGTCCACGTGCAGCGTCTTCGGCAACACCCCGTGGTGCATCGCCATGATCATCTTGATCATGCCGCCGACGCCCGCCGCGGCCTGCGTGTGGCCGATGTTCGACTTGAGCGAGCCCAGCCACAGCGGTCCGGCGGCACGGCCCTGCCCGTAGGTGGCGAGCAGCGCCTCCGCCTCGATGGGGTCGCCCAGCCGGGTGCCGGTCCCGTGCGCCTCCACCGCGTCCACGTCGGCGGGCGAGAGCCCGGCGTCGGCCACGGCGGCGCGGATGACCCGCCGCTGCGCCAGTTCGTTCGGCGCGGTCAGCCCGTTGGAGGCCCCGTCCTGGTTGATCGCCGAGCCCCGGATCACCGCCAGGATCCGCCGGCCGTGGCGCCGCGCGTCCGCCAGCCGCTCCAGGACCAGCACGCCGGCGCCCTCGCCCCAGCCGGTGCCGTCGGCCGCCTCGGCGAAGGACTTGCACCGCCCGTCGGCGGACAGGCCGCGCTGCCGGGCGGCCTCCACCAGCATCCCGGGGCTCGGCAGCGCCGACACCCCGCCGGCCAGTGCCAACGTGCACTCCCCCGAGCGCAGGGACCGTACGGCCTGGTGCACGGCGACCAGCGACGCCGAGCACGCGGTGTCGATCGAGATCGCCGGGCCCTCCAGGCCCAGTACGTACGCCACCCGGCCCGAGGCCACGCTGGTGTACGTCCCGGCCATCGAGTGGCCCTCCACCTCGGGGGCCGCCCCGCCGCCCATCCGCGGACCGTAGTCGACCGCGTAGATCCCGGTGAACACCCCGGTCGCCGAGCCCCGCAACCCGGCCGGGTCGATCCCGGCCCGCTCCAGCGCCTCCCACGACGTCTCCAGGATCACCCGCTGCTGCGGATCCATCGCCAGCGCCTCACGGGGGCTGATCCCGAAGAACGCCGCGTCGAACTCGGCGAGATCGGGGAGGAATCCGCCCGAGCGGGTGTACGTCCTCCCCTGTGCCGAGGGGTCCGGGTCGTACAGCGCCTCCAGGTCCCAGCCGCGATCCGTCGGGAAGTCACCCACCGCGTCGACCCCGCCGAAGACCACGTCCCACAACCCTTCGGGGGAGTTCGCCCCGCCCGGGTAACGACACCCCATGCCCACCACCGCGACCGGCTCGCGAGCGGACTCCTCCAACGCGCGTACCCGCTCGCGCAACACCTGCGCGTCGCCGACGGCACGGCGCAGGTAGGACCGGAGCTTGTCGACATCCTCCACGGGAACTCCCCCAACGATTGCTCGGACGAACGGGTGGCGCTACACGTATCCGCGGTCGATCAGTTCGTACAATTCGTCGTCGCTGCGGCTCGCCGAAGGTGTCTCCGGCACCGGGTTCGGAGCCGCCGACGAGGTCTGCGGCGGCGATTCCGGCGCCGTTTCCGGGACTTCGGGGACCGTCGGTCCGAGCAGGGCGAAGATGTGCCGGGCGAGCGCCTGTGGGGTCGGGTAGGTGAACGCGACGGTGGCGGGCAGTCGTACCCCGGCCGCCGCCGTGAGCCGGTTGCGCAGCCGTACCGCCATCGAGGACTCGAAGCCCAGGGCCTTGAAGGTCTCGGTCGACCTCGCGGCGAGTTCGGCGCCGGTGACGGGCGCGTCGGGCGCGCTCAGCAGGGCGGCCGTCTCGGCGCACACGAGTTTGCGCACCGAGAGCTCCGAATCCAGGTCATCCGTACGGGAGTTCGGCTCCGTGGGGGTGGCGTCGGCGGGCGGCGTCAGCCAATACCGCTGCCGCCGGAACGGGTAGGTCGGCAGGGCGATCCGGCCCGGCCGGGCCGCGCCGAAGCAGGCCGTCCAGTCCACCGGCACGCCGCGCACGTACAGTTCGGCCGATGCCGCCAGGACCCGACCCAGACTCCCGTCGTCCCGGTGCAGGGTGCCCGACACCACCGGCGAGGCGGCCAGCGCGTCGGCGGTCTCCGCCATCGCCACGGCGAGTACCGGATGCGGGCTGATCTCCACGAACACGCCGCCGGGCTCGCGCATCAGGTCTTCGATCACCTCGCCGAACCGCACCTTGGAGCGCAGGTTGTCGTACCAGTACGAGCCGTCGAGCCCGCGGGTGTCGAGCGGGCCGCCGGTGACCGTGGAGTGGAACGCCGCGACCGATGCCCGGGGGGAGATGCCCTCGGCGGCGGCGAGCACCCGGTCCCGGATACGTTCGACCTGGTGCGAGTGCGACGCGTATTCGATCCTGACCCGGCGCACCCGGACACCGTCGCCGGCCGCCATCGCGGCGAACTCCGCCAGTGCCTCGAGGTCGCCGGAGATCACCACCGAGCCCGGCCCGTTGACCGCGCCCACGCACAACCGCCCGGACCACGGCCGCAACCGCTCCTCGACCCAGTCCGGCGGCGCGAACACCGCGTTCAGCCCGCCCAGTCCGGCCAGTTCGGTCAGCGCCGTGCTGCGCAGCGCGACGACGCGCGCCGCGTCGTCGAGGGAGAGCGCGCCCGACGCGCAGGCCGCGGCGATCTCCCCCTGGGAGTGCCCCACCACCACGTCGGGGACCACACCCAGCGAGCGCCAGACCCGGGCCAGGGACACCATCATCGCGAACAGCGCCGGCTGCACCACGTCGTCGCCGCGCTCGAGCAGCGCCGCCGGGTCCGAACCCGTGACCACGTCGCACAACGACCAGTCCAGCCACGGTTCCAGGGCCCGCGCGCACTCGTCGATCGAGCGGGCGAAGACCTCCGACTCCGCGTACAACCGCCTGCCCATGCCCACCCACTGCGACCCCTGGCCGGGGAAGACGAAGACGATCGGGCCCGGCGGGTTCGCGGCGACCCCGCGCAGCACACGGGCCGAATCGCCGCCCCCCGCAAGCAGATCGAGCCCGCTCAGGGCCTCCTCGCGGTCGGTGCCCAGGACCACCGCCCGGTGGGCGAACGACGCTCGGGTCGAGACCAGCGAGTGACCCACATCGGCCGCCGACGGCGACGCGTCCGCGCTCAGCCGGTCCCGCAACCGTGCCGCTTGCTCGCGCAGGGCGGGCTCGGTACGCGCCGACAACACCCAGGGCACCGTCCCCGTGTCGGCGGCGCGGGCACGCGCTCGCTCCGGCGGCGCCTGTTCGAGGATCACGTGCGCGTTCGTCCCGCCCAGACCGAACGCCGACACCCCCGCCCGTCGCGGCCCCGCGGCCGGGCTCGGCCAGGGCCGGGCGGCGCGCAGGACGTCGAAGTGCCGGTGAAAGTCCGGGATGGCGGGGTTGGGTGTGCGGAAGTTCGGGTGCGGCACCAGGTGCGCACGGTCCAGGCACAGCGCGGCCTTGACGAAGCCGACGATGCCGGCGGCCGGTTCCAGGTGCCCGACGTTGGTCTTGGCCGAGCCGATCACCAGCGGGCGATCGCGCCCGGTCGCCCGGAACACCTCGCGCAGCCCGGCGGCCTCGGCCGGATCGCCGACCCGGGTCCCGGTGCCGTGCGCCTCGACGTAGTCGACGGTGTCGAACGGCACGCCCGACCGCTCCAGCGCGGCCCGGATCACCGCCGCCTGCCCGGCCGGGCTGGGATCCGGCATCCGGCTGGTCGCGCCGCCGCTGCCCACCCCCCAGCCGCGCACCACCGCGTAGATGTGATCGCCGTCGGCGACGGCCAGGTCGAGCCGCTTGAGCAGGACGAACGCCCCGCCCTCGCCCCGGACGAAGCCGCCGGCGCGTTCGTCGAAGGGGAAGCAGCGGCCCTCG
Organism: Embleya hyalina; assembly: GCF_003967355.1. Taxonomy (GTDB): domain Bacteria; phylum Actinomycetota; class Actinomycetes; order Streptomycetales; family Streptomycetaceae; genus Embleya; species Embleya hyalina. Next base: position 574,537 of record NZ_BIFH01000014.1, on the reverse strand, counting down.
GGCGACAACGCGCCCAGGTTCGCCAGGCCGAGGCCCGCTTCCGGGTCGGCGATCAGGTGCACGCCGCCCGCGAGCGCCAGCTCGACCGCGCCGGCGCGGATCCGATCGCACGCGAGCGCCAACGACACGAGCGAGGAGGACTGGCCCGAGTCCGCGCACAGGCTCATCCCGCGCACGTCGAACAGGGTCGAGATCCGGTTCGCGATCAACGCGCCGCCGGAGCCGAGCGCGGCGTAGTGGTCGTCCCGGTCGCCGCCGGACAGCCTGCGCAGCACCTCGTAGCCCGAGGGCGCGCTGCCGACCACGACGTCGACCTCCCGGCCGGCCAGCGCGGACGCCGGTATCCGGGCGTCCTCGACGGCCTCCCAGGCGAGTTCCAGGCCGAGTCGCTGCACGGGGTCCATCGCGGTGGCCTCCGCCGCGTCCGTGCCGAAGAACTCCGCGTCGAACCCGTCGATGGCGTCGAGGAAGGAACCCGCGTTCACCGTGGCGGCGTCCGGGTGGGTCGAGCGCCGCACGTCGGCGGCCCGCCGCTCGGGGAAGGTCCCGATGGTGGACCCGCCGTCGACCAGCAGGCGCCAGAACTCGTCCGGACCGTGCACACCGGGGAAGCGGCACGACATCCCGACGACGGCAATATCGGTGGCTGCGCCACTCATACGAATTCCTTCCGATTCCCTCGCCGGGCGGCGCTCGCGGGCCGCCCCGCCGTCACCGCCGTTGCCGCCGTCACCGCCGGGAGGTCAGCAGTTCCAGCAGCTCGTCCGGCGCGTTCATGAAGTCGTGGTGGCCGCCCTCGACGACCCGGATCTCGACCGAATCCGCGTACCGGTGCCAGCCCTCCAGCTGCTCCGGGGTGACGTCGGGGTCCTCGCGCCAGTGCAGGACGACGATGGGACAGTCCAGCCGAACCGGTTCGACCCTGCGGTAGGCGCGCGCGGCGGCGAGGTCGTCGAGCAGCACGCTCATCCCCACCTCGACCATGTCCGGCCGCGGCTCGATGCCCCGGCCGCGCACCACCGACACCAATTCGGCGTGCAGTTCGGCCTCGGTCATGGTGAGCATGCGATCGCTCGCGGCGTCGTGCGGCGCGGGTTGGCCCGACACGAACAGGCGGTCCGGTCCCGGCAGGTCCAGTTCGGCGAGCCGGACCGCGGTCTCGAACGCGGGCAGCGCGCCCGCGCAGTGCCCGAAGAACGCGAACGGCCGGTCCAGGCGCGACGCCAGCGGTTCCACCAGGGCCGCGGCCAGATCCTCGTAGGTGCCGTAGTGCGGTTCGGCCAGCCGGCTCTCCCGGCCGGGGAACTGCACGGGGCACACCTCGACGTCGTCGATCGTGGCCGGCCAGGCGCTGAACGCGGAGGCGCCGGAGCCGGAGTAGGGGAAGCAGAACAGCCGGGCCGGGTACTCGCCGGCGGGCGGCCGGACGAACCACGGCGACGTGGCGGGGGCGGTGCCGGATGTCATGGCGTCGTTCGTTTCTGGGCGACGATGGGGAGGTGGGTCATCCCGGCGATGAAGTACGACCGCAGATGTTGCGGCTCGCCGTCGAGTTCGATCGACCCGAATCGACCGAGCAGTTCCTCGAAGAAGATGCGCAGCGTCTGCCGGGCCAGCGGTCCGCCGATGCAGTAGTGCGGCCCGAATCCGAACGCGACGTGGCGGTTCTCGCGCCGGGTGACGTCGAATTGGTGCGGGTCGGTGAACTGCGACTCGTCCCGGTTGGCCGACCCGATCCACGCGACGACCGCGCCGCGGGCGGGGATCGTACCGCCGCCGATCTCGGTGTCGTCGACCGCGTAGCGCATGAAGTTGCACGCGGCCGAGGTCCAGCGCAGGCCCTCCTCGACCAGGGACGGCACCAGCGAGGGGTCGGCCTGGACCTTGGCGAACTGCTCGGGCCGCTCGATCAGCGCGTGCACCGTGCCCGAAACGGTGTGCGGCGTGGTCACGTTGGCGCCGAGCAGGATGCTGTAGCCGTCGAGCGCGATCTCCTCGTCGGTCAGCGGCGCGTCGCCCGCCTTCACGGTCATCAGGTGGTCGAGCAGGCTGCCGTCCTCGCCCCCGGCGATCCGCCGCCGTTTGACCCATTCGGTGACATAGGTGACGAGTTCGTGGTGGGAGATGGCCAGCGTCGCGGCCTCGCTGCCGTGCCGGAAGTGCGGGTCCGAGGGCGCGGTGACCATCGCGGTCAGCTGTACCAGCTCGTCCCAGTCCCGTTCGGGGATCCCGAGCAGCGGTCCCGCGACGATCATCGGGAGCCGGTGCGCCTTCTCCGCGAGGTCGAACGTGCCGCCGTCGAGGGCCGGTTCGAGGAAGCGCACGATGGCCTCCCGGATCCGGTCCTGCCACGAGGCCACCGCGCGCGCGGTGAGCCGCGCGCCGATCGCCCGGCGCACCTGGGTGTGCCGCGGCGGATCGGTGGAGGTCATCAGCTTGCCCGCCGCGACGTCGTCCTCCCCGAGGTGGGTGACCACCGTGCCGCGCTCGGAGGTGAACCTCCGGTGGTCGCCGAGCACGGCGCAGACGTCGTCGTAGCGGGTCACCGACCAGAACTCGCGCCCGTCCGGCAGGACCTGGTGGTGCAGCGGCGCCTCGGCGCGCATCACGTCCCAGATCGGGTGCGGATCGCCCGAGGTGTACAGGTCCAGGTCGAACAGGTCGACGCGGTCGAGGTCGATCTCGCGTGCGGCACCCGGCGTCAACCTCACGTTCGCGCCCTTTCCTGTTCGATCAACTCGGCGACCCGGGCCGGGGTCTGGGCCAGGTAGAACCCACGCACGGACAGCGCGACGCCGTAGTCCTGGGACACCCGATCGATGATCTTGATCCCGATCAGCGAATTGCCGCCGATCGCGAAGAAGTCGTCGTCCGCCGCGACCTCGCGACCGTCGAGGTATTCCCCCCACAGCGCCGCGATTTCCCGTACGAGGGCCGTCGGCGCACTCGTCGGCGCCGCCCGCCCCTCCGATGTCTCGTCCTGTCCGCCTCGTTCGTGGATACGCGGCAGCGATTCCATGGCCAGCCTCTCCTTCCTCCGCCGAACGGATCGGGAATGCGCCGGCGAACCGGCATGACGACGCCATCCGCAGGCGTTGCGCCCGCTGTTCGACGATTGGCTCGTGCCGGCGGCACCGGGGACCCCGAGGTGAAAAGCGACCGCCTGTGCACGCCGACCGAAGAGCGTTACGGTGGGCGGCTGTCGGGGCAAACTCGCGTCGCCAACATAAATCGCCGGGGAAACCCGGTGCAAGGGACGGTGGTCCGCGCACACCGACGGACGCCGATGTCCCGCCGACAGGACAGTAATACGGCACGGGCCGTTCAAGGGCCGCCCGGCCTCGATGAATTGCCGTGGATCGCTCGGGCATTGATTCCGGCGCCGCCCGGTTTTTCGGCGGCCGTCGCCGATCGCCCCGAAATCGGTGCCGAATTTCCCGCGCGGTATCGACACGCGGACGCGCCATATCGCGTCCCGGGTCCGTCAAGGTTTCGGGGCCCGGTCGGGCGGGCCGAACAACCGTGGCAAAATCGGCGGGTGCAGATCGGGATGCTGGGTCCTTTCGAGGTTCGCACGGACGCCGGCGGTTCGGCCGACGTGCCGGGCGCGCGGTTGCGCGCGTTGCTGATCGCCCTCGCGCTCAGACCGGGCCACCCCGTCCCCAAGGCCGTGCTCGTGGACTGGATCTGGGGCGAACACCCGCCCGTCGACGCGACCAACGCACTGCAACGCCTGGTGTCCCGGCTGCGCAAGGCGCTGCCCGACGGGCTGATCGAGGGGCAGCCGGACGGCTACCGGCTGACCGTGGAACCCGACGCCGTCGACGCGGTGCGGTTCGAACGCCTCGTCGCCGCGGGGCGCCTGCGCACCGAGGACGCCTCCCGGCGGGTGCGTCTGCTGCGCGAGGCCCTGGACCTGTGGCGCGGTGCGGCCATGCAGGACGTCGGCCTGTCGGACAGCGCGGCGTTCGACGCCGCGATCGTGCGCCTGGAAGGTTTACGCCTGACCGCCACCGAGGAGCGGTTCGACGCGGAGGTCACCCTCGGGCGCGGCGCCGAGGTGGTCACCGAGTTGACCGACCTGGTGACCACACATCCGCTGCGGGAACGGTTCGCCACCGCGCTGATGCGCGCGCTGGTCGCGACCGGGCGCGACAGCGACGCGCTGCTGGTGTACCAGCGCACCAGGCAGGCCCTGGCCGACGAGCTGGGCGTGGGCCCCTCGCCGGAGCTGGCCGCGTTGCATGTCGCGCTGCTGCGGGGCGAGTTGGGGCGGCGGGAGGAGAGCCGCAGGAGCAACCTGCGGGCCGAGCTGACCACCTTCGTCGGGCGGGACGCCGACATCGCCGCGGTCCGCGAACTCGTCACCGAGCACCGGCTCACCACGGTGATCGGGCCGGCCGGGGCGGGCAAGACCAGGTTGGCCACGGAGACCGCCCGCACCCTGCTCGACGACCTGCCGGACGGGGTCTGGCTGGTGGAGCTGGCCGCCATCGGCGCCGACGGCGACGTGGCCCGCTCCACCCTCGCCGGCCTCGGCCTGCGCGACGCGCTGCTCGGCGCGGCGCCCAGCGTGGAGCCGACGGACCGGCTGATCGCCGCGATCCGCGAGCGGGAGGCGCTGCTGATCCTGGACAACTGCGAGCACGTGATCGAGTCCGCGGCGGTGTTCGCCCACCGGGTGCTCGGGGAGTGCCGGCGGCTGCGGATCCTGGCCACGAGCCGGGAGCCGCTGGGCATCACCGGCGAGGCGTTGTGGCTGGTCGAGCCGCTGGCCCTGCCGGGCGCGGACGCGAGCCCCGACGAGATCGAGTCCTCGCCCGCCGTGCGGCTGCTGCGCGACCGGGCCGGGGCGGTGCGCCGGGACCTGTGGGTCGAGGCTCCCGCGCCGGAGACGATGGCGCGCGTGTGCCGGGCGTTGGACGGTATGCCGCTGGCGATCGAACTGGCCGCGGCCCGGTTGCGCACCATGTCGATCTACCAGCTCGCCAACCGGCTCGACGACCGGTTCCGGCTGCTGACCAGCGGCAGTCGGACCGCACTGCCCCGGCACCGGACGCTGCGCGCGGCCGTCGACTGGAGCTGGGAACTGCTCACGCACGTCGAGCGGGTGGTCCTGCGCCGGCTCTCGGTGTTCGCCGGCGGGGCGAGCCTGGAGGCGGCCGAACGGGTCTGCGCCGGCGACGCGGTCGACCCGGAGCAGGTGCTCGAATTGCTCACCGCGCTGACCGAGAAGTCGCTGCTGCTCGTCGAGGGCGATCGTACCCAGCGCTACCGGATGATCGGCACGATCAAGGAGTATTCCCGGCACCGGCTCGCCGAGGCGGGGGAATCGGACCGGGCGCGCCACGCGCACCTGGCCTGGTTCACCGAACTCGCCGAGACCGCGGAGCCGCATCTGCGCCGCGCCGAGCAGTTGGAATGGCTCGCCACGCTGGAGACCGAGCACGACAACATCAGCGCGGCGATGCGCGGCGCACTGGCCGCGGGCGAGGCGCAGGCGGCGATGCGGCTGGCCGCGGGCACGGGTTGGTACTGGTGGCTCAGCGGACACCGGACCGAGGGCATCGAGCTGATCATCGCGGCCACCCGGACGCCGGGCGAGGTGACCGACGAGATCCGGGCCATGGTGTACGCGCTGGTCGTGCTGTTCGTCAGCTCCGGGCGCAGCGACGAGCACCAGGCGGCGGTGTGGATCCGCGAGGCGCACCGGTTCAGCCTGCGCAGCCGGCGCAGGTATCCGCTGCTCGGGCTCGTCGCCGCGCTGGAGCGCCTGTTGCAGGCGCCCGACGCGTTCCTGCCCGCGTTCGAACCGCTGCTCGACAACGAGGACCCGTGGGTGCGCGCGCTGGCCCGGCTGCACCTGGGCAAGATGCGGATCATGCTCGGCCAGGGCGGGCGGGACGCGGACGCGTATCTGGAGATGGCGCTGGCCGAGTTCCGGGAGATCGGCGAGCGGTTCGGGATCTCGTTCGCCCAGACCGAACTGGCGGATCGGATCGCCGTGCGCGGCGAGTTCGCCGGGGCGTGCGAGCACTACGAGCAGGCGATCGCGGTGGTCACCGAGGTCGGTGCCCTGGAGGACGTGATCCGGATGCGTTCGCGGCAGGCCCAGCTGTACTGGCTGTTGGGCGACGCGGAGGCGGGCGCGGCCGCCATGGCCGAGGCGCAGCGGCACGCGAAGCGGGTCACCTGGCCGGACGCGCTGGCCGAGTTGGCCTTCGCCCGGGCGGAACTCGCCCGGTGGGGCGGCGACACCGAGCAGGCGCGCCGGCAACTCGACGTGGCGACGGCCATGTTGGGCGAGGAGGCGCGGCATCCGTACGTCCGCGCGGCGACGCACGATCTGCTCGGCTATCTGGCCGAGGATCTCGACGAGGCGCGCGAGCATCGGGCGGCGGCCTGTCGGGCGGCGACCGAGGCGGGACACGCCCCGGTGATCGCTCAGGTGCTCGTCGGGGTCGCGGACCTGGCGCTGCGTGGCGACGATCCCGTACAGGCCGCGCGGCTGCTCGCGGCGAGCGCGGACGTACGCGGGTTGCCGGACCGCTCCCACCCGGACGCGGCGCGGATCGAGCAGAACGCGCGACGCCGCCTCGGCGACGGGGGTTTCGCCGAGGCGGCTCGGGAGGGGACACGAACGAACTGGTCCCGCTTGGTCGAGGTCACGCTCGCTTCGTGAAGCCGGTGTCGGTCGAGGTCACGCCCGCTTCTTGAAGGTGGAGATCGCCCACACGTAGCCGACGATGGCGAGCCCCAGGCACCAGCCGATGCCCGCGAGCGCGTCGCCGGTCGACGGGTCGCCCGCCAACAGCCCGCGCAGCGTCTCGATGATCGGGGTGAAGGGCTGGTATTCGGCGAACTGACGCACTCCGGCGCCCATCGTGTCCGCGGGCACGATGGCGCTGCTCAGGAACGGCAGCATGATCAGCGGCACGGTGGCCAGGCCGGCCGATTCCGCGGTCTTCGCGGCCAGTCCCACCGCGACGGTGAGCCAGGCGGCGGCGACGGTGAGCAGTACGACGAAGCCGAGCACGCCGAGCCAGTCGAGCGCGCTCGCGTCCGGGTCGAACCCCATCGCGAAGGCCACCGCGACGATCGCCGTGCAGGCCACCAGGCAGCGCACCGTGGTGACGATGACCTGCCCGGTGAGCACGGCGCCGCGGGAGATGTCCATCGCCTTGAAGCGGTTGATGATGCCCTTGGTCATGTCGTCGTTGACGGCCGTCGCGGTGGACCCGAGCCCGTAGCTGACGGCCATCACGAGCATGCCCGGCGTGGAGTAGTCGATGTAGCTCTCGCCGACCTCGAAGGCGCCGCCGAGCACCTTGACGAACATCAGCAGGAGCACGATCGGGAACAGGATCGCGTTGAACAGCACGAGGGGGTTGCGCATGGTGTGCTTGAGGTTGCGGCGCAACATGATCGTCGAGTCGGCCCACGCGGTGGCGACGTTGCTCATGACGCGATCGCCTCCTCGCCGGCGTGCCCGGTCAGGGCGAGGAAGACGTCGTCGAGGTCCGGGGTGTGCACGGAGAACTCCTGGGCGTTGAGCCGGTACTCGTCGAGCCGGTCCAGCAGGGCCCGCAGCGACTTCGACTGGCCGTCGCTGGGCACCCGCAGGAGCAGTTCCTGGTCGTCCCTGGTGCCGCCGCCGAGCACGCGCGCCGCCGCGTCGAGTTCGTCGAGGTCGGCGAACCGGAGCCGGACGTGCGTTCCGGGGACCTGACGCTTGAGCTCGTCGGGGGTGCCCTCGGCGACGAGCCTGCCGTGGTCCAGCACCACGACCCGGTCGGAGAGGTGGTCGGCCTCGTCGAGGTATTGGGTGGTGAGGAAGATGGTGGTGCCGTCGGCCACCAACTCGCGGACGATCCCCCACATCGTGCGTCGGCTGCGCGGGTCCAGGCCCGTGGTCGGCTCGTCCAGGAAGATGATCCGCGGGTCGCCGACCAGCGTCATCGCCAGGTCCAGTTTGCGGGTCATGCCGCCGGAGTAGGTCGAGATGCGCTTGTCCGCCGACTCGACCAGGTCGAAGCGCTCCAGCAGCCGCTCGACCACCCGTTCCCCGGAGCGCACCCGCTTCAGGTCCGCCATCAGTTGCAGGTTCTCCCGACCCGACAACAACTCGTCCACCGCGGCGAATTGACCGGTCACCCCGATCGCCGCGCGTACCTGCCTGGTCGCGGTCACCACGTCGTGCCCGGCGACGTGCACCGTTCCGGAATCGGCCTTCAGCAACGTCGCCAAAACGTTCACCGTCGTCGTCTTGCCCGCCCCGTTCGGGCCGAGCATGGAGAAAACCGATCCCTCGGCGACCTCGAAGTCGATGCCGTCGAGCACCGTCCGGTCGCCGTATGCCTTGCGCAGCCCGGAAACTGCGATCGCCGAACTTTTCATGCATCCACCATTTCCACGGTGACTGTCACCCGACTGTCACACCCCTGACACGGCCGCTGACATGGCCGCCGACATGGCATTCCGTCGTATCGCCCCGGGTCGGGGCACCGCCCCTCCGGCAGGCGGCCGCTCGTCACCGCGTGGTGTCGTGGGCGGATTGTGCCTCGATCAGATCCAGGATCTCCCGGGCGTGATCGACCAGATACATGTGATCGCCCGGGAATTCCGCGTATTCGAACGTGCTCGTGGTCGCGTCCCGCCACTCCCGGGCCTGGTCCGCGTCGACCAGGCCGTCGTGGCTGCCGCGAATCGAGCAGATCGGCACCGACACGGGGTCGTCGGTGCTCGGAAGGTAGTTCTCGTGCATCTCGCAGTCGGCCTGCAACACGGGCAGGATCAGCTCGCGCATCTCCGGATGGTCCAGAGCCTCGTGCCGAAACCCGGCGAACTCCTCCACCCGGGCCAGGAATTCCTCGTCCGGCAGACCGGTCGCCCGCCGCTCGCGCTGGGTCCACGGACCCGGCGAGCCACTGACCACCAGCCGCTCGACGGGTACCCCGCGCGTGCTCAGCAGATGCACCAACTCGTATGCCAGCACCGCGCCCAGGCTGTGCCCGAACAACACGGTCCGCGTCCCCCGGCCGAGGTTCGCGACGATCTCGTCGACCGAGTTCTTGGCCGCCTCGACCACGTTGCGATACGGCGTCTCCAGGATCCGCCGTTCCCGGCCCGGCAGTTCGACCGGGACCACCCGCCACCGGTCCGCGGCCGGTGCCCGCCACGGGTGGAAGAACGACGGTCCCGCTCCGGCGAACGGCACGCACAACAGCGCGGTTTGCTCCCGGTCCGGCGCGGACATGCCGGGTGCGCTCACCCCGACCAACCCCAATCATGTATTCGATCGTTCATGGAAATCCGGCGAGATCCCGCTACGGTCGGTCGACGGCCGTTCGCTCCGCGTCCGCGAGCTTGCGGACCACGACCTCCATGACCTCGGCCACGGGCGCGGGCATGTTCATCTCGTGGTGCGTGGCGCGCACGTCGTGCACCTCGATGTCACCCAGGACCAGCGGTCGCCACATGTGCGCGTAGAGATCGTCCTTGAGCGTCGCGCTGAAGAACACCACGTCGCCGCGGTAGACCGGCGATTGGAAGGACATGATGTGCCGGGTGTTGTTGGCCAACACCTTCGACATGGTGTCCAGGAAGTCCTGTTGGTTGTCGGTGCCGATGTACTGGCCGAAGAACTCCTCGAGTTCGTCCCGGTAGTCCTCCAGCGTCTTGCCGGCGTGGATCTCCGAGAAGCCCTCGCCGCCCGGCTGGGAGTCGAGGATGGCCACCAGGGCGACCTCGTGCCCGCGCCGGTCGAGCCCCTCCGCGACGGCCTGCACGACGGTGCCGCCGTAGGACCAGCCGATGAGGTAAAAGGGGCCTTCCGGCTGGATCTTCAACATCTCGGCGATGTAGTCGTCGACCATCTCCTCGACGGAGCCCGCCAGGGCGTCCACGCCGTTGGAGCCGCGTGACTGCAGGGCGTAGGCCGGGCGGTCCGGCACGTGCATCACGAAGCTGAAGTAGGCCCAGCCCAGGCCGCCTCCCCCGTGGAAGAACCACAGGGGCTCCTTGCCCGTCCCGGGATCGTTGTTCAGCGGCAGCACCACCCCGAACGGGTCGACGTTGTCGCCCACGGGGATGCCGCCGATGAGCACGAGCGAGGCCAACTCGGCCACCGTCGGGAACTTGATGATCGTCCTGAGGGGCACGTCGACGTGGAACATGGCGCGGATGCGCACGCTGAGTCGGGTGGCCATCAGCGAGTGCCCGCCGAGGGCGAAGAAGTCCTCGTGGATGCCGACGCTCTCCCGGCCGAGCAACTCGCCGAAGAGCGCGCACAACTTCTCCTCGGTGACGTCGCGGGGCCCTTCGCCGACCGCGGCGCCGGTCTGCTCCGCGGGCAGTGCCGCCCGGTCGAGCTTGCCGTTGGGCGTCAGCGGGATCCGCGAGAGCGCGATCACCGAGGCGGGCACCATGTACTCGGGCAGGCGCCCGCGCAGGTGCTCGGTCAGTTCGGCGAGCAGCGCGACGGTCGCCTCGTCGTCGTACACGCGCGGCCCCTCGCCGGCCGCCGCGCCGGGATCGGCCGATCCGCCGACGGTGGACGCGGGCACCACGTAACCCACGATCTGCCGGTCGTCCTCCCGGTCCTCGCGGACCACCACCGCCGCCTGCGCGACCGCGGGATGCCCGGCCAGCGCGTGCTCGATCTCCCCCAACTCGATCCGGTAGCCCCGGATCTTCACCTGGTGGTCGGTGCGCGCGATGTACTCCAGGAGGCCGTCGCGGTTCCACCGCGCCAGGTCCCCGGTGCGGTACATCCGCGCCCCGGCCGGGCCGAACGGGCACGGCACGAACCGCTCCGCGGTCAGGTCCGGCCGACCCTGATAGCCGCGCGCCATACCGGTACCGGCGATGTACAGCTCGCCCTGTACCCCGCGCGGCACCGGGCGCAGCCGCGCGTCGAGCAGGTACACCTGCGTGTTGCCGACCGGAGTCCCGATCGCGACCCCCGCCCCGGCCTTGACCGGCGCCATGGTCGACCACGTCGTGGTCTCGGTGGGGCCGTACCAGTTGCCCACCTCGACGGCCTGGTCGGCCAGCGCCTCGGCCAGCCGTACCGGTACCGCCTCCGCGCCGGTGATGATCCGCAGGCCCCGCGCGGCGGTCGGCTCGTGGGTCAGCACCATCTGCCAGAACGCGGGTGTGGCCTGCACCACGGTGACCCCGTGCCGGCGCAGGAACGCCACCATCCTCGACGGTTCGGTGACCGTGTCCCTGGTCGCCATGACCATGGTCGCGCCGCAGACGAACGGCAGGTAGAGCTCGGTGTTGGCCATGTCGAACGACACCGTCGTGCTGAACAGCATGCGGTCGTCGGGCGACAGCGGGAACCGCCGCCGCGTCGCGGCCACGAAGTTGGCCAGCGCGCCGCGCGGGATCGCCACCCCCTTCGGGGTTCCGGTCGAGCCCGACGTGTAGATCACGTACTGGGTGTTGTCGGGCCGTACGACCACCTCCGGCGCCGAGTCCGGGTATCCCGAACAATCCGCGCCGGCCAACGTGTCCGCGTCGAGCACCAGGAGCGGATCCGCCTGACCGAGGACGTGGTCGATCCGCGAGCGCGGGTGGTCGGGATCGACCGGGACGTAGGCTCCGCCGGCCTTGAGCACCGCGAGGATCGCCACCATCAGGTTCACCGTGCGCGGCAGGCACACCGCGACCAGGGACTCGGCCCGCACGCCGCGCTCGACCAGCCAGTGCGCCAGCCGGTTCGACCGGACGTCCAGTTCCCGATAGGTGAGCGTCTCCTCCTCGCCGATCACGGCGAGGGCCTGCGGTGTCGCCTCCACCTGCCGGTGGATCACCGCCAACAGCCCCTGGTCCAGGCTGGGTTCGGTGGTGTCGTTGACCTCGACGAGCAGTTGTTCGCGCTCTCCCCGGACCAGCACGTCGATGTCCTTGACGCGCACGCCCGGGTCGGCCACCACCTGCTCCAGGACCCGGACGAACCGGGCGGCCATGTCCTCGACCGTGCCCCGGTCGAACAGTCGGCCCGAATACTGGATGTCGCCGTGCAGTCGGCCCGCCTCGTCCATGCCCATGCTGAAGAACAGGTCGACCATCGTCTTCTGGGTGAGCGCCTGCTGGAACTCGACCCGGAGCCCGGGGAGTTCGAAGCTGGGCCGGGCGTAGTTCTGCCAGCCGCACATCACCTGGAACAGCGGCCGGTACTCGGCCGAGCGGTCGGGGTTGAGCGTCTCCACCAGCACGTCGAACGGCACGTCCTGCTGCTCGTAGGCGGACAGCGCCTTGTTGCGCGTCCGGGTGAGCAGATCGACGAAGGACGGGTCGCCCGAGAGGTCCACGCGCAGCACCAGGTTGTTCACGAAGCAGCCGATCAAGTCCGCGAGCGCGTCGTCGGTGCGGCCGGCGATCGGGGTGGCGATCGGCACGTCGTCCCCGGCGCCGAGCCTGCTCAGCAGCACCGCCACCGCGGACTGCACGACCATCGCCATCGTCGTGCCGCGCTCGGTGGCCAGCTTCTCCAGCCCGGCCGACACCTCCCGGGTCGCCACGAGGGCGACCGCGTCGCCGGCGGTGTCCGTCTCCACCGATCGCGGGCGATCCAGCGGCAGGTTCAACGGCTCGGGGACACCTTCGAGTTCGTCGCGCCAGTACTCGATCTGGGTCGCGACCAGGCTCTCCGGGTCGTCCACGTCGCCGAGGACCTCGCGCTGCCACAGCGTGTAGTCCTTGTACTGCACGGGCAGCGGCTCCCACTCCGGTGCCCGACCGTCGCGGCGCGCGGTGTAGGCCACGCCCAGGTCTCGGGCCAGCGGCGCGCCCGAGCTGCCGTCGGTGGCGATGTGGTGGATCACCACGGCCAGCACGTGGTCCTCGGGCGAGCAGCGGAACAGGCTGGCCCGAAACGGGATTTCGGTCGCCAGGTCGAACCCGTGCGCGACGGCCTCGTCGACCGCGCCGGACACGTCCTCGGCGGCCAGTTCGACCACCGGCATCCGCGCCTGCGGCAGTGCCTGCGCCAGGGGCAGGATCCGCTGGTGCGGTTCACCGTCGTCGTCGGTCACGTACGTGGTGCGCAGGACCTCGTGCCGCTCGACCACGTCCCGGACCGCCGCGGCCAGGGCGTCCCGGTCCAGCGCCCCGGTCAGCCGGAACGCCGCCGCCATGTTCCAGGTCTCCCCACCCTCCAGTTGGTGCAGGAACCAGTAGCGACGCTGTGCGAATGACAGCGGAATCATTGCCTCACTCCTCTACGGTCATCTTGCGCAAACCGGGGCGGCGGGGAGCCGTCGGTTCCTCCGACCACGGTGCGAGCGCGGCCACTGTCGGCAGGTCGAAGATCTTGCGGATGGGTATCTCGATCCCCAGGTCGGCGCGGGCCCGGCTGATCAGCCGGGTGGCGAGCAGGGAGTGCCCGCCGAGCGCGAAGAAGTTGTCGTCGATGCCGACCCGGTCGATGCCGAGCACCTCGGCGAACAGTCGGACCAGGGCCTGCTCGCGGGCATTGCGCGGTGCCCGGTAGGCGGTCGTGCCGATCTCCGGCTCGGGCAGCGCGGACCGGTCCAGCTTGCCGTTGGGCATCAGCGGCAGCCGGTCCAGGAACATCAGGACCGACGGCACCATGTACTCGGGCAGCCGCTCGGCGAGGAACCCGCGCACGGCGTCGGCGTCGGCCTCGCCCGACGACACCAGGTACGCGACGAGCCGCGTGCCGACGCCGGTGCCCCGGGTGAGCACGGCGGCCCGCGCGATGTCGGGGTGCGCGGTGAGCGCGGCCTCGACCTCGGCGGGCTCGATCCGGAAGCCGCGCAGCTTGACCTGCGCGTCCCCCCGGCCCACGTACCGCAGTTCGCCCTCGGTGTTCCAGCGGGCCAGGTCCCCGGTGCGGTACATGCGCGAGCCGGCCGGGCCGAACGGGTCGGCGAGGAAGCGCTCCGCGGTCGATCCGGTGTTGCCGTGGTAGCCGCGGCCGACGTTCCCGCCGACGTACAACTCGCCGACCGCGCCGGGCGGCACCGGCGCGAGGTCGGGGCCGAGGAGATAGGCCCGCATGTTGCCGAGCGGGGTGCCGACGGGCGCGCTGCCCGCCCATTCCCGGGTGTCGCCGGAGACGGTACTGGTGGTGGCGTAGAACGACTCGCTCTGCCCGTAGGCGTTGACGATCCGTACGCCGGGGAATGCCTCGCGCGTCTTGTCGACGAGCGACGGCGGCAGGGCCTCGCCGGCGAAGACGACCGTCTCCACCTCGACCCGGTCGCGGATCCGGTCGACGAGTTCGGCGAAGGCCGACGGCACGGTGGACACGACCGCGCCGCTCCAGCTCTCCCGCTCGTCCAGCACCAGTACGTCGCGGACCACGTCGACGACGCCGCCGGCGGCGAGGGTGGTGAAGATCTCGAACGCCGAGACGTCGAAGTTGATCGACGTGCCCGCCAGGAGGCGTTTGCCCGGCTCCATGCCCACCCGGGATGCGAGCCGCAGTACGCCGTTGACCACGTTGGAATGGGTGATCGCGACGCCCTTGGGCTTGCCCGTGGATCCGGAGGTGTACAGCACGTACGCCAACTGCTCGGCGTACGGCGGCCGTTCGAGGGCGGCGCGGGCGGTGGACAGGTCGAGCGCGTCGAGGAACACGTCCGGCGCGTCGTGCTCCGGCAGCGCCGCGACCGTCGCGGAGTCGGTCAGGACCAGGCGCGGGCGCGCCTCCTCGAGGATGGCCCGCAGGCGTTGGCCGGGGTATTTGGGATCGACCGGCAGATACGCGCCGCCGGCCTTCAGGACCGCGAGCAGTGCGACCACCAGGTCGGCCGAGCGCGGCAGCGACACCGCCACGGGCGACTCCGGGCGCACCCCGAGCTCGACCAGTTCCCGCGCCAGACGATCGACCCGGGCCGCCAGCTCGCGGTACGTCAGCGACTCGCCCTCGGCGACCACCGCGACCGCGTCCGGGGTGCGCGCCACCTGGGCCTCGACCAGTTCGGTGACGCTCATGTCCGGGGTCGGCACGGCCGTGTCGTTGAACGCGACGAGCAGGCGCTCGCGTTCGGCCGGATCCAGCGTCTCGACCCGGGCGACCTTGCGTCCGGGGTCGGCCACGAGCTGCCGCAGGATGCGCAGGAAGCGGGCCGCGATCGCCTCCACGGCGGCCCGGTCGAAGGCGCCCGGCGCGTACTGGAGGATGAACTCCAGGTGCGGGTCGGCGGCCACCATCAGGGCCAGCGGGTAGTGGGTGCCGTTGTTCGGGCGCAGACCGGTGAAGGTGATCCCGTCCGCGGCGGCGCCGGCGGCGGTCAGGCCCTCGCGGTCGATGGGATACGACTCGAAGACCACCAGGGTGTCGAAGAGGGACGGCAGGCCGACGGCCTGTTGCATCTCGGTGAGCCCGTGGTGGTGGTGCTCCATCAGGTCGGCCTGTCGGCCCTGCAACCGGTCCAGGACCTCGCCGACGGTGTCGCCGGGAGCGTGGCGCACACGGACGGGAACGGTGTTGATGAACATCCCGACCATCGACTCGACGCCCGGCACCGCGGGCGGGCGCCCGGAGACGGTGGCGCCGAAGACCACGTCCCGACGGTTGGTGAGTCGGCCGAGCAGCAGCGCCCAGGCGCCCTGCACCAGGTTGTTGACGGTGATGCCCATCGCGGCGGCCCGGCGGCTCAGCTCGCGCGCCTCGTCGACCGGGAGGGCGATCTCCAGCTGGTCGAGAGCGCCCTCGCCCACGCCGGCGGAGCCGGGGGCGAGCAGGGTCGGCTCCTCGACCCCGTCGAGTTCGGTCGCCCACGCCCGGGCCGTCTCGTCCTCGTCCCGCCGGGCCCGCCACGCCAGGAACTCGCCGTAGCCGCGGCTTTCCGGCAGGTCGGCCGGATCGCCTCCGGAGGCGTAGAGCAGGAGCAGATCGCGCATCAGCAACGGCATCGACCAGCCGTCGAACAGCACGTGGTGGGCGGTCATCACGAACTCCGCCCGCCCGGACTCCAGGGTGACCAGGGCCAGTCGCATCAGGGGCGGGGTGCGCACGTCGAAGTGGGCGGCCCGGTCCCGGACGAGGAATCGCTCGAACGTCTCGGTCCGCTCCGCCTCGCCGGCCGAGGTCAGGTCGAGGTGTGTCCAGGGGAGGGTCACCCCCCGCGCCGGCACCGCCTGCACGAGGCCGCCGTCGGCCCGCTCGACGAACGCCGCGCGCAGGTTGGTGTGCCGCTCCAGCAGGGCCTGTCCGGCCCGACGCATGCGTTCCGGGTCGACCTCGCCGGAGAGTTGGAAGACCAGCTGCACGTGGTAGGCGTCGAAGGACGCCCCGGCCAGCATGGTGTGGAACAACATCCCCGACTGCGCCGGGGTGGTCGGCCAGATCTCGGTCAGCCGGCCGAGCCGGGCCTCCCAGCCGTCGATCTCCTCCTGGCGCACCTCGACCAGCGGCGCGTCGGACGGGGTCAGCCCGCCCGCGTCGGGGGTCGCGGCGTGCCGGGCCAGCGCGGTCGAGGCCTCGACCCACAGCCCGGCCAGCTCGGTCACGTCCTCGCGGGAGAGCACCCCGGTGGGGAAGGCGAAGTAGGCGGTCAACTCGTCGCCGGCGGCGGTGGGCGTGGCCACCACGTCGATCTCCAGGGCCGAGAGCACCGGCATGTCCGCGTCCGGCGCGGCGATCAGGTCCGGGTGCGTGGTGTCCGGCGCCCATCCCAGGCCGCGCAGGTCCGCGGGGATGTCGGTGCCGGAGGCCCGGCCGAGGTAGTTGAACCCGATCTGCGGTTCCCGCTCGGCGGCCAGCGTGCCGGCGGTGTCCTCGTTGAGCCGGCGCAGCAGGCCGTAGCCGATGCCGTTGTCCGGCACCGCGCGCAACTGCTCCTTGACCGCCTTGATCGCCAGACCGGCGGCCGGGCCGCCGGCGAACGCGTCCGCCAGGTCGATCCCGGCCAGGTCGAGCCGTACCGGGAACGAGGAGGTGAACCATCCGATCGTGCCCGACAGGTCGGCGCCGGGGATCACGTGCTCCTCCCGGCCGTGCCGCTCCATCCGCACCAGCGCCGAGGACTCGGACCCGCCCCGGGTACGGCGCCGCCGCGCCAGCGCCAGCGCGAGCGCGGCCAACAGCGCGTCGTCGGCCCCGCCGCGGAACACCGTCGGGACCGTGGTCAGCAGCGCCTCGGTGACATCGGCCGGCACCCGGACCCGCACCGTGTCCACGGTGGCCGCGACATCGCGCGTGCGGTCGAGTTCCCGGGCGCCGAGCACGGGCTCGTCGCCGCTCAGGATCCGCTGCCACACGGGCAGTTCCGCCACACGCGCCGCGTCGACCGCCTCGTCGGCCAGGGCATGCGCCCACCGGCGCAGCGAGGTTCCCGCCGACGCCGGTTCGGGGGCGCGGCCGTCCCGGATCCGTTGCCACGCGCGGATCAGGTCCGGTACCAGGATCCGCCACGACACCCCGTCGACGACCAGGTGGTGCAGCACGATCAACAACCGGCCCGCGCCCGGGTCGGCGGCGAACCACACGAACTGCGCCACGACCCCCGCGTCCGGATCCAACCGGCCTGCGGCCGCGTCCAGTTCGGCGGTGACATCGGCGTCGCCGCTGGGTACCTCGCGCAGCAGCGCGCCGGCGTCCACACTGCCGGGCGGCTCGATCCACAGGCCCGGCCGGGCCCGGTCGAGCCGCGAGCGCAACACGTCGTGCCGGTCCAGCACGGCCTGGAGCGCGGCGAGCAGTTCCGCGCGGTCGATGCCCTCGGGCAGGGTCAGCATCGCCGACATCGAGAACCGCCCGATGCCACCGCCGAGCGCGAGGACGTGCGCCGCCATCGGTGTCAGCGGGGCGGGGCCGACGCCGCCGCCGGGCAACTCGGCCAGGGTCGGCCCCTCTTCGGCGTCCCGCCCCGCGACCAGCTCGGCGAGCCGAGCGACCGTGCGGTGCTCGAAGATCTCCCGGACGCCGACCGTGATGCCCCTGGCCTTGGCCCGGGCCACGACCTGGACGGAGCGGATGCTGTCGCCGCCCAGCGCGAAGTAGTCGTCGGCGATCCCGACGTTCTCCAGACCGAGCACTTCGGCGAACACCGCGCACAGGGTCCGCTCGCGCCGGTTCCGCGGCGCCCGGCCGGTCGACACCTGTGCGTAGTCCGGCGCCGGCAGCGCCCGCCGGTCGAGTTTCCCGTTCGGCGTCAGCGGAATCGCGGAGAGCGGGACGATCGCGGCGGGCACCATGTAGTCGGGCAGCCGGGTGCGCAGGTGTTCGCGCAGGTCGGCGAGCAGGGTGCCGTCCCGGGACGGCTCCGGGGCATCGGCCTCGGTCGGCACGAGGTCCGGCGCGAGGTCCGCCGCGGCGTCGACCTCGGAGTCGGCCCCGGGGTCGGCCCCGGAGTTCGGTTCTGCGCCCGGCTCGGGATCCGGCTCCGGAACCACGTAGGCGACCAGCCGCTTGTCGTCCCCGTCCTCGCGCACCACGACCACCGCCTGCGTCACGCCGGGGTGTGCCGCCAATACATGCTCGATCTCGCCGAGTTCGATCCGGAATCCGCGGACCTTGACCTGGAAGTCGGTCCGTCCGACGTAGTGCAGCCGTCCCTCCCGGCCCCAGCGCACGAGGTCCCCGGTGCGATACATCCGGGCGCCGGCGGGACCGAACGGACAGGCGACGAAGCGTCCGACGGTCAGGTCGGGGCGCCCGTGGTATCCGCGGGCCAGACCGTCGCCGGCGATGTACAACTCGCCGTCGACCCCGCGCGGGACCGGCCGCAGCCGCGCATCCAGCACGTAGACACGGGTATTCCCGATGGGTGTGCCGATCGCCGGGGCGCCGGATCCGGGCGCGACGCTCGCGCTCGTCGACCAGATCGTCGTCTCGGTCGGGCCGTACACGTTGAGCACGTCGACGGCTTGGTCGGCCAACGTCTCGGCCAGCCGCTGCGGCAGCGCCTCGCCGCCGACCAGGACCCGCAAGCCCGTCGCGGCGGTCGGCTCGTGGGTCAGCAACATCTGCCAGAACGCGGGCGTCGCCTGCACGACGGTGACCCCGTGCCGGCCGATCGTCGCCACGGCGGCGGACGGATCGGACACGGTGTCCTTGTTCGCGAGCACCACCGCCGCCCCGGAGGTCAACGGCAGGTACAGCTCCAGTGCCGCGATGTCGAACGAGATCGTCGTCACGGCGAGCAGTCGATCCGCGGGCGACAGCGGGACCCGCCGACTCATCGTGGCCAGGAAGTTCGTCAGCGCGCCGCGCGGGACCGCCACACCCTTCGGGTTGCCGGTCGAACCGGAGGTGTAGATGACATACGCGGTGTTGTCCGGCGACACCCGCACGGCCAGCGCCGAGTCCGGGCCCGAGGACAGGTCCATCCCGGCCCATGTCCCGGTGTCCAGCACGAGCACCGGACGGGAGTCCGCCAGGATGTGGTCGATCCGGGAACCCGGGTGCTCCGGGTCGATCGGGATGTAGGCGGCACCGGCCTTCTGTGTCGCGAGCAGCGCGACCACGAGGTCCGCAGAGCGGGGCAGCCGGACGGCGACCGGCGATTCCGGCCGCACCCCGCGCTCGATCAGCCGGTGCGCCAGCCGGTTGGCCCGGGTGTCCAACTCCCGATAGGTCAGCGACCGCTCCTCGTCGATGACGGCGAGCGCGTCGGGGGTCGCGCGGGCGTGCCGTGCCACCGTCTCCACGAGGTCGGCGGCGGGGATCGGCTCGACCGTGTCGTTCGCCGTGCGCAGCAGCCACTCACGCTCGTCCGCGCCGAGCACGTCGAGGTCGCCGACGCCCACCCCCGGATCGGCGACCACCAGTTCCAGGATGCGGACGAACCGCTCGACGATGTCGGCCGCCGTGGCCCGGTCGAACAGTTCGGTCGCGTACTCGAGTCGGCCGTGCGCGCGTCCGGTCGCGTCCGGGACCACGTTGAGGAACAGGTCGACCTTGGCGGTGTCGGTGCCCACCGGCACCGGTGTGACCCGCAGACCGGGTATCTCGATCGGCGGCCACACGAACTGCCATGCCAGCATCACCTGGAACAGCGGCTGATACGCGGTGGACCGTTCCAGGTCGAGCAGTTCCACCAGTCGCTCGAACGGCACGTCCTGGTTGTCGTAGGCGGCCAGGGACTTGTCCCGCACCTGTTCCAGCAGTTCGCCGAACGTGGGGTTGCGGGACAGATCGGCGCGCAGCACCCAGGTGTTGACGAAGAACCCGATCAGATCGGCGAGGGCCTCGTCGGTGCGCCCCTCGATCGGGCTGCCGATCGTCACGTCGTCGCCGCCGCCGAGGGTGCGCAGCAGCACCGCCAGCGCCGCCTGGGCCACCATCGGCGCCGTCGCCCCGCGGTCCGCGGCCAACTTCCCGAGCCGGGTGAGCAACTCGGGTTCCAGCTCGAAGGAGACGTGGCCGCCGTCGTGGCCGGCCACCGTCGGTCGCGGCCGGTCGAGCGGCAGCTGCAACGGCTGCGGCACTCCGGCCAGTTCCCCTCGCCAGTAGTCGAGTTGCGTCGCGGCGATGCTGTTCGGGTCGGCCTCGTCGCCGAGCAACTGCTGCTGCCACAGCGTGTAGTCCTTGTACTGCACCGGAAGCGCCGTCCACTCCGGCTCGCTCCCCTGCCGCCGGGCCGCGTACGCCGACACCAGATCCCGCAGGAACGGCGCCATCGACGATCCGTCGGCGGCGATGTGGTGGAACACGAACACCAGGACGTGCTCCTGCGGGGCGACCCGCAGGAGGGTCACCCGCAGGGGCAGGTCGGTGTGCAGTTCGAACCCCTCGCAGGCGACCTCCCGCGTCACGGCCTCGACCGCCTCCGCCGCCACGTCGACCACCCGAAACCTCGGGACGGCCTCCTCCGGGGCCAGGATCCGCTGCTCCGGCGTTCCGTCGGCGTCCTCCACGATCAGGGTGCGCAGGCTCTCGTGCCGGGTGACGATGTCCGTCACCGCCGCGGCCAGGGCCGCCGTGTCCGGTGGCCCGTCCAGGCGGAGCACGAACGGAATGTTGTAGGTCGCGGACGAGCCTTCCAGACGGTGGAGGAACCACAGCCGACGCTGGGCGAAGGACAACGGGATCATCGACGCTTCTCCTATGTGGTCATCGGGCGCAGCTGCGGGCGGCTGGAGGCGGTCGATTCGCCGAGGCTCTCCGCCAGCTTGGCGACGGTCGGATTGCGGAATACCGTCGTGACTTTCACGTCGACGTCGAGTTCGTTGCGGATGCGACCGGTCAGCCGGGTGGCCAGCAGCGAGTGCCCGCCGTGCTCGAAGAAGTCGACGTCGATGCCGATTTCCTCCACACCGAGCAGTTCGGCGAACAACCGGCAGAGCACTTCCTCCCGCTTGTCGCGCGGCCCGCGTCCGACCGCGACCTCGGTCCGCTCGGGCACGGGCAGGGCCTTGCGGTCGAGCTTTCCGCTCGCGTTCGTGGGGAACTCGGCGAGCGGCACGATGGCCGAGGGGACCATGTACTCGGGCAGCCGTTCCCGGGCCAGGTCGGTCAGCGCGGCGATGTCGAGGTCGGCCGCGCGCGCGGTGCCCGGGTCCTTGCCCGGGACGACGTAGGCGACCAGCCGCTGGTCGCCGGCGCGCTCTTCGCGCACCACGACCACGGCGTGGTCGACGTCGGGGTGTGCGGTCAGCGCCGCCTCGATCTCGCCGAGTTCGATCCGGAAGCCGCGGACCTTGACCTGGAAGTCGGTGCGGCCGAGGTATTCGACCTGGCCGTCCTCGTTCCAGCGCACCAGGTCGCCGGTGCGGTACATCCGGCTTCCCGGCGCGCCGTACGGGCAGGCGACGAACCGGTTCGCGGTCAGGTCGGTGCGGCCGAGGTAGCCCCGGGCGAGGCCGGTGCCGGCCAGGTACAGCTCCCCCGCGACGCCGGGCGCGACCGGGCGCAGCGCCGCGTCCAGCACGTACACCCGTGTGTTCCACACCGGTGCCCCGATCGGGACCCGGTCCGCGCCGGGTACGTGCTGCCAGGCGGTGACCTCGACGGCCGCCTCGGTGGGCCCGTAGAGGTTGTGCACCCCGCAGTCGGGCAGCAGTTCGACCACCTTGTTCGCGAGCGTGGCCGGGAACGCCTCGCCGGCGACCTCGATCCAGCGCAGGCTCGTGCACGCCTTGGCCGAGGGTTCGGCGACGAACGCCTCCAGGAGGGAGGGCACGAAGTCGGCGCCGGTCACCTTCTCGCGCCGGATCAACTCGGCCAGGTAGGCCGGGTCCCGGCGTCCGTCCGGCCGGGCGATCACCACGGCGGCGCCGACCTGGAGGGGGGCGAACAGTTCGGGCACCGACACGTCGAAGCTCGCCGAGGTGCTGAGCAGCACCCGGTCCCGGGCGTCGACGTCGAAGTGCGCCAGGCCCCACTTCAGCCGGTTCATGATCGACCGGTGCGACACCTGGACGCCCTTGGGGCCGCCGGTGGACCCGGAGGTGTAGATGATGTAGGCGGCGTTGTCCGGCGACAACCCGCGCTCGGGGTCGACCACCGGGTATCCGGACACGTCCGGAAGCGTGCCGTCGAGTACCAGGAGCGGCTTCGCGCCGTCCAGTACGTGCCGCACGCGGTCCTCGGGCAGGTCGGTGTCCACCGGCAGGTAGCCGGCACCGGTCTTGACCACGGCGTAGATCGCCACCATCAGGTCCACGGAGCGGGGGATCCGCACCGCGATCGTCTGCTCGGGGCCCGCGCCCTGGACGATCAGCCAGTGCGCCAGTTGATTGGCGCGCCGGTTGAACTCCCGGTAGGTCAGCGTCTCCCGGTCGCCGATCAGCGCGATCCGATCGGGCTCCCGCGCCACCTGGGCCTCGAACGCGCCCGGCAGGGTGTCGGGGGCCACCGGGTGCGCGGTGTCGTTGACCAGGCGCACCAGCCGCTCGTGTTCGTCCGCCGTCAGCACGTCGACGGCGCCGACCGGCACCGTCGGGTCGACGAGCACCTGTTCCAGGACCCGGACGAGCCGGGCGCCGACCTCCTCGGCCGCGGCGCGGTCGTAGAGGTGGTTCTGGTAGTCGAGGGACAGTCGCAGGTAGGGGTCGGAGGCGTTGAGCGTGAGCGGGTAGTGCGAGCCCGCGAACGGCCGGATGGCGTCGATCGTGAAGCCCGCCGAGGTGTTCGCCTCGAACATGCCCTCGCGGTCGATCGGGTAGGACTGGAAGACCACGATGGTGTCGAACAGCGCGGGCAGTCCGACGCCGCGCTGGATGTCGGCCAGCCCGTAGTGGTTGTGGTCGAGCAGCGCGGTCTGCCGCTGCT
The DNA here is from genome assembly GCF_003967355.1 of Embleya hyalina. GTDB lineage: Bacteria > Actinomycetota > Actinomycetes > Streptomycetales > Streptomycetaceae > Embleya > Embleya hyalina. The sequence continues at coordinate 551,340 of NZ_BIFH01000014.1, read as the reverse complement.
GCAGTTCGGTGACCACGTCGGCGACGCGCTGGTCGGGTCGGCAGAAGACCCGGATCGGCAGGGTGTTGATGAACAGGCCGACCATCTCGTCGGAGCCGAGCAGGTCCGCCGGGCGGCCGTTGACGGCGGCGCCGAAGACCACGTCCTGCTGCCCGGTCAGCTTGGCGAGCAGGATCGCCCACGCGGCCTGGAGCAGGGTGTTCAGGGTGACCCCGAGTTCGGCGGCGCGGCGGGCGAGTTCACGTCCCTTGTCGATCGACAGCGGTACCTCGACCCGGCCCAGCGCGGACGCCGCCTCCTGGAGCGCGGTGTTCGGCGCGACCAGGGTCGGCCGGTCGAATCCGGCGAGTTCGGCGGCCCACTTGGCGGCCGACGTCTCCCGGTCCTGTGCGGACAACCAGGCCAGGTAGTCGCCGTAGCTGCGGACGGGGGTCAACTCGTGGGCGCCGGAGTAGAGCCGGATCAGGTCCGTGATCACCGCCGGCGACGACCAGCCGTCGAACAGCGCGTGGTGCGCCGTGATCACGAGCTTGGCCCGCCGCGGCCCGCAGGTGAGCAGGGCCAGGCGCAGCAGCGGCGGCCGGGTGGGATCGAGTTGGTCGACCCGGTCCGCGGCGAGGAAGCGGTCGAGTTCGGCGTCCTGGTCGGCCTCGTCGCGGCCGGTCAGGTCGATGTGCCGCCAGGGGATGTCGACGTGTTCCGGCACGACCTGGATCGGCTCGCCGCCGGCTCCGGTCAGGAACGCGGAGCGCAGGTTGGGGTAGCGGGAGAGCAGTGCCTGCCCGGCCGCCCGGGTGCGTTCCGGGTCCACGTGTCCGGACAGGTGCAGCACGAACTGCATGTGGTAGACGTCGAAGGAGCCGTCGGCGAGTGCCGCCTGGAACAGGATGCCGGACTGCGACGGGGGCATCGGCCACACGTCGGCCAGTCGGCCGTAGCGCTCCTCCCAGGTCTCGATCTCGTCCTGTCCCACCGTGACCAGCGGGTTGTCCGACGGTGTCAGTCCGCCGATCGCCGACTGCGCGGCGTGCGCGGCCATCCCGCGCAACATCCGCACCCACAGCTCGGCCAGTTCGGCGGTGCGCTCGCGGGTGAGCAGGCCGGTGGGGAACATGAAGGCGGCCTGCAGCCGGGTGCCGTCGGGGGTGTCCGTGGCGACCGCGCTGACCTCCAGAGCGGACAGGGCGGGCAGGTCCGGGTCGGGCGTCGGGACCAGTTCGGCGGACCAGGACGACGCCGGTCCCCACCCCTGCGCGCGCAGGTGTTCGGGCACGTCGGTGTCGGAGATCCGGCCGAGGTAGTTGAACCCGATCTGCGGCACCGGGAGTTCGGCCAGTTGTTCGGCGGTCTCCGGGTTGAGGTGACGCAGCAGGGCGAATCCCACGCCCTTGTCGGGGATGGCCCGCAGTTGCTCCTTGACCAGCTTGATCGCCCGCGCGACGGCGGGGCCGCCGGCCGACACCTCGGCCGGGTCCACGCCGCGCACGTCGACCCGGGCCGGGTACATGCCGGTGAACCAGCCGACGGTCCGGGACAGGTCGGCGCCGGGGACGACGTCCTCCTCGCGGCCGTGTCCCTCCAACCGCACCAGGGTGGAGCGCTCCGCGCCCTGCCACCGGTTGACCGCCAGGGCGAGCGCGGCGAGCAGCACATCGGTCCCGGTGCCCCGGAAGGCCGCGGGGAGCGTGGTCAGCACCGCCTCGGTGACGTCGGCGGGCAACTGCACGCGCACGCTGTCGAGCGTGGACATCACATCCACCGCCGGGTCGAACGCGCGGGTGCCCAGCGGCGGGTTCGGCGCTTCCAACATGTCGCGCCAGAACGACAGTTCGGCTTCCCGCTCGGGGCTCAGCGCCACCTCTTCCAGGGCCGACGCCCAGCGGCGGGCCGAGGTGCCGACGGCGGGCAGTTCGGGCGTACGACCGGAGCGGACCTGCTGCCACGCCTCGGCGAGGTCGGCCATCAGGATCCGCCAGGACACGCCGTCCACCACGAGGTGGTGCAGCACCACGAGCAGTCGGCCGGCGCCCGACTCGGCGGCGAACCAGACGAAGTCCGCCATGGTCCCGGCTTCCGGGTCCAGGCGTCCGGTCGCCTCGTCCAGTTCCGTGCGCGCCAGATCGAGCAGCTTCGGCTCCTCCCACCGGCCGTCGCACGGGACCCGGCGGATCAGCTCCGCCGCCCGCACCGCGCCCCGGGGGCGTACCACGAGGGAGGATCCGTCGTCGCCGCGCACCAGTCGCGCGCGCAGCAGGTCGTGCCGGTCGAGTACGGCGTCCAGCGTCGCCGCCAGGCCGCTCGCGTCGATGCCGGCGGGCAGTTCCAGGGTGATCGCCATGGCGAACCGGTCGATGCCGCCGCCGTGTTCGAACACCTGGCGGGCCACCGGCTGCAACGGCATCGGGCCGACACCGCCGCCCTCGTGCTCCGCGAGCGCCGGGATCGTGTCCCGGCGGGCGCCGGCCACCTCGGCGAGTCGGGCCGCGGTACGGCACTCGAAGATCTCCCGCGTGGTCAGCTCCAGGCCCCGGGCCCGGGTCCGGGCCACCACCTGGATCGACCGCAGGCTGTCCCCGCCGATCGCGAAGAAGTCGTCGTCGACGCCGACGCGTTCCACACCGAGCACGTCCGCGTACGCCGCGGCGACGATCGCCTCGGCCTCGGTGCGCGGCTCCCGGTAGCTCTCGCCGACGAACTCGGGTTCGGGCAGCGCCGAGCGGTCCAGTTTGCCGGTCGGCCCGAGCGGCATCCGGCCCAGCACCACGAAGGCCGACGGCACCATGTAGTCGGGCAGTCGGGCGGCGACGAACCTGCGCAGTTCGGCGGCCGAGGCGCCGGACTGTACGTCCACGTCGCCGATCCCGCCGGCGCCGTCGTCGCCGACGCGCTCCCCTTCGGTGTGCACCACGTACGCGACCAGTCGCCGGCCGCCGGCGGGCACCTCGCGGGCGACCACCACCGCCTCGCCGATCCCGGGGTGCGCCGCGCAGGCCGCCTCGACCTCGGCGGTCTCGATCCGGAAGCCGCGCACCTTCACCTGGCCGTCGCCGCGGCCCAGGCATTCCAACTGCCCGCGCGCGTTCCGACGGGCCAGGTCGCCCGTGCGGTACATGCGCCCGCCGGCCGGGCCGAACGGGTCGGCCACGAACCGCTCCCCGGTCAGGCCCGGGCGGCCGTGGTAGCCGCGCCCCAGGCAGGTCCCCGCCACGTACAGCTCGCCGACCACACCCTGCGGCACCGGGGCGAGTCCCGGGCCGAGCACGTAGGCGCGCATGTTCCCCAGCGGGGTGCCGATCGGCGCGACCTCGCCCTCCGTCCACTCCTCGGACCCGCCGAGGGCGAACGTGGTGGCGTAGAAACTCTCGCTCTGCCCATAGGAGTTGACGATCCGCACGCCGGGCAGCGCCTCGCGCACCTGCCGTACGAGGCGGGCCGGGAGGATGTCGCCGGCGAAGACGACCGTGCGCACGTCGGTGGTCTTCTCCAGGTGGCCGACCAGTTCGCCGAGCACCGAGGGGACCGCGCTGATCACGTGGCCGGCCCAGCCGGGACGCTCGCCGAGGGCCAGCACGTTGGGCACCACCTCGGCCGTGCCGCCGGTGGACAGGGTGGTCAGCAGTTCGAAGACCGAGACGTCGAAGTTCACCGAGGTGCCGGCCAACATCCGCCATTCGGGAGGTGCGTCGAGCACGCGGACCAGCTCCCGCACGCCGTTGACCACGTTGCGGTGGGTGATCGCGGCGCCCTTGGGCTTGCCGGTGGAGCCGGAGGTGTACATGACGTACGCCAGGTGGTCCGGCGCCAACGGCGAGATCCGGCGCGCGTCGTCCGGCGCCCCCGCGGGCGGGTCCCACTCCGCGCGCCGGTCCAGGTCGACGGTCGTGATGTCGTTGGCCGGCATGTCCGGCCACGTCCGGGCGTCGGTGACCGCGAACCGCGGCGCCGCCTCGGCGAGCACGGTCTCCGCTCGGCCGCCGAGGTACAGCGGGTCCATCGGCACGTATCCGGCACCGGACTTGAGGATGCCGAGCAGGCCGACCACCAGGTCCTCGGTGCGCGGCAGGGCCAGCACCACCAGGTCCTCGGGTCCGGCGCCGCGCCGGATCAGCTCCCACGCGACGGCGTTGGCCCGGTCGTCCAGCTCGCGATAGGTCAGCGTGCGTTCGTCGCACACGATCGCCGGGGCGTCCGGTGTCTTCGCCACCTGGGTTTCGAACAGGTCCGGGACGGTCAGTTCGGTCCGCGTCGTGGCGGTGTCGTTGAACGTGACGAGCAGCCGCTCCCGCTCGGCCGCGTCCAGCACGTCGATCCCGCCGATCCCGCGCTCCGCGTCGGCGGCGAGCCGGCCCAGCACGCGCACGAACCGCCGCGCGAGGGTTTCGACCGTGTCCCGGTCGAACAGGTCGGTGCGGTACTCCAGTCGGCACCGCGCCCCGCCCGAGGCGTTCGGGAGCAGGTCGAAGAACAGGTCGAACTTGGCCGTTCGGGTCTCCAACCGCTCGGCGCGCACCTCCAGACCCGGGATGGTCAGCGCCGGCACCGGCGGTTGCCAGGAGAGCATCACCTGGAAGTACGGGTTGTAGGCGGTGGACCGGTCCGGGTTCAGCAGTTCCACCAGCCGCTCGAACGGCATGTCCTGGTTGTCGTAGGCGGCCAGCGCCCGGTCCCGCACCCGCCGCAGCAGTTCGACGAAGGTCGGGTTCCCGGAGAGGTCGACGCGCAGCACCCAGGTGTTGACGAAGAAGCCGACCAGGTCCCGCAGTTCCTCGTCGGTGCGGCCGGCGATCGGGGCACCGATCGGCACGTCGTCGCCGCAGCCGAGGTGGTGCAGCAGCACCGCGAGCGCGGAGTGCATGACCATCGAGACCGTGGTGTCCGCCTGCGCGGCCAACTTCTCCACGGAGCGGAGCAGGTCGGGGTCGATGGCGAACCCGACCGCGTCGCCGCGGTGGGTCATCATCCTCGGCCGCGGGCGGTCCGTCGGCAGCGCCAGCGGCTGCACCATGTCGGCCAACCCCTCGCGCCAGTAGGCGAGTTGCCGCGCCGCCACGCTCTCCGGGTCGGATTCGTCGCCGAGCACGTCGCGCTGCCACAGCGTGTAGTCCGCGTACTGCACCGGCAGTGGCTCCCACACCGGCGCCTCGCCCGCGCGGCGCGCCGCGAAGGCCGCGGTCAGGTCGCGGAACAGCGGCCCGAAGGACTCCCCGTCCACGGCGATGTGGTGCGCCACCACCACCAGGGTGTGCTCGCGCGGACCACACCGCACCAGCCCGGCCCGGATCGGCATGTCGGCGGACAGGTCGAAGCACTTGCCGGCCACCTCGTCGACCGCCGCCGCCCGCCCCTCCTCGGCGACCTCGACGACCGGCAGGCGCAACGGCTCGTGATCGGCGGGCAGCACCCGCTGATGGGGGACTCCGTCGCCGTCCTCGACGATCACCGTGCGCAGGACCTCGTGCCTGTCGACGACATCGCGGAGCGCCGACTCCAGTGCGGGCACGTCCAGTTCACCGGTCAACCGCAGGGCGAACGCGCCGTTGTAGGTCGGCGAGGGGCCTTCGAAGCGGTCCACGAACCACAGCCGACGCTGCGCGAACGACAACGGAATCATTGTGTCTCCAAATCGGCAGAACTACACAGGAGCAATCCGCCACTCAGTTCTGATCGAGCACCGTCAAGAGGTCGGCGTTGTAGAAGTCGTCGAGGGAGCACGCACCCGAGACCGTGGAGAAGTAGCGGTCGATCAGGTCCTGGTGGCCGACCAGTTTGCGCAACATCTCCGTGCGCCCCTCGGGCTTGAGCTCGGCCACGTTGAGCACGCCCTGGTAGAGGTTGAGGAAGTTGTTGTTCAGGTCGTTCTCGTAGCGGCGCAACGCCCGCTTGAGCACGGCGTCGTCGTGCAGGCCGTCGCCGATGTGGTCGACGAGCGTCTGGGCCTGGATGAAGGCGTCGGTGATCCCGCGGGCGGTGATCGAGTCCTTGTGGTGCACCGCGTCGCCCAGCAGGACCCACCCGGGCCCGTAGGCCTTGCGGAAGTAGTTCTCCTGGTGCCCCGTGCCGTACATCTGCTCCACGCGCTTGCCCGCCGCCATGCGCTCGAACAGCACGGGGTTGGTGGTGCGCACGGCCTCCAGGTAGGCGGGCTCCACCGCGGTGCGGACGGTGGGGAACTCGTCCTGCGGGAAGTAGGTCATGATCAGCGTGAGGTCGTCGTTGGTCGGGATCGCGGCGATCCACCGCCCCGGCCGCTCGAACAGCTCGAAGCTCGACGGGACGTCGGCCCAGTAGCTGTAGTAGACGCAGGTCGCCCGCGGGTGCTCGACGACGTTTTGCGCGCCGACCTTGCGGGCCACCAGCGAGCGCATGCCGTCCGCGCCGATCACCAGCCGGGCCCGGTCCGTCGCCTCGGTGCCCTCGGGCGTGGTGTACCGCACCCCGACCACCCGATCGTCCTCGAAGATCAGGTCGGTGACCGCGCAGGACTCCCGGAAGTCCACACCGGACGCCACCGCTCCGCGCGCGAGGATCGGGTCGAGCACGAACCGCCTGGGCGCGTAGGTCGTCCGGTAGCCGTCGACCGGCAGCGAGAAGCCGTCCAGTCGCACCCCCGGCCCGTCGTAGCTCTCGTGGTCGATCGGCGGGCAACCGGCGGCGCGGAGGTCGTCGAGCAGACCCCAGCGACCGAGCAGCGCCACTCCCGGCTGGTGGATGTAATGCGAGGACAGCGTGTCCAGGGGAAATCGTGCCTTCTCCAGGAGCAGGACTCGATATCCCTGACGCGCGAACAACATGGCCGCTGGCGAACCCGCGCAACGGGCACCGATGACAATGACGTCGTACATGGTGCCTCTCTCACTTGGTGGTTATCTGGATCCCGAAGCGGCCGCAGCCGGAAAGTCGTCGTGGTCGCCGGGACGACCGGCCGACGCTATGAGGTCGTCGCGCCCATGGATTCGATGTACGCGGAAATCGACGACACCGTCGGATTGAGGAACAACTGGTCCATCGGAACCTCGACGTCCAGTTCATCGATGAACGCGCCCTGGATACCGGCCATAATCACGGATTGGCCGCCGAGGGCGAAGAAATTGTCGTCGACGGAGATATCGTCGCGCCGGAGTTCCCGACACCAGATGGACAGCACTCTTTCGGCAATCATCACAGGTCCTCTCGGTTGTCATCAAGGTCCGTCGACTATGCCGGGGTGCCGCTGTCGGCGAAGTTCGCCCGGAACTCCTCGATCAACGCCGGCCGATCCACCTTCCCGTGCGGACTCAGCGGAATCCGCGCGGTGTTGACGAACCGGGCCGGAACCATGTTTCGCGGCAACGTCTCCAGAAGGCCGGCGCGCACGTCGTCCTCGGCGAGTTCGTCGCCGGTCGGGACGAGGAACGCGATCAGCTCGACGTCGCCCGAATCGGTGCGCCCGACCGCCACGGCGGCCTGCCGGACGCCGGGCAACCGGCCGAGCGCACGCTCGATGTCGGTGGGGTCGATGCGCATCCCGCGCACCTTCACCTGCGCGTCCATCCGGCCGGCGATGACGAGATCGCCGTTCGCGTCGACGTGGCCGCGGTCGCCCGTGCGGTACACCCGGCGCGGTTCGCCGTCCACCTCGATCGTGGTGAACCGCTCGGATTCGGGTCCGGTGCCGTTGAGGTAGCCCGCGCCCACGCTGGTCCCGGCGATGCAGATCTCGCCGTACTCCCCCGCCGCGACGCCTCGCAAGTGCTCGTCGACGATGTGCAGGTCGGTGTTGTAGGCGGGTCTGCCGACCGGCGCGATGTCGTGCTCGCCCGCCCGGTAGCCGGCCAGGTCGTAGGACGAGGCGACGTCCGTGCACTCGGCGACCCCGTACTGGTGCAGGAGGGTGCACGTATTGCCCTCGCGGCGCATCCAGTTCGCGAGCCGTTCCACGTGCAGCGCCTCGCCGCCGAAGATCACGTAGTCCAGCCGGGTGAGCGCGTCGCCCTTGCGCGCCGTCTCCCAGTCCACCAGCAGGTACAGCGTGCTGGAGGCGCAGTGCACGACGCGGATCCCGTGTCGGTTCAGCAGCCGATAGGCCATCGCGGCGTCGAAGTTGCGGCTGGCGAGCAGGTGTTGGGTGGCGCCGCAGAACAGCGGCATCATCAGGCTGCGTTGCGACAGGTCGAACCCGAACGCGCTGACCACGAGGTTGTCCGACCCGGAGTCCAGGCCGAATTCGAGCATCAGCCAGTTCAACAGGTTGAACCAGCCCTCGTGCCGCACCGCGGTCAGCTTCGGCGTACCGGTGGAGCCGGACGTGAAGACCGCGTAGCACACGTCGTCCCCGGTGACCGGGACGTCGGGGGCGGTGCCGGCGAGCCCGTCGAGGTAGTCGGCCAGTTCCTCGAACACGACCACCTCGACGGTCGCCGACTCGACCTGGGCGAACGTCGCCGGGGAGGCCACGATCATGGCGAGATCGGGGACCTGGCCCAGCAGCAGCCGCAGTCGCGCCTCCGGGTAGGCCGGGTCGAGCGGGACGTAGGCCGCGCCCGCCTTCAGCGTGCCGAGGATGGCGACCAGCAGGTCGATCGAGTAGTCGAGGCAGAGGCCGACCCTCGCTCCCCTGCCGTGTCCGCGCGCGATCAGCAGGTGCGCGAACCGGTTGGCCCGCACGTCCAGTTCGGCGTACGACACCTCCCGGTCGGCCCAGCGCACGGCGACGGCGTCCGGAGTGGTTCTCGCGTGCGCCTCGAATCGCCGGTGCACGACGGGATCCGGCGGCAGGGCGACCCGCTTTCCCCGCAGGATCACCGGTCCGCCGCCATGGCCTCCCGCAGGCTCTTCGGGCGCAGGTCGGTCCAGTTCCGCTCGACGTATTCCAGGCATTCGGCCCGGCCCGCCTCGCCGAAGACCACCCGCCAGCCCTCGGGGACGTCGGCGAACACCGGCCACAGGGAGTGTTGTTCCTCGTCATTGACCAGGACCTGGAAACGGCCGTCCTCGTCGTCGAAGGGGTTCGTGCTCACGGGCACCGTCCTTGATCGTCGCGACACAACTGGGAATGGAAAAATGCCAGGACCGAGCCGCCCCAGGCGATCACGGGGCGACTCGGATGGCAATTCGGCGGGGGATCATCACCCCCGGCCGTCGCCGGCGACTCGATATTGCACATCTTCGGGCCGGGACGCGGGTTCGCCGTTCGGCGTCGTCCCGTCGACGGGACACCCGGCATCCACCGGCCGCACCGGAGTTCCGACGCCACACCGTAGAACCCGACCGCCCACGTCACAATGGCGACGGGCGCGCCGAACAATGGCTGCGGGAGTGCCGACCTCCCGGGCATCCACCGGACCTGTACCCCACCGAGTTCTGTGCCACCATGACCGGGCATCGGCCCGTGGACGGGTCTGCTCGAATTCGGGTTCAGCCAATCTCCTCCCCGGAGGCGATCGAGAGCGCGCAGTCGATTACGGGTCTGCGCGGCCGGCCCGCCGAGGCCCGATCTCCCGGGCGGGGAAATGCCGGAAAAGCCGCACCCCGACCGCCGACGTACGGTTCACCGTCGCCCGGAGGTCCCGGGGATGGTGCGCGCGAAACCGCGATACGACGACAGAAAGCTCATCGACGAACCTACGGCTGGTGATCCATGGTCTTGAAGTCGGAATCCGAGTACGAGTACGCGACCGAATTGCACGACGACACACGGCGGTCGTTGTTGCGCCACATGCTGGTGGCGAGAGGTCTCGACGAGGAGGCGCATCGGCTCCAGAAGCAGGGCGGGCTCATCCTGTGGGCGTCGGGCCAGGGGCACGAGGCCGCGCAGGTCGGCTCCGCGCTCGCCGTGGGTCCGGAGGCGACGGTCTTTCCCACCTATCGGGAGCATGCCATCGCACTGCTTCGGGGCGTGGCGCCGGACGAGTTGCTGGCCCAGTGGGCCGGCCGCACGTTCTGCGGCTGGGATCCGTACCGGTTGCGCTTCTTCCCCTACACGCTGGTCCTGGCCGCGCAGACGCTGCACGGGGTCGGCTATTCGATCGGGCAACGCCTCCAGGGGCGCGAGGACTTCGTCGTCGTGTACGTGGGCGACGGCGCCACCAGCGAAGGCGACATGTCGGAGGCGCTGAACCTGGCCGCCGTCGAGTCGGCGTCCGTGCTGTTCGTGTGCCAGAACAACGGCTGGGCCATCTCGAAGCCGGCCGAGGAGCAGATGCGCACCTCGGTGGCCGAGCGGGCCCGGGGTTTCGGGATCGAGTCGGTCCGGATCTCGGGTCGGGACCCGGAAACCGTGTTCTCGGCCTGCTCGCGGGCCGCCGCCCACATCCGCGGGGAACGCGCGCCCTATCTGGTCGAGATCCAGGTCGGACGCATCCGCGGCCACACGACCACCGACTCGCAGGAGGTCTACCGCACCCGCGACGACATCGCGCGCAGCGTGGCCGCGGATCCGGTGACCTCGTACGCGGCCCGGCTGAGCGGCCTGGGCGTGGTGGACACCGCCTGGCTCGACGGCGTCGAGGCCGAGGTACGGGAGATGCGCGAACGGTTGATGAAGGAGTACGCGTGACGAGCACCGTCGAGACGAGCACCGTGCGGACCCCCACCTTCGCGGAGTCGATCAACGCGACCCTCGCCGACCTGCTCGAACACGAGCCGGGACTGCTGCTTCTCGGCGAGGACATCGGCCGCCTCGGCGGCGTGTTCCGGGTGACCCGGGGCCTGCGGGAGCGCTTCGGCGCGGAGCGGGTACGCGACGCGCTGCTGGCCGAGTCCACCATCGTGGGCCAGGCCGTCGGCATGACGATGAGCGGTCTCGTGCCGATCTGCGAGATCCAGTTCGACGGGTTCACCTATCCCGCGGTGAACCAGCTGGTGACCCAGGCGTCCCGGATCGGCTACCGGTGGAACGGGCAGGTGAGCCCGAGTCTGGTGGTGCGCATCCCGACCGGCGGGGGCTTCCGGGGCGTCGAGCACCACAGCGAGTCCAACGAGGCGCTGTTCGCCCGCTATCCGGGCATCTCGGTGGCGTGCCCGTCCACCGGCGAGGACGCCGACCAGGTGTTGCGCCACGCGGTGACGCTCGGCTCGCCCGTGGTGGTGTACGAGCCGATCCGGCTGTACTGGCGGCGGGACACGCCCGTGCGGGACCCCGAGCCGGCGCGGTCGCCGACCGCGGCCCGGATCGTCCGGCGCGGCACGGACCTGACGATCGCCACGTTCGGCGCGATCACCCACGAGGTGCTGGAGGCGGCGCACGACCTCGCCCCGGACGTCGACGTCGAGGTGGTGGACCTGCGCTGGGTGGCCCCGCTCGACATGGACACGGTCCTGGAGTCGGTGACCCGCACCGGACGACTGCTGATCGTGCACGAGGGATCGAAGGACGTCGGCATCGGCGCCGAGATCGCCGCGGAGGTGGCCGAGCGCGGTTTCGACACGCTCCGGGGCCCGATCCGCCGGCTGGCCCCCGAACGCCGCGTCTATCCCCCGGCGAACTTCGAGAGCGAATACCTGATCGGTGTGCAGGAGATCAAGGACGAGGTGCTGGTGATGACGAAGTGAGCGATTCCTCCGAGGACATGCAGGTTCCCGGCTTCGGACACGGCCTCGGCGAGGCCCTGTTGATCGAGTGGGTCGCCGGTGTCGGCGACCGGGTCGAGCGCGGTGACGTGGTCGCGGTCGTGGAGACCGACAAGGCCAGCACCGAGATCGAGGCGGAACGCGGCGGACGGATCACGGCCCACGCCGCGACGGTGGGCACGATCCTCAAGTCCGGCGAGGTGCTGTACCGGTTGGCGGCCGAGTAGTTCCCCCCGGGGACGGAGAACGGAGAAGGACATGAGCGACATCGAGAGCCGGATCGCGGACACCATGCTGGCCAAACTGCGCGAGCGCGACCCGGCGTTGGGTCCCGACGACCTCGCCCGGCCGATCGCCGACCTCGACCTCGACTCCCTCGACCTGGTCGAGCTGCACCAGCAGTTGGAGAGCGAACTCCAGGTCAAGGGCGATCTGAAGGAGACCGCCGGCTTCGCCTTCCTGGACGATTTCACCACCTATTTCGTGAAGTTGGCGAACCGGGGATGAGCGCGGGCATCGTCGACATCGCCACCGCCAAGCCGGGCCGGAGGATCGACAACGACCACTTCACGTCGATCGGCCTCACCGACGAGTGGATCCGGCGCCGCAGCGGCATCGCGTCCCGCTCCTGGCTGCCGGACGAGGCCTCGTTGGCGGAGGTGGCGGCGGAAACCTGCGCGCCGATCGTGACCGGGATGGCGGACTCCGCCGAGATCGGCGCCCTGATCGTGGTCAGCACCTCGTCGCGGCAGCGGGTTCCGGGAATCGCGCAGAAGGTGGCGCAGCTCGTCGGACTGGGGCCCTCGGTGCTGACGTTCGACATGAACGCGGCCTGTTGCGGCTTCGTCTACGGTCTGGTCACCGGGCTCTCGTTGTGCGACGCGGGATCGGCGCGGTCGGTCCTGCTGTGCTCGGTGGAGGCCATGTCCCGGATGGTGGACCGGACCGACCGCCAGACGGCGTGCATCTTCGGCGACGGCGCCGCGGCCGTATTGCTGGCGGATCGCCCGGAGTTCGAGGGGTTCCGCCAGGTGGCGGGCTGCGACGGCGCCCAGGAGGCGCTGATGCGCGAACTCGACGGCGGCGGCATCCACCTGGACGGGATGCAGGTGTACGACCGCGCCGTGCGCCGGATGACGGAGTCGGCGCAGTACCTCTTCGACCACGGCCCCGCGCCGACCGTCGTGGTCGGTCACCAGGCGAACGGTCGCATCCTGGAGCAGGTCCGCAACTTCACCGCACATCTCGGCGTGCCGTTCGTGAATCGCATCGAGCACTCCGGGAACACGTCGTCCGCGACGATCCCGCTGGCGTTCGCCGAGGAACTGGCGGCCGGTTCCGTGCCCACCGTGGGCCGACTCGGAGCGGTGGCCTACGGCGCGGGCGAGGCATGGGGCGGGGTGTCGGTGGGCTACCGCGTGCCGGCCGTCACCGGCGGGTAGCGCCGGGATTTCGGTCCTCCGGCACTCGGTACTCGGGACTTCGGGACTTCGGGACTTCAGGACTTCGCGAACACAGTCGATCACAGGAGGTTGTCATCTACTCGCCAGATGCCTGGGTCCTGCGCTCCGGTGCGATGACCGGTGCGCACGACGGCAGTCCCGGGAGCGCGTTGCAACGCGATCGGTTCGCCTTCGGCCCGTTGGAGGAGGGTGAGGCGCTGGTGGAGCCGATCCTGTGCTCCTGGGAGGCCAACATGGACCACGCGCTGACCCGTTCACCGATCGACGTGTGCAGCAGTCGCGGTGAGGACGCGGTGGTCCTCGGCAACCTGGGCGTGGTACGCGTGCTCGACGTGCACGCTCCCGGCCGGGACGTGCGGGTCCGCGAAGGGGACCTGTGTCTCCTCATGCCGTTCGGGAAGCTCGACCGCTTCGGCTACGCCGAACTGGCCTACGCCTACGACTGCCCCCACACCATCGGCCTGCTGGCCAAGCGCACGAAGATGGACGCCCGGCTGCTGCTGCCGATCCCGGACGGCACCGCCTACTCGCTGCCGCAGTGGACCACGTACGGGCGGTACTTCACTGCGTGGGACAACTGGCAGAAGGCGTACGGGTGTTGGCGCACCCAGGTGGCCGACGACGACCCCGCGAACCATCTGGTCTTCGGCTGGGGCGGCGGCGTGTCCTTCGCCGAACTGATGCTGGCCAAGCGGGCCGGGTTCCGCGTGGCGATGACGGCGGGCTCGGACGATCGGATCGCCTTCCTGCGCGAGAACGGCATCACCCCGGTGGATCGCCGCCGATTCCCCGCGCTCTCGCTGCCCACGAGGGCGGAACGCACGGACCGCGAGCGGCATCAGCGCCGGCGCACGTCGGTCCGGGAGTTCCTGGAGTTGGTGAACGAACTCAGCGACGGCCACGGGGTCGCGATCTTCGTGGACAACATCGGCGAGCCCCTGTACGACATCACCCTGACCGCGCTGGCCCGCGAGGGGGTCGTCACCACGTGCGGCTGGAAGGCGGGGATGCGCCTGTCGCACCTGCGCGGCGCGGAGAGCATCGGCCGGCACCTCCTCGTCAACACGCACGTGTGGCGCCTGCCGGACTCGCCGGGCATCCGCGACTTCCAGGAGGCCGAGGGCTGGATCGCGCCGAAGGGATCGGACGTGATCTACGACTTCGACCGGGTACCGGAGTTGGCCGACGACTACGCGAACGCCCGGATCGGGTCGTACTTCCCGATGTACCGCGTGAACCCGCTCTGACCGGTTGGAGACGCAGTGGAATCAGGGGGAAACGACGTGGCACACACCGGCATGGACGCGGACGTGGTGATCGCGGGCGCCGGGCCGACGGGTCTGATGCTGGCCTGCGAACTGCGACTGGCGGGCGTCGACGTGGCGGTGGTCGAGCGGCGCGCGGACCGCACGGGCGAGGCGCGCGCCGGCGGGATGCACTCCCGCACCCTGGAGGTGCTGGACCAGCGCGGGGTGCTGGACCGGTTCCTGGCGCTCGGCGAACTCCAGTCGGTGGGCCACTTCTCCGGCATCTGGCTGGACTTCGACGAGTCCGAGTCCCGGCACCCCCTGCCGCTGATGATCACGCAGTCCACCATCGAGCGACTCCTCGAGGAGTGGGCGGCCGAACTCGGCGTACGGGTACGGCGATCGGCCGAGGTCACCGGGCTGCACCAGGACGAGTCCGGGGTGACCGTCGAGCTGGGCACGGACGAGCCCGCGACGCTGCGCGCCCGCTGGCTGGTGGGCTGCGACGGCGGGCGCAGCACGGTGCGCAAGCTGGCCGGCATCGAGTTCCCGGGCACGCCGGCCACCATGACCGCGCTGATCGGTGACGTCGAACTCCCCGATCTGGACGAGGAGTACATCTGGGCGCGGCGTCGCACGGACGGCGAGTTCTCGGTGATCGGCTTCGAGCCGGGCTGGTACCGGGTGATCACGTCCGCCTACGACCGGGTCGCGGATCGCGACGAACCGGCGACGTTCGAGCAGCTCCGGGACTCGCTGATCAGGCTCGCGGGCACCGACTACGGCATGCGCAACCCCCGGTGGATCTCCCGGTTCGGCGACGCCGCGCGGCAGGCGGCCCGCTACCGGGTCGGCCGGGTGCTGCTCGCGGGCGACGCGGCGCACATCCACTTCCCGGCCGGCGGGCAGGGGTTGAACGTGGGTGTACAGGACGCGGTCAACCTCGGCTGGAAGCTCGCCTCGGTGGTGCTCGGTCGGGCGCCGGAGCACCTGTTGGACAGCTACCACGACGAACGCCACCCGGTCGCCGAGCGGGTGCTGCACAACACCCGGGCGCAGTCCGCCCTGACCCGCCCCGGGCCGCAAACGGACGCGCTGCGCGACGTGTTCGGCTCGCTCATCGTGTTCGACGACGTCAACCGGCATCTGTGCGCCATGCTCACCGCACTGGACATCCGGTACCCGATCGACGGCGACCACGCGCTGGTGGGTCGGCGGGTGCCCGACGCCGACCTCAAGACGTCCGAGGGCGTCGGCCGGATCCACGCGTTGTTGCACGCGGCCCGTCCGGTCCTGCTCGATCTGCGGGGCGACGCGGAGGTGGCGGAGGTGGTCCGGGACTGGTCGGATCGGGTCGACCTCGTCGAGGCCCGGAGCGAGGACGAGTACTGGCCCGTCCCGCCCGGCAGCGAGGTCGCCGCCCCGGCCGCGCTCCTGATCCGCCCCGACGGCCACGTCGCCTGGGGGGCCGACCTCGACACCGCCCCGGACACCCGGGCCCTTCGCCAGGCCCTCACCACCTGGTTCGGCCCGCCGCGCCGACCCTGACGGCCCACCGCCGAGGGGGCCCGCGGCAGTCGAGCCGCGGGCCCGCTTCGGCGTCCGGACCGGGCATCACCCGTGCGGTCGGTCGGGTCAGCGGCAGGTCCACACGGTCGGCTCGTCCCGGCCGCCGGGGATCTTCCAGCTCCGGCCGGCGATCGTGCCGTCGTCACCGGCGACCGCGAATTCGAGCCCGCGGTCGGGGGCGTAGCTCAACGTGGCTTCGAGCGCCGACGACCGCCAGACGCCGAATTCGTGCCAATCGGGATCATCGGTACGACCGACGATGCGACCGTCGCGGTTGATGCCCGTGACGTCCGCGGCCCGCGACACGGCGCGCGGCACGCCGTCGCGATCCCACAACACGCTCGGCGCGCCGTTGCCCGAACGATACGTGACCTGGCCGATGATGCGGCCGTTGGATATGCCGCGGGTGAGAACGTCCGTGGCCCCGGCGGGAAGGCGCGCCGCACGCGCTCGACCCGCCTTCCACAGGTAGGGCCTCCTGCTGAAGTCCTTGTCCACCTCGACCAGCACGGTGCCGTCCTGATCGATACCGGTGGCGTAACCCTCGCCGTCGGGCAACCCGTTCAGTTCGACCACTGTTCCGGGCTTGTCGGCGGGCCAGATCACCGCGCGCCAATACGACGCGCCGCCGGTTCCGACGTCGACCGCGCCGACGATGTCCCCGTGGTCGTTGATGCCCGTCGCCCGCGAGGCGGAGACACCGGGCGGTTCGGGCAGCCGCTCCAGCCCGGCGTCGCGCGAGCGGACGGCGCTCGACGGTCCGCCGTTTCGGAAGGCGTTCGCGACGACCGTCCCGGCCTTGTCGACGCCCAGGACCTCGACCCACTTCTGGTATCCGGGAACGTTCAGGTATCCGTAGTCGGTTAACTTGCCGTTCTTCCACAACGTCGCCCGGGAGCCCTGCGCGGAATTCGCGCCGTACGAGATCGTGCCCGCGTAGCCACCGCTTCCGTCGGTCGCCGACACGTCGCCGGCGAGCGCGCCCGCGGGCATCGGCAGCACGGCCGGAGTCCACGCGCAGGCTTTCGTCGCGGAGCCGGCGGCGACGGCGGGTGCCGTCGCGCCGACCATCGTCGCCACCAGTGCGGTGGCCAGTACACCTCGGGTGAAGCTCCTCGTATGGTTCACGACTCTCCTCGATGCATGGGGGGTGGGCCCCGAGAGCCCCGGGTCGGATGTCGCATCCGACCCGGGGCTCTCGGGGCATGGTCCGTCGTGTCGTCGATCGTGTTACGGGGTGGCCGGCTTGCCGCTTCCGTACAGCCAGGTCGCGAACATGGCGTCCAGGTTCTTGCCGGAGATGTGCTTGCTCAGCGCGATGAACCCGGCCGAGTCGGCGTGGCCGTACCGGTGTTCGCTCGCCCAGGCCCGGAGGATGGCGAAGAAGTCCCGGTCGCCCACGGTCTGGCGCAGCTTCTCCAACACCATCGCACCGCGCGCGTACGGCGGCTTGCCGAAGATGTGCCCGCCGTCGCCCGGGTCGCCGGCCGGGAAGGACCACAGCGCGTCGGTCTCCGGCAGGGCGTAGTCGGCGGCGAACCTCTGCGCCGTGCTCGGGCCGCCGTGCTCGGCGTCCCACAGCCATTCAGCGTAGGTGGCGAAGCCCTCGTTCAGCCAGATGTCCTGCCACTTCGTCAGCGTCACCGAGTCACCGAACCACTGGTGCGCCGTCTCGTGCACCAGGGTGTCCAGCCGCGGCGCCCGGTCGTAGATCGGCCTGGTCTGGGTCTCCAGGGCGTAGCCGACGTCGGGCGCGTCGTGCACGATCGAGCCCGCGGCGTCGAACGGGTACCGACCGAAGAGCCTGCTCTCGAACTCGATCACGGCGGGCAGTTGATCGAGCACCGGCTTGGCCGCCGCGGCCTGGCTCGGGACGACCGCGTTGTATACGGGAAGCCCGCTCCGGGTGGTGTACTGCTCGGTCTGGAACCGGCCGATGCTCGCCGTCGCCAGGTAGGCGGCCATCGGCTGCGACTCGCGCCACGCGAACGTGGTCTTGCCGCCGCGGCTGCGCCGGTCGCGCAACCGGCCGTTGGACACGGCGGTCCAGCCGTCGGGGACGGTGACCTCGACGTCGTATGTGGACTTGTCGCTCGGGTGGCTGTTGCTGGGGAACCAGGTCATCGCGCCCTGGGGCTCACTGGCCACGAAGACCGAGTCGTCGGGTTGGATGATCCAGCCGTCCGGGGAGCCGTCCGGGTCGTACACATGTGCCGGTACACCCGAGTAGGTGACGACCACATGGAACCTGCGGCCCTTGTCCAGCGCCCGGGACGGGGTGACCGTGAGCTCGTTGCCCGCGCGGCTGAAGGCGGCCCGTCGGCCGTCGATCCGCACACTGTCCACCGTCAGTCCGGACAGGTCGAGGTTGAACGAACTCAGCTTCCGAGTCGCGGTGACGGTGAGGTCGGCGGTGGCCGCGAGGTTTTTGGTGGTGGGTGTGTAGTCCAGGTCGAGGCCGTAGTGGACGACATGGATTCCACCGTTCCCGGAGTCCGGGAAGTACGGGTCGCCCGCCCCGGGAGCACCGGGCGTGGCGGCGCCCCCGTGCGTTCCGGCACCCACCAGGAGGGCGGCGAGCACTGGAGTCGCGACGAGGGCGAGGAGGGGACGGGCGATCTTCGATGCCAAGGTGATGGCCTCCTGTGTCGTGGCTGGGTGCCGCCTCGGCTGAGCAACACCGCGGCGGCGGATCCGACGTGGCGCACGATCGACTCACCGCGACGCGCGTGGAACGGGATAAACCGCCCGGCGCGCCGCGGCGGCCATCACTCTACGGTCGAACTCCCGGGCGATAAACAGGTTGCGCGTGGTCATCCGGGTGACGAACGGGCATCACCGCGTCGGCGTCTCGACCGGGGATCGTCCGAGGTCACCGCGGGCGCACCACCGGCCACCCGGCGTGCGCGCCGGCTCACGGAGCCGGGAAGACACGGACACGCAGAGGCACCGGGGAGCCGAGAGGCCACGGACCGCGAGCCGGTTGCACCGGGGCAACAGGGCTCCAAACACCCGGACTCGAACCACCGGGCCACCAGGTTCCGGACCCGGGCCCGGGCATCTCGACTCGGAT
>NZ_BIFH01000014.1:0-532030 GCF_003967355.1 Embleya hyalina | reverse complement strand
GGACACCCGGACTTGCATCACCGGGCCACCAGGTTCCGGCCCCGGGCCCGGCATCCCGACTCGGATCACCGGGCCACCGGGTGCCGGACTCCGGGCATCCGGACTTGCATTCACCGGGCCACCAGGTTGCGGACCCCGGGCATCCGGACTCGGTGTTCACCGGGCCACCGAGTGCCGGACTCCGGGCATCCGGCCTCGGATCACCAGGCCACCAGGTCCGAACCCGGGCATCCGGACTCCGATCACCCGATCACCGGATCACCGGATCACCGGATCACCGGATCACCGGGCCGGCGGGCCGGCGGGCCGGCGGGCCGGCGGGCCGGCGGGCCGGAAGCGGCCTACCACTTCACGTCGTTGGTCACCAATACCTGTGCGGCCGTGAGGCTCGTGCGTCGCGACGCCTCCGCCTTCGGGCGCGCGGCGGCCTCCAGCGCGGCGCGGTCGACCTTGCCCTCGGCGTCGATCGGGATCCGGTCCAACGGAACGAGCGTGGGCAGCATGTACTCCGGCAGCTCCAGCCGCAGCCGCTCACCCAGCGCCGCCACGTCCAGCGCCGGCACACTCGGGGCCGCGACGCCGCCGCCCGCCCCGATCACGGCCGGGACCGGAGCCGGGGTGACACACGCGACGATCTCGGTGCCGTTGTCCGTGGGCCGGCCGAACACCACCGTGTCGGCCACCGTCGGCTGGCGCCGTACCACCGCCTCCACCTCGCCCAGTTCCACCCGGACCCCCTTGGCCTTGACCTGGTGGTCCCGGCGCCCGAGAAACTGGAAGGAGCCACACGGCAGTTGCCGAACCCGGTCGCCGGTGCGGTACAGCCGGCGCCCGCCGCGCGGGTCGAACGGGTCCGGTACGAACGCCGCCGCGGTCGCCGCCGGGGAGTTCAGGTATCCGTGCGCCAACCCCTCGCCGCCCACATACAGTTCGCCCTCCTCGCCGGCCGCGACCGGAAGCCCCCTCGGGTCGAGCGCGTAGGCCGTGCCGTCGCCGAACGGCCGGCCGATGGGCACCACGCCGGCCCGGAGGTTGTCCGGCGTGATGTCGTGCGTGGTACTGAACGTGGTGTTCTCGGTGGGCCCGTACCCGTTCACCACCCGGGCCGGCCGCCGCCCGCGCGCGAACAACTTCTCCAGGCGGCGCAAATCGTGCGGCTCGCCCCCGGCCAGCAACACCCGCAACCGGCCGAGCGCGTCCGGCGCGACGTCGATCACCTGGTTGAGCAGCGTGGTGGTGAGCCACAACACGGTGATCCGCTGCTCGGCGAGGAAGGCCCGCAGCCGGGTCGGCGAGAGCACCACGTCGGCGTCCTCGATCACCAGCGTGGCGCCGCCGGAGAGCGCGCCCCAGATCTCGAACGTCGACGCGTCGAACGCCGGGTTGCACAGCTGCGCGACCCGGTCCTCGACGCCGATCCGCAGATACTCGGCGTGCGGGACCAGCCGGCTGATCGCCCGGTGCGGCACCATCACCGCCTTGGGCGTACCGGTGGACCCGGACGTGGACATCACGTAGGCGATGTCGTCCCCGTGCACCCGCACCGGCGTCGCCGAGGGCACCGTCCGGGCCCCGGATCGCCGCCGCTCGGCCAGCAGTTCCAGGCACAAGACCGGTACCAGGTCGACCACGAGCGCGGCGGTGGTCTCGTCGGCGACCAGTGCCGCCTGGGCGGTGGCCCGAACGATGCTGCGGGTGCGGGCGGTCGGCTGCCGTACGTCCACCGGCAGGTATGCGCATCCCGCGTGCAGCACGCCCAGGCACGCGATGACCAGGTCGGCGCCGCGACCGATCGGCACGGCCACCACGGCGCCCCGGCGCAACCCGGCGGCCCGCAGTCCGGCGGCCACCTCGGCGGCCTGCTCGTCCAACTCGCGATAGGTCAGCTCGCGTTCGCGGTGCCGGATGGCGATCGCGTCCGGCCGCTCCCGCGCGTGTCGGCGCACTAGTTCGTGCACCGGCACGTACTCGGCGTCCTCGACCACCGGGCTCGCCATCCGTCGGGCGTCGACGAACCCGCCGGCGAGGCCGAAGGTTTCGCCACGCGGGGTCTTTCCCGCCTCGACGTTCGACCCGAGCCCGATCGCGTCCACGGCCCGCGGCGGCACCGCCTCGATCCGGGCGGCCCTGTCCCCCATCGTGCGCCGCCGCGCGCTGCGCCTGGGCAACACTCCGGCCGGAAGCGGCAGTTCGATGTCCGGGTCGGCGAAGGCCGCCTCGATCGCGGTCATCATCCGGGCGTGCAGGTCGGCCGCCGCCTGCTCGCTGAACAGGCCGGTCCGATATTCCAGTTCGGCGATCGTACGGTCGCCTCGCCGGGTGACCGCCCACAGCAGTTCGTACTTCGTGCCACCGGTCGGCATCGACGTGCGACCGGCCCACGATCGGCCCAGTCGCAGTCCCCGTTCCGAGGTGTCCACGTAGGTGAGTCCGACCTGGGCGAGCGGGGCGCGCGACTGCTCACCGGGCGCCGGCGGCAGCGCCGCGACGATGCGCCGGAAGGGTACGTGCCGACGGGCCAGCGCCTCGGCGACCACCCGGCGGACCCGCCGTGCCAGGGCACGCGCGGTCAGACCCGGGGTCAGGGTCAGCCGTAGCGGCAGCGTGTCCACGAACGTGCCGACCTCGTACCGCTGTTCGGGTCGGCGGGTGGACACCGGTACGGCCACCACGAGGTCGCGCTCGCCGGTCACCGCGGCGAGGCCGACGAGGTAGCCCGCCACCCAGGTCATGAACGGGCTCAGCCGCTCATCGGCGGCCACCGCGTGCAGCGCGGCGCTCGCCCCGGCCGGGACCACCATGCGGTGCACACCGCCCGCAACGTCGAGCGTCCCCGGCCGGGGCAGGTCGTGCGGCAGCGCGATGGCGCGCGGGCACCCGGCCAGGGTCGCCCGCCAGGAGGCGAGCGCGGCGGCCGAGTCGGCGACGGACGGCGCGGCCGGGCGGGCGGCGAACGGGCCCGAGGGCGCTCCGAGCGGCTTCGACCGTCCGCCCGGGTCCGGTGCTCCGGCGTACCGGCGCTGCAACTCGCCTTCGAGCAGCGCCAGCGAGGCGGTGTCGCAGACGAGGTGGTGTGCGGTGAGCAGGAGTTCGGCGCCGACCTCGCCCCGGTCCACCACCAGGGCGCGCAGCAGGGGTGGGTGGGCGAGGTCGAACGGGGTCCGGATCTCGTCGTCCAGCAGGGTGCGCACCACCGCGTCGGGCACACCCTGGGCGTCCACCCAGCGCACCGGCACCGACACCCCGGACACCTCGAAGGCCCGTCCGGGCGCCGCGAATCCGCGCTGCAGCGCGGCGTAACGCCCGGCCACCTCGTCCAGCGCGGCGATCAGCCGGGGCACGTTCGGCGAGCGGGCGAATCGGTAGCGGGCGTCGATGTGGTGGATCGGCGTCCCCGGGTGCCGCTGCTCGGCCACCCACAGGTGCTCCTCGGCCGGGGTGAGTTCGCGGAACTCGTCCTGTCCCGGGACCACGCGCCCGGCGCCGAGCGCCGCGAGCAGCCGGCCGAACTCCGGGTGGTCGTAGAGGATGTCGAGCGCCAGATCGTCGGAGCCGGTCAGCTCCCGCAGCGCGATCGCGGTCTCCACGGCGGCGACCGAGTCGCCGCCCTCGGCGAAGAAGTCCGCGTCGTCCCGAACCGGAACCCCGGCCTCCGCGTCGGCGCCGCACCCGAGCCCGGCGCGCCAGATCCCGGCCACCGCCGCCCGCCAACCCGCCGTCATGCCGGCGTCACGGCCGCCGGACCCGCCCGCGACGGACCCGATTCGCCCGTCGGCCGCACCCGCCCCGTTCATCGTCCACGACCTCTCTCGTTCCCCCGCAACGCCTTCGAAATTCCTCGCCCTTGCCCGGAGTCGCGGTCCATCGTGACGCCCTTCCCATCGGTGCGATACCTCGGCGGAAGCCCCGTGGCGATGTGTTCGTCGGCAAACGTTCGCACCGTAAGGACGCGAATGCGAGGGCGTCAAGGATAGGAAACGGAGAACGCACCGATAGGAAAGGAAAAGCCGGCCCCCATATCCTGCGTGTCGTGGGGGGAGCGCCCACTCGCACCGTGACGCCGATATACGCGCGTGGCAACGTGATCGGCGAGGCGGGGAGGGCGAGCCGGGTCCGGGGAGACGTTCCCGGACGGACGGGGTTCGAGGGCGGCGTCCTCGGATCCACGACGCGTGCGGAAGTGGGAGCGTGTCCGGGGCCGGAACGGGCTCCGGATCCGAATGCACGTGTCGAACCGGAAGCGTGCCGGGGCCACCGCGCGTCCCGAGGGGAGGGCGGGACGTGGCGAGGGTGGGGGCCGGACGCGCACCGGACAGGGTGGACGGCCGGACCCGTGTCGTCGTCCGGACCGAAGTACGCGCGGGCTCGGCCAGGGCTCGCGCGTACGGCCGGACGACGGCCGGGCCCGGCCGTCCACTCGGAACGAGGTGCCCGCCGAGGACGATCCGTGCGCTGCGCGCGGGCCGTCCGCCCGGACCGAGCCCGCTACTCCGCACGCACCGGCGCGCTTCCGGGTCCGCCCGACGGGCAGCCCTCCACGCGCAGCGCACGCACATGCGGAAACGCCGCCCGGACCCACGCGCCGGCATCGCCCACCGACCCGGGCCCGGGCCCGAACGCGCCCGTTTCGAGACCCGGTTCCACCCGCTCCCCGAACAACGACGACGGCGCGGACCCGGCCCGCGGTCGCGCCATGTTCGCCGCGAGCGCCCGGGCGGCCACCGCGAGCACGCCCGCCTGCCGCACCTCGCCGCGCCCGTACCCGGTATCGGCCGGGTCGAGCAACGTGCGGATCTCCCCGACGTGTTCCTCGGCCCCGGCATCGGCCTCCGCCAGGCGCAGGTGCGCCCGGAGCGCGCGCACCGACGCGTCGGGCGCCGAAGCGGCCTCGACGCACTCGTCGCCGAATCCCACCACCGCGTGCCCGGCGGCCGGGTGGGTGCGGGCCTCGGACAGGGTGACCGTGCCCATCGCGAGTCCGCGCGCGTGCTCGAGGAACCCGGCGGCGGCGGCCTGTCGGATGGCCGCCAGGATCCACGGGCGTTCCTGCGCGTACCAGGCGAGCGGATCGGCCAGCAGCCGTTCGACCAGTTCGGCGGAGAACACCCGCCGGCGCCCACCCGCGTGCGGCTCGCCCGCCCGCGGCCCGCGGTGTCGCCGCCGGGCCTCGCCGAGCAGGAACAGCAGTACGCCCAGGGTGCGTTCCAGCGCCGCGCGACGGACTCCGGGCGGTTCGTCGGCGGCCAGCCGCTCCCGGGCGAACGTGTACACCAACTCGGGAAACCGGTAACGGGCGACCCCGGTACCGGCGTTCACCTCGACGTCGAGGAGATAGCACTCGGCCAGTTCCTCCAGCGGGTCCTGCGCCCGCAGCGGGTCGATGCCCAGGAGCGGCGCACCGACCCAGGACGCGAATCCGGGGGCCTGGAGCAGGGCGAGCAGCCGAAAGAGCCGCCGGGCGTCGGGGCTCAGGCCCTCGTAGGTGGGCGCGATGCTCCCCCGCACGCTCACCTCGCCGCAGCACAGCTCGTCCAGTCGCCGGGAGCCGTCGCCGAGCCGGGCGACCAGGTCCGACACGGTCCAGTGCGGCCGGGCCGCCAACCGGGTGGCCACGATCCGCAGCGCCAGCGGCAGGTGTTCGCACGCGGCGCAGAGCGCGGCCACCGCGTCCGGCTCGGCGGCGATCCGGTGCCGGCCCACGATCCGGGCGAGCAGTTCGACCGAGCCGTCCGGGTCGAAGGCGGGCACCTCCAGCCGATCGGCGGCGGGCAGGCCGGTGAAGCGCCGCCGGGAGGTGACCAGGACCCGGCACTCCGGGGTGCCGGGCAGCAGCGGCAGGACCTGGCTCTCCGAGGACGCGTCGTCCAGGACCACCAGCACCCGCCGACCGGCGAGCAGGTCGCGGTAGGTCTCGGCACGCTCCTCCAGGCCGTCCGGGATCGCCGATCCGCCCAGGCCCAACGCGCGCAGGAAGCGGCCGAGCACATCGCGGGGGTCCACCGGGCCGCCCGCCGAGGTCAGGTTCGCGAAGAGTTGGCCGTCGGGGAAGTCCGGGGCCAGCCGGTGTGCGGCGTGCACGGCCAGGGTGGTCTTGCCCACGCCGCAACGTCCGGTGACCACGGTGATCGGTACCGCCGTGCCCGGCCCGGCGGCGTCGCGCGGCCGGGTCAGTTCCCGGGCGAGGTCCACGCGTGCGGTGAAGTCGGCGAAGTCCGCGGGCAACAGGCGCGGTACCCGGGTCGGCGCGATCACGACCGGTTCGATCACCGCCGGCGCGGTGGGTCGCACCAGATCCGGGTCGCCGCTCAGGATGGCCCGGTGCAGCCGCCGCAGGTCCTCGCCCGGCTCGATGCCCAGTTCCTCGATCAGGATCTCCCGGGCCTTGCGGTACTCCTCCAGCGCCTCGGCCTGCCGGCCGGCCCGGTACAGCGCCGTCATCAGCAGCACCCGCAGCCGCTCGCGCAGCGGATGCGCGGCGACCAGCGCGAGCAGTTCGCCCGCCGGCCCGTGCGGGGCGCCGGTGGCCAACTCCAGTTCCAGGCACTCCTCGTGCACCACCAGGCGGCGTTCGTCCAGATGCGCGACGCCGTGCCGGACCAGCCGGCTGTCGATCCCGGCCAGCGCCGGTCCGTGCCACAGATCGAGTGCGGCCCGGAACTCGCGGACCGCGCGCTCCGGTTGCCGCTCGGCCGCGGCGCGGCGGCCGGCGGCCACCCCGGACTCGAAGGCGTGCAGGTCGAGTTGGCCGTCGGCGACGCGTAGTCGATAGCCGGGTGATCGGGTGGTGATCAGCCCGGGTAACGCGGCGGCCGGCAACTGCCGACGCAGCGAGGAGATGCAGATCTGGATCTGCCCTCGGCTGGTGGTCGGCGGCGCCTTGTCCCATACGCCGTCCACGAGCCGGTCGGTGGGCACGATGTGGTTGGCCTCCAGGAGGAGCAGGGCCAGCACGGTGCGCTGCCGGGTGCCCTTGATGTCCACCGGGGCGCCGCCGTGGACCGATTCGAGCGGGCCGAGAATCCGGAATTCCATGGAACCCTCCAGTCAAGCGCGGTGGTGTCGCGACGGTCTCGGGGTGTCTCGCGGAGAGTCGGGCCGTCGGTCGGACGGATGTGTCTCCACGCGCGTAGCCCCCCGCGCGCGCTCCTCCCGCTGCCGCTCGGGTCGGCCCGGGTGTGCCGACCCGCCCGCCGATCACCCGTGGTGGGCGGACGACACCACGGGCGGGTCGCGGGTACCTGGAGACGACATTGACACAACGGAAATTCGTCGGTCAATGACTCCGTGGCACGATTCGCTCGCCGTCCGCAATCACGGAACCGCCCATATCACTTGATAATCGGCACAGTCGGTCGACCCGTATATCAGCGCCGGGAATCCCGGACCGACCGGCTGGACCTCGGGGCGGCCCGCGCACCCGCACCCGGGCCGACGCCCCGTCCGCCGTGCTCGCCGTGTCCGGAATTGCGCGGACCATGTCGTTTCCGACACTGGCAGCGCCGTCGACCCGTGCCGAGGATGTGTACATGTGCTTCCCCCGACCGGGTGTTCCGGTCGGGCCCCGATTCCGGAAAGCGAAATCATGACCGCCATCGCCACGAATACGCCGACCACCGACGCCGCCCTCCGGGAAAGTGCGGTCGTGGTTTACGGGGCCTATGGACACACCGCGCGTTTCGTGGTCGCCGAATTGCACCGCCGGGGCCGGACGGTGATTCTTTCCGGTCGGCACGAGGAAAGACTCCGGGAATTCGGCGGGCGGTATCCGGACGCGCCGATCCGGGTCGCCGACGTCGCCGATCCGGCCGCCCTGGACCGGGCGTTCGCCGGCGCCGCCGCGGTGATCAACTGTGCGGGACCGTTCTCGGCGACCACCCTCCCGGTGGCCGACGCGGCGATCCGCGCGGGGGCGCACTACCTCGATGTGTCCGCCGAACAGGCCGCCACCGCCACGCTGTTCGACACCCGGGGCGAGCAGGCCACGGCCGCCGGGCTGGTGTTGGCGCCGTCCTTCGCCTTCTACGGCGCACTGGGCGACCTGTTGGCCACCGCCGCGCTGGGCGGGCGGTCGGAGGCGGACGAGATCACCATCGCCTTCGGCCTGGACAGCTGGCTGCCCACCGAGGGCAGCCGACTCACCGGTCGGACCAACGCGGGACGGCACCTCGTGTTCACCGGCGGCCGGCTGCGCCCCTTCTCCTACTCGCGGGAGCAGTCCGAGTGGCGCTTCCCCGCGCCGATGGGCGCCCTGGCGGTCACCGAGTTCGCCACCGCCGACCAGGTCACCATCCCCCGCCACCTGCGCGTCCCGGAGGTCCGCGCGGTGATGAACCTGGCCCCGCTCCGGGACGTCGCCGACGCGAGCACGCCCAACCCCTCCCCCGCTCCCGCCGACGCCCTCGGCCGCTCCGCGCAGACCTTCCTCGTCGAGGTGGTCGTCCGCACCGGCGACCGGGAACACCGCGCGGTGGCCGGCGGCAACGACATCTACGCGGTCACCGCGCCCCTCGTGGTCGAGGCCGCCGAGCGTCTGCCGACCGGACGGCACACCACGACCGGCGTCCTGGCCGCGGGCGAGGCCTTCGACGCCGCCGAGTTCCTGCGCGCGCTCACCCCCGATCATCTGACCCGCCTCGAACTCCCGAGCGCGGCCGCCGAACGGCACACCGAGGACGCCGAACACCGCACCACCATCGCCGGCGCCGCCCGCTGATCCGGCCCGCCGGCCCGGGCACCGTCGCATCGGGCCCGGGCCGCCGGACGTTCTCCGGAGGTTCATCCACGCGCCGGCTTCGTCCTCACCGCGCGTCGCCTGCCGGCGATTGACTCGGCGTGTTCGCACGATTGGTGCTCCCACGCGCGGCCCCGCCCGCGTCGGGACGACAGAGGAGATGGCGTTGCGACGTATCCTTCCCGCGCTCGGTGTGGCCGGCGTGCTGCTCGCGACCGTGATCGCGGTTCCCGCCGCCGCGGCCCAGGACGACACGTCCCGCGGTTCGTCGCGGCCGTCGGCCCACCCGATCGTGATCGGGCACCGGGGGGCCAGCGGCTACCGTCCCGAACACACCCTGGAGAGCTACCGCCTCGCGATCCGGATGGGCGCCGACTACATCGAGCCCGACCTGGTGTCCACCAAGGACGGCGTGCTGGTCGCCCGGCACGAGAACGAGATCTCCGGCACCACCGACGTCGCCGCGCACCCGGAGTTCGCCGCGCGCAAGACCACCAAGACCATCGACGGCACGCCCGTCACCGGGTGGTTCACCGAGGACCTGACGCTCGCCGAGCTCAAGACGCTGCGCGCGAAGGAGCGACTGCCGCAGGTCCGGCCCACGAACACCACCTTCGACGGGAAGTTCGAGGTGCCGACCTTCCAGGAGGTCCTGGACCTGGCCCGCACCGAGGGCCGCCGGCTCGACCGCACGATCGGCGTGTACCCGGAGACCAAGCACCCGAGCTACTTCCAGTCGATAGGTCTGGCGTTGGAGGAGCCGCTGGTGCGGGTCCTCAAGCAGAACCGGCTCACCGGGCGCAAGGACAAGGTGTTCATCCAGTCCTTCGAGACCGCCAACCTGCGCAAGCTCGACCGGATGACCGACAACAAGCTGATCCAGCTGCTGGACGCGAGCGGTCGGCCGTACGACCTGGTGGTGGCGAACGACCCGCGTACGTACCAGGATCTGGCCAAGCCGGAGAACCTGAAGTGGATCCACACCTACGCCGACGGCATCGGGGTCAACAAGAACCTGATCGTGCCCCGCGACGCGGCGGGCAAGCTGCTCGCGCCGACCTCGGTGATCCGCGACGCGCACCGCGACGGACTGCTCGTGCACGCCTGGACGTTCCGCGCCGAGAACCAGTTCCTGCCGCTGGACTTCCGGCTCGGCGCCGACCCGAACGCACGCGGTGACATCACGTCCGAGTACGAACTCTTCTACGGCCTCGGCCTGGACGGCGTCTTCGCCGACCACCCGGACACCGCCGTCGCGGCCCGCGCCGGCCTCGGCCGCTGACCCGAGCGCCCGAAGGTCCCGTACCGTCCACGTCACGACGGTACGGGGCCTTCTCCGCTTCCGGCGGGCTCGTCAGTCCCGCGGATCCGGCGCCATGTACGCGTCGAACCAACCCAGCACGCGGGCGCAATGGTCGATCAGCGCCGGGAACGCGCGCACGCCGTGCCCCTCCTTCGGATACACCACCAGCGTGGCCCGCACACCCGCCTCGATCAGCGCACGATGGAACTCCCGAGCCTGCCCGGGGGGCGTACAACGATCCAGCTCGCCCGCCGTGATCAGCGTCGGCGTGCGCACCCGCGCGGCAAAGCGCAGCGGACTGCGGTCGACGTATCGCCCGGTGTACGCGAGCGGTTCGTCGGCCAGGAACAGCCGGTCGAAGAACGGGATGTTCGAGGTGTGGTGCTGCGAGATCCAGTCGGTCACCGGGGCGGTCGGCGCCGCCGCGGCGAACCGGTCGGGATCCTGGGTGATCAGCCACGCGGACATGAATCCGCCGTACGAGCCGCCCATCACGCCGATCCGGTCCGGGTCGGCGATGCCGCGCGCGACCAGCGCGTCGATGCCGGACCGGAAGTCGTGGGTGTCGGCGCCGCCCATGTCGCCGAACACCGCCTCGGCGAACGGCTGTCCGCGTCCGCTGCTGCCGCGCGGATTCGGGTGCAGCACGGCGTAGCCGCGAGCGACGAGCAACGGGGTGTAGGCCAGGCCCATCGACCACGAGTTGCGGAACGCCCAGACCGGGCCGCCGTGCACGTTGACCACCAGCGGATACGGTCCGGGCCCCGCCGGTCGGCAAAGGATCCCCTGGATCTCCAGGCCGTCGGGCGCGGTCCAGGTCACCGCCTCGGCGGTGCCGGCGCGGGCGACGAGACGCGCCGCGCCGGGGTGGCTCAGATCGGCCACCGTGCGAATGAAGTCCCTTTCCAACAGCACCAGTTCAGGGAAGCGCAGATATCCGTGCCGCACCCCGGCGTGCCCGTGCGCGGAGAAGGACAGTTCGGGGTATCGACCACCGAACGTCTCCTCGCCGCACCAGAGTTCGACACTCTTGCCGGTGTCCCGGCGGTACTCCCCGACCACCGTGTCCAGTCCGCGCAGTCCGACCCACCCGAGTCGGTCCTCGTCGATCCAGCCGATCGAGGTGACGTCCACGCCGCCGGTGTCCACCCGCGACACGGCGCCGTCCGCGTCCGGCCGCGTCGACACGAGCAGGATGTCGCCGGCCTCCACCTGCCGGTCGGAGCAGATCGCCTCGATCACCGCCACCGTGCGCCCCGACGGCGACGCGGCGGACGGTCCGAACTGCCGGTCGCCGGTGTGCAGTACGCGCTCGCTCCCGTCGGCCGCCGCGATCAGCCGCAGGTCGGCGACGTACCAGGACTCCTCGCCGGGCGTGCCGCTCGCCACACCCGCCAGCGCGTCGGGACCGGCCCAGCAGGCGCTCCAGACGTTCGTTCCCGGCGCGCTCACCCGCCTCACGGACCACTCGCCGGGCGCTGCGGCCGGTTCCGCGATCCACAACGAACGCCCGCCCTCCTCGGGCGAGTTCGCCTGCACCTCGGGCGCCCAGTCGGGTGCCCGATCGGCCGCCTTCGCGACGGTGCCGGATCCCTGGCCACCGGCCAGGTCGGCACCGTAGCCCGCCACGCCGAGGAGCAGCCGGCCGCCGTCCGGCGACCAGCTCAGATACTCCACGATGCCGGGCACCCGGGCCCACCCGAGACGGGTGCCGTCGGCGGGGTCCGATATCTCCGGTTGGAAGTCGCCCTCGCGGTGCGCGTCCGACAGGTGGGCGAGCCTGGTGCCGTCCGGGGAGAACCGGGCCGCGCGCTGGTTGCCGGCGCCCTCGGTCAGGATCCGCACCTCGCCCGCCTCGGCCAGACAGACCCGGGTGGTGCCGGTGCCGACGAGTTCGGTGAACACGGTGCCGGTGAACGCCACGGCGCCGCCGTCCGGCCGCACATGCGGGTCCTCGGCACGCGAGACCGCGCCGAACGCGGGCTCGTACAGGCTCCGGAAGTATTCCTCGGCGACGGCGAAACGGTCGGGCACGATCGGCTCCGAAGCCGGGTCGTGCGCGGCCGTGTGGTCGGATGTCATGGAGTCTCCCATCGAGAAGTCCGTCCCGGGGATCAGCCGAAGACCGTCCCGGAGTTGGCGGTGTTGACGCTGCGTCGGCGGGAGAACGCGCCCAGGTCGATGCGCTCGCCCGTGTGTGTGCCGACGAAGCACACCGGATGCGCGTCGTGGTCCGCCCCGTTGTCCACCGCCTCGATCAGTGTGGCCATCATCCGCCCCACCAGGGGAGCGTTCTTGAACTGGTTCCCGCTGGTGCCCATGGCCACGAAGTAGCCGTCCAGTTCGGTCCGGTCGTAGATCGGCGTCCAGTCGTCGGCGACGTCGTACACCCCGACCACCCCGCGTGCCCGGTTCGGCACGGTCAGCCCGCTCAGCCGCCGGGCCGCCCGGGTCACCTGGGCCTCGAACACGGCCCGGGTCGGATTGGGATTCGCCTGGTCCGGGTCGTCCAGCCACTGGAGCGGGTCGCACTCCGGCTCGGTCCCGCCGACCAGCAGCCCGCCGCCGACCTCGCCGCGCAGGTACACGCCCAGATCCAGGTCGGCCACGGCGACCCCGGCCGCGCCCTCGGGGTTGTAGCCGTCGGGTGCCCGGAGGTATTCGACCTCCTGCCGAAGCGGTCGCACCCCGATGGTGAAGTCGGCGCCCACGCCCGCCAGTTCGTTGACCCGTCCGGACCAGGGCCCGGCCGCGTTGACCACCGTCGCACAGGCGAGCCGGGACCCGTCGTCGAGCACCACCGTGCGCACCCGACCGGCCGTCGACTCGATCGCGGTCACCGTGCGCCGGAACCGGAACTCGGCTCCGTGCCGCTTCGCCGCGGCGGCCAGGTTCTGCGCGGCCAGTTGCGGATCGCTGACGTACCCCGCGTCGGGGGTGAACACCGCCCCGAGCGTGCCGGTCGCCGGCGCCCAGAAGCCCTCGTCGTCCAGCCGTCTGGGCGGCCAGTAGCGACCGGTGTCCAGACCCGGGATCCTGGCCGCCAGGGTATCCGCGTCCCACTCCTCGTACGGCACCCCGACCGCGTCGAACAGCGGCAGGTAGGCCCCGCGCGGCGCGGCGTCCACATCGAGCAGGGCCAGCCCGCAACGCTCGAAACGCACCGGGTCGGCGACCTCGCAGCCCAGGTGCTCGGGCCAGGCCCGCCAGCAGAACAGCGCCTCCCACGACGCGGCCACTCCGGCGTGCGTGGAGAAGTTGAACCGCACGATCGCACTGGACGCGCCGGTCGAGCCCAGGCCCACCCCGCCGGCCTTGTCCACCACGGTCACCCGCCGCCCCGCGCGGGCGAGTTCGAGTGCGATCGAGGAACCCATCACCCCCGCGCCGATCACCACGACGTCCGTACTCATCCGGGCTTCCTCCCTGAGATGCGGTGCGACACCCCACAGTCTGACCGGCCGGCCGCGCCGGTACGGCCGACTGTCGCCACATGTCGCGCCGCCCCCACATTCCGTCTTGGAACCGACAGGGCCCGCGACGCACCATCACCCGTCGCAAGATATCTTGATGTCGAGCAATGTTGCGGACATGGAGCGGAGCATCCTGTGACTGACCCGACCATCATCTATACGCACACCGACGAGGCCCCGGCCCTGGCGACGTATTCGTTCCTGCCGGTGATCCAGGCGTACGCGGCGACGGCCGGGGTCAAGGTGGAGACCCGTGACATCTCCCTGGCCGGGCGCATCATCGCCCACTTCCCGGAGCGGCTGACCGCCGAGCAGCGCCTCGACGACGCGCTCGCCGAGCTGGGCGACCTGGCCAAGACGCCCGAAGCCAACATCATCAAGCTGCCCAACATCTCCGCCTCGATCCCGCAGCTCAAGGCCGCCATCGCCGAGCTGCGCGAGCAGGGCTTCGCGCTCCCGGACTACCCGGACGACCCGAAGACCGACGAGGACAAGGACGTCCGGGCCCGCTACGGCAAGGTCCTGGGCAGCGCGGTCAACCCGGTCCTGCGCGAGGGCAACTCGGACCGCCGCGCCCCCGCGTCGGTGAAGAACTACGTCCGCGCGCACCCGCACCGCATGGGTGCCTGGACCGCCGAGTCGAAGACCGACGTCGCGCACATGACGGCCGACGACTTCCGGTCCACCGAGAAGTCCGCCGTGATCGCCGAGCCGGGCGCGCTGCGCATCGAGCTGGTGGGCGACGACGGCAGCACCACCGTGCTGCGCGAGTCGGTACCGGTGCTCGCGGGCGAGGTGGTGGACGCGTCGGTGATGCGCGCCGCGCCGCTGCGCGAGTTCCTGGCCGCCCAGGTCGCCAAGGCCAAGGCCGAGGACGTGCTGCTCTCGGTGCACCTGAAGGCCACCATGATGAAGGTCTCCGACCCGATCATCTTCGGCCACGCGGTCCGCGCCTTCTTCCCGCAGACGTTCGCCGAGCACGGCGCGGCGCTCGCGGCGGCCGGCCTGAGCCCGAACGACGGCCTCGGCGCCATCCTCAAGGGCCTGGACGCGCTGCCCGACGGCGCGAAGATCCGCGAGTCCTTCGACGCCGAGCTGGCCGCCGGTCCGGCGCTGGCGATGGTCGACTCGGACCGGGGCATCACCAACCTGCACGTGCCCAGCGACGTGATCGTCGACGCCTCGATGCCGGCCATGATCCGCACCTCCGGGCACATGTGGGGCCCGGACGGCAAGGAGGCGGACACCCTCGCGGTGCTGCCGGACAGCAGCTACGCGGGCGTGTACCAGGTCGTCATCGACGACTGCAAGGCCCACGGCGCCTACGACCCGGCCACCATGGGCTCGGTGCCCAACGTCGGTCTGATGGCGCAGAAGGCCGAGGAGTACGGCAGCCACGACAAGACCTTCGAGGTCCCGGCCGCCGGCACCGTGCGCGTGGTCGACGGCGCCGGCACCGTGGTGCTGTCCCAGGTCGTGTCCGCGGGCGACATCTTCCGGATGTGCCAGACCAAGGACGCGCCGATCAAGGACTGGGTCAAGCTCGCCGTCTCGCGCGCCCGCGCCACCGGCGCCCCGGCCGTGTTCTGGCTGGACGAGGACCGCGCGCACGACGCGAACCTGATCGCCAAGGTGAAGCGGTACCTGCCCGAGCACGACACCGAGGGCCTGCGGATCGAGATCCTGTCGCCGGTCGAGGCGACCGCGTTCTCCCTGGAGCGC
The DNA here is from genome assembly GCF_003967355.1 of Embleya hyalina. Taxonomy (GTDB): domain Bacteria; phylum Actinomycetota; class Actinomycetes; order Streptomycetales; family Streptomycetaceae; genus Embleya; species Embleya hyalina. Next base: position 516,801 of record NZ_BIFH01000014.1, on the reverse strand, counting down.
ATCCGTCGGGGCGAGGACACCATCTCGGTCACCGGCAACGTGCTGCGCGACTACCTGACCGACCTGTTCCCGATCCTGGAGCTGGGCACCAGCGCCAAGATGCTCTCGGTGGTCCCGCTGATGGACGGCGGCGGCCTGTTCGAGACCGGCGCGGGCGGCTCCGCGCCCAAGCACGTGCAGCAGCTGGTCAAGGAGAACTACCTGCGCTGGGACAGCCTGGGCGAGTTCCTGGCCCTCGCGGTCAGCTTCGAGCACCTGGCCCAGTCGGTGGGCAACGCCCGCGCCCAGGTGCTGGCGGACACCCTGGACCGGGCCACCGGCACCTTCCTCGACAACGACAAGTCGCCGAGCCGGCGCCTGGGTGGCATCGACAACCGGGGCAGCCACTTCTACCTGGCTCTGTACTGGGCGCAGGAGCTGGCCGCGCAGACCGAGGACGCGGCGCTGGCCGAGGCGTTCGCCGGGCTCGCGCACACGCTGCGCGAGCAGGAGCGGACGATCGTCGACGAGCTGATCGCGGTCCAGGGCGAGCCGGCCGACATCGGCGGCTACTACCGTCCCGACCCGGCCAAGGCGTCGGCGGTCATGCGCCCGTCGGCGACCTTCAACAGCGCGCTCGCCACGCTGGCCTGATCCGTTCTCGTTCGCACACACCGCCCCGGTCGGCCCCGCGCCGGCCGGGGCGGTGCCGTGTCAGTCGATCGTCACCGGGTGGCGCACGACCGCGTCGAAGAAATACCCCTGGGTGTTGAACGTGGCACGGTCCGGCTGGGCCCGCCCCGCCGTGTCACCCGCCCGCGCGAGCAACAGCGCCGGCCCGGGCCCGGCGGGTCGCCAGTCCACACTCCAACGCACCCACCCGTCCCGCCTCGGCTCGTCCCACAGGTGCGCGTGCCGCCATCGCACGCCGCCGTCCGTACTGACCTCCACACGGCACACCCCGCCCGCACCCGACCAGGACCGACCGGTGAGCCGGTGCGTGACCCCGGCCGCGAGCCGCGCGCCGAGGGGCAGCTCGAACGCGCTCTTGAGGGTCTGCCGGGTCAGCGGCGGCCCACCGCCCTCGGGGAAGGCGGGGCCGAACATCCGGTAGAACTCGGTGTTCCACGGCGAGTACAGCGGCTGCGCGGAGACCTCGATGTCGCCGACCCACTTGATCGAGGAGATGCCCACCCACGAGGGCACCACCACCCGCACCGGCGCACCGTGGTCCGGCGCGAGCGGCGCGCCGTTCATCTCGTACGCCAGGAGCACGTCGTCGAGCGCCTTGGCCACCGGCAGCGGCCGGCGCACCCGGCCGTAGTCGATCCCGCCGCCGACGTACGGGTCGTCCAGTCCGCGCGGCATCACGTCAACCGCGTCGGGCCGCAGTCCGGCCCGGCGCAGCACGTCGGACAGCCGCGCGCCGCGCCACCGGGCCACCCCGATCGCACCCAGCGTCCAGGCGGTGCCCGACACACTCTCGCCCTGCTGGGAGGCGTAGAAGCCGCGACCGTTGCCGGCGCACTCGATGGCGGCGGTGTGCGTATGCGCGGGCAGTCGGCGCAGGTGGTCCAGGTCGAGGGTGATCGCGTCGTCGTATCCGACGTTTCCCCGCAGTCCGCTCCCCCACAACCGCAACCGCCAGTCCCGGACGGCCGGTCGTGGGGTCGAGGTGTGGTTGCGAACGAAGAAGCGCTCGACCGGTGTGAGGTAACCGGTGTCTCCCAGCGCCGCGAACTCGGTCTCGGCGTTGGTGCCCCGCACGGTGAACCACTCGGGCGGAAGCGGCTTGACGATGCCCGGCGCGGCCGATCCCGCCGCGTGGGCACCGGTCGTCGGCAACACCGAGAGCATTCCGGCCGCCGCGAACACCTTGAGCAGATCGCGCCGGCCCGGCCCCTCCGCGCGTGCGCCCCCGCCGACGAACTGCCGCGATCGACGGCGGTCGTAGGCACCTTCGCTGATCGATGTCATCGCAACCTCCAGTCGGCGGACCGCCACCCCCGGAACCGTCGACACCGGGCCACCACGCGATCACACGGAATCACGTACCCGCGCGCGTACCCCCGGCAATCCCCGGTTGGGCGCGCCGACCGGCCAACTCCGGTACGTGTCGGCGCTATCGGGTCGGCAGCGGCCAGGCGTCCACGTCGCGGTAGTGGATCGGTCCGGGCCCGCGGCCCTGATTGCTCGCCACCAGGTGCAACTTACGGGCGGGCCAGCTCCGTCCGGCGAAGTCGGCGAGTTCGGCGGCGGCGGCCGCGATGCCGTCGAGGTTGTCCCGACGGGCCCGGGCCAGCGTCAGATGGGCTCGCAACGGCCGGTTCTCCAGCGGGATTCCACAGTCGGCCACCACCCCCCGAACCGCGTCGGCCAGCGTGTGCAGGGCGTCCAGGTCGCCGCGTACGTCGCTCCACAACACCCGCTCGTCGAACTGCCCGGCGCCGTGCAGCGCGAGCGTGACCGGCTCGGCCCCGACGGCCACCTCCGCGAGCGGCGGCCGCAGCGCCTCGACCACGTCGACCGCGACCTCGCCGAGGAAGGCCAGCGTGATGTGCCAGTCCTCGATGCGATTCCACCGCAGCCGAGGATGCGCGGCGTGCACCGGCCGCAGGGCGTGCGCCAGTTCGTCCTTGGCGTCGTCGGGCGGGGCAAGGGCCACGAACAGGCGTACGGACCGTGGCGGAGTGGGGGCTTCGTCGATCACAGGAGATGTCGTACCGCATCGCCCCGGGGCACCGCGCGGCGGCCCACCGATCGACCCCGACGACCGTGTCGGCCACCCTTCCCGACCGGTCGCCCGAACCGTCGCCCATCCGGAAGGGACGCACCCGATCGTCCGCAAGAGGCCGCGTCCGTCCCGGACACCGGGGCCCGCGTCCGGGCAGCCGGGCGCCGCGTCCCGAACGTGTTCCGGACGTGTTCGGGCCGCGTTCCGGACGCGGCGCGGTGCCCGCCGGCCGATCGCGGAGCCCGGACGCGCACCGGCCGGCCGAGCGGGATATCGTCCGCTATTTCGCTTTTCTGGGACTCCCCGGTCGGCCGAACTGCCGGCACCATGGGTCGCGCATCAGCGACGGTGAGTAGGTGTCGACGCGAACGACGACGGGGGCCTTGTGACACGGCGTGACGACGGAGCCCCGCAACCCGACGCGGCCACCACGGCCGCCGAATACGTGGCCGCGTTGCGCGAGTTACGCGAGTGGTCGGCGTTGACCTACCGGCAACTCGCGGCCAAGGCCGAGGCGTCCGGACGGGTCCTGCCGGCCAGCACGGTCGCCGCCGCGCTCGGCCGCGCCACGCTGCCCCGTGCGGAGCTGATCGAGGCGCTGGTGATCGCGTGCGGACTGGGCGCGACGGACGCCGCCCACTGGCTGGAGGTCCGCGACGATCTGGCCGCCGGCCGGATCGGCGAACGCGCCGAGGAGAGCGAGCCGCCGCCGCCCGCCGAGCCGCCGGCCGAACCGACGACGAGGCGCCGACGCCCGTGGGTGTGGCCCGCGGCCGCGGTCGCGGCGGCCGCACTGATCGCCGCCGCCGTGATCTTCGCGGTCCGGGGCGACGGCGACGACCACCTCGACGCACCACACGGCCGTCTCCCCGACGGCAAGTACCTGATCAAGCCCGCCCACATCCCCGACGGATCGTTGTGCCTGGGCGAGGGCCGCGAACGCAACCGCCGCACCGACCGACCCATAGCCGTCCAGAGGCCGTGCAAGAACGTGTTCCCGGACACCTATCTGGTCGTGGTGGCCCCGGACGTGTATCGGATCGAATGGCGCAACCCGGTCGACGGCGTCGGCTGTCTGCGCGTGGACGACGCGATGATGGGTCCCGGCGGATTGCTCAGCCCGATCGACTGCACCGGCGCCGCGCACCAACGTTTCCTGTTCGAGCCGGTCGACCCCGGCGTCTTCCGGATACGCCCGGTGCACAGCGGGTTGTGTGTGGGCATCATCGGCGGCCCGGCCGAGATCTCGGACGGGGCCGAGGCGGAACAGGCCGTCTGCACCGGCGCCACCGACCAACGCTTTCGCTTCGAACGCATCGACTGAGGGGCCCGGGCGATCCGCGCACCGCGTCGCGTTCTAGGTGTGCTCAGCGCGGTGGGTCGGGGTGGCCGATGCCCTCGAACGGCTCCACCCGCACGATCGGATCCCGACCGGCGCGTTGTGGAATCGTCCGCACGACGCCCCAGGGACGGTCGGGCAGGGTCACGACGAAGGAGTGGGTGGCGGCGCAACCGGTGCAGTCGTAGCGGTCCTGCCACGCCTCCACGTCGACCCGGCTGCCGGGCACCCGGGCCACGTGCCGGAAGGTCGCGTGGCAGCGGGCACACCGTTCGCCGGGCGCACAGGTGCCGCCACAGGGGCAGGGCAGATCGAGGCTCTCCGCGGGCTCCCAATACCGGGTACGCAACGCCGCCGCGGTTTGTGCGTCGGGCGCCTTGGCCCCACGCGGCACGGCCATCCGCCGCGCCGCCACGACATACGACTCGCCGGAGGCGGCCATCCGCCCCCGAATCACACCTTTACGCACCCGATTGGTGGTCACCCAGTCCTCCGCCACTGACCCGTATCCAAGGCGGCACCCGAACCACCACACCCCACAATATCCGGCGCCCGCGCCTACGGCCGCACCGCGCGAGGCCCGACCACCTCGGCGCCGAGGGGCCGTACGCGCGCCCGAAGGCCCCGATCGGCGGTCACCACGAGGCGTCGACGCCCGGGCTCGGCCGCGACGACGTCGACCACCCGATCGTCCCCGCTGCCCACCGCCCGCACGACCCGCACACCCTCCACCCCGACAACCCCGCCGGCCGCCCCCTCGACAACCAACACCACCTCGACGGGGCCCGCACAAGCCCACTCCGGAACGGACGCGCCGGCCGGCACCCCCGTCGAAGCCACCGCCACCAACGAGTCCCGCAACCGCTCGGTGGCCCCCACCCGATCCCGCCACCACCCGTCCGGCACGGCTCCCACCACATTCGCCGAATCCACGACCACGAGCGGCACCGGGTTCTCCATCCCCCCATCCTCCCGCGGAACCGCCCTCGCGGCCCCGCCCCGGGCGCAATGGAACGGCACCCGACCGTCGCGGCAGCGACGATCGGGTGCCGGTTCTGGGGACGACGCGGCGCCCAGGGGAAGGGAGCCGGGGAGGAACCCGGTGGGCGCCGCGAGCCGGATCAGGACTTCGCGGAAAGGGCCGCCAGGCCGTTGCGCCAAAGGGCGTTGACGCGCGCGCGTTCCTGAGCGTTCGGGTTCGGGTTGGTGCAGGAGGTGCCGGGGCCACCACCGGACATCAGTTCGCTGCACGGCCCGGAGTAGTGGTCCGGCAGGCCCAGGACGTGGCCGGTCTCGTGGGCGGTGACCCGGGTCGAGTTGTACTGCTGGTTCTGCCGGTAGTCGAGGAAGATGTAGCCCCCACCGTGGCCGTCGGTGCTCGCGTAGGAACCGCGCGAGTCGTTGCCCTCGTAGTACCGGAAGTCGGGGTTGCTGCCCTCCTGGAGGCGGACGTTGGTGACCGAGCTGTTCCATATCTGCGCGGAGCGCGCGATCTGGGTGCGGAACGTGGGTGCGCTGGACGAGCTGTAGGTGACGGTGACCACGGCGGCGCCCGGTGCGGCGGCGCGCTTGGCGGCCACCGACCGCATCACCGCGTCGAGGAACGCCTGGTTCTGCGCCTGATCCTCGTTGCCGGTGTAGTTCGCGGAGTGGCGAAGGGGGGCCGCCACATCGCTGGGGCCGGCCGACGCCGCGGGGGCGGCGATCACTCCGGCCGCGAGGCCGAGGCCGAGGATGGCGGTGATCACGGTCTTACGGGGGGTTCGGGGACGCGCAGGGGACATGGCGGTGCTCCTTGGGTGCCGAAGACCAGTTCGGTGCGGAAACGAGTCTCATGGGCGCCCGGTCCGGCCCGGATGATGACAATCGGCGATAGCACGGTCGTATCACCGCCCGTTCCCGTGCCGTTCCCGCACCGTCCCCGCGGCATCGCCCCCCGTTCCCGCACCGTTACCGGCCATCCACGCATCGTGTTACGGCGGATTCACCGCCCGCGGTCGATCTCGCGTCCACACGTGTCTGGTACGACCTCGGTGGAGCGTCCTATCCTCCGCATCATGGAGCTCGAGGTGAGGCACCTCCGCGCACTGTGTGCCATCGGCGACACCGGCAGCCTGCACGCGGCGGCCAGGTTGCTCGGCATGACCCAGCCCTCGTTGACCGCCCAGCTAAGACGCATCGAAAACGCCCTGGGCGCCCCCCTGTTCGTGCGCGACCGGACCGGCAGCCGACCCACCCCCCTCGGCCTCACGATGCTGCACCGGGCCCGACCCATCATGGCCGAGATGAGCGCTTTGGTCATCGACACCCAGGCCGAGGCGGTCCGCACCGCCGGGCCGAACCTGCGCATCGGCGGCACCGCGAACCGGGTGATCGCCGACTGGTTGCGCCGACTTCGGCTGCGCCTGCCCACCACCGACACCTATCTCCGGGTGGACGTATCGGCGAGCACGCTGCTCGGGATGGTCGCCGCCGGCCAGCTCGACGTGGCGTTCGTGCACGAGGTCGAGGGCTTCCCGCTGCGCGTCCCGGACGGGATGCGCCGCCGCGTACTCGTCGAACGGGAACCGCAGTTCATCGCCCTGTCCCCGGATCATCCGGCGGTGACCGAACCGGAGGTCAAACTCGCCGAGTTGGCCGACGACCAGTGGATGGTCGATCCGAGTGTGGACGGCGAATGGGAGGGCCTGCGCGAGGTGTTGTCCGAAGCGGGCATCAACCCCCGGATCCTGCACGGGGATTACCTGACCGCGGCCTCCCTGGTCGCGATCGGCGAGGTGGTCACGCCCTGCCAGCCCACCTCCCGTCCGCGTCCCGACATGGCGGTGCGTCCGCTGGCCGGGGATCCGCTCGCGGTACGGCTGTTCCTGGCCTTTCGCACCGAGAACGGCCCCGCGCCCGCGCTGATCGACACGGTGTATCACGAGTTGGAGGCCGCCTACCGCGAGGCCGCCTGGCTGGCCGTCGCCTATCGTCAACGCCTGCTGCGCGAGGACAGCCCGATCCTGCGCTACGACGGCCAGACCCGCGGCCGCACGTAACCCGAACCCCGGGATCGCGTGGGCTGCCCGCCGGCCCGGCCGCGTTCCGGACTTCGGGATTCGGGTCCGGAGTCCGGATGGGGCCGCGGGGCCGTTCGTCGAGGCTCAGTCCTCGGCCATGCGGTATTCGAGGAGCCACTCGACGATCTCGACGTGGTGGCGGGCCTGGATCGGGGTCTCGCCCCAGACGTACATCCCGTGCGAGGCGACGACGACCGCGGGCACGCCGGGGACCAGGGCCGCCTCCAGACGGTCGCCGAGTTCGGTCATGTCCTGGCTGTTGTCGATCACCGGGATGGTGACCGTCTCGTCGTGCGCGGAACGGCCGATGCCCTTGAGCATTTCCAGGTCGCGCAGTTCGATCCCGGCCGGCCAGCGCTTGCCCGCGCGCACCGCGGCCAGGGTGTGCACGTGGAAGACCGCGCCGGCCCCGGTCAGCGCGACCACCCGGGCGTGCAGGCCGGCCTCGGCGGACGGTCGGCGCGGCGGGGTGCTCGCCGCCTCGGGAACCGGTGTGCCGGTCGCGTCCACCACGACCAGGTCGTCCGTCGCCAGTTCGCCCTTGTCCAGGCCGGAGGCGGTGACCGCGAGCCGCAGCGGGTCGCGGGAGAGCACCACGGACAGATTGCCGGAGGTACCGCGCATCCAGCCGAGTCCGGCGAAGCGCGCGGCCTCCCGGGCGAGGATGGCCCCGGCGGCGTGGACGGGATCCGAGACCGAGGCGGGGATTCCGGCGTCGGGGGTCGTCATGGGAGGTTCCTCACTGTGTCGTTCACGAGGTTGCGGTGGGTGGGGGCCGGTCCGGGCCTCGGGGCCGGGGCCGACGAGCCATCCTCGCACCCGGGGCGGGCCGACCCCGGATCGGGACGGATGTGGATGGAGCGAGCCGCGCGAAACGGATGGGTCGGCCGTCGTCGCCCGGCGCGGATCGACACCCGACCCTCCGGGCGCATCGGCGCCGGGGCCGCGCTCAGTACTCCCGCACACCCGCCTCGTTCACGATCACGCTGATCAACCGCGCCGGCGTGACGTCGAACGCCGGGTTGAACGCCCGCGATTCGACCGGTGCGACCCGCACGCCGGCCACCTCCAACACCTCCGACTCGGGCCGCTCCTCGATGGTGATCTCGTCCCCGTGCGCCGTCGCGTCGTCGAAGGTGGTCAGCGGTGCCGCGACCACGAACGGGATGCCCGCGTCGGCGCAGGCCAGCGCCACGCCCACGGACCCGATCTTGTTCGCCGTGTCGCCGTTGGCCGCGATCCGGTCCGCCCCGATCACCGCGACGTCCACCAACCCGCGCAGGATCGTGCTCGCCGCCGCGCCGTCCGGCTGGACCAGGTGCGCGATGCCCTCCTGGGCCAACTCCCAGGCGGTCAACCGGGATCCCTGGAGCAGCGGGCGGGTCTCGTCGACGTACACGACCTCCAACACGCCGCGCGCGTGCAGTTCGCGCACGATGCCCAGCGCGGTCCCCCACCCGGCGGTGGCCAGCGATCCGGTGTTGCAGTGGGTGAGCACCCGCAGCGGACGACGTCCGACCCGGGACAGGATCCAGTCGGCGCCGTGCCGGCCGATCGCGTGATTGGCCTCGACGTCCTCCCGGACCACCGCGTCCGCCTCGGCGAGCACCGCCTCCACACCCTCGGCCGCGAACGGCAACACCCGGTCCACGCCGCCGGCGAGGTTGACCGCGGTCGGCCGGGCGTCCCGGATCCGCCCGATCTCCGCGGCCAGTCGCGCCGCGTCCCAGCCCTCCCGCCCACCCTGCCGCATCGCCACCGCGACGCCGTACGCGCCCGCCGCACCGAGCGCCGGGGCGCCGCGCACCGCGAGTCGGCGGATCGCGTCGATCAGCGCGTCCACCTCGGTGATGTCGAGGTACACGACGCGCTGCGGCAGCGCGGTCTGGTCGAGCAGCCGCAGGCCGGTGTCGTGCCAGGCGAGCGAGCGTATCTCGGAGGCCATCGGGGGTCCTTTCCGGGCGGGTGGGACGAGCGCCGCGCGGGCGGCGCGAACACCGGCCCGCAGGCAGGCCGCGGTGCGGCGGCGGACGCGGGCAACCGCGCGGTCCGGCACCACGGATGCTACGTCGCCGCCCGGTGCCCGGCAGACCCACACCCGCCATCCGGGACGAACACGCGTATCCCACGACCCACCCATCGGCCACATCATGGACAATCTGTCCACATCCTGAACAAGTGAGAGAAGTGCCTGGTGAGGGTGCTAACCTCCCCCCGAAACCAGTCACATGTGATCATCACATCGACATTCGAGCGTGTCTGGTTCGATCGGAAAGGAGCCGGCTGTGGCCGAAACGTGGCGTTGTGACAACGTACGCATCGAGTGCCGCGGCTGCTCCATGGCGTGTCACCGTCCGCCCCTTTCGCCCGACGAGCGCGGCGTCCTCGACGCCGGTGCGCGCCGCACCGACCGCTGTTGTCGGTGCTCCCACTGACCGGTCGTCCCGCACCGGCAAGCCCGCGCCGTTCGCACCGCATCGTCCGCTGATCCCACAGCACCGGCGATCCCGGGACCCGAATCCGGGATCGCGAGGTTTCCGTCCCCGAACCACCGACGCCACACGGCACCACCGGCGTCGACACTCCTCCCAAGGACGCTCATGTACCGCAACACCTTCCGCCACCGCCTCGCCGTGGCCGGTCTCCTCGTCGGCACCGCGCTGGCCGCCACCGCGTGCAACGCCTCCGCCGACAAGGACAAGGGCAACACCCCGGCCGCCGGCGGCACGGGCGGCGGCGCCGGCAAGAACGTGGTGCTGGTCACCCCGGAGCCGATCGGCGTCAACGACTTCCTGAAGCTGGCCGCCACCGGCGCGCAGAACGCGGCCAAGAAGGCCGGCGGCACCGCGACCGTCCTGGAGAGCAAGGACACCAGCGCGATCCAGCAGAACGTCGAGGCCGCGGTCCGGCAGAAGCCCGCCGTCGTGGTGGCGGTCGGCTTCGAGTTCGCCGACGTGCTGGCCCAGCAGGCCGAGGCCAACCCGAAGCAGCAGTTCCTGTTCGTGGACTCGTGCACCACCAAGCCGTACCCGAACATCACCTGCGCCACCTTCCGCGAGCACGAGGGCACCTTCCTCGCCGGCGCCGAGGCGGGCCTGCTGACCAAGAGCGGCAAGGTCGGCGCGGTGGTCGCGCTGGACAGCCCGCAGATCCGCCGCTTCTCCGACCCGTTCGGGGCGGGCGCCAAGCAGACCAACCCGGCAAGCTCCTTCACCCAGCTCTTCGTCGGCGGCCAGAAGCCGTTCAACGACCCGGCCCGAGCCGGCGAGCAGACCGCGTCGCTCAAGGCCAAGGACGTCGACCAGGTGATGGGCGCCGCCTCCGCCGCGGGCAACCTCGGCGTGTTCAACGCGGCCAAGTCGGCCGGCCTCCAGGCGTTCGGCGTGGACGTCAACCAGTGCTCGGCGGCACCCGGCACGGTCGTGGACAACGTGATCAAGCGCACCGACGTCGCGGTGGACAAGGGCGTCGAGCAGATCGTCGGCGGCAAGCCCGGCGGCGTCACCTCCTACGGTCTCAAGGAGGGCGGCATCACCCTCACCGGCCTGGAGAGCGGCGTGGAGACCTCGCAGTGCCTGATCGCCCAGCGTCCCGAGGTGATCAAGACCGTCCAGGACCTGCGCGACCGGATCGTGGCGGGCACCGTCACCGTGGCCGACCCGGCCGCCGCCAAGTAGCCCGGGCCGCGAGCCGGGGTCGGGCGCGACGCACACCGCGCCCGACCCCGGCGAACGCCCGCCCCACCGCCCCCTTCCCACCGGAGAGACGCCCGATGAACGATCAGCACGCCGCCGCCCCCGGTGACTTCGCCGAGGTCGAGATGCGCGGCATCGTCCGGCGCTTCCCCGGCGTGCTGGCCAACGACCGGGTGGATCTGCGCGTGGAGACCGGCGAGATCCACGCCGTCATGGGCGAGAACGGCGCGGGCAAGTCGACCCTGATGTCGATCCTGTACGGCCTGCAACGCCCGGACGCCGGCCGCATCCTGCTGCGCGGCGCCGAGCACTCCTTCGGCTCGCCGGTCCAGGCGATCGCGGCCGGACTGGGCATGGTGCACCAGGGGTTCAAGCTCTTCCCTTCCCTGACCGTCACCGAGAACGTGGTCTACGGCGACGAGCCGACCCGACGCGGCCTGGTCGACCGGGCCGCCGCCCGGGCCCGGGTCGCCGAACTGGTCGAGACGCACGGCCTGCGCGTACCGCCCGACGCGCGCGTCGCCGACCTGCCGGTCGGCGTGCAGCAGCGGGTGGAGATCCTCAAGCTGCTCTACCGCGACGCGCGCGTGCTGATCCTGGACGAGCCCACCGCCGTACTCACCCCCGCCGAGGCCGATCGCCTCCTGGAGGTGATCCGCGGCCTCGCCCGCTCCGGGCGCACCGTGTTGCTCGTCACCCACAAACTGGGCGAGGTGATGGCGGTCGCCGACCGCGTCACCGTGCTGCGCGACGGCCGGGTCACCGCCCGCCTCGCCACCGCCGAGACCACGCCGGCCGAGATCGCGCTGGCCATGACGGGCCGGCGGATCGACCTGGACCGCACCCACCCGGCCGGCGTCCCGGCCGCCGACGTGCTGGAGGTGCGCGGGCTCACCGTGTCGGCCGGGCGCGGCGCCAAACCGCTGGTCGAGGACGTGTCGCTGACCGTACGGGCCGGCGAGATCGTCGGCGTGGCGGGCGTGGCGGGCAACGGGCAGAGCGAGTTGGTCGAGGCCCTGGCCGGGTTGCGGCCCGCGACCGAGGGTCGGGTACTGGTGGCCGGTCGGGACGTGAGCGGCGCCTCGGTACAGCGGCGGCGTGCGGCCGGTCTGGCCTACGTCCCCGAGGACCGGGCCACGGTCGGCGCCGCGCGCGACGCCTCGCTGGCGGACAACCTGGCGATGGGATTCCACCGCACCGCGCCGCTCGTCACCCGAGGCGGCTTCCTGCGCCGGAGCGCGATCCGCGAACACGCGACGCGGGTGATCGAGCGCTTCGGGGTCAAGGCCGCCTCCCCCGCGGTGACCATCGGCACCCTGTCCGGCGGCAACCAGCAAAAGGCCATCCTGGGCCGGGAGATCACCCACGACGCACCGCTGCTCCTGGTCGAACAGCCCACCCGGGGCGTGGACATCGGCTCGATCGAGAACATCCACGCGCGCCTGGTGGAGTATCGCGACGCCGGCCACGGCGTACTGCTCGTCTCCGCCGAGCTGAGCGAGATCCTGGCACTGGCCGACCGGGTCCTGGTCATGTACGAGGGCCGCGTCGTCGCCGAACTCCCGCGCGCCGAGGCCGACCCGCACCGGATCGGCCTGGCCATGGCGGGCGGCACGATCGAGGCGACCGTCGACCCCGACCCGGGCCCCGATTCCGACCCCGCACCGACCACCGCCCACCTGGCCTGACGGGTTATCAGACATGACTGCCATCAAGGCCGGTACGGCCATCGAGCACGCCCCCGGACCGGCCCGGTACGCCGCCCTGCGCCTGCGTGGCGCGGTGCTCTCCCCGGTCACCGGGTCCATCGTGGCCGCGCTGCTGCTCGGCGCGATCATCCTGGCCGGCACCGGCGCCGACCCGTTCACCGCCTATCGCGCGGTATTCACCGGGGCGTTCGGCTCCGAGGGCATCGGCGACACGCTCGGCGAGAGCATCCCGATCGTCGGCCTGGCCCTGGCGCTGGCCATCCCGCTGCGCGCGGGCCTGGTCAACCTCGGCGGCGACGGCCAACTCGTCCTGGGCGGCCTGGCCGCCGTCTCGGTCGGCCTGTACTCGCCCTTCCCCAGCGCGATCACCGTGGTCCTGGCCCTGCTCGCGGGCATGCTCGCGGGCGGTCTGTGGGCCGCGCTCGCCGCCGTCCTGGAGACCCGCTGCGGCGTCCCGCTGTTGGTCAGCAGCCTGTTGCTGAGCTACCCGGCGATGTCGTTCGTGTCTTACATGGTGCGCTTCCCCCTGCTCCAGAAGGGCTCCGGCATCCCGCAGACCGATCGGCTGCCCGAGGGCGTCAAGCTGCCCGAGTTCGCCGCCGGATCCGGCGCCGGCACCGGGGTCAGCGTGGGCATCGTGCTGATCGGGCTCGCCGCGCTGGTCTACTTCGTGGTCGACCACCGCACCGCGGCCGGCTACGAGGTGCGGATGACCGGCCTGGGTGCGCGCTTCGCCGGCTACGCCGGGGTGGACCGGGCCCGGCTGACCCTGCGGCTGATGTTCGCCTCCGGGTCGCTCGCCGGCCTGGTCGGCGCGATCGCCGTACTCGGCTTCCCGTACCGGCTGGTCGACGGCTCACTGACCACACCCGGCCACACCTGGACGGGGCTGCTCGCCGCGCTGCTCGCCGCCGCCTCCCCGCTGGGCACGGTCGCGGCCGGCTTCTTCTTCGGCGCGCTGACCATCGGCGGCTTCGGCATGGAGCAGGAGACCGCCGTGCCGCAGCAGTTGACCTCGGTGCTCCAGGCCGTCGTGATCATCTTCCTGGCCGTGCGCGGCGGGGTGTTCCGCAAGGGCGGTTGGTTGCGCCGACTCGGGCGCGGGGCCGACCCGGGACCACCCGCCACCGCATCGCCGCCGGATCCCGAAACGACCGCGCCCGCCCCCGCGCGCGGCGACGGAGGTAAGTGACCATGTCCTTCGACGCCGAACTGATCTTCTCCGCCCTGCGCGCCCTCACCCCGATCCTGTTCGCCGCCCTCGGCGGCGCGCTGTGCGAACGCGCGGGCGTGTTCAACGTGTCCCTCGAAGGCACCATGCTGATCGGCTGCTTCGCCGCCGTCACCGGCAGCTGGTTCGGCGGCAGCGTGTGGATCGGGGTGATCTCCGCGGTCCTGGCCGCGATGGTCTTCTCCCTGCTGCTCGCCATCGGCGCGGTCACCCTCGGCGCCGACGCGGTGGTGCTGTGCATCGCGCTGAACCTGCTCGCGGTCGGCCTGACCGGCTTCCTCCTGCGTACCGTCTTCGGCAAGCAGGGCACCTTCGGCGACCCCGACCTCCAGGGCCTGCGGCCGGTGGACATCCCCGGCCTGGAGTCGGTGCCCTTCGTCGGTCGGGCGCTGTCCGGCCACTCGCCGCTGGTGTACCTGTCCTGGGTCGCGGTCGTGGTGATCGCCGTCCTGCTGTCCCGGCACCCGTGGGGTGTGCGGCTGCGCGGCGTCGGCGAGGCTCCGGAGGCGGCCCAGTCGCTCGGGGTGAGCGTGGCCCGCTACCGCTACGCCGCGATCCTGACCTCGGGCGCGCTGTGCGGACTCGCGGGCGCGCAGCTCGCGTTGGGCAACGTGACCCTGTTCTCGGAGAACATGACCGCCGGTCGCGGGTGGATCGCCGTGGTCGCGGTGATGCTCGGCCGGGCGCTGCCGGTCGGGGTGCTGCTCGCCGGCATCCTGTTCGGGCTGGTCGAGGCGATCGGCTTCCGGCTCCAGGGCGAGGGCATGCCCCAGCAGGCCGCCGACGCCGCGCCCTACGTGATGACCCTGGTCGCGCTGTTCCTGGCCACCCGTTCGCGCGGCCGGCGCGGCGGCGCGCCGCCGGGCCGGCTCACCGGCCGCATCCCCCGTCCACGCCGCATCGCGCGCACCACCACGGAGTCGCCCTCATGACCACCACCACCCGCCCCGCCGTGCTGCCGATCACCCGGATCCCCAGCAGCGGGCTGCCCGCGCACGCGCTCGTCGTCGGCGATCCCGCCCGGGCCGCGCTGGTCGCCGAACGCCTCGACGACGCGCGGCGGATCGGCGCCAACCGGGAGTACGTCAGCTACGCGGGCAACTGGCGCGGGCTGCCCGTGGTGGTGTCCTCGCACGGCGTGGGCGGGCCCGGCGCGGTCTGCCTGTTCGGCGAGTTGGCCGAGGCGGGGGTGCGCACCTTCGTCCGGCTCGGCACCGCGGGCGCGATGGCGCGCGGGGTGCACGACGGGGACCTGGTGATAGCCACCGGCGCGGTCCGCGACGACGGGGTCACCCAGCAGTTGGTGCCCGCCGAGTTCCCGGCGTCCGCGACGCCGGAGGTGGTGCTCGCGCTCCAGGGCGCGGCCCGCGCGCACGCGGCTCCGCACCACCGGGGCACGGTGTGGACCCGCGCGGCGTTCATGCCGGGTGTGTTGGAACTGCCGATGAAGCCGTATCAGGCGGCGGGTGTGCTGGCGATCGAGATGGAGTTGTCGGCGCTGTTGGTCTGGGCCGCGCTGGGCGGGCACCGGGCCGGCGGGGTGCTGGTCGTGGACGGCATCGCGGCCGACGATCTGGTCGACGAGTCCGGCGCGTCGACCTACGACCCGCATCGCACGGTGGTCGCCGAGGGCGTCGAGCGGGGCGTGGTGGTGGCGTTGGACGCGCTGTACCGGCTGGCCGAGGACGAGGCGGCGGACGGCGCGTGATCGATCTGCTGGTCACCGGCGGCGCGGTGCTCACCGCCGACGCCGCCGACACGTATGTGCCCGACGGCGCGGTGGCGATCGCCGACCGGCGGATCGTCGCGGTGGGCCCGGCGGCCGGGTTGGGGGCGCGTTTCCCGGGTGCGCCGACCCTGGACGCGCGGGGGTGCCTGGTGTTGCCGGGGCTGGTCAACGCGCATTCCCATGCGGCGATGACGCTGTTCCGGGGTACGGCCGACGACGTCGACCTCCAGGTGTTCCTGGACCGGTTGGTCGCCGCGGAGAGCGCGGTGTTGTCCGCCGAGGTGGTGCGCGCCGCCGTGCGACTGGCGCTGGCCGAGTCGATCCGGGCGGGCGTGACCACGGCGATGGACATGTACTGGTTTCCCGAGGCGGGCCTGGAGGCCGCCGCCGACGCGGGCTTTCGGCTGGTGACGGGGCCGACGTTCATGGACGTGCCGGGGCCGCCCGACGGGCTCGACTTCGCGGCCCGACTGCGGCTCGCGCCGGAGTTGCTGGCCCGGACGGCGATCCGCTGCGTGACGCCGCACAGCACGTACACGCTGGACCCGGACCGGCTCCTCGCGGTGGCCGAACTGGCCCGCGAGCACGGCGCGTTGCTGCACATCCACGCGGCGGAGAACGCGGCCGAGGCACAGACCGTGCGGCGGCGGCACGGCCGCCGACCGGTGGAACTCCTGCACCATCTGGGGCTGTTGGGCCCCGGCACGCTGCTCGCGCACGCGGTGCACCTCACCGACGAGGAGATCGGGTTGATCGCCGACTCCGGTGCGAGTGTCGCGCACTGCCCGGTGTCCAACCTCAAACTGGCCTCCGGGGTGGCCCGACTGCCCGAACTGCTGGCGGCCGGCGTGCCGGTGGGGTTGGGTACGGACGGCGCGGTCAGCGCCAACGCGCTCGACCTGTTCGGCCCGATCCGCGCGGCGGCGACGCTGCACCGGGTCGGTTCCGGCGCGGCGCCCGACCCGACCCTGGTCGGCGCGCGCACGGCGGTGCGGATGGCCACCGTCGACGGCGCGCGGGCGATCGGGATCGGCGCGCTGACCGGGTCGATCGAGGTGGGCAAGGCGGCCGACCTGGTGGTACTCGACCTGAACCGGCCGCACCTGACGCCCCGGCACGACCCGTGGTCGATGCTCGCCTACGCGGCCGGGCCCGCCGACGTGCGGGACACGGTGATCGACGGTCGGATCGTACTGCGCGACCGGCGGTTGCTTACGATCGACGAGGGCTCGGCGATCGAGGAGGTCGAGGCGCTCGCGGGAGCGCTGCGGAAGCGGGCCGGCGGCCCGAGTCGAACGACGTGATGGGAGAAGGCGCCATGAGTTCCACCACGCGTGGCTTCGTCGGCCGGCACACCGCCGCCGAGCGCGATCCGCGACTGCCCCCGGGGCAGTACGACGCGCGCCACGACTTCCCCGTACTCTCCGCCGAGGTCACCCCCGAACTGGCGCCGGCCGACTGGTCGTTCCGGATCGACGGGTTGGTCGACCGGCCGCGCTCGTGGAGTTGGGACCAGGCCCGCGCGCTGCCCCGGGAGAGGTACGACGGGCCGATCCACTGCGTCACGTCCTGGTCGAAGCTGAGCACCGACTTCACCGGCGTTTCGCTGGACGCGTTCCTGGCCGAGGCCGGACCGCGCGCCGGCGCCACCCACGCGGTGGCCTTCTCGCACACCGGCTACACCACCAATCTGGCCCTCGCCGACCTGACCGGCGGCCGGGCCTGGATCGCCTTCGACTTCGAGGGCGAGCCGCTGACCCCGGCACACGGCGGGCCGGCGCGACTGCTGGTGCCGCACCTGTACTTCTGGAAGAGCGTCAAGTGGATCGCGGGCCTGCGCCTGCTGGACCACGACGAGCCGGGCTTCTGGGAGGTCAACGGCTACCACCATCGCGGCGACCCGTGGGCAGAGGAGCGCTACTCCGGTGACTGATTCGATCCCGGCGGGCCCGGTGAACCTCCCGCCGATCCCCGCGTTCGCCGCCCCCGGCCGGGCCGCGCCGAGCCTGCGCGGCAGCGTGGACTGGCAGAGCGCGACCGTGGTCGAGGTACGGCGCGAGACGCCCAACGCGGTGACCGTGCGCCTGGCGCTGCCGGTCTGGCACGCGCATGTGGCGGGCCAGCACTACATGTTGCGGTTGACCGCCGCCGACGGCTACACCGCGCAGCGGCACTACTCGGTCGCGTCCGCGCCGGACGACGAGGGGCACATCGAGTTCACCGTCGACCGCATGCCGGGCGGCGAGGTGTCCGGTTTCGTGCACGACGTGGCCCGGCCCGGCGACACGCTGGAGGTACGCGGTCCACTGGGCGGGTTCTTCGCCTGGCCGGGCGATCGGCCGGTGCTGCTTGTGGCGGGCGGGTCGGGCCTGGTCCCGCTGATGGCGATGGTCCGCCACCGGCGCCGCCGCGCGCTGACCGTGCCGCTGCGCCTGGTCGCGTGCGCCCGTACGCCGCAAGACCTTTTGTACGCGGCGGAGTTGGCCCCGCTGCCGGGCGAGGAGCACACCGTCCTGTACAGCCGCGCGGCGCCGCCCGGGTATCCGCATCCGGTGGGCCGGCTCGCCGCGGACACGCTCGCCCCGCACGCGGCGGCGGCCGTCGCGGACGAGCGCTACGAGGTCTTCGTCTGCGGCTCGACCGGATTCGCCGAACACGCGGGCCGACTGCTCACCGCGGCGGGCGTACCGACGACCCGGATCCGGGTGGAGCGCTTCGGCTGAGTCCGGTTGTTCACCGAAGGGCGTTCGGCGGCACGGGAGTTCGTGCCGCCGACCGCCCTTGTCCCGCCCACCGCTCAGGGTTCGCGCAGGATCGGCCGATCGCCGGTCAGATCCAACCGGGCGAAGGTGGCCGTCTCCGGGTGATCGCCCACGCCCCGATCGTAGTACGGCTCGTCGGCGTCCGGCCGGCGCACGCCGACGGTCCACCATCCGGCCTCGCGCGCCGCGTCCAACTCGTCGACCACGTCGGACAGGAAGACCAGACGCTCCGGCCGCGACTCGCCGATCTCCGCCGCGATCGTGCGGTACGAGTCGGCGACCCGCTTCGGGCCGGCGTTCTCCGTGTCGAAGTGCCCCGAGAACAGCGGCAGCAGCGACCCCTCGGGCGAACTGCCGAACCACGCACGCTGCGCGGCGACCGAACCCGAGGAGAAGATGTACAGCCGATGCCCGGCCGCGTGCCACGCGCGCAGCGCCGGGATGGCGTCCGGGTAGAAGTGGGAGGTGAGTTCGCCGGACGCGAAGCCCTCGGCCCAGATCAGGCCCTGGAGCGCCTTGAGCGGCGTGACCTTCTCGTCCCGATCGAGCCAACCGTTCAACGCCTCGACGATCCGCCGGTCGTCCGCGTCCGGCTCGCCGATCGACTCGCGCACGGCCTCGACGGCACGCACCACGTCGGGGTGGTCGCCGTGCTCGTCCAGCCAACGGCCGAAGTGCACGCGGGAGTACGGATACAGCTGCTCGGTGATGAAGCCGGTGGCGCTGGTGGTGCCCTCGATGTCGACGACCACCGTCAGCGGAGCGTCGACCGGGTTCGTGCCTGAACTCACGCGGCGTACCCGGCCCGGATCTCGTCGAAGTCCGGGAAGCGCGAGGCGATCGGGTCACCGGTGAAGTCGCCGACCCAGCCGTCCTCGTCGTGGAAGAACCGGATCGCGGCGACCGACGGCTCCACGCCCATGTCGAACCAGTGCGTGATGCCCTTGGGCACCGAGAGCAGATCGCCCGCCTCGCACAACACCGCGTGCACCCGGCCGGCGATGTGGAGGTAGAAGATGCCGGCCCCTTCGACGAAGAAGCGCACCTCGTCGTCCTCATGCGTGTGCTCGGTCAAAAACTTCGCCCGCGCGCCGGCGGCCTTGGCCGGCCACTCCGGATCGTCGGACGGCTGGAGCCGAATCACATCCACGAGGATGTACCCCTCGGCCGCGGTGATGCGATCCACCTCGGTCTTGTAGGCAGCGATCACCTGATCCTGCGTAGCCCCGTCGGGCAGGGCCACATCGGCCGTCCACCGCTCGAACCGAACCCCGATCGGCTCCAGGGCCCGAGCGATCTCCCCCGGCTCCGAGGTCCGCACGACCACCTCGGCGGCATCGTCCTCAGGCCACACGGTCAACAAGGACATGGCGTCCCTCCACGAGTACTCGATCGGGGCAAACTCCCCGAGCACCAATCCGCTACACACCAAACACCAAAGGCCCCCCGGACCATCCCCAAAACTACCGTCTCCCCCAATTCCCCCCACCATCGCTTCGGGACTCACGCAACCCGCACTCTCTCTCACACACTGCATACGCAAGCACACCGAGAGCATTCGACCCCGGTCATGGAGAGGACCACATGAACGACGGCACACCCCAGCCTCGGGACGACGGACCGGAGCCGGACGGCCGGCACTTCCGGACCACGGTCGGGGACCGGCTCGTCGTGCTGCCGGCCACCACCGCCGGCATTCGCGCGGCCTTGCCCGAGGACCGGCGCGACGCCTTCACCGAGGAGATCGAGAACACGCCGGCGCGAGACATGCATCCGACGCTGTACAGGTGGGCTCGCACCCCCGAGATCGAAGCGGAGGACGAAGCCGCACACGAACTACAGTCCGACCTCCAAAAGGGACCGGGCCAACCTCGCCCCGAGCCAACGCCGGGACCTTGACGACGGCATGGCCCGCGTCGCCCGGGACGTATCACAAGGACCATCGCGAGGTCACGTGCGGCAACGTAATCACCGTCTACCAGGTATCGGCATCAGTGCTCACCGTAACCGTGGTCCGCATAGCCGCACCCGGCCCGCCCGAGCCAAGCAAACCCAGCCCGTCCGGCGTTTGAGGACAAAAAACCCGACCAAAGCACGACCGCAACCCACACACAGGACCGGGCAAATCCAGCCCGTCCGGCGTTTGAGGACGGTCGGGGCGAGAGGCCGGCCTCCGTCGGGTGAGGGCCCGCGACCACCCCCGGCCACCCCCGGCCACCCGCACGAGCTACGGCAACAGGCCCGCCGCACGCGCGGCGACGACCGCCTCCACCCGGTTGTGCGCCCCGAGCTTGCGCATCGCGGACCGCAGGTAGCTCTTCACCGTCTCCGCCCCCACCCCCAGCGCCTGCGCCACCTCCGCGTTGGTCCGCCCCACCCCCACCAGGGCCAACACATCCATCTCCCGCACCGTCAACCGCGGCCCCGCCGCCCGCACCGCGCCCCCGCCCTCCCCACCGGCGACAGCGGCGGCGGCAGCCGTCCGCGCCAACCGCCCACACACCGCCCGCAGCCGCTCCCCCAGCACCGGATCGTCGACCGCGGCCGCCCCCGCCAGCGCCAGCAGGTCCGCATGGGCCAGCCGGATCTCCAGCGCCGCCCACCCCGGCAACTCCGCCGCCCGCGCCATCCGTTGCTCGACCTCACGCGCCACCGCGATCTCGTGCCCCACATCCCGCGCGGCGTCACAGGCCGTGGTCAAAATGCCGTCCCCGAAGTCCGACGGCCGCCGCAACGCCCCATACAGCACCGCCGCCACCACACCCCGCCCGCCGGCAGGCACCGGCACCGCGAAGACCGCCCGCACCCCCTCCGTCGTGACCGCCCGGTCGTACTCGTGGCTGATCGCCGACGCCGCGACATAGTCCACCACCCGCACCGGCCGCCGCGTGGCGATCGCCTTGCCGCCGACCCCGCTCCCGGCGACCACCGTCAACCCGGCCAGCACGCGCGTCGAGGTGCCGCTCAGGTACGAGATCACCAGCCGGTCCGCCGTATTCGGACACGGCCCGGCGAACGCCACGTCCACCCCGGTCCGCGCCCGAAACCGCTCGACGGCCCGCGCCAACGGATCCTCGACCGAGCCCGCCGGTCCGCCCATGGCCCCTCCCCACACTCAGGCTCGCGTCGTACCCATCCGGGGCACACCCACACCGCGCCCGGGCACCGTACTGCCGAGCCCGGCCCGGCATCACCCCCATTCGGGGGTACTCCGCTCGCCGCCCCCGCCCACCCCCGCCTACCCTCGCGACCACACACAGGCGCCCCACCCCGAAAACCCGGCCCCGCCACCCACCACACGCGCCCACGGCACCCCCGCACCACGAGTCCCCACCCACCCCGTCCAGGCAGGTGACCCGCGATGACCACCCCCGTGCCCGCCCCGCCACAGGCCGAAATCCCCCCGTCCTTCCGCCAGGGAGAGCGCACGCCGCAGCTGCCCCACGAGACCATCGGCGCCAACCTGGCCCGGATCGCCGCCGCGTACCCGGACCACGACGCCCTCGTCGAATGCGCGAGCGACCGGCGCTGGACCTACGCGGAGTTCGACACCGCCGTCGACAACCTCGCCCGCGCCCTGATCGGCGTCGGCATCGAGGCGGGCGACCGCGTCGGCATCTGGTCGCCCAACTGCGCCGAATGGACCCTCGTCCAGTACGCCACCGCCCGCGTCGGCGCGATCCTGGTCAACCTCAACCCGGCCTACCGGGTGCACGAGATCGAATACGCGCTCGCCCAATCCGGCACCAGGCTCCTGATCGCCGCCTCGCGCGTGAAGACCAGCGACTACCCCGCGATGGTCGCCGAGGTCCGCCCCACCTGCCCCGACCTGGAACGTGTCGTCCACATCGACACCCCGGACTGGCCGGCCCTGCTCGCCGAGGGCGCCGACGTCTCGCTCGACCGGTTGCGCGCCCGCGAGGCCACGCTGCGTCCCGAGGATCCGATCAACATCCAGTACACCTCCGGCACCACCGGCTTCCCGAAGGGCGCCACCCTCTCCCACCGCAACATCCTCGGCAACGGCTTCCTGGTCGCCGAGATCCAGGGCTGGACCGCCGCCGACCGGGTGTGCCTGCCGGTGCCCTTCTACCACTGCTTCGGCATGGTGATGGGCAATCTCGGCGCGACCAGCCACGGCGCGTGCATGGTGATCCCGGCCGCGCTGTTCGACCCGGCCGCCACGCTGCGCGCCGTGCACGAGGAGCGCTGCACGGTCCTGTACGGCGTGCCGACGATGTTCATCGCCGAACTCGCCCTGCCCGACTTCGAGGCGGGCAAGTACGACCTCTCCTCGCTGCGCACCGGCGTGATGGCCGGTTCACCGTGTCCGGTGGAGGTGATGAAGCGGGTGATCGACCGGATGGGCATGACCGAGGTGACCATCTGCTACGGGATGACCGAGACCTCGCCGGTGTCCACCCAGACCCGTCGCGACGACTCGCTGGAGCGCCGGGTCGGTACGGTCGGCCGGGTCCACCCGCACCTGGAGATCAAGGTGGTCGACCCGACCACGGGCGCGACCGTCCCCGAGGGCTCCCCCGGCGAGTTCTGTACGCGCGGCTACTCGGTGATGCTGGGCTACTGGCGCGACCCCGAGCGCACCGCCGAGGTGATCGACGCCGACGGCTGGATGCACACCGGCGACCTGGCGACCATGGACGCGGACGGCTACGTCTCCATCGTCGGCCGGATCAAGGACATGGTGATCCGCGGCGGCGAGAACGTATACCCGCGCGAGATCGAGGAGTTCCTGTACGGGCACCCGGACGTCGAGGACGTCCAGGTCGTCGGCGTCCCGGACGCCCGCTACGGCGAGGAACTGATGGCCTGGATCAAACTCCGCCCGGGCGCCCCGGAGTTGACCGCCGACGCCCTCCGCGAGTTCTGCGCCGGCCGGCTGGCCCACTACAAGATCCCGCGCTACGTCCACCTGGTCGACGCGTTCCCCATGACGGTGACCGGCAAGATCCGCAAAATCGAAATGCGCGAACGCTCCCTCGAACTCCTCACCCAACCCCCACCCCACGCCTAGCCCAACCGCTCGAAGGCCTCCTCGACCACATACGGATGCCACCGCTCGTGTCCGACCTGCGCCGGCCGCCCGTCCCAGTGGCCGGTCACCACCCGCGCGGCCTCGACCAGGTCGCAGGTTCTCGACCCCATCACCTCGCGGTACACCACCAGGGCCGAGTCCAGGTGCCACGAGTCGGCCGTGATCACATCCAGCAGCGCCCGCGGGTCCCCGCGCAGCGCCCGACACTTCTCGATCCAGGAACCCATCCGCCGCACGGCCCGGGTGTACCCACTCGCGCCGGCCCCGCCTCGCGCTGCGAAGGTCGGCGCCAACGCCCGCACCAACCGAACCGACAGCTCTCCGCCGATCGACTCGGGGTGACCGTGGTCCGGTTCGAACGGCTTCACCCGATCCGGGCGGAGCAGATCCACGGTGAACGGGTGTCCGCCGTAACCGGGATCGAACACCATGAACGTGTCCCGCAGCAGCCGGACGGGCAACGGCACGTGCTCCGCGAGCAATACCGCGTCGTAGAGATCCCGCGGGCGCGGGGGGTCGTCCTCGACCAACCACAACAGCTTCCAGGCCAACGACTGTTCGGGGGTGGCGCCGACCAGCAGATGTGCACCGGTCCCGTCGGAGCGCGGGATCTCGACCAATTCCGGCTCACTCGGCAACCGTTCGCCGAAGACGAAGTCGAGGTACACCGTGCCGCCCGGCAACCCTTCGGCCCGCCACGGGAGTCCGAGTCGGCGGCCGGGCGCGCGGTCGTAGGCCCGGAGCGTTTCGTCCAGCGCCCGGGTCGCGACCACCCGTACGCCGGACTCATCCATCCCGGACGACTCCTCGGCGCGACGCGCGATCTCGGCGAACATCCGGTCGGTGCGGCCGTCCTCCGGTCCCCACCCCTTCGTCGTCACCACGAAGTCGAGGTCGCCCGGCTCGCGGGCCGCCGGGCCGTACCACGCCTTGAGCAACACGCTCCCGCGCAGTACGAGTTCGTCGACCCGGCTGGAGCCGGCCACGGCCGTCAGGAGGTGGTCCACGGCCCGGGCGCGGGCGTGCCGCCATCGTGTCGCCGAGTCGGGGTCGAGGTGGGGTGGCGGAACGGGCATCGCACGATCCTCCTTGTCGGCGGGCAGCGGGGCAACCGCCGGCGTGCGTCGAGCGACCGGCCTCGGGCGCGGTCGGTCTCAGGTCCGGTTCGCCGGCCTCCTGGTCGATCGGCCGAGGAGTTCGGCGCCGGAGCGGACCGCGGGCCAGTCGGTGTCGGGGGTGCGGTTCAGGGCTCGGGGCAACCAGGTGGCGCGGTCGTGTTGTTCGCGGCGGAGGTGGATCGTGTCGAGTTCGACGCCCGGGGGTGGGCCGGATGCCTCCAGGGCCGCGACCCGTTCCTCCATCGTGGTGAACAGCTCGCGGTCGAAGGCCGTCACGGCGGCGGTGAAGTCCTCCGTGGGCACGGTGACCCGACCGGTGGCCGGCGCGGTGAACCGGATCGGGTCGTCGTCGTCCGGGTCGGGCGCGTGGGCCCAGGTGATCGTCATCGTGTCGCCCCCGCCCGACACCGCGCGTCGGAACCGGATGTCCGGTGCCGCCCGCAGGTGGCCCATGTCCAACACGTGCCCCTCGGCCCAGGAGATCGCCGCCTCGACACCGGGCGCGGCCGGCCCCTCGGCCCGGAGCCGCCGATCCGGCACGAAGTCGGCCAGGTCCGGCGGTACGGGCTCCATGATCCGGGGCATCAGGTCGACCAGGTCCTCCCAGAGCCGGACCACGTGATAGTCGACGTACGGTGGTTCGCGCACCGCGTCCGGATCGGCGAACGCCCCGGCCCCCGCCGAGTCCGCGTAGCGCAGCAGTTCGTGGCCGCCCGCCTCGATCCAGTACCAGCCGTCCGTCAGGATGAACCAGCCCAACCGGGGCGCCTCGTCCCCCCATGGCCGCACCGCCGCCACGGGCCGCAACACGAACCGAAACCGCACCGTCATGCCGCTGACTCGTGCGAAGCGTCCGCCGTCGGCGACAGGCTCCGGGGCCGCCCGGGGTCGAACAGGTCGAGGTGGAGCGGGCGATCGCGACCGCCCACCGTGCCGTGATACGTCGTGTGGTCCATCGGAACATCATGGTGGCGATCGCCGTCACTCTCATCCAGTCTTCATCCGCGTCTCAGCCACCGCACAGGCCCGCCCGTCAGCGTGTGGAGCATGAGCCCCGCTCACGAGCGCACCCGCCGCCGCCCGATCGGCCGCGGCCGAGCCGTCGTCGCACCCGTCACGATCGTCCTGGTCTGTGCGACCCTGCTGTGGCCGGTCGTCTCGCCCGGCCGCGCGGAGCCGGCCTCGTTCGCCGCCGAGCCGACCGCGAACGCCGGGGCGGCCCCGGCGACATCGGCGACACCGCCCGAGCACACGGAGCCCGCCTTGCCACCGTCGGACAGCCCCACCGCCGCACCCACCGACGTGGCCCGCGCCGCCGACCCGCGACCGCCCGCCGGGCCGGCCGCCGCCGACGTGCTCGCCGCCGCGCTGCCCGCGACCACGGGAAACCTGTCGGTCGCCATCCTCGACCCGGCCGACGGCACGATCGCCGGCTATCGGGAGGACCGCGCCTACGTCACCGCGAGCATCGTCAAGGTCGACATCCTGGCCGCGCTGCTGCTCCGGGCCGGGCACGACGACCGCACGCTGACCGCCGCCGAACGGGCCACGGCCGAGGCCATGATCGAGAACAGCGACAACGACGCCGCCGACACCCTGTGGTCCGCCGTCGGCGGTGCCGCCGGACTGCGCGCCGCCAACGCCGTCCTGGGCCTGACCGAGACCGAACCGGCCGGAGCCTCCTGGGGGTTGACCACGACGACCGCCGCCGACCAGGTCCGCCTCCTGGCCGCGATCACCACCGCCGACTCACCCCTCGACGCCGACTCCCGGGCCTACATCGCCGACCTGATGACCTCCGTCGAGGACGACCAGACCTGGGGTGTGTCCGTCGCCGCCGACCCCGCCACCACCCCGGCGCTCAAGAACGGCTGGCTCCCCCGCGATGCCACCGGCCTGTGGGTGATCAACAGCATCGGCCAGATCACCCACGCCGGCCGGCCGCTGCTGATCGCCGTCCTCTCCGACGACCAACCGACCATGGACGAAGGTGTGTCCCAGATCGAGGCCGTCACCCGAGCCGCCGTCCCGGCGGTGACAACGACCCTGAGCTGACCGAGAACCCCGGTCGGCGGCGAGTCCGGGTGCGGGTCCGGGGCCGGCCGGGGGATCATCGGGGGATGAACACGACAGTGCACCTCGCCCAGCAGGACGAGGCCGACGAGTTGTTGGGACGCAGTGCGTTGGCGGCGCTGACCGGCATGTTGCTGGACCAGCAGATCCCGATGGAGTGGGCCTTCACCGGCCCGTACACCATCTCCCGCCGCCTGGGCGGCACCGACCTGGACGCGCACGAGATCGCCGCCTACGACCCGGACGCCTTCACCGCGCTCTTCGTCGAAAAGCCCGCCGTACACCGCTATCCCGGCTCGATGGCCCACCGCGTCCAGCAGTTGTGCCGGTACCTGGTCGAACACTACGACGGCGACGCGAGCGCGGTCTGGGCCGACGCGAAGACCGGCGCCGACCTGCTGAAGCGGCTCCAGGAACTGCCCG
Organism: Embleya hyalina; assembly: GCF_003967355.1. Classification (GTDB taxonomy): domain Bacteria; phylum Actinomycetota; class Actinomycetes; order Streptomycetales; family Streptomycetaceae; genus Embleya; species Embleya hyalina. Next base: position 489,891 of record NZ_BIFH01000014.1, on the reverse strand, counting down.
GTTTCGGAAAGCAGAAGGCACAGATCTTCCTGGCCCTGCTCGGCAAGCAATACGGCGTCACCCCCAAGGGCTGGCGCGAGGCGGCCGGCGCCTACGGAGAGGTCGGCTCCTACCGCTCGGTGGCCGACATCACGGGCCCCGACTCCCTGGCCAAGGTCCGCGCCCACAAGCAGGAGGCGAAACGAGCCGCCAAGGCCGCCAAGACAACAAAGGAAACCTGACCGAGGCGCCGGCCCCGACCCGAGCGCGAGGCCCGACCGGGGCGGGAGCCCGGACCGAGCGGACCCGCCCGACTCCGCTATACCGCCCACGCACCCCGCGCTCCCGCACCCGCTCTCGTCAGTTCACCGTCGCCGAAGCCGCCGAAGCCGCCGATCCGGCCGAAACCTCCGCCGCTCCCGAGGCCCGCCCGGCCCCCGCGCCCGCGCCCGCGCCGCGACCCGCGCGGGGCAGGAACAGGGCGGCGAGCGCGGTGAGCAGCGTCGCGCCGCCGAGGATGTACCAGGCCCGGTCGTAGCCGTCGAGCGTGGCCGGCGCGCCGACCGCCGCGACGAACACCGCGACCCCCAGCGCCGCACCGACCTGCCGCAGCATGGTGATCACTCCCGAGCCGGTGGCGAACCGATCCGGGGTCAGCGCACCGGTCGCGGTGGCGATCAGGGTCGGCAGGACCAGCCCGACGCCGATGCCGCCGAGGATCGAGCCGGGCAGGAAGTCGCTCGCGTAGTGCGCGTGCGGTTCGAGTCGGAGGATCCACCAACCCAAACCCGCGCTGAACGAGATTCCGCCGAGCACGACCAGCGGCCCCGGTCCGACCCGGGCCACGTAGCGCCCGGCCAGAATCGTCACGAACGGCACGCACAGCGGCCCGGGAACGGTCCCGAGGCCGGTCCGCAGCGCGCTCCAACCCCACACGGTCTGCATCCACATCGTGGCGGAGATCAGCATCCCGGCGAACGCGACGCCGAACAGGATGTTGGCCACCCCGGAGACCGCGTAGACCCGATTCCGCACCAGCGCGCCCTCGACCACCGGACGCGGGTGCCGCCCGTTGCGCACCAGAAAACCGGCCACCAGCACCAGGGTGGCCACCCACACGCCGACCGTACGGCCGGACCACCAGCCCCAGTCCGGCGCCCGCACCACGCCCAGCGACAACGCGCCGATCGCGGCGGTCAGCAGCGTGGCCCCCACCAGGTCGGGCAGCGGCCCACGATCGGTCGGCGCGGGGTCGGGCAGTCGGCGCGCACCGAATACCAGCGTCAGCACGCCGATCGGCAGGTTGACCACGAAGACCCAGCGCCAACCGGGTTCGAGCAACAGGCCACCCAGAACCGGGCCCACCGCGGCGGCGATTCCGCCGATCGCGGCCCAGGCCCGGATCACCGTACCGCGACGTTCGGGCGGGTACGACGTGAGCAACAACCCCAGCGACGCGGGCATCAACAGCGCGGCGCCGACCGCTTGGCCGAGTCGGGCGACCACCAGGACCGCCAACTCCGGCGCGGCGGCGCACAGCGCCGAGGCCAGGGTGAAGACCGCGACGCCGGCCAGGAACGCACGACGGTGCCCGATCCGATCGGACAACCGCCCGGCCGGCACGAGGAGGGCGGCGAAGACGACCGTGTAGGCGTTCAGCACCCAGGACAGGTCGGCGAGCGAGGAGCCCGACCAGGTCTCGGCCAGCGAGGGCATCGCGACGTTGACGATGAACAGGTCCAGGTTGACGAGCACCACGCCCGCACACACCAACACCGCCGCAAACGCGCGCGGCGGTCGATCCGAAGCACTACCGGCCATGACGAGAGCCCCTTCCAGGTCACCGGACGACCAAGTCCCATGAAGCAACTCGGCCAACCTAGAACGAGTAAGTTCTATAAAGCAACTAACTAAGTACAATCATGCAACCCACCCATTACACTGACGCCATGCGCCGCAAGAGCTTCCAGGAGATGCACTGCTCCGTCGCCCAGTTCCTCGAGGTGGGCGGCGAGTGGTGGACGATGCTGATCGTGCGGGACGCCTTCTTCGGCGTGAGCCGCTTCGACGACTTCCACGACCGGCTCGGCATCTCGCGCAACGTGCTCACCCAGCGCCTGGAGCACCTGATCGAGCACGGCATCCTCGAACGCGCGGCCTACCAGGACAAGCCGGTCCGCTACGACTACCGCCTGACCGACAAGGGCCGCGCCCTGTGGCCGGTACTCAACGCCATGCGCCAATGGGGCGACGAGTGGGCCGCCCCCGACGGCCCCCCGGTGATCGTCACCCACACCCCCTGCGGCCACCCCACGACCGCGATCCACATCTGCTCCGCCTGCCGGGAACCCCTGACCCCCGAAACCCTGAAGGCAACCCCGGGCCCGGGCGCGAGGGACGGCCTCCTGACAAACCTCCCCCCAAAAGCCACCCCCACGGCCTAACCACCCCACCAACCACAAGCCCCATTCCAGCCCACCCCCACCAACCCCAACCAACCCGCGAACCACCCACCCCAATCGAACCCAACCAACCCGCGAGCCCACCCGACCCAACCGAATCCAAAAGCCGCTGGCCCACTCGACCCAACCAACCCAAACAGCCCGGCCGGCGTTCGAGGCCAAATCGGCGCGAGACCAAATCAGCCCGGCCGGCGTTTGAGGCCACCCGGCCCAACCGACACACGAGGCCGGACCAACCCGGCCGGCGCATGAGCCCCAAACAGCCCGGCCGGCGTTCGAGGCCACCGGGCCCAACCGGCACGTGAGGCCACATCAGCCCGGCCAGCGTTTGAGGCCAAATCGGCACGAGGCCGAATCAGCCCGGCCGGCGTTCGAGGCCACCCGGCCCAACCGACACAGGAGGCCGGACCAACCCGGCCGGCGCATGAGCCCCAATCAGCCCGGCCGGCGTTCGAGGCCACCCGGCCCAACCGGCACGTGAGGCCACACCAGCCCAACCGGCGCACGAGGCCAAATCAGCCCGGCCGGCACTTGAGGCCAACAGCCCAACCCGCGCGCAACGCCAAATCCGCACGAGGCCAAATCAGCCCGGCCGGCGTTCGAGGCCAACCTCGCCACCCGCCCCGGTCACACGCCCCCACCGACCCCGCCCCCGACAACCCGGGGTGATATGTCACACCGCGTCCCGTGCCACCCACCCCCCACCCGACCCCACCCCCACCACACGCCAAAAGCGGAATGCCTCGTTCCATCGCAGACAACTCGCACTCGCGTCTGTCACCCTGCTCCGGGCAGTGACCAACCGTCGACCATCCGGAGTTACCTCGGGGAGGACGAACGTGAACAGGCTCCCGAACGCACCCGTCACCACACAGGTCGCGTCCACACCTCTAAAGGTCGCGTCCACACCGTTGTGGGCGGAGTTCGGCCGCACGCTGCGGACCCGGCGCCGCCTCGCCGGGATGACCCAGCAGCAGCTCGGGCTGCGCGTCGGCTATCACCACAGCCTGATCAGCAAGCTGGAGGCGGGCCTGCGCGAGCCGCCGGCCGGTCTGCCGCGCCGGCTCGACGATCTCCTCGACACCGGCGGCGACCTGTCCGCCCTCCTGACCAGCCGAGCCATCCCGCCGCCCGCGCTGCACCGCACGCACTTCTCGGTGATACCCGGCGGCGAGGCGCCGGCCGGACTCGCCCCCCTGGCCGACCGGTTCTGGCCCGATCGGCTGCCCTACCACGGCCTGCCCTGCCCCCTGCACGGCAAGGACGGCTGCCACGAGTGCGAGGTCCCGCCGTACGCCGACGCGCTCACCATCCTCGCCGGCATCGACGGCAACAACCCGACCGGCGTCGACCCCGACGTGGTCCACGTACTCACCGCCCTGCTCGGCGGCTACACCCAGGCCGGCCTGCACGGCGGCACCACCACCGGCCTGGTCGGCTCCGTCGAGTACGTGCTGCGCCGCATCGTCAGCTGGGCCGAATCCCTGAACGCGCAGGGCCGTTCGCCGCACGCGCAGCTGCGTCTGGCCGCCGACTACGCCCAACTCGCCGGGCGTTTCCGGATGCAGCAGGGCCAGAGCGTGATCGGCATGGCCTGGTACGACCGCGGCCTCAACTGGGCGGACGTCTGCGAGAGTCCGGGTGCCCGCGCCTCGCTGCTCGGCGACGTGTGCTCGCTGGCCCGCCTCGACGGCGACGCGACGGCCGCACTGGCCTACGCCCGCGCGCTGGAGGCGGTGGACACCGGCCGGGCCTGGATCACCACACTCGCCAAGCTCTACCAGGCCCGCGGCCACGCACTCGGCGGCGACATCGGCGAGTGTCGCCAGGAGATCGCCACCGCGCATCGGCAGATCAACCGGTTCGACGAACGCGACCGCGCCGAGGCACCGTGGTTGACCGGACTGGCCGGCCGACTGCGCATGGAGGCCACCATCGGCGGCGCGCTGCGCGATCTGGCCGCGCGTACCGGCGATCTCGCCTCGGCCCGCTCTGCGGTCCAGTCGGTGGAGGCCGCGTTGGACCTGCTGCCCGTTCCGCTGCGCCCCGCCCGGGTGTTGCTGACCGTACGGCTGGCCGACGCGCTCGCGTGCGCCGGCCGACCCGACGCGGCGGTGATCACCGCGGCCCCGGTCATCCACGAGGCCGCCGGTCTGGGCACCGCGACCACAAATCGGGAACTACTGGGCCTGCGCCGTCGTCTGACCCAGCATTGGAGCGATCTGCCGGAGGTGCGCGACCTCTTGGAGCAGATGCCGGGTCACTGAACGGTCGTCGGCGCACTCGTCGGGGCATCGCACCGCCGCCCGACCGGGCGACCAGGCACTCCCGCGACTCCCGGGGTCTGCTTGGCGTTTGCCGGAATTTGCCGGCCGTTGCCGATCACTTCACCAAGTCCCCACACCCGTGTGAGTGTTTCGCTCGCTCGGGCACGAACCCGGCCTGCACGGTCGCCCGCGTCGCTCACGAGGCGTACGCGGCGCAAGCCGGCGACGTGGTCGAGGCATGTCCCCTCCCAAGGAGCCTCGATGAATCGCAGAACGACCACGGCCGGGACCGTCCTGGCCATGCTCGCCGGCTTGGCGATCGGCGCGGCCGGAACACCGGCCGTCGCCGACCCGTCCCCTCCCCCCGCCAACCCGCAGGCACTCGCGGTGTCCGCCGCCGACCGGGCGGCCGCAAGCGGCCTGGACGCCCTCGCCAAGGGTCCCGACGAGCAGTACGAACGCCAGGTCGTCACCCCGTGGATCAACGACCTGTACTCGGTCGCGTACCAGCGCACCTACCGCGGCCTGCCGGTCGTCGGCGGCGACGCGGTGGTCATGGCCGACGGCAAGGGCCGCGTGCACGCGACCCAGGCGTCGACCGACGCGCGCATTTCCGTGACCACCCAACCGACGGTGGCGGCCAGTGCCGCCGAGGCCACGTCCCGGGCCCAACTCCCCGTCGTGGACAAGGTCGAATCGCACCGCCTCGTCGTCCGGGTCAAGGACGACAAGAGCGCGCTGGCCTGGGAAACGGTGGTGGCGGGTCGTACCGCGACCGCGCCCAGCCGGCTGCACGTGTTCGTCGACGCGACCACCGGCAAGGTGCTGGACACGACCGACGAGGTCAAGGCGGGCACCGGCAACAGCCAGTGGAACGGTCCCAACCCGCTCGCCATCGACACCACCAACTCCGGTGGTTCGTACTCCCTGCGCGACCCCAACCGCCCCGGTCTGACCTGCGCCGACTACAGTTCCGGCCAGGTCTTCTCGAAGTCCACCGACTCGTGGGGCAACGGTCAGGCATCGAGCAAGGAAACCGGCTGCGTCGACGTCATGTGGGCGGCGCAGAAGGAATGGAACATGCTCAAGGACTGGCTGGGTCGCAACGGCCACAACGGCAACGGCGGCAGTTGGCCGGTCAAGGTCGGCCTGAACGACGTCAACGCCTACTGGGACGGCTCGTCCATCTCGATCGGGCACAACCAGAGCAACCAGTGGATCGGCTCGATGGACGTGGTCGGCCACGAATTCGGGCACGGCATCGACCAGTTCACCCCGGGCAGCACCAGCGGCGAGGCCGGACTCGGCGAGGCCACCGGCGACATCATGGGCGCGCTGACCGAGGCGTACACGAACGAGCCCTCCCCCTACGACGCGCCCGACTACACCGTCGGCGAGACCGTCAACCTCGTGGGCCAGGGCCCGATCCGCTACATGTACAAGCCGTCCACCAACGGCGACCCGGACTGCTACAGCGCCTCGATTCCCAACACCGAGGAGCACGCGGCGGCCGGACCGATGAACCACTGGTTCTACCTGCTCGCCGAGGGCACCGCGGCCAACGGCCCGGGCAAGCCCGGCAGCCCCACCTGCAACAACACCACGCTGACCGGGGTCGGCATCCAGAAGGCCGGCAAGGTCTTCTACGGCGGCATGCTGCTCAAGACCAGCGGCATGACCTACAAGCGCTACCGGACCGCGACGCTCACCGCGGCCAAGACCCTCGACCCCACGTGTGACCTCTTCAAGAAGACCAAGGCGGCGTGGGACGCGATCAGCGTGCCGGCCCAGACCGGTGACCCGACCTGCACCGGCGACCCGGTTCCGGACTTCAGCCTCGCGGTCAGCCCGACCAGCGGCAGCGTGACGCCCGGCGGCACCACGACCACCACCGTGACCGCCACCCTGGTCTCGGGTCCGGCGCAGAACGTCACCCTGACCACCGGCCCCCTCCCGGCCGGCGTCACCGGATCGTTCAACCCGGCGACCATCGGCACGGGCCAGTCCTCCGTGCTGACCCTGTCGGCGAGCGCGTCGGCGAGCGCGGGCACCAGCTCGATCACCGTCACGGGCACGGGTTCGTCCACCTCGCACACCGCGCAGTACGCGTTGACCGTCGGCAGCGGGCCGGGCAACCCGAGCGACCCGCCGGACATCAACGTCGCGAACGTGCAGTCGCACCTGACGCAGCTCAACCAGATCGCGAACCAGAACGGCGGCAACCGCCGTGCGGGCAGCGCCGGTTACACCGCGTCGGTGGCGTACGTGAAGGGTAAGCTCCAGGCGGCCGGCTTCCAGGTCAGCGAGCAGACCTGCACCTCCTGCACGTACCGCTCCAACAACCTGATCGCCGACTGGCCCGGCGGCCCCGCCGATTCGGTCGTCATGTTCGGCGCCCACCTGGACAGCGTCAGTGCCGGTCCCGGCATCAACGACAACGGTTCGGGTTCCGCCACCCTCCTGGAGAACGCGCTCGCGCTCGCCCAGGCCAACCCCAGCCTGACCAAGCACGTGCGCTTCGGCTGGTGGGCCGGCGAGGAACAGGGCCTCCAGGGCTCGCAGTTCTACGTCAGCCAGCTCGGCTCCACGCAGCGCGCCGCGATCAAGGGCTACTACAACTTCGACATGGTCGGCTCGCCCAACGGCGGCTACTTCATCAACAACATCAACTCCGCCACCGCCGCGCCGATGAAGGCGTACTGGGACTCGCTGAACCTGCGCCCGGAGGAGAACGTCGAGGGCCAGGGCCGCTCCGACGACTACTCCTTCCAGCAGGCCGGCATCCCGACCTCCGGCTACGCGGCCGGTGCCGACGCGCGCAAGACCTCGGCGCAGGCGACGAAGTGGGGCGGACAGGCCAACCAGTCCTACGACTCCTGCTACCACTCCTCGTGTGACACCACCTCCAACATCAGCGCCACGGTGCTCAACCGCAGCGCGGACGGTGTCGCGTACACGATCTGGAAGACCGCGGTCGGCGGCACCACGCCCACCAACGACTTCACCATCTCGGCCGTGCCGTCCTCCGGCAACGCGCAGCCCGGTGCCACCGCCTCCACGACGGTGAACACCACCACCTCCAGCGGTACGGCGCAGAACGTCACGCTCAGCTCGAACGCGCCGTCGGGCATCAGCGTGAGCTTCAGCCCGCCGTCGGTCCAGAGCGGCACCTCCTCGACCGCGACGATCACCGTCTCGGGGAACACCGCGGCCGGCACGTACCCGATCACCATCACGGGCACGGGATCGGTCGTGCACTCGACCACGTACACGCTGACGGTCGGCGACGGCGGTCCGGGCAACTGCTCCGCGCCCGCCTGGGACGCCGGCACCGTCTACGTGGGCGGCAACGTGGTCTCGTACCAGGGCCACACCTACCGCGCCAAGTGGTGGACCCAGGGCGAGACCCCCGGAACCACCGGGCAGTGGGGAGTGTGGGTCGACCTCGGACCGTGCTGAGGCCGGACTCCGACGGCACGTAGCACGTAGCACATAGGTAGTCGGTACAACCGCTTTCCCCGATTGTGATGCCCGGTGGCCCGAGGTCTGGGTCACCGGGCATCACACCGTCCGGGGTCGGCCTCCGGAGGTCGGCGCCCGGGGTGTCGGGGCATGCCGGCAGGATGCCCGAATGGTTGCGAACCCTGATCTTTCGGCCGGATCCGACCCGAGAGGCGAGCCCTGGCCGACCGACGGGTCGTCGTCCCTGCCCGCCGATCTGACGGCCGCCAAGGAGATGGTCTACGACCCGATCGGGTTCGGGTGCGGCCGGCCGGTCGCCGAGCCGGAGAGCGCCGAATACGGGGCGTACACGCTCACCGTGGCCGGTGCCCGAGTCCGCTTTCGGAGCGCGAGGACCACGCCGACCAAGGTCGGGCTGTTCGTCACCCTGTGGCGGCGCTCGGCCGCCGGGCCGATCGAGCCGTCGGCGGCCGAGGACACGATCGACCTGGTCGTGATCGGTTGCCGGCAGGGCGAACACGTCGGGCAGTTCGTGTTTCCGCCGGCGGTCCTGGCGGAGCGCGGCATCCTCTCCGTGGGCGGCGTCGGGGGCAAGCGGGGTTTTCGGGTCTACCCGCCGTGGGTGACGCCGACCGTGCGACAGGCGGAGCGGACGCGCGCCTGGCAGATCGAGCACTTTCTCACGCTGTCGGGGGAGGTGCCGGCGGACTCGGCACGGATCCGGCGGTTGTACGGGGCGGGCGGGGCGCGGTAGGGCACGCCCCGGCGACGAGGTCAGGGGGCGCCGCCGCACGCGGCCCGGAGACGGCGCAGCGTCGTGCGCATGCCCTGGCGGTTGCGCTCGGCACGCCTCGCGGCCGGGGTTCCGGTGAAGACCAGTCCGAGTATCTCGGCGACCCGGCGGCGCCATCCGTCGCGGCGGTGGTCGATCCAGTACTCGGTGACCAGCGTCGCCGCTCCCCCCTCCGCCGGTGCGAGCCGATAGCCCCAGCGGGCGATGGGCAGGCCGAAGGAGGTGACGTCGAACGCGAACTCCCGGCCCGGGTCGGCGGTCACGATCCGGCAGACGGTGAACCAGACCCACGGGCCCCGCCGGTTGAAGCCGACGAAGCCGCGCCCGCGGGGCCGGATGGCGAAGACCTCCGGGCTCCAGTCCTTCATCCGCCGGACGTCGGCGACGATCGGGTACACGGCCTCCGGCGCGAGCGGCACGGTCAGCGATTCCTCGATCTCCCAGACGCGCGTGGTGGACGTCGCCGGTTCGGGAGCGGGTTCGGGGTGGTGATTCCCAGGCTTCATGGGCGTCACGCTAGCAGCAGAATACAACGCAACGTAGCGTTGTGTTCAAGCTGTTAGTCTCCCGGTATGAACGACGAACGACACCCGGCGGAACCCACCGACGCCGGCGGCGGCACCGGCGCCGCCACGGGCTCGGGGTCCGGCGGCGGCCCGCGCAAGGCCCAGGCGATCTTCGACGCCACCCTCGACCTCCTCGCCGACAAGGGCTACGAGGGCCTGACCATCGAGGGAGTCGCCGAGCGGTCCGGGGTGAACAAGACCACGATCTACCGCTGGTGGCCGTCGAAGGGGGCGCTCCTCGGCGCCGCGCTCGCCGGCGCCCGACGCCTGGAGTTCCCCATGCCCGACACCGGCAGCCTCCGGGGCGACCTCGAGGCGCTGCTGGACGGCATGGTGTCCCTGCTCACCACCCCGCCGACGGCCGACATCGCCGTCGCCGCCCTGGGCGCGGTCACCCACAGCGCCGAACTCGCCGAACACGCCGGCGCCTTCTTCGCCGGCCGCCTGGCCCGCGAACGTCCCGTCTTCGAGCGCGCCGTCGCCCGGGGCGAACTCGCCGCCGACGCGGACCCGATGTTGCTGATGGACCTGCTGGCCGGCGCCGCCTGGCTCCGGGTGGTCTTCCGCCAGGTTCCGGTCGAGCCGGATTTCGCCCGACGTACCGTGGCGGTGATCCTGGCCGGAGCGGCCTCGCGCGCCGACGGTTGAGCCCGAGGTCGGGCCCGGGCGGGCGGACCGAATTGCCCTTCATGTCCTCCCGGGCGATCGGCCTCGCGCGTGCGATGATCCGACCGTGATGGACGAGAGCGAGTTCTGGGAACTCATTGACGCCACGCGCGAGGCGGCCGAGGGCGACCCCGAGGAGCAGGCCGACCTGCTGGTGGAGCGCCTGACACAGCTCGATCCCGACTCCGTCTGCGACTTCGCCAAACACTTCGAGGCGCGCTACACCCGCGCCTATCGCTGGGACCTGTGGGGCGCGGCGGCGGTCCTGCTCGAAGGCGCGAGCGACGACGTCTTCGACGCGTTCCGCTGCTGGCTGATCGGCCAGGGCCGGGACGTCTTCGAGGGCGCCCTTCGCGACCCCGACGATCTGGCCGACCTCCTCGACACCTTCGACCCGGACATCGACGGCGACGGCGAGGACCTGGGCTACGCCGCCGACGAGGCCTACGAACAGATGACCGGCGCCCGGATGCCGCCGGTGGGCCTCCCGCCGCAACCGGTGGACCCGGCCGGCACCGCGGTCAACCTGGAATTCGACGACGCCCTGGCCACCCGCTACCCCAACCTGTGGACCCGCTTCCGCACATAGCCGGCCGAGTCGGGTCGACGCCCGATTCGGCTGACGTGATCTCGGCCCGGGGTGGACGATGGCCCGATGACGGTGTGGGTGAAGGTGTGTTGGTGGGGGTTGGCCGTCGTCGGCGGCCTCGCGGCGGTCGCACTGGTGGTCTGGATGTCGGCCGCGGACCTGGAGCGTTCGAGCCAGTGGGCCGGGGTGATCGGCACGCTGATCGCACTCTCCGCGCTGGGCGTCGCCCTGTGGCAGGTCCGAACGACACCGCCCGGCCCGGGGCCGTCCCCCTCGGAGCCGGTTCACGCGGAAACCGGCTCGATCGCGGCACGCGGAAACATCCGCAACGCCTCCGCACGCGGCACAGCCACCGGCGCGGGATCACCGACTCCCCCCACCGGCCCGGGAATCTCCGCAAGCGACGGCTCGATCGCCGCCGGCGGAGACGTCGAAGGCTCGACCGCGCACCACGGCCCGTGAAGCCCGAACGCCGAAGGCGACGGCGCACCCCCAACGCACCCGTCCCGGCCCCGAGCACGTCCGCCACCCGGGGCGCGATCGCAGCCGGCGGCAACGTCATCGACTCGATCGCGATCCACGCCGAACACGCGCTACCCCCGGAGGCATACGCGCCGATCCCGCACGACGCGCCCGGAAGCGGCGTCTCGAACATCCCCCGATCCGATCTGTTCGTCGGTCGTGAGCACGAACTCGCGGCGCTGGAGGCCGCGTTCGGCAAGGCGGGCGAGGTGGTGGTGCACGCGGTACACGGCCTCGGCGGCGTCGGCAAGTCCGCCCTCGCCGCACACTGGGCCGCCCGCCGCCGCGAACCGGTCCGATGGTGGATCACCGCCGACACCCCCGCGGGGGTCGACGCGGACCTGGCCGCCCTCGCCCGAGCCCTACAACCCGGTGTGACCCAGCTGCCCGCCGAGTCGCAAACGGAACGTGCCATCCGCTGGCTCACCGACAACCACGAGTGGCTGCTCGTCCTCGACAACGTGGAGAACCCGTCCCACATCCATCCACTCGTCGACCGCACCCCCGGCGGTCGCGTCCTGATCACCACCCGTCGCGCCACGGGTTGGCACCACCACGCGAGGACCATCCGCCTCGAAGTCCTCGAACCCATCGACGCGACGGCCCTGTTCACCCGCATCCTCACCCACCACGGGCCGCGAGGCACGCACGGCACCGACGCCCTGTGCGAAGAACTCGGCCACCTCGCCCTGGCCGTCGAACAGGCCGCCGCCTACTGCGCCGAAACGGGCACCACCCCGACCGCCTACCTCGACATGCTCGCGCGGTGGCCCGCCACGATGTTCGCGGCCACCGCCGAAGGCGGCGACTCGACCCGCACCATCGCCCGAATCTGGCGCGTCACCCTGGACCGCCTCGCCGAAACCCCACTCGCCGGCGAAATCCTGCGCATCCTGGCCTGGTACGCCCCCGACCACATCCCGAGGGACCTCCTCGCCCCGTTGGCCGAACCACCCGAACTCACCACCGCCATCGGCCGACTCGTCGCCCACGGCATGATCACCGACAACCACGACGGCACCCTGACCATCCACCGCCTGGTCCAATCCCTGGCCCGCACCCAGGACCCGGAAGACCCCCACCGCCGGCCGGAGGCCATCGACCGGGCCCGCGACGGGGCCACCGTCCTCCTCGCCCTCGCCCTTCCCTACGACACCAAGAATCCGGCGCACTGGCCCTGCTATCGAGCCCTCCTGCCGCACGTCGACACCCTCACCCACCATCACTCCCCCGACCAGGACACCGCCCACACCGCCCGCATCCTCGACCGCGTCGCCGCCTACCGCCTGGAACAAGGCGCGACGGACAGCGCCATCCACACCTTCCGGCGTGCCGTCACCGCCCGGCAGCGGGCGCTGGGCGACGACCATCGCTACACCCTGGCTTCCCGCACCAACCTCGCCGACGCATACCAGGCGGCGGCGAACCCGGGGCAGGCGATTCCGCTCTATGAACACACTCTCGCCGCGATGGAACGACTACAGGGCAACGACCACCCCGACACCATGGCCACCCGGGGCAACCTCGCGGACGCATATCGAGCGGCCGGGAACCCTCTGAGCGAGTTGATCCCACTCTACGAACGCGTTCTGGAAGACTGTGAACGAGTGCTGGGCAACGAGGACCCCCAGACCCTGGCTGCCCGCGGCAACCTGGCGGGCGCATATCAGGCAACGGGGAATCCGAGCCGGGTAATCCCACTCTACGAAAGCATTCTGGAGGCCTATGAGTGGGTACTGGGCAACGACCACCCGAGCACACTTTCCGCCCGCAACAACCTCGCGAACGCGTACCGAGCGGCGAACGACCCGCGGCGTGCCATCCCACTCCTGAAACGCACCGTGAAAGACAGCGGACAACTGCTGGGCAACGACCACCCACACACCTTGATCGCCTGCAACAACCTCGCTCACGCGTATCGGAATTCGGGCAACCTCCACCGTGCGATCCGGCTCTTCGAGCGCACCCTCGCCGACCACGAACGAGCGCTGGGCAACGACCATCCCAACACGATGGCCTGCCGCAACGACCTCGCGGGCGCATACCGGGAGGCAGGCGATCCGGCACGAGCGATCACACTGTTCGAGCACGCTCTCGCCGACCGGGAACGGGTACTGGGCGACCACCACCACGACACACTGGCCGCCCGCAACAACCTCGCGAACGCATACCGCGAAGCACACGACCCTGGACGCGCGATTCCGCTGTGCGAACGTGTCCTGCAGGATTGCGAACGGATACTCGGCGACGACCACCCCGACACACTGACCGCCCGCAACAATCTTGCCGACTCGTACCAGGACGCGAACGATCCGCACCATGCGATTCCGCTCTTGGAACGCACCTTACAAGGCTGTGAACGGGTGCTCGGGAACGACCACCCGCTCACACTCTCGTCCCGCAACAACCTCGCGTACGCGTACCGGACGTCGGGTGACCTCGGCCGTGCGATCCGACTGTTCGAGCGCACCCTCGCCGACCGGGAACGGGTTCTGGGCAACGACGGCCCCGACACCCTCATGGCTCGCAACAACCTCGCGAGTACGTACGCGGAGGCGGGGGACCCGGGCCGAGCGATCACGCTGTTCGAGCGCACCCTGCGAGACTGCGAACGGGTGCTGAGCCCAGGCCATCCGACGATTGCGCTGGTGCGAACGAATCTGGAGAGGGTGCGTGCCTTGCCGACCGGCTGACGTGAGCGCGACCGGCCGGGCCCGTGAGCGCGCGGGCGCGTGTCCGCTTCGGGGCATGATCGTCGCGGAGTTAGCATGCGTGCCATGTCGGATGAAGAGGTGTTCCAGCCGCAACGATTCATCGGGCGCACCGATCCCGCCGTGCTCGCCGATCTTCGGGCGCGGTTGCGGGGCACGCGGTGGCCGGATGCGCCGGAGGAGGTCGGCTGGGGGCTCGGGGTCGATCTCGGATACCTCCGCGAGTTGGTGGACTACTGGGCGGACGGGTTCGACTGGGACGCGCAGGAGGCCGCGCTCAACCGGCTGCCCCGCTATCGGGCAACCGTCGGTGGACTCGGGATCCACTACGTGCATGCCCGGGCCGTCGCGCCGACCGGACCCGTGTTGCCGTTGGTGCTCGGGCACGGGTGGCCCGATTCGTTCTGGCGCTACACCAAGGTGATTTCGCTGCTGACCGATCCCGGCGCGCACGGGGGCGATCCGGCCGACGCGTTCGACGTCGTCGTACCGGACATGCCGGGCTACGGGTATTCGGATCGCCCGACCGGCCCGCCCCTCGACTCCATCGCCGTCGCCGGTCTGTGGGCCGAGTTGATGGACGGGCTCGGCTACGCCCGATTCGGCGCGGCGGGTGGGGACATCGGCAGCCACGTCGCCCGCTACCTCGCCCTCGACCACCCCGACCGGGTGGTGGCCGTACACCGCACCGACGCCGGTGTACCCGTCGTCTCCGGCGACCTCGCCGAGTTCACACCCGAGGAGCGCGAGTGGTTCCGGGAGGTCGCCGCCTGGGGCGCGGCCGAGGGCGCCTACGCCGCGATGCACCGGACCAAGCCGCAGACCGCCGCCGTCGGCCTCACCGACTCGCCCGCCGGCCTCGCCGCCTGGATCGTCGAGAAATTGCGCGCGTGGAGCGACTGCGACGGCGACATCGAGCGCGGCTTCACCAGGGACGAGATCCTGACCAACGTCACCATCTACTGGCTCACCGAAACGATCGGCTCGTCGATGCGGATGTATCGCGCCAACAACTCGATCCCGCCCGCGCAACTCGCCCGTCGGGTCGAAGTCCCGTCCGGCTTCACGCTCTTCCCCGGCGACCTGGTCCGCCCGCCACGCGCCTGGATGGAGCGCACCACGAACCTCGTGCGCGTGACCGAGGCCGAACGCGGCGGCCACTTCGCGGCGTTCGAGGAGCCCGAGCTGTACGCCGAGGAACTGCGCACGTTCTTTCGCCCGTTCCGCACGGCGGACCCGAACCCGAACTGACGGGCGACCCTTACGGACCGCCGACCGACGCAAACGGCCGGCCGATGGCTTCGGGTCAGGTCCGCTTGCGGCCGGCGATCCGGTCGGAGAGCTGCCGCACGTGGGCGGGGTCCGCGTCCCGGGCGAGGGAGACGTAGTGGTCCATGACGGCCGGCCGGTAGCGCACGGGCAACGTCTGTCCCGGGGCGAGTCGGGTGAGCTCGGTGATCGTGAGACCTTCGTCCGCGATACCTCGGAACGAGATGCCGTCGGCGGTCTCCACGTCGAACATCAGGACCACGCGTGGATTGCTGTTGACCTCCCGCCAGTCGACGAGAACGCCGAGCGCAAGCGCCCCCGCACGCAGTTCCGCATCGCGCTTTCGTGCCTCACCGCTCAGGAGCGGGTTCGGGGCGACGCCCGGGAAGTCGGGCCCGACGCCGAGCGATTCCCGACTCAGGTCGGGCCTGAGCCGCGCCATCAGGTCGTTGGGCTTCGTCTTCCTCTTCTTCGAACCGAACATCCCGACCCCTCCCTCGCACCGGTGCCGGAATCCCGGCCTGGTGCCTCGCCCGCACCGCGAGTGTACGTCGCGGCCATTCCGGCCTCCGTCGCGTCGCCGCGTCCCGATGTGGGCGCCGTCCGCGGTCGCGGACGGGCTCGGTCGGTGCATCCGTCCGTCCACCCGACCCCTGCCCGGTTGTCGGAACGCCCTGGCTCACCTGGGATCGGGCAGGTTCATCAGGGCCAGCTTGGCCGGGTCGACCACGGCCCTGATCTCGGTGATCCGGTCGTCGACGACGGTGAACGCGAGGACCGAGAGCGGAGAGCCGTCCTCGTGCCAGGAAACGACCCCGGGGAGGCCGTTGACGAACGCCGCCCGCCCCAGCGTGACCCCGCCCCCGGCCAGTCGCGCGCCTGCCGCGACCTTGGTGGCGCCGAGGGTGACGACCGTACCGCCGGGGGTGTCGACGACCAACCGCACCTCGGGATCGAGCACGCGCAACAACTCCTCGAAGGCGCCGTGACGAGCCGCCGCGAGGAACGCGTGGACCACCTCGCGCTGCCCCCGCGCGCCGTCCACCGGCCGCTCGGTCGCCTGTACCTTCCGGCGCGCCCGGCTGGCCATCATCTTCGTGGCGTCGGCGGACTTGCCGAGGATCCTGCCGATCTCGTCGAACGGCACCGCGAACAGGTCGTGCAGCACGAACGCGAGCCGTTCGCTCGGCCGCAACGATTCGAGCACGACCAGGAGCGCGAGCCCGACGGAGTCGGCGAGCACCGCCTCCTCCTCCGGCGCGGGACCGTCGTCGATCGTCACGACGAACTCCGGCAAACGCTCGTCGTAGGACGCCTCGGGGCGGGCCTGCCGCGAACGCAGCCAGTCCAGGCTGATCCGGCCGACCACCGTGGTCAGCCAGCCGCCGAGGTTGTGGATGCTCGCCGTGTCCTGGCGGGACAACCGCAGCCAGGTCTCCTGGACCACGTCCTCCGCGTCGGAGTGCGACCCGAGCATGCGAAAGGCGACCGCGCGCAGCCGGTCGCGCTGGGATTCGAACGCCTCGACCATCGCATCCGTGGTGCCGGGCCCGGGGTCGGAATCGTGGTCGGGGTTGGTGCCTGACATGTCGTTACCTTCCTCGGAACCGCTCCGTCATGGGTGATGACGGGCCCGAGGGGGCGCAGGTAACCGATGAAGGAGCAGGACCCATGGAAGCACGGCTGAAGAGCGCGCCCAGCCCCGACCTGACCACCGCTTTCCAACACCTTTTCAAGGCGATCCACGCCGGGGGTGTCGAGCCGCGCCTGCTGTCGCTGATCCATCTGCGGGTCAGCCAGATCAACGGCTGTAGCCCGTGCGTGTACGCCTCGATCGACGCGGCGAAGAAGGCCGGCGAGTCGGACGAGCGGCTGCACCACGTGGTCGCCTGGCGCGAGACGCCCTTCTTCACCGACGAGGAGCGGGCGGCGTTCGCGTTGACCGAGGCCGCCACCCGGATCCAGGACGGCGCCCCGGGCGTCACCGACGAGGTCTGGGAGGCCGCCGCCGGCCACTTCACCCAGGAGCAACTGGGCGCGATCACCCTGGAAATCGCCCTGACCAACCTCTTCAACCGCATCAACCGCACCACGAACGAGCAGGCCGGCAAGACCTGGTAGCGGAACGGGGCGTCATCCGGGGCCGCGCAGCGGATGACGCCCTGCCCCGGGCCCGAATCCGGTTGCCCTGCGTCGGGAACCGTGCGAGCCTCACCTGTCATCTCTCCACCTCCCCGGAAGGGCCGGTCGTGACGCTCGGCATGGTTCTCGGCGACTTCTCCTCTCGCGCTTCGACGCGGAAGCGGTAGGCCGGCCTGCCCCGATACACGCGCCTGTGCCGTCGTGGCACGCGCGTCGTTCTCCCCTGCTCCTCGTCGAAGTGCTCTTCGTGCCCCCGCACGTTCGATCACGAGGAGTACGTGGTGTCCACGATCCACTGGACCGAAGCCCACACGGTCCGATCCGCCCGTTGGCATTCCGAGAGCGCCGCACCGCTTCCCCGACGCGTCGTCGTCGCGGACGACGGGATGAAAGCCGATACCGCATACCGTCTGGCCTGCGAAGGCACGGCGATGTTGTGGCGCGGCGACTACCACAACGCACGTGGACTGCTGCGCGCGATGAACCACCGTCTCGACCGGAAGCCTCCCCGCTCGGGTGACAGCCCGGCCGAGTCCTTCCGTCTCCACCGCCGCGCCCGAGGTCACCGGGCTCGGGTACTGGGCAAACTCCTCGTACTGCTGGAGGACGACCACTCCCTGGCGCTGCGCAGAGCCCCCGACGTCCGTCGCGCGTGCACCGAGGCGTACGGCCCACCGCACGGGCCGTCGGTGGTCTCGCTCGCCGAACTGCTGGGCGTGATCGGAGCACGGCAGTGGCGCGAGAAGGGCGTGGAGGTTCCGGCGCTCGCCGCCCGCATCCACCCGCACTACGGCGTCTTCTCCCCGATCAGGGGCGAGTACGTCGACCTGGTCGCCCGAGCGCCGCTCCCCGGCGGCGGCCCCGGCCGCACCGCCTTCGACCTCGGCACGGGAACGGGCGTACTCGCCGCGGTCCTGGCCCGTCGAGGAATCGACCGTGTGCTGGCCACCGACATCAATCCACGCGCGCTCTCCTGCGCCCGGGACAACATCCGCCGACTCGACCTCACGGACCGCATCGACGTGGTCGGCCCCTGCCTCTTCCCGGAAGGCCGCGCCGACTTGGTCGTCTGCAACCCACCCTGGATCCCCGCCCACCCGACATCCGCACTGGAGCAGGGCGTCTACGACCCGAACAGCACCATGCTCCGAGCCTTCCTGAACAACCTGCCCTCCCACCTCGAACCGGGCGGCGAGGCCTGGCTGATCCTCTCCGACCTCGCCGAACACCTCGGCCTCAGAACACCCGACGAGGTCCCCACCACCATCGAAGCAGCCGGCCTCAAGGTGCGGGACAGGATCACAACGAAGCCCCAACACCCAAGAGCAACCAACCCCAAAACCCCCCTACACACAGCCCGCACCGCAGAAACCACATCCCTGTGGCGCCTGACGGTCACGTGATCACAACGCCCCACCCCCGACCGCCCCTTGTCCCCCGATGCGCACCGGGAGACAAGGGGCATAAGCACCCAACCACCTGTCAGCCCTTGAGAGCGTCCACCATGTACGTCCACGCGTCATGGGGGACGGCGAGAGTACCGACACTCAGGTCCTTACTGTCGCGAATCGCAACGGAAGCGCGAACCGGGGCAGTCTCGACGCAGTCGCCGTCGTTGTGGCTGTACGAGCTCTTCCGCCAGGCGGGACGGGCCTCAGGACGAGTGTGACGCAGGGTCATGTCAGTTCTTTCTGATCGTGGCAATCAGTTCACGGCTATCCTCCGGGCTCAGCGCGTGTCTGGCCAGGTTCTTGAAGAGCCGAGTGATCCGTCGCACGTCACGAGGATCGTCCATGAACGTGCTCCCGCCGACGCCCTGTCCGAATGCCACGGAGGGCTCACCTTCACCGTAGGAGAGAATCTGGAAGGGGTTCGACTGGGTCCCTCCAGCTCCTGCCGCGAAAGGAATCACCCGCACCTCCACGTGGGGCAACGCAGTCATCTCCAACAGGTGTCGAAGTTGCGCGTCGTGCTCGGTGCTACCGCCGACTTCGAACTCAAGCACGGCTTGGGTGATTACGGCTTCTATAGCCAAGCATGGGTCTTCATAGACACGGCGCTGACGGCACGTACGCACCTCGACCAAGTCGTCTACCTGGTCGGGGTTCAGATCGTTGAACCCAACGGCGGTGACCTCTCGCGCGTACGCCTCGGTCTGCAAAAGCGGGGGCATGACGGCAAGTTGGTAGTCTTGGCGCAAGGTGGCCCAGTCCTCGTACTCGAGAACCGTGGCGTAGTTGGCTGAGATGACGTCGCCAAAGCGTGACCACCACGGTGGATCCGCGTTCCAGACGGACATTGCCGTCAGCTCAAGCGCCTCGCGTTCATCGCCGGCCAGCCCGAAGAAGTCGACCAGAGCATAGAACTCTCGTTCTGTGCAGGTCCGATCGCCGGTTTCGGTTCGCGTGAGCGTGGACTGGCTGATGCCAATGGCCTTGCCCACGCTCTCCGATGAGCGTCCCATTCGCACGCGGATCTTGCGAAGTCGCGCCCCGAGTTCTCGTCGAGCCTTCAGATTGCCCGGTCCCGTGCCTGCCATCGAGCGCCTTCCATCCGAGGATTTCCACCCCATTGTGCAACCGCGCAGCATCGCTGACGGCGCGAGCCTAGCGGCGTCGACACCCGTTCGCATGACTTCTGAATAATTCAAGCATGTGGCTTGACTCATGCGACGGAGCGCGTGCAGTCTCTTTCAAGTCACCGCCTGTGCTTGAAGCATCACCAAGCGCAGCAAGATCGCGATGCCCTGGGCACCACTGACAGTGGGGAGTCGGCGCGCTATGACCCAATCCGCAAACCTGTGCACGGGAGTGCACCGGATCGATCTGCCCCCTGGCCCGGAAGCTGCCTCTGCGGCAAGGGAGTTCGTGGCGGCGTGGAGTACCGGATGCGGCCAGGGCAACGTCGTTGACGTGTTGCGGCTCGTGGCGTCCGAGTTGGTGGGGAATGCCGTGCGGCATGCCGGTGGGGCTCGGTCCATCTCGTGCGTGGTGGGCGATCAGGGTGTCGTCGTCGAAGTGGTTGACGGCGGTGCGCCGTTCGCGCTCGGGGTGGAGCCTCCCGCCGACGACCGGGACTGCTGCGGGCGCGGGTTGTTTTTGGTCTGGGCCATGGGATGTGGGCTCGGGTCGGGGCCCGTACGTGGTGGCGGCAAGTGGGTTCGAGCTGTGATCTCGGGCGAACTCGTCCTAGATGAAACGCAGTTCGTCCAACCGGGTCCGCCGGACCGAGCCGGCCGCTAGTCACCGATCGATTCGATTCCAGCGAAACGGAGTTGTCGTGTCCGAGAATCAACCCTGCGCCACCGGTGCCCACTTGATGTCACCCGAAAGAGTGGTCGGGCTGCTTCAGACCTTCGAGACCGCTCGTTCCTTCCTGAAATGCCTCTCCCTGGCCGACGTCCACCTCCTCCCGAGCGTCCCGGGCGGCCACACGACCCTGGCCTGGAGCGCGCCCGGCACGCCCGTCCCCGCGCGTTCGACGACGAGCGCAACCTGGTCGGCTGGTTCGAGGAAGTCCCGGAGTACCTGGGCCGGATCGACGCGATCATGCACGTCTCACCCGTCGGCGCCCACCGCGACGGGGACCTGGAGGTGGTCGCGGCCAACGGCACGTCCGCGACCTTCCGGCGCCCGCACGAACACCCTTCCGCACTCGACCGCCCCATGACGATCGGCGTGGTCACCGACGACGACTCCGGCCTCACCCTCACCGACCGGGGCGTCCGGCACACCCTGCTTCCGCAACCGATAAACCTCGTACCGCTCGGCGCCAACCTCGGCACCTACCTGGCCGGCCTGGTCCCGGGCGACGAAGCCCTCCCCTACCGGTGGTGCCTGCGCGCCCTCCAGCCACTACTGGATCGGCATCGTCTTCGTCCTCGACCGACGAGCCGCCCTCCATTGCCCGTGCGGCCGGGACACCATGCACCATCACCCGTCCTGGGAAGACCTCCGCGAAGCCCGGCCCTGATCACACCCGGGCAGCGGGCCGACCCGAACAGGCGACGAGTTCAGCACGATCGCCGCCGCCCGCACCTCGCTCGCCCAACGCGCTTCGTCGAAGCCCAGGGTGTACTCCACGCAACACGCACACTGCGGCATCAACGAGACGAACACCCGCTCCTCCTCGGTCTCCGCCGCCACATCCCACCAACCGCCCCGAGCCACCTCGGCGAGGGAGACACCTTCGTCGACGATCCCGGCCGCCAGACGCCGCAGCGCGTAACGCCAGGCCGGACCGGGAGTCGGCAGTTCGATCCCCACCTCCGCGAGCGCCTACTCGAACAGATCCCGCAGATCACGAACATCGTCACCCCGGCCCAGCCCCGCCAACTCGCACAACGCCGGCGACTCCAGCCCGACCGCCACTGCCTCGGCGGCGATCATCGGTAGATCAGCCGGCTCGACCCCGTCCACCCGGTAGCTCCACGCCACCTCCGACAACACCATGTAGGCGGCCCTCGACCGGGGTTCGGGCCCAAGGGGGCTCTCGACTTCTTCCATGGGCACACACGATGCCCGACCCGCGCGTTCGACCGTCACGGGTGCGGAGCGCGCGAGGGCAGATCCCGGCGCATCAGGTCGGCGTAGGTTTCGCGGCGCACCACGGCGCGGTGCGCGCCGTCGCGGACGAAGACCACCGGCGGGCGGCGCGCGCCGTTGTAGTTGTTGCTCAGCGCGTAGGTGTAGGCGCCGGTGACCGGCACGGCGATCAGGTCCCCCACACGCGGATCCGCCAGCGGGACGCCCGCGCTGAGGGTGTCGCCGGACTCGCAGTGCCGGCCCACCAGGCGGCACAGCTCGCCCCCGCCCGTCGGGCGGTCGGCGACGGCGGCCTCGAAGCGCTGCTGGTAGAGGGAGACTTCGAGGTTGTCGCCCATGCCGCCGTCGACGGCGACGAAGGTGTGGCCGTCGCCGCGCTTGACGGAGACGACCCGATACAGCGAGACGCCGGACTCGGCGACCATCGAGCGGCCCGGCTCGACGACGATACGGGCGTCGGCGGGCAGCAGCCGTCGGGCGACGTCGGTGACGGCGTCGAGGTACGCCTCCACCGTGGGCGGTCGGTCGGCGTAGGTGTAGCGGGAGCCGAGACCGCCGCCCAGGTCGTAGACGGCGAACTCGCCGAGTTCGGCGACCGCTTCGACGGCCTGCGCGAAGGGTGCGAGGTCCAGGATCTGCGACCCGACGTGCACGTGGACACCGTCCAGCCGCAGCCGGTCGCTGCCGCGCAGTCGCGCGATCGCCGCCCGGGCCTGTGGCAGGGGCAGACCGAACTTGGAGCCGTTCTGTCCGGTGGACACGGCCTCGTGGGTGTCGGGGCGGATGCCGGGGGTGAGCCGGACCAGTACTCCCTGTTCCGCCGCGGTGCCGGCGAGGATCTTCTCCA
The DNA here is from genome assembly GCF_003967355.1 of Embleya hyalina. Taxonomy (GTDB): domain Bacteria; phylum Actinomycetota; class Actinomycetes; order Streptomycetales; family Streptomycetaceae; genus Embleya; species Embleya hyalina. The sequence continues at coordinate 467,072 of NZ_BIFH01000014.1, read as the reverse complement.
GCCGGTCGATGTCGTCGAAGTTGTCGACGACGACCGTCCCGGCACCGGCCTCGACGGCGAGGCGCAGTTCCTCCTCGGTCTTGGCGTTGCCGTGTACGACCAGGCCGGCCGGGTCCGCGCCCGCGGCGAGGGCGATGGTCAGCTCGCCGCCGCCCGCCACGTCGATGCCGATGCCCTCCTCCGCGAGCAGCCGTATGACGGCGGTGCAGGGGAATGCCTTGGAGGCGAAGACGACGCGGGAGTTCGGCCACCGGGCGGCCAGGCCGTCGGCGTATCGGCGGGCGCGGGCGCGGATCGACGCCTCGTCGAGGATCAGCGCGGGGGTGCCGTGGCACTCGGCGAGTTCGGCCGCCGATACGCCGCCGATCACCAGTCCGCCGCTCCCGTCCCGGGTGGTCCCCGGCGGGAACAGCCCCAACAGTTCCCGGCCCGCCTGCGTCTGCGTCGCTGCCATCCGTGCTCCTCGTGCCGGTGATCCGTCCTGCTCTCCCGTCATGCTCGCGCTCCGAACACCGTGGATCATCGTTGACATCGTCAATATGGGTCTCCCAAACTTGACGCCCACCACAGTCCGTCGAGCCGGGAGTGCACCATGCGGGAGTCCGACGCTCGGGGGATTCCGCCTGTCCGTCGGCTCGTGGACGACATCGGCCCCGCGCTGCTACGCCTGGTTCGGGAGGGGACCGGCAGCGGCGGGCCGCTCACCGACGTCGCCATTCACGCCCCGGGGGCGCCGACACGGCTCGGACCCGGGTCCGTGGTGTTGGGGGTGGGCGTGACCACGGAGGCCGAGTTGCGCGAGTTGACCGCGGCGATGCGGCAGGCCGGCGCGGAGGTGCTGGCGGTGAAGGCTCCGGTGCCGCCGTCGGCCGACGACATGCCGGCGATCATCGAGGTCAACCGGGACGCGTCCTGGATGCACGTGGCGATGACGGTCCGCGAGCAACTGCTCGCGGATGCGAGGACACGCGTGCGCTCGGCCGACAGCGGCGCGGAGCTGTTCGCCTTGGCGAACGCCGTCTACGAGGCCGTCGGCGCCCCGGTCACCATCGAGGACCGCTTCTCCGCGCTGGTCGCCTGGTCGCGCGGGCAGGACCGGACCGACTCCGAGCGGATCGAGACCATCCTGGGGCGGGCCGTGCATCAGCGCACGCTCGCGGAACAGCGCGAGCGTCAGGAGTTCGAGCGGCTCCACGCCGGCACCGAACCGGTGTACATGGAGGCGACCGGGGCCGATCGACTGGCACGGGTGGCCATCGCGGTCCGGGCCGGCTCGGACGTCCTCGGCTACATCTGGGCCGCCGTCACCGGACCGCTCGACGAGGAGGCCACGGCCCGGTTGCGCGAATTCGCGCCCTTGGTCGCACTGCAACTGGTGGGTCTGCGCACGGAGACCAGCTACGCCCGCCGCCAGCGCGGCGAGCTGGCCGCCGCCGTACTCGGCGGGGCGGCCGACCCGGTGGAGGCGAGCCGGCTCCAGCTGGGCTCCGGCCCGATCTGTGTCCTGGCCGCGGCCCCGCGGCCGGCCGGGAGCACGGGCTCCGACGCGCTGGACGCCGCCGAGCTGCGCCGGTTCGCGGACACGCTGGAGTACTTTCTGGCGGCGGTGCACCCCCGTTCAGCCCTGGTGACGGGTACCGGAGTCGTGTACGTACTGGCCGCCTGGCCCGCGGAACACGCCACGGCCCTGGAGTCGGCCGTCGCCCTGGCCCGCGACTTCCTCGCGCGGACCCCACTGGCCGGTGACTACGTGGTCGCCGTCGGCGGCCCGGCCGAATCGGTGGGCCGGATCGCCGACGTACGGGCGCAGGCGGACGCCGCGTTGCGGGCGCTGCGGCATCCGACCGTCCGCGGACCGGCCGTGCGCACCGTGGAGGACATGGCGCTGGCGGTGCTGTTGCTGCACCTCGCCGACGCGACCGAGGCGCTCGGCCTGCCGGAGGCCGGCGGCGCGCTGCGCCGGCTGCGCCGGGAGGAGGGCCGGGACGGTCCGTTGGCGGCGACCCTGGCCGCCTATCTCGCCGCGGCGGGAGCCACCGACACCGCGGCGGAGGCCCTGCACATCCACCCCAACACCATGCGATATCGGCTGCGCCGTATCCGCGAGGTCTCCGGGCTGGATTTCGCCGACGCCGACGCCATGCTGCTCGCGCACCTCCAACTCCGGGTGAACGAGCTGCGGACGAGCACTTCCCACGGCTCCGGCGGATCCCGGAAGGAGAGCGGGTAGCGGCACCCGTCCAAGTCGATTCGGAGCACCGCGCCGTCCAGGGCGGGTCCGGCCGTCGGGCGCTTGGGCAACCGGGGGTCGGCTCCGATGCGGAACGTCTCATCGTCGAGCGGGACGAACTCCGGTTCGTCGCAGGGCGCTTCCACTCCGGTCGCGGCGATCGTGTGCGGGCGTTTCGCCCGGTGCACGATGCCGACACCGGATGCCAGGGGGTGTAGCTCCGGTAGTGACCCGAGAGTGCGTGCGGCGCGGCGGTCGGCGCGGAGGGGCCGGGGCCCGGTGACTCGGACCCGTGGAGCCGGCGTCCGTCCCAGGAGTGGTGGTCGGCGGACCACCCCGGGTGATCGAACACCGGCCGCCCGTCCCCCGTGTCGTACAGCCTGCCGGTCACCCTCCGAGGTGAGCGAGACGGTCGTCGCCCGCGGACTCGACGCGGCGCCGTTCCGTGGATCCCGACGCAGCGCCGAGCGTCGGGGATCCGCTCCGGGTCGAACGGGGCCGGCCCGCCCCGGGCGTCGACCGCGTGTTTTCCGACGGGATCGGTTCGCTCGTCCCGGCTCCGCCACGACATGAAGGCGGCCTGCCGCCACGTGGTCAGTCGGTCGGCTGGTTCGCCGTGAGCAGGGCGTCGATGCGGGCGCGGTGGGCCGTCTCCCAGTCGGTGAGGGTCTCGGCGGCTTCCGCGGCCGATCGGCGTCGGGCGTCGAGGAGTACCCGCTTCCGTCGCGCGCCCGGGACGACCACGATGCCCTCCTCGTCGGCGACCACGATGTCGCCGGGGTCCACGTCGACGCCGCCGCAGCGCACCCGGGTATCGAGCGGTGTGACGGCCGCCTTCGTGCCCGGGATCGGGATCACGCCACGGGCGAATACCGGGAAGCCCATCTCCCGCACCTCCGCCAGATCCCGGATCACCCCGTCGGCCACGAACGCCGCGATCCCCCGCCGCCGCGCGACGGCACACACGTTCCCGCCGGCCAACGCGTAGTCCACGTCGCCGGATTCGACCACGACGATCGAACCGGGCCCGGCGCGATGGATGGCCGCGTGCAGCATCAGGTTGTCCCCCGGCGGACACCGCACGGTGAACGCGGGGCCTGCGACGCGCGGCATCGAATCCCACAGCGGCCGGATCCCGATGTCCATCACCTGCGCGCGCCCGAGCAGGTCGGCGAGGGTGGTCGGCGATATGTCCGCGAATCCGGCACCGTCGTTCATCGGCTCATCCCTTGTTCGCATCGGACGACGAGACGGCGCGACACTACCGAACAGCCGATTCGCCCATGCCGGTTCCACTCTTTCGAGTGGCCCGGTCCGCGTCGTCGTAGATCCCGTCCCGCCAGTCGCTACAACAGGACCGAACCTGATCACGACGACTCCGGGGCGAGACGATGACGATGACTCCCACGACGGTGACGAGGACGAGGACCACCGGGCGCCGTATGGCTTCCCTCGTGGTCGCGGCAACGAGCGTCGGCGCACTGCTCTTCACGCCGGGCACGGCCGTGGCGGCGCCGACCGGGAACGCGACGGCGTCGGCCGCGCGCGTCCCGCTGCAGGACGCGATCGCCCGTCTCCGGGTCGCGGAGGAGGATCGTTCCGGCTACGACCGCGCCGCGTTCCGGCACTGGATCGACGCGGACAAGAACGGTTGCACGACCCGCGCCGAGGTGCTGATCGACGAGGCCGTACTCCCGCCGGAGATCGGCGCCAAGTGCGCGCTCGCCGGCGGCCGTTGGTACTCCTACTACGAGGACGCCTATGTCGACGGCGGGGCCGGCCTGGACATCGACCACATGGTGCCGTTGGCCGAGGCGTGGGACTCCGGCGCCTCCGCCTGGACCTCGAAGCAGCGTGAGGCATACGCCAACGACCTCGATCAGCCACGGGCGCTGGTCGCGGTGACGGCGAAGTACAACCGTTCCAAGGCCGATCAGGACCCGAGCACGTGGCTGCCGCCGTATGAGGGGGCGCGCTGTACGTACCTCACGGACTGGGTGACCGTGAAGACCAAGTACGACTTGGCGGTCGACGCGACCGAGCTCGACACGCTTCGGCGGCTGGCTGCGCAGTGTCCCAACGTGCCGATCGAGCCTGGCACGCCCTGAGGGCCCTCAAGCGCCGGGCGGGCTGAGGTGGGCTGCGTTCGGCGAACCGGGTTGCCGTTCGCGAGTGCCCACCCGGGCGTCCTCAAACGCCGGACAGGCTGAAGGATCCGCCACCCGGTCGCCGTTCCCGAGTGCCCACTCAGGCGTCCTCAAACGCCGGACGGGCTGAAAGATCGGCCACCCGGTCGCCGCCCGCAAATGCCCACTGGGCATCCTCAAACGCCGGACAGGCTGAAGGATCCGCCACCCGGTCGCCGTTCCCGAGTGCCCACTCGGGCGTCCTCAAACGCCGGACGGGCTGAAAGGTCGGCCACCCGGTTGCCGTTCCCCAGTGCCCACTTGGGCGTCCTCAGACGCCGGACGGGCTGAGGGTTCGGCGAGCGGGTTGTTGTTTGTGCGATGGGGCTACTTGGGGGTTCGGGCTCGCCAGCGTTGCATTACTCCGACGAATTCTTCCTGGAGGAAGGCGAAGAACTCTGCGGATTCGAGGGCTCGGACGCCTGCGGGGGTGTCCGGGCCCAGGCTTTGGGCGCCGTCGCGGAGGATCGCCTCGAAGCGGCCGAGGAGCTTGTCCCGTTCGCCGTAGGTCTCGTACCAGAGTTCGTCGTGCAGGCGGTATCGGTCCCGTCGCGAACCCGGCTCGCGTTCGCGGTGGACCATCCGTACCTGGGTGAGATAGCCGATCGCCGAGGACACCGCCGCCGGACTGATCCGCAACGACTCGGCGAGTTCGGCCGAGGTCATGCTCGCCGAGTCGGCCGCCAGGAGCGCGGCGAACACGCGCGCGCCCATCCGCTGCATGCCGGCATCCGTCAACTCGCCCGCGAAGCGCTCGACGTAACGCGCGACGGCCGCCTCGTCCCGCTTCGCCACCGACTCGTCTTCTCGCATCCGGCTCACCTTACGACCACCCTCCGGGCACCCACGGAACGCACTGCCGCTCCCCGCTCCACCCTTGATGATTCTTGACTTTCCTTAACTTCACAACTTTCTGAAGGAAGCGTATGTTCTGAAACATGAACACGGCGATCAGCGTCTCAGGTCTGCACAAGTCCTTCGGACGCACGCACGCCCTCGACGGCCTGGATCTCCAGGTCGCGACCGGCGAGGTACACGGCTTCCTCGGGCCCAACGGCGCCGGCAAGTCCACGACCATCCGCGTCCTCCTCGGCCTGATCCGCGCCGACCGGGGCGACGTCACCCTCCTCGGCGGCGACCCGTGGCGCGACGCGGTGGCCCTGCATCGCCGGGTCGCCTACGTGCCGGGCGACGTCACCCTCTGGCGCAATCTCAGCGGCGGCGAGGTGATCGACCTGTACGGCCGGCTGCGCGGCGGCCTGGACCCGGCCCGGCGCGCCGACCTGCTGAACCGGTTCGAACTCGACCCGACCAAGAAGGGCCGCGCCTACTCGAAGGGCAACCGGCAAAAGGTGGCCCTGGTCGCCGCGTTCGCCTCCGACGTGGACGTCCTGATCCTGGACGAGCCCACCTCCGGCCTGGACCCGCTGATGGAGGAGGTCTTCCGCACCTGCGTCGCCGAGGAACGCGACCGCGGCCGCACCGTGCTGCTGTCCAGCCACATCCTGGCCGAGGTCGAGGCGCTGTGCGATCGGGTCAGCATCATCCGCAACGGACGCACCGTCGAGTCCGGTTCGCTGACCGACCTGCGCCACCTGAGCCGGACCACCGTTCGCGCCCAACTCACCGGCCCGGCCGACAGCCTGGCCGACCTGCCGGGCGTACACGACCTGCGGGTCGACCCCGAGCACACCGTCCTCCAGGTGGACAACGAGCACCTGAACCCGGTGCTGCGCCGGCTGGCCGACATCGGCGTACGCGGCCTGACCAGCAGCCCGCCCACCCTGGAGGAGCTGTTCCTGCGCCACTACCGCACCGAGGACACCCGGCCCGCGGCCGAGAGCGCGGCGGTGACCCGATGACCGCCACCGCCGTCGCCCCCACCCCCACCGCGTCGGCCCGCCACCTCGCCGGCACCCCCACCCTCGTCCGCCTCGCCCTCCGCCGCGACCGCGTGTTGCTCCCGGTCTGGGTGGTGGCCCTGGTCGGCACCCTGTCCAGCACCGAACGCTCCCTCGAGAAGCTGTACGACACCGCCGCCGAACGCGCCGACGTCGCGCACGACATGAACGCCAACGGCTCGTTCCGGGCCCTTTACGGCGCGGTCTACGCCGACTCCTACGGCGCCCTCACCGTCTGGCGCGTCGGCGCCACCCTCGCCCTCCTCGCCGGCCTGATGAGCCTGCTCGTGGTGATCCGGCACACCCGCGACGAGGAGGAGACGGGTCGCCAGGAGGCGCTGTCCGCCGCGATGGTCGGCCGCCGTGCGCCCCTCACCGCGGCCCTGACCGGCGCCGCCCTGGCCAACCTCGCGCTCCTGGTCCTGTGTACCGCCGTCCTGCGCGGCGCCGGCCAATCCACCGCCGGCTCCCTCGCGTTCGGCACGTCCGTGGCGCTGACCGGGATGGCCTTCGCCGGCATCGCGGCGGTGTCCGCACAACTCACCGAGAACACCCGCCTCGCCCGCGGCATCGCCGTCGCCGTCCTGGGCGTCGCCTTCGTCCTGCGCGCGGCGGGCGACGCGGCGCGGCCCGCGGCCGACGGGGGCAGCCATCCACTCGTGTGGGTGACCCCGCTCGGCTGGGCCGAAAACGTCCGCCCCTTCGCCGGCGACCGCTGGTGGGCCCTGCTCCCCACCGCCGCCCTCGCGGCCGGGTGCGCCGTGCTCGCGTACGCCCTCGCCGGTCGGCGCGACATCGGCGCCGGCTTCATCCGCCCACGCCCCGGACCGGCCCACGCCCCCGCGTCGTTGGCCGGCGCGTACGGCCTCGCCTGGCGCCTGCAACGCGGCACCCTCGCGGCCTGGGCGATCGGCCTCGCCTTCGGCGGCGCGGTGTTCGGCGGCATCGCCGACGGCGCCAAGGACATCGTCGGCGACAACGACGGCACCCGTGACCTGGTCCGCCGCATGGGCGGACACGTCGACCTGACCGACGCGTTCCTGTCCACCCTGATCGGCCTGCTCGGCCTGATCTGCGTGGTGTTCGCGGCCGGTTCGATCCTGCGCCTGCGCGACGAGGAGACCGCCGCCCGGGCCGAACCACTGCTCGCCAACGCGGTCGGCCGACTGCGCTGGGCCGGGGGGCACCTGGTGATCGCCTACCTCGGCGCGGCCGCCGTCCTGGCCGCCGGCGGCCTCGCGATGGGTCTGTCGTACGGGATCACCGTGGGGGACGTTTCCGGCCAACTCCCCCGCGTCCTGCTCGCCACCCTGGCCCAGACGCCCGCCGTGTGGGTGATGACCGGCCTGGCCGTCCTGATCGTCGGCGCGCTGCCCCGCCTCACCCCGGCGGTCTGGGGCCTGGTCGGCCTGGTGATCGCGCTCGGCTGGCTCGGCCCGGCCCTGAAGCTGCCGCAGGCGCTCCTGGACGTATCACCGTTCGCCCACCTGCCGAAGCTGCCCGGCGCCGACGTCACCGCCACGCCGTACGCCTACCTGCTCGCCCTCGCGGCCGTCCTGCCCATCGCGGGCCTGACCGGCCTACGCCGCCGCGACCTCGGCTGAGCCCGAACCCAAGCCCGAGCCCAAACCCGAGCCGAAGCCCAAGCCCAAACCCGAGCCAAAGCCCAAGCCCAAGCCCAACCCCAACCCCAAACCCGAACCCGCCACTGACCACCGACCCCCGGCGAGCCCACCGACCGCCCCGCCACTACCCCATTTCCTCCAACGTCTTCCCTTTCGTCTCCGGCACGAACTTCACCACGAACGGAATCGACAACACCGCGAAGCACGCGTACATCACATACGTCGCCGACAGATTCCAGTCCGACAACGTCGGAAACGACACCGTGATCACCCAGTTCGCGATCCACTGCGCCGACGCCGCCACCCCCAGCGCCGCCGCGCGGATCCGGTTCGGGAACATCTCGCCCAGGAAGACCCACACCACCACGCCCCACGACAGCGCGAAGAACAACACGAACGAGTGGGCCGCGATCAGCGCGACGGTGCCCTCGGTGTCCGGGAGTTTGATGCTCTTGCCCTGCCCCGTGCGCGCCGAGAAGGCCCACGCGACCATGCCGAGCGAGATCGCCATACCCGTCGAACCGACCAGCGCGAGCGGCTTGCGGCCCACCCGGTCGACCAGCGAGATGGCGATGATCGTGCCGATGATGTTGATGATCGAGGTGGTGAACGAGTACAGGAACGAGCTGTTCGGGTCGATGCCCACCGACTGCCACAGCGACGCCGAGTAGTAGAAGATCACGTTGATCCCGACGAGCTGCTGGAACACCGACAGCCCGATGCCGATCCACACGATCGGCAGGAACACGAACCCGCCGCCGCCCAACAGGTCCTTGAACGTGGACTTGTGCTCGCGCCGCATCGCGTCGCGGATCTCCGCCACCCGCGCGTCCAGGTCGACGTGGTCGGACTCCACCTCGGCGAGCACCTTCCTCGCCTGCGCCTCCCGCCCGACGGAGAGCAGGAAGCGCGGCGACTCGGGGATGGTGAAGGTGAACAGGCCGTACAGCACGGCCGGCAGCACCATCACACCGAGCATCACCTGCCACGCCTCCAGACCGAAGATCAGCTCGCCGCGCTGGTCGCCGTCGGCCAGGTTGAGGATGCCCCAGTTGACCAACTGGGAGACCGCGATGCCGGTGACGATGGCGGCCTGCTGGAACGAGCCGAGCCGACCGCGATAGGCCGGCGGGGCGACCTCGGCGATGTACGCCGGACCGATCACCGAGGCCATCCCGATCGCCGTACCGCCCAGGACGCGCCACAGGGCCAGGTCCCACAGCGCGAACGGCAGCGCGGATCCCACCGCGCTGACCGCGAACAGCACGGCGGCGATCTGCATCACCCGGATGCGCCCGATCCGGTCGGCGATCCGGCCGGCGATCGCGGCCCCGATCGCACAACCGATCAGGGCGGCGGCGACCACCTGGGCGAGCAGACTCGAACCCGGCGAGAACTTGCCCCGGATGCCCTCGACCGCGCCGTTGATCACCGAACTGTCGTAGCCGAAAAGGAATCCACCCATGGCGGCCGCGGCCGTGATGAAGATGACGTGGCCGAGGTTCTCCGAATAGCCGCCGCCGGAACCTCCGCCCGAGGCCCCGTCGCCGCCGCCGCTCGACTGCCCGGTCGTCGCTGTGCTGCCGGCCAACGTCGCCTCCTGGGTCCGTACGTCCGTACGGGTCGGTGCGCCCCGCACGGTTCGGTACGCCCCGTCCCGGTCCGGTGCGCCCGTCCGGTCCGGGGCGGTCCGCACGGTGTTCCGGATCCGGCCCGGTTGCCGGATCTTGAGAGTTGCCCGATATTTCGCCGCTAATCATCGGCAACCGGCCGGAAGGCGTCATCCGTCGTCCGGATCCGCCATCCGGGATTCCGTCGGCCCCCGAGCATTTGCCAGAACTAGCCGATCGCCGCCGAGCGCTTCTCCGCCGCCCCACACCCGTGTGAGTGTTTCGCTCGCTCGGGCACGTACCCGGCCTGCACGGTCGCCCGTGTCGCTCCCCAGCGCCGCGGTGCACGTCGGCGACGTGGTCGAGGCATGTCCCCTCCCAAGGAGCCTCGATGAATCGCAGAACGACCACGGCCGGGACCGTCCTCGCCCTGATCGCCGGCCTGGCGATCGGCGCGGCCGGCTCGTCCTCGGCCGGTACCGACGAACTGTCCTCCCCTCCCCCCGCAAGCTCGCAGGACAAGGCGGTATCCGCCGCCGACCGGGCAGTCGCGAACGGTCTGGACGCCCTCGCGAAGGGCCCGGACGAGAAGTTCGAACGTCAGCTCGTCACCCCCTGGATCAACGACCTGTACTCGGTCGCGTACCAGCGCACCTACCGCGGCCTGCCGGTCGTCGGCGGCGACGCGGTGGTCATGGCCGACGGTCAGGGCCGGGTCCGCGGGACCCAGGCCGCGACCAGCGCGCAGATATCCGTCCCGACCCGGGCGACCGTGGCCGCGGGCACCGCCGAGGCCACGTCCAAGGCCCAGCTTCCGGTCGTGGACAAGGTCGAATCGCACCGCCTCGTCGTCCACGTCCTGGACGGCAACAGCAACCTGGCGTGGGAGACGGTGGTCACCGGCCGTACCGACACCGCCCCCAGCCGACTGCACGTGTTCGTCGACGCGAGCACCGGCCAGGTCCTGGACAAGGTCGACGACGTCAAGGCCGGTACCGGCAACAGCCAGTGGAACGGCCCGAATCCGCTGACCATCCAGACCAGCGGCTCGGCCGGTTCGTACTCCCTCCGCGACACCACCCGTCCCGGTCTGAGCTGCGCCGACAACGCCACCGGCCAGGTCTTCACGAAGTCCACCGACTCGTGGGGCAACGGCCAGGCGTCCAGCAAGGAGACCGGCTGCGTCGACGTCATGTGGGCGGCGCAGAACGAATGGAACATGCTCAAGGACTGGCTCGGTCGCAACGGCCACAACGGCACCGGCGGCAGCTGGCCGGTCAAGGTCGGCCTGAACGACGTCAACGCCTACTGGGACGGCTCCTCCGTCTCCATCGGCCACAACCAGGCCAACCAGTGGATCGGCTCGATGGACGTCGTGGGCCACGAATTCGGCCACGGCATCGACCAGTTCACCCCCGGCGGCACCAGCCGTGAAGCCGGACTCGGCGAGGGCACCGGAGACATCTTCGGCGCGCTGACCGAGGCGTACACGAACGAGCCCACCTCCTTCGACTCGCCGGACTACACGGTGGGCGAGACCGTCAACCTGGTCGGCCAGGGCCCGATCCGCTACATGTACAAGCCGTCCACCAACGGCGACCCCGACTGCTACAGCTCCTCGATCCCGAACACCGAGGTGCACAAGGCGGCCGGTCCGCTGAACCACTGGTTCTACCTGCTCGCCGAGGGCACCGCTCCGGCAGGCAACGGCAAGCCCGGCAGCCCGACCTGCAACAGCACCACGCTGACCGGCGTCGGCATCCAGAACGCGGGCAAGGTCTTCTACGGCGGCATGCTGCTCAAGACCAGCGGCATGACCTACAAGAAGTACCGCACCACGACGCTGACCGCGGCGAAGAGCCTCGACCCGACCTGCGCGCTGTTCAACAAGACCAAGGCCGCGTGGGACGCCGTCAGCCTGCCCGCACAGACCGGCGACCCGACCTGCGTCGGCAACCCGGACGACTTCTCTCTCGCGCTCAACCCGACGTCGGGCAGCGTGCAGCCCGGCGGTGACGTCACCACCTCCGTCGGCACCACGACCACGGGTGGCAACGCACAGCAGCTCACCCTGACCACCGGGACCCTGCCCAGCGGCGTGACCGCCGTGTTCACCCCGGGCACCGTCCAGTCGGGCAACAGCTCGTCGCTGAAGTTCACGGCGAGTTCGGGCGCGGCCCAGGGGTCGTTCCCGATCACGATCACCGCCACCGGCACCGCCACCACGCACAGCGCGCAGTACCAGCTGACGGTCGGCTCCGGTCCGGGCAACCCCGACTTCTCCGTCTCGCTCAACCCGACCCAGGGCACCGTGACGCCCGGCGGGGACGTCACCACGTCGCTGACCACGGCGACCACCAGCGGCACCCCGCAGCAGCTCACGCTGTCCACCGGGACCCTGCCCAACGGCGTGACCGCCGTGTTCACCCCCGGCACCATCCAGTCCGGCGCTTCGTCGTCGCTGAAGTTGTCCGCGAGTTCCACGGCGACGGCGGGGACGTACACGGTGACGGTCACCGCCACCGGTACCGGTACCACGCACAGCGTGGACTACCGACTGACGGTCGGCACCGGTCCGGGCAACTGCTCCGCGCCCCCGTGGGACGCGAACACCGTCTACGTGGGCGGCAACACCGTCTCGTACCAGGGGCACACCTACCGCGCCAAGTGGTGGACCCAGGGCGAAACCCCCGGAACCACCGGACAGTGGGGGGTGTGGCTCGACCTCGGACCGTGCTGAGCACATCGGCCCGCGCGGAGTCCGCGTGAAGTCGGGTCTGCCTGCGGGTATTTCGGGTCGGTAGTACCCACCGGTAGCACTCGTCCACGGCTCCACCCGTAGCTCCACCCGTGGTTCCACTCCCGGTTCCCGGTTCCCGGCTTTTTCGATCGTGCTGCCCGGCAGGCCCGCAGGTGGGCCCGCCGGGCAGCCGCACGTCGGGGCCCTTCGCCGGCCCCGGCGGACGGACTCCCTTGTCGGGCAAGGTGAACGACCTTGCCGGACACCCTTGACAGTGCCGAGAGGGCGGGCCTAATTTCCTCTACAACTCTTAGGAAGGTTTCCTAACAGTGGCGAAAGGGAGACCGCTCATGGCCGGGAGCACCGAGCGCGGCGCGGCAGCGTCCGGGCGGGAGCAGGCCGGGCGGCCGAGCCTTTTGCGGGCCATCAACGACCGGGCCGCGCTCGAACTCCTCTTGCGGCACGGGCGGCTGTCCCGGGGCCAGATCGGCTCGATGACCGGTTTGTCGAAGCCGACCGCCTCTCAGCTGCTCTCCCGCCTGGAGGCGGCGGGCCTGGTCGTCGGGGTCGGTACCACCGAGGGCGGCCGGGGGCCCGGCGCCCAGCTGTACGAGATCAACCCGGCGGCGGGGCACGTCGCGGGCCTGGACGTCACGCCCGCCCGGATCCGGGTGGCCATCGCCGATCTGACCGGACGGGTGGTGGGCGAGCACGAACTGGCCACCCCGCGCCGGGAGTCGGCCGATACACCGGGCCGGATCCGGGAGGCGGTCCGGGCCGCCGCCAAGCCGGCCGGGCTCGACCTCGCCGATCTCGCACACATGGTGATCGGCATCCCGGGCGCGTTCGACCCGACCACCGAGCAGTTCCGCTACGGCCGCCACCTCGCGGGCTGGCACTCCCCCGGGGTGCTGGACCAGATCCGCGAGGCGCTGGGCCTGACGGTGGACGTGGAGAACGACGTCAACCTCGCCGCGCTCGCCGAGCAGCGGGACGGATCGGCCCGCGACGCGGGCGACTTCGTGCTGCTGTGGGTCGATGAGGGAATCGGCTGCGCGATCGTGATCGGCGGCCGGCTGCACCGAGGTTCGACCGGCGGCGCGGGCGAGGTCGGCTACATGCCGATGCCCGGCGCGCCGCTGCCGCACGACGTCAGCCGGCGCAATACCGGCGGCTTCCAGCAACTCGCGGGCGCGCCCGCCGTGTTGTCCCTGGCCCGCGCCTACGGCGTGGGCAGTCGTACCGCGCCGCAGGCCGTCGCCCGGGCGGTGCGGGCGACCGAACCGCGCGGCGGCGCCTTCCTCGACGAGTTGGCGAACCGGCTGGCGGTGGGAATCGCGGTGATCGTCTCGGTCCTGGATCCGGGACTCGTCGTGTTGTCGGGGGCCATCCCGATGGCCGGCGGCGAAGCGTTGCGCTCACGCGTGGTGGACGAGTTGCACCGCCTCGCGATCCCGCGCCCACGCGTCGTGCTCGGCGACGTGCCCGCCAACCCCGTGCTCACCGGCGCCGTGCACGCGGCGCTCGACGTCGCCCGCGACGTCGTCTTCACCACGACCTGACGCACCACACACACCCCGTAGGCCCATCCGGTACGCCCTTCCCCGTACGCGCGCCATCCGACGCCGACCACCGCCGCGACCCGCCGGCGCCCGGGCGCACCCCGTCCCGGGCACACCCCCGCCCGGGCCCACCCCTGTCCGGGCACATCCCAGCGCCACCGGCAGCACCCCGTACCACCGCCAGGACCACGGCGCCGCTCGTCCCGGCCGCGCCGCCGCCATCTCCGGAGGAGGACCCAGTGCACAGACTCCCACGGCTCCGTCGTTCCCTCACGACCCTCGCGTGCGCCGCCACGCTCGCCCTGATGGCCTCCGCGTGCGCCGGCGACGACGGCGGCTCGGGGTCCGGCACCGGCGCCTCGGAGGCGCCCGACAAGAAGGTCACGATCACCTTCTGGCACGGCTGGAGCGCCGAGAGCGAGACCAAGGCGGTCAAGGACCTGGTCGCCAGGTTCAACGCGTCGCACCCGAACATCACGGTCAAGATCGTCTCCAACGTGACCGACGACAAGATCACCCAGGGCATCCGCTCGGGCAAGGGCCCGGACGTGGTCTCCTCGTTCACCACGGACAACGTCGGGCAGTTCTGTTCGTCGGGCTCGTGGATCGACCTCGCGCCGTGGCTGGCCCAGTCCAACATCGACCCCGCCACCACCTTCCCGAAGGCGGTGATGGACTACACCCAGTTCCAGGGCAAGCGCTGCGCGCTGCCGCTGCTCGCGGACTCCTACGGGCTCTACTACAACAAGGACATGTTCGCGGCGGCGGGCATCGCCGGGCCGCCGAAGACGATGTCCGAACTCGTCGAGACCGCCAAGAAGCTCAACCAGCTCAACGGTGACGGCACGTTCAAGGTCGCGGGCTTCCTGCCCACCTTCCACGCCTACGAGTTCACCCCGGCGCACGTGCTCGCCCAGTACGGTCCGACCTACCAGACGCCGGACGGCAAGTCGGCCCTGTCCAAGGACCCGACGGTCCCGCAGTTCCTCGCCTGGCAGAAGAAATTCGTCGAGAGCCAGGGCGGATTCGACAAGCTGGAGAAGTTCCGCACCACCTTCGGTGAGGAGTTCTCCGCGGAGAACCCGTTCATGAGCGGCAAGCTCGCGATGACGATGGACGGCGAGTGGCGCACCGCGATGATCGCGAAGGACGCGCCGAACCTGAACTACGGCACCGCGCCGTTCCCGGTCCCGGACGACCAGCTGGACAAGTACGGCCGCAGCTACCTGACCGGCACCACCATCGGCATCGCCAAGTCCAGCCACCACCAGCGGGCCGCCTGGGAGTTCGTCAAGTTCGTCACCACCGACAGCGACGCGCTGAACCAGCTCGCGGGGGCGATCCACAACGTGCCCACCACCAACGCCGCGCTGGCCGCGTCGCCGCTGGCGAACGACGAGCACTTCAAGCCGTTCATCGACGCCTTCAAGCACCCGGCGAGCAACACCACGCCCGCCAGCCCCAACGGCGGCAAGTACCAGGTGACCTTCCAGGAGTTCGCGTACAAGTGGGAGGCCGGCGGGGGCGGCGACCCGAGCAAGGGCCTGGCCGATCTGGACAAGCAGATCGACACCGACGTGGCCCAGGTCCAGTGATCCGATGACCACGACCGCCCCCGCGGCGGCGAAGGTCCCGGCGGCGCTGCGCAGGCAGCGCCGCCGGCGGAACCTGCGCACGCTCGCGTTCCTGTCCCCGTGGTTGATCGGCTTCTCGGTCTTCTTCGCGTATCCGCTCGGCGCGACCGTGTACTACTCGTTCACGCGCTACGACCTGATCAACCCGCCCGTGTGGGTGGGCACCCGCAACTGGAACTACGTCCTCAACGACTATCCGGCGTTGTGGCAGGCGTTGCGCAACACGCTGTGGCTGGTCGTGGTGATGGTCACCCTGCGGGTGATCTTCGGGCTCGGTCTGGGCATGCTGGCGATCCGGCTCAAGCGCGGGTCCGGATTGTTCCGCACGCTGGCCTACCTGCCCTATCTGGCGCCGCCGGTGGCCGCCACGATCGGCTTCGCGTTCCTGCTCAACCCCGGTACCGGGCCGGTGAACAACCTGCTCGGCGACGCCGGACTGCCGCAGCCGGGCTGGTTCACCGATCCGGACTGGTCCAAGCCGGCACTCACCCTGCTCGCCCTGTGGGGCATCGGCGACCTGCTGGTGATCTTCACCGCGTCGCTGCTGGACGTGCCGCGCGAGCAGTACGAGGCGGCCGAGTTGGACGGCGTCGGGCCGTGGCAGAAGTTCCGCTACGTCACCTGGCCGGCGATCACGCCGGTGGTGCTGTTCGCGGTGGTCACCGGGGTGATCCAGACGATGCAGTACTACACGCAGGCGATGGTCGCCGGGAAGGTCGCCAGCGGCGTCATCGGCAACTCCGGCCAGCCGTTCGAGCCGGGCTATCCGCAGGGCACCACCCTGACACTGCCGCAACTCGTGTACCAGGAAGGGTTCTCCACCTTCAACACCGGTGCCGCGTGCGTGATCTCGCTGATCCTGTTCGCCATCGCGATGACGTTCACGTTCGTGCTGCTTCGGCGGCGGTCGGGGCTGTTGGACGACGACTGAGCGCGACCCGCTCGCTCCGTTGCCAACCACCCTGCCAAGACCCCGAGTTCGACGATCCACCGTGCCCAGAAGGGATCGGTTACATGGCCCAGACCGTCACGGCCGAGGCGGCCGGCGTCGTGCCTCCGCCCGCGCCCGCCCGGACACCGGCGCAGCCGCATCGGCGCAAGCGCGTACTGAACTGGATCGGCGTGCACACGCTCGCCGTCACCGCCCTGCTGTTCTTCATCCTTCCGTTCGTGTTCCTGTTCCTGACCTCGGTGATGTCCGACAAACAGGCGCTGACCAGCCATCTGTGGCCCACGTCGTGGGAGTGGGGCAACTACACCGAGGTGATGAGGACCCCCGGCTTCGGCACCTGGTGGCGCAACACGCTGATGTACGCCGGGCTCGGCACCCTGTTCACCGTGGTCTCCAGCCTGCCGGTGGCCTACGCGCTGGCCAAGTTCCGGTTCCGCTTCCGGGGCGTGGCGCTGATGCTGGTGATCTCGTCGATGATGTTGCCGCCCCAGGTGATCGTCATCCCGATGTACATCTTCTGGGCCAAGCAGATGCACCTGAGCGGAACGTTGTGGCCGCTGATCATCCCGATGGCCTTCGGCGACGCGTTCACCATCTTCCTGCTTCGCCAGTTCCTGCTCACCATCCCGTCCGAATACCTGGACGCGGCCCGGGTGGACGGGTGCGGCGAGTTGCGCATCCTGATCTCGATCGTGCTGCCGATGATCCGGCCGGCGATCGCGGCGGTGGCGCTGTTCCAGTTCTTCTATTGCTGGAACGACTATTTCGGTCCACAGGTGTACGCCTCGGAGAATCCGGGCGCGTGGACGTTGTCGTACGGCCTGGAGTCGTTCAAGGGCGCGCATCAGGTCAATTGGAATCTCATGATGGCCGCCACCCTCTTGGTGATGGCGCCGGTGATCCTCGTGTTCTTCTTCGCCCAGAAGGCGTTCATCGAGGGCGTGACACTGACGGGAGTAAAGGGTTGAAGCTTGCGGTGGTGGGCGGTGGGTCCACCTACACTCCCGAACTCGCGGACGGCCTCGGCCGGTTGCGCGAGAACCTGCCGGTCGACGAACTCGTGCTCGTGGACCCGGTGGTGGAACGCCTGGAGTCGGTCGGCGCGGTGGTCCGCCGAATCCTGGCCCGCTATGGACACCCGGCGCGGGTGGTGCTGACCGATGACCTGGACGCGGGCGCGGAGGGCGCCGACGCGGTGCTCTTCCAGCTCCGGGTGGGCGGTCAGCAGGCCCGGGCGCAGGACGAGGCGTGGCCGCTGGACTGCGGCTGCGTGGGACAGGAGACCACCGGGGCGGGCGGCCTGGCCAAGGCGCTGCGCACGGTGCCGGTGGTGCTGGACGCGGCCGAGCGGGTCCGTCGGGTCGCGCCGCACGCGTGGATCGTGGACTTCACCAACCCGGTGGGCATCGTCACCCGGGCGCTGCTCGACGCGGGCCATCGTGCGGTGGGGTTGTGCAATGTCGCGATCACCTTCCAGCGGCGCTTCGCCGCGTTGTTGGACGTCGCGCCGGATCGGCTGCGTCTGGACCACGTCGGGCTGAACCACCTGACCTGGGAGCGGGGCATCCACGTGCTGGACGACCTGGGCGCGCCCGGGCCGGACCTGCTGCCGCGCCTGCTGGCCGAGCACGGGGCCGCGATCGCGGCGGACATCGAGTTGCCGGTGGATCTGATGTACCGGCAGAACACGGTCCCCTCCTACTACTTGCGCTACTTCTACGCGCACGACGCGGTGGTCTCGGCGCAGCGGCACACCGGTTCGCGGGCCGAGGAGGTGGCCGCGATCGAGCGCGAACTGCTGGAACTGTACGCGGATCCGACCCTGGACACGAAGCCGGCGCTGCTCGAGCGCCGGGGCGGGGCGTACTACTCGGAGGCGGCGGTGGCGCTGGTCGCCGCGCTGATGGGCAAGGGCACCGACGAGGCGTCCCGGATCCAGGTCGCCGACGTGCGCAACAACGGTGTCCTGCCGTTCCTGCCGGACGACGCGGTGATCGAGGTGCAGTCCCGGATCGACGCGAACGGGGCGACGCCGCTGCCGGTGGCGCCGGTCGGGCCGTTGCAGGCCGGGTTGATCGCGCATGTCGCGGCGTACGAGGAGTTGGCCCTGGACGCGGCGCTGCGCGGCGGGCGGGACCGGGTGTTCACCGCGTTGTTGGCGCACCCGCTGGTCGGGCAGTACGACATCGCCGAGTCGCTCACCGATCGGCTCCTTGCCGCGGGCAAGGAGCACCTTCCGTGGGCGCGGTGACCGGGGACGCCTCGCCCGGGTCGGCCCCGGCCGTGCTCGCGATCGACGCGGGCAATTCGAAGACCGATGTCGCGGTGGTCGACGCGGACGGTCGGGTCCGGGGCCGGGCGCGCGGGCCGGGCTACAAGCCGTACGTGCTCGGCCACGAGGCGGCGGCGGAGGCGATCGCCGAGCTGGTCGAGGAGGTGCTGCGCACGGCGGCGGGGGTCGGGCCGGTGGAGCATGTCGCGGCCTACCTGGCCAACATCGACCTGCCGGTGGAGGAGTTGCGGCTGCGCAAGGAGTTCGAGGACCGGGGGTGGAGCCGCACGGTCACCGTCGGGAACGACACCTTCGCGGTGCTGCGTTCGGGTACGGACGCGCCGCGCGGGGTCGCGGTGGTGTGCGGCGCGGGGATCAACTGCGTGGGCCTGCTGCCGGACGGGCGCACCGCGCGCTTCCCGGCCCTCGGGCGGATGACCGGCGACTGGGGCGGCGGGATCGGTCTGATGGAGGAGGTGATGTGGTCGTCGGTGCGGGCCGAGGACGGTCGGGGACCGGCCACGGCGCTGGCCGCGGCCACGTCCGACCACTTCGGTCTGCCGTCGGCGACCGCGGTGGCCGAGGCGGTGCACCTGGGTGAGCTGCCGGCCGAGCGACTGCACGAACTGGTTCCGTTGTTGTTCCGGGTGGCCGAGGCGGGCGACCCGGTGGCGGGCGAGGTGGTCGAGCGGCAGGCGGCCGAGATCGCGGTGCTGGCGGTGACGGCGCTGGGACGGCTGGACCTGCTGGGCGAGGCCGCCGACGTGGTCCTCGGCGGCGGCGTGCTGGCCGCGGAGCCGCCGCTGCTGATGGCGGCGGTGGCCCGGCGGGTGCTGGAGGTGGCCCCGAGGGCGGTGCTGAAGGTCGCGTCGGACCCTCCGGTGGTGGGCGCGGCCCTGCTCGGGCTCGATCGCCTGCGCGGCGAGGGCCGGGCGCCGGCGGACGAGGGCGGAGCGGCGGAGCGGCGGCTGCGCGAGGGGTGGTCGGCGGGGGCGGGCTGAGCGGGCGGTCGGTGTCGGTGGGGGACGGGGCCGGGGGGAAGACGGGGCGGAGGGGACGGGGGCGGGCGGCCCGGGTCGGGTCGGGTCGTCCGGCGGTGGCCGGGGCGTCGGGCGGGCGTCGCGCCGGCCGGCTTCGGAGCGACGGGGCGTGACCGCCTTGGGAGCGGCCACGGGGCGGCGCGGGGCCGCTGTCGACCCGGGGTCGGAGTGGCCGGGACGCGGTGGCCGGGCCGTGCGGCCCCGGGTCCGGGTTTCGTGGTCGTTCGGGCACCGTGTGTTCACGTGGATCGCATACGATCCGGGGCGGGGCGGTTCATCCGCGACGGGGCCCACACGATGCGGATGGGGACGACTGTGGACGATCTCGCGTGAGCGACGGCTCGGCGCCGGGGCTGGTCCGCGACCGGGCGACCTGGTCGCTGTACCTGCACATGGCCGCGTTCGGCTACTTCCTGTACTGCTTCGGTCCCTCCGTCACGCTGCTCGGCGACGAACTGGGTGTGAGCAACGCCGTGGCCGCGCTGCACAGTACGGCCTATGCGGCGGCGGGCGTGTTGATCGCGCTGCTCGGCGACCGGCCGATGCGCCGCTTCGGGCGTGGGCGCACGTTGTGGACCGGGTGCGTGGTGCTGAGTCTGGGCGTGCTCGCGTACTGCGCGGCGGATACCCCGGCCGTGTCGTTGGGCGCGGCGCTGCTGTGCGGGTTCGGTGCTTTCCTGGTGGTGAACGTGGCCGGTACGGCGCTGGCCGACCACCACGGTCCGATCGCCGGGCCGAGCGCCCTCAGCGAGGCCAACGGCCTGGCCGCCGGCGTGGGTACGGCCGCCCCGCTGCTGATCGGCGTGATGGACTCCTCCGGCCCCGGCTGGCGCTGGGCCATGGTCGTGGTCCCCGTGCTCTTCGCGGCCCTGGCCCTGGTGTACGGCCGAACCCCGATCCCGGATCCGGGCCCGCCGACCCGACCGACACCGGACCGTCCCGAGGCGCCGACCCGGGGGCTGCCGCCCGCCTACTGGTGGGCCTGGTTGTTGACGGTGTGTTCGGTGGCGGTGGAGTTCTCGTTGTCGTTGTGGGCCTCCACGCTGCTGCGCGACCGTACCGGGATGTCGGAGGGTGCCGCCGCCACCGCGATGACCGCCGTGGTGGCCGGCCTGTGCCTGGGCCGACTGGCGGGCGGGCGGCTGGTGTTGTGGGTGCCGCTGGATCGGCTGTACGGCGGTGCCGTCGCGGTCAACCTGGTCGGCTTCGTGGTGTTCTGGACGGCCTCGGTGCCGTGGCTCGGCTATACCGGCCTGTTCCTCTCCGGCCTGGGCCTGTCCGTGCAGTTCCCCCTCGCCACCGCGACGGCGATCCGCGCGGCGGACGGCCGAACCGACCTGGCCGTCTCCCGGCTCGCCGGGGCCACCACCCTGGCCGCCGGCGGTGCGCCCTTCCTGCTCGGCGTGGCCACCGACCTGATGCCGGTCCGTACCGCGTTCCTGCTCCTGCCGATCCTGCTCCTGGCCTCGCTGCCCATCCTCCGCCTGGCCACCACCACTCGCCCGTGACGCGGCGGGCCCGGTCAGGCCCGGGCCATCGTCGCCGCGTCGACGACGCACTCCAGGACCGCCCTGCTCCGCGACCACGGCAACGGCGACGCCGCGCCGCCCGCCATGGCCAGGATCGTGCGCATCGTGGCGCGGTAGCCCAGGGCCTCCTGCCAGTCGGGGGCGCCGCCGAGGCGGGTGGTGTGTACCCCGTCCTCGGTCTGCGCCGCCACCTCGTACACCTCCTCGCCGCCCGCCCCGGACACCTCGATCGTGCCGGGCCGCCCGTCCGGCCAGCCGACCAGGATCGTGCCCGTGTCCTCGGAGCGGGTGGCCGGACGCACCAGCACCGACCGGCTCGCCGCCACCGCCCGCGCGCCCGGACCGGCCACCGCGTCGAGGAGTTCGGCGCCGTGCAGGCCGAGCGAGACCAGCGTGCCGCCGCCCTCGGCCGGATCGTCCTGCCAGGCCCGCTCCGGCGTCAGGAAGCCCGCGATGTCGTGCCGGACCAACGCCCGCGCCCCGAGCACCCGTCGCCCCGCCAGGCGCTCGGCCAGGTCCACCGCGGCGGGCGCGAAGCGCAGCACGGACGAGGTCAGGAAGCGCTCCTCGTGCCCCGTCACGGCCCGGTCCAACTCGGCAAGGGCACCCGCCGAGGCCGCCGCCGGCTTGTTCACGAAGCAGGGCAGCCCGGCCCGCAACACCCGCGCCACGGTCGCCGCGATCAGGGCCGGCCGCACCGTGACCACCACCGCATCCGGCCGCCGAGCGATCAGTTCGGCGAGCGAGGCGGCCGGCTCGCACGGGTACAGCTCCCGAAACGCCGCGAACCGCGCGGGCTCGCCACCGTCCCATCCGTCGATCCCGTCCACCCCCAGATCCCGAGCCACTCCGGCATCGGTGAACGGGTGACTATGGGCGAACCCGGCAAACGCAAGACGCACGACCCAAACATCCCTTCCAGGCAACGATCAAGGCGACCCGACCCTACGACCCACCCGACGCCGCCCCCGCGCCGCCACCGGCCCGGGCCCGTCGGCGCCCCCGCCCGTCACGGCGGGTGCGGCCACGCCTCGACCCGGCGACACCCACACGGCCGGCTACCCCTTGCGCTGTACGCGCGCCTCCCACGGTCGCAGCGTCATCGGGTCGATCGCCGTGCCCACGTTGCCGAGCACGAGCGGGGCCGTCGCCCACTCGGTCGCGAGGTCCGCCGGGATCCGCACCTGCTCGCCGGTGAAGTTGGCCAGCGTCAGCAGTGTGGTGTCCCGGTAGTGCCTGGTGAACGCGTACAGCCGTTCGTCGTCCGCCAGCAGCATGGTGAAGTCGCCGTGTACGACGGTCGGTTCGCCGTGTCTCAGGGCGATCAGCCGGCGGTAGTGGTGGTACACCGACTCCGGGTCGGCCAGCGCCGCCGCCGCGTTGATCGTGGCGTGGTTCGGGTTGACCGGCAACCACGGTGTGCCGGTGGTGAATCCGGCGTGTTCGGACGTGTCCCACTGCATCGGCGTACGCGCGTTGTCCCGCCCGCGCGCACGCAGCCCGTCCAACACCCGCGCCGGGTCCTCGCCGGCCCGGATCGCCTGTCGGTAGTGGCCCAGCGCCTCGATGTCCCGGACGTCCTCGACCGAGGCGAACGGCGCGTTGGTCATGCCCAGTTCCTCGCCCTGGTAGATGTAGGGCGTACCCCGGTGCAGGTGCAGCACGGTGGCCAGCATCGTCGCCGAACGCACCCGGTATCGCGGCCCGTCGTCGCCGAACCTGGACACCACCCGGGGCTGGTCGTGGTTGTTCCAGTACAGGCTGTTCCAGCCCACCTCGGCCAGGCCCGTCTGCCAGCGGCCCAACGACTCCTTGAGGGCGGTCAGCCGCAGCGGCCGCACGTCGAACTTGTGCCGCCCGAAGTCCAGCCCCACGTGCTCGAATTGGAAGACCATGTCCACCTCGCCGCGCGCCGGGTCGGTGAACAGCCGCGCGTGCTCCAGCGTCACCTCCGGCATCTCGCCCACGGTGAGCACCCGTTCCGGCCGATCGGCGAACACCTCACGATGCATCTCCGCGAGGTATTCGTGCACGCGGGGTCCGCTCACGTAGTACGGCGACCCGTCGCCGTACAGCCCGTCGCCCGCCGGCTCGCCGTCCGGCAGGTCCGGATGCTTGGAGATCAGGTTGATCACGTCCATCCGGAACCCGTCCACCCCGCGGTCGAGCCACCAGCGCATCATCGCGTGGATCGCCCGGCGGACCTCCGGGTTCTCCCAGTTCAGATCGGCCTGCTTCGGCGAGAACAGATGCAGGTAGTACTCCTCGCTCGCGTCGTCGTATTGCCACGCCGATCCGGAGAAGAACGATCCCCAGTTGTTCGGCGCCGCCGACTCCTCCCCCACCGCCCCGCGCTCCGGCCGCCCCGGGCGCCACCAGTACCAGTCCCGCTTGACGCTGTCCGGCCCCTCGCGCGACTCCCGAAACCACGCGTGCTCATCCGAGGTGTGGTTGACCACGAGGTCCATCACCAGCCGCATCCCACGCTCGTGGATCGCGGCCGCCAGCCGATCGAAGTCGGCCAACGTGCCGAACATCGGCTCGATGTCCCGGTAGTCGCTGATGTCGTAGCCGTTGTCGTCCTGCGGCGACGGATACACGGGCGACAACCACACCACGTCCACCCCGAGCCCGACCAGATGATCGAGCCGCGCCAGAATCCCGCCCAGATCCCCGATCCCGTCCCCGTCGGAGTCCGCGAAACTCCGCGGATAGATCTGATAGACCACCGCCGACTTCCACCAGGGCTCCGCCGCCCGCTCCCCATCACCACTCGCCACGACCCACCGACCCCTCTCCCCGGGCACGCGGAGCACCCGAGGTGCCCCGGTCCCTCCACTGTCACCCGCCACCCGCCCTCGCGTCCGCGAACCCCCGGATTTCGACCGCGGCGGTCGACGCGTCGCACGCGACGACGGCGCGGCAGCCCTTGGCGATAATCCGTTGGTGGCCGGCACCGTTGCCACTCGTGCGGGCTTCGGGCGGGTTTTAGCCTCGGCTGGTGACGAAGTTTCTGCTTGCCGTACATGTGCTTGCCGCGATCTTGGCGGTCGGGCCGGTGACCGTTGCCGCGAGTATGTTCCCGCCCGCCGTCCGGCAGGCGCGGGCCGATCCGGCGGACGGGCGGGCCGCGGCGGTGGTGCGCGGGCTGCACCGCACCTGTCGGGTCTACGCGGTCGTCGGCGTGGTGGTGCCGGTCTTCGGGTTGGGGGTCGCCCTGCAGATGGACGTGGTGGGGGACGCGTGGTTGATCGTGTCGATGGTGTTGACCGCGATCGCCGCCGCGGTCCTCGGGTTGGCGGTGCTGCCGCGACAGAGCGCGCTGCTGGCCGACGTCGGGACGCCGGACGGCGGGACGACCGCGGCCACGACCGCGGCCCCCGATCCGCTGTCCCCCTTCCACCGCGCCACCGTGCGGCTGGGCATGCTCACCGGCGTGTTCAACCTGCTGTGGGCCACCGTGACCGTCTTGATGATCGCCCGGCCGGGGTCCTCCACCGGCGCCTGATCCGCCGTCGCTCGGCAGGTGCAAAGATCGCCGTTTCGGGCAGGTATCGGTCCTCGCACGATGTCCGGCCCGCCGCCGGCGGGCTCGGCGCGATGGGCACGATGGGGACGGTGTGGTGGAGCGACACGAGGCGGTCGGCGCCGGGTCGGGGGCGCCGGGGATCGGAACCCGGCGGCACGGCTGGGACACCAGACGTTGGCTGCTCGTCGGGGTCGCCACGACACTGGTCGTATCGGCCCTGCTCGCCGCGCTCGGCGCGTGGGTGTTCTCGCACTCCACCTCGGTGAACGGACGGCTGGTGGACCACAGTTCGCCGGCACTGATCGCCGCGGTGCGCCTGGAGACGGCGTACGCCGACCAGGACGCCGCGGTGCGCGGCTATGTGTGGACCGGCGACGCCTCGCTTCTGGACGGCTACGCCACGGGCCGCGCCACCGAGCAGGAGCAGGCCGCCGTACTGCGCGAGTTGTTTCGCGACGACCCGACCGCGCGCGACGAACTGCGGGTGGTGCAGGAGCGGGCGCGGGCGTGGCAGGACCGGGTGGTCCGGCCCGCGCTCGCCGTCCCGCCCGGGAGCGAGCCGCCGGCGGAGGTGCGCGCGGCCGTCGCCGACACCTCCGCCTACCCGGCGCTGCGCATCGCCACCCTCGCGCAGCAGCACCGCCTCCAGCGGCAGCGCGACAGCGCCAGGGCCGACCTCCAGGACGTCCGCGACCTGCGCACCTGGGTGTTCAGCGGGATAGCGCTGGTGGTCGCCGGCGGCGCGATCATGGTGTTCGCCGGATTGCGGCACGGCGTGACCCGGCCGATGAGCCGACTGGTGGCGGACGCCAACGCGGTGGCCCGGGGCGACTTCCGGCACGAGATCATCCCCACCGGCCCCGCCGACCTGCGCGCGTTGGCCCACGCGATGGAGGCGATGCGCCGCCGACTGGCCGACGAGTTGGCGTTCTCCGACGACGCCCGGCATCGCCTGGACGAGCAGGCCACCGAACTGCGCCGGTCCAACGCCGACCTGGAGCAGTTCGCCTACGTCGCCTCGCACGACCTCCAGGAGCCGCTGCGCAAGATCGCGAGCTTCTGCCGCCTGCTGGACCGGCGGTACCACGGGCAGTTGGACGAACGGGCCGACCGCTACCTCGACTTCGCGGTGGACGGCGCGGTGCGGATGCAGACCCTGATCGACGACCTGCTCGCGTTCTCCCGGATGGGCCGCGGTCCGGCCACCGAGGCATCGGTGGACCTGAACGCCGTGTACGAGACGGTGATCGGCGATCTGGACCTGGCCATCCGGGACGCGCACGCCGAGGTCCGGCGCACGCCGCTGCCCACCGTGCGCGGCGACCGCACCCAGCTCTCCCTGGTCGTGCAGAACCTGATCGCCAACGCGGTGAAGTTCCGCAAGCCGGATCGGCCGGTCCGGGTCTCGGTCGAGGCCGAGACCGAGGCCGCGGACGGGATGTGGCGGATCTCGGTGACCGACGACGGCATCGGCATAGATCCGTCCCAGGCGGATCGCATCTTCGTGATATTCCAGCGCCTGCACACCCGCGAGGCATATCCGGGCAACGGCATGGGCCTGGCGATGTGCAAGAAGATCGTCGAATTCCACGGCGGCACGATCGGGTTGGACCCCGAGTACACCGCCGGCACCCGTATCGTTCTCACCCTCCCGGCGGCCGAGCGGCCCGACACCGAAGCCGAACGACCCGAAGCCGAACGACCCGGGCTCGAGAGCGCGTCCGAGCGCCGGTCGGCGGGCCGCGGCGGGAAACCCCGGTCACCCGCCGAAGTCCCCCCACCCCAGCCCTGATCCGGCCGTCACCACCCGGTCCGGCGTGATCGGCAACGTCCGCACCCGCACCCCCGTCGCGTGGAAGACCGCGTTGGCGATCGCCGCCGCCGCGCCGACCACGCCGATCTCGCCCGCGCCCCGCGCGCCGACGTCGCCGATGTGCGGGTCCGGGACGTCCACGAACAGCACGTCGAGCGCGCCGACATCGGCGTTCGTCGGCAGGTGGTAGCCCGCCAGGTGGGGTTCGACCACGTGCCCCCGGCGCGGGTCGATCGTGGTCGCCTCCATCAACGCCTGGGCCAGACCGAAGGTCATCCCGCCGACGAGTTGGCCGCGCGCCGTGCGCGGATTGATCACCCGGCCGATGTCGAACGCGCCGACCATCCGCCGCACCCGCACGGTCCCCGTCCGCGCGTCCACCGCGACCTCGGCGAACTGGGCGCCGAACGAGTGCACGGCGTAGGGCGATCCGGCGTCCGGATGGGCATGGCCGATCGCCGAGATCGACGGCGAGCCGATCCGGGACAGCTCACCCACGAACGTGTCCCCGCCGAACTCGATCGTGCCGATCTCCCGCCCGTACAGCGGCGATTCGGGGTCGGCCAGGGCGCCCGCCAGCAGGTCGTCGCGCACCGCCTCGCAGGCCCGCCGGATCGCGGGGCCGACGTAGGCCACGGTCTGTGAGCCGATCGATGGCGGCGCCTCCGGCAGTTCGGTGTCGCCGAGCCGCACGAAGACGCGGTCCGGCCCGACGCCCAGCACGTCGGCGGCGATCTGGGCGAAGACGGTGTACGTGCCGGTGCCGATCTCGTGCGAGGCGACGCCCACCACGGCGGTGCCGTCGACCCGCAGTTCGGCGTAGGCCGCGGCCGGTCCCGGGTCCATCTCGTGCGTCGCGCTCGCCATCCCGCTGCCGATCAGCACGTCGCCGTCGCGACGGGTGCCCGGCGTACGGTCGTCCGGGTCCCAGCCGAACCGCTCGGCGCCCAGGCGGTAACACTCGCGCAGGTGTTTGCTCGACCACGGTCGACCCGACGAGGGATCGGTGTCGGCGTGATTGCGCAGCCGCAACTCGAGCGGATCGACCCCCAGTTCGTGCGCCAACTCGTCCAGGGCCGACTCCAGCGCGAACGATCCCGGGGCCCGGCCCGGCGCACGCTGGAAGGTCGGCGCCTGCATGTCGAGCCGCACGATGCGCTGACGGATCGTCACGTTCGGGCAGGCGTACAACATCGCGGTCGTCCCGCCGGTGTTCTCCACCACGTTCTCCCCGAAGGACGTCGCCGTGGTGCCGTCGTGGGCGATCGCGGTCAACCGGCCGTCCCGCCGCGCGCCGAGCACCACCCGCTGCCGGGTGGGCGGGCGCACGCCGCACGAGGTGAACATCTGCGGCCGGGTGAGCGCGAGGCGCACCGGTCGGCCGACCAGCCGCGCCGCCGCCGCGGCCAGCAACACGTGCGGCCACACCGTGCCCTTGCTGCCGAAGCCGCCGCCGACGAAGCCGGACAACACCCGAACGTCCTCGGGCCGCAGCCCGAATGCCTCGGCCAGCGCCGCCCGTACCCCGAAGACGTGCTGCGTCGAGTCGTGGACGGTGAGCCGATTGCCCGTCCAGCGCGCGGTGGTGGCGCACGGCTCCATCGGGTTCATGTGCTGCGGCGGGGTCTCGTAGTACGCCTCGACCGTCGCGTCGGCCACCGCCAGGCCCGTGGTCAGGTCGCCCCGGACCACGTCCTCGCGGCCCGGCGGGGTCTGCGGGATCGCGTCCTCGATCCGCGCCAGCGGCGCCTGTTCGCGATAGCGCACCCGGATCAGCTCGGCGCCGGCGCACGCCTGCTCCCGGGACTCCGCGACCACCATCGCGACATGTTGCCCGTGGTGGTGGATCACCGCGTCGGACAGCGGTGTACGGCCGTCGCCCATCGGCCCGTTGTCCGCCGAGTAGTAGGACGCCACCGGGCCGATGCCCAGCGAGCCGTCGGATGCGCACACCGCCAGCACGCCCGGTGCGCGCTCGGCGGCGGCGACGTCCGTCCCGAGGATCCGGCCCTTGGCGACGGTGCTCTGCAGCAGCACGGCGTGGGCGAGATGGGGCAGGGCCACGTCGCCGGTGTACATCGCGGTACCGGTGACCTTGACCGGACCGTCCACCCGCGCCTGGGGGCGGCCGATCCACGGATCCTCCGGGCTCATCCGCGGTCCCCTTCCACGGTGGTCAGCGTGGTCAGCGCGCGGGCGACGACGCGACGGATGAGTTCGACCTTGTACCCGTTGTCCCGCAGCGGCCGGGCGCCCTCGGTGGCCGCCTCCCCCGCCCGGGCGAACGCGGCGGTGCCCGGCGGTGCGCCGATCAGCGCGGTCTCGGCCGCGCCCGCCCGCCACGGCGTGGTCGCCACACCGCCGAGCACAATCCGGGCGTCACGAACGGTGCCCTCGCGGACGTCCAGGGCGACCGCCACCGAGCACATCGCGAACGCGAACGAGGCCCGCTCACGCACCTTGAGGTAGTGCGAACGGGCACCCAGTGCCGTCAGCGGCACCTCGACCCCGGTGATCAACTCGCCGTGCGCGAGCGTGGTCTCCCGCTCGGGGGTGTCCCCCGGGGGCAGATGGAAGGCGTCGATCGGCTCCACGCGCGGGCCGCCGGGTCCGTCGATCCGTACCCGGGCGCCCAGCGCGAGCAGCGCCACCGCGAGGTCGGACGGGTGGGTGGCGATGCACCGCTCGCTCGTCCCGAGCACCGCGTGGCCCCGGTGGTCGCCGTCCAGCGCCGCGCAGCCGCTCTCCGGCAGCCGCTTGTTGCACGGCATCGACGGGTCGCGGAAGTAGCCGCACCGGGTGCGCTGCATCAGGTTGCCGCCGAGTGTGGCGAGGTTGCGCAGTTGCGGCGAGGCGCCGGCGAGCAGGGCCTGGGCGAGCACGGGCAGGCGCTCGGACACCACCGGGTGCGCGGCCAGGTCGCTGTTGCGGACCAGGGCGCCGATCCGGAGCGTGTCGCCGTCCGACCCGATCCCGCCCAGCGGCAGCCCGCCGATGTCGACCAACCGGGCGGGGCCGGCCACGCCGCACTTCATCAGGTCGACGAGGTTGGTGCCGCCGGCGATGTACATCGCGTCCGGGCCCAGCTCGGCCCAGGCGTGCGCGGGTTCGTCCGGACGGGTGTAGGTGAAGGGGCGCATCGCGGTCACCGCCCGGCCGCGGCGGCGATCGCCGTGACGATGTTCGGGTACGCGGCGCACCGGCACAGGTTGCCGCTCATCCACTCGCGGATCTCGTCGTCGTCCCCGGCGTGGCCCTCGTCGAGCAGCGCGACCGCGGCCATGATCTGCCCGGGGGTGCAAAAGCCGCACTGGAACGCGTCGTGGTCCACGAACGCCCGCTGTACGGGGTGCAACTCACCCTCGGGATCCCCGCCCAGGCCCTCGATCGTGGTCACCTCGCGTCCGTCGTGCATCACCGCGAAGGTCAGGCACGAGGTGATCCGGCGACCGTCGAGCAGCACGGTACAACTGCCGCACTGGCCGAGGTCGCAGCCCTTCTTCGGGCCGGTCAGCCCGAACTCGTCGCGCAGCGCGTCCAGCAGGGTGACGCGCGGGTCGACGCGGATCCGGCGCGGGTCGCCGTTGACCCGCAGTTCGACTTCGTCGGCGGCGGGCTCGATCGACATGGTCCCTCCGGGGTGGGCGCACCCGAGCCGTGCCGACCCGGGATCAGCGCTGCTACCCGCCCGCCGCGCGCGCTACACGACCGACGCCCTCGGCGCGGGCAGCGTGGGGATCGCCGCGAGCAGGTCCCGGGTGTACGCGTGGCTCGGGTCGCCCAGGACCCGCGCCGTCGGGCCGGACTCCACGGCCTCGCCCGCCTTCAGGACCAGGACCTCGTCGCACAGGTGCTGCACCACGCCGAGGTCGTGCGAGACCAGCACGAGGGACAGGCCGAGCCGGGTCCTGAGGTCGCCGAGCAGGTCGAGGATCTGCGCCCGGACGGACACGTCGAGCGCGCTGACCGGCTCGTCGGCGACCAGCACGCGCGGATCGGGGGCGAGGGCTCGGGCGATGGCGACGCGTTGCCGCTGGCCGCCGGAGAACTCGTGCGGGTACCGGTCGCGGGTGTCGGGGTCCAGACCGACCGCGGCCAGTACCTCGTCCACCCGCGCGTCGTGGTCGCCGGCGACGCCCAGGCATTCGAGCGGTTCGGCCACGATGTCGCGCACGCGCGCGCGGGGGTCGAGCGAGCTCATCGGGTCCTGGAGCACGATCTGCACCTCGCGCCGGAACCAGGCCAGGGTGCGGGCCGGCCCGGGACGGACCTCGCGGTCGCGGTAGCGGATCGTGCCGCCGTCGGCCCGGTCCAGGGCGAGCAGCAGCCGGATCAGGGTGGATTTGCCCGCGCCGGACTCGCCGACCACGCCGAGCGCGCCGCCCTCGGCCAGCGTCAGATCCACCCCGCGCAGCGCGTACCGCCGCCCGGGTGGGGCCCACAACGAACGACGCGGCAGCCGATGGGTCCGGGTCAGGCCCTCGGCACGCAGCAGTACGGCGGGCGCGGTCACGACGCGGCCTCCACGGAGTCGGTGGGGATCTCGGCCGGCGCCTCGATCGGGGCGAACGCCGTCGCTCGCGCGGCGGCGAGGAGCGCGCGCGTGTAGGGCGCGCGCGGGTCGTGCAGGATCGTCTCCAGCGGCCCCTGCTCGACCGTGCGCCCGCCGCGCAGCACCGCGACGCGATCGCTCACCGAGGACACCACCGCGAGGTCGTGCGTGATGAACAGCAGCGCGGTGCCCTGCTCCCGGGCCTGCTCGTCGAGCAGCGCGAGGATGTCCCGCTGCACGGTCACGTCCAGCGCGGTGGTCGGCTCGTCCGCGATCAGCAGCGCCGGTCGACAGGCCAGGGCGATCGCGATGCCCACCCGCTGGCGTTGCCCGCCGGAGAGCTGGTGCGGCCGGGCCCGGACCAGGTCGGCCGGATCCGGCAGGCCCACCCGCGCGGCCAGCTCGATCGCCGCCTCGTCGGCCCGACGGCGGGTCATGCCCCGGTGCAGGCGCAGCGGTTCGGCGATCTGCCGGCCGACGCGCATGGTCGGGTCGAGCGCGGTGAGCGGTTCCTGGAAGACCATGGCGACCCGATCGCCGCGGATTCGGGCGAGTTCGCGCTCGGAGCGGCCGAGCAGTTCGGCGCCGTCGAGCCGGATGCTGCCGGTGGCCTCGGCGCCCTCGGGCAGCAGGCCGAGCACGGCCAGCGCGGTGAGCGACTTGCCGGAGCCGGACTCGCCGATCAGGCCGAGCCGTTCGCCCGGCGCGAGGGTCAGGTCGACGCCGTCCACCACGGTGCGGCCGGCGATCCGGATGGTGAGGTCGGTGATCTCCAGGAGCGCGCCGGCGACCGCGGCGGGCGGGCGAATCGCCCGCACCGCGCGCTCGCCGTCGGCCTTGGCGACCGCCCCCGATCCCCCGTGCCGCAGGCGCGGATCGGTCGCGTCCCGCAGCGCGTCGCCGAGCAGGTTGAAGCCCAGCACGGTCAGCGCGACGGCGAGTCCGGGCCAGACCACGAGCAGCGGCCGGGCGGAGATGTAGGGCTGTTGGTCGTGCAGGATCCGGCCCCAGGACACGGCGGGCGCGGGGCTGCCGTAGCCGAGGTAGGACAGCGCCGCCTCGGTCAGCGAGGCCACCGCCATCACCAGCGAGAGCTGGACCAGCAGGGTCGGCGCGATGTTGGGCAGGATGTGCCGCCGGATGGTGCGCCCCGTGCTCGATCCGCTCGCGGCGGCGGCCAGGACGTAGTCGGTGCCGGCCACCCGCTCGATCTCGGCCCGGGCGATCCGGGCCAGGTGTACCCCGAACGCGACGCCGATCGCGCTCGCCGTGGTCCACACCGATCCGCCGAACACGGCGGCCAGGATCATCGCGGTGAGCAGCGCCGGGAACGCGATGGCCACGTCGACCAGTTGCACCACTCCGGCGGCGAACCGGCGCGGTCCGAGCGCCGCCGCCAACGCCAGCGGCACGCCGAGCGCGGCGGCGATTCCCGCCGAGACGAGCGCGATCACCAGTGTCTCCCGGGAGCCGACCAGGATCAGGCTGAACTGGTCCCGCCCGAGCATGTCCGTCCCGAGCACGTGCCCGTCCGAAAACGGGAGCAGCCAGGGCGAGTTCGGATCGACGGCGGTGGGGTCGTACGGGGTCCACGCCAGCGACAGCAGCACCGCGCCGACCAGGATCGCGACCAGGGTGCCGCCGATCAGGCCGTTGCGGTCGCGCGACAGCGCGCGCAGCACACCGATGACGGCGATTCGCGCCCTCATCCGGTCACCTCCCGGACCCGAACGTCCGCCAGGCGCGGGTCGATCAACCGCTGGGCGATGTCCACCAGGAAGCCGACGAACAGCACGATCGCCACCAGGAGCATCACCTCGCCCTGCACCTTGACCAGGTCCCGGTTGCCCACGTCGGCGACCAGCATCGAGCCGACGCCGGGCAGGGTGAACACCTTCTCCACCACGATCGCTCCGACCAGGAGGGCGGCGACCTGTACGCCGAGCATGGACAACACCGGCCCGGCCGCGTTGCGCAGCCCGTGCCGAAGGAGCGCACCGGTGCGGGTACGCCCGGCCGCGCGCGCGGTACGCAGGTAGTCCCGGTGCAGCACGTCGAGCGTGGC
Source organism: Embleya hyalina (assembly GCF_003967355.1). Taxonomy (GTDB): domain Bacteria; phylum Actinomycetota; class Actinomycetes; order Streptomycetales; family Streptomycetaceae; genus Embleya; species Embleya hyalina. The sequence continues at coordinate 433,832 of NZ_BIFH01000014.1, read as the reverse complement.
CGAGCGCACGAAACGCAGCAGCACCGCGCCCTCGGACAGGGCGAGGGTCAGCGTCGGCAACACCAGACTGCGGCTCGCCTCGCCGGGGTCGGCCCAGCCCTCCACCGGGAAGCCCTGGGCCGGCAGCAGCGGGGTCTGCACGGCGAACAGCAGGATCAGCAACAGGCCCACCCACAACGTGGGCAGCGCGATCCCGAGCTGGCTCGCCACGCTGATCGCGGTACCGTCGCGCCGCTCCCGGCGCACCGCCGCGAGCATCCCCAGCGGTACCGCGAAGACGAGCGCCAGGACCAGCGCGCCGAGCACGAGCGGGCCGGTGACCCGCAGTTTCTCGCCGAGTTCGCCGGTCACCGAGGAGCCGTTGAGCTGCGAGTGGCCGAGATCACCGGTGGGTACCTCGGTCAGCCAGGTCCAGTACTGCGCGATCAGCGGCCGATCCAGACCCAGGTCGTGTCGGATCGACCGGAGTTGTGCCTTGTCGGCGGTGATGCCGCCGACCGAGGCGGCGGCATCACCGGGGAGCAGTCGAAGCAGGGCGAAGGTCAGGATGCTCGCGCCGAGCAGGGACAACGCGAGCAGTCCGAGCCGGCGCACGACGAACACGGTCATGCCGGACCCCGATCCGAGCTCACTTGGTGATCCCGATGCCGGCGAGGTTGAGCCGGCTGCTGGTGTGGTGCTGGGGTGCGCCGCTGACGCCCTTGCGCACCACGGTCAGCGTCTGCGCCTGGTACAGCCAGTCGGCGCCGGCGTCCTCGGCGACCCGGCGGCCGATCCGGGCGAGCAGGTCGGTGCGGGTGCGCTCGTCGGGAGCGGCCACGGCCTGCGCGTACCAGTCGCGCACCTCCGCGTTGTCGTAGCCGAAGTAGTAGCCGGGGGTGGCGAAGTTGCCGACGTCGTGCGGCTCGGCATGGTTGACCAGGCTCAGGTCGTAGTCCCTCGCGGTGTACACCTCGCTCAGCCAGGCGGTGAACTCCTGTTGCTTGACCGTGAGTTCGATGCCCGCGTCCTTGAGGTTGGAGACCAGGACGTCGCCGATCGCGGCCGGATAGATGTTGGGGATCTTCAGGGTGAGCTTGAGCTCGCCGACCCCTGCGTCGGCGAGCGCCTTCCTCGCCGCCGCCGCGTCGTGCGGGTCGATCGTGGTCAGGTCCTGGTAGCCCGGGTCGGAGGTGGGTATCGGCCCGCCGAGCCGAACTCCCGCCCCGCCGAGGGACTTGATCAGCGCGTCCTTGTCGATCGCGCGCCGGATGGCGTGCCGCACGGCCGGGTTGTTGAGCGGTGCCTTGGCGTTGTTGATCGCCAGCGTGTACTTGTCGGTGGTGGTGCCGCGCAGCACGGTGAACCTGTCGTTGCCGGTGAACGGCTGGAGCAGCGTGGCCTCGGCGGCGGTCTCGATGTCGGTCTGACCGGTGGCCTGCGCGTTGTTCGCCGCGTTGCGGTCGGGGATGTAGCTGAGCACGACCTTGGCCACCTTCGCCTTGGCGCCCTTGTAGGCGTCGTTGCGCACGAGGGTGATCGCCGAGCCGCGTTGCCAGCCGTCGAGCCTGAACGGGCCGGTGCCGTTCTCCGTGGTGTCCAGCTTGGCGAAGTCGGTGCCCTTCTTGTAGATCACGCCCTGACGCTGGGTCAGTGCCCAGGTGAGGTTGGTGTCGCGCTGCCTGAGGGTGATCACCACGGTGGCCGGGTCGGGTGCGGCGACGCCCGCGATCGTGGCCAGGGTCTTGGCGTTCGGCTGCTTGGAGCCGGGCGCGAGCACCTGCTGGAGCGACCAGACGGCGTCCTCGGCGGTGACCGGCGAACCGTCGTGGAAGGCGGCGCCCGGGGTGAGGTGGAAGGTGTAGGTGAGGCCGTCGGGGGACGTCTCGAAGCCGGATGCCAGGGCGGGCACGATCTTGTTGTCGGCGTTGGTGTCGACGCCGAGCAGGCCCTGGTAGACGTTGTCGAGCAGGACCTGTTCCAGCGCGACGCCGGCGGTGGTGGTCAGGTTGAGGCTGGTGGGCTCCAGGACCAGCCGCACCCGGGCCGTGGCGTTCGGGTCGAGCGCGCTGTCCGCGGGCGCCGGGGCCTGGGTGTTGGCGCCGTCGGCGGCGGGGTTCGGGGTGCCGCCGGAGCCGCACGCGGCGAGGACCGGTCCGGCCAGGGCGAGGACGGCGGCGATGCGGAGCGCGGAGCGGCGCATGGTGGATCGATCTCCTTGCGGGTGGGGTGGTGCGGGGTGACGTGGCGGGGCGGGGCCGCGCGGGGTGGGACGGCGGGGCCCTGCGGCCTTCGGGCCGGCGGCTCAGGCGTGGGCGGCGGCCAGCACGAACTCGGCGATCTCGTCGTGTACTCGGGCGCTGTCGCGCTCGGCGAGCACGTTGTGCAGGTCGCCGGGGTAGATCCGGGCCCGGGCGTCGGGCAGCGTCTCGGCGGCGGCGCGGACCGCGCTCGCGGGCGCGAGGTCGTCGGCCTCGCCGTGGACGAAGAGCACCGGCCGGGTGATCGCGCCGTCGGCGATCAGTGCGGCGATCCGCGCGCCGCCGGCTTCCAGCGCGTCCAGCGTCTCGGGGCGCAGGCCGCCGGACCAGACCAGCGGGTCGTTGCGCAACCGCTCGGCGTACTCGGCGTTTCCGCACAGTTCGCTCGGGTCCTTGCGCAGCGACATCGGGTCGATGTCGTGTTCGGCGAGCAGCGCGCGCAGCCCGCTCTCGCCCGCCGACAACCCGGTCCCGGCGCCGGCCAGGACCAGCGCGCGGGCGGCCCCGGCGGCGGCTCGCTCGCCCGCGAGCAGCAGGGTGACGGCCGCGCCGAGCGAGTGGCCGGCCAGGATCAGCGGCACTCCGGGGCGGCCCGCCGTGATCCGCGCCAGGACCAGCTCGGCGTCGTCGGCGAGCGCGTCCAGGCTCTCCACCAGGACCCGGGTGCCGTCGCTGAGGCCGTGGCCGATCTGGTCGGGGGCCCACACCTCGATCCCGTCGGCGTTGAGTCGATGCGCCAACGGCTCGTGCAGGCCGGCGTGTTCGCCGAGCCCGTGCAGGAAGAGCACGACCGCGACGGGTTCGCCCCCGACGGGCCAGACGCGCAGGTGGAACTCGCCGCGGGCACCGCGGATCCGGCTTTCGTGCACGGCCTGACGGGTGGTCATCGGGAGCCCTCCTCGGGGACGTCGGTGCCGGCGGCCGCGGCGGCCAGGCCGCGTTCCAGGTCGGCGAGCAGGTCGTCGATGCCCTCCAGGCCGACCGACAGCCGGACCAGCCCGGGGGTCACCCCGGCGTGTAGCCGCTGATCGGGTTCCAGTTGCGCGTGTGTGGTGGACGCGGGGTGGATCGCCAGGCTGCGCGCGTCGCCGATGTTGGCCAGGTGGCTGAACAGCCGCAGCCCCTCGACGAAGCGCCGCCCGGCCGCCAGGCCGCCGGCCAGGTCCACCGACAGTACCGCCCCCGCGCCGCGCGGCAGATAGCGCCGAGCCGCCGCGTGCCACGGGCTGGTGGGCAGGCTCGGGTGGTCCACCCGCACCACCTCGGGCCGCGCGGCGAGCCAGGCCGCCACCCGTTCGGCGTTGGCGGTGTGCCGGTCCAGGCGCAGCGACAACGTCTCGATGCCCTGGAGCAGCAGGAAGCTGTTCAGCGGCGACACCGCCGGGCCGAGGTCGCGCAACAGCCGTACCCGCAGGCGCAGCGCGTAGGCGATCCGGTCCGGACCGAACCGCTCCCAGAAGGAGAGGCCCTGATAGGTCGGGTCGGGTGCGACCAGGCCGGGGTAGCGGTCGGCGTGCGCGCCGAAGTCGAAGGTGCCGCCGTCGACCACGATCCCGCCGATCGCGGTGCCGTGTCCGCCGAGGAACTTGGTGGTGGAGTGCACCACGATGTCGGCGCCGTGCTCGATCGGCCGGAGCAGGTACGGCGTGGGTACGGTGTTGTCGACCACGAACGGGACACCCGCGGTGTGCGCGATCTCCGCGACGGCGGCCAGGTCGAGCACGTTGCCGCGCGGGTTGCCGACGCTCTCGCCGAACAGCGCCTTCGTGCCCGGGCGGATCGCGGCGCGCCAGGCGTCGAGGTCGTCCGGATCGTCGACGAAGCTCACCTCGATGCCCAGGTCGGCGAAGGTGTGTTCGAGCAGCGTGCGGGTGCCGCCGTACAGGGAGGCCGCCGCGACGAGGTGGTCGCCGGCGCGGGCCAGGTTGAGCAGCGCGAGGGTGGTGGCGGCCTGACCGCTGCCCACGGCCACCGCCGCGGTGCCGCCTTCCAGTGCGGCGACGCGCTCCTCCACCACGGCGGTGGTGGGGTTGGACAGCCGGGTGTACGCGTGCGTCTCCAGGTCGGTGAGCGCGAACGTGTCGGCCGCGTGCGCCGCGTCGCGGAAGACGTAGCTGCTGGTCAGGTAGATCGGCACGGCGCGGGCGCCGGTGGCCGGGTCGGGGCGGGCGCCGGCGTGCACCTGGAGCGTCTCGAAGGCGGGTCGGGGGTCGGGTGTTCCGGCGGCGCCCGGGAGCAGGTCGGACCACCACCGCTCCACCACGCGCGGATGCGATCGCAGCCATCCGATCAGCGCGTTCTCCCCGTAGGCGGGCTTGAGCGGGTTGCTCGGGTCCTCGGTGACCCCGTCGGCCTCGGCGGCCAACTCGGCGGGCAGGTCCAGCGGTTCGACGACGGCGTCCAGGCGCGGGCCGAGGAAGAACGGCAACGAGTAGCGGTCGACGCCCGGTTGGGGAGCGATCACCCGGTGCCGGGTGGCCCGCAGGTAGCCGCGCGTGGCGATCTCCAACATCTCGCCGATGTTGAACACGAACGCGTCCGGCAGCGGCGTCGCGTCGATCCAGGAGCCGTCCCGGGCCTGCACCTGGAGGCCGCCGATCTCGTCCTGCTGGAGCAGCGCGAGATAGCCGTAGTCCTTGTGCGCGCCCACCCCCTGGTCCACGTCGGCGCTGGGTCGCCCCGGGTAGTGCACCACCTTGACGTGGACCGCGGCCTCCTCGTCGAACCACTCGTCGAAGTAGCCGCCGTCCTGGCCGAGCGCGGCGGCCAGCGCCCGCAGCACCTCGCGGCTGACCCGCAACGCCTCGGCCTGCCAGGCGAGGACGGTCTCGCGCAGTTCGGGCAGCGCGGGCGGCCACTGGTTGGGGCCGATCAGCCGCAGGTAGGCGGGATCGTCCGGGCCGAGGTCGAGCGCCGCCCGCTCGGGGCCGATGTCCAGTTGTTCGCGCCAGTCCGGCCCTCCCTCGGTGTACTCGGTGCCGGTGCGGGTGTACCCGCGAAACTGTGGCGAGTTGATGTTCTCCACCGCGAGCCGGTCCGCCTCGGGCAGCGCGAAGAAGCGCTTCGAGACCGCCAGGGCGCGGGCCCGCAGCTCCGGGTCGACGCCATGGCCGATCACATAGAAGAAGCCGATCTCCCTTGCCGCGTAGCGGAGTTCGGCCAGGAAGGCGGCCGGGTCCGCGGCGGGGTCGCGGAATCGGGAGATGTCGATCACGGGCAGGGTGGTGGGCGGTGCGCTGGTTGCCATGACTGGGGTCCTCGGTACAGCCTCGGGCACGCCGTGCCGGACGTCGGCCCGGGACGGGGCCGAACGCGGCGCGGCGGATTCGCGGCGGGTGGGGCGAGATCGGGTACGGATGGCGTGCCGGCCCGGAGGGCGGCGACGCGGAAGGCGGGCGGGCCGGCGCGCGGCGGACCGACATCGGTCACGCGGGGGCGGGCACACACCAGCTCGGCGGCGCGAGAGCGCACCGCACGAGCGCAGGGGTCAGCGACAGATCTGGTCGAAGTGGTCGGCTCGTCGACCCACCCAGAAGGGGTCGAGCAGCACGGAAGCGACCTGACGCGGAGTCATGGCCGTGATGTAAGCACGAGGAAGGCGTGTTGGTCCAGCGGACTTTCCGTCACATCCGGTAGACGACGCGTAAGGGTACGGGTCGGACATCGAGCGGGGCGACGGCCGCGACGCGGGTCCGGGACCGGCCGACGGCGAGCGCCGGGTGGTACCCCGTGGCGCAAACCGCTTCGGGCCGCCTACACTCGCCGCCATGTCCTGCCCCATGCTCGTCAGTCGCCGCCACGTGGATCTCGTGCGCGTGACCAGCATGGCGTGTCGCATGTCCCACTGAACCCCGGTGACCGCTCCGGTCCCGGTGGTTCGCGCGGTGTGTGAGTCCGGGCGCTGACCCGCCGGCTCCGCCGCGCCCCGCCTTTTCCCGCTTCCCGCTCCCCCGTGCGCGGGCCCTTTCGGCCCGGGCCTTCGGGTGGCCGAACCACGCCCGCCTCGCGGCCGCTTCGCCGCGTGCCGTGCGGTCGGTGCGGCACGCCCGATCGCCGCACGCCCGGGGCCTGCTCCCGCGTATCCGCAATCGGTCCGGCTCCACCCGTCGTTGCCCGCGTCCGCCGCCGACACCCGTACCCCGCAAGGAGTTTCCCGATGACCCTCGAAGCCACCGACACGCCGCCCGTCGTCGAAGCCGAACCCGTGGGCGCCGACGACCCCGTACGTACCGACGACCCCGCGTCGTGGTCCTTCGAGACCCGGCAGGTGCACGCCGGCGCCGAGCCCGATCCGACCACCGGGGCCCGCGCGGTGCCGATCTACCAGACCACCTCGTTCGTCTTCCGGGACACCGACCACGCGGCCGGACTGTTCGACCTGTCCGAGGAAGGCCACATCTACACCCGGATCCACAACCCCACCACCGACGCGCTGGAGCGGCGCGTGGCGGCGCTCGAAGGCGGCGTGGCGGCGGTCGCGACGGCCTCCGGGCAGGCGGCGACCACGCTGGCGGTGCTCAACCTCGCGGCGGCGGGCGACCACATCGTGTCCAGCGCGTCGCTCTACGGCGGCACGTACAACCTGTTCCACTGGACGCTGCCCAAGCTCGGCGTCGAGGTCACCTTCGTCGACGACCCGGACGACCTCGACGCGTGGCGGGCCGCGATCCGGCCGCGGACGAAGTTGCTGTTCGCCGAGACGCTGGGCAATCCGCGCGCCAACGTGCTGGACGTGGCGGCGGTCGCCGACGTCGCGCACGCCGCCGGTGTACCGCTGGTGGTGGACAACACGGTGCCCACGCCGTATCTGCTGCGGCCGATCGAGCACGGCGCGGACGTCGTGGTGCATTCGGCGACCAAGTTCCTGGGCGGGCACGGCACCGCGATCGGCGGCGTCGTGGTGGACGGCGGCACCTTCGACTTCGGCGCGCACGCCGAACGGTTCCCCGGCTTCGCCGAGCCCGACGCGAGCTACAACGGGCTGCGCTACTGGCCGGATCTGGGCCCGGGCGCGTACGCGGCGAAGTTGCGCGTGCAGCTGCTGCGCGACGTGGGAGCCTCGATCGCGCCGCTGACCAGCTTCCTGATCCTCCAGGGCCTGGAGACGTTGTCGCTGCGGGTCGAGCGGCACGTGGCGAACGCGAGCGCGCTGGCCGCGTGGTTGCAGAGCCGGGAGGAGGTGGAGACCGTGCACTACGCGGGTCTGCCGAGCAGCCGGTGGTACGCGGCGGGCAAGCGCTATCTGCCGCGCGGCGCCGGGGCCGTCGTCGCGTTCGAGTTGACGGGCGGGGTCGAGGCGGGTCGCCGGTTCGTGAACGCGTTGTCCCTGTTCAGCCATCTGGCCAACATCGGCGACGTGCGCAGCCTGGTGATCCACCCCGCCAGTACCACGCACGCCCAGCTCACCGACGCCGAACGCCTGGCCACGGGTGTCACCCCGGGCCTGGTCCGACTCTCCGTCGGCATCGAGGGGCTGTCCGACCTGCGTGCCGACCTGGTGGCCGGATTCCGCGCCGCCGCGCAGTCGAACTAGCCGGGAAAGCCGGGAACTTCGGACGGAACGCTCGCCATGTCGCACGCCGCACACACCACGCCCGCCCCGGCGGGGCCTCGTTCGCTGACCCTGCCCGCACCGCTGTGGACCGAGTCGGGGGAGGTGCTGCCCGAGGTCCGGATCGGCTACGAGACGTGGGGTCGGCTCGCCCCGGACCGCTCGAACGCGGTGCTGGTCCTGCACGCGTTGACCGGGGACAGCCACGTCGCCGGTCCGGCCGGTCCCGGCTTTCCCACTCCCGGTTGGTGGGACGGCCTGATCGGCCCGGGTCGGGCGCTGGACACCGACCGCTGGTTCGTGGTCGCGCCGAACGCGCTCGGCGGTTGCCGGGGCAGCACCGGCCCCGCCTCGCCCGGTCCGGGCGGCCGGGCCTGGGGAAGTCGCTTTCCCCGGTTGACCATTCGCGACCAGGTGGCCGCCGAGGTGGCCGCCGCCGACGTGTGGGGCGTCGAGCGCTGGGCGGCCGTGGTGGGCGGGTCGATGGGCGGGATGCGGGCGGTGGAGTGGGCGGTGAGCCATCCGGAGCGGGTCGGCGCGCTGTTCCTGATCGCCACCGCCGCGGCGGCCGGCGCCGAGCAGATCGCGTGGTGCTCGACACAGCTGCACGCGATCCGGGCCGATCCGGGGTGGGCCGACGGCGACTACCACGACCGGCCGGCCGAGGCCGGGCCCTGGCGGGGGCTCGGCCTGGCCCGCCGCATCGCGCACGTCACCTATCGCAGCGAGCCCGAACTGGCCGCCCGTTTCGGCCGGCGACGACAGCCGGGCGAGGGCCCGAACGGCCGCTACGCCGTCGAGTCCTATCTGGACCACCACGCGGCCAAGTTGAGCGCACGCTTCGACGCGGGCAGCTACGTGGCCCTGACCGAGGCGATGAACAGCCACGACGTGGGCCGGGGTCGGGGCGGCGTGGCGGCGGCGCTCGCCCGGATCACCGCCCCGACGGTGGTCGCGGCCGTCGACAGCGACCGCCTGTACCCGCCGAGCCAGCAGCGGACCCTCGCCGACGCCATCCCGACCGCGGGCCCACTGCGCGTGGTGCGCTCCGCGTACGGCCACGACGGCTTCCTGCTCGAACTGGACCAGGTGGCTCCCCTGGTCGCCGAACTCCTGGGGCGGGCGGAAGGGGCGAACCGGGTCGACGGTGCCGAGCCCCCGGAGCGGGCGGGGCGGGTCGGGCGTCCCGTGCCGACCCGAAATCCGCCACCCGACCGGAACGCTCTGCTCGATCCCACCGTTACCGGAAGGTAGTCCTCCCCATCACCCCACCCGGTGTCGAGTCCGGGGAGCCGCGCCACGCACCGGCGCGGCTCCCCGACCCGGCAGCGGGCGGGCCGTCGAAAGGCCGATCACATGACCGCCCTCGCTCCCGCGCAGGTCCGCGCCCGGTTGACCGCGTTCACCGTGCTCGACGTGCGCACCCCCGGCGAGTTCGCCACGGGCCACATCCCCGGCGCGTACAACGTCCCGCTGGACCGGCTGCGCGAGGCGGTGCCGGTGCTCAAGCGGGCGGCGCATCCCGAACTGTTGATCGTCTGCGCCTCCGGGGCCCGCTCCGAGCGGGCCCGCACCGAGTTGGCCGCCGCCGGCGTCGAGGCCGCGCACCTGACCGGCGGCACCTCGGCCTGGGCCGCCGAGGGCCACGCCCTGGACGCCCCGGACGGCGCCCGCCGGGTGTGGCCGATGGAGCGCCAGGTCCGGCTCGCCGCCGGCTCCCTCGTGGTGCTCGGCCTGCTCGCCGGCCGCGGTGCGCCCAAGGCCCGCCTCCTGTCCGCGGCGATCGGCTCCGGCCTGGTCTTCTCCGCCGTCACGAACACCTGCGGCATGGCCGCCGTACTGGGCCGACTCCCCTACAACCGCCCCGCCGCCGAAACTCCCGACCTGCCCGCCACGCTCGGCGCCCTCGACCGCGACTGACCTCCCGCCGAGGGCCAAGGGCACGCCAAGTCGCCGCAAAATGGGCTTCGGGTGCGGAACCCGTCCGTTGGCCGCGTACGTGTTCGGACATGTGTCCGTAGTTCCGAACAGTGCTTGGAGTCACCGGTGACGAGCCTTCCCACCCGCCGTGTCCTGCGTCGTCTGACCGTTCTCGCCGTGGCCGGGGTGCTCGCCGCCGGGACCGCGGCGTGTTCGTCGGATTCGGGCGGCTCCGGAGACAAGGCCGCGCCGGGTGGGCGCGAGGGGTCGGCGGAGGTCGGTCCGCCACCGTCCGACGCGCCCACCGCGGCCGATCCGCAGGCATCGATACCGGCGCCGCTGGTGCCGGACGCGCTGGTGCGCAAGACCGCGACCGGCGGGCGTACGGTCGCGCTGACCTTCGACGACGGGCCGAGCCCGCAGTGGACGCCGCAGGTGCTCGCGCTGCTGAAGCAGTACCGGGCCAAGGCGACGTTCTGCATGCTCGGCCCGAACGCGAAGGCCAATCCGAAACTGGTCAAGGAGGTCGTCGCGGACGGCAACCGGCTGTGCGACCACTCGGTCACCCACGACGAGGGCATCGCGAAGCGCCCGCTGTCCCGGATCAAGTACGAGATCACCACCGCGCACGACCAGATCGTCGCGGCGGCCGGAGCCGGCACGAAGGTCGACTGGTTCCGCGCGCCCGGCGGCGACTGGTCACCGCAGGTACGCGCGATGGCGGCGGGGTACGGCATGCGCTCGCTGGACTGGTCCGACGACACCCGCGACTGGCAGCGCCCCGGCGCGGACAAGATCCTGGCCACCGCCGAGAAGGAGCTGAGGCCCGGCGGGATAATCCTGATGCACGACGCGGGCGGCGACCGCGCACAGACCCTGGCCGCGCTCAAGCAGTTGCTCCCCTGGCTCGTGCAACAGGGCTACGGCTTCGACTTCCCCGCCTGAGGCGACCCCGACCCGGCACCGGAGAGCACCGACATCGCCGGCACCAGCCCGTAGGGCTCCGGGTGCACCCCGGCGGAGAAGTCGAGCACCTCGACCCGATACGGCACCAGGCGCACCAGCACGAAGTCGCCCCCGGTCGGACCCGCCGGGAAGAACGGCCGCAGCGTCTCGTCCCAGCGCGCGATCGACTCCGACTCGGAGTGGACCGGTTCGGCCCGGGCATGGAGCGTCGCGTAGGCGACCGCCCGGCGATCCTCGACCGAGTACGACACCTCGGGCCGGGCACCGATGTCGAGCGCCTTGCGCGAGCGCGGACTGGTGGCGAACCAGATCGTCGCGTCGTCCTCGACCGCGAGGTGTTGCACCAGGCGCACCCGGGGCGCGCCGCGCTCGTCGGTGGTGGCCAAGAAGCCCAACCCGTGGGAGCGCACGATGCGCAGGGCCGTGTCGAGGAGGGTGGGGGTGATGGGCATGGTCGACCGCCGATCGTTCACAACGCCTGCACGATATTGGTGACTCCATACTAGAATCATGGTTCCAGTAAAAATCAAGCACGAGGGTGAGGCGGACGGACGTGGGCCGCAAACCGAGGTTCGGCGACGACGACTTCCTCGACGCCGCGCTGCGGGTCGCCGCGCGGGCCGGCGCGTCCGGGGTGACGATGGCGGCCGTGGCCGCCGAGGCGGCGGCGCCGGTCGGGTCCGTGTACCACCGGTTCGCGTCGCGCGATGTGCTGCTCGCCCGGCTGTGGGTGCGCACCGTGCACCGCTTCCAGGAGCCCTTCCTGGCCGCGCTGGCCGACCCGGACCCCGAGCGCGGCGCCGACCGGGCGATCCGGGCCGTGCTGGGCTGGGCCCGGGAGCATCCGGACCAGGCTCGGGTGTTGCTCCTGCATCGCCGCGAGGACCTGGTCGCCCACTGGCCCACCGAACTCGGTCCGGATCCCGCCGGGATCAACGACGCGGTGCGCGAGGCGCTGCGGGCGTACACCCGGGCGCGCTTCGGCCGCGTCTCGTCGGCGGGTCTGGAGCGGGTCACGTTCGCGCTGGTCGACGTGCCGTACGCGGCGCTGCGCCGACACCTGGGGGCGGGCCGAACCCCGCCGAGGTCGATCGAGGCCGCCGCCCTGGCCGCGTCCCGGGCGGCACTGGGCGATTGATCCGCAGGCCGACACACCCCGGCGGATGCGTCGGGATTGCCATGTTGTGGATAAATCTAGTGAAATGCACCATTTGAACCTTCCTGCGACCCGCCGTCACACCCGAGCCGGCGCCCGGACCCGCGCCCGCGTGACGATCGCCCTCCTCCTCTCCGCGACCGCCCTCGGCCTGACCACCGCGCCGGCGGCCGAGGCCGCCTCCACGCGTGGTGGAGCCATCGCCCGTTCGGAGGTCCTGGCCCGGGCGGAGGACTGGTTCGACCGCGGAGTCGAGTACGACCAGCAGGCCGTCGCCCCGGACGCCGAGGGCGCGCACGACTACCGCACGGACTGCTCGGGAATGGTCGCGATGGCCTGGCATCTGCCGAGCACCGACTTCACCACCGATTCCCTCGACCGGCGTTCGGTCACCGATCGGGTCGACCGCGACGACCTGCTCCCCGGCGACGCGCTGGACGACACCGCCGACGGCCACGTGGTGATCTTCACCGGCTGGATCGCCCGGAGCGCGGGCACCTTCACGTACATCCAACTCGCCAACCCGCGCACCGACATGGCCACGGGCACCGGCAGCTTCGCCGGCCCGCTGCTCGCCGGCCACCCGACCGCGAACTACGTCGGCCTGCGCTACCTCCACGTCGTCGACGACGACGAGGGCACCACCACGCCCTCGCGCGTCCTCGACCGGTATCCGTGGCCCTCGGCCGGGATCTCCCCGTGGCGCCTCGACCCCCGCCGGCGGCACACATCGGGTGGGTGACAGCGTGCTACGCCACCCGGCGGGCCGCCGGCACGGGCGCCTCGGCTTCGTCGAGGAAACGCAGCACCTCGGCGACCACGGCCGGGTCGCTCATCACGCGGTGATGGCCGAGTCCCCTGGTGACGAACAGCCGGGCCCGGTCGGGATGGGCCGCCGCGAGCCGATACCCCTGATCGACCGTCGCCATCGGGTCGTCCTCGTCGTGCACGACCAGGATCGGCACCCGTACCGGCTCGGGACCGTAGGACGCGGAGAACCGCTCCCAGATGTCCGACTCCGGGGCCAGCAGCCGCTCGTCCGCCCGCTCCCGGACCAGCGCCACGACCCGCGCGTCCAACCGGAGTCGGGCGCTGAACCGGTACAACAGGTATTCCATGTCGCACACTCCGCCGATCGCCACCACCCGATCCGCCCGCACTCCCGAGCGCAACGCCTGGAAGGCCCCGAGCACACCGAAGGAATGCGCCAGCATGGCCCGGAACCGCCCGTGCCGCTCCTGGAGTTGCCGGGCGATCTCGGCATAGTCCAAAACCGTGGGCCCGATCCCGCCCGAATCCCCGTTCCCCGGCGCGTCGAAGCCGATCGGGGTCAGGCCCCGGGCCCGCAACTCCTCGACGAACGGCGCGAAGCGCGAGGCCCGGGACTGCCATCCGTGCAGCAGCAGAACCGGATCGGCCCCGTCGCCCCAGCGGTAGGTGACGACCTTCCGACCGCCGACGTCCAACGTGTCGGTGACCGCGAACAGGTGCGCCGAACGCTCCGCGGGCCGGACCGGACTGCGCCCGAAAGGACGCCGAAACAGCACATACGCCAGCGCCCCGGCGGCCCTCGGGGACAGCGCCGTCACCGCCCTCAGGGTCAACCGCGCGGACGTCTCCCCGGCCCGCACACCGCCCGCCACGGGGCGCGCCGGGTCCCTCGGAACGGCCGGCGCCGTTGCCGTCGAGGCGGGTTCGGTATCGATCCGGCGGGCGATGGCGCCGGTCCCCTTCGGATAGGTCATGTCCGCATGCCCCCTGGGTGAGTGGTTCGTCGGGATGGGATGCAACCCGTTGTATCAAAATTGCACGACCGGTCGTACTATTTATCAGGTCGGCGAAGACTGTCAAGGCCCGGGGGCGGGCGCGACAGCGGGATAATCGACGCCGGTCGGCCGAGCAGGCGGCGGGCCGACCCGAGGGGCCGGACCGGTCGAGCCGGCGCAGACAGGAGTGGTCATGAGCACGTCCGCGACCGACGGGCGAGTCCGCAAGGGCGATCGCACCCGGCAGGCGATCGTCCATCGGGCCGCCGACATCGCCTCGATGGAGGGACTGGAGGGCCTGTCCATCGGCCGGCTCGCGAGCGATCTGGAGATCAGCAAGAGCGGGGTGTTCGCCCACTTCGGATCCAAGGAGGAATTGCAACTCGCCGCGATCGGCGCGGCGATCGAGGTCTACGTGGACCACGTGGTGACCCCGGCGATGGAGGGGCCGGCCGGCCTGATCCGGCTGTGGCGGCTGACCGAGCGCTGGATCGCCTACTCGCGCGAGCGGGTCTTCCCCGGTGGTTGCTTCTTCTTCAACACCGCCGCCGAATTCGACGCCCGCCCGGGCCGGGTCCGCGACGCGCTGGCCGGTGCCTGGAGTGGTTGGCGCGCACTGCTGATCGCCGAGGCCGAGGCCGCGAAGACCCGGGGCGAGGCCCACCGGGACCTGGACGTGGCCCAACTCGTCTTCGAGATCATCGCGTTCCTGGAAACCGCCAACGGCATCAGCGTCCTGCACGACGACGAGAGCGCCTACACCCGGGCCGGCACCGCCATCCACGCCCGCCTGCTGACGGCCGCCACCGACCCGGAGACGCTGCGGGCACCGCCGACGCGGTAGCCACCACCCCGCCGGGGCACGGGCTCAGTCCTCCGCCAATCCCGCGTACCTCCGGCAGGCCGCCCGGTCGTCCGGCAGGTCGCGCGCCCGCAGCAGCTCGCGGAAGTTGACCCACTTCCAGGTGTCCACGTCCAGTTCGGCCAGGGTCGCCACGACCCGGCGCCGCGCCTCCGGTAAGTCGGCGAAGGCCGGTGCCGGCGTAGCCCGCGCCTCCGTGCCGAAGGCCAGGCGGAGTGCCGCGTCCGTGATGGCGAAGGCTGCCGGGCCGGAGGTGCGGGACAGCCCTGCCAGGACCGATTCCAGTACGTCGACCGGGAGTTCGCCGGCTTCGAGGGCGACCAGGCTGCTCGACGCGTAGGCCCGCAGGTCCCCGTCGAAGAACCCCATCGGGACCGCCTCGTCGTCGGTCGGCGGGTCCACCGTGCAGGCGGCGAGTTCGGCGATCACCTCGAGGTCGGCCGCGCCGAGCCGGGCCAGCGCGATCGCCGCCGCCCAGCGGGCCAGGGGTTCGTCGGTGCCCTGGTGGTACGCCCGCAGCGGGGCTATCTGGGCCGCGTCGCCGAGCAGACCGATCGCCACGATCGCGTTCGCCGCCACGCCCGGTACCGGTTCCGTCGCCGGCAGGTCGCGCAGCCGGGGCAGGATCCGCGGCGCCTCCTCGGGAAACCAGCCGACCGCGTGGGCCGCCGCCGCCCGCAGTCGCGGATCCGGGTCGGTCAGCACACCGCACAGCGTCGGCACCCCGGCGCGTACCGCGTCGTACGCGCGCAGTTCGTACTCGGCCGCCCGGCACGACTTCTCGAAGTCGAAGGTGTCCCGCCGCCGCTCCCTGGCCCGCCGCTCGACCTCCCCGTCGGCCTCCGCGATCCACCCGTCGAACCGCCGCCGTGCCCCCTCCTCGCCCTCGGCGCGCGCCCGACCCACCGCAGCGCGCCAGTCGGCGATCGCCACCCCGTCGGGAAGGTGCACCTCGTCGAATCCGATCGCCAACGCCGCGAGCAGGTGCACCAGTTCGGCCCGATCCGGGGTGCCCGGGTCCGCGACGAGCGCGAGCAGGAACGGTACGGCCTGCGCCGTCGCCTCGTAACGACTGCCCTGATGAAAGATGTTGCCGTAGAGCGCGTCCAGCGCCCGCCCCCGCTCCCCCGCGTCCGCCGAGCGCAACGCGCGCAGTTGTTCGGGCACGTCCTCGGCCGAGCCGTACGCGTGTCCCGAACCCGCCCAGTCGATCCCGTCCAGCCCGGCCAGAGGCCCCCACTCCACCATGGTCGACAATCCTTCCCTCTCGAACGTGCGGCGTCGATGGCGGAGAGCGATCAACCTTATTGGACCACTCATTACAAAACCTGCTAGCGTGCTCGACATGGCCCGACCACGGAAGTTCGACGAGGAGCAGGCGGTCCAGGCCGCGCTCGACGCGTTCTGGCGGGCGGGCTACGAGGCCACCTCGACGCAGGACCTGTGCGACGCGACCGGCCTCGGCCGCAGCAGCATCTACAACACGTTCGGCAGCAAGCGCGATCTGTTCCTGCGCGCGCTGCGGCGCTACATCGAGCACATGACGAGCGTCCAGGTCGCGAACCTGGAGAACGATCGTCCCGTGCACGACAAGATCCGCGACCTGCTGACCACGATCGTGGTCGACGAGACCGACCACCTCGGTGACCGGCGCGGCTGCCTGGTGGTCAACACCGCGATCGAACTGTCCGGCCGCGACGTCGAGGTGACGGCGCTGCTCGAACGGGACTATCGCCGCCGGCACGCCGCGATCAAGGCCGCCATCGACGCCGGCCGGCTCGACGGCGACATCGACCGGGACAAGGACGCCGACGCGCTCGCACACGCGGTGATCGGCGCGGTGTCGGGAATCCGACTCGCCGCCCGCAGCGGGGTGGACCGCGCGGGGCTCACGGCGATCGCGGAGACGACACTCGCGGCGCTCTAGCGGTCCGCGGGCGCCGAGCCGACACGGCGCCCACCACACCCTCGCGCCCCGCCCATGCATGCCCCCATTTTGAACTGAACATTCCAAAACATGAACGCCCGCACCACCGACTCGGGAGTACCCCATGCCCCTGGCCGTCTACGTCCTCGGACTCGGCATATTCGCCCAAGGCACCTCGGAGTTCATGCTCTCCGGACTGCTGGAGACGATGGCCGCCGACCTCGGCGTCTCCATCCCCGACGCCGGGCTGCTGATCTCGGCCTTCGCCGTCGGCATGGTCGTCGGCGCGCCCCTGCTCGCCGTACTGACCCTGCACTGGCCGCGACGGACCGCCCTGATCGCCTTCCAGGCCGTATTCGTCCTGGGCCACGTGGTCGGCGCGCTCGCCCCCGGCTACTGGGTGGTGCTCGCCACCCGCGTGGTCAGCGCCATCGCCTATGCCGGCTTCTGGGCGGTGGCGGCCGTCACCGCCATCGGCCTGGTCGCCCCGAACGCGCGGGCCAAGGCGATGGCGGTGGTCGCGGGCGGACTGTCCCTGGCCACCGTGGTCGGCCTCCCGCTCGGCACCATGATCGGCAACTGGGCCGGCTGGCGTGCCGCCTTCTGGGCGGTCGCCCTCCTCACCGCGCTGAGCACGGTCGCGGTGTACGCGGTCCTGCCCGGCGGTCACACCGCGGACGAGACGCCGCGCTCGGTCCGGACCGAACTGCGCTCCATGCGCCGACCGCGACTGTGGGTCGCCTACACCACGACGGCGGCCGGTTTCGGCGCCGTGGTCGCGGTGTTCAGCTACCTCGGCACGATGCTGACCAACACCACCGGGATCGGCGAGGCGTGGGTGCCGCTGGTGTTGTCCTGGTACGGGGTGGGCGCGGTGGTCGGGATCACGGTCGGCGGACGACTGGCCGACGAACACCCGTTCGGCACGCTGTACGGCAGCCTCGGCACGATCGTCGTCGTGTCCTTGCTGCTCGCGCTGACCGCGCGGAACGTGCCCGCCACCCTCGTCCTGGTCTTCCTGCTCGGCGCGGGCGGCTTCGCGGCCAACCCGGCCGTCAACGCCCGGGTGTTCGCCATCGCGTCCGACGCCCCCACCCTCGCCGGCGCGACCAACACGGCGGCGTTCAACGTCGGCATCACCGTCGGCCCGCTGCTCGGCGGCCGGGTGATCGCGGCCGGCTTCGACTACGCCGCCGTCGCGTGGGTCGGCGTCGCGCTGGGCCTGATCGCCCTGGCGAGCACCTGGACGGACTCCCGCATGCGGGGGCGCGCACCCGCGCACGCCGTTCCGACCGCCGAGCACACGACCCCCGAACCGACCCGGGTGCCGGCCTGAGCGGCGCCCGCGGGCGGGGAGGGGCGCGGTGTCGACGTCGTGGCCGACGGTGACCACCCCGCCGCACTCCGCGACGCTCCCCGCCCCACTCGCCTGACACGACATCAGTTCCCTTGATTTTTCCGGCCTTCGGGGCTGCCGGACGGCTTGTCGGGGGGTCTAATCTGATCCCCTGCTTCAATGGTCCGATATCGGTCGAACGGGTAGAAAACATCCGTCTAGGACAGGACGGTTCGCCATGGTCTCCACCGACCCCGCAAGACCCTCCGCGCCCGAACCGCTCCCGCGTCGCGCAGCCGGCGAGAAGGGCCTCAAGACCGGCGCCCTGGACCTCGCGTCCAGCGTCGTGATCGGGCTCGCCTCCACCGCACCGGCCTACAGTCTGGCCGCCACCCTCGGCATCATCGTCGCGGGCGTCGGTCTGCAATCGCCGATCGTCATGGTCCTGGCCTTCGTCCCGATGTTCCTGATCGCGTACGGCTACAAGGAACTCAA
Organism: Embleya hyalina; assembly: GCF_003967355.1. Classification (GTDB taxonomy): domain Bacteria; phylum Actinomycetota; class Actinomycetes; order Streptomycetales; family Streptomycetaceae; genus Embleya; species Embleya hyalina. The sequence goes on along the minus strand of NZ_BIFH01000014.1, from coordinate 415,613 downwards.
CGAGGACAACCCGGACTGCGGCACCACCTTCACCTGGGGATCGCGCACGTTCGGCCCGATGACCGGCTGGATGGGCGGTTGGGCCATCATCGTCGCGGACGTCATCGTGATGGCCAACCTCGCGCAGATCGCCGGCCAGTACGGCTTCCGACTGGTCGGCGCCCACGGCCTCGCCGAGGACACGTTCTGGACCACGTTCGCGGGCGTGGTCTGGATCATCCTGATGACCTGGATCTGCTACGTCGGCATCGAACTGTCCGCCAACCTGCAGAAGGTGCTGCTGACCATCGAGATCGTGGTCCTGGTCGCCCTCGGCCTCACCGCGCTCTGGAAGGTCTATCTCGGCAACGCCCCGGACGGCTCGGTCCACGTCGCGTGGTCCTGGTTCGACCCGTTCGAGATCGACTCGGTCGACGCGCTGACGAAGGGCGTCCTGGCCGCAGTGTTCATCTACTGGGGCTGGGACACGGCCGTGTCGATCAACGAGGAGACCGCGGACTCCGCGCGCACCCCCGGCCGGGCCGCGGTGATCTCGACCGTCCTGCTCCTCCTGATCTACGTCCTGATCAGCACCTCGGCGCTGTCCTTCGCGGGCGCCGGCGACACCGGCGACGGTCTGGCCAATCCGGACAACTCCGGGGACGTACTGTCCAGCCTGGGTTCGAGCGTCTTCGGCAGCGTCGGATTCGGCTGGTTCATGGCCAAGTTGCTGGTGTTCATGGTGCTGACCTCGTCGGCGGCGTCCACCCAGACCACCATCCTGCCCACCGCGCGCACCGCGCTGTCGATGGCCGCGCACCGGGCCATCCCGGCGAAGTTCTCGCGCGTGCACACCCGCAACCAGGTGCCGACCTGGTCCACGGTCGGCATGGGGATCGCGTCGGTGGCGTTCTACGTGGCGATCACCCGGGTCAGCACGAACGTACTGACCGACTCGATCGGTTCGATCGGCCTGGCCATCGCGTTCTACTACGGCATCACCGGCTTCGCCTGCGTCTGGTACTACCGGCGCGTGCTCACCCGCAGTCGGCGCGACCTGATCACCAAGGGCATCATGCCGGGGCTCGGCGGCGCACTGCTGGCGTACTTCTTCATCGACGCCTGCTACGTCTACTCGGACAAGGACTACGGCACGACGTACTGGACCCTGCCGTTCGCGCCGCACTGGCAACTCGGCGGGGTGTTCCTGACCGGGATCGGCGCGCTGTTGCTGGGCGCGGTGCTCATGCTCGGGTATCGCTTCGTCGCGCCGTCGTTCTTCCGCGGCGAGACGTTGCCGCGTGCGGTGGCATCGAGGGACGCCGTGGTCGAGTGGGTGGGGTCCCCGGGGTCGGCCGGGTCGGCGAAGAACGAGGGGTCGACGGGATCCGGCGCGGTCTGACCCGCCTGGGTGGGCCCACTCCGCTCGGTGGGCCCACCGCACCATCCGTCAGTGTTCGCGGAACTGCTCCAGGAGGCGGCGGTCGCGCTTGGTCGGGCGGCCCGTGCCCCGATCCCGTTGGGGAACCATCAGGTCGTCCCGAGGCGGACGCGGCGGGCTGTTGTCGGTCAGGCACTCGGCGGCCACCGGCGGCCCGACCCGTTTGCGCACGATGCGCTTGACCACGACGATCCGCTCGTAGCCGTCCACGCGCACCCGCACCTCGTCCCCGACCTTGACGGTCTGGGCGGGCTTGACCCGGTCCCCGTTGACCCGCACGTGCCCGGCCTTGCAGGCCGCGGCGGCAAGCGAGCGGGTCTTGGTCAGCCGCACCGACCAGATCCAACTGTCGACCCGAACGGTCGTCCCCTCGTCTGTTGCCATGCCCGACTCTAACCCGGCCCGGTTCGGTTGACCCCACCTCCGCGCACCGGGCTCCACCCCCGCCGGTTCGGGTGTCCGCACGATCGTTGCGGCACCCCGTCGGACGGGACCCTCGGGGGGTACCCGTGCGTCCCCGAGGAGTCGGCGTGTTCCCGAATACGATCCACCTGCCCGGCAATCCCACCACCGTGACCCGTCGCCGGTGCTGCGTACTGGCCGTGGCGCTGGCCGGGTCCGCCGCGGTCGCCACCGCGCCCGCCGCCGCCGCGCGGCGGACACAGGAAGGCGGTGCGCGACTGCGCCGGGAGGCGGAGTGGCTGCTTCGCGAGGGCGGCTACGTCAATGTCGCGATCCTGCTCCGGGACGGGTCCGAGCGGATCGAGGCGAGTGCCGGTGTCGGCGACCTGCGGACCGGGCGACCGATGCCGCGCGGCGGCGCGTTGCGGGCCGGGAGTGCCACCAAGGCGTTCGTGGCCGGCGTCGTGCTGCAACTGGTCGCCGAGCGGCGGTTGTCGCTCACCGATTCGGTGGACCGGTGGTTGCCGGGCGTGGTGGCCGGCAACGGCAACGACGGACGCCGGGTGAGCGTGCACAACCTGCTGCGACACACCAGTGGGCTGCACAACTACAGCATCGAACTCGGCGACACCGCCGCCGACTTCGAGCGGATGCGGTTTCGCCACATGGGGCCGGCCGAACTCGTCGCCGCCGCGCTGCGGTTCCCACCGGGCTTCCCGCCCGCCGCGCCCGACGACCCGGCGCCGAACTGGGAGTACTCGAACACCAATTACGTCCTGGCCGGGATGATCGTCGAGCGGGTCACCGGCCGACACTGGGCCGAGGAGGTGCGTGCCCGGGTGCTGCGTCCGCTCGGCCTCACCGGCACCCACGCCCCGGGCGACGACCCGACCCTGCCCGCGCCGTACGCCCACTCGTACCATCGCTTCCCGGACCGGGACGAGTGGGTGGACACGACCGTACGCAACATGTCCTGGGCCGACGCCGCCGGCGAACTGGTCACCACACACGCCGACCTGGACCGATTCTTCACCGCGCTGCTGCGCGGCCGACTGCTCCCGCCGGCGCAACTCGCGCTGATGCGCGAGACCGTACCGATGCCGCCCGACTTCGAGCAGGTGATGCCGGGTGTGCGGTGCGGTCTCGGCCTGATGCGCCAACCGCTGCCGTGCGGCGGGTACCGGTGGGGCCACGGCGGGGACGTCGAGGGCTCCAAGATCCGCGTCGGCGTCACCGAGCACGGCCGGCGCAGCGCGGTGATCGTGGCCAACGGCACCTACACGGACGACGAACACGGCCTGCGCGCCGAGGTCGCGATCCAACGGCTCACCGACCGCCTGCTCTGCCCCGAGGGGGGCGCGCGACGATGACCGCGCCGAACCGGATCCGCGGAAGGTCGTCCCGCCCGGCGGCCCTGGTCCTGGGCGTCGCCCTGACCCTGACGGCGGCCGCCCCGCACGCGGCGACGGCGGTCGCGGGCACCGACTCCCCCACCGACTCCTCCCGTGCCTCCCGTCTCCAACGCGACACCGACGCGGTCCACGCGGCCGGCGCGATCGGCGTCACCGTGCACTACACGGCTCGCCCGACGCCCGGCGGCGCGGGCACCGTCCGTACCGCCCGCAGCGGCGAGGCCGAACTCCACACCGGCCGCCCGCTGCCCCCGAACGGCCACTACCGCACCGGCAGCACGACCAAGACCTTCGTCGCCACCGTCGCGCTCCAACTGGTCGCCGAGGGCCGGTTGCGACTCGACGAACCGATCGAGGCCCGGCTCCCGGGCGTGGTGCGCGGCAACGGCAACGACGGCCGCCGGATCACCCTGCGCCACCTGCTCCAACACACCAGCGGCATCCCCGGCTACACCGCGCTGCCCGCCGCCGTACCCGCCCTCTACTCGGCGCGCGGCTACCGGGAGAACCGTTTCCGGCACTATCGCGCCGAGGATCTGGTCGCCGCCGCGCTGACCCTGCCGAGCCGCTTCGAGCCGGGGAGTTCGTGGGCGTACTCGAACACCAACTACCTGCTGGTGGGCCTGATCATCCGGCAGGTCACCGGCCGCTCCTGGGGCGAGGAGGTCCGCGATCGCATCATCCGCCCGCTCGGCCTGCACGACACCCGCGTCCCGGACGACGATCCGTATCTGCCCCGGCCGCACGCACAGGCGCAGCACACCTTCGCGGGCGACACCCGGCCGACCGACACCACCGTGCTCAACCACACCGTCGCCGACGCGTCGGGCGCCATCCACAGCACGCCGAGCGACATCGACCGGTTCTTCGTCGCCTTGTCGTCCGGCCGGCTGCTCGGGCCCGCCGAATCGGCCGAGATGCGGCGTACGCGTGCGATTCCCGACGAGCCCGGACGCGGTTACGGTCTGGGCCTGGAGAGCACCGAGTTGAGCTGCGGCGGGCGATACTGGCAACACGGCGGCGACGACCTGGGCTTCTCCAGCGAGAACGGCGTCACCGACGACGGGCGCCGCGCGGTCCTGGTGGTGCGCAACGGCGTCGACGAGAACGACGAGGCGGGCGGTGCACGGGTGGACGCGGCGACCGCGGCGCTGATCGACCACGCCCTGTGCGCCCCGGATCCACGCCACCCGTGAACCGGACGACTACGGCCTCGGCGCGAGCAGTTCCGACCACCCCTCCAGCGTCGGCCGCTCCGCCAGGTCGGCGAAGTCCACGCTCACCCCGTGGTCGCGGGTCCAGCGCTCCACCAGCGCCATCACCCGGACCGAGTCCAGGCCGTAGTCGACCAGGTTCTCGTCGTCGGGGATGTCCGCCGGGTCCTCGCCGAGGATGTCGGCCACGTCGGTGCGGATCAGCTCGAGGGTCAGGGCCATGTCCGGTCTACTTTCCCGCGAAGAGTGATGTGGTATCGGTGACCACCGCGCAGTTCGCGGCGGCCCAGGACAGGGCCATGCGATGGTTGTCCGAGGTGAAGTCTGCCACCGCGTCGGCCACCACGAACGTCTGGATGTCCTGCATCCACGCGTCGCACGCGGTGGTGGTCACACCGATGTGCGCGTACACCCCGACGATGATCAGCTGGTCGCGCTCCAGGTCGCGCATCCAGCGGCGCAACTCGGTGCGGACGAAGGCGCTGTACTTCCACTTGGTCAGCACGGTGTCGGCGGGGCCGGGCGCGACCGGTGCGGCGATGGCCGCCGCGTGCAGGTCGTCGGGCAGTCCCGGGCCCCAGAAGTCCTGCTGCAGGCCGCGCTGTTCGGCGGTCTGGCCGCCGGGCTGCGCGGAGTAGACCACGGGGACGCCGAGTCGGTCGCAGTCGTCCTTGAGGCGGGCGACGTTGGCGAGCAGTTCGGTGATCGGCGAGGCGTTCGGGGTGAACGCGGACAGGAAGTAGTTCTGGAGGTCGTGCACGAGGAGCGCGGCGCGGGTGGGATCCACGGTCCAGTCCACCCGGTTCGTCGGCAGGTCGGCCGAGGTCGGCATGGGATAGGGGGCGATCTTGGGCAGTGCCATCGGGGAGGCGGTCCTTCGGGAGGTGGTGTGGGGGTGGACGACGCGGGTTCAGCCGGCCCGGGCGGCCAGTCCGGCCGCGATGGCCGCGCGCAGGTCCTTCTTGCTGACCTTGCCGACGCCGGTATACGGGAACGTCTCGACGAACTCGACGTGGTCGGGCACCTTGTAGCCGGCCAGACCGCGTTCGCGGACGAAGCGGCGGATGGCCACGGGCTTGAGCGGTTCGGCGCCGGCGCGCAGGATCACGTACGCGCAGGTGCGTTCGCCCAGGTAGGCGTCCGGTACCGCGACCACGGCCGCGTCGTGCACGGACGGGTGGGCCAGGATGTGGTTCTCCACCTCCTCCGCCGCCACCTTCTCGCCGCCCCGGTTGATCTGGTCCTTGGCCCGGCCCTCCACCACGAGGTGGCCGGAGGCGAGTCTGCGGACCACGTCGCCGGTGCGGTAGAAGCCGTCCTCGGTGAACGATCTCGCGTTGTGCTCGGGCGCGTTCCAGTAGCCGCGGATCGTGTAGGGGCCGCGCGTGAGCAGGTGTCCGGTCTCGCCGTCGGGAAGCGGGACGTCGGCGTCGTCGACGATGCGGATCTCGTCGTCCGGGGAGATCGGTCGGCCCTGCGAGGTGACGATCACCTCGTCGGGGTCGTCGAGGCGGGTGTAGTTGACCAGGCCCTCGGCCATCCCGAACACCTGTTGCAGGGTGCAGCCGAGGGTGGGGGCGACCCTACGAGCCGCCTCCTCGCTGAACTTGGCGCCGCCGACCAGGAGTACGCGCAGGCTGCCCAGGTCGAAGCCGCCGCGCTCGGCGGCCTCGGTCCAGGCGAGGGCGAGCGGCGGAACCACGCCGGTGATGGTCACCCGTTCGCGTTCGATCAGGGCGAAGGCGACGTCGGGGGTGGGTTTGGGGCACAACACCACCCGTGCGCCCGCGTACAGCGCGCCGAGCGTGCCGGGCGAGCTGAGCGGGAAGTTGTGGGCCGCGGGCAGCGCGCACAGATACACGCTGTCCGCGTCCACCTCGCAGATCTCGTTGGAGCCGCGCAGCGAGTAGATGTAGTCGTCGTGGGTGCGCGGGATCAGCTTGGGCACACCCGTACTGCCTCCCGACAGTTGCAGGAAGGCGAGATCGCCCGGGGCCGGCGGGTCGGTGATCTCCACCGGGTCGCGCTCGATGTCGACCAGCGCGGTGTGTTCGCCCGGGTCGCCGACCACCAGGACGTGCCGAAGCGTGGGTGTGACCGCCTGTACCGCGCTCGCCAGGGTGCGGTGGTCGAAGCCGTCGGACACGTCGGGGATCACGTAGGCGACGGCCTCGCTGAACGCGCAGAAGTGGCCGATCTCGGTCCGGCGGTGTGCGGGCAGCGCGAACACCGGCAGGGCGCCGATCCGGAACAGGCCGAAGATCACGGCGAAGAACTCGGCCACGTTGGGCAGTTGCACCACGACCCGGTCGCCCCTGGCGACGCCGAGCGCGAGCAGTCCGGCGGCGACGCGGTCGGCTCGCTCGTCGAGGTCGCGGTAGGTCCAGTGGCGTTCGCCGTCCACGATCGCGACCCGGTCCGGGTGCGCGGCGGCGCGGTCGCGCAGGACGCCGCCGAAGGTCTCGCCGCGCCACCAACCGGCCGCGCGGTAGCGCTCGGCGAACTCGGCGGGCCAGGTGGGCGCGGGCGGCCCGGGGTTCGGGGCGCTCGGGGCGCTCGGGGCGCTCGGGGTGCTCATCGTTCACCCGCCACGGCGTGCAGGAAGGTGCGGAACTTGGCCTCGGTCTCGGCGGTTTCCGCGTCCGGGGAGGACTCCGCGACGATGCCCGCACCGGCGTACAGACGCAGCACGTCGCTCGCCGCCTCGGCGCAGCGGATGGTGACCACCCATTCGCCGTCGCCGTCCGCGTCGCCCCAGCCGACCATGCCGGTGTACAGGCCCCGGTCGAAGGGTTCGAGGTCGGCTATGGTCTGCCGCGCGGTGCCGGTCGGGGTGCCGCAGACGGCCGGCGTCGGGTGCAGCGCGCAGGCCAACTCCAGGGCGGAGGGCCGTCGTTCCGGGTCCACGGTGCCCGTGACGGTGGTGGACAGGTGCCACATCGCGGCGGTGCAGACCAGGGTCGGCCGTTCCGGGATCTCCAGCGTGGCGCAGAGCGGGGCGAGCGCGTCCCGCACGGCCGCCACCACGACGGCGTGTTCGTGCAGGTCCTTCTCGGATTCGAGCAGGGCCATCGCGCGGCGTACGTCCTCGGCCAGGTCGGTGCTGCGCTTGGCGGATCCGGCGAGCGGGTTGGCGACCACACGCTCGCCGTGCCGGGAGACGAGCAGTTCGGGGCTGGCACCGATCAGGGTGTGGTCGGGCCGGGTGCCCGGGACCGCGAAGGTGTACCCCTGCGGATCACGACGGGCCAGGCGCTGCAACAGGACGGGTATGTCCGGCGGATCGGCCGCGTGCAGTTCCAGGGTGCGGGCGAGCACGACCTTGTCGAACGCCCCCGCGCGCATGCGCCGCACCGCCTCGGCGACGCTTGCGCGGTAGGCCTCCGGCGCGGGTACAGGGCGGATGTCCCAGTCGGTCGGCGGCGGCGCGGGAGCGGCCAGCGCGATCAGCGGGTCGGCGGACAGCGGCGGCCCCCAGTCGATCGTGCCGGGCACCACGAGCGCGGCGGGTGCGCTCTGGTCGAAGGGCACCGCGCCGAGCACGATCGGCGGCCGGCCGCCGACCGGGCTCGCGTCGGCCAGTGTCGCGGCCACGCGTGTCGGCAACGGCCTTGTGTCGTGCACGACTTCGGCCTGCGTGCCGTGCGCGAGCAGGGTGCGGGTGGGGGACGCGAAGAAGCGTGTGTCGCCCGGACGATACGCCTCCAGCAGCGCGGTCGCCGCGCCCACTGTGGCCAGGCCGGTGGCTTCTGGGGTGGTCACCTGAGGCTCCTTTGATTCTCCGACGGGGTGGTACGGAGTCCGTGCGGCACCGACGACCGGTCGGTCTGCCGGTGGGCCGGGCGAGTGGGGCACGTCGAGCGGATGCGCCGCGGTCCGCTTCCACGGTCTGCGGTTCCGGTCGCCGCGCGCGGTGCGTCGCCTTGCGTCGCGCGGGGGTGCGGGGGTGCGGGGGTGCGGGGGCAGGTGCGGCGGGCGGGTCGTGGTCGAAGTCCCATACGAGGAACGCCCGTTCGTCACACGTGCAGCGTGGCGCCGCCGTCGACGTACATGTTGTGCATGGTGATCTGTCGGGCTCGGTCCGAGGCCAGGAACACGACCGCCTCGGCGATGTCGGCGGGGTCCGCGATCCGGCCGAGCGGAATCCCGGTGCGCCACGTCGCCGGATCGCCGTCGAGCACCCGCTTCGGCACCTCGGGGTCGGTCCACAGGGCGCGTTGCATCGGGGTGTCGGTGGAACCCGGCGAAACCACGTTACAGCGCACACCGCTGCGTGCCAGCTCCAGTCCCAGACACATCGTGAACATCGTGGCGGCGGCCTTGGAGGCCGCGTAGGCCGCCATCCCGGTGCGCGGGACGCCGACCGCGTTGGAGCCGACCGTGACGATGCTGCCGCGCCCGCGCGCGGCCATCGGTCCGGCCACCGCCCGACCGGTGTGGAACACGCCGGTGGTGTTGACCGCGAACGTGTCGGCCCAGTCCCGGTCGGTGAGTTCGGTCACCGGTGAGACGCGCAGCACACCGGCCACGTTGACCAGGATGTCGATCGGCCCGAGGTGGTTCTCGATCGCGGCGATGGTGGCGTCGACCGCCGAGGCGTCGGTGACATCGAGCGGGTAGGCGATCACCGCGTCGGTGCCGTCGTCGGCCATCAGGTCTTTGACGCCGGTCGGATTGCGGTCGGTGGCGGCGACGGTCGCGCCTTGGTCGACGAGGGCCCGCACCACGGCGGCACCGATGCCCTGCGCGGCGCCGGTGACCACCGCGACGCGACCGGCGAGGTCTGATGGGTGCACGAAACTCCCCTTGGCAAGCACAACCCCGTTGGTCGGGATTTAGGTTAGCCTAACCTAATATCGATCTCATGGTCGATCCCGGTGGGGCCCGCGCCGCGGGCTCGAAGTCGGCGTGATGCGGCCTTCCAAGGGTGCTCGGTGGTTAGGTTAGCCTCACTTTATGACTGTGCATCAGCCGATTCTGCAAAACCTGGGTGACCCGCCGAGCATGTCCACCGACGCCACGCCCGGGGCGCACTCGGACGATCACCGCGACGACCCCTCGGGGCGCGCGGCCGGTCGGCGTACGGTCCTGATCGCCGCGATCGCGTTGACCGCGACGGTGGTGGTGCTGACCGGGATCTCGCTTTCGGTGGGCGCCGGCGAGGTCGGTGTCGGCGGCGCCTTCGACTACATATTCAACCGGCACGGCGCCCGCTCCGACAGTCATCTGACCCTTGTCATTCGCGATCTGCGGCTGCCGCGCACGCTGACCGCGTTGCTCACCGGCGCCGCGTTGGGCACGGCCGGCTGCCTGTTGCAGACCGTCACCCGCAACCCGCTCGCCGAGACCGGCCTGCTCGGGGTCAACGCGGGCGCCTCGCTCGGCGTCGTGCTCGGCATCACCCTGGTCGGCGTGCAGACCGGATACGGCTATCTGGTCTGGGCGTTCGCCGGCGCCGCCGTCGCCGGACTGCTGGTCCTGGCCATCTCCGCCCGGCGCGGCGGCGGTTCGCCGATGCGGTTGGTGCTCGCGGGCGCCGCGCTGAGCGCCACCTTCGGTGGGATCACCAACATCCTGATCGTCAACTCCACCGAGGCGTACGACAACTTCCGCTTCTGGATCCTCGGTTCGCTGGCCGGCATCCAGGGCTTCGACTCGCTCGGCAGCCTCGCGCCGGTGCTCGCGGGCGGGTTCGTGCTCGCGGTGCTGGTCTCGCGGTCGTTGTCGGCGCTGGTCCTGGGCGACGACCTGGCTCGTGGGCTCGGCCATCGCCCGGCGCTGACCCGGGCCCTGGTCGCGGTGTCGGTGACGCTGCTCACCGCGTCGTCGGTGGCCCTGGTCGGCCCGATCTCCTTCCTCGGCCTGCTCGCCGGTTTCCTCGCCCGCACCCTGGCCGGTCCGCGCATCCTCGCCCAACTGTGCTTCTCCGCGCTGATCGGCGCGGCCGTACTGACCGCCGCCGACGTCGCGGCCCGGGTGGTGGCCCGGCCGTTCGAGGCGCCGGTCTCGGTGATCGTGGCGCTGATCGGCGCACCGCTGTTGATCGGCGTGGTGCGGTCGCGGCGGCTGGGCGCGCTGGGCCTGACGGACGCGCCGGAGTCGATGTCGGCGTCGGGCGGGGGTGTCGGCGGTGCCGCGCGGGTGCGGCGCCTGATCGGGCGAGGGCGCGGGGGCGCGGGGGCGGCGCGGGGAAGCGAAGTGGCGCGTGCGGGCGAGCCGGTGCCCGAGCACGCGGCCGTACCCGGGCACGAGGCGGCGCGCGCGGACGAGGCCGCGCGTTCGGCGGCGCTGGTGCGGCGCGTGCGCCGGTTGCCCGAGCATCTGGTGTTGCGCCGGGGTCGGTTCTCCCTGCTGTTGCCCGGTCGGTCGGTGCTGGCCACGACGCTGCTCGCGGTCGCGCTGGCCGCGGCGATCGTGGTGTCGGTGTACTCCGGCCAGCGCGAACTGGGCCTGGTCCGCACCTTCGACGCGATCCTGGGCCGGGGGGACCACTTCGACGTGCTGCTGGTCCGCGAGTTCCGGCTGGGTCGGATCGTGGCCGGCGCGGCGGCGGGCGCGGCGCTGGGCGTCGCGGGCTGCCTGACCCAGACACTGGCCCGAAACCGGCTCGCCACCCCGGAGTTGCTCGGCGTCAACGACGGCGCCACCGCCGCCGTCCTGGTCTCGGTCAGCTTCAGCGCGAGCGGCTCGTTCGGTGCCTGGTGGGCCGGACCGATCGGCGCGCTCGTCGCCGCCGTGGTGGTCACCGCGGTGGCCGGCGGGCTGGGCCAACGCGGTTATCGGGTCCTGGTGGTCGGCCTGGCGCTGTCCGCGCTGGCGTCCGCGATCACCCAGGTGGTGCTCGCCCGGCGCTCGCTCAACTCCGCGAGCGCGCTGTACGTATGGAGTTCGGGCAGCCTGAACGGGCGCGGCTACAGCGTGGCATGGCCGGTACTGATCGGGCTCGCCGTGCTGGTCCCGCTCGCCCTCGCGCTCGGTCGCAAGCTTGACGTGTTGCGCTTCGACGACTCCACCGCCTCCTCGCTCGGCCTGGATCCGGGCCGGATCCGGCTGATCTGCCTGGTCGCGGCGGTCTGCCTGGCGGGTCTGGCGGTCGGGATCTGCGGGCCGGTGGGCTTCGTCGCGCTGGCCGCGCCGGTGATCGCCGGACGGCTGACCGGGCCGCTGCGGGTGCCCGTCCTGGGCTCGATGCTGGTCGGCGCGATCCTGATCGTGCTGGCCGACATGCTGGGCCGAATCGTCCTGGACGGCGTGGAGATTCCGGTCGGCGTGGTGACCACGGTGCTGGGCGGCCCGTTCCTGCTGTGGGTACTGCTCGGTAGGTCCGGCGCGGCACGCGCGTAGGGTGGGGGTCGAGGCCGGACCGTAATAATCCGCGGCGAAGGGGTGTACGCCGAAAGAGGCGGGGCAGTATGCCCGGACGTCGGAACAATGCACCGCGCCCACGCACCGTGTACGACAAGAGGGGAAGGCAGACGATGAACCCGAGCACGACGACCGCGACCACAGCCGCCGCGGAGATTGCTCACACGGCTCGTTCCGTCGCGTTCCCGGCACTCGCGTCCTCGGCTCCGGAATCCCCGGTCGGCGCGTCCGACGGGTCCGCCGACCGGGTTTTCGACGCCTTGGCCTCGCCCGATCACGCGGAGCCGACCGCGAGCGACGCGCGAGCGATGTCCAAGGTCCTCTTCGACCGACTGAGGGTGCTGGAGGAGGGCACGCACGAGTACCAATACGTGCGCAACACCCTGATCGAACTCAACCTCCCCCTGGTCCGCTTCGTGGCCGGCCGCTATCGCTCGCGGCACGAGTCCGTCGAGGAGATGGTCCAGGTCGGCACCATCGGGCTGATCAAGGCGATCGACCGCTTCGACGCCTCGTTCGGGACCGAGTTCCCCACCTTCGCGATACCCACCATCTCGGGCGAGATCAAGCGCTTCTTCCGGGACACCAGCTGGGCCGTGCACGTGCCCCGGCGACTTCAGGAGCTGCGGCTCGAACTGGCCCGCGCGCGGGACGCGTTCACCGGTCGGTTCGACCGTGAACCCACCCCCGCCGAGTTGGCCGAATACCTGGACCTCGGCATCGAGGAGGTCATGGAGGGGCTGACCGCGGCGGCCGGCTACTCCGCCGCCTCGCTGGACGCGCCCACCTCCGAGGACGGTCCGGGCGACGGCTACTCCGGCCGCTCGTCCTACGTCGACCCCGGCTACGAGGTCGCGGAGAACCTGCACGTACTCAAGCCGCTGCTGGCCGCGTTGCCGGAGCGGGACCGGGAGATCGTGTCGATGCGGTTCGGCCAGGAGCTGACCCAGGCCCAGATCGGCGCCCGACTCGGGATCTCCCAGATGCACGTGTCGCGCCTGCTCAGCCGCATCCTGACCCGCCTGCGCACGGAACTGCTGGCGGACTGACCCCACTTCGCGCACGGATCGACTCGGGGCGGGGCCGCGTGAACTCGCGGCCCCGCCCCGAGTCGTTCGCCGTGCCGACCGTTCGGGCCCGCCGCGTCGGCCGCCGGCCGGATCCCGCCGGTCGAGTCCCGCCGTCGTTGTCACGGATCGGGGGTGTGCGATCACGGACAGGGAATCCGGGTCACGAACAGGGAACAGCCGTGGACCTCGCTTCGTTGTCCGAACGGCCGCACCGACCGGATCCCCGGCGCCGTGGGGCCGAGGTTGTGATGGGTCGGGTTTACGGGGGCGCGGTACGGAACGGCGGGCGCGGGTGGACACACCGCGCTTCGCACGGCATCCGATCGACGTCGCCGTCGCCTCGGCCGCCGACGACAGGGGCGCCACCCGCCCCGCGGAAGTGGAGGACCCGTGGGTTCGTCCGGTGCTCTCACCCGGTCCGTCCGTCGTTTCCTGGGCAAACCCGGAACCGTGGCCCCGACCGGCCTGCGCCCCCTGGTCCGGCGCGCCGCCGAACGCGAGTCGGCGCTGCGCGATCTGTCCGACGCCGAACTGCGCGCGGCGGCACACACGCTGCGGGTACGGGTCGGCGGCGCGGATCCCGAACCGGGGGCCGCCGCGCGCTCCGGCGGCCGGTTCGGTCGTGCCGGCCGGGCGTCCGGGATTCCGGGCACGCCCTGGGACGACGACGCCATGGTCGAGTTGTGCGCGCTCGGGCGCGAGGCCGGCCGACGGGCCCTGGGCGAGCGGGCCTACGACGTGCAACTCCTGGGCGTACTGAGCCTGTTGCGCGGCACGGTGGTGGAGATGGCCACCGGCGAGGGCAAGACCCTGGTCGGCGCGCTGGCCGCGGCCGGGTTCGCGCTCCAGGGTCGCCGGGTGCACGTGTTGTCGGTGAACGACTACCTGGCCCGCCGCGACGCCGAGTGGATGGGGCCCGTCTACGACCTGCTCGGCGTGCGTGTGGCGCACGTGACCCAGGAATCCACTCCCGCGGAGCGGCGGGCCGCGTACGGCCGGGACGTGGTGCACGTGCCCGTCACCGAGGTCGGCTTCGACACGCTGCGCGACCGATTGCGTACGGACGCCGCCGAAACGGTGTTGCCCGCACCGGACGTGGCGATCGTCGACGAGGCCGACGCGGTGCTGATCGACGAGGCCCGGATCCCGCTCGTCCTGGCCGGCGGAGTGGCCGCGGGGTCCGACGAGGCGGAGGCGGCCCGGGTGGTGGCGGACCTGGTCGAGGGCCGGCACTACGAGGCCGCGTCGGACGCGATGACCGTACAGCTCACCGACACGGGCGTGGCCGAGGTGGAGCGGGCGCTGGGCGTGGACAACCTGTACGCGCGGGGCATGGACACGCGCCTGTCCCAGGTCAACGTCGCCCTGTACGCACGGGCGCTGCTGCGCCGGGACGTGGACTACCTGGTGCGCGAGGGCGGCATCAAGCTGGTGGACGCCAACCGCGGCCGGGTCGCCCGGCGACAGCGCTGGCCCGACGGGCTGCACGCGGCGGTGGAGGCCAAGGAGGGGCTGACCGCCGGACCGCGCGGGGAGGTCCTGGACCAGCTGATCGTGCAGGACCTGATCGGGAGTTATCCGACGGTGGCCGGGATGACCGGGACGGCGGTGATCGTCGCGGAGCAACTGCGCGAGTTCTACCGGTTGGAGACGGGCGGCCTGCCGCCGAACCTGCCCTGCGTGCGGGTGGACGAGCCGGATCGGCTCTACCACGACGAGGAGTCCCGGGACGCGGCGCTGATCGCCCTGGTCGAACGCGCCCACGCCACGGGCCGACCGATCCTGATCGGCACGCGCGACGTCGCCGCGTCCGAGCGGATCGGCGCCGCGCTGCGCGAGTCGGGCCTGCGGTGCGCGGTGCTCAACGCCCGGGACGACAGCCGCGAGGCGGCGATCATCGCGGAGGCCGGGGCGATCGGCGCGATCACGGTGTCCACCCAGATGGCCGGGCGCGGGACGGACATCCGCCTCGGCGGCGCGGACGAGGCCGACCACGAACGGGTCGTCGAACTGGGCGGGTTGCTCGTGGTCGGGGTCGGCCGACACCACACCCGACGGCTGGACGACCAGCTGCGCGGGCGGGCGGGCCGCCAGGGCGACCCGGGCACCTCGGTCTTCCTGACCAGCCTCGACGACGAATCCATCACTCGGCACACCGCCGAGCCCCCGCCGCGCGCCACCCGGGTGGAGTCCGACGGCCGCATCCTCGACGCGGCCGTGCGCCGCTACGTCGAACAGGCCCAACGCGTCGCCGAAGGCGCCCTGTTCGACACCCACCGCACCACGTGGATGTACAACCAACAACTCCACCTGCAACGCCGGGAAGTCCTGTCCCTGCGCCACGACGTCCTGCACGACGACGCGGCGACCGTCGTCCTGGCCGACCTCAACCCGGACCGCTGGGCCGAACTCGTGGAAGAGGTGGACGATTCCGTCCTGGCCGAAGCGGCCCGCCAACTCCTCCTCCACGCCCTCGACCGCGCCTGGACCGACCACCTGGCCCGCACCGCCGACCTCCGCGAGGGTATCCACCTACGCGCTTTGGCCCGCCAGAACCCGATAGACGCGTTCCACGCCGAAACCCAACGCGCCTTCGCCCCGTTGCTCCAACGCGCCCAACGCACCGCGGCCGAAACCCTGAACACCGCCAAGATCACCAAGTCCGGCCTGGACGAGGAGGCCTCCGACCTCACCCGCCCCAGCACCACGTGGACCTACATGATCGACGACCAACCCTTCCAAAGCCTCCGCGACCCCTTCCTCACCACAATCACCCGAAAACTCCTCCCCACCTCGACCGACAACGACTGAACAACCAGCGACACCGAGCGGCGGAAAGCCCTACGGGTCCCCCTGGAGGCGAGCCGAAAGCCTCGGCTCCGGGCGTGGCGCACAGGTGGTGGCCGCCTCGCCGGCCGGGTTGTGGTCGGTCGTGGAATCGACGTGTCCGGGAGTCGGTGGGGTGCGGTCAGTGGGGGGTGTTGTGGCGCAGGGTTGCGTAGTCGGCGGTGGTCCAGGCCATGGCGATGGCGGCGTCGAGGAGGGCCTGGTCGGCCTGTGGGGAGACGGCGGCGTCGGCGAAGGCCGCCTCGTGGGGGCCGCAGGTGCCGCCGGTGATGTCGAGGACCGGGTGGATCGTGGGGATGACGTGCGAGACGTTGCCCATATCGGTACAGGCGAAGGGCGGGCGGGTGGTGGGCTCCGGGCGGCCCAGTTCCCGGGCGTTGGCGCGCCACAGGGCGATCAGGGTCGGGTCGGTGCGGAAGTCGAGGTAGTCCGGCTCGGGGCGGGTCAGGCGCACCTCGCACCCGATGGCCAAGGCGCCCGCGCGGAAGCAGTTCTCCACCCGGGTGCGCAGTTCGGCCAGGTCGGCGGCGTCGGTGGTGCGCAGTTCGTACTCCGCCGTGGCCCGCTCCGGGACCACGTTGGGCGCGGTGCCCGCCGCCGTGGTGATGCCGTGCACCCGCCAGTCGGCGGGCAACTGCCGCCCCAGCAGCCCGAGGGCGACCTGAGCCACCGTCAGCGCGTCGGCGGCGCTGCGGCCCTCGTGCGGATTCAGGCTCGGGTGCGCCGCGGTGCCCACAAACTCCACGGACAGCGTGCCGAGCGCGAAGGAGCGGAATTCGGCCACCTCGAACGGACACGGGTGCACCATCATCGCCGCGTCCACCCCGTCGAACGCGCCCGCCTCCAGCAACAGCGCCTTGCCCGCACCGCGCTCCTCGGCCGGCGTACCGATCACCCGTACGGTCAGGCCCAGTTGCTCGGCGACCGGGGCGAGCGCCAGCGCCGCTCCGACCCCCGCCGCCGCGATCAGGTTGTGTCCACACGCGTGGCCCAGGCCCGGCAGCGCGTCGTATTCGCACGCGATGGCCACCGTCACCGGCCCCGTGCCCACGGTCGCGACGAAGGCCGTCTCCAGACCGTGCGCGGGCGCGGTGACGGCGTAGCCGTGCGCCCGCAGCAGTTCCACGCACCAAGCGGAAGCCCGGTGTTCGGCGAACGCCGGCTCCGGGTAGGCATGGATGCGTCGGCTCAGCGCGAGCAACTCGTCGCGGTTCGTCAGCACTCGATCACGAATCGCGGCCCGGTCGGCGTCCGAGGCCGGTAGGTTCGCCACGTCGACCACGCTCATGTTCCGCTCCAGTTCATGTTCTTCGGTGAGAGCTGCATGGAGAGCCGCTTCGAGAGCAGCGTCCGGAACCGCACCGAGAGCCCCGACGCGAGCCGCACCGACCGCTCCTTCGCGAGCCGCGTCGCGCACGTCACCGAGAGCTCCGTCCCTTCGGGAGCTCGGTCTGATCGAGAGCTCCGCCTGATCGAGTTCCGCCGCTCCCCGGGGCACCCCGTCGAGCATTCGAAAGATAGCTTAGGCTTACCTAAGTTGGCGTGCCGGGGATCGGTACGCTCCGCCTGCCCTCGTCGCATCCCGGGAGTCCCCACACCATGCGTCACTACCCGGCCCAGCCCACGGTCACGGACGCCGACCCGAGTCGGGACGGCCCCGAAGTCCCCGAATCCGTCCGGCTTCCCCTCCTCGCCGCCCAGGCCGGCATCCACTACGCGCAGGCCCTGGCCCCGGACGACCCCGAATACAACACCGCCGACCGGATCGAGATCCGCGGCCCGCTGGACGCCGACCTGTTCGCGCGGGCCCTGCGCCAGGTGGGCGCCGAGGCCGAGACGCTGAACCTGCTGGTGTCGATCGGGCCGGACGGAACCCCGGTCCAGGGCGTACGATCCACCGCCGACGGCCGCGAGGACCCCCTGCACCGCATCGACGTGCGCACCGCCGCCGATCCGGAGGCGGCGGCCGAGGAGTGGCTGCGCGCCGACCTGACCAGGCCGATCGACCCGACCACCGGTCCGTTGGTCACCCACGCGCTGTTCCGGCTCGCCGACGACCGCCACTGGTGGTACCGACGCGTCCACCACATCGCCGTGGACGCGTACGCGCTCACCCTGATCGGCCGGCGCGTCGCGGAGCTGTACACCGGATTCGCCACCCATGTCCCGACCACCCCCAACCCCTTCGGCACCCTGCGCGAACTGGTCGCGGAGGAGGCCGACTACCGAGCCAGCGAAGCGTACGACACCGATCGCGCATTCTGGCTGGAACATCTCGCGGACCGCCCCCGATCCGTGACCTTGGCCGGATCCCGATCCACCACGCCGGTTCCGCCATCGCGGGCGGAACCGCACTCCCCCGCCTCACCGAACCCGCACCGCACCATCGAACTCGACGCCGAACGCACCGCTCGCCTCACCGAGGCCGCGACCACCGTGCGCGCCACCTGGGCCGAACTCCTGCTCGCCGCCACCGCCGGATACCTGCACCGCGTCACCGGGGCGCGCGAGATCACCCTCGGGCTGCCCCTGCTCAACCGGCGCGGCGTGACCGCCCTGCGTACGCCCGCGATGGCGGTCAACATCCTGCCGATGCGCATAGCGGTGCGACCCCGCGACACGGCGGGCGAGTTGCTGCGCCGGGTCGTGCTCGAACTGCGCGCGGTGCGCCGCCACCAGCGGTTCCGCCAGGAGGACCTGCTGCGCGAGTTGGGCACCTCCGGTCGCGAACAGCCGCTCTACGGCCCGATGGTCAACATCAAGACCTTCGAGGGCGACCTGGCCTTCGGCGACGCGGTCGGCCGGGTGCACAACCTCGCCGCCGGTCCGATCGACGACCTGGCCATCGGCGTGGTGCCGACCCCCGCCGGCGGCCTGCGGATCGACCTGGACGCGCACCGCGACCACTACGACCCGACCTCCCTGGCCGAGCACGAACGCGGCCTGCTGCGCTACCTCGACGGCCTGGTCACGCTGCTGCACGAGTCGCCGGAACTGCCGATCGGCCGGATCGACCTGCTCACCCCCGCCGAGGTGCGCGCGGCAACCGAGGGCCGAGCCGAACCGCCGGTCGACGCCACGCTCCCGGAGCTGTACTCCCGCCGGGCCGCGCGCACCCCCGACACGATCGCGGTCCGCGCCGGCGTCGACGTGCGGACGTTCGCCGAACTCGAGTCGGCCGCCAACCGGCTCGCGCACGAGTTGATCGCGTCCGGGGTCAGCGCCGAGGTCCCGGTCGCCGTCGCCCTGCACCGCGGCGCCGACACCGCCGTCGCGCTGCTCGCGGTGCTCAAGGCGGGCGGCGTCTGCCAGTTCCTCGACCTGGGCCACCCCGCCCGGCGGATCACCGACGTGCTGGCGGACACCCGTCCCGCGTGCCTCATCGGCACCGCCGAGACGCTCGCGGCCCTGCCCCCGCACCGCATCCGCACCCTGGTCCTGGACGAGCCGAGCACCCGCGCCCGGCTCTCCGCGCACCCGGACCGGGCCCCGCGACCGCCGCGCCCCGAGCAGACCGCGTACGTGATCCACACCTCCGGCTCCACCGGCCGGCCCAAGGGCGTCGCCGTCACCCACGCCTCGCTCGCCAACCTGTACGCCGGGCACGGCACCGACCACATCGCGCCCGCCGTCAAACGCACCGGCCGGGAGCGGCTGCGGATCGGCCACAGCGCGTCGTTCGCGTTCGACGCGTCGTGGGACCCGGTCCTGTGGATGGTGCACGGCCACGAACTGCACCTGCTCGACGACGCGACCTATCGCGACCCCGGCGCACTGATCGCCTACGTGCGCGAACACCGCCTCGACTACCTGGACGTCACCCCCACCTACGCCGAAGTCCTGTTGACCGACGGGCTGTTGGATCCCGAGGGGCATCACCCGGCAATCCTGGTGGTGGGCGGCGAGAGTGTGCCCGAGCCGCTGTGGCGCCGACTGGCGGCCACCCCCGGCAGCCGGCCGCTGAACCTGTACGGGCCGACCGAGACCACCGTCGACGCCTACTTCTGGGGCCCGGACGGCGTGGGCCGGCCCGTGCGCGGCTCGCGCGCCTACGTCCTGGACGGCGCGCTGCGGCCGACCCCGGTCGGCGTCACCGGCGAACTGCACATCGCGGGCGCCTGCCTGGCCCGCGGCTACCTCGGCCGGCCCGACCTGACCGCGGAACGCTTCGTCGCCGACCCGTTCGGCGCCGCGCACGGCGACCCCGGGGCCCGGATGTACCGCACCGGCGACCTCGCCCGCCGCCGTGCCGACGGCACCCTCGAACTGCTCGGGCGCGCCGACGAGCAGGTCAAGATCCGCGGCTTCCGGATCGAACCCGGCGAGATCCAGGCGGTGTTGGCCGCCCATCCCGACATCGCCCAGGCCGTGGTGATCGCCCGCGAGGCCGCGCACGGCAAACGCCTGCTCGGCTACGCGGTTCCCGTCGCCGGCCGCTCCCCCGCGCCCGAGGCGCTGCGCGCGCACCTGGCCGACGTGCTGCCCGAGCACATGGTGCCGGCGGCGATCCAGGTGCTGCCCGCGCTGCCGCGCACCGCCAACGACAAGATCGACCATCGAGCGCTGCCGGAGCCCGCGCCGACCGCGCCGGGCCTGCGCGAGGGCCCGCGCGGACTGCACGAGGAGATCCTGTGCGATCTGTTCGCGGCCGTGCTGGCGCTGCCCGAACAACCGGACCGCAACGCCGACTTCTTCGAACTGGGTGGCCACTCGCTGCTCGCCGCCCGGTTGGCCGCCCGGGCCCGGGAGAGCTTCCGGTCCCCGATCGGCCTCGCCGACGTCTTCCGCCGGCCGACCCCGGCCGGCCTGGCCGAACTGGCCCGCGCCGGCGCCCGTCCCGAGCCGCGTCCCGTACTCGCCCCCGTCCCGCGCGACACCGACCGGCTGCCCCTGTCCCCGGCCCAGCAGCGGTTGTGGTTCATGTACCGGCTCGAAGGGCCCAGCCCCACCTACAACATCCCGCTGGTGCTGACCCTGACCGGACCGCTGGACCGCGCCGCGCTCGACCTCGCGTTGGCCGACCTGGTCCACCGGCACGAGACGCTGCGCACCGTGCATCCGGCCGCCGAGGACACGCCGTACCAGCGCATCCTGAGCCCCGATCAGGCCCGCCCCACCCTGCACATCGCGGCCTCCGCCGCCGAATTCGCCGCCGCCGTGCGCCACCCGTTCGACCTCGCCGTCGAAACACCGCTGCGTGCAACGCTGTTCACCGCCGACCGCACCACCCACACCCTGGTCCTGCTGCTGCACCACATAGCCGGCGACGGCGCCTCCACCACCCCGCTCGCCCGCGACCTGGCCGCCGCCTACACCGCGCGCGCCGCCGGCCACGCGCCCGATCTCGCGCCGCTGCCGGTGTGCTTCTCGGACCATGTCGCGTGGCAGGCCCGACTGCTCGGCGACCCCGGCGACCCGACCCCTCTCGCCCGCCGGCAACTCGATTTCTGGCGCGCGACGTTGGCCGGGCTGCCCGACGAACTGGCGCTGCCCACCGACCGGCCCCGGCCCCGGATCGCCTCGACGGCGGGCGACACCGTGCCGTTCCGGCTCGACGCCACCACGCACGCCGGCCTGGTCGAACTGGCCCGGGCGGGCGGGACCAGCGTGTTCATGGCCGTGCAGGCCGCGTTCGCCGCGCTGCTCACCCGGCACGGCTGCGGTACCGACATCCCGCTCGGCACACCGGTGGCGGGCCGCGACGACGACGCCACCGCCGACCTGGTCGGGTTCTTCGTCAACACCCTGGTCCTGCGCACCGACACCTCCGGCTCTCCCGACTTCCGCACCCTGCTCGACCGGGTCCGTACCGCGACACTGGCCGCGTACGACCACGCCGACCTGCCCTTCGACCGGGTCGTCGACGAACTCAATCCGGCCCGATCGTTGGCCCGGCACCCGCTGTTCCAGGTGATGATCGCTTGGCAGTCCCGTCCCGACGCCGAGTTCGCGCTCGGCCCGCTGCGCGCGCGGATGGTGGCCACCCCGACCGGCACCGCGAAGTTCGATCTGACCCTGAACGTGGGCGAGCAACCCGGGCTGGGCCTGGGCGGTTTCCTGGAGTTCCGCACCGATCTGTTCGACCGGACCACGGCGCTGGGCCTGTCCCGCCGGCTCGCCGCGCTGCTGGGCGCCGCCGTCGCCGATCCCGATACCCCGATCGACCGACTGCCGCTGCTCGACGACGCCGAACGCCACCGCGCACTGGTCGAATGGAACGTCGGCCCCACCGCGACAGCGACCTCCTCGACCACCCTGGTCGCCCGCTACGAGCGCGTCGCGGCGGAGCACCCCGGGCAGATCGCGGCCGACTGCGAGGGCCTGTCGCTGAGTTACGCCGAGCTCTCCTCCCGGGCCAACCGCCTGGCCCGGCTCCTGGTGGCGCGCGACATCGGCCCCGGCGACATCGTCGCGCTCGCCCTGCCCCGCTCGCTCGACCTGGTCGTCGCGCTGCTCGCGGTGGCCAAGGCGGGCGCCGCCTACCTGCCCCTGGACCCCGACTACCCGGCCGACCGGCTGGCCTACATGCTCGACGACGCCCGGCCCGCCGCGCTGCTCACCGACACCGCGACCGCACCGCGCCTGCCCGCACACGAGTTGCCCCGGATCCATGTGGACGGCCACGAGGCCGACGCCCATCCGGGCTTCGACCTGACCCAGGCCCAACGCAAACGCCCGCTGCGCGCGTCGGACCCCGCCTACGTCATCTACACCTCCGGATCCACCGGCCGGCCCAAGGGCGTACCGGTCACCCACCACAACGTGGCGCGCCTGTTCACCGCGACCGACCACTGGTTCGGCTTCGGCCCGGACGACGTGTGGACCCTGTTCCACTCCTACGCGTTCGACTTCTCCGTCTGGGAGTTGTGGGGCGCGCTGCTGTTCGGCGGCCGGTTGGTGGTGGTGCCGCACGCGATCAGCCGGGACCCGGCCGCCTTCCTGGACCTGCTCGCGCGTGAGAAGGTCACCGTGCTCAACCAGACGCCGTCCGCGTTCCATCAGGCGGTGGCCGCCGACCGGGAGCGCCCCGGTCGCGAACTCTCGCTGCGCTACGTGGTGTTCGGTGGCGAGGCACTGGAGCCGGCCCGGCTCGCCGACTGGTACGAGCGGCACGCCGACGACGCGCCGCGCCTGGTGAACATGTACGGGATCACCGAGACCACCGTGCATGTGTCCTACCATCCGCTGGACCGCGCCTCGGCCGCCGCCGGCACGGCGAGCACGATCGGGGTGAACATCCCCGACCTGCGGGTCTACGTCCTGGACCGATACCTCCAGCCCGTGCCGCCCGGCGTGACCGGTGAGATGTACGTCGCGGGCGAGGGCCTGGCCCGGGGCTACCTGGGTCGGCACGCGCTCACCGCCGAGCGCTTCGTCGCCGACCCGCACGCGGCCCGGTTCGGCGAGCGCGGCACCCGGATGTACCGCTCCGGCGACCTGGCCCGGCGCCGCGCGGACGGCACGCTCGACTACCTCGGGCGCGCCGACCAGCAGGTGAAGATTCGTGGCTTCCGGGTCGAACTCGGCGAGATCGAGGCGGTGTTGGCCGCACACCCGTCGGTCGCCGACGCGGCGGTGATCCTGCGCGAGGACACCCCGGGGGACAAACGCCTGGTCGGCTACGTGGTCACCGAACCCACCGCCGTACCCACCACCGAACCCGCCGTGCGGCCGGCCGCCGACGGGCCCGCGCTGCGCGAACACGCCGCCGCGACGCTGCCCGTGCACATGGTCCCGTCGGCCGTGGTCGTCCTCGACCGCCTGCCGCTGACCGCGAACGGCAAACTCGACCGCAAGGCGCTGCCGCGCCCGGAGTACACCCCGACCACCACCACCGGGCGGGCGCCGCGCGGGCCGCGCGAGGAACTGCTCTGCACACTGCTCGCCGAGGTCCTGGGCGTGCCCCGCGTCGGCATCGACGACAACTTCTTCGACCTGGGCGGCCATTCGCTGCTCGCGGTACGCCTGGCCGGTCGGATCAAGGCCGCGCTCGGCGTCGACATCGGCATCGGCACCGTCTTCCAGGCACCCACCGCCGCGGGCCTGGACGCCGCCCTGGAGGTCACCGACCGCACCGACGCGCTGGACGTACTGCTGCCGCTGCGCCCGGCCGCTCCCGGCGACCGTACGCCGCTGTTCTGCGTGCATCCGGCGGGCGGGCTGTCGTGGTGCTACGCGGGACTGATCCGGCATCTGCCGGCCGACGTGCCGATCCACGGGCTCCAGGCGCAAGGGGTCGGCGCGGCGACGGCCGACGAGCCGCTGCCCGCCACGCTGGAGGAGTTGGCCGCGCACTACGTGGACCGCCTGCGCGAGGTGGACCCGAGCGGCCCATACCGGCTCCTCGGCTGGTCCACCGGCGGGATCATCGCGCACGCGATGGCCACCCGGCTCCAGGACCTGGGTCTGCCGGTCGAGCTGCTCGCCATCCTGGACGCCTATCCGGCCGAGGGTTTTCGCGAACTGCCCGTCCCGGACCGCGCCGAGGCGCTGGAGGCGTTGCTCACGATGGGCGGCTACGGACCGGAGAGCCTGGCCGGCGCACCGCTCGAACTCGGCCCGGTGATCGAGGTGTTGCGCCGCGAGGGCAGCCCGCTGGCCGGTCTGGAGCCGGCCACGATCGAAGCGTTGGGCGACATCTACCTCAACACCAATCACCTCGTCCGCGCCTTCGACCACCGGGTCTTCCAAGGCGACGTGCTCTTCTTCCGGGCCACCGTCGACACCATCGACGACACGCTGACTCCCGAGACCTGGATCCCGTACGTGAGCGGTCGGATCGACACCACGAACGTGGCCTGCTCGCACAAGGACATGACCCTGCCCGGCCCGATCGCGCACATCGCCCGCGTGGTCGCCGGCCGCCTGACCGCATTGGAGAGCAAGACCGATGAGCAGCCGTGATCGCGAGACCCCGACGAACCCGTTCGACGACGAGGACGGCGAGTTCCTGGTGCTGGTGAACGACCTCGGTCAGCACTCCCTGTGGCCGGACTTCGCCGCCGTGCCGGACGGTTGGGCCATCGCGCACGGGCCGTGCCCGCGCCCGGCCGCGCTGGAGTGGGTCACCGCGCACTGGACCGACCTCGGCCCGGTCGCGCGGTGAACCCGGAACACACCGGACAGGGCGTGACCCGTACTGCCACGAGCCGGGGTTCCGCCTGGATCGTGGTGCTCGTCTACACGGCCGCGATGTGCATGAACGGCCTCGACTCGACCATCGTCAACCCGGCGCTGCTCACCATCGCGGAGGACTTCGATCGCCCGGCGGTGGCCGCCAATACGGTCGAGATCGCCTTCCTGGTCGCGTTGGTGGCCGCGCTGCCGGTGGCCGGGCGGCTGAGCGACCGCTACGGCACCAAGCGGGTCTTCCTCGGCTCGCTCGCGGTGTTCACCGCCGCCTCGGCCGCGTGCGGGTTGTCGCAGAACCTGGTCTCGCTGGTCCTGGCCCGGGTGGTCCAGGGCCTGGCGGGCGGGCTGCTCACGCCGGTCGGGATGACCATCCTGTTCACGGCGTTCGCGCCGCACGAGCGGATGCGGCTGGCCAAGTGGCTGATCGTGCCGACCGCGCTGATGCCGGCCCTCGGCCCGCCCTTGGGTGGTTTCCTCACCGAACACCTCTCCTGGCACTGGCTGTTCCTGGTCAACGTGCCGATCGGCACGGCCGCGGTGCTGCTCGGCCTGTACGGGCTGCGCGAGCATCGGGCGGGTGTGGTCGGCCCGTTCGACCGCATCGGGTTCTGGCTCACCACGCCCACCCTCGGGCTGCTCACCTACGCGCTCGGCTTCGGCCCGTCGCAGGGGTGGACCACGCCCGCCATCGCCGTGTGCGGCCTGCTCGGCCTGATCCTGCTCGTGGTCGCGATCGTCCATCAACTGCGCTCCGAGGAACCGCTGCTGCGGCTTCGACTGATGAGCGATCGGGCGTTCGGCGCGGCCACCGCGCTCGCCCTGGTCACCTCGGCGGGGCTGATGGGCGTGCTGTTCGTCTTCCCGCTGCTCTATCAGGCGGCGCTGGGCGCCTCGGCGTTGGACGCCGGGCTCGGGGTGTTCCCGGAGGCGGTCGGGCTGATGTTCGCCTCACAGGTGGTGGACCGTCTGCTGCCCCGACTCGGCCCGCGCCAGCTGACCACTCCCGCGCTGGTCCTGGCCGCCCTGGTGTTCGGCACGCTCGCGCTGCCGGGGGTGGCCGATCACGCCTGGGCGGTGCGGGTGTTGATGTTCTGCGTCGGGCTGGTGCTGGGCACGGCGGTGCTGACCGTACAGATCGCCGGGTTCGGCGAGATCGAACCGCCGGACATGGGCCACGCGATGGCCCTGTTCACCATCGTGCGCACGCTCGGCGGCTCGCTGGGCATCGCGGCCGGCGCGGCGGTGATCGAGGCCGGCGGCGCGGACGGACACGACGCGAGCGCGCCGGGGCCGTATCGGGCCGCGATCTGGGTCACGGCCGGACTGGTCGCCCTGGGCGCACTGTTCGCCCTGCGGCTGCCGCGCGAGGCGCCGGCACCGCCGCCGTTCGACGACGAGCCGCACGGCGACGAGCCGAACGACGCGGAACCGAACGACGCGAAACCGAGCGACGCCGAGCCGAGCCCAACCGAGCCGAGCCAGGACCGGGTCGAGCGCGGGGATGACGTCATCGCCGGGGGCGAGGCCGCGGGCCGAGGCGAGGCGGCCACGCCCTCCGGCGCGTCAGCCGCCGGCTGACAGCAGTCCCACGAGTCCGACGGCGAGCCCGCCGCGCCAGCAGGCGTAGTCGTGGCCGCCGTCGAACTCGGTGTAGGTGAGCGGGTATCCGCGCTCGCGCAGCACATCGCGCAGGCGCCGGTTCTCGGCCACGAGCATCCATTCGAGCAGGCCCACCTCGAGGTGGAACCGGATCGGCAACCGCTCGGTCGCGGCGAACCGCCGGGTCAACCACTCGGGCCCGTCGTTGGTCTCGTCCGGGTCCGGCCACCAGAACGACCCGGACTGGGACAGCGCGTTGCCGAAGCGGTCCGGCCGATGGAACGCCCCGAAGGCGGCGGTCAGCCCGCCCGCGCTCTGCCCGGCCAGTACGGTGTGCGCCGGGTCCGTGGAGACGCCGTACCGTTCGCCCGCCCACGGCAGCAACACGTCGGCGAGCCAGTCCACGAACGGTTCGCTACAGGTGAGATCGGCCATCCGCCGCTCCCGGCCCATCGTGTCCACGAGCAGCGCGACGGTCGGCGGGATGCGGCCGTCGGCGTGCAGGTTGTCGAGGGTGTCGCCGATCGAGAGCACCGATCCCCACACCTCCCCGTCCAGCAGCACCACGACCCGGCAGGGCTGTCGTCCCATGGCGGGCGGGAGCAGCACGCTCACCCGGCGGCCGTCGACCGTGGTGTCCTCGCGCGGGCCGCGCGGGATCCCCGGCCGACGCCGCGCCCACGGCTGCGCGGGGGCGTCCGGCAGCGCGAGTACCGAGGACGGGTTGCGGCCGTCCCGGGCGGCCAGGGTGGGTGCGTGGTTGTACGGATCGGGCACCGCGGCGTCCAACACGCCCAGCCAGGCCGCCCGATCGGTACGCAGCGTGTCGGCCCGCGAGCCGGTGCCGACGAAGAACTGGTACGACGCGCGCAGCCCGGCCGGCAGCCGATGGGTGATCGCCCGTACGTCCGTCCCCGGCACCCGACGCAGCAGATGCGGCGTCAGATCGCCCGCGTGCCGGTCCCGATCGGTGAAGGTGTGCAGCAATGCCAGCACGTCGCCGGCGGGCCCGGCCGGGTCGTCCCGCCACACGAACGTGACCAACCGCTGCCCGGGATCGTCCGGATCGGGCTCGATCAGCGGGGCGCCGACCGCCTCGACCCGGGCCCAGAACTCGGCGCAGGCGTCGACGCGTCCGGCGTCGACCGCCCGGCTCAGCGCGTGCAGGATCGGGGTGTCCATGGTGCCGGTCGCCTTCCGCAGATCGAGAACAGTCGAATCGCCGACAGTCGGCCGAAGCCGGTCGGCCCGGGGCCGCGGTCGGGGTCCTCGGGCCCGGAATCACCGGGCCCGGCCCCCCGACCCGTGCTCAGGAGGTCGCCGACAGCGCCTTCGCGATGTCGCCGAGCACCACGTCGGCCGCCAGCGGCCCGCCGCGCGTGGACCACACCGAACCGTCCACCGTGACCACGTGGTTCTTCTGCACGGCGTTCAACTCCTTGTAGGCCGGCTTGCTCTGCACCTCCTTGAGCGCGCTCGCGCCATCCGCGGTGAGCGTGCCGAGGAAGAGCCAGTCGCCGTCGATCTCGGAGATCTTCTCCAGGCTCAGCGCGGGCGTGTGCGCGTTGCCGTCCTTGTCCTGCGCCTTCGGCCGGGTCAGGCCCATGTCCAGCGCCACGCCACTGGCGAACTGGCGCTTCTCCATCCAGCTCGGGCCGTTCGGGTTCCAGCGCACGATGCTGACCGCGGCGCCCTTGTTCGCGGTCAGGTCCTCGCCGGTCTTCTTGGCCTTGGCCTCGTAGTCGGTGATCACCTTGTTCGCCTGCTCCAGCTTGTTGACCGCGTTGCCGACGCCGCGGAAGGACAACTTCCAGTCGTCGGTGGGCGCCATGGTCACCAGCGTCGCCGGGGTGATCTTGCGCAACTGGCCGAGCATCTGCGTGTCCTGCATGTCGCCGGCCAGGATCAGGTCGGGCTTGGCCGCGATCACCTTGTCCATCACCGGCTGGAGCAGGTTGCCGATCACCTCTATGCCCTTGACCTTGTCGGCCAGGTAGGCGGGCGGCTTGTCCAGGCCCTGGCCGTTGGTGATGCCCACCGGCTTGACGCCGAGCGCGAGCACCGCGTCCAGGTCCTCCTGGGTGAGCACCACGACGCGCTTCGGATTGGCCGGTACCTGCACGGCGGTACCGGTGGCGTCCTTGACCGTCCGGGTGCCGCCGGCCGAGTCGCCGCCCCCGCCGCCGCCCTGGCTCGCGGCGGGCTTCGAGTCGGACTTGGAGTCGGAGTCGGATCCGCATCCGGTGAGCAGCAGACCGGCCGCTCCCGCCACGGCGAGCAACCGGACCGCGCGCCGCCGAGCGGTCACGAGCGGGCGAAGAGAAGTGGGCATGTGGGGCTCCGGGCGCGAGAAAGGGCGGGGGCGAACACGGCAACACCCCCAGGACGCCACTTAGGTTAGCCTTACCTTGCGTATTCGGCGCAAGGTGGTCCGGGCCGGCGAACACATCCGCCCGCGCGGATCGACGCGCCACCGGATGCGGAATCGCCCCATGCCCACGCTCCGATCCGGGCATGGGGCGCCCGATCGGGTGACCTCGGCCCGGTTCACCGGCCCGAACCGGGCGTGATCCGTACGGTCTTCCGCATGAAGCGCACCACGCGGACCACGCGGAGCACCGTGACGCGGTCGACGGGGGTGATGGCCGCGGCGGCCGTCCTCGTGCTCACCTCGCTCGCCGGCCCGGCCGGCGCCGACCCGGCCGGCGCCGGTTGCCCGACCGACCGGCTCGAGCGACTACACGCGCTGCACGGCCGCCTCGACGCGCTCGCGCTCGACGGCCGGGCGGGCTCCGGCCAGTACTGGTACGTCGACCACCGCCGCTGCACGCTGACCCTGGCCACCCTGCGC
Organism: Embleya hyalina; assembly: GCF_003967355.1. GTDB lineage: Bacteria > Actinomycetota > Actinomycetes > Streptomycetales > Streptomycetaceae > Embleya > Embleya hyalina. The sequence goes on along the minus strand of NZ_BIFH01000014.1, from coordinate 386,301 downwards.
GGCGCCGCCGATCCGCTCACCACGGCCTTCCTGACGGCCGCCCGCCTGGTACCCGCGCTGGTCGAGATCACCGAGGTGGACACCCCCATGCGCCCGCGCGTGGCCCGGGCGCCGGCGGGCGAGGCGGCGCCGCGGGCGGCGGCCTTCCACGGCGGCAGCACCCTGTACAGCGGCCTCACCGGCACGGTCTTCGTGTGCACCGCCGGCTTCAACGGGTATCGCCCGAACACCACCACGACGGCGGGCCATTGCGCCCACGACGCGCCCACCTGGTACGACGGCACCGGCACCCGGATCGGCACCGTCGACGACTCCCGCTTCCCCGGCGCCGACTGGGCCTTCGTCCCCGGCGCGGACGGCGTCACGCTGGCCCCCGACATCCTCGACGGCGACGCCATCACCACGATCACCGCCTTCGGCCGCCCCCACCTCGACGACCGGGTCTGCGGCACCGGCGCGGCCGGCGGCACCCGCTGCGGCACCATCGACGCCGTCGACGTCACCGTCAACTATCCCGAGGGCCCGGTCACCGGCCTGGCCCGCAGCACCCAATCCGGCGCCGCCGGCGACTCCGGCGGCCCGGTCCACACCGGTTCCACGGGGGTGGCCCTGATCAGCGGCGGACCGACCGAGGGGGCGCCGACCTTCGTGCAACCGCTGAACTTCTGACGACGGGCGCCCCCGGCCCGCGACTCAGGCGTCGAGCAACCTCAATTGGGCCGTCAGCGTGTCGACTCCCCGGTAGGTGAGGCCGACCAGCGCCACGTGCTTCCAGCGCAGCACACCCTCGGCGTCCACGATGAACACCGCCCGGCGCAGCGCCTTGCCGCCCATGCCGATGCCGTAGGACTCGACGACCCGATGCTCCGTGTCGGCGAGCAGCGGCATCCGCAGGCCGTGTTTGCGGGCGAAGCGCTCGTGGCTGTCGAGTCCCTGCGGACTGATCCCCCAGACCACCGCGTCGAGATCGGTGAACTGCTCGAAACCCGAGGAGTACGAGCACAGTTGCTTCGTACACACCGCGGTGTCGTCGCCGGGATAGAAGGCCAGCACCACCGGACGGCCGCGTTGCGCGGACAGGGTGAGCGGTTCGCGGATCGCCTCGCCCTCGGTCAGGCGTACCGCGTCGAGGGTGAAGTCCGGTGCCGGAGCGCCGATGTCGGGGGTCTTGGACACGTGGTGGGCTTCCTCGCAGGGGTCGGACGTCCGGGCCGGAAAGCCGCCCGCGGGCGCGGAGCGCGGAGCGTTCCGGGTGGTGACGTTACCCCTCCCGGTCAGGGCCGGGCGATCGTCGTACGCCGCACGAGCACGGCGAGCGCGGGCAGCGGGAACAGCAGCAGGAACAGGTTGGGCAACCACCACTCGATCGCGAAGTCGCCGCGCAGGGTCCAGAACACCACCGCCTGGAGGCCGGCGACGGAGCTCAGCAGCAGCGAGATCGGCAGCAGCGGATGCACCCGCTCCGGGGCGATCCGCCGCCCCGCGCGCAGCGCGGCGAGCCCGGTCACCGCGGCGGCGACGTCGAGCGGCGCGAACGAGTGGTTCCAGTCGCTCATCACCGGATCGGCGTAGTCCTTGTACGCGTACTCGGCCGGGAGCAGCGCGAGGAGGGTGACGGTCCAGTAGAGCAGGAAGCCCACGTCGGCGACGGCCATCGAGACCCGGGTGAAGCACATCACGTCGACGGTCCGCGCCCGGGACACGGCACGGCTCGCGCCGCCGGGGAACAGCCCGCGCGCACACGCGCCCACGCCCGCGCTCACCCCGCGCCGCCTCGGGTACGGATCAACTCGACGAGCAGCGCCCGCAGTTCGGTGTGCGCGTCGTCGTGCGGCACGCCCAGATCCAACAGCCGCGCGGCCCACCAGCCGTCGACGGCCATCCGGACCAGATCGGCCACGGCCGGCTCCAGACCGTCGGCGGCGAGCCGGAGTTGCCAGCGGGCGTAGCGGTCCCGCAGCGCGGCCAGGACGTCCGGCCCGCCCGCCGCGGCGAGCAGCGCGAGCGGGACCTGGTCGGCGCCGCTGCGATCACCGGTCGGCGACTCGGCCGGGATGCTCGCCTGCAACCAGGCCAGCGCGAACGCCCCGGGCGGCGCCCCGGGTTCGGGCAGCGCGGCCTCGAACCGATCGGCCAGTCGCTCGACGACCCCGCGCACCAGGTCCTGCTTGCTCGGGAAGTGGTGCAGCAGCCCGCCCTTGCTGACCCCGGCCTCCCGGGCCACCGCGTCCAGCCGAACCGACTCCACGCCGTCCCGAACCAGTACCCGTTCCACCGCGTCCAACAATCGATCACGCATCGGCACACCCCCGTCCCCGGGTGAAAACTCACCCGAGCCGCCCGGACCGTCCGGACGGTCGGGATCCACGGTAGCAGTCGCCCGCCCCGGACACGGTCCCGATCCGCCTTCCGCCACACGGGAGTTGCCCCGGTGCGACCGGCCCGCCGCCGGCCGTCGGGAGTCGAGCGGTACGACCACCACGGCGGATACGACCGGCCCGATTCCCGAGAGCGTTCACTCGGTTGCCGTGCCCTCGTCGCCGCCCGCGACGTCGGGGCAACGCGTCGGCCGGGTGCCGCGTCGTGGCCGCCCGACGATGTGCGGACGCTCGCGCGGCGTTTGCGCGACTCGCGCATGGCCCGGGCCACCCGCCGCTCGCGTTCCGCGTCCGGCGGCCGGTCGCCGACGGTCACCTGTTCGAGCGCGACCTCGACGGGCGACGACTCGTCGCTGGCGCGCCGGACCACGCCCGGGCCCCCGGCACCCAACCGCTCGCGCAGGCGGTACCGGCCCGCGACCGAGCGCCCCGAACCCCGCATGTCCATGGCAGGCCACGCCCGAAGGACGGTGTGCGCCGGGATCCGGTCATCGTGCCGGAAAACGGGCGTCCCCGATTCCGTCCCGTCGACGTTGGGCCGTGCGTTCGACCGACCCGACTTGTTGTCCGGACCTGCGCGCGAGTCTCTGCCGTACCGCTCGTCGATCCGGCACCATGACCTAATGAGCCGTGTGGAGAAAGGCACGTCGACCGAACCGTTGCTGCCTGCCCCGGCCCCGCCCGCCCTGCCCCCGCTCGCCAAGCGACCGATCGTGCTGATCATGGTCGCGGTATTCGCGCTGCAGGCGGCGGTGTCCGCGCGCTACGGATTCCACCGCGACGAGCTCTACTTCGTCGTGGCCGGTCGACATCTCGCCTGGGGCTACGTGGACCAGCCTCCACTGACCCCGCTGCTCGCCCGGGCGTCCGGCGAACTGTTCGGGGACGATCCGCAGGACCTGCGGATATTCGCCGCCCTCGCGTGCGCCGGGACGGTGCTCCTGGTCGCCCTGATCGCCCGGGAGTTCGGCAGCGGACGGGCCGGCCAGCTGCTCGCGGCGGCCTGCGCGGCCACCTCCGGGATCGTGCTCGGCATCGGTCACCTGTGGTCCACCGCGACCCTGGACATCGTCGCCTGGCTGCTGATCGCGTGGTTCGTCCTGCGGCTGCTGCGCACCGGCGACGGGCGCTGGTGGCTCGCGGTGGGTGCCGCCGTCGGCTTCGCGATGCTGAACAAGTACCTGGTCGGCTACCTCGTGGTCGCCCTGCTCGTGGGCCTGTTCGCGGTCGGCCCCCGCGAGGTGCTGCGCAGCCGGTGGCTGGTCGGCGGCGCGGCGATCGCGATCGGGCTGAGCGCGCCGGGTCTGTGGTGGCAGGCCACCCACGGCTGGCCGCAGTTCACCGTGGCCGGCGGAATCAGCACGGACGACGGCACCGAGAACCGGATCATGTTCGTCCCGCTGCAAATCGCCTACCTGTCGCCACTGTTCGTGCCGATCTGGGTGGCCGGCGCGCGACGGCTGCTGCGGGGACCGCAGATCGGCTGGGCCCGCTCGATAGTGCCGGGCTACGCGATCCTGTGCGTGCTGGTGATCGCCTCCGGCGGCAAGTCGTACTACGCGCTGCCGCTGCTTCTGGTGCTGGTCGCGGCGGGGTGCGAGCCGACCGTGCGGTGGGCCGCGAGCCGGCCCGGGCGGCGGGTACCGGTGGGTTCGATGCTCCTGGTCGCCACCGTCACCAGTGCGGTCGTCGCGCTGCCGCTGTTGCCGGCCGGACGGGTGAACGCGGTGATCGGGATCAACCCCGAACAGGGCGAGCAGATCGGCTGGCCGGAACTGGCCGACGCGGCGGCGGTGGCCTGGGGGCGGATCCCGCCGGACCGGCGCGGCCGGGCGGTGTTGTTCGCGGGCAACTACGGCGAGGCCGGCGCGCTGGACCGCTACGGTCCGGCCCGGGGGTTGCCGAGGCCGTACTCGGGCCACATGTCCTTCGCCGACTGGGGCCCGCCGCCGGACCGCGCCGACGGGCCCGTCGTGGTCGTCCGCGAGGGCGAAGTCAGCGCGCGCTACCGCGACTTCGTCGACTGCCGGCTGGTCACCCGGGTGGACAACGGCAAGGGGGTCGACAACGAGGAACAACACGCGGTGGTCGAGCTGTGCGCCGGCACCACGAAGCCCTGGTCCCGCATCTGGCCCGACCTGCGGCACTTCTACTGAGCCCGCACGACACCGAGGCGCACCACGGCACGTCCCACCGCACCACGTCCCACCCGCACCCGCACCACATCGCACCCGACCGAGTCGTATCGAGTCCCGAGGAGTGTCATGGCGCAGGCGAGTCCGCCCGGGTACCGCACCGGTGGCGAGGGGCGACCGGGGTCGCTGACCGGCTCGGCGTATCGGGAGATCCGGCGCCGGGTGTTGTACCTGGAGCTGGCCCCGGGGGCGCGGTTCACCGAGAAGGCGGTGGCCGAGGAACTGGGCATGAGCAAGACACCCGTACACGAGGCGCTGGCGCTGCTGGCCGAGGACGGGTTCGTCGACGTGATCCCGCGCAGCGGCTACCGGGTCACCCGGGTCACGCTCCGCTCCGCGCGCGAGTTGTTCGACCTGCATCGGGTGCTCGCCCGGGACGCCTCGGCGGCGGTGGCCCGGCGGGCGGCGGAGGTCGGCACGGCGCCGGCGCGCGAGGGTGCGTGGGTGCGTACGCCGACCCCGGTGTCCGGGCCGGACGCCTGGCTGGACCGGTACACCCGGCTGCATCTGGTGATCGCCGATCTGGCGGGCAACCGGCATCTGCGGCGCGCGCTGGCCGGCACGCTGTACGCCCACCACCGGCTGCTGCGGTTGTGCGTCACCGCCGACGGGCCGCACCTGCGGGTGATCGCGGGCGACGACGGTCCGCTCCTCGACGCGCTGGCGGAGGGCGACGCGGAGGCGGCCGGGCGGGCCGCGCACACCCGGCTGACCGGCTGTCGGGAGCGGGTGCTCGACACGTTGCTGGCCAACGACGCGCTGCTCGACGTGAACATCACCGCGCCGTCGCCTCGGCGGTGATCACCCGGCCCGGCCGCACGTCGCAAACACCGTCGCGGAGCAGCGTGCCCAGGTCCAGGTCGAGTACCGCGTCGGGCGGTGGGCCCGCCGGCCCGCCGGCCGCGGGCCGGTCCAGGTACGCGGCCACCACCGGCACCAGCGCCGCGAACAGCGCCGCGCCCAGGGCCCGGATCCCGTCCTCGACCACGGCCGCCGCGCCGTCCGGGTCGCCCGCGGCCAGCGCGGCCGGCAGCGCGGAGCGGTCGGGCGCGGGCCAGCACGGGTCGCCGAGCGCGGTGGCCAGGTACAGGTGCCGCAGCTGGTGGCGCAGTACGTACCCCTCGACCTCGGCCGCCCGCGCGTTGCCGGCCCGTTCGGCCAGCGCGGCGGCGTCGGCCAGGCCCCGGACCGGCGTCGGCACCGCGTCCGTCCGCTCCCCGCTGGTCGCCTGCCACCACGCGAGCGCCGCCGCGTCCAGACCGGCCGCGCCCTCGGCCCGCGCGGCCACCAGGCGGGCCGGCAACGTTTCGACCGTCACGCGCAGTTCGAGCAGTTCCCGGACGTCGCGCAGGGTGACCGGCATGACCAGATAGCCCGAGTGCGGCGCGACCGCCACCAGGCTCTCGTGGGTGAGCAGGTTCAGCGCCTCGCGCACCGGCGTCTTGCCCAGGTCCAGGGCGGCGGCCAGGTCGCCCTCGCTGAAGACCGTCCCGGGCGGCATCTCCAGGCGCAGGATGCGCCGTCGGATCACCTCGCGGGCAACGGCGGTCCGGCTCTTCGGGCGCGCCGGCGAGCTCGATGTCATGCCCGGATTCTCTCCGCATCCCGGCCGCGGTCGGGTCCGCGCACACGAATCGGCGAAGACCGGCAAAGCCCGATCGCCGCCCGGATCGGCTCGTCCGGGCACTCACGCCACACGATCCCGAGGCGGCCGGCACCTGCCCGGAACCGTGCGCCTAATATCTCAGACAGCAGGATCGGCGACATGGACGCGGGGGCGCGTCGCCCCCGGACATGGCCCGTCGTGGCGCCCGGCAGGTGGGGCCTTCGCCCTCCCCGGGACCGGCTCCTGCGATGATCCTCGCGACGAGGAAGGTGGTTTCGGATGCTCGCCGGCGTGACCTGCGCGGCCCGTACGCCGCTCGGCGTCCGGCCGGGGGCACCTCCGCCCGCCGATCCCCCTCGTCCACGGCGCGACCGGGCCTACCATCGAAACCGTGTCGAAGGCTCCACCGACCGCATCCGCGAGCCGCAGCCGCACGCCACCCCCTCGGGACGAACGACCTTGGACATCGACATATGACCGCGTCGCAGCACACCCGATCCGCATCCCCCGTCACGCTTTTGCGCGAATGGCGCGAGCGCGCCGACGGGGCCGCCCTGCACGAGGCGCTGTTCCTCGGCCTCGGCGTCGACCTGCCCTTCCTGGAGCGGGTCGCCGTACCGCTCGCCCGGGACCTGTCCGCCCGGGTCGCCATCCTCGGCGACGCCGCCCAGGAGGCGCACGACCCGAGCCGGGTGCGCGGCGCGGGTCGGGACTACCTCTACGCACCCACCGTGTGTCCCGGCTCGCTGCGCGCCAAGCTGGTCGTACTGATCGGCGAGCACGCGTGCCGGATCGCGATCGGCGGCGGCACCCCCGCACTGCCCGGCTGGGCCGGCGACGACCGCCTGTGGACGGTGGTCGAGACCGAGGACGACGCCTCCAACGCCCTGCTCGCCGACGTCGCGGACTGGCTGGACAAGCTGCCGGACCTGGCCGCGGTGGCGATGGCGCCGTGGGCCGCGGAGCATCTGCGGGAGATCGCCGGGCTGCTGACCGAGCGGCACATCCTGGCGGACGAGACCCCGGGTCCCGAGGCCCGGCTCTTGGACAACCTCGACCGCCCGCTGCTCGACCGGCTCCCGAGCGGTCCGGTGGACGAGTTGCACCTGTACGCCCCCGCCCTGGACCCGGACGGTGAGACGTTGCGCGAGTCGATCGCCCGGCTGGCTCCCGCGCGGGTGGTGCTGGGCGTACACGAGAACTGGTCCGGCCACTCCGGCGCGGTGCTGCGCTCGGCCCTCGCGGGGCGACCCGCCGAGGTGCGGGTGCTGCCCGAACAGCGGCTGACACACGGCCGGTTCATGCAGTGGCGGATCGGCGGGCAGTGGTCCGCGCTGACCGGCAACGCGGACCTGAGCCGGGCCGGCCTCGGCACCACCGCGGCGGCCGGCGGCGGCCTCGACCTCGCGGTACACACGGTCGGCGACCCGGTCCTGCCGCTCGGCGAGGGCCGCACCGTCGCGCCCGCCGACCTGGACGCGCTGCGCGGCGTGGCGGCCATGCCCGAACTGGTCCTGCTCGGCGCCCGGGCGGACGGCGCGGGGCTGCACGTGGTGCTCGCCGGGCCCGCCCGCGAGCCGGTCACGATCGCCACGTCCGTCGACGGATCGGCGGGCTCCTGGCGGGAGTTGGGGGTCGTCCCGGCCGGTGCGACGAGCGCGACCTTCCCGCCGGCGGCCGGTCAGGGCCCGGCGGTGCGGGGCAGCCTCCCGCGCGCCGACGGCGGCGTGACGCACTCCGGCGTGGTCTTCGCGTACAGCCCGGCCACGGCCGCACGGCCGAGCGAGCGGCGGGTGACGCCACGTACGGAGCCGACACCGACGCCGGCCGCGCCGATTCCGGCTCCCGTTCCCGCCGCGCCCAAGGCTCCCGAGCCGCCCCGGGCGCCGGCGGCACCCGTGAGCCCGCCGCCGCGCCCGGTCGAGGTCGCCACGCCCGCTCCGACGCCCGCGCCGACCCCTCCGGCTCCGGTGGTGACCCCGCCGCCGCTCTACGTCGCGTCCGGGACCGAGTTCGAGTCGGCCGGCACCACCACCTTCGCCCCGGCGCCGGCCGAGGACAGCCCGTACGCCGAGGCCATCGAGGAATTCGCCGCGCACGGCTGGGTGGCCGGCATCGAGGACGGGATCTGGCGGATCACCGGCTCGTTCGGCAACCCGGTCCCGATCGCGGCGGTGGCCGCGACCCGGCTCGCGCAGTACGGCGAGCCGGTGCTGATCCAGGCCGGCAACGAGCGCCGCTGGGCGTTCATGGCCTGGCACGCGCCCGACCTGACCCTGCTGAACTGGCCCGCCCGGAACTGGCGCAGCTACCAGATACGCCCGCCGGCCGACCCCGAGTCGCGCTTCCGCGGCGGCGACCTGGCGAGCGTCCCGGGCCGCGTCGGCCCGCTCAACCGCCAGATCGGCGACCCGCCGCCGGCCCTGCTCCGGGTGCTGGACGAGGTGGGCATCGGCTTCGCCGAGCTGGTCAAGACCCTGCAGGAGATCGGCGGCTGATCCCGGCGCGACCCGGACCGCGGTCCGGGTCGCGCGGTCGGCGCACGGGTACGGGTACCGAGCGAGCGATCGTTAGAATGCGGCAACCAAGACGATGCGTCCCGGGACGGCCGGAGCAAGTCCGCGGAATCAGGAGGCGGACCCATGGCGGAGCCATTGGCGGCGGATCTGCGCGCCGACGGTCACACCGACTGGCGCGGATACCGACCGCTGCTGCTGCCGCCGATCCTGGCCGCGTCGCTCGCCGCGTTCGACGAGCACGGCTATCACGGCACGACGGTGCGCGACATCGCCCGTCGGGTGGGCGTGACGGTGCCGGCGCTGTACTACCACTACCGGAACAAGCAGGCCCTGCTCGTCGAGTTGCTGATCGGCTCGATGAACGCCGCCCTGGGCCGCTGCCGGGCCGCGCTCGAGGAGGCCGAGGAAGCGCCGGCCGCGCGATTCGCCGCGCTGGTCGAGTGCATCGTCCTGTACATGGCCAACCGCGCGCCGCTGGCGTTCCTGGACACCGAGATGCGCAGCCTGGAGCCGGCCAACCGGGCCCGCTACGTGGCGATGCGCGACGAACTCGAATCCCTGATGCACGCCGCCGTCCGCGACGGCGTGGCCCTGGGCGAGTTCACCACCCCGTACCCGATCGACGCCGGCCGCGCCGTCATCACCTGCTGCCAGGCGGTAGCCGACTGGTACCGCCCCACGGGCCCCCTGACCCCGCAACAAATCGCCGACCGCTACGTACAAATCTCCCTGTCCACGGTCGGCTACACAGGCAAACCCGGCCCGGCCACATCCGGCCCGGGCGAATCCAGCCCGGCCGGCGTCTGAGGCCACCTCACCCGACCAATACGAAACGCCGGCCGAACCTTTCCGGCCCACATCCAGCCCGGGCAAATCCAGCCCGGCCGGCGTCTGAGGCCACCTCACCCAACCAATGCGAAACGCCGGCCGAACCTTTCCGGCCCACATCCAGCCCGAACAAATCCAGCCCGGCTGGCGTCTGAGGCCACCTCACCCAACCAATGCGATACGCCGGCCGAACCTTTCCGGCCCACATCCAGCCCGGCCGGCGTTCGAGGCCAAAAGACCCAGGCCGAAGGCCAGGTCCCCCTGCGGCCCGGCGCCGAGCTCACCGCGGGGCCATCCGGATCGCCCCGTCCAGCCGGATGACCTCCCCGTTGAGCATCTGGTTCTCCACGATGTGCGCGACCAGCGCCGCATACTCCGCCGGCCGCCCCAACCGACTCGGGTGCGGCACCTGCGCCCCCAGCGACTCCCGCGCGGCCTCCGGCAGCGACCCGAGCAGCGGCGTCTCGAACAACCCGGGCGCGATCGTCATCACCCGCACCGCCAACCCCGACAGGTCCCGCGCGATCGGCAGCGTCATCGCCGCGATCCCGCCCTTGGACGCGCTGTAGGCGGCCTGCCCGATCTGCCCGTCGAACGCGGCGACCGACGCCGTGTTGACCACCACGCCGCGCTCGCCGTCCACCGGCTCGTGGGTGCTCATCCGCTCCGCGGCCAAGCGCAGCACGTTGAACGTGCCGATCAGGTTGACGTTGACCACGCGGGCGAACACGTCCAGCGGGAAGGCGCCCTTCTTGCCCACCGTGCGAGCCGCGTTCGCGATGCCCGCGCAGTTGACCGTGATCGCCAGCGTGCCGTCCGCGTCGGCCGCCTCCACCGCGGCCCGCACCTCGTCCTCGCGGGTGACGTCGCCGGGGACGAACAGGGCGCGCTCGCCCAGTCGTTCGGCCACCCCCTTGCCCTGCGACGAGGGCAGGTCGACGAGCACGACCGACGCTCCCTTCGCGACGAGCAGTTCGGCGGTGGCCAGGCCGAGCCCCGAGGCGCCGCCGGTGATCAGGGCGGTGGTGCCTTCGATGCGCATACGTGTGTCTCCGTAACTCGCTACTCACTGACAAGAACCCGGCCGACGAACCCGGCCGAAAAACCCGAGCGACCGAACGAACGACCCGACCTCAGAGCCGTTCGACGATCATCGCGTTGGCCATCCCGCCGCCCTCGCACATCGTCTGCAATCCGTACCGCCCGCCCGTGGCCTCCAGCACCCCGAGGAGCGTGCTCAGCAGCCGCCCGCCGGAGGCGCCGAGGGGGTGCCCGATGGCGATCGCGCCGCCGCGCCGGTTCACCTTCTCCAGGTCGGCGCCCACCTCCGCCGCCCACGCCAACGGCACCGGCGCGAACGCCTCGTTGACCTCGAACGCGTCGATGTCGTCGATCCCCAGGCCGGCCCGCTCCAACACCTTGCGGGTGGCCGGGACCACGCCCATGAGCATCAGCAGCGGGTCGTCGCCGGTGACCGCGAACGCGTGGAAGCGGGCGCGCGGGGTCAGGCCGAGCGCGTCGGCCCGCTCCTCGCTCATGATCAGCGCGGCGGACGCACCGTCGGTCAGCGGCGAGGAGTTGCCCGGGGTGATCCGCCAATCGATCTCCGGGAAGCGCGCGGCCATGCCCTCGTCCACGAACGCGGGCTTGAGCCCGGCCAGTCCCTCCTCCGAGGTGCTCGGACGCACCGTCTCGTCCACCCGGTGCACGCCGCCGGCCACGGTGATCGGCACGATCTCGCGGTCGAACGCGCCCTCGGCGGCGGCCCGCGCGGCGAGGCGGTGTGAGCGCGCGGAGAACCGGTCCAGCGTCTCCCGGTCCAGGTTCCACCGGGCCGAGATCAACTCGGCCGAGTAGCCCTGCGGGATCAGGCCCTCGGGGTAGCGCCCGGCGAGCAGGTCGCCGCCGAACGGGTTGCCGCCGTTCGAGGCCAGGCCCATCGGCACCCGGCTCATCGACTCGACACCGGCCGCGATCACGATGTCGTACGCGCCGGCGATCACGCCCTGGGCGGCGAAGTGCGCGGCCTGCTGGCTGGATCCGCACTGCCGGTCCACCGTGGTGGCGGGCACGCCCTCGGGGAATCCGGCGGCCAGGACCGCGTTGCGGGCGATGTTCAGCGACTGGTCGCCGCCCTGGGTGACGCAGCCCGCGATCACGTCCTCGACCAGGGCCGGGTCCAGGCCGTTGCGCTCGACCAGGGCCCGCAGCGTGTGCGCGAGCAGGTCGACGGGGTGGGTGCCGGACAGGGCGCCACCGGGCTTGCCCTTGCCGGAGGCGGTGCGTACGGCGTCGACGACGACGGCTGTGGTCATGGCGTTGCGTCTCCTTCACGACGGTGGAACCGGCGCACCGCGACGGTTTGACCCGGTCGTGGCATCCGGTGCGCGGTCCGCGCGATCGTGCCGCGATCCCGCTGTGGGCCGGCCGTTCCCGGATTCCCGCAGGGTCCCGCCGGCAAGGTTACTGAACGTTCGCTAAGACATTCGACCCGCCCGCGCAAACCCTGTCAAGCATCGACCCGGACGGCGGCATCCGCGGGCGCGTCCCGGCGATACCGTGCACGTCAACCGACAAAAGCGGCATCGACACCCGTCCCGGGGGTTAGGCTGACCTACGTGACCAGCGCACCAGTACGCGAACCACGTCAACACCGCAGTCGTGTCACCCGCGCCCGACTCCTGGACACCGCCGTCGACGTGCTGGCCGAGCTGGGTTGGCTCGGCGGCACCGTCACAGTGGTCGCCGAGCGCGCGGGCGTCTCACGAGGCGCCGTACAGCACCATTTCCCCACCCGCGAGGACCTGTTCACCGCCGCGATCGACCACATCGCCGGTGACCTGGTCGCCCGTACCCGCCTGGACGGCGCCCGGATCCCGCCCGGCCCCGCGCACACCGAGGCGGTGGTCGAGGCACTGGCGGCGATGTTCCGGGGCACCCTGTACCGGGCCGCGCTCAACCTGTGGACGGCCGCGGTCAACGATCCCGTGCTGCGCGCACGGGTGATCCCGCTGGATCTGCGACTGACCGCGGCGATATACGACATGGCCGTCGAACTGCTCGACGCCGACGTCTCGCTGCCCGGGGTGTCCGCCGCCGTGGAGGCCACCCTCGACGTGGCCCGCGGGCTCGGCATCAGCGCCCTGGTCATCGATTACGACGAGCGGCGGCGGGCGGTCGTACGGCAGTGGGCGGCGAGTCTGGACCACGTTCTCGCCGGGAACGGCGCGCCCTGATCCGGAACGTACGTCCTCATTTCACGCTTCGATGACCAATCCTTGGTACGAACCCGGTCGAAACGTGAACGTGACCGGTCCGCAAGACCGTAACTTCACCGCGTGGACTGGAATCGACGGGCCTGCGCACGGCGCGGCCATGAGACGTACGCTCCCGACGAACCCGCGCTGCGTGCCCGGCTGCACGCGACCACGCCGGTCGGCGAGGCGTGGCGTTGCCTGCGCTGCGGCGACTACGTCCTCGGCGAGGTCAAGGGCCGCGGCCCCGCCGGCGACGCGCCGGTGGTGATGCGCGGTCGGGCGCTGCGCGACGTGTTGATCCTGCGCTTCCTGTCCATCGAACGTGCCGCGCGCGGCGTACTGATCCTGCTCGCCGCCTACGCGGTCTGGCGGTTCAGCAACTCGCAGGATTCGGTGCGCCGGTTGTTCGAGGACGACCTGACCGCGTTCCGGCCGGTGGCCGAGCACTTCCACTACGACCTGGACCACTCGCCGATCGTCGACTCGATCCGCAAGACGTTCGACTACAAACGCTCGACCCTGATCTGGGTGGCGATCGGGATGGTCGTCTACGCGGTAGTCGAGATCGTCGAGGCGGTCGGGTTGTGGTACCTCAAGCGCTGGGCGGAATACCTCACGGTGGTCGCCACGGCGGCGTTCCTGCCGCTGGAGGGCTACGAGATGCGCGAGCACGTGAGCTGGTTCAAGGTCGGCACGCTGGTGCTGAACATCCTCGCGGTGGTCTACATCATCGTCGCCAAGCGGCTGTTCGGGGTGCGCGGCGGGGCCGAGGCGTTCGAGCGCGAGCGGCACAGCGAATCGCTCCTGGAGATCGACGAGGCGATCCACCCCGGGCCGCCCCGGCAGCCGTGGGAGGAGCAGGTACACACGACCAAGCCGCCGTCCGCACGCACCACGTGAACGCCGGCCGAGGCACCCGCTTGTCGCCACGCGGCGCGCCAAATCGATCCACCCGGCCCCGGCCACACCGAAAACCCGGCACGCCACCCGAACCCCGACCCACACCCGAAGCCCGGACCGCACCAAGGCCCGGCACCTCGCCCGGGGATCGGCTCCTCGCCCGGCACCCGGGCCCCGGCACCCCGCCCGGAAGCCCGGCCGCACCCTGGCCCAACACCCCGCCCGGGGGCCAACACCCCGCCCGGAAGCCGGACCACGCCCTGGTCCGGCACCTCGCCTGGAGATCGGCTCCTCGCCCGGAGGCCGGCACGCACCCAAACCCGGCACCCCGCCCGGAGCCCGGACTGCACCCTGGCCCGACACCCCGCCCGGAAGCCGGACCACGCCCTGACCCGACACCCCGCCCGGGGATCGGCTCCTCGCCCGGGGGGCTGGCTCCCCCGGGTCCGGCACCCCGCCCGGGGGCCGGGTCGCGGGCGGGTCGGTGGGCTGCGAGGGTTTTCGGCGTGGGTCCGGTGGTTGGGGTCGGGGTCTTGCGATCCGTGTTCGGCTTACGGCACCAGGACCACCCGCCCGCGGAGGCCGCCCTCCGCCACCGCCGCGAAGGCCCGGGCGGCGTCGGCGAAGGGGAAGGTCCGGGCCACGCGCGGGGTCAGTTCGCCCTTCCCGGCCGCCGTCGCGAGTTCGGCCAACTGTGTCGCATCGGCGCGGACCCACACCTGATGCACCCGGATCCCGCGCAGTCCGGGCGGCGCCGCGCCCGCGTTGACGGCCACGAACGCCCCGCCGGCGCGAACCGCGTCCAACGCGTCCGGGCCGAGCATCGCCGCATCGAGCGCGGCGTCCACCCCGCCGGGTACCAGCGCCCGGATCCGGTCCGCCAGGTCGGCGCCGCGCGGGACGAACCGGCTCGCGCCGAGGTCGCGCACCGACGCCTCGTCGGCGGCCCCCGCGACCGCAACCACGCGGATCCCGCGCGCCGCCGCCAGTTCCACCGCGAACGCGCCGACCCCGCCCGCCGCCCCGGTGACCAGCAGGGTGTCCCCCGCCGCCGAGCCGAGCAGGTCGAGCCCCTGCCGCGCCGTCGAGCCGTTCAGCGGGATGGTCGCCGCCGCCACCGGATCCAGGTCGACCGGTCGCGGCGCCACCGCGTCGGCGTCCAGCACCACGAACTCGGCCAGCGCGCCGGTCCGTACGTCCAACCGGTCGCGCAACCCGAGCACCGCGTCGCCGACCGCGAACCCCGCCACGCCCGCCCCGACCGCGTCCACCTCGCCCGCGACGTCCCACCCGAGCCCGAACACCTCACGTTCCCGCACCAGTCCGAACCGCACCGGCGCGCCCTCCACCACCATCAGGTCCACCGGATTCACCGTCGCCGCCGCGACCCGGATCCGCACCCGACCGGGCCCCGGCTCGCACACCGGCCCGTCCACGACCTCGACCACCGAAGCACCTGCCCGAGCGACCACCGCACGCATGACCCACCACTCCCGCACTCTCCGCGGCCACGGGCCGGACTCCCGGCCCCTCGACCGCCAACCTAGGAAAAGCTACTCTCTGGGAGTAAGTACCCACCCGGAAGTGCGTATCCCACCCGAAGGAGAGCCATGGCCACGCGCACCGCCGCCGAACGCCGTGCCGAGGCCCGCACGGAGTTCGACGCGTACATGGCGAGTTGCCCGGCCCGCCGACTCCTGGACGGGATCAGCGACAAGTGGGTGAGCCTGCTCGTCAACGCACTCGCCGACGGCCCGCGGCGCTACAGCGACCTGTCCCGACGGGTGGCCGGGGTCAGTCAGAAGATGCTCACCCAGACCCTGCGCAACCTGGAGCGCGACGGACTGGTCGAACGCACCGTCACCCCGTCCGTCCCGGTCCGCGTCGACTACGCGCTGACCCCGCTCGGCGCGAGCCTGCTGCCGCTCATGCGGGCGGTCAAGACCTGGGCGGAGGAGCACATCCCCGAGGTGGACCGCGCCCGCGAACGCTACGACGCCGCACGAATGGGCCCGGACCGTCGGTGATTCGGGTAGCACCGACCCGGGACACCGAGGGTCCGCCAGAAGATCGCCCGCTGTTCATTTCCCGGTCCGCCGGGGGGTGATTCCCGCTCCCTATCGTGATCTTGACCGGCGGAACGGACGCCGGCCGAGCCTCCGAGGAGCCCAGTTTCGTGTCGCCTGGCCGGGAGACTTACGAGCGCGAGCGGCGGATCGACCTGCTGATGGCGGAGAGCATGCCGTTGCGCAGATATGTGAGCGGGATCCTGGGGGCGGATCTGCACACGGTCGAAGACGTCGTCCAGGAAACGCTGTTACGGGCCTGGGAGGCCGCGGACCGCCTGGACTGGGACGGTCGCCCGATCCGCATGTGGCTGTTCCGGGTCGCCCGGAATCTGGCCGTGGACGCCCGACGGCGCAATCGTTCGTTGCCGGTGGGCATCGACCCGAGCGAGTTCACCGGGCTGCCCACGGTGCCCGACCCGGCGGCGTCGGTGGTCGATCGTTGCGTACTGGTGGGGGCGTTGCGCCGACTGGCGCCGCCGCACCGGGAGGCGGTCGCGCACGTGCACCTGCTCGACCGCAGCGGCGCCGACGTCGCACGCGCCCTGGGGATACCGCACGGGACGGTCAAGTCCCGTACCTACCACGGGATCGCGGCGATCCGGCGCGAGCCGGCCGCGATCGAGGAGAGCGGATGACCGGCTCCGAGGACCTTGCCATGCGGGTCGCCGGACACGATGTGATGACCCTGCTCGGCTGGACGGGGATCCTGGTCCTCGTGTTCGCGCTGGCCCACTGGGCCGCCATGCGGCGCGGCGGCTGGCGCTTCGTCCGGCGTCGGCTGCGCCGCGAGATCGCGCTCACCGCGGCCGCGTTCGCCGAGCCGATCGCCGCACTCGTGCGGTTCCGCCGGCGCCGCCGACTCCTGGTCCGCACGCTGCGCGCGCCCGGCACCTGGACGGACGCGGAGCACGCGGCGATGCTGGCGGCCGAGGTGAGCGCGAACGCGCGCCCGTACGCCGTCCTGGTCGAGCGCGACGTGGTGGGGGTGCTGGTCGGCTGCGGCCCGGACCTGCCCGTGCCCGCCGAGCCGTGGGCGGTGGACGAACTCGACCCGCGCCTGTGGTGGATCGCCCGCGCCGACCTGGAGCCCGGATCCGGGCCCACGCCGCTGCTGGTCGCGATCGGCACCCGGCACGAGGCGGTGGTCTTCCTGGACCTGCTGACCGGACCGCGCGTGCTGGCGGTCTCCGGCGAGCGGCGCGGCGCGCGGGCGACCGTGCAGTCGCTGGCCGCCCAACTCGACGCCAGGTTGCCGGCCGGCGCGGTCACCGTCGCCGCCGGGGTGCATCCGCGCTACGCGGGCCCGACCGCCGCCGAGGCGTTCGCGCACGCCGCGACCGTCGCCGCGACCCGCCGCTACCCGCAGGTGGTGGCCTGCGCCGACACCCCCGAGTTGCCCGCCGCCTCGCCCGTGTCGGTGCTGACCACGGGCCGACCCCGAGGCCATGCCCGGTTGTTGGCGGTCGCGCCGAACGGCGCGCTGCTCGTGCACGGCACGCCGCTGCGGGTGGACGCACGCCCCCTGCCGCGCGCGGTGGCGGCGACGGTGTGGCGCCTGCCGCCCTGGTCCACGGAGGACGCGGTACACCCGACCCCGGCCGGGATCGACCCGGACCTGGACCCCGACCCGACTCCGGCCGCGCCGCCCCCCACGGCCCGGGCGCGGGTCCCGGCACAGGTCCCGCCCCCCGCGCACGACGACCTCACCGAGCCCGCCGACACCGACAAGCCGAGCGGCGTCTCCATCGACGCGTGACCCGCGTCCCCACACGCCGGACGGGCGGCCCGAAGGCGTGTCCTCGATCCCCCGCCGGGCACCGGCACGCGGGCTTCGGGACACGCCCGGCGGGCACCGGTCCGGCGTGCGCCGACATCCCGGCCCGTCCCGGCCGACGCCCCGGCCCACGCCGACCCCTCCCCGCCGACACCCCCGGTCGACCGGACCCGTCCCCGTCCCCCACCCCCCAGGAGCACGACCAACGTGAGACTCACCGTCACCACCGTGGACGCCGCGGACGGCCTGCGCCGCGACCATCTCCTGGACCTCCCGCCCGGGAGCATCGTGGCGGACCTCGCAACCGCCGTGCACCGCCCGGCCGCGCCCGCCGACGACGCCCCCGGGGCCGGCGCCGCCGACCTGGGCGCGTTCCTGGACGGCGAGGCGCCGGCGACCGGACGGTCGCTCTACCTCGGCGACGCCGTGCTCGACCCGCAGGCCCCGCTGACCGTCTCCGGGATCCGCGAGGCCACCGTCCTGGGCCTGGGCGCCCCGCCCGCCGAGCCCGACCGCGTGCACGCCCCCCGGCATCCCTTCGATCCGCAGACCCTGGTCCAGGTGCACGCGGTGTCCGGCCCGTACACCGGCCGGGTCTGGCCGCTGGGCCCGGGCAGCCACGAGATCGGCGCCGACGAGGGCTGTGCGATCCGGCTGCCGGTTCCCGGCGTACCGGCCCGGGGCCTGTGGGTGACGGTGTGCCCGGACGGCTCGGCGTACTGGCATCGCACCGGCCCCGACGACGGCGCGGTGCACGGCCGCGAGGTGGCGCCGCCACCCACCGACGCGATCACCGCCGCCGCGGCGCTGCCCCGCAAGCACGAGGAACGCATCCTGGAGGACGAGCGCGAGGCGGACCGCAAGGTCGAGCGGGAGAGCGCCCGGATCGCCCCGCCGAAGGAGCCGGTGATCCGCCCCCAGGCGCCGCCCGGCACCCCCTGGCCGCACGCGTCCGACCTGGTCGTCGGCCCGGCGCTGCTGCGCCTGCGCGGACCGGTCGAGGCGGACGCCGACGTGACGCCCTCCGACGACGGCATCGGCCTGGACTACAACCGGCCGCCCCGGATCGCCCCGCACCTGGACGCGGAGAAGATCCGGCTGCCCTCGCCGCCGCTGGAGCCGAACCGGGTGCCGTTCCCGCTGCTGGTGATGATCGCCCCGCTGGTGATGGGCCTGGCGATGGTCGGGTTCTTCCACTCGTACTTCTATCTGATCTTCTGCATCATGAGCCCGTTCATGGCGATCGCGAACTGGGTCTCCGGCCGCCGCAGCAATCGGGTCAAACACCAGCTCGACGGGGTCCAGTACCGGCGCCGGCTGCGCGTGTTGCACGACGACATCCGCACCGCCGTGCGCCGCGAGCGCATCGTCCGCGCCGAGGTCGGCCCCGACCCGGCCGCCGTCGCGCTGATCGCGACCGGACCGGGCAGCAGGCTGTGGGAGCGACGCCGCCGCGACGCCGACCACCTGGTCCTGCGGATCGGTACGGTCGACCAGCCGTCGGTCAAGGAGGTCGAGGACCCGGCCCGGGACGAGCATCACCGCACCGCGAGCTGGACGTTGCCCGACACACCCATCGGCGTCGAGATCCCCGACCACGGGGTGCTCGGCGTGGCCGGGGCGACCGAGCCGATCCAGGCGCTGGCCCGCTGGCTGGTGATCCAGTCCGCCGTCCTGCACAGCCCGCGCGACCTGCGCGTGGTGGTGCTGACCGATCCCGAGCGGGCCGGCGACTGGGCCTGGGTGCGGTGGTTGCCGCACCTGCGCCCGCAATCCCGCTCCGCCGCGCCGGTCGCCCTGCTCGGCACCGACCCGGAATCCACCGCCAACCGCATCTCCGAACTGGTCGCACAGATCCAGAGCCGACAGCGCAGCATGGGCTCGTCGATGGGCCAGGCCATGTTCAGCGGCCCCGACATCCTGGTGATCGCCGACGGCGCCCGGCAGTTGCGCGAGGTGCCCGGCATGGTCCAGGTGCTCACCGAGGGCCCGGCGGCCCGGGTGTTCAGCGTCTGTCTGGACGAACGCGAGCGGCTGCTGCCGGAGGAGTGCACCGCCGTCGTGCTGGCGGCCGGCCGCCACCTCACCGTGCGCCAGACCGGACTGCCCGACGTGACGGACGTACGCGCCGACCACGTGGACGCCGCGTGGTGCGAGCAACTGGCCCGGGCCCTGGCCCCGTTGCGCGACGTCAGCCCCGAACACGACAGCGGCCTGCCGCAGACCGTCAAGCTGCTCGACCTGGTCGACGCCGAACCGCCGAAGGCGGCCGACTTCCTGGCCCGTTGGGCCCGCCGCCCGGCCTCGACCACGTTCACCCTGGGTGCCGGCTACGACGGTCCGCTGCGCATCGACCTGGTGCGCGACGGTCCGCACGGCCTGATCGCGGGTACCACCGGGTCCGGCAAGTCCGAGTTGTTGCAGAGCTTCGTGTCCGCGCTCGCGGTGGCCAACCGCCCGGACGAGCTGACCTTCGTGCTGGTCGACTACAAGGGCGGCAGCGCGTTCAGCGAGTGCGCCGAACTCCCGCACACCCTCGGCATGGTCACCGACCTGGACGAGCATCTGGCCACCCGGGCGCTGGAGTCGCTGGCGGCGGAACTGCGGCGCCGCGAACAGCTGTTGGCCGACGTCGGCGCCAAGGACCACCCGGAGTACCGGGGCAAGCGCGCCGGCGACCCCACCCTGGCGCCGCTGCCCCGACTGATCCTGGTGATCGACGAGTTCGCCACCCTCGTCCGCGAGGTGCCCGACTTCGTCGCGGGGCTGATCAACATCGCCCAGCGCGGCCGTTCGCTCGGGATCCACCTGGTGCTGGCCACCCAGCGGCCGGCCGGCGTGGTCACCGGGGACATCCGCGCGAACACCAACCTGCGGATCGCCCTGCGGGTGACCGACGCGGGCGAGAGCCAGGACATCATCGACACCATGGAGGCCGTGCACATCTCGGCCGGCACGCCCGGCCGGGCGCTGATCCGCACCGGACCGAACGCCGCGGTGCCGTTCCAGGCCGCGTGGGTGGGCGCCGAGCGGCCCGTCCCCGGCGGCGCCGCCGAGAAGACCGGTCCGACCCGCGCGGTGCGCGCCACCGAACTGACCCTGGCCGGCCTGGGCCGGCCCGCGTCGCTGCCGACGATCGACGAGGGCCCGGACACCGCGGACACGCCCAACCCGACCGACCTCAACGCCCTGGTCCTGGCGCTGCGCGAGGCGGCCGAGACGCTGCCCGACTACCGCCCGCTGCCCAGCCCGTGGTTGCCGCCCCTGGCGGAGCGCGTACTGGTGGACGACCTGCCGCCGGTGGAGCGGGCCGACGTCGACGCGTCCGACTCCTGCCCGCCACCGATCCCCTACGCCCTGGAGGACGTTCCGCAACTCCAGGAGCAGCGGGTGACCACGATGGACCTGGCCACGTTCGGCCACCTGTACGTGATCGGCTCGCCGCGCTCGGGCCGCACCCAGGTGTTGCGCACCCTCGGGGGTTCCGCGGCGGCCACGGCGAGTTGCGCCGACGTGCACCTGTACGGGATCGACGCGGGCGGCGGCGGACTGGCCGCGCTGGAGACCCTGCCGCACTGCG
Source organism: Embleya hyalina (assembly GCF_003967355.1). Lineage (GTDB taxonomy): Bacteria > Actinomycetota > Actinomycetes > Streptomycetales > Streptomycetaceae > Embleya > Embleya hyalina. The sequence goes on along the minus strand of NZ_BIFH01000014.1, from coordinate 365,195 downwards.
GCGCGGTGGTCTCGCGGCACGACATGGAGCGGATGGGGCGGCTGCTGGGCTATCTGGTCCGCGAGTTGACCGAGCGTCAGGAACGGTGCAGTGCGCACAACGCCGCCGGTTTGGTGGAGTTGCGCCGGATCCTCCCGGCGGCCGAGCGGCCCGCGCACATCGTGATCCTGCTCGACGGCTGGGACTCCCTGGTCGCGCTGCTCGACGACCACGACGGCGGCCGGCTCGTGGACGACACGATGCGCCTGCTGCGCGAGGGCGCGGCGGCCGGCATCCACATCGTGGCGACGTCCGAACGGGCGCTGCTGAGCGGGCGGTTGTCCGCGCACAACGACCACAAACTGTTGTTGCGCCAGGCGGATCGCAGCGACTACCAGATGGCCGGCATGCCGATCCGCAAGGTGCCGGCGGTGATCTCACCCGGTCGCGGCTGGCACGTGTTGTCCCAGACGGAGAGTCAGGTCGCGCTGCTCGCGCCCGATCCGAGCGGACAGGAGCAGGCCGAGGCGCTGCGCCGGATCGGCACGGCGGCGGCCCGGCGCGATGCCTCGGTGCCGCGCGAGCGTATGCCGGTGCCGATCCCGACGCTGCCTCGCGTGGTCGAGTTCGCGGCCGCGTACGAGCGGGTGCCGGCCGAGTCGCGCCGCCCGATGTGGGGCCTGCTCGGCATCGGTGGCGACCGTGCGGAGCCGATCGGGGCGGACTTCGCCGCCAGGTCGGTGTTCTGCGTGATCGGGCCCGCCGGGACCGGGCGCAGCACCACGCTCGCGTCCTTGTCGGTGTCGTTGCTCGCGGGCGGCACCTCGCTGGTGGTGCTCACCCCGCGCGAGTCGCCGCTGCGCGGGCTGGCACAACACCCCCAGGTGCGGCTGCTGACCGAGGAGGATCCCGCCGCCGAGGCCGTCGAGCGGGCCCTGGAGGAGTTGTCCGGTCCGCGCGTGGTGGTCGTGGACGACGCCGAACTGCTCGGGATGCCCGCCGCCGACCGGGTGCTGCGCGACCTGGCGATCGCGGGCCGCGACCGGGGGCAGGGGCTGCTGTACGCGGGGTCCTACGACGCCCTTCAGGTGGCGATGGGCAGTTGGCTCACCGCGGCCCGACGCGGCAGTCGCAGCGGCGTCCTGCTCGCGCCGAAGAACATGCAGGAGGGCGACATGATCGGCGTACGACTGCCGACGAACGTGGTGCGCTCGGCGCCGCCCGTACCCGGGCGGGCGTGGACCGCGGGGCCGGGCGGCGCGCCGATGGCGGTGCAGGTGCCGCTGACGGTGTTGCGATCGGCCGAGTAGCCGGACGAACCCCCGCGTCGGGCACACGAGTTCGGGCCGCTTCCCGCCGAGGGAAGCGGCCCGAACGGGTTCGGCGCCGGCTCAGCTCTTCTTCAGGTTCTTCGCCATCTCCACGTCCATCTCGTGCATCTGGGTGCGAATCTTGGCGAACATCTCGGAGAAGATCAGGATGCCGTCGACGGCGGCGGTCAGGCTGGTGTTGAACTTCGAGTAGGCCTCGCGCATGGCCGGGCTCGACTCCTTGAAGACCATGCCGTTGTCCAGCAGCCCGTTCACGTCGGAGAGCAGCGTGTTGATCATCGGCGTGATGGTCTCCTTCGCCTTGGTCAACTTGCCGGCGACCTCGTCGATGCGGCCGAAGTCGAGTGCGATATCGGGCATGGTTCCTCCAGGGAAGATCGGCTCGTCGTGGGGGTACGACGAACGGGGACTACGGGGAGCTACAGGGGCTGCCGGGCGATGGGGGTGTACGACGGCGGCTCAGTCGCGGCGCGGGATGCGCCCGCCGCCACCACCGCCGCCACCGCCCGGCGGGACGGGCTTCTCCGGCGGCTTGGGTGTGGTGTCCACCCATTCGTGCTTGCCGTCGGCGCGCGCGTAGGTGTGCGTCTTTCCTTCGGAGTCGACCACCTTCTGCGTGCCGCCCCCGTTGGCGTTCAGGTGCGTCTCGGTGGTGGTCACGCCACCGTCCGGCGCGGTGGACACGGTGGTGTAGTTCAGCCGACTCGAGTCGTAGGTGGTGACCGAGGTGTAGGTCTGGCCGTTGCTGACGACCTTGGTCTCCTCCTTGATCACGTTGCCGTCCGCGTCCAGGGTCAGGTGGGTCTCGATCCGGCCGCCGTTGGGCGTGGTGATCACCTTGTCCAGCGGCGGTTTGTCGCCGGGGTCGGTGGCCTTGCAGAACTCCGGGAGTGTGCCGTCGGGTCCGGGTTTGGCGCACTCGTCCAGGTGGTCCTGCTTGTACTTCCAGGCGGCGACCTTGTTGCGCCACTCCGCCAGGCCCATCGTGGCGCCCATCACGCCCAGGCCCTCGGTGATCTGCGCGTCGGCGTTGAAGTAGGCGTCGCCGACCTTGCCGAAGCAGTCGCCGAGCTTCTTCAGCAGGTCCTCGGCGCGGGTCATCGGGCCCGCGGACAGCCGGTACAGGCTGCGGAACGCGGTGGTCAGCGTCGGGTCGCCGAACACCGCCTGGGCGTCGGTGTAGCCGCCCTTGCCCAGGGTCGCGAAGTCGCTCGACTTGAGCGTGGGCGAGATGCGGTCGGCCAGGTCGTACATGTCCTTCTTGGCCTCGGCCAGCGTGCTGTAGTCCAGCGCGAAGTCGACCACGTCCGCTCCCGTCGGGCATCGCGGATCCCTCGGCCGGATCCGTCGCCGTGACCACGCCCGGGCCCACCGGACGGTTCATCGCGGCCGCGACACGTCGTCGGATGAACCGTCCGGTGGGCCCGGGCGTGGTCACGGCGAGGTCCGGCGAGCACGGCGAGGAGACGACGGGTCATGGGCAATCGCCCCACCGACTGGAACGCGATCGGCCTGAGCACCGATCCCACCCCGGGCGACCCCGTTCGGCTGCGCACACTGATCACCTCGATGGAGAGCCTGGGCAAGGTCGCCCGCGAGATCGACGACGCGTTGAACTCGGTCCTGGACAAGACGGGCAATGGCGCGTTCGTCGGGCAGACCGCCGACGCGCTGCGGGAGAAGATCAGCGGCCCGCTCCGCGAGTTCGTGACCAGCATCGCGGACGCGTTCGAGCACTCGGCCAAGGCGCTGCACACGTACGTGGACGTAATGGAGGCCCAGCAGCGGGTCGCCGACACGGCGTTGGCGAACGGCCGGGACCTGCCCCTGGAGGATCCGCAGCGCGCCACGTACGGCACGACCGCGCGCAACGCGGGCGGCACCCAGCGCACCCAGGCCGAGACCGCCGCGAAGGTGCTCAACAGCGCGGCGACCGGGATCAAGCAGCCGGTGTCGAACTGCGACCTGTTCTGGGAGGCGTTCAACTGGCTGGCGATCATCCTGATCCTGCCCGCGCTGCTCCTCGGCGGTCCGCTGGCGCTGCTCGCGATCGGGATCAACCTGGTCCTGTTCGTCAAGACCGCGGTGGACGTCGCCAACGGCAAGGCCGGGTTGCTCGACCTGTTCCTGGCGGGTCTGGGCATGATCGCGCCGACCACCAAGGGCCTGAACCTGTTCAAACTGTTCAAGGACGGCGCGAAGTTCCTCTGGACCAAGGGCATCAAGCCCTTCGCCCAGGGCGCGTGGGGCGCGCTCAAGGGCGCCTTCAACGCGGGGGCGTTCCGCTCGTTCGCGTTCATCCCGGGCCTGAAGGACTTCGCCCGGCTCGCGGGCGGCTGGGTCAAGTCGGGTGCCCTGTGGCTGGGCGGGGCCGCGCTGAAACTGCCGTCGTGGGTCGGCGGCACGCTGCTCAAGGGCGGCCTCCTGGTGATCAAGGGCTTCAAGGCGATACCGGCCCTTTTCCGCGCCATCCCGAACATGGTCAAGGGCGCGGCCGGCAGCACCTGGAAGTTCCTCAAGTCCGAACTCGGCGGCACCAAGTGGCTGCGGCTGATCCTGCCGGTGGACGCGGCCGAGATCAGCCGGTTCGGGCTCAAGCGCGCGTTGCAGATCGGCTTCTACGAGCGTGGTGTGCTCGGCAAGTTCCGCTACGCCTCGCCGCTGCTCGGCGCGGGCGGGCGCGGCCTGAGCCAGATCCCGACGACGCCGCACCTGGGCGCGCTGCCCGAGATGCCGGTGGGCGACCTGGCCCGGATCCGGGCCGGCGACTGGTCCGGGTTCGGCGCGAACGAGTTGCGGATGAAGGCCCTGGACCTGCCGACGACGAACCTGACCGTCACCTCCCCCGCCGGCCTGCACATCCCCACCACCCTCGGCGAGGTGATGCAGTTCGCGCCGGACGCGGTGCGCCGCATGGACGCGCTCCTGGACATCGGCGCGCGCGACATGAAGATGGTGCAGATCGGCGACTGGGCCAAACTGCCGACGCCGGCGGGCAGTGGCCGGATGGAGCTCAACGCGGTCCACTCGATCGGGCAGCTCTCGCCGACCACCGGCGCGGCCGGCGCGGTACACGCGCTGCCCACCCCGTCCACGCTTTCGAGCGTCACGCACACCCCGTCGCTGTCCTCGCTGTCCGCGCTCGACCTGGTCCGGACCGGGGCCGGCCACCCGCCGAGCGTGCCGTCCCTGGTCACCGCCAACACCCCGGGCGCCGGCGCCGGTATCGCGCACCTGCCCGCCCCGACCGGCCACGTGACCGCGCCGAGCCTGCCCGCGGCCGGCCTGAACCACGGCCTGCCGGCGCCGAGCCTGCCCGCGCCGAACGTGGCCGGCCACGGCCTGTCCGGCCCGGGTCTGCCCGGCCACGGCGCCCCCGCCCCGCACGTGGAGCTCCAGTCGACCGGGTTCGGTTCGACGGCGAACCTGTCCGCGCCGAGCCCGACGGCGCTCGCGGGCGGCCCGCCGCCGACGGCCCTGGTCCCGGACCACGCCGGGAACGCGCTCGACCTGCTCGACCACGGCCCGAAAACGATGCCGCGTCCGGACGGGCCCGCGCATGCCGGCGCGCTGCCGACCGCCCCGCCGCCGCACGGCCCGGGCGGCGGCGGCGAGTTGCGGCCCGGCACGCCGACCGGGAACCAGGTCGCCGTCGCGCCGACCCCGCCGCCCGTGGGCCACCTGGCCGGCCCGCCCAACCGGCTCACCGGCGCGCAGTTGGAACAGCTGTGGCAGCGCGACGCGGACCGGATCGGCGCGCTGTTCGGCAAAGCCGACGACCCGCTGCGGGCCAACCGGATCGAGGCCTGGCGCGACCTCACCTCGGCGCGCAACGAACTCGGCCGGGCCCAGCAGGTGTTGCACGACCTGGAGGTCCGCCCCGGCGGCTCGTCCACGCCGTCCGTGTACGAGCGCGACGCCAAGATCGCGGTGCAGACCGCCTCGGCGAAGGTGGAGACCGCGACCACGCGGCTGGACTCGCTGGGCGTGGATCCGGCCCGGATCGACAAGGGCATGGCCCAGATCCAGGCGCAGAGCCTGCTGGAGCGCCCGCGGCTGGTCGGCGGCACCCACGACCTCGGCGGTGGCAACACGCTGCCGACGACGTCGGTCGCCGGGACCGTCCCGCCGCCGAACCCGAACCTCACCGCGCACGTCGGCGCCGGTTCGACCAACCTCGACGGCGCGACCGTGCGCACACCGGTGCGCGACGGCTATCGCGTCACCGACCCCGCGACCGGCCACTCCGTCCGGTACGGCGACGACGGCCGCCTCCTCGACGAGAGCCTGGCGCTGCACTCGCCGGGTGAGCCCCGGTTCGTCGTGGACGACGGCGGCGGTCGGCCGTTCCTCACCGATGCGAACGGGGACCCGGTCCTCGGCTTCGACGTCACCGTGGTGCGCGGCGGCTACCGGGTCACCGACACCACCGGCGGGCAGACGGTCCGCTACCGCACCAACGGGGCCGTCGCCGAGCAGGGCATCGCCCTGGGCGGGACCGGCGCGCCCCGCTTCGTGGTGCACGGCAACGACGCCCGGCCGCCGATACTGACCAACGCGCACGGCAAGCCGATCACCGACAGCGTCTTCACCCCGTTCGAAAACGGCTACCGGGTGACCGATCCCGCCACCGGCGGCTCGGTGCGATACGGCACGGACGGCCGCGTCGTCGAACACGGCGTCGCGCTCCGCGGTCTCGACGAGCCGCACTTCGTCGTCCGCGGCGAGCGGGGCCCGGTATTGACCGACCTGCACGGCACCCGCATCGACGACGTGCACGTCACTCCGACCGACGGCGGCGGCTACCGCGTCACCGAACCCACCAGCGGACAGACCACCCGCTACCGAGGCGACGGCACCATCGCCGAAAGCGGCCTCGCGCTCCACGGCGCCGGCGACACGCACATCGTCGTCCCCGGCGAACACGGCCCCACACTCACCGACCTCCACGGCAACGCCATCGACGGCGTACACGTCACCCCGACCACCAACGGCGGCTACCGCGTCACCGAACCCACCAGCGGACAAACCACCCGCTACCGAGGCGACGGCACCATCGCCGAAAGCGGCCTCGTACTCACCGGATTCTCCGGCGACCCGCACTTCGTGCTGTTCCGCGAAGGCCGACCCTCGGTCCTCACCGACGTGCACGGCAAGCCGATCACCGACCGCAGGCTGACCGAGTTCGACAACGGCTACCACATCACCGACCCGGCCACCGGCCGCTCCGTGCGCTACGACGCCAACGGCGTCGCCATCGAGCGCGGATTCGGCCTGACCGAACTCGGCGAGCCGCACTTCATCGTCGACCGCGGCGCCGGCCCCGTGCTCACCGACGTACGCGGCACCCCCGTCGCCGGCGTCGAGGTCACCCCGCTCGGCGCCGGCGGCTACCGGGTCACCGAGACGGCCGGCGGCCACAGCACCCGCTACGCCGCGAACGGCTGGGTCGGCGAACACGGCATCGCCCTCGGCGGCAGCGCCGAGCCCCGCTTCGTGGTCGGCGAGGGCACCAACCGCCACGTCACCGACATGCTCGGCACCCCGGTGCCGCACCACACCGCCACGGTCACCGATCAGGGCTTCCGGGTCGTCGACACCCGCACGAACGTGTCCACCCTGCACGGTGCCGACGGCGCCCTGATCGAACGCGGCATCGCCGTCGGCGGCCCCGGCGAGGCCCGCTTCGTGGTCGGCGAGGGCGCCGACCGGGTGCTCACCGACGCCAACGGCGCCCGCGTGACCGACCGCGCCGTCACCGTCGTCGACAACGGCTACCGCGTCACCGATCCGGCCACCGGCCACTCGTTCCGCCACGACACCGTCACGAACACCTTCGAGCACGGCACCAGGCTGGGTCGCACCGGCCAGGGCCCGTTCGCGGTCGGCGACACCCTCACCGACCTGCACGGCAACCCGCTTCCGGCGGAGCAGCGGCTCACCCGGCTCACCGCCGCCGACGGCACGCACACCGGCTACCGGATCGACGTCGTGCACCCGAACACCCCGCGCCACGGCGAGTTCCACGAGTTCGGCACGAACGGCACGGTCACCCGCGAGGCCTTCAACGTGCTGGACGACGGTCGGATGACCGGGCACCAGTACGTCGTCGACCACAGCACCCCGACACCGACCTGGCGTCAGGACTTCCACCCCGACTCCCCCGGCGACCCGTTCACCCACAACGAGTTCCAGCACGGCACGGTGGACACGAGCGGCGCGGCCAACGGCGGGCTGCGGCTGAAGTCGAGCTCGCCCGACCGGGTGGTGATCTTCGAGCGCCGGATGTTGCCGGGCGGAACCACCCTCGACGCGTTCCGGCGTACCGACCTCAGCGGCTTCGGCACCTTCAGCCACCGCACCAAGTGGATCGAGTGGGGCGCCGACGGCACGCCCCTCGGCCAGGGTTCGCGCAAGTTCGACACATCCGGTTTCGGCTACACCGACGTCGACGGACACTTCGTCACGGTGCGCGAATTCCGGGACACCATCCAGAAGTTCGACGGTCGGGCCGGTCACACCCTCGGCGTCAAGGGCACCGACGGCTGGACCTGGCACCGCTTCGACGGCGCCGGCAACGAGTTGGCGAGCGGTCCGCGCACCACGCACTGGGACGGCGGCTGGAGCGACCGACACGGCCCGGGCGCGGGCAACCACGCGGGCGAACTGGTCCAGAAGCAGTGGGGGGAACTGCACCGGACCGACCACGCCCGGCACTACCTCGAACACCCGCTGGGCGCCGACGGTTTCCGCAAGGCGTCCTGGGACGAGTTGTCGCCGCAGGGCAAGGAGGCCGGGAAACACGTGGTGGAGGCGGACGGTTCGACGTTCACCACGACCCGGGTCTCCGAACAGCGCCCGCCGAGTTGGGCCCGCAAGTGGCTGGCCGACAACCGGACGGACCCGGCCGGCAACCACGCCTTCCTCGCCTCCGACACCCGCTACCAGGTGTTCACCTGGGAGAAGTCGGTCGTCGGCGCGGACGGCAACCTGGTCCCGCACGGCAACGGCACACGCTTCGTCGGCGACGACGGCAGTTCCTTCGACATCCTCGCCGACGGCACCTTCGCCCGCTCACAGACCAAGTTGGCCGACGGTACGACCCTCAAGGCCGGCGACACGGTACGGCCGCACGCGAACGCCCCCGCCGGAACGACCCCGTGGAGCAAGGGCGACGTCACCGGCTACCGCCTGGACACCCCCGGCGGGCCCGGCGGGCGGAACTGGCAGGACTTCCGGCCGGTGACGAACGCGGACGGCGTCGTCACCCATTGGGAGATGGTTCGCGAGGGCTTCGAGAACGGCAACATCCGGCACTACGCCACGCCGGATTCGCCCACGCACGGAACCCCGGGCGCGGCGACGCCGGCCCCCGAGGCCCCGGTCGCGCCCAACCCGCGCGGCAACTGGGTCGAATACGACGCCCACGGCTACGTGGCCGGCCGGCGGGACACCTGGCAGCTCGCCGACAACCGGTCGGTCACCATCGTCGCGCACGGCTCGTCGACCGCGAAGACCTGGCAGTGGGAACGGCTCGATGCCGCCGGGCAGGTGCGGGAGTCCGGCAAACGGGTGTTGTTCCGCAGCTCGGACGACCCCAAGCTGCCGTTCGACGACTCGTTCCGGGACTTCGACGCGCACAACAACCTGGTCCGCGAACGACGCATGCTCGACGACGGCCGCTACGTCGACGCGTGGCAGGCGCCCGGCACCGATACCTGGACCTGGCGGAAGTTCGACCGGGCGGGCGCGATCATGCCCCAGCCGGGCACGGGCACCCACGAGCGGGTGTGGTGGAACCCGAAGGCGGCCGAGGGCGCCGGCGGCTGGCAGGCGACCCCGCTCGACGGCCGGAACCTGCTCTTCCGCGACCGGTTCGTGCCCACCACGGGCGAGACGCTGGTGATCCGCGAGACCCCGCCGCACATCACCGACGCTCCGGCGCGGGTACGCGAGTACGGGCCGGGCGGCGCCACGTCGCCGAACACCGCCACCTGGAAGGAGTTCGACCACGGCGCCGCCGTGCGCACCCGATCGGCCCTGCCCGACGGGCAGTTCCTGGAACGGGACGCGTGGCGCGGCCAGTGGCGGCGCTACGACGGAGACGGCAACCTGCTGGCCCGGCGTACCGACGGCGGCGCGGTGATCACCACCGACTCGCTGGGCAGGTGGCGCGTGGTCGGCAGCGAGTACGACTTCCGCGGCCAGGTGACCGAGGTGCGCGGCTGGGTGCGGCGCGTCCGCGAGGGTCAGCGCATGCCCTGGAAGGGCGACATGACCGGGATCGACGTGACGCGGTTCCGCACCGCGTTGACGGGAATCCCGGGAGTCCTGCCGACCGGCTCGATCCACCTGGCCGAAGCCGCCTACCAGAGCGGGGGGTCGGTCCTGGGCAAGAAGCTCGCGCTGGAGTTCGCCCAGGAGTTCGCCATCGAGTTCACCGCGAACATCATCGTCGCCGACATCAACGCCAGGGCGCAGGGCAAGAGCCTGACCGAGACCGACTGGCAGAAGGCGGCGCTGAACGCGGCCGTCGGCGGCGTGATCAAGGGCGGCGTGGGCGCCTTCGTGCACGAGAACAAGTGGGACGGCTTCCGCAAGCTCGGCGACTTCAAGAGCGGCTACGGCAACATCGACGGCGGCAAGCACTGGAACCGCCGGCCGGGCAACCACGACAAGACGTGGGCCAACGAGTGGGCGGGCAACGAGACCGCAGTGCGCTGGCGCAGCGGCACCTACGACTTCGGCTACAGCGCCGGCGTCGGCATGCTGGCCGGGTTGGTCAACGGCAGCATCAACGCGAGCGTGTTCGGCGTGAAGGGCGCCGACGGCCTCACCCACAAGGTCTTCGGCTGGGAGGCGCTGGGCGACGGCGGGATCGCCTCGTTGTCCGGCGTGGTCAGCACGGGCAGTGTCTCCCTTGCCCGGATCGGCTTCCTCAACGCCGCGGGCGGTCGGTTCTTCCACCGCCAGGGCGTCAGCGAGTTCCTGCTCAACATCGGTTTCAAGATCGGCGAGAAGATGTTCAACGGGTGGTTGCTGCCCAAGGTGCGCGCGGGGATCGACCCGGCCTGGTACCAGCAGAAGGATGCGTAGCGAAGGTGCGTAGCGCACAGATGTCGAGCGTCGAGCGGCACACCGGCGGCGCCGGCGCGCCGCCCGTCCGGGTGGCCGCCAAGGGCCGGGGCGCGCACCGCCGGATCGCGGACGCGGTACGGGCCGCCGCGCCGGGCGCGACCGTCCTGATCGAGGCCGGCCACTACACCGAATCCCTGGTGCTGGCCCGGTCGGTGACGCTGCGTCCGGAACCGGGCGGGGGCGAGGTGGTGCTGACCGCGAGCGCGGAGGGGCCGGCGATCACGGTCGACGCGGCGGACTGCGCGGTGCACGGGCTGACCGTGCAGGGCGCGGGCGGGGACGCGCCGGCGGTCAGCGTGGGTCCGGGCGCGGGCCTGATCGTGGCCGACTGCGCGGTCCGGGGCGGCCGGATCGAGGTGCGCGGCGGGCCCGATCGGGACGAACCCGACGGCGCCGACCCGGACTTGGACGCACCGCCGACCGCCGGCGGCACCACGTCGGCGCTGCTGCTCACCGGCACGCGCGTGACCGGCGCGCGGCTCGCGGGACTGCACGTGTCCGGCGACGCGCGGGCCCGGGTGGAGGACGTCGAGGTGGGCACGATCGAGGGCACCGGGATCGTGGTCTCCGGCAGCGCCCGGGTCGGCATCGCCCGGCTGCGCCTGGACGCCACCTCCGGCTCCGGGATCCGGCTGCGCGGCCGGGCCGTATTGCGCCTGGTCGACTCGGTGTTGCACGGTTGCGGGCGGGTGGGCCTGCTCCTGGAGGACGCCTCCTCGGCCGCCGCGAGCGAGAGCCGGGTCAGCGCGCCGGGCGCGGCCGGGATCCGGCTGGGCGGCAGCGCGCGGGCCGAACTGACCGACTGTCGGATCCTGGACGCCGCCGCGGCCGGCATCGTGCTCGACGGCAACGCGCGGGTGCTCGCACAGGGCTGCGCGGTGCGCCGCTCGGCGACGAACGGGGTGCTGCTCACCGAGGCCGCGGCGGCCGAGTTGACCGACTGCCGCATCCTCGACTCCGGTTTCGGCTCGGTCCACGCGGCCGGTACCGCCGTTCTCAGGCTGGCCGACTGCCGGGTGGCGGGCACCCCCGAACACGGCGTGCACACCGCGGACACCGCCCGGGTCGAGCTGACCGACTGCACGGTCTCCGCCGCCGCGATGAGCGGGATCGCGATCACCGGCCGCTCCTCGGCCGCGCTCTCCGGCTGCCTGGTCGCGGACACCACGACCGGGATCGGCATCGCGTCGCCCACCGGGTCGCGGGTGTCGGGATGTACGGTGCGCGCCGCCGGGCGCACCGGGATCGAGGTCACCGGCGAGGGCGTCGCCGAGTTGACCGGCAACCGGGTCACCGGCGCGGGTGCGGCGGGCATCGTCTTCGACGCGGGCTCGCGGGCCGAGTTGGCGGGCGGCTCGATCGAGGACTGCACCGGGTCGGGCCTGGTGGTGTGGACCGGCGCCCGGCCGACGGTGCACGGCGTGCGGATCGAACGCCCGGGAAAGAACGGGCTGTTCGTGGCCGAGCAGGCCGGCGGCACCTACACCGGCTGCGATGTGATCGGCGCGGGCTACGCCGCGCTGCACGTGGGCGGCGGCGCGGATCCGCTGTTCCGGCGTTGTCGGCTGCGCGACTGTACGGACGACCTGAGCACGGACCCGGAGGCCGCGCCGGTGTTCGACGACTGCGATCCGGCGCTCGGCGGCGTGGTGCCGGGCGCGCGACCGGCCCCCGCGGCGACCGTGGGCGTCGGGCCGGACCCGGCCGCCGCGCCGCCGGTGCCGGATCGGCCGGAGGTGGTCGAGGAGAAGCTGACCGACCTGCTGGCCGAACTCGGCGAACTGGTCGGCCTGGACGGGGTCAAGCGCGACGTCGCGTCGATGGCCAAGCTGATGCAGACGGTCCGGCTGCGGGTCGAGGCCGGGCTGCCGGCGCCGCCGCTGAGCCGGCACCTGGTCTTCGCGGGCAACCCGGGCACCGGCAAGACCACGGTGGCCCGGCTGTACGGCCGCCTGCTCAAGGCGCTGGGCCTGCTCGGCCACGGGCACCTGGTCGAGGTCGACCGCAGCGCGCTGGTCGGCGAATACGTGGGTCACACCGGGCCCAAGACCGCCGCCGCGTTCAACCGGGCGATCGGCGGGGTGTTGTTCATCGACGAGGCGTACTCGCTCTCCCCGCTCGCGGGCGGCAACGACTTCGGCTCCGAGGCGATCGCCACGCTGGTGAAGCTGATGGAGGATCACCGGGACGACGTGGTGGTGATCGCGGCGGGCTATCCCGACGACATGGACCGCTTCGTGTCCTCCAACCCGGGCCTGGCGTCGCGGTTCACCCGCACGCTGCTCTTCGAGGACTACGACGCCGAGCAGTTGGTGGCCATCGTCGAGCACCAGGCCGAGCGGCACCGCTACGAACTCACCCCCGCCGCGCGCACCGCACTGCTCGCGCTGTTCGCCGGCATGTCCCGGGGCGGCGGCTTCGGCAACGGGCGTTCGGCCCGCCAGGCGTTCCAGGAGATGACGGAGCGCCAGGCCGGCCGGGTCGCCGAACTCGAACACCCGGACGCGGCCCAGCTGATCGCGTTGGAGGTCGCGGATCTGCCGACGTCGTTGGCCTCGTGACGCCGCGCCGCACCGGCGCGGGGTTCAGCGCGGGTACATCTTGAGCACCTTGCCGTCCAGGTCGGCCCGCAGATAGCCGGAGCCGTAGTCGTCGCCGACATATACCTTCAGCGACGGCACCCGGTCGACCAGGCCGAGGTCCACGATCACGTAGCGGGTCTTCGGCGTGGTGATGCCGAGTTCCTTGTCCGCCTTGGCGAACAGGGCGGGCAAGGCGTCCCAGTTGACCTTGGTGAGGTCGATCGTCTTCTCGTCGTCACCCGTTCGGCCGAAACCGGTGTCCTTCGTGGTCTTCCCGTCGCGATAGGAATAACGGTCCTGCAGGCGGGCATTGCCGGGCACCGGTGCGTCGACCGAGGCGAAGCTGTCGTGGATGCTCATCGACTTGACCTTCGTGCCGCCGATGACCGGCTTCATCGACTCGATCACGCCGCGGATCCCGGCCGGCGTCATCAGGTTCTCCTTGTCCGCGGCGGGCTTGGACGCCGACCGGGTCGGCGACGGTCGCTCGGCCGGCTCCGTCGGCTCGTCGTCCGGCGAACTCCCCCGCGCATCGGGTGTCATGGTCGGTCGCGTCGCCGTCGGCTTGGCCCCGGCCCCGGCCGAGTCCGACCCCGAGTCGCGGAGTTGGGACGCCAGGAGCACCGCGACCAGCGTGCCGACCAGGGCGGTGGCGACCACCGAGCCACCGACGATCCGGTTGCGCCGGGCCCGCTGCCGGGCCGCCGACTCGGGCGTCGCCGGGGTGAACGCCGAGCCGTACGGCGAGCCCGCTCCGGGCGTCCCGGCCGCCGCCGACCCGACCGGAACCTCGTCCGAGGAGTCCGCCGAAGCCCCCTGCCACGAGCCGGAGTTCGATCCCCCGCCGACCCGATCCGCGCCCGCCCAGGCGGGCCCGACCCGATCCGCCCCCGTCCAGGCGGGCCCGGACCGCGAACCCGTGTCGGCCCCGAACGCGGCATCGAGACCGGAACGGGACCCGGAGTCCCACCCCGGGTCGACCGCCCGACCACCGCCGAGATCGCCCGGCTGCCAGGCCAGGGCGTCCGCCACCGGCAGCGCCGAGGTCGTGTGTTGCGACGAGGGCCGCGCGCCCGGCTCGCCCGCGGCCGCCGCGAGCAGCGCGTCCAACCGCGCCGCGTCCGGCCGAGCCGCCGGGTCCCGAACCAGCAGCGCTTCCAATACCGGTCGCAACGCCCCCGCGCGGCCCGGCGCCGGCACCGTCTCGGTCAGCACCGCGGCGAGTGTGGCCAGGCTGGTCGCCCGGCGCAGCGGGTGCTCCCCCTCCACCGCCACGTACAACATCATCCCGAGCGACCACAGGTCCGACGCGGCGTTGTCCTCCTCGCCGCGGATGCGCTCCGGCGCGATGTATTCGGGTGAGCCGATCAGGTCCCCGGTCGCGGTCAGGCTGGTCGACTCGCGCAGCGCGGCGATGCCGAAGTCGGTCAGGACCGGGCTGCCGTCGGCGCGCAGCAGCACATTGCCGGGCTTCACGTCGCGGTGGTGGATCCCGGCCGCGTGCGCGGCGCTCAGCGCGGACAGTACGCCCCGACCGATCGCGGCGGCCTCGGCCGGGGCGATCGGCCCGTTGGCCAGCCGGTCGTGCAGGGATCCGCCGGGGACCAGTTCCATCACCAGCCACGGGTGTGGAACCTCGGCCGCGTCCACGATGTGATGGATCGTCACCACGTGGGGGTGGTTCAGCCGGGCCAGCGACCTCGCCTCGCGCAACACCCGTTCGCGCAACATCCGGGCGGCGGTCGGATCGTCCTCGAGGAGAGCCGGGTCGGGCGGCCGGACCTCCTTGAGCGCGACCTCGCGTTCCAGGGCCAGGTCGCGCGCCCGCCAGACCAAGCCCATGCCGCCACCACCGAGCCGCTCCAGCAACTCGAAGCGGCCGTCGATCACGCGTCTGCCAGGTATGCCCGGGGTCATGCGGCACACCCTACAAATCAGGACTCCCACAACAGGCACCGCCGGCCGCATCGTGGGCAGATCCCTCGCCGAGGCGGCCGACGCACGCCGCCGGGGCGGCGTACACCGACGTGGTGTCGGCGGTACGCCGCCCCGGGGCGGGACCGGCGGCGGAGGTGGTCCGCGCGGTCATCGCGGGTCGTTGTCGAACTTCGCCGTCGCCCAGAGGTAGCCGAGCACGGTCAGCCCCAGGCACCAGGCGATGGCCAACCATCCGTTCCGCTGTCCGATCTCGGTGCCGAGCAGCAGACCGCGCAGCGTCTCGATGGCGGGAGTGAACGGCTGGTATTCGGCGATCGGCCGGAACCAGCCCGGCATCGCGTCGACCGGGACGAAGGCGCTGGAGATCAGCGGCAGGAAGATCAGCGGCAGCGCGTTGTTGCTCGCGGCCTCGACGCTCGGGCTGATCAGACCCATGCCGACGGCGATCCAGGTGAGCGCCAGGGAGAACAGCGCGAGCAGCCCGAACGCGGCGATCCACTCCGGGACGGTGGCGTCGGTGGACCGGAAGCCGATGGCCACGGCGATGACGCCGACGAAGGCCACGCTCAGGATCGACTGCAACACGCTGCCGATGACGTGCCCGACGAGCACCGAGCCGCGGTGGATGGCCATGGTGCGGAAGCGGGCGATGATGCCCTCGTTCATGTCGTTGGCGACCGAGACGGCGGTGCCGATCGTGGTGCTGCCGACGGTCATCAGCAGCAGTCCCGGGACGAGGTACGCGATGTAGTCCGAGCGGTCCGCACCGCCGCCGCCGATGCCCGCGCTCATCGTGTCGCCGAAGACGTAGACGAAGAGCAGCAGCAGCATGACCGGCGTGAGCAGCAGGTTCAGGGTCAGGGACGGGTAGCGCCGCGCGTGCAGAAGGTTGCGGCGCAACATCGTGGACGAATCGCGGACGGCGAGGGTGAACGAGCTCATCGCGCGGTCTCCTTGGGCTGGTCGGGGATGCCGGTGCCGCCGGTGAGGGCGAAGAACACGTCGTCCAGGTCGGGGGTGTGCACGGTCAGCTCGTCCGCCTCGATGGCCGCGGCGTGCAACCGGTCGAGGATGGCGCGCAGTTCGCGCTGGCTGCCCCCGCTGGGGATCTGCAGCGACAACGACTCCTCGTCCGGGGTGACCTCGCGCAGCGCGGCGACGGCGGCCCGGTAGGCGGCCGGGTCGGTGAAGCGCAGCCGGACGTGGCCGCCCGGGACGAGCCGCTTGAGCTCCTCCGCGGTGCCCTCGGCGGCGATCTTCCCGTCGTCGAGCACGGCGATGCGGTCGGCGAGTTCGTCGGCCTCGTCCAGGTACTGCGTGGTGAGGAAGACGGTGACGCCGTCGGAGACGAGTTCGCGGATGATCCCCCACATGTTGTGCCTGCTGCGCGGGTCGAGGCCGGTGGTCGGCTCGTCGAGGAAGATGATCCGCGGATCGCCGACCAGCGTCATGGCGATGTCGAGGCGGCGTTTCATGCCGCCGGAGTAGGTGGAGGCGGGCTTCTTCGCGGCGTCGGTGAGGTCGAAGCGCTCCAGCAACTCGGCGGCCGTGCGCCGCCCGTCCCGCCGGGACAGGTGGTTCAGGTCGGCCATGAGCCACATGTTCTCCTCGCCGGTGATCAGGCCGTCCACGGCGGAGAACTGCCCGGTGACACCGATGGCGGCGCGCACCGCCTGTGGGTTCGCGGCCGGGTCGTGACCGCCGACCCACAGCTCGCCGGCGTCCGCGGTGACGAGGGTGGAGAGGATCTTCACGGCGGTGGTCTTGCCGGCCCCGTTCGGGCCGAGCAGGGAGAAGACCGTGCCGGCGGCGACGGTCAGGTCGATGCCGTCGAGGACGACCTTGTCGCCGTACGACTTGCGCAGCCCGTTCGCCGCGATGGCCGGGATCGTCATGATGGTCGCTGCTCCTCAGAGGCTGCGGGCGTCGATGTTGCCGTGGTCGGTGGTCGCGCGGATGTGCAGCTCGGCGACGCCGGTGTTCCCGAGCGCGTTGTCGATCCGCCCGTAGGAGGTGCCGGCGTCCAGCGCGGCGGAGACGCCTCGGGCGGCGCCGACCGACACGTCGCCCATCAGGGTGCGGAGGACGACCGTGCCGCGCGCCGCCTCGTGGATCCGGATGTCGCCCTTTTGGGTGCTGATCTCCGCGGAGCCGGCCAGGCGGCCGACCGAGACGTCGCCGGCGAGGGCGGTGAGGCGGACGCTCGCGACCTCGTCGAGCTTGATCGCGCCGTTCGCGCCGTCGAAGACGACGTCGCCGAACCGCCCGACGGCCCGGAACTCGGCGGCGACGGCCTTGCCTTCGATCCGGGAGCCCGCGGGCAGCCGAACGGTCACCTCGACGGACCCGGAGGCGCCGACGAGCGGGGCCTTCGCCTTCGGGGCCGCGATCCGCAACACGCCGTCGTCGTATTCGACCGTGATCCGCCGCGCCGCCTCCACGTCGCGGCCCTTGGCGGGGTTGACGGGCCGAACCTCGACCGTGGTGTCGGTGCGATCGGCGGCGATGACCTGTACCCGCCCGGCGGGGATGTGCAGGACGGCGGATATCGGTCCGGGGGTGTCGAACGTCTGCATCGTGCTCTCCTGTTGCGCTTGTCGTTTCTGACTTGGGAAACGCTACGTTGCGTTTGTGGATCCCGCAACGTCCATGTTGCATAAGGATCATATAAGCCCAGCTCAGAGCCCATTATTCGTTGCAACAGATTCGATTTCAATGCAACGAAGACTCCATGATCGTTGCATTGACCGAAGAGTGAACGCTATGCTTGCGCGATCAAGGAAGCGTGGAGGGAGATCGTGATGCCGGGAGGCAGACTCACCCAGGAGGAACGGCGGCAGATCGCACTGGGGGTGGCCGACGGCCTCGCCTACGCGGAGATCGCCAGACGTCTCGACCGGCCCACCTCGACCGTCACGCGTGAGGTGACGCGCAACGGCGGGCCCACCGGCTACCGCGCCGACCTGGCCCACCGCGCCACCGAGCGCCGCGCCCACCGGCGCCGGCAGGCCGCGCCCCGGGACGCGCAGGCACCGGCGGACACGCCCGGGCGCGACGAGGCGGCGGTGCGCGAATACGAGGAGACGTTCACCACCCTCCTCATGGAGCAGGGCCTGCCCAAGATGATGTCCCGGGTATTGACCTGCCTGTTCGTCACCGACGCGGGCAGCCTCACCGCGGCCGAACTCGGCCGGCGCCTCCGGGTCAGCCCGGCGTCGGTGTCCAAGGCGATCGCGTTCCTGGAGGTCCAGGGCCTCATCCGCCGGGAGCGGGACGAACGCCGCCGCGAGCACTACAGCGTCGACAACGACGTCTGGTTCCAGGCGATGGTCGCCACCGCCCGAGCCAACGCGCGACTGGCCGAGACGGCACGGCAGGGCGTCGGCATCCTCGGCCCCGACACGCCGGCCGCCGTCCGCCTCGAAAACGTCGCCCGCTTCGTCGACTTCGTCGGCGAGAGCATCACCCGCGCCGCCGAGCAGGCCCGCGAGATCCTCTACATAAACACCGAGGCAACCCCCACCCCACCGACCGAACCGGGCACGGATCGCGGTCCGTCCGCCGAGCGCCGGGCGCGGTGACCGCTCAGTCCCGCCGTGCCGCCACCACGTCGAGCAATCGACCGATCCGGTTGCTGATGATCATGTCCACACCCATGTCCAACAGCCTGCGCATCACCCGGGGCGAGTCCACCGTCCAGGCGCTCACGCCGTATCCGTCCGCATGGCAGCGGGCCACCGACTCCGCGTCGTACGCCCGCCAGCGCAGGTTGATGTACTCCGGCCGGAGCGTCCGCAGCACGTCCTCGCCCGGCACCCCCGCGAACGACTCGCCGCTGAGTCCGATGTGCGCCTCGGGCGCGTGCTCGCGGACCATGCCCATCGCGACCGGTCCACCGACGTAGAGGATCTGTTCGTTCAGCCCGTGCCGGGCGACCGCCTCGGTCGCGGGACCGGCCAGTTCGATCTCGCCGAAGTCGACCATCAACCCACCGGGGCCGCCCTTGATCAGGTCCAACGCCTCGTCGAAGCTCGGCACCCGATACCTCCCGCGCCGGCCGATCTCCCGGACCTCGGCCAGGGTCAACTCGCGCACCCGCGCGTTGCGCCACCACAACCGGCGCAGCGTCGCGTCGTGCAGCAGTACGAGGTGTCCGTCCCGGGTCACCTCCAGGTCGATCTCGACCAGGTCGGCCCCGCGGTCCAGCGCGCTCGACAGCGACGGCAGGGTGTTCTCCCGGTAGCGCCGGGGATCGCCTCGGTGGGCCACGGCCAGGGTCACGACAAACCTCTCGATCGGGGACCGGCGGGCACACCGTACACGCGCCACGACCACCCCGGGTTCATCGCGTCGTGGGCCCGTCCGAGGCGCCGAATCCGCGCAGCAGGGTGTCCACGATCCGGGTCGCGAGCACGTCCGCGTCCTCGCCCCGGTCGTCCTGCGCCGACTCGTGGATCAGCGCGTAGTAGACGCGCCGGGTCCAGTCGAGGTCCACCTCCGGGCGCAGCAGCCCGCTCTCGCGCGCCCGGCGGAAGAGCCGATCGCAACGATCGAGCACGTCGGTGTGCAGGTGTGCGACCTCGGGGTCGTCGGTGCGCAGCGCGTTCATCGCGAAGCCCCACGCGATCTTGACCCGCAGCACGTTCGCGGTCACCTGGTACAGCGCCACCGCCGGCGGCGTGGCGTCCGACCGGGCCGCCGTCACCGCGTCGTGGAACTGCTGTGTGGCCCACCGGGTCATCGCCACGATCAGCGCGTCGCGGGTGGCGAAGCGCCGGTGCACGGTGGTCCGCGCCACGCCGGCCGCCTCGGCGATCTGCTCCATCGTGGCCGAGGGATTGGCGCTCAGGACCCGCTCGGCGGCCTCCAGGATCGCGCGCACGGTCCGCTCCGCGTCCGCGCGCAGCGGTCGCGCCCGGCCACCGGTTCCGTCTGTTGGGGAAGTCACCTTCGAACTGTACGGCAACGACGCCGGTCGATTCATACTTGCGACATTAATGATGCATGTTCTAGGTTCAACGCATCACCGAAGCAGCATGTCGGTCACCGAAGATCATCGGCACCACCTGCCCACCCGCCATCTGCCTGCCACCTGCCTGCCACTGCCTCAAGGAGTTCCCATGGACCTGCGCCTCACCGACAAGGCCGCCCTCGTGACCGGTGCGAGCCGCGGCATCGGGCTCGCCGTCGTGTCCACGCTCGTCGCCGAAGGGGCCCGGGTCCTGGCCGCGTCCCGCACGATCACCCCGGAACTGGCCGCGACCGGCGCCGCGACCATGGCCGTCGATCTGACCCGACCCGACGGCCCGAGCCGACTGGTCGATCGGGCCGTCGCCGAGTTCGGCCGGCTCGACGTCCTGGTCAACAACGTCGGCGGGGGCGACGCCGGCGGCGAGTCGCAGGCCGGCGGCTTCCTGAGCTTCACCGACGAGCAGTGGCTCGCCTCGTTCGAGCTGAACTTCCTGGCCGGCGTACGAGCCACCCGGGCCGCGCTGCCCGCGTTGGTCGACACACGCGGCGCGATCGTGAACATCTCCTCGCTCGGCGGCCGAGTGCCGCACAGCGGGCCGGTGCCGTACACGACCGCCAAGGCCGCGCTCACCGCGTTCGGCAAGGCCGTCGCGGAGGAATTCGGCCCGCGCGGTGTCCGGGTCAACACGGTCTCCCCCGGTCCGGTGCGCACCGCGATGTGGGAGGCGCCGGACGGCTACGGCGCCCAACTGGCCGCGGTCATGGGCCTGTCCCACGAGCAGTTGCTCGACGCCCTGCCCGGCGCGTCGGGCATGGTCACCGGCCGCTTCGTCGACCCGGCCGAGGTGGCCACCGCGGTCGCCTACCTGGCCTCCCCGCTCGCCGGCAGCGTCACCGGCACGGACCACCTCGTCGACGGAGGCGCGCTCAAGGCGGCCTGACCCCCGCGGCCGGGGCAGGGCCGGTGCGGTCGACCGCACCGGCCCTGCCGATCGACACGGCGGATCACCCCACTCGAGGCCGCACCCCGAGCGCGGGCAACACCGTCTCGCCGATCCGATACGCCTCCTCCAGCAGCGGATTGCCGGAAAGGATGAACGTATCCACGCCCAGCGCCTCGAACTCCTGCAACCGCTCGATCACCCGAGCGGTACTGCCGACCACGGCCGTGCCGGGTCCCGGCCGGAACAGGCCCATCCCGGGCCACAGGTTCGGCGACACCTCCAACTCCCGGGCCCGCGCCGGTACCCGGCCCCCGTGCTGGCGGAACTGCCGCTCCCAGCCCACCCCGTCGGCGTCGGCCGCCTGCCCCAACTGCCGGGCGTACGTCGCGTGACTGGTCACCTCGAGCAGCCGATCCGCCGCCGCCCAGGCCTCGTCCTCGCTCTCCCGGACGATCAGGTGCAGCCGCAACCCGATCCGCAACGAACGCCCGTGTGCCGCCGCCCGCTCGCGCACCTTCGCCAGCTTCTCCGCCAGCAGGTGCGGCGGTTCGCCCCAGGTCAGATACACGTCGACATGCTCGGCGGCCATCTCGATCCCGGCCGGCGACGAACCACCGAACCACAGTGGTACGTGCCCGCCGTCCCGATGCAGCTCGCGCAGCCCCGCACCGGCCTGCTTGAGGTCGTAGAACGTGCCCTTGTGGTCGAAGACCTCGCCCGAGGTGAGCCGCTTGACGATGTCCCAGTACTCGGCGCTGAGTTCGTACCGCTCGTCGTGTTCGAGATGCAGCCCGTACTCGCGCAGTCCCTCGGTCGAACCGTTGACCACGTTGAACCGCAACCGCCCCGGGCCGAACAGCGCCTCGAAGCTCAGCGCCATCTTCGCCAGCAACGTCGGCGCGATCAATCCGGGATGCACCGCGAGCAGCGGCCGAAACGTCGGCGCCGCCGCGGCCAGCACACTGCCCAGCGACCACACGTCGTACAGGTCCGTCGCGAGCAGCGCCCCGCTGAAGCCCAAACGATCGACCGCGCCGCCCAGTTGCTGGAGGTAGGCCAGGTCGACCGGCCGCCGCCCGGCGGGTTCCCACGGATACGGTCCCTCGCGCGGGATCACATACCACAACACCTCGGGACTCATCGGCCCGCACCGTCCGCAGCCGCGAGCACCCGGGCCACCGGCGCGGACAACTCCGCCGCCTGCGCGTCGGCCACCGTGATCGGGCGGTCGATGAACCCGTTGGCCGCGAAGATGTCGGCGGCCTCCTGCTGTTCGGCGATGAACGACGCCGGCACCGGCTCCAGCCGCCACGGCAGCGCCGCCAGCGCCTCGACCCAATCGGCCCGGGTGCCGGGCAACTCGGCCGCGTGCAGTTCGGCCGCCTCCTCCGGATGCGCCGCCGCCCAGGCGTCGGCCTCGCGCAGCGCGGCCACCACCGTCGCGACCACCTCCGAGCGCTCCTCGGCGAACGCGCGGCGGGCGAAGAACACCGAGCGGTCGGTGATCACGTCGCCGACCCGGTGCAGCACCCGAAGGCCCGACTCGCGCCGCGCGGCCACCAGTTCGGGACCCTGCGCGACCCACCCGGCGATCTCGCCGGCGCGCAGCCGCGCCGCCTGGTCCTGGCCCGCCGCCGGCCGCACCGGCGTGATGTCGTCCCGATAGGACAGGCCGACGTCGTTCAGCGCCTTGGCCACGAAGTGGGTCTGCCACGACCCGATGCTCAGCACGACCGTGCCGCCCGCGAGGTCCGCGGGGGTGCGCACCGGTCCCTCGTCCGCGACCAGCAGCGCGCCGTGCTCGGGACGCGGCGCGGACACCGCGACATAGACGAGGTCGTGGCCCTGCGCCTGCCCGACGATCGGCGGCGTCGACCCCGTACCGCCGAAGTCGATCGTGCCGGCGCCGAGCAGTTCGCCCACCCGGGTGCCCTCCACGGGCAACCAGGTCACCGTCTCGCCGAGCGGTTCGAGGGCACGTTCGAGGATGCCCAGTCGGGCGAGCAGGTACAGCGACGGATTGCTGCCGTGGACACCGATGGTGACGGTCATTCAGATCACTCCGGACGTGGACGGGACGGTGGCGGGAGTCGCGGGGGAAGGGGTGGGAGCGGCCGTGGCGACCGGAAGGGAGGCAGTGGGGATCTTCGGGGAGGCGGAAGGCGCGGCAGGACCGTCCGCGACCCGGACCCCCAGGTCCGCCAGGAGCCGCCTGCGCAGTGCGGCGAAGGCCGGATCCGTCGGGTCGCGCGGTCGGTCCACGGCGACGATCTCGTCGGTGACCAGATTGCCGTCGCGCAGCACCGCGACCCGGTCGGCGAGCCGGATCGCCTCCTCGACGTCGTGCGTGACCAGCAGCACGGCGGGCCGGTGCACCCGGCACAGCTCGCCCACCAGGTCCTGCATGCGCATCCGGGTCAGCGCGTCCAGCGCCGCGAACGGCTCGTCGAGCAGCAGCAGTTCCGGCTCGCGCACCAACGCCCGGGCCAGCGCCACACGTTGTGCCTCGCCGCCGGACAGTGTCGCGGGCCAGGCCGAGGCGTGCCCTTCCAGGCCCACCTCGGTCAGCGCGCGCAGCCCGATCTCCCGGGTGGCCCGCCCCCTCGGCAGCCCGACCACCACATTGGCCAACACCCGCTTGGAGGGCACCAGGCGCGGCTCCTGGAAGACGATCGTGCGGGCCTCGGGCACCAGCACGGTGCCGCCGTCGTGCCGATCGAGTGCGCCCAGGATGCGCAGCAGCGTGGTCTTGCCGGTGCCGCTGGCACCGAGCAAGGCGACGAACTCGCCCCGCGCGATGTCCAGATCGACCCCGTCCAGCACGGCCCGGGTGCCGAACACCCTCCGCAGGCCCGCGAGATGCACGGCGGTCTCGGCGCTCATCGGCCCGCCCCCTGACCCTGGCCGCGCCACGGCATCAGCACCCGCTCCAGGATCCGCACGATCACGTCGGCGAGCAGGCCCAGGATCGCGTAGACGAGGATGCAGACGGTGAGGATGTCCGTGCGCGAGAAGCTCTGCGCCTGGCTCATCAGGTATCCGATGCCCGCCGTGGAGTTGATCTCCTCGGCCGCGATCAGCGCGATCACGCTCAGCGTCATGGACAGGCGCAGCCCCGACAGCAGCGCGGGCAACGCGCCCGGCAGTACCACCTCGCGGACCAGCGCGAGCCGACCGACACCGAAGCTGCGCATCGCCTCGACCAGTTTGCGGTCCACGTTGCGCACCCCGCCGGACGCGGAGACGTACATCGGAAACGCGGTGGCCACCGCGATCAGGATCACCCGGGCCGACTCGCCGATCCCGAACCAGACCATGAACAGCGGGACCAGCGCAAGGAACGGCACGGTGCGAAGCAACTGCACGGAGGAGTCGAGCAGTTCCTCGCCGAGCCGGGAGAAGCCGGTGAGCACGCCCAGGGCCAGGCCGATGGTCAGCCCGAACACCAGGCCCAGACCGGCGCGGCCCAGCGACACCCGCAGCGCGTCCGGGAGTTGGCCGTTGTCCCACATCTCGCGTGCGGCGCGCACGACGTCGGCGGGCGAACCGAGCAGGTCGGGGCTGAGCGCCCCGCTGTGCGAGGCCCAGGCCCAGCCGCCGATCAGCGCGAGCGGGCCGATCGCGCGCAGCGCGGGGCCGAGAAAGCGCGGCCGGGGCCGCGGGACGCGCGGACGCGGGGTGACCAGGCCGGGATACCCGCGCCCGGGGGACTCGGCCTCGACCGCCCGGGGTTGTGCCTCGATCACCGTGGGCGCGCTCATCCGGCCGCGCCCGCGAGGGTATCGACGTCGAGCAGGTGCGGCTTCACGTCGACGAGGGTCTGGGTGACCTTCTGGTCCTGGAAGAACCGGGCCACCTTGCCGAAGCGCTCCACGTCCGCGGCCCGGATCGGCTCCACCGTCGCGCCCTGCCGGGTGAAGTCGGTCTGGATGCGCTTGGGTTCGGCGCCGAAGGCGGTGGGGCCGGAGTCGGTGAAGACGTTGATGTACGCGGCGGGGTCGGCGATCTCCTTGGTGCCGGCGTCGTGCAGGTAGGCGTAGAACGCCTTGACCACGTCGGGGTGCTGGTCCGCGAACGCGTTGCGCACCGCCCAGACCGAGTAGTTGTCCGAGCCGAGCGCCCGCCCGTCGGCCAGGAAGCGGGCGTTGCCGGAGGCCAGGGCCGGTACCGAGTAGGTGGCCCAGGTCGCCCAGGCGTCCACCTGGCCGGCCGCGAACACCGGTGCGGTCTGGTCGGCCCGCAGATAGACCCGCTCGACCCTGTCGGCCGGGATCTTCGCCTGTTCGAGCGCGGCGAGCAGCAGGTATTCGCTGGTGCCGCCCTGCGAGCAGGCCACCTTCTTTCCGACCAGGTCCTGGATCGAGTGGATCTTCGAGTCGCTCTTCACCAGGATGCCCTCGCCGGCCAGGTCGGGGGCGGTGGCGCCGAACAGTTTGAAGCTCGGCTTCTGCCCGAGCGCGGCCACGGCGGAGGTGATCGAGCCGAGCGCCACGTCGAGTTGCCCCGCGTTGATCGCCTGCGCGGCCGGCGCGAACGGGCCCGCGCTGCCGGTCCAGGAGACCTTGGCGCCGACCTTGGCCAGGGCCGCGTCCAGCGAGCCGTCCTTCTTGCCCCGGGCCAGCACCCCGTTGTTGCCCGGGTCGGGAATCCGCAGCGTGATCCCGCTCTTGCCGCCGCCGCTCGCCGCCGACGCCTTGGTGTCCTTCGAGGAGGAGCCGCAGCCGGTCAGCGCGATCAGCGTCGCGGTCGCGAGCGCGACGGCGGACAGCAGTCGGGTGCGGCGAGGGGGCCGGCTACTCATGGGGAACCTCCAGCGGTGATATGCGAGACGGTGCGGGGTCGTGCGGGTGCGTGGCACGGGCGCGGGCCCGAGCGCGGACATCGGCGAGTTCGCGGGCCAGCCGCAGTGGTTCGGGATCCGCCCAGGCCGGTACGTCCACCGGCCCGGCCAAAAAGCCCTGTTCGAACAGGAACCGCTCCTGCCGGGCGAGCAGGTCCAGGCGTTCGGCGGACAGGTCGATCCGGAGCGTGTCCGGGCCGAGTTCGCGGTACGCGCCGGCCACTCCGAACGCGCCCGCGCCGGTCTCGGCGCCCAGGATCCGGGCCACCTCGGCGGGATGCTCCGGCGCCCAGTCGGCCGCCTCGACCAGCACCGCCAGGAAGCGGGAGACCAACTCCGGGTGCCGGTCCAGGAGTTCGCGGTGCACGGTGATCGGTCGCGGCGTCCCGTTGTTGATCCGCACCGCCCGGTCCGGCACCGCGTCCAGGTCCACCGCGACCACCGCGCCGTACCGGACGGCCGCCTCCACGGCCAACGCGCCCTTGACGTAGACGGCGTCCACCACACCCCGGCTCAGCGCGGCCAACTCGGCCTCCCACTGCCCGCCCCCGCGCGCCGCCGGCACCTCGACCCAACGCGCGTCGGCCAGGGTGGCGTCGGCCAGGGACAACGCGCCGGCGAAGCCGTGCAGGGCCATCGCTCGCCAGAAGTCGATCGCGATGTCGTGCCGGGGCACGGCCAGCCGCAGTCCGCGCAGCTGTTCGGGCGAGGCGATCCCACTCTCCGCCCGGACCAGGATCGCCTGGCGCTCCTCGATCCAGGTGAGCCCGACCAGCCGGGTCTCCTCACCGCGCGAACGCGCCCACAGCGCGGGCACGTTGCCGCCCTCGCGGAACAGTCCGGGCAGCGCGTGCGTGTAGTGGTGGTCGGCGGCGACGTCGGCCGAGACGTCCTGAAGCGAACGCACGGTGATCCCCTCGGCCGCGAACTCGGCGTCGAGCAGGCCCAGATCGGCCGCGATGCCGGTGGCGGTGGGAACGGGACAACGGGTGAACCACAGCTCGTCGGGGCGTGCGCCGGTCACGGCGGTCATGGGAATACTTCCGTTCGCGTTCGAAGCGTCGACGGGACCCGCGACCGGTTCGACGCGGCGCGGATCGACCCGGGACCGAACCGGTCCGGGCGAGGAAAAGAGAGGAAGAGAGAAGAGAGGGGTGGAACAGAGGAGGGCGTGGCGGGACCTACCCGACGCGCGGGCCGAAACCGGGGCGCGTCGAAGGCATCACCCGACCGGGCGGGGACCCGTCACCGGGACGGGCGAAAGCCCGGGAGAACCACGCGAACCGCGCGGGTCGGGTCAGCGACAGCCGGCGCTGGAGACGCGCGCGAGGTCGATGTGCCGGCGGCTCGTGAGCAGCGCGCGGACGCCGGCGAGCGGCGCGGTGTACGACGCGACTGCGGACACGCGGGCCTCCTCACGGCATTCGTCCGGCACGGGCGCGCCGAACGGCGCATCGGGTAGATCCTGGCACGATCCGCGCCACTCGATCAAACCTTCCCACGATGTGGGATACTCGGTCGCTCTCCGACGCGCCCCGTGGCGCGGAGTGGTCCGCACCCTTGCCGTATGGTGAAAACCGCCTGTCGAACGGCGAGTTGGGGAAGCCAGTGAAGACTCCGAAGATCCCGGCACACGAGCCCACCACCACACACGAGCCGACCGCCACACGCGAACCGAGCGCCGCGCACGATCCGGCCGCCGCCACGGACACCGGCACCCCGCACACCCCCGACCCGGCCCGCCCGCCGGCCGCCCCCTCCGGCGCCCGGGCCGTGCAGCGCGCCCTCGGCATCCTGCACTGCTTCCGGGCCGGCGGCACCGACCTGAGCGCGTCGGACATCGCCCGCCGCCTGGGCCTGTCGGTGTCCACCGCGCACCGGCTCGCCCGGACCCTGGTCGGCGCGGGCTTCCTGGACCAGGACGACCGCACCAGCCGCTACCGCCTGGGTCCCGTGGTCGCCGAGTTGGGTCTGCTCGCCTACCACCAGCGCGGCCTGCACCACGCCGCGCCGGAATTGGAACAGCTGTCCCGACGCACGTCGGCGACGTCCGACCTGGCCATCCGCAGCGGCCGGCACGCCCTGGTCCTGGTCGGCAGTTCGGTCCAGCCCGGTACCGGCCTGGGCCTGCGCCGACCGCTGCACTCGACGGCGCTGGGCAAGGTCCTGCTCGCCTGGGCCGACCCGGCCGACGGCGGCCTGGCCCCCCTGCTCCCGCTCGCCCCGCAGACCGACCGCACGATCGTGGACCCGGTCGCGCTCCGGGCCCAGTTGGACGCGGCGCGGGCGATCGGCTACGCGCTCAACGACGGCGAGTCGGTACCGGGGGTGCGCACCCTGGCCGTACCGATCCTGAACCGCGCCGGACACGCACACGCCGCGCTGGCCGTGCGTTCCACCCCCGCCGTGATGACCGACGAGCGCATCCCGTGGTTCCGCGACCGGGCCCGGGCGTGCGCCGACGCCCTGGAGGTACTGCTGCTCCCGCCGCATCGACGCCGACTGCGCGAGTCCGGACTGCCCGCCGAGTAGGCGCACGACGAAGGGCCCGCCCCGACCCCCGGCACAGCGGGAGTCGGGGCGGGCCCCGGATGTACCGGCCGGGTCAGGCGGCGGCGACGAGCGCGTCGCGACCCAGCACACGGGTGCGGGTGGTGGCGGTGACGGTCGACGCGGCCTTCGGGCGGGCGAACACCGCGAGCCGCAGGAACGCGAACCGGGCCAGACCCGCCACACCGGAGGCGGTGAGGTAGGTGGCCTGCTCGACCATGATGCTCGGCGCGGCCTGGACCGCGTGCAGCCCGAGCATCGCGGCAGTGGTGAACAGGTAGGCCACCAGCGCCGAACCGCCCGCCTGGGCGTGCGCCTTGAGGTTGGCGCGACCCGCCCGGAAGGAGAACCGGCTGTGCAGTTCGGTGGCGAGGAGGGTGCCGGCCGCGGTGACCACGGCGTTGGTGACGACGAGCGGCAGGGTCCCGTTCAGCGCGACGAGCGCGGCGCTGGAGGCCAGTCCCGTACCCCCGCCGAAGACCACGAATCGAACGAAGGAGGCGACCGTGCCGGGGGTCGTCGACCGAGTGGTGTCCTGTTGCCCTGCGACCCGGCTGCGGTTGTTCACGTGACTCTCCTCGGCCCCCTGCGGACCCCCTCGGTCCGACAGGTCCAACCTAGGGATTCGGCAACACATTCCCCATGGTGCTCACTTCCCTCTGTGGGTGGGGTTGTCCCCACCCCCCACAGGGAGGCCCGCCAGGGGTCGAAGCCGTCGTCCGCGAGCCCGAAATACGCCCGACAAAACCTCCCGTAACGGAACAAAAAGCCTCGTTCGAATCCACCCCCGGACCGGGGAACCAACCCCGCCCGCAACTCGTTCCCCGCAAATGTCTCCCTCGTCACACCCCCGGACCCGCAGCCGTCCCCCCACCCGACCCCCACGGCCATCCACATGGATACCGTGACCCGGTAGCATTAGTTTCGTGAGCACACGAATTGCGGACCTCGACCCCGGCGGCGCACCCCTGCTCGGCGAACCGCTGCCGGTGGAGCTGGCCAATACGCGCTACGCGGTACGGGGCACGCCGCACGAGGGGCTGGCCGAGCCCGCGCACCTGGCCGCCTGGCTCCGCGACATCGCGCCGCGCCTGGGCAACCCGCCGTCCGAGGCCGCGCTGCTCGCGGTGGACGCGCGGGACCTGGCCCGCGCCCTCGACCTGCGCGACTGCGTCGGCGCCCTGCTCACCGCCGCGCTGACCGACACGACGCCGGCCGCCGACACCGTCGAGCGGCTGAACACCTACACCCGGGCCGCCCCGCGGTGGCGCGAGCTGACCTGGCCGACCGCCGTCACCCGCACCGAGGCCGACCCGATCACCGCGGTCCTGGCCGAACTGGCCGGCGCCACCGTCGACCTGCTCACCGGCGCGGACCGGACCGAGTTGCGGGCCTGTCACGGCCCGGGCTGCGTCCTGCACTTCGTCCGGAACAACCCGCGCCGCGAATGGTGCTCGGCGGGATGCGGCAACCGCGCCCGAGTGGCCCGGCACTACCGGCGCACCAAGAACCCGCCCGGGAGCAGGCCGTCGACGGACGGCTAGCCCCGTCCCGCACGGACGGAGCCGACGGGGACGACGGGGACGGCGGGGCAACGGAACACCGGAGACGGCGAAGACGGCGAAGACGCAGACAAGGGACTCCCCTGAAGACCGGAATGCCGGCCTCCGAAAGACTCTGGGCGAATCCCCAGCGAGAGGCTCAGATCTTCCATGCGCGTTCCGTCCCTGCTCCACACGCGCTCCGCGGGCGCCGCGGCCGCCGTCCTGGTCGCCACCACGCTGCTGTCCGGCTGCCTGGGCAAGAGCGACGACGACAAGGACCACAAGGGCGCCCCGGCCGCGACCGCGTCGAAGCCCGCGGCGATGACGATGCCCCCGGACCCGACCCCGCCCGCGAAGTCCGACCCGTCCGCGAGCCGACCGCCCGCCGGCACCGCGAACCCGATCAGCAGCCCCGGCCGGGTCAAGATGGTCAAGCTGCGCAAGGGCGACTGCATCAATCAGAAGGGCGAGGACGTCCTCACCGTCGCCTGCACCACGCCGCACGACGCCGAGGTGGTGGGCGAATACACCATCCCCGACTCGCTGCCTCCGACGAGCATGAAGTTCAAGGAGGAGATCACCGCGAAGTGCACGGAGCTGACCTCGGGCGCGGCCGGCCGCAACAGCACCATCGAGCTCTCCAAGCTGTCGTTCCGACCCACGTCCGGCAGCTGGCTCAACGAGCACGACCGGGACCTGACCTGCCTGCTCAAGCGCACCGACGGCACACCCCTGACGGCTCCGCTGAAGTAACGCGGCACGCCGCGCCGTTCCCGACCGCAGCCGACCCCGCCCGTGTCCCCGGGCGGGGTCGGCTGCGGCATGTCGGCCCCTCGCGCGGTCGCGAACCGGCTGTTGCCCGCGGTCGCGAACCGGCCGACGGACGACGGGAATCGGCCGCGTTTTCCTTATCGCGTTCGCGTTGATCGATGGCCTGTTCAGGCCGGATTCACCCGTTCGAGGGGCATGTGCGCCGCACGACCGATCCGCCCCGAGCATCCGCGTAGCCTGGCGCCCGCGACGGTGCTCAAACAGCCCTTCGGGGCACCGATACCGCCCGCGCGAGCACCCGAACACGCCATCGGCGAACCCATCCGCCGAGCGGTCCGCAGGACACCCGCACGATTCGATTCCGACTTTTTCGAGGATGCCGATGGTTCTCGCTGGATCGTCCCCCGGAGGCCGACGGCCGGCCCTCGTCTGGATCCTCCCCTTCCTCGTGACAGCCGTGTGCGCGGCCGCGGCCGTGGCCGCGGTCTCCGCCCAGGCCCGCCCCGCGGTGGCCCTGTGCGGTGGACTCGCGACCGTCGCCGTCGCCGTGTGCGCCGCGGAGGCGGGCAGGCGCGGGCGCACGATCGCACAACTGCACACCAGGCTCCAGCAGCAACAGATCGGCCTGCGCCGCCGACTCGCCGAGCAGGAGTCGGAGATGATCCGGCTCTCCGAGGAGATGTTGCCCGAGGCGATCGGCCGACTGAAGATGGGCGAACCGGTGCCCGAGGTAATGCGCAAGGTCGCGCCGCACCCCGAGGAACCGACCGAGTTCGCCGTCGCGCACCGCAACGTGATCCGCTCGGTGATCGACACCGTCAGCACCGAGGAGGACCTGCGCGAGTCCGCCCAGCGCGCGTTCGTCAACATCGCCCGCCGCGTCCAGGCCACCATCCACCAACAGGCCCAGGACATGCGGGACATGGAGGACCGGCACGGCGACGACCCGGTGGTCTTCCGCGACCTGCTCCACCTCGACCACGGCAACGCGCTGATCGGCCGCATGGCCGACAGCATCGCGGTGCTCGGCGGCGCCCGTCCGGGCCGCCAGTGGGAGACCGACATCGGCATGTACAGCGTGCTGCGCGGCGCGATGTCGCGCATCCTCGACTACCGCCGGGTCAAACTGTCGTCGGTCGTCGAGGTCGCGGTGATCTCCCAGCACGTCGAACCGCTGATCCACGCGATCGCCGAACTCCTCGACAACGCCACCCGATACTCGCCGCCCTCGACCACCGTGCACCTGAGCACGACCGAGGTGCAGAGCGGCATCGCGGTCGAGATCGAGGACGCCGGCGTCGGTCTGAGCGAGGAGGCCCGCCGTCGCGCCGAGCGCATCCTGTCCCTGGACGGCGACGCGCTCAACCTCGGCGACCTGGGCGAGACCCCGCGGCTCGGCCTGACGGTGGTGGCCCGCCTCGCGCACACCTACAACTTCAAGGTGATGTTGCGTCCGTCGGCCTACGGCGGCGTGCGCGCCGTCGTGGTCATCCCGCAGATCCAGATCACCGCGAACGTGCCGCCGATGTACCCGATGCCCGAGCACCTGTCGCACCTGGAAGAACTCCCGTCCCTGCACGACCTGATGACCGAGACGCCGGCGCACACCGAGTTCGGCGCCAACGGTCTGCCGCAACGCCGCCGACGCGGCCTGGGCACGGTGCCCCGCGCCGGTGGCACGCGCGGACACCAAGCGGCCAGGCCGACCCCCGCCGCCGCCCCGAGCGTCGACGAGACCCCGCCGGGACTGGGCCTGGACGCCTTCCTCAGCGGCATCAACGGCGAACCGCCGCCCAAGGAACGACGATCCGAGACCGGCGAAAACTCGTGGGACGACGGGGGATACCGATGACCGCGTACCGACCCAACATGGACTGGATGCTCTCCGATCTCGCGAAGAGCGTGCCGTTCACGCGCTACATCGTGCTGCTGTCCGCCGACGGCCTGCGGATGGCCCAGCACGACACCGCCCCCGACACCGCCGACCGGCTCGCCGCCGCGTGCGCCGGCCTGCAGAGCCTGGCCGCCGCCGTGGCCGCCGAATTCCCCAAGGGGGACGGGCGGATGCGACTGGTGGTGATCGAGGTCAACGGCGGCTACTTCTACATGATGGCCGCCGGCGCCGGCGCCTACCTCGCGGTGCTCGCCGACGGCCAGGTGGACACCGGCCTGCTCGGCCACCGCATGCGCGACCTGGTGATCCGGATCGGCGAACACCTGACCAGTCCGCCGCGCCACGACGGGGCCTTCCCGTGACCGTGCCGCGGCGCACACGACGCGTTCCCTACCCCGAACGGCTCTACCTGGTCGGGGAGAACCCGGATGTTCCCGGCCGGTTGGACCTCGTGACGCTGTTCGTCGCCACGCACGAACCCACCCGCGGGATGGGCCCCGAGCCCGTCGCGATCCTGCGGATGTGCGAACAACCGTTGTCGATGGCGGAGATCTCCGCCCACATGCGGTTGCCCACCAGCGTCCTGACCCTGGTGCTCGCGGACATGGTGACCGCGGGCGAGTTGGAGGCCCGGGCCCCGATCCCGGCCGCGTCGTTGCCCGACATCGATCTCCTCAAGGCGGTGATGCATGGACTACAACGGCTCTGAGACCCTCGTCGGGCCGCGGCCCGAGGACATGCTGCCCGCGACGGCCGCCGCCGCGGTCAAAGTCGTGATCGTCGGCGGATTCGGGGTCGGCAAGACCACCCTCGTCGGCGCGGTCAGCGAGATCCGTCCCCTCACCACGGAGGAGACGATGACCCAGGCGGGCGTCGGCATCGACGACCTCGCGGGCGTCGAGGCCAAGACCACCACGACGGTGGCGATGGACTTCGGCCGGATCAGCCTCAACGAGCGCCTGGTGCTCTACCTGTTCGGCACCCCGGGACAGGAACGCTTCTGGTTCCTGTGGAACGGCCTGTTCGACGGCGCGCTGGGCGCCGTGGTGCTGGTCGACACCCGACGCCTGGAGGTGTGCTTCGACGTGATGGGCCGCCTGGAGGATCGCGGCGTGCCGTTCGTGGTCGCGGTCAACACGTTCCCCGAGTCGCCCGTCCACTCCATGGACGAACTGCGCGGTGCGCTCGACCTCGACGACACCGTACCGATGGTCGACTGCGACGCCCGCGACCGAGGTTCCAGCCGGGATGTGCTGATGGCGCTCATGCAATACCTCCACACGCTCACCACGAACCGGGAGACGCCATGACCGCTCCTCCCCCCGTTCCGCCGCCCGGTTGCCCCGCGCACGCGGGCGCGACGGCCACCGAGGGCATCACGCGGTTGTACGGTCCGGAGACCATCGCGGATCCGGGTGCCGCGTACGAACGACTGCGCGCCGAACACGGGGCGGTCGCCCCGATCCTGGTCGACGGCGATTTCCCCGGCTGGCTGGTGCTCGGCTACCGGGAGAACCTCGAGGTCATGCGCACGCCGAGCCGGTTCTCCCGGGACGCGCGCAACTGGCGCGACTGGCGCGAGGGCCGGATCCCGCCGGACGCGACGATCCTGCCGATCATGGAGTATCGCCCCGACTGCGTCTCCAGCGACGGCGCCGAACACCAGCGGTTGCGCTCGGTGGTCACGGAGAGTCTGGACCGGTTCGACCGGCGCGGCATCCGCAAACACGTGCAACGCCTGTCGCACGACCTGATCGACCGGATCGCCGCCGACGGCCGCGCCGACCTGGTCGCCCAGTTCGCCCAGCAGTTGCCGATGCTGGTCATCGCGCAGCTCTACGGTCTGCCCGACGAAATGGGTCCGCAACTGGTGCAGGCCAGCGCCGAGTTGATGATGCAGAGCGAACGCGCCCTGGAATCCAACGAGTTCATCCTGCAAACGCTGCGCGACCTGGCCGACCGCAAACGTCGCGAACCGGGCGCCGACTTCCCGTCCTGGCTGATCGAGCACCCGAACAAGCTGTCCGAGGACGAGGTGCTGCACCACCTCAGGCTCGTGATGGTCGCCGCCAACGAACTGACCATCGCGCTGATCGCCAACACCCTGCGGGTGGTGCTCACCGACGACCGGTTCGCCGCCTCGCTGGCCGGCGCCCGGCTGAGCCTGCCCGACGCGGTCGAGCAGGTCCTGTGGGACGAACCGCCGTTGTGGGTCATCCCCGGTCGCTGGGCGCTGGTCGACACCGAGTTGGGCGGGCGCCGGATCCGGGCCGGCGACCTGCTGGTGCTCGGCGTGATGGCCGGCAACGTCGACCCGCGGATCCGTACCGACCTCACCGTGCCCGTCCACCACAACCGGGCCCACCTGGCGTTCAGCGGCGGCGCGCACCTGTGTCCGGGACAGGACATCGGTCGGGCCATCACCGACACCGCGATCGACACCCTCAACGGCCGACTGCCCGACATCCGACTGGCCCACCCGGACCGGCCGCCGGCCTGGCACGCCGCCACCTGGGCCCGCTACCTGACCTCGCTGCCGGTCGAATTCACCCCGGTCCCCCTGGTGGAGCCCGCCGAGTGGGTCCATCCCGCCCGCACCGGCCGCGCGACCCGCCGGGCGGAGCCGCCGCTCCCGCCGCCGCCCACCACATGGTGGACGCGGCTGAGCACGTGGCTCTTCGGCTGATCCGGCGAGCGCCGGGCCACCCCCGGCGCTCGATCACCTCCCGGGCCCGACCCGCCGGATTCAGCGCTTCGCGGTGATCACCCGCAGCAGGGCCCCGACCGCGTCGACCATCGCCGCCCGCGAAGCGGACAGCGCCGGTCGCGGGTCGGCCTTGCCGGGGGTGGCCGCCAGGTGCTCGCGCAGCGTGCCGGTGTAGGCGATGTTCAGCGCCGTACCGACGTTGATCTTGGTCATCCCGGCCGACACCGCCGCCCGCAGTTCCTCGTCCGGCACGCCGGACGAGCCGTGCAGCACCAGCGGGACGCCGACCGCCTCGCGCAGCCGGGCGATCAGGTCGTGGTCGAGCGTGGCGGTGCGGTCGAGCATCGCGTGGCTGCTGCCGACCGCGACGGCCAACGCGTCCACCCCGGTCGCCCGCACGTATGCCGCCGCCTCGGCCGGATCCGTGCGCGCCCCGGGCGCGTGTGCGTCCAGCGCGGGATGGCCCGGCTTGCCGCCCACCTCGCCGAGTTCGGCCTCCAGGGTGATGCCGCGAGCATGCGCCCAGGCCACCGCGTCGGCGGTCGCCGCCACGTTCTCCGCGTAGCCGAGCCGCGAGGCGTCGAACATCACCGAGCCGATCCCCGTACCCTCGGCCGCCGCCAGCAGTTCGACCGACTCGACGTGGTCCAGGTGCAGGGCCACCGGCACCTCGGCCTCCTCCGCCAGCACCCGGCACGCCGCCGCGAGCGGTCCCAGCCGCCCGCCCCGGAACTTCACCGCGTTCTCACTGATCGCCACCACCACCGGCAGCCCGGCCCGCTCGGCGGCCGTCACCACCGCCTCGGCGTGTTCGAGGGTGATCACGTTGAACGCGGCCACCCCCACCCCGTCCGCCCGCGCCGCGTCGGTCAATATCCCCGTCGAGGTCAAGCCCATCGCACAACTCCTCTGGAACGATCCCGCCCGGCACCACAACCATCACCACCGCGCCGCCCGCGCCCTACGGCGGCGGCGCCACCGCCTCCACCCGCACCCGAGGCCGCCAGGCCCGGTACAGGTCGCCGTCCACGTCCCCCGCCAAAGGCGCGGCCACCGCCGCCGCCGACAGGGCCACCGCGTCGCGCAACCGCTCCGGCCACGGCACGCCCTCGGCCAGTCCCCGGGCCAGCGCCGCGACCGCCGCGTCCCCGGCGCCCGTGGCGTTGCCGTGCACCGACTCCGGCGGCACCGCCCGCCACCACCCGGCGTCGGAGGCGGCCAACATCCCGCCCGGACCGAACGACGCGACGACCGCGCCGCCGGCCCCCGTGCGCGCGGCCAACCGGGCCACCGCGCGCAGCGGATCGCTCTCCCCGGTCGCCGCGAGCAACTCGTCCGCGTTCGGCTTGACCACGTCCGGCCCCGCCGCCACCCCCGCGAGCAGCGCCGGCCCCGAGGCGTCCAACACCACCGGCACGCCCGCCGCCCGCGCCCGGCCGACCAGTTCCGCGTATCCGCCCTCCGGCACCCCCGGCGGCAGGCTCCCGGAGAGCACCAACACCGAGGCGGCGGGCAGCAGTCCGGCCGCGGCGGCGACCACTCTCGCCCACTCCTCGGCGGTCCGCGCGGGGCCGAGTTCGTTCAACGACGTCGCGCCGCCCGAGGCGGTCTCCACGATCGTGGTGGTGCACCGCGTCTCGTCCGCCACCGGCACCGCGGTCAACGCGATGTCCGCCGCGGCCAGATCGGCCCGTATTCGCTCGCCCGTCGGCCCGCCCAGCGGCGCCACCGCCGCGACCGCGACCCCGAGCGAGCGCAACACCCGCGCGACGTTGATCCCCTTGCCACCGGCCCGCCCACCGACCGACGCCGGTCGGTTCGCCCCGTGCCGGTCCAGTCGTTCCAGGTGGTAGGTGACATCCCAGGCCGGATTCGGCGTCACCGTGACGATCACGACGTCCGCCCCGCCGGCCCGCGCCCGACGTCCGTCACGACGCGTCCAGCACCACGGACCGGGTGAGGTGCCTCGGCTCGTCCGGGTTCAGCCCGCGGCTCTCCGCGATCGCGACCGCGAGCTTTTGCACCCGGATCAGCTCGGCCATCGGGTCGAGCGCGCCGGCCACGAAGGTGCCGCCGGTGACCGCGACCTGCTCGGCCAGCCCCTCCGGCACCGGCCCGAAGACCCAGGTGACCCGGTTGGGCGCGGCGATGCTGATCGGCCCGTGCCGGTACTCCATCACCGGGTAGCTCTCGGTCCACGCCCCCGCCGCCTCGCGCATCTTCAACGCGGCCTCGGCGGCCAGCCCCGCCGACCACGACGAGCCGAGGAAGGTGAACTGCTCGGCGGCCACGAACGCCGCGTCCGGCTCCCAGGCGACGGCGGTCTCCGCGTCCCGCACCGCCGCGGCCAGGTCCTCGCCCAGATGCGCACGGAACAACGCGAGCGCCGTGGTGGCGAACCGGGTCTGCACGACCGAGCGCTCGTCGGCGAAGTCGAGCATCACGATCTCGTCCGCCGCGGTCACGATCGGCGTTTCGGGCGTGCCGGTGATCGCGGTCGTGGCGACCTCCCCGCGCACCTCCGCGAGCAGCCGCAGCACCTCGGTCGTGGTGCCGGAGCGGCTCAGCGCGACCACCCGGTCGTAGTCCCGTACGCCGGGGAACTCCGAGGCCGCGAAGGCGTCGGTGACCCCGAGCCCGGCCCGCTCGCGCGACACCGCGTACGCCTGCGCGATGAACCACGACGTCCCGCAACCGACGACCGCGACCCGCTCGCCGCTCTTCGGCAGCCCCGCGCACTCCCCCGCGAGCGCGGCGGCGCGGGCCCACAACGCGGGCTGGGTGGCGATCTCGGCGGAGGTGTGACTGACGGTCGTCATGGCGCTCCCGGGGTGCTCGGACGATGCGCAGTGCTGCGCACTGCTGCACTCACATGCTTGAAACTATTCATTTGATAGCAGTTTCACGCACGAATGAGCAACGTCGCACATCTCACCCGGGCCCGACTCATCCCGATTCACGGCAAATTCCGGCACGGATCGCCGCCTCGCCCACCGCCCACCCGCGCTCGCCACCGGCCCGGCCGGCTAGGCTCCTCCCATGGATGGATTGGCCGACCTGCTGCGCGGGATCAGGGCCGACGGGGCCCTGTTCGACCGGCGGATCCTGTCCCCGGCGGGGTCCGTCCGGCTCGACTCCCGCACGCCGCTGACCATCTGCACACTCGTGCGCGGCGGCGGCCGCCTCGTGCCCGAGAGTGGACCGTCGCGCCCGCTGCGCCCGGGCGACACGGCGGTGGTGCGCGGCCCGGCCCCGTTCGCCTTCGTCGCCGACGCGCCCACCGCCCCGTCCACCGACGCGCCGACCGACGCACCCACCGAGTTGATCTCCGGCGCCTACCGCGCGCACACCGACGTCGGCCGCCGGCTGCCCACCGCGCTGCCCGACCTGCTCGTGGTGCCGGACCCCGACGGCGACCATCGACTCCTGGACTTCCTCTCCACCGAGGTCGCCGCCGACCGGCCGGGCCAACAGGTCGTGCTGGACCGCCTGCTCGACTGGTTGCTCGCCTGCACGCTGCGGGCCTGGTTCGACCTCCCCGAGGCCCATGCCCCGGAGTGGTACCTGGCCCTGGCCGATCCGATCGTGGGCGCCGCCCTGCGCGCCGTACACGACGCCCCGGCCCGCCCCTGGACGATCGCCGCCCTGGCCGCCGAGGCCGGCGTCTCCCGTACCTCGCTCGCCGAACGATTCACCGCCCGGGTCGGCCGACCGCCGCTCACGTACCTGACCGAGTGGCGAATGGCCCTGGCCGCCGAACTGCTCACCGAACCCGACGCCACGGTCGCCGCCGTGGCCCGCCGCGTCGGCTACGCGGACGCGTTCGCGTTCAGCACCGCCTTCAAACGAGTCCGCGGCCTGAGCCCCTCGGCCCACCGCGCCGCCTAGGGCTGCCCCGCGAAACCGTGCGGGCGAGGTCCCGGACGCACGCACATGTCCCCCGGCTTCTCGCCCATGGTTGCCGGGCGGCGTCCCGAGCAGGCTGGACGCATGACAACCACGACCCGACCCGCGTCGCGCCACCCGATCCTCGTCCTGGGCGGCACCGGCAAGACCGGCAGCCGCGCCGCCGCCGCCCTGCGTGCCCGGGGCGCCGACGTCCGCGTCGCCTCCCGATCCACCGAGGTCCCCTTCGACTGGTCCGACGAGAGCACCTGGGATCGGGTCCTCGACGGCGTCCGTGCCGTCTACCTGGTCCCGCTGGACGGCGCCGAGGCCGGTCCCGCCTTCGTCCGTCGGGCGGTCGCCGCCGGCGTCGAGCGCGTCGTCCTGCTCTCCGCACGGGGCGTCGACACCCCCGGCTACTTCGCCCCGGACGACCCGGCCACCCGGGCCCGCCTCGACCTGGAGGCGGCGGTGCGCGACGCCGGCCCGGCGTGGACGATCCTGCGCCCGGGGTGGTTCGCGCAGAACTTCAGCGAGGGCCTGTTCCGCGACGGCGTCCGCGCCGGCGAGTTGGTCCTGCCGACCGGCACCGCGGCGGTGTCCTTCGTCGACACCGAGGACATCGGCGCCGTGGCCGCCGCCGCCCTGCTCGATCCCGGCCACGACGGCGAGACCTACGAACTGTCCGGCCCCCGGGCGCTGACCTTCGACGCCGCGCTGGCCGAGATCGCCGCCGCCGGCGGCCGGCGGGCCGACTACGTGGCCGCCGACCCCGACGAGTACGCCGCCGCCCTGATCGCCCAGGGTGTACCCGAGGTCGAGGTGGCCATGTGGACCTCGGCTCTGGGCAGCATCCACCGCGGCCTGGAGGCCGCGATCTCCGACGGCGTCCCGCGCGCGCTCGGCCGCCCGGCCCGCGACTTCACCGAGTTCGTGCGCTCCGCCGCCCCCACCGGCGCCTGGACGCCCTGACCCCCCACGACCCACCCGCCCGCCGGGCCCGTCCGACGCACCGCGGACGGGCCCGGCGGCACGCCCGTGATCGAATTCCCCGACGCCCCGTCGGATGTCCCGCCCGAGCCGCCGAAGAAGGCAAAAGAATCCGGCCCGCAATCACCCGACCGCATTCTTGACCGCACCCGCCGAATCACCGCGCTCACACATCGCGGCCGAAAGCGGCACGCTCGGTATCGGCCGGCGAAACAATCCATGCGAGTTCACTCTTTCGCCGACGCGGCGTACCGGATATCCATCCCGCCGTCGAGAACATCGCACACAACCACAACCACCCGAACAGCCGATGAATACCGACCCCGGCGACGCACAATTCCCGGCCGCCCGCACCACCCCACGCAATACCGCCGCACGACCGCGCGAAAAAGGCCGGCCACCGCTTTCCGCCGCGCCCCGGCCCTCGCCCCGGTCCTCGCCCCGCCCCCGCCGGCCCACCCGCCCGAAGTCCGACGCCCGGCGGCGGCCCCCGACTTCGCGGGCGTAACGCGCCCGAGGGCGGGCATTCTCAAGACAGGTTCGGGATCGTCCGAGCGACCCCGACGCCGACGACCGATCCCTGTCCTGTCCCTCCAACCCCACCCGTCCCGAACATCCGTCTCGTCCCACCGGCATCCGGTCGGTCGCCGTCGATCCCCGACCCGGCGTTCGTGTGCGACCGCGCCCGAGCCCGGAAACCCGGGCCCATCGGCACGATCGCGCAGATCACCGGATCGTCCCGCACACTGGGGGACCAACCGCTCGAAGCCGCTGCGGACCGACGTGACCCAGGTCACCCTCGTGGAGGCGTAACACTTGTACCGATCGGAGCGATGCCTTGAGTGGCGCCGGCAGCGCCGACGGGTCCGGTCCCGCGGATCCGTCATCGATTCGGTGTAGTTGCGGCGCCGCAGCATGCCCGCGTGAACCGAGAGGTTATTTGTGACCCCGAGCTCGTCCAGCACGCTTCCCAACAGAATCGCCGAATCGGAATCTCTGGTGGCGCTCATCGAGCGCGGCCGTGCCGAAGGATCGATTACCGGCGAGGACATACGCCGAGCCTTCGAAACGGATGCCATCCCTGCGACGCAGTGGAAGAGCATCCTCCGTAGCCTCAACGAGGTTCTTGACGAGGCGGGTGTGACGTTGACCGTCAACCCGGTCAAAGAGACCCAACGGAGAGACGTAGCCACAACTCGGCGATCTGTCAAGAAGACGCTATCCACGCGCTCAACCCGTGTCAAGAACACAGAGACCTTGCCCGCGCAAGTCACGCCCGCGGCAACGGAATCGGGAGAGTCCGTCGTGGAATCTGCTCCGAAGCCGAAGAAGGCCGCAGCCAAGAAGAAGACCGCGGCCAAGAAGACGACGTCCACCACCACCACCGAGACGACCCCCGTCGAGCCGAGTGTCCCCAAGGACGGCGACGAGGCGTTGGTCGAAGAGGACCTGTTCGACGAGCCCGGCGACGCCGTGGCCCCCGAGGTCGGGCCCAGCGGTTTCGTTCTCACCACCGACGAGGACGACGCCCCGCAGCAGCAGGTCACCACGCCGGGTGCCACCGCGGACCCGGTCAAGGACTACCTGCGGCTGATCGGCAAGGTCTCGCTGCTCAACGCCGAGCAGGAGGTGTCGATCGCCAAGCGCATCGAGGCCGGCCTGTTCGCGCTGGAGAAGCTGGACACCGAGCCCGGCCTGACCCCGCAGTTCCGGCACGAGCTCGAACTCGTCGCCGAGGACGGCAAGCGGGCCAAGAACCACCTGCTCGAGGCCAACCTCCGCCTGGTCGTCTCGCTGGCCAAGCGCTACACCGGCCGCGGCATGCTCTTCCTGGACCTGATCCAGGAGGGCAACGTCGGTCTCATTCGTGCGGTCGAGAAGTTCGACTACACGAAGGGCTTCAAGTTCTCCACCTACGCCACGTGGTGGATCCGGCAGGCGATCACCCGGGCCATGGCCGACCAGGCGCGGACCATCCGCATCCCGGTCCACATGGTCGAGGTGATCAACAAGCTCGCCCGCGTGCAGCGCCAGATGCTCCAGGACCTGGGCCGCGAGCCCACCCCGGAGGAGCTGGCCAAGGAACTCGACATGACGCCGGAGAAGGTCGTCGAGGTCCAGAAGTACGGCCGCGAGCCGATCTCGCTGCACACCCCCCTCGGCGAGGAGGGCGACAGCGAATTCGGCGACCTGATCGAGGACACCGAGGCGATCCGGCCGGCCGACGCGGTCAGCTTCACCCTGCTCCAGGAGCAGCTGCACTCGGTCCTGGACACCCTCGCCGAGCGCGAGGCCGGGGTGATCTCGATGCGCTTCGGGCTCACCGACGGTCAGCCCAAGACGCTGGACGAGATCGGCAAGGTCTACGGGGTGACGCGCGAGCGCATCCGGCAGATCGAGTCGAAGACGATGTCCAAGCTGCGCCACCCGTCCCGCTCCCAGGTGCTGCGCGACTACCTGGACTAGAGGCAGGACCCCGGGTACGGACGGACCGCCACGGCGGCGCCCTCCGTCCGTACCCGGCGCAATCCCCGCGCCGGAACACCACCTCGACGCCCCGGCCGAGCCCACAAAGTGCGGACATCGGCCGATTCGTCCCCTGCGCCCATCGCGAACTCCCGCGTGCGGCAAGGGAGTCGACCGCGGGAACCCATCGGTCGCCGCCTACCATCGGCGGTGAGCCGTTCGGCCCCTCCGGCGACCACGAGGTGTTGAGATCATGACCGAGAACGCGGAATCCCGACTGTGGTCGACCGACCCGGAGGGCGCGCCCGCGCCGGCCGGCATCGACGTCACCGTGCCCAGCGTCGCCCGCGTCTACGACTTCCTGATCGGCGGCAAGGACAACTACGCCGCCGACCGCGAGGTGGCCCGGAAGCTGATCGCGGTATCGCCCGACCTCGCGCGCGACGCCGGCGCGCATCGGCGCATCCTGCACCGGGGTGTGCGCTTCCTGGTCGAGCAGGGCGTCCGGCAGTTCCTCGACATCGGGTCCGGCCTGCCGACCGCGCAGAACACCCACCAGGTCGCCCAGGCGGTGGCGGCGGACAGCACCGTGGTCTACGTCGACAACGACCCGATCGTGCTCGCGCACGGCCGTGCGCTGCTGGCCGAGAACGAGCGGACCACGGTGATCACGGCCGACCTGCGCGAGCCCGGGTCGATCCTGAAGAACCCCGAGGTGTTGCGCCTGATCGACTTCGACCGGCCGGTCGCGCTGATGTTGCTGGGCGTCATCCACCACATCAACGACGACGAGGACCCGGCCGGCCTGCTGCGCACCTACCTCGACGCGCTGCCGTCCGGAAGTTGGCTGTTCCTGACCCACTTCCTGCGCGGCGGTCCGGAGTCGGAGCAGATGGAGCGGGTCATGCAGGGCTCGCACAAGAGCGGCCGGTTCCGCGAGCGCGCGGAGATCGCCGCCTACCTCGACGGCCTGGAGCCGGCCGATCCGGGGCTGGTGTACGTCGACCTGTGGCGCCCGGAGGAGCCCGTCG
The DNA here is from genome assembly GCF_003967355.1 of Embleya hyalina. GTDB lineage: Bacteria > Actinomycetota > Actinomycetes > Streptomycetales > Streptomycetaceae > Embleya > Embleya hyalina. The sequence continues at coordinate 321,634 of NZ_BIFH01000014.1, read as the reverse complement.
ACGAGGCCGCCCTCACGGTGTCCCAACGCCTGGTCCTCGGCGCGGTCGCCCGCAAGCCGTAGCGGGCCCGCGGGCGGTGGTGTCGCGTCGGCGTGCTCGTCGATCGGGCCGGGAGTCCGAACGGGTTCGCACCATGGATATGGATGTCGTACCGCGTCGTTCGTCGAACCACGGCGTTGTTCGCACGATGCGTACGATGGGGCGATGAGCACGCCGAGTACGCGCAGCGCGTCGAGCACGCGGAGCGCGTCGGTCGCGGACCCCCGTCCGCTCGAGCAGCCCGCGCCGGCGGCCATCCACCCGGAGCCGGTGCCGCAGACGTCCGTCCGCGTGTTGCGCGAGGCCGGGGTGATCACCCGGCACAGGCTCGGCACCGCCCGGGTGAGCGAACTGCGCCACGCCGACCTCGACGCGCTCTTCCCGGGGCTCCTCGACCGCGTGATCGGCGGCGACCGGGCCCGGCGCGCGCCGGGCCTCGCGTAGGTGACGCGCGACGAGGCGGGCCGTGCGGACGATCCGGCCCGGTGGATCGGGCGGGACCTGCATCTGGAGGTGTCCGGGGCGGGTGGCCGGCGGGCCGGGTTGATCCGGGCGATCCGGGAGGCGATCCGCACCGGACGGCTGGGGCCGGACACGCCGTTGCCGCCGTATCGTTCGCTCGCGGCGGACCTGGGCATCGCGCGCAACACCGTCGCCGACGCGTACGCGGAGTTGGTCGCCGAGGGCTGGTTGACCGCGCGGCAGGGGTCCGGGACGCGGGTCGCCCGGCGGGCCGAGCCGTTGGCCGCGCCGCGGCGCCGGGCCAGGATGCGGCCGGTCGCCGGGAATTCGGCGGGGCCGACGTACAACCTGCGCCAGGGGCAGCCCGACGCGGCGTCCTTCCCGCGCGCGGCGTGGGTGGCGTCGGCGCGGCGGGCGTTGAACGCGGCGCCGAGCGAGGCGTTCGGGCCCGGGGATCCGCAGGGACGCCCGGAGTTGCGGGCCGCGCTGGCGGACTACCTCGCGCGGGTGCGGGGGGTGCGTACCCATCCGGACCGGATCGTCGTCTGCTCCGGGTTCGCGCACGCGTTGCGGCTGTTGTTCGGCGGTGTGTTGCGGGGGCCGGCCGCGGTGGAGGCGTACGGGCTGGCCTTCCATCGCTCCATCCTGGCCGCGGCGTCGGTGCGCACGTTGCCGCTGGCGATCGACGAACACGGCGCCGACACGGCCGCCGGGTCGGTCGCGTTGGCGGGGGCGCGGGTGGCGGTGCTCACCCCGGCCCACCAGTTCCCCACCGGCGGGCCGCTGCCGCCCGAGCGTCGGGTCGCCGCGCTCGACTGGGCGCGGGCGGGTGGCGGGATCGTGGTGGAGGACGACTACGACGGGGAGTTCCGCTACGACCGGCGGCCGGTGGGCGCGGTCCAGGGCATGGACCCGGACCGGGTGATCTACGTCGGTTCGGTCAGCAAGAGCCTGTCCCCCGCGATCCGGCTCGGGTGGATGGTGCTGCCCGGGCATCTGGTCGAGGACGTGCTCGCGGTGAAGGGGCAGCGCGAGGCGTGGGCCGGGGTCACCGATCAGCTCACCCTCGCGGACTTCATCGAAGGCGGCCACTACGACCGGCACATCCGCCGGATGCGGCAGCGTTATCGGGCCCGCCGGGACCACCTGGTCGCGGCGCTGGCCGAACACGCGCCGCACGTGCGCGCGACGGGGATCGCCGCCGGGCTGCACGCGGTGCTGCAACTACCGCCAGGCACCGAGCCGGCCGCCATCGCCGCAGCCGAGCGCGAGGGCCTGGCCCTGGACGCCCTGTCCGTCTTCCGCCACCCCGACACCGACTCCCCCGTCCGCGACGGCCTCGTGGTCGGCTACGCCACTCCCCCGGACCACGCGTACCCGGCAGCGGTAACGGCCCTGTGCCGAGCCCTGGCGACGACAACGGGCTAACCACCCACCCGGTCCCCATTTCGAGCAACACCGAGCCCCCGTTCCGGGAACGGGGCCCACTCCACACGACCCTCGGCGCCTGCGCCACGCTGTCCGACAGGCAGCTTCCCCCAAACCGCCCGCCCTCACCTCACCAGGCCGAACACCCGCGCAGCGCCGCACAACCGAGTCCCGGAACGGGGCCCACTCCACACGGCCCCGGCCCTTGCACCACGCTGTTCAACAGACGGCTCCCCCCCCGCAGACCGCCCCGTCACCTTGCCAGCGCGAGCGCCCGGGCGGCAGCGCGCAACCGGGTCCCGGAACGGAGCGCACTCCACCCGGCCCCCCGGCGCCTGCGCCACGGTGTTCGACAGGCAGCTTCCCCGCAGAACGCCCCCTCACCTCACCAGGCCGAACACCCGCGCAGCGCCACGCAACCGAGTCCCGGAACGGGGCCCACTCCACACGGCCCCGGCCCTTGCACCACGCTGTTCGACAGGCAGCTTCCCCGCAGAACGCCCCCTCACCTCACCAGGCCAAACACCCAGGCAGCGCCACGCAACCGAGTCCCGGAACAGGGCCGACTCCACGCGGCTCCCCGGCGCTTGCGCCACGCTGTTCAACAGGCGGTTCCCCACAGAACGCCCGCCCTCGCCTCACCAGGCCGGACACCCGGGCAGCGCCACGCAACCGGGTCCCGGAACGGGGACCGCTTCACGCGGCTCCTCGGCGCTTGCGCCACGGTGTTCGGCAGGCGGCTTCCTCGCAGAACGCCCCCTCGCCTTGCCGGGCGAGCCGCCCGGGGGCGGGACTCCGTTTCGTGCGCCTCTTCGGGCTCTGCGCCCGGGCGGCGGCGCCTCGCGATTGTGGCCTGCACGCCGGTCAGGCGAGCGCGTTCACGAGCGTGGCGAAGGCGGTGGGGAGGCGGTGGGCGGTGGGGACGATCAGGCGGGCGGTTCGGGGGTGGGCGCGGGCGGTGAGGAGGGCTTCGGTGAGGAGGCGGTGGCGGCGGGAGAGGCGGCGCCAGTCGCTTTCGTAGCGCTCGGGGCGGCCCGCCCGCACGGCCGCGACCAGGGCGCGGGCCGAGGCCAGGGCCAGGGCGACGCCCTCGCCGGTGAGCGCGTCGGTGTAGCCGGCCGCGTCGCCCACGAGCAGCACCCGGCCCGCGACGCGGCCACGCACCCGCTGTCGCAGCGGTCCCGCCCCGCGCACCTCGCCGCCCGCCGCGCCCGCCAGCCGTTCGCGCAGGGCCGGGAACGCGGCGAGGTGGTCGGCGTACGTGCGACCGCGCGGGCCGAGCATGGCCACGCCCACCAGATCCGGGCCGACCGGGGTCACGTACGCCTCGCCGCGCGGCGACCAGTGCACCTCGACGAACTCGGTCCACGGCGCGATCGGGTAGTGCCGGCGCAGCCCGTACCGCCGGTCCCGCCGATCGCGCGGCGCGGGCCCGAGCGCGGCCCGCACGGGCGAGTGCAGCCCGTCGGCCGCCGCGAGCCAACGCGCGGTCAGCCCGGCCGCGGTCACCGTGTCCGCGTCCTGGCGGACCTCGGCGACCCGGCCGATCCGGTGCTCCACGCCGACGGCGAGGGCCCGTTCGTACAGCGCCGCGTGCAGCGTGGTCCGGCGCACCCCGAGCCCCGGCCCGGCCCGGAACCGCGCCTCCACCGCGTGCCGGGTGTCCACGTACCGGATGCCGGCCAACGGCCGCCCGGCGGGCGTCACCCCGAGCGCGGCGAGCGCGGCCACTCCCGCCGGCATCAGCCCCTCGCCGCACGCCTTGTCCACCGGTGTCGGGCGCGGTTCGACCACCACCACGCACAGCCCCGCGAGCGCGCCGTGGATCGCGGTGGCCAGCCCCGCCGGCCCACCACCCGCGACGAGCAGGTCGATCACGCGGTCGCCGCCGACAACGCGGCCGACTCGCAGCGGATCCGGACCACCATCAGCGCGGCGTTGAGGGTGGTGAAGGCGAGCGCGGTGATCCAGGCGCCGTGCACCAGGGGCAGCGCCGCGCCCTCCACCGCGACCGCGACGTAGTTGGGGTGGCGCAGCCAGGAGAGCCGATACGGCCCGCGCCGGATCGGCGGCGACCCGGGCACGACCACGACCCGGGTGTTCCAGTGCGGCCCGAGCGCGGTGACGCACCACCAGCGCAACGCCTGCGCGGCCACCGTGAGCGCGACCATGGTCCACCCGAACGCGGGTACGAACGGCCGGTCGGCCAGGCCGACTTCGAGTACGCACGCGGCCAGCAGGCCGACGTGCAGCACGACCATCGGCGGATAGTGTCCCCGGCCGCTGACCACGCCGCCCCGGGCCAGGCTCCAGGCCAGATTGCGTCGGGCGACCACCAGTTCCGCGAGCCGTTCGAGGGCGACCAGGCCGACCAGGCCGAAATACCAATACATCGCGACCTACCACTCCACCAGGACGAGTTCGGAGCAGAACCCCGGCCCCATCGCGATCATCAGGCCGGGTGTCCCGGGTTCCGGCCCGGCGGCGATCGTGTCGCGCAACACGTGCAGCACCGACGTCGAGGACAGGTTCCCGGTCGCGGCCAGGGACCGCCAGGTCGCGTCGAGGGCACCGGCGGGCAGGTCCAGCGTCTCGGCGACCGCCTCCAGCACCCTGGGGCCGCCGGGGTGGCATACCCACGCGGTGATGTCGGCCGTGGTCAGGCCGTGGTCGGCGAGGAAGTCCCGAACGTCGCCGCCGAGATGGGTGCGCGCCATCTCCGGTACGTCGGCGCCGAGCACGATCCGAAAGCCCGAGCCGCCCACGTCCCAGCCCATCACCCGCTCGGAGTCGGGATACATCCGGCTGCGGGCGGCGATCACCCCGGGGCCGCGCCCGGGCTCGGGGCGGCGGCCGTGTCCCGGCTCGGGTCCCGGCTCGCCCGCCGGCCCGCCCCGGTCGTCCCCACAGAGCACCACGGCCGCCGCGCCGTCGCCGAACAGCGCGCTCGCCACCACGTTGGCCATCGACGCGTCGTCGCGCTGGAGGGTGAGCGAGCACAACTCGACCGAGACCAACACCGCGACCTGGTCGGGCCGGTCGCGCAGGTAGTCGTGCAGCCGGGCGATCCCGGCCGCGCCCGCCACGCAGCCCAGACCGAACACCGGCAGCCGTTTGACGTCCTCGCGCAGGCCGAGCCGGCCCACCAGGCGCGCGTCGACGGAGGGCACCGCCAGGCCGGTCACGGTGGTGAACAGGATCAGGTCCACGTCCCGCGCGCCGAACCCGGCGGCGCCGAGCGCGGACTCGGTCGCCTCGGCGGCGAGGTCGACCGCGACCTCCAGCCAGACGTCGTTGGCCGCGCCGAAGTCCGCCAACTTGGCGTAGTGGTCGAGCGGCAGCGCCAGATGGCGCGTGTCCACCCGGGCACTGGCGTGCACCCGGTCGAGGACGCGCCGATCGGCGCCGGTCGGCAGGCACAGCGCCGCGAACGTGTCGGTGATCTCGGCCTGCGGGTATCGGTGCGGCGGCAGTGCGCCACGGACGGCGGCGATGCGGGTCATGGCGATTCCCCTGCTGGATTAGGGGGCGAGGCTGGAATAGCGGGTGAAAAGGCAGGTATCGGAGAGCGGGAGAGGTAGGGAACGCTGGAACAGTGCCCAGCGGAAACACGGAACCCACGTCGTTTGCCCGTAGTTGCCGCCCGCATGCGCTCGTGCCCCGCCCCGTCCCACCGCCGACCGGCCCGCCGGCCCGCACGCCGACCCGTCTCGACCCGCACGCCGGCCCGCCTCCGCCCGCCCACCGGCCCGCACTCGACGCGCCGCCGACTCGCCTCGACCCGCCCGCCGACTCGTCCGCCCACTCGTCCGAAGGACACCCACGTGAGTGACACCGCAGCGCCGAACCGCCCCGCCCCGCACCCCCTCGGCCGCCCCCTCACCCGCCTCCGAGCCCGCCGCCCCGCCGGCACCCACGAATCCCCCGAACGGGCCCCCGTCGTCGGCCTCCTGCTCGCCTGCCACCCGGGCCCGACCGTCGCCGTCACGGCACTCACCACCGGGCTCGCCCGCGCCGCCGGCCGGGACGCGCGCGGCTGCGTACTGGTCGGCGCGGCCGTGCTCGCCGGGCAGTTGTCGGTCGGCTGGTGCAACGACGCGGTGGACGCCGCGCGGGACCGGGCGGCGGGGCGCGGCGGCAAGCCGGTGGCGGCCGGCCTGGTCGGGGCCGATCGGGTGGCGCGCGCCGCCCGCCGCGCGCTCGTGGTGTGCGTTCCGCTGTCCTACGCGTCCGGGCCCGCGGCCGGCACCGCGCATCTGGTCGGCGTGGGTGCGGCCTGGGCGTACGACCTCGGGGTCAAGGGCACCGCCGGGTCGTGGGTGCCCTACGCGATCGGATTCGGCAGCCTGCCGACGTTCGTCGCGTTCGGGCTGCCGGACCGGCCCGGGCCCACCTGGTGGATCGTCACCGCCGCCGCGCTGCTCGGCTGCGGGGCGCATCTGGCGGACGCGCTGCCGGACCTGGCCGACGATCGGGCGGCGGGCGTGCGCGGCCTGCCGCACCGGCTCGGCCCGAGCGGGATCCGGGCGCTCACCCCGCTGCCGCTCCTCGCCGCCACCGCGCTGCTCGCGTACGGCCGACCGGATCGCGCGGGCCGACTCGCCCTGCTCGGCGCGGGCACGCTCGCCGCGGCCGGCGCCCTGCTCGGCGGCCGGCGGCCCCGGATCCCCTTCGCGACCTCCGTGGCGGTCGCCGCGATCGACGTTGCGCTGCTGATCCGCCGGGGTACCGGGATCGCACGGGCCGGTTCGCGTGACGTCGGACGATCATCACGCCAATGCGCGTAGACCCGTCCCCGCCAGAGCTGTTTCGGTATGCCCTGAAAAAGGGCTGATGGGATGAAATAGAGCGATCGCTGCTTGACGGTCTGTCAAATTGGATCTTCGTATTTAACAATCTGTCCCATTGTCCCGCTCAGAGCATCAGGAAATCATTCATGCCCATAGCTCGATCCAGGATCAGTCCAAACCGCCCGCAGATCGGTCGCCCCGAGCCAGCTCGTGCCGTGCCGGCACCTCTGTCCCCTCACACTGGAGGAACCCGCACATGAGCGGTCGCTTCACCCACCGCCGTCTGATCGCGTCCGCCGCGACCCTGATCGCGGGATCCATGCTGTTGACCGCCTGTGGCGACGACGGCGGCGACAGCGCGCTCGGCAAGAAGGACGAGAACGCCCCGTTCTTCAAGATGCTGCCGCCCGACGTCCAGAAGTCCGGCAAGATCACGATCGGCTCCGAGGTCGCCTACGCGCCCATCGAGTTCATGAAGGACGGCAAGGCGGTCGGCGTCGACCCCGAGCTGGCCGCCGCGCTCGCCAAGCAGCTGGGCGTCAAGTACGACTACAAGAACTCGCAGTTCGACTCGCTGATCACCGGCATCACGTCCAAGCGCTTCGACATCGTGATGTCCGCGATGACGGACAAGAAGGAACGCCAGGGCCAGGGCCTGTCGTTCGTCGACTACTTCCGCGCGGGCACCTCGATCCTGGTGCAGAAGGGCAACCCGCAGAAGATCACCTCGCTCGACGACCTGTGCGGGAAGACCGTCGCGCTCCAGCAGGCGACCACCAACGAGGACGTCGCCAGCGCCCAGTCCAAGAAGTGTCAGGACTCGGGCAAGGGCGCGATCAACATCCAGAAGTACGAGCACGACGGCGAGGCCCTGCTGAAGCTCAAGAGCGGCGCCGCCGCGGCCGACCTCAACGACTTCCCCGTCGCCGCGTACAACGCGCAGACCTCCGGCGACGGCAAGGACTTCGAGGTCACCGGCGACCAGATCGACGCCGGCCTGTACGGCATCGGCGTCGGCAAGGACAACACGCAGCTCCAGCAGGCGCTGAAGTCGGCCCTGGAGGCACTGATCAAGAACGGCGAGTACGCCAAGATCCTGGCCAACTGGAAGGTCGAGGCCGGGGCCGTCACCGACGTCACGATCAACGGCGCCACCTCCTGATCCCGGGGTCCGGCCCGCGCCGTCCCCCGACGGCCGGGCCGGACCCGATCCGCGTCCGTACTCGTGCTCCAAGAGGAGGTCACCCGACCGTGACCACGCCCGCAACACCCCCTGCCGACAAACAGCCGGTCAAGCGGGAACCCATCAAGGCGATCCCCGTACCGCACTACGGCCGCTGGGTCGCCGCCGTCGTGGTCCTCGCCCTGGTCGGCCTGCTGATCAACGCGTTCGCCAGTGCGAAGATCCACTGGGACGTGACCGGCGACTACCTGTTCGACGACCAGATCATGAAGGGCGCCGGCAACACCCTGCTGATCAGCCTGGCGGCCATGGCGGTCGGGCTCGTCCTCGGTGTGCTGGCGGCGATCATGCGGCTGTCCGGCAACCCGGTCACCTCGACCGTCGCCTCGGTCTACATCTGGTTCTTCCGCGGCACCCCGGTCCTGGTGCAGTTGCTCATCTGGGGCAACCTCGCGCTGGTCTTCCCGACCATGTTCGGCCAGAACACCAACGACGTGATCACCCCGTTCATGGCGGCGCTGCTCGGCCTCGGCATCAACGAGGGCGCCTACATGGCGGAGATCGTGCGCTCCGGCATCCAGTCGGTCGACGAGGGCCAGACCGAGGCGGCGCACGCGCTCGGCATGTCCAAGGGCCGCACGCTGCGCCGGATCGTGCTGCCGCAGGCGATGCGCGTCATCGTGCCGCCGACCGGCAACGAGTTCATCAACATGCTCAAGACGTCCTCGCTCGCCAGCGCCGTGGTCTATCCCGAAGTGCTGCAGAAGGCGAAGGACGTGTACACGCACAACCTCGCGGTGATGGAACTCCTCTTCGCCGCCTGCTTCTGGTACCTGCTGCTGACCACGGTGTTCAGCATCGGCCAGTACTACCTCGAGCGCTACTTCGCTCGTGGATCCAGTCGAGCCTTGCCGCCCACTCCGCTCCAGCGGATCATGGCCAATGTATTCAGCACCCGGCGCCCGGGGGTCAAGACCCGATGACGACCAATCTCGACAAGCCCGCCCCCCGCCCGACCGAGCCCGGTCGGGTGATGGTCCGGGCCCAGGACGTCTGCAAGTCCTTCGGCCCGCTCGAAGTGCTCAAGGGCATCGACCTGGAGGTCGCGACCGGCGAGGTCATGTGCATCGTCGGCCCCTCCGGCTCCGGCAAGTCCACCTTCCTGCGCTGCATCAACCACCTGGAGAAGGTCAACGCCGGACGGTTGTGGGTGGACGGCCACCTCGTCGGCTACCGGGAGAAGGACGGCAAGCTCTACGAGCTCAAGGACAGCGAGGTCGCCCTCAAGCGGCGCGACATCGGCATGGTCTTCCAGCGCTTCAACCTGTTCCCGCACATGACCGCCGCGGGCAACATCATGGAGGCGCCCACCCAGGTCAAGGGCATCGGCAAGCCCGAGGCCCGGGCCCGCGCACACGAGTTGCTGGCGCGGGTGGGCCTGGCCGACAAGGCCGACGCCTACCCCTCGCAGCTCTCCGGCGGCCAGCAGCAGCGGGTGGCCATCGCCCGGGCACTGGCGATGGACCCCAAGCTGATGCTCTTCGACGAGCCCACCTCGGCGCTCGACCCCGAACTGGTCGGCGAGGTGTTGGAGGTCATGCGCGGGCTGGCCGAGGACGGCATGACGATGATCGTGGTCACCCACGAGATGGGCTTCGCCCGCGAAGTGGGCGACTCGTTGGTGTTCATGGACGACGGACTGGTCGTCGAGGCGGGTCATCCGCGCGAGGTACTGGCCAACCCACAGCACGAGCGCACGAAGGCGTTCCTGTCCAAGGTGCTGTGACCTCGGCGTCGCGCTCGGTGCGCGTGGCCGGCGGCCGTCCTGCTCCGTCCGGGGCGGCCGGCCGGCCCGGACGGAGCAATTCCGTTCGAGTCGTGGCGCGCGTGGGGTAGGGGCAACGGTGTCGCCCGGCTCGGGAGTCCGGGGATCCACCACCGCGGAGGAATCCGTCATGCCGCACACCGCCGACCGCCTCGCCGCACTGGCTCAGCAGGTCCTCGGCCGCCCGTCGCCGATCCGGATCCGGGCCTGGGACGGCAGCGAGGCCGGTCCGCCGGACGGTCCGGCGCTGGTGGTGCGCAATCGCCGCGCGCTGCGCCGACTGGTGTGGTCGCCGGGCGAACTCGGCTTCGCCCGCGGCTGGGTGTCGGGCGACCTCGATGTCGACGGTGACCTCTACGACGCGCTGACCCGGCTGTCCGGGCTGGCGCTCAACCGCGACGAGCCGGTGCCGGTGGGGCCGGTGGCGGGCGTCTCCGGCGCCCGGTTCGGACCCGCCGCCCGGCTGCGCGCCGCCGGGCGTACCGCGCGCGACGCGGCCCGCCCGCTGGGCACGATGCTCACCCTGACCGGCCTGCCGGTGCCGCCGCCGGCGCCCGCCGAGGAGGTCCGGCGCCGCCGGGGCGTGCTGCACAGCGTGCGCCGCGACCAGGAGGCGATCCGGCACCACTACGACGTCGGCAACGACTTCTACGGGCTGGTCCTGGGCCCGTCCATGGTCTACTCGTGCGCCTATTGGGATCGCCCCGACGCGACGTTGGAGGACGCCCAGCGGGCGAAGCTGGACCTGATCTGCCGCAAGCTCGCGCTCGGCCCCGGGATGCGGCTGCTCGACGTCGGCTGCGGGTGGGGTTCGATGGCGCTGCACGCCGCCGAGCACTACGGCGTGCAGGTGGTCGGCATCACCATCTCGCACGAACAGGCCGACCTGGCTCGCAAGCGGGTCTCCGAGGCCGGTCTGACCGGGCGGGTGGAGATCAGGATCCAGGACTACCGCGAGCACGCCGACGGCCCCTACGACGCGATCTCCTCGATCGGCATGGCCGAACACGTGGGCCGCGTGCAGTTCCGCGCCTACGCCGACACGCTGTACGAACTCCTGCGCCCCGGCGGGCGGTTGCTCAACCACCAGATCTCCCGCCGCCCCGTGCCGAACGAGGAGACCTACCAGGTCGACGAGTTCATCGACCGCTACGTCTTCCCCGACGGCGAGTTGGCCCCGATCGGCACCACGGTGTCGGTATTGGAGGAGGCCGGGCTCGAGGTCCGCGACGTACACGCGCTCCGCGAGCACTACGCGACCACGCTGCGCGCATGGGTGACCAACCTGGAATCCGACCGGGAGCGGGCGGCCACGCTGACGACCCCGGGCAGAGTCCGCGTCTGGCGCCTCTACATGGCCGCCTCGGCCCTGGCCTTCGAACAGAACCGAATCGGCGTGAACCAGATCCTGGCCGTCAAGACCCCACCCACGGGCCACTCCGGAATGCCCCCCACGCGCACCCTGTAGCACGGGGGCCCGCAGGACCCGGCGGGTGACGGGGGCGCCGCCTATCGCCCCCGCACCCACCAGGCGTCCTGAGCGGCCTTGATCCGCTCCCAGATCTCACCGAACGCGTCCTCCGGCTCCACGCCCACCAAAAACGGCGGCTCCCCCCACTCCGCCACCGCCCCCACGGGACACCCGGCCCGCTCCAAATCCGCCAACAACGCGAACCACGCCTCCCCGTCGGCCGGTTGCACCGTCGCAAGCACGCCGTCATCCACAGCGCACAGCTCCACGAGCATCCCCTCGGGCCGAAGACTCGCGTCTCCCCCACCCACATACCGCACTTCACTCCCCAATGCGGGCGGCGCCAGCCGCAGAATCACCAAGTCCCGCACATTCGAGGTGAATTCCGTCCCGGTACGCAGCCGCAAATGCACCTGTCGCCCCTGCACATCCATGAGCGCACCTTCCCGCCCCGAATACGAGTCCCGGCACCACGCATGCCGGTAACGCTCGAAGAACTCCCGCCCCTTGGCGATGTCTTCCTGCGTATTCCCCAAGACCCACTTCCGAATGGTCATCGCCCGGTCCGTCCATCCGAGCGGAACCGCACCAACAATCGCCGAGCCGGCCACAACCGTCGCAACCACAACCACCCTGCGGGAGTCGGGACCGGGACAGATGCAGCGCTCTCGGTCTGCGATTTTGCAACCCACTCCCGAACCAACAGCCTCAGGCGCTCGTCCTGCCGGTCGCGATGCACCTCCGGCGCGGGCGTCGCACCACGTTGAGTCCACCCGATTCGATATGTCATCGTGGGCACGTGTCCTTTCTCTTGAGGCACGCCGGGGGTGGGGTCCGCTGCCAGGTAGATCCCCGCCCCCAACGCCCGCCGCCGTCAGGACCTTTCGGCTCCTGCGTCCGGCGACGTTCTCGAACAAGGGGACTTCCGCTCCGTTTCGCACACGGTCTGTCGCCCTGCGTCCCATCATGAAGTGGGCGAACCGACCTGCGCATCTCGGCGCCGTTACCGATTTGCGGTGGAACGAAAGAGGGAACACCCGTGCGATATCGAGAAAAAGACGTCGACCCCCAAGGCTCGCCTCGCCGAATGTACGGACGTGAGATTCGGGTCAAGCGCAACAACGTGGGCATGTCACTGACGACGTGCGCGTCGATCCTGGGCTATAGCAAGGCAGCCCTGTCCCGGTACGAGACAGGCGAAAGCGCGATCCCACCGGACATGCCGGCACGGCTGGACATCACGTTCGAGACGGACGGTCTGTTCGGGCGACTGTACGAGATGGTGGAGCACGACCAATTCCCGGACCGCTACCGCGCGTTCATGACGCTGGCGGCGACGGCGATCCAGATCCTGGAGTACGCGGGACAGACGATTCCCGGTCTGCTGCAAACCCCCGACTACGCCCGCGCCCAATTCATCGGGTTCGAGCCCGGTGCGCCGACGGCCGAGATCGAACGTCGCGTCATCGCGCGCATCAATCGCCAACGCATCTTCACGCGGAAGGACCCACCACGGTACGACGCGATCCTCGATCAGGCAGCCATCGCTCGGCCGATCGGTGGGCCGGCCGTCATGCGCGCACAACTCGAAACACTGTTGCCCCGGATGGATACGCAGTACGGCACGATCCAGGTCCTGCCGTTCGACGCCGGGGCGCACTCGGTGTTGGGTGGATCGCTGACCCTTCTGACGCTCCCGGACAGCGAGCCCGTCGCATACCTCGAAGGCAGCCACACCGGACAGTTGCGCGAGGATCCAACCACCGTCGCCGACCATCAGGCGGCCTACGATCGTCTACGAGCCTACGCTCTGTCCCCGAGAGAGTCGGCAGCGATGATCCGAGCAGTCATCCAGGAGTTGGAAGCATGGGAAAGACCCGAGGCGCAGACGTCACGACATGGCGAAAGAGCACGTACAGCAACGGGGATCAAGGCAACTGTGTCGAGGTCCGCGATGATCTCCCGGGCATCGTCCCGATACGCGACTCGAAAGACCCGAGCATCGGACACCTGACGATAACCACAGCCGCGTGGACAGCCCTGACCAGCGCAATCCGCAGCTGACGCACGAACCGCCGATGCTTGACCCTCACGTGGCGTCATGGCGCATTGTCGGGGGTGTGGAGGAGCACCTGACTGTGGGGCGTGTGGCCGAGTTGGCCTGTGTGAGCGTCCGGACGCTGCATCACTACGACGAGATCGGGCTTGTGCGGCCGTCCACACGAACGAGGGCCGGCTACCGGGCCTATGCGGCCGGGGACGTGGAGCGGTTGCGGGAGGTGCTCGCCTATCGGCGACTCGGCTTCGGGCTGCGCGAGATCGCGGATCTGGTCGACGACCCCGACACCGACGCGGTCGCGCGCCTGCGCCGATTGCGCGCTCTGCTGCTGGAGCAGCGCGACCGGGCCGCCGCCATGGTGACGGCCATCGACTCGGAACTGGAGGCACGGGCAATGGGGATCAGAACCACCTCGGAGGACCAACTGAAGGTACTCGGGGCCCAGTTGTACGACACGATCGGATCCGCGTACCCGGTGACGCGCCGCACCGAGCCGCGCATCGCCGCGCGGGTCTGGGCAGCACTCGGCGACGCCCGAACCGTCCTGAACGTCGGCGCCGGCACCGGCTCGTACGAACCCCCGGACCGCGACGTGACCGCGGTGGAGCCGTCGGCGGTCATGCGGGCGCAGCGTCCCGCGGGCGCGGCCCCGTGCGTGGCGGCCGAGGCGGAGAGCCTTCCGTTCCCGGACCAGTCCTTCGACGCGGCCATGGCCTTCAGCACCATCCATCACTGGCGCGACCCGATCGCCGGGCTGCGCGAGATGCGGCGAGTGGCCCGGCGCGTGGTGGTGTTCACGCACGACGCCCACGACGCCGCGTGGCGGGACCGGTTCTGGCTCATCCGCGACTATCTGCCCGAGGTCACCGGACTCGTCGCCGGCCGCCCCTCGGTGCAGCGGTTGGCCGGCACGATCGGCGCCCGCCTGGAGCCGGTGCTCATCCCGTGGGATTGCGCCGACGGCTTCTTCGAGGCGTACTGGCGCCGCCCCGAGGCGTACCTGGACGAACCCGTGCGCCGCGCGATCTCGCTGTGGACCCGCGTCGGCCCGGAGGCCGAGCAGCGGGCGGTGCACCGGCTCCGCGACGACCTCGCCTGCGGCCGGTGGTCCGAGCGCAACGGCGACTTGGCCGACCTCGACGCGGCGGAACTGGGCCTGCGCCTGCTCGTGGCCTGAACACGACCGCCGGACCCGCGAAATGGTTGTCGATGGCGTTTGTTGGAAAGGCACCCCCGGTGAACGGAGGGGGGACCGATGGCCGTTCGTGGTACAGCGCCCGTGTGGCGCAAGGTTGCGGCAGTCGCGCTGGGGATGCTGCTCGCGATTGTTTCGGCGGGTTGCGGGGGCGATGGCGGCAATGCCGCATCAAGCTCTGCGGAGCAGGATTCCGTACCGGATGAAGGACGACTGCGGAAGTACCTGGACGGCTACGTCGCACTGCTCAACGCGGGCGATGTGCCGAAGTTGGCCCGGCATCTCGACATCGGCGGTGACCGAGGCGAGCAGGATGCCGAACTGCGGATGAGCGCGCACGGCCGGCAGCAGTGGCGCGACGTCACCTACGCGTGGGAACAACCGATCTCCGTCGACCTGTACGACGTCAAGATCAAGGCATTCGCCGCCGCCACGTCCTCGTGGGTGCACGTCGACGAGAAGGTGGTCTGGAAGCGTTCCCGCGATCGGTGGGTGATCGTGTCGCACGTTCCCGCATCAGCCGACCCGAGGAAACCCAGGTCGGGCACCGAGCGCACAGCGGTACCCGGCCTCGGCCCGAAGAGCCTCGCGCCGCAGGCGTGGCGTCCGAACTCCGGTTGAGTCCGCGGCCGTTCCTCCGACGCGGCGACGGTGCCTCAGCCCTCCCGGGCCTGGTCCAGTCTGCCCTGGAGTTTGCGCATGCCGGTCAGCCAGCGGTCCGGGTCGGCGGCGCGGCCCGCGTACATGCGGGCCACCTCGGGGTGGGGCAGGATCAGGAACGGGGCGCCCGCCGCGACCGCGTCGACGACCGTGTCGGCGACCTGCTCAGGCGCCAGGGCGTCGTCGTCCAGGAGCAGGCGGGCGGCCGGGCCGGAGGCGTCCAGGAGGGCCGTACGCACACCCCGAGGGCAGACCGCCTGGACCGTGATGCCCTTGGCGCCGTACGTGATCGCCATCCACTCGGCGAACGCGTACGCCGCGTGTTTGGTGACCGCGTACGCCGACGCGTCCAACATCGTGAGCAGCCCGGCGGCGGAGACCGTGGTGACCAGGTGGCCGCGACCGCGCGCCAGCCAGGCCGGGGTGAGCAGTCGCGCGGCGCGCACGTGCGCCATCACGTTGACGTCCCAGGAGTGCTCCCACGCCTCCTCGGACGCGTCCAGGCCGACGCCCTCGCCGATACCGGCGTTGGCGCAGTAGACGTCGACCTCGCCGAGCGCCGCCCGGGCCCCGGAGATCAGCGCCGCGACGCCCGCCTCCGTGGCCGCGTCGCCCGGCAGCGCGACGGCGTCGATGTCGGCGGCCACCGCGTGGGAGGCGTCCGGGTCGAGGTCGTTGACCACCACCCGCGCACCGGCGGCGGCGAAGCGGCGGGCCAGGGCCGCGCCGATCCCCGCGCCGCCCCCGGTGACCACCACGCCCGCCCCCGCGAGCACCGTCACCCCACACCGCCGGACAGGCTCACGCCGCCGTCGACCAGCAGCGTCTGGCCGGTGATCCACCCCGCCTGCTCGGACAGCAGGAACGCCACCGCGCCGGCCACGTCCTCGGGCACGCCGAGGCGGCCCATCGGGTACGCCGCCGCGACCTCCTCCTCCCGGCCCTCGTACAGCGCGGTCGCGAAGACGGTCTTGACCACGGCCGGCGCGACCGCGTTCACCCGTACGCGCGGCCCGAGTTCGCTCGCGAGCTGCGCGGTCAGGTGGGTCAGCGCGGCCTTGCTCACGCCGTAGAAGCCGATGCCCTGCGCGGGCCGCTCGCCGGCCATCGAGGACACGTTGACGATCGCGCCGCCGTGTTCGCCCAGCCACGCCTTGTACACCCGCTGGGTCCAGGCCAGCGCGGCGAGCAGGTTGACCTCCAGGATCTTGCGCCCGGCGTCGAGGTCGAGTTCGACCAGCGGGCCGTAGACGGGGTTGATCCCGGCGTTGTTGACCAGCATGTCGATCCGGCCGAACGCCTCCAGGGTCGCGGCCACGGCGGCGTCCTGGTGGGCCGGGTCGTGCGCCTTGCCCGCGACGCCGATGGCATGCTCCGAGCCGCCGAGCGAGGCGACCACCTCGGCCAGGGTGTCCGCGCCGCGCGCGGTCACGCAGACCCGGTCGCCGCGCGCGACCAGCGCCTGGGCGATGCCCAGGCCGATGCCGCGGCTGGCGCCGGTGACGATGGCCACGGGGCGGGAGGTGTCGGTCACGGGGCGGCTGCCTCTCGGTCGGAACGGGCTGCGCGGCTCATGGTCCGCGTCAACGGGCTGCGCGGTTCACTGGTCCGCGTCTCGGTAGGGCTTGAGTTCGCGGTGGGCGAGCGAACGACGGTGTACCTCGTCCGGCCCGTCGGCCAGGCGCAGCGTGCGGGCGTGCGTCCACAGCGAGGCGAGGACGAAGTCCTGGGACAGGCCGCCGGCGCCGTGCGCCTGGATGGCCTTGTCCAGGATCCACTCCACGGTGCTCGGCGTGGCGATCTTGATCGACTGGATCTCGCGGTGCGCGCCGCGGTTGCCCACGGTGTCCATCAGCCACGCGGTCTTCAGGACCAGTAGCCGCAACTGCTCGATGCGCACCCGGGATTCGGCGATCCATTCCTGGATCACGCCCTGCTCGGCCAGCGGTCCGCCGAACGCCTCGCGCGCCAGCACCCGGCGGCACATCAGCTCCAGGCCGCGCTCGGCCATCCCGATCAGCCGCATGCAGTGGTGGATCCGCCCGGGGCCGAGCCGGGCCTGGGCGATCGCGAAGCCGTCGCCGGCGTTGCCGACGAGGTTGGTCGCGGGCACCCGTACGTCCTCGAAGACCACCTCGGCGTGTCCGCCGTGCGGGCCGTCGGTGTAGCCGAAGACGTGCATCCCGCGCCGGATGTCCACCCCCGGGGTGTCGCGCGGCACCAGGATCATGCTCTGCCGGCGGTGGCGCGGCGCGTCGGGGTCGGTACGGCCCATCACCACCAGGATCTCGCAGGTGGGCGCCATCGCCCCGGAGGACCACCACTTGCGGCCGTTGATCACGTAGTCGTCGCCGTCGCGCACGATGCTCGTGGTGATGTTGGTGGCGTCGGAGGAGGCGACGTCGGGCTCGGTCATGCAGAACGCCGAGCGGATGGTGCCGTCGAGCAGCGGCCTCAGCCAGCGCTCCCGCTGCTCCGGGGTGCCGAAGTCGTGCAGCAGCTCCATGTTGCCGGTGTCCGGCGCGGCGCAGTTCAGCGCCTCCGGGGCCAGGTGCGGACTGCGCCCGGCGATCTCGGCCAGCGGCGCGTATTGCAGGTTGGTCAGCCCCGCGCCCTCGGCGCCCGGCAGGAACAGGTTCCACAGGCCGCGTCGGCGCGCCTCGGCCTTCAGCTCCTCCAGCACCGGCGGGCGGCCCCACGGGTCGGCGCCCGGAGCGGCCACCTGTTCGTCGAACACGGCCTCGGCGGGGTGGACGTGTTCGGTCATGAACGCGAGCAGCCGCTCACGCAGTTCCTCGGTCCGGGCGTCGTAGCCGAAGTCCACCGGCGCGTACCTCTTCCTGGGTCGTTCCCGAGTCGACGGCGTCGACGGCGCCGAGTCCGTAGGGTTCGCGGGACGTGCACGACGCGGTCCCGGGATGTGCGCGCGCCGCGCACGGAACGCGACGTGTCCGATTAACGGTACCGACCGGTCGGTATCTTGGCTAGACTGACGCCCGTAAGCTCCCGCGAAAGGTTGAACATCATGGCGGCAAGAGGTCGCGGAAACGCGGCGCCGGTCGAGTCCGACGCCGACGGGGCGTCGCTGCCGCAGCGGTTGGTGCGGATCGCCTCCCGGATGTTCGCCGAGCGTGGCTTCGAAAGCACCTCGGTCCAGGAGATCGTGGCCGCGGCGGGGGTCACCAAGGGTGCGATGTACCACTACTACGCGTCCAAGGACGATCTCCTCGTCGAGATCTACCACCGGATGCTGGCGATGCAGACCAAACGCCTGAACACCATCGCCGACGGGCCCGAGCCGGTGCTCGACCGGCTGCGCGAGGCCGCCGCCGACGTGGTGGTCACCACCCTCGGCAACATCGACGACGCGGTGGTCTACTTCCGCTCGATGCACCTGCTCGCGCCCGACAGGAGCGCCGAGATCCGGGCCGAACGTCGGCGCTACCACGAGCGGTTCCGCGCGCTGATCGAACAGGGCCAGCGCGAGGGCCTGCTGCGCCGGGACGTATCGGCCGACATCGCCACGCACAACTTCTTCGGCGGCGTGCATCACCTGAACAGCTGGTACCAGTTCGACGGGCCGATGTCGCCCCGCGAGGTCGGCGACGCGTTCGCCGACCTGCTGCTGCACGGGCTGGCGCCGACGGCGGCGCGCTGAAAATCCCGTGGCATCGGCGTCGGGATCTCGCCCACAATCGACCATGCTCACCGATCATTGGCCGGTATTCGGCATCCGCGTGAACACGCCCAGGCTGGAACTGCGCCCGGCGACCCAGGACGACCTGGTGGCGCTGGTGGAATTGGCCGAACAGGGTGTGCACGCTCCCGACTACATGCCGTTCAGCCTGCCGTGGACGCGCGAGCCGCAACCGGCGAAGGCCCGGAACGCGCTGCGGTTCTACTGGGGTACCTGGGCCCACTGGCAACCGGACGACTGGCGCCTGCTGCTCGCCGTCGTGCACGAGGGCCGGGTGATCGGGACGCAGGAGGGCGTCGCCAAGGACTTCGCCCACCGGCGCGAGATCGGCTCGGGCTCGTGGCTTGGCCTGGCCCACCAGGGGCAGGGCTTCGGCACCGAGATGCGCGCGGGGTTGTTGGAACTGGCCTTCACCGGCCTGGACGCACGTTGGGCGGTCTCGGCCGCGCTGTTCGACAACGCCCCGTCGCTGGGGGTCTCGCGCCGCCTGGGCTACGTCGACGACGGCGTCGACGTCCTGGCGCACGAGGGTGAGCCCCGCTCCTTCCTCCGCCTGCGGCTGACCCGTGAGGCGTGGGCGGCGCATCGCACCATCCCGGTCGAGGTCACGGGCCTGGACGCCTGCCGGGACATGTTCGGCGTGTAGCGCGGCGGCGCCGGCCGGTGCGACGCTCGTCGGATCGTTGCTCAGGCGGGGTCGAAGATCAGTCGTTTGCTCAGCGTGGAGCGTACGGGTGAGCGTTCGACCCGCTCCATGACCGCTTCCCGATGGGTCTCCAGGGCCGGGTCCAGCACGAGTTCGTATCGGAAGCGGGTTTGTGCCTCGCCGCGTTCCAGGTGCACGCGCACGTCCACGTCGGCGTCGCCGATGCCCAGGTCCGCCAGGGCCATGCGCGCGGAGATGGCCATGCACGTGGCCAGTGCCGCCTCCAGCAGTTCGTGCGGCCGCATGCCGGCCGAGCCGCCGACGCCGGCCTTGAGGGTGTCGGCCAGGCCCTCGTTGTCGTCGGTCCGGAACCTGACCTGCCAGGGAGTCGGCAGTGCCGTCGCCTCGATCATGTGCCTCCACCTCTCCGTCCGTGACGATCGGGACAGGAGGGTAACGAGAAGCCCACATATCGAGAACGGGATTCCGAATACCGGACGCCTCGTCGGCGGCCGGGCAGCGCGTCGCCGCGCGGCGAGGGCCGATCGCCGGCGCGGCGGATTCGACAGCCGAGCGTCGACGGGCCCACCCCGTCGACGGCCGGCTGTCGGGGCCCGCTCAGCCCCGTCCGAGTGCCGCCAACTGCTCGGCGAATGGCACGACCTCGTCGACCGTGTCGGTCGCGGACGACGGCCGGGTCACCGGGTGTGGCGGCGACCCGGCCACCAAGTCGGCCAGTTCGCCGCCTGCGCGGGCGATCCGCGTGCCCACTCCCTCGACGCCTTCCCCGGCCGCCGCGCCCCATTCGTCGGTGGCCACGTACACCGAGGTCGGTACGACCGTGGCCCGCAGGTAGGCGAACAGCGGCCGCAGCGCGTGCTCCAGGGCGAGCGAGTGCCGCGCCGTGCCGCCGGTCGCCGCGATCAGCACCGGCTTCCCGATCAGCGCGGTGTTGTCCAGGACGTCGAAGAACGACTTGAACAACCCGCTGTAGGACGCGCTGAAGATCGGCGAGACCACGATCAGCGCGTCGGCCGAGACGACCGTGTCGATCGCGGCCCGCAACCCGGGCGGCGGGAAGCCGGTGACCAGGTTGTGCGCGATGTCCACGGCGAGGTCGCGCAGTTCGATCGTGTGCGCCTCGACCGCGACCTCCCGCTCGTCCAGGCTCCGGCGGGTCGCCTCGGCGAGCCGGTCGCCGAGCAGCCGGGTGGACGACGGCTTGCCGAGTCCGGCCGAGACGACCACGAGCTTCAGCGGTGCTGCCATGACTGTTACCTTCTCCCTTTCCGTGCCGCCGAGTTCGGTGGGCGTCAGGACGTCTGCGGTACGGCGTCGGCCGGCACCGCCGCCGCGTCGCGCCGGGCGACCAGCGCCGCGTGGGTGGGCCCGTCCGGCACCTCGGCCGGCCGCCGGGCGGCGAACTCCGCGCGCAGCACCGGCAGTACCTCCTCGCCGAACAGATCGAGCTGTTCGAGCACGGTCTTCAGCGGCAGGCCCGCGTGGTCCATCAGGAACAGCTGGCGCTGGTAGTCGCCGAACGAGTCGCGGAAGGTCAGCGTCTTGTCGATGACCTCCTGCGGGCTGCCCACGGTCAGCGGCGTCTGGTCGGTGAACTCCTCCAACGACGGACCGTGCCCGTAGACCGGCGCGTTGTCGAAGTAGGGACGGAACTCGCGCACCGCCTCCTGCGAGTTGCGCCGCATGAAGATCTGTCCGCCGACGCCGACGATGGCCTGCTCGCGCGTACCGTGCCCGTAGTGCTCGAAGCGGTCCCGGTAGAGGTTGATCAGGCGCACGAAGTGGTCGCGCGGCCAGAAGATGTTGTTGGCGAAGAACCCGTCGCCGTAGTAGGCCGCCTGCTCGGCGATCTCCGGGCTGCGGATCGACCCGTGCCAGACGAACGGCGGTACGCCGTCCAGCGGGCGCGGCGTCGACGTGAAGCTCTGCAACGGGGTACGGAAGCGGCCCTCCCAGTCCACCACTTCCTTGCGCCAGAGCTCGTGGAGCAGCGCGTAGTTCTCGATCGCCAGCGGTATGCCCTGGCGGATGTCCTGGCCGAACCACGGGTACACCGGCCCGGTGTTGCCGCGGCCCATCATCAGGTCCACCCGGCCGTCGGCCAGGTGCTGGAGCATCGCGTAGTCCTCGGCGATCTTCACCGGGTCGTTGGTCGTGATCAGCGTGGTCGAGGTGGAGAGGATGATCCGCTCGGTCCGCGCGGCGATGTAGCCGAGCATCGTTGTCGGCGAGGACGGCACGAACGGCGGATTGTGGTGCTCACCGGTGGCGAACACGTCCATGCCGATCTCCTCGGCCTTCAGCGCGATGGCCACCATCGCCTTGATCCGCTCGTGCTCGGTCGGCTCCCGACCGGTCGTGGGGTCGACGGTGACGTCACCGACGGTGAAGATCCCGAACTGCACGATGACCACTCTCTCAGTAGTTGAACTCTCAATCACCCCGTCCAAGCAGAATCCCACGCCCACTATTCCCAACGACACCCGCACCCCCGAGCCGGCCCCACCCGCCGGGCCCGACGGGGACGGCGGGAGCCGCCGAGCGGCGCCGGGCGTCGTGGGTGGCGGTGGGGGTGACGGAGCCGGATCCGGCCGGCCGGGCGGGCGGGTGGCGCGGGGGATAGTTTGTGCCGCATGGATGAGATCGCCGGGGTGGAGGTCATCGCTTTCGCGGACGGCGCGGCGTTCGAAAGCTGGCTGGCCGAGCACCACACCCGCCACGAGGGTGTGTGGATCAAGGTGGCCAGGAAGAAGTCCGGCATTCCGACGGTGACCGACGACGAATTGGTCGACATCGGACTGTGCTACGGCTGGGTCTCCGGGCAGCGGCGGTCGTTCGACGAGCGGCACTACCTGCAGAAGTACGTGCCGCGTCGGCCCAGGAGCCTGTGGTCGCAGGTGAACGTCGACAAGGTGGCGACGCTGACGGCCGCGGGACGGATGCGCGAACCCGGACTGGCCGAGGTGCGCAGGGCGCAGGAGGACGGGCGATGGGCGGCGGCCTACGAGTCCCAGAAAACCGCGACGGTGCCGCCCGACCTCGCGGCGGTACTCGACGCGAACCCCGGGGCGAGGAAGGCATTCGAGGCACTCGACCGGACCGGGCGCTACCTGCTGATCCTGCCGCTGCTCCAAGCCCTCACCCCGGAGGCCAGGCGGCTCCGACTCGACAGGGCCCTGCGCACACTGCACAACGCCGACAGCCCGAAATAAGCGAGTAGCCACAATCCCTGCGACGAAGCAGGCCCGGGACCGACACGGAAGCAGGCCCGAGGCGGCACGGAACCGAAGCACCAACGAGACCGACCGACCCGGAGCAAAGCCCCCCAAGCCAGGCCGACCCCGGCAAGCCACGCCCGCACCCCGGGCACGGGTCACCGTCGCCGGCGCCGGCGCCGGCGCGCGGGGCACCCCGAGGGTCGGTCCGCGGACGTCCACCCGGACGCGAGAGGTGCATCCGCTCGCGCAGGATCCGCCGGACGGGCCCTAGTCGCGGAGGATTCGCAGGCTGACCTCGAGTTCCTTCTCCGTCACCCGGCCGGCCGCCGCCGCGTCGCCCGCTCGGATTGCGGCGACCATGGCCGCGTGGGCGTCGGCTCCCGGGTCGGCCGCAGTGGCTCGTAGGTCCTTTGCGTCCATTGCCGCCAACAGGTCCAGCAGGCCGGGGCGCATCGTGACCTGGAACACCGCGAACAGGTCCGTCAGCACCTCGTTGTGCGCCGCCGCCACGATCGCCGCGTGGAACGCGATGTCGGCGTCGATGTACGCCTCGTCGTCGCCGAGCGCCGCGGCCCGCGCGAGCAGCCTGGCCTCCAGTACCGCCAGGTCCTCGTCCGTACGCCGCTCCGCCGCCAACATCGCGGCCCGCACCTCGATCAGGTTGCGCACCTCGTACACCTCGACCGCCGACGCCCGCCGCAACCGCGCGGTCAGGTCCTCCGTCGGCTCGGTCGCGATCACGAAGACGCCGGACCCCTGCCGCGACTCGACCAGTCCGGCACCGGCCAGCGCGCGGATCGCCTCCCGCACCGTCGACCGCCCGATGCCGAGTTCCCGGCCGAGTGCCACCTCCCCGGGCAGCTTCGTCCCGATCGGCCAGCGCCCGGCGGCGATCTGGTCCCGAAGCCGTTCGGCCGCCTGGCCGACCAGCGGGTTGCGGCGCAGGGGGCCGAACGTCATCGTGTGTCGCCTTACGTCACGTCTGGTGCATCTCAGGTTGTCTGATGAATTCTAACCCGCGTCAACCCCGTGCCCGGTTCACCGCCGACAACGTCGCATGCACCGAGGCCGCCAGGATCGACGTGTCGATCCCCACTCCCCACCGGGTCACCCCGTCCACCCGGCACTCCACATACGCCGCCGCCTGCCGATCCCCGCCCGCGCCGATCGAGTGCTCGACGTAGTCCAGGATCTCGACCCGGATCCCGGCCGTACCCAGCGCGGCGGTCAGGGCCGACAGCGGCCCGTTGCCCTCCCCGACCACCGCACGCGACCCGAAGAGCGGCCCGACGAGCGTCCCGACGAACCGATGCCGCCCCGCCGCAGGCTCCTCCGCTCGCCACCGCGTGACCTCCACCGGCGTACGCCGCTCCAGGTACTCCCGCCCGAACAGCGCCCCCAACTCGGCCGCGCCGATCTCCTCGCCGCTGTCGTCCGTGGCCTCCTGGACCACGCGGGAAAACTCGATCTGGAGCCGACGCGGCAGGTCCAGGCCGTGTGCGCTCTGCATCAGGTAGGCGATGCCGCCCTTGCCGGACTGACTGTTGACCCGGATCACCGCCTCGTAGTCGCGCCCGAGGTCGGCGGGGTCGATCGGCAGATACGGCACGTTCCACGGCGCCCGGTCCTGCCCCACCCCCAGCCGCTCGGCCTCGCGCGCGTGGTGCGCGAAGCCCTTCCTGATCGCGTCCTGGTGCGTGCCGGAGAACGCGGTGTGGACCAGATCCCCGCCGTACGGATGCCGGGCGTGCACATCGATCCGGTTCGCGTACTCCACCGTGCGTCGGATCTCGTCGATGTCGGAGAAGTCGATCATCGGATCCACCCCCTGCGTGTACAGGTTCAGCGCGAGCGTGACCAGGTCCACGTTGCCGGTCCGCTCACCGTTGCCGAACAGGCAGCCCTCGATCCGCTGCGCCCCCGCGAGCAGTGCCGACTCGGCGCACGCGACGCCCGTCCCCCGGTCGTTGTGCGGATGCACGGACAGCACGACCGCGTCCCGGCGGGCCAGATGGCGGTGCATGTACTCGATCTGGTCCGCGTACACGTTCGGCGTGGCGATCTCGACCGTGGCCGGCAGGTTGTGGATCACCGGCCGGTCCGGGCTCGCGTCCCACAGTTCGGTGAGGCTGTCGCACACCTCCAGGACGTAGTCGGGCTCGGTCAGGTTGAACACCTCCGGCGAGAACTGGAACCGGATGTCCGCCCCGGGTCGCGCGTCGGCGCCGCGTGCCACGTCCTTCGCGCCGGCCAGGATCAGCGCGTGCAGCGCGGCCCGGTCGTGGCCGAGCACGACCTCGCGCCACGTCGGCGCGGTCGCGGTGTACATGTGTACGACGGCGTGCGGCAGGCCCTCGATCGATTGGTGCGTACGTTCGATCAGGTCGGTCCGCGCGGCGGTGAAGACCACGACGGTGACGTCGTCCGGTACCGCGTCGTTCTCCGCCAGATGCCGGACGAAGTCGAAGTCGGCCCGGCTCGCCGAGGGATAACCGACCTCGATCTCCTTGTAGCCCATCGCCACCAGCAGGTCGAACATCCGCCGCTTGCGTACGGGGTCCATCGGTTCGGCCAGCGCCTGGTTGCCGTCGCGCAGGTCCACCGGGACCCACAGCGGCGCCTGCTCGATGCGATTGTCCGGCCAACTCCGCCGGGCCGGGTCGGCATCGACGCGGACCCGCTCGTGCGCCGGGCGGTAGCGGTGGTGCGGCATCGTGCCGGGGCGTTGCCGGTTCCAGTGCGGGCGGCCCTCGGGGATCGGGCCGGCGGGCGTGCGCAGGGTGGGGAAGGTGTGCCCGGCCGCACGGTCACGGTCGGTGATGGTGTGTTCGGTCATGGTGCGGGATCGTCCTCGCTCCTCGGAGGGGTCGACCGGCGACACCGAACCCCGCGGCGGGGTGCCGGTCGGATCAGACCCCGCCGCGGCGGCCGAGAAGAAGGACAACGCGCGGCTTCATGTCCGGGACGGTAGCACAACTTGTCTGACAACCTGATGTCTCGGTGTGTGTCAGGGTCCGAAACAAGCCGTGCCCCACAACGCGAAGGAGGCGCCGACCCGGTTGTCCCGGGGGCGCCTCCTCGTACCGACCGCGTGGTGTCGGGACGTGCGGAACCGTGTCGTGTTGGTTCAGAGATTGCTCAGCTTCGCGTAGGGACGGCAGATGCGTTCCTGGCGCGATCCGAAGTCGACAGTGACCGCGATGTCCTCTTCGACACCGACGATCCGACCGAGTCCGTACTGATCGTGCGTCACTCGAGCACCGAGTTCGAAATCCTCGATGATGGGAGCGACCGGGACATTGAAGGGACTGGTGGGCAGAATGCGCCGGGTCACGGCTGAGGTCGTCATCTCCCTCAGTATGCGCCTGTCGGGTGACGCGTGGGGCGTTCCGGGGCGGTATAGGCGAAGCCGTAACCGGAAAGTGTCCCCACGATATGGCGGCTCGAATCCCCTATGCGCCCGCCGAACGGGACCGAAATACCGCATCGACACCGCTCCCGCAGGTCACGCGGTACCCGCCCGCCGGCGCCCGGGGGGCGCGGTTTGCGCACAACGCCCGATAGCCCCCGATTGGGCCGAGTGGGGGAAGCCCGAACGCATCGCCGAGGCGGGACGCGGGGTATCGGGGGCGGCCTGCGGGGCGCCGGGTCTTCCGGTGCCCCGGCGATAGGGTCGCCCACATGAGCGACAGCACTGCCCCGGTGGACATCGAGCTGGTCAGGCCGCCCGAGATCCTGCTCGCGCACGACGAGGTCCGGGTCTTCCACGGCGGGATCCTGCGCACGCCGGCCGGCCTGTACACGACCATCGGCATGGAGACCACGGCCCGCCCGAGCGGCCCGCGGCCGCCCGCGCCGCAGGTGTTCGGACAGTACGGGGTGTCGGTGACCCGGTCCGGCGATCGGTTCGCCCACTCGGCGCTGGCCACGACCCTGTCCGCCGGGCCGATCCGGTTCACCTCGTGCCTGTTCGGCCATGTCCCGGACGGCGACCTCGTGTTGGACGTGGTGTTGCCGACCATCCCGCGCCGGCTGGTGCTGCGCTTCGACTCGGAACGCCACGACGGCACCGGGCTCACCCTCCGCACGCCGCCCGCGATCGTGCACACCGACGCGGGCGTGACGCTGTGGCACGCGGGTGTGTTGGCCACGGAGACCGGCCTGCTCACCCACGTCGAGGCGACCTCCTCCGACGACCGCGCGCTCGGCGGCGCCAAGTGGGACGTCGAGCACAACCCGCTCGCGGTGACCTGGGCCGACCCGACCCCGGCCCGCGAAGCACACCAGCGCGGGCGGGACTTCGTCAGCGCCGACACCTGGATCGCCGCCCCCGCCGCGCACGGCAGCCTGCACTGCGCACCGCTGGGCGTGACGCGGGACCTGTAGCGGCGAGGGCGATCGCGGCCCCGAAGTCGGCGGCGCGGGGCGGCGGTTGCCGGCAGGCCGGGCCGGCCGCCGACCCGATCCGGCGACGCGCGGGTCGCCCCCGAGGTGGCGGTCACGATCCGGCCGCCGTCGTACGCCGAGTTCGGCCCGCACCACGAAGGCCCGGCCGTAGCGCACCGCGACCAGCGCCCCATCGGCGGGCGACCGCTCCGCGACGGCGCGACCGATGCCCCGGCGCGCCCCGGTGACGAGTGCCGCCGACTTTGCCACTCCTTGGCTTTACAGCTGTATGTCGAAGACTTAGATTTACAGATGTAAGGAAACAGGCGTTAATCCATGGGGGCAGCTCGTGACCGGCACCGCATCGACCCGAACCACCGCATCACCGACACCGACCGACGTTCCCGATCCCGCCGGGTACCCCCGGCGGTGGGCCGCGCTGCTCGTGTTGTGCTCGACCCTCGTCGCGGTGACGCTGGACAACTCGGTGCTCAACACCGCGCTGCCGTCCCTGGCCAAGGGCCTCGACGCGTCGACCGCCGACCTCCAGTGGATCACCGACGCCTACACCCTCGTCTTCGCCGCCCTGCTGCTCCTCGCCGGCAGCCTCGGCGCCCGGTTCGGCGCCCGCCGCGCCCTTCTCGGCGGCCTGGTCCTGTTCGGCGGCGGCTCGGCCGTCGCCGCGGTGTCCACGACCGCCGGCGAACTGATCGCCTGGCGCGCGGTGATGGGTCTGGGCGCGGCCTTCGTGATGCCCGCGACGCTCGCGATCATCATCCGGATGTTCCCGGCCGCCGAGCGCGCCAAGGCGTTCGCCGTCTGGTCGGCCTCGGCCGGGGTGGGGGTGTTGATCGGCCCGGTCACCGGCGGCGCGCTGCTGACGCACTTCTCCTGGTCGAGCGCGTTCTGGATCAACGTCCCGCTCGTGCTCGCCGCGCTCGTCGGCATCCTGCGGATCGTCCCGACCATCCCGCGCCAGGGCACCGCTCGACTCGACCTGCCCGCCGCCGTGTTGTCCGTGATCGGCCTCGGCATCCTGGTCGACGCGATCATCGAGGCGCCCGAGCGCGGCTGGACCGACACCGTCACCCTCGTCGAACCGGTCGTCTTCGTCGTGGTCGCCGCGGCGTTCGTGGTCCGGGAACTGCGTCGGGACGAACCCATGGTGCAGGTGCGCCTGTTCGCCAACCGCGGCTTCGTCCTCGCCGCCGGCACGCTGGCGATCACCTTCTTCGCCCTGTTCGGCACGCTGTTCGTGCTCTCCCAGTACTTCCAACTCGTCCACGGCTACAGCACGCTGAAGGCCGGGCTCGGCGCGATGCCGTTCGCGGCGGCGATGGCGGCGATGTCCGGGCTCTCGCCGATCGTCACCGCCCGACTGGGCATTCGGGGCACCCTCACCACCGGACTCGGCGCGATCGCGCTCGGCCTGGGCGTGATGGGCCTGACCACCACCACCGACACCCCGTTCGTCGCCCTCGCCGGCGAGATGATGCTGGTGGGCGCCGGGATGGGGATGATGATGGCACCCGCGAGCATGGAGATCACCGCGTCGGTACCGGTGCGCTTCTCCGCCATGGCCGGCGCGCTGAACAGCGTGGTCCGCGAACTCGGCGGCGTGCTGGGCATCGCGGTGGTCGGCACGCTGGTCTCCTCCCACTACCGGAGCGAGATGGGCGACCAACACCTCACCGGCCCCACCGCCGTCGCCGGGCACGACCTGCCCAGCGCCCACGTCGTGGCCGAGCACCTGTCCCCGGACGCGGCCGGCCGGCTCACCTCGGCCGCCGACCACGCCTTCACCACCGCGATGAACAACGGCGCGCTCGTCGCCGCCGCGGTCGCCGCGCTCGGCGTCCTGCTGGTCGGCTTCGGCCTCCCCCGCCGGGCCGCACCCGCCACCGTCCCCACCGGCAAGCCCGCCGAGCCGGTCGACACCCAGGCGGTACGAACCGTGCGCTGAAGCCCCGACCCGCCACCCGGCCACCGGCTCCCGCCGGCCGCCGGGTGGCGGGCGTCGTGCCGTGCACCGTCCACACCCCCGAGAAGGCCCCATGCCGAACAACGCCGTTCCCACGCCTCGTACGCTGAGCGCCATGGACGACGACCACGGGCCGAATCGCCGCCGCAATCGCCGCGGCCAAGGGGCGCTGCTCCGCGACGACATCCTCGCCGCGGCGACCGACCTGATCGAGCGCGACGGCCACTCCGGCGATGTGACGCTGCGTCGGATCGCCCGGGAGGCCGCGATCACCGCACCGTCGATCTACGCGCACTTCACCGATCTGGACGACATCCTCGACACGGTCCTCAACGGCTACTTCGACGATCTGCGCGCCGCCATTCTGGCCGCCTCGGAGGCCGAGGACACGGAGGACCGCTCGCTGCTCGCGGGCTGCCGCGCCTACGCCCGGTTCGCGATGGAGCGCCCGGGCCGCTATCGGGCGCTGTTCCACCGGATGCGCCCGGCGTCGGAGGCGTCCGAGGCGTCGAACGCACCGGAGGCACCGGAGGCACCGGAGGCACCGGACGAGCCGGACACGTCGAACGGGCCGGACACGCCCCGGGCGCCGGCCGCATCCCCGTCGCCGGCCAAGCTGCCCAGCCGCATGGACGTCTTCCAGACCCTCATCGACGCGATCGCGCGGACCCAGGCGGCCGGCCGGGCGGCCGGCACCGACCCGTTCCAGGACGCGCTGGCGGTCTGGGCCGCGATGCACGGCGCGGTGCTGCTGCGGATGACCGCGCCGGTCTTCGAGTGGCCGGAGCTGGACGCGTTCATCGACACCCTGGTCATCCGAACGGCGCAGGTGACCCAGGTGAGCTGAACCGGTCCGTCGCGGTCCGATTCGACCGCGGTTGTGGCCGTTACCGCAACCGGGCGTGCCATCGCGGGCCTCGGCATGGAAGGGTGTGCTCACGGATCGCATCCAGTTCGAGAGCAGGAACGCACCATGGCTGACGAGACACCCGCGAACGAGACACCCGAGGAGACGGCCCCCGAGGCCACCGAGGCCGCCGAGCCCGAGAGCGCCGAAGACGAGACCAAGCGCAAGTTCCGCGAGGCACTGGCCCGCAAGCGCGGCACCAAGACCGACGGCGCCGGTGAAAACCCCGGTGGCGACGGTTCGAAGATCCACGGTGCGCACGGGCCCGCGGCACAACAGCGCTCGTTCCGGCGCAAGAGCGGCTGAATCGCCCCACCCCCGAACCGTGTCGGGCACGGGCTCGACACACGGGTCGACACATCGGTCGACTCGTCGAGGGGCTGCCTTCGCCGGGTTACCGGGGAGTAGGATCGCCGGGATCGCGAGATTTCACGGCACGCCTACTGCCCGCCCGGCGAAGGGTTCCCTCGTGTTCGACTACGACGTCCTGGTCATCGGCTCCGGATTCGGCGGCTCGGTCGCGGCGCTGCGGCTGACCGAGAAGGGCTACCGGGTCGGCGTACTCGAAGCCGGCCGACGGTTCGCCGACGCGGACTTCCCCAAGACGTCGTGGCAGGCTCGCGACTTCCTGTGGGCGCCGGCGATCGGGCTGACCGGCATCCAGCGCATCCATGTGCTCAAGGACGTGGTGGTGTTGGCCGGGGCGGGTGTGGGCGGCGGCTCGCTGAACTACGCGAACACCCTGTACCAACCGCCGCGACCGTTCTTCGACGATCCGCAGTGGGGCCACATCACCGACTGGCGCGCCGAACTCGCGCCGTTCTACGCCCAGGCCGAACGTATGCTCGGCGTGGTGCGCAACCCGCACACGACGCCCGTCGACGAGCACATGAAGGCCGTCGCCGAGGACATGGGCGTGGGCGACTCGTTCCGTCTCGCGCCCGTCGGCGTGCTGTTCCCCGAGGAGGGGCAGCGGCCCGGCGAGGAGGTGCCGGACCCCTACTTCGGCGGCGCGGGCCCGACCCGGACCACGTGCACCGAGTGCGGCTCGTGCATGACGGGATGCCGGGTGGGGGCGAAGAACACGCTGCTCAAGAACTACCTCCACCTGGCCGAGCGAGCGGGCGCGGAGGTACACGCGGAGCGCACCGTGCGCCGGGTGCGCCCGCTGGCGGCCGGTCCGGGCGGGGCGTCCGGCGGCTACGCGGTGGAGACGATTCGCAGCGGACCGCCGACGACCGCCCGGGCGCCGCGCACGTGGACCGCCGAACAGGTCGTGTTCGCCGCCGGCACGCTCGGCACCCAGCGGTTGCTGCACCGGATGGCGGCGGACGGTACGCTCCCGCGCCTGTCCCGTACGCTCGGCCGGTTGACCCGAACCAACTCCGAGGCCCTGGTGGGTGCGGTCGCCCCGAAGACCGGGGTGATCGACGCGACGCGCGGGGTGGCCATCACGTCCTCGTGGCATCCGGACGCGGACACCCACATCGAACCGGTCCGCTATGGCAAGGGCTCGAACGCGATGGGCCTGCTGCAGACGTTCCTGACCGACGGAGACCGGCCCCGGGTACGGCAGTTGCTCGGCACGGTGGTGCGCGACCCGGCCAAGCTGAGGTTCCTGAGCGTGCGCGACTGGTCCGAACGCGTGGTGATCGCCCTGGTCATGCAGTCCCGCGACAACTCGCTGACGGTGTACCGGAAGCGGGGCCTGTTCGGTCGAATCCGGATCACCACGCGCCAGGGCCACGGCGAGCCCAACCCGACCTGGATCCCGGCCGGCCACGAGGCGGTCCGCCGCATCGCGACCCGCCTCGGCGGCGTGGCCGGCGGCTCGTGGGGCGACCTGGCCAACGTCCCGATGACCGCGCACATCCTGGGTGGTTGCGTCATCGGCGATTCGCCGGCCACGGGGGTGGTGGACCCGTACCAACGCATATACGGCCACCCGGGCCTGCACGTCCTCGACGGCTCCGCGGTCAGCGCCAACCTGGGTGTGAACCCGTCGCTGACCATCACCGCCCAGGCCGAACGCGCGACGGCCATGTGGCCGAACCGCGGCGAGCCCGACAAGCGCCCGGAGTTGGGCGAGCCCTATCGCCAAGTCCCGTACACCGCACCGGTGTCCCCGACGGTCCCGGCGGACGCCCCGGCGGCCCTGCGGCTGCCGATCGTGGAGATCCGCTCGGGCCCACGCCCGACGAAGGGCTGACGGCGGGTCGGGCCGCGCGGGGGCGGCGGGCGCGGGCGGCGAAAAAGATTTTTCCGAGGGCTGTCGATTCGGGTGCCGTTCGTTCGTCGTGTTGATGTACGCCCCGGACGACACGACACGACACGACCCGAACGACACGACCCGAGGAGAGCCGGACATGGATCGCGACAGGATTCTTGCGTGGGTGCGGGACGAGCGACTGAGCCTCGCCGACTTCCTCGACGAACTGGGGCCGGACGACTGGGGTGTGACCTCACTCTGCTCCGATTGGACGATGCACGAACTGGCGGCGCATCTGACCACGTCGACGCGTACGACGCTGATGGGCATGATCCGGGGCGCGATCCGGGCCCGGGGCGACTTCGACCGGATGACGTCGGAGGAGGCCCGGGCACTGGCCGTCAGGTTCACCCCGGCGGAACTGATCGCCCGACTCCGCGAGACGGCGGGCTCGCCGCGGCGTGCGCCCCTGACGTCACCGCTCGACCCCCTCGTCGACGCGCTGGTGCACGGACAGGACGCGGCGCGGCCGCTGGGCCGAAGCCGCGAGATGCCCACGGAACAGGCGGTGGCGGCCATCGGCCACGTGTTGGCCAGCCCGTTCTACGGCGCCCGGAAGCGGTGCCGGGGCACCCGCCTGGTGGCCACCGACGCGGACTGGTCGGCGGGTACCGGTCCCGACGTGGTCCGCGGCCCGGTCGCCGAACTGCTCCTGCTGACCACGGGCCGCCCGGCGGGTCTGGCAGCCGTCACCGGCCCGGGCCGCGCCCGCATCGCGAGCGCGCTGTCGGGCACGTCCGCCTGACGCGGCACCGTGTACGGCCGCGCCGGAGTCACCCGCGCACGATGCGGGCGCGACGGGCCCTGGCCAACTCCTCCTCGGTGTCGGTGTGGCGGGGGATCTTGACCCGCCTGAACACACTGAACTCCGCGCTGTCGGGCAGGTGCAGCACGCCGCCGTAGACGGGATTGCCCGCGAACAGCACCAGTTCGCCCAGGGGGTTTCCGGCCGGGTCGACCAGGTAGCGCGCGACCCCGACGTACGAGCCGATCGCGCGCCGGGTCACCGGATCGAGCAGCACGAGCCGAAGCGTGGCGCGCATGCCCTCGCCCTGCCGCTCCAGCCGGTAACCGTAGCGATGCCACGGGTATTCGTGCAGTATCCGCTCCACGGCACGGACCGCGGTGGGGCGTCGGGACAGCAGAAAGCCGAGAAGCACCGGAATCCCGGCCAGGACGAAGACCACGCCGAGCGAGTCGCGAAAGACCGCGGCCAACGCCACGAGTACCAGCACGCCGAGCAACCCCGAGGCGTCGTAGCGAAGTTGCCGACGGCGCCGCCGCTCGAGAAGCAGTCGCGTCCCCGCATCACCGAGCGCCGGTCGCTCGTCCTCCGTGGGCAACTCTTCCGAATCCGACATCCTCGGCCTCCCCCGTCGACAGGACTTCGGATTCTGCCGGCAGCCGGGGCGGTTCAGCCGGTGGGCGACGCTCGTTCGGGCCGGGCCAGGGCCGAACGTGCCCGGGTCGCCCAGTCGTTCGCTTCCCAGATGTCGGCGATGGCGGCGGCGCGGGTGAAGTGTTCGAGCGCTTCCTGTTCTCGGTCGAGGAAGCGGGCCAGTTCGCCCAGGGTCAGGGCCGGGGGGTGGATCGCGATGGACAGGCCCGCGCAGGCCGGGGGTGCTTCGGCCAGGGGGAGCAGGGTCGGGTAGAGCGCGGCGGCCTCCTCTCGTTCGCCGAGGGCGATCGCCGCCATCCCGCGGAGCACGGACATCAGGGTGTGGAAGAAGTCGGCGCGGATCGGCTCGTTCATCGCCCGCATCGCGCGGGCCTCGTCGATCCGGCCGGCGGCGGCCATCGCGAGCGCGCACAGGTCCGCCGCGAACGGGCCGAACGTCGCCAGCATCTCCGGTGCCTCTTCGGCGAGTTCGCCGATCCGGCCCTGGCCGAGTCGGATCGTGGCCAGGGCCACCCAGCGAAACCCGAACGCGTGCGGCGAACCCTGGGCGATCATCGGCTCGATGGCCCGGTGGTAGCGCTCCTCGGCCTCCTCGTGGCGGCCCGCGATGTGCGCGAGTGTGGCGTGCGCGAGGGCGCCGACCCCGATCGCCTCGGGCATCCGGTACGCCTCGGCGATCGCCGCGCTCTCCTCGACCAGGCGCCGCGCGGTCGCGGGGTCGTTGCGGTCGGCCGCCGTCGTGGCCTGGTTGAAGCGGGCGTACCAGCGGTAGACCGGCAGGTCGTATTCGTCGGCCAGGCCCCTGAGTTCGGTCGCCGCCGCGTCCCGGGCGGCCTGCTCCGGCAGCCGGCCCAGGTTGGCCGCCAGCGTGGCCAGGGTCAGGGCGTGCAGGTCGGGGTCGCCGAGCTCGCGGGCGAGCGCCACGGCCTCCTCGGCGAGCGCTCGCGGGTCGGGGACGATGTGTTCCTCGGACACCTCGGACGCGTAGGCCTCCAGCAGCCGGCAGCGGATCTCCGGGGTCGCATCGGTACGGGCCGACAACCGGCGCAGCGCCGCCACGACGGGCTCGTCCAGGACCCCGTACGGCCGGCGCTGCCACGGGGTGGGCACGGTCCAGGCGGTGAACGCCGCGACGACGAGATCGTCGCGACCCGCCGCCTCGGCCGCCTCGAAGGCGAGTTGCCGCGTCCGCCGGGCCGCCGAGACGTCGCCGGCGCGGACCCGGGCGCGCAACAACCGGCCGTACAGGTCGGCCCGTTCGGCGTCGCGGTCGCCGGGCGCGGTCGTCGGGACGCGGTCCAGGCAGTCCAGGGCGCGGGCGAGCAGGTCGACGGCGGTGTCGTGGGCGAAGCGACGTTCGGCCAACTCGGCGGCGGCGATGTGTACTTCCACTGCCCGGGCGGCGGTGGCGGCGCCGACGCCGTGGCCGTGGTGGTGGGCGAGGGCCGACACGTCGTGGCTGCCGAGGCGTTCCAGGGCGGCGGCGATCCGGGTGTGCATCCGGGTCCGGCGCAGGCCGCTGAGGTCGGCGGCCATCGTGTCGCGGACCAGCGCGTGCACGAACCGGACGCGGCCGGGCGCGGGTTCGGTGAGCAGGCCGGCGATCAGGCCGGCGTCGAGCGCGTCCAGCACACCGCCCTCGTCCACCTCGGCCGCGTCGACCAGGACGTCCACGTCCGCCTCGCGGCCGACGACCGAGGCCAGGCGCAGGACGGCGACGGCGGGATCGGGCAGCCGCGCCAACCGGCGGCGCAGCACGTCGCGAACCCCCTCGGGGACGTCCGACAGCGCGACGAGGGCGCCCTCGCTGTCCAACAGGCGTGCGCTCTCCCGGAGATAGAAGGGGTTGCCGCCGGTGCGCTCGGCCAGCGCGGTGAGGGTGGCGGCGTCGACGGCGGTCTGCGACACCGAGGCCACCACGCGGGCGGCGGCGTCCGCCGACAGCCCACCCAGCGCAAGCCGCACCGGCGACCGGCGGGCGAGATCCGCCAACGTCTCGGTCAGCCTGCCGTCGACCTCGTCGGGCCGATAGGCGGCGACGACGAACAGCCGTACCGGCGCCTGCCTCGCGTCGGCGGCCGAGCCCGCCGGTCCGGCGTCCGCGCGGACACCGGCGGCGAGCAGGGCCAGGGTCTCGGCGTCGGCCCGGTGCAGGTCGTCGAGCACGACGGTCAGCGGTCGGCGCCGGGCGACGTCGGTGAGCCAGGCCCAGACCGCGCGGTGCAACCGGAATCGCCCCGCCGAGGTATCGGGACCGGGCCCGCCGGCCGCGTCGTCGGCCAACAACGGCGCGAGCGCGTCGAGGAGTTCGTTCGGCGGCGGCTCGATCGCGGCGACCGCGCGCAGGGCCTCGACCCAGGCCCACGCGGGCGGCGCACCGTCGACCTCGGGGCAGCGCCCGGTGGCCACGAGCCCGCCGTCGCGCTCCAGTTCCGCGCCGAGGCGGCCCAACAGCGCGGACTTCCCCAGTCCGGCCTCACCGGTGACCAGCGCGGCCCGAATCCCGCCGGCCGCGGCCTCCCGAGCCGCCCGGAGCAACGCGGCCAATTCCTCGTCGCGCCCGACGAAGGGCTCGCCGGGACCGGAGCCGGCGCCGAAACCGGAATGGGCCTCCGAGCCGGCACCGACATCGCCCCCGGAGCCGGGACCGGCTTGAGGAGTGGCCGCGGTTCCGGACCCGGTCGCCGAACCGGCCTCGGCCCGTTCGGCGACGCCGACGCCCTCACCGCCCCACCCCACCGCCGCCCGCAGCACCTCCATGCGCTGCCCCAGGATCGCCTCCTCGACCTCCGTCAACGCCGGTCCCGGGTCCAGGCCGACATCGTCCGCCAGCACCGCGCGGGCTCGCCGGAGGGTGGCCAGGGCGTCGGCCTGGCGGTGGCTCGCCCACAGGGCCAGCGCGTGCAGCCGCCAGCCCTCCTCGCGCAGCGGGGCCTCGCGGGTGAGGCGTTCGGCGTCGACCGCCGCGTCCGCCGGGTCGCCGGAGCGGAGGCCGGCGGTGATGTGCAATTCGCGCGCGCTCAGGTGCAGTTCGTCCAGGCGCGCGGCCTCGGCGACGGCCCACGGCTCGTCCGAGGCGGCGGCGAAGGCCGGTCCGCGCCACAGCGCCAGCGCCGTTTCGATCAGCTCGCGGGCCTCGGCCGGATCGGCCTCGACCCGCTCGCGCGCGGTGTGGAGCAGGCGTTCGAAGCGCCACGCGTCCACCGCGTCGTCCGGCAGTCGCAGTGCGTAGCCGGGCGCCGCGCTGACCAGGATCGTGGCCGGCGCCCGGCGCGGCCGACCGGGTTCGAGCAACCGGCGCAGGTTGGACACGTACGCCTGGAGCGAGGTGACCGCCTGCGTGGGAGGCTCGCCGCGCCACAGGTCCTCGACCATGCGGTCGATCGACACGACCCGACCGCGCGCCACCGCCAGGAGCGCGAGTACCGCACGCTGCCGCGGACCGCCCAGGGGCACGGTCACGTCCGCCACCTCGGCCTCGAACGGGCCGAGCACGCGCAGGTACACCATCTTTCCAACCCCAACCCGAATCCGTCGACGTGCGCACCGGTGACCACCCGTACCGGTCCTCGGACAACCCGACCGGGCCGCTCCATGTTCCTTCCAGGCGCCTTCCAGGATTGTTCCAAGACGGCGGGACGAGGCTTGCACCACTCCCCACGACGACGGGTCGGGGGCCGCCGAAAGGGATCATCGCCATGACCACCACCCCCATCACCCCCGCGCAGGCCGGCTTCGACACCCGCGAGATGGTCGTCGTCCACCGCGGGCTGCGGCGTGAATCGCGGCTGCTGATCGAGCTGGTCGGCGCGGTCGAGCCGGGCGACACCGCCCGTGCCAAGGTGCTCGCCGAGCACTTCGCCCTGTACCGCCTCGGCCTGCACGGCCACCACACCGGCGAGGACGAGCTGCTGTGGCCGCCGCTGCTGGCCCGGGTCGACCTGGAGGCCGAGTCGGTGTTGCGGATGGAGGCGCAACACGAGCGGGTCGCCGATTCGCTGGCCGTCGCCGAGCGGCTGGCCACCACGTGGGCGGCGGGCGCCGGGGTCACCGAACGCGACGCGCTGGTCGCGGCACTCGTCGAACACCGCGCGGCGCTGATCGAACACCTGGACGACGAGGAGAGCGAACTGCTGCCGCTGGCCCAGCGCCTGCTCACCGCGGCGGAGTGGCACGCCATGGGCGAACACTTCGTCGAGTCCACGCCCAAGCCGCAGATCCTGCTGCTGCTCGGCATCGTCCTGGAGGATGCGACGGACCACGAGCGGGCGCAGATGCTGGGCGGGCTCCCGCTCCCGGCCCGGCTGATCTGGTACACGGTGGGGCGGCCGATGTACGCCCGCATGGTTCGCCGGGTCCGCGGCTGACCCGGTGCGCGACGCCCACCGGGACCGGGGACCGTGGGCCGCCGCCGGGCCGGGTGCGCGCATCCCCGCGTCGGGTGCGTTTGGATGGGGCCATGACCACCGCACTCGACCTGCATCCCGCCCTGACCCGACCCGAGTTGCTCGCGGAGCCCGTGGCCCGCGCACTGGCCGGTTGGCCGCCCGCGTCCGCCGAGCCGGTGAAGGTGGCCGCGATCGATCCGGAACTGGCGGACACCGCCGCGTTCTGCGACCGATACGACGTGGCCCCGGCCGACAGCGCGAACTGTGTGGTGATCGCGGCCAAGCGCGGCGGCACCGTCGGCTACGCGGCCTGCGTGATCGCCGCCACCACCCGCGCGGACGTCAACGGCCTGGTCCGCCGCCGCCTCGACGCGCGCAAGGCCTCGTTCGCGCCGGTGGACATGGTGCTGGCCGCGACCGGCATGGAGTACGGCGGCATCACCCCGATCGGCCTGCCCGCCGACTGGCCCGTCCTGATCGACGCCGCCGTCGCCGCGCATCCGGGAGTCGTGGTCGGCTCCGGGATCCGCGGCTCGAAGTTGTGGGTCCCGGGTCGGCTGCTGGCCGAACTCCCGGGCGCGGAGGTCGTACCGGACCTCGGCGTCCCGATCGCCTGACCGACCCCCGAGCCCACGCCGACACCCTGTGCCCGCGCGCCCTGCCCGACCACGAACGACCACGACGACGACTCGCCGGTCGTTCCGCCCGGGCAGGGCGGCCCGCGTACCGCGACCCGAACGTCAGCAGTGCGGCGCGAAGAGGTTCAACCCCACGCCGTCCGGAATCGGGACCGACGGCGCGTCCCCCGGCTGCGGGTGGACCGTCCGGCCCGCCTTGATCGTCTCCTCGATGGTGATGCCACCGATCTCCGCCCCCGGCACGGTCACCGGATTCGCGCTCAGGATCACCAGATCGGCCAGCTTGCCGACCTCGATGGTGCCCTTCTCCGCCTCCTCGCCGTACTGGTAGGCGGCGTTGACGGTGATCGACCGCACCGCGTCCAGGCCCGACACGCACTGGTGCGCGCCCAGCGTCTCGCCGCTGCGGGTGAGCCTGGTGACCTGGCTGGACAGGATCGCGATGGAGCTGGGCCGGGCGACCGGCGCGTCGTGGTGGGAGGTGTAGATCATGCCGCGCTTCAGCGCCCACCGGGCCGGCGAGATGTCGACCGCGCGTACCGGGCCGAGTACGGTTTCGAAGTACCAGTCACCCCAGTAGAACGTATGCATGGAGAAGAACGACGGGATGATGCCGAGCAGGCGGAACTGCTCGATCTGATCCTCGCCGGCCGTCTGGCAGTGGATCCCGGTGGTGCGCCGATCGCCCGGTCCCGCCTCCCCGCCGGCGGTGCGTACGCAGCGGATCAGCTGCGCGATCGCGGCGTCGCCGTTCACGTGCGCGATCACCTGCCAGCCGTGCCGATAGCCGGCGCGGACCTGGTCGAGCGCGGCCTTCTCGCCGAGCGCGGCATAGCCGCGATAGTCCTCGTCCATGTCGTCCGGCGGGGTGGTGTAGGGCTTGCGCAACCACGCGGTGCGGCCCTGCGGGGAGCCGTCCAGGACGAGCTTGATGCCGGCGGCGCGCAGGCCGTTGTCGTACTCCCGGCTCGCCCGCACCAGTTCGGGCCGCTCGATCGCCTCGGCCGCCTTGACGTAGACCACCACGTCCAGCGGCAGACCGCCGGGTGTGGCGTCGGCGACGTCCCGCAGTTGGCCCAGTACGTCCAGTTCGGCGGCGCCCTCCTGGACCGTGGTGAAGCCGTAACTCGCCGCCGCGGCCAAGCCCTTGGCCAGGAAGCTTGCTTTGTCCCGCTCGGCCATGCCGAAGATCGCGTGCCCGGCGGCGGGGTTGAACGCGGTCTCCTCGAGGACACCGTCGGGTTCACCGTACTCGGGAATCGACTTGTCCCCGCGACGGATCACCCCACCCTGCGGATCCGGCGTCTGCGCCGTGTAGTTCAGCAGTTCCAGGCCCTTGCTGTTCACCGCGCCCAGATGGAACGACTGGTGGATGGCCAGCACCGGCCGATCGAGCGAGACCTTGTCCAGGTCCGCCCGGGTGGGGTGGCGCTCCTCGGCGAGCCGGGAATCGTCATAGCCGAAGCCGATGATCCAGGTGGAGCGCGAGCCGATCTCGCTCACCGCGAACTCGCCCAGTTTGCGCTGGATTCCGGCGATGTCCTCGACGTCCCCGTCGGGTTCGCCGAGCAGGTCGGCGATGCTCTCCTGGAGTCCGGTGCCGACCACGTGCCCGTGCGGGTCGATGAAACCGGGCAGGAGCGCGCGCCCGGCCAGATCGCGCATGCGGGTCCCGTCGTCCTGCCACCGCGCGCGGGCCTGGTCCAGGTCGCCGACGAAGACGATCCGCCCGTCCTTGACCGCGACCGCCTCGGGCCGCGGGTCCGGCGACCTCGGACCGGTCGCCGGACCGGCGACCGTCTCGATCTCACCGCCGTGGAAGATCGCATCGGCCGCACCCGACCCGGTCGGCGGGGA
Organism: Embleya hyalina; assembly: GCF_003967355.1. Classification (GTDB taxonomy): domain Bacteria; phylum Actinomycetota; class Actinomycetes; order Streptomycetales; family Streptomycetaceae; genus Embleya; species Embleya hyalina. The sequence continues at coordinate 281,115 of NZ_BIFH01000014.1, read as the reverse complement.
TTCCTCGGTCACCACACAGCTCACCCGATCCTTCACTGACTCGCCGGCCACCGACCCACCGGTCACCGACCCGCCGACACGATCACAACATCGCCATGCAGTCTGACCGTTACGGACCGTGACAATAAAGGTCGAATCCGGCCATCCTTCGAATTCCCCCGCGCACCGACACGGCCCCGGCGTCGCTCAGGCTCCGGGCCCGCCGCCCGGTTCGCTCGGCTCCCGATCGGCCCGGCTCACGTCCTCACGCAGGAGTTCCGCCAGCCCCTGGCGGGTGGCGGCCAGCACGACCCGATCCGTCGGGAGCAGCCGCCGGTCCGAGGCAGGTACGACGACCGAGCGGCCCGCGCCCGGAGTCGCCGCGTCGCCGGGCGCGGGCCGCTCGGTCGTGTCCAGGGCCAGGACCCGCCATCGGCCCGCCCGAAACGACTCCGCGACGGTGTGGCCCTGGAGTTCCGGGTGCCCCGCGACGTCGACCGACGCGAACAGCAGCACCTCGCGCTCCACCGAGATCGCGCCGAGGATCTGCCGCCCCATCAGCGCGCCCGCGAACGCCGGTGCGGACAACGACGACACGCTGCGGCTGCGGGTGCGCGCGAGCGGATAGGACTGGCGCAGCGTGCCGTTCACGGACTTGGCGAAGTCGTCGTCGAAGAGCCGTAACACCACCCGCAGTTCGGGGTCCACCTCGCGGGCGTACAGGACCGCCTCCAGGTTGATCGCGTCGTCGCTGGTGAGCGCGAGCAGGGCCCGACTCGTCCCGATGTGCGCGGCCTCCAGGACTCCTTCGCGGGTGACGTCGCCGATCACCAGCGGTACCCGCCGTGCGTGTGCGGTCGCGATGCCGAGCGCCTGCGGATCGCGTTCCACGCACACCACCGGGACGCCCAGGTCGCACAGCCGATCCAGCACCCGCGTACCGATCTTGCCCAGTCCGAGCAGCACCACGTGATCGGCGATGGCGCGCGGTGGCAGCCGCTGGATGGTCGCGGTACGGAACGTGCCCAGGCTCTCCAGCACCACCGCGAACAGCAGCGGCAGCAGCGCCATCCCGGCCATTCCGGACAGGACCTGGAGGATCTGCCGCCCGGCGTTCTCGCCGATCGCGGGATCGCCCATCCCGAACACGTCCAGGATCGAGCGGTACGCGGCGCGCATCGGCGGATCCCGGGTGACCCACCACGTCAGCCCCGCGAACACGAACAGCAGCACCACCAGGCCGACCACGGCATAGCGCAGCCGGCGCGGGAAGAGGGTGGCCACCGGCAGCGCCTGGGGCATCCGGGGTCGGTTGACGGGCGTCGCGGCGCCCTCCGCGAGGCCGATGGTCTGCAGTACGGTCCGCCCCCGGGTGGTCCCGGCGGCGACCACGTCGGCCTCGTCCGGCAGCAGGTCGGGACTGCCGCCGGAGCCGTCGCCGGCCAGTGCGAGGGTGTGCCGGTGGGGCGCCGGATCGGGTTCGGCGGCCGCCCGCTCGGCCACCCGCAGCAGCAGTCCGTCGGCCTGGACCACCTTGTCCGCGCCGGAGATCGCCGCCGCGACCAGCGCGGGGGTGGCGGTGTCCGCGTCGGAGAGCACGGTGGTGGTCACGTCCCGGGCCGACCCGTCGTCGGCCCGGGCCGCGACCGCCCGATCCAGCAGGTCCTCCAGATGCCGGCCCAGTTTGCGGTTGTACAGCCGCACCACCAGGCGGATCCGGGGATCGAGTCGGCGCGCCCGCAACGCCGCGTGGATGTTGGCCCGGTCGTCGCGATACACCAGCGCCAGTGCCGCCGCGCCCGGGACGCCCGCGGAGCGCAGCGCGTCGTCGTCCGGTTCGGCGGCCTCGACCACCGCCACACCGCCGGCCCGGGCGAGATCGTCGATCTGGGGGCCGTGATTGCGGTGCACCGAGGGCAGCAGTACGGTCACGTGCTCCCCGTAGACGCGCGCCAGTTCGTAGGAGAGTCGCTGTGCGAGCGCGTCGTCGCCGCACACCACCAGGTGTCCGGTCCGAGGCGCGGGAGTCGGGTGGTGCGCAGGAGTCGACACACCCCCACCCTGCCCGCCGGGCCGTCCCCCCGTCAGCCCCTTTCTTCCCGGCCGTACCCCACCGAGCCCCCGACCGAGCCCCCTACCGCCGGCGCCGGCGCTGCTCCTACCTCGGCGAAGTGTCCGAGATCAGCAGGTCCATGACGCTCTGAAGCCCCCCGGCGGCGAACGCCGCCCGCTGGCGATCGGCCCCGGTCCCCTCCAGGATCATCCGGTCCACCAGCGCGAACACCTGGGCGGTGTCGCCGAATTCGTCCAGCACCGGGGCCACGTGCCGCAGCAGCTCGCCGACCAGGTCCCCGGCGTCGATCCGCCGCGCGATCCCCGCCGGCCCCACCGGCCCGAACAGTTCCGCCTCCAATCCGTCGCGCGCGGCCATCCAGCAGGCGGCGCGCAGCAGTTCCTGGTCGGGCGCGGCGTACGGCGCCTTCTCGTCGTGCTGTTGGAGCGCGGTCACCACCAGGGCCCGCACCAGCCCCGCCAGCATCACCGCGTCGTCCGCCCGCAGTTGCACGTCGGGGCAGCGGATCTCGATGGTCGGGAACCGCTCGGACAGCCGCACCTGCCAGTACACCTGCCCCCGATCCAGCATCACCCCCACCGCGAGCAGCGCGTCCACCCGCCGCTCGTACTCCTCCAGGTCCACGAACACCGGAGGTTGCCCCTCCACCGGCCAGCGCGCGTAATGGATCGTCCGCCAGCTGGCGAAGCCGGTGTCCATGCCCTGCCAGATCGGCGAGTTGGCGCCCATCGCGACCAACACGGGCAACCAGGGCCGGATCCGGTTGACCACTTGCACGCCGGTCTCCCGATCCGGCACGGCGACGTGTACGTGCATCCCGTGGATCAGTTGCACGTCGGCCAGCCGTCGGGCGTTCGCCCGGATCGCCAGATAGCGCGGATGTTCGCTGATCTCCATCATCTTGCCGTTGCCCACGGGCGCGGTCCCGCAGGCGATCATCCGGCAGCCGCTGCGTTCGGCCGCCGCCGACAACTCGCCGCGCATGCGATGCAGGTGTCCGCCGATCTCGTCGAGCGAGTTGCAGACGGGGGTCGCCACCTCCAACTGCGCCTTGAGCAATTCGGGCTGCACGTCGCCGACACCGAGACCGGGCCGCAGGCACGCCTCGGCGCGGACCCGCTCCGCCGCCGGCGCCGGTAGGCCGCTGACCGGGTCCACGAGCAGGTACTCCTCCTCGACACCCAGGGTGGTCATCACCGAACCGTCCTTTCGAGCGGGCGAGAACCCGCCGGGCAGGGCCTCCACCAGGACTTGACCCACCGGCGGCCGGTACGCGCCACGACCCGTGCCCCGGTACCCCGTAGCCCTCGGGAATGTCCCCGAACCCCACACGGTGCGGCATCGCGACCCACGACGTGCTCGACCAAGATCCGGACAGGTCGTATTACTTGGGAGGACTCGATCGGTTGTACCCGTAACCACCACAGGTCGACACGTCCGGGCGGGGTCGGGACCGGGGCGGGCGGGGCTCGGTGGTGCTCCGGTGCGCCGCCGGGGGCCGATTCCGGGCCGAGTGTGGCGGGGTCGGGGCGCCCGATGTCCGGCCGTTGTGATGGGGTGGATCCCGGTAGCCGAACAGGTGAGTGTGGGGGCGTGTGGTGTCTGGGGTTCAGGTCGCGAACAAGGCCTTGCTGGTCGGACTTTTGTTCGAAGGGGCCGCGGTGGGCGACCTCGGCCGCGTCCGCCATCGGCTCGGCGACGACGTGATCGCCACGCTGCTCGGCGACAAACGACTCACCTCGCGCCTGCGCTCGTTGGCCGTGCTCGACCCCGATCCGTGGGTCCGGCGGACCGTCGCGGCCAACTCGTCGGGGCTGACCCCGGCCGATCTGGGCGCGCTGTTGGAGCAGCCCGACCCCGTCGTCGATCGCATCGTGTACGCGCACCCCGAGGCGACCGCGTGGATGCGCCGGGTGGTGCTCACGCCGGGCCGGTATCCCGACGAGCCGCACCCGTTGGCCGCGTTGCACGCGGAACTGCTCGCGCTGCCCGCCGAAACCGCGCTGCCGCGCCGGTTGGGCGCGGCGGTGGTGGCCGATCGGCCGGAGTTGGTCGTGCACGCGTTGCGGGTGTGCGCCGGGACGTTGACGGTCGCGGAGGAGCTGAGGGGGCTGCTCTCGCTGCAACGCTACGGCGGGGGTGGGCTGTTGGGGGAGGCGGTGCGATACGTACGGCCCGAGGTCGCCGCGCTCGCGGGATCGGGTGCGGAGGGGTCGGGTGCTGCGGAGGGGTCGGGCGATGCGGGGTCGGGCGGCGCGGATCCGGCGGCGGCCGCCGTCGAGGAGGCCGAGGGGGCCGTGGGGCTGATCGCCGAGTTGCGGGCCGGAATCCGGCCGACGACCTGGCGGCGCGCGGTCGATTGGGCCGCGGTGACCGAGGCGCATCGGGACGAGCCGCTGCCGGAGGCGATCGCCGTGGTGCTGGCCGCCGACGCCGAGTGTCCGGAGGAGTTGCTCGTCGCGCTCTACACGGCGTATCCGACGGCGGTCGGCCCGGTGGCCCGGCCGGCGCCGGCCGTACTGCGCGCGGCCATCGATCTGCCCAAACACCCGGCGCTGGCCCGAATCGCCGTGCTCACCCGCGACTCGGCCGAGCCCGCCGACGTGGCGCGGATCATCCACGAGGTGACCCCCGCCCGTACCGCCGTGGCCACCCTCCTCGAACTCCCGGAGCACGCCGAGCTGCGCGATCTGCTGCACCGTCACCTGGGCGCGCACGGCGACCGCTGGCACACGCTGCGTGCCGTGCTGCCCCGGTACCGCGCGACGCTGCCCGCGTTGTTGGCCGAGATCGCGGCGGGCACGGTCACCGCGCCGGCCGAACCGGTCGGCGGCCCGCCGCCGACCCTGACCAAGCCCTACCGCCACCTCCTCACCTCGGCCGACCCCGACGACCTGCGCGAGGTGTTGCCCGCGCTGCCCGACGCGCTGGTCCGTGACCTGCTCTCCAGCGGCTCGCTGCCGCGACGCGTGCACGAGGCGGCGATCACCTCCACCGACCCGCGAGCGTGGGAGGCGTTGGCGCGCAACATCGGCCTGGACGTTCGCGAACTGGCCCGCCTGGTCGACAAGCAGGTCCCGGCGGTGGACGCCGCCGCGTATATGAGCATGCGCTCGACCCCGTCGCTGCGCCGCACCATCGTCCGCCGCACGCCGCTGGATCCGGGCCTGCGCAAGGAACTTCTCGCCGGCGGCGACCGCCGTACCCTGCTTCCGCTCGTGGCCTGCGGCGAACCCGAGCTGGCCGCGCGGGCCGTGGAGTTCGGCTGCCGCAAGATCGCCCAGCAGTACGCGTACATCAGGGTCTGGGAGCGGCACGGCCCGGAAGGCGTCCGAGAGTTGCTGACCACCACAGCCAAGAGCACCGCCGCGCAGATCCGCAAGCGGGTGGAGGCCGCGCTCAAGGCCGAGGACGGCCTGGCCGACCTGCGCGCGAGCGGAGAGCCGTACGACGATCCGGCCACGCTGCCGAACCGCTTCCAGACCCGAACCAGTCGAACCACCGTGCGCGACCTGGTCCACGAGCCGTACGCGCACGACTTCCCGCTGCTGATGGCGGCCAACCGTGCGGAGCCGTTCGCGTACGAGGCGCTCGACGACCTGATCCGACACGAGGACGCCACCGACGCGGATCGGGCCTCGCTGCAACTGGAGTTGGTCAACTTCATGCGCGAGTACGGGCGTCGGGCGGTCGACCTCTCGCCGCAGGAGTGGTTGCGCACCAAGGCGTTCAACCGGGACGAGGACTGGGCCGACGCGGCGGTCGAGCACGGTCTGCTCGACCCGGTCCACCTGGTGGACGTCGCCTATCCCGCGCACGCGGTGGTCGCGAGCATCGAACGGATGAGCCCGACCCGGGTCGTGGACCCCATGCGGGATCGGCTCACCGAACTGACTCGGGATCACCTCGCGGGCCACACCGAGGCGTTGGCGATCGCGGTGGGCCTGGTCGATGAGTTCAACGGCTCGCTCGCCGAACTGGTCACGCTGGCCGGGCAGGCGGCGGGCCCCCGGCCGGACGCCGAGGAGGTGGCCCGGGCCGACGCCGCCGCGCTCGCACGGGCCCGGCTCGAAGCGGCCGAGACCGCGCTGACCGCATCGGTGCCGACGACCGCGGAACCGGCGACGCCGGCGGCCAACGAGCGTCGGGGTCGGGAGCGCGCGACCGAGCCGGACCGCACCTCGCGCCTGGTCGCGGTGGACCTGCTGCGCACGCTGGCCGGCGCGGCCGGCGGCGATCCCGAGGCCGCGCCGGTGCCCGACGATCCGGCCGTGCTCGCCGCGCTGGCCTCGCTGTCGACGTTCGACGCGCCCGGCTACGAGTACCCGGGCTGGCTCTACGGGGCGTGCTTCGCGAGCACGTCGGTCGAGCCGCGGGTGGCCCTGGGACGCCGGGTGTTCGACGAATCGATCGCCAACGACCTGATCGACCTGGGCGAGCCGGAGGTGCTGGCCGCGCTCGGCGAGAACAAGGGCCTGGAGAAGCCGACGACGGACCGGGTCGCCGCGATCCTGGCCGGCACGCCGACCGAGCGACCCGCGCAATACCCGTCCGGGGACACCTGGCCGAGCGCGGCCGCGCCGAGCGCGTTCTTGCGCTGGATCCGTGAGTACTTCGAACAGGGGCGCGGCGGTGGCGGCGAATATCTCGCCGAGGGCGCCTACCGGCACGGCATCGTCGGGCCGACCGACATCCTCGGCATCCTCCCGACGCGGGCACTGACCCCGCTGCCCCGAAAGTGGCGGCACCGAGTCGTGGCGGACCCGATCAAGCGGGCGGTCGGCACGCTGGTGGCCGACCGCCTGGGCGTGGACCCGGACCGGTGGCTGCGGGCGCTGACGGCGATGGGGACGGCGGCGGATCGGCCGATCACGGAACTCCTGGAGATGGCGGACGGGTCCGGGCCCGTCGCGGAGGCGGATCGGGAGGCCGCCTGGCAGCGCCTCGAATCCCCGCACACGATCGAGGCCGCGACGGTGCGCGAGCCCGGGTGGCGGGTCCGGCGCGCCTGGCGATGGCCGGCCGCCGACCTCCTGCTGCACGCCTCGGCCGAGGCGCTGGTGGCGATCCTGCCGCGACTCGGCCCGCACGCCTACCCCTCGCTGTGGGCGTACTCGTGGCACGTCGAGCACTCGTCCCGCGCGCTGGACGAGTACCCGTTCCTCGCGAACGACCACGTCGCGCTGCGGATCGTCGCGACCCACACCGAGAACCCGGTGGTTCTGAAGCGGTTGTTGCAGCTCGACGACCCCGAACTCAACCACGACCTGTACGGCTCACCGCTGGAGGACGAGGGCGCCTCGATCCGACGCGTGGTGCTCTCCCGGGTGCCGCAGGGTCGGCCCGCGACCGGCCCCGACGACCTGCTCGCGCTCGACCCGGACCTGCGCGCACAGTTGCTGATGGACCACCGGCCCACCGCCTCGCTCCTGTCCGCGCTGCGCCTGAAGGTGGAGGCGGCCGACCCGGAGGTGGTCGAGCACGCGCTGCGCCAACTCGGCCGGAAGGTCTCGCTGTCGGACCGGCTCATCGGCGTCCGCGGCCTGCTGCGGCACGGCGGCGCGGACCGGATCGGGGCATTGGTCGAGGAGGGCGTACTCGGCGCCACGGCCGGGCGGTTGGTGGCCAAGGCGCTCACCGAGGCCGACCCCGACGCCACGCTCACCGCCCGCATCGACCGCGAGCGGGGCGGCGACAGGTTGGTCGCGAAGCTGCGCCGCTGCGCCGGTGCGGCCGACACCGACGAGGCGATGGACCTGCCGTACATCCAGGACTGGGACCTGATCCTGGCCGAACACGAACGAGAGCCCTTCCCCCGGGAGGTCCTGAGCCGCCTGGTCCGCCACCGGGACTCCCCCGCGAGGCTCCTCGAACTCGGCCCGGTCGACTTCCACTCCGCCCGCCGCTCCGCCGTCCTCGACCGCGCACACGCACTCGCCTCGATCGCCTACGGCCAATCCGCCCTCGGCGACGCCACGTGGTACACCCACCTGGACGACCTGGTCACGCGGGGACACCTCACCGGAAGGGACCTGGTCCACAGGGCCAGAGGCGCCGCCACCATCCTCCGCTGGATAGCCGAGTCCACCCACCGCCTCGAAGCCCCCACCCGGATCCGAACGGCCGGCCACGAGGCCCAGGCCGAAATCGCATCCATCCTGACGACCGGCAAGCCCCAATGGCCCCACGTCTACGCAGCATTGACAGCCCAAGACCCCACATGGCAGGCGGAGTCCCCGGGCTCAACCATCCACAACCTGCTGACCCGCACGGCGTAGCGAACGACACGAGGCGGGCGGGGACCGGGAGACGGGGCCGGGACGGGGCGGGAGGGCAGTCGGGTGCGGTGCGCCGGGGGCGTTCCCGGGTGGGTTGGGATGCTTCCGGCGCACGTTGCGCTTTGGGTTGGGGTAGCCGGTGCGGGGCAGGCCGGAGTCGGAGGCGGGCCGCCGCCGGCGTGCGGGGCTCCGAGACGTGGGACTCCCGACGAGACGCGCGTGTTGCTCACCGAAAACCGGCCGGCAGCGGCGGGAAGGGCGGGAGGTCAGGTCAAGTCTGCCGAGGAGCCCTCCTGGGTGGGTCGGCTAATTTCCGGCGCGCGTTGTGCCTTGGGTTGCCGGTGCGGGGCGGGCCAGAGTCGGAGGCGGGCCCCGCACCGGCCACCCCCAACCCAAAGCGCAACGCGTGCCGGAAGCATCCCAACGCACCCAGCAAGGCCCCCGGCGCACCGCACCCGACCGCTCGTCACCGCGCGGGCTGCACCGCATCGGGCCGGCCACTCGCCGAATCTGTCCGCCGCCGGGCCGCCCGGATGCAGGCCGCCGTCGGTGTCGCCCGCCTCCCCCATGACGCGAAGCGCCTGCCTTCTGCCGCCGTTGGGCCATCCACCGATCGGTGGATGGGGGTCCACCGGTGTGCGCGGTGGGTGCGGCTTGTCGGTGGATTCGGGGGTGGTCGCCCCGATCGCATCCTCGTAGGGGTCGGCACGAGGTCGGCCCGGAGTGCGGGGAGTGGTCGGCCACCATGGCGAATGTCGAAGCGGTACGCGTCGAGGGGTTGAGCAAGTCCTACCCCGGCAGGTCCGTCCTGCGGGACGTCTCCTTCGGTGTCGACGTCGGCGAGATCTTCGGTCTGGTCGGTCCCAACGGAGCCGGCAAGACCACGACCGTCGAGTGCGTGAGCGGGTTGCGCCGGCCCGACGGTGGCAGCGCACGCGTGCTCGGGCTCGACCCGCGGACGCAGCGCGACGAGGTGCGGCGCGTGCTCGGCGTGCAGCTGCAACAGAGCGCGCTGCCGGACAAGTTGCGGGTGGCCGAGGCGATCGAGCTGTACTCCGCCTGCCACCGCGCCCCGGTCGAGCCGGGCCCGCTGCTCACCCGGCTCGGCCTCGACGCGCACCTGCGCACCCCGTACGCCAAACTCTCCGGCGGCCTCCGGCAGCGGTTGTCCATCGCCCTCGCGCTGATCGGCGCGCCGCGCGTGGTGATCCTCGACGAACTCACCACCGGACTCGACCCGCAGGCCCGCCGGAACACCTGGTCGCTGGTGGAGGAGATCCGCGACGCGGGGGTGACGGTGCTCCTGGTCACCCACTTCATGGAGGAGGCCGAACGGCTCTGCGACCGCGTCGCGGTGCTCGACGGCGGCCGGATCGTCGCCCTCGACACCCCGCAAGCGTTGATCGAACGCGTCATCCGCCACCAGATCGTGCGCTTCCGCCCCCGAACCCCGCTCACCCCGGAGATGCGCGCCGACCTGGCCGCGCTCCCGCAGGTCCGGGAACTGACCGAGATCGACGACCGGATCGTGATCACCGGTGCCCCGGACGTGCTCACCGGCGTCACCGCGGTGCTCGCCCGCGCCGGCGTGATCGCCGAGAACCTGCGCGTGGACAGCCCCGACCTGGACGACGCCTACCTGGCGCTGACCGACACCGACACCGACAGCAACAGCGAGACCGGCACGGACGCAGCCACCGACACCGACGTCCGCCGCGTCGGCCGGCGCTGACCACCGTCCCGCCCCCCACTTCAACCCGGGAGCCCGCATGTCCACCGCGACCACCCCTGCCCCCATCACCCTCACCCCCCGCCGCCCCGCGCGCGGTCTCCTGTCCCAAGTCACCCGCACCGAACTGCGCCTGTTCCTGCGCGAACCCGTCGGCCTGTTGTGGGGCCTGCTCTTTCCCGTGGTGCTGCTCGTCGTGCTCGGCTCGATCCCGGGCACCCGCAAACACGGCGACGACCTCGACGGGCAGAGCGTCGTCGAGGCGTACGTCCCGATCCTGACCGCCTTCACCTTCGCGATGCTCGCGCTGAACGCGATGCCGCCGGCGCTGGCCGGCTACCGGGAGAAGGGTGTGCTGCGTCGGTTGTCCACCACGCCGCTGCCGCCGAGCCGGGTACTGGGCGCGCAGATCCTGATCCACGGCGCGGTCGCCACGCTGGCCACCGCCGTGATCACCCTGGTGGCCCGCTTCGCGTTCGGCGTGCATCTGCCGCGAGCGCCGTTCGCGTTCGTGGTCACCGTCGTCCTGACCGCCCTCGCGCTGTTCGCGATCGGGCTGTTCGTCTCCGCCGTCGCCGCCGACACCAAGGTCGCCAACGGCGCGGGGGCGGTGCTGTTCTTCGTGTCGATGTTCTTCGCCGGCCTGTGGCTGCCCCGCGCCAAGATGCCGGACACCCTGCGCACGATCGGCGACTGCACCCCGCTCGGCGCCGGCGTCCGGGCCCTGGGCGATGCGACCGCCGGTCACTGGCCGCACGGTTCCGCGTTCCCGGTCCTGGCCGGCTACGCCTTGGTCTTCGGCATCGCCTCGGCCCGCTGGTTCCGCTGGGAGTGACCCGGCCCCGGCGAACCCCGTTCGGGGCCGATGAGAGGATCCCGTGAGGATCCCGGTGGTGCATACCCCACCAGAACCCCAAAACCTCCGAGGCCCCAGCGAGGAAGGAACGATCGACGTGGCGACGGCGGACGGCACCCCCGGCCGGGTCGGCCCCGGGCACTCCGCTCTCCGGGACCGCACCGAGTGCGACGACGCGCGGATCGCCCGCTATCGCAGGTTCGCCCCGATCTTCCTCCTCGCCGCCTCGGTCGTTCTCGCCACCCTCAGCGTCGCGCACGGCTACGGCTCCGCCGGCGAGTACCGGGCCGCCCTGCTCCTGACCGTCGTGGCCGGCGCCTGGTCGTGGTGGATGGACAGCCGCCGGCCGATCGGCCCGGAGCGGCCGCGCCTGTTCCACCTCTACTTCTGGGTCAGGTGGGGACTGAGCGCAGTCCTGGTCGCGCTCAACCCCTGGTACGCGGTGTTCGCATTCCTCGGCTACGTGGACGCCCGCCGCTTCGGCTTCGGCCGGCTCGGCACGGTGGCCACCGTCGCCACCGCCGCGGTGATCACTCCGGCCCAGATGGGCGGACGTGCCGAGTTCACCGTCGGCAACCTCCCGCTCTACGTCTCGCTCACCGCGATCAACGCGATCATCGCGTCCGCGATCGTCCTGGTCGGCAACGCCGTGCAGGTGCAGAACGAGGAGCGCAAGCAGGTCATCAACGCGCTCGCCGACGCCAACGCGCGCCTGGAGACCGCGCTGCGGGAGAACACCGGCCTGCACGCGCAACTGCTCCACCAGGCCCGGGAGGCGGGTGTCCTGGCCGAGCGGCAGCGGTTGGCCGGCGAAATCCACGACACGATCGCGCAGGGCCTCGCGGGCATCGTCACCCAACTCGGCGCCGCGCACGAGCAGGCCCGCCGGCACGGCGGCGTACCGGCCGACTGGCAGCGGCACCTCGACCAGGCCCGCGACCTGGCCCGCGACGGCCTGCACGAGGCGCGCCGCTCGGTCGAGGCGTTGCGGCCCGCGCTGCTCGCGGAGCGGGTACATCTGCCGGAGGCGATCGCCGAGTTGGTCGCGCGCTGGTCCGAGAGCACCGGCACGCCGGCCGCCGCCGGGACCGACGGCGTCGCGCGGGCGCTTCCGGTGGACTGCGAGGTGGCCCTGTTCCGGGCCGCGCAGGAGGCGCTGGCCAACGTCGCGAAGCACGCCCACGCCACCCGCGTCGGCGTCTCGTTGACCTACCTGGACGACGTGGTCCTGCTCGACGTCCGCGACGACGGCGTCGGCCCGACCGCCACCGGCGACGCCCGGCTCGACCAAGACGGCGGCTACGGCCTGCACGCGATGCGCCACCGGGTGGCCGGGGTCGGCGGCACCGTCACCATCGAAGGCGCCCCCGGCGAGGGCACCACGGTCAACGTGTCCGTGCCGACCGGTCCGCCCGGCACCGCCCCCGGCACCACCCCGAAGGAGACGCCCGCATGACCGCCGCCGCCCACCCCGCCCCCGGCGAGGCCCCGATCCGCCTGTTGATCGTCGACGACCACCCGGTGGTCCGGGACGGCCTGCGCGGCATCTTCGCCGGCGACCCCGGCTTCGACGTGGTCGGCGAGGCGGGCGACGGCGCGGCGGCGGTCGACCGGGTCCGGGTGGGCGGGGTGGACGTGGTGCTGATGGACCTGCGGATGCCCCGGATGGGCGGCGTCGAGGCGATCCGGACCCTGCGCGAGGTAGCCCCGGACGTGCGCGTGTTGGTGCTGACGACGTACGACACCGACCGCGACGTACTGCCGGCGGTGGAGGCGGGGGCTACCGGCTACCTGCTCAAGGATGCACCGCGCGACGACCTGGTACGCGGGGTGCGGGCCGCGCACGCGGGGCAGGCGGTGCTCTCGCCGTCGGTGGCCGGCCTGGTGATGGGCCGGGTCCGCGCTCCCGAGCCGACCCCGGCGGTGCTCAGTCCGCGCGAGTCGGAGGTGCTGCGCCTGGTCGCCGGCGGCGCCACCAACCGGGAGGCCGCGGCGGCCCTGTTCGTCAGCGAGGCCACGGTCAAGACCCACCTGCTGCACCTGTACGGCAAGCTCGGCGTCCGCGACCGCGCCGCCGCGGTGGCCGAGGCCTACCGCCGCGGCCTGCTCGTCTGAGCCCTGCCCGCGTCCGTCCGGACCCTGCCCGTATCCGCCGGACCGGGCCCGGTCCTCGAACGCTGCGCCGTCCGGGCGACGCCGGGTGTACATCCGCGGCGGTACGACCACGCTCACCCCATGTCCGAGCCGCCCGAGTTGCCCGTCTACCCGCCCATGCTGGCCACTCCGGGCACGCTGCCGCCCGCGGCCGAGGACGAGCGCTGGGCCTATGAGACCAAACTCGACGGTCAACGCTGCCTCACCTACCTCCCGGGCGACGGGACGGTGTCGTTCCGGGCCCGTTCGGGTGCGGACATCACCGGGGCCTATCCGGAGTTGCGGGGGTTGCGGGACGTTCTGGGGGCCCGGCCGGCGATCCTGGACGGCGAGGTGGTCGCGCCGGATCGGCACGGGCACAGCGACTTCGAGCGGTTGCAGTCCCGGATGGGCCTGGTCGACCACCCTGCCGAGGCGGCCCGGATGCGCGACGTGGTGCCCGTCCGGCTGCTGCTCTTCGACGTGCTGTTCCTGGATCGGCGCACCACGGTGGACCGCCCGTATCTGGAGCGGCGCCGCCTGCTGGAGGGGCTCGACCTGCACGGATCGCACTGGTCGACGCCGACCGCGCTGATCGGACACGGCGAGACCGCCCTCGCGGCGACCCGGGAGGCGGGCCTGGAGGGGCTGGTGTGCAAGCGGCTGGAGTCGGTGTACACCCCCGGGGCGCGCTCGCCGGACTGGGTGAAGATCCGGCACGCACAGACCCTGGACGTGGTCGTGGGCGGCTGGGTGCCCGGGCGCGGCCGGCTGTCCGACCTGCCCGGCGCGCTGCTCGTGGGGGTACGCGAGGCCGGCCTGCTGCGCTTCGTCGGCGCGGTCGGGTCCGGCTTCGCCGATCGGGAGCGGACCGTGCTCGGCGAGCTGTTGCGGGTGTCCGCGATCGACGAGTGCCCGTTCACCCCGGAGCCGACCCTGGTCGACGCCCGCTGGGTACTGCCCCGCCTGGTCGGCGAGGTCCGCTACGCCACCCGCACCCGCGCGGGCCTGCTCCGCCACCCGGTCTGGCACCGCCTACGCCCGGACCTGGCCGAGGACTGAGCGCGCGACGCGGCCCCGGCACCGTTACGGCAGCCGCCCCGTGGTCCGCGCCGCCAACAGCGGCGCGAAGCCGTCGCCGTCCCGGGCCACTCGTTCCAGCACCTCGGCGGGGCCGAAGCCCAGTTCCGCGGCCGAGTCGATCTCGGCCCAGGTCACCGGGGCGGACACGGTCGGCTCCGGGCCGGCTCGCAGGGTGTACGGCGCGGCGGTGGTCTTGGCGGAGGCGTTCTGGCTCCAGTCCACGAAGACCCGCCCGGCCCGCAGGTTCTTGGCCATCCGGTGCACGACCAGCTCGGGCCGCTCCCGTTCCAGACGTTGTGCGAGCGCCTTCGCGTAGGCGCTCGTCGCCGCCTCCGGGGTCGGCTCCAGCGCCGCGTACAGGTGCAGGCCCTTGCTCCCGGACGTCTTGACCACGCAGGTCAGCCCGTCCTCGGCGAGCACGTCCCGGGCCAGCAGCGCGACCTCGCGGCACTCGGCCATCCCCGCGCCGGGACCCGGGTCCAGATCGAGGACCAGCCGGTCGTGCGCGTCCGGGTCGGTACCCCACTGCGGCACGTGGATCTCGATCGCCGCCAGGTTGGCCGCCCACATCAGCGTGGCCAGGGAGTCGACGTCGACCTGCCGCCTGGTCTCCTCGTGCCCGACCACCTCGATCGTGCTCACCCACTCGGGCGCACCGGGTGGCACGTGCTTGGCGTAGAACCGGGTCCCGCCCTCGACACCGTCGGGGAGGCGGATGAACGAGGCGGCGCGTCCGGCGACGTGCGGAAGCAGCACCGGGGCCACCTTCGCGTAGTACTCCAGCGCCTGGCCCTTGGTGTACCCGGTCTCGGGCCACCAGACCTTGTCCAGGTGGGTGAGGGTCAGGGTGCGTCCGTCGACTGTCGTGGCGATGCGGTCCGGCATACGGTAAAGGTCCCCTCATGCCCGTTTTCGATGCATTTTGTGGCACATCGAAGCAAAACGCACAGCGGCGGCCATGCCCGCCCCGCGATTCTGGAGAGCCGATGCGCAGCAGTTGGAAAGGCGCGATCACGTTCGGACTGGTGAGCATCCCGGTCCAACTCTTCCCCGCCACCGAGGAACACAACGTGTCCCTGCACCAGGTGCACGAGACGGACGGCGGCCGGATCCGGCTCAAGCGCTACTGCGAGTTGGAGGAGCGCGAGGTCCCGTACAAGGAGATCGCCAAGGCGTACCAGGCGCCCGACGGCCGGCAGGCGGTGCTCACCGACGCCGACATGGCGGAATTGCCGCTGCCCAGCAAGAAGGTCATCGACGTGCTCGCGTTCGTGGCCGACGACGAGATCGATCCGCTGATGCTCTCGAAGGCGTACTACCTCCAGACCGCGACCCCGGCCGCGGCCAAGCCGTACGTCCTGCTGCGCGAGGCGCTGACCAAGGCCGGCAAGTCCGCCGTCACCAAGATCACCCTGCGCACCCGGGAGAGCCTGGCCCTGCTGCGGGTGCACGACGACATCCTGATCCTGCAGACCATGTTGTGGCCGGACGAGGTGCGCGCGGCGGACGGACTGGCCCCCGAGGGCACCTTCGACATCCGGCCGCAGGAGTTGAAGATGGCCACCTCGCTGATGGACACACTGAGCGAGGACTTCGACATCCAGTCCCTGCACGACGACTACAAGGAGGCCCTCGACTCGCTGGTGGTCGCCCGCCTGGAGGGCACCGAACCGGTCGAGGCGGGCGAGGAGGGCGCCGCGACACCGGACAACGTCGTCGACCTGATGGCGGCGCTCACCGCGAGCGTCGAGGCGGCCAACCGGAGCCACGGCCGGGCCCCCGCGAAGAAGGGCACGGCCCGCAAGTCGGCCGCGAAGAAGACGTCGGCGGGGGGCTCGTCCGGGAAGGGCAAGTCGGCGTCGACCGCGAAGAAGGCCGCCGCCAAGAAGACCACCCGCAAACGCACCAGCGCCTGACCGGCGCCCGCCCGGGACACCCCACACCACGGAACCCGGCACCCGACACCCGGCACCCGGCGAGCCGCGACGCCGGCGGGTGCGCTCAGGCCGTGGGGAACGCCGCGATCCGCTCCGCCAGGGACACCGGCTCCTCGGCGATGCCGTCGGCCGAACCGCTCGCCAGACGCGCGCACACCCCTCGACAGGCGAAGGTCTGCCGCTCCTCGACGTGGCCGACCGGTACCGCGTCGGGCGCCGGCTTGTCGGCGGGGGCGCGCAGATCGTGGCCGCACATCGTGCAGGCCAGGCCGTAGGTCATCTCGACCGTGGGGCGGGGGCTTCGGCGGTGTCCCGCGATCGAGTGCTGTGAGTACATGCGTTCGAATCCTCCGGTCGGCCTGGTGCTCGAATGCCCGAACCGCCGCGGACGGCGCCATCACGGACAAACGGCATACGAGGTGCCCTCGGTCTCCTCAAAGTACTCCCCCCGTTCGCCCACCCGGACCCCTACGCGGAATCGTTTCGACATCGGATCCGGATCGCCGCGACCGACCCGCGCGGCGCTACGAGTCGCCGGCCGCGGGTGCCCCGTCGCGCGGCTCGGCCGCCACCCGGGCGCCGATCTCCCGCACCACGGCCGCGAGCAGATCGATATCGGCCGCCGACGTCCGCCAATTCACGATCGCCGGGCGCAGCGCCACCCGCCCCCGGTACACGGTGGTGCCCACGTACACCCGGCCGTCCGCGTTCAACTCGGCCCCGAGGCGCCGGTTCAACGCGTCCAGTTCGGCCTCGGTGCGCGCGTCCGGGCCCGACTCGGCCGGTCGGTACCGGAAGCACACCACGCACAGCCTCACCGGTGCGAGCAGTTCCAACTCGGGTGCCTCCTCGACCAACTCGCCGAGTCGGCGGGCGAGGTCGTGGTGGCGTTCGATCATCTCCCGGTAGCCGGACCGGCCGTAGGCGCGCAGCGTGGCCCAGATCGGCAACGCCCGGGCGCGGCGCGAGGATTCGGGCCCGAGCCGGTTGTAGTCGAGATGCGTGTCCCCGGCCTCCGGCAGGTAGGGGGCGTTCCAGGACCCGAACGCCCGGCCGAGCATCTCGGCGTCGCGCACGAACACGAAGCCGCTCTCGTACGGCACGTTCAGCCACTTGTGCCCGTCCGCGGCCACCGAGTGCGCCCGCTCGACGCCGTGCACCAGGTGGGCCAGTCGGGGCGAGACGCCGGCGAACAGCCCGAAGGCGCCGTCCACATGCAGCCAGGCGCCGTAGCGTCGGGCCAGGTCGGCGAGCGCGTCGATCGGGTCGAAGTCGCCGGTGTTCACCTCGCCCGCCGAGGCGATCAGCACCGCGGGCCCGTCGATCTCGATCAGCGCCCGCTCCATCGCGTCGATGTCCACCCGACCGGCGTCGTCGCGCGCGCAGATCCGGATCGTGTCCCGCCCACAGCCCAGGATCTGCAGTGCCTTGCGATTGCTGGGATGTACGTAGCCGCTCGCGAGGACCGGCATGGTCGGCAACCCGGCCAGCCCGTCGGCGGCGACGTCCACGCCGTGCCGCGCGGCCCACCAGTGGCGCGCGCAGGCGAGCGCGGTGAGGTTGGCGAAGGTGGCGCTGGGCGTGAGTACTCCGCCGTACGTGTCGGGCAACCCGAACAGGTCCTTGAGCCAACCGAGCACCACCGTCTCGGCCTCGGTCGCCAGCGGCGACCCGATCCACAGGCCCGCCGGCTGGTCGAGCAGCCCGGTCACCCAGTCGCCGGCCTGCGCGGCGGGGGTGGCCCCGCCCACGACGAGGTGGAAGAACCGGGGTCCCGAGGACTGGATCGCACCGCGCGTACCGATGTCGAGCAGTTCCTCGATACTGGCCAGGGTGCCGTCGCCGCGCTCGGGCAGCGGCCCGCCCAGCCGGTCGAACACCACGTCGGCGGCCGGATCACGGACCGGCAAGTCGGGCAGCGCCTCCAGGTAGCGTCCGGCGGCCCCGGCCACCAGGTCGAGGGCGGGTCGGGCGAGGTCACGTTCGTGGAGGGGGTCAGCCATCCGAGCAGGGGATCACGACCGGCCCGCCCGCGTCGAGTATTTCTCGCCCCGGAACGGCTTTTGACGGTCCATCAGGATCACGGCACGGGCGTGGTGCGGCGCGGCCCGGGGAAAGTCCCCTCTCGGGAACGGATCACCCCCACCGGGAGGAAGCGTGGCGACCGAGATCGAGCTGACCCACCACCGCGGCGGTGACCTCGACGAGATCCGGAAGGTGCTGCTCGACGTCTACGCCGAGGTGTACGCGGCCGAGTTGGCGCAGCCGTTCCAGTCGGTGGACACCTTCGCCGAACGGCTGGCCGCGTACGCCGCCTCGCCGGGGTTCGAGTGTGTGGTCGGGTGGAGTCGGGACATCCCGGTCGGCTACGCGTTCGGCTACACCCTCCAGCCCGGCGCGCGCTGGTGGATCGGGCTGACCGAGCCGGTGCCGGCGGTGGACATCGAGGAGGACGGACGGCGTACCTTCGCGCTCAACGAGTTGATGGTGCGCGAACCGTGGCGGGGCTCGGGCGCGGCGCGGGCGATCCACGACCGGCTGCTGTCCGCCCGCACCGAGCAGCGGGTGACGCTGTTGGTCGACCCGAGCCACCCCAGGGTGTTGGCCCTGTACGAACGCTGGGGCTACCACGTGCTCTGCGACCTGCGCCCGGCCTGGCCGAACGCGCCGCTGCTGACCGTGCTCCTGCTCGATCGCCCCTGAGCGGCCACCGGGCGGCGTTTCGCACCCGGGTCACCGCGACCGACGTCGCGGCGGTGGAGGCCTGTGCCGCACGGCCGGGCCGGCCCCGGCCGGAAAGAAACCTTGCCTCTGTTCAGTTTCGGCGCGCGTACATAGTGTTCGCGCCATGAGTGACGCGACCGCGAACAAGCGGCTGATCGAACAGTTCTGGCAGGACCTGTACGCCCGGGATTTCGCCAAGGTCGCGGCCTGCTTCGCCGCCGACGGCCACTACACGGACGTCGCCGCGCCCGGGCCCGGCGCGACCGGCCCGGTGGCGATCGAGGCCCGACTGCGACTCGGCCTGGACATGCTCACCGGCTACATCCACCACCACAAGAGCACCGTCGCCGAGGGCAACCTCGTGGTGACCGAGCACGCCGAGGAGTGGCACTGGAAGACCGGCGAGCGGGTGGTGCTGCCGTTCGTGTCCGTGCACGAGTTCCGCGACGGACTGATCGTGCGCTGGCACGACTACTGGGACTTCGGCACGCTCATGAACGCCGCACCGCAGTGGTGGCTGGAGCACGTCGCCCAGGGCTACGCGCAGGGCGCCTGACGCCGGGGCGGGCCCGCGAGGCACACGAGCCGAGCCCGACCGCACCGACCGCCCACCCGCCACGCCCCAACCGCCGTGCGACCGCCGGACCACCCGACCTTGTGAAAATTGGCCCACGTGTCGGCACGACGTAGAGTTCCGCCGGGGTTTTGTGGCACCGGCGAGCACAGGAAACGGCAACGGCGATGACAGCGAGTAGCGAGATTCAGGCGGATACGGGCGTGGCGGAGGGGATCGACCCCGCGCGTATGGAGTTGTGCCTGAGCGTGCTCGCCGAGGTGGAGGACCTCGACGTCGAGCACCCGGACGCGGTGCGGATCCGTCGGGCCACGGCCGCGATCTACAAGAGCGTCAAGGAGCGCCGCCGCAAGGAGCGTCGGGACCGGGTGCTCGCCAACGACGAGGCGGTCACCGCCGCGACCGCGACCGGCGCGCCGGGGCGAATCGACGACGAGACGCTGGGGATCGCGCTGACCACGGTCACCACCACCGAGATCGCCGGTGTCCTGGAGCGCGCGCGGGCCTGCTACATCTGCAAGAAGCGCTACCGCGAGGTGGACGCGTTCTACCACCAGCTGTGTCCGGAGTGCGCCGCGTTCAACCGGGCCCGCCGCGACCAGCGCACCGACCTGACCGGCCGCCGGGCGCTGCTCACCGGCGGCCGGGCCAAGATCGGCATGTACATCGCGCTGCGCCTGCTGCGCGACGGCGCGCACACCACGATCACCACCCGCTTCCCCAACGACGCGATCCGCCGCTTCGCCGCGATGCCGGACAGCGCCGACTGGCTGCACCGGCTCAAGATCGCCGGGATAGACCTGCGCGACCCGGCCCAGGTGGTCGCGCTGGCCGATTCGGTGGCCGAGGCGGGGCCGCTGGACATCCTGATCAACAACGCCGCGCAGACGGTACGCCGGACCCCGCAGGCGTACGCGGCCCTGGCCGCCGCCGAGGCCGCGCCGCTGCCCGCCGGCGAGTTGCCGGAGATGGTGTCGTTCGGCCACGTCGGCGGCAGCGGCCATGTACTGCTGCCCGGCCAGTCCCGCGGCGACGACCAGGCGCTGACCCCGCAGGCGCTCACCGCGCTCGCGCTGACCAGCGGCTCGGCCTCGCCCGCCCGGATCGAGACCGGCACGGCGATCGACGCCGGCGGCCTGGTCCCCGACCTGGACCCGGTCAACAGCTGGGTGCAGCGCGTGCACGAGGTGGACCCGGTCGAGCTGCTCGAAGTGCAACTCTGCAACGTGACCGCGCCGTTCGTCCTGGTCAGCCGGCTGCGTCCGGCGATGGCGGCGGCGAAGGCGCGCCGGAAGTACGTGGTCAACGTGTCCGCGATGGAGGGCCAGTTCAGCCGCGGCTACAAGGGCCCCGGCCACCCGCACACCAACATGGCCAAGGCAGCGTTGAACATGCTGACCCGCACCAGCGCCGAGGAGATGTTGTCCGACGGCATCCTGATGACCGCCGTGGACACCGGCTGGATCACCGACGAGCGCCCGCACCCGCAGAAGATGCGTCTGGCCGACGAGGGCTTCCACGCGCCGCTCGACCTGGTCGACGGCGCGGCCCGGGTCTACGACCCGATCGTGCGCGGCGAGGCCGGCGAGGACCTGTACGGCTGCTTCCTCAAGGACTACGCGCCGGCCGCCTGGTAGGCCGCCGACCTGCGCTTTTCGGCCCCGGCGAGGATTCTCGCCGGGGCCGTTCCGGGTCCGGTCGGGATCCGTCGAAAAAAACTTTCCCGACCGTTGAACCCTCTTCGACCCCTCCCCCGTACTGCTGGATGTCGACGCACCACCGACCGGCAGCGCACCGGTCGACCGCCCGGGAACGGATCCGACTTCTTCCGTTCCCCGTATGGCAGTTCGACTCATTCATCGATCTTTTCCGGGGGTTCACCATGTCTGTCTTCAGCACGCGCGGCCTCGCCGCGGTCGCCATCGCCGGTGCGCTCGGGCTCGGTCTGTCCGCCTGTGGCAGCGACTCGAAGAGCGACACGTCCACCGGCACCACCCCGCCGGCCGCCACGCAGCCGGCGCAGTCCGCACCGAGCGCGCCCGGCACCGCCGGTACGCCCGGGACCGCGAACGGTGGCAAGGCCGTCCTGAAGGCCGGCACCGACGCCAAACTCGGCCCGATCGTGACCGACGGCAACGGATTCACCCTGTACCGCTTCGACAAGGACACCGCCAAGCCGTCCAAGTCGAACTGCGACGGCGCCTGCGCCACCCAGTGGCCCCCGGTCACCGCCACCGGCGGTGTCACCGTGACCGGCGTCGACCAGTCCGCGGTCGGCAGCGTCACCCGCAGCGACGGCAGCACCCAGGTCACCATCGCCGGCTGGCCGGTGTACCGCTTCGCGCCCGACACCAAGCCCGGCGACACCAAGGGCCAGGGCGTGAACGGGACTTGGTTCGCGGTGACCCCCGACGGCAAGAAGGCGGGCGCGGCCGCGACCGGCGCACCGCAGACGAGCAAGGCGCCGACCACGAGCGGTGGCGGCTACGGCTACTGATCGACCCGAGCGGTGCGGACCGACGTCCGCCCGCACCGCTCATCAGGCACGCGCCACACGCGTTACGCACGCATCCAACCGACCAAACCCAGTCTTCGGGGAGACTCGCCATGTCCGCACGCAGGTATCCGCTGCCCGCACTCGCCCTCGCCGCCGGTCTCGTGTTCGCCGTCGCCGGCTGCTCGTCCTCGGACACCGGATCGGGTGCCACGCGCCCCGATCCGGCCGCCGCGGCCAAGGGCGCCAACGATCCCGGTACGGTCGGCCACGGCGCCGACCACGCCGGCGCCGTGCCCGCCTCCGACCTGACCACGACCGGCGCCGCCGAGCCCGCGGCCGGCGAGGAGACGTTCTTCGCCGCGGGCCTGACCGGGGCCAACGAGGTTCCCGGCGGCAACGCGCGGGTCGGCGACCCCGACGGCAAGGGCACGGCGCTGGTCCGGATCAAGGGCGACCAGGTGTCGTTCGGCATCCGGTGGGAGGGCATCGGCGCGCCCACCGCGGCCCACCTGCACCTGGGCGACAAGGGGCGGAACGGCGAGGTGAAGGTGCCCTTCTTCGCGTCGCCGCTGCCCGACTCGGCGACCGCGGTCACCGGCGCCGTCAAGGTCACCGACGCGGGGCTGCTCGACCGGATCAAGAGCGACCCGGCGAGCGTGTACTTCAACGTGCACACCGGCGAGTTCCCCGGCGGCGCGGTACGCGGGCAGTTGGTCAAGCTGGCCCGACCGGCCGACGTGAACAGTGTGCTCAAGACCGGCACGCTGCCCGCCGAGGCGACCGGCAAGCAGGAGGTGCCGAACGCCGAGGGCAAGAAGACCGCCGACCCGGACGGTCGGGCCGACACCTCGATCCGCCCGTGGGGCAACTGCATCGACTGGTCGTTCGGCTGGACCGGCATCGCCCCGCCCACGCTCGGCCACCTGCATCGGGCGGCGGCCGGGGCCAACGGCGACGTGGTCGCGCCGCTGTTCGACGCGAAGGCCGGGCTGCCGCAGTCGGTGACGGGACTGGCCGGCACCGTCGAGGGCATCGACCCGGCGCTGGTGGAACGGATCAACGCGACGCCGGCGAACTACTACACCAACCTGCACACGGGCGAGTTCCCGGGCGGCGCGGTGCGCGGGCAGCTCTCCCGAAAGGTCACCCCGAAGTCGCCGGCGCTGAACCTGTCGGTGGTCGCGGGCAAGCAGATCTACCAGTGCACGGCCAAGGACGGCGGCACCGCGTTCACCCAGCTCGACGTCGCCGCCAAGCTCCAGGGCGACCTCAAGCACACGTTCGTGACCCCGACGGCCGGCCCGCCGCAGTGGGTCGCGCCCGACGGCAGCGCGGTCACCGGCGCGGTGGCGAGCAAACTGCCCAACGGCGACGGCAACATCCCCGAGCTGGTGCTGAACGCGACGCAGACCGGCAGGCCGGACGCGCTGCTCTCCGCGACCACGCAGGTATTGCGCCTGAACACCCGGGGCGGTGTGGCACCGACGGGTTCGTGCGACCCGGCCGCCCGGCCGACGGCGGAGGTGCCGTACCAGGCGGACTACCTGTTCCTGGGCTGAGTCGAACTCCCCTCCCCCGAGGGTGAGTCACCGGCCCGCACCATCCCGAAGGGCCGCGCGTCGACCCCCACGCGCGGCCCTTCGGCACGTCCGCGTCCGGTCACCGCGTCCGGTTACCGCGGTCGCCCGCCCCGGCCGCTCGGTCCGGCCGACGACCCCGCCCGCTCACTCCGGCAGCGCGACGACCATCTTCCCGATGTTCTCCCCGCGCAGCATGCCGAGCAGCGCGGACAGGTTGTTCTCGATCCCCTCGACCACCGTCTCGCGATACTTGAGTTCGCCGTTCCGCAGCCAGCCGCCGACCTCGGTCAGGAACTCGTCGCGCCGGCCGAAGGAGTCGGTCACGATGAAACCCTGCAGCCGCAGCCGCTTGCCGATCGACAACGCGAGGTTGCGCGGCGCGGGCGTCGGCTCGGTGGCGTTGTACTGCGCGATCGCGCCGCACATCGCGACCCGGCCGTGCGTGCGCAGCGCGCCGATCGCGGCCTCGAGGTGCTCGCCCCCGACGTTGTCGAAGTAGACGTCGATGCCCTCGGGCGCGGCCAGGGCCAACTGCTCCGCGACCGGCCCGTCCTTGTAGTCGAACGCCTCGTCGAAGCCGTACTCGTCCACGAGCAGGGTGACCTTGTCCGCCGAACCCGCGCTGCCGATCACCCGCGAGGCACCCTTGAGCCGGGCGATCTGGCCGACCTGACTGCCCACCGCGCCGGCCGCGCCGGAGACGAACACCGCGTCGCCCTCGCGGAAGGACGCGATGTCGAGCAGGCCCGCCCAGGCGGTCAGGCCGGGCATTCCCAGCACGCCGAGGTAGGCGGACAGCGGGGCGAGGTCGGGGTCCACCTTGACCGCCCCGGCCCCCCGGCCCTCGACCACCGAGTACTCGCGCCACCCGAGCCAGTGCTGCACGTCGTCACCGACCGCGAAGGCGTCCGACCGGGACGCGACGACCCGGCCCACCGCGCCGCCCTGCATGGGCTGGTTCAGCGCGAAGGGCGGGGTGTACGACGCGACGTCGTTCATCCGCCCGCGCATCGCCGGGTCGACGGACAGGAACAGGTTGCGGACCAGGATCTGTCCGTCCGCGAGCTCCGGGATCTCGACCTCGCGCAGCGCGAAGTCCTCCTCCTTCGGCCAGCCCTTCGGGCGGGCGAGGATGTGCCATTCGCGACTGGTGGTGGGAGTCATCTCGGGTGGCCTCTCTCTGACGTGCGGAACGAGGTGCGGGACGAGGTGGGGAACGGACCGGCGGAACGGACCGGCGGAGGGGACGGGCGGTCGGTCAGGCGTCCGCGGACTCCCGGATCCGCGGGTGGGACACGGCGGTGGATTCGGCCCTGGCGGGTACCCGCTGCAGGCCGAGCAACGCCACCCCGACGACCAGGACCAGCATCACGCCGGCGATCACGAAGCCGAGCGTGAATCGGCTCTCCGTCGGGATCGGCGGGAGGCCGGGGGGCAGGCCCTCGACCGACTCGGACGCGAGCAGCGAGGTGATCACCGCGCTGGCGATCGAGCTGCCGACGCTGCGCGAGATGGAGTTGATCCCGTTCGCGATGCCGGTCTGGTGGTGCGGTACGCCGGCCACGATCAGCGCGGGCATCGCCGCGTAGCCGAACGAGATGGCGATACCGGTGAGCATGCCCGCGAGGATCACCGACGCGGACGCGCCGTGCCCGAAGGCGAGCCAGGCGAAGCCCGCCACCCCGACGGCCGAACCGATCGCGAGCGTGGCCCGGGCACCGATCCG
The DNA here is from genome assembly GCF_003967355.1 of Embleya hyalina. Lineage (GTDB taxonomy): Bacteria > Actinomycetota > Actinomycetes > Streptomycetales > Streptomycetaceae > Embleya > Embleya hyalina. The sequence continues at coordinate 255,945 of NZ_BIFH01000014.1, read as the reverse complement.
GCCCACGAGCAGACCGCCCAGCGGCGCCGCGAGCAGCGAGATCAGCGCGCCCGGGAGCAGGTACTCCACCGAGGCCCGCAACACCGAGGCGCCGAAGCCGTATCCGGCCACCCGCTCGGGCATCTGGACCAGGTAGGAGATGCCGATGAACTGGGTGAACGCGGCGAAGCCGACGAACAGACCGGCCAGGTTGGTCAACAGGACCGGGCGGTGCACGAACATCCGCAGGTCCACCAGCGGGTCGGCGACCCGGCGCTCGACCAGGACCCACACGAAGGCCATCACCACGGCGCCGACGAAGGAGCCGACGGTCCGGCCGGACGCCCAGCCCCATTCGTGACCCTGCGAGATGCCCAGGAGCAGCAGGACCAGGAACAGCCCGAGGGTGGCCGCGCCGAGCAGGTCGATCCGGCCGCCGGCCTTGACCCGGCTCGCCGGCACCCGGATCAGCACCGCGACCAGCGCCACGACGGACAGGATCCCGGAGAACCAGAAGACCAGGTGGTAGTTCGGATCGTCACCGCGCGTGAGCAGCCCGGTGGCCACCAGCGACAGGCCGCTGCCGAACGCGAGCGTGCCGCTGATCAGCGCCATCGCGCCGGGCAGCTTCTCGACGGGCACCTCCTCGCGGATGATCGACAACGCGAGCGGGAAGATCGCGGTCGCCGCGCCCTGGAGCACCCGGCCGACGATCAGCAGCGGCAGCGAGGACGTCACGGCCGCGAGCACCGAGCCCGCGATCATCACGATCAGTACGCCGATCAGGGTCGGCCTCTTGCCGTGCTGGTCGCCGAACCGGCCGAGCAGCGGCGTGAACACCGCCGCCGACAACAGCGTCGCGGTGGTCACCCAGCCGACTCCGGCGGGCGTGGTGTCCAGTTCCTGCTGGAGCAGCCCCAGGATCGGGATGACCTGGGTCTGCGCCATCGCGACGACCATGGCGGCCAGGCCGAGGGCGAGGATCAGCGGTCCACCGGACCGTCGCGTGTCGGGCGGGGTGGGGGTCACGGGTGTTCTTTCTGCGAGCGAGAAGCTTGTTGGCCTCGATGGTTGAAGTCTTCAAGCAATTGGCGAGACCGACCGTAGACACCCGGAAATTGCTACGTCAAGTTCAATGGTTGAAGTCCTCAACCTTTTTGCATTACCTTGGGGCCATGAGCAGTCTTGGCGCCATGAACAGGCTTGGCGACACCAGCGACGGGGGCGGCGCGGGCGATACGGGCGGCCCGGGCGACACGAGCGGTCCCGGTGGCACGAGCGGCACCGCGCACCCGGGCGGGCCCGACGCCGGCGGCACCGCCCCCGCCGAGCCGAGCACCGCCGAGATCATGGACGCCATGGCCGCCGTGGGTACCGCGTACTTCCACGACTTCGCCGCGGTGGTCAGCCGGCACGGGCTCACCTCCGTGCAGGCCAAGACGCTTTCCCTGCTGCGCCGCCCGCTGCCCATGCGCGGGCTGGCCGATCGGCTGGCGTGCGACGCCTCCAACGTCACCGGCATCGTGGATCGGCTCGAATCGCGCGGCCTGGTCCGCCGCGAGCCCGACCCCGCCGACCGGCGCGTCAAGAACGTGGTGGCCACCGAGGAGGGGCACGACACGATCCGCCGGATCCGGGCCGAGATGCACACCACGCGCGCCGCGCTCGACGCGCTCACCCTCGACGAGCGCACCGCGCTGTACGGCCTGCTGGGCCGGCTGCGCCCGGCGATGGAGGCCCCGCACACCTGACCGCGCCGGCCCGGGTCCGCCCCGGGCCCGACCGCGCGAATCGGCTTGCCCGAAGGTGCGCGCACCCGGCACGCTCGGTCGGTGACCGCGACCGCCGAGATCGAGTTCCCCGCGGCCGCACCGGTCCGACACCGGTTCGGCGGCGCATGACCACCGATCCCGAAGACCCCGCGTCCGGCCTGCGCTTCGTCCCCACGCCCCTCGAACTCGGCGACCCCACCTGGGTCTTCCCCTCCGTCGCCGGTCACGAGGCGGTCGCCGTCCGGGCCGCGCTCGCCGAGGCCGACGCCCGGTTGCGCGAATCGGGCGCGCACCTCGGCATCCCCGGCTCGGTGCACTACGTCGGCCAACACTTCGACGGGATCCACTGCGCGAGCGTGCAGGGCCGGCTCGAACTCCCCAACGGCCGGACCTTCCTGGCCGCGCTGTACTTCCCCCGGCGCTGCGCGTTCGACATGCGCTGGGGACCGCCCTGGTTGAGCGAGGTCGAGATCGGCCGCGAGTGCCCGCCGCCGGCGGACTGCGGCGGTCACCCCGACGCCGAGTGGTCCTTCGAGCACGACACACCCACGGCCGCGGCCCGGGCCTTCGCCGCCGACGCCGGCCGGCTGCGGGATCGGGTCCTGGCCCGGCCCCGTTCCGCGTGGCTCGCCGCCGAACCGCACGCCGGTTGCCGACCGTTCGACCCGTCGACATGACCGGGCCCGCCCGTTACGTCGCGTCGGCGCCCTCCGGCGGGACCGTGCCGCCGAGGGCGCGCCAGAGCAACGCCGCGGTGCGATACGGCCAGTTCGTCGGGACCGGCGCCCCGGCCAGTTCGCGGCCGTACCAGGAACCGGTGCACATCGTGAGGGCGACCTCCAGGTCGGCGTCGGGCGCGAGTTGGCCCTGGCCGCGAGCCGCTTCCAGGGCGGCGAGCAGGCGCGCCCGGCGGGGGGCGATCACCCGGGAGCGGTAGCGGGCGCGCAGTTCGGGGTCGGTGGTGTCCTGGAGCATCGTGCCGACCAGGGACATCCGGCCGGGTTTGCCGACGCCGCGCTGGAAGTCGGCGAGTTCGGCCACCAGCGTGCCGAACGGGTCGGCGGCGCGGACGTCGTGCTCCTCCTCGGCGAGCGCGGTCACCACCGCCGCGGCCAACTCGGCCTTGCCGGGCCAGCGTCGATACAGCGCCTGGCGGGTCGTGCCGGCCTCCTGGGCGACCGCCGCGAGCGACATCGCGGCGTATCCGTCCCGGGCCAGATGGTGTCCCGCGACGGCCAGGATGCGGGCGTCGATCGCGCCGTCCCGCGCCCGACCGGCACCGCGGTTGGCACTTTCCATTTCAATACACTCCTGTATTGTATTGATCGGCAACGCACCGAGAAACAGGGGTAGCGAGCGTGATCATCGTGTTCAACCGTCCCATCATCCCGTCGGGCCGACGCACCGGCGGAACCCCGTGACCGGCGCGCCGATCCCCGACCGGTTGCGGTCGCTGCTGGCCCGGGCGCACACCCTGGACCACCGGCTCACCCGTCGGATGACCGACGCCGACGCGGGCGAGCCGCTGCGGGACACGGTGATCCGCCCGCTCGCCGAGGCGCTGGCCGAGGTCGGCGGGAGCGTCGCCGAGCCGGAGCCGGTCGACCCGACGGCCACCGACGACGATCCGGCCGGCCTCGTGCGCGCCCTCGCCGCGGACGTCACCCGGCTGCGCGCCGAGGCCGACCCCGAGCCGCCGCTCGGCGTCCAGGAGGCCGCCGCCGCGCTGCAACACCTCGCCTGGCTGTTCGCCGACGAGGCCGATCGGGCCGCGCTGGTCGAGGAGTTCGCCGCGCTCCAGGCCGGTCTGCCGACCCGGATCCTGGTCGCGCCGAACGGCCCGTACCTGGTCACCAACGCCACGCGCGTGACCGACCGGCTCGGCGAGCCGATCCCGGTGCCGCCGCAGACCGCGCTGTGCCGGTGCGGCGAGTCGACCACCAAGCCGCTGTGCGACGGCAGCCACGCCCGGAACGGGTTCACCGGTGCCAAGGACCCCGGCCGGGTGCCCGACGAGCGGCGGACCTACCCCGGCGCGCCCGTCGCGATCACCGACAACCGCGGCGTCTGCGCGCACTCGGGCCTGTGCACCGATCGGCTCGCCACGGTCTTCCGACACAAGGAGGAGCCGTTCGTGGCGCCCTCCGGCGACCGCATGGACGAGATCGTCCGCACCGTGCGCGCCTGCCCGTCCGGTGCGCTCGACTACCTGATCGACGGACGGTCCCCGCCGCCGCGACCGCGCGACCCCGCGATCGAGGTCTCGCAGGACGGACCGTACCGGGTGACCGGCTCGATCCCGCTGGTCGGCGCCGACGGCGAACCGGAGCCGCGCGGTCCGGGCGCCCCGACCGAGCACTACAGCCTGTGCCGGTGCGGCCATTCGCGGAACAAGCCGTTCTGCAGCGGCATGCACTGGTACGTGAACTTCGCCGACCCGCCGCGCTCCGAGGAGCCCACGCTCTACGAATGGGCCGGCGGACTGCCCGCGCTGACCCGCATGACGCACATCTTCTACGACAAGTACGTACCGCAGGACCCGTTGCTCGGCCCGCTGTTCGCCCGGATGGCGCCGGACCACCCCGAGCGGGTGGCGGCCTGGCTGGTCGAGACCTTCGGCGGCCCCAAGCTGTACTCCGAGCGGTACGGCGGCTACGACCACATGGTGAGCGAGCACGCCGGCAAGTCCCTGACCGAGGAATGGCGCACCCGCTGGACCCGATTGATCGGCCGGGCCGCGAACGACGCGGGCCTGCCCACCGACGCCGAGTTCCGCGCCGCGTTCGTCGCCTACGTCGAGTGGGGATCGCGCATCGCGGTGGAGAACTCCCAGCCCGGCGCCAGGCCGCCGGCCCACATGCCCGTACCCCGCTGGTGGTGGGTCTGCGGCGCCACCCCCGGCGCCCGGGTCTCCGCACTGGCCCCCGTCGCGAACGAGCGGACGCCCGAGGTGCCGCTGCCGGCCGCGGACCGACCGATCGGCTTCGCCGAGCACATCAGGCCGCTGTTCCGCGAGATGGACCGCAAGTCGATGAGCTTCATGTTCGACCTGTGGTCGCACGACGACGTCAGCGCGCACGCGCAGGCGATCCTGGCCCGGCTGCGCCAGGGCAGCATGCCCTGCGACGGCGCCTGGCCCGCCGACCGGGTGGACGTCTTCGCCCGCTGGGTCGACGAGGGCGCCCCCGCGTAGAGCCCGCGCCGGTGCCGGCGGTCCGCGCCACGGGGGCCGACCGCCGGCGCCGACCGTGCCCGCGGGGCACCCCGATCGGTTGCCGACCGACCTGGGGCATGTCCCGATTCCTCGGCGGCGGTTGCCCGACGTCCCCAACCGCGAACGTCCCCAGTACGCTCGGCGCACGTACGGAATCTGTGGTGCGGAGGCAGGCGGCGTGACATCCATACCGGCGGGGGACACGGGCGAAGGCGACGAGAACGCTTGGCGGTTGCCGCGCCTCGACGAGATCGAGGGCGGGCCGCCCATCCGGATCGACACGACCGTTCCGCACACCGCCCGGATCTACGACTATCTCCTCGGCGGCAAGAACAATTTCGCGGTCGATCGGGCCGCCGCCGACGCCATCGTCGCGACGATCCCCGACCTGGCGGTCACCCTCCGGCTCAACCGGCTCTTCCTGCGCCGCGCCGTGCGCTACGCGGCCCGCCGGGGCATTCGTCAGTTCCTGGACATCGGCACCGGGATCCCCACCTCGGGCAACACCCACGAAGTGGCCCACGAGATCGCCCCGGACGCCCGGGTGGCCTACGTGGACAACGACCCGATCGTGCTCGTGCACGGCCGGGCGCTGATGACCGACGCGAATCCGGGCCGGACCACGTTCACCCGGGCCGACCTGCGCACGCCCGAGGACATCCTGTCCGCGCCGGAGGTGCTGGAGGTCATCGACTTCGACCGGCCGGTGGCGCTGATGCTGGTGGCGATCCTGCACTTCATCCGGGACGACGAGAAACCGCACGAGATCGTCGCCCGACTTCGCGACGCGCTGCCCTCCGGAAGCATGTTGCTGCTCTCGCACGCCTCCTTCGACGCCAACCCGAACCAGGGCCGCAAGGGCGCCGAGGGCTGGAAGAACGCCTCAGCCGAGATGACCATGCGTCCCCACGACGAGATCCGCACCATGTTCGCCGGATTCGACCTGGTCGAACCCGGACTGCGCACCCACTGGAACCCGGACGGCGAACCCGGACACCCGCTGGACGAGGTCGAGAACGTCTGGGGCTACGGCGCCGTCGGCATCAAACCCTGACCCGAGATACCCACCCGTCGGATTCCGGGTTCGCAGGCACGGAACTTCGCAGGCAAGGAACGTCGTGTACACATCCCGTATGGCCGTGACCGCCACGGCGGTGGTCCTCTGCTGCGCCGCGCTCGCCGGCTGCGCAGGTGTCGGTGACGCGCTGGAGTCCAACGTCGACCGGGACGCGCGGGACCTGGTCCGCGAGTCGGCGAGCCTGCTGCGCGGCGCCGACGACATCCGCATCGTCGGCGACCAGGTGCTCACCGCGGGCAGACGCGTCGACTTCGACCTGTGCGTACGCCAGGGCCGGGACTACCGGGGCACGTTCGAGATGGACGGGCGCGCGGGCGAGGCGATCGTGGTCGGTGGGAAGTCCTACCTCAAGGCCGGCGCCGCGTTCTGGGAGTGGGCCGGCACGAGCCTGCCCGACACCGCCGCGAACAGGCGCACGTACGCCGATCGTTACGCGATGCTCGCGTACGACCCGAGCGATCCCCTGGACACGGCCGGCGTGGTCTTCGGACCCGGCGGCGACGGCTACACCAAGGGCGAACCGGTCACCATCGACGGCCGTACGCTGATCCCCCTCACCCGGGTCGACGGGGAGGGGGACGCGCAGGGCCGGCGGCGGTCGCGCACGGTCTACGTGCGGGCGTACGGCAAGCCGTATCCCGTCGTCGTCCGCTCCGAGGGCACCCGTCCGCAGAACGCGAGGATCACCCGCAGCGAACGCTCGTGCGTGCCCGTCGCACCCCCCGCGGGCCAGGTCGTGGATCGCCTGCCCGCGGGGAAGTAGCGGCTCGCGTCGGTGACGTCAGCCGTGTAGCGCCTCCGCCGGACGGCGGCCGAGGATCGACTCGGCGATCTCGCCGCTGCGGATGGCGAGATTGGACAGGAGCGAGGAGGTCAGCCCGTGGGTGTGCTCCGTACCGCCCTGGAGATAGATGCCGCAGCGCAGTTCGGGCGAGGTGACGAGTCGGTAGTCGCGGCCCACCCGGTGCCGGCCGGCCTCGTCGCGCAGGCAGTACCGGTCCAACTCGCCCAGCAGGCGGCTCGGTTCCATCGCCTCGTAGCCGGTGGCGAACACGATCGCGTCCACGTCCAGTTCGGGCGATTCGTCGTCGAGCAGCGACAGCAGTGACACGCGGGTCTCGTCGCCCGCCCGCTTGACCTCGTCGACCCGGGTCAGGTTGAGGAAGTGCAACCGCTCGACCCCGCGCACCTCTTCGTCGTACGAGCGCCGGTACAGGTCGCGGATCACCTCGTCGTCGACCACCGAATAGTTGGTGTTCCGGTGGTACTGCCAGAACGCCTCGCGGGTGCGGTCGGTCCCGAAGTAGTACGCGTCGACCGCGCTCGGGTCGAACACCTGGTTCGCGAACGGGGTGTCGTCGGCCACGCAGTAGCCGTACGACGGGATGATCGAGTACACCCGGGCGTGCGGGAGTTCGTCGTAGAGGAACCGGGTGATCTCGGCCGCGCTCTGGCCCGCGCCGACCACCGCCACGGTGCGCAGTCCGGTCGGGTCGGTCCGGCTGTACTTGTCCAGGAACTCCGAGCTGTGCCACACCCGTTCGTCGGCCTGGATGCCGTCGGGCAGGCGCGGCACCAGGCCGGTGGAGATGGCCACGTTGCGCGCGTCGACCGTACGGGTCCCGGAGCCGTCGCGGATCTCCAGGCGCAGATGTTCGGCCGAGGCCGGGTCGACGCCCGCGGGCAGCCGGATCGCGGCGACCTCCGAGCCGTAGTGCACCCGGTCGGTGAAGCTCGCCTGCGCCCACTCCAGGTACTGGTGGAACTCCTGGCGGGTCGGGAAGAAGTCCTGGTTGTTGACGAACTGCGCGAGCCGGCCCGCCTCGTGCAGATACGACACGAAGCTGAACCGCGACACCGGATTCCGGAACGTGGCCAGGTCCTTCATGAACGAGATCTGCATGGTGGCGGTCGGCAGCAACATATTGCGATGCCAGCCGAACGCACGCTGCCGCTCGAAGAATATCGCCCCGGGTCGGTCCGGGGATCCGTTTCGACCGGCGCCCCCGTACTCCTCCAGGGCGATGGCCAGGGACAGATTGGAGGGCCCGAATCCAATGCCCGCCACGTCGTAGATTTCATGTGCAAAAGTACCCATAGAATACTCTCTCGCTAGCGTGGCGGCGACAGGGACTTCCGTATCTTCGACGGGTCGGTCACGGAAACCGGGAAGGGACCCTGGTCGGGCGTCCTGGAATTCAGCGGAAAACATCGTCGAGCGTTGTCGGCTGTTCCCGCATCTCTCGACCGGAGATCCGGGAGAAACGCATTCGGTATTGCGCCGGGAAGCACCGCAGCTTCAACTTAGAGGGGCCGAGCACACCTTTCAAGGGCTCGGTCGCAATGCAGCGGAGTACGCCGTCCTGCCGACGGGACAACACCCCCGCCACGGCGGCACCCCGCTCGTATCCATACCAAGGACTCCGGCTCCGTCGTCGTGGAGCCGCGCCCTGCACCAGGTCACCGAAAGGGTGAGTTCCGGATGTTCGTTCCCCGGCAGTATCGCGAACCGGACGGTTCGTGGATGGTCGAGCTGATCCGCAGTAATCCGTTGGCGCTCGTGGCACTGAACGGCAGCCCCGAGGACGGGCCTTTCGCCACACACCTGCCGGTGATCCTCGACCCCGAGCGGCACACCGAATGGAGCGACGACCTGATCGGTGTCACGTTGCTCGGACACATGAACCGGGCGAACCCGCATTGGCGGGCGCTGACCGACGGCTGCACCGTGCTGCTCACCTTCACCGGACCGCACGCGTACGTCTCGCCGACCGTGTACGAGATCACGCCGGCCGCACCGACCTGGAACTTCACGTCGGTGCACCTGCGAGGCACGGTGGAGAAGATCGATTCGCTGGACGAGACGCTGGGCGTGGTGAAGTCCACCGTCCGGGCCTTCGAGAGCGAAGTCGGCACCGGTTGGGACATGACCGAATCGGTCGAGTACTTCCGCAGCATCGTGGGCGGCGTGGGCGCCTTCCGGATCCGGGTGACCCGGGCCGACGGCATGTTCAAGCTGAGCCAGGAACAACCCGGCGAGGTGCGGGACCGGGTGCAGCGCTCGTTCGGCGAGCGTGGGTGCACGCGGCATCGCGCCACGGCCGAGCTGATGAGCCGCCTGCCCTGACCGCGGCCCGACATGCCGACGGGGCCCATGCCCGACCCGGAGCACGGGCCCCTCGGTTCACCGATACGGGAGTCGGGCGGGGGTACCGGATTTCCGGACCGCCCCCGCCCGTCCCCACGTGCCGACCTGCGACCGGATCGGTCAGACGCCGACGCCGGCCTCCTGCGGCACGCCCTCCTGGACGTCCTCCAACGCGACCTCGATCGCGTCCTCGAGCACCCGCTCGGCGGCGTTGTCGAGCGTCGCGAGCACCCATTGCTCGAAGTCGATTCCGGAATGTTCGGCGGCCTTGTGCCACCACTGGATACGATCACCGGGCACCGCGAGACGACGGGTCGCCTCGATCTGCCGGCCGTCGCGCCCCTCGTCCGCTCGCGCGTCGCGAATGGCGTTGCGCAGCTGCTTGGTGGTCCATTTCATCTGTTCCGCGCGGTCCAGCCACAGTTCCTGTTCACCGATCGGCAACGAGGCCAGCTCGGCATGATGCTGGAAACTGAGCGCGGACCGCCGACGATCGAAGTCGAACCTCCTGGAGACCCACGCATAATTCCGGAGCGTCTGGTAGCTTAACCCCGCTGCGCGTATCCCTCGCTGATACAGGTCGGTATAGTGATCTTTTCCGTATACCAACCAGTCGCCGAGCCACCACGACGAGGAATCCAAGATTCCCGAGAGCTTACGCCCGGCTTGCTCCCAATCCTCGAAGGTCATGTCGGCTGGGATTTGCAGACCCACCTTTGTGGTGAGCAATCGTCCGCAATGCGGATGTTCCCTGACAGCTCTTCGCGGACGGGCGACCACTCCCGGCCCCGAGTGCAACTGTGCCTCTCTCTCGCGTTCGTGAACTCTCGTCTGGTTCGCCACCATGCCTCCATGTGCGTGCATGCTCGAACAAGCAAATAGTGCGCAGGCCATAACCGCTGTTTGCGCAGTGCGTTGCCCCAGGGAGTTCTGCCACGGGGTGTGCCCGATATCCGATCTGCATTCAGTGGACCCCCGGCCCGGCCGCAGACCCCGGTGTCACCTGTCGCCGACGGATCACCCCCACCCGGGTGATCGGCGACACGGCTTCCGGAAGCATGCGGCTACACCACGCACAGGGCGCGGCGTCAGGGCCGGACATGGTCGACATGTGTACGAATGCGTGCATCAAGGGTTTGCCCCGTTCGCCTCTTTACAGATCCCCGTTGGCGTTGCGGCTGTCGGCGGCACACCCCCGCCGACTCCCGAAGATCCACATTCAGAGTGGTGCTCATCGGGCCTACCCGAGTAGATCTCAGCAAGTCCCGGAAATCAAGGAACCAACCACTAACAGTTCGCGACCGATTGCCTACGCAACTGTTTGGTTGGTGTTCATCGACATTTCGCCGACGGCGGAAATGAATCGACCAACCGGATCGTCCCGCAGCCCAACCCGCAGGAAAGGCAATCGGTTGGCCGCAGGTCCGGACCCGGCGCACTCGATCGATCACTTCGACCACTCTCGCGGGGCGGTCACTATAGACGAATTGAACCGCCCCCCACTCGGCTACTCATGCGTATTGACGCCTTCCTAACGCACCGCCCTCGGATATTCACGGCGAGGCTCGCGGGAGACATCCGATCACCATCCGGATGGTTGTTTCGAACATCAGCTCGAAGTTCCGATCGGCGTCGCGTCGGCGGCACGATCCGGCCGGCGAACACGCGGCGTGTCGGGGTCACGGCGGGGTGCGACGAGACGGGAAGAAGTGCCGGAACGGCCTCCGGGAGTCGCCGCGGCGGACCGCGTGTCGCACGCGGGAGCTGGCGCGGGGGTGGTCGGGGGTCGTCGGGAGCGCGGATCCGGGTGCCGAAGGTGGTGCCGATGTGGGTGTCGATGTGGGTGCGGACCTGGGTGCGGGGGTGAGTACGGGCGTGAGTGCCGGCTCGGTCGCGCGGGCGTTCGGCTCGGTCGTCCCGGGGGCGTTCCGACGTGGCCGGGAGGGTCGACTCGACCCCGGGTACCGGCGGTGGGATCGGGCGGGGCGATCCGATCCGCCCGCGCCCCCTCCGCTCCGGGTGCGTCCCCGCGCGCGCCCCGCCGACCCGGAGACCCCGCCCCCGCCGCCTCTGGGCGGCGACGCTCGCGTCGGTGGGAAATGCGGCCGCGGGTCCGCCGGAAAGCGCGATTATCGATCTCCGGCGCGACCCGTCGCGGAGCGCTTTCACGGCGCCGCGTCGACCGAATCGACGACTGTCCTGTCAACGGGACGGATATCCGGTCGAACCTCGTGCTAGTTTCGATCGGCGGCAATCCCGCTCTTTTCCGGTATGCCCGCATCATCGGGCGCACACCGTGTTTTCCTCCGGTGTCGCACACCGCCGAATTCGGCATTGATTTCATCCCCCGGACACAATCACGGAGAACAAGGGAATCAACGTGCCCCAGACAGATACCGAACGAACCACGCCCGACAACCGAACGGTTCGACCGCGCCGCTATCTGATGTGCCGGCCGACCTACTTCGACGTCACCTATTCGATCAATCCGTGGATGGACCCGAGTGTGCCCACGTCGGCGGACACCGGTCTGGCCCAGTGGAAACGCCTGCACGACGCCTATATCGCGCTCGGGCACGACGTGGCGCTGATCGAACCGGTGCCCGGACTGCCCGACATGGTGTTCTCGGCGAACGGCGCCACCGTCGTGGACGGCCGGGTGCTGGTGGCCCGTTTCCGTCACCGACAGCGCGTCGACGAGTCCGCGGCCTACCTCGACTGGTTCCGCGCCGACGGCTGGGCCGAGGTGCACCAGGCCGAGTACATCAACGAGGGCGAGGGCGACTTCCTCCTCGTCGGCGGGCAACTGCTGGCCGGCAGCGGCTTCCGCAGCGATCCGCGGGCGCACGACGAGGCCCGCGAGTTCTTCGGCCTGCCCGTGCTCGGCCTGACCCTGGTCGACCCGAGGTTCTACCACCTGGACACCGCGCTGTCCGTGCTCGGCCCCGACGAGATCATGTACTACCCGGAGGCGTTCGACGAAGCCGGCCGCCGCGTCCTGGCCGAGCGCTTCCCGGACGCGATCCTGGCCGACGAGGCCGCCGCCGCCATGTTCGGGCTCAACGCGCTCTCCGACGGTCGGCACGTACTGCTCCCGGAACGCGCCGTCCCGCTTCTCGGCCCGCAGTTGCGCGAGCGCGGCTACATCCCCCAGGGAATCGACCTGACCGAACTGCTGAAGGCCGGCGGCAACACCAAGTGCTGCACGCTGGAACTGCGTCGCTGACCGACCGGTTGTCGAAACGGTGCCGGCCGGGCCGCCCGAAATGCCCGGATCCCGTCGACGGGACGGCCTTCCGGCCACGCGCCGGCACCGTCGCAGCCGCCATCGACACCGCGGCGCCACCCCGGCGCCATCGATGGCGTCGGGCCGATCCGGCCGAGGCGCGGGTCCGGTTCCCCTAGGGTATTGCCAGTTCCGGGGACGGTGTGTGCGGTTCCGGGGACTCGGATCCCGACTACGGGGTGAGGAGGCCGTCGCGGATGTCCGATGTGGACACACCGGGGTCGGGCCCGCCGGGTGCCGACGACCCGCCGGGTGGCGACGAGGAGACCAGGTTCGTCGCGATGCTCTACCGCGAGTATTCCCGGCCGCTGCTGGCGGTCGTCTCGCGGTTGAACGGCGGCGACCGCCAGCGGGCCGAGGACAGTGTGCAGGAGGTGCTCGTCCGCGCCTGGCGCAACCGGGAGAAGCTGGATCCCGCCGCCCCGCTGCTGCCGTGGCTGGTCACCGTCGCCCGCCGCCTGGTCATCGACGAACAGCGGGCCCGATCGGCCCGCCCTCCGGAGGTCGGCGACGAGCCGCTGGCCACGCTGCCCACCGGCGACGAGGTCGACCGCCTGCTGCGTTCGGTCGTGGTCGGCGACGCGCTGGACGCGCTTTCCACATCGCACCGGGAAATTTTGATCGAAACCTTCTTCCGCGACCGTACTGTCAATCAGGCGGCCGACGTACTCGGCATCCCCGCCGGTACGGCGAAGTCGCGCGTGTACTACGCGCTGCGCGCCCTGCGGGTCGTCCTGGAGGAGAGGGGGGTGTCGTCATGAGCGTCCAACCCGAACACGCGGATGTCGGCGCGTATGCCCTCGGACTGCTGGAACCCGCCGACCGGGAGGCGTTCGAGGAGCACCTGACCACGTGTGACCGCTGCCTGGACGAGCTGGCGGACTTCTCCGGCATGGCCACGCTGCTGACCGAGCTTCGCGACGAGGGGGTGTACGAGCTGCCGGAGGCGAGGGGTGAACCCGAGCCGGCCGGGCGGGCCGTACCCCCGCAGGCGGCGGCTCCGGAACCGCCGGCGCTGCGGGTCGCTCCGCCGACTCCGCCGGCCCCCTCGACCGGCTCGGCTCCGGCGGCTCCCTCGGCTCCCTCGGCTCCCTCGGCTCCCGTGGACGAACTCGCGGCGCGCCGGGCGGCCCGCCGCGCGCCGCGGCGCTCGTTGCTGGTGGCCGCGTGCGCGGCGCTGGTGATCGGCCTGGGCGCCGGCGTACTGACCGGGCGGACCTGGTTCGAGGACGACTCGTCCACGTCGACCCGGGCGGTGCCGGGCGACCCGATGGCGGTGATCGCCGCGAACGGGCGGGTGGTGGGCGCGACCGGGCCCAACGGCGGCGCCGCCGCGCGGATCGCCCTGGAGAGCAAGGCGTGGGGCACCAACCTGGCGCTCGAACTGCGCAACGTCCGCGGCCCGCTGAAGTGTTCGCTGGTCGCGGTCGACAAGGCGGGGAAGGAGCAGCAGATCTCCTCCTGGATGGTGCCGCCGAAGGGCTACGGCGTCCCGGGCTCGGAGGCCCCGCTGGTGCTGCAGACCGGCACCTGGACCGCGAAGGACGATCTGGCCCGCTTCGATGTACGCACGTCGGACGGGGGCACGCTGGTCAGCGTGCCGGCATAGCGGCGAGCGGTACCGGTGCCGGCGCCTCGGGACACACGTCCCGAAGCGCCGGCACACCGGACGGGTTCTAGGCGAAGCGGCCCTGGAGCAGCCAGACCCCGGGCGCGCCCGGGTCGGCGACCGGGTCGCCGAGCAGGCCCCAGAATCGCTCGACCACGGCGGCCCGCGGCACGTCGGCCACGTCCATGCCCTCGGGGAACACCGAACTCAGCACCTCGAGCACCTCGCCGATGCGCTTGCGGCGCATCCCGGTCAGCCGGGTGATGTCGGGCAGTTGCGTCTTCCACCGGCCGACCACGGCCTCGGCCAGCAGGTTCTCCAACTCCGGGCCCACGCCCGATACTTCGGCCAGGTCCTGCATGGACAGGCCGAGCGTGCGGACGAGGAATCCGGTGCGCTCCTCGTCGGCCCGCCACTTGTTCGCCCGTTCGAGCCGGGTGTAGCCCACCTCCCGCATCCGTACCCGTTTGGCGAGTTCGGCTCGGGTGAGGCCGGCCGCGATCCGGTGGTCCTGGAGGTTGGTCGGCCGGCCGCCCATCAGTCGGCTCACGGGTACGACCAAGGACTTGGCGAGGGCGAGTAGTTCGGCTTCGCTCGGGCGTTCCGTACCGGCTTCCCACTGGGCCACGGTCGACGGCATCACCCGCAGCTCGTACGAAGCCAATGTCGCGGCCACACGCTCGCAGGTTAGCGCCATCACCCCCCGGGCGGAGGCGGCTGCGGACGGCGAGAAAGCCGGTGGGACATCGAGGTCATTGGGGTCGGTCACGCGGCAAGCATAGAAAGTCCGGACCGCGACTCCGAGCCGACGTCCGGGTGTTGGGGTGGACCGGCCCCGACCTCGATCGGGACCGACCGGCCATCCGGTCCGGATCGATCGACGGTCGGTCCGATCCGGATGGTTCACGGATGGTATACGGACCGCACACGGTCGGTATGCGCACTCCTCGCGACTTCCGCGAAGCACTCGAGCGACGCCACGATCACCCTCCGCACACCCACTCGGGCAAATATCCGGAAAAAGCCCAACACCGTGCCGGTGCGGTCTCGTTCGCCCGTCGAACCGGCCGTAATTCGGCGCCGAATTTCCCCCTTCCCGAATTGACTAAACATGCCGTCGCCACGATTCTTGCGTGCGGTGGCCCAGGGGTGGGGAGCCCGGTGAACAGGCCCGGGCTGCGGGGCCGCTTTTTCGTGAGGGAGTCGTCTTTTCATGTTCCTGGCACAGCGGGGTATATCCCGCGCGGCGTCGGCGTGTGCCGCTGCCGGTCTGGCCGCCGTCGCGCTCGTCGGGTTCGCGCCCGTCGCGCGGGCGGACACGGCCGCGCTGCAATTCCGTGGGCACGTCGACCGCACGGAGGGCGAGGTCGCCCTGTCCGGCTTCTGGTGGAAGCAGCAGACCGAGTTGATGGTGCTGAGCGCCGAGGGGCGCAACGCTCCTCAGGTCCTCGTGTACTGCATCGACCTGGAGACGACCGTCCGAGAGGGTGTCGACTACCGCGAGGGGGCGTGGGCCGACTCCTGGCTCAAGGACACCGCCAAGGTCGCGAAGATCAACTGGGTGCTGAACCACTCGTACCCCAAGATCAACGACCTCGACGCGCTCGCCAAGACCGCCGGCCTGCCGGACAAGAAGGGCCGCAAGCTCGACGCGCAGGAAGCCGTCGAGGCGACCCAGGCCGCGATCTGGCACTACAGCAACGGCGTGAACCTGTCCGATTCGGGCAACGGCCAAGACGTCGTGACGCTGTACAAGTACCTGACGGGCGAGGCCAACAAGGGCGAGGCGGCCGAGCCCGGGGCCTCCCTCGAACTCGCGCCGACCACGACCAGCGGCAAGGACGGCGACACGCCCGGCGTGGGTCCGGTCACCGTCAAGACCACCTCGACCGAGCCGGTCGCGGTCAAGCTCGACGGCACCGTCCCGACCGGCGTCTCGCTGGTCGGCAAGGACGGCAACCCGCTGGGCACCGCCGCCAACGGCACCGAGCTCTACGTCAAGGTGCCGAAGAGCCAGAACCCGGGCGAGGCCCGGATCTCGGCCTCGACCAAGGCCGGCGTCAACATCGGCCGGGTCTTCCTGGCCAAGGACCGCAAGCACTCGCAGACCCTGATCGCGGCCGGTTCGCAGCCGTTCTCGGTCAGCGCCGCCGCCCAGGTCAAGTGGAGCCACCAGCCGGTTCCGGTCCCCTCGTCGGCGTACAAGGAGGACTGCGTCCAGGGCGGGGTCACCGTCACGCTGAAGAACACCGGCGACGGCCCCGCCGACTTCAAGCTCAACGGCGAGAAGGTGACCGTCCCGCCCAACTCGACCAGGACGCAGTTCGTCAAGGTCGCCGAGGACACGAACTACACCATCACCGTGACCGGTCCGGGCGGCTACTCGCAGACCTACACGGGCTGGCTCGACTGCGTCGAGACCCCGACGGTCCCGCCGACCACCACGCCGCCGACGGCTCCCGCGAGCACGCCGCCGCCGGTGGTGACCACGCCGCCCGCCACCTCGAAGCCGCCCACCACGACGGCCCCGCCGACGTCGAACACCTCGGCTCCGGCGACCACTTCCGCCCCGGCGACCACTTCGGCTCCCCCGGTCACGCCGACCATCCCGCCGAGCACGTCGGCACCGGCCACCACGGGCGCGCCGGCCACCACGGGCGCGCCCGCGACCTCCTCCTCCGCCCCGGCGGGCAGCGCGAGCCCGAGCGGCAGCCAGGCGCCCACCAAGCCGATCGTGGAGCCCGGCACGGACAACCCGCCGATCGAGGTGCCCTGGCTCCCGGTCGCCCCGGCGGGCAGCCGCAAGGACCTGGCCAACACCGGTGGTGACGACTCCAACGTCGTCCTGATCACCGGCGTGGCCGCCGGCCTGCTGCTCGCCGGTGGCGGCGCGATCTACCTGAACCGCCGCCGCGGCCGGCACGAGGCGTGACCGTCCACCGACGTGATCGCACCACCACGCAAGGCGGTTGAACCGGGTCCCGCCAGGAAGTGACCCGTTCCGACGACGAAGGCCCCGCCGGGTGTACCGGCGGGGCCTTCGTCGTCGTACGAACTCCTTTTCCGCACCGCCTCGAATGCGATCCCTATTTGTCGACAGCACGATTCATTTCCTGAATCGCGCCGCGCGGAAGCATTCGAAATCAGCCATAGGAGGCGGCGGTTCGCACCGTTCCGAAGCGCGGAAAGATGCGCTCGACGGTGAAGTCGTGCTCGTCCGCCGCGAATCCGGACATCGCGTCGGCGACGAACTCGACCTCGTAGCCGTGGTCGTCGGCCGCCCGGGCCGTGGACTCCACACCCATGGTGGTGACCAGGCCCGCCAGCACCAGCCGTTCCACGCCCCGCGCCCGCAACCGCGCGTCCAGATCGGTCCCGTGGAACGCGCCGACGGTGTGCTTCACGATCGTCACGTCGCCGGGCCGGACCAGCCCCTCCGCGAAGTCGCTTCCGGGTGGCTGCTCCGCGACGCCGGGACGGTCCACCCGCACCAGGACCACCGGGTTTCCGTCGGCCCGGAAGACGTCGGCCAACCGGCGACAGCGGGCGAGTACGTCCTCGCCGGAGTGCGGCGCCACCGGCAACGCGACGATGCGGGGCATGAGATCGATGAGAATCAGCGCGGTAGTCACGGTCGTGATCGTAGACACGCCGCCCGGTCGGCGCCGGGGGCGGGCGGTGGGCCCGGGCGGTGGGCCGCGGTGACGGTGCGGCGACCGGTCACCGCATGCCGGTTGCTCACCGGCCGGTGGCCAGGTTCGCGCCCCCGGTGCAGTCGATCACCGTCCCCGTCACGAAGCCGTTGCCCACGAACATGCGGATCACATCGGCCACTTCGTCGGCGCGGCCGACCCGGCCGACCGGGGTCGCGGCGCTGATCCCGGTGAAGAGTTCGGTGCGGGCCTCGCTCGGGATCGCGTCCCACCACGGCGTGTCGATCACGCCCGGTGAGACCGCGTTGACCCGGATCGGCGCGAGTTCGACCGCCAGCGGCGGCACCATCGCCTCCAACGCGCCGTTGATCGCGGCGAGTCCGGCGGTACCGGGGAAGGCCGCCCGCGCGGAGGCCGCGGTCACGAACGTCACCGAGGCGTGCGCGGCGAGCCTGGGCAGCGCCGCCTGCACGATCCGGACGAACGGCCAGAACTTGCCCGCGAAGCCGGCCGCCAACCGTTCCAGGTCCAGGCCGGCGATCGGGCCGCTGCCGGCGGCGCCGCTCAGCGCCAGGACCAGGTGGTCGATCGGCTCGGCCGACGCCGCGAAGAACTCGGCCACTTCGGCCTGATTCGCGCCGTCGAGCCGGTATCCGGTGGTCTTTTCGCCGATGCGCTCGACGGCGGCGTCGAGCCGCGCCCGGTCGCGGCCGGTGACCACGACCTCCGCGCCGTCGGCGGCCAGCAGGGCGGCGGTGGCCTCGCCGATTCCGGAGGTACCGCCCATGACGACGACGCGCCGGCCATGCAGGGAACGGGACAGAGCCATGACGGTGCCTTGCCTTTCGTACGACCCGATGCAGGTGACGGGAGAGCCCCCGCTTTACCGAGACCTTCCGTCTCGACAAAGCATTACCGAGACCGACGGTCTCGTCAAGCGGCTATGCTGATCCCATGACGAACCCCGACGACGACACCCCTCGCCGCGCGCACACCGGTCGGCGCCGCAACGAGGACGCCCGCCGCGCGATCCTGGACGCCGTACTCGTCCTGCTCGCCGAGTCGGGCGGCGCGCCCGTCACGATCGACACCATCGCGCGCGCGGCCGGCGTCGGGAAGCAGACCATCTACCGCTGGTGGCCCTCCAAGGGCGCGGTCCTGTTGGAGGCGCTGACCGGCCTGGCGGGTGACGTCGTGTCACCACCCCGGGGCGAGACGCTGCGCGCCGATCTGACGTCCTTCGTCACCGCCACGTTCCGCGGCGCCCGGGCCGAGTCGACGGCCGCCGTACTGCGCTCGCTGGTCCGCGAGGCGGCACGCGATCCGCATGCCGCCGACCTGGTCCGCACCTTCACCGAGTCCCGCCGGGACGCGCTGCGCGCGCTGTTGGCCGGGCATCCCGACGAACTCGCGCCCGATGCCGACCTCGACCTGATCGTGGATCAGCTGTACGGACTGTTCTGGTACCGCTTCCTGCTGGCCCACCGCCCCCTGTCGGACGAGGCCGCCGGCGCCCTCGGCGCGGCGCTCGCCGCCCAGGCCGGGGCGGGATCCGTCCGCCCCTGAGGGGCGGCGCGGGCCGCCCCCGCGACCACCCCGTCCACGCACGAGGCGCCGGTCGGGGCCTCCCCCGACCGGCGCCCACGCGGCGTGCGACGTTCGTCAGGCCTGGACCAGATGAGACCGCTGCCGACCCAGTCGGTCGATCTCCAGTTCCATCACGTCGCCCTCGGCCAGATACGGGAACCGGCCGGACAGCGCGACACCCTGCGGCGTGCCGGTGTTGACGATGTCACCCGGCTCCAGCACCAGATACTGCGACAGGTGGTGGATCAGGTACGCCACGCCGAAGATCATGTCGGCCGTGTTCGAGTCCTGTCGGGCATCCCCGCCGACCCACGAACGCAGCCCGAGCGTCTGCGGATCGGGGATCTCGTCGGCGGTCACCAGCCACGGGCCGAGCGGGTTGAACGTCTCGCAGTTCTTGCCCTTGGACCACTGTCCGCCCGACTGCTCCAGCTGGAAGGCGCGCTCGGATACGTCGTTGCTGATCGTGTACCCCGCGACGTGTGCCAGGGCCTCCTTCGGCGAGGCGAGGTAGCGGGCCCGGCGGCCGATGACGACGGCGAGTTCGACTTCCCAGTCGGTCTTGACCGCGCCGCGCGGGATCGACACGTCGTCGTACGGGCCGACCACGGTGTGCGGCGTCTTGTAGAACAGGATCGGCGTGGTCGGCGGTTCGGCGCCGGATTCGGCCGCGTGCGCCGCGTAGTTCTGGCCGATGCACAGGACCGCGCCGGGTCGGGCCACCGGGGCGCCGACGCGCAGGCCCGCGACGTCCAGCTCCGGCAGCGTGCCCGCCGTCGCGGCCTCGCGGACCCGCTCGACGCCGTCGGAGGCGAGGAACGCGCCGTCGATGTCGGCGGTGAGCCGGCTCAGGTCGAAGTGGCGGCCGTCGGCGGCGAACAACACGGGGCGTTCGTTGCCGGGCTCGCCTACGCGCATCAGGCGCACAGTGAACTCTCCAGATACGTATGGGTACAGGGGGTATGGGGATGATGACCGGAAGCAGACCGCACCCCGCACACGGCGGATGGCGCCCGGCAACGAACGGTCTGCTTCAGCCGACGCGGATCAGCGCCTCCGGGCCGACCTCGTGGTTGAGTGAACGACCCGTCAGATAGCGCTCCACCTCGTCGACGACGATGTCGCCCTGTCGTCGGCGACACTCGACCGTACCGGCGGCCTGATGCGGAGTCAGCAGCACGTTGGGCAAGGCCCGAAACCCATGCCCGACGGGCAACGGCTCGGCGTCGTACACATCCAGCGCGGCATCGATCCGCCCGGTGCGCAACGCGGCCAGCAACGCGTCCTCGTCGACCAGCCACGAACGTGCCGTGTTCACCAGGCCGGCGCCGTCCGCCATCAGCGCCAACTCCCGGGCGCCGATCAGACGCCGCGTCTCCGGCAGCGACGGCGCGTGCAGCGCGACGATGCGGCTCGTGGCCAACAATTGGTCCAGCGAGACGAGTTCGACCCCCATGCGGGCCGCTTCCGGCGCGCTCAGGGTGGGGTCGGCGACCTGCACCCGAGCACCGAGGGCGCGCACCACCTCGATGTACGCCCGACCGGTGCGGGACGCGCCGACCACACCGATCCGGGCGCCGAACACCTCGTGTCGCGGCGGTGCCACCGAGGCCGCGGCCCATTCGTGTCCGCCGCGCAGCGCGTGGTCGTAGCGATGGGTCCGGTGCAGCAGCGCGAGCGTGAAGGCCAGCGCGACCTCGGCCACCGATCGCGCCATCCCCTGGCCGGCCTGGGTGACCCGCACGCCGCGCGCGAAGGCGTCCGCGCCGACGTACGGGGCGATCGCGGCCCCGGTGTGCGCGAGCAGTCCCACCCGGGGCGCCGCCGCGAGCAGTTCGCCGGTCAGTCGCGGCATGCCCCAGGAGGACACCACCACGTCCGCCCGCGCGAACGCCGCCCGCAGGGCCGGGAGATCCCGAGGATCGTCCACGACCACGATCCGCCCGACACCTCGCAGCCGCTCGCTCAGCGCGCCGACATCGGGCCCGTCCGCGCCCGCGCCCGCCGGCTCGCCGAAGAACTCCGCCCGCAGTCCCGGCGGCACGGCGACCGCCACCACGGCCGGGCGCCCGTCCGCCTCGGGCGGGTCGAATCGCGCCTCACCCGAGCCAGGCATCGAGGTGCTCCCGGACGAACGTGTCGTCGGTCAGCCACGGATACGCCGAGGCCACCCGGTCGATCTCCTCGGCCTGCCCCGGTGACATCGTCTCGGCCGGGTCCAGGCACCAGGTCCCCGCCAACAACCCCTGTCGCCGGAGCACTTCGTGCACACCGGCGATGCAGCCCCGGAACCCGCCCCGCACGTCGAAGACGGCCGAGTTCGCGTCGGTCAACTCCGGAGCCTGCCGGAGCAGTTCGACCATGGTCGAGTAATCGCCCGCCCGTGCCCGGCGGACCCGTTCGAGCAGGGTGACCGCCGTCGACGTCCACACCGCCCACTGGCCGAGCAGTCCGCCCGCGAACCAGCGGGGCCGGTCGCCGGCCCGATACGGGGTCAGCAGGTCGGTGATGATGGCGTCGTCGTTGCCGGTGTACAGCGCGACCTCGCCCGCCCGGTCCGCCGAGGCGATCGCGCCGAGCACGTCCGCGGTCCGGTAGCGGTCGAACGGCGCTATCTTGATCGCCGCCACCGACGGGATGTCGGCGAACGCGCGCCAGAACTCCGGGGTCAGGAACCGCCCGCCCACCGCGTCCTGGAGGTAGAAGCCGATCACCGGCAACACCTCGCCGACCGCACGGGCCCGATCCAGCAGCCCCTGCTCGTCGGCGCCCGGCACCGCCGGGCTCAGCAGCACCGCGTCATAGCCGAGCGACGCGGCGAGTTCGGCCTCGGCCACCGCCTGCGCGGTATAGCCGCACGCGCCGGCCACCCGCACCACCGGCCGCCCCGCCTCGCGCGCGACGGTCTCGGCGGCCAGTTCGAGCACCGGCCGCAGCAGGCCGACCTCGGGTTTGCGGATCTCGAACTGCGTGGTGTGCACGCCGACCGCGATGCCGCCCGCGCCGGACGCGAGGTAGTAGCGGGTCAGCGCCCGCTGCCGCCGCTCGTCGAACCGCCGCTCGGCGTCCAAGGCGAGCGGATGCGCGGGAATCACCGTGCCCGAGAGCAGCAGGTCGATCGGCGAGTCGGGAGCATCCGACGCGGCCGGGTCGGCCGGATCCACGGGATCCACCAGGCCCACCGACCCGATCGACCCCGCGGCCCCCGCCGCACCACCCGAACCCACCGAACCCACCGAACCCGTATCGGAGTTGATCACGTTGTGCCTCAGAACTTTCCGTCGCGGACCTGGAACTTGGTGGCCTTCCCGGACAGCGGGTGACCGCGCCGGATCCATTCCGCCTGCCAGGCCACGAGCGTGCGCAGGGGAACGTCGGGATAGCCGAACAGCTCGTGGCAGCGGCTCGCGTCGGACAGCAGCGCACTGCCCGACTCGACGCCCACCATCACCGCTTCCCGCCCGAACTCCCCACCGAACAGGGCCGCGAGGCGTCGCACCGACGCGGTCTCCGGACCGGTGAGGTTGATCGTGAACGGTACCGCCGCCGCGTGCCCGAGGGAGCGCAGCGCCACCTCGTTCGCGTATCCCTGCCACACCACGTTGGCCTGACCCGTCGTGACATCCACCGGCTCGCCCGCGTACACCGCCGCCGCGATGTCGGCGAGCACCCCGTACCGCAGATCCACCGCGTAGTTCAGCCGGATCAGCGCCACCCGGGTGCCCCGCGTACTCGCCGCGTGTGCGAACACCCGTTCCCGACCCAGGCACGACATCGCGTACTCGCCGACCGGCCCCACCGGATCGGTCTCCACACTGCCTCCGGAGCCGACCGCGACCAGCGGATACACATTGCCGGTCGAGAACGCGGCGATCCGCGCGGCCGGGTAGCGGCGCGCGATCCGGTCCGGCAGCGCCGCGTTCACCGCCCACGCGTGCTCCGGCGCGCCGGCCGAGCCGAACTTGGCACCGACCATGAACACCACGTTGCCCGCGTCCGGGAGTTCGGCCGGGTCGCCGTCCATCAGGTCGAACGCGACGGTGCGTACCCCGTCCGCCGCCAACGACCGGGCCGCCGCCGGGTCCGACCAGCGCGAGACCGCGTACACGCTCACGTCGCCGCGACCGCCCGCGTCCAGCGCCCGCCGGGCCAGTCGGCACAGGCTCGGACCCATCTTGCCGCCGGCGCCGAGCACGACCAGGTCGCCCTCGATCCCGGCCAGGTCCGCGATCAGCCCGGCCGACGGCGTCGCGAGCAGTTCCTCCAACTCGGCCTCACCGTCCGGGAACACCGATCCGGTCGGTCCGACCGGCGCCGATTCCGCTACCCCTGCAACATTCATGACGCGTGATCAGCTCTCAGCCCTTGATTCCGGTTGCCGCCACGCCCTCGGTGACGTAGCGCTGGCCCACCAGGTAGGCCATGAAGATGGGGACGAACGCGACCACCGAGCCCGCGAGGACCACGTTGAGCGGCACGTTCTGCTGTTGCAGCGAGGCGATGCCGACGGTCAGCGTGCGCATGTCCGTGCTCTGCCCGACGATCAGCGGCCACAGGAAGTCGTTCCAGTGCCACAGGAAGACGAACGTGCCGAGCGTGGCCATGATCGGCTTGATCAGCGGCAGCACGATCCGGACGAAGATCTGGAACTCGGAGGCGCCGTCGATCTTCGCCGCCTCGAACAGCTCGTCCGGCAGGCCCTGGATGAACTGCCGCATCAGGAACACCGCCTGCGCGTTGGCCAGGGACGGCAGGATCAGACCCCAGTAGGTGTCGACGCCGTTCATCTTCGCGATCAGGACGAATGTCGGGATCATCGTCACGTGGTACGGGACCATGACCATCGACAGGAACGACCAGAACATCGCCTCGCGGCCGGGGAAACGCTTCTTGGCGAACGCGTAGCCGGCCAGCGCGGAGAGCAGCAGCGTGCCGAGCACGCCGACGATCGAGTAGATGAGCGTGTTGATCAACCACTGGGGCACGTCCTGCGAGCCGAGCACGTCGCTGTACGCGCTCGTGGTCAGGTTCCACGGCAGCAGGCTGCCCGGGAACTCGACCGCGCCGGACGGCTTCAGCGACAACACGACCATCGCGTAGAACGGGAAGATCGTGGCCAGCGCCACCACGCCGAGCAGCACGCCGCGCAGCACCTTGCCGCGTCGGGTGCCGCGCAGCGCGTACGGCACGGTGTCCTGTTCGCGTCCCGCGCCGAAGCGGTCGCGCCCACGCGACCGGAGCCGAGAGCGCGGAGGCCGGCCCTTCACCGCCACCACCGACGGCGACTCGGTCACGGTCACCTCGCGGGCCTCGCGGGCCTCGTGCGTGCCGTGTGTATCCAGGGACATGGTCACTTCTCCTTCCCGATCACCAGGCGCTGGATGACCGCGACGATGAGCGTCAGCACGAACAGGGCCAGGCCGATCGCACTGGCGTAGCCGAGATCGAAGTACTTGAAGCCGGCGTCGTAGAGCTGGAAGACCAGCGTGTAACTGGCGTTCGCCGGACCGCCGCCGGTCATCACGTAGACCGCGTCGAACACCTGGAAGCTGGCCGTGGTCTCGATCACGGCCAGGAAGAACAGCGCGGGCTTCAGGCTCGGCAGGATGATGTACCGGAAGCGCTGCCAGGGGCCCGCGCCGTCGGTGAGCGCGGCCTCCTCCAACTCGCGCGGCACGTTCTGCAGGCTGGCCAGCAGGATCAGCATGCCGTAGCCGAACCGCGACCAGATGCCCACGATGGCCAGCGCCGGCACCACGAACACGTCGTCGGCCAGCCAGGATCCGGTGTGTCCGCCGACCCAGCCCATCACCGTCGACCACGGGCCGTCGGTGGAGAAGATCCAGATGAACACCGTGGAGGCGAGCACCAGGCTGGTGACCACCGGCAGGAAGAAGATCGAGCGGAACAGCTTGGATCCGCGGAACGCGCGCCGGGTCAGCAGGGCCAGACCCATCGCGGCGACGATCGTGCCGGGCACGGTGATCACCGTGTAGAGCACGGTGACCTTGAGCGAGGACCAGAAGACCGGGTCGTCCCACAGCCGGGTGAAGTTGTCGAGGCCGGTGAACGTCGGCGAGTCCATCAGCGAGTAGTCGGTGAAACCGAGCAGCACGCCGGCGATGCTGGGTCCGAAGCGGAACAGCACGAACAGCACGAAGGCGGGCAGGACGAACAGCAGCCCGATCCGGGCCTCGCGGCGGGCGTGCGGCCCGCGTCGGCGGAGCCTGCGGGGTTGTTCCGCGACTGCGGCCACGGGGACCTCCTGGGGCTGGGAAGGCGGATGGAACAACGAAGGGTGGGCGGCCCGCACGGGAGTCGGGCCGCCCGGTCGGGGTCAGCGCGCGAGCAGCGCGTTCGCCGCCTTGGCCGCGTCGTTCAGCGCGTCCTTGGGGCTCTTGTTGCCGATCAGCGCGGCCTGGATCTCCGGCGCGAGCACGCCCATCACGTCGCGCGACTTCTCCTTGAGCGGGCCGGAGCTCATCACGTCGAGCGTCTTGGCCACGTCCGCCTGGAGCGCGTCGCCCGGGTACGGGTCGGCGGCCGAGGTGCGGGCCGGGAAGTAGCCGTTGGACTTGACCAGGGCCAGGCTGTTCTCCGGCTTGGACACGAACGAGATCCACTTGCCCGCGGCGTCCTTGTTGGCGCCCTTGAGCATCGCGAACGAGCCGACCGTGCCGTAGCCCGCCGACTTGGCGTCCTTGAGCGGGGGCTTGACCACGATGTTGTCCTTGCCCCAGAACTTCTCCACGTCGGCCGGGGTGTTCTGCCAGGTGCAGGCGACCTTGCCCTTGGCCACCGGGGTCTGCTCCAGCTTGGGCGTGGTGGTGACCTGGTCCTTGTCCGTGTAGCCCTTCTCCACCAGGGTCTTGAGGTAGGTCAGCGCCTTGACCCCGGCCTCGGAGTTGAACGCGACCGACTTGCCGTCGGCGGCGAACACGTCCCCGCCCGCCTGCCAGAGCATCGGGTACCAGGTCAGGTTCAGCGTCTGCTGGGTGTCGCCGCTGTAGCTGGTCGCCTGGTAGCCCTTCTCCTTCAGCTTCGGCGCCAGGTTGAGCAGGTCGTCCCACGTGCTCGGGTAGTTCGTCTCGCCGATCGCGGCGAACACCCGCTTGTCGCAGATCAGCGGGTTGGCGCTCATCAGCAGCGGGGTGGCCATCGGCTTGCCGTCCACGCTCACCGAGTCGAGCGCGGCCTTGCGGAAGTCGGCCTTGTCGGCGGCCGGCATGTAGTCGTCGGCGGGCACCAGGCTGCGCGCGTACTTGGGCAGCTGGTCCGGCACCAGATAGACCACGTCGGGGCCCTTGTTGGCCGCGATGGCGGTGGCGAGCGCGGTGTCCCGGTTGGCCCACGGGTAGGTCTCGACCTTGACCTTGTAGCCCGGGTTGGCCTTGCTGAACGCGTCGCTCAGACCCGCCCAGTACTCCTTGTTCTTCGCCTCGTCGGCGATCACCGGGTACATCCAGGTGGTGACGGTCTTGCCGCCCGAGCCCGGGCCGGACGAGCCGCCGCAGGCGGCCAGGCTCACGGTGAGGGCGGTGGCGAGCACCGGGAGGGCGATCAGGCGGGCGGTGCGCGGGCGGATGGTTCTTCTCATGGGGATCGCGTCTCCTGACAGCGAGATTTGACGGGGTGTCAGTTCTGGGGAGCCGAGGCCGCGGGGCCGAGGCGGCGGGGTCGGTCGCCCCGACCGGGCGCTCAACTTCGCGGCACGGTCTCGGTGTTGCCGCCGAGTCGGGAGCGTTCGACGGCGAAGGCGGCGAGGTGGCTGCCGAGCGAGTCGGTGCCGTTGGAGCGGATGTGCGCGGGATCGCCGGTGGCGAGCGCCGTGACGAACGCGTCGATCAGCGCGGTGTCCCCACCGCCGTGTCCGTCCGCCGCGTTCGACCCGGACGCGCCCGCGTCGTGCGTGACCACCCGGTCGTCGGCGAAGGTGTGCACGGTGACCTTCTCGCCGTCGCCGCGCAGCCAGCCGTGGCTGCCGAAGATCCGTACCTGACGGTGCGTCTGCTCGGTGAACGCGGTCATCGTGAAGGTCGCGGTGATCCCGCCGGACAACTGCATGGCCACCACCTGGTGGTCCACCACGTCGTTGTCGCAGTGGTAGACGCAGCGCCCGTACGGGCCTTCGCGCAGCGCCCGGACCAACTCGGCCTGATCGTCCGGCCCGTGCGCGGCGTCGGTGACGTGGTTGATCGGCCAGGCGTCGCCGGTCTCGCGCAGCGCCGGGAAGTACAACTTCGGTCCCGAGTAGGGGCAGTCGGGCTCGACCGCGCAGTCCAGGCAGTTGCGGGCCGAGCCCGCCGGCGCGTTCTCCGGCTTGAAGTGGGCGAGGCCGCCGAAGCTCGCCACCGTCTCGATCCGGGCGCCGGTGACGTACCCGATCCAGTCCAGGTCGTGCGAGGACTTGGCCAGGATCATCGGCGACGAATCGGCCTCGCGACTCCACGGGCCGCGTACGTAGCTGTGCGCGTAGTGCCACCAGCCGACCGGCTCCAGCAGGTCCAGGCTGACGATCGAGCCGAGTACGCCGGAGTCCAGGACCCCCTTCACCAGGTCGGTGTAGGGGGTGTACCGGAGCACGTGGCACACCGCGAACGGCACACCGGCCGAGGTCACGCCGTCCAGGATGCGCCGGCAGTCCGCCTCGGTGGCGGCCATCGGCTTCTCGGTGAGGATCGCGTAGCCGGCCGCGGCCAACGCCAGGATCGGCTCGACGTGTTCGCGGTCCTGGGTGGCCACGATCACCGCGTCCGCGATGCGCTCGTCGAGCAGTGGTCGCCAGTCCTCGAACTGCGTGCTCGCCCCGGACGCGGTCCGGGCCGAGGCGCGCGGGTCGGCCACCGCGACCAGTTCGGCGCGGTCGGGGTGCCGGCGGATCCAATCGGTGTAGGTCAGACCCCGGTTGCCCGCGCCGACCAGCGCGAACCGTACGGGTCGGTCGGTGATGGCCGGTCGGTCGGTGCGGGCCGGCGTGGCGGTGTTCGTGGTCGAACCGGTGGCGGTCATGGTGCTTCCCGTGGTGCGAGGGCGGTGCGGATACGAGGGTGCTGCGGGCCCTGGTGCGGGCGGGTCAGATCAGCTGGTTGCCGGCCGTGTGCGCGACGCGCGGGCCCTCGTCGGGCATCGCGGTACGGGTGACGCCGTCCTCGACGCAGCCGCTGTGCAGCAGTGCGCCGGTCCCGCCGAAGGCCGCGCCGGCCAGTTCGAGTCGGCCGCCGGCGAAGGTGTTGCCCGCCGCGCGGTAGCGGTTGGTGCCCTCGCCGATCAATACGTGCGCGGTGGCCGCGTCGGCGGTGGTCGACGCGCAACCGTCCAACTGCCAGCGGACCGTGCGGGCGCCGCCGGTGCGCGACAGCAGCGCGCGGGCGGCGTTGGTGCCGCCGAGCCGGGTGCGCGACAGCGCCACGCTCTGCTCGCCGGTGCCCGCCAACCGCAGCCCGGTGTCCCGCAGTTCGCCGCCGGACACGGCCAGCGCGGCGCCGGTGACGGTGACCGGTGCGGCGTTCGGCGCACCGATCAGGGTGCACTCGGTGAGTACGAGCCGACCGGCGTTGCGCAGCGCCGCGTTGTCCAGTCCCTTGAGCGTGACCCGTTCCAGGTGCAGGTCGTTGGTCACGTTCGCCTGGGTGATCTCGGCGTCCTTGGCCAGGGTGAACGTCGAGTCGGCGATCACGTTGGCGCGTTGCGAACGGTTGGAGGCCTGCGAGACGATCAGCGGCCCCGACGCGGTACAGCCGCGGATCTGGACGCCGTCCGCGTTGACCCAGAGCATCCCGGAGCCGGCCAGCGCGGGTTTGCCGATCACCTGCATGTCCTCCAGGGTCAGATCGGTGATCTTCACCCGGGCCACGAACCACGAGCACACGTGCTTGCGGACGGTGATGCGCTTGGCCACCGACCCCCAGGCGGCACCGGAGTTGGCGAAGGTCATCAGGCCGGAGTTGCCGGTGTAGACGAGATCGTGCTCGAACTGACCGTGCGTCACGAACGGGCCCTGGTCGTCGCCGTCGCCGTGACAGTTCGTCACGTAGCAGTAGGCGGAGGCGGTCAGGTCGTTGAGGTGCCGGCTGTTCGCCACGTGGCAGTCCTCGACGTGCCCGTACAGGCAGTAGATCTGCTGGGTGAGATAGCCGGCGCCGCCCCAGGTGACGCTCGCCGGGTTGCGCAGCGAGCAGGCGCGGGTGCGGTAGTGGGTGCACCAGCGGCGCATGATCACCGGCCAGAACGTGCCTACCGCGTCGACGTGTTCGACGTCGCAGTTGGTCGTGTACTCGTAGGCGATCGGGTGCGATCCGGTGTACTGGTCGCCGTCGGCGATGCCCTGGAAGACCATGTTGCGCACGTGCGCCCGGTCCACCGGTTCGATCCGGGTCCAGGTGAAGGTGCGACCGGCGGCGAGGTCCCACCCGATCTTGTAGCCGACCCGGATGTGCGTGGCGTCGACGAGTTGGGTGATCTCGACCAGGCGCTGCACCTCCTGCTCGTACTTGCCCTTGCCCGGTTCGGGGTCGATGGTGACCGCCCACCAGTCGCCGACCTTGAACGCCGCGCTGTCCGGCACCTCGAACACGTCCGCGAGGTCCGGCATCGGCTGGGACAGCCTGGCCTTGACCACGGTGTCGGTGACCTTGCCCCGGAAGTACAGGACGGCGCCGAACGGGTTGTCGTACGTGTTCTTCTCGATGCCGGTGGTGCGCACGGTGTGGCCGCCGAAGTCGAGCACGATGCGGGAGCGGCCGAAGGTGTGGCGCTTGACGAAGAGCAGGTCGGAGTGGGCCTCGACGCGGTGGATGTACGGGTCGTTCACCATCGCGTCGAGCGCCGCGTCGGCGGGGACCTTGTCGTCCAGGATGCCGAACCGACGGAAATCCATCACCCCGTCGTGCACCTGGATCCACCGACCGTCCCGACGGACGGCGGGATCGGCGAGCACGGTGCCGCCGTTGACCGCCAGCTTCGACCGGGGGTCCCAGCGCACCACCATGCCGCCGCCGTCGCCCGCCGCGTGGTAGCCGGCGACCAGCACCATCGCGTCGGCCTCGAGGGGCTTGACGTTCATCCGCAACAACGCGGCCACGTTCGGCACGCTCATCGACACGTCGCGCGAGCCGGCGCCGTGCCGGTCGTCGTCGGGAGCGGCCGAGGCCGAACCCACCGCGGCGGTGCCGGCGAGCAACAACCCGCCGAGACCGCCGGCGGCGAGCAGCCGCCGGCGCGACGACCCGGGAGCGGGAGCCGACGGCGTGGCGGTGGAGGTGGAAGGAGTGGGGGACGTGCTCATCGGGGAACCTCGGCCTTCGACGGAGGATGCTTCCCGTGGCGCGTGCCGATGACGTCGCTTCCCGACCGGGGAGGGAAACGCGCGGCGGATGGCATGGGGTGGGCTGCGTGGCCGTGGTGACGGACCGTCAACCCAGGGCCGGCGATCGGGCACGATTCGTGGCAGCGAACGTGCGGGCCCTGATGAGTCCAGGAACGTAGGCCCGGACATCGATCCTGGTCAAGCCCCCTTGGCCGACTTTCATCGTCCGTAATCGCGGGAACACGAAGGGGTCGCGACGAATTGTTCCATCACGACCCCTTCACCCGATTGTTCACCCATCGGTTTCAGCCGGCGCCGATGTCGCCTTCGCCACTCTCCGTGCTGCCCAGTTCGCGGCTGACCCGCAGCGCGCCGGCCCGCACCTGGCGGCCCAGTTCCTGGAATCGCCAGCCGGGCAGGTCGAGCTTGAGGCCGGTGATGCTGATCGCGCCCACACACTGGTCGCGGTGGTCGCGAACCGGGCTGCCGATGCAGAAGATCCCGTCCGCGTCCTCCTCGTCGTCGAGCGCGTAGCCGGTCGCCCGCACGTCGCGCAGGTGGGCGATCAGGGTTTCGGTGTCGGTGATGGTGTGCGAGGTACGCCGGGGCAGCCCGGAGCGCTGGATCACCTCGCGCGCCTCGGCCTCGGGCAACGCGGACAGGATCGCCTTGCCCAGGCCCGTGCAGTGCGGCAGTTCCCGCACCCCCATGCGCAGGTCCAGGCGGACCCGCTGCTCTATGCCGATCTGGTCGACCACCACCGCGAGCCCGCCCTCGGGCACCGCGAAGCGGGCGGCCATGCCGGTCTGCCGGGTCAGCTCGGCCAGCACCGGGCGGGCCACGTCGCGCAGCGACACCTGGGCCTGGGCCCGGTCGCCGAGTCGGGCCAGGCCCATCCCGAGCCGGTAGCGCCGATTCATCCCCTCGCCTTCGTCGGATACGAGGCCGTAGCCGCGCAGGGTCTGGAGCAGTCCGAAGGTCGCGCTCTTCGAGATCCCGCAGGCCTGACCGACCTCCGTGACGCTCATGCCGTCCCCCGGACCACGTGCGGAGAGCACTTCGAGGATGTCCGCGGCCCGGGCGACGGACTTCACCCAGTACTTCGACTCCTCGACATTCTCGTTAACGCTGTTCGACATAGCAGAACACTTTACCGGTCCAGACCTCTTGACTGCTTTGTACATCCAAATGTAGAGTCTCGTACTGTTCGGCTCTGTCGAACAGTGTTCAGAAAACGAAAATGCACCACCTGCGACGCGTGCCGAAGGCGGATGGCGCCGGAGGTCCACGGCCTGGCAGGGCCGCGGATCCGAACGGTCACGAACGACGCAAGGAGCCCACCGATGAGTGTCGGCACAGCCGCCACCGACTCCCTTCCCGCCCGAGCCCTTCGGGTCATTCCGGGCGGGGTGAACAGCGGTCAGCGCCGGATCCCGGGCCTGACCGACCTGATCGTCACCGGCACGAGCGGGGCGACCTTCACCGACGCCGAGGGGCGCGTCTACACCGACTACCACTCCGCGTTCGGTCCGCCGCTGCTCGGCCACAACGACCCCGACGTACAGCGCGCGGTGGCCGAGGCCGCGACGCGCCTGGACCTGACCGGCGTCGCCGTCACCGAGGGCGAGGTCACCCTCGCCGAGACCCTGGTCGACCTGGTCCCCTCGGTCGAGAAGGTGCTGCTGACCAGCACCGGCAGCGAAGCCACGTTCCACGCGCTGCGGGTCGCCCGCGCGGTGACCGGACGGCGGCTGATCGTCAAGTTCCAGGGCTGCTACCACGGTTGGCACGACGCGGTCAGCCTGAACGTGATCTCCTCGCCCGAGGCGGTCGGCGCGCCCGACCCGATCTCCACCGGGATCCTGCCCGAGGTGCTGGCCGCCACCCTGGTCCTGCCGTTCAACGACCCGGCCGCGGTGCGCGCCGCGTTCGCCGAACACGGCGCGGACATCGCCGCGGTGATCCTGGAGCCGATCCCGCACAACGTCGGTTGCCTGCTGCCCGACGCCGAGTTCCTGACCACGCTGCGCGAACAGTGCACCGCGCACGGCTCGGTGCTGGTCTTCGACGAGGTGATCACCGGCTTTCGGCACGACCTCGGCGGCTACCAGAAGATCGCCGGGATCACCCCCGACCTGACCACCTTCGGCAAGGCCATCGCCAACGGCGCCCCGGTCGGCGCGCTCGGCGGCCGGGCCGACCTGATGGAGCAGTTCAGCACCCGTCCCGGCGCGCCCGCGTTCTTCGCCGGCACCTACAACGGCCACCCGTGGGTGGTCGCCGCCGCCCTGGAGACGCTGCGCAAGCTGCGCGAACAGCCGGTCCACGAGCACGTGTTCCGCCTCGGCGAGCGAGTGCGCACCGGCCTGGCCGAGATGTACACCCGGCTCGGCGTCCCGGCCGTGGTCACCGGCTACGGCTCGGTGTTCGTCACCTACTTCATGGCCGGCGGCGAGCCGCGCAGCTACGACGACCTGCTCGCCAACGACGCGAACCTGTTCATCGGCTACCGCCGCCGACTGCTCGAACACGGCGTGTTCGAGTTGCCGTTGAACCTCAAGCGCAGTCACATCTCGTACGCCCACACCGACGCCGACGTGGACCACCTGATCGCCGCCACCGAACTGGCCGTGCAGGACGCGATCAAGGACGGCGGCATCGACGAACTCGCCGGCACCTCCACGATGGGCGGCGCGACCGAGGGGACGGCCCACTGATGCTCGTCGTCGACCGCACCCGACCCACCGGACCCGCCGGCCGGATCACCCACGTCGAGACCCTGCTCCTGGGCACCGCGTGGCGCGACTTCGGCTACGTCCGCGTCCACACCGACCAGGGCCTGTCCGGCGTCGGCGAGATCACCCACCCCTACCGGGTCGCCGAGACCGCGGCACTGGCCGAGGCGATGGCGCGGCGGCACCTGATCGGCGCCGACCCGTTCGACACCGAGGAGATCTGGCTGCGCCTGTACCAGGGCGACTTCCTGCGCGGCGGCGACATCGGCGGCATCGTGCTCTCCGGCTTCGACCAGGCCATGCACGACCTGATAGGCAAGGCGCTGGGTGTGCCGGTGTACCGGCTCACCGGCGGCGCCTGCCGGAACCGGGTCCGGGTGTACGCGAACGGCTGGTACAACGGCGAGCGCGACCCGGCGGTGTTCGCGGCGAAGGCCAAGGAGACCGTGGCCAAGGGGTATTCGGCGCTCAAGTTCGACCCGTTCGGGGCCGGGCTGCACGAGTTGTCCCGGGCCGAACTGCGCCAGTCGGTCGAGTTGGTCGGCGCGGTCCGCGAGGCGATCGGGCCGGACGTGGACCTGTTCGTCGAGGGACACGCGCGGTTCGCGATGACCACCGCCTCGGCGCTGCTGCGGGCGTTGGAGCCGTTCGACATCGGCTGGCTGGAGGAGCCGATGCCCTGGACGCACATCGAGCGCTACGCGGAACTGCGCGCCCGGGCGCCGTTCCCGATCTCCGGCGGCGAACACTTCCACAACCGCTACGAGTACAAGCAACTGTTCGCGACCGACGCGGTGGACATCATCCAGCCGGACCTGTCCATGGCCGGGGGTCTCACCGAGGTGCGCAAACTGGCCGCGATCGCCGACACGCACGGCGTGATGGTCGCCCCGCACAACTCCAACTCCCCGCTGTGCACCACGGTTTCGGTGCACGCCGCGCTCGGGATCACCAACTTCAAGATCCTGGAGACCTTCGACGGTCTGCTGGAGCCGTACGTGTTCGACGCGGTGCGCGGCGCGCTGCCGGTGACCGCCGACGGCCACGTGGAGATCCCCACCGCGCCCGGCTTCGGCGTCGAACTCGACGACGACGTGTTCGCCGAACACCCGCCGACGCACCGGTTCTGGAACATGTTCTCGGCCGGCTGGGAGAAGAGGAATCGCACATGACGTCCGCGCCGGCGAGCCCCGGCATCGTCGACGTGCACTCCCATCTGTTCCGGCAGTGTTGCGACTTCGACGACGCGTTCAAGGCCGAGTCGGCCCGCGCGCACGCGGGTGAGGTGGACCTGACCGTGCGCTGGGCCGACTACGCGGCGAGCAGCCCGGCGAACACCCGCACCATCGTGGTCGGCGGCAAGGCCCGGCGCAGCGGTCTCTGGGTCGAGGACAAGGCGGTCGCCGAGTATGTCGGCGCGCAGCCGGAGCGGCTGATCGGCTATCTGTCGATCGATCCGACCCAACCCGGCTGGCAGGACGAACTACGGTTCGGCCACCAGGAGTTGGGGCTGCGTGGGATCAAGCTGATGCCGATGTACGCGGGCTTCGACCCGGGCGATCCGCAGTACGACCCGCTGTTCGCCTACGCCGAGGACAACGGCCTGCCGATCCTGGTGCACACCGGGACCACGTTCGTCTCGGCGGCGCCGATCGCCTACGCGCAGCCGAGGTTGCTGGACCCGGTGGCCATCCGGCATCCGGAACTGCGCATGGTGCTCGCGCATCTGGGCCACCCGTTCGAGGGCGAGTGCATCGCGGTGATCCGCAAGCACCCGCACCTGTACGCCGATCTGAGCGCGCTGCACTACCGGCCGTTCCAGCTGTGGCACAGCCTGCGGCTGGCCCAGGACTACGGCGTGCTGCACAAGCTGCTGTTCGGCAGCGACTACCCGTTCACCACGGTGGACGCGTCGGTGACCGGGCTGCGCGAGGTGGCCGCCGTGCCGGGCATCCCGGGTCTGCCGCCGCTGGACCGGGACGCGGTGGAGGCGATCATCTTCCGCGACGCGCTGCCCCTGCTGGGGTTGTCGTGACCGGCGGCGGGGCGGGGCGCACGGTGGATTTCGCGCTGACCGACCGCACCGCCCTGGTCACCGGCGCGGCCGGCGGCCTGGGCCGGGCGTTCGCGGTCGCGCTGGCCGGGGCGGGCGCCGACATCGTGCTCACCGACCTGCCGGGCGTCGACCTGGAGCCGACCCGCGCGGCCGTCGAGGCGACCGGCCGCACCGCCCGGGTGATGCCGTTCGATCTGGCCGACACCGCCGGTCTGGCCGGCTTCGTGGACGAGGTGCGGGCCGCGGCCGGGCCGCTGCACATCCTGGTCAACAACGCGGGCACGGCCGCACTGGAACGGTTCAACGAGATCTCCGTGGCGAGTTGGCGACGGGTGCTCGCGGTGAACCTGGACGCGGTGTTCTTCCTGTCCCAGCGCGTCGCCGAGCACCAGATCGCGGACCGGGTCGCCGGCCGGATCATCGCGGTGACCTCGAAGAACGCCCACGTCGCCGAGGCCGGGTTGGCCCACTACAACGCGTCCAAGGCGGGTGTGGACCTGCTCGTGCAGAGCCTGGCGGTCGAACTCGCCCCGCACGGGATCACCGTCAACGCCGTGGCGCCCGGCATGGTCGAGACGCCCATCGACGGCGAATTCCCGCTGGACCGGGAGCCGTTCGAGGCCGCCTACCGGGAACGAATCCCGCTCGGCCGCTACGCCACCCCCGACGAGTGCGCCGGCGCGGTGGTCTTCCTGGCCTCGCCCGCCGCGTCCTACGTGACGGGCACCCGCGTCGTCGTCGACGGCGGCGTGCTCGCGGACCAGATGCCGCGCATGCGCCACATGCCGCCGTACCGCAGCTCGCTCTGATCACCGGTGTACGCCCGTCGGCCCGAACAGGGCCGACGGGCGTACACCCGACCCCACTTCGTGCACGGATCGAGAAAGTGAGCGGGACCCCCATGTCCTCACTCGGTTCTTCCCCTTCGTCGTCCCGCCGCCGACTGCTGGCCGCGGGCGGATTGGGCGGGTTGTTGCTCGCCGGCACGGCCGCCGCGGGCACCGCCTCGGCCGCCCCCGACGACGACCGCAACGGCGGCGGCCCGCGCGAGGTGTCCACGAGCGTGCCGAACGTCGCCGCGCTGCTGCGCCTGGACCCGCGCCGATTCCCGACGGACGCCGTGGTCCTGGTGGCCGGCTACCACGCGGCGGGCGACGGCGGCGGCATGGTGGTGCGCTGGGACCCGCGCTCGCGGCTCGCGGTCAACGGCGGCACCGTGTTGGCCGATCCGTCGCCGCGCCGGGACGGTCGGTGGATCCAGGTGCACGACGGGGTGATGGATTTCCGTCGGTTCGGCATCCTGGACGACAAGGTCCCCGCCGACGCGGCGCTCGACGCGATGGTGAACGACCCGTACATCCACCGCGTCGAGGCCCACACCGACCTGCTCTTCGTCAAGCGCCACACCTTCGGCCGCTCCCGCATCGTGCTCGACTTCGGCGGCCACACCGTACGCACCACCGGCATCGAGAAGAACACCCACGACAACCCGTTCGGCGCCGTCCTGTACTTCCGGGGCAAGGTCACCGACACCGTCGTCACCTACCCCCTGGCCGAGACCGTCATCGAACTCACCGACGTCTTCCCGGTTCCCGACGCCGGCGCGTTCGAGGTCGGCCAGTGGTGGACGGTCGAGATCGACCCGATCGCCGGCGGCGGCACCTACGAGCGCGAGTTGCAGAAGCTCGTCGAGATCACCCAGATCGTGGACGGCAAGCACATCCGGGCCGACTACCTCAACGGGTGGGAACTGACCGCCGGGCGCCGCATCACCTGGACCCGGGTGGAACCCGTGCGGCGCGCCGACGTCCAAAACATGGTGTTCTTCGGGGCCGGTGCCAACGACGACGAGTACACCGGCTCGCACCCGATCGCGTACGAGTACGCGGTGCGCTGCGATGTCGACGGGATCGAGGCGACCGGCTCGTTCTGGCCGGTGGTCATGCGCCGCTGGTGCACCCACTTCGTCACCGCCCGCTCGTCGTTGAAGAACCCGCCGACGGTGATGTACGGCGGCGCGGGGTATCTGACCCAGCAGATCTACTGCCTCTACGGCCGGGTCGAGGACTGCGTCTCCAGCAACGCCCGACACCTGAACGACCTGACCGCGTCCGCCTACTGCCACGTCGTCAACTGTCACGGCGACGGCGACGACCAGGGCGGCAACCCCTTCACCACACACGGCCAGTACGAGCACGATCTGCTCTTCGAGGGCAACTCCGGACTGATGGATATCGCCAACTCCGGTGTGTTGTGGGGTACTTCGGCCAAGCGCATCACGGTGCGCGACCACACCTGCTCGTGGTTCGTCGCGGGTACGAAGATCACCGATCTGACCCTGGAGAACGTCCGGGTGATCCCGCGCCCGACCTTCGACCCGGGCGGCACGCTGCAGGTCAACGCCGACGGCGTGCAGATGCGCGGCTGTGTGGCCCGCACGTTCGCGATCGGCCAGCGCTCCAACCGCTCGACCCGGCCGAACATCGTCGAGGGTTGTACGTTCGACCTGCCCGCGAAGCAGGTGCTGGTGCAAACGCCGGTGAGCAACACCGTGCACTTCCGGGACTGCCTGTTCACCGGTGTCGACGGCGCGATCCTGCGCGGCTCGGGCGAGGTCGACTTCGACTCCTGCACCCTCGTCGGCGCGGGGCCGGCCGCCGCGCCGCTGGAGGTCGGCTCGGCCGTACTGCGCCTGACCGCGAGCACCCTGACCGATACCGGAATCCTGCTGTCGGCCGTCCGCGACCAGAACCTGCATGTGAGCGCCGGCACCCGACTGAGCGGCGCCAACGGCGCGGGCGCGCTGCTGTCCCGGGGCGCCGGGGCTGGTGTGCTGCGCTGGCATCTGGCCGGCGCGGCCTCGACCACCGACGGTGCGCACGTGCGCCTGGCGGGCGGGGTCAACCACTGGATGGCCGGCCAGACCCGGTTCACCGGCGGCCGGTTGGAGCTGCGCCCGGAGGCGTTCGGCGGCGCCTCCTCGGCGCTGCACACCGGTTGCGTCGAGGACGGGGTGACCCGGACCGCGATGCCGGCGGACGGCGCGCGGGTGGCCACGAGCGGGAACCTGGCGATCTGAGATGCGGTTGCGCCCGACCACCACGGCCGACGAACCCGCGCTGCGCGCCCTGTGGGCGGTGGCCTTCCCGGACGCGCCCACCCTGCCCGCGCTGCACGCGCGCGACGCGGGCCGGCATCCGCGCACCCTGGTGGCCACCGACGACGACGGCACGATCGACGCCGTCGTGCACTGGCAGCCCCGCCCGATCCGCGCCCCGGCGGGCGGGGTGGACACGGTCGGGTGCGTGGGCAGCGTGGCCAGTGCGCCCCGGGCCCGCGGCCGGGGGCTGATCCGGCGGCTGCTCTCCCTGGCCGTCGACGACATGACGAGCCACGGTTGCGCGTGGTCGTTGATGTTCAGCGGTACGCCGGGGGTGTACACGGGATCCGGCTGGGAGACCTTCGCGACCCCGTACCTGCGCGGCGTGGCCGGTCCCGAGGCGGCGTGGGGGGATCGTCGGGTCCGCCCGGCCGCCCCCGCCGACCTGCCCCGGATGGTCGCCACGCACGCCGCCTGGAACGCGAACCGGCCGCTGGCCACGGTGCGTTCCGCCGACGACTGGGCGCACCGCTTCCCGCACTGGTACGCGCCGCCGACCCGGGTGCTGGTCACCGAGGAGGGCGACTACGCGGTGGTTCGGCCGGACACGGGCGAGGTGCTCGAACTCGCGCTCGGCCCGGGCCGCCCGTACGCGCTGCCCGCGCTGTTGCGGGCGGCGACGCGCGAACTCGGCGGCCCCGGCACGGTGGTGACGCTGCACGTGCCGATCGACGCGGCGCTGACCCGGGCGGTCGGCGCGGTGCTCGCCGACCTGAGCACCGGGCACACCACGTTCGGGCTGGCCCGGCCGATCCAAAGCGACCGGGCCCGGGTACGCGCGACGATCACCGCCCCCGGCGCGATCCACTGGCCGGCGGACGCGTTCTGATGAGCCGTCAGGACGCCGCGATACCACCCGACTCGGCGAGGAATCACCCCGTGCCGCCGAGTCGGGTGCCGGTCCTGGTCGGCGGTGCCCGCACGGTGGTCTGCGCCGCCGACCCGGACACGGGCGTACTGACCCCGGTCGGCCCGCCGGCTCCGGTCCGCACCGCGTACGCCGCCGCCCATCCGCGCCTCGGCCTGGTCTACGGCGTGGACGAGGCGCCGGTCGGCACGATCACCGTGATCGACCCGACCGACGGCGCCCGGATCCGGCAACAGGCCCCGTCGCACGGCGCGATCCCCTGCCATCTCGCGGTCTCCCCCGACGGCGGGCGGCTGATCACCGCCAACTACGGCAGCGGCGACCTGGTCGTGCACCGGCTCGCCCCGGACGGCGCGCTCGCGGGTACGACCGCCTCCGTCCCGCTGCCGGGGTCGGGCTCCGGAGCCGTCCCGGAGCGGCAATCCGCCGCGCATCCGCACCAGATCGTGTTCGCGGACACCGATACGTTCACCGTGGTCGACCTCGGCGGCGACGCGCTGCTGACCTACCGACTGGTCGAGGGCCGGCCGCGGTTGCTCGCCACCCGTCCCGTTCCACCCGGAACCGGCCCCCGGCACCTGTCCGGTCGCTGGCTGCTGGGCGAACTCGACCCGGCGATCCTGGCGTTGCCCGACCTCACCCGCCACCCGCTGGCCGCACCCGGCCTGCCGTCCGCGATCGTCACCGCGCCCGACGGGGCCCACGTGTACGCGGCCAACCGCGGCCCGGGCACCATCACGACCCTGGCCGCCGGCGCCCCGCACCCGATGTCCGACCTCCCCGTCGGCGGCGCCGCCCCGCAGGACCTGGCCTTCGTCGGCCGGGTCCTGTACGCGGCCGTGCCCGACGCCCACGCGGTCACCGCGTTCGGCTGGACCCCGGGCACCGGCGCGCTGCACCCCCTCGGCGTGGCGCTGCGCGTCCCGGATCCGCGCTGCGTCCTGCCGCTGCGCCGGGGCCTGCCCGCGTCCCGAATCACCCCCGGCCCGACCGGAAGACCTCGGTCAGGCTGGTGAAGCTGTCCTTGCCGTGCCCGGCCGCGATCCCCCGCCGGAAGATCTCCAGGACCGCCGCCGGCAGTGCCGCGTCCACGCCCGAGTCGCGCGTGGTGTGCAGCACGTGCTCGACGCTCGCCACGCCCATCGCCAGGTTGTCCATGTCCCCGGTGTGGTCGTCCGCGTCCAGGCGCGGCGCGCAGAAGGCGAGAAAATCCGGCACCGACGCGGCCGTCGAGGACGCGTACGGCAGGAACTCCTCGGCCGAGATGCCGTTCGCCCGGGCCACCGTCAGGGCGTGCACCGCACTGAGCATCGAGGTCCAGAAGATGTCCATCTGGAGCTGGTAGAGCAGCGCGGCCAGACCCGGGTCGGCGCCCCGATAGTCGGTGCCGGTGAGTACGGCCAGCGTGTCCCGATGCGCCTCGAAGACGTCGGCCGGGCCGCTGTAGAAGGTCGACATCTCCGGCGACCCGATGCCCGAGGGCGGCGACTGCACCCCGCCGGTCAGCTGCCGGCCGCCGTGCCGCCCCACCCACTCGGCCGCCTTGCGGGCCTGCTCCGGGGTGTCCGAGCCGAGGTTGACCACCACGCGCCCGGCCAGCGCCGCGGCGACCGGTTCGAGCAGCGCGTACATCGCCGCGTAGTCGGTCAGGCTCAGCACCACCAGCTCGTTCGCGGCCAGCGCCGCCTCGATCGAGTCGGCCCGTACCGCCCCCTCGGCCACCACTTCGTCGGCCCTGCTCGCGGTCCTGTTCCACACCGTCACCGGGTGGCCGGCGGCCAGGAACGCGCGGGTCATCGCCTGCCCCATCGGACCGAGACCGATGACCGTGACCGCCTGCTTGTCGCCCATGAGTACTCCCGTTTCGAGGCATGAGTAAAGGTGCGCCCGGACTAGAATGAACGCTCTATCCAGCGAGAGAAACGTAGCACGCCTGGAACGAACGCTCTATTCGATAGACTCGGCCCGTGCAGACGAAGACGCAGCGGAGCCGACCCGATCAGTCCGAGCCCGCCGCCCCGGCGACCCCGCTCGGCACGCGCGAGCGCATCGTGCGCACGGCGTCGCGACTGATGCAGCGGCAGGGCTACGACGGCACCGGGATCAAGCAGATCTCCACGGAGGCCGGTGCCACGCTCGGCTCGATGTACCACTTCTTCCCGGGCGGCAAGCAGGAGTTGGCGGTCGCCGCGATCCGACACGGGGACGCGGAGTTCGTCGACATCCTGGGCGCCGTACTGGCCGCCGAGCCGGACCCGGGCGCGGCGATCCGCGCGCTCACCCGGAGTCTGGCCGAGGGGCTGCGCGCCTCCGACTGGATCGACGGCTGCCCGGTCACCGCGACCGCGCTCGGCACCGCCGCCGGCCTGCCGGACATCCAGGCCGCCGCGGCCGAGGCGTTCGCGCACTGGCGGGAGGCGGTCCTCGCCAAGCTGATCGAGGCGGGGCTGGCCGAGACCGACGCGCGCGAACTCGCGC
The DNA here is from genome assembly GCF_003967355.1 of Embleya hyalina. Lineage (GTDB taxonomy): Bacteria > Actinomycetota > Actinomycetes > Streptomycetales > Streptomycetaceae > Embleya > Embleya hyalina. Next base: position 214,017 of record NZ_BIFH01000014.1, on the reverse strand, counting down.
ACACCGTGATCAGCACGCTGGAGGGCGCCGAACTGGCCGCCCAGGTGACCCGCAGCGAGGAACCGCTGCTGCTCGCCGGCACCCACCTGACCCGGCTGATCGACACCTACCCGCGCACCGCCGACGCGGGCTGATCCCGCGCGTCAGCGGCGCTCGCCCGCCCGGACCACGCCGTTCTCGTACGCGAACACCGCCGCCTGCGTGCGGTCGCGCAGGTTCAGCTTGGTCAGGAGACGGCTGACGTGCGTCTTCACCGTCTGCTCGCTGAGCACCAACCGCGCGGCGATCTCCGCGTTGGACAACCCGTGGGCGATCAGCGACAACACCTCGGTCTCCCGCTCGGTGAGCTGTTCGACCCGGGGCCGCGGGCCGGCGCTCGGACCGCCGAGCCGGGCGAACTCGGCGATCAGCCGCCGGGTCACGGTCGGCGCGAGCAGCGCTTCGCCGGCCGCCACCACCCGAACCGCGTCCGCCAGTTGCAGCGCCGAGGCGTCCTTGAGCAAAAACCCGCTCGCCCCCGCGCGCAGCGCCTCGTAGACGTACTCGTCCAGGTCGAACGTGGTCAACACCAGGACCCGGGTCGCGCAGCCGGGGTCGGCGGTGATCTCGCGGGTGGCGGCGAGGCCGTCCAGGACCGGCATCCGCACATCCATCAGCACCACGTCCGGGCGCAGCGCCGCGACCTGTTCGACCGCGTCGCGCCCGTCCACCGCCTCGCCCGCGACCTCGATCCCGGGCTGGGCGCCGAGCAGGACCGAGAAGCCCTCGCGCACCATCATCTGGTCGTCGGCGATCAGCACGCGGATGGCCATGGAGGTCCCTACTGCTCGGTCGGTTCGGTCGGTTCGGTCGCGGTCGGCGGGTGGCGTCCCGGCTCCCCACCCGCCGGAGAGTGTCATTGCCCGTCCGTCGGCAGGAAGACCTCGACGTGGTAGCCGCCCTCGGGAGTATGCCCGGCCTCGAGGGTGCCGCCGATCATCGCGGCCCGCTCGCGCATGCCCATCACGCCGTGTCCGGAGCCGTCGCGCGCGGGCGGCGTCGGGTGCGGCGGCGGTTCGTTGTGCACGCGCAGCCCGAGTCCGGTCGGCACGTACGCGACCTCGACCCGTACCCGCGCGCCGGGCGCGTGGCGCAGCGCGTTGCTCAGTGCCTCCTGGGCGATCCGGTAGGCGGACAGGTCGACGCCCTGGGGCAGCGGGCGCGCGGCGCCGACGGTGACGCGGTCCACCGTCATCCCGGCCGCGCGCACGTTGTCGATCAGTTCGGGCAGTCGCTCCAGCGTCGGCAGCGGGGCGGGTCGGCCGTCCCGGTCCACCGCCGCGACTCCCTCGCCTTCGTCATCGGTGCGCAACAAACCGAGAACGCGCCGGAGTTCGGCCAGCGCGTCGACCGCGTTGGCCCGGATCGTGACGAAGCTGCGCACCAACTCCGGTGGCGGGTCGGCGACCCGGTAGCGGGCCGCCTCGGCCTGGATCGCGATCACCGACATGTGGTGCGCGACCACGTCGTGCAACTCGCGGGCGATCCGCGCGCGTTCCTCCAGGAGTGCGCTGCGCTCCCGTTCGGTGGCGGTCAGGTCGGACTGTACGGCGAGTTCGCGGCGCGCGTCGCTGCGGCCCCGGAAGGCGACCACGACGATCATCACGGTCGCGGTCAGCATCGCCAGGGTGGGCATCGTGCCCCAGCGCGAGGGGTGGTCCTGCGCGTTGCGCACCAGCAGCACGCCCAGCAGCGCGGTGCACACCCACGTCTCCAGCACGATCCGCACCCGGGTGTGGAAGGCGACGTAGGCCATCACCACCACCTGGGCGACCAGGCCGACCGCGCTCCACGGCCACAGCATGCCGCCGGACCCCGACGGGGCGAAGTCGTCCGGCGTGGCGACCAACGCGCACAGCAGGGCGGCGCCGAGCGACATCCACCAGGCCACGATCGGTCGTTGCGGTGCGAGCAGGATCGGTACACCGGTGGCCAGGCCCAGGGCGAAGGCCAGTCCGCCGGACACCCCGGGATAGCCGGCGAACACCGACCCCTGGATGCCCACGACGAGCACCACGGTGAGGTAGTGCAGGGCCACCGCGACCGCGCGGCTGCTGAACGGGGCGGGCGGACGCTGCGTCCGGACCCGGGCGTCGAACAGGTCGCCGCGCAGTGTGGTCAGCCCCCGCCGCACCCGGCCGACCGCACCGGCCCGGCCGGCGGTCGAGATTTCGGCGCGGCCCGCCGCATGCGCGGCGTCGACGTCCCGCCCGCCCGATCCGCCTGCCCTGGTGCTCATCCACAGCAGGCTAGGGCCCCGGCCGGGGCACGGCGTCCCCGGCCCGGGTGATCCGGGATGTCACTCTCGGGAGCTACGCCCGGCGTCCGAGGAGCCACGCGCTCGCCCACCGGCGGCCTCCCACCGACGGAACACCGCCCACAACACGAGCAGCACGGCCGCGAACACCGGCATCCAGCCGATCCGCGCGGCCACCCACGGCAGTCCGTCCGGCGCGGTGCCCAGGCCGGGCAGCCCGCCGAGGCCGATGCCGACCGAGGTGGTCGCGAGCATCGCGCTCTGGTGCCACAGGAACACCGTCATCGCGGACAGATTGACCAGCGCCACCGCCGCCCAGGTCCGCGGCCGCCGGCGCAGCACCCGGCGCAGCGGGGCCCGGACCAGCAGCGCGAGGCCGCACTGGGCGAGACCGAAGGCGACCGCCGCGAGCGTGGGCGGGTTGAGGTTGGAGATCGCCCGGCCCGGGACGCCGACCATGCTGACCGGATAGCCGCACCAGCGGATCAGCGCGGCGCAGCCGAGCGCGCCCACCACCAGGAGCGGACCGCCCAACCGCTCGATCCGGGCCCGATGCGGACCCGCCCAGAGCACCCCGAGGCTGTACGGGACCAGCCAGCCGGCCGGCACGTTCACCCAGCCGAGCGCGGCCGGCCCGTCGGCGGCGAACCTGGTCGGGTCCACCGCGGCGACCACGGCGAGCGCGAGCGGTGGTCCGGCCCGGCCGAGGCGGACCACCTGCGGGGTGAGCAGGGTCAGGCCCGCGTAGACGAGCACGAACCACAGCGGGGAGAGCACGAGCCTGCCGAGCGTGTAGAGGGTGTCGCCGGGCACGAAGTCGGCGAGCAGCGCCATGAGCACGGTCCACACCGCGAGCAGCGCGGCGATCGGCCGGCCGAGCCGGATCAGCCGCCGCCGGGCCCACGAGCGGTAGCTCGTCGCGTGGGCGTACGAGCGTGCCCCCACGTACCCGCCGACCAGGAAGAACACCGCCAGCGGCTGGAGCAGCCAGGTGACCGGGGCGAAGTCCGGCAGCCGGCTCAGCGGGCTGTCGGTCCGCCAGTGGTCGGCGCCGGCGGACACGCCCGTGACGATCCAGTGACCGAGGACCACGCCGAGGATGGCGAACGCCCGCAGACCGTCCACCTCCCGCTCGCGGTCGGCGGGCGTCGATCGCTCGATCCGGCGTACCAGCACGCCCGGTTCAGCCATGGGTCACCTCCGTCGCGCGGCCCCGCGCGATCAGCGCGAGGTTGTACAGGGCCCGCCCGCCGGGCCGCAGGTAGTCCGAGTGGCCCCCGCCGCCGGCGGCGAAGTCGCGGGCGCCGAAGCCGCGCGAGGTCGGGTCCGCGCCGAAGCCGACGGTGGTGTCGAAGAACGGGATGCTCACGTGCGGCACCACGTCGATCCAGTCCGAGCCGCCGCGACCGGCCCACACGCGGGCACCGGTGCCCAGGTCGTCCCGGTCGTCGACGCCCAGGCCGGGGCTGCCGAACACGGCGAGGTCGGCCACGTCGATCGTGGAGACCGCCCGCCCGCACACCACCGAGCCGTAGGAGTGGCACAGCAGGGAGACCTGCGCGGCGGGCGCGACCGCGTGCAGCCCGGCCACGAAGCGGCGCAGCTCGCGCGCGCCGTCGTCGGCCCGGCCGGTGGTCAGCACGTCGAGGCTGATCGTGTGCGGCGGCGAGTAGCCGAGCCAGGCGATCACCGCGACGCGCGCGGTCGGGTCCTGGGTGTGGATCTGCGCGTACAGGGCGCGCGCGCCGCCGCCGGGGGCCGAGTACGGCTTGTCGCCGCGCGTGTCGAAGTGGTCCAGATCGGTGTCGGCGCCCGGCACCAGGACGGCGATCCGGTCCGCGGCGGCCAGGTCGCCGACCACCTCGACCGCTCGGACCCGGCCCGCGCGGCCGTCGAAGGACAGGAAGGTCCGGCCCGGGTCGGCCATCCGCGCCAGCTTGTCCGCCCGGCCGGTGTGTCCGGTGTCCCGGGCCAGCCCGGCCGCGTCGGCGATGGCCCGCTGGTTGGCGGTGTAGCGCTCGCCCAGGGTGGTCGCGGACATCGCCGGCAGCGTCGGCGGGGCCGCGGCGGCGGCCTCCGCCGCGCCCACGCCCGGCCCGGCCAGCCCGGCCGCCACCAGCACCGAGACCAGGCCCATTCGCAGCCGACCACGCATCTCCCGCTCCCGTCCTCGACGTTCCGGACACGAAGCTAGGAATCGGCGTCCGTAGCCCGCGTCGCGCCAGGGAGTGGACCCTGCGGGTAGCTCTCGGGGACTACACGGGTCACACGCGTGGTCGAGAGCCGGCGGGGACCGTTCCGGGACGGCCCGCGCCGCGGGTGGATCGCGCCTCAGGTACCACGCGTGCTCTCCTCCGCTGGGCTGACGGCGCGTCGGGTGCGGCCGGCTACCGTTGCATCCGTGACTTTTCGCTCCGCCGCCGAGTCGATCCGCCGCCCCTTCCCCTCCTGGCCGCAGGCCCGACGCTCGTTCGCCTTCGACGTCACGCTGGCGATCGTGGTCGGGCCGCTGGTTCCCGCGATCGCCTTGGCGTTGCATCTGCGGGAGTCGGGTGTGGACGTCGCGGACGCGTGGCTGACGTACGCGGCGCAGGTGATCGCCGGGCTGGTCCTGATCGTCCGACGCCGGCATCCCGAGGTGTGCGTCGCGATCGTCGCGCCGACGCTGCTGCAGGACCAATCCTTCGGCGCCCTGCTCGCGGCCTACGCGGTCGCGGCCTACGTGAGCGACCGCCGGCGGATGTGGCTGTTGATCGGCGTCCTGTGCCTGGCCACATGGCAGCCCTGGGATTGGCGGGATCTCGGCACCAACACCGGGAACACCTTCGGAACTCTCACCCCGGCGTGCTATGGGCTCTACATCGCCTCCCGCCGCCGGCTCATCGCGGCCCTCGGGGAGCGTGCCGAACGGGCCGAGCGTGAACAGGAGTTGCGCGCCGAGCAGGCTCGAGAGGAGGAGCGCGACCGGCTGGCCGGGGACATGCACGACATCGTCACGCACCGGGTGAGCCTGATGGTCCTCCAGGCGGGCGCGATGCGTTCGCGGGCGGTCGACGACGCGACCCGGCGGGCGGCGGAGGACCTGCGTTCGACCGGGTGTCAGGCGCTGGCCGAACTGCGGGACCTGGTCTCGGTGTTGCGCACCGCGCAGGAGCGTGACGCGCGTGCCCCGGTGGAGCCGGCGGTGCTGGACGCGTCCGCGCTGGTGGAGGAGTCGGCGGCGGCGGGCGTGGATGTGCGCCTGGAGGTGGAGGGTACGGCCCGGCCGGCCTCGCCGGTCGTGGTGCGCACCGCCTATCGGGTGGTCCAGGAGTCGCTGACGAATGTGCACAAGCACGCGCCCGGCGCCTTCGTCCGGGTCCTGGTGCGGCACACCGACGGCGAGTTGCGGATCACCGTGACGAACACCGCGCCCACCCGGCCGCCGGAGATCGAACTGGGCGCGGGTGGCACGGGATTGGTCGGGCTGCATCGGCGGATCGAGCTGACGGGGGGCACGTTCCGGGCCGGGCCGCGGTCGGATGGCGGCTTCGAGTTGGACGCGCGGTTGTCGGTGGGGGCGGGGACGGCGTCCGTGGTCTCCGGCGCGCCGGGTGATCCGAACGAGCCGTCGCGGTCCGCGACTTCGACCGAGGCCGCGCCCGGCGAACCGCCGAGCGCGGTCGTGGGGGTGTTGCGCGCGCGTCCGGTGCGCCCGGCCCGGGAGCGGTCGGGCCGGGACCGGTCGAAGGCGGGCCACCCCACCCCGGAGCACGCGGAGCGTTCGGGCCGCTCGGATCACCACGATCGCTCGGACCCGACCCCGACTTCGACACCGGGAGTACTGACGGGATCACGCCCCGAAACCGGCTGATACCCGGCGGATCCGACCGCTCCGACTTCTCCATCCTCGACACGTGTCACCCACCTTTCGGTGTTGACTTGCGCAGCCTCCGGATGGACCCTCGGGCCAGCCGCGTCGCACCGTTCGGCCGACCGGTCCCGGGTTCCGGCACCGCCCCGAACCCACCGCCTCGGCACGCCCGGCACGGCATCGCACGGCGCCCGGAACCGTTCACCCACCCCCGCGCCGTGGCCTCGACATCACCGCTCCACCCGCACCTCGGCACGCAGCGGATCGATCTTCCGGAACCGGAGCCACCGCTTCCGTATGTCGAACTCCCCCGGGCTGCAGGCCCTCGGGACGCCCCGAAAGGCATCCTGATGCCCCGACCGAACCACCCGAACCCGAACCCCGACTCCGACCCGGGTCCCAACCCCGACCCGGGTCCGTCCCGCCGCGCGGTGCTCGGCGGCCTCGCCGGCGCCGCACTCGTCGCGGCCCAGTGGACCCCCGTCGGTCTGATCCCCGCCGCCGGGGCCGCCGCGCCGCCGACCCCGCCCGACTTCCCGGCCGGCATCACGCTGGGCGTGCGGCAATACCGGAACTGGTCCGGCGAAATGCGCGCCGACGACGTCTGGACGGCGGTACCCGCGCACCCCTCCGACGTGGTGACGCTGGCGAACTGGGCGCGCGCGAAGGGCTACCGGCTCCGCCCGCGCGGCATGAGCCACAACTGGTCGCCGATCCTGATCCCACCCGGCGCGGACACCTCGCGCACCCTGATGGTGGACACCACACAGAACCTGACCTCGCTGGTGATCAATCCGGGCTCGCCGACCACGGTGACCGTCGAGACCGGGTGCAGCGTCGAGCGCCTGCTCACCAAACTGGAGGAGGCCGGTCGCGGGATGATCGCCACCACCGCGCCGGGCAAGCTGAGCGTGGGTGGGGTGCTGGCCATCGGCGCACACGGCAGCGGCATCCCGACGCCCGGCGAAACCCTGCCCCAGGGCGGCACTTACGGCACGCTGAGCAACCTGGTGACGGCACTGACCGCGGTGGTGTGGGACCCGGCGGCCGGCGCGTACGTCCTGAAGACCTTCCGGCGCGACAACCCCGAGATCGGCCCCTTCCTGGTGCACCTGGGCCGGGCGTTCGTCACCGAGGTCACCCTCCAGACCAACGCGAACCAACGGCTGCGCTGCCAGAACTTCTACCACGACCAGATCGGCACCCTGCTGGGCCCGCCCGGCGGCTCCGGCAAGAAGCTCGCCGACTACCTGCGCGACTCGGGCCGGGTCGAGGTGATCTGGTTCCCGTTCACCACGGTGCCGTGGCTCAAGGTGTGGAGCGTGGCACCGAGCAAACCGTGGACGTCCACCCGGATCGACGCGCCCTATCCCTACACGTTCGCCAACTTCGTCACCGAGGACCAGGCGAAATTCCTCGCCGACATCGCCACCGGTAACGTCGGCGGCACCGAGGTGTTCACCAACGCCGAGATGGCGGTGGTCGGTTCGGGCCTGATCGTGACCTGGACCTGGGACATCTGGGGGTGGTCGAAGAACACCCAACTCTTCGTCGAACCGACCACGCTGCGCATCCACGAGGGCGGCTGGGCGGTGTTGACCGCGCGGGCGAACGTACAGCGGGTGCTCAACGAGTTCTTCGTGCGCTACACGGGCCTGTTGAGCGCGTACAAGGCCAACGGCCGATATCCGTGCAACAGTCCGATCGAGTTGCGGGTGACCGGCGTGGACCGGGCGAGCGAGGTCGTGGTCCCGAACGCGGTCGAGCCGACCCTGTCCGCCGCCCGCCCGCGCCCCGATCACCCCGAATGGGACACCGTGGTCTGGCTCGACGTCGCCACCCTGCCCGGCACCCCCGCCAACCACGACTTCTACCGGGAGATGGACTCCTGGATCTGGGCCAACTACACCGGCGCCTACGCCTGTGTCCGCCCGGAGTGGTCCAAGGGCTGGGCGTACGGCCTCGGCGGTGCCTGGACCGACACGGCGGCCGTCACCGGCCGCATCCCCGACGCGTTCCGCACCGGCCTGCCCACCACGGCCGATTTCGACACGGCCCGCGCCACCTTGAACAAGTACGACCCGGGCCGCGTCTTCGCCAACCCGTTCCTGGACGTGCTCCTACCCTGACCGCGCACCCAACCAGCCGTCATCCAACGACCCGTTGTCGTCGAACACCACGAACTCCCGCTCCACCGAGGCGATTTCGTATGCGGCCAAGGCGGCCACCAGGTCCTTCGCGGCCCGGGTGGCCGCCACGTCGCCGACCCCGTGGCAGCGCTGCGTGACAAACCGCTCGGCCCGCCCGTCCGCCCGCACCCGCCGCGCGTTGTACGACAGGTGCGCCCCGTGCCGCTCCACCTCGGCCACCAACCCGCCCGACTCGGCGGCGCCCTCGGCCAGCACCAGCTTCACGTGATGCTCGAAGTACATCCCGGTCCCGAGTTCCCGCGCCCGCGCGTCCGTCCGAGGCACCCCCGGATGCGACGGCGCCACCTCGATCTTGGTCCGCGTCACCCGATGCCCGCCCCGCCGCAACACCTCGGCCAACTCCGCGGCCCGCTCCCGGGCCGCCCGCAGGGTCGTGGTGGACCGCTCGGTGACCATCGGCTGCGACACCGTCCGTCCCCGCGCCAACACGATGTGCGTCACCCCGACGCCGGCCCCGGCGGCCCACCGAACCAACCCGTCCACGTCCGGGGTCCCCACGGTGACGTGCGTCTCGAACAGCCCGACCACCGCACCGGGAAACCCCGCGCCCTCGACCCCACCCGACCCGTACACGCGCCCATCCTCCCAGGTGGGGGCGCCCCGAACGACGCGATATCGGTCAGCTCTGCTCGGTGCGCAAAAGACGCAGGAACGCCTTGATGCCGGAGATGACCTCCTGGTTGTCCGTCAACTGGCTGATGGTGTCCTCGAAGCGGCGGCCGAGGGCTTCCACCCTGCGGTCCGCTTCGTGGAAGCGGGCGGTGGTGTGGGCGGCCTCGGAGACCGCCGTCTCCTCGAGTCGCGCGACACTCGCCCGCAGTTCCTCGGTGCGGGTCTCCAGTGCCTCGACCCTGGCCTTCAGCGCCGTGATCTCCTGACCGACCGCGAGCACGTCGTCGCGGGGGTGGGTCACCTCGCGCAGCATGGCGCGCAACCGCTGGGACAGGTGCTCCGCATACGCCTGCCCGGGTCGGAACAGGGTGCTGAGCAGGTAGAACCCGGCGAACCAGTAGCCCACCACGCCGCCGGAGATCCAGGTGATCAACGCGATCACCGCGGCGGAGACCACGTGTGCGCCGATCGCGCCGCAGAGCAGTCGGCGGGCGATCCGCCGAGCCTCGACGTCGCGCCCCTCCGGCACGGCCAGGCCCCGCTCCCGGCTGATCGCGATCTCCGTGATCACCCGCTGGGCCCGGAAGTACAGGTTCCACGGCGCGGTCAGCACCATGATCAGCCAGAACAGGCACAGCGCCCCCGCCCCGAGCGAGAGCAGATCCGACAACGACGTGTCCTCGACGAAATACAGCACGATGCCCAACGCCGTCGTGCCGACGAACAGCAGAACTCCCAGCAACCTGGCCGCACCCACCCGAATCCCACTCCCACCCCACCCGGTGCTCGGCCCACCCGAGCACACTGCTCGGACTGTAGGGCACGGAGATCACCGTGATCGGGTTCAGCCGTCGGCAACCGATCCGTCGGGGTCGGGGATCCACGAGCCGTGGATGCCGGCCGGTACCCGGCGCGGCAGTTCGACCACCGCGATCGGCGGCGCGGTGATCCTGCGCGCGTCCAGCACCAGCAACTCCGACGCGTTCCGGGCCAGATCGCCGACCACGGTGAGCAGGTAGCCGTCGTCCTCGGCGGTGCCGCCCTCGGCCGGCACGAACACCGCCTCGCCGGGCATGCGGTCGCGCCCCTGCCCGGCGATCCACCGTTGCCCGCTCACCCGGTCGTACTTGACGATCGCGTACTCGCGCAGCCCCGCCCCGGGAAAGGCCGACGCGTAGCCGAAGCGGTGCGGCCGGCCCACCGCACGGGCGTCGATCGTGGGGAACTCGACGACCAGCGAGTCCAATTCCTGCTCCCCCGCGACGCCCGACGCCGGGTCCAGGATCCACCGGTGCGAGATCGCGCCGACCACGGGTGACTCGGGATAGCCGGGCGCGCCCACCCACCACCGCCAACTCGTCTCCCACGCGGCCCGATCGAACCTCGGCGCCTCCAGCACGATCCGCCCGCGCGCGTCCTCGTACGCGTTGGCCACGTGCAGCACCATCCCCGGCGACACCTCGAACCAGGTCGGCACGGCCGGGCCGGTGCGCGGCATCACGCCGATCCGGGGCGCGTAGGACTCGCTCCAGCGGTAGGGCACGCCGGAGGACTCCGCCGGGTTGAACACCACGGGCAGGTCGAGCCAGACCACGTGACGCCGCGTCAGCCCGAAGTCGTGCATCAGCGAGGGCCCCGCGCCGCAGATCACCTCGCTGCGGATGATCCGCCCCCGGGGCGACGCGACGTGGTACGTGAGATACGGCGGGACCGGCGAGGAGCCGAAGAAGTGCAGTTCGCCGGTACCCGGATCGGTCCTGGGGTGCGCCGTCATCGCGGTGGTCAGCCCGCCGTCGAAGTCGTACGGGCCGACCGTGTCCAACTCGCGGGTCACCTCGAACGGGAGGTTGCCCTCCTGGAGCGCGAGCAGCCGACCGGCGTGTTCGACGATGTGCGTGCCGGCGATGCTCGCGGTCAGGTCCACGCCGCCGTCCGCGCGCACGTACGGCGCGCCGTTCCACGCGGGGGTGCGCACCCACCGGTTGCGGTACCACTCGGCCCGGCCGGCCCGCAGCCGGATGCCGTGCAGCATGCCGCTGCCCCGGAACCAGTGCGACGGCACGTCACCGGGCCGCGGGTTGTGGCCGTTGCGGATGTAGCGACCGTTCAGCTCCGGCGGAAGCATGCCCCGAACCTTCAGGTCGCGCCGGTCGATCTCGTCGGCGACGGGGGCGAAGTGCTCGGCGAGATAGGGCTTTCGCAGGTCCACGACGGCGCGCTCCGATCACCTGGGTCGGTGACTGTAGCACCTGCCGCCGCCGATCGGGCACCCGATGCGAACGCACCCCCGCCGACCCATCCGTCCCGACAAGGATCCCGCGATACGCGAAGGCGGGCCGGGGCACTCGCCCCGACCCGCCCACGCCGCCCGCCCGGTCGGCTACCGCGCGCCCAACTCCTCGGCCAGCGCGGTCGCGAAGGCGTCGATGTCCGCCTCGGTGGTATCGAACGCCGTCATCCAGCGCACCTCGCCGATCGACTCGTCCCAGGTGTAGAACCGGAACCGCTTCTGCATCCGCTCGGTCACATCCGTCGGCAGCACCGCGAACACCGCGTTGGCCTGCGGCATCCGGGACAGCGTCACCCCGTCCAGGTCGGCGACCTTCTCGGCGAGCAGCGCCGCCATCGCGTTCGCGTGCCGCGCGTTGCGCAGCCACAGGTCGCCGGCGAGCAGCGCCTCGAACTGCACCGACACGAACCGCATCTTGGACGCGAGTTGCATCGCCGCCTTGCGCAGATACTTGATGCCGCGGGCCGCGTCCGGGTTGAGCACGACCACGGCCTCGCCGAACATCAGGCCGCTCTTGGTGCCGCCGAAGGACAGCACGTCCACGCCCACGTCCGTACTCAGCGCCCGCAGCGGAACGTCCAGCGCGGCGGCGGCGTTGGCCAGTCGCGAGCCGTCCAGGTGGGCGAGCATGCCGTGGTCGTGCGCGTGCGCGACCAACGCGGCGATCTCGTCCACCGTGTAGACCGTGCCCAGTTCGGTGCTCTCCGCGAACGAGACCACCCTCGGCTGGGCCCGGTGCTCGTCGCCCCAGCCCCACGCGTGCGTGTCCACGAGTTCGGGGGTGAGCTTGCCGTCGGGGGTCGCCACGGTGAGCAGCTTCAGGCCGGCCACCTTCTCCGGCGCCCCGCACTCGTCCACGTTGATGTGCGCGGTGGCCGCGCAGATCACCGAGTCCCAGCGGTCGGTCATCGACTGCAGGCCGACCACGTTGGCCCCGGTGCCGTTGAACACCGGGAACACCTCGGCGCGCTCGCCGAAGTGGGCGCGGAAGACCTCGGTCAGGTGCTCGGTGTAGACGTCTTCGCCGTAGGAGATCTGGTGTCCGCCGTTGGCCGTGCCGATCGCGGCCAACACCTCGGGATGTATGCCCGCGTAGTTGTCGCTGGCGAAACCGCGCGCGTCGGGGTCGTGACGCGGGGTCAGGGGACGTTCAGGCACAGTCGTTTCCCGTTCAGGTCGATGGCCGGCGTGTTCCACAGACCCGCGATCTCGGCGGCGAGATCGGCGACGTCGGTGAATCCGGCGAACTTTGCGTTGGGTCGAGCCTCGCGCATCTCGTCGTTGACGAGCGCCTTGACCACCAGGATCGTGGCCGCCGCCTCGGTGTCGGTGAACGCGTCGGCCAGCGCCAGGGTCCAGGTCTCCGCCGCGGCCTTGGCGGCGGCGTAGCCCGCGTTGCCCTGGGTCGGCTGTCCGGCCGCCGCGGCGGAGATCAGCACGAACCGGCCGCGCGGGCTGCGCGCGAGCGCTTCGTGGAAGGCCAGCGTGGTGTGCTGGAGGGTACGCACGAGCAGGTTGTGCAGCAGGGCCCAGTCGTCGAGCGAGTTGTCGCCGAACTTCTTGCCGCCGCGCCAGCCGCCGACCAGGTGCACCAGCCCGTCCACCCGGCCGTGCTCGCGCTCGACCTCCTCCGCCCAGCGGCGGGTGGCGTCCGGGTCGAGCAGGTCCACCACCGCGCCGCGCGCTCCGGGCGCGGCGTCCACGCTCGCCCGCAATCGTTCGGCGTTCGCGTCCGCGCCGTACACCTGCGCGCCGGCGCCGGTCAGCCGTTCGAGCACCGCTCGCCCGGTGGGCCCACCCGCGCCCGCGACCGCGATCACCGCGCCTTCGAGACCGTTCATCACTGCGACTCCTCGTTCACGTGCCGTTCGTCCTGCCCCGTACCCCGGCGGGCACCCGTCGCACCCATCGCGTCCGTCGTATCCGTCGCGTGCGCACGGTCACGACGCCGCGGCCTCCCGCTCGCGCGCCTCGCCCGGGCCCACCGGCGGGGCGTCGGCGGTGATCCCGCGGGTGGACGCGATCACGTCGCGCAGCCGCCGGTTCAGCGCCTCGTAGAACATGCTCAGCGGGAACTCGTCGGGCAGCACCGCGTCCACGAGCGCCTTCGGCGGGCCGTCCATCGGCAGCGCCGCGGTCCCCTTGGCCCACACCGAACCCGGGTGCGACGGCACATACTTGGCGACCAGTCGGTAGCCGGCCAGCCAGTGGCCGACCTTCGGACGGTCGACACCCTCGCGGTAGAGCCGGTCCACCTCGTCGAACAGGCCGAGCACCGCGTCGGTGATCCGGTCCCAGTCGATGGTGAGCCGGTTGTCCGACCAGTCGAGCACACCCGCGCGGTGCAGGTAGGCGAACAACAGTTGCCCACCCAGGCCGTCGTAGTTGCGCACCCGCCCGCCGGTGACCGGGAAGCGGAACAGCCGGTCGAAGATCACCGCGTAGCGCACCAGCGGCGCGGTCGGCTCGCCCTCCGCGGACAGCGCGACCGCCTCGCGGAACGCGGTCAGGTCGCAGCGCAGTTCCTCCAGGGCGTACATCCAGAACGGCATGCGCTGCTTGATCATGAACGGGTCGAACGGCATGTGCCCGCGCATGTGGCTGCGGTCGTGGATCAGGTCCCACAACACGAACGCGTTCTGGGCGAGCTGCTGGCTCTCGACCAACGCCTGTGCCTCCGGCGGCAGCTCCAGCCCGAGGGTGTCCGCCGCGGCGGCTCCGACCCGACGGAAGCGGGCCGCCTCGCGGTCGCAGAAGATGCCGCCCCAGGTGAACCTGGGCACTTCGCGGACGGCCACGGTCTCGGGGAAGAGCACCGCCGAGTCGGTGTCGTATCCGTCGGTGAAGTCGACGAACGCGAGCGGCACGAACATCGCGTTGTCGTAGCGCGTGGCCTCCAGGTCGGCCAGCCACTGCGGCCACACCACACGCAGCAGGACCGCCTCGACGTTGCGGTTCGGATTGCCGTTCTGGGTGGTCATCGGGAAGACCACGAGGTGCTCCAGGCCGTCCCGCCGGTTCCGCTCGGGACGGAAGGCGACCAACGAGTCCAGGAAGTCGGGGCGCCCGAAGTCGGCCTCGGCCCAGCGGTGGAAATCGGCCACGACGGCTTCGAGGTAGGTCTCGTCGTACGGGAACAGCGGGGCGAGGGCCGCTATCGCGGCGGTGATGTCGGCGACCAGGAGACGGGCGGAAGCATGCCCGGACGGCTCGATCGAGCCGTCCTTGGCCTGAAGCGGCCGCAGGTCGGCAACGGCTTCCTTGAGCACCGGCCACTGCGGGTGGTCGACGGCGGTACGGACGGCTACGCGGGTCATGTCGGACATGGAACCCCCTCAGGGAAACGCAGGAACCACGGTCAGGCGAACCTATGTCAAAAGATTTTCACGTGGCAAGGCCGATTCAAACGCAATCTTATCGCCTCCCGTGTGTTTTGCCCGAATAAGTTGAGAATGCGATCACCTCGTTCCCCGCCCGGGCCGCACCGAACGCACGTGGGCCCCGCCGAGGTGTTCGGCGGGGCCCACGTGGTGAGGGTGGATCAGACGGCGAGCTTGGTGCCCACGCCGATCACGTTCGGGTTGTCGCCGATGACGCCGGCGTTGGCGGTGTGCAGGGCCTTGTAGCCGCCCTTGACACCGAGCTTGGCCGCGATCGCGGACAGCGTGTCACCGGACTTGACGGTGTAGGTGCCGGAGCCCGACGCCCGCTCGGTCGCGGCCGACTTCGGCGCGGCCTGCTTGGCGACGTCCTGCTTGGCGACGTCCTGCTTCGGCTGCACGTCGAGCTTCGGCGCGTTGCCGGTCGCGGGCTTGGCCTCGGACTTGGGCGCGGCCTTCGGCTCGACCGCGGACTTGGTCTTGCCGGTGGTCGAGGAGTCGGCCGTGGCGTTGGCGTCGCCGCCCTTGCCCAGACCGGCCTTCACGGAGCAGACCGGCCAGGCACCGGGACCCTGGCTCGCCAGGACCCGCTCGGCGACGGCGATCTGCTGCGCCTTGGAGGCCTGCTCGGCGCTGGCCGCGTACTGGCCGCCGCCGAACGCGTTCCAGGTGCTCGGGGTGAACTGCAGACCGCCGGAGAAGCCGTTGCCCGTGTTGATGCTCCAGTTTCCGGTGCTCTCGCACTGGGCGACCGCGTCCCAGGTGGACGAAGTCGCGGCGTTCGCGCTGCCCGCCATGCCCACGAGGGGAAGGACGAGACCCGCACCGGCGGCGACGGCGATGCCGGCGCGACGGCCACGAGAGAGCGAACGAACCGGAGCGGTGATGGCACGGAAGGTCATTGATTACCTCGTCGGGCGCCTACGAAGTTAGCTGTCGGGTTCGGACGAATGGCCCGGCCTCGCCTCTCACAGGCATGGCTTCACCCCAGGCATCGGCAGTGCCGATGTCGGCTCACTTGGTTCCCCCGCTCCTGCCGCCAGTCGATATCGACTGCTTCCCTCGGGCGGCGGCAGGATTCGGCGTACCGCCCGGGGAGTCCGCTTGTGCGAACAACCACGAAGCTACGCACCGATTCGCCGGGTTGGCAAACATTTCGGGTGGTTTGTGACGTCCCCCATAAGGGGGAATAACACCTATTTGCCCGATTTGTCGCCGTCCTTGCAGGTCACGGCTCCGGCGTACACGGTGCGCGGCCGCGTGGTCACGCGTGCGTCAGCGACGGGCTATTCCGTCGCGGGCAGCTCTACCGGGACCACTACCCGCTCCTCGTCCCAGAGGAACGTCGCGCCGCCGGTCGCGAAATTGGGCACGTCGGCCACCGTGGCCCGCCCCTCGGGCGAATCCAGCACCGCCTCGAGTTCCGCGCGCGATGGCGCGTACAGCGCGACCACCAGGTGATAGGGGGGCTTGTCGCCGGACGGATCCGGCTCGCACCTGCCGATGGTCCAGCCGGTGAGTCCCGGCATGGTGCGGGCCAGCGGGACGTGCTTCTCCCAGTAGTAGGAGTCGAACGCCGCCGGGTCTTCGGGGTGGCCGTAGAGCACGGTCAACTTGTACATGCCGAGTCCTCACGTTCGTGGTGGTCGGAGGGACGTGCGTGCGCGCCACGCGTCCGCCGGGGCGCGCCCGCTACGGATGCGCCGGGGTGTCGCCCTTCGTGGCGACGCCCCCACTCGTGGTGATGCTCTTGAACGCCCGGGCCTGCTCGGTGATGGCCACCTCGGTCGGCAGGCGCTCCATGCTGGAGGCGCCGAAGAAGCCGACCACGCCGGTGGTGTGGGCCAGGACGTACGCCGCGTCCTCGGGTTCGGCGATCGGCCCGCCGTGGCAGAGCACCAGCACGTCGGGGTTCACCTCCGCCGCCGCGTCGCGCATCTCCTGCACCCGCTCCACCGCCTGGTCGAGGGTGACCGCGGTGGTCGCGCCGATGCTGCCCTTGGTGGTCAGGCCCAGGTGCGGGACCAGCACGTCGGCGCCGGCCGCGGCCATCGCGCGGGCCTGCTCGGGGTCGAAGACGTACGGCGCGGTGAGCAGACCGCGCTCCGCCGCCAGCCGGATCATCTCCACCTCCAGGTCGTAGCCCATCCCGGTCTCCTCCAGGTTCTGCCGGAAGACACCGTCGAACAGGCCGACCGTCGGGAAGTTCTGCACTCCCGCGAAGCCCATGGCCGCGAGTCGGTCCAGGAAGTGCGGCATGATCCGGAACGGATCGGTGCCGCACACCCCCGCGAGGACCGGGGTACTGCGCACCACCGGCAGCACCTCGCCCGCCATCTCCACCACGATCGCGTTGGCGTCGCCGTACGGCAGCAGTCCCGCCAACGAACCCCGGCCGGCCATGCGATAGCGGCCCGAGTTGTAGATGATGATCAGGTCCACGCCCCCGGCCTCGGCGCACTTGGCGGACAATCCGGTGCCCGCGCCCGCGCCGATCACGACGCCGCCCTGCTCGACCGTCGTGCGCAGTCGGCCCCGCGCCTCGCGTCCGTTCATCTCAGTCCACGTGTCCCTTCGTGATCAATTCGTGCAGTCGATCCGCCGCCGCCTTGGCGAACGCCGGATCGTTGATGTCCGTCGCGGCCTCGTGCAGCTCGACGGCAGTCCCGTCGAGGCCGGCGCGCAGCGCGTCGAACAACGCCGTATCGGCGTCGGAATCGTAGAAGGGTCCGCCCTCGACGTCGATCGCCGAGACCCCGCGCAGCGGCAGGTACAGCGCGGTGGGCCCGGTCGCGTCGATCAGTTTGGCGGCGATCCGCCGTCCCAGTTCGGCGTTTTCGGCCGGTGTGGTGCGCATCAGCGTCACGGTCGGGTTGTGCACGTACAACACCCGGTCCTCGAAACGCGGCGGAACGGTGTCGCGGGGGCCGAAGTTGACCATGTCCAGAGCGCCCACGCTGACCACCTGCGGCAATCCCGTCCGCCCGGCCGCGGTCAGCCGTCGAGGGCCCGCGCTGAGCACCCCGCCGACCAGGTCGTCGGCCAACTCCGTGGTGGTCAGGTCGAGGACCCCGGCCAGGAAGCCGCCCTCGGCCAGGTTCTCCATGGCCCGGCCGCCGGCCCCGGTGGCGTGGAACACCAGCACCTCGTAGCCCAGTTCGTTGAGCCGCTCGCGCGCCGCGTCCACCGCCGGGGTGGTCACCCCGAACTGGGTCGCGGCCACCAGTGGTCGGCCCTCGCCGGTGACCCCGGCGACCGCCGCGCGGTCCTCGGCGTAGCCGCCGGCCATGCCCGCGATCGCGTCCGCCGCGTTGCCCAGGATGCGCTCGGAGAGCCGGTTGATTCCGGCGATGTCCACGACGCTGTACATCATCGTCACGTCCACCGCGCCCACGTACGGCGACACGTCGCCCGCCGCCATCGTGGACACCAGCAGTTTGGGCACGCCCACCGGCAGCGCGCGCATCGCGTGGGACGCGATCGCCGAGCCGCCCGAGCCGCCCATCGCGAGCACCCCGTCCACCCGTCCCTGCTCGAAGAGTTCGCGCAGGATCGAGGCCGCGCCCTCGGCCATCGCGGTGGTGGCCGCGCCCCGGTCGGCGCGGGTGCGCAGGTCCTCCAGATCGGTGCCCGCCGCGGCCGCGACCTCGCCCGCCTGCACGTCGGCCTGGGCCAGCGAGTCGCCCAGGACGCCGACGTTCATCAGCACGACCTCGACGCCTCTGGCCCGCAGCCGGTAGGCCAGCCACGCGTATTCGGACCCCTTGGTGTCCAGCGTTCCGATCAGTACGACGGTGGGCATCGGTGCCTCCGGTGGTGTCGGTACGGCTTGCCGGGTTGACGCTTCGGCGGCGAACGGCCGCGCACAGTAACCCAACCGGATGATCATGGCAATGCAAAGCACCGTGCGATAGGACGGGTGGCGAGTCGCGGATTTCGCGCATGTGAAAGGGGTGTCGATGGCGGAGGAACCGGACGCACGGGTCGCAATCGTCGCCGGAGCCGGAGCGGGCATCGGGCGCGCGTCGGCACTGGCGCTGGCCCGCGACGGCGCGGATCTGGTGCTGGCCGCCCGCCGCCCCGAACCGCTGGGCGAACTCGCGGACGAGATCCGGGCACTGACGGGCCGTCGGGTCCTCGCGGTGCCGACCGACCTGGCCGACCAGGGCGCCTGTCGCGCGCTGGTGGACATCGCGGCCCGGGAGTCGGGCCGGGTGGACGTGGTGGTGAACGTGGCGACGTACAACCCCTCCGGACGCCTGGAGGAGTTGGACCCCGACGAGTTCCGGCGCGCGTTCGAGGTCAACGTGCTCGGCGTACTGGCCGTCTCCCGGGCCGCGTTGCCGTATATGCGGGCGGTCGGCGGCGGATCGATCGTGCAGATCGGTTCCGAGGCGCCGCGCGCGAAGCTGGTCGGGCTGGGCGCGTACGCGGCGACCAAGGCCGCGATGGAGGTGGCCTCCGGGGTGCTGGCCAAGGAGGTCGGGCCGGACGGTATCCGGGTCAACGTGGTCGTCGCGGGCTACACCGAGAACGCCAAACTCGCCGGGTACATCGCCGACATCGCCGCGCGCCGAAACGTGCCGGAGAGCGAGGTGCGGGCCGAGCTGACCAGGTCCTCGGCGCTGCGCCGGATCACCCGACCCGAGGACGTCGCCGACGCGGTCGCCTTCCTGGCCTGCGATCGGGCCCGGGCGATCACCGGCACGGTCGTCCCGGTCACGTCGGGGGTCTCCATCGGCTGACCCGGAGTCCACCCGGCCGTTCGGGCCCGCTCAGCGCAGCCGCAGGGCCAGGAAGAAGTCCACCTTGTCCTCCAGGCGGGCCAGCTGACGCCCGGTCAGCTCCTCTATTCGGCCGATCCGGTAGCGCAGTGTGTTCACGTGAACGTGCAACCGCGCGGCGCACCTGGTCCACGACCCGTCGCAGTCCAGGAACACCTCCAACGTGCCGATCAGGTCCGCCTGATGGCTCGCGTCGTACGCACGCAGCGGTTCCAGCAGCCGACCCCGGAAGGCCCGGCGCACGTCCTCGGGCACCGCGGCCAACAGCGCGACGTGCGAGGCGAGTTCGGCGTGCCCGACCACCTCGACCCGGCCCGGCCTGGTGCCGGCGATCCGACCCGCGTGCCAGGCCTCCTCCAGGGCGCCGCGCAGCGCGTCGGCGCGGGCCACCCGGGCGCTCACCCCGATGTGCGCCCGCAGGTCGTCCGTCGCGGGTCCGTCCAGCGCGGCCAGCCGCTCGCGCAGCAGGCCCGTGGTGGGATCCGGCTCGGCGCCGTCCCGGTCTTCCCGGCTCTCGCACGAGATCAGCGCCACCGCACCGGTCCCGGCCGCCGACACCAGGGCGGGCGTCGGTCGGTCCGCCAACGCCTCCTCCAGGAGCACCCGGGCCAGTCGGGGCGCGTCCCGCACGGGCACGTCGGGCAGCGCGAGGGTGACGAACTGCCGGCACCACGTGTCGCCCTCGTCCGGCTCGGCCGCCCGCAGGCGCGTCGCCACCTCCAACGCGTCGGCGCCGGACACGAGCAGGTTCAGCACGTCCTCGGCCAGGCGTCGGGTGTGCCGGCGCCCGTCCTCGACCCGCTCCCGGCCCACCGAGACCAGCCGGACCAGTTCACCGAGCAGCGCCTGGTGCCGGTCCGGCCAGTCGGTCACGTCGTCCTCGACCGCCAGGAACCAGTCGCCCCAGGCGTCCGGGTCGCCCGCGCCGCCCGCCTCGGGCACCGGAAGCAGCGAGAACGAGCGCCCGTCGGCCCGGTGCCGGAACGGCACCCTGGCCCGGCGCTCGCGGGCGGCGAAGTGCGCGCGGGCCAGCTTGACCCGCAATCCCGACGCCAGGTCCGGCCCGCCGGCGGCGGCCTGCCGCCCGGTCAGCGAGAGCACCCAGCAGTGGATGTCGATGTCCGCGGCGACCAGCCCGAGCACCCCGTCGAGCCCGGCCCCGCCGGCCGCCGCCTGGACCAGGCGCCGATGCCGGTCGACCACGGCGGTGAGGTCGTCGGCCCGCTCGGCGGAGATCCGCCGGACCACGAACTCGGTCAGGTGGGCGAAGGACAACTCCTCCGCGACCGCGAACAGCGGCAGGTGGTGCCGCTCGCACGCGTCCACCAGATCGGCCGGGATGGCGCCGATCTCCGCCTCCCCCGCGGCCAGCGCGGTGGCTCCGCCCCGGGTCAGTACACGAACGAACCGGTCCGAGTCGGCCGGACCGGAGCGCCAGCCCATCCCGGTCAGCACCAGGGCCCCGGCGGTCAGGTAGCGGCTGGGGTCGTGCAGGTCGGTGGTCATCACCGCCCGCACGGTGCGATCCAACTCCCCCTCGCCCACCAGCAGACGGATGCCGGCCATGCCGACGCCGGTCGTGCCATCGCCGAGAAGCGCGCGCAATCGCATCGACGGCCCCCTCTCGATCGAGCCGGCCGCGGCGTCGGCCGCGCGGCGGATCCGTCATACCGGTTCGACGACCGGACGAACACTTGGAGAAAAGTACGGGAACACCCCCCGTGTGACACGCCTGGGTCATGTCTTTGGTGGGTACTCACAGTGACCTCCGTCTCGGTGTACTGGTGCGCACCCTCCGATCCACGAAAACGACCGGTCACGACACCCCGAGCGACGCGCCCCCCGCGACGGGTACAAGGACGGTAGGGCCATACGCGAGGAAGAAGGAGAAAGCCGACATGGAATTCCTGCGGCCCGCGACGTGGGAGGAGGCGCTCGCCGTCAAGGCGCAGCACCCGTCCGCGGTCCCGATCGCCGGTGGCACCGACGTGATGGTCGAGCTGAACTTCGACCGGCGTCGCCCCGATGCCCTGGTGGATCTCAACCGTATCCGCGAGTTGCACGAATGGCGGATCGAGGACGACGACACGGTGCGCCTGGGCGCCTCGGTACCATACGCGCGGATCATCGAGGCGCTGCACGACCGGCTGCCGGGGTTGTCCCTCGGCGCGCGCACGGTCGGCTCGCCGCAGATCCGCAATCGGGGTTCGGTCGGCGGCAACCTCGGCGGTGCCTCGCCGGCGGGCGACGCGCACCCGCCGCTGCTCGCCTCGGGCGCGACGGTGGAGGCGGCGTCGGTGCGCGGCACCCGGCTGATCCCGATCGACGACTTCTATCTCGGGGTCAAGCGCAACGCGCTGGAGCCGGACGAGCTGATCCGGGCGGTCCACATCCCGTCGGCGACCGGGCCGCAGCAGTTCGCCAAGATCGGCACGCGCAACGCGATGGTGATCGCGGTCTGCTCGTTCGCGGTCGCGCTGCACCCGCACACCCGGGACGTGCGCACCGGGATCGGTTCCGCCGCGCCCACCCCGCGGCGGGCGCGCGAGGCGGAGGAGTTCATCCGGGCCGAACTCGACGAGAGCGGTCTGTGGACCTCCGGCGGCGAGCTGCCGCGGGCCGCCGCGCGGCGCTTCGGCGAACTGGTGGCGGGAGCCGCCGCGCCGATCGACGACGTGCGCGGGTCGGCCGCGTACCGGCGCCACGCGCTGGCCGTGCTGGCGCGCCGCACCCTGCTCTGGACCTGGAACGACCACCGCGCCACCGGGAGGGCCGCCGCATGAGGGTCACATTCACCGTGAACGGCCGCCCGACCGAGGCGGACGACGTGTGGGAGGGCGAGAGCCTGCTCTACGTCCTGCGCGAGCGGGTCGGGCTGCCCGGCTCGAAGAACGCGTGCGAGCAGGGCGAGTGCGGCTCGTGCACGGTCTATCTCGACGGCGCCCCGGTGTGCGCGTGTCTGGTCGCCGCCGGACAGGTGCAGGACCGCGCGGTCGGCACGGTCGAGGGGCTGGCGGACGGGGACACGCTGGATCCGGTGCAGCAGGCGTTCGTGGACGCGGGCGCGGTGCAGTGCGGGTTCTGTACGCCGGGCCTGCTGGTCCAGACGCACGACCTGCTGAACCGGGCGCACCACCCCTCCGACGCGGAGATCCGCGAGGCGCTGTCCGGCAACCTGTGTCGTTGTACGGGCTACGAGAAGATCATGGACGCGGTCCGGCTGGCGGCCGCGCGCAAGGCCGACGCCCGCGGTACGGCCCCGGCCGGTTCGGAGGGCTGACGCCATGGCCGGTCCGACCACGCCGAGGAACCTGTCGGCCGTCTCCGCGCCCGGTCGGGACGGCATCGGCGCGTCGCCCCCGCGTCCCGACGGGATCCTCAAGGTCAAGGGCGACTTCGCCTACGCCTCGGACCTGTGGCACGAGGACATGTTGTGGGGCACGACGCTGCGCAGCCCGCACGCCCGGGCCCGGATCCGGTCCGTGGACGTGTCCGCGGCGCTGGCCCTGCCGGGGGTGTACGCGGTGCTCACCCACGAGGACATCCCCGGCAGCAAGTTCTACGGCCTGGAGATCGCGGATCAGCCGGTGCTGGCGATCGACGAGGTGCGCTTCCACGGCGAGCCGATCGCGATCGTGGCCGCCGACCACCCCGAGACCGCGCGCCGCGCGGTGGCCCGGATCGTGGTGGACTACGACGTGTCGCCGGCGATCGGACCGGTCGAGGCGCTGGATCCGGAGCGCTACGGCCACGTGCACGCGCCGGCGGACTACAAGGCGCACGCGTCCGGCAACATCGTGCACAGCCAGCACGTCCACCACGGCGACGGGGACTCGGCCGAGGTTCGCGCGCGGGCCGACGTGATCGTGCGCGGCGAGTACGAGGTCGGCATGCAGGACCAGGCGTTCCTGGGTCCGGAGTCGGGGCTCGCGGTGCCCGCCGAGGACGGCGGGATCGATCTGTACATCGCCACCCAGTGGTTGCACGTGGACCGGCAGCAGATGTGCCCGGTGCTCGCTCTGCCGCCGGAGAAGGTACGGCTGACCCTGGCCGGTGTCGGCGGCGCGTTCGGCGGGCGCGAGGACATCTCGATGCAGGTGCACGCGTGTCTGCTCGCGCAGTACACGGGCAAGCCGGTGAAGATCGTCTACAACCGCGAGGAGTCGTTCTTCGGCCACGTGCACCGCCACCCGGCGACGATGGTCTTCGAGCACGGCGCCACTCGGGACGGCCGGTTGGTGTTCGTCCGGGCGGAGATCGTGCTCGACGGCGGCGCGTACGCGTCCTCCTCCCCCGCCGTGGTCGGCAACGCGGCCTCGCTCGGGATCGGTCCGTACGTGATCCCGAACGCCTCGATCGACGCGACCGCGGTGTACACGAACAACCCGCCGTGCGGCGCGATGCGCGGCTTCGGCGCGGTCCAGATGTGCTTCGGCTACGAGAGCCAGATGGACCGGCTGGCCGCCGAACTCGGCATGGATCCGGTGAAGTTGCGGCGGCTGAACGCGATGGAGCAGGGCTCGGTGCTGCCCACCGGGCAGGTCGTGGACGCCCCCGCGCCGGTGGCCGAACTGCTGCGCCGGGTCGAGGCGATGCCGCTGCCGGCGGCGGCGTACCGGCGCACCGGCGACGGTGTGGACCTCCGCGAGTTGCCGGGCGGGGTGTCCAACAGCACGCACGGCGAGGGTGTCGTGCGCGGGATCGGCTACGGGGTCGGGATCAAGAACGTCGGCTTCTCCGAGGGTTTCGACGACTACTCCACCGCGCGGGTCCGGCTCGAGGTGATCAACGGCGCGCCGGTCGCGCTGGTGCACACCGCGATGGCCGAGGTGGGCCAGGGCGGTGTCACGGTGCACGCGCAGATCGTGCGCACCGAGTTGGGCGTGGACCTGGTGACCATCGCGCCGGCCGATACCCGGGTGGGTTCGGCCGGGTCCACCTCCGCGTCGCGGCAGACGTACATGACGGGCGGTGCGGTCAAGTCGGCCGCCGAGGCGGTACGCGGCACGGTGCTCGCGCGCGGCCGGCGGCGCCACGGCTGGACGCCCGATCTCGTGGCGGGCCTGCGCCTGGTCGACGGCAAGGTGGTCGACCGCGCCGACGCGGTGGTCGCCGACCTGGTCGACCTGCTCGGCGACGAACCCGTGGACGAGACCGTCGAGTTCCGGCACCGCCCCACCCAGGCGTTCGACCGGCTCACCGGACAGGGCTTCGGGCACGTCCAGTACACCTTCTGCGCACACCGCGCGGTGGTGGACGTGGATGTGGAGCTGGGCCTGGTCAAGGTGGTCGAACTGGCCGCCGCGCAGGACGTCGGCAAGGCGATGAACCCGCTCGCGGTGCTCGGCCAGATCCACGGCGGCAGCACCCAGGGGCTGGGCCTGGCGGTGATGGAGGAGATCGTGGTCGCCGAGGGGCGGGTGCGCAATCCGTCCTTCACGGACTACCTGATCCCCACCATCCTCGACACCCCGCCGATGCCGGTGGACGTACTCGAACTGGCCGACCCGCACGCCCCGTACGGGCTGCGCGGGGCCGGCGAGGCACCCACTCTGTCCGCGACGCCCGCGATCGTCGCGGCGATTCGCGCGGCGACCGGCCTGGCCCTGAACCGGGTACCGGTCCGGCCGGAACACCTCACCGGGATCTGAGACACCGTCAGTTCCCGTTTTCGTCACCGTAGTACGGTCCCGGCGGCGGCGCAGACGCCTCCCCCGGGGCCGGACCGGCCCGACCCCGCACGGCCGATCGCCGTGCCGTCGAGCGGACGCGCCCCCACGCAGGAAGGTCGTCGCGCCCGCCTGCCCGGAACGGGTTCCGGGCGGCCGCGCCGCCGCGACCGGCTCCACCCCAACAACACCTAGGACACTTGGGAGTGGGAAAGTGGCTCAGACATCGGTTCCGGCGGAACCCGGCGAGAACCCCCCGAATCCGCCTCGCGGACCCGGGGCGGCCCGGGCCGGCGATCCGCCGCCGGCCGGCTCGTCCGGTTCGGGCGCGTTGGACACGTACTTCCGGATCAGCGCGCGCGGCAGCTCGGTGGGCCGCGAACTGCGCGGCGGCCTCACCACGTTCATGGCGATGGCGTACATCCTGCTGCTCAATCCGATCCTGCTCGGCGGCGAGGACGTCGAGGGGCATCGGCTCGACCCCGCGCAGATCACCACGATGACCGCGCTGGCCGCGTTCGTCACCACGGTGGCGATGGGTCTGATCGGCAACGTGCCGCTGGCGCTGGCCGCGGGTCTGTCCGTGGCCGGCGTCGTGGGCAACCAGGTCGCGGCCGAGATGACCTGGCCGCAGGCGATGGGCCTGTGCGTGATCTACGGCCTGATCATCATGCTGATGGTCGTCTCCGGGCTGCGCGAGCGGATCATGAACGCCATCCCGATGGCGCTCAAGCACGCGATCACCATCGGGATCGGCCTGTTCATCGCGATGATCGGGCTGAACAAGGCGGGCGTGGTGACCGAGAACGCCGCGCCGGGCGGACCGCCGGTGACGCTCGGCCCGGCCGGTGAGTTGGCCGGCTGGCCGGTGCTGATCTTCGCGGTCACGGTGCTCACCATCTTCGTGCTGATGGCCCGCGACATCCGCGGCGCGATCCTGATCGGCCTGGTCTTCGGCACCGTGCTGGCGATGGTGGTCAACGCCGTCGTGGACATATCCGACAAGACCTGGGGCGGCGGCGTACCGAACCTGCCGGACAAGGTGGTCGACACGCCGGACTTCGGACTGTTCGGCGAGGTGAGCGTGTTCGGCGGCTTCTCCGAGGCCGGCGGCATCACCGCCTCCGTCCTGGTGTTCACCCTCGTCTTCGCGGGCTTCTTCGACGCGATGGCGACCATCATCGGCATCGGCAACGAGGCCGAACTCGTGGACGACAAGGGTCGGATGCCCGGACTGTCCAAGGCCCTGGCCATCGACGGCGCGGGGGGCGTCGTCGGTGGGGTGACCGGCTCGTCCGGTCAGACCGTCTTCATCGAATCGGCGACCGGCGTCGGCGACGGCGCCCGCACCGGGCTGTCCAGCGTGGTCACCGGCGCGGTCTTCGGCCTGATGGTGTTCTTCACCCCGATCGCCGGCGTGGTGCCCGACCAGGTCGCCGCCGCCGCGCTCGTGGTGATCGGCTCGATGATGATCACCCAGGTCAAGCACATCGACTGGGACGACAAGGCCGCGGCGATCCCCGCCTTCCTCACCATCGTGCTGATGCCGTTCACGTACTCGATCACCGCGGGCGTCGCCGCCGGCGTGATCGTCCACACGCTGATCAAGGCCGCCCAGGGCAGATTCCGCGACATCGGCCCGCTGATGTGGATCCTCACCCTGGCCTTCCTCGTGTTCTTCGCCCTGCATCCGATCAAGGAGTGGTTGGGCGTCGGCTGACGCCCGTACACCGCGCCGCCCACATCCCAGGAGACGTCGATGCTCGACCTCGGGACCGAACTCGCGGCATGGCGCCGTGCGGGAACGCCATACGCCCTGGCCACCGTCGTCCGCGTCGGCGGGAGCGCGCCTCGCCCCCCGGGCGCGGCGCTCGCGGTGGGCGCCGACGGCACGGTCGTCGGCAGCGTGTCCGGCGGGTGTGTGGAGGGTGCGGTGTACGAGTTGTGCCGCGAGGCGCTGGAGAGCGGCACCCCGGTGCTCCAGCGCTTCGGCTACAGCGACGAGGACGCCTTCGCCGTGGGTCTGACCTGCGGCGGAATACTCGACATCTTCGTACAACGCGCCGGCGACGCGACGGTGGAGGCGGCCCTGGCCGCGGCCGAGCGGGACATCCCCGTGGCCGCCGCCCGTGTCGTGGCGGGTCCGGCCGCGCTGGTGGGGCGGGCGATCACGGTCGTGGGCGCGGCGCGCGGCGCGCACCCCGCGGAGTCGGTTGCGACCGGTACGTTCGGCGCCGATCCCGCGCTGGACGCGTCCGTGGTCGCGGCGGCCCGGGCCATGCTCGACCTGGGCCGCACCGGCCTGTCGACGCTGCGCCCGGACGGCCGCGCGGGTCCGGAATCGGCCCCCGACGACGTCACCGTCTTCGTGGAGACCCGCACCCCGCCCCCGCGCCTGCTCGTCTACGGCGCGATCGACTTCGCGGCGGCGGTGACCCGGATGGGCAACCTGCTCGGCTACCGGGTGACGGTGTGCGACGCGAGGGAGGTGTTCGCCACGCGGCGCCGTTTCCCCGACGCGGACGAGGTGGTCGTGGACTGGCCGCACCGCCACCTGGCCTCGATCGCCGACACCCTCGACGCCCGCACGGTGATCACCGTCCTGACCCATGACCCGAAGTTCGACGTCCCCCTCCTGGATCTGGCGCTGCGCCTCGACCTGTCCTACGTCGGCGCCATGGGCTCCCGCCGCACCCACGAGGCGCGCCTGACCCGGCTGCGCGAAATCGGGCTCACCGAAGCGGAGTCGGCCGCGCTGCACTCCCCCATCGGCCTGGACCTCGGCGCCCGCACCCCCGAGGAGACGGCGCTGTCCATCTTCGCCGAGGTGGTGGCCACCCGCACCGGCGGCACGGCCCGCCCCCTGCGTACCGCCACGGGCCCGATCCACCACGCGGCGGCCCGGCCCGCCACCCGCGCGGCTCCGGTCCGGAGCCGTACCCCACCATCGTGCGAACCGCCGCTCGAC
This sequence comes from Embleya hyalina, assembly GCF_003967355.1. Classification (GTDB taxonomy): domain Bacteria; phylum Actinomycetota; class Actinomycetes; order Streptomycetales; family Streptomycetaceae; genus Embleya; species Embleya hyalina. The sequence continues at coordinate 185,955 of NZ_BIFH01000014.1, read as the reverse complement.
CAACGGCGATAGTCCAGGGTGTGCGCCCGTTCTTCGCGACCCGCCCCGACCCGCCGCCCGTCACCGAGGACTCCGCCGACGCCGACCTGCTCGCCGCCGTCGCGCTCACCGGCCTCACCGCACCCCTCCTGCCGGTGGTGCGCCAGGTGACCGGATCGTGGTCGTGGTTCGTCGACCGGCCGCCGCACTCGGTACGGACCGGCCCGATCCGGGTCCGCTCGCCCGCCTACCGGACGATGCTCGCGGGCGGATTCGCGGCGGAGGCGACCTGGCTCGGCACCGAGGGCTGTGACGCCCGGGGCCAGGCGCGCACGGTGGTCGCGCTGTGGTTGCCCGGCCGGGCGGGATATGCGATCGACCCCGGGCCGGTGCGGATGGATCTGATCCCGAATGGACGGTGGGCCGCTCGAACCCGCTCGGTCGCGGCTACGGGCAGGCCGAGGTGACCTACGCCCGGCGACTGCTCGCCGATCCGGGCACGCGGGAGCGGGTCGGAGCGCACTGGGACACCCTCGTGCGGGCATCGCTCGCCGAGGCCCTGCCGCTGCTCGGCCTCTCCGCCGACACACCGATCCCGGCCGCCGGGGAGCAACCGTGCGCCTGGTTCCCGACCGGCGGGTACCGCCCGCCCGGCGCACGCTCCCCGCCCCGGGCACCTCCCGCGGCCCACGCGCCGCCCGCGCCCTGCTGCCCGCCGTGGTCCGGGCGATCGACCGGGTCCCGTTCCTCGCCGTCGCGCCGATCGCCGCCCGGATGGCCGCGGTGGGCGCGCCGAGGCCCGACGAGTCGGTGACGTGCCCGCGGGTCGCGGCCGTCCTGCTCGGCGCCGCCTCGGCCGTCGCGCCGGTCGACCCGATGGAGTCGAACACCGCCGCCCTCCCGGTCCCCCGCGCGCTGCGCCAGGGGCTGCGCACCCTCGTCGCGCTGCTCCCGATCGCCCCCGTCCGGGGCGTGGCGGCCGTCGTGGTCACCCGGCGCTCGCCCACCGCGCCGCCCTGGGTCGGCCTGACCCTGGAGGTCGCCGTGCTGACCACCGTGACCCTGGAGGCCGCCGCGCGGGCCGTCCACCGCGTACCCGGCAAGACCGCCGCGCTCACCGCGATCGCCACCGTCTCGGCCCTGGCCGCCGCGACCCTGGCGCCGCCCACCTCGCCCCGGCCGAAGCGGGTGCGCCCGGCCGGACCGGCATCCACCTCGCCTGGGCCGCCGCGCTCGCGATCGCCGTACTCGTGCTGCTGCGGGCCGACCACCGCCCGTTCGGCCGTTCGGGCCGACCCGCCCGGGCCGACCGCTCACGCACACCGTGAGGCCCCCGGCGCACCGGGGGCCTCACGATTGCCCGACAACCCGTCGCCCCCGGCGACCGGGCGAACCCCGCGATCAGTCCCGCCTGAGCGAGCCCTTGATCTTGTTGATCGCCTCGTTGGCCTTTTCCTTGGCGCCCTCGACGGCCTGCTTGGCCTTGGCCGAGCCCTGGTCCTGCTGCCCCTCGTCTCGCAGGTCCTCGTTGCCGGTCGCCTCGCCGACCTTCTCCTTGGCCTGGCCGGCTGCGTCCTGGGCCTTGTTGCGGATGTTGTCGTCGATGCCCATGTCTCGGGTCTCCTGTCGCGGTAGACCGCGCGCGTCCGTTGATCGCGCGACGTCCGGCCCGACCTATAACCGGAAACGACCGGTTTGACACCCGTGCCCGGTCTTCGTGATCTTTCTCATCGAGTCACCCGGGCCGCACACAGGGTGGTCTCTCCCGCTCATCGGGCCCGCGAGATCTCGACGTTCTCCAGGACCCCCAGGGCGTCCGGGACCAGTACCGCCGCCGAGTAGTAGGCGGTGACCAGGTAGGAGATCAGCGCCTGCTCGTTGATGCCCATGAAGCGCACCGACAGGCCCGGCTGGTACTCGTCGGGCAGCCCGGTCTGGTGCAGACCCACCACACCCTGGTCGTCCTCGCCGGTACGCATCACCAGGATCGAACTGGTGCGCTCCTGCGAGATCGGGATCTTGTTGCACGGGAAGATCGGCACGCCGCGCCAGGCCGGGATCTGGTTGCCGCCCACGTCGACCGTGCTCGGGTACAGGCCGAGCCGGCTGCACTCGCGGCCGAACGCGGCGATCGTGCGCGGGTGGGCCAGGAAGAACCTGGAGCCGCGCCGCCGGCTGAGCAGTTCGTCCATGTCGTCGGGGGTGGGCGGTCCGGACTGGGCCTGGATGCGCTGGTCGTAGTCGGCGTTGTGCAGCAGCCCGAACTCGCGGTTGTTGATCAGCTCGTGTTCCTGGCGCTCGCGCAACGCCTCGATGGTCAGCCGCAGTTGCTGCTCGATCTGATCCATCGGCTGGTTGTACAGATCCGCGACCCGGCTGTGCACCTTGAGCACGGTCTGCGCGGCGCTCAACTCGTATTCGCGCGGCTTGAGTTCGTAGTCCACGAAGCTGCCGGGCAGCAGCGCCTCGCCGTGGTGGCCGGCGGACATCGGGATCTCCGCCTCGCCCTTGGCGTTCTGCGGTCGACTGCTGTCCTCGGCGTATGCGGTCAGGTGCGTGCGCAACGCGTCGTCCCGCACCGCGTCGAACGCCTCCCGGGTCATCTCCAGCACGATCACCGAGGTGGCCGCGGTGGCCGAGTACCCCCAGGTGGCGTCCGGGTCGACGAGCATGCGTTCGCCGAAGTGGTCGCCGTCGCCGTGCAGTCCGAGCACGGTGCGGTCGCCGTAGCGGCCCTCGCCGAACCGGTTGATCTTGCCGTGCACGACCAGGAAGACCCGGTCGGTCGGCTCCCCCAGGGTCGCCAACGTCTCCCCCGCCGCGAACTCCCGCCGCACGAACCGGTCCGCCAGCGCGCGCAGCACCTCCTCGTCCTCGAACCCGCGCAGCGGCGCCAGTTCGCCCAACTCCGCCGGGATCACCCGCACATCGGAGCCGGTCTGGACGAACTGGACCCGACCGTCCCCCACCCGATGGCTCAACCGTCGGTTGACCCGGTACGTACCACCCGATACCTGGACCCACGGCAGCATCTTCAGCAGCCATCGCGACGTGATGTCCTGCATCTGCGGGACGGTCTTGGTGGTCGTCGCGAGATTTCGCGCCGCCTCCGTCGCGAGACTCGAACGGGCCTGCGTGTCCCGGGCGTCACCTTCGGTGCGCGCCCCAGCATCGATCGACAACGATTCCGCCTCCCCTGGATGAACCCGTTTGCGCGGTCAATCGTCGCCGCTGCGTCGACGGCCGGCCATTACCCGAACGAGTGAGACTGCTGGGGGTGCGAATTGGCTAACTAGCTCTGACGGAGGTTTCCCGGGTCGTCCGGATGCCCGGCCGCCTTGGTCCGAACGGCCGAACGCGCGCCCCGGGATCGGCTCGGCTTCGACTCCCCGTCGGCTATGCCGGTCCGGCGCCGGGCAGGCGCTCGCGCAGCGCGGTCAGGGCCGCCTCGGTCAGTCGGCCCGGCAGCCGCAGTCGGGCCACCCCGCCGTCCGGGAAGATCTCGATGCGTACGTGCGTGACCGGGGGCGCGTCGGTGAAGCGGAATCGGTGTCGGGTGTCCGGCTGGACCCGGGTGCGCGGCAGCAGTTCGAACCACACGTCGGGATCGACTCCCGCGTCGCTGCCGGCCAACGCGACCCAACCCGGCGCGTTTCCCAGGTAGTTGTCGATGTCCAGCTCGGCACCCAGGAGTTCCGCGCGGCCGACCAGGCGCAACCGCACCCAGTCGTGGCCGTCGTCGCGCCGCCTGCGGGTCTCCCAGCCCTCACCCATCACCCGCGAGCGGCCCGGCGCGTTGAGATTGTGCGGTGAGGAGAAGTAGCGGTCGCTGGCCGCCTCGGCGACCCCGCCGAACTCCTGCGCCGCGAGGTCCACGGTGAGCCCGTCGAGCCAGGCCGGATCCGGCACCGCCTCGCCGTGCACCCGCAGTCTGGCCACCCCGCCGTCGGGGAAGATGTTCAGCCGTACATGGGTGAACCGCCGTTCCGCGTCCACCTCGAAGGGATGCGCGGTGTCGCCCTTCAGCTCCGTGCGGGCGACGATCGTGGTCCATACGACCGCCGGGTCGAGCAGTTCCTCGACCGAGGGCGTACCGGGCACCGCGGCGGCCTCGACCGAGGCGCCCGGAGGATGATTCCCGGTGAAGAACGCGGTGTCGATCACGACCCCGCGCACGATGCCGGGCACGCCGAGGCGCACGATCGCCCAGTCGTGCGCGTTCGGTTCGGGGTGCGGGTGTGCGGCCGAGGGGCCGCGCCGGCGGCGGGTCTCCCAGCCGTCCATGATCTGCCCCCTGGGGCCGAACGTGTGCGGCGCGAAGACCGGCGGCTCGGCCCGGAGCAGGTTCTCCTTCTCGGCGAACCACTCGTCGTTGGCGGCGACCACGCCGGCGCCGAGCGCGCGCGAGGCCAGGTTGACGTATGCGGTGAAGTCGGTGGTCATGGGTAATCCCCTCACCCGGAACGGGAGTCGACAACCGCGGGCGGACGCCCGCGGTGACTGGAGACCACGGGAACGAGGCGGGCCGTGGCCGCGCGGGCGGCGCCCGACGGGGGTGATCACGCGGCGGTCCCCACGCGGTCCAGCAGGCGCCCGCGCGGGGTGCCGTGTACGTCCACGGGCGCGCCCGCGAGCCAGGTGGCGCGAACCACGCCGGTGAGCGTGCGACCGGCGTAGGGGGTGGCCGGATTGCGGTGGTGCAACCCGCCCGGGTCCACGGTGAACACCGCGTCCGGGTCGAAGGCGACCAGGTCCGCGTCGTATCCGGGCGCGATCGTGCCCTTGCGGGCCAGGCCGACCAGGCGGGCCGGCCCGCTCGACATCAGCGCGACGACCTCCGCCAGCGCCAGACCGCGCGCCCGGGCCTCGGTCCATACCGCTGGCAGGCCCAGTTGCAGCGAGGCGATGCCGCCCCACGCGGCGGCGAAGTCGCCGACGTCCAGCCGCTTGAGGTCGGTGGTGCACGGCGAGTGGTCGGAGACCACGGCGGCGAACGCGCCCGCCTCGATTCCGCGCCACAGCCGGTCGCGGTTGTCCTCGGAGCGGATCGGCGGGCAACACTTGAACGTGGTGTCGCCGGCCGGCACCCCCTCGGCGACCAGGGTCAGATAGTGCGGACAGGTCTCGGCGGTGACCGCGATCCCGTCCGCGCGGGCGGCGGCGAGCAGCGGCAGTACGTCCGCCGAGGACACGTGCAAAACGTGCACCCGCGCACCGGTGCGCTCGGCGGTGTCCAACAGTTGCCGCACGGCGACCGTCTCCGCCGCGTCGGGCCGGGAGGCGAGAAAGTCGGCGTAGGCCCGACCGGGCACCTGCGGGGCGGCGTCCAGGATCCGCGGGGCCTCGGCGTGGATGATCGCGAGCGCGCCCAGCCGGGCCTGTTCGGTCAGCGCCTCGGCCAGCTCGGCGGCGTTCACATGCGGGAACTCGTCCACGCCGGAGGGCGCCAGGAAGCTCTTGAAGCCGTACACGCCGGCCCGGTACAGCGCGGCCAACTCGCCCGTGTTGCCCGGGATCGCCCCGCCCCAGAAGCCCACGTCCACGTACACCCGCCCGCGCGCCACGTCCCGCTTGACCCGCAGCGCGTCGACCGTGACGGTGGCCGGGATCGAGTTGAGCGGCATGTCGATCAGGGTGGTCACCCCGCCGGCGGCGGCGGCCCGGGTGGCGCTGGTGAAGCCCTCCCACGCGGTGCGGCCCGGCTCGTTGACGTGTACGTGGGTGTCCACCAGGCCCGGCAACAAAGCGACGTCGCCCAGATCCTCGATCGGCGCACCGCCGCCGGCGGCGGTGCCATACGGCGACACCTCGACGATCCGGTCGCCGGCCACGACCACGTCGGCGGGTCGCTCCCCGTCCGGGGCGAGCACCCGGCGCGAGCGCAGTACGAGGGTGGGGGTGCGGGTCACGGCGCGTCCTCCGATGCGGTAAGCAGGTCGCGGGCCAACCGCTCGCCCGCGATCTCGGCGAGGGCGCCGGCACGGGTCAGGCTGTCGGGGCCCAGATCGGTCAGCGCGTAGGCGGCGACGATGCCGGCCGCGTCGAGTCGGTCCCGGCTCAACTCGACGCGGCCGCACACCACCGCGACGGGCACCCCCCGGGCGCGGGCGGCGGCGGCCACCCCGGCGGGTGCCTTGCCGTGCAGGGTCTGTGCGTCCAGGCTGCCCTCGCCCGTGACCACGAGCCGGGCCCCGTCGAGCAGTTCCTCGAAGCCCAGGAGATCGAGCAGCAGGCCGATGCCGGGGCGCACGGTCGCGCCGAGCAGCGCCAGCGCGCCGAACCCGGTGCCGCCGGCCGCCCCCGCGCCGGGGACGTCGGCCAGGTCCGGCGCGACCACCTCCGCCCAGCGCGCGAGGGCCGCGTCGAGCAGGGCCACGTCGGCGGGCGTGGCGCCCTTCTGCGGCCCGTACACCGCCGCCGCGCCCTTGGGGCCGAGCAGCGGGTTGTCCACGTCCGAGGCGATCACCACCTCGACGCCGGTCAGCCGCGCGGCCAGGGCCGAGGCGCCGTCGATCCGGTCCAGGTCGCGCAGCGCGGCCCCGCCCCGGGGCAGGTCCGCCCCGGCCGCGTCGAGGAGGCGTACGCCCAGCGCGCGGACCAGGCCGGAGCCGCCGTCGGTGGCGGCGGCACCGCCCAGGCCGAGCACGATCCGGGTGCAGCCCAGTGCGAGCGCGCGGGCGATCGACTCGCCCACCCCGGTGGTGTCGGCGGTCAGCGGCTCGGGTCCGGCGGGCAGCCGGGCCGACCCGGCGGCCTCGGCCAGTTCCACCACGGCGGTGGCGCCGCGCACCGCGAACGCCGCGTCGACCGGCCGCCCCGTGGGACCGCTCACCCGCGCCGGGATCCGGGCGAAGCCGGCCGCCACCGCGGCGTCGACCGTGCCCTCGCCGCCGTCGGCGACGGGCGACACGCGGATCTCCGCGTCCGGGCGCGCCCGGCGGATCCCGGCACCGATCCGGGCCGCGGCCTCGACCGCGGTCAGGGTCCCCTTGAACTTGTCGGGGGCCAGCACGACGACCGGGCCCATGCGCTGCTCCTTCGGGTGGGCTGTCGGGTGGGCGGTGCAGCGGGCACAGTCAACTACGCGGCCGCCGTTTCGGGCAGGACCGACGGGGCCGGCAACCGCCCGGTGACGCGGGCACGACACCGCGAACGGGGTCGACGGCACCGGACGGAACCGATGGGAGCGGGGTCCGCTACGGCACCGGTTCGAACTCCACGACCGCGTCGATCGCGGGCCCGTGCGGCGTGTTCGCCTTGCGCTCGATCATGATCTCCACCAGGACCGGCCGCGAGGTGCGCCGCGTCTCCTTGCGGGCCCACTCGATCGTCGCCCGAATGTCGCCCGGCTCGATCACCCGCTTGCCCGAACAGCCGTACGCCTCCATCAACTTGATGTTGTCGGTGCCGACCTCGTCGTAGTGGATGTCGACCTGGAAGTTCATCTCGTACGGAATCGACGCCTGCCGGATCAGGCCCAGATACTCGTTGTTGATCATGATGATCACGAACGGCACGTCGTACTGCGCCGCCACGGCCAGTTCCTCGACCAGATACTGGAAGCCGTAGTCGCCGACGATGGCGACCACCTCGGCGTCCGGGTCGCCGCGCTCGAGCGCCTTCCTGACCCCGATCGCCGCCGGGATCTCCCAGCCGAGCGGGCCGGCCTGGCCGCAGACCTGGTAGTGGCGCGGCTTGTACGCCTTCTGGTGCTGGCCGCCCCAGATCTGGTAGAGCCCGATCGCGGTGACGAAGTAGGTGTCGGCGTCGAAGACCTCGTTGATCTCCTTGTACACGCGCGGCGCCTTGATCGGCACCGTGTCGAAGTCCTCGCGCCGGGTCAACGACGCGCGCAACTCCCGGATCCGCGCGACCCACGCGCCCGCCTCGCGGCGGATGCCGCGCTCCTTGGCGGCGGCCAGGATCGCCCGGAGGAACAACCGGGTGTCCGAGACGACGCCCAGGTCCGGCTCGAACACCTTGCCGATCTGGGTGGGTTCGATGTCGACGTGGATGAACGTGCGCCGCCCCCGGTACACATCGAGCGTGCCGGTGTGTCGGTCACCGAAGCGGGCACCGAGCGCGAGCACCAGGTCCGACTCCAGGAACGAGGCGTTGCCGTAGCGCTGCGAGGTCTGCACGCCGGTCATCCCGCTGTAGAGCGCGTGGTCCTCGTCGATCGAGCCCTTGCCCATCAGGGTGACCTGCACCGGAACCTGGAGCAGTTCGGCGAGTTCGACCAGTTCTTCGTGCGCCTCGCCGATGATCACCCCGCCGCCGGAGAGCAGCAGCGGGCGTTCGGCGGCGAGCAGCAGGTCCAACGCGGCGTCCACCCGCGGCGGATGCGGGTGCACCTCGTTCACCGGCAGCGGCGCGTCCACCTCGGCGTCCCACCGGATCTCCTGTCGCTGCACGTCCAGCGGGAGGTCGATCAGCACCGGGCCGGGGCGGCCCGAGCGGGCCCGGCGAAACGCCTCGCGGAAGATCCAGGGGGCCTGCGCGGCCTCCTTGACCTGCACCGACCACTTGGTCACCGGTTTGGCGATCTCCACGATGTCGACCGCCTGGAACGCCTCCTGGTGCAGCTTGTCGGAGACGGCCTGACCGGTGACGCACACGATCGGGACGGAGTCGGCGAGCGCGGTGTACAGGCCGGTGATCATGTTGGTGCCGGCCGGACCCGAGGTGCCGATCGCGACGCCGACACCGCCGTTGGTCCGGGCCCAGCCGTCGGCCATGTGGGTCGCGCCCTCCTCGTGCCGGACGATCAGGTGCTCGATCCCGCCGACCGCCTCCAGGGCCGCGTAGAGCGGCAGGATGGCCGCGCCGGGACAGCCGAAAGCGGTGTCCACGCCCTCCGACTTCAGCACCTCCACCACGGCGTTCATGACCGGAACACGACGGGGTGCCATCAGTTGTCTCCCTGCTTCGAAACGCTGTCCTCGGGGCCGGTGGCCACCGAACCGCCCTCGCGGGGCCCGCCGTTGAGCCGTTCCAGGCCGAGCAGCAGGCCGGAGTGGTCCAGGCCGCCCCCGCCCTGGGCGCGCAGCGACGCGACGAGTTGCGCGGTGAGCCCGGCCAGCGGCAGCACGAGGTCGAACTCGCGGGCCGACTCGGTGACGATGCCCATGTCCTTGTGGTGCAGGTCGATGCGGAATCCGGGCGCGAAGTCGCGGTCGCGCATCACCCGCCCCTTGCGGTCCAGCACGGCGCTGCCGGCCAGTCCGCCGGCCAGCACCTTCAGCCCGGCCCCGGTGTCCACACCCGCGCGCTCCAGGAACAGCAGTGCCTCGGCGACGAGTTGGATGTTGCCCGCGACGATCAGCTGGTTCGCGGCCTTGACCGTCTGGCCCGCACCGTGCGGACCGACGTGCACGATCGTTCGGCCCAGCGCCTCGAACAGCGGCAGTGCGGCGGCGAAGTCCTGCTCGGTGCCGCCGACCATGATCGAGAGCACCGCCTCGATCGCCCCGGCCTCGCCGCCGCTGACCGGCGCGTCCAGCACGCGCAGCCCGCGCTCGGCGCCGGCCTCGGCCACCGCGATCGAGGTGCCGGGCTTGATCGAGCTCATGTCGATCACGAGGGTGCCGGGCGCGACCGTCTCCAGCACGCCGCCCGCGCCGAACATCACCCGCTCGACCTGCGGGTCGGCCGGGACCATGGTGATCACCACGTCCGCGTCGCGCGCCGCGGCGGCGATGTCCGCCGCGCCCTCGCCGCCGGCCGCGATCAGCCGGTCGACCGCGGCCCGCTCCAGGTCGTATCCGGTGACCCGGTGGCCGGCCCGGACCAGATGGGCCGCCATCGGGCCGCCCATGATGCCCAGACCGACGAACCCGATCCGCCCGGTGTCCCCCGCGCCGGTCATCCGGCCCCTCCCCGATTGCCGCGCGACTCGTGCGCGAGCCAGCCGAAACTGTCCGCGGCGGCGCCGACCGGCCGGTATTCGAGGCCGACGCGCCCGGTGTACCCGGCGGTGACGAGTCGGCGGAACAGGTCTTCGAAGTCCAGTTCGCCGGTGCCGGGTTGCCCCCGTCCGGGAGTGTCGGCGATCTGGACGTGGCCGAAGCGGTCGGCGTGGGCGTCGATCACCCCCGCCGGCGCCTCGCCGTTGCGCGCGAGGTGGTAGAAGTCGGCCAGGAAGGCCGTGTTGCCCAGGCCGGTCTCGGCGTTCACCTTGTCCACCACGGCGAGCGCGTCGGCCGCGGTGACGATCGGGTAGCGCGGGTTCTCCGGGGTGTTCAGCGCCTCGATCAGTACGATCGCCCCGACCCGCTCGGCGGCGACCGCCGCCGACACCAGGTTCTCCAGGGCGAGTTCGTCCTGGGCCCGCGGATCCACACCCTCCTCCCGGTTGCCGTACAGCGCGTTCAGCGCGCGGCAGCCCAGGCTCGCGGCGAAGCCGGTCGCGACGTCGATGTTGGCCCGGAAGCGCGCCGACTCGGCGGGTCGGGACAGCAGGCCGCGATCCCCGGCGGGCATGTCCCCGGCGTCGAAGTTCAGCCCGACCAGGGCGACGCCGGCGTCGCGGACGGCGCGGGCCAGCGCGTCCAACTCGGCGTCGGCGGGGGTCGGCCCGGCGAAGGGCCACCAGAGCTCGATCTCGGTGAAGCCGGCCTCGGCGGCGGCGGCGGGCCGTTCCAGAAGCGGGAGTTCGGTGAAGAGGATCGAGAGATTGATGTCGAAGCGCAGCTCGCGAGCGCTCACGGGACCACCTCTTCCACGTTGATTCCATAATGCGGAAGTAATATTCTGCTTAACGAAATCATGCCACGCGGCTTCAACACTTTGTCAAGGATGGGCGGCCGGCAGTCTGGCCTGCCCGGGATCGGCCGGCTAGGGTTCGGGCGTGCGATTGCGGATGGAGTTCTCGACCGAGCCGTTCGATCTGGACGGCGTGCCGGCCCATGCCCTGGAGGCCCGACGCGCCCTCGACGAGGCGGGGCTCGACATCGAGGTCGGCCCCTTCGGCACGACCGCCGAGGGCGAGGCCGAGGTGGTGCTCGCGGCGTTGGAGCGGGTGTGCCGAGGTGCGTTCGGGGTCGGCGCGTCCCGCGTCTCGGTCCAGGTGACGAGCGTGCCGCGGACGCCGGGAGGGCGGGCGTGAGCACCGCCGAACACCCCCTGTCCGCCGCGATCAAGCCCCTGGTGACCGCGATCGGCGCCGAGTTCGTCCCGGTGGGCGACGCCGGCCCCGAGGACGTCGTGCTCGACTGGGAGGGCCGCCCCGCCGTCGCCGTACGGCTGCCCGGCCTCGGCAGCGCCCTGGACCGCCTCCTCGGCGAGGCCGAACGCCAATACGGCCCCCTGGCCGACCTCGCCCGCGAGGACAAGCAGCGGGTGGTCCGCACCCTCGAACAACGCGGCGCGTTCACCATCCGCCACGGCGTCGAGACGGTGGCCGCGGCCCTCGGGGTGAGCCGCTTCACCGTCTACAACTACCTGAACCGCGACGCGCGCCCCTGAGCCGAGGCCCCACGATCACCTCGGTGATCCACTTCAACAAACTGTTGACGATCGGGATTCGCAACGCCTAGCGTTCCGGCCAGTGCCGACGCCGGGTAGTCGCTCGGGCGTGGTGCTCACCTCTGGACGGGAGTACCCGCCGAGCGAGGAGGCCTCGACATGCCATCGACCCCAGGACTGAAACGGCTCGACGACGCGTCCGTCGACGAGGGCATCCGGCTGCTCGGCGAGGTATGCGCCAGTCGGGCCTGGATCGCGGCGGTCCTGACCGGGCGCCCCTACGCGGACCCGGCCGCGCTGTTGGCCGGCTCCGACGCGGCGACCGCCGGGCTCACCACCGACGACCTGCGGGAGGCGATCGAGGGACACGCCGTGATCGGGCGTCCCCGGCACGACGATCCGCGGTCGACCCGCGAACAGGCGGGTGTGCGGCAGGCGGACGACACGCTGTCGGCCGACCTGCGGGCCGGGAACATCGCGTACCGGGACCGCTTCGGTCGGGTCTTCCTGACCTGCGCGAGCGGGCGCGGTGCCGCGGAGATCCTGGCCGAACTGCGACACCGACTCGACAACGACCCGGCGTCCGAGTGGGAGGTCACCCGCGAGGAGTTGCGGAAGATCAACCGCCTGCGCCTGGAAGGACTGATCTCCGCGTGATCTCCACCCACATCCTCGACACCAGTGAGGGCCGCCCGGCCGCCGACGTCCCCGTCGAGTTGTCCCGACGCACCGCCGACGGCACCTGGATCGTGCTCGGCACGTCCGCGACGAACGCCGACGGCCGCTGCCCGGACCTGCCCGCGCTCGGCGTCGACCCGGCCGCCGGCCCCGTCGACGTGCGCCTGGTCTTCGACGTCGGCGCCTACCGCCGCGCCCGCGGCGAGACGCCGTTCTTCCCCGAGGTACGGGTGGTCTTCACCGCCGACCCCGAAACGCCCTACCACGTACCGCTCTTGCTCAACCCGTACGGATACTCCGTCTATCGAGGGAGCTGACAAGATGCCGATGGTGCTCGGCCAGAACCAGTACGGAAAGGCGGAGACCCGCGTCGTCCGGGTCCGCCGCGACACCGATCGGCACGAGGTCAAGGACCTCAACGTCGGCGTCGCGCTGTCGGGCGACCTGTCCGACACCCATTTCACCGGCGGCAACGACAAGGTACTGCCGACCGACACCATGAAGAACACCGTGTTCGCCTTCGCCCGCGAGCACGGCATCGACTCCGCCGAGACCTACGGGATATGCCTGGCCCGGCACTTCGTCGAATCGCAGCCGTCGATCACCCGGGCCCGGATCCGGATCGAGGAATACCCGTGGAACCGGATCACCTCGGCCCCGGGACGCGATCGATTCGTCGGCGCGGACGAGATCCGCCACTCGTTCGTCCGCGACGGGAGCGAGACCCGCACCACCGAGATCGTCTGGGAGCACGGACGGGTGCGGGTGATCTCCGGGCTGAAGGACCTGGTGGTGATGAACACGACCGCCTCCGAATTCCGGGGCTACATCAAGGATCGCTACACCACCCTCCAGGAGGCGTACGACCGCATCCTGGCCACCCGGGTCGGCGCCCGCTGGCGGTTCTCCTTCGACGCCTCCGCCGGCGCGAGCGAGCCGGACTGGGAACGCTCGTACGCGCAGGTGCGCCGGCATCTGCTCGAAGCGTTCGCCGAGACCTACTCCTACTCGCTCCAGCAGAGCCTGTACGCGATGGCCGACCGGGTGCTGACCCACCGGCACGAGGTGGACGAGGTCCGCCTGTCGCTGCCGAACAAGCACCACTTCCTCGTCGACATGGAGCGCATGGGCGTCGAGAACGACAGGGAGGTGTACTACGCCGCCGATCGGCCGTACGGTCTGATCGAGGGCACGGTGCACCGCGAGGGTGTCACGCCACTGATCCCGGTGGACTGAACCCACCGACCCGCCGACCGATCGAACACCCGACCGGTCGACGCGGACGTCGCGAGCGGCACATCACTCCCCCGGAGGATCTTCGTCCGCCGTCCCGCCTCCGGGGCCCTCGCGCAGCAACGGACGGCGGTACGTTCGCCGTCCGGACCGCTGCCGCAAAGGGACCGCCCCATGTCTGTCGACCGCTCCACCGGCTCCACCGACACCACCGCCCCCGGGCGCATCGTGATCGAGAACTGCGCGATCGCCACCGTGGACGCCCGGGACACCGAGTACGACTCCGGCCACGTCGTGGTCGCCGGCAACCGCATCGAGGCGGTCGGCGCCGGGCCCGCCCCCGCCGGCGCGGAACGGGTCGTGCGCCGGATCGACGGGACCGGGCACCTGGTCACCCCCGGCCTGGTCAACACCCACCACCACTTCTACCAGTGGATCACGCGCGGCCTCGCGCAGGAGTGCGACCTCTTCGACTGGCTCGTCACGCTCTACCCCGTCTGGGCCGGGATCGACGACGAGATGTGCTACGCCGCGGCGCAGGGTTCGGCCGCCGCGCTGCTGCGTTCGGGCTGTACCACCTCCACCGACCACGCCTACGTCTTCCCCAAGGACGGCGGCGACATCCTGGGCGCGGAGATCCGCGCACTGGCCGAGTTGGGCATGCGATTCCAGCCCACCCGGGGGTCGATGGACCTGGGCGCCTCGCGGGGCGGACTGCCGCCGGACGCGTGCGTCGAGGACACGGACGCGGCGCTCGCCGCGACCGCCGAGGCCATCGACCGCTGGCACGACGCCTCCTTCGACGCGATGGTCCGGGTCACCGCCGCGCCCTGCTCGCCGTTTTCCGTTACCCCCGAACTGCTGCGCGGAGCAGCCGAGTTGGCCCGCGCCAAGGGGGTCCGGCTGCACACCCACGGCGCCGAGACGGTGGAGGAGGAGGCGTTCTGCCGGGAACGATTCGGCATGGGGCCGACCGACTACCTGGAGAGCCTGGGCTGGTTGGGCGAGGACGTGTGGATGGCGCACTGCATCCACATGGACGACTCGGACATCGCCAAGTTCGCCGCCACCGGCACCGGCGTGGCGCACTGTCCCTCCTCCAACGCCCGGATCGCGGCGGGCATCGCCCGAGTGCCGGACATGCTGGCCGCCGGCGTCCCGGTGGGCCTCGGCGTGGACGGCGCCGCCTCCAACGAGTCGGGGGAACTGGGTGGCGAACTGCGCAACGCGCTGCTGATCGCCCGACTGCGCGGCGGCCCGGCCGCGTTGACGGTCCGTCAGGCGCTGCGCCTGGGTACCGCGGGCGGCGCGAAGGTGCTCGGCCGGGAGCACGAGATCGGCTCCCTGGAACCGGGCAAGCTCGCCGACCTGGCCATGTGGCGGGTGGACGGCGTGTCGCACTCGGGCGTCGTCGACCCGGTGGCCGCGCTGGTCCTGGGTGCCGCCGCCCCGCTGACCCTGCTGCTCGTGAACGGCCGCGAGGTGGTCGAGCAGGGTCACCTGTCCCGGGTGGACGAGGAGGAGATCGCCCGCAATGTGAGCCGAGCGGCGGCCCGACTGCGCGCGAAGTAGCCCCTCACGGCGGGCGGGAGGTCAGTCCCGGGCCGTCGACGCTTTGGCCACCAGGGCCAGCGGTACCGTCGCGCACTGCGTCGCGGAGGCCACCGTCATGGTCCGCACCCCGGTCCGCCCGGCGATGTCCACCAGCCGCGCCGCGTCGCACACGTGGGGCCGGGCGTGCGGGACGTCCCGGGCGCAGGTGGCGGCGTCGACGAACGCGGGCAACCACGGCTTCCCGTCCTGCCCGTGGATGAACACCACCGAGTCGGTGTCGTCGATCGCCACCACCACCCCGCCGGCCACGATCGCGGCGAGCAGATCGGCGGGGTCGATCTCCCCGTCGGTGTCCTCCAGGACGGCGGTCAGGGCGGCGTTCTCGGCAGTCATACCGTGATCATATGGGCGCCGCCGAGGCGTTTCGCCCGCGCGTCGCGCCCGCGCGTTTCGCCCGCGCCCGGACCGGCGGGACACCCCACGCCCGCGGCTACGCCTCGCGCCCGAGCGTGCGCAGGTACGCCCGCCACCCGCCGAACTCGGTGATCTCCTTGTGCCGGCCGGACTCCGACTCGCCCCGGCGCAGGATCATCGAGAAGCAGGCCGAGCCGTCCTCCAACTCGATGATCCCGAACTCCAGCTCCGGCGGTTCGGTCGGCAGCAGGTTGTCCCGCAACACCTCGTCGGGAACCTCGTACACCTCGCCCGCGATCCGCGCCCGGCTCGCCGGGTCGGGCAGCAGTCCCGGGCAGCGGTCGCCGATCGAGAAGAAGCGGTATCCGGGAGCGGTGCGGGTCCGGGCGACCAGCGGCGCGCCCGCCAGGTGGTGGTGGAACGGGCCACCCTCCATCGCCTGACCATTGAGGAACATGCGTGCCATCGGCTGTCTCCTGTTCGAGATCGGCAGGGGTGTGGGGGAGAGTGCGAAACGGCCGGGCCCGTCCGATCGGACGCGCCCCACGACCACCGGGATGGACCCGACCGCTCCGCGTCCGTGGGGGATGCGCGAACGGCCCTACTCAGTCGATGAGTTCGCATCCCGGCAGGGTGAGGAAGTCGACGAACTCCTCGGCGAGGGCGACTCGCAGGAACAGGTCGCGCGCGTCCGCCCAGCGGCCCGCGTCGAAATTCCGGTCGCCCAAGTCCTCGCGCAGCGACCCCAGTTCCTCGACGACCAGGCGTCGCACCAGGTCCGCGGTCACCTTCTCGCCGGTGTCCGAGAGCACCACGCCGTTGTTGATCCACTGCCACACCTGGGAGCGGGAGATCTCCGCGGTGGCGACGTCCTCCATCAGGCCGAACACGGCGACCGCACCGTATCCGCGCAGCCACGCCTCCAGATAGCGCAGGCCCACGCCGACCGCGCCGTGCAGCCCGGCCCCGGTCGGCGAGCCCTGGGTGGAGGCCACGTCGAGCAGTTGATCCGCCGTCACCTCGACCTCGTCGCGGGTACGTCCGAGCTGGTTCGGCCGATCGCCGAGCACCGCGTCGAACGCCTCGCGGCAGACCGGGACCAGGTCCGGGTGGGCCACCCACGACCCGTCGAAGCCGTCTTCGGCCTCACGGTCCTTGTCGTCGCGCACCTTCGCCAGCGCCGCCGCGTTGGCGGTCGCGTCCCGGCGGGAGGGGATCACCGCCGCCATCCCGCCGATGGCGTGCGCGCCGCGCCGGTGGCAGGTGCGCACGAGCAGTTCGGTGTACGCGCGCATGAACGGCGCGGTCATGGTGACCGCGTTGCGGTCCGGGAGCACGAACGCGTCGCCCGCGTCCCGGAAGTTCTTCACGATGCTGAACAGGTAGTCCCACCGGCCGGCGTTCAACCCCGAGGCGTGTTCGCGCAGTTCGTACAGGATCTCGTCCATCTCGAACGCGGCGGTGACCGTCTCGATCAGCACGGTGGCCCGGATCGTGCCGCGCGGGATGTCGAGCAGGTCCTGCGCGTGCAGGAACACGTCGTTCCACAACCGGGCTTCGAGGTGACTCTCGATCTTGGGCAGGTAGAAGTACGGACCCAGGCCCCGGTCGAGCAGCCGGGCCGCGTTGTGGAAGAAGTACAGCCCGAAGTCGACCAGCGCGCCGGACGCCGGCGCGCCGTCGACCAGGACGTGCCGCTCGTCCAGGTGCCACCCGCGCGGGCGCATCACCACGGTGGCCAGTTCGTCGTCCGGGCGCAGCCGGTAGCTCTTGCCCTCGGCGGTGGAGAAGTCGATCCGCCGGTCGTAGGCGTCGATCAGATTGAGCTGGTGTGCCACCACGTTGTGCCAGGTGGGCGCGGAGGCGTCCTCGAAGTCGGCGAGCCAGATCCGGGCCCCGGAGTTGAGCGCGTTGATCGTCATCTTGCGGTCGGCCGGTCCGGTGATCTCGACCCGGCGATCGCGCAGCGCGGGCGGCGCCTCGGCGACC
Source organism: Embleya hyalina (assembly GCF_003967355.1). Classification (GTDB taxonomy): domain Bacteria; phylum Actinomycetota; class Actinomycetes; order Streptomycetales; family Streptomycetaceae; genus Embleya; species Embleya hyalina. The sequence goes on along the minus strand of NZ_BIFH01000014.1, from coordinate 168,642 downwards.
CGCCAGTCGGCGGCGCGCACGTCGGCGGTCTCCGGGAGGAAGTCGAGCCGGCCGGTGCGGGCGATCTCCGCGCGCCGGGCCTGTCGCCGGTCGAGCAGTTCGAGACGGCGACCGCCGAACCGGCGCTGCAGCGCGGCCACGAAGCGCAGCGCCTCGGGGCCGAGCACCTCGTCCGCCCGCGGCACGGAGCCGCCGGTCGCGCCGCCGTGCTTGACCACGATGGTCGGTGCACTCATGGTGGCTCTCCTTCGCCGTCGACGTTCTTTTGTAGAGTGGACATTAGTTTCCGGAAAACGGAAGTTCAACAACCTGTTGAACTCAGTCTCGACGAATCCCGTCGGCCGGGCGTCGTATCGAACCGAGTCGTGTGGAGGATCGTCGGTGGCCGCAGTCAACGCAGGCAGCAACGGCACGGGCGGCGGCGTCCAGTCCCTGGAACGCGCGTTCGACCTCCTCGAACTGCTCGCCGACGCCGGCGGGGTACTGACGCTCAGCGAACTCGCCGCGCGTTCGGGGTTGCCCATGCCCACGATCCACCGCCTGGTACGCACCCTCGTGTCGCTGGGTTATCTGCGCCAGGACGCGTCGCGCCGCTACACCCTGGGCCCGCGGCTGATCCGGTTGGGCGAGACCGCGGGCCGCCTGCTCGGCAGTTGGGCCCGGCCGTACCTGGCCGAGCTGATGGAGGCCACCGGCGAGACCGCCAACCTCGCGGTCCTGGAGGCGGGCGAGGTGGTCTACGTCGGCCAGGTGCCCAGCCGGCACTCGATGCGGATGTTCACCGAGGTCGGCCGCCGGGTGCAACCGCACTGCACCGCGGTGGGCAAGGTGCTGCTCGCCCAACTACCCGAGGCCGACGCCGCACGGGTGCTCGGCGGACGCCCACTGGCCTCGCACACCGAGCACACGGTCACCGATCCCGCCGAGTTGCTGGCCCAGTTCCCGACGATCCGGGCCCGGGGCTACGCGATCGACGACCAGGAGCAGGAACTCGGCGTGCGCTGCGTCGCGGTGGTGGTGCCCGACGCGCCGACCGCGACCGCGCTGTCCATCTCCGGCCCCGAGGCGCGCATCCGGGCGATGGAGGAGGGCTGGATGACCGACCGGATGCAGGAGATCGCCGTCCGCCTGGGCCGACGCCTGGGCGGTGCCGACCCGCTCCCGGAACCCCCGGCCGCCGACTGAACCACCCGCCGAGGGGTCAGGCCGGCGGCGTCAGACCGAGCACGGCGCCGGCCACCACCACCAGGGTCGACGCCACGCCGTCGGTGTCGCGCAGATGCCGGACCCGGGCCACGTCGTTGATCGCGCTCAGCGCCGCGTGCACCCGGATCCGCGCCTCGGCGGCGCCGTACTGCGGCCGGACCGCGCACAGGAGCCGTGTCCACTCCATGAGGTAGTCCACCCTCGCCTGCCGGGCCCGATGCCGCGCCTGGGTCGGCAGGTGCGACACCTCCGCGACCAGCAGCTGCACCAGGTCGCTGCGGTCGACGGAGAAGCGCACATACGACCGCAGCAGTACGCGCAGCGCCGCCTCGGCGTCGTCGGCGCCCGCGAGCGCGCGCGTCATGTCCATCAGGAGCCACTCCACGCCCCGGGTCACCGCGGCGCACAGCAGGTCGGCCTTGCTCTCGAAGTGGTTGTACACGCTGGGGCCGGCGATCCCGGCGGCGGCGCCGATGTCCTCGATGGCCACCCCGGCGTAGCCCTGCTCGGCGAACATCCGCACCGCGGCGCCGAGCAGCGCCTCGCGCCGCGAACGCAGCCCGACCCCGGCCGGCGCCGGGGCCTCGGCGATCGGTCCCAGCGCGGCCGGATGCGCGGTGACCGCCGCCCGACAGAGGTCCACCAGGAGCCGGACGTACTCCGGACGGGGCAGGTCGATCCGGTGGAAGGACGGACTGAGCAGCACCCCGAGGCCGCTCCGGGCCAGCACCTCGCCCTGCCCGGCGGACAGTTGCGGGCGGGCCTTGCGGATCAGCGCGGTGACCACGGCGGTGACCGCGCGCACCTCGCGGTGTACCTCGGCGCGTTCCTCCGGCGGCAACAATCGGCCCTCGCGCTGCCACAACACGCCCGCTTCGCGGTGGTCCAGCGTGGCCGCGACCACCGCGCGCAGCACGGTGTCCGGATCGTCCACGGCGCTGCGGGCCAGCGCGTCGCGCACCGGCGCGATCCCGTCGAGCACGACCTGCAGGAGCAGGTGCTGTTTGCTGCGGAAGTGCCGGTACAGGGCGGAGGGGCCCATGCCCACCGCCTCGGCGATGTCGCTCATCGCCACGTCGGCGTATCCCCGGCGGTAGAACAGGTCGGCCGCCGCGGCCAGGATCAGCTCGCGTCGATTGCGCGGTCGGGTCCCCCGGGCGGGCGGCACGAGTCCGCCGCCCTTGCGCACCGCAGCCGCCATCGCGTACTTCCCTCCGGAATCCGCCCCGCGCGCCATTGTTCCAGCCGGCCGCCGCCCGCGGCGGCCATGCGCCGAACGGACCGCGCCCCGATGCGGTGGACCGGGCCGACCGCCCGCGGTTACTAGGCTGGGTCGCTATGACGACCTCACTGATCACCGGTGCCACCGCAGGGCTCGGCGCCGCGTTCGCCCGGCGACTCGCCCACGAGGGGCACGACCTCGTCCTGGTCGCGCGCGACCGGGAACGGTTGACCGAATGCGCCCGCGAACTGCGGGAGGAGCACGGCGTGTCGGTGCAGGTGCTGGCCGCCGACCTGTCGCTCGACGAGGGGATCGCCGCCGTCGAGGCCCGCCTGGCCGACCGCGAGGCACCGGTGGACGTACTGGTCAACAACGCCGGGTTCGGCAGCAGGGGCGGCTTCCTCGCCATCTCCACCGCAGAGGAGTTGCGCATGCTCAAGGTGCACTGCGAGGCGGTGTTGCGGCTGACCGCCGCCGCGTGCGAGGCGATGCGCGAGCGCGGGCGCGGCTGGGTGGTGAACGTGGCCTCCGTCGCCGCCTTCCTGCCGCGCGGCACGTACGGCGCGAGCAAGGCGTGGGTGGTCAGCTTCACCGAGGGCACGGCCAGGGAACTCGCGGGCAGCGGTGTGCGGTTGATGGCGCTGTGCCCGGGCTTCGTGCGGACCGAGTTCCACCTGCGGGCCGGGATGGGCACGTCCAACATCCCCAACTGGATGTGGCTGGACGCCGATCGGGTGGTCGCCGCGGCGATCCGCGACCTGGCGGTGGGCAAGTCGGTCAGCGTGCCGGACCTGCGCTACAAGGCGGTGGTCGGCCTGGCCCGGCTCACCCCGCGCGCCCTGTTCGGCAACGTGTCCACCCGGACCGGTCGGGTGTACGGACCCACACGCGGTTAGCACCCGTCCGAAATCGCGCCGCGCGCACCCCGATGGCACGCCGAAGACCCCGCCGACGGGTGGTCGACGGGGTCCTCGGGTGCGTCCGGGCGGGGCGGTGTGTCCGTCACGCCCCTCCCCCGGGTATCCGCGAAGTCTTCGGGCCGACGCCCCGGGATCGGTGTCCCGGAGCGGCCGGACGGTCAGCGACGACGGCCCTTGGGTCGGTCGCTCTTGCCGCGCCGGGCTGCGGCCTTGGGGGCTTCGAGCGTGTCGATCGCCTCGGTCGGCTGCACCGGGGACTCCACGCGCTCGGTGTCGGCGAGCAACGGGTTCTTGTTCTTCAGATGCGGTTTCTGCTTCTGCTTGGCCATGACCGTTTCCTCCTGGAGAGAGCCGTTGGGCGGTCATCGACCACTCTCACACCGTTCATGACGGTACGCATGTCGAGCATCACACGCGGTCATCGTGGCACTTCGAATGACAGCTCGATTTACCTTCTACGATGCCTGAATGCTCCTCGATCCACCCGAGCGCCGGCACCGTCGCAGGGGATACCCCATGCGGCGGATCGGCGTCGCGCTCGCCATAGTCGGCATCGCCTTCGGCACCGTCCAGTGCGTCGAGCCCGCCTGGACGCACCAGAGCGGCAAGCCGGCGTTCGCCGGCGACATGTCGACGACCCTCGAGCCGCCCCCGCCGGCCGCGATGCGCCCGTCCTCGGACACCGCCGAACCGCTGCGCGGCGGCTCCGCGATCGACGGTCGCCGGTACATGCGCGCCCCCGGCGCCCGGGTGACCGTGTTCGCGCACCGCGGCGCGCCGACGCTGGCCCCGGAGAACACGCTGCCCTCCGACGAGGCGGCCCGCCGTTCGGGTGCGGACTGGATCGAGAACGACGTGCAGCCGAGCCGGGACGGCGTGCCGCACATCATGCACGACGAGACGGTGGATCGAACCACCGACGGCCACGGGCGGATTCGCGATCTGACCTCGGCCCAGCTGGCCGGGCTGGATGCCGGGAAGTGGTTTCGGCCGGAGTTCTCCGGCACGAGGGTGATGACCCTGCGCGGGCAACTCGCGGATCTGCGCTCCCGGGGCGGGCGACTGCTCCTGGAGATCAAGAACCCGCAGACCCGGGAGGAGATCGCCCGCATCGTCGACGAGGTGCGGCACAGCGGCATGTCGGACCGGGTGTTCGTACAGAGCTTCGATCGGGAGTCGTTGCGGATCACCCGCGATCTCGCCCCCGACCTGCCGCTCGGCCTGCTCGGCGACGAGCCCGAGGCGGATCCGGTGGCGGTGGCCCGGGAGTTGCGGCTGACCTCGTACAACCCCTCCTACTACCTGATCACCACGCACCCCGACCTGGTCCGCCGGATGCACGAGGCAGGTGTCGCGGTGTTCGCGTGGACCCCCGACAATCCGCACGACTGGTCGAAGCTGAACGAGGCGGGAGTGGACGGGATCATCACCAACCGCAGCGCCGACCTGGTCGCGTGGAACCGGCAGCACACCCGGGGGAACGGCGCCCGCCACTGAGCCGAGCCGACGAACGGCCCGTGAACGGCCCGCGACCGACCCGGAACCCCGCTTTCGGATCGGTCGCGGGCCGTCCTGTCCACGGAACCGCGTCGACAAACCCTTTACCTCGTGAGGGCAATGTGACATTTTACTGACGTGAGCCAACTCCGTCCCAGTGATGTCGTCGTCATCGGCGCGGGCGTGGTGGGTGCCGCGTGCGCCCACTTCGCCGCGCGCGCGGGCCTGTCGGTCACCGTGCTCGACCGGGGTCCGGTCGCGGGCGGGACCACCGGCGCGGGCGAGGGAAACCTCCTCGTCTCGGACAAGGGGCCCGGCCCGGAACTCGCGCTGGCCCTGCTCTCGCTCCGCCTGTGGGCCGAACTCGCGGAACGCCGCGACGACTTCGAGTACGAGCCCAAGGGCGGCCTGATCGTCGCCCGGACCGAGGCCGAGGCCGCCGCGATGGCGGCGACCGCGGCGGCCCAGCGCGCCTGCGAGGTCACCGCGCACACGGTCGACGCCGCGCGCCTGCCCGACTACGAGCCGCACCTGTCCCGCGCCGTCGTGGCCGGCACCCACTATCCGCAGGACGCCCAGGTGCAGCCGGCCCTGGCCGCCGCCTCGATGTTGCGCGCCGACGGCGTCCGGCTGCACACCGGGGTGAGCGTCACCGGCTTCCTGCGCGGGCCCGACGAGCGGGTGGTCGGCGTGCGGACCTCGCACGGCGACCTGGCCGCCGGCGCGGTGGTCAACGCGGCCGGCACCTGGTCCGGCGAGGTGGCCGCGCTCGCCGGGATCGCCCTGCCGATCCTGCCGCGCCGGGGCTTCGTACTGGTCACCGAGCCGCTACCGCCGATCGTGCGGCACAAGGTGTACGCCGCGGCCTATGCCGGGGACGTCGCGAGCGACGAGGCGGACCTGGCCTCGTCGGCGGTGGTGGAGGGCACCCCGTCCGGGACCGTCCTGATCGGCGCCAGTCGCGAGCGGGTGGGCTTCGATCCCTCGTTTTCGGTGCCCGTGTTGCGCCGACTGGCCGCACAGGCGATCGAGTTGTTCCCGGTCCTGGCCGGCGCCTCGGTGCTGCGCGCCTATCGGGGCTTTCGGCCGTACTGTCCGGACCATCTGCCGGTCGTGGGCCCGGATCCGCGCGCGCCCGGCCTGCTGCACGCGTGCGGCCACGAGGGCGCCGGCGTGGGCCTGGCGCCCGCCACGGGCCTGCTGATCGCCCGAACGCTGACCGGGGAGCGCCCCGACGTCGACCTCGCCCCGTTCGCCCCGACCCGCTTCGCGGAGGTAGCCGCGTGACCGACGAGACCGACCCCGCCCCCCTCGACCGATCCGGCGACGCCGGCTTTCACCTGACCGTGGACGGCCGCCGCATCCCGGTCGAGCCCGGCCAGACCGTCGGCGCCGCCATGCTCGCCGCCGGGATCCGGTCCTGGCGCACCACCCGGTTCGCGGGCAAGCCGCGCGGCCTGTTCTGCGGCATCGGGGTGTGCTTCGACTGCCTGGTCACCGTGGACGGCACGCCGTCCCTGCGCGCGTGCCTGGTGACCGCCCGCCCCGACGACGAGGTGACCACCACATGAGCGACGAGACGGGCCGCGGGATCGGCCACGATTCGGGCCGCGACACCCTCCACGACCTCGTCGTCGTCGGCGCCGGGCTGGCCGGTCTCGCCGCCGCCGTCACCGCCGCCGGATTCGGCCTGCGCGTCGCCGTCCTGGACGCGAACGCCCGCGCGGGCGGCCAGTATCACCGGCACCGCGTGGACCGGCCGCCCGCCTGGGCACCGCTCGCGCGCCTGCACACCGTCGAGCACCTGGCCGAACACCGGGTCTGGGCGGTCGAACGCGGCGACGACCACTTCACCGCGCACGCCGTGGCGGGCGAACGCGACGGCGTCGCGGTGACCGTGCGCGGCCGGCGGCTGCTCCTGGCCACCGGCGCCTACGACCGGCAACTGCCCTTCCCCGGCTGGGATCTCCCCGGGGTGTTCACCGCCGGTGGCGCGCAGGCCCTGCTCAAGGGCAACGGCGTGGCGCCCGGGCGGCGGGCGGTGGTGGCCGGTACCGGTCCGTTCCTGTTGCCGGTCGCCGTCGGGCTCGCCGACGCGGGTGTGCGGGTGTTGGCGGTGGTCGAGGCCTCGCGCCCCACGCCGCGGGCCGTCGCTCTCGCGCCGCACAGCCCCGCGCGGGTGGTCGAGGCCGCCGGATATGCCGCCGCGTTGGCCCGGCGGCGCATCCCGTACTACACCGGCCGGGCCGTGATCGCCGCGCACGCCGACGGGGGCGCGCTGGGTTCGGTCACCGTGGCCCGGCTCGACGCCGACTGGTGGGTGCGGCCCGGGACGGAGCGCGAACTGGCCTGCGACACCCTCGCGGTCGGCTACGGCTTCACCCCACACCTCGAACTCGCCGGCCAACTCGGCTGCGCGAGCACCCCCGACGGCTTCGTCGCGGTCGACACCCGCCAGGCCACCGACCTGCCCGGGCTGTACGCCGCCGGCGAGAGCACCGGCATCGGTGGCGCCCAACTGTCCGAGGTCGAGGGCGAGTTGGCCGCATACGCGATCGCGGGCCGAACACCACCGAAGGCACTGCCGCGCCGGCGGGCCCGGCTCACCCGCTTCGCCGTCGGGCTGCGCGCGCTCTACCCGATCCGCTCGGCCTGGCCGTCCTGGTCCGACGAGGACACCCTGATCTGCCGCTGCGAGGAGGTGCCGCGCGGCCGGATCGCGGACGCGGCGCGGCACGGCGCGGACGACGTACGCTCGATCAAGCTGCTCACCCGCGCGGGCATGGGCTGGTGTCAGGGCCGCATGTGCGCCGAGGCCACCGCGTGCGTGCTCTCCGACGTGTTGGGCCGGCCGATCGCCGCGCCCGCACCCACCCGTCCGATCGCTGTCCCCATCCGTCTCGGAGATCTCGCCCAAGGAGCCTCATGAGCACAAGCCCGCACCTTCCCGCCCCGGAGCGCTCCACCCCGCAGGACGGCGCCGACCGCAAGCCGTGGCACGGCGTCGTGGTGGCCACCGCGCTGCCGCTGCGCGAGGACCTGTCGGTGGACTTCGACGCGTACGCCGAACACGTGCGGTGGCTCGTGGACTCGGGCTGCGACGGGGTCTGTCCGAACGGCTCGTTGGGCGAGTACCAATCGCTCACCCCGGAGGAACGCGCCCGCGTGGTGCGGGTCGCGGTCGACGCGGTGGGCGGTGACCGGGTGCTTCCGGGCGTGGCGGCGTACGGCGCGGCCGAATCGCTGCGCTGGACCGAGCAGGCCGCCGAGGCGGGCGCCCGTGCGGTGATGCTGCTTCCGCCGAACTCCTATCGTGCGGACACCCGGACGGTGGTCGACCACTACCGCACGGTGGCCCGGGCCGGGCTGCCGATCGTGGCCTACAACAACCCGTTCGACACGAAGGTCGACCTGACCCCCCGGCTGCTCGCGGACCTGTACGAGGAGGGTCTGGTGGTCGGCGTCAAGGAGTTCACCGGGGACGTGCGCCGGGCCTACGAGGTGGCCGAACTGGCCCCGGGGCTCGACGTGTTGATCGGCAGCGACGACGTCGCCCTGGAGTTCGGGCTGGCCGGCGCGGTGGGCTGGATCGCGGGCTACGCCAACGTCTTCCCGCGCGCGAGCGTGGAGTTGTACCGCGCGGCCGTGCAGGGCGACCCACGCGCGGCGTTGCCGCTGTATCGCCTCCTGCACCCGCTGCTGCGGCTGGACGCGCGCACCGAGTTCGTGCAGTCGATCAAGTTGTCGATGGATCTGGCGGGCCTGCGCGGCGGTCCGTGCCGCGCGCCGCGGCTGCCGCTGTTGCCCGAACAGGAAGCCTTCGTCCGGGAATCCACCGAGAAGGCGCTCGCGGAGGGATTGAACTGATGCGTTCCCGACACGTCTACCACGCCGTCGACTCGCACACGGAGGGCATGCCCACCCGGGTGATCACCGGCGGCATCGGGGTGATCCCCGGCGCCACGATGGCCGAGCGGCGCAGCCACTTCATGGCCGAACTGGACCACATCCGCACGCTGTTGATGTACGAACCGCGCGGGCACGCGGCGATGAGCGGGGCGATCCTGCAACCGCCGACCCGGCCGGACGCCGACTACGGCGTGTTGTTCATCGAGGTTTCGGGCTGTCTGCCGATGTGCGGACACGGCACCATCGGGGTGGCCACCGTCCTGGTCGAGACCGGCATGGTCGAGGTGGTCGAACCGGTCACCACGGTCCGCCTGGACACCCCGGCCGGGCTCGTGATCGCCCGGGTCGAGGTCCGCGACGGCGCGGCCCGGTCGGTGACCTTGCGCAATGTGCCGGCGTACGCGCACGAGTTGGACGCGACGGTGGACGTGCCCGGGCTCGGCGCGGTCACCTACGACATGGCGTACGGCGGCAACTTCTACGCGATCCTGCCGATCGAGAAGGTCGGCCTGCCGTTCGACCGGGCCGAGGGCACCCGCATCCTGGAGACCGGCCTGGCCATCATGGCGGCGATCAACGAGCAGGCCAGGCCGGTGCATCCGGAGCAGCCGGAGTTCGCCGGCTGCCACCACGTGCAGTTCCTCGCCCCGGGTTCGGACGCGGCGTTGTCGCGCAACGCGATGGCGATCCACCCCGGTTGGTTCGACCGTTCGCCGTGCGGCACCGGAACCAGCGCGCGGATCGCGCAGTTGGCGGCGCGGGGCGAATTGACGGTGGGTCGGACACTGGTCAACGAGTCGTTCATCGGGACCCGCTTCCGCGGCCGGATCGTGGCCGAGGCGGAGGTCGGTGGGCGGCCGGCGGTGGTGCCGGAGATCACCGGACGGGCGTGGATCACCGCGACCGCGCAGTATCTGCTCGACCCGGAGGACCCGTTCCCGGCGGGGTTCCGGCTCTGAGCGGCCGGGTGTGCGGCCGGTGTGTCGCCCGCTCTCGGGTCTGTTGCCCACCCTCGGTTTCCTGCTCACCCTCGGTGATCTTCCACACCCGGAGTCGCGATCCCGCCCCAGCGGTGACTGACCGTCAGTAACATGGCGGGAGGAGGCACCATGGACACGGGACACGGAGCGCTCGCGCTGCCGTCCTTCGACGATCGACCGATCCTGCGGGATCGGGTGGCACGAGAGTTGCGCGCGGCGTTGATCGCGGGTGAGATGCGGCCGGGCGTGGTCTATTCCGCGCCCGCGTTGGCCGCCCAGTTCGGCGTGTCGCCGACACCCGTGCGCGAGGCGATGCTCGACCTGGCCAACGAGGGACTGGTCGAGGCCGTACGCAACAAGGGATTTCGCGTCACCGAGCTGTCCGACCGCGAGTTGGACGAGTTCACCGAGGTGCGCGCGCTGATCGAGGTTCCGGTGGTGGCCCGCCTCGCGGGCGTGGTCACCCCGGACCAGACCGCCGCGCTGCGCCCGGTCGCCGAGGAGATCGTCGCGGCGGCCGAGGCGGGCGACCTGATCAGGTACGTGGAGGCGGACCGCCGCTTCCATCTGTCGCTGCTCGCGCTGGCGGGCAACGAACACCTGGTCCGGGTGGTCGGCGACCTGCGCAAGCGCTCGCGCCTGTACGGGCTGTCCCGGCTCGCGCGCGGCGGCCGACTCGCCGCGTCCGCCGCCGAGCACCTCGAACTCCTCGACGCGCTCGACAGCGGCGACCCGGCCGCGGCCGAGCAGGTGATGGCCCGGCACATCGGCCACGTCCGCAATCTGTGGGCGGGGCCGGAGCGGGAGGGCTGAGCCGGGGGCGGGATCGGGGTCGACGTCGCGTCGCCCGCTCCGGCCCCCGGACCACGTCCCCCGGGCCGGCGTGGTCGGACTTCGCCGGCGCCGTCAGACCCTGCCGGCGACCATGTCCATCAGGCGGCCGAGCACCGCGCCGCCGGAGGCGTGCGAGCCGTCGTGCTCCCACTCGTTGGTGACCCACGCGCGCAGGGCGCCCACCTCGCGCGCGGTCTCCAGGGACAGGTCGGCGTCCACGTACATGTCGTCGAAGAAGATCGCCGCGGCCACCGGGACCGTGTTCGCGCGCAGCCGCTCGACGTCGTACAGGACGGGCCAGTCGTACTGCTCGGCCAACAGGTGGGCGGCCTCGCGGAACGGGCGCAGCGCCGCCACCTCCTCGAACATCCAGGGGTACATCATCTCCCCGGTGAACAGCAGTGGATCGGCGCTCTCCGCGAACTCCGGCAGTTCCGCGCGCACCTTCTCGGCGGCCCACCCGGTGGCGACCTTGCCCTGTCCGTAGATCGGCTCCTGGAGCACGGCCCACAGCGGTTGGTCGGTCAGCGCGGTGGCCTGCATCGCGGCGGCACGGAACGTGTCCGAGACCCGGTCGCCGTCCCACGCCTCGTCCAGCATCCAGTGCACCCGCTCGAAGCCGTCGCCCATGCCGAACACCGAGCCGAGGAACTGCAGTCGGCGCACGGTCAGTCGGTCGCCGTCGGGCAGCCGGACGTCGTGCGCGGTCAGGTGGTCGGCGAGCCGGCGGACCGCCTCGACGTCGTCCGGATAGCGGGCGTAGTACTCGGCGTTCTTGGTCCGCACCCTCGGGTAGGTGCGGTGGTAGACGTCCTCGGCGGTGACGTCCAGGCCGATCAACCCCCCGGTGATGTAACAGGACTTCAGCGCCTCGGGGGCTCGGGAGAGATACGCGAGGGTGACGAAGCCGCCGTAGCTCTGGCCGAGCGTCTCCCACGGCTCGTCGCCGCACAGTCGGCGGCGGATCAGCTCGGCGTCGGCGACGATCGAGTCCGCGCGCATGTGCCGTAGCAGGGCGGCGAGTTCCTCGGGCGGGGTGCGCGCCGCCAGGCTCGGCGTGACGGGTGTGCTGCGTCCGGTACCGCGTTGGTCGAGCAGCAACACCCGGTGGGTCCTCAGCGCACGCGCCAGCCAGCCGTTGGCGCGGGGAGGCCGCTGTGCCCGTTGTCCCGGTCCGCCCTGGAAGAAGCACAACCACGGCCGGTTGCGGCCCGCGGCGGTGGGGTCGACCACCTCGCGGGCGAAGACCTCGATGGTCGGCCCGTCGGGACGCGCGTGGTCGAGCGGGACGACGAAGGTGTGATCGGTGAGGGCCATCCCCGGGATCCGGGTGATGCGGGTCGTGCGGGTCATGCGGATTCCTCCCCTGGGCGCGTGGCGTTCGGGTGTGCTGTGACATTCCACCGGAGGAAGGTGCTTGCCGTCCCGCCACATCGGGAAGATTGGTGCGGCAGGGTTCCGCGGACGGGAAACTTCGTCCCGTCGGTCGGTCCGGGGTCGATTCGCGGGATCCCGTGCGGCGAAAGGGTGTCAGTCATGGTCGATGGCCCGGTGTCGGATGGCCCGGTGTCGGATGGTCCGCGGGTCGATGGTCCGCGGGCCGGTGAGCCGCGGGCCGCCGCGTCCTTCGCCGCGTTTCAGGACTCGATCTATCTCGACGGATTGCTGACCGGGGAACCGCCCGCGTACCCCACGGGTGCGAGCGCCCTGGAGGAGGCGGCGCGCGAACGGCTCGAGCCGGGGCCGCGCGGCTACGTGCTGGGCGGCGCGGGCGAAGGCGCGACGATGCGGGCCAACCGCGAGGCGTTCGAGCGGCGCCGGATCGTCCCGCGCATGTTGCGGGACGTGGGCACCCGGGATCCGTCCTGCTCGGTATTGGGCACCGACTCGCCCGCGCCGGTGCTGCTCGGGCCGGTCGGCGTGCAGTCGATCGTGCACCCCGAGGGCGAGTTGGCGACCGCGCGGGCGGCGGCCGGGCTCGGGCTGCCGATGGTGTTGAGCACCGCCTCCTCGTACTCCCTGGAGGAGGTCGCCGCCGCGTCCGGTTCGGGCGCCCGGTGGTTCCAGCTCTACTGGCCGCGCGACGACGACGTGACGATCAGCCTGCTCGCCCGGGCGCGGGCGGCCGGCTACACCGTGCTCGTGGTCACCCTGGACACCTGGTACCTGGGCTGGCGGCCGACCGACCTGGACCGGGCGTACCTGCCCTTCCTGCGGCACATCGGCCTGGCCAACTACCTGAGCGACCCGGCCTTCCTGGCCGGCCTGAGCCGCCCGATCGCCGAGGACCCGACGGCCGCGATCGCGCACTGGGCCGGAATATTCTCCGACCCGACCAAGACCTGGTCCGACCTGGCCTTCCTCAGGGACAACTGGATCGGCCCGATCGTCCTCAAGGGTGTCCTCCACCCCGACGACGCCCGCCGAGCCCGCGACGCGGGCCTGGACGGCGTCGTGGTCAGCAACCACGGGGGTCGCCAACTGGACGGTGCGATCCCGGCATTGCACGCCCTCCCCGAGGTCGCGGCCGCGGTGGGCGAGGACTCGACGGTGCTCTTCGACAGCGGCGTACGCACCGGCACCGACATACTCAAGGCCCTGGCCCTGGGCGCCCGCGCGGTCCTCCTGGGCCGCCCGTACATCTACGGCCTGGCTCTGGGCGGCGAATCCGGCGTCACCCACGTACTCCGCTGCCTGCTGGCCGAGTTCGACCTGTCCATGGCCCTGTCCGGCCACACCCGCCCCCAAGACCTGAACCCTTCGATCCTGACCTGACCGGCCGGCCGATTCCCACCCGTCCGGCGCCGGGGACGGGGCCGGCCCGGTCGCGCCCCGACATTTCGCCGACGGCACCGTTACCTGCCGATTACCCCGTTTCGCCCGCCCCTCTCGGATAGCCTCCGCGCATGATCACGCCCGGATCGAGAGGACCCACCCCGTGACCCACCCCGCGCGCCCCGCCGCGATCCTGCGTCGGATGACCTCGCGCAGTTCCACGGAGCCGCACCGCGCGTCCACGCCGTTGGAGTTGTTCTTCGACCTGACCTTCGTGGTCGCCGTCGCGCAAGCCGGCGGCCGCCTGGTGCACTCGCTCGCGGAGGGCCGGCCCGGGCACGGGATCGCGGGCTACCTGCTCGTGTTCTTCGCGATCTGGTGGGCGTGGGTCAACTTCACCTGGTTCGCCTCCGCGTACGACTGCGACGACCCGCTGTACCGCGTCGCCACACTCGTCCAGATCACCGGTGTCCTGGTCCTGGCCGCCGGCGTCCCGCGCGCGTTCGAGAACAGCGACTACACGGTCGCCATCGTCGGCTATCTGATCATGCGCCTCGCGCTGACCTTCCAGTGGCTGCGCGCGGCCCACGACGAGACCGACCCGGCGGCCCGGCGCACCGCGCTGCGCTACGCGGCCGGCGTGGTGCTGGTCCAGATCGGCTGGGTGGTGCTGCTGCTGCTCCCGGACGCCGCCTGGAACTGGGGCTTCCCGCCGCTGGTGATCGCCGAGATGGCGGTGCCGGCGATCGCCGAACGCCGGCACTCCACCGCGTGGCATCCGCATCACATCGCCGAGCGCTACGGCCTGTTCACCATCATCATGCTCGGCGAGAGCGTGTCCGCCGCGACCGTCGCGATCCAGACCGCGCTGGACGACCGGGCCGCGCTGGACGAGTTGTTGCCGATCGCCGCCGGCGGGCTGCTGATCGTGTTCGCGGCCTATTGGATCTACTTCGCGGCGCCGATCCACGAATACCTCGAATCCGGTCGGCGGGCGTTCCTGTGGGGATACGGCCACTACGTGATCTTCGGCTCCGCCGCCGCGATCGGGGCGGGCATCGAGGTCGCCGTCGAGCAGGCCGTCGGCGAGGCGCACATCTCCGACGTCGCCGCGGCGGCGAGCGTCACGATCCCCGCGGGGCTGTTCCTGGTCGCCACGTGGGCGCTGCACGCCCGCCACCACAAGCGCGGCGCCGCACAGCAGGTGCTGCTGCCGACCGCTGCGGTACTGGTCCTGGCCTGCACGTTCCTGGGCGAGGCGGCGGTGCCGGCGGCCGGAGCGGTGGCGGCGCTGACCGTCGCCGCGGGGGTGGTGTCGTCCGCCCGCCTCGGCGAGGGCGCCGGCGACGTCGACCCGCGCGGGGAGCCGGGGTCCGACGCCGACTGAGTCCTGGGTGTCCGGCTATCCCGCCGTCAGGCGCCGTGCGGGAACCGACGGTTCGGGCGGGAGGAGCGGACCGCCGGACCACTGCTGGAAGATCAGCATCGTGTGCACCTGGGTCACCTCGGTGCGCGCCGTGAATCCGTCCACCACCAGCCGTTGCAGCCCGGTCGCGTCGGCGACCGCGACGTGTACGAGGAAGTCGTCGGGACCCGCGAGGTGGTACAGCGCGCGGGTCTCCGGCAGCTTCAGCACATGCCCGACGAACGGGTTGAGCACCGCGCGGTGATGGGGCCGGACCCGCACCGCGAGCATCGCCTGCAACGGTCGCCCGAGCGCCGCCGCGTCCACCTCCACCGTCGCGCCCTTCACCACCCCGGCGGCGCGCATCCGGGACACCCGGTCCAGGCAGGTCGAGGGCGCTATGCCGACCTCGGCCGCGAGCGCCTTGTTGCTGATCCGGGCATCGTTCTGAAGAGCCCGGAGAATGCCGAGGTCGGTCGGATCGAGGGCGATGGATTGGTGCATCCGGCGATGATAATTCGGCGCCCGGGCAGATTCTCCGGAGGTCGCCCCAGGATGACGTCCATGGACCTTCGACCGGACTCCCCCGCCGCCGCCGGCCGCACCGACACCGCGCCCGCCGGCGCCACCCCCGCCGGTGCGACCCCCGCCGGACCCGTCGCGCGGCACACGTTCGAGACCCGCGCGGTACACGCCGGCCGCGACGACCTGGCGGCCCTCGGCGTACACGCCGTGCCGATCGACCTGTCGACCACCTATCCGCTGCCGGACCTGCCGGCGGCGGCGCTCGCGCTGGACGCCTACGCGGAGGGCGAGTTGCCCGACGGCTCGGCGATCTACGGTCGGCTGACCAATCCGACCGTGCGCCGCTTCGAGCAGGCGCTCGCCGAACTGGAGGGCTGCGCCGACGCGGTGGCGTTCGCGACCGGCATGGCGGCGGTCACCGCGTGCCTGCTCGCCGCCGCCGCCCGGGGCCGACGGCACGTGGTCGCGGTCCGGCCTCTGTACGGCACCACCG
The DNA here is from genome assembly GCF_003967355.1 of Embleya hyalina. Taxonomy (GTDB): domain Bacteria; phylum Actinomycetota; class Actinomycetes; order Streptomycetales; family Streptomycetaceae; genus Embleya; species Embleya hyalina. The sequence continues at coordinate 152,876 of NZ_BIFH01000014.1, read as the reverse complement.
ACCACCTGCTCTCCGGCGGCCTGCTCGGCAACGAGGTCACCTGGGTCGAACCGGACGGCGTGGCCCGGGCGTTGCGGCCCGACACCGGCCTGGTGATGGTCGAGACACCGGCCAATCCGACGCTGGCCGAACTCGATCCGGCCGAACTCGCCGCGCAGGCGGGCGAGATACCGCTTCTGGTGGACAACACGTTCGCCACGCCGGTCCTGCAGCGGCCGGCCACCTCGGGTGCCCGTCTGGTCCTGCACAGTGCCACCAAGTTCCTCGGCGGACACGGCGACGTGCTCGGCGGTGTGGTGGCCTGCGATGCGGACTGGGCCAAGTCGCTGCGGCAAATCCGGTTCGCGACCGGGGCGTTGCTGCATCCCCTGGCGGGCTATCTGCTGCTGCGCGGTCTCGCGACCCTGCCGATCCGGGTCGCCAGGGCCTCCGCGACGGCCGCCGCGCTGGCCGCCCGACTGGCCGCGCACCCGGCGGTGGCGCGCGTGCACTACCCGAGCATCGGCGGCGCCCTGGTCGCCTTCGAACCGACCGGAGACCCGATGCGGCTGGTCGGCGCGCTCCGCCTGATCACCCCCGCCGTGAGCCTCGGCGGCGTCGACACCCTGATCCAGCACCCGGCTTCGCTGACCCACCGGGTCATCGACGACGCGGCCCGCGCCGAAGGCGACATCGGCCCGCGCCTGCTCCGCCTGTCGATCGGCCTGGAACACGAGGCGGACCTGTGGGCGGACCTGTCGGCGGCACTGGACCGGACGAACGACTCGGCGTAGCCGGCGCCCGGGAAGCCGATCCCGGCCCCGGTCGCGCACCGTGCCGTGCGTGCCGTCGGCGCCGACCACCCGGCCGGCGCGGACACGTTCGCCGCTCTCGAAGGTCGCGGTCACGCCGTCGGCGTCCTGATCGAGGGAGGTCACCCGGTACGGCCGCAGGACGGTGCCGCCGAGTTCGGCGAGGCGGTCGAGGAGACCCGCGTACGGTCTCGACAAGTCGGGGGATTACCCCCGGTAGCCCGCGAGTTCGTCCGGGTAGCGTCTCGATCAGGGCCGAAACGGCTGCGTCGAGCGGTGTCGCGCGCACCGCCAGGGGAGGTGACGCGTCATGTACAGGCACGCGGTCCGACCGCACCACACGGTTCGTCGCCCGCTTCGGGCCCGACCGTTCACGGGACTTCGGCGTCCCGACGGGAGGGCTCCGCGCGCGGCGACAGCCCGACACCCGCAACACCGACGCATCCGTGGGATCCGGCTTCGGCGGGGCCGGAGAACCACGCTTCGGCCGACATCCGCGCTGTCGGTGGCGGTCGTCCTGATCGCGCTCGCGACACTGGTGTCCTGCACGTCCGCCGGCTCCACGACGTCCGGCACACCCACCACCTCCCCCACCGGACGCCCCGACGCCGGCGCCGGCGCGACCGCACCCGGATTCGCCACCGAACCACCCGCCGCCTGCGGGAATCCCACCGAGAGCCTGCGACCCGCCGCCGGCCCGCCGCGCGCGAGCGACTACCGCACCGACGGCTCGCTCGCCCGCGTCCTGGAGCGGGGCTACCTGATCGTCGGGATCGACCAGAGCGCCTTTCCGTTCGGCTACGCCGACGTGACCGATCACAATCGGCTCAAGGGCTTCGACATCGACCTCGTGCGGCAGATCACCGCGGACCTGTTCGGCAGCGACGACCCCAGCCGGCTGCGCTTTCGGGTGGTGCCGAACAACATCCGCGAGCAGTCGGTCGCGAACGGCACGGTGGACATGGTGGCGAAGTCGGTCACCGTCAACTGCCGACGGCGGGCCGTGGTCGACTTCAGCTCGGTCTACTACGAGTCGGGCCAGCGGCTACTGGTCGTCGACGACACCCCCGCCGCGGCCGCCGACCACACGAAGGGCCTCACCGGCCTGCCGACCGGGACCCGGGTGTGCACGGTCGGCGGCACCACGGCCGCCGACGCGGTACACGCCACGCGGGGCCTGATCGACGTCACCGGCGACAACTGGACGGACTGCCTCGTCCGCATCCAACAGGGCCAAGCCGACGCGGCGATCGGCGACGACACCGTCATGGCCGGCCTCCAGGCCCAGGACCGCTTCATCCGCGTGGTCGGCCCCAAGTTGACCAGGGAGCCGTACGGTCTCGAAATCGGCAAGGGCAAACCGGACTTGGTCCGCTTCGTCAACGCGTCCCTCGAACGCATCCGGCGCGACGGCACCTGGCGCCGGTTGTTCGACACCTACCTGGCCCGCTACATCCCGGAGTCGGAGGGCATGACGGCGCCGGAGGCGGAGTACCGGGACTGAGCGGGCGCGCGACCCGGGTCGTCCGTCCCGGCACGGTCGGGGTGGAGGGCGCGGCCGTGGGTCGTGGGTCGCGGTCGCGGTCGCGCTACACCGTGGCCGAACGCTACGTCGGCGACAGGTCGTCCCCGGGCACGATCAAGCCCGACTCGTAGGCGATGACCACCAGTTGCGGCCGATCCCGGGCGCCGAGCCGGGCCATGATGCGGCTCACGTGCGTCTTGGCGGTCAGCGGGCTGAGCCCGAGCAGCGTGCCGATCTCCGCGTTCGTCAGGCCCCGTCCGACCAGCGTCAACACCTCGCGTTCGCGCGCCGACAGGTCGGCCACCCGAGTCGAGCCCGGCGTACCCGTGGCCGCCGCCGCCGGCATCCGCAACACGCGCGAGATCAGCCGTGCGGTCGGCCCGGGCGACAGCAGCGCCTCGCCGGCCCCGATCGTGCGAATGGCGGCGAGGAGTTCGGCCGGGCGCGTGTCCTTGACCAGGAACCCGCCGGCCCCCGCCCGCAACGCGGCCAGCACGTTCTCGTCGTCCTCGTAGGTCGTCAACACCAGCACCCGGACCCGGGACAACCCGGGATCCGCCGCGATCAGCCGCGTCGCCTCGATGCCGTCCAGGATCGGCATCCGGATGTCCATCACCACGACGTCCGGCCGGCACTCCCGGGCGAGTTCGAGCGCGGCCCGCCCGTCGGCGGCCTCACCGACCACCTCCATGTCGGCCGCCGAGGCCACCAACATCGCGAACGCCGACCGCACCAGGTGCTGATCGTCGGCCAGCAACACCCGCAAGGTATCGCCCATCACACACTCCCCCGCTCATCCGAAACCCGACGGTCGGGACGGTCGGCACGGCCGCTACGACCGGCGCGGTCGGGTGGTCGACCCGACGGCGTCGCCTCCACCCCGCGCCTTCACTCCGCACCTTCACCCCGCGTGTTCACTCCGCGCCTTCCGACCGCGCCATCGGCAACACCGCCGAGACCGCGAACCCGCCTTCGGGAGCGGGGCCCGCGACCAACGTGCCGCCCACGCTGCGGGCCCGTTCGGTCATGCCGAGAATGCCGAAGCCGGCGCCCTCCCCGACCGTGTTCGCGTGCCCGTCGTCGACCACGCTCACCCGCAACTCGGCGTCGTCCGCGATCAGTTCCACCCGGACCGTGTGCGCCTGCGAGTGCTTGACCACGTTCGTCAGGGCCTCCTGCACGATCCGGTACACGGCGACGCCCACCTCGGGCGCGGGCGTCGGGCCTTCGTGTCCGGTCAGAGTGACGTCGATACCGGCGGAGCGGGCCGCGCCCGCCAGCGGGACCAGGCCGTCCAGACCGGCCAGGCCCGGCACCGCCTCGTACGACGCGACCTCCTCGGCGTCCCGCAACACCGCGAGCGTGGCCCGTAGTTCGTGGCGGGCGTCCCGGCAGGTCTGCGCGATCGTGTCCAACGCGCCCACCATGACCGTACGGTCGGCCGGCGGCTCCTGCGCGGCGAGGTGCGCGGCCACCCCCGCCTGGACGCCGATCAGCGTGATGCTGTGCGCCAGCAGATCGTGCAGGTCCCGCGCGATCCGCAGGCGTTCCTCGGCGACCCGCCGTCGGGCCACCTCGTCCCTGGTGCGTTCGGCACGCTCGGCCCGATCGATGATCGCGCTCACGTAGTCGTGATGGCTGCGCCACGCCTGGCCCGCGACCACCGCCGCCACCACCCAGCCCGCCATCCCGCAACGATCACGCCAGTTCGGCCCGTCGGTACCGCCCAGGGACATCGCCACGCCGGCCACGGTCAGCGCCGCCACACCGACCGCGACGGCCACCCCGCGCCGCACGTACGCCGCGTATGTCCCCAACGCCACCAACGCCGGCACCGCGGCGCTCTCGTGCAGGTATTCCCGGTCGTGGTACGGCACGGTGAGCGCGAACGTCAGCACCAGCACCGTCCCCGGCCGGACCCGACGCCAGGCGAGCGGAATCGTGGCACCGACCAACAGCGCCACGCCGACCGGGTCCAACGCCCGCTGCGCCGACCACACCCGCGCCGCGCCGACCGCCCCCGCCGCCAACAGGACGGCGAGCAGGGCGTCCGCGACGGACGCCCCACCCCACCTCGTTCGTGTCGTCACACCGCCATCTTCCGGGACGACACGGGCGGTTGCGCCGGCCGGGTCCCCGTCGTGTCCCGGGCGGGCCGTCGGGACAGCGGGCCGGGCCACCAGATCCACCGATCCAGCGCCACGCTCGCCGCGGTGACCAGGAACGTCCGGACCAGGAACGTATCGATCAACACCCCGACCGCGACCACGAATCCGAGTTCCACGAGGGAGACCAGCGGCAGCAGCGCGAGGACCGAGAAGGTCGCCGCGAGCACGAACCCGGCGGAGGCGATCACTCCGCCCGTGGTCTCCAGCGCGGCCGGCGCGGCGATCCGCACCGAATCCCCGCGCAGCGCCATCTCCCGCACCCGGTGCATCAGGAAGATCCCGTAGTCCACGCCGAGCGCGACCAGGAACACGAAGGTCAGCAGCGGCGTCTGCGCGTCCACGCCCGCGTACCCGAAGCCGTGCTCGAAGACCAGCCCGCCCAGTCCGAGCGACGCCGCCCAGACCAGCCCGACCGCGGCGACCAGGATCAGCGGCGCCACCAGGCTGCGCAACAGCACGATCAGCACCAGCAGCACCGCGAGCAACACGAGCGGCACGACGACGCGGCGGTCCCTGGCCGTGGTGTGCGCGGTGTCCATCTGCTGCGCGGTGGGGCCGCCGACCCGGGCGTCCGGCACGGCACGCAGGCGTTCGATCGTGGCATGTTCCCCGGCCGACTCGGGTCGATCCTTCGCGAAGGCCAGGATCTCCGTCCACCCGCCGGCCGTCCGCCCCTGCCGCGCATGCTCGACCCCCTCGGTCGAGCCCACGGCCGCCAGCACGTCCCCGGCCCGCGCACTCCGCGCCAACACCGCGATCGGCGCACCGGACTGCTCCGGGAAGGCCGCGCTCAACGTCTCCTGGGCCACGATCGACTCGGGCTTCTCGGTGAAGCCGTCGCTCTGCCGCAGCGCGCCCGGCAGCGCGAACGCGGTCGACGCCCCGGCCCCGAGCAGCACGACTCCCGCGACCAGCACGGCGACCGGCCGCCGGGACACCGCCGTTCCGATCCGCGCGTAGGCCCCGCGCCCCAGCTTCGGCGTAGTCCCGAACACCGGGACGAACGGCCAGAACACCCGCCGCCCCAGCAACACGAGGATCGCCGGCAGCAGTGTCGTCATCACCGCGAGCGCACACACCACGCCCACCGCCCCGACCGGCCCCATGCCCCGACTGCTGTTCAGATCGGCGGCGGTGAGGCAGAGCAGCCCGACCACGACCGTCCCCGACGAGGCCAGCACGGCGGGCCCACAGCCGCGCAGCGCGGCGAGCATGGCCTCCAACGGGCGTTCGTGCAGCCGTAGTTCCTCGCGGTAGCGGGCCACCAGGAGCAGCGCGTAGTCGGTGCCCGCCCCGAACACGAGCACCGTCAACACGCCGGAACTCTGCCCGGTGACGGTGATCCCGAACGCCCGCACCAACCCGTACACCGTCGCGGTCGCGACGGCCACCGCGACTCCGGCGCAGACGAGCGGGACGATCCAGAGGTAGGGGCTGCGGTAGGTCAGCATGAGCAACACGGCCACCACGAGCACGCTCGCGAGCATCAGCGTGCCGTCGATGGACGAGAACACCTCCTGCATGTCCGCCGTGATGCCCCCGGGCCCCCCGACGCGCACGCTCAGCCCGTCGGGATGGCGCTCCACGAGCGTACGGATGTCCGGCACGATGTCGTCCGGTTCGGCACCCCGGCGGTCGACGGACAACGCGTAGCGCAGCGTGGTGTGATCGACCGACTCCTGCGCGGCCGGCGCCGAACCACCCACGAGCGGATGCCGAGCCACCACGTCGGCCACCCCCGCGGCGGCCGCCTCCCGGTCGGCGGGCGTCAATCCGCCGTCGCGGCGATAGACGAGCTGTACGTCCATGGCATCGCCGCCCGGCAACCCGCCCTGGATCCGGGCCACTTGGGTGGACTCGGCGTTGGCGGGCAGGTAGTCCACGGCCTCGTTGCGCTGCACGTCACCGAGCTTGGCGGCGAACATCCCCGCCACCAGCACCACCAGTACCCACCCACCCAGCACGAGCCACGGCAACCCCCACAACCGCCCACGCCGCCGTGGCCCCGGCCGTACGGGCGCGGCCGGGGCGGGCGCGACCGGAGCGGGCCCGGGACCGCTCTCTCCCTGCGACAGAATCTCCATGCCCCAAGGCTTCCGCCCAAGCGCACACCACTCGTCCGGCCGAGGACCGATCTCCGCGTTACTCCACCCGACGTCAAGGAACAACCACTAATCCCGGGGGAGTAACCCACCCCGCGCCGCCCCGAGCCCAGGCCAAGGCCCAGGCCCGCCGAGGGGCCCGCACGCGATACGCGGACGGCCTCGGCCTCGTCCCGGGATCCGTCGGAGGCCGACGATCGGGCCGTGCCCGGCCACTGGCGGGGCGGCCGCGTACTCGGCCGGAACGGCGGCTCCGCGATCGGCACACGTGCTCCGATCGCACAGGCCGGTTGGGTGTCCGGTGACATCCGTCCGATCGTTCGGGGGGCTTCATCAGGTCCCAGGTCCTCGAGCCGGGGATTGTGTGACGACCTGCCCACCCTCTCCATTCGGTTCCTCGAAGTTGGTCGGGTAGCGGTTGAACAGCTTCGCGTCCACGGTGACGGAGTTGGCGCCCTCCTCGCCGTTCCGTACCGCGAGGCGACGCTCCAGCACCGTCCGATCGGCCTTGAGATGGAGCAATTCCCAGCGACAGCCGTGACTTTCGACCAGCGCCTTGTAACTCCAGAAGCTGTAGTCCACGACCACGTCCCGCCCCGCCGCGATATCAGCTCGACCAACTCCCGCCGCTGCTCGCGGCGGACCTCTTCCTTGGGCCGATCGAAGGCCTCCGCCTCCAGGACCAGGCCGGCGTCACGCTGCCCGAGTCGTCGCCAGACCACCTCGTCGATCGAGAGCCGAACGTAACCGCGCGTCGCACCGGTTCCATCGCGTAAGTGCTCTTGCCCGCCCCCGGAAGACCACACATCAGCACCACCGTGCTCACCTGCCGCGTCATGAAGCCAGGCCAAGCCGGAACCCACCCTCCTCCGTGGCCACAGGGGCGCCCCGGGACAGACAGCGCGGGGGCGCACGAGGAACACGGACGCACGGCGTCGGGGCGGGATCCTGGGCACAGGGTCGGAATTCCCGGGGCAGGCGCGGGCCGAGGCAGAGATGCCGCAGCAGGCGCGGGGCAGCCGACGGGGCCACGGGCGCGAGAACACGGGCACAGGGGCGGACGCCCCGGAGCAGACACGAGGCGAGGGCGGAGCTTCCGGAGCTGGACACGAGGCAAGGGCGGAGTTTCGGCGGAGGCGCGGGTCGAAGAGCCCGGGGGCCACGGACGCGCGGGCCCGGGACGGGAACACGGACGCGGGGGCCGAGGTCCCGGGGCAAGCGAGGGCGAGGACGAGGGCGGGGCGAGGGCGTGTGCCCGGGTGGGGCCCGCGAGCGGGAACTCGGGCGCGGAAGCGCGGATGCCAAGCGCGGGCGCGGGCGCGGGCCCGAGGCCGTTCGGCCGCCGTCGGCTCAGCCGCTCAGCCGCCGCCGAACCAGGCCGGCATGTCGAGGTGGATCGTGTCCCCGGGCGTCATCACCCGAAGGTCCTCCTCCAGCGCACGCAACCGATCCGCGCCGAGTCGGTCCGCCCACTTGGCCCTGACGTCCTCGAAGATCGCGGCCGACTTCACCAACGAGTCGACCCCATGCGCGGTGAGCCCAACCAGCTTGCGCCGCGCGTCATTCGGATCCGTGTGCCGCTCGACATAGCCCAACTGCTCCAGCCCATCGATCGTCTTGCCCGCCGCCTGCTTCGAAACCCCCAACAGCCGCCCGAGATCCGCCGCCGTGGTCCCGTGCGGACCGATCGCCTGAAACACGAAGCCATGCATGGGCCGCATGTCCGGATGCCCCTGACGAGCCAACTCCGCATGCACCTCGTCGATCAACACCCGAAAGGCCATCAACAGCCGCAAGGGCAACTCGAAGCCGGGCGGCTCCGCAGCCGCTCCGTCCGCATCGGCTCCGCCCGCTCCCGAAGCAGCCATGAACACGTCTCCTGACGACTCTCTTGACACAGATAGACAACCTGGTTCACTATCTGACTCGCAAGCAAAGACAACAACGTTGTCGAATTGCCACGAGTCTAGGAGATCACCACATGCCTGTCATCCGCGACACCGAAGCCCGCGTCACCAAGACCCCCAACGCCGTCATGACCACCTACGCCTCCCCCACCCAGGGCGGCACCGACACAGCCCTGTGGCGCGTCGACATGTCCCCGGCAACCACCGGCCCCCTCCACACCATCGACACCGAACAAATCTGGACCATCATCGCCGGCGCCCTCACCGTCACCATCGACAACGACCAATTCACCGCAACCACGGGCGACACCCTGATCCTCCCGGCCGACACCCCTCGCCAACTCCACGCACACCCGGAATCCGGCTTCTCCGCGATAGCGACCTCCCCCGCCCAATCCCACGCATACGTCCCCACCTCCGACCCCAACTCTCGCTCCAACCGAATCACCCCGCCCTGGATCGCCTAGCTCGCCAAGCCCCACCGCCACCAGGCACATCCCGCCAACTCCCCATCGACGCAGAGTCCTTGGCAACGCGAACGCACACGCTGAGGCTCGCCCGACCAGACACCCCACACCTCACCTAGGCCCCGGCCAAACCACCAAAATCGACCCGGGCGCTCCGATGCCACCTCCCGGTGGAAGCACACCCGCCCAATCCACGGCCCGCAGCCCGGCCGTTCCTCCTCGGAGGCAACGTGCGCCGCGCCAACCACCCCAGCACACAGAAACCTTGGCGGGGGCAACCCCCACGCACCGGCTCGTGCAACCCGGCACCCGCATCAGGCACCACGCCTCGCCCACCGCCGGCCCCAACGGCAGCCGCCCGCCTGCCGACATCTCAGCGAGCACCCGGCACCGGCTGCGGCCGACCCCCACAGCGCAACCACCCCGGTCGGCACGAATCGCCCACCCCGGACCCGCACTCAGCCACCGCACCGCGCCCGGCCAGTGTCGGGCGGCCGGCTCGAACTCCCCACGTACGCCCGATGCGACCGGTCCCATGTGGATGGATACGACCCGCGGCCGGATCGCGTCGGCCCCAGGCACGGGCGATCAGTGGTCCGCGGAGTGGGCGTCGGCGAGGAGTCGTGCCGTGAGTTCCATACAGCGCATCCGGGCGGGGGAGAAGTCGTAGGGCATTTTCGTGATCGCTTCGATGGGGCTCATCCTTGTGTCCTCCCTCCCTTCCAGGTCGGCGTCGTAGATCTCGAAGAGCTTCTCCTCGTCCGCGTCCAGCCCGGCTGCCTCGCCGGCCTGCTCCAGGGCCATTTGTTGGGCGCATCGTTGTACGGCGAGTTCTTCGACGCGCGGATCGTGCACATCGACGCCGTCGTCGAGGGCGGCCTCGGCGGCGTCGAGACGGTCGTCCTCGGCCCTCAGGTCGGGGTGGGTCGCCAGCACGATGAACACGCCGGCTTGAATGGCGGCGCCCAGTGGGCCGAAGACCCGTTCCGTGACCAACAGGGTGTCCAGGTCGGAGGCACGCAGCGCGCCCGGGGGCAGATGGGCGAGCCGGTCCGTGACCAGTTCGGAGAGCAATCCCAGCGGGCTGTCCAGCGCCTGCAGGCGCTGGACGGCCGCACGCTGACGTTCGATTTCGGCCTCCCGCGCCGCCAACGTTTCCTCCAACCTGCTCAGGATCTCCTCGATGTCCCAGGCTTCGTCGAAGGCGGCCCGCATATCGTCCAGGCCGATGCCGACCGCCGCCATCCTGCGGATCCACAGCAGGCGGATCATGTCGTCGTAGCCGTAGCGGCGGCGCCCGTCTCCGCCTCGTTCCGGCTCCGGCAGCAGGCCGATCTCGTGGTAGTGGCGGATGGCACGTGGGGTGGTCCCGGCGAACGCGGCCGCATCACCGATCTTGACCCGGCGGGGAGGCGTGATGGAGGGGTACATCAGACAGAGCCTTTCGTGCTGTGGTGCCTCGACCACACCACATGCCGCTACGACAGGTGCAACACCATCCGGGTTCCATCGGAGCCAGGCCCTGGCGGCCGGCGGGCCGCCCCGCCCGTGGTCCGACCGTCACATCAGGGGCAACTCCGTACCGCTCACCGCCAGAGTCCGACGTGCCAACTCCCCCAAGGGACAAACGCCTTCCCCGGGCAGCGCGGTCCCGACCCGAGTCGCCGCCTCCGCCGGCCATCCCGCCTCGGCACCATGCAACACGCCCGCGATCGAGCCCACCAGCGGCGCGGTGGCATGAACATCCCACCCATCGCGCACAGTCAGCCCGATCTGCCGAGCGGGGTCGGCGTCACCCCACAACAACCCGGCCGCGATCAGCCCAGCGCTCCCCAACGCGGCGTGCCGATCATCGCCCCCGGCCCCCCGTCGTACCTCGGCCACCACCTGATCCCAGGCCCACCCACGCGCATACGCAACCAACACATCACGAACCACCCGCGACACCCCCGACTCCGTCGGAACGTGCCGCAACGAGACTCCGACCGCCTGCGCCGCGTCCCGAGCCGTGCAGGCCGCCGCCGCCAGGGCGGCACACCACATGGCGGCGTACATGCCCTCCCCGACATGCGAGACCACCGCGTCCTTCCGAGCCAACCGAGCCGCGCGCCGAGGATCCCCGGGTGCCACACAGCCGTACAGGTCGGCCCGCATCATCGCCTCACCCGACCCGCTCCCATCACCCGCCGTGGTCGGGGGCAACTCCCCATCAAGCAAACGCAGATACGCGGCTTGCTCCGCCGCGAAGGGCCGTAGGAACGGCAGGGTACGCAACCACAATCCACCGACCTGGGCACTCGTGAACCCCGGCCCGTACAGCTCCAAAACCCGCAGGCTCAAAACCGCCCGATCCACCGCGTCACTGCGATCCTCGGCAAGCCCGGCACCCGCTCCCCGCCTCGCCTCGTGGGCACCGAGGCATCGCCCGATCCATCCCCCGTGGATCCGATCGAACAACACCGCGTGAACCGGCGGCGGATCAATCCCCCCGGCCGGCGGCAGCAACTCGTCAACCGACGCATCAACCCCCGCGCCCTTTTCCCGACTCAATCCGTCTCGCACCAATCCATCACCCCAGAACCCATCGAGCCCCATCGACTCTCCCGGGAATCACACCCGGTCCGAAAGCTCTTGCCCAGGACGATGCCTCCCGCAAGCCTCTCGGGACCAACCGTCTCCGGATCGCCCATCTCAAGCCAAATCATCTTGCCGCCAACCGTCTCAGCACGGCTCATCTCGGCCGAACCAATCTCCAGAGCACACAATCAGGCAGCAATCATCTTGAAGTTGACAATCGCGAAGTCAATCGCCTCGGAAGCAGTCTTCCGAGGCGCATTTCGCATTTTGACGTTGCCCACTACTCCGACCGTCGCCGTGATCATCTCCCGGTAGGCGACCTCGCCCCGGGCGATCCAAAAGCCAACTTCGACAAATTCGATCGTCGCCACCCGAATATCACGGTGAGATCGTCTTCAATCGGAAGATCTCCACTCGACTATCTTGGCGCCCAAAGTTATTGCTGCCCGTACCGATTGGGAAGCCTTGGCTTCAGCCGCTTGCCGGGCCGGCCCGGACCGAGCGGCGGCGCGGCGAAGGGCGAGGCCGGCAGCCCGCGATCGGGTTCGGGGCCACCAGGTCAGCCGGCCACAGCCCGTCACGACGGGCGTCCTGAGCGAAGCCAACAGCGTACGGTCGGACTTGCGGCCCGCCCGGTCAGGCTGGGCGCGGCGCGGCGGGCACCCGGGTGGAGACCTGCGGTCGGGATTCGGGCCCTCCAGGTCGAGCGAAGCCATGTCGCAGTGGACTTGGGGCCGCCGGTTCAGGCAGCGCTGGGGCGGACGTCCCGAAGCGAGGCCCGAGGCCTGCAGTCGGCTTGAGGGTCCGTCGGGTCGAGGCAGCGGCGCGACGGGCATCCGGGGCGAGGCCCGAGCCGCGCGGTCGGCGTGGGGCCGCCAGGCCGGGCAGCGGCGGGCGTCCGGGAGCAAGGTCGGGCCCGGCGGTCAACCCGGGAGTGGGTCCGCCGAATCGGGCAGCGGTGCATCCCGGCCGGCATCCAAGGGCGGGGCTCCGGCCCTGGGGTTGTCCCGAGGGCTTGCCGGTCAGGCCGCAGCGGGTAACTGCGAGCAAGGCCCGAACCCCGCGATCGAGGTCGAAGCCCGCCGGGTCCGCCGCAGCAGCGCATCGCAGTCCGTATCCGCAGGCGAGAACCCGAGCCCCGCCGTCGAGGCCGGCCCCCGCCGGACCGGGCGGCGGCACGACGGGCGTCCGAGGCGGGCCCGATACCTGCGGTCGGCCCGGGGAACGGGCAACGCCACATCGCAGCCGACGTCCGCCCCGCAGTCGACCCGAGGACCCGCCGGGTCGGGCAGCAGCGGCAGATCGCAACGGACGCCCGGAAGCAAGTCCCGAGGCGTACGGTCGACTTGAGGACCGGGTGGCGGCACAACGCGGCGGGAATCCGCAGGCGAGGCCCGTTGCCTGCGGTCGACCCGAGAGCTTGCCGGGTCGGGCAGCGGTACATCACAGCGGGCATCCGGAAGCGAGGCCGAGCCCACAGCCGGCCCGAAGACCTGCCGGTCGAACAGCGGCGCGACGGGAGTCCAGCGGCGAGGCCCGCATCCTGCCGTCGAGGTAGGAGCCCACCAGGTCAGGCGGCGGCGCCCCGACCAGCGCCCCCAGGCGAGGGCACCGGCAAGGCCCGCCGTCGAGATCGGCTCCCCGGGTCACCGCAGCGGCGCACCACAGCCGACATCCCCAGACCAAGACGAGACCTGCTGTCGAAATCGGCCCCACCGGGTCAGGTGACCGTGCCCCGGCCGACATCCCAAGCAAGTCCAAATGCATCCCATCGAGATCAACCCCGCCAGGCCCGGCAACCTCACATCGCAGCCTGCACCCCAGGCAAGTCAATGCCTACCGCCGAGGGTGGCCCCACCGGATCGGGCCACCTCGCATCGCGGCCGGCACCCCCCGGCAAGGCCCGACCCCTGCCGTCCAAACCGGGGCCCGCCAGATCACGCGGCGACACATCCCGACCGACGCGCCCCCAGGCAAGTCCAAATGCCTCCCATCGAGATCAGCCCGCCAGGTCCGGGAACCTCGCATCGCGGCCGACGTCCCAGGCGAGGCCCGATCCCTGCCATCCAGACCGGGCCCCGCCGGCTCTGGCAGCCGCGCCCCGTAATCGGCCTCCGCAGGCTGCGCCGAATGCCTCCCATCGAGATCAGCCCCCGGGTCACGCGGCGGCGCACCCCAACCGGCACCCCCACGCGAGTCCGAATACCTGCCATCGCAGGGTGAGCCCCGCCATGTCCGGCAACCGCGAATCGCAGCCGACGCCCCCAAGCGAGGACGCGACGTCCCGTCGAGATCAGCCCCGCCAGGTCACGCGGCGGCGCGTCCCGGCCGGCGCCCCAGGCGAGTCCAAGTGCCTGCCATCGAGATCGGCCCGCCAGGTCCGGCGGCCTCGCATCGCAGCCGGCGTCCCCAAGCGGGTCCGAACGCCTGCCATCGCAATGTGGCCCCGCCGGATCAGGCATCCGCGCATCGCGGCCGACGGCCCCGGGCCAGGCTCGATCCCTGCCCTCGAAACCGACCCGCCGGCTCTGGCGGCCGCGCCCCGTAATCGGCCTCCGCAGGCTGCGCCGAATGCCTCCCGTCGAGATCGGGCTCCTTCGCCGCGGGCGCCCCCGTCGCCTCGCCCTCTCCCCGCCTGTCGGCTTGGTGAACGGCGGGTGTCGAGGGTTGCGGAATCGACCTAAATGTGACGCCCTATCACATCGCCTGCGCAGGCGGCGGAAGCACCCCGGCACGGGCTATTGGCAAGCCTTGACGAAGTTCAGACGCAACCCGCTGAAATTCGTCATGACCCAGGGGGTTCGCAAGCGCCGCGAATCGCGTACCTTATCGGCCATGACCTCGGCTCGCGCCTATGACGGCGGCATCTACTCGCCGTATTCGGAGACCCCGATCTACGACCGGCTGGTGGCCGAACGGGGCCGGCCGGAGATCGGCCCCTTCAACGTGCCCCTCCCGGACTTCGCCATGCACCCGCTCTTCGGCGAACGACCGGCGCTCCCCGCCCTCCCGGCGCTGCCCTCCTCGTACTCGTCGCCCGCGCCCGCCTACGGCTCGTCGACCCCGGGCTACGGCTACAACGCGCCCGCGCCGATGCCCGCGCTGCCCGCGCCGCTGCCGGTGCCCGCGCAGTACGGCGGCGCTCCGCAGTACGGGGGCGGTCAGTACAACAACGCGCCCATGTCGGGCTACGCGTCGATGGCCCCGGCCGCGCCGCAGGCTCCGCAGCCGACCGTGCACCAGGCGTCGCAGCCGGGTGCCGGGCAGTACGCCGCGCAGTACGTCCAGCCGCCGCAGGTTCCCGCGCCGCGTGTGCCGAACATGGGCGAGCCGGGCCAATTCCCGCCCCGTTACTGAGCGCACGCCGCCGAGCGCGCCGCCGAGCCGGGTCGAGTTCCGAGAGTCGTCATACCCGTACGTCCCGCGTGGCCGTCCCCGAGCCGAGGCGCCACGCCGATCCGCCGTCGGCCCTCGCGGGCCGGCGTGAAACAGTGAAGCCATGCACCACCGCCACCTCGCCTCCCTGCACATGTACCCGATCAAGTCCACCCGTGGTATCGACCTCTCCGAGGCCGTGGTCGAGCCGTGGGGCCTTGCCGGGGACCGGCGTTGGATGTTGGTGGACACGACCGGACGGTTTCTCAGCCAGCGCAAGCAGCCCCTGCTCGCGACCGTGACGGTACGTCGAGAGCACGGCGGGCGCTTGGTCGTCCACGCGCCCTCGATGGACGAACTCCGGGTCGAGCCGCCCGCCGAGGTCCGGCTCGTGCCGGTGACGGTCTGGAACGACGAGGTCGAGGCCGCCGTGGGCCCGGACGACGCGCATACGTGGTTCGGGAAGCTGCTGGGCATCGATGTGCGGCTCGTCTACTTGGACGACCCGACCCGACGGATGCCCGATCAAGAGTTCGCGGACTCATCCGATCGGGTGAGCTTCGCGGACGGATTTCCGCTGCTCCTGACCACGACGGGGTCACTCGAAGCACTGAACGCTCTCATCGAATCCCCCCTGCCGATGAACCGTTTCCGCCCCAACGTGGTCATCGACGAGCCCGAGGCCTGGGCCGAGGACCACTGGCGTCGGATCCGGATCGGCGACGTCGTCTTCCGCGTGGTCAAGCCGTGTTCGCGCTGCGTCATCACCACCACCGACCAGCGGACCGGGGAACGCGGCCCCGAACCGCTCCGGGCCCTCGGCAAGCACCGCCGCTTCGGTACGAAGCTGGTCTTCGGCCAGAACCTCGTCCCCGAACTCCCCGCCCACACCACCGGCATCCTCCACGTGGGCGACACCTTCGAAGTCCTCGAAACGGACTGATCGCACCGCGCGCAGCGCGCCGCACCACACCGCACCGCACCGCTGCGGTGCCACCCGGCGCACCGGCATCACTCACGTGGGTGACATCGTCCGCGCGCCCCGACCCCACGCCCCCGCTCCCCCGACACGCTGATACCCCCACTACCTAGGACCGTCCGGCACGTTCCTGCCGGGTGAGGGGCGCGACTCCATGGCTACCGTCACGTTCGACCGGGCCACCCGCCGGTACACCAAGGGCGACAGGCCCGCCGTCGACCAGCTCTCGCTCGAGATCGGCGATGGCGAATTCCTCGTCCTGGTCGGCCCGTCCGGCTCCGGGAAGAGCACGGCCCTGCGCATGCTCGCGGGCCTGGAGGACGTGAACTCGGGCACGATTCGCATCGGCGACCGCGATGTCACCAATCTCGAACCCAAGGACCGCGACATCGCGATGGTGTTCCAGAATTACGCGCTCTACCCGCACATGTCGGTGGCCGAGAACATGGCCTTCGCGCTCAAGATCGCACATCGGCCGAAGGACGAGATCGCCCGACGCGTCACCGAGGCCGCGAGGATCCTCGACCTCACCGAATACCTCGACCGTAAGCCGAAGGCGCTCTCCGGCGGCCAGCGTCAACGCGTCGCGATGGGCCGCGCGATCGTCCGCGAACCGCGCGTATTCCTCATGGACGAGCCGCTGTCCAACCTCGACGCCAAACTCCGCGTCCAGACCCGCATCCAAATCGCGGGCCTGCAAAGGCGGTTGGGGACCACCACGGTCTACGTGACGCACGACCAGGTCGAGGCGATGACCATGGGCGACCGCGTCGCGGTACTCCGCGACGGCATCCTCCAACAGGTCGACACCCCGCGTCGGATGTACGAGCACCCGAACAACGTGTTCGTGGCCGGCTTCATCGGCTCGCCGTCGATGAACCTGATCGACACCGAACCGACCGAGGACGGCCTGCGCTTCGGCGACGTCCCGATCCCGCTCACCCGAGAGGCGCTGGAAACGACCCGCGCCGAGAAGGCCGAGCGGGTCACGGTCGGCATCCGCCCGGAGCACCTCGAGGTCACCTCCGATGCCGACGCCGGCGGCCTGTCCGTCACGGTGGACGTGGTCGAGGAACTGGGCTCCGACGCCTACGTGTACGGCACCGCCCGGGTCGACGGCTCGCCCGCGCCCCTGGTCGTCCGGGTGCCCGGCGACCGTGTTCCGCACAAGGGCGAGACGCTGCGGGTGACCCCGCGCGTCGACGAGATCCACATGTTCTCGAAGTCCACCGGCGAACGCCTCGGCGACTGACCTCGGTGCCCGGGCTCGGCGAGCCCGGGCACCGAGGTGCCCTCAGCCGGCCGCCTCCGCGAACGCCTGTCGCAGGTGGGTGGTTCGCTGCCGGGTCGGGTCGGCGGACACCGCCGCGGCGAGGGCGGGACCGGCCGCGTGCACGATCGAGACGTGGCGCTCGCCTCGGGTGACGAGCGTGTACACGAGGGCCCTGGTGTAGGCGTCGGAGCCTTCGGCGGGCAGTACGACCACCGCGGCCGCCCGCCGCACGCCCAGGGATTGACGGGCCGTCAAGGCCCAGCCGTGGCGAAGTTCCGTCGGCTGCACCGCCTCCGGCGCGGCCGTCCCGAAAACCACGACCGCCCGGCCGTCGGGCAGGAGTTCGCGAACCGTCCCCTGGACCACTCCGCAACTCGGGTCGGCTATGGCCCGGATCACCCGGTCGCCGACGTCGATGCCGCCCGGAGTCGACGAACCTCCGCCGCCGGAACCCGGGTTGAGCCGCGCCTTCAGGGCGGCGTTGAGCGCGTTCGCACCGGCGGGCCCCGTGGCCAGGGGAGCGACGACCAGCACGTCCCGCGCCGCGATCCCGATCGCCCTCGGAATCGAGTCGGCGACCAACTGGGCGCAGCGATGGGCGGCTTCCTCGCCGGTGCGGGCGGGGATCAGCACGACGCGGCGCTCGGGATCCCGGATCGGTGGCAGTTTGCCGTCCCGGATGCCGTCGGCGAGCGCTTCGAGGGGTCCGTCCGGGACGTTCGGCGCGACCAGCGCGCGGATCGCCCCGGTGGCCGCCAGGTCGGTGAACACCCGTCCCGGACCGGTCGATTCGAGGCCGGCCGGGTCGCCGGCCAGCAGGAGCCTGGCGCCGTCGGGGACCGCCTCGAAGATCGCCGCCGCGGCCGTGACGTCGAGCAGGGTCGCGTCCGTGACGACGAGGAGGTCGAGTTCGAGGGTGCCGTCCGGGCCACGTTCCATCGCGGCCAGTTCGCGCAGGCCGACCGCGCCGGCGCCGAGGCGATCCCGACCGTCGGTGGTCGGGGCGACCACGGCCACCCGAAGTCCGGCCGCACGAACCTTCGCCACCACGGCCGAAATCGCGGCGGGCGGTTCCTCGCCGGGACCCGCGGCGTAGAGCACCACGCCGGTCGATGCCAGCACCCGGTCCAACTTGCCGTCGCCGAACTCCGGCCGGGGTTCGACCGTCGACATCAACCGGACGACCGCTTCCGCGATGGCCTCCTCCGCGAGGGCGTAGTCGTCCAGGGCCAGCAGCACACCACCGGCGGCGGCGAGTTCGTCGGGCTCTTCGAAGTCGGCCTCGAAGTCGCCGCCGTCGTCGTCCGTTTCGTCGAAGTCGCCATCCTCCTCGCCGCCCGCCTCGGCGGAGGCGGGCGGCACCGCGGCGAAGGCCATCACCCGGCCCTCGGCCAATATGGCGCGCAACGCGGTATCGGGCTCACCCACCTCGAAGTGCCCGAGCGCCGCCCGAACGGCGTCGGCCTCGATCGCCGTATCCCCCTGGCGAGCGGCCCGTCGAAGCAGCCAGAGCACAATCGCCCGCACCCGCCGAGGATCGTCGGCGGCCCACCCGGCGCCAAGCGCCCCACGCGCGAACAGGTCGGCCTGCTGCGGCGCGATCCCCGCCACCCCGAGCAAGGCCCACGGATCGCCCACCAACAACTCCGCCGCCTCGCCCCCCAGCGCGGCGACCACCTGGGGAGCCATCGCCTCGGGAGCCCCGGCGGCCCGCAGCAGCCGAGCAACATCGGCGACCACGACACCGAACGGCCGCCGCTCCACCTCCGCCGTCCCCGGGTCGGCGGCACCCTCGACACCGGGCCGCCCCCAAGCCCCACGCTCGTGGCCACCGCCCGCGGCGACGCCCACCCGCCGGGACCCACCGCCGTCCCCGCCGGGAGCGAGGCCGCCACGGCCCCCGGCCAGGTCCGACCCGTCGCTGTCGCCGTCCGACGCAACGACGGCATCGCTCGCGGCGTGTGGTTGTGGATGAGGTGCCGTCGCCGCCACTGCCCGATCCCGAGCGGTGCGAGCGGCACCCGCGGAGTCCCGATTCGACTCGCCGTCGGAATCCGCCGCGCCCTCGCCGACGGGCTTCGGCGTCGCGGCCATCGCGTCGGCGGCGGTCGGCGGTCGAACCGCGCCCTCACCGGCCGAGAACGGCACATCACCGCTGCCGACCGGCTCCGCCGACCGAGGAGCGAGCGCCGCACCCTCGTCAACCGGCTCGATCATCGCCACGTCGCCGGGAGCCGGCACCTCGGATTCGACCGCGACGCCCTCACTGTCCGGATCCGGCGGAAGGTCCAGGTCACGAACGCGCCGAGGAACGCGCCGGGCACCCCGAAGGACCGACGCTTCTCCACCGCCCCCGGCCTCCCCCCGCCGGGACGCCGCCCCGTCCCCGACTTCCGGCTCCCGACGAGACGCTGCCCCTTCCCCGGCCTCAGGCTCACGGCGCGCCCGTGCCTCTCCACCGGCTTCCGACTCTCGACGAGGCGCTGCCCCTTCACCAGCCTCAGGCTCCCGACGAAGCGACGCATCGCCGCCCACCTCAGGCTCTCGACGCGACCCTGCCCCTTCACCGGCTTCCGGGCCTCGTTGAGGCGCTGCCTCTTCACCGACCTCGGAATCCCGACGAAGCGACGCATCGCCGCCCACCTCAGGTTCACGGCGCGACCCTGCCCCTTCACCGGCTTCCGGCTCCCGACGAAGCGCTGCCCCTTCACCAGCCTCAGGCTCCCGACGGAGCGACGCATCGGCGCCCGCCTCAGGCTCACGGCGCGACGCTGCCCCTTCACCGGCTTCCAGGCCTCGTTGAGGCGCTGCCTCTTCACCGGCCTCAGGCTCTCGGCGTACGCCTGTCCCTTCACCGGCTTCCGGCTCCCGACGAGGCGCAGCCCCTTTCCCGGCCTCCCGACGAGGCGACGCGCCGCCGCCCACGTCAGGCTCACGGCGCGACCCTGCCCCTTCACCGGCTTCCGGGTCTCGTTGAGGCGCTGCCTCTTCACCGGCTTCCGGCTCCCGACGAAGCGCTGCCCCTTCACCAGCCTCAGGCTCCCGACGAGGCGCCGCATCGCCGCCCGTCTCGGGCTCCCGATGGGCCCCCTCGGCCGTCGACGAGGGGGCGGGCGGCGGATCCTCTGTAGTGGTCGAGTCGGCGGAAGCCTCCTCGGCGCGGGCCTTCTCGGCCTCGGCCGCGGCCTCGGCGGCGGCCTCCGCTTCGGCGGCGGCAATCGCGGCGGCCTCGGCGGCTTCCGCGGCCACCGTGGTGCGGCGGCGGGCACGTTCGGCGTGGTTCGGGTCGGCGGTCTCGATATGCGCCACGCCGCCGACGACCTCTGGGGCCTCGCCGCGAGCCAACCTCGCGAGTTGGTCGCGCAGGAGGGCCACCGGGTCGGCCTTCGGCCGGCCGTCCCGAGCGTCCGACGGTTCGGGCGCCGGATCCGACGGCGCGTGCTCGGAGCCGGCCCGGGTCGCCGCGGCCCCCGGGCCGGCCCCGGCCCGACACTCGGTCACATCCTCCGGATCGGCTCCCGCACCGCCGCCGTTCACGCCGCCCGCACCGCCCACACTCACGTCAGCCACACCCGACCCACACTCGTCCGCTCGAACACCCCGACATACAACCGGCCGCGCCGGTGTCACCGACCCTCGCCGGAATCGATGGTCCCAAACTGCCGCACCCAGCCCTCCGACGCCTTCCGCCGCACCGAAGCCGCGCCCCTCGACCCACCCGATTCAGCGAAACCCACCGACCCGCACGCCCCGGAACACCCGATCACCGACCTCGCCCCGAGAGCCCACGAGCCCGAGAGCCCGCGAGCCACACCCTCCGCACACCCAACCAACCAGGACCGACCGACACCCGAGCGGCCACACCTCCGGCCACCACCTCGCCCGTCGGCCCTGCGGCAATACCGTGCCCACCGCCCGGCAGTGCACCGGAGGGCGGGAAGGACACCAGGATCGACATCAAGACCACCCAAGGCGGCCTCGACCACGTACCGGACTTCCCATCGATGCTCTGCGAACACACCACCCGGCTGCTCCCGACCGGCCGCCCCGACCCGCCCGCAACCCTGAAGTGGGAGCCCCCGCCGATCCCCGAGCAGGCAATGCGCCACACCCGGGCCGGCCGGACACGGATCTGCCGGAACCCGCAACCCGCAACCCGCCGAACCGCACCACCGGCGGCTCCGTACCGACCGACGAGGCCCCGGAGTTCGCGCCACCGGCCGACGAGCCGGAGCTCCACCCGTACCTCCCGGTCACCGATACGAGGCACGGCAACCTCGACATCGCGGCCGTGTTCGCCGCTGCCGGACCGGCGAACACGGCCGCGTGGTGCGCGAGTACGAGGAGCCGGGCTTCACCGCGACCCTGGAGTTCCAGGTGCCGCGGGCCGACGGATCGTTCCGGCCGGGCCGGGTGCCCCGAACCCGGTGTGAGCCCCTTCGCCGTCCGCGCCCCGATCGGGTCACCGACGCCCGGCCCGCCCGCCTAAGCCTGGCTCCACGAGTCGTCCGGGTAGCCCGTCAT
This sequence comes from Embleya hyalina, assembly GCF_003967355.1. Taxonomy (GTDB): domain Bacteria; phylum Actinomycetota; class Actinomycetes; order Streptomycetales; family Streptomycetaceae; genus Embleya; species Embleya hyalina. The sequence continues at coordinate 131,188 of NZ_BIFH01000014.1, read as the reverse complement.
CGGCTGGGAGACGTCCTCCAGCGCGTTGCGGATCTCGGTGGGAAGGGTCATGGACTCGGCCGCCAACGACGCCCGGAGCTGCCCGGCGTTGCGCGCGCCCACGATCGGCGACACCACGCCCGGGCGGTCGCGGACCCAGGCCAGGGCCACCTCGATCGGGGCCGCGCCGAGGCCGTCGGCGGCGGTGGCCAGGGCGTCGACGATGCGGCGGGAGTGGTCGTCCAGGTACGGGGCGACGAAGGGGCCCATGTGCGCGGAGGCGCCCCGGGAGTCGGCGGGCATGGCGTGGCGATACTTCCCCGTCAGCACCCCGCGCCCCAGCGGCGACCACGGGAGCAGGCCGACGCCCAGATCGAGGGCCGCGGGCAGGACCTCGCGTTCGATGCCGCGTTGCAGCAGCGAATACTCCACCTGGGTGCTGGCCACGACCACGCGGCCGGGGGCCGCCGACTGCCACGTGGCCGCCTTCGCCAGCTGCCAGCCGGAGAAGTTGGACACCCCGACATACCTGGCCCGCCCGCTGGTGACCGCCAGGTCGAGCGCGTGCAGGGTCTCCTCCAGCGGCGTCGACGGGTCGTACGCGTGCAACTGCCACAGGTCGACGTGGTCGGTGCCGAGGCGGGCCAGCGAGTGGTCGAGCGCCTGGAGCAGGTGGCCGCGCGAACCGTCGAAGCGGCGCTCGCTGTACGGCACGCTCGCGGCCTTGGTCGCGATCACCACCTCCGAGCGCGGGATGTACCCGTCGAGGAGACGGCCGATCATGTACTCGGCCTCACCGTCCGCGTATACGTCGGCGGTGTCCACGAGGTTCCCACCGGCGTCCAGATACGCCTTCATCTGGTCGGCCGCGTCGTGCTCGTCGGTGTCTCGTCCCCACGTCATGGTGCCCAGCCCCATGCGGGAGACCCGCAGGCCGGTGCGGCCGAGATGTCGCTGCTCCATGGCACCGGAGACTAGCCGTTCCCTCCCCCGCGCCGCCGTTGGCGGGGCCGTTCGGCGGTATGCCGGCGAGACAGGTTACCGACGGGTAGGTCACGCGGTAGGGTCGGCCGAGGCAACAGGTACCGCCAACCAGTCGGACGAACGCCGGACGAACGCCGTCCGGGCGTGAGACGGACGTCGGACAGACGTCGAACAGGGGGTCCGCGGAGATGCGACTCGGAATCAACCTCGGCTACTTCGGCGCCGGCAACGACGCCGACAATCTGGCGGTCGCCCAGGAGGCGGACCGACTCGGCTACGCGGTCTGCTGGGCCGCGGAGGCCTACGGCTCGGACGCGGCCACCGTGCTGTCCTGGGTCGCGGCGCAGACCACCCGGATCGACGTCGGCTCGGCGATCTTCCAGATCCCGGCCCGCACGCCGACCATGACCGCGATGACCGCCGCGACGCTGGACGTGCTCTCCGGCGGCCGGTTCCGGCTCGGCCTGGGCGTGTCCGGGCCGCAGGTGTCCGAGGGCTGGTACGGGGTCAAGTTCGACAAGCCGCTCGCCCGCACCCGCGAGTATGTCGAGGTGATCCGCAAGGCGATGCGCCGCGAGCGGGTCGCCCACGAGGGCGCCACCTGGACGCTGCCGCTGCCCGGCGGCCCGGGCAAGCCGCTCAAGCTCACCGTGCACCCGGTGCGCGAGCACATCCCGCTCTACATCGCCGCCGTGGGCCCGAAGAACCTGGAGCTGACCGGCGAGATCGCCGACGGCTGGCTGGGCATCTTCTACGCCCCGGAGCACGCCGAGGACTCGCTCGTACACATCCGCGCCGGCCGGGAGAAGGCCGGTCTGGCGATGACCGACTTCGACGTCGTGCCGACCGTCCCGCTCGTGGTCGGCGACGACCCTCGGCAGGCGGCCGAACAGGTGCGCGGCTACGCCGCGTTGTACGTCGGCGGGATGGGCAGCCGGGAGCAGAACTTCTACAACCGGCTCGCGGTTCGCATGGGCTACGAGGCCGAGGCCAAGGAGATCCAGGACAAATTCCTGGCGAAGGACTACGCCGGCGCGGGCGCGGCCGTCCCGTACGACTTCATCGACAAGACCAGCCTGCTCGGCGGCCGGGAGCGGATCGCGGAGCGGATGCAGGCCTACGCCGACACCGGCGTGACCACCCTGACCATCGCGCCGAACGGCAACACCCTCGACGAACGGGTGGCGGCGCTGCGCCTGGCCGCCGAGGCGCTGGACCTCTCCGGCACCGGCTCCTGACCCGACGGCGGGCCCGACGCGCCTCGGGCCCGCCGCACGACCGCCCACGCCGCGCCCGAAGCCCCCTACCCCCGACATCCCGGCGCGGCCCGACACCCGGGCCCGCCGACACCGTCAGCGCGGCCCCGGCACCCGGGCCGCGACCACCTCGGCGAACTCCAGGAGGCGGCGAATCTGTCCCGGCCCGCCGTCCTCCAACGACTTGCTGAACCGGTACGCCTCCTGCCGGAAGCGCCCCGTCGAGGCGCCGTCCTCCCCGCGCACCGTCGCCACCTCCTGCAGCGTCGGCGTGGCCAGGAACACGAACGCGCCGCGCAGTTGCCGCCGCCCGTCGTTGTCGGTGCCCACCAGGGTGCGTATCCCGACGTGCGACACCGAGCCGAGCGGAATCACCTGCACGGACGAATCCAGCACCGTGCCGCCGGGCGCGGACGGGTCGGTCATGTCCTCGCTGTGCCACAACACCAGGCGCCGGTCGTCGCAGACCGCCGCCTCCTGCCAGACCGAGGTGCCGTTCGCGTTGATGTCCACGACCCGTTCGAGGGTGAATCCGCGCACCGGACGGCGGCCCAGCACCGAGCCCAGGGCCTCCATCGCCACGTCCGGGTGCAGCAGGTAGGACCGCACCGCGTCCTCCAACTGCGTGTGCGCGGACCAGTCGGCCCCGGCGGCTCCGGCCCCCGGAACCTGGGCCGGGCGCGGCCCCGATGTGCGCTGCCTGCCCGACTTGCCGAACATCCCCACCTGCTTCCGCCGCGTCTGTACAAGCAGAAGCCTACGAGAGTCCGGCGTGGGCGGTGCCGGCGTCCACCGCTTGATCGCTCACGGAGCGAGATCAGGCCGCGGCGGGGGAGTCCAGTGCATCCCCGCCACGGCCGGTATCGAGTTCAACGACCGCACCCGACAAAGGACACGCCGCCGGGGCCGGAGTCCCGGACGCGCCCGCGCCACCCGCCCCGCTACAACCACCCGCTCCGCCGGAACATGCGATACAGCCCCACGCACGACAGCACCATCAGCACCACCGCCCCCGGATACCCCCACGCCGACTTCAACTCCGGCATGTGGTCGAAGTTCATCCCGTACACGCCCGCGATCATCGTCGGCACCGCGAAGATCGCCGCCCACGCGGAGATCTTGCGCATGTCCTCGTTCTGTCGCACGCCCACCTGCGCGAGGTGCGCGCCCAGCACGTCCGACAACAACCGGTCGAACGACTCGATCTGCTCGGTGACCCTGGTCACGTGGTCGGCCACGTCCCGGAAGAACGGCCGGGTGTCGGCGGGGACGAAGGCGACCTCGGACGTGGCCAGCCGGCGTATCGGCTCGATCAGCGGCAGCGCGGCGCGCCGGCACTCCAGGACCTCGCGCTTGAGCAGGTAGATCCGCTCGGCGTCGTTCTCCCGGCTCGCCGAGAAGACCCGCGCCTCCAGCTCCTCCAGGTCGGTCTCCAACTCGCCGGCGATCGCGAGATAGGCGTCCACGACCGCGTCGGCGACCGCGTACATCACCGCACCGGGGCCGTGCCTGAGCAGCTTGGGCTGCTTCTCCACCCGGCGGCGCACCGACTTCAGCTCCGCGCCCGGACCGTGCCGGACGGTGACCACGAACGAGTCGCCGATGAACATCATCAGCTCGCCGGTCTCCACGGACGAGGTCTCGTCGTAGTAGTGGAGCGTCTTCAGGACCAGGAAGATCGAGTCGTCGTAGGTCTCCAGCTTGGGCCGCTGGTGCGCGTGCAACGCGTCCTCGACCGCCAGCGGGTGCAGCCCGAACTCGCTCGTCACCAGGTCGAACTCGGTCGGCGTCGGCTCGTGCAGCCCGATCCACAGGAACGAGTCACCGACCCGCCGAGCCTCGTCCAGCGCGTCGGAGAAGTCGCTGGGCCCTTCGGTTCGGCGGCCGTTCGTGTAGATGGCGCAGTCGACGATCACCGGGCCAGTTTGCCGGCTCGCCCGGCCGGCCGACTCGGCTCGACGCTCCGCCCCCGCCGCCCCCTCCCACGCCCCTCCCACACCCCACCCACCCCTTGCGCACGCCTCGCGCACGGCGCCCACACCACCCCGACATAGGCTTGACCCCATGACGACGGTGCTCTTTGTTCGGCACGGACGGACCACGGCCAACTCCTCCGGAGTCCTCGCCGGTTGGACGCCGGGGGTGTTCCTGGACGATCGGGGCGAGGAACAGGCCGCCGCGCTGGCGGCGCGGATCGCCGAGGTGCCGCTCGCGGCGGTGGTGACCAGCCCGCTGGAGCGCTGCCGACAGACCTCGGAGGCGGTGCTGACGGCCCGGCTCGGGACCAAGTTCGCGCTCGACGCGGGCGCGCAGGTCGACGAGCGGGTCGGCGAGTGCCGCTACGGCGACTGGACCGGGCAGGAGCTGAAGAAGCTCGCCGAGGATCCGCTGTGGAAGACCGTGCAGACGCATCCGAGCGCGGTCACCTTCCCCGGCCCGGGCGGCGAGGCGCTGCGGACCACCCAGGCCCGCGCGGTGGACGCGGTCCGCGACTGGAACGAGCGCATCGCCGCCGAGCACGGACCCGACGCGATGTACCTGGTCTGCTCGCACGGCGACGTGATCAAGGCGCTGGTCGCGGACGCGCTCGGGATGCACCTGGACCTGTTCCAGCGGATCCAGGTGGATCCGTGCTCGCTCACGGTGATCACGTACGGTGCCCACCGGCCGTCCGTCGGCCGCCTCAACGACACCGGCGGCTCGGTGGCCGGCCTGCTGCCGCCGCCCGACGGACGGCACGGGCCGGCGTCCGGCGACGCGGTGGTGGGCGGCGGAGCCGGCGCGCCGTAGGGTTCTTCGGAGGGCGCACTCCCCCCGCGCGCCCTCGCCGACCGACCCGACCGACCACCCCGTCCCGCTCTCGACAGAAACACGGAGCAGATCGTGCCCCGCCAGGTCTTCCTGTACGACCCCCCGGACCGTTTCGTCGCCGGCACCGTGGGTGAGCCCGGCCAGCGAACCTTCTTCCTCCAGGCCTCCGCCGCCGGCCGCGTGACGAGCGTCGCGCTGGAGAAGACCCAGGTGTCCGTCCTGGCCGAACGTGTCGACGAACTCCTCGACGAGCTGGTGCGCCGCACCGGGGGCGAGACCGCCGTACCGGCCGTGACGCCCGCCGAACTGGAGGACTCCGGGCCGCTGTTGCCGCCGATCCTGGAGGAGTTCCGGGTCGGCACGATGGCCCTGGCGTGGGACGCCGACGACGAACGACTCGTGGTCGAGGCACAGGCCCAGGTCCCGGACGACGACTCCCCCGAGGACACCCTGCTCGGCGATGACGACGACGAGGACGGCCCGCCGCTGCTCCGTGTGCGGCTCACCGGCGGACAGGCCCGGGCGTTCGCGAAGCGTGCGCTGCTCGTGGTCGCGGCCGGGCGACCGGCGTGTCCCTTCTGCGGGCTGCCGATGGACGCCGAGGGCCACATCTGCCCGCGCGCCAACGGATACCGGCGTTGACCGACACGGTCCTCGACGCCGCCGCCGTCCCGGAGCTGTTGCGCCGGGGTGAGCTGACGGTGCGGGCGCGCCTGGAGGACGCCTCCAACGCCACGCTGTACTGCGTCGCGACGCTCGACGGCGTCTCCCTGCCGTGCGTGTGGAAGCCGGTCGCGGGCGAGCGTCCGCTGTGGGACTTCCCCGACGGCACGCTCGCGGGGCGCGAGGTGGCGGCGTACGAGGTGTCCGAGGCGCTGGGCTGGAACATCGTGCCGACCACGGTGTTCCGGGAGGGCCCGTACGGCGCGGGCATGTGCCAGTTGTGGATCGACCACAAGCGGGCCGACGACGAGCCCGAGCCGGTCGCGATCCTGCCGGCGGTCGACCCCGGACCGGCCTGGAAGCCGATCGCACACGTGGTCGTCCCCGACGAACAGGGCAAGGAGCAGCCCGCCCTGCTCGTGCACGCCGCCGGCGACGTCCTGCAGCGGATCGCCGTGTTCGACGCGGTGATCAACAACGCCGACCGCAAGGGCGGCCACCTCCTGCCCGGTCCGGCCGGCCACGTGTACGGAATCGATCACGGCATCTGCTTCCACGTCGAGGACAAACTCCGCACCCTCCTGTGGGGTTGGGCCGGCGAACCGCTGCCCGCCTCCGCGCGCGCCGCGCTGACCTCGCTGGCCGAGGAGTTGCACGGTGCGCTGGGTGTGCGTCTGGGCAAGCTGATTACGCCGGACGAGGTCGAGGCCACCCGCGAACGGGTGAGAGTTCTGCTCGCCGAGGGCCGGCTGCCGAAGCCGGACGGCCGCCGGCACGTGATTCCGTGGCCGCCGATCTGACTCGACATGAAATTCATGGGTCGACCGGGCGTTCCCGGTCGACGGCACCGGCCGACGCGCCCCGCACGCCGCGCGCCGGTAAAGACGCGGATATTCGTCTGCCAACCCTGGAAGATCTTCACCCCCCGCGGACGTTAGGCTCATACGTATGTATGCCTGGCCTGCACCCGAGCTCCCCGTTCTCCCTGGTCAGGGTGCGTCCCTGCGCGTGCACGACAGTTCCGTGCACGAGCTGGTGACGGTCACCCCGGGACCGGTCGCGCGGTTGTACGTGTGCGGCATCACGCCGTACGACGCGACCCACATGGGCCACGCGGCCACGTATGTCGCCTTCGACCTGCTCCAGCGGGTCTGGCGGGATGCCGGCCACACCGTGGACTACGTGCAGAACGTCACCGACGTGGACGACCCCCTCCTGGAGCGGGCCGTGCGCGACGGCGTCGACTGGGTCGAATTGGCGGAGCGCGAGACCGCGCTGTTCCGCGAGGACATGGCGTCGCTGCGGGTGCTCCCGCCGGCGAACTACATCGGCGTGGTCGAGGCGATCCCGCTCATCGTGCCGCTGATCGAGGACCTGCTCGCCAAGGAGGCGGCCTACTCGGTCGACGGCGACATCTACTTCTCGATCGTGTCGGACGAGCACTTCGGCGGCGTGTCCGGATACACCGCCGCCCGGATGCTGGAGATCTTCGGGGAGCGCGGCGGCGACCCCGAGCGGATCGGCAAGAAGGACCCGCTCGACCCGCTGCTCTGGCGTGCGGCGCGGCCCGGCGAGCCGTCCTGGGACGCGTCCTTCGGCGCGGGGCGACCCGGTTGGCACATCGAGTGTGTGGCGATCGCGCTGAAGTACCTGGGCATGGGCTTCGACGTCCAGGGCGGCGGCAGCGACCTGGTCTTCCCCCATCACGAGATGGGCGCCTCGCACGCGCACGTGGTCACCGGCGAGGCGCCGTACGCGAAGGCGTACGTGCACGCGGGCATGGTCGCGCTGGACGGCGAGAAGATGTCCAAGTCGCGCGGCAACCTGGTGTTCGTCTCCAAGCTGCGCCGCGAGGGCGTGGACCCGATGGCGATCCGCCTGGCCCTGCTGGCCCATCACTACCGCAGCGACTGGGAGTGGACCGACACGGTCCTCGCCGAGGCCGAGGCGCGGCTGGCCACGTGGCGCGCGGCGGTCGGCCGTCCCGACGGGCCGGACACCACCGAACTGCTCGCCGCGATCCGCGAACGCATGGCCGACGACCTGGACGCCCCGGGCGCGCTGGCCGCGATGGACGCCTGGGCGGCGCGGCAACTCGCCGACGGCGGCGAGGACATGTCCGCCCCGGGCGTGGCCTCGCGGGCGCTGGACGCGATCCTCGGCGTGGCCCTGTAACCGCGACCGACGACGGCGGCCGGCGCCCGACGACAACACCCACCGGCCGGGCCGACCACGAAGGCCCCGAACGGCACTCGCCGTTCGGGGCCTTCGTCGTTCACCGGCGCCTGTCCGGCGCCGGCCCGGGACCGGTGCCCGCTCCGCCCGGCCACACCCCCGCGACGGCCGAACGGAGCGGACCCCTCGCCCGCGTCCCAAGCAGATCACGCGGGAATCCCTCGGCACTTCAGGGGAAGCCCTCATCTTCGACGGAAACTTCGAGGGAGTCGCCGACCCGATTCCCCGACAATGCCCCCGAACCGGTCCCCCCGAAGCGGATCTCCCTCGGATCCCCCCTCGGTCGTGCTCACGCCTCCATCAACAGGTACTGCCGCACGTCCAGGTAGCCGGACCGGAAGCCCGCCTCCGACCAGGACAGATACAGGTCCCACATGCGCCGGAACACGTGGTCGAAGCCCAACGCCTCGACCTCGTCGGCCCGCCGGTCGAACCGCTCCCGCCACAGTCGCAAAGTCTCGGCGTAGTGCAGGCCGTACGACCTGCTGTCCGCGACCCGCAACCGGGTCGCGGCGGCGGCCTTGCGCACCGCGTCGTCGGAGGGGATCAGACCGCCGGGGAAGATGTACTTGTGGATCCACGTGTACGTGTCCCGGCCGGCCAGCATCCGGTCGTGCGGCATCGTGATCGACTGCAGCGCGACCCGACCGCCGGGTGCGAGCAGTCGGTCCAGCATCCCGAAGTAGGTGGGCCAGTACTCCTCCCCCACCGCCTCGATCATCTCCACGCTGACGATCGCGTCGTAACTGCCGCTCACGTGGCGGTAGTCGCGCAGCTCGACCCGGACCCGATCGGCCAGGCCCGCCTTCGCGATCCGCGCCACCGCCAGGTCGCGCTGTTCGGCCGAGATGGTGATGGTGTGTACGTCCGCCCCGCGCTCGGCCGCGCGCAGTGCCAACTCGCCCCATCCGGTGCCGATTTCCAGCAGCCGGGTGCCGGGGCCGACGTCCGCCAGGTCGAGCAGCCGGTCGATCTTGCGCCGCTGGGCCTCGGGCAACCCGTGCTCGTCGGCTCGTGGTCCGCCGTCCGGGCCCTGCTCGAAGACCGCCGACGAGTAGACCATCGTCTCGTCCAGGAAGGTGGCGAACAGGTCGTTCGACAGGTCGTAGTGCCGGTGGATGTTGCGCTTGGCACCGGCCACGGTATTGCGCTGCGCGCGCGGCATGCGCGGTATCGCCAGGGGGCGAAGTCGCTGGAGCGCCGGGGGAATCAGCGTGCTCACCCGGGACGCGAACACGGTGAGCACGGCGGTCAGGTCGTCCGCCTCCCAGTCGCCCGCCTGATACGCCTCGCCGAAGCCGATCAGCCCACCCGCGCCCACCCGACGGAAGAACGCGTCCGGCCGCACGATCCGCATCACCGGCGCCTTCGCGCCCCCGTCGCCGCGCAGCGCGCCGTCGATCCACACCCGCAACGGCAGCCGGGCCACCGCTCGTTCGAACAGGAAGCGGGCCGCGGCGGCGCGCATCGGTCGACGCGGTACCTCCGCCACATCGGGCCAGCGCACCGGATCGACTCGGGTCGGGGCAACCTCGATCACACTCAACGCAGACTCCTTCCGGTCCCGTGCCCGCACCACGGGTACGCCGCGCGGCCGCGCACCCCGTTGGTGCGACGTGACCGTCCGCGCCGCGCCTCCGTCCGGTGGGGGCCGACCCGATCGACGGCTGCCCGCCTCGGGAGGAACGACGACTCGTAGAACTCCCATTCGAGTCCCACTCTTCCCGGAACGCACGACGACAGCCGTGGGCGGGGAGCGCCCGTCCCGGACGGCGGCGGCGAAGCGTTGTGCGCGGCGCGCGGAGGCGGCCCGACGTGCGGCGGCTCCGCATCCCGGAGTCGAGGATGCGGAGCCGTCTTCTTCGATCGTCGAGCGGGCGGATCACGGGGCTCGGGGCTCGGGGCTCGGGACTGCTCGGGGCTCGGGGCGCCAACGGCCCACCGGTTCAGGGCACTCCGGGGCTCAGCCCCCGCAGCCGCCGCCCCCACAGCCGCCGCCTCCACCGCAACTGCTCCCGCCCCCGCAACCGCTTCCGCCACCGTCGCCCCCGCCGCCGCCACTGCTGCCGCTGCTCGTGCCGCCGTACGCGACCAGCGCGAGCCGGGCGTCCGGGTCGGGGTGTGCGGCCAGGCCCAGGCAGGCCACCACGAACAGGCCGGACAGCGCGCCCGCGCCGACCAGGGCGCCGGAGCGACGGTCGGCCCGCAACTGTGCGGTCAGGTCGCGCAGCGCCCGGCGGCCCGCCGCCGTGGCCCGGAGGCCCGCCCCGGTCAACCCCGCGAAGACGAAGGTGAAGATGACCATCGGGATCAGGAAGCCGATCGGCCGGCTGTGTGCCAGGCCGTTGACGAAGCGGGCGATGCCCACCAGTCCGAGTACGAACAGCAGCTTGGCCGGCGTCTTGGCGATCCGGCGCGCGAGCGGCGAGTGCAGCAGTCCGCGGTCGACCAGACTGCGCTCGATCTCCTCCCGCATGGAACTGCGCGACCAGCCTCGGAGCAGGGCGATCCGGGTGCCGCGCGTGGTGCGGACGATGTCCAGCATCGCCGCGGCCACCGCCTCCGGCGGACGCGATCCGGTCGCGGCGGTGACCCGGCCGACCCGCTGGACGTGTACGTAGCCCTCGGTGATCAGCGACGCCAGGGCGGTGTCGGCGACCCGCATCGGGCCGCCCGCCAGGTAGGCCGCGTCGTACGCGCCCAGCGGCCCGCTCCGCACCTGACCGCGGATCGCCCAGGCGAGCACGATCCGCAACACGATCGCCAGAACCACGAGTCCGAGGGCGATCCCGCCGTAGAGGCGGAGAAATTCGGGACCTGTCAGACCCCACGCCGTGCCGTTCATGTGACGTCCCCTCCCGATTGTCCGACTCGCGGGTGTGTGCGGCTTGTTCACCCTGATCCGGAAGGTAGCAGCGGCCCGATACCCCCGGTCAGAGGCATCTCCCTACGTTCCGGGCACCGTCGCCGCGCGGTCGGCCACGCGCTCGCACGGCGGCCCCGCGCCGCCCCCGCGCCCGGCCTCCACTCAACTGACTGATCGTCAGAACGGTGCCCGGGCTCGGTCGGATCCGCTCGCGGGTGCAGGATGGTGGTACACCCGTACACACGTGCCGTTCCGCCTTCCCCGAGGAGCCGTCATGACGGAGGCTGTCCGTCCCCAGCCCACCACCCGCGCGGAAGACGAGGTCGTCGACCTGTGTCGCGACCTGATTCGCATCGACACGAGCAACTACGGCGACGGATCGGGGCCGGGTGAACGGGCCGCCGCGGAGTACGTCGCCGAAAAGCTGGCCGAGGTCGGCCTGGAGCCGAAGATCTACGAATCCGAGCGCGGCCGGGCCAGCACGGTGGTCCGGATCGAGGGCACCGACCGATCCCGGCCGGGGCTGCTGATCCACGGCCACACCGACGTGGTCCCGGCGAACGCCGCCGACTGGACCCACGACCCCTTCTCGGGCGAGATCGCCGACGGCTGCGTGTGGGGTCGGGGCGCGGTCGACATGAAGGACATGGACGCGATGGTGCTCGCGGTGCTGCGCGACCGGGTACGGTCCGGCCGGCTGCCCTCGCGCGACGTCGTACTCGCCTTCGTGGCCGACGAGGAGGCCGGCGGGCTGTTCGGCGCCCGGCACCTGGTGAACAACCACGCCGACCTGTTCGAGGGCGTCACCGAGGCGATCGGCGAGGTCGGCGGCTTCTCCTTCACGGTCAACGAGGACCTGCGGCTCTATCTGGTCGAGACCGCCCAAAAGGGCATGGACTGGATGCGGCTGATCGTGGACGGCACCGCCGGCCACGGCTCGATGGTCGCCAAGGACAACGCGATCACCGAACTGGCCGAGGCCGTCGCCCGGGTGGGGCGGCACAAGTTCCCGATCCGGATCACCAAGACCGTGCGCGCGTTCCTGGACGAGATCTCCGACGCGCTGGGCATCGAACTCGACCCGGACGACATCGAGTCCACCATCGAGCGGCTCGGCCCGATCGCGAGCATCATCGGCGCGACCATCCGCAACACCGCGCAGCCGACGATGCTGAACGCCGGGTACAAGGTCAACGTGATCCCCGGGCAGGCCACCGCCCACCTGGACGGCCGGTTCCTGCCGGGCTTCGAGGACGAGTTCCACGCCGAGTTGGACGCGGTCCTGGGCCCGCGCGTGCGCCGCGAGACGATCCACACCGACCAGGCCCTGGAGACCGGCTTCGACGGTGCCCTGGTCGAGGCCATGTCGGCCGCGCTGCGGGCGCACGACCCGGCCGCGCGCGCCGTGCCGTACTGCCTGTCGGGCGGTACCGACGCGAAGTCCTTCGCCGATCTGGGCATCCGCTGCTTCGGGTTCGCGCCGCTCAAGCTGCCGGCCGACCTCGACTTCGCGGGCATGTTCCACGGTGTGGACGAGCGGGTTCCGGTGGACGGGCTGAAGTTCGGCGTCCGGGTGCTGGATCACCTGCTCGACAACGCGTGAGACATCGCCGATCGGGGGCGCGCGACCCGGCCCGGGAGAAGTCCCGACGCCGTGCCGCGCGCCCGCCGGCGCCTTTGGCCTGGGGTTTCGCGGCGATCGAGCCCGAACGAGTGAATACCCCGTGGAGCGCGTAGCCTGCGCTCGGTCCGGTCGTTTCTTCTTGTGCGGCGCGCATGCGTGTCGTGGTGTCTACAAGGAGGACGGAAGAATCATGAAGAAGATGGGCAAGGCCGCGTTCATCGTCGCGGCCGGCAGTGGTCTCGTGCTCGCCGGTGCCAGTGGTGCCATGGCCAACGCCGACGCGGACGGCGCGGCCGTCGGCTCCCCCGGTGTGCTGTCGGGCAACAACATCCAGGTGCCGATCCACGTGCCGATCAACCTGTGCGGCAACAGCATCGACATCATCGGCATCCTGAACCCCACGTTCGGCAACACCTGCATCAACGCCTGATCCAGGCCCACGCCCTCGACGGCGTGTGGACGGCCCCGGGACCACCACGGTCCCGGGGCCGTCCCGCTGTGCGGCCGGCCCCGCCCGAGCCCGACGGCCCCGGCACGTCGACGGTCGTTTTCGTTCGGCCGAGCGCCCGTCGAAACTCAGCCATACGAGCGAATCGCCGTCACCCCGGTGACCTCCGGTGTCGACTCTCGTTGGACGACCGTGCGGGGTCAACATCCCCCGCCCCTCGCGAGAGAGACACAGGGGTACCTACATGCACCAGCTTGCCAAGAAGGGGCTGTTGGTCGTCGTCGCCACCGCGGGCGCGCTCGCGTCCGCGGCCGTCGGCGTGGCCAACGCCGGCAGTGGGGCCGACGGAGCAGCCGTCGGCTCGCCCGGCGTGGCGTCCGGCAACAACATCCAGGTGCCGATCCACGTGCCGGTCAACATCTGCGGCAACACCGTGAGCGTCGTCGGTGCGCTGAACCCGGCCTTCGGCAACCACTGCGCCAACGCGTCGACCACCAAGCCGCCGACCACGAAGCCCCCGACGCACCCGCCGACCGGCAAGCCGCCGACCACGTCCCCGCCGAGCACCAAGCCCCCCACCACCAAGCCGCCGACCACGAAGCCCCCGACGCACCCGCCCACCACCGGCGGCACCAGCGGCGGCTCGACCGGCCACAACACGGGCGGGTCGACGGGCGGCAACACCGGCGGCACCACGGGCGGTACGACCGGTGGGACCACCGGTGGCACCACGGGCGGCACGACCGGCGGGACCACCGGCGGCTCGACCGGCGGATCCCTCGCCCAGACCGGTTCCGACGCGCTGATCGCGGCCCCGATCGGCGCCGCGCTGCTGCTCGGCGGCTTCGTCCTGTACCGTCGCGCGCGGCCCGCCCGGGACTGATCCGGACCCACGGAACCGACCCGCACGCACGGGGCGCACGACACGCCCCGACGCACGCCCGGATGGACCGCTCGCCCCTGGGACGACAGGGGCGGGCAGTCCGCCCTTCGTCTCCGCCGCACGCCGCGTCTCCGCCGCATGCCGCGCATCCGTCACATGGTGCGCACCTGTCGGATGATCCGGCGCCGGAGCACGACCCGACGGCTGCCGTCGCCGCGCAGGAGCAACCGGTCCAGCTCCCAGTACCCGTACTCCGCCTGCTCGGTCAGGATCCGACACGCGTCGCTGCGGGACGTACCGCGCGGAATGTCCAATCGCCGAAACTCGTAGTCCGCCATGTTTCCATTCCCCGGCGCCCGCGCCGCCGGCGCGGTGACCGGCCTTTTGATAGGCCAACGACTCCGCCATCAGTGAACCATTGTGCGCGCGTGGGGCTCTTGCGGATAACGTCACCCCATGACCGGTGTTGCGCAGCCCACGCCAGAGCAGGTCCGTGCCGCCGCGGACGTTCTCAAATCGGCGATCGACGACCATCTGGCCGCCGTCGAAGCCCGCCAGGGCGAGAGCGACCCGGCCGTCTTCGCCGCGTACGACGCGCTCGCGGCCGCCGCGGAGGCCTACGACGAGTTGTTGTACGACGCCTATGACGAGGTCACCCCGTTCGAGGTGCCGAGCAGCGGCGAGGAAGCCGAATACGAGGGGCCGACCAACCCCGAGGCGGTGACCGTGCTGATCCGCCGCGACTACGTGATCAAGGACCTGATCACCCTCGTCGACCACGCCCGCCGGGCCGACGCGGAGGCCGGCGAGAACGAACCGGCCGTCTCGCCGCGCGATACCGGCGCCGACAGCGCGTCCAGCGCGGTCGCGGTGCTCTTCGACGTCTACGATCCGGACGAGATCGCCCAGCGCGCCGACGAACTGGGCCTGGAACCGGGTGACTCGACCCTGTGGGTGTCCGCGATCGAGCCGACCGAACCGGGCGAATGGCTCGACGCCCCCTTCGAGGACGCGGATCCGCGCAGCATCATCTACCGGTTCGAGACGAGCACCGCGTACGAGGACGACCTGGAAGCCCTGGAACGCGATCTGCACTGATCGGCCGCCGATCGACACCCGCCGCTCCGGTCACGTGTCACCCGGGTGCGCGTGGTGCCCGCTCGGTGACCACGGCGCCTCAGTAGCGCATCGCCAGGGCGATGCCGCCCTCGTCCGCGAGCGTGCCGTCGGGGACGAAGACCACCTTGCCGTCGCCCTCGAGCGCCGCCTCCACCACGGTGTCGACGATGTCGTCCTCGGCCCGCCCGGCCAGTACCGCGTCCTCCGCGTGCGGGCCGGTGAGCACCTGGAGCGCGATCTCCCCGGTGGCCTCGACGATGACCAGGCGGCCGGTGACCCGCAGGCCCTCCTCGACCACGAGCAGCGCGCCGCGCCCGGCCCGGACCGGCGTCCACACCTCCTGGACGCCACCCGCGTATCGTTTGGCGCTGCGCGCGTCGTCGAGCGCCCGCAGCGCGGCGGCGGTCGCCTCCTCGGCCAGCGCGGCCCGCGCCGGGGCCAGGATCTCGGCGAGCTGCGCGGCCGTGGCCTCGACCAGGCCGCCGACCTCCAGATCGCTCTCGGCCAGGTGCCCGGCGTTGCGGCTGCCCTCGCGGAACGCCTTGACCTGCGGTCGCAGGCCGACCAGGACGACCTTGCCGTCGCGCCGGGGCCCGGTGAGCGCGTGGGCCAGGTGTTCGTCGGCCTCGTTCAGCAGCCGGCGGAATTCCTCGCTCACCCCCATGCCGCCGCCCTCGCGCCGGAGTTGGCCGTCCGGCTCGGGCGCGGGTGTGGTGACCGGGAACCCGTCGACACGCGACTCGTACACGTGCTCGCCCCGGCCGCGCCACAACCGCGCCTCCTGCTCGCTGAGCACCAGCGCCCAGTACGGGGTGAGGCGTTCCGCGGCGGAGACCAGGTTGCGGGTGAGGTAGGTGGTCGCGAAGACGATCCGCTCGCTCACCGGCGCCTCGACCCTGAAGGCGTAGTGCTCGTCCGCCGACGCGTAGAGCACCAGACCGTCGAGGAAGCTCTCCGGATCCAGCTCGGCCGCCGCGGCCCGGAGCCGGTCGGCCGTCTTGATCCGCACCTCCCGGGTCACCTCCGGGTCCGCCGCCAGCCGTTTCTCCGCCTCGGTGAGCACGTTCCGCAGCCGGATGTGGTCCTGCTGGTTCTCCGGGCGGTGCCGGTGCGTGGGCAGCGTCAGGGACACCAGCGGGTACGCGCGGGGACGGCGCAGCTCGGCGAGCAGGTCCGGCGTCAGGGCGGCGGTGGTCATGCGGTCTCCTGGCGTGCGTTCAGGCCTCACGGCATCGGCAAACACACCGTCCTATGCCCGCTTCGGCGGGAAATTCGCACGAATCACCCGACCGGCCCGCAGCTCCGGGCGGTCACCGAGCCGGAAACGCTTGTTGACCGTGAGTCAGGAGTGACTTTAGGTTGAGCGCTCACCGTCCATGGGAATCCGGCCTGCCCGGAGACCGTGGTCCGCCCGGATCGGGGTGGGCCCGTGCGAGGAGCGACCACGTGCGATCCGTGCTCCCCCGGCGGCCGGCCCTCGTGGCCGCGCTGCTCGGGTTGACCCTGACCACCACCGCGTGCGGTGACGACTCCGCCTCCGGCGGTTCGTCCCGCGACGCGATGACCGTGCTGGTCACGCAGGAGGCGCGCAGTCTCGACCCGATCGTGGCGAGCCTGTCCCAGATCACCGGCGGCACCCAGGCCGCCGCGGTCTTCGACGTGTTGTTGTGGATCGATCCGAAGACCGGCCGGGCCCAGCCGCAGCTGGCCGAGAGCGCGACCGCGTCGGAGGGCGGCCGGGTCTGGACGTTGCGGTTGCGGCCGGACCTGAGGTTCTCCGACGGCACCCCGCTGGACGCGGAGGCGGTGAGGTTCAACTGGGAGCGGCACGCGGATCCGGCGAACAAGTCGCTCCAGGCGCGGGTGGTCGCCGGGATCGGCATATCCGTGGCCGACAGCCGGACCGTCAGGGTCACGCTGCCGGCCCCGAACGCGCACTTCGACAAGGTGATCGCGCACAACCTGGCGTTCATCGGCTCGCCGACGGCGATCAGGGCCGATCCGAAGGGGTTCGGCGCCAAGCCGGTGGGGGCCGGGCCGTACCGGCTGGAGAGCTGGGTGCGCGACCAGCAGATGGTGTTCGAGCGCAACCCGAAGTACTGGCAGGTGGGCTCCCGACCGCCGTTGAGGCAACTGGTCCTCAAGCCCGTGGTCGACCAGTCGCAGCGCCTGGCGATGCTGGGCGCCGATCAGGCCCAGGTGTTGACCACGGCGCAGGCCAAGTTGATGGGCGACGCGCGCAAGGCCGGGCTGCCGGTGGTCACCGAGGGCAAGAGCGGCGGTTTCATGACGCTGTTCAACACGGCCCGGCCGCCCTTCGACGATCCCCGGGCGCGGCGCGCGTTCGCGTTGATCATGGATCCGGCCGCGCGGGCGAAGGTGGTCACCGACGACGCCGGCAAGCCGCTGAGCACGTTCCTGCGCCCGGGTTCGGACTTCGTCGCGTCCGACGCGCCGCTGCCGGCGAACAACCGGGTCGAGGCGCAGCGCCTGCTGGACGCGCTCGCCGCCGAGGGCAAGCCGCTGAACTTCACCTACAGCACGTACAACAGCCCGGGCTCGCACGTGACCGCCGAATACTGGCTGGCCCAGATCGCCACGATGAAGAACATCACCATGAGGACCGAGTTCCTGGAGGGCACCCAGTACCTCCAGAAGGTGCAGATCCAGCGGCAGTTCGAGGCGGGCGAGTTCGTGTTGTCCTTCGACGACCCGGAACCGGTGTTGTTCAACTTCCTGCACTCCGGGGGGCAGGACAACCACATGCAGTGGAAGAATCCGGCGGTGGACGGGGCGCTGGAGCGGGCCCGGGCCACCACCGATCCGGAGGTCCGGCGGGCCGCCTACGCCGAGGTGCAGCGGGCGCTGGCCGAGGATGTGCCGGTGTTCGCCTACGAGCAGGCGTTCACCGCGGCGATCCGGGCGAAGAACGCCAAGGTGGTCGACCTGACCGTGTTCGAGGACGGGTTGATCATGTTCGACCGGTTGGGTCCGGCCTAGGCGCGAGCGCACGCGACTCGGCGGCGGGGGTGGCCGGGGCGGGGATCGGTACGGCCGTGGGGCCGACGGGGTCGGGGATGCACAGGCAGGCGATCAGCGCGCAGCCGGCCACCGCGCCGGCGATCACGAACACCACCATGTAGGCGTGCAGCGCGGGCAGTTCGCGTCCGGCGGCGGAGATCGTGTACGAGGTGAGCACGGCCGCCACCACCGCGCTGCACACCGCCTGGCCGATGGTGCGCATCAGTGCGTTGATCCCGTTGGCGGCGGCGGTCTGCGCGGCGGGCACGGCCCGGATGACCAGCATCGGCAGCGCCGAGTAGCACATGGCGGTGCCGGAGGCGACGACCGTGGCGCCGGCGATGACGGTCCACAGGTCGTGGCTGGTGAAGATGCGCACCACGTAGCCCAGGCCGAGCAGGATGGCGCCGAGGCCGAGGCAGAAGCGTGGTCCCCGGGTGGCGGTCAGCCGGGTGGAGACGGGGGAGAGTACGACCATCATCACCCCGCCGGGGAGCAGGCACAGGCCGCCGGCGGCGACCGAGAGGCCGAGGCCGTAGCCGCTCGCCTCGGGGGTCTGGACCAGCTGGGCCGTGGACAGGCTGTTCGCGTAGAACGAGAAGCCGATGAACAGCGCGGCGATGTTGGGCAGCAGCACCGCCGGGCGGGTGGTCACCCGCAGGTCCACGAGCGGGGTGCGCGCCCGCCACTGGTGCCGGCACCAGCCGAGCAGGATCACCGCGGCGGCGCCGGTCAGGCCGGCCGTACGGGCGCTGCCCCAGCCCCAGGCGGCGCCCTTGGAGACCGCGAGCAGCAGGCAGACCAGGAACGCGGCCAGGCCGAGCGAGCCGATCACGTCGAAGCGGCCGGGGGTGCGGACCGGCGACTCGCGGACCACGAGCACGACCAGGGTCAGCACCATCAGGGCCAGCGCGGTGGCGCCCCAGAACATCACGTGCCAGTCGGCGTGGTCGACCACCAGGCCGGCCAGCGGGAGGCCGACGGCGGCGCCGATGCCGAGCGTCGAGCTCATCATCGCGATGCCGCCGCCGACCTTGGCCGGTGGCAGTTCGTCGCGCAGGATGCTGATTCCCAGCGGGACCACCGCCGTGGCCATGCCCTGGAGGGTGCGGCCGACGATCAGCACGCCGATGTCCGAGGTGAGCGCGCACATCAGCGAGCCGATCGACAACACGACCATGGCGAGCACCAGCATGCGCTTCTTGCCGAACATGTCCCCCGCCCGGCCGAGCAGCGGGGTGCAGACCGCGCCGCTGAGCAGCGTGGCGGTCAGGGTCCAGCTCACCGTCGAGGCCGAACTGCCGGTCAGCGCGGGCAGGTCCGGCAGGAGCGGGACGACGACGGTCTGCATCAGGGCGGCGACGATGCCGCAGGAGCCGAGGACCGGTACGAGGAAGCGTCGTCGCGCGTCGTGCGGGGTCGAGGCGGGGCCGGTCACGAACGCTCCGGGTGGGAGAGGGCGGAAGGTCGGCCCCACCCTAGGGATAGATGTACGACACATCAATCGTTTGCGGACACCTTTGCCCGCTCCTTGCGCAGCGGCGCGCCCACCCGGTGCATGTGGCCGAGCGCCTGCCGGTACGAGGTGATCGCGCTCGTCTCCAGGTAGGGCACCCCGAGTCGGGCGCAGTGCGCGCGCACGATCGGCTGCGCGCGGCGCAGGTTCACGCGCGGCATGTTCGGCACCAGGTGGTGCTCGATCTGGTAGTTCAGCCCGCCGAGCAGCCAGTCGGTGACCGGGCCGCCGGTGACGTTGCGCGAGGTGAGCACCTGGCGGCGCAGGTGGTCCCACTTGACGCCCGGCTCGGGCATCGGCATGCCCTTGTGGTTGGGCGCGAACGCCATGCCCAGGTGCAGACCGAGCAGCGCGTGTGTGAGCAGTACGAAGACCAGCGCCTTGACCGGCGACATCGCGATCGCGAGCACCGATATGTACAGGGCGTAGTGCACGGCCAGCACCGAACCCTCGACCCGGCGCTCGCGCGGGGTGCGGTCCTTGAGTGCCATCAGGCCGTTGACCTTGAGGTTGAGCCCTTCGAGCAGGAGCAGCGGGAAGAACAGCCGCGCCTGGTTGCGGGTCAGCCAGCCCATCAGCCCGGTGCGGCCGCCCGTCTGGTCGGCGTCCCAGACCAGCACGCCGACCGCGACGTCCGGGTCCTTCTCCCGGTGGTTCGGGTTGGCGTGGTGCTTGTTGTGCTTCGCGTTCCACCAGCCGCAGCTCATCCCCATCAGCAGGTTGCCGTGCAGCAGGGAGAGCACGCGGTGGGTCCGGGCGCCGCGGGCGATCTGCTGGTGGCCCGCGTCGTGGCCGACGAAGGACGCGCGGGTGGTGAACAGCGCGACCGGTATCGCGAGGGCGAGTTGCCACCACGAGTCGCCGACCCATACGACCGCGGCCCAGGAGCCGAGCAGGAGCAGCAGGTTCAGGCCGATCGAGCGGGCGTACCAGGCGGTGCGCCGCTCCAGCAGGCCGGCCGCCTTGAGGTCGGCGAGCAGCGGCGCGAAATCGCTGCCCCGGCGCGGGGCGGCGGCCTCCGGGGTATCCAGGATCGGTGCGGTCAAGGTCATGGAACGTCCCCGAATTCAGGTGGCGGATGATCGGTCGAGCACGCCGACCGGGCGTATCTCGACGTTATTGATCACCCGCGCGGGGAACGAGCCGGTCGGCCCCCGGATGCGGGGGCATCTCGCCCTCCCCCTCCCGGGGGCCGGACCCCATGGACAGCCGGGGTGTGATCGGGTATGGCGGGCCCCCGCCCCTGCGCGGCGGGGCTATCTGCTGCGGCGCCGACCGTTCGGGGTACGGCCGACGCGGACCGGGGTGTTGCGGACGCCGGCCCGGTACACCCCCGCGGGCGCGGTCCGGTCGATCCGGGTCGGGGCGGAGTCGGGCCGATCCGCACCGGGTCGGTGTACCGGCAACGATCCGTTCAGCGCCGCCTCGGCGAGGCCGATCGCGATCGTGTCCGGCGAGGCGGCGGTGGTATCCACGACCAGCGTCGCCGCGTGCAGCCAGGGCCTGGCCCGCTCGTAGCGCCGCGTACGGCCGAGTCGCGCGCGGCGGGCGGCGCGACCGGACGCCGTCGCGTCGTCGTCGCCGATCCGGGCCCGGCGGTCGCGGTGGTCCAGGTGCAGCGTGACGTGTCGGACGTCGAAGCCGCGGGCCACCAGCAGGTCCAGCAGGTGCTCGCAGTGCGTGCGGTCGAGGAGGGTGGCGGGCATCAGGATCGGCCCGGGCCGGCGTGTGTGCAGCGCCTCGGCGGCGTCCGCGACCAGGTTCCGCCAGTGGGCGGGCATGCGGTGCTCGGGGGCGCCCGGGCCGGGGACGTGGTGGTTCGTCCCGGACGCCCGGTGGTCGGCCCACGGCGTCGGGGTGTTCGTCCCGGCGGCGGATCGCGGCCGGTGTCCGGGAGCCTCCGAGCGGGCGGCGCCGTCGCGGCGCTCGTGGTCGGGGCCGAGGGCCGCCGGCGTGCCCGAAGCGCCCGCCGTGTGGGGGACGCCCACCGGCTCGGGAACCCCCACCGCGTCGGGGTCGAACACCGTGGCGCCGCGCAGGTGCCGGGCGACGGCGGCGGCCACCGTACGCTTGCCGACCCCCCGGGGGCCGTTGAGCACGAGCAGCAGCCGTGGCGGCGAGGTGAGGCTGAGCGGATCGTTCGGCACGATGGCCCCCTGGGCGCGGTCCCGCGCGGTCGTCGAGGTGGCATGGTGCTCCCGCGCGAAACCGCTTGAACAGGGCGTGCGGTGGTACGGGGCGGGCGCGTCAGTCCGGATCGAGCGCCGCCTGCTCGCCGAGCGCGGCCCGCAACGCCGTCGCCTCCTCGCCGATGCAGGCGAGGAAGGCGCCCACGGCGGGGGTCGGCGGCCGGTCCGCGAGGAGGGTGGTGCCCACCGTGCGGCGCACCGACTCCAGCGGCACCGGCAACACCGCGAGGCGGTCGTCGCCGATGACCACGAGTTCGGGCAGCGCGGCGATCATGTCGGTGCCGAGCAGCAGCGCTCGCACGGTCAGGATCGAGGTGCACTCCACCCGGTCGGCCGGCAGCGCCAGCCCGTTGCGCAGGAACAGCTGGGCCAACTCGCTGCGCAGCGCCGTCTGTTCGAGCGGCAGGATCCACGGGTGCGCGATCGTGTCGGCCAGCTCGCGCGCGCTGTCCAGGAGCGGGTGGCCGCGGCGGACCACCAGCCGGATCGGCTCGCGGTACAGCGCGGTCCGCCGGACCCGCCCGGCGTCCGCGGCCGGGCCCAACCGGCCCACCACGACGTCGATCTCGCCGGCGAGCAGCTGCGGGTGCAGCACGTCGTGGGTGGCCTCGCGGACGATCACGGTGATCCCGGGCCGCTCCCGCTTGAGCGCGGACACCGCACGCGGCAGCAGCACGCTGGTCCCGGCGAGGAGGGTGCCGACGGTGACCGTGCCGGTCTGCCCCTCGCGCAGGCTCGCGAGGTGGTCGCCGGCCCGCCGCACCTCGGCCAGGATCGCCCGCGCGTGGGCGACCAGGGCGGTGCCGTACAGGGTCGCGCTCATCCCGTGCGGGCCGCGCTCGAACAGCGGCACGCCGACCATCGTCTCCAGCTCGCGCAGCGTGCGGGTGGCGGCGGGCTGGGTCAGGTGCAACGCCTCGGCCGCGCGGCTGACTCCCCCGTGCTCGGCGATCGCCGTGATCAGGGTCAGGTGGCGAAACTTCAGCCGTCCGTCGAGCAGGTCCACGCGGGCTCCCGTACCGGTCCGGTGCTGCGTCCCCCCGACAGGACGCATACCTGTTTGGTGATGCCATGGCGCCGGATCGGCATTGGATGGACATGCACCGGCGCAGCCATCATGCACGTGGCGACGGCTTCTTGACGAGCGGTCGCCGTGGCCGCACGAGCGCGCGAGCGGCCCCGGGCGGATCGACGCGCGGCGGCATCGGAGCTTCCGGAGCCGCCGGGTCGGACCACTCGCCGAATGTGCCCCTCGCCGGATGGACCGGTCGCCGGCGAGGAGGTCACGGGCCGACGGTGCGATCGGGGATTCCGTTCGTGTCGTGCCCCACGAAGGCGTGTGCCGCGTCCCCGCCCGGCGCCGTCGCCGCCGGTCGTGTACTTCCCCGTCATCGTCCCGGTCGGAAGGTTCGTCAGATGCGCCGCACTCCCCTCCTCCGCAACGGCACCGGCAGATACGGCAGACCGATCGTGCCGGCGGTGGCCGCCCTGGTGGCGCTCATCGCCTGCACCTCCGCGGGCGCCCCACGCGCCGCCGCCCCCGCCGCCGACTCCCCGACCCGCGCCGCGACCGCCGCGGGCACCGCCGGGACCGATCCGAACATCCCGCTCGTCTGCCAGGAGCGCCGCCCGCGGGCGGCCGATCCGAACGCGTACGGCATGCAGCTCGACGGTTCGTTCCTGGCCCCGGCGTCGACCCCGCTCGACGAGGAGAACCCGCACCCCTTCCCGGGCCGCCGCGCCGAGTACGACGGCAGGCAGTACGTGAAGAACATGACCGTCGAAGCCGCCTACGAGGGCTACGACTTCACCCCCGACTTCTTCCACACCTGGCAGAACATCGTCGACTTCGACGGCCGCCGCTACATGTTCCAGTACGACCGCTCCGAGGGCCGCGTCTACGACATCACCGACGTCAAGCACGTCACGGTGGTGGAGAAGATGTCCAGGGAGGACGTCGGCGGTGACGAGCTGAAGGCCAACGGGACCTGGGCGGCCGGGGACTACTGGGGCGCGTCCACGATCCAGTGGAACGACCGGCTGCGCGCCTACGTGATGGTGCAGTCCTTCGAGGACAAGCGCCAGATCACCGAACTCGGCGACGAGCCGGGCAAGGACAAGTACGGCAACCCCGAGGGTGTCGCGAAGTTGCGCGCCAAGCCCGGACTCAAGGGCTTCAAGGTGTATCGCCTCAACGGTCCCCGCAAGGCCGACTGGCAGCTGATCTCGACCGTCAGCACCGACTCGACCCAGCCGGACCCGCTGCACAGCGACCCGAACCGGCCGCAGCAGGGCTCCGGTTCGCTGGACGTGCCGTACTGGGACGGCGGCCGGTACATGTTCATCGCGGTCGCGCCGAACGACACGTACGCCAACACCGAGTACCCGACCAACCTGCACTCGGCCGGCTACCAGTCCTACGACATGTCCGACCCGAGCGCGCCGAGGCTGCTGGACACCTGGCACCTGCCCGGGCAGGTCACCGGCGAGGACGAGGCGTACGCGCGCAATCCGCGCTGCGGGAACCGGACCAGCTGGCTGGGCGCGCGGATGTCGCTGTTCGTGCCCACACCGGTGGAGCACGGCGGTCGGTACGGCTTCGCCGTGCAGGGCGGCCTGGGCATGACCGTCCTGGACATCTCCGACCCGGCCCGGATGCGCCAGGTGGGGCACCTGGACCTGCCGCCGTCGGTGGCGGGCACCGAGGGCGACAACATCGACGTGTCGCAGTTCCGGCGCACCGGGATGATCTACGTCTCCGGCTATCCGCTGACCGAGGACTGCTACGAGCCGTACAAGCCGATCTACCAGATCGACGCGCGGGACCCGGCCAACCCCCGGATCGTCGGGCAACTGCCGCGGCCGACCCCGCCGAAGTCGGCCGGGATCACCGACTATTGCCAGCGCCGGGGCAGCTTCGGGCCCAAGCGCACCGGCTACTACACCAACCCCGGCCGGCACGACGACGGCACGCTCGTGTACGGCTTCTACAACGCGGGCGCCCAGGTCTTCGACGTGAAGAACCCCGCCCGGCCGGAGATCGAGGCGTACTTCGTGCCCAAGGCGTTCGGCACCGGGACCCGGGACTGGCCGACCGAGGACGGCACGTTCCCGGAGTGGGCGATGGGCAACCAGACGCACGGCGTCTACGTCGAGTGGGACCGCAACGTGGTGTGGGTGCTGACCAATCACGGCATCTACGCGCTGTCCGCGAAGGACGTGCTGGGCAAGCCGAACCTGGGCCGGCCGAAGGAGCCGTTCCGCAACAGCGGGTTCTGAGCCGCGGGTTCGGCCGCTCGGCGTCCGCGCCCGGGGACGCCGGGCGGCCGGACCGGCTCAACCGGTGCGGTCGTCCGGCTCGTCCTCGTCGTCGTCATCCTCGTCCGGGCCGCAGACCGTGTCGAAGAAGGCCTCCAGGTCGTCCTCGGTCCGGGCGCGGAAGACGATCATCGCGCCGTCGTGACGGCCGAGCAGGTCGTGACCGGCGAACCAGCGGATCCGGTTCCCGGCCGACTCGCCCTCGGGGTAGCCGGGAAAGGCCAACTCCCGCATCGCCTCGGGAAGCAGGTCGAGGTCGCCCGCGTCGAGCTCGACCGCCTCGACCAGGTCGTCGTCGAACAGCAGCGTCTCGGACAGCACGATCTCGACGGCCGCGAGCGAGAACCGGCGCAGCCACGCGCTC
The DNA here is from genome assembly GCF_003967355.1 of Embleya hyalina. Taxonomy (GTDB): domain Bacteria; phylum Actinomycetota; class Actinomycetes; order Streptomycetales; family Streptomycetaceae; genus Embleya; species Embleya hyalina. The sequence goes on along the minus strand of NZ_BIFH01000014.1, from coordinate 105,912 downwards.
CACGGCTCCTCGACCGGCTCGGCCGTACCGAAACTCACCAGCACCTCGGGGTCGTCGCCGTCCGGCCGCACGCCCCACCACGCCACACCCTGGTTCTCCTCGCGGAAGACCAGCAGGCCGTCCTCCAGGTAGAGCTTGTCGGGCGGCAGCAGCACGTCGTGATTGCTCGTCAGGTCCGCCCGCCGGCCCAGGAGTTCGTACAGCTCGCGGAGCGCGGCCGGCAGCGGGACGCCCAATCGCGCCGCGCTCGCGTCCAGTTCCGCCGGGGTGTACCCGTCGGCGGGCCCGATCGCCCGGGCGCGGTCCGCGGCGAAGGCGCGAACGAACTCCCAGGCCCCGGCCCGATCGGCGAGCGCGGCGGGCAGTGCCGCGTGGATGTCGAAGGTCACGGCCGGACGCTACCGGGTCCCGGGCACCCGTCCCCGGTGCAGATCCACCACCGCGACGACGAACGCGGCGAGCACGAACGCCACCGACACCACCAGGCCGTGGCGCAGCGGCCCGGCCCAGTCCCGGCCCTGGTCGGCGGCCAGCCGGGAGAAGAAGATCGACCCGACCGCCGCGATGCCCATCGCCGAACCGATCCGCTGCCCGGTCTGCAACACCCCGCCCGCGCTGCCGCCCTGCGCCGGCGGCACCCGGGCCAGGGTCAGCGTCTGGTTGGGCGAGATCACCAGCCCGCTGCCCAGCCCCGCGAACGCCAGCGGCGCCGCCAGGATCCAGCCGACGTCGCGCCCGGGCACCTCGTACACCCCCACGATCGCCCCGCCCAGACCGACCGCGACCATCAGCAGCCCGCCGGTCACCAGCGCGAGCCCGTACCGGTTCACCAGGTGCCCGCCGAGCCAGGCGCCGACCGCGGAACCGACCGCGAACGGGGTGATCGCGAGTCCCGCGAGCAGCGCGCTGTACCCGAGGCCGGACTGGAGGAAGAGGGTGAAGACGAAGAAGATCGAGGTGAATCCGGCGAAGTAGAACAGCATCACCAACAACCCGAGCGTGTACGACCGGACCCGGAACAGGGCCAGGTCGACCACCGGATTGCGGCCGACCCGGGTCTGGTGGATCTCCCAGCGCACGAACACCGCCAGCAACACCGCCGCGATCGGGATCAGGAGCCACTTGGTCGAGCCCTGCCACTGGCGCTCCTCGACCAGCGGCAGCAGCAACAGCAACACGCCGGAGCCGAGCAGGAGCACCCCGACCGGGTCCAGGTCGCGCAGGCAGGCCCGGTTCTCGTGGTCCGGTCCCGGCAGCAGCCGCCGGGCCAGCACGAGGGCCAGCACGCCGATCGGGAGGTTGACGTAGAACACCCAGCGCCAGCCCTCCTCCGCGCCGGCCGCCTTGATGATCAGGCCGCCCAGAAGCGGGCCGACCGCCGTGGAGATGCCGATCACCGTGCCGAACATGCCGAACGCGCGCCCGCGTTCGTGGCCGGCGAACATCTGCTGGATGAGCGCGGACACCTGCGGGGTGAGGATGCCGCCCGCGACGCCCTGGAGCAGTCGGGCCAGCACCAGCCACAACGACGTCTGCGCGGCGCCGCACAGCGCGCTGGCGGCGGTGAACAGGGCCAGGCCGGTCATGAACATCATCCGGCGCCCGCGCGCGTCGCCGATCCGGCCGGCCGGCACCAGGACGAGGCCGAAGGTCAGCGCGTAGCCGGACAGCACCCACTGCACCTCGCTCTCCGACGCGCCCAGGCCCGCCCGGATCGACGGCAACGCGACGTTGACGATCGACACGTCGAGGAGGGTGATGAACCCCGCGATCAGACAGACCCCGAGCGCCTGCCACCGATGCGGGTCGGGCGCATCGTGCGTCACGCTCCCACGCCCCTTCTCGGCCGCTCCGGCACGGCCACCCCGTCGGCGACCATCCGGGGGACGATGCCCACATCCCCCGGAGCCAAGGCCGCCGCCCGGGTGACCCCGGCCGGCCGGGAGGGTCAGTAGCCCAGCGTCACCGCGACGGGCAGGTGATCGGACGCCTTCGACGGGGGCGCGTCCACGGCGAGCACCCGCAGCCTCGGGTCGACGAGCACCTGGTCGATCTCGCGCCGGGGCCGGTCCGCGGGATAGGTGCGCACCGGCCGTACGCGGGCCAGGCCGTCCACCAACCCGCGCGCGGTGAATGCCCGCACCTGCGGGCTGTCCGGGCCGGCGTTCAGGTCGCCGAGCACGGTCACCGGCACCGCCTCGCGCTCGGCCAGGCCGGTCGCGAACGCGGCGGCGCGGTCCGCCTGCCGCTGCGGCACCTCGTCGTCCGCGTCCTGGAGGTGGGTGGCCACGAACCCGAGCCGCTTGCCGGGCGCCGCCTCGACCACCACGCCCAGCGCCTGGGCACCGGTGGGCGCGCCGCCGGCGGGGAGCTCGATCGACTCCAGGTGTCGGATCGGCTTGCGGGTGAGCACCGCGTCGCCCCACTGCGGGTCGGCCGCCGGCGCGAAGCGGTAGGGCAGGTCGAGCCGCCGGGCGAGCAGGGTCAGCACGTCGTGGCCGCCGTTGAGGAACCAGGCCCGGTCCACCTCGTTGAGCAGCAGTACGTCCGGGCGCAGGGCCCGGATCGTGGCCGCCGTGCGGTCCGGGTCGAACCGACCGTCGAGGCCGTAGCCCATCCGGATGTTGTAGGTGACGACCCGCAGCGTCCCGGCCGCCGCGTCCGGCACCGGTGCCGTCCCCGGGCCCGGGCGCAGGCCGAAGGCGGCCAGCGCGAGCAGCACCGGAAACACGGTGGCGAGGGCGAGCGGGAGGTGCGGGCGTTCGGCCCGCTCGGCCGGGGAGGGCGGGGGTGCGGCGCGGTCCGGTTTGCGGGTGGTGGTGCCGGGCGGGGTGGGTGCGCCCGGGCGGCCGGTGGCGCGGCCGGCGGTGGGCCTGCCGCCGGGGCGGGTGCCGGGTTTGCGGCCGGGGCGCCGCGGCGGGCGGCCGGCGCGGGTGCGGGCGCCGAGCGGGACGTCGGATCGGGGGCCGCCCGATCCGGCGGTGTGTGCGACGGTACGCCCATGGGTTCGGGCGGGGGCATGGGCTTGGCCTCGGGTTTGGGCGCGGGCCGGTGCGGGCGGGGTCTCGGGCTCGGCCGGCGCGGGCGCGCGCAGGTCGCGGATCGCCGCCGTACCCGCGACGACCGCGATCGCCACCACGCCCAGGAGCAGCACCCGGCCGCGGGCCAGGACGCCGATCTCGATGTCGTAGCGGGCGTAGTGGAGGAAGGTCGACGCGAGGAAGCCGAGCATGCCCCAGGCCGGCGCCCACCGCACCTCGGCGCGTATTCGACCGGCGGCGTCGCCCAGGACCAGGCCCAGGCCCAGCACGCCCACCGCCTGCCACGCCGCCGCGCCGGTCGGGGCCAGGCCGACGATCCCGTCGTGCGCGCTCGTCTCCAGGTAGCCCGCGCCGATCACGCCCGCCACGACCGCCGCCAGGCCGACGGGCAGCACCCAGACGCCGCGCAGCCGCGACACGGGCACCGCGAGCGCCCAGGCGGCGACCAGGACCGGTACGCCCCAACGGGGTTCGCCGGCCGCCGCGTGCCCGACGCCGACGTTGCCGAACACCACACCGGTCAGGAACAACACGGGACCGAACACGGCCCACAACACCGGCGCGGGCACGGGCGTGGTGGGCGCCTGGATCCACACCTGGCCGGCCACGAACAACACGGCGAGGACGCCCAGTACGGCCCAGCCGCGCCAGACCTCCAGCCACATCGGGTCGAGCGTGCCGAGCCCGGCGTGCAGCGCCACCGCCGCGGCGAGACCGGCCGGCACCCCGACGCCGGCGTCCCATCCGGTGTGCGCGACCGCGACCAGCCAGCACAGCGCGGCGACCAGGGCCAGGCAGGTGAGGTAGAGCTGCCGGTCGCCGCCGTCGGTGAACTGCACCCACAGCCGCGACATCACCATGGCGACGCCGGCCACGACCGCGACCGGCCGACCGCCGACCCGGCGACACAGCGGCACCACCGCGAAGGCGGCCGCGAACCAGGCGACGGCGAACAGGCCCGATTGGGCCGCGGGGGTCGACCCGGCGTCTCCGTACACGGTGATCAGCGACGGTAGCCACACCCGCAGGATGTCGACCGTGAAGACGATTCCCAGAGCGATCACGATCATCGGCACGCGCAACCCCCGTCTCGATGGCGGGGTCAGCATAGAGCGGCGAATCACGCTCGGGAGGGGACTCTCGACGATCGATCGACGGCGCGTGCGGGCGGGGTCGGTGACGCGACGGTCGGTTGCCCGGGCGCGCTCAGGCCCGGGTGAGCCGGGCCGCCTCGGCCAGTTCGGTCAGCACGGCGGCGATGCCCTCGCGCACCTCGGGGTCGGCGATCAGGCCGTCGGGGTCGATGCCGGTACGGGCCACGCCCAGACGTACGCAGGCCGCGTCGACCACGTCGGCCCCGGTGTACCCGAGCACCGTGCGCAGCGACTCGTGCGCGTTGGCCGCGCCGCCGGGGTTGGTCGAGGCGTTGATCCAGCCGACCGGCTTGTCGCTGGTCTCGACACCGCCGACGGTCCAGTCGAGCAGGTTCTTGAACGAGCCGGGCAGCGCGCCGGCGTACTCGGGGGTGGAGAACAGCACCGCGTCGGCGCCCTCGATCGCGGCGCGCAGCGCGAGGACGGCCGGCGGCAACGGCTCGTGGTCGTCGTCGGGGTTGAAGTGCGGCAACTCGGCGAGGCCGGCGAAGACGACGGCGTCGACCCCCTCCGGCGCGACGACGGAAGCGGTCCGCACCACCGCGGAGTTGGTGGACTCCGCACGAAGCGACCCACTGATCACGAGCACCCGACGATTCGCTGTCATGGCCGGTCAAGGTAGCACCGCGCGGACTTCGCCGCCCGATGCCGCCGGTCGGCGGCATCGGTGCCGTGGTCGCGGCGCGCCGGCGTTAACCTCGCCCCATGAACACGCCGGTCGAGAACGTCGCCGAGGCGCTGCGCGCGCTCGGTGCCACGGGTGGGATCCACACCTTCGCCGAGACGGTGCCGACCGCGGCGGCCGCCGCGGAGGTACTGGGCTGCGAGGTGGGCGCGATCGCCAACAGCCTGATCTTTTCCGCCGACGACCAACCGCTTCTGGTGGTCACCAGCGGGGCGCATCGGGTCGACACCCGCGTGGTGGCCCGACTGCTGGGCGTTCGCAAGGTGCGGCGCGCCGACCCGGAGTTCGTGCTCGCCGCGACCGGCCAGGAGGTCGGCGGGGTGGCCCCGGTGGGTCACCCGAACCCGATCCGCACGCTGATCGACACGTGGCTGGACAAGCACGAGGTGGTCTGGGCCGGTGCGGGTGACCACAACCACATGTATCCGACGACGTACGCGGAACTGCTGCGGATGACGGGCGGGCGGGCGGCGGACGTCGAGGCGTGATCAGCGGGGCCGGCGCACGATCGTCTCCCAGTGGGCCCAGCGGCCCGCCGGCGGGTCGAGTCGCGGGCCGTATTCGGCGCGCAGGGCCAGGACCGGCTCGAAGTCGGCCAACAGCTCCTCCAGTTCGGCCCGGCCGTAATAGTGCACGACGAGCCCCGCCTTGAAACCCTCCAGGTAGCGGAAGGTCCGACCCCCGTCGGCGTGTTCGTCCAGGACCTCGTGCGCCTCGACCGCCTCCGTCGCGGCGGAGGCGGTGCGCAGCGCGAACAGGCCGCCGGGGGACACCCGTTCCAGCGAACCGCGCAGCATGTCCCGGGCGGCGGCGCGGGTGCCGTGCTGGTGCACCTGGATGCCGACCACGATGTCGTATCGCCGCCCCGGGGGCAGGTCGTCCTGGGTGCCGTGCAGCACCGGCGTCCCCGGTTCCCGCAGGGCCAGTCGCTCCAGCGCGATCCGGGACGGATCGACCCCGAGCAGGTCCGGCCCACCGCGCCGCAGCGGAATCAGGTTCCGCCCGTTGCCACACCCGATCTCCACACCCGAGACGCCCGGTGCCGCCACCTCCAGGATCCGCGCCACGAACGCGTCGGGTTCGGCGTCGGCGTACATCCCCTTCGCGTAGGCCTCGTCCCAAAACTCCACGGCGATCCGGTGCGCGTCCATGTGATCAGGCCAACTCCCCTACGAATCGCCCCAGTTGGGTCAGGTTGCGGCACTCGATCAGTGGGATGTGGCGGCCGTACACGCCGGCGATCGAGTCTCCGGTGTCCCAGTCCCGCTCCGGCTCCGGGTTGAGCCACCAGGCGTGTCGGGCCGGGGCGACCATCGTCTCCAGCGCGGCCAGGGCCGGGTCCTGGTAGTTGTTGCGGGCGTCGCCCAGGATCAGGAGGGAGGTCTTGGGGCCGATCACGTCGCCGTAGTGCTCGACGAAGACCTTGAAGGCGTGCCCGTAGTCGCTGTGTCCGCTCAGCCGCACCAGGTTCGCCTCGGCGGTCAGCCGGCGCATCGCCTCGCCCACGTCGCCGCCGGGCCGTTCGAAGAACCGGGTCACCTCGTCCAGCGTGTCGATGAACGCGAACACCCGTACCCGGGCGAACTGTTCACGCAGCGCGTAGGCGAGCAGCAGGGTGAAGTGGGCGAACGAGGCGACCGATTCGCTGGCATCGCACAGCACCACCAGCTCGGGCTTGTGCGGTCGGCGCGGCCGGTGTCGGGTGGTCAGCGGCACGCCGCCGGTGGACAACGACGCGCGCACCGTCCGACGGAAGTCCAATCGGCCGCTGCGGCCCGCGCGTTGCCGGATGGTCAGCCGGGTGGCCAGGCGCTGCGCGAGGGGCTGCACCTCGCGGCGCAGCGCCACCAGGTCGGCCCGGCTCGCGCGCAGGATGTCCAGGTTCTCCACGGCGGGCCGCACCGCCGTCTCGGCGACCCGTTCGATGCCGCGTTCCTCGGCGAGTCGGCGGCGTACGTCGGCCAGGATGTGGGCGTTCAGCCGGTCCACCCGGGCCTGGATCATCCGCCGGGCGTTGCGTTCGGCGACCCCGCCGGGCAGTCGCCCACCCAGCACCGCGCGCAGCAGGCCGGCCATCAGCGTCTTCGGGTCGAGCGCCCGGCCGACCAGCTGTGCGGACCACGAGGATCCCGACGCGCCCTCGAAGCCGGCGAACCGGCCGACCGCCTCGCGGGCCAGCGCGCGCAGCGCGATCTCGTCGTCGGTGAGCAGGAGTTCGCGCAGCCGGTCGCGGAAGGCCTCGGCGTCGGCGGCGTCCGGAGCGGGGGCGCTTTCGGCCGGCGTCTCCTCGGGCGGTTCCGGTGCCTCCTCCGGGCTCACCCCGAGCGGGAACCACAGCTCGAAGAGGGTGTCGAAGACCGGCCGATGGGTGTGCCGTTTGACCAGCGCGGCGGCGTAGGCGGCCCGCAGCGTCTCGCGGTCGGCGAGGTCGAGCACGGTCAACGCGCGTGCGGCGTCGAGCCCTTCGGCGAGCGACACCGGCAGCCCGCCGTGCCGCAGTGCCCGGACGAATCCGGTGTGTCGATCCAGGAGCGACATCGGCGGTCAGCCGCCGAGGCCGGGCAGGCCGAGTTCCTTCGCGGCCCGCGTGTGGTCGGCGACGTGCTTGAGCACGACCCCGAGGGTGCGCGCGATGGTCTCCTCGTCCAGGTCGTCGGCCTCGAGGGCGAGCAGCGTGTGGGCCCAGTCCAGGCTCTCCGCGATCGACGGCGCCTTCTTGAGTTCGAGTGCGCGCAGCGACGCGACGGTGCGCACCACCTGTTCGGCCAGGTGCGCGCGGATCCCGGGCACCCGGGTGAGCACGATGTCGCGCTCGCGCTCCGGCGTCGGGTAGTCGATGTAGAGGTAGAGGCAGCGGCGCTTCAGCGCCTCGCTCAGCTCGCGCGTGGCGTTGGAGGTGAGCACCACGAACGGGCGCCGCGAGGCGGTGATGGTGCCCAGTTCGGGGATGGTGACCTGGAAGTCGGACAGCACCTCCAGGAGCAGCCCCTCGACCTCGACGTCGGCCTTGTCGGTCTCGTCGATCAGCAGCACGGTGGGCTCGTCCCGGCGGATCGCGGTGAGCAGCGGGCGGGCGAGCAGGAACTCCTCGGCGAAGATGCCGGCGCGCGCCTCGTCCCAGCCGTCCACCCCGGCCTGGATGCGCAGGAGTTGTTTGCGGTAGTCCCACTCGTACAGGGCCCGGGACTCGTCCAGGCCCTCGTAGCACTGGAGTCGGATCAGCGCCGAGGACGTGGCCGCCGCGACCGCCTTGGCCAACTCGGTCTTGCCCACCCCCGCCGGTCCCTCGATCAGCAGCGGTTTGCCCAGCGCGTCGGCCAGGAAGACGGCGGTGGCGATGCCGGGGTCGGTCAGGTAGTCGACCGCGCCGAGCCGGGTGCGGGCGTCCTCGGGCGAGGCGAACATCGTCATCGTGGTGCACTCTCCTCGCGGGGCGATCGCGGCCGGTCGTCGCGCCGGCCGGGTCTGCCGTCGGCTGCGCCCTCAAGCTACAAGAGGGCCGGGTCGGCACGATACGAGCGGAGCCGGGGCGGCGGCGGGCCGGGTCCCGGGCGGGCGTCGGCGGACGTCGGCGCGCCGACCCTTCGGCGGGTTGGCCGACGCATCGTCACATGACCGATTCTTGACGCCTTTCCGCGCGTACGTAGGGAGTTCCCCGGTCCCTTTCGGACGCCGGGTTCCTAGCATCGAGACATGGACACAGCGGTGGGAGTCGTCATCGGATTCGCGATCGCCATGCTGATCGTGGTGGCCAAGGGCGCGCGGGTGGTGCAGCAGTACGAACGCGGGGTGGTGTTCCGGCTCGGCCGGGTCAGGCAGCGGGTCCGTCAGCCCGGATTCCACGTGATCGTCCCGTTCTTCGACCGGATGCGGAAGGTCAACATCCAGATCGTCACGATGCCCATCCCGGCGCAGGAGGGCATCACCCGGGACAACGTGACGGTGCGGGTGGACGCGGTCGTCTACTTCCGGGTGCACGACCCCGCGCGGGCCATCGTCGAGGTGCAGAACCACGTGTTCGCCATCGAGCAGGTGGCCTCGACCTCGCTGCGCTCGATCATCGGCAAGAGCGATCTGGACGACCTGCTCTCCAACCGCGAGGAACTGCACCGCGGCCTGGCGTTGATGATCGACAGCCCGGCGGTGGGCTGGGGCATCGAGATCGACCGGGTCGAGCTCAAGGACGTACAACTGCCGGAGTCGATGAAGCGTTCGATGTCGCGCCAGGCCGAGGCGGAGCGCGAGCGGCGGTCGCGGATCATCACCGCCGACGGCGAGTTCCAGGCGTCCAAGAAGCTCGCGGCGGCGGCCGACGAGATGTCCAATTCGCCCGCCGCGTTGCAGTTGCGCCTGCTCCAGACCGTGGTCGAGGTGGCCGCCGAGAAGAACTCGACGCTGGTGATGCCGTTCCCGGTCGAGATGTTGCGCTTCTTCGAGAACTTCCCGAACGGCGGGGGTGGGCCGGAGTCGGGTGATCCGGCGGTGGCGCGAGCCGCGGTGAAGGCGGTCGCTCAGGCCGCGGCGCGGGTCGCGGACGGGGTCGAGGACGGTTCCGCCGACGAGCGGGCCGCGGCGGTCGCGGCCTCGGCCTCGGCCCCGGGGGACGAGGATCGACCGGTGCCGTCGGAGATCCCGGCCGTGCCGCCGATGCCGCCCGCGCCCCGGGTTCCGCCGCCGCCCACCGCGCCACCGATCGTGCCGCCGGTAAAGCCCCGGCAAGATGAGGGGTTTCCACCCCCCGACCAGGGCTGAAGCACTGCTAACTTCCCGACCGTGGCGAACTTTGTGATGCAGGGCACGCGAGTTCTCGCGGTGGGCTTGGGCGGAGAGGCGGTCAAGGCCCGGAACGGGACGATGATCGCCTACGACGGACGAATGACGTTCAAACGACTGTCCGGTGGGGGTGAGGGGCTGCGCGGGATGGTGACCCGCCGGCTCACCGGTGAGGGCATGACCCTCATGGAGGTGAGCGGCGAGGGCACGTGCTGGTTCGCGGACCGGGCCACCGAGATCAACCTCGTGCACCTGACCGGCGAGACGTTGCATGTGGAGTCGAGCAACCTGCTCGCGGTCGAGCAGAGCCTGCGTACCGGTACCGAGTTCACCGGGCTGCACGGCGCGACCAGCGGGCAGGGCCTGTTCACCACGACCGTCTCGGGTCAGGGCACGGTCGCGGTGACCTCCGACGGGCCGGCGATCGTACTGCGGGTGTCGCAGGGTGAGCCGCTGTCCGTCGACCCCGGGGCGTACGTGGCGCACACCGGGCAGCTCCGCAAGGAGTTCGTCAAGGACGTGAACTGGCGCACGTTCATCGGCGAGGGATCCGGCGAGAGCGTGCAGTTGCGCTTCGAGGGCGACGGGTTGGTGTACGTACAGCCCACCGAGCGGCAGACCATCGGGGGGCAGACGTGACGTTCGACCAGCTCAACTCCAAGATGATCGAGGCCACCGTCCGGCCCGGGCAGACGCTGTACTGCCTGCGCGGCGCGATGTTGGCCTACCGGGGCGAGGTCTCCTTCACCCCGACCAGCACCGGAGCGCAGGGCGTCGGCGGGATGATCGGTCGGCGTCTGGCCGGCGAATCGGTACCGCTGATGAAGGCCGAGGGCGACGGCCGGGTGATGTTCGGCTACGCGGGCCGACACGTGCACCTGATCGAGATCACCGGCGACACCCTGCACATCGAGGCCGACCGGCTGATGGTGTTCGAGGACAGCCTCCAACAGGGCACGATGTTCATGGGCTCGCAGGGCGGCGTGCGCGGGATGATCCGCGGCCAGGTGACCGGCCAGGGCCTGTTCACCACCACGCTGACCGGGCGCGGCTGGTGCGCGGTGCTCGCGCACGGCGGGGTGATCGAGCTGCCGGTCCAGCCGGGCCGGTCGATCCACGTCGACCCGCAGGCGTACATCGCGCACCGGGGGCAACTCGACAACCGGATCGGCGCCAACGTCGGCTGGCGCGACGTGATCGGGCGCGGCTCGGGCGAGGCGTTCCAGTTGGAACTGTCCGGCACCGGCACGGTCTACGTCCAGGCGAGCGAGGAGAAGTTGTGAGCGGCCTTGGTTCCGGCGCGACCGTGTACGACGCGCGCTCGCTGCCGCAGGACGACAACGTCAACCCCTACTCCTTCTGCGTGGCGCTCGACGGCGAGTGGTTCGTGCAGAAGGGCAAGATGATCGCCTACTACGGGCGGATCAAGTTCGAGGCGCTGGGCGTGGGCGCGCTGGACCGGCTGGTCACCGCCAACTTCAACTCGCCGCTGTACATCCAGGACTGGATCGTCGCGCAGGGCAAGGGACAACTGCTGCTCGCCGATCGCGGGTTCGACGTCAACTCGTACGACCTGGAAGTGGGCAACCTGACCATCCGGGCGGCCAACCTGCTCGCGTTCCAGCCCGGTCTGGACCTCAAGCAGTCGATCGTGCCCGGGTTCGTCACGCTGATCGGGACCGGCAAGTTCGTCGCCGCGTCCAACGGCGCGGTGCACTTCGTCGAACCACCGATCCGGGTGGACCCGGAGGCGCTGCTGGGCTGGGCCGACTGTCCGACGCCGTGCCACCACTTCGACACCAAGTACATGCGCGGGGCGCTCGGCATGGCCCGGCGGCTGACCGGGCTCGGCGGCGCGTCGGGCGAGGAGCACCAGTACGACTTCGTCGGGACCGGCACGGTGCTGATGCAGTCCTCGGAGATCTCCATCGACCCGAACCTGATCCCGGCGCAGACCGCGCAGCAGAACCAGCCGCCCGGGGCGCAGAACATCCCGGGGCTGCCGAATCTGCCGGGGCGGTTGGGCCGGTTGTTGCAGTAGCGGGAACCGACGGCGGGTCCGGACCGTTGACTCGGCGAGGCCCTTCACTGGGGACGGTGGAGGGTCTCGCCAATACCTTTGCCTCTCGGCCGGTGCGGGTGCCCTACAGCTGGTCGGCCAGGTCGCTGTCCGCCGCCACCTCGCGCAGCAGTTCCACCAGCACGTCGACGCCCTCGTGGTCGGTGTCGGCGCGCCAGAAGGCGGTCACCGCGACGTCCGGCGCCCCCGTCAGCGGGACCTGGACCACCCCGCGCACCGGCCGCTGCCGGGCCCAGCCGCGCGGCGACAGGCCGATCCCCTGGCGGTCCACGACGCGCGCGATCACGTCGTCCACACTGCCGTACGCCTCGACGATGTCGGTCGCGCCCGAGCGCCGCAGCGCCTCCGAGACGCGCGCGTACAGCCGCGGATGCGGTTGGCGCGGCCACACCACGATCGGCTCGCCACAGCCGACCAACTCGGTCAGGTCCACCGAGCGCCGTTCGGCGAAGGGGTGCTCCTGCGGGAACAGCGCGACGAAGGCGAATGTGCCGACCCGGGCCGACTCGAAGCCGGAGCCCAGGTCCGGCAGCCAGCCCAGGCCCGCGTCGAGCACACCCTCGCGCACGTCGGCCACCTGGCGCGCGGTCGGCTCGCTGGTCCACTGCACGCGCAGCGCCGGATGCCGGATGTGCAGCGCGGAGATCGCGGCCGACACGAGCGAGGGGCCGAGGCCGGAGGTATATCCCACACGCACCTGCCCGGCGTCCCAGGTGGCCCGCCGCCGTACCTCCGCGCACGCGTCGTCGAGCACCCGCAACGACTCGTCGAGCCGACCGCGGAACACCTCGCCGAGCGGGGTGAGCGCCACCGGCAGCGACGAGCGGTCCACGAGCCGGGTGCCGAGTTGCTGCTCCAGCCGGCGTACGGCCTTGCTCACCATCGGTTGGGACAGGTACAACCGGGCCGCGGCCCGGCCGAAGTGCCGCTCCTCGGCGACCGCCAGGAAACATCTCAGGTCGCGCAGTTCCATGGAATCCCACCTATGCCGTGTCGGCATAACGTTAGCAACAACAGGGGCTTGGCTGACGCCCCGTCAGCATGTTTCCTGGGGAGCACGGGGCCGCATCGCACCACGATCGCGCCACGGTCACACCCGAGCCACATCGCAATCGCACCGAAGTCGCACTAAGGAGCAGGTCATGACGCTCGAGATCCCGCGCATCATCTCCGTGGACGACCACGTGGTGGAGCCGCCGGACCTGTGGACCTCGCGCCTGCCCGCCAAGTACAAGGACCGCGGCCCGCGCGTCGTGCGCGACAAGGCGAAGTTCAACTTCATCGGCGGCGTCTTCTCGTACGAGCGCGGCGTCGAGGACGGCGAGTGGTGCGACTGGTGGCTGTACGACGACCTGGTCTACCCGTTCCCCAAGCTCTCCGCCGCGGTCGGCTTCGACACGCTCGACGTGACGCCGGTCACCTTCGACGACATCCGGCCGGGCGCGTGGATCCAGTCCGAGCGCCTCAAGGACATGGACGCCAACCACGTCGACGCCTCGCTGTGCTTCCCGAACATCCTGCCGCGCTTTTGCGGCCAGGCGTTCTACGAGCGCGAGGACAAGGAGCTCGCGCTGCTGTGCGTGCAGGCGTACAACGACTGGATGATCGACGAGTGGTGCGCGGGCGACGGCAAGGGCCGCCTGCTGCCGATGACGATCATCCCGCTGTGGGACGCGAACCTGGCCGCGGCCGAGGTCCGCCGCTGCGCCGCCAAGGGCTCCTTCGCGGTCGCCTTCTCGGAGAACCCGGTCCCGCTCGGTCTGCCGTCGGTGCACTCCAAGGACCGGTTCTGGGACCCGTTCTTCCGCGCCTGCGAGGAGACGGACACGATCGTGTGCATGCACATCGGCTCGTCCTCGAAGATGCCCTCCACCTCCCCCGACGCGCCGTTCATCGTCTCCTCGGTGCTGACGTTCCAAAACGCCATGGGCTCGATGGTCGACTACATCTTCTCCGGCGTCTTCGACCGCTTCCCGAAGATGAAGATCGCCTACGCCGAGGGCCAGGTCGGCTGGATGCCCTACGTCATGGAGCGCGCGGACAAGCTGTGGGAGGAGCGCGACGACAACGCGTTCGGCTCCTCGCTCACCCAAAAGCCCAGCTCGTACATCAAGGACCGGATCTACGGCTGCATCTTCGACGACGAGATCGGCCTGCGAAACCGCGACGTGATCGGCATCGACCAGATCTGCTTCGAGGTCGACTACCCGCACGCCGACTCGACCTTCCCCAACACCCACAAGGTCGCCCTCGACATCGCCACCAAGGCCGGCCTCACCCAGGCCGAATGCGACAAACTCTTCCGCACCAACGCCATCAAGGCCTTCGGCCTCGAACGCTTCGGCATCACCAGGTAACCCCACCCCCCGCCGGCCGCCCCCGCTCCCCCGGGACGCGGCCGGCGGCCGGAAGTCGGTCACTCAGGTATCGGTGTCCTTCGGATGCCGAGTACTCGCATACACGAGATGCACAGTCCGCCGGGGCTCGTCGACGAGGTAACGCACTCGCCCACCTGCCGTCACCTCGTACTCCCATTGCGGAAACGCGTCGCCGCCCAGAGTCCGGACACCCAGCCGCCCGTGCAGGCGATGTTGCCGATCCGGCTCGGCGGTGGACTGCGGTGCGGCGCGCAGGGCTTCGAAGCAGCGACGGGTGTTCCCCGGCGCTTCCGCACACAGGTCGCTCCAGCCCTTTGCGGCCTCGCTGGTGGCGAACCGCAGTCGCCATTCGGTGCCGATGGGGGGGCGGGGGACGTCGTCCCCGCGCTTCGGACTCATGGGGCGATGACCTCGCCGTGGTTCTCGCCCGGCAGGGGTCGCGTGAGGGCTTCGGCCAGGGTCGGGTCGGCGAGGATCCGGGCGGTGGCCCGCCACTCGACGATCACGCGATGAAGGTTGGCATGTATGTCCAACTCCACGATGTCGCGGGTCGCGTCCACGAGGTCGACCGCGAACTCTCGCACCTCCTGGGCCGAGAGGTGCCGCGTCCAGGGGAACACCGAGGGCAGCGCCAGAAAAATGGCTCGCGCGCCTTCATCGCTGCCCATCAGGGCGGCGAACAGTCGCGCGGTGACGTCGGCGGTCTCCTCGCGCTCACGGTCGTGCCGCTCGGTGGTGAGATACAGGTCCTCACCATCCCGGCGCGTGACGTGGAGGCGCTGAACCTGTTCGACGGTGTCGGCAACACGCTTGGAGTTCTTTGACAAGTCGGAGAACGACACAGTCGGGGTGGACATACCGGCAACGTTACTTCGGAACATATTCCGAAGTCAATTCGGCGCGCGGGTCTCGAAGGGAGTTGCCCCATGGCGGACCCGACGACCGGCCCGAACGGTCGGCTGCCCGGCCTCGTGGAGTTGTACCGGGACCTGCACCGCCACCCCGAACTCGCCTTCCGGAAGCACCGCACCGCCGATGTGGTGGCCAAGCGGCTCGGCGCCACGTGGATGGTCACCCCCGGCGTCGGCGACCGACCTCGCGTCGTGGCACGGCACGGTGGTCGCGCTGTTCCGGTTCCCCCGTCCCGACGTGGTACTCGGCCAACACGTGGCCCCGCGGGCGCCTGGCCGAGCCGGCCGACGGGCCGTTCGGCAGATGTAGGAATGGCCCACGAACTCCGGGGAGTTCGTGGGCCATTCGGGTCGGATGGGGACTACGCGCGGTTACGTCCGCGCGCGCGGTAGAGGAACATCAGGGCCAGTCCGAGGCCGATGGCGAACGCGCTGCCGGCGAGGAGGATGGCCACGTTGCCCGGCATACCGCTGTGGGCGAGTTGGTCGGATCCGTTGGATCCACCGATCCCACCGCCGTGACCGCCGCCGTTGCCTCCGTTACCGCCGTCGCCGTGGCCGCCGTGGCCACCGTGGCCACCGCCGTGCGGCTTGGTGTGCGCACCGGAGGGCACGGCCGAGTGGCTCGCGGAGGGCGAGGCCGAGGACGAACCGGACGGAGACGCCGAGGGCGAGACCGACGGGGACACCGACGGCGAGGCCGAAGGCGACGCGGACGGCGACGTCGACGGGCTCACCGACGGGCTGACCGAGGGGGACGCCGAGGGCGACGCCGACGGGGAGGCCGACGGACTCACCGAAGGCGAGGCGGACGGGGAGGCCGACGGCGACATCGAGGGCGACGCGGACGGCGAGGCCGAGGGCGAAGCCGACGGGGACGTCGACGGGGAGGCCGAGGGCGACGCGGACGGCGAAGCCGACGGGGACGCCGAGGGCGACGCGGACGGCGAAGCCGACGGGGAGGCCGAGGGGGAGGCCGAAGGAGACGCGGACGGCGAAGCCGACGGGGACGCCGAGGGCGACGCGGACGGCGAAGCCGACGGCGACGTCGACGGGGACGCCGAAGGAGACGCGGATGGCGAGGTCGACGGCGACGGCGACGTGCCGCCGCAGTCCGGCAGGTCACCGTTGAACGGGTACCGGTGGAACTCCGACCCGGACGTCGCTTGGTGGATCAGCGACCCGGCCGTGAAGAACCGGCCGTTCATCCCCGGCACGGACACCGTCGTGGTGCTCGCCTGGTTGCCGATCAGCATGCTGCCCTGGAACTGGGCGCTGCCCTTGATGGTCACCGTCGTGGCTTCCGGGAAGTTCCACAGCAGCCGCTCGCGCAGCCCGGCCGGGATGGCCGTGTTGCCGATGAAGCTGCTGATCGTCCGGCTCGTCCCGGTCAGGTTGACCAGGACCGTGGCGCCGCTCGGGATGCCGAGGAAGGTCATGCCCTGGTCCCCGCCGGTCGCGCTCACCATGTCGAAGTCGACGTTGAACACCTGGAGCGCGGACGTGCCGTCGCCGGTGAACAGCGTCTCGAAGCCGACGTTGACCGCCGTGCCGGTGGCCTGCCGGAGCCGGCCGTCCGGGAAGGCGTAACAACTCGACGAGTCGGTCAGCTGCGGTCGCAGCGCGGTGTAGGGAGCCGCGGCGGATCCGTCCTTGACCGCGGTCGGCGTCACGGTGCCGCCGCTGAACGTGCCGGCGTAGCGGACGACACCGCTGACCCCACCCTCCTCGGCGATCAGGGTCTGCCCCGCCGCCACGGTCAGGTTGCCGCCGACGGTGAGGAAGTCCGTGCCGTTGTCGGGGGGAACGCGGGAGCCGACCCCGACGATGCCCACGTTGTAGATGCTGGAGCCGGAGGTCTTGTTCATGTCGAAGTTGCCGAGGGCGACCAGCTTGCCCTCGGCCTCGGCCGCGGACCCGCTCACGGTCCAGTTGCCGCCGACGAACATGTTGATGCCGTTGTCCCGGCCCCGGATCGGATCGTTGTTGGGCTCCACCTCCGTAGCCGGACAGTCGCCCGGGATACAGGGGCCGAGGCCGCCGGGCAGCGGCTTGGCGAAGCCCATCACGGCGAAGACGCAGACGAGGATCACACCGCCGAGGGTGACGACTCCGGATAGCGCGAGGCCCGTCGCGCGGATCCGGGCGTTCGGTTTCCTGTGCATTTCTGAAACATGGGATATAAAACGACAAATGCGGACAAGGCGCGCGGAAGGTTCCCCCGAATGCCTCTGTCGGGGATTCGCGCGCCCGACCGTCAGCCGAGATGCGTACGGCCCGCGTACGTCGCAGGTATGGGATACGAACCACGCCGCCGAATCGGAAACCGCCCGCGCGATGTGATCGTTGCCGGGGCGAGGCGGGGCGGGAAGTCGTGCCGGTACGGTCGGGCCCGGGCGGGCACGCGTGAACCGGCAGGGTGTTCGCGGCCGTGCGCCGTCGGTCGTCCTCGGATGAGGCACGAGTTCTGGTGAGAGGGAGTCTTCTGTGATCGTCGGACTGGGCACCGCTGTCGCGGCCTCCGCGTGTTACGGAGTGGGGTCGGTGCTGCAAGCGGTCGGGTCGCGGCGATCCGCGCGCGAGGAGGCGGCCAAGCAGGCCGCCCGGGGCGGCGGTACCGCGCAGGTGACCGGGTACGGCGGCCCGAGCCTGTCCTCGACCGCCAAGGCCGCGGTCACGTGGGAGTTCATCGTCGGCACCCTGCTCGACTTCGTCGGCTTCGCCCTCGGCGCGCTGGCGGCGCGGCTGCTGCCGCTGTTCCTGTCCCAGACGATCATCAGCGCGAACCTGGTGATCACCGCCGTACTGGGGATCAAGCTGCTCGGCATCAAGCTGCATCGGGCCGACTGGACCTCGATCGGGGTGGTCTGCGGCGCGCTGGTCCTGCTCGGCATCGCGGCCGGGCCCGAGGGCGACGGGCACAGTCCCCGCGCCACGCACTGGTGGGTGCTGATCGTCACCTTCGTGGTGATCGTCGGCGGAACCGTACTGGTCCGCTTCCTCGGCGCCAACGGCGCGATCGTCGCGGGCCTGCTCTCCGGTCTCGGCTTCGGCGGCCTGGGCATCGGCGTTCGCATCCTGGACGGCGTCGACCCGTTCGACCTCGGCAAGCTGGCCGCCGACCCGGCCCTGTACGCGGTCCTGATCGGCGGTATCGGCGGGATGTACCTGCACACGATCGCGCTGCAGATCGGCTCGGTGAACGGCGCCACGGCGGCCCTGGTGGTCGGCGAGACGGTGGTCCCCGGAGCGGTCGGCGTGTTGTGGCTCGGCGACACCTCCCGCGCCGGCCTCGCGTGGCTCGCGGTCCTCGGCTTCGTCCTCGCCGTGTCCGGCGCGGTGGCCGTCGCCTACTTCGGCAAGCACGATGCGCAGGAACCTTCCGCCACACCGGACAAGAGCCCCGAAGGCACCCCATCCGACGTCGCGTCCCGAACCTGACCGCCCTCGCGGGTCAGCCCGGGGCGCCCCGCTCCGCGAGTTCCGCGCCCACCGTGCGCAGGGCGTCCAGGAGCGGGGTCGGGCCCTGGCCCCGGCGGACGGCGGCCATCAGCCGGCGCCGGGGCGCCGGGGCGGTGATGGGGCGAAGCACCACGCCCCGGGGGAGTTCGGGTTGGGCCAGGCGCGGGATGATCGTCACGCCCAGGCCGGCCGCCACCAGGGCGAGCTGCGCGCCGAAGTCGGTCGAGGTGTGGACCAGGCGCGGCTGGAAGCCCGCCTGGTGGCAGGCGGTCAGGAGCAGGTCGTGGCAGGCCGTCCCGGGCGCGGTGATGATCCAATCGGCGTCCACGAGGTCGGCGCCCGGCGTCACCTCGGCGCGCCCCGCCAGCGGGTGATCGGCCGGCAGCGCGATCTCGAACGGCTCGTCGAGCAGCGGGTGCAGCTCGATCCGCGGATGGTCCGGCGCGGGCAGGTCCGGATGTGTCATCACCACCGCCAGATCCAGCTCGCGGGCGGGCAGCAGCGGCAGCGCCTGCTCGGTCTCGTACTGGACCACCTCGAACCGCCACCCCGGGTGGGTGTGCTTGAGCCGGGCCAGCGCGGGCGCGATCAGGCCCGCGATGCCGGACGGGAAGCCGGAGATCCGGGCCCGCCCGATGCGGCCGTCGCGCTGCGCCGCGAGGTCGGCGCGGGCCTGTTCCAGCCGGGTCGCGATGGCGTCGGCGTGGCCGAGCAGCACATGCGCGGCCGGGGTGAGCCGGACGCCGCGCCCGTGCTTCTCCAGGAGTACGGCGTCGGCCTCCCGGGCCAGTACGGCCAGTTGTTGCGACACCGCGGACGGGGTCAGGTGCAGCGCCTGGGCGGCGGCGATCACCGTGCCGTGCTGGTCGAGCGCGCGCAGGATGTTCAGCCGCTTGATCTCCATGTAGCAAAACTACCGATTGAGATCCGGAAAATGTAGCTGGACTCCTTTGATGGCCCGAGCACACACTTCTCGGCATGACCCGTACCGATTCCCTGTGGGCCGTGCTCGTCACGGTGATCTGGGGAGTGAACTTCGTCGCGATCGACGCGAGTCTCGACGACTTCCCCCCGTTCCTGCTGGCCGCGCTGCGCTTCGGCCTCGTCGCGTTTCCCGCGGTGTTGTTCGTCAAGCGGCCGCGGACGAGTTGGAAGCTGATCATCGGGGTCGGACTCACGGTCAACATGGGTCAGTTCGCGTTCCTGTTCAGCGCGATGCACGCGGGCATGCCGGCCGGGTTGTCCTCGGTGGTGATCCAGTGCCAGGCGATGTTCACCGTGTTGTGCGCGGTGGTGATGTTGCGCGAGATCCCCGGGCGCACCCGACTGCTCGCGCTGGGCGTGGCCGCGGTCGGCATGGGCGTGATCGCGTTCGGTCGTGGCCAGGGCGCGTCGTTGTGGCCGTTCCTGCTGGTGGTGGGCGCCGCCGCGTCGTGGGGCTTCGGCAACGTACTGACCCGCAAGGCCGGCATCCCCGGCGGGCTCGGCCTGGTCGTGTGGTCGGCGCTGGCCGCCCCGCTGCCGCTGCTGGCGCTGTCCCTGACCGTCGAGGGTCCGAGCCGGGACCTGGACGCGCTGACCTCGGCCTCCTGGACCGGCGTCGGCGGCCTGGCCTTCACCGTCGTGTTGTCGTCCTGGCTCGGCTACGGCCTGTGGTTCGCCCTGCTCGGCCGCCGCTCGGCCTCGGCGGTCGCCCCGTACGGCCTCCTCGTCCCGATCGTGGGCATCCTCGCCGCCTGGGCCGTCCTCGGCGAACGCCCGACCTGGATCGAGGCCCTGGGCGCCGCGATCGTCCTGGCCGGCATCGGCCTGGCAAGCCTGCCCCGCGGGGCCGGGACGCCGGCCCCGACACCCGCGGCCGACGCCGTCCACCCCGACCCGATCCCGGCCGCCCGGCCCTGAGCCGCCCGGTCCCGAAGCCGTCGATCCCGGGCGGCCGAGAGCACCCCGCGCCCGGCCCGCGATCGGTAGCGTTGAGGCGTGAATCTTGGCGGGCCGAGGCACCGGTTCGGTGGGTTGGACCGGGCCCTGCAGGAGGTCGTGGAGACCGGGAGCGGCGCGGTCGACGTCGTCGACGCCGCGGCGGCACGGTTGTTGAAGGTGGTCCCTGCCGACGTCTGGTGCGCGGTGTTGCTGGATCCGTCGACTCTGCTGGACACCGGCGGGGTGCACCGGGCCGGGTTCCCGGAGCACGTCATGCCCCGCCTGTTCGAGATCGAACACGTGGAACAGGACGACGTGGACAACCTGCGCGCACTCACCCGGCGGGCGACGCCGGTGAGTTCGCTCCGGGCGTCCACCGCCGGCGCGCTCGACACCAGCAGCTACTACCGGGACATCCTGCGACCCCTGGACCTGGCCGACGAGTTGCGCGTCCTGCTACGCGAACGCGGGCGCACCTGGGGGATGCTGGTGCTGTGCCGGGCCGCCGACAGCGCCCCGTTCGACGCCCGCGACCTGGCCGCCGCCCGCGCGTTCGCGGCGCCCACCACCCGCGCGGTCCGGCGCGCACTGGTGGTCGGCGGCGTCGACGAGGCGTCGATCACGGACGGGCCGGGCGTGCTCGTCCTCGACGGCGCCCGGCGGGTGATCGCGTGCAGTCCCAGCGCCGAGCGCCTGATGGCCCGGATCGAGGGTGCCGGTCCGGCGGATCGGCCCACGTCCTGCCCCTACGCGGTGCACGCGGTGGCCGCGGCGGCTCGCGCCGGACGGCCGGGCACCACCGCCCGCTCCCGGATCCGCACCCGGGACGGGCGCTGGGTGGAGTTGCACGCCTGGCACTCGCTCACCGAGCCGCAGCCGGTGACCATGGTGTCGATCGGGCCGGCCGAACCCGGCCTGCTGGTGCCGCTGGTGCTGGCCGCCTACGGACTCAGCGAACAGCAGCAGCGCATCGCCCGGCTCGTCATGCACGGCCACTCCAGCGAGGAGGTGTTGGCCGAATTGCACATCACCCGGAACACGCTGAACGACCACCTGGAGAAGATCTTCGACAAGGTCGGGGTGCGCAGCCGCCGCGAGTTGCCCGCCGCGCTCTTCTCCCGCCACTACCTGCCGCGCCTGGGCCTGGGCCCGCTCACCCTGGACGGCCGACTGACCGACCCGCACGTACCCCACACCCGTGGGGTATCACCCCTGCGCCCGTCGGCCTAACGTCGTAGTCGCAGGGCACGCCGCAGGGGGGACGACGACCGGCGTGCAACCGGCTCCGCCGGGATCGGGGGAATCCGACCCGGGCCGACGAGGACGGCGACCGATGGCCGCGGCCGCCCTCTCGCCCGGATCGTTTCCCGGCGGACGCCCCCGAGTTCGTCCGGGCCGCCCGACGCGTCCCGGACGAACCGCCGGTTTCGGACCACCGCGTCGTCCTGCCGAAAAGGCCCGACCACGCCGCATCGATGACGCACCGGCGGTATACCCGAACCACGTGCCCGTCTCGATGGAGGTGCATTCGATGGCTCGGACCGCCACCGACCCCGACGACGATCCGCTCGCCGCCATGACCCGGCCCCCGGGCACCGATGGCACGAACGAGCCCGGCGACACCGCTCTCGGCGAAGTTTCGGAACGTCGCCGCCGGATACTCGCGCTCACCCGGTTGCGGGCGGCGGCCGAGGACGGCGCCTTCGATCTCGACGCGCTCGCGGACAAACGAAACCACCGCCGACCGGCCCCGCCGGTGTGGGTGTCGGGCTTGTAGGTGCCCGCCCGGATGTGGAACGACCCCGCGACCGGTATTCCGGTGCGGGGTCGTCGCGCGCGGCTCGCCGGTGGCGGGTGCGGCTACTTGCGCTTGTTGATTTCCGCCTCGAGTTGCGGCATCACCTTGAACAGGTCGCCGACCACGCCGTAGTCGACCAGGTCGAAGATCGGGGCGTCCTCGTCCTTGTTGATCGCGACGATCGTCTTGGAGGTCTGCATGCCCGCGCGGTGCTGGATCGCGCCGGAGATGCCGACCGCGACGTAGAGCTGCGGCGAGACCTGGGTGCCGGTCTGGCCGACCTGGTGGCTGTGCGGGTACCAGCCGGCGTCGACCGCCGCGCGGGAGGCGCCCACGGCCGCGCCGAGCGCGTCCGCGACCGACTCGATCACGTGGAAGTTCTCCGCGCCGTTCACGCCGC
The DNA here is from genome assembly GCF_003967355.1 of Embleya hyalina. GTDB lineage: Bacteria > Actinomycetota > Actinomycetes > Streptomycetales > Streptomycetaceae > Embleya > Embleya hyalina. The sequence goes on along the minus strand of NZ_BIFH01000014.1, from coordinate 83,307 downwards.
GACCACCCGAGACGACGATGTCGGCCTCGGTCAGTTCGGGGCGGTCGGACTTCTCGCGCGGGGCGCGCGAGACGACTTTGGTGCCGGTCGCCGCGGTGGTGAAGTCCACCGTCACGGCCTCCACCGCCGGGGTGGCCGGGGCCTCCTCGGGGGTGGCCGCGTTCGGCTTGACCGTGATGATCGGCGTGCCCTTGGTGACGTGCGCCTTGACCTGGTAGGTCGCGGCGAACACCGACTGCTCGGTGACCGGGCCCTCGGGGCCCGCCTCGACGTCGACGGCGTCGGTGATCAGGCCCGACTCCAGGCGCACCGCGACGCGCGCGGCGATCTCGCGGCCGTCGTTCGAGGACGCGACCAGGATCGCGCCCGGCTCACCGCCCCCGGCGATCTGCGCGAGCGCGTCGACGGCCGGGGCGACGAGGTACTCGTCCACCTCGGGCGCGTCCACGACGTAGACCTTCTGCGCGCCGTACCTGCCCAGCGTCTCGGTGGCGCCCTCGGCGCCCTTGCCCAGGAAGACCGCGGCCGGCTCGCCGAGGCGGCGGGCCAGGGTCAGCAGCTCCAGGGTCGGCTTGCGGACCGCGCCGTCGGCGTGGTCGACGAGAACGAGGATCTCGGCCATGGTTGTTCTCTCCTACTCCGGTACAGCCCGGATCTCTCCGGCCGGGTTGCGATGCTCGGTCGCCCCGGGGGGCGGCCGGTCAAAGGTGTCGAAACAGTCCGGTTCTGCCGACCGATTCAGATGAACTTCTTGGCGGCGAGGAACGCGGCCAACTGCACGCCGCCCTCGCCCTCGTCCTCGACGACCTCGCCCTTGGCGCGCGGCGGGCGCTTGGTCGCGGTGTCCACGATCGACCAGGCGGCGGACAGGCCGACCTCGTCCGACTCGATGCCCAGGTCGTCCAGGTCCTTCGAGACGACCGTCTTCTTCTTGGCCGCCATGATGCCCTTGAACGAGGGGTAACGCGCCTCGCCGGTGCGGTCGGTGACCGACACGACGGCGGGCAGCGAGGCCTCGATCAGCTCGGTGGCGACGTCACCCTCGCGGCGGCCCTTGACCACACCGCCGCCCTTGCCCACACCCTCGACGGTGATCTCGTCCAGGTAGGTGACCTGCGGAACACCCAGGCGCTCGGCGAGCATGGCCGGCACGACGCCCATCGACGCGTCGGTGGAGGCCATGCCGCACACGACCAGGTCGAAGCCCGCGTCCTCGATGGCCTTGGCCAGGATCAGCGAGGTGCCCAGCGCGTCGGTGCCCGCGATGTCGTCGTCGTTGACGTGGATGGCGTTGTCGCCGCCCATCGCCAGCGCCTTGCGCAGCGCGTCCTTGGCATCGTCCGGACCGACCGTCAGGTACGTGATCTCGGCCTCGACGCCGGACTCCACGATCTTGAGAGCCTGCTCGATCGCGTATTCGTCCAGCTCCGACAGCAGGGAGTCGACCGACTCGCGATCGGTGGTGCCATCGTCGTTGAAGCCCCGGTCCCCGGTCGCGTCGGGTACGTACTTCACGCAGACAACGATTTTCACAACAGTTCTCCTGTGGTCGTCCGGTCACCCAGGTGCCGGTCCGAGGGTGTCATGCCCGCCGTCGGGGTCCACGACGGGCCCACGGTTCCGGCCCCAAGATCCATCGATCTCGCGCCACGATGCCACGCCCGCGCGCAGGCGCACGCGTGACACAGGGCACATTCAGTTCTGACGGTCCGTCAACTTCTGGTTCCGAGAGTACGCGGTCTTGGAAAAGACTCCGACCATCGACCCGAAACCACTATGTTACCGGAGAGTAATACGAGCCTAGTACCGCCCGCTCGCGCTTGTCACCGGTGCGCGGACCGAACGAGAGCAAGGTCACCGGGGCACCCAGCTCGGCGGCGGCGAAATCCGGCCAATCGCCGGCCGCCGGCGCCGGCTCCACCACCGGCCGCGCGGCCGCCATCAAAGCGGTCAGCCGCTCCGCGTGGGCCAGGTCCGGAACCGGGCTCGCCCACGGTTCGGGCCCCGCGTACGCGCGCGCCACACCCAGGCCCGGCACCCGCCCGGGCACGTCCGCGTGGGTGAGCGCGAGCCCGTCCACACCCCCGCACACCGCGACCGCGTACCGATGCGCGACCGCGTCGAAGTGGCCCACCCGGAACGTCCCCTGCCACCGCCCGGTCCCGTTGTGCGGATCCGGCAGCGCGGCCGTCAGCCCCGCGTCCTCGCTCGGCAGCGGCCCGGGCCCGTGCCGGGTGGTGTAGGTGCGCAGCACGCCGAGCCGGTACACCCCCTCCCCCGCCTCGGCGGCCAACGCCTCCGCGCCCGCGAACGTCGTGGTCGACCACGTCGTGTACGGGTGGAACCCGTGCCACTCGTCCAGCAGTACGCCCTGCGCCCCCTCGAACACCACCGGCCCGGCCCGCAGCAGCTCGCCGGTATACCCCCCGTCCACCGCGCGCACCGCCCGCCCGAAGCCGGTGAACGCCGCCACGCACGCCTCGACGTCGGGTCCCAGCGGTGTCCCGAATTCGGCGCTCAGCACCTCCCGCACCGCGCCCAACCGCCGGCGCAACCGTCGCGGCGCGGCGCAGTCCCCCACCCGCGGCGCCAGCTCCGGATGGGCGAGCGCGAAGGCCGCCGTCTCGCCGACCCCCATCCCGCACGACCCGTGCCGTCCCGCCCCGCGCGCCGACTCCCGGGCGCGATTGGCCGCCGCGTGGTACGGCGTGGTCAGCAGCGCGTCCCGGTCCACCGTGAGCAGCCCGAGCGGATCCGCCACCCCGAGCGCGCGCAGGTGTTCGGCCTCGGCGGCCAGCGCGAGCGGGTCCACCAGCACGAACCGGGACAGGTGGGTGCGCGTGCCCGGGGTGAACGTGCCCGAGCCGAACTGGGCGAACGTGTGGTGCCGCCCATCGTCGGTGACCACGTTGTGCGCGGCCTGCGCACCCCCGTTGAACCGGATCACCGCGTGGACCGGCCGCCCCTGCGCGCGCGCCCGCGCGCACAGCCGGTCCACCGCGGTGCCCTTGCCCGCGTCGCCGAACCCCAGGTCGACGACCGCGACATGACGAGGTGTCACAGGCGCGTGGTGCCCGCGCCGTCACCCTCGCCCAGGCCCGGCAGCGAGCCCGAGACGGCCACCCCGCCGCCGGAACGGGCGTACGAGGCCAGCGCCTTGGACACGTTGGCCACCTGCGCGTCGGCACCCACGTCGCGCAGGTGCTCCAGGCCCTCGTCCAGGTCGATCGCGTCCTCCGCGAGGCCGATGGTCAGCGCGATCGTCTCGCAGACCCCGTCGGGGTCGTCGAGTTCGATCACGTGCTGCCCGAGCAGGCCCTTCCACTCGCCCAGGACCTCCTTGTCGCCGACGTAGGACGACCCGGCCGGGAGGATGTAGTACACCTCGAACTTGCGCCGCAGTTCGGCCAGGATCCGCTCGATCGGGATGTCCTCGCCGATGTCGTCGCCGATGAACTCCAGCACCTCGGACCGGCGCACCTTGCGGTAGGGCATCTCGTCGCCGATCACGAACAGGTAGCCGCGCTTCCCGCGCTTCTCGTGACAGTCGATCGAGGTGTGCCGGGCCATGAAGTACAGGGCCAGCTCGTAGGATTCGCGCTTCTGCCCGCCGCCGCCCCCTTCGAGCAGAATGTTGCCGAGCTGGTCGTCCATCCGGTTGTCCGACTCGAACTGGCCGACCTGCAACGGGACTCGGTCGCTGGTCGCGTCGCCGATCGCGCCGAACATTATCTGCGGGTCCTGCACATAGCCCTTGCGCAGCAGCAGTCCGAACAACTCGGGCAGCTTGGTCTGCAGGGTCTGCGGGACCCGAAGCATCGAGCCCGTCACGTCGAACAGCACCGAGACGGCCAGGGACAAGGGGTGTTCGTCGCTGTCCCGGCTCTCCCGGATGCCCGCGAGCGCCGGATCCAGGTCGACGTGCGCCTTCCAGGCGCTGTGCGGCGTGCTGTTCTTGGTGACGTGGTCGTAGTGGAACGCGCTGCGGCCGCTGGCCCGGTTGTAACTCTGGGCCGCGTCGTAGACGTTGGTGGACCAATTGCCACTACCCATGGTGCTCACTCCCCGATCGGGACGCTGGAATCCGTGCGTGGATGTTCGGCCGGCCCAGCGGGCCGGCCGAAGGTGCGACGGGAGCCGGCGGAGACCGCCGCCGGCTCCCGTCGGATCAGGCCTACGACTCGCGACGCGTGGGCATCGCGAACGGCCGGAAGCGGCGCGGGCCGTAGAGCTTGCCGAGCAGTTCGTCCAGCTCGCCGAGCAGCTTCCACGCGTCGTGCGGACGGCGTGCCGGGGCGGGCAGGGAGCAGCCCCGGGCGAAGCGCGACAGCGGCTTGGGCGCGTCCGGCGCGAGCAGGCCGGTGACGCAGCGGGTCGCCATGTAGACGTCGGCCGCCGTCTCCGGCAGCTGCTTGGCCGGGATCTCCGGCGGGTACAGGTCGGCGTGCCGGTCGATCATCGCGGGCACGTGCTCGACCGCCTTCGCCCGCAGGATCGCCTCCGGTCGGGCCGGGTCGGCCGAACCGTCGAGCAGCACCGAGTAGCACCAGTCGACCAGGACCAGGCCGTGCTCGCGCGGGTGGATCAGCACGTGGTCGGGGGTGATCGCGCCGTGGACCACACCCGCGCGGTGCGCGTACCCGATCGCGACCAGCAGCCGGCGCCACATCCAGGCCACGTCGCGCGCGTCCAGACCGTCCGGGTACGCCTCGCGCACCTCGGCCAACGACCGGAAGCCGCGCACCCGTTCGATCACGTTGGCGCGCCGCTCGGTACCGGACGCGGCGTCACGATGCCGGAACGTCTCGATCAGCCGGGGTACGTAGTTCGCGTATTCCGGGTCGCCCTCGCGCGCGATCCGCTCCAGGGCGGTGGCCTCGCGCTCCATCAGGTCGTTGTCGGTGACCGAGCGCGGCAGCTTGAGCAGCGCCCGCGCCTCGCCGTCGTCCTCGGCCCGGTAGTTGACCTTGTACAGCGTGGCGATGTCGCCGCTCGCCCGCTCGCCGCCGACCGAGTAGACCCGGCGCTTGGTGGTGATCACCACCTGACGGCCGGTCACCCCGGTGATGTCCTGTTGATAGCGGTTCCACGACTCGCCGAGCCGGGTGAACGCGGCGGCGGCCTCGGCACGGCGGTCGGCCGGCGCGGTGTCCGGGTGGAGCAGGCGCGCGAGCAGCCGATAGGTGCGGTTGCCCGCCCGCAGACATGCCTCGGGTGTGCCGTCGTAGGGCCCGAAGACGCCCTGCGGGTCCGGCGCGCCGGTCAGCAGATCGAGCGCGTCGTCGAAGGTGGTGGGGCCGGTCGAGGTGGTGCCGGGCGTCCTGGTCATCGGGAGTCCTCCTCCGGGGACGGGCGCAGCAGCGCCGGGTGCAGCAGACGTGCGGGGCCCGCGCGGTACAGCCGGGCGCGGCGCCCGCCGCGCGCGCCGCCGCGGGCGGTGGTGGCGCCGGTGTCCCGGACGAAGCCGGGTACCGAGAGCACCTTGCGGTGGAAGTTGCCGGCGTGCATCGGCCGGCCCCACACCGCCTGGTAGACCTCGCGCAGTTCGGTGACGGTGAACTCCTCGCCCGCGAACGCGGTGGCCAGCGGCGAGTATTCGAGCTTGGCGCGGGCGCGTTCCAGGCCGTCGGCGAGGATGCGCGCGTGATCGAAGGCCAGTTCGGCCGGGTCGACGTCGGCGACGGGCACCCACTGCGCGTGGGCGGCGTCGCCGCCGGCGGTCGGGTCGGGCAGGTCCGGGGCGAAGGCGAGGTGGGCGACCGAGACGATCCGCATCCTCGGGTCGCGCCCGGGCGTGCCGTAGGTGCCCAGCTGTTCGAGGTGGAGCCGGTCGAGTCGGGTGCCGGCGGCGAGCCCGGTCTCCTCGGCGAGTTCGCGCTCGGCGGCCTCGGCGAGGTCCTCCTCGTGCCGGGTGCCGTCCGGGGCGATCACCGGGCGGACGAAGCCGCCGGGCAGCGCGAGGCGGCCCGCGAACGGCATCTCGCCGCGCCGGACCAGGAGCACGTGCAGCGCCTTGGCGGCGCTCTCGGCTCCCTCACCGGCTCCCCCGCCGGCCTCCGGCCCGGCCCCCGGCTCCGCCCCCGCCTGCGCGTCGCCCCCCGCGTCGCCCTCCGGATCGACCGTCGCCCCGGCCTGCGGGCCGAGTTGACGAATCGTCAGCGCGACGATGTCGACGGTCACCGCGATCGGCTCGAAGGCCCTGGGGTCGTAGGACGCGAGCCAGTCGCGTTCGGTGGTGGCGGTGTCGGCCATATCGCGATTCCCTCCCATGCGCTCATTGCGATGCACGTCGGACGCAGCCCCGTCGGTTCACGTTCCCGACACCGACTCGACAGTTGTTCTCCGATTGAGATCTTCTTAACCTGAGAACAACATACACGGCCGGATCCGAACCGGCGAGGGGGTTATCCCTCGAAGAGTCCCCTCCCTCTGGTAGGCATGGGCGATCCATTCGCCGCCCGCGTGCGGGCCACCGGCGGCGGCTCCCGAACACCCGAGCAGAAGCGGAGCAGGTGGCATGTCCGATATGACCGATCCCGACATGAACGCCGTCGTGGGTGAGCAGGACCTACTGCTCGTCACGCTCGACGCGCTGCGGTACGACGTGGCCGTCGAGCTCGCGGCGGCCGGCCGGCTGCCCAACCTCGCTCGGGTCCTGCCCGAGGGCGGCTGGCAGCGCCGGCAGACCCCCGCGCGCCTCGCCTTCGCCGCGCACACCGCGTTCCTCGCGGGCTACCTGCCCACCCCGGACGGACCCGGCCCGCACCCGCGCCTGTTCGCCTCCCGCCTCGGCGACACCGAGACGACCGGCGCGCACACCTGGCTGTTCGACACCCCGGACCTGCCCAGCGCGCTGACCAAGGCCGGCTACCACACCGCGTGCATCGGCGGGGTCGGCTGCTTCGACAAGCAGGGCGCGCTCGACTCGGTGCTGCCCGGGATGTTCGCCGAGAGCCACTGGGACCCCGAACTCGGCGTCACCTCACCGATCTCCTTCGAGGCCCAGGTCGCCCGGGCCGAGCTGGTGGTCGGCGGCCTGGACCCGGAGCGCCGGTTGTTCCTGCTCGTCGACGTCGCCGCCGTGCACCACCCGAACTGGTTCCACACCCCCGGCGCCACCGCCGCCGACGGCGACACCCGCGACACGCACGCGGCCGCGCTCGAATACGTGGACCGGCACATCGGCCGGCTGTTTCGCGCGATGAGCTGCCGCCGGCCGTGCTTCGCGATCGTCACCAGCGACCACGGCACGGCTTACGACGAGGCCGCGCAGGCCGCCGGCGAGGTGGTCTGGACGGTGCCCTACGCGCACTTCACGATGAGCCCCGGCGAGTGGTGAGCACCGCTTCGGGGGCCGGGCGCGAACCCGGGCGCGGCACCGCTCCCGGGCCGGGCCGGCGACCCGAACGGATCAAGTTGGCAGACCGAACGCAGATCCGGTAAGTTTTCGCCGCGCAGGCCCCAATAGCTCAGTCGGTAGAGCGTCTCCATGGTAAGGAGAAGGTCTACGGTTCGATTCCGTATTGGGGCTCCAGGCAGACGAGAGGCCCCCGGTTCGCCGGGGGCCTCTCGTGTTTTCGGCCGCCCCACCCCTCGGAACGCGGCCGAGGCGCTCTTTCGCCGGACTTTCGCCCCGCGCCCGGCTCAGCCGAACCGCGCCGTCAACCGCGCGTCCAGGCCCGCGAGATAATCCCGGCCGTACGGGCCGTCCTCCAGGCCGGTCAGCAGTTCGCCCGGCAGGTCCTGGGCGTACTCCGCCGAGCAACTCGCCGCCGCGAGCGCGATGGTGGCCACCGTGTCCACGTCGCCGGTGTACGCGACGCACGCGCGCAGGAGCGCGGCCGTGCCGGTGTGCGCCGCGAGCGCGGTGACCGCCGCGCGGGTGCTGTCCATCCCGGCCGAGCCGACCTTGCCGCGCCACGGCTCGGTCCACACCGTCGGACCGGTGGACGCGGGCAGGTTCGCCGCCAACCAACCCGGCAGCCCGGCGATCGGGCCGAGCCCGTACCGGCAGTAGTGCACCGCCAGTGCCGCCGCCGCGGCCGAGGTCATCCCGCCGGGCGTGCGATGGGTGATCCGGGCCTGGAGCGCCGCCGTGCGCCGCACCTCGTCCCGGTCCGGCAGCAGGCCGATCACGCCCGCCCGCATCGCCGCGCCGCTCTTGTCGCTCTCCGGCCGCAGCACCTCCAGGAGCCCTGTGCCGTCGGCGACTTCCTCGAGTACGCCCCGGAACCCCCGCGCGTATCCGGCGCGCGGATCCCGCTTGTACGCCCGCACGAACAGCTCCGCCAGGGTCGGGATTCCGCGATCGTCGCCGAGCAACCACTCGGCGACCGCGATACTCATCTGCGTGTCGTCCGTATATCGACCCGGCAGCACGTCACGATGACGGGGATGCTGCACATAACCGGCGAGTGTGTTGCCTCGCGTGACGAACGAACGCTCCGCGTACTCGAACCCGGCGCCATACGCGTCGCCCACCGCCAACTCGACCATCATCGGGACCACATCCTCTCTCCGGACGGGTCGCCGAACGCCGGTCGCGGCCGCGCCCCGACTCGCCGACGCGAGCCGGTAGAGCGTACCGTTACCCGGGGGCAACAACCTGATGGTCCGTCAGTCATCGCGTCGGGCGCCCTGCGTGCGCCGGAGTACGAGGGCGTACGCCACAATTCGGTACGGACCCGCGCGCACCACCTGTCCCTCTCCGGAGTGATGCTCCTCGCGCCGTGTCCAACTGCAAGACGTTTCCGCGCCGCGGCGGATACCGTCAACGATGATCACGCGATCGTCGGGACGTGCCGGACGTATCATCCGGCTCGTCCGAACGGGTGATAACGGGTGATGTGGCTCGTTCACACGGCCGCTGGGGATTGTGGCCGGCTCGTCCGAGAGGCGACCGCACCGACATTGCGCGGTGGCGGATCGCCCCCGAGGAGGAAAGGTGGGGCGGTGGATCGACCATCGTGGGCGCCGGGCGTGTGGCTCCAGGCGTGCCGGGGAGCCGACCGGCGCTGGACCACCATGGGGAGCACAGGGTGAGCGGCGGAACGGACGACGCGCGCTTCGACGAGGCCGAGGGGTCGCTGAGCCGCTTCGCCCGCGACTGGGCCCGCACCATCGAGGGCACCAGCTTCGTCCCGTTGAGCGGAGCCGAGATCGAGGAGTACCTGCGCGGGCAGGCCGAGCGCCTCGCCCACGCGCTGCGTTCCGATCCGTTCGACCCCGCGATCGCGCGCGAGGTCGGCGCGTCGCTGGTCGGGCAACACTTCACCGGCAGCGGGACGCTGGAGCGCACACTGGGCCTGGTCGGCCCCTGGTGGCCCGTGCTGCGCGCCAAGGCCGCCGCCCAGGGCCACGATCCCGACGTCTGGCTGGAGCGGGTCTCCGCGCTCACCGGGGCGCTCGCGGCGGGCTACGCGGAGGCGCTGCGGCGGCGCACGCTGGACGAGCAGGAGGCCATCCACGCCGCCGTCCTGGTCGCGCGGGACAACGCCGAACACGCGCTGCACACGAGCGAGGCGCGCTTTCGGGCGGTCTTCGACCAGGCCGCGATCGGCATCGGGATCGGCGACGTCGACGGCAACGTGATCGACGTCAACCAGGCGATGACGACCATGTTCGCGGCCAGCGTCGAGGAGATGTGCAAGCGGCAGGTCCGCGAGTTCATGCACGCCGGCGACACCGACCACATGTGGAAGCTCTACGACGAGTTGGTCACCGGTGAGCGCGATCACTTCGCGCTGGAGAAGCAGTTCGAGAACGCCGACGGCGAGACGTTGTGGACGCACCTGTCGCTCTCCCTGGTCCGTGACTCCAAGGGCAACCCCGAGTACCAGGTCTGCATGCTGGAGGACGTCACCGACCGCCACCGCCTGCACACCCGGCTGCGCCACCAGGCGATGCACGACCAACTCACGGGGCTGCCCAACCGCGCGCTGTTCGTCGAACGACTGACCGCGGCCTTCGAGCATCCGGGCCCGGGCGATCGGGTCGGCCTGTGCTATCTGGACCTGGACGGGTTCAAGGTGGTCAACGACAGCCTCGGGCACGACGTCGGCGACCAGTTGCTGGTCGCGGTCGCCCGGCGGCTGAGTCGATACGCGGGCCAGGCCGGGCATCTGATGGCGCGGATGGGCGGCGACGAGTTCGTCATCCTGGTCGAGCACTCCACCGGGACCGGCCAGGTGGTGGCGCTCGCCGACGGCGTATTCGCCGCGCTGCGCGAGCCGTTCCGGATCCGGGGCCACGATCTGACGGTCACCGCGAGCATCGGCATCGTCGAGCGGCCGGTGGCCGGCACCAGCCCGGCGGACACGCTGCGGGCGGCCGACATAACGCTGTACTGGGCCAAGTCCGACGGCCGCGGCCGGTGGACGGTGTTCGACACCGACCGCAACGACCGCGAGGTGGCCCGCTACACGCTGTCCGCGGAGATGCCCGCCGCGTTGCATCACGGCGAGTTCTACGTCGACTACCAGCCGCTGGTGTCCCTCGCCGACGGCGGCGTGCTCGGCGTCGAGGCGCTGGTGCGCTGGCGCCATCCGCGCAACGGCCTGGTCGGACCGGACCGCTTCATCGGCCTGGCCGAGGAGACCGGCCTGATCGTGCCGCTGGGCATGCACGTGCTGGAACAGGCCTGCCGCGAGGCGCGCCGCTGGCAGGACCTGGAGCCGGACAGCGCGCCGTTCATCAGCGTCAACCTGGCCGAACGCCAGTGCCGCGAACCGGGCCTGGTACGGCAGGTGGAGCGGGTGCTGGCCGAGACCGGCCTGGATCCGGGCCGGCTGCAATTCGAGCTGACCGAGAGTCAGATCATGTCCACCGACGGTGGTCCGCTGGAACGGCTGCGCGAACTCGCCGCGATGGGCATCCGGATCGCGATCGACGACTTCGGCACCGGCTACTCGAACCTGGCCTATCTGCGCCGACTGCCGGTGTGCGAACTCAAGATCGCGGGCTCGTTCGTCGAGGGCCTGCGCCAGCCCGGCGACTCGGACCCGGTGGACGGGCGGATCGTGGCCTCGCTGGTCGAGTTGGCGCACGCGATCGGACTCACCGTGACGGCCGAGGGCATCGAGACGGCGGTCCAGGCGGAGCGGTTGCGGGCGATCGGGTGCGACGCGGGGCAGGGGTGGTACTTCTCCCGCCCCGGGCCGCCGGACCGCATCGAGGGGATGCTGGCGGGCGTCAAGGAGCCCGGTTGAGGGGTATGACGGCCGGGTCCCGGCCGTCATACCCGTAGTACCTCGGAGCCACTCGACGGGACGGCTCCACGGCGGGACGCCGGCGGGCACGGGTGGTGCGTAGTTTCGACGCCGGGGCGCGGTCGCACATCGGCTCGCCCGGACGGCGGAGGTACGGTGTGTCTGGAGTCGATCAGGTGCGAAAGGGGCGCGGGGGCCGAATCGGACCGGCACTGCGCGCGGTGCCCCGCACCCTCCGTGACGACCTGTGGAGGGCGCGGCCCGACCCGCTGCCTCCCGGGTGGCGCGACTGGCAACCGGCGATGGTGCTGCTGGTCGCCTTCGCGGTGTTCCCGACCGGCATCCTCGGCATCAACCAGGCCATCTGGCAATACGGCCTGGGTCAGGGGCCCGGGGTGGTGCTGGGGTCGATCCCGCCGCTGGCCGTGGTGTACGCGGTGCGGCGGCCGCTGCCGGCCTGGTGGGCGGTGACCGTGACGATGGTCCTGATCGCGGTGCTCGCGAAGCCGCGCTCGCCGCAGATGTACCCGTGGACCGGGACCGGCCTCGCGCTGCACGCCGCCGCGTTGTTCGTGCTGGCCCTGCGGATGCGCCCGAGGATCGCCGCCGAGGCGCTGGCGATCAGCGTCCTGGTGGGCGCGGTGTGCACGGTCGCCGCGGCGCCGGTGCACAACCCCGATCTTTACCAGGCCACGCTGATCTTCTCCGTCACGGTGCTGGTCGGCGCGGCGCTGCGCGGGCGCGGGGTGGCCCGGAACCAGTTGGTGGCGCAGGCCGAACTCACCGCCGAGGAACGGTCCAGGCGCACCCTGCTGGAGGAACGCACCCGGATCGCCCGCGAGTTGCACGACGTGGTGGCTCATCACATGTCGGTGATCTCGATCCAGGCGCAGGTCGCGCCGCACCTGGTGGACGACCCGTCCGACGCGCTGCGGGAGAATCTGGCCGGCATCCGCACGAACGCGGTGGACGCGCTCGCCGAACTGCGTCGAGTGCTGGGGGTGTTGCGCTCCGAGGACGACCTGTCGATCGGCATGCGGCACACGCCGCAGCCGACCCTGGAGCGATTGCCCGAGTTGGTCGAGAACGTACGCGGCGCCGGAGTCGACGTGGACACCCGGATCACCGGCGAGCGCCGGCCGTTGTCGCCGGGGGTCGAGTTGTCCGCGTTCCGGATCGTGCAGGAGGCACTCAGCAACGTGCTGCGGCACGCGCCGGGCGCGGCGATCCGGGTCGAGGTGGGGTATCAGGCCACCGGGTTGGCGCTGCGGGTGGCCAATACCGCGCCGCCGGCCACCGACGTCGCGGCCGCGGCGGGTGCGGCGGGTGGCGGGCACGGGTTGCTCGGCATGCGGGAGCGGGTGGCCATGCTGGGGGGCGAGTTCGCCGACGGGCCGATTCCCGGCGGCGGTTACGAGGTGGTGGCGCGGCTGCCGCTGGGGAGCGGTTCGTGAAGGCGTGTGCGAAGGCACGGTTCGTGAGGGGGAATGGTTCGTGACCGTCCGGGTGTTGATCGCCGACGACCAGGTGATGGTCCGGCAGGGGTTCACCGTGCTGTTGAACGCCGAGCCCGACATCGAGGTGGTCGGCCAGGCGGTGGACGGCCTCGACGCGGTCGCGATGGTCGACGAACTGGTCCCCGACGTGGTGCTGATGGACATCCGGATGCCGCGCCTGGGCGGCATCGAGGCCACCCGCCGCATCACCGGGCACGCCGACGCCGCGGCGAAGGTGCTCGTACTGACCACCTTCGACCTGGACGAGTACGTGTACGAGGCGCTGCGCGCCGGCGCGTCGGGCTTTCTCCTCAAGGACGCCTCGGCCGAGGAACTGGCCCACGCGGTAAGGGTGGTGGCCGCCGGCGACGCCCTGCTGGCGCCCAACCTCACCAAGCGCCTGATCGCCGAGTACGCCCGCCTGGCCGGCACCCCGAGGATGCCCGCCAAGGGCCGGATCGGCGACCTGACCGAACGTGAGACCGAAGTGCTGTCCCTGATCGCCCAGGGCCTGTCCAACGCCGAGATCGCCGCCGGCCTGGTGGTGGCGGAACAAACGGTGAAGACCCATGTGGGCCGGATCCTCGTCAAGCTGTCCCTGCGCGATCGCACCCAGGCGGCGGTGTACGCCTACGAGTGCGGCCTGATCCGCCCGACGGGGTACTGAGCCGCGACGCGGGCGCGCCGGGGTGTCCGTCGGGCACGACTCGCGCCGGTCGGGCACGGGGCGGTGTCGGTCGGGTCGGTTAGCGTCTCGACGCGAACCGCAAGCCACGGGAGACACGATGGCCCCGCCGCCCCGCCGACTGCCCGGCATCGCGCTGCCCCGCAAGCCGCCCGCCGCACCGCCGGTGCCGCGCCCCGCGCCGCCCGCCAATCCGGCCGCCGCGGCCTGGTCCGCGCTCCGGGCCCACGAGGCGCGCACGGCCCGCGACACGAAGGCCCCGCACGACGACACGGCCGGCCCCGCCCGACTCGCCGAGCTCCCGAGGCCCGCTCCCGGGATGCGCCCCGAGCCCGGTCGCGCGACGGTCGTGGTGCGCTCGCGTCCGGGCGGCGTCGGCGGGCCGGCCCGAGTGCTCCGGGACGCGGATCGGGTGGTGTTGCGGGAGGCCGCCGACCACTGGGGCGAGGTGGTCTCCGCCACCGGCCCGGCGGATCGGGGGGCGGCCGAGCGGGCGATCCGGGCGGTGTATCGGGCTGCCGGGATGGCGGAGCCCGAGCGGGTGGTCTGGTACGACTCGCCACTGGCGGCGGCGGTCGCGGCGGCGGTGGCCGCCGGTACCTGCAGGCCGGCCGACCTGGCCGCCACGCGGTTGTCGGTGAAGGTGCCCGGCCGTCCCGGTCGGCCCGTACAGGAGCGGCTGTGGAGCGGGCCGTGGCAGGCCGCCAAGGCCGAGGCCGGCGCGGCGCTCGGCGCGGCCGGTTGGCAACTCGCCTGGAACGAGGGCACGTCGCGGTTGTGGGAGCCCACCCGCGAGCTGACCGAGCGGATCCGCGAGGCCGTGCACGCCGGCGTCGGCGCGACGGACCCCTCCGTACGCACCCCCACCGTGCGCGCCGCCTCCGTCCCGGGCCGATGGGACGTCGCCGACAAGGTCCGCGCGACCACGTACAGCGCGCTCGGCGGCCAGTTCGACGGGGCCTGGCTGGCGGTGTTCGACGGACTGCGCCGATGCTTCCCCGAGTTCGACTTCCCCGTCGTGGCCGAACTGGGCGAGGTGGCCCGCCACGTCGGCTGGTGGTGGCCCTACGAGCGGGTCGCCCTCGTCAGCGAACGGCCCACCGTCATGCGCCGCGACGACCACTCCCGCCTGCACGACGGCGCCGGCCCCGCGCTCGCCTACGCCGACGGCTTCGCGCTGCACGCGTGGCGCGGGATGCCCGTACCGGCCGACTTCGTCGGCGGCCTCGGTCCCGGCGGCAGCTGGCTGACCGCACGGGCCATCCGCAACGAGCCCAACGCCGAACTGCGCCGGGTGATGCTGGAGATCCACGGCTACGACCGCTACCTGCGCGAGGTGGGCGCCCAGCCGCTCGACCGGGACGAGACCGGCGTGTTGTGGGAGATCGACCTCGACGGCGACGAGCCGATCGTGATGGTCGAGGTGCTCAACTCCACTCCCGAGCCCGACGGCAGCGTCCGCACCTACTGGTTGCGGGTGCCGCCGGACACCGAGACCGCCCGCGAGGGCGTGGCCTGGACGTTCGGCCTGGGCCCGGACGACTACCGCCCGCTGCGCGAGACCTGACGGCCGATCGGCCTCAGTGCGGGATGGCCTGCCTGGGCCGGGTCGACGGCAACTCGTCGCGGAACTCCGCTATTCGCGACGAGACCTCCCAGATGTTGCGGGTGCTCTCCAGCCGGTCGAGGTAGAGCGACCGTTCGGCCAGACCGACCAGGTCGACGGTGAAGTACACGCTCATCAGCGGATTGATGAACAGTTCGCTGTTCCCCGTGCGTTCGGTGAAGTGCGCGTCGCCGAACCGACCGGTCAGCGCCGCGCCCACCGAACCCTGCACGATGCTCGGACGGCGCGGGGTGACCCGATTCGCGTAGGCCACCGCGTCCAGGAACAGCGTGCCCTCCCGCGATTCGCGGGGGATGGACAGCGCGCCGAGATAGTGGCCCGACCGGCTGAGCGCGGCCAGGTTCTCCAACACCTGCGCGTGACAGATCCCGTGATAGGCGTCGATCCCGAAGCCGAGCGAGGCCACCAGCCGGACCGGTACGTCCACCCCGGCCACCGCGGCCAGACTGGCCATGTCCTCCTCCGGCGTACCGAGGGACGCCTCGTCGCCGCGCATCAGGATGTCGGTCCCGCCGTCGACCAGCACGATCGCGTCGATGTCCAGGTCGCGCACCAGGCGCCGGTACAGCGCCCGCAGCGGCTTCGCCCCGGTCTTCGCGAACGCGTACACCGTGTCCGGGAAGCCGTTGCGCGACAGCCACATCGCCAGCGCCCGCTCCGGGAAGTAGTCGTCGTTTCCCGGGGTGTCCGACCGCACCGCCGCCAGGCCCGGCGACACGCGTACCGAGGACGGCAGGTGATCCACCGTCACGAACGACAGATTGGCGAAGTGCACCCGCTTGCCCAGGTCCGTCAACGCGACGCCGAGCGGCAGCCCGGCGAACACGTCGAATCCACCACCCGCCCCGGCGATCAGCACGGAGCGGGCATCCCGAAGACGGGCGAAGAGCGGAGGTTCGGCGAGTGTGAACACGGCCGGACCGTACCAAGGTGATCACCGCGAAGGTCAACACATTTGAGCCGTGGCGCAAGGGTCCCGAGGCGCACCCGAGCGCACGCGGACGCGCCCGGGGTAGACGCTCGCCGCCGCCGCGCCGGCCGCTATCGCGTCGGTCGCACCGGGACGACGGAGGAGCGAAAGCCGCACTCCCCGCACTGGAACAGGTCCGGACCCTCCGCGTGCCAGTCGTGCGGCGTGGCGTCCCAGTGTTCGAAGGAGTTCTTCCAATCCTTCCGGGGCGGCCTGCTCTTTCGCGGAGGATCGTTTTCCTGCGCCATGATCGCGCCTCCCTTCGAAGGTTCCGGTCCGTGCCGATACCTACCCACACGGAGCGTATTCGACCTCGGTCAGGGAGTGAGGGCGGCCATCCGCAGCTCCACGACCAGCGTGTCGACCGCCGCCCGGTCCGGGTGGTCGGGGAGCACCGAGGTCACGGCGTCGAGAACGGCCTTCTCGTGTTCGAAGCGCGCGGCGAACGCGGCCGGGTCCTCGACGGCCAGGCGGCCTGCGGCGAACAGTTCCTCGCGCCGCGCGCTCACATCCAGGATCAATTCACCGGTGGCGAGCAGGCGTTGGGCCTGGATCAGCAGGCGCAGACAGTGTCGGCCGTGTTTGGCGGTACGTCGGGCGGTGTCGGCGGAGAAGCCCTCCTTGCCCGCCTCGTGCCGACCGAGCAGGCGTTTGGCCTGCTGGATCGCATAACCGCCGTAGGCCGACCGGACGTACTCCGTGGACAGGAACTTCGCACGCAGGGCCCGGAGTCGGCGACCCGCCTCGGTCTCGACCCGATACTCCGGAAGCCACAACAACTCGGTCACCGTCGGGTTGCACTTGAGCGCGAGCGAGCAGTACTTGCCCAGTTCGTGCATCGTCACATCGGGCTTCGTGGTCACCCGCGAGCGGCCGGCCGCCGCCGCGCCGTCCAGGCCCAGCACCTCCCGCGAATCCGCGAGGAAGACGCCGAGCAGGTCCTCGTCGGAGGTCTCGGTGGCCAACC
The DNA here is from genome assembly GCF_003967355.1 of Embleya hyalina. Taxonomy (GTDB): domain Bacteria; phylum Actinomycetota; class Actinomycetes; order Streptomycetales; family Streptomycetaceae; genus Embleya; species Embleya hyalina. The sequence continues at coordinate 66,355 of NZ_BIFH01000014.1, read as the reverse complement.
CGTAGGCGGTCGACCCGACCACCCCCATCAACAACGTACGCATCCCGCCGCCCTCGTTTCCCCGTGACCGTCCCCGAGCCCGAGCCCGCAGTATCCGACACCGCGCACCCGATGCGAATCCCGTTTTCCGCCCCGACGACTCGTCGGCATCCACCGTCATGCACTTGCCAGATACCCCCCAGGGGTATAACTTCATCTTCGTGGCCGGCGTCACCGACCACCGGCAGACACCCCGAAAACCTCGGAACAGCTCGAAATACCTCGACCGCGTCACGCACATCGCCCAGGGAGCCCGTCATGACCGTCCACGCCCACCACGCAGCCGCCCCCGCCACCCCCGAGGGTCTTCAGGTCTCCCGCGACGGCTACACCCTGGTCCCCGTCGCCGCGCCCGCCGGCACCCTCGCGTTCCGGATCGACGGCCCCGACGGCGCCCCGGTGCGCGAGTACGTCCCGCAGCACGACAAGGACCTGCACCTGATCGTGGTGCGCCGCGACCTGAGCGGCTTCCGGCACGTACACCCCGTCCTCGGCGAGGACGGCGTCTGGACCCAGGACCTGGCCCTCGACGAGGCCGGCACCTACCGGGTCTTCACCGACTTCGCCCCGGCCGCCACCGGCAGCCCGCTCACCCTCGGCGTCGACATCCACGTCGCGGGCGACTTCCGGCCCGTGCCGTTGCCCGCCCCCGCCGCGACCGCCGAGGTCGACGGCTACACGGTCACCCTCGCCGGCGAACCCGCGGCCGGACAGGGCGCGCACATCACCCTCTCGGTGGCCCGGGACGGCGTGCCCGTCACCGACCTGGAGCCGTACCTGGCCGCGTTCGGCCACCTGGTCGTGCTGCGCGACGGCGACCTCGCCTACCTGCACGTGCACCCCGGCGGCGCGCCCGGCGACGGGGTCACCCCGGCCGGTCCGGAGATCGCGTTCCACACCGAACTGCCCAGCGTCGGCACGTACCGGTTCTTCCTCGACTTCCGACACGGCGGCGTGGTCCGCACCGCGGAGTTCACCGTCGAGGCGGGCAAGCCCGCGCCGCACGCCCACGCGCCGGAGCGGGCCGCCGACCCGCACGCGGGGCACCACGGGCACCACGGTTGATCCCATCCGCCGACGCGGCCCCGCCCGGGGTCGCGTCGGCGTCGTCGTGCGCCGACCCGACCGAGGAACGCACCGGGGCCGTGACCGCCTCGCTCCGCCCGGGCCTTCCATAGCCAAGTGACCGGCCGTTAACATCCGGAAGCTGCCTTCGCGTCGACAGGCGAGGAGTCGAGGTCGTGCCCGTTCTGCGTTCCCGTCTCGATCCCCGGTCCGACACCTATCGGGCCAACCGCACCGCACAACTGAGCGCCCTCGCGGCGCTGCACGAGCAGTTGGACCTCGCCCGGGCGGGCGGCGGCGAACGCTACCTGGAACGCCATCGGGCCCGCGGGCGCCTGACCGCCCGTCAACGCGTCGAGCTGCTGCTCGACCGGGACGCGCCCTTCCTGGAACTGTCCTCCCTGGCCGCGTGGGGCACCGACTTCACCGTGGGCGCCGGCATGGTCACCGGCATCGGTCCGGTCTCCGGCGTGGAGTGTGTCCTGATCGCCAACGACCCGACGGTACGCGGCGGTTCGGTCAATCCATACTCGTTGCGCAAGAACCTCCGCGCCCTGGGGATCGCCCGCCGCAACCGACTCCCGGTGATCAACCTGGTCGAATCCGGGGGTGCCGATCTGCCCACCCAGGCGGAGCTGTTCGTGCCCGGCGGCCGGGTCTTCCACGACCTGACGGAGCTGTCCGCGCTCGGGATCCCCACCATCGCCCTCGTGTTCGGCAACTCGACCGCCGGCGGCGCGTACATCCCGGGCCTGTGCGACCACACGGTGCTGGTGGCGGGCCAGGCCAAGGTCTTCCTCGGCGGCCCGCCGCTGGTCCGCATGGCCACCGGCGAGGAGGCGGACGACGAGGAGTTGGGCGGCGCCGCGATGCACGCGCGGGTGTCCGGACTCGCCGACCACCACGCCGTCGACGAGTACGACTGCCTGCGGATCGGGCGGCGCATCGTGGCCGACCTGAACTGGCGCAAGCACGGCCCGGGTCCGAGCCGACCACCCGACGAGCCGCTGTACGACATCGACGAGGTGCTCGGCCTGGTCCCCGCGAACCTGCGGGTCCCGTTCGATCCGCGCGAGGTGCTGGCCCGGGTGGTGGACGGGTCGCGGTTCGACGAATACAAGTGCGAGCACGGCGCCGGCCTGGTCACCGGCTGGGCCTCGGTGCACGGCTTCCCGGTCGGGGTGCTGGCCAACGCGCGCGGGGTGCTGTTCGGCGAGGAGTCCAGGAAGGCCGCCGAGTTCATCCAACTCGCCAACCGCTCGCACACCCCGCTGCTGTTCCTGCAGAACACCACCGGCTACATGGTCGGCACCGCGTACGAACAGGGCGGCATCGTCAAGGACGGCGCCAAGATGATCAACGCGGTGACCAACTCCACCGTCCCGCACCTGACCCTCAACATCGGCGCGTCCTTCGGCGCGGGCAACTACGGGATGTCCGGGCGGGCCTTCGATCCCCGCCTGCTGTTCGCGTGGCCGACCGCGAGACTCGCGGTGATGGGCGCGGCGCAACTGGCGGGCGTGCTGTCCATCGTCGGCCGCCAGGCCGCCGCCGCTCGCGGGATCGCCTTCGACGAGGACGTGGACGAACTGCGGCGCGCCGCGATCGAGGCGCAGATCGAGCGCGAGTCGCACGCCTTCTTCGTCACCGCGCGGCTCTACGACGACGGGGTGATCGACCCCCGCGACACCCGCACCGTGCTCGGAATCGCCCTGTCCGCCGCGCATTCGGCCCCGGTCGCGGGTACCACCGGCTACGGGGTCTTCCGCATGTAGGCCCGACCCCGGCCGAGGCCCACACCCGCGCGACCGCCCCCGCGACCACCCCCACCGGCCACCCGCACACCGAGGGGATCGTATGCCGCTCATCCGCAGGCTGTTGATCGCCAACCGCGGCGAGATCGCCGTCCGGATCGCCCGCACCGCCCACGCCATGGGGATCGACACCGTGGCCGTGTACGCCGATCCCGACGTCGACTCCCCGCACGTCGCGGCGGCGGACGAGGCGGTCCGGCTGCCGGGCTCGGCCGCCGCGGACACCTACCTGCGCGGCGACCTGCTGATCGAGGCGGCCCGGACCACCGGCGCCGACACGATCCACCCCGGCTACGGATTCCTCTCCGAGAACGCCGACTTCGCCCGCCGAACGGCCGAGGCGGGGCTGCTCTTCGTCGGCCCGACCCCGGACACCATCGCCGCGATGGGCGACAAGCTCGCCGCGAAGGACCTCCTCGGCCGGGCCGGCGTCCCGGTCCTCCCGGGCGGCGTCGTGACGCCCGGATCCATGGTCGAAACGGCCGCCCGCATCGGCTTCCCGCTCCTCGTCAAGGCCGCGTTCGGCGGCGGCGGTCGGGGCATGCGCGTGGTTCGCGACCCCGGCGAACTGCCCGCCGCCGTCGCCGCCGCCCGCCGCGAGGCCGCCGCCGCGTTCGGCGACGACACCGTGTTCCTGGAGCGACTGGTCGAGAATCCGCGGCACATCGAGGTACAGATCTTCGGCGACACGCACGGCCGGGTGATCGCCCTGTTCGAGCGGGACTGCTCGATCCAGCGCCGACACCAGAAGCTGATCGAGGAGAGTCCCGCGCCGGGTATCGACCCCGGGTTGCGCGCCGAGTTGTGCGCGGCGGCGGTCACCGCCGGTCGCGCGATCGGCTATATCGGGGCGGGCACCGTCGAGTTCGTCCTCGACCGCGCCGGCGCCTTCCATCTCCTGGAGGTGAACACCAGGCTCCAGGTCGAGCACCCGGTCACCGAACTGACCACCGGCCTCGATCTGGTCCGGCTGCAACTCCTGGTGGCCCAGGGCCATGCGCTGCCCGCGGAGGCACACCGCACCGGGCACGCGATCGAGGCCCGGCTGTACGCGGAGGACCCGGTCCGGGACTACGCCCCCTCGGTCGGCACCCTGCACCGCTTCGAACTCGCCGAGTCCGAACGGGACGGAATCCGGGTGGACGCCGGGGTGGTGACGGGCAGTCGGATCGGCGTGCACTACGACGCGCTCCTGGCCAAGGTGATCGCGTACGCGCCGACCCGCGAGGAGGCGTGCCGCAAGCTCGCCCGCGCGCTGGCCCGGGCCCGGGTGCACGGCGTACGCACCAACCGCGACCTGCTCGTCGGCGTGCTGCGCTCGGCCGAGTTCACCGCGGGCGCCGCAGACACCGGCTTCCTGGATCGGCATGCCGCCGCCGACCTGTGCGCCGCCGACCCCTCGGCGACGCCCGTGCACGCCGCCGCCGCGGCGCTCGCCGGACAGGCCGAACGCCGGTCCCGGGCGGGCGTGTTGGCCACGATCCCGAGCGGCTGGCGCAATGTCCGCGACGCCGACCAGCAGGTGACCTACACCTCCGATCCGGATACCCGGACCACCGTCTCCTACCGCCTCCCGGACCACGTCGCGATCGACGGAAAACCCCTGCCGGGCCTGGTGATCCACGCCGCGCACGCCGATCGGGTCGAGCTGACCGCGGACGGCATCCGCCGAACCGTCCACGTACACCGGGTCGGCGAGAAGGTCTACCTGGACAGCCCGCTCGGCGCGAGCGTGCTGACCGAACTCCCGCGCCTGCCGGAGCCCGTGGCGGCCGAGACCGAACCGGCGGGGTCGCTGCTCGCGCCGATGCCGGGCACGGTGGTGCGAATCGCGGTCGCCGAGGGCCAACGGGTGGCGGCCGGGCAATTCGTCCTGGCCGTGGAGGCGATGAAGATGGAGCACGAGGTGACCGCACCGTACCCGGGCGTGGTATCCCACCTGCCGGTCGGCACGGGCGAAGCGGTGGACGCCGGCGCGGTGTTGGCCGTCGTACGCGCCGCCGACCCCCAGGAGGAGGCGGGACTCGCCACGAAGCCGGCCGACCCGCCCGCCGTTCCGCCCGCCGGGACGCCGGAGGAGGCGGTCGGATGAGCCGGACCGACAGCCGCCCGATCCGGATCGCCAACTGCTCCGGCTTCTACGGCGATCGCCTCTCCGCCGCGCACGAGATGGTCGAGGGCGGCCCGATCGACGTGCTCACCGGCGACTACCTGGCCGAACTGACCATGTCCATCCTGTGGAAGGCCCGGGCCAAGGACCCGAGCGCCGGCTACGCGCGCACCTTCGTGACCCAGCTGGAACAGGTCATGGGCACCTGTCTGGACCGGGGCATCCGGGTGGTCTCCAACGCGGGCGGCCTCAACCCCGCCGGCCTGGCCGAGCGGCTGCGCGTGAGCGCGCAACGCCTGGGCCTGGCCCCGAGAATCGCGTACATCACCGGCGACGACGTACTGGACCGGATCGACGCCGGCCCGCGCGCCGTGACGGCCAACGCCTACCTCGGCGGCTGGGGCATCGCCGAGGCGCTGGCCGAGGGCGCCGACATCGTGGTCTGCCCGCGCGTGACCGACGCGTCCCTGGTGGTCGGCCCCGCCGCGTGGTGGCACGGTTGGCGGCGCACCGACCACGACCGCATCGCCGGCGCGATCGTCGCGGGCCACGTGATCGAGTGCGGCCCGCAGGCCACCGGCGGCAACTACCCCTTCCTCGACGAGCCCCCGCGACGGCAACGCCCCGGCCGCACCGCCGACTTCGCCCTGGACACCCGTCGCCCCGGCTTCCCGATCGCCGAGGTGGCCGCCGACGGCTCGTCGGTGATCACCAAACATCGCGGCACCGGCGGCACCGTCTCGATCGGCACGGTCACCGCCCAACTCCTGTACGAGATCGGCGGCCCCGCCTACGCCAACCCCGACGCGGTGGCCCGCTTCGACACCATCCGGATCGGTCCCGCCGGCCCCGACCGGGTCCGGATCCAGGGCGTCCGGGGCCTGCCCCCGCCGCCCACTCTCAAGGTCGGGGTCAACGAACTCGGCGGCTACCGCAACACCATGACGATGGTCCTCACCGGCCTGGACATCGAGGCCAAGGCCGCGCACGCCGAGCGCATGGTGTTCGACGCGCTCGGCGGCCGGGACCGCTTCGCCGAGGTGGACGTGCGGCTGCTCCGCTACGACCGCCCCGACGCGCCGACCAACGAGCAGGCCGGCGCGCACCTGCGGATCACCGTCAAGGACCCGGACCCGACCAGGGTCGGCCGGGCCTTCTCCGGCGCGGTCGTCGAACTCGCCCTGGCCGGCTACCCCGGCTTCCACACCACCACCCCGCCCACGGCCGAGACCGCCTACGCCGTCTTCCGCGCCGCGTGGATCCCGGCGGGCGAGGTCGCGCACACCGTGGTGCTTCCCGACGGCACCGCCCGCCCCATCCCGCCACCGGAACCCACCGCCGCGCCGCCGAAGGACGTCCGCGACCCCGGCCCTCCCCCACGCCCCGACCCGCCCGGCCGGCCCGCCCGCCCGCCGGCCCCCACCCGCCGAGCCCCCCTCGGCCTGGTCTGCGGCGCCCGCTCCGGCGACAAGGGCGGCGACGCCAACCTCGGCCTGTGGACCCGCGACGACGCCTCGTATCGCTGGCTTCGCGTACACCTGACCGTCGATCGGCTGCGCGAACTGCTGCCGGAGGCGGCCGACCTGCCGATCGAACGCCACGTGTTCGACAACCTGCGCGCGGTGAACTTCGTGATCACCGGCCTGCTCGGCGAGGGCGTCGGCTCCTCGACCCGCCCCGATCCGCAGGCCAAGGGCCTGGGCGAGTACGTGCGGTCCCGCCACACCGACATCCCCACGACGCTGCTGGACGGGTGATCCATGCGCTTCCACGAAACCCGCGACCGAGGCTCCGACCCGAGCATCGACGAAAGCGACGAACACCGGGCCCTGCGCGCCGCCGTGGGCGCCATCACCGACGGATTCGGCCCCGGCTACTTCGCCGAGCACAGCCGCGAGCGCCGCCCCACCACCGAGCTGTGGCGGGAACTGGGCCGGCACGGCTATATCGGCGTCAACCTGCCCGAGGAGTACGGCGGCGGCGGTGGCGGCCTGGTCGAGCTGACCATCGTCTGCGAGGAGGTCGCCGCGCACGGCTGCCCGCTGCTGCTGCTCCTGGTGTCCGGGGCGATCGCCGGCGAGGTGCTGACCCGCTTCGGCACCGCCGGGCAAAAGGCCGCGTGGTTGCCGGGCCTGGCCGCCGGCACCCGCAAGATCGTGTTCGCGATCACCGAGCCGGAGGCCGGTTCCAACACCCATCGGCTGGCCACCACGGCCCGCCGGGACGGCGACGGCTGGTCGCTGCGCGGCACCAAGCAGTTCATCTCCGGAGTCGACGAGGCCGACGCGGTGCTCGTGGTGGCCCGGACCGGCACCGATCCCGGCTCCGGACACGGCCGGCTCTCGCTGTTCCTGGTCGACACCGCGGACCCGAGGCTGACCGCGACCCCGCTGGCGATCGAAGGGGCGGCCCCGGAGCGCCAGTTCACCCTCTTCCTCGACGACGTACCGCTGTCCGCCGACCGGTTGATCGGCACCGAGGGCGACGGGCTGCGCCAGGTCTTCCACGGCCTCAACCCCGAGCGGGTGACCGGGGCGGCACTGGGCGTGGGCATCGCGAGGTACGCCCTGGCCCGCGCGGCCGACTACGCCCGGACCCGCGAGGTGTGGGATCGCCCGATCGGCACCCACCAGGCGATCGCCCACCCGCTCGCCCAGGCCGCCATCGAGGTCGAACTGGCCGCGTTGATGACCTACCGCGCGGCCCGGCTGCACGACGCGGGCGAGGCGCGGGTCAAGGCCGCCGGGGAGGCCGCCAACATGGCCAAGTACGCCGCCGCCGAAGCGGCCATACACGCCGTCGACGCGGCGATCCAGACCCACGGCGGCAACGGGATGAGCCGCGACTACGGGCTGATCCCGCTGTGGGCGATGGCCAGGACGTTGCGGATCGCGCCGGTGAGTCGGGAGATGATCCTCAACCATGTGGCGCGGCACACACTGGGATTGCCTCGTTCGTACTGATCCCCGATCGGCCGCCGGAGGAGTCGGCGCACTTGCGTGCGACTTGTGAATGACTCGGCACGGGACTCGGGATCGACGCGCCGGCAACCCGTCGGGCACAAAATAGACAGAGGCTGCACCGCTCCCGGCGCGACCGTGCGGGGCGTCGTCCGGGACCGGCGCCATCGGTCGGGCTCGGCGACGAAGGCAGTGGGAGCGTTGGATCAAGTGCTGGCGGGACGGCCCTTCTGGGACGTGGACATCACGAGCGTGTGGTTCGTCATAGGAATGGCGGTGGCCACCGCCGGCACCGCCTTCGCCACCGTCTGGTTCTGGAACCGCCGGACGCTGCAGCGCACCCGCCGGATCTGCACGCTGCTGTTCACCCAGCTCATGGTGACCTTCACCATCCTGGCCGCGGTCAACGCGCAGATGTACTTCTACTCGACCCTGTCGGACCTGATGCACATCGCCGACGGGCCGTCCGTACCGGACGTATCGGTGTCCACGGTGAAGGTCAAGCACCTGGATCCCAAGCCGGCCGTGCCCTTCTCCGACGACGACGGCAAGGGCCTGCCGTTCATGGTCACGAAACCCCCGCTGACCGACCAGCCGCGCGCCCCGCACCCCCCGCGGCGCGGCGCCGACCCCAAGCACGGCGTGCTGGTCAACACCAGCATCCAGGGCCCGCGCACCGGCTACAAACTGAACACCTTCGTCTACCTGCCGGCCGCCTACTTCACCCCGGAGAACGCCCGGACCCGCTTCCCGGTGATCCAACTGACCTCGGGCTTCCCCGGCACCCCGGACACCTGGCTGCGGCGGATGAAGGTGCACCAGATGCTCGCCGGCCTGATGGAGTCGGGGCGGATGCCGCCGGCGATCGTGGTGATCGCGGCGCAGAACCCGATCGAGGGCCGGGACAGCGAGTGTGTGGACGCCCCCGGCGGCGCCCGCGCCGACACCTACCTCGGCCAGGACGTGCCCGACGCGATAGCGGCCAACTTCCGCACCGCGCCCGCGCCGGCGGGCTGGGGGCTGCTCGGCTACTCCACCGGCGGCTTCTGCTCGGCGAACCTGGCCCTGCGCCACCCGGACCGCTACGCCGCGGCGGCCAGCCTGTCCGGCTACTTCAAGGCGATCACCGACATCACCACGGGCGATCTGTACCGGGGCGACGACGCGCTGCGCCGGGCGAACAGCCCGCAGTACACGATCGAGAACGCTCGACGCGCGCCGGTGCGGATGTATCTGTTCGCGGCCAAGGGCGAGGGCAAGACGGTGCGCGAGGCGCGGGAGTTCGCCCGCAAGTTCCGGCCCACGGACACGGTGAAGGTACAGATCGAGTCGTCCGGCGGGCACAACTTCGGCACCTGGGCCAGGGGGCTGCCGGCGGCCTTCGAGTGGCTGGGGCGCGAACTCGCGGCGGGCGCGCAGCAGGGCGAGGCACGCGGGCCGGCCTTCACGGGCGGACGCCCGCTGCACTGAGCGCGGGCGGGCGACCGCCGCGCCAGAGCGGGCGACGCCGGCGACCGGGCGCACGGCTCGGCGGCGAACGCGCCGAGTGAACACGCGGTCGCCGCCGGTCCTTCAACGCGGCTGCGTACGGTGCGAGACTTCTGCGGCGCCATCCGAACGGAAGCTCAGCAGCCCGTCGCCCGCCCGGGCGGTGGACCGCCGCACCGAGACGAGGATCGCCCATGCATCCCGGTGTCATCGCCGCCGCGCACCCCGACCGTCCCGCCGTGATCCTGGCCGGCTCCGGCCGGGTCGTCACCTACGCCGAGTTGGACGCCGAATCCAATCGTTTCGCCCACCTGATGTACGACGCCGGGCTGCGCCCCGGGGACCACCTGGCCATCGCCCTGGAGAACCATCCCCTCTACCTCGCGATCACCTGGGCCGCACAGCGCTCCGGACTGATCTACACGCCGGTGAGCGTGCGCCTGCACCCGGACGAACTCGCCTACGTGGTCAACAATTGCGGCGCCCGCGTCTTCGTCTCCTCGGCCGCCGTCGGCGAACTCGCGGGCGCCGTCGGGGAACGGGCGCCCCGGGTCGAGCGCCGACTGATGCTCGACGGCGCGAGAGCCGGGTTCGAGGCGTACGAGGAGGCGGTGCGGCCGTACCCGAGCACGCCGATCGCCGTCGAACTCGAGGGCGCCGACATGCTCTACTCCTCCGGCACCACCGGCCGACCCAAGGGCGTGCTGCCCCGCCGCGAGGACCATCCGCTGGGCAGCGGACCGGCCGTGACGCTCTATCGGTTGCTCGGCGCGCTGTACGGGATGAACACCTCGGGCGCCGGCGGCGACGTCTACCTGTGCCCGGCTCCGCTGTACCACGCGGCCCCGCTGCGCTACTGCATGCAGTTCCTGCGGGGCGGTCACACCGTGGTGGTGCTGGAGCGCTTCGACGCCGAGGCCGCGCTCGCGGCGATCGAGCGATACCGGGTGACGCACAGTCAGTGGGTGCCGACCATGTTCGTGCGCATGCTCAAACTGCCCGCCGAGGTGCGCGATCGCCACGATCTGTCGTCACTGCGCTACGCGGTGCACGCGTCGGCGCCGTGTCCGCCCGAGGTCAAGGAACGCATGCTGGAGTGGTGGGGCCCGGTGTTGTACGAGTACTACGCGGGCACCGAGGCCAACGGCTACGTCGCCTGCACACCCGAGGAATGGCTGACCCATCGCGGCACGGTGGGGCGGGCGATCCTGGGCACGCCGCACGTGTGCGACGAGCGGGGCCGCGAACTGCCGGTGGGCGAGGACGGCGTGGTCTACTTCGCCGACGGGCCGCAGTTCACCTACCACGAGGATCCGGCCGGGACCGAGGCCGGCCGCGATCCCGCCGGCCGGGGCTGGACCACCCTCGGCGACATCGGACACCTGGACGCGGACGGCTTCCTGTACCTGACGGATCGTCAATCGCACCTGATCATCAGCGGCGGGGTGAACATCTACCCGCAGGAGGTGGAGAACCTGCTCGCCCTGCATCCCGCGATCGCCGACGTCGCGGTGCTCGGCGTGCCCGACCCGGATCTGGGCGAGCAGGTCAAGGCGGTCGTCCAGCCGGCCGAAGGGGCCGCGCCCGGGCCGGAGTTGGCCGAGGAGCTGATCGCGTACTGCCGCGCCCGACTGGCCCACTACAAGTGCCCGCGCTCCGTCGACTTCCGCCCCACGCTCCCGCGCCACCCGACCGGGAAACTGTACAAACGCCTGCTGATCGCGGAGTACGAGCGTTCGTGACGGAACACCGGTAGGTTGTGCGGCCCAAGGCCCCCGTGCCTGCGAATCCAATGAATCCCCGGGGGGATCGCGCACGCCATGACCATGCCGTTCCAGAACGAGAAGCAACTGATCATCCGGCAGAACTTCCGCCCGATCGTGAACCAATACGTGGTGCACCTGGTCGGCCCGGACGGCAAGCACGGACCGGTGATCGCCTTCGCGCAGCAAAAGCGCGGCAAGCTCAAGGAAGAGGTGATCCTCTACACGGACGACACCAAGACCACCGAACTCGCCCGGTTCAAGGCGCGCCAGATGCTCGACATCCGGGCCCAGCACGACGTGACCGGTGTCGAGGGCGGCAACCTCGGCATGTTCGCGAAGGACTTCAAGAAGTCGCTGCTGCGTTCCACGTGGCACCTGGAGCGTCCGGACGCTCCCCGGGCGACGGGGCAGGAGCGTAGCCTCGCCGGGGCGATCCTGCGCCGCGTGTGGGGCTTCATACCCGTGGTCGGGGCCTGGTTGCCGGCTCCGACCTACCACTTCGACTTCGTCGACGAGGGTGGGCAGCCGGTGCTGACCGTCGAGCGGCAGATGAAGCTGCGCGACCAGTATCTGGTGTCGCTCCCCGACTCGACGATGGACCGCCGACTGGCGATCTGCGTCGCGGTGGCCATGGACGCCATCCAGAACCGCTGAATCGTTCCGCTGCCGGCCGGGTCCCCCAGCGACCCGGCCGGCGGCGGGCCGGTCGCGCCCGATCCGCCGCGTACGCTCAGTCCTCGTCCGGCACCAGGACGGGCGTGTCCCGCTTGAGCACCTCGCCCCGGAAGAACGCCGGGCTCTCGATGCGGCGGATCTCCATCAGCACCACGCCGAGCACCAGCAGGCCCACGCCGATGACGAACACGCTGCCCACGCCCAGGACCCGGTTGCCGTCGCCGTAGTTCGGGTCGGCCACGTCGACCAGCGTCTTGACGAAGATCGCGCCCAGCATCAGTCCGCCGAGGGCCGGCATGACGCCCTTGACCATCGCCTCACGGACGCTGCGCGACAGGTCCTTGCGGAAGTACCACACGCAGGAGAACGCGGTCAGCGAGTAGTAGAAGCAGATCATCAGGCCGAGCGCGTAGATCGTGTCGGTCAGCACGTTCTCCGACAGGATCGTCATGACCGAGTAGAACACGCCGGTCGCGACGCCCGCGGTGATGGTGGCGAAGCCCGGCGTCCGGTACCGGGGATGCACCCGCGAGAACACCTTGGGCACCGCCTGGTAGGTGCTCATCGACAGTAGTGTGCGGGCCACCGGGATGAAGGTGGTCTGAAGGCTGGCCACCGAACTGGCCAGCACCGCGACGAACATCAGCACGCCGAGCCCCGAACCCATCACCGGATCGGCCAGCTTCGCGAAGATGTTGTCGTCCTCGTCGTTGTTCAGGCCCAGGCCCGTGGTCCCGGTGCCCGCGTACATCAGCGTGGCGACGCCGGTCATCAGGTAGGCCACCACGATGCACAACACCGAGATGATCGCGGCCCGGCCCGGAACCTTGGGTCCGCCGGCGGTCTCCTCGTTGATGCTCAACGCGGTGTCCCAGCCCCAGTACATGAAGATCGACAACGACAGGCCGGCGGTCAGCGCGCCGAAGCCGTCGATGCCGAACGGGTTGAACCAGTCGAACGAGAACGGGATCGAGGTGGGCACGTCGCCCGCGCCGGCCTTGCCGATGGCCATCGCGACGAACAGGGCGAGCACCGCGAGTTGGAGCGCGACGAGTACGTACTGGACCCGCTTGGTCACCGTCATGCCGCGGTAGCTGATCGCGGTGGCGACGGCGATGAAGGCCAGACAGGTGGGCACGTGGACGAGCTTGTTGTCGTCCAGGTCGCGAATCCGGTCGCTGTCGAACGCCTCGCCGAGCGCGAGGTAGAAGAACGACGTACCGATGCCGGCCAGGTTGGACAACACGATGATGGTGGCCATCACCAGGCCCCAGCCGCACATCCAGCCCACGCGCGGACCGAACGCCTTGACCGTCCAGGTGAAGGACGTACCGGCGTCGGGAACGGCCTTGCTGAGTTCGCGATACGCGAAGGCGACGAGCAACATCGGGACGAAGCCGACCAGGAAGATCGCCGGCATGTGGGTGCCGACCTGGTTGACCGTGGGCCCGAGCGCGCCGGTGAGCGTGTACACCGGCGCCACCGTGGAGATCGCGACGACCACGCTTCCCAGCAGGCCGATGGAATTCCTGCTCAGCCCCTTGTCCTGAAGATCGGACTCCGGCAGGTAGTGCGACTCCCCTACCAGGTGGTGCTGGTGCCTATCGCCCCTTTGGCGCACGTGCTCATGACTCACAAGTGAACAGACTAAGTCAGGATGAAACGACTTTTGACCAAAGGGGTCGGGAACGATCGGACGAGTCGTTCATGTCACTCATTGGGGCTTTTCGGGCGGGGCCGTCGGGCGGTATCGCCGAGCATCCCGGTCAGCAGTTCGGCGATTCCGGTGCGGATATCGGCACGGGAGGGGGGTGTGGCCCAACCCGCGCCGGCGATGGCGTCGAACATCACCCCCTCGCACCACGCGACCAGGAATCGGCCGTGCCGCGCGGGCTCGGGCGAGCCGAGCGCGGCCACCATCGCGACGGCCGCCTCCCGGAACGCCACCCCGGCGCCGTCGTACATCCCGCGCAGCTCGGGCCGCCGGGTCGCCTCCAGGGCCAGTTCGTAGCGGGCGATCTTCTGCGCGCGCCCCTCGCGGATCGCCTCGCTCACGATCGTGGCGGCCATGTCGGCGACACCCTCCACGTCGCCGGGCAGCGCGGGCGGCAGGTCGCCGGCGGCGAGCGCGGGGGCGAACTCCCCCGCCTCCAGGACGGTCATCCGGGCCAGTGCCACCTCGAGGAGCGCGACGCGCGTGCGCGCGTAGTAGGAGGTGGACCCGGCCGGCAGCCCGGCCGCCTCGTCGACGGCGCGATGGGTCAGGCCGCGCATACCGCGCTCGACGAGCAGGCGGATCGCGGTGTCGCCGATCAGCACGAGGCGGTCCGGACGGTCGGGGCTGCGCTTGGCGGTGGTCACGGAGGCAGCCTAGCGATTTCGCTACAGCTGTAGAGACAAGCCCACTACAGCTGTAGAGATTCGATCCACTACAGCCGTAGAGAATCGGCCCACTACAGGTGTAGAGTCACGGTCATGCCCTCTACACCTGTAGTGGACATCAGGCAGTCGACGACACCGTCGACACCCACCGACCTCGGGGGAAACCATGGCCGTCACCAAGCCCGAAGCGATCGTCGTCGGCGCCGGCCCCGGCGGGCTCGCCGCCGCCACCGCGCTGCACCGGAAGGGGTGGTCCGTGGTGGTCCTGGAGCGCTCCGCCACGCTGGAGCCGATCGGCGCCGCGATCGCGATCGCGCCGAACGGGCTGCGTGCCCTGGACACCATCGACGCGGGTACGCCGCTGCGCGCACTGGCCGCGATCCGGGGCGCCGCGACGTTGCGCCGGCCGGACGGGCGGGTGCTCGCGCCGACCAGCGGGGAGGCGTTCACCGCGCGGTTCGGCGAGCCGATGGTGCTCGCGGCGCGGGCGGAGTTGATGCGGGTGCTGCTCGCGGGGCTGCCGGCCGACGCGCTGCGGACCGGGACGACCGTGCTCACGGTGACGCCGGGGGACGCGGATCGACGTGCGACGGTGACCACCGCGGACGAGACGCTGACCGCCGACCTGGTGGTCGCCGCCGACGGGATCCGGTCGCCGATCCGGCGGGTGGTGTTCCCCGAGCACCCCGGTCCGCGTTACGCCGGATTCACCACGTGGCGGGCGATCGTCCCGGCCGTGGCCATCACACCGGGCGAGACCTGGGGACGCGGACTGGTCTTCGGGGCGATGCCGCTGGCCGACGGGCGGGGGTACTGGTACGCGACGGCGAACCGGCCGGCCGGCACCACGCACGGCGACGAACGGGCCGAACTGCTGCGGCTGTACCGGGACTTCCACGCGCCCGTCGGCGACCTGATCGCCGCCGCGCCGGCCGGGCGCATCCTGCGTCTGGACGTGCACGAGATGGCCACGCCGCTGCCGGCCCACCACCGAGGGCGGGTCGTGCTGATCGGCGACGCCGCGCACGCGATGACGCCGAACCTGGGCCAGGGCGGCAACCAGGCGCTGGAGGACGCGATCGAACTGGCCGACGTGCTCTCCGGCGTGACCGCGGCCGGGGTGGTCGACGCGCTGCCGGGATACAGCAGGCGCCGGGTGGCCCGGACCTCGGCGGTGGTCCGGAAGTCGCGTCGGATCGGGGCGATGGCGCAGTGGCACGGGCGCGGCGCCGTCGCGGCGCGCGACACGCTCCTGCGGGTGGCCGGCCGGGTCGCGCCGGACGCGGCGTTGCGCCCGCTGGACTCGGTGCTCGCCTGGCGTCCGCCGACGGGAGCCGCCGCGTCGACCCGAACCGAGGTCTGATCCGGGCCGGGTCGACGCGAGTGCGGCACCGATGTGGGTTCCGCCTTCCGGGCATGCGTCGTACATTCCGTACCGGCCGGTATGGGGAGCTCGACGGAGGGGGCACGGTGACGATCGATCCGCAGCTGGTGGAGTTGTTGGGGGTCCTGCCGGACGACCTGTTCGTGGGGGACGCGGCGACCGCACGGGCCACCATCGATGCCGGGGTCGCACTGCTGCCGGTACTGACCGAGTTGGCGCGGGTCGAGGATCGCACCGTCCCCGGCGCCGTCGACGCGCGACCGGCGCGGGTGTACCGACCGTCGGAGGAGCCCGGGTTGCCGGTGACCCTGTTCTTCCACGGCGGCGGCTTCGTGATCGGCGGCCTGGACAGCCACGACGCGCTGGCCCGGCGGATCGCCCGGCACGCGAACTGCGTGGTGGTGTCGACGGACTACCGGCTGGCCCCCGAATTCCCCTTCCCCGCCGCGACCGAGGACGCCTTCGCCGCGTACCGGTGGCTCCTCGACCATGCCGGCGAACTGGGCGCCGATCCCACCCGGATCGCCCTCGCCGGGGACAGCGCGGGCGCCACGCTGTCCGCGACCGTCTGCCTCCTGGCCCGCGAACACGGGCTCCCGCAACCGGCGTTGCAGATGCTCTGGTATCCGACGACCGGCGTCGAGGGCACCGCGTCGCAGGTCGAGAACGCCGACGCGCCGCTGCTCACCGCGGCCTCGATCGCGTGGTTCCTCGGCCACTACTTCGGCGGCCGGGACCTCGACGACCTCGGTCCGTACGCCCGGATCGGCACCATCGAGGACCTGTCCGGCCTGGCTCCGGCGCATGTGGTGATCGCGGGCCACGATCCGCTGCGCGACGAAGGCGCCGACTACGCCGAGCGGTTGCGCGCGGCGGGCAACGCCGTCGAGTGCGAGTCGTTCGACGACATGGTGCACGGGTTCATGAGCTTCGTGGACCTGGTCCCGCGCTGCGAGGAGTGTGCGACGGGCTCGTTCACCGCGCTGCGCCGGGCGTTGCACCCCTGAGCCGGACCCGGCCGGCGCTCATCGGGACGGCAGGATCAGCAGTTCGTCCGTACCGGGTCGGCGCAGCACCTCGACCGGGTGGCCGTACAGGTCGGAGAGCACCGGGGCGGTGCACACCTCGTCCGGTACGCCGCACGCGACCAGTCGTCCGCCCGCCAGCAACGCGATCCGGTCCGCGTAGGCGGCGGCGAGGTTGAGGTCGTGCAGCACGATCACCACCGCGTCGCCGAGCCGGGCCCGGGCGCGGGCCAGGCGCAGGACGTCCTCGGTGTGCTTGAGGTCGAGCGCGGCGGTGGGTTCGTCCAGGAACAGCACGGGCGCGCCCTGCGCCAGCACCCGGGCGAGCGAGACCCGGGCCCGCTCACCGCCGGACAACGACGGGTAGGTCCGGTCGGCGAGGTGCGCCACGTCGGTCTCCGCCAGGCAGCGGGCCACGATCGTGTCCTCGGACTCCTCGCTCGGCAGTCCCGCGTGCGGCGCGCGGCCCATCCGGACCACCTCGTCCACGGTGAACGGGAAGGACAGCGTCACACTCTGCGGCAACACCCCTCGGCGCAGCGCCAGTTCCCGCTGCGCGTAGTCGGGCACCGGGCGGCCGGCGATGCGCACCGTGCCGTGGTGCGGGGTCAGGTCGCCGGTGAGCAGGCCGAGCAGGGTGGACTTGCCGGCGCCGTTGGGTCCCAGGACCGCGACGATCTCGCCGTGGCGCACGGTCAGCGAGACGCCGTCGACCAGGTTGCGGCCGCCGATGGCGAAGGTGACGTCCTCGGCCTCGACGCCGACCGCGCCGATCTCGGGGGTGCTCCGGTCGATCGCCGACCGGCTCCGGGCGAGCAGCCTCATCAGGCCCAACCTCCCTGCCGGGAACGGGTCCGGCGCAACAGCCACAGGAAGAACGGGGCGCCGATCAGCGCGGTGAGCACGCCGAGCGGGACCTCCTTGGGCATCGCGACGGTGCGCGCCGCCAGGTCGGCGGCGACGGTGACCAGCGCGCCCAGGACCGCGCTCGCGGGCAGCAGCAGTCGGTGTCGGGGGCCGGCGATCAGTCGGATGATGTGCGGTACGACCAGGCCGACGAAGGTGATCACGCCGGCCGCGGCGACGGCCGCGCCGACCAGGGTCGCGCTCAGCACGACCACCACCACGCGTACCCGTTCGGTGTCCACGCCCAGGTGCCGGGCGCCGCGTTCGCCGAGGGCCATGATGTCGAGCGCGCGGGCGTACCGGGGCAGGATCAGCAGGCCGATCACCGCGAAGGGGGCCAGCGCGCCGATGATCCTCCAGCTCGCGCCGCCGACGCTGCCCAGGTTCCAGAAGGTGATGCTGCGCAGTTCGGCGTCGTCGGCGACGAAGGTGAACAGGCCGATCGCGGCGCCCGCGAGGGCGTTGATCGCGATGCCGGTGAGGACCAGGGTGACCACTTCGGTGCGGCCGTCGGAGCGGGAGAGCAGGTAGACGAAGAGGGTGGTGAGCAGGCCGCCGATGAAGGCGAACGCGGTCACCGTCCAGGATCCGAAGGCGGACACGCCGAGCACGATCGCGCCGACCGCGCCGAGCGCCGCGCCGGAGGAGACCCCGATCACGCCGGGTTCGGCCAGCGGGTTGCCGAACACGCCCTGCATCGCGGCTCCGGCGCAGCCCAGGCAGGCGCCGACCATGATGCCGAGCACGATGCGCGGGAAGCGGATGTTCCACAACACGGCCTCGTTGGCCTCGGATACGTGGCCGACGTCCAGGCCCAGGTGGTGCAGCGCGGAGTAGAGCACCTGGTCCGAGGGGATCTCGAAGGCGCCCATGCCGGCCGAGACGATGCTCGTGGCCAGGAGCAGCAGCACGAGGGTGGGCATCAGCCAACGCCCGTGTCGGCGCGGCGCCGCCGGCACCGGCGCGGTGGGCGGGCCGAGTTCGACCGCGGGCGGGGGTGAATCCGGCTCGCCCGCGGGTTCTTGACGTTCCGTCACCGTGGCCACGGGCTCCCCTGGGTCTTCCCGTCGTTCGTCCTCGGGCGTCGGACGGGCGGGACGGGCCCGTCCGACGCGCGGGCGGCGCGGACCTCGGGCCGGCCGGTCCCGGGACCGGTCCGGCGGATCGGTCCGGGCCTAGCCATGCAGGAGGTCGACGAGCTTGTTCAGCGCGACGCCCGCGGTCGGGCCGCCGCCGCCCAGTTCCAGGTCGTCCATCGCGACGACCTTGCGGTTCTGGCCGGCCGGGGTCTGTGCCACGCCGGGCAGTTTGAGCACGCCGTCGATGCCGCCGACCGATTCGAGGCCCTTCTGGAAGACGAGGATGACGTCGGGCTTGGCCGCGACCATCGCCTCCGGGGTGAGCGCGGCGGACATCTGTACGCCCAGTTCGGTGCCGGTGTCGATGCCGCCGGCGGCGCTGATCATGCTGTCGGGGCCCAGGCCCTTGCCGCCGATCTGGTACAGGTTGGCCTGCCCGCGGATGTAGAGGAACGCCACGCGCGGCTTGGTGGTGGCCTGGGCGCCCTTGGCCTTGGCGCCGGCGATCTCGCCGGCGGTGCGGTCGGCCAGCGCCTTGCCCTTGTCGGGCACGCCGAGCGCGGTGGCGATGGTGGTGATCCGGGTGATCGCGTCCTCGGGCCTGCTGCTGTCCGGGACCAGCACGATCGGTACGCCGGCCGCCTTGAGCTGGTCGACCGCGCTGCGCGGGCCGACCGAGGCGCTGCCGATCGCGACGGTGGGCCGCTGGGCGAGGATGCCCTCGGAGTTGAGGCTGCGCGAGTTGCCGAAGGTGGGCTTGCCCTTGCTCTCCGGCAGGACCGCGCCGGAGGTGTCCACGCCGACCACGTTCGGGGCCAGGCCGAGGGCGTAGACGGTCTGCGCGATGTCGCCGCCGAGCGGCACGATGCGGCTCGCGTCCTTGACGGTGACCTTGCCCATCGTGGTGTCCACGGTGGCGGGCAGCGCGGCGGCGGCCTTGTCGCTCTTGTCGGCCCCGGCGTCGGACTTCTTGTCGTCGTCGCCGCACGCCGTGGCGAACGCGGTGATGGCGAGGACGGCCGCGGCCACCTTCAAGCTTGTTCGGCGCAGACGCATCCGGCGGCCTTTCGTGCACGGGGTGGGCCGACCCGGAGCCGGCGAATTCAGGCAAGCCTTGCCTTCCTTCACCCGGCAATTTAAAGGTAAGGCTTGCCTAACTCAAGCCCGAGTCGGGTGGACAACGTCACACGAACCCCCCGACCGGCCCACGATTCGCCCGCCGCTCACCCGGCCGAGCGGCGGGCGCGCCAGTCCCGGCTGTGTCGGCGGATCTCGGCCGCGGAGAAGTTCTCGTGGTCCTCGCCCCACGCGGTGACGCCGTCGAAGGTCCACTCGGTGAGGCCGTTGACGGTGAACAGATTCGGGTTCAGGAAGAAGCCGAGGCGGTTGTACAGCCGCCCCTCGGCGTGCAGTTCGCGACCGAGCGTGTCGACGCCGGTCAGCACCACCCGGGCCGCCCAGCCGGTGGCGTCGTCGCGCTCGACCACCTCGCGGTGGCCCCGGGCCAGTTTCGCCCAGGTGCCGTCGCGCAGCAGATAACCGTGGATCGAGACGCACCCGCGGCCGAAATCCATGGTGATGCTGTGGAAGGCGTCGTGTTCGGAGGCGGTGGCGTAGCTGTATCCGCCGCGCCGGGCGGGCGATTGCATCAGGCCGGGGCCGAACTGGGAGCGCGGCCCCCACGAACGGTCCCGGAAACCGTAGGAGTCGACCGGGATCTCCTCGCCGCGCAGCACCACCGTGCCGGTGTAGCGACCGGGCTGGTCGAGCCAGGTGGTGCGGCGGCAGCAGACCGGTGAAGGTGAGGTCGACGTGGATCTCGTCGCCGCCGTCGGGGTCGTCGTAGCCGACCTCGTACACCCGCCGCGGCTCCACGCAGCGCACCCGGAAGCCGTTCGGCAGGCGCAGGTCGGTCAGGTCCTGGTCGGGGATCGGCAGGTGCCAGAAGTTCTTGGCGTAGACCGCGTCGTGCGGGTGCTGTCCGCTGTCGTCCCAGAAGTACGCGCCGCCCGCCGCGACCCCCTGGTTCGCCCGGAAGAACGGGTACAACTGCCCGGACAACCGCTTGTGCGGCACGGTGAAGGTGAACCAGGAGGTCTCCGACCAGTACGGATCGTCGTCGGTCGGCGGGTGGAACCTGTCGTCGGGGTGGTGTGTGGTCATGGCCAACGGGTACTACGGGTACTTGGCCGAGTCAATGAATGTCGGACGTCACTTGAGCCCGACCTCCACCGACAGCGGCCCGCTCCCCGGCACCCGGTCGATCCGGGCGATGTGGCCGGCCGCACGCAGGTCGCTCTCGACCGGCGTGATCCGGGCCAGCGCGTCGGCGTCGCCGGTGACGGTCAGCACGGCCACCTCGGCGCGCATCGACACCCGGGCGGCGGACTTGGCCCGGCGCACCTCGGCGATCAGGCCGGACGCGACGCCGAGCAGGGCCCGATCGGCCGCGGCCGGCGCGGCCGGGGCGGGCCAGTCCGCCCGGTGCACCGAGCCCTCCTGCCACCAGGACCACACCTCCTCGGTGGCGAACGGCAACACCGGCGCGAGCAGCCGCGTCAGCACCGACAGCGCGCCGGCCAGCGCGGCCCGGGCCGAGGCGGCGCCCGCCTCGTCGCCGGCCTCGCCGTACGCGCGGGCCTTGACCAACTCGACGTAGTCGTCGCAGAAGTACCAAAAGAACCGCTCGGTCCGTTCCAGGGCCCGCGCGTAGTCGTAGTCCTCGAACGCCTCCCCCGCCGCCCGGGCCACCTCCGCCAACTCGCCGAGCAGCGCCAGGTCGAGCGGTTCGGTCACCGCCTCCGGCGCCTCGGCCGCGCCGATCGACAACACGAAGCGGCCCACGTTGAGCAGCTTGATCGCCAGCCGCCGACCGACCTTCATCTGGCCGACGTCGAACGCGGTGTCCACCCCGGGCCGGCCGTTCGCCGCCCAGTAGCGCACCGCGTCGGAGCCGTGCTGCGCGAGCAGGTCGACCGGGGTGACCACGTTGCCCTTGGACTTGGACATCTTCTTGCGGTCCGGGTCCAGGATCCAGCCGGAGATCGCCGCGTGCGCGAAGGGCAGGCTGTCGTTCTCCGCGTCGGCGCGCACCACGGAGGAGAACAGCCAGGTACGGATGATCTCGTGCGCCTGCGGCCGCAGGTCCATCGGGAACACCCGGGCGAACAGGTCCTCGTCCCGACACCAGCCGCCGGCGATCTGCGGGGTCAGCGAGGACGTCGCCCAGGTGTCCATCACGTCCGGGTCGCCGACGAACCCGCCCGGCTCGCCGCGCTGTCGCTCGGTGTATCCGGGCGGCACGTCGGTGTACGGGTCGATCGGCAGGTCGGCCTCGGCGGGCGACAGCGGCTTGTCGTGGAGCGGCAGGCCGGCCTCGTCCAGCGGGTACCACAGCGGCACCGGCACGCCGAAGAAGCGCTGCCGGCTGATCAGCCAGTCGCCGTTGAGGCCGTCGACCCAGTTGTCGTAGCGGACCTTCATGTGCGCGGGATGCCAGGCCAACTCGGCGCCCCGGGCCAGCAGTCGGCCGCGCAGGTCGGCGTCGCGGCCGCCGTTGCGCAGATACCACTGCCGGGTGGTGACGATCTCGAGCGGCTTGTCGCCCTTCTCGTAGAACTTGACCGCGTGCGTGATCGGCTCGGGTTCGCCGACCAGGTCGCCGCTCTCGCGCAACATCGCCACGATCCGCTCGCGCGCGGTGAACACGGTGGCGCCGGCGAGGCGCGCGTAGGCCTCGATCCCCTCGGGCCGCTCGATCCCGGCCGGCGGCTCGCTCCGGAATCTGCCGTCCCAGTCGAGCACGGGCCGGGTCTCCAGGCGCAGTTCGCGCCACCAGGTGACGTCGGTGGTGTCGCCGAACGTGCACACCATGGCCAGCCCGGAGCCCTTCTCCGGATCGGCCAGCGGATGGGCGTACACCGGCACGGCGACCCCGAACAGCGGGGTGCGCGCGCACGAGCCGAACAGGTGGGTGTAGCGCGTGTCGTCGGGGTGCGCGACCAGGGCCACGCATGCGGGCAGCAACTCCGGCCGGGTGGTGGCGATCTCCAGCGCGTCGCCGGTCGGGGCGCGAAAGACCAGCCGGTGGTAGGCGCCGGGACGCTCCCGATCCTCCAGTTCGGCCTGCGCCACCGCGGTGCGGAAGGTGACGTCCCACAGGGTGGGCGCCTCGGCCGGATACGCCTCGCCGCGCGCCAGGTTGCGCAGGAAGGCCCGCTGCGACGCGGTGCGCGAGACGGCGTCGATGGTCTGGTAGGTCATCGACCAGTCGACGGACAGCCCGAGCAGTCGCCACAACTCCTCGAACGCGCGCTCGTCCTGACGGGTGAGTTCCTCGCACAGTTCGATGAAGTTGCGTCGGGAGACCGGGATCTGGCGCTTCGCCGGCTGCGCGGGCGGGACGAGATCGGGGTCGTACGGCAGCGCCGGGTCGCAGCGCACGCCGAAGTGGTTCTGCACCCGCCGCTCGGTGGGCAGGCCGTTGTCGTCCCAGCCCATCGGGTAGAAGACCTCGCGCCCGCACATGCGGCGGTAGCGCGCGATGGCGTCGGTGTGCGTGTACGAGAAGACGTGGCCCACGTGCAGCGATCCGCTGACGGTCGGGGGTGGGGTGTCGATCGAGTAGACCTCGTCGCGGGTCCGGGTGCGATCGAAGCGGTATACGCCCGTCTCGTCCCAGACGCGCGACCATTTCGCTTCCAGCCCGTCGAGGGTGGGCTTGTCGGGCATGCGGGGGGAACCAGAGGCGGGAACCATGCCCCCGGAGCGTACCGGGCGAGGGGGCGGGGCTCGAACCGATTGTTCGTTCCGTGGGGGCGGGTCGCGGCGGGACGGCACGGGACGGCGGGACGGGCGAGCCCGGCGAACACCCATCGGGGGGTCGGGTGTTCGCCGGGCCGGTCGAGCGGGCGGATCGGTCAGGCGTCGGCGCGCAGCGCGGCGACGAACGCGGCCCAGGGCGCCCGGTCGAGGGTCAGCAGCCCGATCGCCGGGTCCTTGCTGTCGCGTACGTCGGTACGGCCGTCCGGGTGCGGGCGGATCTCGGTGCAGTCGCCGTTCTGCATGCTGTAGCTGCTCTTGACCCAAAGGGGTGAGTTCTCAGGCATCGGCATTCTTCCTACTCGGTTGGTCGACTGCTCGGCTGCTCGGTTACTCGGCTGCTCGGTTACTCGACTCCGCGGCTACCGGACTGCTCGGTTACCGGACCGCTCGGCTCTTCGGTCCGCGAGTCGGTGGGGCCGCGAGGGGGCTGCGAGGTGGTCGGTGCGCAGGACGATCGGCCTGCGAGTTCCTTGGCACTGGACGCGATGAAGGCCTCGGACTCGATGGGACTCAGCGCGATTCCCCGCAAGTCCGCGAAAACCTTGCCGTAGTGAGCGGTGTCCTGGGCTCTTTCCAGGTAGGCGTGGCTGGTGAAGTTCTCCAGCGAAACCACTTCCATCCCCGAGGGGGGAGGGAACCCGTAGATCGAGAACGGCGTGGGGCCGCCCGGATAGGCGCCTGCCGAAAAGGGTAGTACCTGCACGGTCACGTTCGAAAGTTGGGCAATTTCGATCAAGCGCAGGAGTTGCTCGCGCAACACCCGCCGGCCGCCTATCTCCTGGCGCAGCGCGGCCTCGCCGATGACCATCAACACCCGCATCGGAGCGGGCTCTTCGCGGGTCAGCACGCGCTGCCGATCCAGCCGCACCCGGACCCGGGTCCGACACTGTTCGTCGACCGGTCCCACGGTGCCGCCGCGGATGACGGCGGTGGCGTACGCCTCGGTCTGGAACAGCCCCGGGATGATGCTGGGTTGGAAGCCCAGACAGGAGGCGACCTCGGCCTCCAGGCCGATCAGGTCGAGGAAGTCCTGCGGTAGTCGGTCGGCGAGGTCGCGCCACCAGCGCTGCCGCCGACCCTCGCGCGCCAGCGCCAACCAGCCCTCGCGCGTGGCCGGGTCGGCCACCTCGTACAGGTCGAGCAGCGCCTTGAGGTCGAGCGCCCGGATGCCGCTGCGGCCGGACTCGATCCGGCTCACCTTGGCGGGGTGGCAGGAGAGTGCGTCGGCCACGTCCTCCAGGAGCAGCGCGCAATCCTCGCGCAGCCGACGCAGGTTGGCACCCAGGACGCGCCTGCGCACCGTCGGGTACTGCTCGGCGCCCATTGGTTCCTCCCGATCCCGATCCCGACCGACCGCCGTCGTGGCTTTTCGCAGTACTCGGGGCTTTTCTACGGAATTCCGGGATTTCGCCCCGAGGAATGGGCGTCATGGTACTCATATCCGACACGATGCAAGTCGGGTGAGTTGTTTGACTTGCACTTGATGCCCGTAGCGAGGACGCTACTTACAGCGACCCTTCGAGCACGTGCCGAAGGGCTCGCGGGGTCCGGTCGCGCCCGGGGCCGCGCCGGTGTCCCGAACCTTGGGAGGCGAGGAATCGTGCTGCGGGAGCAAGACGCCGGCGTGAATCAGGCCGGGATCGCGTGGATCAGTGCCGCCACCCGCGATCCGCGCGACACGCGGTACACCTGGCTGACCAGCCCCGGCGCACGCCGCGCGGCGGACACCGGCCGGCTGTTCGACGCCGTGGTGGTGCGGGCCGATCTGGGCCGGGCGGTGCTGGCGCTGCTGGTCGCGGCGGGCGCGCCCGTGGGGGCGGTGATCGGCGAGGAGCACGCGGGCAAGTGGGCCTACCTGGTCGGACCCGGCAGCGCGGAGGCATGGCAGGGCGCGGTCGGCCCGGCCGAGGGCACCCGCTACCACTACGTCGGCCACGGCGGCTGCCTCACCCTCCCGGGCCCTCGCCCCCACCCGGGCTCGTCGATGACCTGGATCATCCGCCCGGGTCTCGGCACGAACCTGACGTGCGTCACCACCCTGGCCGACGCCTACCTGACGGCCGAGGCCGACCCGCCGAGGGGCCGCGGCGCCTCCGGCGGTTCATAGGCGAGCGAGCACCGACTTCGGAGCCGGCTCCACTCGCGAGGGTGAAGCGTCGTCGCCCGCGAAGGTCGGGGTCGTTCAGTCGGTGGGCGCGGCGGCGGGTCGTGCTCGGGCGAAGCGGGTGTCCGCCGGGCGCAGCGCGGCCCGGGGGCCTGCGGCGGCGACGATCACGTCCAGGCATCGGGCCGGATCGGCGGCGTAGATGTTGCTGAACCAGGCCATGTTGGGCTCGACCACCGCCCAGTGCTCCTCGGCGCTGTCCGCCGTGCCGGCCAGGCCGACGTCCAGGACCACCGCGCTCGGCAGCCCCGCGCCGTGCTCCGCGAGCAGGTCGCGGGCGAACGAGGCCACCTCCCCGGCCTTGGGGTCGTCGGACAGCGGCATCGGGTCGAGCCGGCCGAAGGTCGCGTAGCGCGAACCGGTGTGCGGAACGCCGTCCAGCACGAACAGCCGGTACTCGACGACGAAGGTGCGGATCTCGGCAACCAGAACCGGCGTCGCGTCGGGAACACCGGCGGGCAACCGGGTGCCGTCCGCGTACACCGCCGCCTCGAACGACTTGTCGCTGGGCGGCTTCACGAACGCGGGCACCCGCAGGCGGCGGGCCTCGCCCATCGTCGTCGCGGTGATCCCCCGCCGCGTCCACCGCTGCGGCAACGCGGTCAACCAGCCGTCCGCAGGCTCCAGAAGCGCCACGTCCAACGACTCGGCAACGGTGTCGGCAAACAGAGGCCCGCCGTAGTAGACGGCGCCGCCGCGCAGTTCGGGCCGAGGCCCGGCAAGCACGGCAACCGCCATCCCACGCGCCACGGCGGCTTCGGCCAACAGGTCGGCCGTGGTGGTGGATCGACCGGAGAGCGCGAGGGTTGCGGGCATGATCGAGGACACGTGCGCACGTTACTCCAGCCGGTGGCGACCGGCGGTTCACGCGATGCGGGCGGGTCCGCCCTCCTGCGTGCGGCGGCCGGGTTCAGTGGTGCGTGAGGAGAGCCCGCAGTGCCCGGTCGAGAGCGGGGATCAGTTCGTCCTGCGCGTCGGGGGTGTAGAGCAGGCGCATGGCCAGGCCGTCGGACAGGGCGATCACCGCGTCGGCGAGTCGCTCGCAATCGGCGCGGTCGTGCGTGGGGAGCGCGGCGGCGAGGAGCCAGTCGGTCAGGGCCGTACGGATGTCGATGTCGATCTCGCGTTGGGTGGCGGCGAGACCGGGATGGTGGACCGCTCGGGTGACGAAGGCGAAGCGGACGGTGGCCTCGGCGCGCCGGGCATCGTCCAGCGGGAGGGTGGTCAGCACCAGGCGGCGCAACACCTCGTGCGGTGGGCCGGTGACATCCACCTCGGCCCACCGCAGCTCCACCTGCTCGCCGGCCAACTCGGCGGCGAAGCGCACCATTTCGTCCTTGGTGCGGAAGTACTTCTGGACCGCGCCGGCGGAGCGCCCGGCGGCGACGGCGACGGTGCGCACGCTGACGTCGTCGAGGCCGTTGCGGGACACCAGGTCCAACAGCGCGGCGCCGATCGCGCGACGTTGTGCGGCACGGTCCACGACCTTGGGCATCGGACCTCCTGACAAGTTTCGGATACGACTGTATTCTAAAGATTCGGAGACCGCCCGGAAGGAGATTGTCGTGGATGCTCGACTCGATCTCGCGATGCGCGCGTCGGACCAGGACCGCGACACCACGCTCGCGCGACTCGCCGCCGGCTACGCCGAGGGCCGCCTGGACCGCGGCGAATACGACGAGCGCGCAACCCGCGCCGCCGCCGCCACGGTGCTCGGCGAACTGGCATCGCTCACCGCCGATCTGCCCGCGCCGTCGGCACGGGACCGAGCGGCCCCGGCCGCGCGGGCGGAACGAGATCGCCGGGACCTGCGCGCATGGCTGAGGGAATGGCTCTACTGGCTGGGCGGCGCGGTGATCCTTACCGCCGTCTGGGGAACGCGCTGCGTGCTCAAGGGCGAGCCGACCGCCTACTGGCCACTCGCACCACTCGGCATCTGGGCCGCCGTCCTCATCGCCATCGCCATCTGGCCGCGCGGCGACGAGGACGACGAGGACGGAGCACGCAAAGGCGACTGAGCTTCGCGAATCAGGTTGCCGTCGTCCCTCGTGTCGGTTCGGTGACCGCCCGGCGCCCCACCCAAGCACAACGCGTCCGCCCCCACCGCCCACCCGGCCCGTGCCGAACCGGATCGAGGGTCAAACGGGCCGGGTCATGGGCCCGGCCCGATACATCTCGGCGGCGGGCGCGGTGGTGGTCTTGTCGGCGAGGGCACCGTAGTCGTACTCGACCATCCATCGGTCGCCGTCGTGCCACACACGGGTGATGGTGCCGAGATGGTGACGCCGGCCGCCGTCGAGCCTGCGCCACAGGTGCTCGCCGACGGACCAGGGGGGAGGTGAGGTGGACACGAGTTCTCCTCGAACACGAAACGGAACCGGAGCGGGGGCGGCGCGCACGCGGTGCAGGATCATCCGCACATAGCCGGGCGAGAACCCGGAGGTGCGGGCGACAACTTCGACGGACACCCCACCCCGGTACGCGTCGGCAACCGCACCACGAAGCACAGCCCCGGCGGCACGGCACTCCCGGCGGTGCGTGTCCTGCCGATGGCGCGGCGTCGTCACGGGGTTCGGCCACCACCCGCGAAGCCGCTCACGCTCGGCAACGGCGGCGACGAGGCGCACGAGGGCGGCCGGTCGTGGGGTGCCGGGGGCACAGCCTTGCTCACGGGCGCCATCGGGCATGGCTCAGCCGCCCGAGTTCGAGATCCGGCCGATCCCCGTGGGCGGCAGCGTCCGCATCAGGCGCATCCGGGCCTCGTGCACCAGCACGGTCAATTCGGCGCCGGTCACGTCCAGTTCGGGGCGGTCGGGCAACGTAATGCGGTGGGGCCGGGTCGAGTCACCCGATTCGGTGACGCTCACTCGGACGACGATGTCGCTGCGCGACGTCACGGTGCCACCGGTGGGAACACCGCGTCCGGAAGGAGCGTGCGATCGGACGTGGACAGGACCGGGTCGAGCCGCCCGATCGGCGTAACAAGCATGGTGCGCGTGCACATGCGTCGGCTCATGGCATTCCTCGCGGAAACAGCGGACAGTCACGCAACCATGGACGAAGACGCACAAGACGACAGGGACAGATCGTCCCCCCACTCGAAAGGGTAAATCCGTCCCTGTTGTCCGTGCGTGTTCAGTCGACGATGCCGACGTTCTCCGCGAGTTGCACGACCTCGCTCCGGAGCGGACCGCGCGTGGTCCGCCACAGCTCCGCGATCACACCCCGCGCCGCCGGGGTGAACCGCACCGCCTCCGGGCCTACCGTGACCGCGCGTTGCATCAGGTGCAGGGCCGCCGTGTGCTCGCCTCGCTGGACGTGACTGCGGGCGCTCTCCGTCCACAGCCGCGACTGACGTTCCATCGACGGCATGGCTTCCGGATCGATTCGATCCGCGTACTCCAATGCCGTCCCCGCGCGCCGCAGGTCGGCCGCCACCGAGACCGCGTGGATGTCTACGTTGGTCCGCCCGAAGACCGTCCACGGATGCAGGTAACCCGCCGGCAGGGACTTCGCCGTGGCGTCGCCGCGCTGCCAGTGTGCCCAGGCATCCCCGTCGTGGCCGGACTTCGCATGCGTGATCGCGGCATGCAGGTGCAGCGCGCCGTACAGGCCCCGCGCGTCCTCGTCGAGGTCGTCGAGGTGCGGCCGCATCGCATCCGCCGCGTCGATCACCACCGCCAGCGCCTCGTCTCCGTCGGCCGTCTCGCGCAACGCGTTGCCATAGCACCAGGCGGCCCCCGCGAGTGCCTCCGGGGTGTCGGCGTGCTGTGCGGACGACATGCCGCGATCGGCCACCACCCACACCAGCTCGGCGGGCGCGATGTAGGCGATGTGCTGCTGTACGAGGTGGTAGATCGTGGCCAGGACGGCGTACGCCTCGCGTCGCTCCGGCCCGTCGAGCACCCGGACCGCAACCTCGCCGTCGCCGATCAGATCCGGCAGCAGCGCGCCGACCTCGCTTCGGTTGAACCGCGAGCCGTGCCACAGCCGCCAGGCGGCATCGACGCGCGCCCGGAGTGCCGCCACGTCCGGTGCCTCCGCAGGCCGAACGGCGGAGTGGTTCCGCTTCTTCACCGCCTCCCAGATGCCTGGGATCGACTCGTGGTGCAGGGCCGGTGACACGGGCTGAAGCACCTCTCCGGCACCGGTACCGGTGAGGACTCCGAGATCCGTCAGCCCGAGAACGCACGCCAGCCGCAGTATCAGTCTGTGGTCGCGCAGTTCCCGCTCACCGGACTCGATCTTCTTGAGCCAGTCGGGCCCGCGACCACACAAACCGGCCAGGACCGGGCGGCTCATGCCACGCCGCCTCCGCAACCACTCGATTCGCTCGCCCATCGTCAGGTCAGCCGGCACGTCCATGGATGCCCCCGGAGGTGGTGTGTGCGCCTGTTGCCAAGGTACGCCGGGCCGGCAACAACTGTGACCTTGTCGGACTTGTGGCTACGATCGACCTGCGACGACACGGGGGTGAACGTGGACATGGCACGCGCGCCGCTGACCGACGACCGGATTGCCGAGTTCCTCGCCGAACTCCCCGGCTGGCAACGGGTCGACGACGCGATCGAGCGAACCTACAAGCAGGCGTATCACGAGACGCTGCACCTGGCGATGTACGTCGGCGCCAAGGCCCGGGAGATCGGTCACCACCCGGATATCCACATCACCTGGCAGCGGATCCGCTTCTCCGTAACCACCCACGACGCCGGAAACAGGCTCACTGAGTGCGACTTCGAACTCGCCCGCTGGATCGACTCCATCGCCGAGGGACACGGGGCGACCCCGCTCGACTGACCGCCGCCGCCTCGACAGACCCCGCGCGGGCCGGGCAGCGACTGAGGAGGACTGACTTCATGGGCAAGCGCACACCCCTCGATGCCGCCGATGTGGCGACTCGACTGGCGGTCCGGGAGGGCTGGTCCGGGGACTCGGCGCGCATCGCGAAGTCCTACGTCGTGGACTACCACGACGGTGTGCGACTGATCGCCGAGGTGGCGGAGGTCGCCAAGGAGCTGGAGCATCACCCAGACGTCGAACTGCATTGGCGGGAGGTCCGGTTCAGCATGACCACCTACTCCGCAGGTGGCGTGGTGACCGAACTCGACTTCGAACTCGCCGACGCCATCGACACGATCGTCAACGTGTAGCGATGCACCGAGCGTCCGAGAGCGCACGACAGGCTTCGAGGACCCGGACCACAGGCAAGGGGCATGGAGTGGCCGACGAGGATCGAGCGGTGGCGAACTTCCTCTTCGAGGCGGGGACGCTGAAGAACCACAGGCGCACCGGGTGGTGGATCGCCGGGGTGAAGGATCCCGAGAGTGTGGCCGAGCATTCGTGGCGGGCCGCGCTTCTGGCGTCGATCATCGCCGAGTCCGAGGGTGCGGATCCGGCGCGGGCGGCGTTGTTGAGTGTGTGGCACGACACCGGGGAGAGCCGCACGGGAGACCTCGCGCACATCAGTCAGAAGTACGTCGGCAAGGGGGACGCGGTGGCCATCGTCGCGGACCAGTCCAAGGGCATGCCCGCCGGGTTGGGGGCGTTGATGCGGTCGATCGTCGGTGAGTACGAGGCCCGTGAGACGCCCGAGGCGATCTGCGCGGGTGACGCGGACAAGCTGGAGTGCCTGGTGCAGGCGATCGAGTATCGGGACCGGGGGTACGCCAACGTGGAGCGCTGGATCGTGAACTCGCAGAAGCGGATCCGCACCGAAACCGCCAGGCGCATCGCGGCCGAACTCCTGGAGACCGGCTCGCTCGACTGGCTCCGCGAGGCCATGGGCGAGTCGTAGTGGCGCCCCGCTCCGCGACCGACGGGCGCATGGGTTCGGCGCCGCGTCGGCCGGCCGTGCGATCGGGGGTCTCGTTGTGAGTGGTGTGTTGTATCTGGTCGTGTGTGCGGCGGGGCCCGCGCCGGGTGTTGTGACGTTGGTGCGGGATGCGGTCGGGCGGGGGTGGGATGTGTGCACGATCGCGACGCCGGCGGCCGAGGGGGGTGGGTTCGTGGACGTGGCCGCCGTCGAGGGGGCTTCCGGGCGGGTCGTTCGGCATCGATATCGGCGGGCCGACGAGGCCGTGGCCGTGGCGCCGATGACCGTCAACACCCTCACCAAATGGGCCGACGGGCACGCCGACACCTACGCGCTCGGCGTGCTCACCGAAGCCCTCGGCCTCCGCCTGCCCATCGCCGCGCTGCCGTTCTGGAACGCCGCGCAGGCCGCCCACCCAGCCGTCGACCGGGCCGTGGCCACGCTGCGCTCGTGCGGCGTGCAAGTGCTGTACGGCGAACCCCACTTCGTCCCACACCTGCCCGGCACCGGCGGCACCCGCATCCCCGCCCACCCCTGGCACCTCGTCCTCGACGCGCTCGCGGGACACGCCACCGAAGGCTGACCGGACTCATTCCCCCACCACCTGCGGACCCGACCACGGCGGTCACGGCGGCTGCGCACGGCGCCTGTGGGCCGTGCCGAGCGGTGTGAGGGGGCCGGTTCTACTGCTCGGCCGGGTTGGATCGACCGCCGATGGACTCCCGGAGGGCGTCCGCGCGGGTCGGGGACTCCTTGATCAGGTCGTCGCAGAACGCCGCGACGTCGTTGCCGATGAGTTCGAGGACGCCCTTGCCCGTGGCGGCGCCCCCCTCGAAGAAGTCGACGATTCCCGGGAGTAGGGGGCCGTCGGGCAGGTCGAGCGGGCCGACCTTGAACAGGTACGTCTGCATCTCCTTGTAGACGATGCGGTAGTCGGGCGGGAGCGCCTTGACCCTGGCCATGTGCGCCCGCCACTGCTTCTTGCCCTCGACGATGTCCCGGATGCTCACGTCAGCCTCCCAGCCGGCTCAATTTCCGTGCGACGTTCCTGTTCAACTGCTCGCGCCGGCGGTCGCGGAAGGTACGAGTGCCTTCCCCGCCGGCCAGTGCCGCGCAAAAACCCGGGATGTCGTCGCCGAGCACCTCGTGGGCGCTCTGCCCGTCCGCCGCCGATTCCTCCAGCAGGCCCAGCGCGCCGTCGAGGATCGGCGTCAGGTTGCGGCCGGTGAAGTCCCCGTAGGGGAAGAGGTTGGCCTTGATCTGTTCCCACGCCGCCCGGTGGTCGTCCGGCAGGGTCTGGGCCCGAGCCTCGAACGCCTTCCATTCCCTGGTGAGATCGCTGCCGGTGACCGTCTCCCGGAAGTTCATCCGCCGCCCTCCTTGAGCTTGTCGATGCGTGACGAGACGTATTGCCATTTCGCCCAGAACCTCGCGAGTTGCTCGCGTCCGGCGTCGTTGAGCGCGTAGAACTTGCGCGGCGGACCGACCCCGGACGCTCGTTTCGTCACTTGGACCAGGCCGTTGCGCTCCAGTCGCAGCAGGATGGTGTACACCGTCCCCTCGACGACGTCGGCGAAGCCGAGTTCGTTCAGCCGACGGGTGATGGCGTAGCCGTAGGTTTCCTCGCCGTCGATGATTTCGAGCACGCAACCTTCGAGCGTGCCCTTCAACATCTCCGTCAGGTCGTCCATCGCGAATTCTCCTCGGCCACTCCCGGTACTGAGTGATACCGAGTACCACTACAAAGTATCACCGAGTAGTGGCGATGCCAACCGCCGGCCACGCGAGCAGGAGATCGCCGAGGTAAGCCCGGAAGCCGCCGGCACTCGATCTCGGCGGGGTGGCGCCGGGGCGTTCAGCCCTGGGTGTGGGCCACGGCGGATGGAGGCGTCCGGGTCCTCTCCGAAGACGACCGGGGCTACGTCAGGGGCGGAGCCGCAGGACCTTCGCGAGCAGCGCGGAGAGTTGCTCGCGTTCGGCCGGGGTGAGGTCCGCGAAGGTGTCGTCGAGGAATTCCGGTACCGCGTCCTCGGCGCGGGCGAGGAGCCGGCGGCCCGAGTCGGTGATCGTGACGGCGTAGGCGCGGCGATCGCCCGCGTCGCGTTCGCGCCGTACGTGTCCCGCCTGCTCCAGGCCGTCGCAGATGCCGACCATGACGCTGCGGTCGATGCGCAGTTGGTCACTCAGGATGCGCTGCGAACTCGGACCGACCTCGGCGAGCATCTTGAGCACCAGATGCTGCCCGACGCCGATCCCGGACTCGTTCGCGCGGGCCTCCGCAGCGCGGGCAACGACCGTCGAGGCCCGGCACAGCGCGATGTCGGAGCGCTCCGCCGCAAGTGTCGCAAAGTAGCCGGCCTCGCGGTTTGCGGTCTTGGGCGGCATGCCCACCTCCTCTGCGCGTGCGGCGGTCGTCCCTCGACCCTACCAAAATTCATCTGCCTCCAGATTGTTTGCGTACCACTCATCTGATTTGTATGCTCGCCAATCATCTGAAGACAGATGATCTGTGCCGAGACGGAAATCTGCGAAGGAAGCGGCCGTGACCCTGGATCTGACCCCCGACGAACTCCTGTCGACCACCCGCGCGGTGCGCAAGCGCCTGGACCTGGACCGGCCGGTCCCGCGATCCCTGATCGAGGAGTGCGTGGACGTGGCCACGCAGGCGCCGACCGGCCGCAACCGGCAGCGCTGGCACTTCATCGTCGTCACCGAAGACGCCCAGCGGCGGGCCGTGGCGGACATCTTCCTGCGCGCCCTACCCCTGGCCGCCGGGCATCCCCTGACCGAACGCGACGCGTGGCGGATGACCTACCACGCCGGCTCCACCGAGCGTGTCTTCGACGGCCTGCGCCACCTGGCCGCGAACATCCACCGGGTGCCCGCCTTCGTCATCCCCGGGGTGGAAGGACGCACCGACCACGCTCCGGTGACCGTGCAGGCGGGGGCGTGGGGCTCGATCCTGCCGGCGGCGTGGAGCTTCATGTTGGCCGCCCGCGCACGCGGCCTGGGCACCACCTGGACGACAGCGCAGGGACCGCTGGAGCGGGACTTGGCCAAGGCGCTCGGCGTTCCGTACGACGAGATCATGCTGGCCGCGTTCATCCCGCTGGCCTACACCATCGGCACCGACTTCAAGCCTGCCCCCCGAATCCCCCGCGAGCACGTCCTGCACTGGGACCGATGGGAACAGCGCTCCGCCGGACCCACGCGGTAGCGCGACCACGCGGCCGACGATCACCGAGCCCAGGATCGACTGCCGGCGGCTGCCGGGCCTACCTCGGCGATCCCCCGTGTACGGCGGCGTGTGGCGCGGCGGGGCGGGGCGGGTTTCGGATAGGAATGGGGCAGGGTTCGAACAGGGGGACGGTATGTGGGACGCGATCGTGGATGTGGCCGATGTGTGTCACTCCGAGGAGTGGGAACCGGCCGGCGCGGAGGGTGCGATTCTGGCTCGGGTCGATGCCGCCAAGGCGGCTTGGCGGGCTCGCCACGGGGCCGATGCGCGGGTCGAACTCGTGGTCGACCGGGCGTTGTTGTACACCCTGAGCCCGGCCGACGCGCAGGCGTTGCGGCGGCTTGTCGGGCGCGGTGAGGCGAGTCTGGTGCCGGTCGCGGACACGGTGATCCTGGAGCGGGCCGAAGCCGACGGGCTGCATGTGCTGAGCGGGGATCCTTTCCTCGACTTTCGCCGCCGCCACCCGTGGATCGAGGCGCATCCCGAGCGGTTCCACCACTGGCGGCGGGATGCGGACGGGGTGCGCTTCGTGCCCGCCGGGATCCGACCCGAGTCGCCTGTCGCGCGCGCCGAGGACGTCGACGACCGCCACCCCGATTCGGCACGGCATCCGGAGATCGTGCGCACGCGGTGGCGCTGCGTCGAGACGTCGTGTGCGTACGCGCGTACCTGGAGTGGGCGGCTGCCGGTGTGGCCGCGCGTGGACGGCGGTGGGCGGGCGATCTGTCCCGGCTGCGCGAGTGCGCTCCGGGCGGCGGGGGCGCGCCGGGCGCTGCGGGAGGTGGCGTTGGCCGACCATGCCGGCGGCGCGTCGATCGAGCGGCTTCCGCTGGAGGTGGGCGACACCCTCGTGCTCGGCCGGGGGCGCATCGACAACGGCTACGACCTGGGCGGTCGGGGGCACCGGTTCGGCGAGGCGGTGCGCTACGTGAGCCGACAGCACGTACTGCTTCGCCTGACCTCGGGGCGGGCCGGCGAGCACGTGGTCGCGGTCGATCTCGGCTCCGCCAACGGCACCGAGGTGGAGCGCTGGAACGGCGCGACGTACGAGCCGGGCCGGCCGCTGGCCGCTGACACGGAGGTGATCCTCGCCCCGCGTGATCGGCTGGTGCTCGGCGGCGGGGTCCGGGTCGAGGTCGCCGACCGCCGGATCGACGTCGGCACCGAAGCCGCCACCGAAGCCGCCGGCGGCTGACCGCCCGGTCCGGGCGTGCCCCGGGTCGGCGACAGTCGCGTCACGGGACGGCGCGAGGGCGATCGGGGGTGCGCGGCGGGCGGTAGCGTTCGCGGCGGGGGCAGCGGTCGGGACGTAGGACGAGAGGGGCGGCGTGAGCAGCGTCGACACGGTGTCGTTGCAGGACATGTGGGACCGGGTGGTCGGAACCCAGCCGGATCCGCCGAGTTGGCTCGCGTTGGTGACGGGGGCGGTCGCGGTCGCGGTGGTGCTGTACCGCCCGACCTGGCGACCGCTGCGCACGGTGGTGACGATCGCCCACGAGGGCGGACACGCGATGGTGGCGCTGCTGATGGGGCGCCGGCTGTCCGGGATCCGGCTGCACTCGGACACCTCCGGGGTGACCGTGTCGGTGGGCAAACCCACCGGCCTGGGCATGGTGTTCACCGCGATGGCCGGTTACATCACGCCGTCGCTCCTGGGCGCGGGCGGGGCGGCGCTGCTCGCGGGCGCGCACATCACCATGGTGTTGTGGGTGGCGCTGGTGCTGCTCGCGTTGATGTTCGTCGCGATACGCAACTGGTTCGGCGCGCTGGTGCTGCTGGTCACCGCCGGGGTGATCTTCGCCATCTCGTGGCTGGCCAGTGCCCGGATCCAGGCGGCGTTCGCCTATCTGCTGGTGTGGTTCCTGCTGGTGTCCGGCGTACGCCCGGTCCTGGAGTTGCAGCAGATGCGCAGCCGGGGCCGTGCGCCGTGGTCGGACGCGGATCAACTCGCCGATCTGACCCGCATACCGGGCGCGTTCTGGGTCGGCTTCTTCGGTCTGGTCTCCGCCGCCGCCCTCGGCATCGGCGCGGGTTCCCTGCTCACCTGATCCAGCCACCGGCCCGAACGCGCCGAGGCCGCCGGCACCCACCTCGCGGTGGGGCCGGCGGCCTCTTCCGTTTCGCGTGACCCGTTCCGGCTCGTCAGAGCGCGTCGGGCAGCTTCGCCAGGACGCCGTCGTAGATCCGCTTCAACCCGGCCGGCGCGAAGGTCTTCTCGAAGAAGCCCCCGATGCCGCCGGCCCCGTTCCACACCGTGACGACCTCGACCCGGCTGCCGGCACCGGCGGGCGAGACGGTCCACGTGGTGACCATCGACGAATTGGCGTCGGTCTCCACCAGCGTGAGGGGAGCCGGTTCGGTGACCGTCACCAGGCAGTCGCGCGAGCGCTTGCTGGTGGCCTGCAGCCGCCAGTGCGCGACCGTACCGGCGCCCTTGCCGCCCTCGCGCACGTCGTACTCCGAGAAGTGCTCGGTGAGCAGCTTGGGTCGCACGTCCGCGTAATCCGCGACGGCCGCGAAAACCGCCTTCGGTTCCGCCGCCACAGTCGTGTGTGCGGTTGCCCTGACCTGCGCCATGACCACTCCTTGCCCTCGATTGCTGTCGGCCGGGTCAAGCAAACCACTCCGCCGCCCGGCGACCGAATCGTGCTCCGGTTACCGGCCGGTCGGGCGGTCGTAATGTCGACGAGTCGGACCGGTTCCTAGGCGATGTCCACGCCGAAGGAGGCGGCCAGTCCCGCGAGGTCGAACTCGTAGCCCTGGCCCTCGGTGCGGAACTTCCAACCCGTGCCCAGACGGTAGAACGCGCCGAGCAGCAACACCCGTTCCACCGTCGCGGCGTCGAGCACGGAGCGGCGGAACGCGGTTCCCTGGAACGGCGCGACGTCCAGTTCGATCGGCCCGACCGCGTCGAACGTACTGGTTCCGTCGACGGCGGCGGCGATCACGACGCGACGTACGTCACGCGGCAGCGCGTCCAGTTCGAGGGTGACCGTCTGCTCGGCCGGCCCCGACGCGTCGAGCACGACCAGGTCGAGCGGCGCGGCCGGCTGGTTCCAGAAGACGAAGTCGGCGTCGCCGCGTACCCGTTCGTGCTCGTCGAGGAGGAAGGCCACGATGTCGATCTCCTCGTCGGGACGATCCCAGGCCCACGAGGCGTTCAGCGTCCACCGGCCGGGGTGGGCGCCGCCGGGCAACTCGACCGTGCCCCCGCGCGGCAGATGGCCGGTGTCCGGCCGGCCGGGCGTCGCGGGCGCCGTCGGGGTCCCGGACACCGACGCGGACCACTCGGCCTCGGTCAGACAGACCGCCCCGAACGCCTCGGCCCGGGCGATCCGGGGGTCGGCCGCCGCGCCGGGCAGCACCACCACGGTGTCCACGGTCGAGGTGAGGTTGATCCGAAGCCGGGCTCCGGACTCCAGGACGAGCTGCCGGACCCGACCGCCGTCCAGGTGCTCGTCGTGGCCCTGGAGGACCAGGACCTGGCGCACGGCCGCACGCGCACCGGCCCGCGGCGCGTCGGGGGCGGTGGCGGGCACGGTGGCGGCCCGGGCCGGGTCCGGCGCGGCGCCGGCCCGGGTGGGAACGGCCGCGGCTCGGGCCGGGTCGAACGCCGCACCGGCCTCGGTACGCTCCGGGACCACCACCGGGCCGCCCGCGTCCACCGCCGGCCCACCCTCCCCACGCGGCGCCGGCACCACCCCGACCCGCGCCGTCCCGGGCCGCACCCGGGCCACCAGCTCGACGAACGTCGCCTCGTCGATCACCGGCGTCCCCGCCTGCGCCGCCCGGCGGTTCTTGCCGCTGCCGCTCCGCGGGTCGTTGGTGACCAGGACCGACGTCTTGCCGCTGACCGCGCCGGTGACGTACAGCCCGGCCTCGATCGCGCGCAGCTCCAACCTCTCGCGCGGCCGGTCGGTTTCGCCGGTGAACACCACACGCATGCCCTGGACCAGCCCGACGCCGAGGTCGAGCCGACCCGGATTCACCCACGGACACGGCGCCTTGGCCGGCGTGCCGCGTTCCGCGTTGCGACCGCGCGCGACCGCGGCGCGGCGCTGCCCCGGTTCGTCGCCGGGCGCGGTCAGCGGCAGCGGCAGGCCCGCGCCGGCCGCCTCGTGCAGGCCGTACCGGAAGATCTCGGAGAGCACCCGCACGTCGTCCACCGCGTCGTGCGCCCGCAATTGGCGGACCCGGTAGTGCTCGGCGAGGGTGGCCAACCGGTAGTCGCCGACCGGCAGTTCCAGATGCCGCGCGAGCGCCATCGTGCACAATCGACGCTCCATCGGCCACGCCGTGCCCAGCCGCCGATACTCCGACGTCAACATCTGCCAGTCGAACGGCGCGTTGTGCGCGACGAATACCCGCCCGGCCAGATACTCGGCCAGATCCTCCGCCACCCGGTCGAACGTCGGTGCCCCCGCCAGCCGTTCGGCGGTCAGCCCGTGAATGTGCACCGGTCCCGGATCACGCCCGGGATCCACCAGCGTCGACCAGCGATCGGTGACGGTGCCGTGTCGGTCCAGGACCTCCACGGCCACCGAAACGATGCGATCCGAACTCCGAAGCCCCGTGGTCTCCACATCGACCACCGCGTAGTCGCTCGGGTAGTCGACGGGCCACGTCGCGAGTGATGTGACTGTCACTCACGGACCGTACAACGCGAGCACGGCGCGGGGGGACGAGAGCCGCAATCGTGATGCGCGTCCCGCCCTCGGCCGAGTCGCGGTCAGCCGCAGCGGGTACCGGCGACGGGCAGTTCGCCCTCGACCGGATACGTCTCCACCGCGCCGTCGACGCACGCGGGGTGGTTCCGGCGGGCGCGGGAGCGCCGGTGGCCGGCCGCTCGGCCTTGGACCCGGCCCCGCCTCTCGACCCGCCGCAGCCGACGGCCAGGGCCGGGACGAGGCCGGCGGGGATGATGCGTCGCGCTCGCGACACGAATGTGAAGGGTGCTCACGGCGCCAAGAATCATCAGCAACCGACCACATCCGCCCACTATTTGTTTGGTCGATACCTCTCCAGTTCCGGAATGACCTCTTTGCCGAGGATTTCGAGGGTGCGCATGATCTCCCGGTGCTCCAGGAAGCCCCACTGGACGTAGCAGATCAACTCGTCCACGCCCAGGTCCGCGTAGCGCTTGAGCTTGCGGACGCAGGTGTCCACGTCGCCGATCACGATCATGTCGGCGGCGTCGAAGGTGTCCACCGGGACCTCGCCCTCGAACAGCGGCTTCAGGAGCGGGAAGGTGCGGTCGCGCTCCTCCGGGGACAGGTGCGGCAGTTCCCACTCCAGGGTGAACATGGCCAGGTTCTTGTACCACCACGCGACCGAGTCCCAGACCCGGCGATCCACCCGCTTGCCGGCGGTGGTGTGGACGAGCGTGTAGGCGGCGACCTTGTTCGTGGTCACGTCGGTCAGCGGCGTGGGGTCGGCCGCCGCGGCGCGGTAGGCGGCCACCTGGGCGGCCATCGTCTCCAGCGGCTGCATGATCGAGAAGGACAACATGCCCAGGCCGTACCGACCGGCGATCTCCGCCGAGCCCTGCGAGGTGGCGGCCATCCAGCACGGCGGGTGCGGGTCCTGGAACGGCTTGGGGGTGACCATCCGGCGCGGGAAGGTGAACCGTTCCGACGCGTACTCGAAGTACTCCTCGCGCCACATGCCCGTGACGATCTCGATCGCCTCCCGCCAGTCGTCGCGGGAGCGGGCGATGTCCACGCCGAACGCGGTCTGCTCCATCGGCGTGGAGCGGCCCGTCCCCCACTCCACCCGGCCGCCGGACAGGATGTCCACGGTGGCCACCTTCTCCGCGATCCGCTGCGGCGGGGTGAAGCCGAACGGGGTGAGGGTGACGCCGAAGCCCATCCGGATGCGCTCGGTGAGGCCGGCGAGGTGGCCGAGGAAGACCTCGGAGGCCGGCATGTGCGAGCGGCCCTCGCGGAAGTGGTGCTCGACCGCCCAGACGGTGTGGAACCCCATGCGGTCGGCCAGCCGGATCTGCTCCACCGCCTCGCGGTAGGCGCGCTGCTCGGCGCGCCGCTGGCCGTGCGGGTGCTCGCCGGGCCAGGGGCGCGGCACGTCCACTTCGTAGAGCACGTCGAGCTTCATGAGGCGACTCCCGGGTCGGGTTCGGGGTCCGGTAGATTTCGATATATCGAAAAGTGTTTCCGAATCCCGTATTTCGTGGTGCCGAGTGTGGCCTCGCGAGGTATCGGCCACAAGATGCCCGCC
This sequence comes from Embleya hyalina, assembly GCF_003967355.1. Taxonomy (GTDB): domain Bacteria; phylum Actinomycetota; class Actinomycetes; order Streptomycetales; family Streptomycetaceae; genus Embleya; species Embleya hyalina. The sequence goes on along the minus strand of NZ_BIFH01000014.1, from coordinate 25,390 downwards.
GGGCCGGAGAATGCCCGCCGGGTCGGAGAGTCGCCCTCATGGTTCGTCCCGCCCTCGCCGCCGGTCGCGCGGTGGAGATCCTGAACTTCTTCGCCGCCCATCCGGGCCAGGCGTACACGCTGTCCGAACTGCACACCGCGCTCGGCATCAACCTCGCCTCCGCGCTCGCCGTGCTCCAGGCGCTGGAGGACGGCGGCTACCTGGTGCGGCATCCGCGCCGCAAGACGTACGAGCTGGGCCCGGCGCCGATCGCGCTGGGCGACGCGGCGCTGCGCGGCAACCGGGCGGTGGACCTGGCTCGGGCCGAACTGCGGTCACTGGCCGGCGAGTTCGACACCGAGCTGGTGGCGAGTGTGGCGATCGGCGACGAGGTGGTGATCCTGGCCGTCGAGGGCCGGCCGCAACTGGCGTCCGCCGACGTCCGGGTGGGCCAGCGGCTGCGCATGGTGCCGCCGCTCGGGCAGGTGTTCCACGCCTGGTCCCCGCCCGCCGAGGTGGACGCCTGGCTGGACCGGCTCGACGAGCGGGTGCGCGGCACGGCCCGGATCCACCTGCCCGCCACCCTCGGCGCGGTCCGCGAGCGCGGCTACTCGATCACCCTGGACAGCCCGACCCGGACCCGGATCGGCGACACGCTGGAGCGTATGGCCGAACACCCCCGCGAGGCGCCGCTGCTGCGCGACCGACTGGCCGAACTGGTCGCGGCGCTCGGCGAGGAGGAGTACGAGCTGATCGCGGTGGACCCGGACACCACGTACGACATCTCGACCCTGGTCGCCCCGGTCTTCGACGCCGCCGGGCGGGTCGCGGTCGCCCTCACGCTCAACGGCCTGAAGGCCGTGACGGGCCGTCGGGTGGGCGACTACGGCGAGCGGTTGGGGGCGGTGGCCCGACTGGTCACCCGCCGCTCGGGCGGGCGGGCGCCGGAGTGAAGCCGGGTCGGCCATCCGTGTTTCACCGGCGTGTCGGGGCGCTCACCCCGTGCCCACCCGCTCACCATCGGGCAATGCCCGCGTAACACACGGCCGGTTACTTAACCCGCGCGTAACACCGAGGTATACGCCAGGAAACCCGCGCTGCGCACCCTGACCTGAAACCCCATCAGGCCCATGAGGGAGCCGCATGACCGTCGCCGTCGCCCCCGACGCCCTGAACGCCGGAGACACCGCGTGGCTGCTCGTGGCCACCGCGCTCGTGCTGCTGATGACCCCCGCCCTGGCGATCTTCTACGGCGGCATGGTGCGGGCCAAGAGCGTGCTGAACATGCTGATGATGAGCTTCGTGGCGATCGCGGTGGTGACCGTGGTGTGGATCGCCTTCGGCTACAGCCTGGCCTTCGGCGGCGACGTGGGCGGCGGTCTGCTCGGCGATCTCGGCAGCGTGTTCATGGCCGGCACCAAGCCCACCGATCTGCACGGCACGGTGCCGGAACTGCTGTTCATGGCCTTCCAGCTGACCTTCGCGATCCTGACCGTGGCACTGATCTCCGGGGCGATCGCGGACCGCACCCGGTTCAAGGCCTGGGTGCTCTTCTGCGCCGTGTGGGTGATCTGCGTGTACGTCCCGCTCGCCCACTGGGTCTGGGGTCCCGACGGCTGGATCGCGCACCGGCTCGGCGCGCTCGACTTCGCGGGCGGCCTGGTGGTGGAGATCAACTGCGGCGCGGCGGGCATGGCGGTGGCCCTGGTGCTCGGCCCGCGAATCGGTTTCAAGCGGGATCCGATGCGGCCGCACAACCTGCCACTGGTGGTGCTGGGCGCGGGGCTGCTGTGGTTCGGCTGGTTCGGCTTCAACGGCGGCTCCGCGCTCGGCGCCAACGGGCTCGCGGCACAGGCGTTGGTGAATACGCAGGCGGCCGGATGTACCGCCCTGATCGGCTGGCTCGCGGTGGAAAAGCGCCGGGACGGACACGCGACCACCCTCGGCGCGGCCTCCGGCGCGGTCGCGGGCCTGGTCGCGATCACCCCGGCGTGCGGTGTGGTGGACCTGCCGGGCGCGATGGCGATCGGCCTCGTGGCGGGCGTCCTGTGCAGCTTCGCGGTCGGCTGGAAGCACCGCTTCGGCTACGACGACTCGCTGGACGTGGTCGGCGTGCACTACGTCGGCGGTGTGGTCGGGACGCTGCTGATCGGCCTGTTCGCGGCGAAGGACGTCACGGGCGGACCGGCGGGCCTGCTGCACGGCGGCGGCGCGGAGCTGCTCGGCAAGCAGTTGGTCGCGATCGTGGTGGTCTCCGCGTTCTCCTTCGGCGTGACGTACACGATCGCCAAGGCGATCGACCGCACCATCGGCTTCCGCGCCCACGCCGACCACGAACAACGCGGCCTGGACCTGGCGGTGCACGCCGAATCCGCCTACGACCTGACCGCCTTCGCCGGCACCAAGCGCACCCCGGGCCCGACCTGGCGCCCGAGCCCGAAGCCGGCGGAGGACCTGGACCTGGACTGAGCCCGCTCCCTCCCCGCGAACCCGCCCGGCCGTCGGCGCCGTGTCCCGCAGCCGCCGCCGAGATGTATCGGGCCGGGCCCATGACCCGGCCCGTCCGACCGACGCCGGGTTGTCCGGGTCAGGTGAGGGGGAGGCCGCCGTCGGCCAGGTACGCCGCCAGGAGGCCGGTCGTCCGGGAGCGGGTCGGCGGGTGCAGGGCCAGTGCGTCGGCGCAGGCGGTCAGGTGGGCGACCTCGGCGGAGGTGGCGGAGTCGAGGTTGCCGAGGAGTTCGACCGCACGCGGGACCACCCGGGAGAGGGCGTCCTGCACGCAGTACCGGACGTACAGCGAGTGGGCCAGGATCGACGCGTCCGCGTCGCCGTCGTCGATCCGGCGGGCGATGCCCTCCGCGGCCGACATCGCGCCCTCGGCCTCCACCAGCAGCCGGACCCGCTCGGACTCGGGCACCCGGCCGTCGAGCAGCACCCGCTCGACCAGTGCGTCGGCGGCCCCGAGCCGGCTGCCCGTGATCAGGACCTGGAACCAGGCGAAGGCCGAGCTCAGCCGTGCGTCGAGTGGCCCGTCCAGCTCCGAGGCCCGCACCACCAACTCGGGCGGTACGAGGGCGTCGTCGAGGGTGACCTGCTCCCTCGTCGCGTCCGTGTCCCCGACGCTCATACCCTCGCTCTCCGCGGGCACCAGCGCCACCGCGAGTTCGTCGCCCGAGCCGTCCGAGCGGGCGATCGTGGCGCCGACGACGAGCAGGTCCATCGACCGGGCGAGCGCGCCCGCGCGCGTGGCCCCGCCGATCCGCACCCCGTCGGGCCCGTCGGTGGCCGTCATCGAGGCGGAGAGGATCGCGGCGTCGGGGCGCTCCTCGGCGAGGTCGGTCGCCGCGAGGCGGTTGTCGGCGGCCATCCCCTCGACCAGCATCCACTCCAGGCCCTGGTCGGTGACCAGACCGGCCAGGAGGGCCATCGCGAAGTGGTGCGTGGTCGTGGCCGCGGCCAGCGACGGTGACCTGCTGCCCAGCGCGCGCTGCACCCGCAGGGCGTCCAGGGCGGTGGCCCCCAGACCCCGGTTGTCGGACGGCACCACGAGGCCGGGGCCGCCGCTGTCGCGAAAGAGCCCGATGCCGGGGGCGTCGGGGCTCTCCAACTCCATGAGCGGCACCGCCCGCAGGCTCTCGTCCAGCCCCGGCAGCAGCTTCGCCGTCGTGGCCCGTTCCCGCTCCAGGAATCGCATGTCATCCCCCACTTCCCCGGGGGCCGGCCGACCCCGAACAGCAACCTACCCAGGCGACGACGCCCACGAGGGGCGAATGCGGGCGACCGTCCCGCGTGGGCGGGTCCTCGTCAGGCGTCGGGCTTCGGCCTGGGGCGGTCGAGGAGGATGTCGGCGGCGTGGGCGCGGACTTCGGCCTTGGTTCGGGGGCCGTGGTCGAGGTCGAGGAAGTGGCCGCCGATCGCCATCGCGAAGGCCATCAGGCTGCGGGCCTCGACCTCGTCCGGGTCGGCGCAGAACGTGCCGATCATCTCGCGCAGCAGCGCCATGCGTCGGGCGTCCACGCGGCGCAGTCGCGCCGCGACCGCCTCGTCGCGCCGGGCCCAGTCGCGGATGGCCAGGTCCAGGGGCAGCAGGCGGTCGCCGGAGAAGGTGAGCGCGCCCGCGCGCTGGATCTTGGTCCTCGGATCGCCGCCTTCGCGTTCGACCCGCTCGATCACCTCGTCGGTACTCTCCCGCTCCCAGGTCTCCAGCATCGTCTCCAGCAGGGCGCCGCGGTCGGCGAAGTAGCCGTAGAAACCGCCCTTGGTGACGCCGAGCCGCTTGGCCAGCGCCTCGACGCGGACCGCGTCCGGACCGCCGGCGGCCAGGGCGCGCAGCCCCTCCTCGACCCACCTGTCACGCGGTGTGCGCGGCGTTCCCACCATGTGCCCCACTTCACTTCCATGCCTGATGTACGGAGCCGTATAGAACGGCTAGGCTCATTTTATACGCACCCGTATATCGCGCATCCGAGGCGGTCCTGCCGATGAAGCTTCCCCGCACCGCGTACACCGATCAGCCGTGGCGCATCCACGAACTCACCCGCGACTTCCGGGTGGAGGACGTGTGGTCGTTCCGCACGCCCGGCGCCGGGCCGGACGACTTCCCGACCATGCTCGCCGCGATGCGGGCGGCCGGCGGACCCGGGAAGCAGAGCGCGCCGGTCCGGTTCCTGTTCGCCGCGCGCTGGAAGATCGGCGCCCTGTTCGGCTGGGACGAGCCGAAGGACGGTCTCGCGGCACGGGTTTCGTCCCTGCGCGATCGCCTCCCCGACGACCTGCGCGACAGCCCGGGCCCGGAGTCCGAGGAGATGCCGCTCACCCCCGTGTACGAGCTGGACACCGAGTGCGCCCGCGAGTTGGCGAACAAGACCGTCCACACGATCATGCACCTCGCATGGGTGCCGACCGCGAGCGGCGACCACGAGTTGCGCATGGCCGTCCTGGTGAAGCCCAACGGCACCTTCGGCCGGCTGTACATGGCCGCCATCGCGCCGTTCCGCCACCTCGTCGTCTACCCGGCGCTCACCCGCCAATGGGAACGCGCCTGGCGGGAGTACGGCCGGGCGAAGCCGGAAGGCGGCCGCCCGGCGGGCACCGTCGACGGCGTCGTGGGGCGGCACGACATGCCCCCGTCGTTCCACGCCCTCACCTCGATGCCGGACTTCGACTACGGCGACGTGTTCACCCTCGCCACGGAGGCGGCCACCGACGCCACGCCCGAGCAGTGGGCCCGGGCGATGTTCGGCGACGTCCCCGGCACCGGGGAACGCCTGATCTGGCGCGGCCTGCTCGGCCTGCGCCTCACCCACGGCCGCTCGCCGGACACGGTGGCCGGCTGGCGCGTCGCCGAACGCGGCCCGGACTGGATCCGGTTGGCGACCGCGTCCCCGTCCCTGACCGCCGACCTCGTCGTGCGAACGAGCGAGGGCCGGGTCTCGCTCGCGACGTTCCTGCGCTACGAACGCACCCCCGGCCGACTGATCTGGCCCCCGCTGTCCGCCGTACACCGCCGCCTGGTCCCCGGCGTACTCCGCGACGCCGCGTCGAGGATCCGCTGACCCGACCGCGACGCCTCGTCGTGCGACTCCCCGCGTCGCGCGGCCGGGGCGATCCACGTCGCGGGCACGGCGGGTGACCGCGCGGCGTGCTCTGGGCCCGGGTCCGGGGGCGCAGCCCCGCCGGGAGGCGTCGGCGGCGTCAGCGGGAACGGCGGACCAGCGCGACGGTCGTGGCCAACGCGGCCACCGCGACCGCCGTCGGGAGCGCCGCCCGGCGGACGTCGCGGCGCCTGTTGTGGGCGTCGAACAGGCCGCCGCTGGACTGGAACGAGAAGGCCGACCACACCGACTGGGCCGAGAACGCCGAGGCCACGCCCAGAAACGAACCGATCGACACGCACGACAGGGTCGAGCCGACCGACCCGAAGGACAGCGCCGAGCCGACCGAGCCGATCGACAACACCGAGCCCACCGAGCCGATCGAGAGCACCGAACCCTCCGACCCGATCGACAACACCGAGTTGTGCGAGTTCCGGGACAGGATCGAGCCGTGTGCGTCGACGGCGAGCCGCTTCTTCGTCATCGGCCCAGTCTGCCCGAACTCACATACGATCGACGGTAACCACCCACGACACCGCGCGCCCCCGGCCGCCCCTCACATCCGGTCCACCGCCACCACCCGCACCACCGCGCGCCCGGTCTCGTCCGACTCGGTCAGGTCCACCTCGGCGGTGATGCCCCAGTCGTGGTCCTGCGCCGGGTCGTCGAACACCTGGCGGACCCGCCATGCCGAGTCCTCCTTGGTGATCTGCAGCAGCTTGGGCCCGCGCGCGTCGGGGCCGGTGCCGATCGAGTCGTGCTCGTCCCAGTAGTCCGCCAGCGCGTCCTGCCAGCGCTCCGAATCCCACGCCGTGTCGCCCTCCTGCTCGGACAACTCGCCGAGTTGGAAGTAGCGCCGCAGCGCCGCGAGTTCCACCCGCCGGAAGAGCGCGTTGCGCACCAGGACCCGAAACGCGCGCTCGTTGGCGGTGACGGGCGCGGTGCGCCCCTCGATGTCGTCCAACTCCTCCTGCGTGGCGTCCGGGTTGGCCAACTTCTCCCACTCGTCGAGCAGGCTGGAGTCGACCTGGCGGACGAGTTCGCCCAGCCACGCGATCATGTCGTGCAGGTCCTCGTTCTTGGCGTCGTCCGGCACGGTCTGGTTCAGCGCCTTGTACGCGCTCGCCAGGTAGCGCAGCACGATGCCCTCGGTGCGCGCGAGTTCGTACCAGCCGACGTAGTCGCCGAACGTCATCGCCCGCTCGAACATGTCGCGCACGATCGACTTGGGCGACAGCGGGTGGTCGCCCACCCACGGGTGGCTGCGCATGTAGATCGCGTAGGCGTGTTCGAGCAGTTCCTCCAGCGGACGCGGGTACCGGATGTCGGCCAGCCGCTCCATCCGCTCCTCGTACTCGATGCCGTCGGCCTTCATCTGCCCGACCGCCTCGCCCTTGGCCTTGTTCAACTGCGCGGCCAGGATCTGCCGCGGATCGTCCAGGGTCGCCTCGACCACCGAGAGCACGTCGAGCGCGTAGGTCGGCGCCTCCGGGTCGAGCAGGTCGAACGCGGCCAGCGCGAAGGTGGACAGCGGCTGGTTGAGCGCGAAGTCGGCCTGGAGGTCCACGGTGAGCCGCACCATGCGGCCCTCCTCGTCCGGGGCGTCGAGCTTTTCCACCACACCGCCGTCGAGCAGCGAGCGGTAGATCGCGATCGCCTGCCGAATGTGCCGCAACTGCCGCGCGCGCGGCTCGTCGTTGTCGACCAGCAGGTGCCGCATCGCCTCGAACGCGTTGCCGGGCCGGTTGATCACCGCGAGCAGCATCGCGTGGGTGACCCGGAAACGGGACGCCAGCGGCTCCGGCTCGGCCTCCTGGAGTCTGGTGTAGGTCTCCTCGTTCCAGCCGACGAAACCTTCCGGAGCCTTCTTGCGCACCACCTTGCGGCGCTTCTTCGGGTCGTCGCCGGCCTTGGCCAGCGCCTTGAGGTTCTCGATCTCGTACTCGGGGGCCTGCGCCACCACGTTGCCCACCGTGTCGAAGCCGGCCCGCCCGGCCCGCCCGGCGATCTGGTGGAACTCGCGCGCCCGCAGCCGGCGCACCCGCTGGCCGTCGTACTTCGACAACGCGGTGAACAACACCGTGCGGATCGGCACGTTGACCCCGACGCCGAGGGTGTCGGTACCGCAGATCACCTTGAGCAGCCCGGCCTGGGCGAGGCGCTCCACCAGCCGGCGGTACTTGGGCAACATGCCCGCGTGGTGCACGCCGATCCCGTGCCGCACCCAGCGCGAGAGCTGGCGGCCGAACTTGGTGGTGAACCGGAAGCGCCCGATCACCGACGCGATCTCGTCCTTCTCCGCGCGCGTGCACATGTTGATGCTCATCAACGACTGGGCCCGCTCGACCGCCGACGCCTGGGTGAAGTGCACGATGTACACCGGCGCCTCACGCGTGGTCAGCAACTCCTCGATGGTCTCGTGCAGCGGGGTGACCCGGTAGGAGAAGTAGAGCGGCACCGGGCGGGTGGCCGACTTGACGATCGTGGTGGACCGGCCGGTACGCCGCTTCAGGTCGGCCTGGAAGTGGTCCATGTCGCCGAGCGTCGCCGACATCAGCAGGAACTGTGCCCTCGGCAGCTCGATCAGCGGGATCTGCCAGGCCCAGCCCCGGTCCGGGTCGCCGTAGAAGTGGAACTCGTCCATCACCACCAGGCCCACGTCGGCGTCCGCGCCGTCGCGCAGCGCGATGTTGGCCAGCACCTCGGCGGTACAGCAGATGATCGGCGCGCTGGCGTTGACCGAGGCGTCGCCGGTCATCATGCCGACGTTCTCGGTGCCGAACTGGGCCACCAGGTCGAAGAACTTCTCCGAGACCAGCGCCTTGATCGGCGCGGTGTAGAAGCTGCGCTCCTTGCGGGCCAGCGCGGCGAAGTGCGCGCCGGCGGCGACCAGGCTCTTGCCCGAGCCGGTCGGCGTGTTCAGGATGACGTTGTTGCCCGAGACCAGCTCGATCAGCGCCTCTTCCTGCGCGGGGTACAGGGTGAGGCCGCGCTCTTCCGCGTACGCGGCGAAGGCTTCGTACAGCGCGTCGGGGTCGGCCTCGGCGGGGAGCAGATCGATGAGAGTCACCCGTCTATCCTGCCTGCTCGCCGACCCCGTCCCGGACCCAACCCGGATACGACCCCGCCCGCGCGTCGGCGGCGGCGTCCCGCGCACCGATCGCGGGGGCTTCCGGTGACGCGTGTCACATGTCTAGGGTCGCGTGATCATCCGCCGCCTGGGACGGGGTGCTCGTGGGGTCGGCACGACGCGTGGGACGGGTGGGCCCGGTGCTGCTCACGGGTCTGGTGCTGTCGACCGGCGTGGTACTGGCGGGCAGCCTGCTCGGGTACGCGGCCCGCTCCGGATCGCCGGCGTCCCGGCAGGCGCCGACCGTGGTCGCGCAGTCGGACGAGGCGCGGACGGGGTCCGACGGGATCGGCTGGGCGGTCCGCTACCGCGACCGCGGCCACGACCGCGCGCAGCGCACCTACCGGCTGGTCATCTCCGCCGATCCGGTCTCGCTGGACACGGTGCTCGCCGGCGGCGTCGACCCGGACGTGTGGGACAGCGGGGTCGTGCACTCCGCGCAGCACGCCGGGGTGCGGCCGTCGGGGTTCCGCTACGAATCGGGCACCACGTACTACTGGAGCGTGCGGATCCGGGACGACCGGGACCGGGATTCCGGCTGGAGCACACGCGAGCGGTGGACGGCGCCCCGCCCCTGAGGTGGACACCCCGAGCCCGCCGACGGCCGAGGCCCGATCTCCGTTCGGCGGCCCCCGAGTTCCCGTCGGTGCCCCCGTGAACACGCAGCGCGAGCCATACGATGCATGCGACTTGATCAGGGGAAGGGACTTCAGCCATGCGCAGGATCCTCATCGTCGGTGCCGGCCAATCCGGGCTCCAGCTCGGCCTGGGATTGCTCGCCCACGGCTACGACGTGACCGTGATGACCGAGCGCACGCCCGACGAGATACGCGCGGGCCGGGTGACCTCGACGCAGATCATGATGCCCTCGACGGTCGCCCTCGAACGGCCGCACGGGCTGGACCTGTGGGCCGACCGGGTGCCGCCGATCGACCGGGCGGGCTTCACCATCCCCGGCCCGGACGGCACGCCCGTGGTGGACTGGCTGGGCGATCTGGGCGGCGCGCAGTCGGTGGACCAGCGGATGAAGATGCCCGCCTGGATGGAGCTGTTCGTGGCCCGGGGCGGCAACCTGGTGGTGCACCCGGTCGCGGTGTCCGACATCGACTGGTTCACCCGTGCCTACGACCTCGTGGTGGTGGCCGCCGGCAAGGGCGAGTTGGTGTCGATGTTCGACCGGGACCACGAGAAGTCCGAATTCACGACCCCGCAGCGGCAGTTGGCGGTCGCCTACTTCCACGGCGCGACGCCCAGGCCGGCGGTGGGGCACGACGCGCTGCACGTCAACGCCATCCCCGAGGCGGGCGAGATCATCATGTTCCCGGGCCTGACCCTGTCCGGGCCGTGCGACATGATCCTGCTCGAGGCGATCCCCGGCGGACCGCTGGACGTGTTCGGCGGGGTGCGCGACCCGCAGATCTACTGGGCGCTGATGCGCGACGTGGTGCGGCAGTTCGCGCCGTGGGACCACGACCGGATCAGCCGGGCCGAACTCACCGACCCGATGTGCGTGCTCAGCGGCGGCTTCTCCCCCATCGTGCGCAAGCCGGTCGCCCGACTCCCCTCCGGCGGAGTCGCCCTGGGGATCGGCGACGTGCTGGTCACCAACGACCCGCTCAGCGGCCAGGGCGCCAACAACGCCGCGCGGGCGGCCGACCTGTACCTGAACGCGATCGTGGCGCACGGGGACCGGCCGTTCGACGCGGACTGGATGGAGTCGCTCTTCGCCACGTTCTGGGACCGCGCGCGGCACGGGGTGAAGTTCTCCACCGCCCTGCTCGGCGCCCCGCCGGAGCACATGCGGATGCTGATGGGCGCGGGCAACGACTGCCCGGCCGTCTGCGACGCGATCATGAGCGCGTTCGACAACCCGGCGGAGTTCGAGGAGTTCATGTACGAGCCGGAGAAGACGAAGGCGTTCCTGCACGGCGTCGGCGCGCTGTAGGGCAAAAAAGGCCGGCCCGAGAGCTCACGCTCTCGGGCCGGGTGCCGTCGCGCCCCGGGTGGGGGTGGGGACACGAACGGCCGGGGATCAGATCCCCGAACGGCTACAGACCCTGGGGGGGATTGGGCTGCGCCTGGCCCACTCGGAAAGGGGGGAGTCCCGTTGGTTCCGAATGGACCGTCGTTGTGAAGGCTAGTGAAAACCGTGGCCGAAGAACACCTGTCGGCCCGACCGGATTGGGCCCGGGACGAGGGTTTAAGGCCCTCTTAAGAGTGAATCGTCGCCAAGGTTCCGGGGGGCGCACGACCGGTGACTCACCGTGAGAAAATCGACCGTCGACAACCGGCCGAAAGCGCCGGGTCACTCGGCCGACACCGGCCGGCGCCGTCCGCGCCGACTCTTGCCGGCCCGACGACTGCGCCGGGTGACCGCGTCCGTACGGCCCGCGCCCAGGCGTACGCTCACCTCCGCGCCGCCGAGCACCGATCGACCCAGGTCGACCTCTCCCCCGGTGGCCTCCGCGAGCCGGCGCACGATGTCCAGACCCAGGCCGGTCGAGCCGTCGCCGCCCTGGCCGTGCCCACGCCGCAGCGCGGTCTCCGGATCGGCGATGCCGGGGCCGCCGTCGGCGACGAGCAGGATCACCGATTCCCGGCCCGCGTGCAGGGTGACCGAGAACGGCACCCCCTCCTCGGTGTGCCGGAACACGTTGCCCAACATCGCGTCCAGACCGGCGGCCAGGTCGCCCCGGGACACCGGGACCCGTACCGGCACCTCCGCGCCCACCAGCTGCCACGGGCGATCCTCGTCCTCGGCCAGCGCGGACCAGAAGTCCATCCGGGCCCGCACCACCTCCGCCGCGTCGCAGCCCACCCGCTCGATGCTCGCGCTGGACCGCCGCGCGCCGCGGATCAACTCGTCCACCTCGCGCTCCAGCCGCGCCACCGCGTCCCGGGTCTGCTCGGCCACCGGATCGTCCCCGAGCGCCGCCGCGTTCAGCCGCAGCGCGGTCAGCGGGGTGCGCAGCCGATGCGACAGGTCGGCGGCCATCTCCCGCTCGTTGGCCAGCAGTTGCTCGACCCGATCGGCCATCGTGTTGAACGACGTGGCGGCCTCCTGGAGTTCGGAGGGGCCCTGCGGGGCGATCCGCGCCTCCAGGTCGCCCGTACCCAGCGAACGCGCGGCGGCGGCCAGCGCCCGGGCCGAGCGCACCACCTGCGCGCCGAGCCGGTCGGCGACCAGGACCGAACCGCCGACCAGCACCACCGCCACCCCGGTCAGCACCAGCCACGCGGTGCCCACGCCGTGGTCGAGATCGCCGTCCGGGACGTACACCTCGATCACCGTGATCCGCCCCTGGTCCAGCACCACCGGCTGCAACAGCGCCCAGCCGCCGCCCGCCCGGACCCGGAACGAGCGGGCCGACTCGCGCGCGCCCGCCACGTTGTGCTCGCTCGCGCGCGGCCGCCCGAGCACCGACCCGTCGGGCAGGTGGATCGCGATCCGCCCGCCCGATCCGGCCGGCACACTCGCGATCGCCGGCTCCAGCGCGGCCCGTTCGGTGGTGATCACCAGCGCCGGCTGCAACGCGGCGGCCTGCCGCTCGGCATCGGTGAAGGTCCGGTCCGCGGCGATCTCCCGGATCACCAGGACCAGCGGGATCAGGAACGCCAGCGCCACCATCGTGGTCACCGCCAACGAGACCCGGACGAGCGTGCCCCGCAGCCCCCTCGGCGCCCGGGCCGGCCTCGGGCCGGCCGACCTCGGGACCCGGGCGGACCCATCGGCCCGCTCGGCCGCACCCGCCGCCCGACCACCGGACCGGCCCTCCCCGCGCCGCCCCGTCGCCCCGCGCCCGCCCGAGCGCAGTCTCACGCCGGGGGCTCCAGCTTCACCCCGACGCCCCGCACGGTATGCAGATATCTCGGCTCCCGCGCCTTCTCGCCGAGCTTGCGGCGCAACCACGACAGGTGCACGTCGATGGTCTGGTCGTCCCCGTACGCCTGACCCCACACCTCGGCCAGGATCTCCCGCCGCGGCACCACCCGGCCGGCCCGCGCGGCCAGGAACGCCAACAGGTCGAACTCGCGTCGGGTCAACTCCAGTTCGCGGCCGTCCAGGTGCGCCTCACGGCGCCGGGTGTCGATCCGCAGCCCGCCGGTGGTGAACACCTCGGGTGTGCTGCCGCCGCGCGCGCGGCGCAGCACGGCCGACAACCGGGCACCCAGGTGCTCCCCGGAGAACGGCTTCGTCACATAGTCGTCGGCGCCGGCGTTGAGCAGCCGGACCACCTCCGCCTCGTCGTCCCGGGCGGTCGCGATGATCACCGGGACGTCGGATATGCCGCGCAACATCTTCAATGCCTCGGATCCGTCCAGATCCGGCAGGCCGAGGTCCAGGATGACCACGTCGAACGAGTACTGGGCCACCTCGCGCAGCGCCTCCAGGGCGGTGCCCACGCTGCGCACCGCGTGGGAGGACGAGGTGAGGTAGCGGATCAGCGCCGAACGTACGAATTGGTCGTCCTCGACAACGAGCACCTGTGCCATGGTTCGGAACCGTACCCGTACCGTCGGCTCCACCCCGCCCGGGAGGGCCCGTGCCGTCGGCTCCACCCCGCCGGTGAGGGGCGGGCTCGGGGCGGGAGGATAGGGCTCGTGCGGAGAATCATCACGTCGATCTCGGTATGGCTCGCGGTGACCGCGGTCGCCGTCGCGCTCTCCTGGTGGGGGGTGCGCAGCGTGCTGCGCGAGACCGTGTTCGAGCCGCCCAGGCCGCCGAGCCCGGTGGCCGGCGACGTGCCGCCGCCCTCGGTGACCACGCCGCCGCCCACGCCCTCGGCGCCGCCGACCTCCGAGGCGCCGGACCTGATCTCGGCCGTCAACCGCACCCCGCCGCCGACCTCGTCCTCCCCGCCCCCGACCACGACCCCGCCGACCACGAAGGCCCCGCCGGCGCCGCCGCCCGCGCAGTTGCGGGAGCAGCCGCCGGCCGCGGCGGTGCAGAGCTTCGAGGTGCGCGGCGGGCGGGCGTCGTTCCGCTACCAGGCGACCACCGCGACGCTGATCGCCGCGACGCCGAACTCGGGGTGGGCGGTCAAGGTGTGGCCGGGCGACCGGTGGATCCGGGTCGACTTCTTCCGACACGGGCAGACCTCGTCGGTCTTCGTCGTATGGAACGGGCACGACCCGATCGCCTCGACCTACGAGGACTGACAACCGGCGCGGGCCGGCCGGCTCACAGGTCCTCCAGCACCTCGGCGGCCGTGGCGCGCAGGCCGCGCGCGACCCGGGTGGCGGTGTTGTACGCCTCGTCGCCGCGCCCCTCGGAGAACGCGTTGGCCGCCTGGATCAGCCCCTGGGCGCCCTTGAGCGCGTCGACCGCGGCGGCGAGCAACGCCTCCCCGCGCGCGTCCTGTCCCGGTTCGCCCGCCATCCCGGCGAGTTGCCGGGTGAGCACGGTCAGCCGCATGTCGACGCCGCGGACACCGGCCAACGGGGCCGGTCGCGGGTCGCGCACGCTCGGCACGCCCTGACGCGGCATCGACACGCCCTCGGGGCCGCCGCACAGCGGACACGTCTCGCCGAGCGCGAGCAGGCCGCGTTCGGGGTGCCGGGGGCACGGCGCCGAACGCGGTCGTGCGTCGGCCGCGTCCCGGGCCCGGCCGCGCCGCCGCCGGTTCTCGCAGAACAGGCACTTGTCCCGGGCGTCCTCGTCGACCGGACCGTGCGGATGCTCGTTGCACAGCGTGGTCGGCACCGGCGCGGTCAACTGGCCGAGCAGCCGCCGCGTGTTCGCCAGCTGCTCGGCGATCGCGTCGTACGCCTCGGGCGGACTGGTGTTGCCGAGGAGGTCGACCATCTCCATCAGGTTCTTGGTCGAGCGGACGAGTGCCTTCGTATCAGGTGCCACGCCTATGGACTGTAAATGATCGGCGGCCCGTCACCGCACGATCAGGACTTCGAGGGTGCGCGGCCCGTGCACCCCCTCGACCCGATTCAGCTCGATGTCGCTGGTCGCGGACGGTCCGGAGATCCAGGTCAGCGGTCGACCGGGGTCCAGTCGTTCGAGCGCCCGCGGCACCGAGGCGACCACGTCGGCGGCGCGCATCACACACAGGTGCCAGTCCGGTACCAGGGTCAACGCCCGACGGCCCTGGCCGGGTCCGGCGTCGAGCACGATCGTGCCGGTTTCGGCGATGCCGACGGCGGCGGCGGTGAGCACGCCGTCGGCGGTGTCGAGGGCGTGCGTGGTCAGGATGCCGGCGGCTTCGACGAGCTCAGGCCTGTTATTAATACTATCTTCGTACAATTGCCCGTACTCCCAGCCGTCCGCCAGGCACACCCCCTCGGCGAGTCCGGCCGTCCAGGCCGCCGGCAGTCCGGCCGGGGTCACCACGGTGCGGGCCCCGCGCCGCCCGACCGCCGCCGCGACCGCGTCGGGGAGGGCGTCCTCGGCGACCTCGTGCACCACGGCCCGATAGTCGCGCAGGTGCTCGACGAACAGCTCCAGCACACCTTCGGCGACATGCGCCCGCGCGTAGTCGCGCGCGACGGGGAAGTCGTCGTCGCGCGGCACGTCGGCGAGCGCCCGGCGGACCCGGGCCAGGATCGCTTCACGCGAACTCATCGGTCGTCCTCCTCGATCCGGTTCTGCTCCGCCGGCGGTTGCGCCGAAGCGGCCGGGGGTTGTGGCGAAGCGGCCGGGGGTTGTGGCGGCGGCGCGCTCCGTTCGCGCACCCACCAGTCGCGGAAGGACCGCGCCGGCACCTCCGGCAGGGCCCGGCTGTCCGACCAGGCCGCGCCCGGGCCGGGCGCGCGGCGGGGCAGCAGCCGACGCGAGCGGGCCGCGACCCGCTGTACGGTGCGCAGCCGCTTCGCGTCGTCGAGCACCCACTCGGCCGCCCGCATCGCCGCCCGCTCGGCCCGATGGCCGCCGCCCTCGACCACCTGTTCGCGCAGGTGCACCAGTACCTCGGGGATGTCGATGGCGACCGGGCACACCTCGTAGCAGGCACCGCACAACGACGACGCGTAGGGCAACGACGCGGTCTGCGGGTCCACCTTCCCGCTCGCCACGCCCCGCAGTTGCGGCACCAGGATCGCGCCGATCGGCCCGGGGTACACCGACCCGTACGCGTGCCCCCCGGTGCGCTCGTAGACCGGACACACGTTCAGGCAGGCCGAACACCGGATGCAGCGCAACGCCTGCCGCCCGGTGGTATCGGCGAGCACGTCGGTACGGCCGTTGTCGAGCAGCACCAGGTGGAAGTCCCGCGGCCCGTCGCCGGGGGTGACGCCGGTCCACGTCGAGGTGTACGGATTCATCCGCTCGCCGGTCGAACTCCTGGGCAGGAGTTGCAGGAACACCTCCAGGTCGGCCCAGGTCGGCACCACCTTCTCGATGCCGACCACGGAGATCAGCGTCTCGGGCAGGGTCAGACACATCCGCCCGTTGCCCTCCGACTCGACCACGACCAGGGTGCCGGTCTCGGCGACCAGGAAGTTCGCCCCGGACACCGCGACCTTCGCGGACAGGAAGCGCTCCCGCAGGTGTCGCCGCGCGGCCTCGGCCAGCGCGGCCGGCTCGTCGGTGAGCCCGGGCGGGGCCGGCACCCCCCACTCGGCCATCTCCCGGACGAAGATCTCCCGGATCTCGGCCCGGTTGCGGTGGATGGCCGGCACCAGGATGTGCGAGGGCAGGTCGTCGCCCAACTGCACGATCAACTCGGCCAGATCGGTCTCGTAGGCCCGAATCCCCTCGGCGGCCAACGCCTCGTTCAGCCCGATCTCCTGGGTGACCATCGACTTGACCTTGACCACCTCGGTCTCCCCGGTGGCCCGGACCAGATCGGCGACGATGCGATTCGCCTCGGCCGCGTCCGCCGCCCAGTGCACGGTGCCCCCGGCGGCGGTGACGGCCGCCTCGGCGGCGACCAGGTACTCGTCGAGCCGACGCAACGTCCGGTCCTTGATCGCCGCCCCGGCGGCCCGCAACTCGGCCCAGTCGGAAAGCTCACCGACCACATGGGCTCGTTTGTCCCGGATGGTATGGGTGGCCTTGCGCAGATTGTGCCGAAGCTGAGGATTCGACACGGCCGATCGAGCGGCCTCGGGAAAGGGCGGCATACCCAAAAACGTGGGCGGTGGGGTCATCACGAAGGTTTTCCGATCAACGGGTCGAGGCACGTCGGCTCGCGGGCCGTGGCGGCCACACCGGTGGCTGGGCGTCCGCGGCCGATCCGCGCGGGGCAACGGGTGGTGGAGGGGGTGGGTGGACCGAAACGCCTAACCCGCCGTCGAGGCGAGGATCTCCGCCAAGTGCACGACGCGCATGCCGGTCCGCTGACGATCCATCAGCCCACCGATGTGCATCAGGCACGAGTTGTCCGCCGCGCACAGCACCTCCGCCCCCGTGCCGGCCGCGTGCCGCACCTTGTCGGCGCCCATCGCGGTGGAGACGTCCGGGTTCTTCACCGCGAAGGTGCCGCCGAAGCCGCAACACTCCTCCTCCCCCGGCAGGTCGACCAGTTCCAGGCCCCGCACCTCGCGAAGCAGCGCGGTCGGCCGGTCGCCCAGACCCAGGAGCCGGCGGGAGTGGCAGGTGGGGTGGTAGACGACCCGGTGCGGGAAGTAGGCGCCGACATCCGTGACGCCGAGCACGTCCACGATGAACTCGGTGAGGTCGTACACCTTCGGAACCACCGCCGCGACCCGGGCCGACAACCCCGGATCCGCCGCCCGTGCGGCGGCGCGCGGGTGGTTGTCCCGGATCATCGCGCCGCAGGACCCGGACGGGGTGACCACCGCGTCGTAGCCCGCGAAGGTGTCCGCGAACCCGGCCACCATCGGCTCGATCCGCTTTCCGTAGCCGGTGTTCCAGTGCATCTGGCCACAGCACGTCTGCGCGGTGGGGAAGTCCACGGTGCAGCCGAGCCGTTCCAGGAGGCGGACGACGGCCTGCCCCGTGCGGGGGTAGAGCGTGTCGTTGACGCAGGTGATGAACAGTCCGACGCGCATGCGTGCGGCCTCCTCGCGACTGTCGAATCATGTGGTCGGACCACACTGTGGTGTGCTCACGCTAAGGGCATGGCATGCTTGGCCACAAGACACCCCCGATTCGCGATTTCGCGACGCCCGGATCCGAGGAGCCCCCGTGACAGACGGCCCCGACTGGCGTCCGGTCAAACGTGTACGCGCGTTCGAGGAGGTCGTGGCGCAGATCGAGGAGCAGATCGCGAGCGGCCGACTGCGGGCCGGCGACAAGCTCCCGGGCGAGCGCGCGTTGGCCGCCGCACTCGGGGTCGGGCGCCCCTCGGTGCGCGAGGCGATGCGGGTCCTGGAGGCCATGGGCGTGCTGGTGGCCAACCCGGGCAGCGGCCCGGAGGCGGGGGCGATCCTGGCCGGTTCGGCGGGCCCGGCGCTGACCGGCGTACTCGGGCTGCACCTGGGGCTGGCCAACTTCGCCGTGGACGACGTGGTCGAGACCCGGCTGCTGATCGAGTCGTGGGCGGTCGAGGGCGCGGCACGGCACGCGGGCGAGGCCGACCTCGACCGGCTGCACGCGATCGTGGCCGCGATGGACGATCCGGACCTGTCCCCGGACCGGTTCAACGAACTGGACACCGAGTTCCACACCACGATCGCGGAGTTGTCGGGAAACGCGCTGGTGACCACGTTCATGCGCGCGCTGCGCGACACCGTACGCCGACACCAGCGCCGCGCGGTGGCCGAACTGGGGCCGGACACGGGCGCGTTGCGCGCGGATCACCGGGCCATCCTGGCCGCGATCGTGGCTCGCGATCCGCGCGCCGCGGCCGACGCGGTGGCCGCGCATCTGCGCCGCGCCTATCCGCAGGTGTCCCGGGTCCGCGAAGACGCGCCCTCCCCGGAGAACTGACGAACCGTCAACGATCCGGGGCACGCAGCTGACGATCCGTCATCGACCGCGTGTGGCAAGGCGATCGGTCAACGGGTCGGGAGCGGGGGTGAGTTGCCGGCAGGCCGCCCGCGCCGACTTTCGGCAAAGCGCGCAACGCTCTGGTGACAGAGCGCTCCGGCCCGGCATACTGCGCGGCAACGTACAGCGCAGGAGGTCGCGAGGATGCTCGGGCACGACCGGATCGACGCGGAAACGTACCACCGGGACATCGTCCCCGGATTGCTCATCGGCACGCACGGCAAACGGGCCGAGGCGGGCCTCGCCGGACTCGACCCGCTCGGCCTGCGGATCGGCACCGGCGCCTGGACCTATCGCGCGGAGGGTTCCCGACTTCGCGTGGTGGAGGGGATCGACCCGGACGCCGGCTGCGTGGTGCGGTTGTCCCCCGACGCCTGGACCGACCTGGTCACCCTGCTGCGCACCGCCGCGGCGCTGGCCATCGCGGGCGACGTGCACACCGAACAGGGCACGGTGCTGGACCTGTTCCGCTGGGAACCGGCGTTGCGGGCGCTCTATCAGGGCATCGAAATCTACCTGCCGCAGGGGCCGGAGCTGTACGACCGGCACGGCGCGCGGGTGGACCCGGCGGCCGAACTCACCCTCGACCACTCCGATCGGGAACTCGCCGAACACTTCGAGGCGACCGGGGTGATGCGGGTGCGCGGAGTGTTCTCCGCCGCCGAGATCGCCGCCCTGAACGCGGAGGTGGACCGGCTCGCCGCCGAGGCCCGGCCGGACGACGACCGGTCCTGGTGGGCGGAGACCGAGTCGGGTGAGGCGGTGCTGTGCCGGATCGTGTACGCGAGCGAACGTTCCGCGCCGATCGACGAGTTGGCCCGCGATCCACGCCTGGTCCGACTGGCCGGCCTGCTGCACGACGACCTGGCCGCGTCCATGGACCGCATGGAGGGGGTCTCCGTCCTGCTCAAGCCGGCCGGTCGGCTCAAGGGCCTCGCCAACATCCCGTGGCACACCGACTGCGGTCTCGGCGGCCACCACATCATGTGCCCGTCGGTGGCGATCGGCATCCAACTCACCGGTTCCTGCGCCGAGACCGGCTACCTGGAGGCGATCCCCGGCTCGCACGGGCGCACCTGCCCGCAACCGACGCGGGAGGAACCGGCGAACCTGCCCTATGTCGCGGTGCCCACCGAGCCGGGCGACGTGACGGTGCACGTGGCCGACGTACTGCACGCGTCGCCGCCGCCCGCCGGGGTGGGCGGGCGGCGCACGATGTACGTCACCTTCCGGCCGCCGACGCTGTTCGAGCAGGTCGGACCGGGCGAGGCGATCAACGACCTGATCCGCAGTCGTACGGCGAGTGAACTGGAGGCCGGCCTGGGCCGGTGAGTCCGCCCTTCGGGGCGGATGTGCGCGGGGATCGCGCTCGGCGGGACGGGCTCGGGGACTGCGCCACGGGACCGCGAGGGGACGGGCGGGACGGTTCGGAACGCCTCGGGACGGTTCGGGACGGGCGGCACCGTGATCGGGACGGGATCGACCGCGCGGGGGCGCGGGTGCCGGCGGCCACACGCGCGGGCACGCGTGTACTCGTCGGCGGACGTCGGGAATCGTGTTCGGCGATCGGCGGTCGGCGGTCACCGGTTCCGGAGGACACCCGCCGGTTCCACGCTGAGGATCCGGTCCAAGTGGGTGATTCGCAACACCCGCGCCGGCTGCGGGCCGACACCGCACACCACGATGTTCCCGTCCCGGTCGCGCAGTCGGCGGTAGCCGTAGACCAGGCTGCCCAGGCCGGACGAGTCGATGAACGGCACCCCGGACAGGTCGATCCGCAGGCTGCGCGCGCCCTCGTCGACGAGGCGGTCCACCGCCTGGCGGAAGGCCGGTGCCGCGGTCATGTCCATGTCACCGTGCACGGACACGACGCCGCCGAGGTCGGCTTCCAGGGCCGTGCGCACCACGCACGGTCTGGCCGAGAACGATGTGTGATCCACGTCGTCCGGCGGGAGATCGTCAAGGTTCATGTGGACCACTCCACCCGGTCGAGTGTCGGTTCGGTCGCGCGGCGCGCGACCGCTCGCTACGATGCGCGCGTCCCGGGACGAACCCCCACAGTCATCCCGGAACGCAAGACCGCATCGGCACCCTACTCGCCGTATCGGTCGCTCGTGGACCGTCTTCCCCTATAGGTGTGATTCCGTCGGAAGCCACCCGCGGCCGGCCCCGGCGGTCGTACCGTGAAGGTTGCGCGAGCGCCGGTGCGAGCCGGCTCGAAACGCACGGACGCAAGGGATTCCGTAGCCATGACCGGACCACGCCCCTCGAGCGACGAGCGGGGCAGCAACACGCAGAAGCCGGCCGCCTCTCGGCTGAGCGACGGCTTCGAGCCGCCGCACGCCCCCGACGAAACGGGGCCGCCCGGCTGGTCGCCGGCCGAGGTGCTCGACGAGAGCGACACCGGCGTGATCGTGTTCACCCCCGAAGGCACCGTGTGCCACGTCAACCCCGCGGCCGGGCGGGTGTTGCCCGACTGTGTCGTGGGCACCGCCTTCCCGACCCTGCCCGCGACCGGGACCACCTGGCGGGGCGAGGTCGACGATCGTCGCGTGCACGGGCGCCGGGCGGTGCTGAGCGACGGCCACTACGCCTGGTACGTCCGCGACACCACCGCCGAACGGCGGCGCGAGGACGCGCTGTTGGCCGAGCGGCGGCGCAAGGTCTTCCTCGCCGAGGCGGGCCGGATGTTGTCCGCGACCACCCACCCGCGCCGGCTGACCGATCTGGTCACCACGCTGCCCTCGCCCGAACTGGCCGACTGGGTCGCGTTGTCCGTGCCGAGCATGGAGGACGGCCGGATGCGCACCACCTACGCGCCCGCGACCGGCACCCCGATCGCCCGGGTGACCACCGGCCTGGGCACGGCGTGGACGGCCCCGGCGGGCGTCGGCCGGGTGTTGCGCACCCGCCGGCAGGAGCTGCACCCGCTGATGGATCGCGAACTGCTCGGCCGGCTGGTCCCGGACGAGGCGGTCGCGGACCTGCTCGCCGTCGACGCGCGATGTGCGCTCGTGGTCCCGGTGCCCACCGATGACGACGCGCCGTCCGTACTGACGTTCGTGCGCTCGGCGACCTCGGAACCGTTCGCCGAGGAGGAGATCGCACTCGCGGTGGACTACGCCGAACGGGTGGGCGTGGCACTGCGCACCTCGCGGCTGTACGTCGAACAGGATCGGCGCACCCTGCTGCTCGCCCGGGCACTCGTCCCGGGCCCGCTGCCCGAGGTGCCCGGCGCGCGGATCGCCGCCCGGTATCGGCCGGTGTCGTTGACCAACGGTCTGGGCGGCGACTTCTACGCCGTGCATCCCACCCCGGTCGACGGCACGTGGGCGTTCTCCGTCGGCGACGTGTGCGGACGCGGCACGCCCGTGGGCATGTTCAGCTCGCGCTCGCTGCTGATACTGCGCACGGCGGCGAGCGCGGGCTGCGCTCCCGCGCGTCGGATGGCGCTGCTCGACGCGGAACTCACCCTCGGCGATCCCTCGTTGGTGCTGACCGCGATCACCGGGGACTGCTCGGTGCATCCGGACGGCTCCGCGCGGGTCCGGCTGACCTGCGCCGGGCATCCGCCGCCGCTGTGGATGGACCCGGCGGGTCGGGTGACCGCGATGGCGTTCACGGATCCGCTGGTGGCGGGTATCCCGGGCACCGTGTTCGGCGAGCGGGAACTGCCGTTGCCCGCCGGGTCGACCCTGCTCCTGTACAGCGACGGGGTCACCGAGGCGCGGGACGCGGACGGTGAGGCGTACGGGGTGGAGGCGTTGCGGCACGACCTGGCCTCGTGCGCGGGCATGCCGGTGGAGGCGTTGGTGGAGCGCCTGGAACAGCGGCTGCTCGAGCATCTGGGCGACGCCCCGGTGATCGACGACGTGGTGCTGTTGGCCATTCACATCCCCTATCGGGACGACCACGAGGCGTTGCCGATCCTGGCCGAGCTCGGTGGTCCCGGTCCCGACGAGCATCCGGACGGCGCATGACGCACGTGGTCTCCGACGAACTCGACCTGTTCCTCGCACACTTGGGCCGAGCCGACGAGGTCGAGGCACTGAACCTGGCCCGCAATCTGCTGGGCAGGGGGGTACCGGGCGAGGAGGTGTTGACCGACCTGGTCATCCCGGCGCTGCGCGTGGTGGGCGAGCGGTGGGCCACGGGCGAGTGGACGGTGGCGCGCGAGCACGCCGCCTCGCACGTCAGCGGGCGAGTGGTGCACTTGGTCGCGGACACGACGCCGCGCCCGCGTTCGCAGACCCGGATCGTGGTGTGTTGCGCGCAGGGCGACTGGCACGGGCTCGCGTCCCGGATCCTGGCCGCGCTGTTGCGGCTGCGCGGCATCGACACGACGGTGTTGCCACCGGGTACGGGCGCGGGCGAACTGGCCCGAGTGGTACCCGACTCGGGCGCTGGGTCGGTGGTGCTGAGCTGTACGGTCTCCACCGCGCTGCCGGGCGCGCGGGCGATGGTGGAGGTGGCCCGCCGGGTCGGGGTGCCGGTCCTGGTCGGCGGTCCGGGCTTCGGCCCGAACGGCCGCTGGGCGGGCGTCGTCGGCGCGAACGGCTGGGCGCCGGACGCCGAACGCGCCGCCGAGATGCTGACCGACCCCGACTGGCCGACCGTCACCACCCCGGCTCCGCGCCTGCGCCACCTGCCCGACCCGACCCACGACGGCGTCGGCCTGCTGCGCACCCCGCTGGTCGCCGCGGGCATGTCGGCGCTGGCCCCGATCGAGGGCGAACGCTCGGACACCACCATGCGCGACGGCCTGGCCAGTGCCGTCGATACGCTCGCCGTCTCGCTGTTCCTGGACGACGACGCGCTGTTCGTCGATTTCACCCGGTGGTTCGCCGACGTGCTGGGCCACCGGCGCGTCCCCAGCGAGGCACTGGCCGCCGCCTATCGGGCCTTCGCCACGCGCCTGACCCACGTCCCCGGCGCGGGCGCCACGCTGACGGCTGCGGGCGCGGTGTTGTAGGGCGGGCCGGAGCCGCCTCGGTGTCCCCCCGGCACCCGGTCAGCCGGCGGCGCTCAGGTCCTCGTCCGTGGGGGTGTCGTCGGACAGGGCCTCGGTGAGGTCGGGGTGTACGTCGAAGAGGCGACGCAGGCCCAGCGCGGTGAAGACCCGGTTGACGTGGTGGTCGTTGTTGCCGGGCATCACCAGACGCAGCGAGCCGCCGGTGGAGCGGAGCAGTCGGCGGGCCGCGACGAGGGTGCCGATGCCGGTGGAATCGAGGAATTCGACCCGGGTGAGTTCGAGGACGATCCGATGATCGCCGTCGGCGACCGCGCGTCTGACGTGCTCGCGGAGCTCGGGGACGACGGCGTAGTCGACCTCCCCGAGGACGTGCAGCACGGTCCAGCCCTGGAGATCGTCCTTGATCACCTGAAGAGTCACGCGCCGGCAGTCCCCTCGCCCATGGTGTCCCGAGCCGCGCGAGACAGGGCGGCCGGAGCGATCGGCGGACCCGTCCCCCAGCGGATGGCACCGACGGATCCGGGCGGGACCTGGACACGTGGCTCGAGAGCCGGGTGGTCGGCCCGGCCTGTGACCTACCGTAGTGGGCCTCGGGAACCGGGGCAGTGACGATCCGGTCACGTACGGGTCTCGGTTGCAGCGTACACGGATCGTCCCGAACGCCACACGGAGCAGCGCCGCTCGCTCGCCCGATCGACCCGATGACACAACGTCACCTCGGCTCGACGCGGCTCGGCTCGACGCGACGGGTGGAGCGGCACGGCGTTCAGCGGGTCGGCCACGGTACGTCGGCGACCACGGTGCACGACCCCGGCGCGATCTCGGTGAAGCCCGCGTCGCGAACCACGGGCCGGGCGCCGCCGGTGAGCGCGGGCCACGCGGCGGGGTCGGCGACCCGAACCGCGAGGTCGAAGTCGCGCGCCGCCCACTCCTTCCGCGCGCCCGGACCGAGCCCCATCCAGGCGATGTGCGCGCCGTGCCCGACCTGCGCCATGGCCTTGCCGGCGGTCATCTCCAGGGACGGGTTCAACCACAGCACCGGCTGCCCGGGATCGGCGGCGGGCGGCGCGACCGGCTCGTCCAGGTCGGTGCCGGAGACCTGCAACCTGGCCAGATCCTTGGGCCATCCGTCCAACGGAATCGGCGGATACACCCGGACCTCGGCGGTGCGGTGGGTCACGGTGATCCCGGGCAGGGCACCGGCACGACGCCACTCACCACCGCGAGCCCGGCGCACCACCTTGCGGATGCGATGCCCCTGCCATGCCTCGACGACCTCGTACCAGTCCCCTTCGGGGTCGGCGGAACGGGCATCGGCAAGCAGAACGAGAACCGCCCGCGCGGCGGCCTCGAGGGCGTCGGTACGGGCCGGGGGCTCGTCCTTCTCGATGTGGGCGACGAGGGGGAGGACGTATTCGATGGAACTCACGGCTCCGATCATGCCGTGCTCACGACCACATGGCCCCGCCGGGCACCCCGAGCCGGGCGGGGTGTAGGCAGGCCCGCCCACCCGTCCCGTCCGGCGCGAAGGCTCGGCTTCCACAGCCTCGGCCAAGCCAACCCGGCCCGCCACCCCGAACCACCCGACACACCGCACCCGCAGGGCACAGAACCTGGCGCCCCAGAACGCCCGGCCCACCCCGACACCACCCCGAGCCTGGGCACGGAACGAAACAACGGGTCCGGCTCCTGAGTGACCTTCCGGGTGACTCGACTGTCCCCGGCGGACGTTGCGCGTGTGGTTGCGGCCGGCCGGTCCGAGGCCGGCCCGGCTTGTGGGGTGGGCCGCCGCCGGCGTGCGGGACTCGGGG
>NZ_BIFH01000013.1:492650-1012959 GCF_003967355.1 Embleya hyalina | reverse complement strand
ACT
The DNA here is from genome assembly GCF_003967355.1 of Embleya hyalina. Lineage (GTDB taxonomy): Bacteria > Actinomycetota > Actinomycetes > Streptomycetales > Streptomycetaceae > Embleya > Embleya hyalina. The sequence continues at coordinate 1,012,956 of NZ_BIFH01000013.1, read as the reverse complement.
GGTACCGGGGTCGTCGGGGGCATCCATCTGGCCCGACGGTTGGGTGGGGCCGTAGGTCTTGGGTGGGTTCTTCGTCATGTACACGCCGGGCGGCAGGTCCTCGTACACCCCGGTCTGCGTGTCCTCGTCGTACGACAGATCGTTGGGGAGGATGCCGCCGGTGCCGATGACCGGCACCAGGAACCGGAACGCGAACGGCACCGGACCTTCACGGTCGGACAGGTCCGGCAACGGCTCCGCTCCCGACGGGTTCACGGGCAGACGCGGCTCCGGGGTGTCCAACACCCATCCCACGACTCGTTGTTCGCGTGCCTCGGTATCGGTCATGGCCACCCTCCCCGCACGGTGCCGACACCTCGAGCATGCCCAGCCACACACCGCCGCCACAAGAGGGGACCGCAGGCGCGATACGAACGACGGCCGAGGCCGGCTACACACCACCCACCACGGGAAATCCTCAATTGGTGCCGCGCCCCGGGTCGGAGCACCGAACCCCGAAGCCGCAGCCCGGCGCAGCGGGGTCTCGACCACCTGTACTTCGGGGAAGTCACTGCAAGGGCTTCCGAGCCGGACACCATGGACGGCGTGTCCGGCTGGGTGTGCTCGCGGCAGATGTCGAGGCTGTCAGCGTGGTACGTCGCCCAGTCCGGGATCGTGTGGATCGTGTCGTCCCCAGGGAACGTGACACTCACGAACCCCGTGTGGAGGGTCACCCGCACACGTGATCCGAGGATTGGTGGCGGCGGCGTTCGGTGGGTGGTTGTGGCAGGTGGGCCTTGATGAGGGTTGGGCGGTCGTGGCGGTGGGCGGCGGTCAGGGTGCGGCGCAGGTCTTCGTTGTCGGTGACGGATCGGGCTTCGACGCCCATGGATCGGGCGAGGGCGACGAAGTCGACGCGGGGGCGGTCGAGGTCCAGGGCCGAGTGGTCGTGGTCGCCGGGCGTGTGGATCTGCCAATTGTCCTTCAGGACGCGGTATTCGCCGTTGTCGACGACCACGTAGGTGATCGGTAGCCGGTGTCGGGCGGCGGTCCACAGTGCCTGCGGCGAGTACAGGGCGGACCCGTCGCCCACGACGCACAACACCCGCTTTCCTTCCCGGGCGGGCGCCATCGCCGCGCCGACCGCCGCCGGCATGGCCCAGCCCAGGCCGCCGGCGACCCACTGATAGCGGTTGGGCCGGTGCAGGCGCAGCGCGTGGCGCAGGTCGTCGGTCGTCACGGGAGCCTCGTCCAGGATCACGGCGTCGTCGGGCAACGTGGCGGCCAGGACGTGGGCGATGGAGCGTGCGTCGAGTGGCCCGTTCGCGTGGGCCCGCCCGGCCGCCTCCGGGCCGGGGGACGCCGGTCCGGCATCGCGGCGCGGGCGGTCCGTCAGGGCGGTCGACAGGCGGGCGATCGTGGCACGCAGGTCCCCGTGCAGGGCCAGTTCCACGGGGGTGGTTCGACCGGCGTCGTCGGGCTCGTCACTGATCTGCACGACACGGGTGCCCGCGTCGGTCACGGGCCCCGGGGCGTAGGGGAAGTAGGCGAGAAACGCGCGTGCCCCGAGCACCAGGACCAGTCGGTGGTCCGACAGCGTCTCGCGGATGCCCGAGGCGGTGGGCGGCAGGTATCCGCGCCACAGGTCGTGGGTGGTGGGAAAGGGGTTGGCGGACGGCCAACTGGCCCCCCATACCGGGGCTCGCAGGGTTTCGGCGAGGGCGATGCCCTCGGCCGGGGCCGAGCGGGCGACCTCGTCGCCGTAGACGAGGGCGACCCCGTCCGCGGGTGTCCGGTCGAGGAGGCTCGTCAGCGCGTCGATCGGGGCCGCGCCCCGGATGGCCGCGGGGGTGCGTTCGGGTGCGGAGGGGCCGCGTTCGTCCAGGAGGTTCATCGGCAGGGACAGGAACACCGGGCCGGTCGGGGGGCTCAGCGCGAGCCGGAACGCGCGGCGCAGCGAGGGTCCCACCTCCGCGCGCGTGCGGACCTCGTGTGCCCATTTGACCGTGGGCTCGGCCAGTCCGGCGAGGTCCCCGGCCAGGACCGGCCCGCTCAACAGGTGGCGCAGGTCCTGCTGTCCGGCGGTGACGACCATGGGTACGTGGGCCGCCGCCGCGTTGGTCAGGGCGCCGATGCCGTTGCCGAGTCCGGCCGCGGCGTGGAGGCTGACGAACGTCGGTCGTCCGGTCAGGCGGGCCATGCCGTCGGCCATCGCGACCACCGTCGCCTCCTGCAGGCCGAGGACGTATTCGATGTCGTCGCGCCCGGCCAGAGCCCGGACGAACGGGATCTCGGTGGTGCCCGGGTTGCCGAAGACGTGGGTCGCTCCCTCGTCCACGAGGATTTCACAGACGAGTTCGGCACCGGTCGGGTCGACGACGCGGTCCTGGGGCATGGGGTCCCTCCGAGGGTGTGCGGGTTCGGATGTATCCGTGCGTCGTGGTCACCCGTCGGGCGGTGCGGGCCGCCGCCGGGGGCGGCCCTCGCCCCGTGCGCCGCGCCGCCTGGAGTTCGTCGGCCGGACCGGCCGGAGGGCGGGTCAGTGTCGGGCGGCACCGGCGGTGAGCAGGGCGTACCGACCCGCGGTGGAGATCAGTGGGCGCACCGCGTCGATGGCCGAGCGCACCGCTCCCTCCTGGCTGTCGGCGGTCGTGAGATGGCTTCCCGCGAAGTACACGCCGTGGCGGCCCTGATGGGCCCCGAGCGCGTGGGTCGCCAGTACTCCGGAGACGGTGGGGCGCAGTTGTCGGTATTCGGCGCGGGCGATGACGTCCCGCGGCTCGTCGCGGTGGGTGACCCGGCTCTTGAAGACGTCGGTGCCCAGGACCGGGCCCAGCCACACCGTGCTCTCGGCCCAGGGGTCGTCCACGGTGACGCAGGTGGTGGACCAGTGCGCCGGGTCGGGGGGCATGTGGACGGGGTCGCGGTGCAGGACCATGGTCGTGGGACGTACTCGTACGACGCCAAGTGGGTTGCCGGGGCCTGGAGATCGGGGCAGCCGCGGAGCAGGTCCCGGGCCTGCGGGGCCTGTGTCGCGACGACGATCGCGTCGTAGTCGGTGGTGGCGGTCGCGTCGCGCACGTGCGGACGACCGTCCCGGATCTCGATCGTGTGGGCGGGTGTGCCGACGCGGACGGGGGTGTGGAGCGAGGCGGCGATCCGGGTGGCGACCTCGCCCAGTCCGGTGGCGAGCAGATGCCACACGGGTGCGGCGTCGGGGTGTTCGGGGGAGGCTCCGGTGGTCCAGACGGCGAGCGCCCGTGCGGGGGTCTCGGCGGCCTGGTCGAGGGTGCAACCGACGAGGGAGGCGCACCAGGCCAGGAAGGTGGCCCGTACCTCGGCGGGCGGCAGTGTGGCGGCCAGTTCGGCGACCGTGGTGGTGACGGGGCCGTTCCCGGCGTCCAGGCGGGCCACGTCGGCGAGCAGGGTCGCGAACGTCGCCGCGGCCGGGCCGCTCACCGGTTTGCGGCCGGTGGCCCCGTCGGTCGGGGAATCGGCGGTGACCAACGTCGGCGTCGCGCGTCCCGCCGTCGCGAACGTGGCGGTCATCGGGACGTTCAGGGTGTGGTCGGCCGCCAGACCCAGGGCCCGACGCAGGGCGGTGTGGCATGGATACGCGGTGGGCGACAGCAGTTGGGCGCCGAGGTCGACGGGCAGGGCGTCGTCGCCGCCACCCTTGACGGGGACCGTGTGGATGTTGCCGCCGATCCGGTCGGCGGCCTCGTGGACGGTGACTCGATGTTCCTCGTCGAGCAGCCAGGCGGCGGTCAACCCGGCGATGCCCGCGCCGATGACGGCGATGCGCATGATCCTCTCCCTGTGTGCGATGTGGTCAGTGCGCCCGCGGTCGATCCGGGTGGTCGGGTGGCCGCAGGAAGCCGGACGAGACGAAGTAGCGCAGGTACATGTCCAGGAGGTCGGCGTCGACCGGGGGGCAGGTCGCTCCCGAGTCGGCCAGGGCCTCGTCGAGATTGGCGCGGCCGAAGTCCGGGAAGGTGCCGGCGAAGTACATCTCCTTCACCGAGATGTCCGCGTCGTGCGCGGACTCCAGGAACATCGGCATGAACGGCGCCATCGGCTGGTCGGGATCGCGCGCGGTCAGGTCCGCCATGTACGAGACCCACTCGTCGTAGGACACCGTGCGAATGGGGTAGCCCATCGCCCGCAGCCGCTCCACCAACGATCCCAGTCGCGCGTCGCGCGGGTTGGCGATGTTGTAGGCGTGTCCCCACGCGGCCCGTCGGGCCAGGATGTGCACGATGGCGCGCGCGGTGTAGTCGACGGGGACGAAGTCCAGCGGCAGCGGGATGTCGGGGGCCAGGCCCGTCTCGGCGAAGCTGCGGAACAGCGCGCACATCATCGTGTCGGTGTTCCAGATGCCTTCGTCGGTGGTCCCGGTGATCTCGTAGGGTCGGTACACGGCCGTCGCGAGGCCCTGTCGCGCGGCCTGTGCCACCAGACGCTCGGCCACCCACTTGCTCTCGGGGTAGCCCAGCGAGATCCGGTCGCCGAAGCGCAGCGGTTCGTCCTCCTCCACCCGGTCGACGCCGGAGACGCCGAAGCCGGCGATCACCGCGATGGTGGATACGTAGTGCAGGATCTTGGCCGTGCCGCGCGAGGCGAGATCCAGCACGGTGCGGGTGCCGCCCACGTTGCTCTCGCGCAGTGCCGCGTAGGGGTAGGCGAAGTTCACCTGCGAACCGGCGTGCAGGATCGTGTCGACCGACTCGCTCAGCGCGTCGAACGCGGCTTCGTCGAGGCCGAACCGCGGGCGCTTCAGGTCGCCGAGCACGATGGTGACGCGTTCGTCCAGGCGGGTCGGGTCGAGCCCGTAGCGACGCATGCGCGCGGCCAGTCGCCGGCGGCCCCGGTGTTCGTTCGGTGCCCGGACCAGGCACACGACCTTCTCGGCGACTCCTTCGTCGAGCAGGGCGTCGAGCAGGTAGGTGCCCAGGAACCCGGTGGAGCCGGTGAGGAACACCAGCCGGCCGGTGGCGGGGGGTTCCTGCGCGGAGGGAAAACGCCGGTCGGGGTCCAACCGCGCCTCGGCCTCGAAGTCCACCGCGTCCTCGGCGGTGTCCTGCCCCGGGTCCTCGATCAGTGACGCGACACGTGCGGCGAACGCGCCCAGTGTCGGGTTGTCGAGCAGGACGCGGATCAGGAACCGGCTGTGCGCGGGATCGAGGGCGAACCGGGCACGACAGGCCGCCGCGACGCGGGTCGCCTGGAGCGAGTTCCCGCCCAGGGCGAAGAAGTCCGTGTCGCGGCCGATGCTCTCGACCCCGACGGCCTCCGACCACACCTCGGCCGTCGTCTTCTCCACGGGTGTGCGCGGATCCGCGCCGTCGGCGCCGTCGGCCTCGGCCCGCTCCCGCGCCTCGCGCAACAGCCGCCGCCGATCGAGTTTGCCCGAGTCGACCAGCGGCAGCGAGGAGCGCACGAGGATCGGTCGCGGCACCATGTACTCGGGCAGCCGGTCGCGCAGGTAGTCGCGTAATTCCCCGGGCAGTTCGCCGACGTCGGCGTCGTCGACGGCGGTGACCCAGGCGATCAGCGATTCCCGGTCGCCCTCGTGCGAGGCGACCGCTGCCGCCTCGCGCACGTCGTCGTGCCCGGTCAGGTGCGCCTCGATCTCGTCGAGCTCGATCCGGTAGCCGCGGACCTTGACCTGGCGGTCGCGCCGGCCGAGGAATTCCAGGACCCCGTCCTCGCGCCACCGGGCCAGGTCGCCGGTGCGGTACAGCCGTCCGGAGGCGTCCGGGGTGAAGGGATCGGGCACGAAGTGGTCCTCGGTCGCCTTCGGCCTGCCGAGGTATTCCAGGGCCACGCCGTCGCCGCCGACCCACAGTTCGCCGCTCTCGCCCGCGTCGGCGAGTTCGCCGTCGGCCGTGAGCACGTACGCGGTGGAGTTGGCGACCGGCGTGCCGATCGGCACCGTCCGGGCGTCCGGGGCGAGTTCGGTGATCACGTGCACGGTGGACAGCGACGCGTTCTCGGTGGGCCCGTAGCCGTTGAGCAGCGCTCCGGGAGGATCCTCCGCCAGGACCCGGCGCACCGCTTCCGGCGAGAGCGCGTCGCCGCCCGCGATCAGCGTGCGCAGACCGGCGAACATCGCCGGACGCACCATGGCCATCTGATGGAACAGCCCCGCGCTCAGCCACATGACCGTCACGTGCTCCGCGCGCAGCACCTCCGCCAGCGAGTCGGCCGCGAGAAGCGCGTCGACTTCCGCCAGGACCAGGCACGCCCCGTTGAGCAGGGCGGCGAACATCTCGAAGCAGGAGACGTCGAACGTCGGATTGGTGGTGGCCAACAGCACGTCGCGCGACGACAGGCGCAGGCGCGGGTCGCCCTCGCGCACCAGCCGCACCTGCCCCCGGTGCGAGACGACCACACCCTTGGGCGCACCGGTGGAGCCGGACGTGTAGATGACATAGGCGGGGTCGTCGGGCCCGACCCGGACCGCACGCGCGGCGCCCGTGGGCTCCGGCAGGTCGTGCACGTCCACCACGGCCGGGCTCTCGACCAGGTCGTCCAGCGACGCGCGGTGGCGCTCGTCGGTGATCGCGAGCCGCACCCCGGCGTCGGTGAGGGTCTGGGTCAGGCGGCGTTCGGGGTAGTCCGGGTCCAGGGGCAGGTAGGCCGCGCCGGCGCTCAGCACGCCCAGGACCGCGGTGACGCACTCGATCGACCGCGGCAACACGACCGCCACCACATCGCCCGGCCGTACGCCCTCGGCGACCAGCCGGTCGGACAATCGCTCCACGTCCTCGCGCAGTTCGCGATAGGTCAGGCGACGGTCGCCGCGCACCATCGCGGGCGCGTCCGGGGTGTGCTCCGCCTGGCGCGCGAACAGTTCGTGCACGGTCGCCTCGCGCGGATAGTCGGTGTGCACGTCATTGATCTCGCGCACGGCGGCCAGATGGCGCCCGCGCGAGGTGTCGTCCCGGTCGGGGGCTGACATGGGGGATTCCCGTCTGTTGGTGAACGTTCGCTGAAACGTCTTCACCGTCTTCCGTGACCCGATGCATTTTCGGCGCATGTTGTCCGGAAATTCTTGGGATTCATCCGTGGGACCGACTCTGGTGATTCTCAGGACACTTCCTTCACCTGCGTGTCGCATTTCCCGGATTCGATCATCGGAATCAAGCCGGCGAGACGCTTCGACGAATATGTGATCGGTTGTCGATCAACGCACCGACGTGCGGGTTTCGGTCCGGTCGTGATGCGCGGAACACACGGGGTCCGCCACGGGCGGTGTCGCGTCGGGGTGAAAGCGGAACGCGTGCTATTGGTATCGAATTTCCGGCACTCGGGTGTCCGGGGTTCGATTGGTACAGGTGCGGCCGGGTAGCCGCCCCGGCGAAGGAGATCGCCGTGTGCGGACCGATCCGCGGACCGGTTCCGGCGGCTCCTTTCGATATTCGAGATTCCCGAAGCGGGATCACCGCCGGACACCGGCCCGAGAAAGGACCATGATGAGTGTCGAGCAGCTGATCGAAACCATGCGACCCGATGTCGAACGCTGCATCGAGGGCAACGAGACCGTCGCACGCGTACGCGCCGGAGACGTGGACCGGGAACTGCTGCAGCGCCTGGTGATCGCGGAGTTCAACTGCCAGGAGGCCGAACTGGTCACCTACGGACTCCTGGTCGCGCGTCACCACGACGGCGCGCCCCTGAACCTCTTCGCCCTCGTCGTGCAGACCCTGGCGCGGGCACGCCTGTTGCTGGCCGAGGCGGCCCGGTCGGTCGACCTGCGGCCCGAGGAATTCTCCGTCGCCACCAGCGGACGCCTGGCCCGCGCCGTCGGCAGTCTGATCGCGCCGGGCATGCTCGGCAAGCCCGGTGGCGTGGCCCTGTACGTGCACAGCGACCTCGCCGTCTGGTGCCCGCTCTACGGCCGGATCGCCTCCGCGGCCCGCAAGTCGGGCGACATACCGACACCGCTCATCGAGTACATGGAGTGGTGGGGAAACGAACCCTCCGCGGAGTTCGTCGACAAGTCCGCCGAGACGATCGCCTACGGACTGGAGCACGGCGAGTCCCCCGAGGACATCCTCGAGGCGGCCCGCCAACTCGACTCGATCGTCGCCGACTACTGGGGTTTCGTGGACGGCGAGTGACCTCGGACGACACCGCCCGGGTCACGTCACGATCGCGGCGCGGCGTGCGATCGCGGAGCGTTCGCGGGCCGCTCGCCGGGTTCGCCGACGCCGCCGACAACGTCGCCGACGCCGCGACCACCCCAGGACCCGAATCCGGAACAGGCCGGACGGCATGCGGCCGTTCGCCGGGACAACCGTCGGGGCGACCACGGACTCGTCGAGCCCGTGGTCGCCCTGTGGTCGGGGATCCCGCCCCTTCGAGAGGGGACTCCGTAACGCGTTTCGCGATCTCGACCGTGAACCGGGCCCTCTCGTCGGCCGGCAGCGTCCGGTCAGAGCTTCAGGAGACGGTACTGATTGGTCATCGAGCCATGTGGGTCGCACCACGTGACCCTCGTGGTCTGGGTGTAGGTGAAGCCCGGCGGGACCAGACAGGCCCACAATCCCGTGCTGGGAAGTTCGATCGTGTAGTACGGACTGAGACCGGTACCCCCACAGAACGACACGAGCGTGGCCGCGGTGTAGGTGTAGCCGGGTGGGACCGTGCAGGAATAGCTCGTGGCCGGGGACACCTCTGCCGAAGCAGGGGTCCCGGTTGTCACGGCGGTTGCCTGAGTGGTGCCGAGCATGGCGGCCGCGGTGCCCAGACCGAGCAGCACGGACCGGAGTTTCGATCGAGACATGGGATTGCGCTCCCGGATGTTCGTCCGATGGGACGGAACCGATGGCCGGCGCCGGAACCGGGTTCCATTCCTCGCCCCGGCGCCGCAGTGCGCACACGATGGAAGTCTCACGACGAAGCCGCCCGCGGACAAGGGCACCACGAGCCGCAGCGCTCGTAATCGGCCGCACCGCGAACGACCGCCCACCGGCCACGACGCCAACGCTCATCGGTGACCGACTCCGGACCACCGCCCTTCCCCAGGTACACAGGCCCGCACCCCGCGCCCGTCACACCCGCCCCGAAGCACAGGTTGACCGATTACCACCGCACCGACCATCGGCAGTCACAGCCCTACCCACGGTCGACGGTCGCGCCGGTCGGCTGTTGGCCGGAGCTGTCGGGTCCTGGCACCGGCTCGCGCCGCGGTACGCGAGCCGTGTCCGCCGCCTCAGTAACCGGGGAAGACCCTTCGTAGCAGGTCGATGTCGGCGGCGCCGGTGGTGGTGATGCCACTTGGTGTGTGACGTGGGGCGAGGCGGCCGGCCACGAGTCGTAGCCAGGATTCGGCGGGCAGTGTGAGCGTGCCGTCGGGCGTGTCCGCGACGTCGAAGTCCACACTGATCCGAGACTGCAGGCGCAGCGCGAAGACCGTCGCGGGTCCGCTCGTGGTGACGTGGATGACGTTGTGCCTGCCGTCGAGCGGTTCGGATTTGCCGATCCAGCCGATGAGATCGGGTGCTCCGTGCAGGAGTTGCCGCGTCGCGCTCGGGGTCAGCGCGGCGTGTTCGTCGAAGGCCACGCGCACGTCCCACGAGTGCAGGGCGAGCTCGGAGAGTCGCATCCGCACGGCCGTGGCCAGGTCGACCGGCTCGGGCAGGAAGCCCATGTCGATGCGCAGGGACTCTCGGGTGTGCACGGCCGGCGATGCGTAGAGTGCGATCAGCGTGCGGTTCGCCCGGAGGAACCCGTCGACCCGTTGCCTGCGGGTCATGGCGTTCCACTTGTCCCAGACGGTCTCGAGGACGTCGCGGCCGGGAATCGGCGTGCCGTCGAGGGCGGCTCGGACGGTGGCCTGCGTGATCTCGGCGCCGCTGCCCAGATGGCTCAGGACCTCCGAGACGTCCCATCGGGCAGCGCCCGAGGGCCGGGCCGGGTCGTCCTCGCCGAACGAGGACACGACTTCGGCGAGGATGTCGTGTTCGGTGCGGAACGCGGCGATCACCGCGTCGGGGCTTGTCATGTGTCGTCCAGGGGGTTCGACCCGTGAGCGGGTGTGGGCGGATCGGGGAGGGAGGGATGTGTCGCCGAGGACCGGATCGGTCTACCGGTGGGCGCTGTCGTTCCGGCCGGTCGGGGCGAATGCCCCGTGGACGGTCTCCATGGCGAGGGAGGCCCGGGGGTATCCAATGTAGCCGGCCAGGAGCGTCATGAGGGCGGTGAGGGCGTCTTCGTCGAGGCCGTGCCGCCGGGCCAGTTGCAGGTGGGTGTCCAGGCGGTCTCCGGCGACGCCCTGGGCGGCCAGGGCGGTGATGACGGCGATGCTGCGGTCCCGTCCGTCGAGCGCGGGGTGCGACCACGCGGCTCCGCCGGCGGCCTGTAGGGCCTCCTCGGCGAAGGGCGGCCCGACTCGGGCGGAGAAGGCCGCGGGTACCTCCTGCTCGGGTACGTCGAAGATCCTGGCGTAGGCCGAGACACCGCGCTCTCGGCGGCGGTCGGATTCCGGGGTCTCGGGACCGGCCGCACCGGGTTCGGTGGTGCGTGTGCTCATGATGCGTTTTCCCTTCCGTTCACACTGCGGGCTCGGCGCGGGCGCGAACCGCGTCCCGACCCTCGCGGGCCGGCACGTCGCGGGTCGGCACGTCGCGGGTCGGTACGGATGTGCCGTGCGTGGTTCAGCCCGTTGCCGCGGCCTCGTAGAAGGTCCGGGCGGCAAAGCCGATCCACTCGGGCCGCTCCCAGGTGTTCCAGCGGACGCGGGCGTCCTTGTCGATCGCCGCCGCCGCCTCGTCGACGGAGGCGCCGGCCGCTCGCAGGCGGGCGGCTTCGTCCCGGACGTGGACGAAGTAGTCGCGGACATCGCGGATCACCGACACATCCGTCACCTCGCCGTGGCCGGGCACGACGATCTCGGGGTCGAGGGCGGCGAGTTGGTCGAGCACGGTGATCCAACGCCCGCCGTCGACGTCGGCGTCGTACGGCGGGAAGTACGGCGTGATCGGGAAGATGCGGGTCTCGAACAGGTCCCCGCCGAACAGCACGCGGTCGTCGACGAGCACGATCTGGTCGGAGGCGGTGTGCGCCGGGCCGACGGTGCGCAGCACCGCCGTGCGGCCACCGAGGTCGATCTCGGCCCGGTCGTCGTAGGTGACGTCGGGGTCGACGAGGTCGACGCCGTCGAGTTCGGCCGCGATGTGTGGGCCCAGCCCCTTGAACATGTCGAGGTATGCGGAGCCCTTGCGGTGCAGTTCGTCGCGCTGTCCCCGGTTGTAGAGGATCGTCGCGGCGCCCTTGAAGGCCTGCGCGCCGAAGCCGTGCTCGGGGTGGAAGTGCGTGACGGTCAGGTACAGGTGCCGCCGACCGGCCAGGCGTCGGGCCTGCTCCAGGACGTATGCGCCGTTGCGGGGGCCGATGCCGGTGTCGATGACCAGCGCGGCCTTCTCCCCCACGACGATGCCGACGTTCGGGACGAGCTCCACGCGCCGGTCGGGGATCACGAAGACGCCGTCGAAGACCTCGACCGGCTCGCCGGTCACGATCGGCGCCGGCGCGTCGCTCACGTCGGGCGCGCCCTGGGCGGTCGGCTCGGCGCTCGCCGCACCGGATGAAGGTTCGGTGGGGCACATGGCCCGACTCCAATCTAATCAGCGTTCAGATGCACGTCGACCATAACACCAATCTGAGCGATGTTAAGATTCACGCATGGCCAAGGGGAACCACCGGAACTACCACCACGGAGAACTGCGCGACGCGCTGCTGGACGCCGCGGAGACACTGGTCCACGAACGCGGAGTGGAGGGCTGGTCACTGCGGGAGGCCTCGGCCCGGGTGGGAGTCAGCCCGAGCGCCGCCTACCACCACTTCGCCTCACGAGACGCACTGGTCCGCGCACTGTCCGAGCGGGTACTCGCCCGGCTCGGGGAACGTATGAGCGCCGCCGCCGGGCACGAACCCGAACGAGGTTCCGAACCCGATTCGGAATCCGATTCCGAACCGGACGCCGAACCGGATTCCGACCCCCAGGAGCGCCTGGTCGCCGTCGGCCGCAGCTACGTTCGATGGGCTCTGGAGGAACCGGCGGTCGCCCGCCTGGCCTTCGGCGCCGGCGCCACCGACCCCGACACCTCGATCTCACCGCACCCCCACGACGTACTCGACGCGGAACTCGACCGGCTGGTGGACGCCGGCTGCCTGGGCGTCTCGGCACGCCCGGGGGCCGAATTCGTCGTCTGGGCGGCCGTACACGGACTCGCCACCCTGCTCGCCGACGGGCTGGTCAGCCTCGACGGCCCACAGGCCGTCGACCGGGAGGCGGAGCGCGTCGTGCGAGCCGTCCTCGGCGGCCTGACGCAGGAAACGGCCGTATCCCCGACGTGGCCGACCGCACGCTCCGCCCACACGGAACGCCTGGCCGAACGGCGGGCCGGCGGCTCCTCGGCGCGGGGCGGCATCGGTCGGTGAGGCGGCTGCGGGCCTCGGCGAGGAAATCGCCGAGGTCGGCGGCGAGAGCCCGGGGAACCGCCATGGCGGGGAACCTCGATGGCGGGGAACCGACCCTTCGTGGAACCTGTCTGCGAGCCGGGCGAGGCCGGTACCACTCGGGTCCGCGGAGAATGCGAACCCGGGTAGGAGCCTTCGCCTCGACGCTCCGGCCACACCCGCGCCGGGGATCCGGCGCGGGCGGCCCGGCTATATTCCATGCGTGGACGACGATCACGGGCAACTCCTGTCGGGCCGCTACCGGTTGAGCCGACTGCTCGGCCAAGGTGGCATGGGCGCCGTCTGGCGGGCCCACGACGAGCGGTTGGGACGGGACGTCGCCATCAAGGAGTTGCGGCTCCCCTCGCATCTGGAGGAGCCCGAGCGGCAGAACCGGATCGCCCGGCTCGACCGCGAGGCCCGTGCCGCAGCGCGACTGAAGCATCCGGGGATCATCACCGTTCACGACCGCATATCCGGCCCCGACGGACGGCCCTGGATCATCATGGAGTTGGTGGACGGCGGGTCCCTGGCCGACCTCATCCAGGCACAAGGCGCGCTCACGCCCGAGCGAACCGCCGACGTCGGACGGCAGGTCGCCGCCGCGCTCGATGCCGCGCACCGGATGGGGATCACCCACCGCGACATCAAGCCCGCGAACATCCTCCTCGAAGAGGAGCGGGTCGTCCTGACCGACTTCGGGATCGCCGCCCTCGAGGGAGACGCCACCCTCACCGCCACCGGCATGATCATGGGCACGCCCGCGTTCATGGCGCCCGAGCAGGTCCGGGGCCTGCCCGCGACGGCCGAGTCCGACCTGTGGTCCCTGGGCGCGACGCTGTACGCCGCCGTGGAGGGCCGCGCCCCGTTCGCCGGGACGACCCCGAGCGCGGTCCTGGTCGCCGTCGCGACCGAACCGCCCATCCCGGCCGCGCGGGCGGGAGCGCTCGGCCCCGTACTCGACGGGCTGCTGCACAAGGATCCGGCCGCGCGCCCGACCATGGACCGGCTGCAAGCCGTGCTGAACAGCGTCGCGGCACCAACTCCCCCGGCGGCAGGCCCCGATACGTTGGTACCTCCCACGATGCCGGCGTGGAGCCCCACCGTACGGCAGACTGCGCCGAGGCCCACCCCCGAGCCGGAGCCCGCACCACACCGACCGTTTCCACGACGGGCCAAACTGGGCGTGGCGACACTGGTGCTCGCGATGGCGGCAGGCGCCGGGTACATCATCTCCCAGGGAGCCGGCGACGACAGCCGCTACGAGGCCAACCGGAAGGTGGCCGAAGCCCTGACCGTCCCGGCGGGCTTCTCCCGACCGACCACGACGCGCGTCCGCCCGAACCGGGCACAGGTGACGTACACGTGGCCTGCCCCGTGCATCGACCACTGCGCCGACCAGGTCCGCCTGGCCACGGAGTGGATGGCGCGGCAGCCGGGCGTGGCCCGGATCGACGCCCTCGGGGCCGAACTCGGCGGCTGCCTCGACGACGAGTACGGCTGCCCCATCCTGATCGTGCGGGTGCCGTCGTACGAGGACCCGACCCTTCAAGGCGCCGCACTCCAGACGAAGAACAACCGACTCTCCCTCCGGGTCGACGTGGGCCGATAGCCGCCGGCCGCTGCCTCCCGACGGACGCCGAATCGCCGCAGGCACCCGCACCGACGTGGTGGTGCGTCTCGTCCCATCGGCCAGGGCATTCCCACCACGTGACCGGCAAGTGCCCGAAGGTCGTCCTCGATCGGCGACGCGCAAACGGGTCTCGTCGCGTGCCACGGGTACCGATCAACTCCGGTGGGATGTCACGCTGGGGTTGTCGGGTCGTGGCGAGGAACGAGAGGGTGTCGATGGCCGAGGGGTACACCACCGTGGTCCGCGGAGAACGCGTCGAACTGCCGAACACGCTCGGCAAGATCCGCGCCGCGCTGCCGGAGGACCGACGTGCCGCGTTCGACGAGGAGATGTACTCCATCCCGCTCGATCAGATCCAGGCGCGGGCCCTGTTGGGGTGGGCGTTGCCGCCGGAGGCGGACGCCGAGGACGACGAGGCCGCCGCGCGGGCCCGGGCGGGCGAGAGGTTCGGGTTCTTCGACCACGAGGGAAAGCCACGCGATCTGGGGGATTGAACGATGGCCTATCTCGTGCAGTACGCGAGCACAGCCGAGGCGGAGTTGACCAAGCTGAGCGCCGCGCGGCAGCGCGAGGTCCGCTCCGGAATCGACCGCTCCATCGGCCGCGACCCGTACGGCTGCGGATCCGCACCCGTACGGGGCAACCGCGACCGCCGCGAGGTCTCCGTCGCCGGAGCCGTCCTGCGTTACGAAGTCAGCTCCGGCGTCCTGATCGTCACGGTCCTACGCCTGGTCGCGCCCTTCGGCTGACGCCGCAACGGGTCGGCGTTGGCGATGCCCTTGGCATCCGTGGCCGCCCGGGACGTGTTTGGTGCGGCCGGGGATAACGCGAGCAGTGGGGTCGGCGGGTGGTCACCGGCGGGGTGGTGGGGTCCGGTGTGGGCACAGGGTGTGCTCGGCCAGGGTGGTGATGGCGGCGTCGGTGCGCTCGGTGGCCGTGGTGGTGGTCATGACCGTGAAGCCGCGGGCGGTGTCGGCGGTGACGCCGGTGCGGGTGACGAAGCCGAAGGTGTCGCCGGCGTGTCCCCAGTAGCCGCCGCAGGAGGTGGGGAACCACATCAGGCCCAGTCCGTACCGTGAGCCCGGCCAGCCGGCCTGGACGTCCCCGGCGGTGGGGACGGTGCGTGTCATTTCGGCCAGTTGGGGCGGCGCCAGGAGCCGACCGGTGAGCAGGGCGGTGAGGAAGTGGTCGAGGTCGTGCGCGGAGGCGATCATCGCGCCCGCGCTGTCGCTGTTGCTGGGGTCGAAGAAGGTGACGTCCACGGGGGCGGGCTCGTCGGGGAACGCCCGGTAGGCGTGCGGGTGGGGACGGGGGATCGAGGGATTCGTGGTCGGTGCGGTGGTGTCGCGCAGGTCGAGGCGTCGGATGATCCGGGTGGTGACCTCGGTCTGCCAGGTGCGCCCGGTCGTCCGGTGGATGATCATGGCCAGGAGTTCGTAGTTGGTGTTCGAGTATCCCCAGCCTCCGCCGGGCGCGAAGTCGGGCGGGTGGCGCAGTGCGACGGAGACCATCTCGGCCGCGGTGTAGGTCCGGAAGCGGTGGGCGCGCCAGGCGGCCGCGTCGGTGAACTGGGGCCATGCGTCGGCGTCCCCGTAGTGGTCGAACAATCCGCTGGTGTGCTGGAGGAGATGGCGGACGGTGATGCGGCCGCCGTCGTTGCCGTTTCCGGTGACGACGCCGGGCAGCAGGTGTTCCACGGTGTCGTCGAGGTGGAGCCGGCCCTCTCCGACGAGTTGCAGGACGACCGTGGCGACGAAGGTCTTGGTGGTGCTGCCGATACGCCACCGCGACCCGTGGGGAATCGGCAGGCTGCGGTCGAGCCGTGCCGTGCCGGCGTGCGCGGTGGTGGTGCCGGCGGCGCTTCGGGCGCGGGCGAGGACGCCGACGGTGCCGGCGGCCAGGACGGCGTCGGTGTCACGTTGCAGCGTCTCGTGCTCCGCCCCGACGGTCGCCCGCGCCCGCGCCGCGTCGTACGGGGACGCGGTGCCGGCCGCGGTCGTCACGAGGACGGCGGTGACGAGGGCGAGGGCGGCGACTGCGGTGGCGAGAAGCCCGGACGGGTACAGGCGGCGCGAGGGACGGGGCATCGGGTCAGCGTCCCCGGCACAGCGCGTTGTCGACGAGCGGGTGCAGGGCCAGGCGTTCCAGCGGAAGGCCGAGGTGGTCGCCGTTGCCGCTCACCGAGACCACGACGCTCCGGCGTCCGTCGGCGGTGATCCCGCCGCGGGTGCTCGCTCCGAGAGTGTCACCCCAGTGGGTCCAGTATCCGCCGCCGCAGCCGAGGTCGAACCACATCAGGCCGAGCCCGTAGCGCATCCCGAATTCGGCGAACTCCGGTACCGGTACCGTGCGTTGCATCTCCGCGAGTTCCGCCGGAGCGAGCAGTCCCCCGGTGACCAGGGCCCGCAGGAACTCGCCGAGGTCGCGTGTCGTGCTCACGATCGAGCCTTCGGCGCCCGAGTCCTCCATGTTGACGATCGTGGTGTCGGTCCAGGGCTCGCCGGGAGCGAACTGCCGGTAGGTGTGGGAGTGCGGGTGTGGGAGGAGGGGGTTCTCGCGCGGGACCATGGTGTCGTCGAGCCCGAGCGGCACGGTGATGCGCCGCATCGTCTCGTGGTCCCATGTCTTTCCGGTGACGGCGCGGACGAGCATTCCGGCGAGGACATAGTTCGTGTTGGAGTAGACCCAGGTGGTGCCCGGTTCGGCCACCGGTGGGTGGGCCATCGCGAGTCGGACGATGTACTCGGGCGAGTGCGAGTCGAGACGGTACCGTCGAAAGTCCGCCGCGCTCTCGCCGCCCGGCAGGTCGAACACCTGTGGGAGTCCGCTGGTGTGCTGGAGCAGTTGGCGAACGGTGATCCGGCTGCCGTCGTTGCCGTTGCCCGCCACGACGCCGGGCAGCCATCGCTCCACGGTGTCGTCGAGACGCAGCCTTCCTTCGCCCACCAGTTGCAGTACGACCACGGCGACGAACGCCTTGGTCGCGCTGCCGATCCGCACGTGCGCGTCGGTCGGGATCGGCCGCGACGTCCCCAGTTCCGCGACGCCGGAACGCGCCGATACCCGGCGCCCGTCGACATCGCGAACCTCGGCCAGCACCCCGATCGCCCCCGCGTCGCGCACCCGGTCGACGTCGCGCTGCAGAGTGCTCCGCGAACCGACCCCACCGCCCGCGCCGGAACCACCCCCGTGCGGACTCGAACCCGTGGCGACCGCAACCGTCGCGATCGCCGTCACGGCCGCCCGAACGGTCCTCGACCCACGTCGCAGCCGTACCATCACCGCTCCTCGCTCCGACCGCAATCGGCCTCACCGGCCTACGAATACACCGCCCTCCGCGTCGTTCCACCCGAGCACCACCCCAAGCGCACTCCCACCCGAACGGGCGACACCCCGGAAACGATCCACCCGCCACACGGGTCAGGAAACCGCAGCCCACAAAGGCGCAACGCCGGCCGGCCGAACCCCTGCCCGGCCGTTCGTCCATGTGAGGCCCCCACCAGTCTCGGCACGATCCGAAACCACCCCGACGCCACCTGGGACAACGGCTCGGCGATCCCCGGACGCCGGACAGGCCACCACGGACACCTCACCGCACCACCGGGCACCATCCGGAACGGCGTGCGCATCGAACGACGGCTCGCGCCGGACGCGAACGGCGCCCGGACGAGCGGTTGATCGACCTGACCGGCTCCGCCGGTCTGATCGGCTGCGGCGTCATGGGTTTTCTCGTTGCTCCACGGCGCGGCCGATGAGTTTGTGGCTCCCGACCGGTCCAAGCTCGTGACACCCCACGAAAGGACACCGCCGTGTCGGAGCTTCTGGTCGACTTCATCACGTCCCTCGACGGCTATGCATCGGGAGAGGGATGGCCCGGGTTCTGGGGCCTCGAGGGCCCGGAATACCTCGCGTGGCTCGGCGAGCAGCCCGGGGCCACCTACCTGATGGGAGCGAACACCTACCGCCTGATGTCGGGCTTCGCCGCAGGTGAGATCCCGAGCGGCCAGGACGAATTCAGGCCCGAGGAAGAGGCGTCCGTCGACGAGCTCACGCAAGCGTCCAAGGTGGTGTTCTCCTCCTCGCTCGAGGACCCGCTGACGTGGGCCAACTCCACGCTCGTCCGCGACGACGCCGTCGAGACGGTCCGCGCCATGAAGTCGAGCGGCTCGGGACTCCTCAGCACGATCGGCAGCCTCGACCTGTCCCGGTCCCTGCTGCGAGCCGGACTCGTCGACCGCTTCCGGGTCGTGATGTTCCCGGTGATCACCGGTGCCACGGGCGAGGAACGCATCTACGACGGCTACCCGGACGTGGCCCTCGAGATGATCGAACACCGCACCTTCGACGGACGCATCCAACTGGTCGAGTACAAGCCCCGCGTGCTCGAGCACCCACCGCTCGGCGTCCCCGCCTGACATCACCCCGACCGCCGGTCCGGACGGCACCGGACCGGCAGTCGGCAAACGCGAAGCAGAACCCGACGGAAGGCGAACGACCCACGTCGAAAGGCCCGTTCCGCGTCGTGTGGAGGGATTGGATCAGCCAAGCAGCCCCCTCGCGCAGTAGCCTTCCGATGCCATCGGCAATGCGCAGACGAGCATTCCGATCCGGCACCGGAGACTGGGGACGAACCGGGTTCCCGCCGTGTGTCGGCCGGCGGCCGGACCTCCTAAGCCGTCGCCCGCCGGACACGGTAGTTCCAGCGGGTGAGTGAGCGGACGACGGTTTCGGCGCCGGTGGGGTTGGCGCTGTGGACGAAGATCGCTCCGATCCGAAAGGGGCGTCCGTCGAAGGCGGCTTCTTCCATGAGGGTCACCACCGGCATGATGGTGTCGTCCCCGCCGAGATCATGGTCGAGCCACAGCTCGTCGATGAAGGTGTCGCGGTGCTCTTCCAGGAGCTGGATGCCTTCGCGGCTGGTGCGGGCAATCCGCGTGGCCATGGGGAGCGGTCGGAGGTCGTCGATGCCGAGGACGACCGGCGTCGGCGCGGTGGAGGCTTCCTTCATCGGATTATTGTCACCGTGGGCGGGCGGAACGACCACGGGGTATTGAGGCTCTGGCGGCCGGGCCGCCCCGCCGGTGCGCACAACAAGGTGGGCCACAGGCTCCTGTTGATCCGTGATGAGTGGACCGGCCCCGTCCAAAGCGGTTCTGGGATGTCGCGCGGGTGGCGGACCACTCACGCCGATGGGGCGGGGTCGCCGGTTCGGCGCTGCGGCATGGAACCGTGCGTCACGCAGCCCGAGTTGTCGGGGAGGGGATCCCCGGGCGGGATCGTGGAACCGATCATCCGCCGTCGTGCG
Organism: Embleya hyalina; assembly: GCF_003967355.1. Lineage (GTDB taxonomy): Bacteria > Actinomycetota > Actinomycetes > Streptomycetales > Streptomycetaceae > Embleya > Embleya hyalina. The sequence goes on along the minus strand of NZ_BIFH01000013.1, from coordinate 993,571 downwards.
GCTTTCCTCGGACGGCGTATCGCGAGGGAGGTGGTGGGGTCGGCTCGAATCCGTCACTCGTTCGAGGGACTTCGCTGTCCCGGCCGGCCGTCTAGCATGAGGAAATCGGCTCGCGCAAATGCAAATGGCTTTGCACGGGCGGCCGCGCGGCTGCCTCGGGCGTGCGGATCGGGCGGGAGAGCGATGGTGGTGGTGGACGTGCGGGAATGCGGGAACGGTGCGCCGGCGGGGAGTCTGGGCGTGTCCAAGTGGGTTCGGAGCGCGGCGAGTTCGGCCACGGGGCAGTGCGTGGAGCTGGGCGTGACGTCGGAGGGTGCGGTCGCGGTGCGCAATTCGCGGGACCCGCACGGGCCGGCGCTGGTGTACACGAAAACGGAGATCGCGATGTTCGTGGCGGGCGCCAAGGGCGGGGAATTCGACGCCCTGATCGAATAGTTCACGTAAAGAATGCGGTGTGATGGTGTGATCGGGCGGACGGGGGTGCGTGCGGGGGGAATACTGGCGCGCATCCCCGTTCTTTCCTCATTTCCTGTGGAGTCGCCGCGTGACGTTGTCCCCCGACGCTGTCGAGTCCGTGCCCTTCGGGGACGGGCCGCATCCGGTGCCCGATCGGCCGTCGGCCGCGATGAAGGTCCTCGGGTCGATGCTGCGGGACCTGCGCACGGAGCGGGGCGTGGGGCTCCAGGCCGCGGCGCAGGTGGTACGCGGATCCCGGTCGAAGATCTCCCGCCTGGAGCGTGGCGAGAGCCCGCCCAAACACCACGACGTGATGGACCTGTTGCGCGCGTACGGCGTACGCGAACCGGCCACGCTGGCCACCGTCGACGACCTGCTGCGCAAGACCGACGAGAAACCCTGGTGGCACCGCTACGCCGACGTCACCCCCGGCTGGCTGCGCCGCCTGATCAGCCTGGAGGAATCCGCGACACGGATCAGCACCTGGGAGGTCCACGTCGTCCCCGGCCTCCTCCAGACCCCCGCCTACGCCCGCGCCGTCATCGCCGGCGGCCTGCCCGACGCCGAACCCCACGAGATCGACCAACGCGTCGCGCTGCGCCGGGGGCGGCAGGAGGTCCTGGGCAACGGGCAGCGCACCGAGATGCTGATCGCGTTGTTGGACGAGAGTGTGCTGGAGCGGCCGGTGGGTGGGGCGGCGGTGATGGCCGATCAGATGCGGTTCCTGCTCGAGGCGATCGAACGCCGGCGGGTGCAGGTGCGGATCGTACGGTTCGCCAGCGCCACGGATCTGACGCCGCCGTCGTCGATGACGCTGCTGCGGTTTCCGCACGGCGGCCCGCAGGAGATGGTCTACCTCGAACACGTGGAGGCCGCCACCTACATCAGCCGCGCCCGCGACGTCGAACGCTACCGCGCGCTGCTCGAACGGCTCTACCTCGCGGCGGAGTCCCGAACCCGGAGCAAGGAGATGATCGTCGCCGCCCACGACCACTACCGTGCCCGTGCGGCCTGACATCTCCGGGACGACGACGATGTGCCCGCCGTCGCGGCGGTCCTCGTCGGGCGCGAGGTCGCGTCGGCAGCCCTGCGGGTGCGGTGTGTCGGCCGGTGGTGGATCATCGTCGCCGGCGGGTGGGAACGGTGTACGACTCTCGAAGGTGCGGCGATGGTCGAGGTTGGCGGCGACACAACCGTCGGTATCGACGGTACGGGGCCGAACCGGGGCGTGTTCCCGCTGACGTTCGGCGTTCGTGAGGGCGACGGTTCGTGGATGGTTCACGCGACGGCGGCCGAAGCGGGCGAGTTGGTGGATCTGCCGGCGCGGTCGGCGGGCGAGACCGTGGTCGTTCTCGGTCTCGAGACGACGAGTTTCCCGGACGCGGACTTCTCGCTGTGGCGGCCGTCGCGGATCGCCGCCGAGCAGAAGGTCGAGTGCGCCGTGCACAGGGTCGGGTCGTGGGCCGCGGGCACCCCGGGGCTCGGCGAGGAACTTCCGGTGCTGCGCCGCGACGATCTGCCCCGTCTCCTGGACGGCACGTGGTCGCCGTACGAGTTGTCGATCGTGGAAGTTCCGGCGCGACCGACCTCCGCGCAGCTCGACGACGTGGTCCTCGCGGTGGGAACCGCAGAGCACGGCACGCCGATCCGTCCATGCCCGCCCGGGTGTTGGGTCGATTGTTGACTTTGTCGGCCGGCTCCGCGCCGGCCGGGGACGCGGGCCGGTCGCCGAGGGCGATACCGGAACCGGATGCCGCGGCGATGCGGGACCTGATTCGCGAAAGCGCGTACTGGATCGGTGTCCCTGCGGATCCCGGCCACACGGACGACGGCACCGCGGTCGTCCGTCTGTCCGTGTTGCCGCGGCCTTGGCATCCGGGTCGCAAACCTCCCGAGAGGGTCGACCGCACGGCGACCCTCGACCTACGGCGAGGCACATGGGAGTTGACGCCGCAGATCTGACACCCGCCCACGACGGAGCCGACCGGCATGGCCCAACGGCCGGGCCGCGGACCGCCCGAGGTACGTGGCTTCCTTGAACAATGATCGTCGCTTTCCCGAACGGCTCGCGACCCGGCGGGCGTGGCGACCGGAGCGGGGATCCGGGGTCGGGGGATGCGGGGTCACGGGATGCGGGGTCACGGGATGCGGGGTCACGGGATGCGGGCGAGGCCGCCGTACTCGATGAACTCGCCGCCTTGCAGGATGCGCGGTTCGGTGTCGGGGTGCCAGTCGGTGATCTCGGTCAGGCCGGGGGGTTCGACGTCCAGGCCCTCGAGGAAGCCGTCGACGGTCGTCGGGGATCGCACAGCGCCCCATCGGCCGCCGGTGGCCTCGTCCATGCAGCGGGTGACGGCGTCGCGGGCGTGGGGGTCGTGGCTGACGAGTTGGCACACCAGCACGAAGCTGCCCGGACACAGGCGCTCCGCGACGCGGCGCACGATCGCCTTCGGGTCGTCGCGTTCGGGGATGCAGTGGAGCACGGACACGAACAGGGCGGCGACCGGCCGCTCCAGGTCGAGGGTGGCCCGGAGGTCGGGGTGGTCGAGGATGGCGTCGGGCTCGCGCAGGTCCGCGCGCAGGAAGATCGTGGATCCGTCGTCCTCGTCGAGGAGGATACGGCCGTGGGCCAGCGCGGTGGGGTCGTTGTCGACGTAGACGACGCGGCAGTCGGGGTGGACGGCCTGGGCGACCTGGTGCACGTTGTCGCGCGTCGGCAGCCCGGAACCGTGGTCGAGGAACTGCCGGATCCCGTGCTCGCGCGCCAAAACGCGCACCGCGCGCCGCAGGAACGCCCGGTTGTTCAGCGCCAGGGCGCGGACATCGGGGGCCACGCGCAGAAGCTTCCCGCAGGCACGGCGGTCGGCCGGGTAGTTGTCGGTGCCGCCGAGGAGATAGTCGTGCATGCGCGCGACGCTGGGTGTTCTCGTATCGATCGGGGGCGGGCCGGAACCGGTGTCCTCGTCCATGGTGTCCCCTCGACGTCCGCGCCACTCCCCCGCCAGGGTGACACGTCCCCATGCTAGGGAATCGAGGATCCGGTGGTGGGCAACTCCTGTGGGTGAACGCGGGTTTCGGGGCCCGTTCGTGCGGCACCGGCGCGGATTCGGGCGCACGGAGGCACGCGGCGCGGCGCGCGGTGACGTCCTGGGCCGGGGCCGTCGGTGGGGACGGCCGCGGTGGTCGGCGCGGCCGTCCGTCGAACGGTGGGTCAGGCGTGGTGGTGGGTGCGTTCGAGGTCGCGGATGGTGGCGGCGGGCAGGGCGCGTTCGGCCATGACCAACCGCATTGCGACGGCGGACACGTCCAGGCCCATCAGGTTCGCGGTGGTGGTCAAGGTCATGCCCAGGCGGTAGTGCAACACGACGGCGTCGGCCTGGTCGGGGGGCAGGGCCCGGTGCAGCGCGTCGCGGACGGTGTCGGGGGTGTCGGCGGCGTCGACCGCGGCGTGCAGGACGCACCAGGCGTGCCCGGCCGGGTTGGCGGAGCGCAGGATCTCGTCCCAGCGGGCGGCGAGTTCGGCGAACGCGTCGTCGACGGCGGTATCGGCACGGCGGTCCTCGACGCGGGTGCGGGCGTAGCGCCGGTAGGGGTCGTGGTGGCGTCGGCGGAACGCGGCGAACGCGGAGGTGGCCGGGCGGGCGGGAGCGGCGGCGGCGTCGGGGGGTGGGGGTGGCGTGGTCATGGCGGCTCCGTGCGGGGCGTCATGGGGCGGGGGTGGGGTCCTCGCGGGAGACGAGCGGATTCCGGGCCAGGCCGGGCTCGGGGATGCGGCCTCCAGGTGGGTCGTCGGGACGGCGTAGTCGACGCCGTTCCGGTGGCGGCGGGTCCATTCGGGGTCGTCGTCCGAGACGAGAGTGAGGGCCTGGGCTCGGGGCCGGTCGGGAACCAAGGTGCGCTCCAGGGCGGCTGCGGTGACGGCCGGGGGGGTGGTGGGCGAAGCGGGGAAGGGGCGCGACGTTCGACGGCGAGCCACAGGCCGCGCGGGTGGCAGGCCAGGGCGTCGGCCGCAGCGAGGCAGTCGCGGGAGTGTCGGGGCCGCCCGGCGTGACCGGTCCCATGGCGAGGGCAACTTGTGAAGATCGCGCCCGAGTTCCTCGGCAACGACCCCGGTCGTCGTCCAGGGCGGGCGGTGGCTGCCGTCCAGGACCGCCTCGCCGCGCTCCTCCCCATACGCGTGACGCGGGCGAGGTCGCGCGGCCCGGCACGACCGCCGCGGTACAGGACGCGCGGCACCGCCGCGAGGCGTCGGCCGACCGGGGCGCGGACACCGCCGGGGCGACGGCGGCGCAGGTGTCGGGCGGCTGAGCCGGCACGACGCCGAGGTCGGTGGGCACGCGCGGCACCGGCGCGGGCCCGGACGGCGGCGCGGCGGTGTCGGGGGTGGAGGTGCGGGGGCCGGCGACGCCGTCGGCCAGGCGACGGGCCTCCCGGCGCAACTGCCCGTATAAATGGACGAGTTGCGGGGAGGTACGGCCCCGCCGGTGTGCGTCGACGACGGAACCGGCGAGCGTCGGGAGGCCGTCGGCCGGGGTGGGTTCGTCGGTGACGCGGGAGCGGCGGGCGCGGCGCCCGGCCCGGCAACGCTCGTTGGCCGTCGAGATCCGGCAGCGCTCGGTGCGGTGCTTCCCGGGGCGGCCCGCGGTGCCCTGGGGCGGGTCGAGCTTCCACCGGCAGGTCGGACAGGTCACCGCAGGCGAGGGGGCGGACATGGCTTCTCCGTCCGAATCTGGAGGACCCCGCGCGCGCTCCGCGAACGGGGGGCATGCGTGGGGACGGGCGGCGAGTCGAGAGGGCCGGGTACCGCCGCGCGGCGGCACCCGGAGGGGTTCAGTGGACGCGGATGCGTACCCACCGGGCGATGGAACGCCCCACCGAACGCCGGGTCCGCCGGAACGATCCCCGCCGCGCCCGGACGCGTCGCGCGGTCGGGTGTCGCGGCCCACCACGACGCGAAGCGCAGGTCCACGTCCCACGCGTCGATCCCGCGGGTTTCCGGGCCGAGGCGGCACGGAATGCTACATTCGAGCGGCGCCGCGACTCACCCGACAAAATCGGCGGCGCAATGATTCGATCATCTGCATACCCGTTCGAAGTTTCCGGCCCTGGGCGCGCCTCGATCGCACCCGGGGCCTTTTCCTGGATTGACTCGGACATTGAATCAGGCCCCACAGGACGCTCGCCACGCATTCGGCGCAACGCCGTGCACCGGGACATACCGACGTTAACTCGTCGAACATCCCCACGACTTCGTGACCCCGACAATGAATCCGGTCGCGACTGCAATCGGTCCCGATCGCATTCGATCGCCCGACGCCGAATCAGGAGCGGAGATCGAGATCGACGGTCGAATTCGTTCTCCGGTGTTTTGCGGGGCCTCGGACACCCCGAAGGAAATGTCACCCGTTCGAGGGAACGCGCAAATGCAGATGCAACGACCGCCGTTCAAGGTCGCCCGGACGTCGCGTCGACGCGCGAACTCGAACCGGCCGGAACCGACACACACCACGCGCAGCTCGGCCCACCCTAATCCGCGCCACCGACACCACCACGGAGCCCACCACGCGTCCGGCGCCGAACGACAGGACCGCAGGCGCGACGGCAGACGAGGTCGGGGCGGTGGTCCGCGGACGGCGCACCGCGCGGGCTCAGCGGGTTGCTCCCGTCTCCCCGCGACACCAAGGCCACGCCGCGGGTTCTCGCAAGCAAACGACAAGGCTCACGTAACGCGTGCCGAACCGGGCGCCCCCATGGCGGGCCGCCTCGTGGCCCTGCTTGCTCGACCTGCCCTGCACCGTCCCACCGATGGGGAGCGCCATGCCTCGTAGTGCGAGCGTCACCGCCCCGATCCGGCATGCCGCCGGCGTCGTCGGCGTCCTCACGGGAGGAGCGAGCCACGAACGTGAACGCTCCCTGAAAACAGGTGCCGACGTGGCGCGCGCACTGATCGCCCTCGGATACCGGGCCCGCGTGCTCGACACCGTCGATCCCGCATTCGTGGAGAAGGTGCGCACGGTCGACGTGGCGTTACTGGCACTGGCCGGGCGGCGGGCGGAGGACGGGACACTACAGGGCTTCCTGGAGACGATGGGCATCCCGTACACGGGCTCCGGTGTCCGAGCCAGTGCGCTCGCCATGGACAAGCCGACCGCCAAGACGGTGGCCGGCGCCGCGGGTGTGCCGGTTCTGGCCGATGTCCTCGTATCGGACACGGAAGCCGCCGACACGGCGGCCGACGAAGGCATCCTCGCGCGCCTGGGCGTGCCCGTCATCGTCAAGGCGCGCGACGAGGGCAGCTCCGTCGGCCCGGCCGTGGCACGCGACCGGATGCGGCTCGTGCAGGCGCTGGAGGACCTGCGCGGCGCCGGCCACGCGCTGTTCGTCGAACCGTTCGTCGAGGGCAGGATGGTGACGGTCGGCGTTCTGGAGACGGACCTCGTTCCGTCGTCCCTGCCCGCCACGGAGGTCTTCGTCGTCGGCGACTTCTACGACCGCACGGCGAAGGCCGGCCCGGATCTGCACTCCTTCGGGTGTCCGGCCGACCTGCCGGACGTGACGGCGCTCGAGATCGGGGAAGCGGCCCGGCGAGCGCACCTCGCTCTCGGCTGTTCGTCCCACTCGCGCAGCGACTTCGTGATCGCGCCGGACGGGCGTTTCCACTGGCTCGAACTCAACACCCTGCCGGCCCTGCGCCGCACGGCCCACTCCCGTTGATGGCCGCCGCGGTGGGCATCGAATACGAGGACCTGGTCGAGCGGATCCTCCTCGGCGCTTTCGCCCCACGCCGCTGAGGGTGCGACGGCTCCGGGCGTCCCACCGGAACGCGGACGACGATCCGGGCCCGCGCCGAGGGATCACCCGGGTCACCGGTACGGGACCGTGTCGTGCGGTGGGTCAGTGGGGGATGGTGTCGATGAGTTCGCGGGCCCCTGGGCGCAGGAGGGCGACGGAGGCGCCGAGGCCGGCGGGGTCGAGGGGGCCGGCCCATTCGTGGGCGTTGAGGACGGTTTTGCCGTCGGGGGTGAACACGGCGGCGCGCAAGGAGAGTTCGCCCGTGGGGTGAGTGCCGGCATAACCGGCGACGGGGCTGTCGCAGTGACCGCGGAGGGTGTGCAGCAGGGCGCGCTCGGCGGTGGCCTGACGGGCGGTGTCAGGGTGGTCGGGTGCGGCGAGGACGTCGAGCGGCGGCAACCGATTCCCGCCCGGGGTCCTTCCGGGCGGGAATCGGTCCGGACGCCTTCGGGAACGGACGTGTATCGAGAGGGTCTTCTACAGGAACGTGACCCGGTCGGCCGGCGGAACCGCGAACGGCGTGGTGGGCGTGGAGTATGCCTGGAGGTACTCGGCGAAGGACGCCGTGTCGGTCGTCTCACCGCTTCGGTCGGTGCCGGCGGCGAAGACGGTGAAGCCGTTGCCGCCGTCGGCAAGGAAGCTGTTGACGGTGACGCGGAAGTTGTCGCCGGCCATGACCGGTTTGCCGTCGACACGCACGGTGTCGGCGAGCAGCCGATCGGCGCCCGCCCGCTTCATGTCGACCGAATAGCGCAGCGCCGAGGACAGTTGCAGCACCCTGGTCTCGGTCTCGTTGATACCGGAGAACTGCTGGCGCAGCGCTTCCAACAACTGATCGCCGGTCAGGGTCATGGTGATCAGGCCGTTGTGGAACGGCAGCACCCGGAAGGCCTCCGCGTAGGTGACGACACCGTCGCCCTCGTTGCCCGATGCCTTGTAGATCAGGTCGGCCCGCATGCCACCGGGGTTGAGCAGGGCCAGTTGCGCCCCGTCTCCGCGAGTGGCCTCCACCTGCCCGTCGGTGACCGGATCGCCCAACGGTGTCTCCGGCCTGGTGGAACCGCGCCCGAGCAGGTCCCCGGCGATGTAGCCGACGGGCTTGTCGGCGAGGGCCTTGGACCGCTCCTCCCAGTCCGCGACGACCTTGCCGACCTCGGGGTCCTCTGGACCGGCCCGATCCACGACGTGGTTGCGGGCCCGTGCGGAGTCGACCACGACGTCCTCCGTCGCGGGGTCCACGGTGAATCGCACGTCGGTATAGGTACGGCCGAAGGACGCGGCCTGGGTGACCAGCCGTTCCCGGCCGGCCGGTCCGCGCACGTGGCAGACGTACGCCTCGTGCGAGTGGCCGGTGACGAACAGGTCGACCTTGGGGGATGCCTGCGCGGCGATGGACCTGATGCGTCCGCGCAGTTCGGACGCCGGTCCCTTGGTGTCGCAATCGTCGTCGTACGCCGGTCCCGGAGGCGGGCTGCCTTCGTGGACGAGTACCACGATGGCCTTCACGCCTTGTCGGTCGAGTTCGTCGGCGTACCGGTCGACCCGGGGCACCTCGTCCTCGAAGGACAGGTCACGAACGTACGGCGCCGGCACGGCCTGCGGGGTGTCCCGGGTGGTGAGCCCGATGAATCCGATCCTGGGGCCGCTGGGCAACCGGGTGATCCAATAGGGTGGAAGGATCGGCTCGTCGTGTCCCTTGTACGTCACATTGCCGGCGAGGTAAGGGAAGTGGGCTCCGGCGTAGGGGTGTTCGGGGATCGAGCAGCCGTCTTCGGGGTGGCACCCGCCGTGGGCCATCCGCAGCAGCTCCGCGGGACCCTCGTCGAACTCGTGGTTGCCGACGGAGGTCACGTCGAGGCCGAGGGCGTCGAGGGCGTCGACGGTCGGTTCGTCGTGGTAGGCGGCGGACAGCAGCGGGCTGCCGCCGATCATGTCCCCGGCCCCGACGGTCAGCGTGTCGCTCTGCCCGTCGCGAGCCCTGTCGAGGAGTGCGGCCAATTGCGGGACACCGCCGGCCTGGACACTCTCCAGGGTTCCGTCGGGCTTTCGTCGCGTGATGGCACCCGCCGGTCCGTCCACGGGACGCAGGTTGCCGTGGAGGTCGTTGAGGGCCGGTAGTTGTACGGCGATGGGCGCCGCGGGAAGTTCGGCGGTCGGAGCCGGAGCCGCGGCGGCGATCCTCGCCAGGACGAGAGCACGGGGACGTCGCATGCGCCGAAGCCGACAACCGGCCGATCCCCGGGGGACCGACCGCCACGCCGGATACCACCGAACGGCTCACGGCGACTGCCCGTCCGGCCCAGCCGCCACCGCTCGCATTCCGACCGGCCCCGCGCGCGAACCGTGAGGGAGACCGGCGTCGAGGCCGTTGGGCCCGTCGGCCTCCCGGAGCGCTCGGGTCACCGTTCGGCGTGCTGTCCCCGGGCGAAGATGGTGGGGGCTCCGGGCAGTTCCGGTGCGGGGCCCAGCGCCCGCGCCAGGTCGCGCACCCCATCGTGCAGGGACACCGCGGGGCGGTATCCGAGCGCCTCGATCTTGGCGATGTCCGCGACGAGACGGTAGGTGTCGTCCTCGATCTCCGTGATCGCGTCGACCGCGGGCTTGCGTCCCGTGACCTCGCCGATCACGTCGACGAGTCCACGCATCGAGGTCTCGGTGCCCGAACCGATGTTGTACACCTCCCCCAGTCGTCCCCGGTCGGCGAGCGTCAGCAGCCCCGCGACAAGGTCGGTGACGTGCACGAAATCGCGGGTCTTGCCGTCGATGTCGCCGACGATCTGAATCGGCGCGCCGTTGAGGTGCCAGCGCAGGAACCGGCCCACCTCGACCATCGCCTCCCGCGGGTTCTCGCCCGGGCCGTAGACGCAGAACGGCCGACCCACCACCACCGGCAGCCCACACGCGTGATGCAGGGCCAGGCAGGACACCTCCCCGCCGAGTTTGGACGCGCCGTAGGGGACGAAGGGTCGGTTCGGATGCTCCTCGTCCATGGGGAACTTCCGTGGTGTGCCGTACGTGGACGCGGACGACACGTACACGACCCTGCGCACCCCGGCGGCCAGCATCGCCTCGGCGAACGAGAACGTGCCGAGCGCGTTGATCTCGAAGTCCAGGCGCGGCTCGGTGATCGACAACGTCCCGTTGGCGTTGGCGGCGATGTGGAAGGCGAGGTCCACCCCGGCCGCCAGCTCGGCGATCTTCTCCGTCTCGCGGATGTCCACCGGGAACAACGTGACCCCCGGCGGCGGGTCGTCCGAGAGCGAGGTGCGACCGGTATCGACGATCCTTACCTTCTTCCCGAGGGCCAGGAGGGCATGGGTCATGTGCGTTCCGATGAAACCGAGACCACCGGAAACGAGGACCGTGTCATAGGTATTAAGCACAGAAAGTTACAATAGTTACTAATTGAGTCATTCGCACGATTTAGCCTCCGAGATGAGGCCGCGCGGGTGACCCCTGCCCGGTGTGGCCCGGCTGCCGGACCGCGATCGACCTGCGCGCCGGGGGCGTGCGCTCCGCCGTTCGGATGCTTGCCGGCCCGACCCTGGGCTGCGGGCCCATCCGGCGTGCCAGAGTAGGCCCGCGCCACCCAACCGGAGCGTTCGGGTGGTGATGGAATTCCGAACGCCCGGACACGGGCCGGACCGCCCGCCGCGAACCCCGCGGCCCACGGCCGGACCCGGCACGGGCCCCGAGGTCACACACGCGGAGGAAGGCATGGCGACATCGGAAGCACGGATGGACGTGACGGCTGTGATCGTGGCCGCCACGCGGGCCGTCGAGACCGGCGGCGACCGTCCGCTGTTCCAGGACGAGTTCGCCGCGGACTTCGTCCGTGCCGCGGGTATGTCCGAGGTTTTCCCGGTCAGCCACGCACAGATCGGGCAACGCGACAACGCCGAGAACCTGCGGGCGCTCGTCGGCATCACCGCGTTGCGCACCCGGTTCCTGGACGACTACTTCGCCGAGTTCGCGCTGAACCAGGTGGTGATCCTGGCGGCGGGGCTGGACACCCGGGCGTTCCGGCTCGCGTGGCCCGCGGGGTGCACCGTGTTCGAACTCGATCACGGCCCGATGCTCGACTTCAAGCAGAACGTGCTCGACCAGGCCGACGCGCGCGCGAGGTGTGATCGGCGCCCGGTGTCGATCGACCTGCGGACGGACTGGGGCAGCGCGCTCGATCGAGCCGGGTTCGATCCGAAGCTGCCCACGGCGTGGCTGGCGGAGGGCCTGTTTCCGTTCCTGCCGCCGACCGCCGAGGAGCGTCTGCTCGACGGGATGCACGAACTGTCGGCAGCCGGCAGCACGATCGCGGTATGGGCGATGGCGGCGGACATCCGCGGCGCCGACGCGACCGTACGTTCGACGATCACCGACTTCGGGATCGACATCAACGGGATCACGAACACCGAGCCACGCCGCGACGCCCGGACGCACCTGGCGTCGCTCGGCTGGTCGGTGACGGAGTCCACCGTGGACGAACTGGGTGAGCGCTACGGCCGTCCGCAGCAAAACCACCCGGTCACCTTCTTCACCGCGCACCTGGCGTAAGGCCCACGCGAGCGAACCGGCAAGGACGAAACGGGGAATCATGGAGATGCCGAACATCGGCCGACTGCTGACACGCGCGGCGCAGGCCCACCCGACTTCCACGCTCCACTACTGCTCCGAAACGGGCGTGCGGCAGAGCGACTACGCGGAACTGCTGGACGAAGCGCTCCGCGTGCTGACCGGCCTCCGCCGGCAGGGTCTGCGACCCGGCGACAATGTCCTGATCCTCCTGGATGAAGCTCGATCGTTCCTTCCGACCTTCTGGGCATGCGTGTTCGGCGGTTTCGTCCCGTGCCCGCTCCCGCCGGGCACCAAGGACGCCGACCGCGACCAGCACAGGCACATGCACGAACTCCTGGGCCGGCCCCTGCTCGTGGCCGGTGAGCGGCTCCACCTGCCGGGCGTGCGAATCGCCACGTTCGAGGAGTTGGCGCGCCACGAACCGGCGAGCGACACGTACGACTCCGGTCCGGACGACGTCGCCGTCCTGATGGCGACCTCCGGATCGACCGGCCTGCCCAAGGCGGTGATGCTCACCCACGGCAACCTCTTGGCGTCGATGCCCGCCAAGAACGGGTTCCACCGCCTGACGCCCGCGGACGTCACGCTCAACTGGGTCGGCTTCGACCACGTCGCCGCACTCCTGGAATGCCATCTGCTGCCCGTCTTCGCCGGGGCCTCGCAGGTGCACGCGTCGCCGGCGGCGATCCTCGACGAACCGCTCGACTTCCTGCGTCTGATCGCCCGGCACCGGGTGACCGTCACGTTCACCCCGAACTTCCTGCTCGGTCTGCTCAATTCGGACCGGTACCGGCTCTCCGCGGAGGTGGACCTCTCCTGCCTGCGGCACATCGTCAGCGGCGGCGAAGCCGTGCCCTGCGCGACCGGAACCGCGTTCCTGGCGAAGTTCGGATTGGCCGACGGCGTGCTGTGGCCCGCGTTCGGCATGACCGAGACCTGCGCGGGAAGCGTGTACTCCCTCGACTTCCCCGACGCGGACCGGGAGCAGGAGTTCGCCGCGGTGGGCCGTCCCGTGGAGAACCTGGACATGCGGATCTCCGACGCGGGCGAACTGCAGCTCCACGGGCCCATGATCACCCCCGGCTACTACCGGAACGAGGAGGCCACACGCGCGGCGTTCACGGAAGACGGGTGGCTGCGCACCGGCGACATCGGTCGGATCGACGACGGCCGCCTCACGCTGATCGGCCGGAACAAGGACAGCATCATCGTCAACGGCGTCAACTACTACAGCCATGACATCGAAACGGCGCTGCACCAGTTGGACGGCGTCGCCCCGTCGCACGTCGCCGCGTTCCCGACCAGGCCACCGGGCAGCGACACGGAGCAACTCGTCATCGCCTTCCATCCGACCACCGACGACGATCGGGCGCTGTTCGGCGTGCTGACCGCCGTCCGCAGCACCGTCGTCATGCACTGGGCGTTCCGGCCCGCGCTCGTGATCCCCCTGCCCCGCGAGGAGTTCGCCAAGAACAGCCTCGGCAAGATCTCCCGGTCGACCCTGCGCACCAAACTGGAGGCCGGCGAGTTCGCCGGCGCCATCACGCGCACCTCGGACCTGGTGCGGCGCCACCAGGGCGAATACTCGCCGCCGTGCACGCCGACCGAGGAAGCCCTCGTCGAGATCTACGCCGACCTGTTCGACATGAAGCCGGACGAAATCAGCGCCACCGCCGACTTCTTCGACCTCGGCGGCACCTCGCTGGACCTGCTCCGGCTGCGCCGCGCCGTCGGCTCTCGTCTCGACGTGCCGGACGTGGAGACCAGCACGCTGCTGATCGCGCCCACCGTACGCGCGCTCGCCGAACGCATCACCGGCGAAGCACGGGCCTACGACCCCGTCGTGCCGATGCGTGACGACGGCGACAAGGCACCGCTCTTCTGCGTGCACCCCGGCGCGGGTGAAGTGCTCGCGCTTTTGGACCTGAGCCGGTACTTCACCGGCGACCGGCCCTTCCACGCGCTGCGTGCCCGGGGCTTCAACGAGGGCGAGGCGCCGTTCGCGACGCACACCGACATGCTCGCCGCGTACACCGACGCGATCCAGGCGCGGCAGCCGCACGGCCCGTACGCGCTCGCCGGCTACTCGTCCGGCAGCATCGTCGCGTTCGCCATCGCGCAGGAGTTGCAATCGCGCGGCGAACAGGTGGCGTTCCTCGGCTCCATCGACTTTCCGCCACTGCTGCGCCCGCTCCTGACCGGCCTCGACTTCTCCGTGACGATCTCGGTACTGGCCCTTTTCCTCGGCCTGATCACGCCGGAGCAGTCACGGACGCTGCCCGCCAAGCTGCGCGGCCGGCCGGCCGGGGAACAACTCGCCGAGGTGATCGGCTCGGCGTCGGAGCGGCGGCTGCAGGAACTGGACATGGACCTGGCGAAGTTCACGGACTGGATGACGCTCGCCGAGTCCCTGAAGGCGGTCCGGGCCGAATACGACCCGAGCGGGACCGTTCCGCAGATCGCCGTCTTCCACGGCGCGGAGCCTCCGCCGCTGCCGATGTTCGACGACATGCCCCCCGTCGAGGCCAGGGCGCTATGGCTCGAACTCCTGCACGACTGGGACAGGTTCTCCGACCGGCCCGTCCGCTACGTCCAGGTCCCCGGCGAGCACCACATGCTCACCACGCGACCACACGTGGTCACGCTCCAGGCCCGGCTGCGCCGGGAGATCGACCGATGCCTGGGCGACACCTCCCCGACCTGACCCCAACACGCGACGGGGCAGGAGACTGCGGCCCTTCCCCGGAGTGGACCTCTGCCGGAGTGCGGTGGCCGTGGGGCTTGGGCGGACGTGGTTGCGTGGTGGGTGGTACCTGTTGGGCGGGGCTCGGGGGGTGGGGTGCGGGTGGTTTGTTAGGCCGCCATTCGGGCTTGCAGGGCGCTGATGCACCAGTCGAGTTCGCGTGTCGGGCTTTCCGGGGCGGGCCAGCCGTTGATCACCGCGAGCAACCGGAGGTACCGCTCCCGGCGAGGGTCGTTCGCGGTTTCCAGCCGGGTGGACAACCGACGCCGAAGAGCGAGGTCGTCGGGGCTTCGCAACGCGTGCGCGTACCGAGCCGTGATCGCCGCGACGACCGGATCCGCCCGGGGCGAGGCCGGGTCGATCCCGGCCACCATCGCCGGACCGACCTGGTCGCGGACCGTTGCCACGGGATCGCGGCGCAGGCCCGCGGCACCGCCCCGGGCACGATCGGCCACATGGTGCCCGGCCATGCGCCGCACGACGGCGCGAAAGTCCGGGTCCCGGGACAACTCGGCCAACTCCACCCATGCCTCGACCTGCTCGGTCTCGGGGTCTTCGGGCAGCTCGGGGGTCATCGATCGCACGATCCCCACAAACTCGGGACCGGCGCCCAAGTCGCCGAAGGCGGCGTCGAGGAAATCGCCGACGAGACGTCGGCGTTCGTCCTCGGAGAGCTTGGCCAGCTTGTGCATGAGATCCATCTCCTCGGGGGTGGACCCGCGCCTGGCCACCGCCGTCAGCACCGCGCGCCGCAGGCGCAGCGTGCCGATCTGCGCCGCCAGCGCCTCCGCGTGCGCCGCGGCGACCTCGGCAAGCGGGATCTCCCGGTCCACGACCCTTCGGATCGTGGGCAGATCCAGTCCCAGGTCCCGCAGCGTCCGCACGAGGTCCAGGCGTGCGACGGCTTCGATGCCGTAGAGGCGGTAGCCGGCCGGGCTACGCTCGGTCGGCGGCACGATCCCGCGGTCGGAGTAGAACCGAATGGCCTTGACCGTCAGTCCGGTCCGCCGGGCCAGATCGCCGATCGAGTAGAGCGTGTCGCCGTTCATGCCCCCACCCTCTCGTCTCCCCCTACCGGAGACTCAAGCCCACGGAGTCCAAGGGCCGTCGCAAGGCAGTGATCCGAGTCACCGGGCGCACCACCTCAGGACGAGCGGCTCCGTTTTCGGCGGTCGGCCGGGTGCCTCGGCGGGGAACACCGTCGAGGCACCCGGGGGTTCAGCCGCTCAGGGGGTGGTGGTCCAGGTCGTATCCGAAGTAGCGCGGGCCGGTGAGGGCCAGGCCGGCCGGGCTCAGCCAGCGGGGGTCGCACGGCGCGGCCAGGACGGTGACGCGTAGGCCGTAGCGCAGGCCCTCGGTGGTGACCGGCTCGCCCGTCTCGGTGTCCAGGACGCAGATCAGGTCCGGGGTGGTGGCGACCACGCGGCCGTCGCGGCGGGCGAGGAGGTGCTCGTTCTGGAAGTCGAGTTCCAGGACGGCGCCTTCGCCCTCCAGGCGGGCCCGGCCGCGGGCGAAGCCACCCTCGGTGCGGCGTTCGACGTCGACCACCTTGCCCGCCGACAGGTGTACGCCGCCCAGGAGTTCGCGGGCCTCGGCGACCGGGTCGCGGTGCGCCGCGTGGGCCTCGCGGACCACCCGGCCCAGGTTCTCGGCCAGGGTCAACGTGGCCGGGACCAGACCGTCGCGGAGCTGGTCGCCGCGCAGGACGGTGTCCGCGCAGGAGATCTGGCAGCCGCGCTCGACGCACACCGCGCGGGCGATGCGCTCCGCCTCGGTGTTGTCCACCGCCCGCACCACGATCGTGTTGCCCTTGTCGTCGGCCAGCGCCATCGGCGAGTTCGACACCCCGATCAGGCCGGGCAGCACCATCTGCGCTTCCGGGAACGCGCGGCCCATCGCGTCGCCGTCGACGATCGGCAGCCCGGTCTGCGCGGCCGCGGCCAGCGGGATCATCGAGTTCACGCCGCCGATCTCGATCGGCACCAGGTGGGTGGCCGGGCGGCCGAGCACCGCCTCCAGGGCACGCAGCGCGTTGATCTCCTCGCGGCCCGAGGGCAGTTTCTCCAGGAGCACGGTGGGCGCGCCCATCGACGAGATCGGCACGACCGTCGCGTCGGCCGGTACCTCGTCGATGTCGACCACGGTCACCGGGCCGTGCCGGCGCACCGCCTCGCGGGCGAGCAGCAGGCCCACGTACGGGTCACCGCCGCCGCCGGTGCCCAGGATGCCCGCGCCGCGCGCGATGTCCGCCAGTTGTTCGATGCCGATCTCACGCATGGGTGGGGAATCCGTTCTTCTCGTCGGACCCGGTGCTCGCCGCGCCGAGTCGGTCCAGGTCCAGGTCGCCGACGGCCTTGATGCGGATGCGGGTCGCGCCGCCGGGCAGGTATGCCAGCGGCACCTCCTCGACGTCGACGACGCGGACCGTGCCGGGCCGGGCGCCGGAGTCCTCGGCACGCCGGATCGCCTCGGCCCGGGCACCCGCGAGCACCTGGTCGCGCTTGCCCTCGGGGACCTTGTGGACACGGTCGACCTCGCCGCCGACCTGGGCGATGGCCGCGCCGACGGCGTTGGCCACGTCGAAGTGGGCCGGCCTGCGTACGTCGGGGAAGCCGGGCAGGCCGCCCGGGATCAGCACGCTGCCGCCGCCGACGGCGACCACGGGCAGCGGCGCGGCCGAGGTACGCATCCGGTCCACCGTCTCGGCCAGCCGTTCGGCGATCCGGGCCAGTCCGCGTTCGGCGAACGCGCGATCCACCTCCGCCACCGCGCCCTTGTCGCCGATGTCGGCGGCGCCGGCGGCCACCGCCAGGTCGGTGGCGGTGAGCGTGTCGCCGCCGAAGACCAGGGCCTGTTCGGTGAGCCGGTAGCCCACGCTGCGCGGCCCGACCTCGCCGTCGGCGGCGACCAGCGAGCCGCCGCCGATGCCGAGGGAAAGCACGTCCGGGATGCGGAAGTTGGTACGCACCCCCGCCGCCTCCGACTCGCCGGCCGCCTCGCGCGGGAAGCCGCCGACGAGAATGCCCACGTCCGCCGTGGTGCCGCCGACGTCGACGACCGCGCAGTCGGTGAGCCCGGACAGGAACGCCGCCCCGCGCATCGAGTTGGTCGGCCCGGAGGCGAACGTGGCCACCGGGTAGCGGCGGGCGTGGGCGATGTCCATCAGCGTGCCGTCGTTTTGCGATATGAAGAACGGCGCGGTGATCCCGGCGCCGGTCAGCGCCGCGCCGAACGCGTCCACGATGTGCTCGGCCAACTCGCGCAGCGACGCGTTGACGATGGTGGCGTTCTCGCGCGCCAACAGGCCGACCCGGCCGATCTCGTGCGACAACGACACGTGCACGTCGCCGAGTTCGGCGGTCAGGATCTCGGCCGCGCGGATCTCGTCCTCGGCCGCGGCCGGCGAGAACACCGAGCTGATCGCGATCGACCGCAGCCCCCGGGCCCGGATGTCGGCCGCCACGCGTCGCAGTTCCGCCGGGTCGAGCGGCGAGATCATCCGGCCGTCGTACTCGCGCCCGCCGTGACACAGCCAGGTGCCGCCGCGGATCACGTCGCGCAGCCGTTCGGGCCAGTCGACCATCGGCGGCAGCGCCTCGGTCGCGGGCAGCCCGAGCCGTACGGCCGCGACCTCGGCGAGGCGTTCGCCCTCGATCAGCGCGTTCAGGAAGTGGGTGGTGCCGATCATCACCGCGTCCACGGCGGCCGGATCGGTGGGCCGTCCGTCCGCACCGGGGGCGGCGAGCAGCGCGGCGACGGCTGCGGCGACACCGGAGGTGACGTCGGCGGTGGTGGGGGACTTGGTGCCGGCGACGACGCGGTTGTCGTCGCCGAGCAGGGCGGCGTCGGTGTTGGTGCCTCCGACGTCGATTCCGATGCGCATGTGGTGATTCCTCTTGCCGAAGTGCGAGAGTGCGGTGTGCCGGTGTGCCGGCGTGGCGATGTGCCGATGTGGCGATGTGGCGAACGACCGAAGGGCCGATGGATTCAGATCGCCGTCGCGGCCGCCTCGATCTCACGGGCCGCCGCCGGGTGGGCCGGTTGCTCGACCGGGAGTTCGCGGTGCGGGTGCACCAGGTTCAGCCGGCCGGCGACGATGTACCCGAACCCGGCCAGCAGCAGGGAGTTCAGCGCCGGCACGCCCCACCACTGGTAGTGGTCGCACAACCAGCCGACCACCGAGGCCGCGCTCCACACCACGATCGTGGCGGGCACCCACGAGGGTTCGGTCTCCGGGAGCCGGCCGATCGCCCGGGAGGCGTCCAGTTGCGGGCGCCAGCGTTTGGTCACGAAGTACTCGGCGACCATGATGCCCGCGATCGGCGGGGTCACCACACCGAGCACGGTCAGGAAGTCGGTGAACCGGTCGAGGATGCCGGCCGCCGCCGCGAGGCTGCCCAGCACGCCGAAGACGATCGTCACGGCCGTACGGTTCAACCGCACCCCGATCGTCGACTCGACGGCGCTGATCAGGCCGAGCGAGGCGGAATACAGATTCCAGTTGTTGATCTTCACGGTGGCCGACACCAGGATCAGCACCCCCACCACGCCCGAGGACGCGGTGATGATGGCGATCACGTCGGACGACTTCACCGCGTACGCCAACAACACCCCGGCCAGGCCCAACACGTACTCGCCCAGCGAGATCCCGACCAGCGTCTGCTTGACCACGTCCCCCGTCGACCGGTTGAAGCGCGTCATGTCGGGCGTGGTGACCGCGCCCACGATGTACGAACCGGCCACGATCGTCGCGCCGGTCGCGATCGATATGTGCTCGCCGAACGGCGGGGACGCGAGCAGATCGCCCATGTCGTGCCGGGAGATCTCCACCGTCATCGCCCACCCGGCCAGCCCCAGGAACGCGGGCACCGTCACGAACGCCGTCCACCCCATCGCCCGGAACCCGCGCAACACCAGGAGCGTCACCCCCAGACCGGTGATCAGACACCACCCCCACAGCGGCACACCCGACGCCAACGAGTGCAACCCGGCGGCGAACACCGCGGTCTGCACCCCGAACCAACCGAACAGGCTCACCGCGATCACCAGCCCGATCAGGGCGGACCCGTAGCGGCCGAACCCGGTCCAGCGCGCCAGCACCGACGTGGTCAACCCCTCGCGCATCCCGGCGACGCCGACGAAGACGCACACCACCTCCAGGATCACCGAACCGAGCGTGAAGGCCCAGAACGCGCCCCAGAAACTCAACCCCGCGCCCAGCGTCGCGCCGAGCAGGAACTGGGTCAGGTCGGAGAGTTGGCCGAAACGCTGGACGGCGACGTTGAACCACGCGTGGCGCGCGGACCTCGGCACCCGCTCCAGCGGATAGTCCTCGTCCAGGGCGTCCGATGTGCCCACACGAGGCTCCTTCGCGACGGCGGGCGTTCTGCTGTCCGTGGTCATGCGCATTCCTCCAGGGCGAGGCACGGTGAAGGGCGAAGGTGAAAGCTGAACGGGGCGCGCGTCACCGGGACGCGTACGGCCCCGCGAATGCGGTGCGAAGCCCGGTCACAGCGGTGACGGCGGGCCCACCGCTCGCGCCCGCAGACTGAACGCGGGGCCGGGAAGGTACGGCACGGGCACCCGCTCGACCGGCAGTACGACGACCCGGCGCGGATCCGCCCCCGCGCGCACCGCGCTGCGCCGCGCACCCTCGCGGACCTCGTCCACCGCGTGCGCCTCGCCCGCCTCGCCCGTGCGCACCAGTTGCTCGTACGCACCGCCGACCGGACTGAGCGCGGCCCCGAACGCCCCGGCCACCAGGCCGTGTTCGGGCAGCACGATGTCCGCGGCCGGCGCCGAGCCGGCCGCCGACGCCGCCGAGCCACCGCCGACCACGACCAGCGGCAGGCGCGCCGCACCGGGCTGCATCCGGTCCACCGCCTCCTCGAACGCGTCCGGATCGTCGGCCGGCACCCGGATCAGATCGGGCATCGGGAAGCTCACCGGCACACCGCCGATGACCACGCCGGGTCGGCTCTCCTGCGGGAAACCACCCGCCAACACGCCCACCCGGATCCGCCGCGCCCCGACGTCGGCGACCACCGCGTCGGCCAGCCCGGTCAACAACCCGGCGCCGCGCAGCGTACCCGCCGGGCCGCTGCCCAGGGCCAGACCCGGATGCAGCCGCAGATACTCCAGCGAGGTCAACGTGCCGTCGCCGCGCGCCACCAGGACCGTCGCCGACGACAACCCCAGCGCGCCGAGCGCGGCGGTCAACGCGTCCGCCAGCGCCCGGGTGTGCCGCGACAACGCGGCATCGAGGACCGTACCGTTCTCCCGTTCGATCAGACCCAGCCCACCGGACCCGGCGGACAGGCCCACGAACGCGTCCGTCCCCACCTCCCGGCGGATGATCTCGGCCGCCTCGTGCTCCTGCGTGTCGTCGATCGGGGAGAACACCCCGGTCACCGCGAACGCGTCACACCGACCGGCCAGCGCGCCCGCGAACCGCGCCACCGCGTCCCGATCCAGCGCGACGGCATCGGCCCGGGTCAACCCCGCGCCGCCGTCCACCATCGCGCTGCCCGCGTGCACGGCCGTGCGCAGATCGGCGGGCCACTGCGCCAGCGGCGGCACCGCGTCCGACACCGGACCGCCGATCCGCAGCACCCCGACCCGGGTCAACCCGGCCCGCCGGGTCACCGCGTGCGCCGCGGTGCGCAGGCCGATCGCCACGTGTGCGGCCCTCGGCCCACGCGGCGCCTCGCGCATCAGCGCGGCCACCGCGGTCCGCACGCTCTCCACCGGATCCCCGGCCGACGGCACCTTGACCGTGGCCACCGGCACGTCCCCGGCCAACAGCGCGCCATCGGTGTTCGTCGGGCCCACGTCCACACCGATCGTGCGCACCCCGCCGCTCATCGCCGGGCCTCCGTACATCCGGGCAGATCCAACCCGAACGCCGCCGGCCCGCCGAGCCGAAGTCCCGCCTCGGTACGCCACGCCGGCGCGCACTCGAGGGCCAACACCGACACCCGCAACCCGTACCGCAACGCCTCGACCTGCAACGCCTCACCCGTCCGGGTGTCCACCAGCGCGATGATGTCCGGCGTCACCACCACCGGCCGGCCGTCCTCCAGCACGGCCAGGAACTCCGTCTGCGCCTCGATCCGCAGCAGCCGGCCCGCGTCCCGGCCCAGGCCCTCGACCAGGATGCCCGTGGCCGGATCCGCCGGCCGCTCGATCGCGGCGATCTTGCCCGTGACCACCCGGCGCGCCACCGGCGACGGATCCTCCGGCACACCGTCGGCCAACGCCGCGCCCACCGCCAGCGCCCGCCGGATCGACCCCGGCACCGCGTGCCGCGCGACCTGTCCGGCGGTCAGCGGATAATCCGCGCACGCGGCCTGCCCACCGAACGCGTTCAACACGCCCCGCACCACCCGCTCCAACCAGGGCCCGTCCGCGTGGTCGACGACCACCGTGCGGCCGCGCTCGTCCGCCAGCACGGCGGGCGTGGCCGGGATCGCGGCCAACTCCAGCACGTTCTGATCCATCCGGGGAAAGGCCCGACCCATGCTGTCCGCGTCGAGCAGCGGCAGGCCCACCCGCGCGGCCCACGTCACCGCCACACACCCGTTCGAGCCGCCGATCTCGCTCGACATCAGCGCCACCGGCGCCCGACCTCGAACCGCCGTCACCCGATCCACCATGCGCCGCGCCTCGCCGAGCCCCCCGAGGCGCTCGCCCATCACCGGCGACGAACCCACCGTGCCGACCGTCATCACGGCCGCGTCGGCGGGCAGGTCCGCCGGGCGCAGCACCCGCACCGGCCCGTGCTCGGCCACCGCCTGTCGGGCCCCGGCGAGGGTGACCGCCGTCGAGCCGCCGCCGCCCGAGCCCAGGACGGCGCAGCCGCGCGCGAAGTCCGGAAGCAGTCCGGCGTCGAGTTCCATGGGTCAAAGGTACGAACAGCAGGCGTATCGGACGTGTGCCACGCGCACCCGATCGGGCCGAACATGTGCGGCCGGCACACTGGGCGCCGTGATCGTACTCGCGGACCTCCTCGACGGCCCCGATACCGACGGCCTCACCGTCATCGCCGGACCCGTCGACGCCCTCCCGCTCACCGGCGTGCGTCTGGAAACCCGCGCCGACCGCCTCGCGCACGCGCCCGCGGGCTGCCTCGTCGTCCTCGCCACGCCGCTCGGCGGCTACCGGCTCGACGTCGCCGTCCGCGACCTCGCCGCCGCCGGCGCCGCGGGCCTCGTGCTGACCACGCTCACCCCGGACGCACCCGTCCCCGCGACCGCCCTCGGCCTCGCCGATCGCGGCCGGGTCGCGATCCTGCACACCGACGGGGACCTGGCCGCCCTGATCCTCGCCGTGGACCGCGCGGTCCGCGGCGGTGCGGCCGACGCCCTCGCCCGGGTCCACGCCGCCGCCCACGAGCTGCCACCCCTCGCCGGCGACCCCGAACGTGTCGCCCGAGCCGCCGGCCGCCTCCTCGGCGTCCCGGTCGCGCACCGCGTCCCGGAACCCGGCGAGGCCGGCGCGTCCGCCCGCGGACCCGACGGCGATACCTGGCTCAGCGCCCCGGACCGACCCGGACCCGCCGGCCAGGCCGTCCACGCCGTCCTGGCCCTGGCCGCACTCGCCGCGGCGGCCGGTCCCACCGACGACATCCCCGTCCGCTCGCGGGGCCAGCTCCTCGCCGAACTCCTCGCCGTCCCCGAGGCCCAGGCGCTGCGCCTGGCCGGGCGCGGCCGCGCCCTCGGCCTGCCCGTCGACACCTGGCATGTGGTGCTCCGCGTGGAACCGGTCGCCCTCACCGGCACCGACCGCTACCGCCTCCTGGAGACCGCCACCCCGTCGGCGCTGCGCCTGCTCCGCTCCACCAGCGCCGTCACCTGGAACGCCGCCCGCCTCGACGAAGCCCTCATCCTCGCCCGATCCCACCCCACCGACCCCGGCCGCGACGGCATGCGCACCACACTGGCCGACGCCGACCGCGTCCTGGCCGCACTGCGCGACCGCAACCCCGACGCCGACCTGCGCTGCGGCATCGGCGCCGCCCACCGCGGCGTGCTCGGCCTGCGCACGTCCGCCCGCGAGGCGCACACCGCCCTGACCCGATCGAGCGCCGGCGACACCGGTCCCGTCACCGCCCACGACGCCGCCGGCCTCGACCGCATGCTCCTCGACTGGTACTCCTCCGACGCCGCCCACGAAGCCGTCCGCGAACTCCTGGCCCCGGTACTCGCGTTGGGCCCGCAACGCGCCGTCCCGCTGCTGCGCACCGTCCAGGCCTACCTCGACCACCAGGGCTCCCCGGCCCGCGCCGCGGACGAACTCCACCTCCACCGCAACGCCGTCACCAAACGTGTCCGCAAGGTGGAGGACCTCCTCGGCGCGGACCTGACCGACCCCCGACAACGACTCGCCGTACAACTGGCCTGCCGAGCACACCTGATGTAACCGCGCACCGGCGACACAGGACCGTGTCGACCATGCCTTCCGCGAAGTCCGGGTCCCCGTGGGGGAGCACGCACAGCGTGCCGTCGACGTCGAAGTTCCGGCAGCGTCGCCACGCCGATCCCGACCGCCTGGGCCCGCTCAGAACGCCGACGGCAGGGGCGGCTCGCACCGGCCGAGCCAGACACCGGTGACGGCGCTGACGTACCGTGCACCGCAGCGGTCCGTCGGGACGACGAGTTGCGTGCCGTGATCGTCCAGTGGGCGCCCGTCCAACGCGGTGGCCAGGAGAACGGGCGCGTTGCCGAAGTCCGGGTCGATCTCGGCCCAGGACAGCATCGTGCCGTGCCCGTCGCCGCCGTGCACGGCAAGGACGTAGCGGGACCGCTCCTTGCGCTGTCGGCTCTCGAAAGCCGGGCCTGCCGAGGTGACCACGTCTCGAAGCAAGGGCCCCTCGAACACGTGCCGTTGCGGACCGTTGGTCGCGCAGTCGAAGGTCACCTCAGCCCGGTGCTGCTCCCAGTTCGCGGCCAAATCGACCACCGTGAGTACGGCGGGACGGGACAGATTGCCGTGCAGGTGGAAACACTTGGTTCCGGTCGGCACCTTCACTCGGGTCATCAGCTGTCCCCTCCCGGTACGCCGGCGCGATACGGCTTCGCCAAGGATGCCCCAGGTCGACGAGAAGAAGAACGCAAATGCCAATACAAATGACGAATCAATTGGCTGATACGTACTTAGAAGCCACTTCACCTTGCATATACGGCCTCAGAAGGGGGTTCACGAGCGGGTAGAGCCAGGTGACGACCGCGGCGGCGACGGTTCCCGTGCCGGTGCTCACCGAGACGCCGGCGACGACGGCCGTGGTGTAGGTGAGGCCGGTGACGGTGGAGGTCTGTGCGTTGTTCCAGTGGATGACGAGGACGTTGCCGGGGTCCACCTGCACGCTGTTGCAGGCGGCGTTCGCGACCGGGTAGGAGTACGGGCTCATGATCACGCCGGTGATCGTGGGATCGGTGGAGGTGCAGGTCGGAACGGAGTCGCTCGCGGACACGGTGACGGTCTGCGGCGTGAGGGTCAGCCCCGGGCTGTAGCCGAGTTGGCTGGTGCCGGTGCACGTGGTCGAGGCGACCGCGTGGGCGGTCGGCGCGGTCACGGCGACGAGACCGGTCACCACGAGCAGCGACACGACGGCGGCCGCGGTCCGGCGCCGCCAACGGGCCCATGCCGGGCGCACGGGGGTTGTCGAGGACATCGCGGAGGTTCCTCTCCTGTGGCTCCTGTCCTGTGGCTCCTGCGGTTCCCGCGCTCCCGCGATCCGGCGGCAGGAGCCGGCAGCCCCGACCGACCAGCGCCCTCTCGTCCTCCGTGTCCCGGGCACGGCGGCCGGCGGTCTGTATCGCTCTCGTTCGGGCGATTCGAACGCTCGGTCCGTCACGACACTCGATGGCCCGTCGTGGAGGCGAGGCGTGGTCACCGAATGTCCCGCGGTGTCGGGATGAGCTCGGCGATCTTGGCCTCGGCCGGGGTGTGCGCGGCTCGGCCGCCGGTGGACCGGGGTGAACGAGACCGGCCAGTGGTCGCCGCCCTGTTCGGTGTGGACGGTGGCCGTCCAGTCCTCGGTGTTCACGTTGCCGATCGTGTAGTCGAGTTCGTTGCCGCCGCGCTGGGTGGCCCGGCCGCTGTGGTAGCCGCGGGCGTCCGGCGGCAGGGTGGTCCGGAGCACGTCGGAGGGGTCGCGGTTGACGTCGCCGCGGCGACGGCCCATCCCGGCCGGGACGGCGTGGACGCGGACCGTGGGGGGTGACGCGCTCGATGATGTGCGCGGGGGCTTCTCCTGGTACACGAAGTGCCCATCCGCACCCGAGGCGTAGGGGTGCGGCCCCGCGGTGACCACGTCGCGCGGACCGGAGGCGGCAGCGACAGCGCGGTCTCGTCCGCGAAGACGATCACCGCACCGGTCCGCCTCGCGATGGTTTCACCCGGGGCCACACCGTACTCCGAACCGCTCGTCCGACACGCGCCGGTGAGCACCCGGCGGGCCGGCGGAGCGCAATGCGTCCGCCCCGCCGTCCACCCACGCGCGATGCCACACCGACACCGACGCGCCACCTCGGCCTGTTGCGAGTCCGACCCGCGTTGGCTTCCACCAACCTCGTACAGCGCGACCGACGTGCCCTGATCAATGCTCTGGTGCGGTGTGATGCGCGTGGTGATGAATCGCCGCCGGCAGCACGACCGTTCGGATCGCGGTTGTGGTCACGGCCCGATGCCGGTGGCGGCGTCCAGCGCGTAGAGCGTCCCATCGTGGGTGCCGACGTAGAGCATCCCGTTCGCCGTGGCGAATGACGAGGATGCGCTACCGGTCGGGTACGTCCACCGTTTGGCGCCCGTCGCGGCGTCCAGCGCGTACACCGTGCCGTCGATGGTGCCGACGTACACCTTCGCGTCGGTCACCACGGGCGATGTAGCCGTGCTGCCGGTCGGGTAGGTCCACTTTCTGGTGCCTTCGGTGGCGTCGACAACGTGCACCGTGCCGTCCGTAGTACCGACGTACACCGCCGCGTCCGCCACCGTCGGCGACGAAGTGACCGTGCTGCCAGTCGCGTAGGCCCACCTCTTCGAGCCGGTGGCGGCGTCCAAGGCGTACACCGTGCCGCCGTTGACGCCCACGTACGCCACCGCGTCGGCCACGGCGGGGGACGAGGCCGCGCTTCCCGTCGGGTACATCCACTTCTTCGTACCGCCGGCGGCGTCCAGCGCGTACACCGTGCCGTCGGCGACGCCCACGTACACCACCCCGTCCGCGACCGTCGGCGACGAAGTGACCGTGCTGCTGGTCGGGTGGGTCCACTTCCTGGTGCCGGTGACGGCGTCCAACGCGTACACCGTGCCGTCGGCGGTACCTACGTATGCCACCGCGTCCACGACCGCAGGGGAGGTGACCGAACTTCCCGTCGGGTACGTCCACTTCTTCGTACCGGTGGCGGCGTCCAGCGCGTACACCGTGCCGTCGGCGACACCCACGTACACCACCCCGTCCACGACCGTCGGCGACGAAGTGACCGTGCTGCCGGTCGGGTGGGTCCATTTCCTGGTGCCGGCGGCAGCGTCCAACGCGTACACCGTGCCGTCGGCGGTACCCGCGTACACCACCGCGTCCGTCGCCGTCGGCGACGAGGAGATCGTGCTCCCGGTAGCGAACCGCCAGGGGCGTAACGTCGCCGTGGGTACCAGGGCTGCCGTGGATGGGGATGATCCGGGCGTGACCCCGATCGCCGGCGAGACCGGGCCGGCGCCGGAGGAAGGCTTCGGACTCGCGTCGTCGGGCCACCAGTGGTTCACCGAGGCGAGCACGATCAACACCACGACGACCACGGTGGCGACGCCGGCCAGGGCCGTTACCGGTCGCACGCGTGAGATGCCGTCCCGGTGCTGCGTGATGTAGATGTCCCGCCCGGCCTGGTGCACCTGCCCGTCGTCGCGCGCCCGGCCGCGTATCCGCGCGCCGGAGGGATCGTGCGGCTCGGGGGTCATGACTCGGTGATGTGCTGGTCCCGCCCGGCCTGGTACACCCGGCCGTGACCCTCGGCCTTCGCGCTCATGAAGATCGCCCCGACCCGAGACCGCTCGCCGGCCGGCAGCACCGGGAGCAGCTCGTCCTGCACCAGCCGCCGCAGCTCGTCGTGGAACGCCGGGTTCTCCCGCACCAGTTCCTGCAGTCGCAGCCGCCAGTTCCCGATCAGGGCCTGCTCGGTGTCCTCGTCACCGCCGCGCCGCGCCTCCAGCACCTGGTCGCGCACCCGCGCGAGATCGGTGCCCACGGCATCGGCCTGATCCGGGCGCACCCGACGCCACGCCCCAGTCACCGCCGACCTCGCCCGCCCCCACGCCTCCGTTGCCATCGCACTCACCACGGCGCTGCCGGCCGCGACCACGATCGGATCCATGCCTCCCCCAGGCCTTCGTCCCCGCGCCCCGCCGGACGGGCCGCGCCCTTCATGACGCTCCCAGAAAACCACACAGACTGTCCGAACAACCGCAGAACGACTCTACGAGACTCGGGTCGGCTCGCACCGCAACCCGGCGGAAGGCGGTCGAGCGCCGTCGAATAGCGGTACCGAGGCCGACCTCGGGGCTCGCACCATCGACGAACCCGTCACCGTCGCCCGCCCCGACCCGCGGGGCGGGGCGGACGGAACAACCGTGGGGTGCACGTCACGTGGTGCTTCCGAGGTGGTTTCGCGCCCATGCCTCGAAGCCGGTGAGCGGCAGACCGAGATCCCGTGCGAACTCGGGGCGGGCCGGTTGAGGGTGTTCGTTGATGTGGGCCTGCGCGAAGCCCATGTCGGGCATCCCGGCGGCCGTCGCCTCCGCTTCGGTCATGTCGGGCGCGGTCAGCTCGGTACCCAGGGCGCGGGAGAGGATCGCGGCGATGTCCGTCATCGCCAGGAAGTCGCCCGCCAGTTCGAGCTCGACTCGGTCGAATCGCTCCGGCGCGGCGATGGCCGCGGCGGCTGCCGTGCCGATGTCGTCGACGGCGATCAGGGACAGCCGGGTCGCGGGCTTCAGCAGGCTCACCAGACCGCCCCGGAGGCCGCGGGGGAACATGATGTGCGCGGAGGGGCGGAAGTTCTCCATGAAGAAGCCCGGTTTGATCAGCGTCCAGTGCGTGAAGCCCGCCTCACGGACCCGGTCCTGGATCCCGGCCTTGGCGGTGTAGTAGGGCTCCAGCCAGGCCCACCGGTCCTTGACCCAGCTCACGTGCTGCCCCGCGCCGGAGACAGAGGTGTGCACGAACTGCGAGACACCCGCGGCCCGCGCGCCCGCGATGAGATTGACGGCTTGCGCGACCTCGCCGTCGAACCCTCGGCCGTCCATGTCGGGCATCTGGACGGAGAAGACGGCGCGCGCTCCCACGGCGGCCCGGCTCACGGAGTCGCGGTCGTCCAGGTCGCCGGTGACCGGATCGGCGCCGAGTTGCGCGACGGCTTTCGCCGCCGCGGTCGCGGGGTCACGGACCAGCGCCCGGACGGGGATACCCGCCGCGAGCAGCGCCCGAGCGGTGGCACCCCCCTGCCGACCGGTGGCGCCGATGACCAGAACGGGGGCGGACTCTGTGGTCATTGCTGCTCCTCGGACGACCCGGAGGTGGACGGCACAGTAAACGGCGGGCCCCGCCGTTTACCTCCGAGTACGATACGGAGGACCCCGCCACTTAGCAAGGTCGGAGACGACGCCATGACGGTCCAGCGCGCGGATGCGCGGCGCAACCACGCACTGATCCTCGCCGTTGCGGAGAAGGAGGTCGCCGCGCACGGCGCCAACGCCTCCCTGGAGCAGATCGCCCGCACCGCCGGGGTCGGATCCGCCACCGTGCGCCGGCACTTCCCCAGCCGGCGGGCTCTGCTGTCGGCCGTGTTCGGCAAACGGATCGACGACCTGCGCGCCCGTGCCGTGGATCTCGCCGAGGCGGACGATCCCAGGGCGGCACTGCTGGACTGGCTGAGCGCGCTCACCGCGTACGCAACCTCCGCGCGCGGCATGGCCGATGCGCTGCTCCAGGACGGAGGGGACGACGCGGACCACGCCGACGCGTGCTCGCTGCGGCTCGGCGGAGCGGTCGACCCCCTGCTGCGGCGTGCCGTACGGGCCGGCGCGGTGGCACCCGAGGTGACCACCGCCGACCTGATCACACTCGTCACGGGACTCGCACTCGCCACGGAGCATCATCCGAACCCCGCCGCCGAGGCGAACCGGCTGCTCACCCTGACGGTACGAGGGATCAGTCCGCAGTCGTGAACGGGCCGGGCCGGGCGTGGATTCCCTGCCGCACGAAGCCAAGCCGGTCCGACCAGGCGCCGAACGCTCCCCGACAGCCGGGCAAGACGTGGGCCCGGCGAGGTTCAGTGATCGGGGCTGCCTGGAAACCCCGGACCGCGAGTGCGGCACAGCGCCGGGACACGGGTCGGTGAGCGACGTGGCGCCGCCACAACCGGCCCGCCGACTTGCCGGGGTGTCCGGGGCCGGCGGCGGGCGTTCGGGGGTCAGCCGTCGGTGTTGTCGTGTGCCGGGTTCGGGGGCCGGTTCGGCTTCGTCGGCAGGACGACTCGGAACAGCGCTCCTCCGCCCGGTGCTTCGTCGACGACCACGCTCCCGTGGTGGGCGGCCACGAGTTGACGCACGATGGCGAGACCCAGTCCCACGCCGCCGGAGTCGCGGTCGCGGCTCGGATCGAGGCGGACGAACCGCTCGAAGATGTGGTCGCGTTCGGCGAGGGGGACCCCGGGGCCGTCGTCGGCCACCCCGAGCACGGCCGTGTGTCCGTCGGCCGACGGCGCGACCGTCAGGCGTACGGCGGACGACGCGTGGGTCGCGGCGTTGTCGGCGAGGTTGCGCAGGATCCGGGCGAGTTGCCCGGCGTCGCCGTGCACCCGGGTCGGGTTCGGGTCGGCGGTGATCCGCAGTCCGGGGTGGCGGGCGGCCAGGCGGCGGCGTTCGGCGTCGACGAGGTCGTCCAGGTCGACGTCGGTGTGGCGCACGTGCAGGCCGTGTTCGTCGGCGCGGGCCAGCCACAGCAGCCCGTCGACGAGATGGTCGAGGCGGCCGACCTCGGCGGTGAGCAGGTCGACCAGGTCGGCGTCACGGGCGGCGAGCGACCGCGCCGCGAGGACGTCGAGGCCGCCGCGGAGCGTGGTGACGGGGCTGCGCAGTTCGTGGCCGGCGTCGGCGACGAAGCGGCGCCGGGCGTCGACCTGGGTCTGCAGGCGGTCGAGCATCGCGTTCATGGTCTCGGCGAGGCGGGCGACCTCGTCGCGGGCCTCGGGGACCGGCACACGTTCGCCGAGCCGGTCGGCGGTGACCACGGACACCTTGCGGCGCATGGCCTCCACAGGTGCGAGGGATCGTCCGACGAACAGGTACGTGGCCGCCGCCACCACCGCGATCAGGAAGGGGCAGCCGAGCAGCAGGAGCGCGCCGGCGTCCTCGACGCTGTCGTCGACGGCCCCGCGGGACTCGCCGACCAGGACGGTGTAGGTGCCGTCGGCGCGTGCCACGCCCAGCGCGGCGACGCGGTAGGTGTCGCTCTGGCCGGGAACGAGGCGGCGGTCCTCACGCTCCGTCCGACCCGGTTGCGGGCGCAGCGGTGTCAGCGGTGGCAGGCCGCGCACCGAGGGCGAGGACGCGACCACCGCGCCGTCCGGGCCGAGGATCTGGACGGGTGTCAGGTCTCCGCGCTCCGGTGGGATCGCCCCGGACGCCTGGCGTGTCGGGTCGGTACGGGTCAACTCGGCGGCGACCGCGTCGGCGCGGCGACGGGCGTCGCCGTCGAGGGAGTCGAGCAGGGAGCGGTGGTAGAGGAACAGGAACGCGGCCGCGGCGACGGCGACCACGACCGCGACGACCGCCGCGGCCGCCAGCGCGGACCGCGCGCGCACCCCGGCGTGCCGTCGGTACCACGCGCCGAGCCGGGCCCACATGTCGGTCACTGTAGTGAGCCGTCGCCCGGTCTCGGGTGCCTCGCGCTTCCTCGGTCCGCGTGTCGCCGGCTCGGGGAGGCGACGCCACGTGCGCCCGGGCGGCCGGACGCCGGGGGCCGGGTCCTTCATCGGGTCGCCACGCACGCCCGCCATCGTGAGTGCCGGAGCCGGTCGACGTACGGCGCGGCACGACCGGCCGCCCGACTCAGGGGCCAGGCCACCAGGACTCCGATCAGCAGGCCGGCGGCCACGTCGTGCGGGTAGTGCACGCCCACCCACACGCGTGAGGCCGCCATCGCGAGCGCGGCAACGGCGGCGAGCGCACCGATCCGCCGGTCCACCAGCCACAGCGCCGTGGCGGCGGCGGCAGCCACGACGGCGTGGTTGCTCGGGAACGACCAGTCGTGCGGGCCCGGGCACGCCTCGAGGGTGAAGGTTCCGGTCATCGTCCGGCACGGGCGGCGTTCCGCGAACATCGATTTGAGCCCGGTGTCCAGCAGATACGCCAGGGCCACGATCGCGGGCGCGGCCAGCGCGCGGGCCATCACCGCGGCGTCGCGGCCGCGGGCCGTCCACCACACGATCGGCATCAGCATCGCGAACAGCGCCAGACCGTACGTCGACCAGTCGGTCACCACCCGATCGAGGAACACGGGCGACTCGCGGGCGAGGTCGGTCACGTGCCGGTACAGCGGTCCGTCGACGGACGCGCCCGAGAGCGCGAGGGCGCTCATGCCCCGGCCTCCGTTGCCACGGCGATGCCCGGTGCGCCGAGCGATGCCGGCAACGAGCGCGCGTCGGGGACCTTCACGGCCGGGTCGGCGGCGGCGAACGACACGACACGCACCTCCTCTCCCGTCCAGTGGTCTCGCGTCCGTACCGCGCCCGCCGAGTTCCCCGCGGTCCGGCGCCGGTCCGGACGCCCCGGAGCACATCGCTCCGCCTTGTCCACCCCGAGCGTGCCGGGAGGGTCCTGAGAATCCGCTGAGGACGGCGACCGAGTCGTACGCGGTGGCGCGTCCCGCGCGGAGGAGCGGCCACTCGCGTTGCCGTGTCTCAGCGTCTTCTTGGGTTCGGGATGGTGTGCTGGCGGCACGGTCGGCGGTTTCGGCGGCCGGTGCGCGGCGGTGGAGGTGTCGGGTGCGGGTGCTGCTGGTGGAGGACGAGGTGCGGTTGGCGGAGACCGTGCGACAGGGGCTGGTGGACGCGGGCTTCAACGTCGAGGTGGTCCATACCGGCCCGGACGGCCTGTGGGCCGCGACCGAGAACACCTACGACGTGATCGTGCTCGACATCATGCTGCCGGGCCTGAGCGGCTACCGGGTGTGCGAGCGGCTGCGCGAGGCGGGCGTGTGGACTCCGGTGTTGATGCTGACCGCGAAGGACGGCGAATACGACCAGGCGGACGCGTTCGACCTGGGGGCGGACGACTACCTCACCAAGCCGTTCAGCTTCGTGGTCCTCGTGGCGCGCCTGCGCGCGCTGGTGCGCCGGGGAGCGCCGGTACGGCCCGCGGTACTGGAGGTGGGCGCTCTCACCCTGGACCCCGCGCGCCGCCGGGTCGCCGTCGACGGTGTGGAAGTACAGCTCACCCCGAGGGAGTTCGCGCTGCTGGAGTTCCTGATGCGCCGTGCGGGCGACGCGGTGTCGAAGACCGAGATCCTGGCGAACGTGTGGGACGCGCACTACGAGGGGCCCGCGAACGTGGTCGAGGTGTACGTCGGCTACCTCAGGCGCAAGATCGGCCGCGAGGGTCGCGACACGGACACGAGTACGGCCGGGCCGTCGGGCACGGCCGTACGTGTGCCCGTGATCGAGACCGTGCGCGGCGTCGGATACCGGCTGGTGGTTTCCGACTGAGTCACCGTCAAAGAGTCGACCATCGCCGGCGGCCCGGTCACGGGGGGCGCGTGACCGCTCGGCGTGTGACACGCGACCATGCACCGAACCGCCCGACCGGTCAGGGCTTCCGGACCACCCCCGTGTCGTGGGTCAGGAGGGTCGCGGCGTCGCCACGAGCGATGAGGCGGCCGTCGGTGAGGACGTGCACGGTCTGCGTGTAGTCGGCGGCCAGGTGGTGGTCGTGGGTGACCACGGCGACGGCTGTGCCGCGTTCGGCGCACACGGCGCTCAGGAGGTCCATGATCGCGGTGGCGGTGTCGGGGTCGAGGGCGCTGGTGATTTCGTCGCACAGCAGGTAGTCGGGGTCCACGGCCAAGGCCCGCGCGATGGCGACGCGCTGGCGTTGGCCTCCGGACAGCTCGACGGGGTAGCGATCGGCGAAGGCGGCGGGCAGACCGACCAGTTCGAGCAGTTCGACGACACGTTCGGCGCGCGGGCCGCGGGTGAGTCGGGTGTGCAGTGTCAGTGGGCGGGTGAGGGCCGCCCCGACGGTACGGCTCGGGTTGAGGGTGGCGAGCGGGTTCTGCGGGATGAGTTGGATGCGGCGCTGCCGGTCGCGTCCGCGGCGGCGGATCGCCGGGCTCAGGGGCGCGCCGTCCAGCGTGAGGGTGCCGGAGGCGGGCAGGGCGAGTCCGGCGAGCACGCGCAGCAGCGTGGTCTTCCCGGAACCGGACGGGCCGACGATCGACACCGCGCCGCCTGCCGGCAGCGTGAGGTCCAGGCCGTCCAGCGCCAGGCGGCGACCGCGACCGGTACCGAAGGCGACGGTGACCTGGTGAGCGGCGAGTCCGTGCTGCGCGGGCACCGCCGGGGCGATCGACTCGGTGGGCGGGCGCACGTGAACGGGGTCGATCCGGGGGGTGGTGCGCTCGCCGGGTGTGATCCCCTCCGCCGGTATCCGCGTCCGCACCCGCTTCGGGTCGGGGGGCGGCTGCGCTGCCGTACCGGCCGTACCCAGGGTGCCGGGAGTGGTGAGGGCAATGGTGTCGTCGGCGCACGCCCCGACCAGTTCCGGGTCGTGGCAGGCCATCAGCACGGCAAGTCCGCGGGTGTCGGCGAGGTGGCGCAGGAGTTGGGCGATCTCGTCGCGCAGTGCGGGGTCGAGTCCGGCGGTGGGTTCGTCGAGCAGCAGGAGGCGGGGGTTGCGGGCCAGTGCGCGGGCGAGGGCGACACGGCGCTGCTGGCCGCCGGACAGGGCGCCGGGGCGGCGGTCGGGCAACCCGCCGTCGAGGGGCAGGCGGCATTCGGCGAGGAGGGCTTCGACGGCCGACCGGGTTCGGTCGTGAGCGGTCTCGGCGACGATGCGGCGCACGCTCATGCGGGGGTTGAGCGCGGAGCCGGGGTCCTGGCCGACGTAGGCGAGTTCGGTGCGGCGCAGCCGGTTCAGTGTGGCGCGGTCCAGGCGCAGCACGTCGTGGCCGAGGACACGTGCGGTGCCGTCGGTGGTGGCGCCGGGCGGCAGGTGGCCGAGCAGGGCTTTGAGGAGTGTGGTCTTTCCGGAGCCGGACGCGCCGGTGAGCGCGGTGACGCGGCCCGCGTGCACGGTTGCGTCGGCCGGGTGCAGCAGGTAGGGGCCGCCGGGGAGGCGGATACCGAATCCGGCGATGGTGGCGGCGACCGTATCGGCGGCACGGTCGGCGGTGTCCGAACGCGTGTCGTGGCGTGTGCCGTCGTCGGGTCCGGATCCGGATCCGGGTCCGGTACGGGTGGGGGTTCGCGGGTTCATGTCGAACTCACCGCCTGGGTGCGGGGGCCGGTGCCGAGGTGGCGAGGTTGACGGTGATCGCGAGGAGGGCGACGGCGGCACTGGGGGCCAGGACGGCCCACGGGTTGAGGAGGATGCCGGGGGCGTTCTCGCGGATCATCAGTGCCCAGTCGGCTTCGGGTGGCTGTGGGCCGATCTGGAGGAACGCGGCCGTGGAGATGATGTAGACGGCTTCGACGAAGCGCAGTCCGAACAGGGCCGTCACGGTGCCTCGGAGGTTGGGCAGGAGTTCGCGCACGGTGATGGAGAGGCTGGACTCGCCGCGCATCAGGGCGGCTTCGACGTATCCGGCGGCGGCGAGCGGCGCGGCTGCCGCGGCGACCACGCGCACGGCGAACGGGATGCCCAGGACGATGGCGGCGGTGATCACTGCCCAGCGTCCGCCGTCCGGCCAGGCCAGGGCGACGAGCATGATGCCCAACACGGACGGCAGGAGGATGGCGACGTCGGCGGTGCGTTCGAGGACGCGGCCCGCGCGTGGGCGCAGCACCGCGAGGCAGCCGAGCAGGGCCGCGGTCGCGGTGACGGCGGCGCCGATGAGGAAGGCGCAGCCGATCAACTCGCCTCCGCCGTGCAGGAGTCGGGACCACACGTCGCGGCCGAGCTGGTCGCCGCCGAGGAGGGCGCCGTCGCCGGCTGTGGCGTAGGTGGCGGTCACCGGGGCGTCGATGGTGTGCGGTGCGAGCCGGGGTCCGGCGAGAGCCGCGCCGAGGAACAGGGCGGCCGGCAGGAGGGGCAGCGCGCGGCGCGCGTACCGGCGCCGAGCGGCGGCGGTGTCGGTCGAGGTGGCGGGGGTGCTCATCGGCCGGCTCCCGCGGTTTTGGCGCGGACGAGGTCGGCGGCGAGGAGGACGAGGGTGATCGCGGCGCCCGCGAGGGCGACGGATCCGGCGATCAGGGTGGTGTCGCGACCGGCGACCGCGCCGGCCAGGACGGTACCGATGCCCGGGTAGTTGAAAAGGGTCTCCACCACGACGGCGCCGCCGAGGAGCATGCCGGTCGAGGTGGCGATGCCGGTGGCGATGACGGGGAGCGCGCCGGGCAGCGCGTGGCGCAGCAGGACGCGGGTGGTGGACAGGCCGTCCAGGCGGGCGGCTTCGACATGGGGCGCGCCGGCCTGGTCCGCGAGGGCACCGCGCACGATGCGGGTGTTCCAGCCGGTCTGTGGGACGGCGAGGGCGAGCACCGGCATGATCATCATGGTCCATTCGGCGGGTTTGCCGGACGCGTCGGCGACGGTGACCGCGGGTAGCCAACCCGTCCACAGGGACAGGACCAGGACCAGGCCGGTGGCCAGGACGAAGTCGGGGATGGCGAACGCGGTCGTGGCGGTGTGGCCGATCACGCGGTCGGTGCGCCGGCCGGGGCGCGCGGCCGCCAGGCAGCCGAGCGCCAGGGAAGCGGCGATCGTGAGGGCGAACGCCGCGCCCGCCAGGGCCAGGGTGTTGGGGAACGGATCGCGCAGCAGGTCGGCGACCTTCTCGCCGCGCGCGGACGTGCCCAGGTCGCCGGTGGGCAGTGCGGTCATCCAGTCCGTGAAGCGCTCCCACAACGGCCGGTCCAGGCCGAGGTGTTCACGCCGGGCCGCGATCGCGGCGGCGCTGTCGCCACGTTCCGCGGAGGCTGTGGCCGCGTCGCCGGGGAGGATCTCGACGGCGGCGAACACGACCGCCAACAGCGCGGCCAACACCAGGGCGCGGCGCAGCAGGACGGCGCCCACGCGCAGCGCGACCCGCCCCGCCCGGCGCGCCCGGTCGGCGCCGACGCGAGGTGGGGCGGGCGGGCCCGCGGGGGCCGGGTCGGTGGACCCGGCCGCCGGTGCGCCCGAGGTCAGCGCAGCCACGTGCTCTGGAGTTGCACGCGGCCGTATCCGGCCAGGGTGGGCAGACCTTGGACCTTGGCGGTGGCGACGTCGATGCCGTCGGCCATGCCCCACAGCAGGTAGCCGGAGCGCTCGTGCTGGATCTTCTGCACGTCGACGAGGGCGGCGGCGCGGCCGGCCTCGTCGGCGGCCCCGACCGCTCGACGGTAGGCGTCGTCGAACGCCGGGTCGGCGAACTGGGCCTCGTTCTGGCCGGCGTCGCCGACCATGAGCTTGGAGCCGAGGAAGAGCACCGAGTCGTTGGTGCCCCAATACGTCGTGTAGAGGGTGCCCTTCTGCCAGGTTTCGTCCCAGAACTTTCCGGACTCCTGCTTGACGACGTTGATCCTGATGCCGGCTTCGCGGGCGTGGTTGGCGAACAGCGTGGCGGATTCGGCGAGTCCGGCGATGTCCTCGGTGGTGATCAGGTCGTACGTCCTGCCGAGGTCGAAGTTCGCCTCGGCGAGGAGTTGCCCGGCGCGGGCCAGGTTGCGGGTGCGCTGGGGTATGTCGCGGGCGTAGTGCGGGTCGCCGGTGCCCATGATGTCGTTGGCGACGGTGCCGTAGCCGGACAGGACCTGCTTGACCATGGCGTCGCGGTCGACGACCAGGCGCAGGGCCTCGCGCACGCGCGGATCCGCGAACGGACCGTCCTTGGCGCGCATGACGATCGGCATGGCCATGTCGTTCGGGCGGCGCACGACCCGCAGGTCCTTGCGGGTCTCGGCGATGCGCGCGGCCACCGGGCCGACGTTGGAGGCCAGGTCGATCTGACCGGCGAGGATCGCGTTGGACATCGCCTGCGCGGTCTCGAACATGGTGATCTCGACGGCGTCGAGGAGGACTTCACCGCCGTACCACTTCTCGTTGCGGACCAGGCGGGCGTTGCCGTTGCGGTACCAGTCGAGTTTGAAGGGACCGGTGCCGGGCGCCTTGTCCAGCGCTCCGTCCGGGGTGTCCTTCTTGAGGACGAAGCTGCTCAGCCGGGTCAGCAGCGGCAGTTCGGCGTTGGGGTAGTCGGACACCAGGACCACGGTGGCGTCACCGTCGGCGGTGATGTTGTCCGCCTGGATGCCGGGCAGGCGCGAGGCACCCGACTTGGTGTTGCGCAGGCGGCGCAGGGACCAGACGACGTCGGCCGCGGTGACCGGGCTGCCGTCGTGGAAGAGGGCGCCGGGGGCGATCTTGAAGCGCCAGGTCTTCAGGTCGGGAGCGGATTCCCACGACGCGGCCAAGCGGGGCGCGGTGTTGGGCTTGCCGGCGGGCACCGTCAGCGTGTCGAACACGAGCGACAGGACCAGATAGTCGCTCTCGTTGCTCTGCGTGCCGTGCGGGTCGCGGGTGATCGCCCCGGCGCGGCCCAGCGCGCCGACGCGGAGCGTGCCGCCCTTCTTCGGGGCACCGCCCGTGGTCTGCGGTGCGGGGGCGTCGCCGCCCTGGGACGAGCATCCGACGAGGGTGGCGGCCCCGATCCCTCCGCCGGCTATCAGCAGTTGGCGCCTGTTCACGTACACGGTGCGTCCTCGTTCTCGAACCACAGCCACAATTTGATTAGGTTTGCCTACCCTAATGGGGGCCGATTGCGCAAGATCGCCGACGGTGGCGCATCGTGCTCCCGGTCCTCGCCCGACCCTGTCCGGACAGTGTGGAACCCGGCTGCTACGGTGCCCTGCCCGATCCCGAGGAGCCGCTGCGCACGATGTCCACGACCTTCCTACGCGACGGCCGCGCCCTGGCGGTGCTCGCCGTCCCGCTGATCCTCACCCAGCTCGCCCAGGTCGCGCTGACCACGACCGACACCGTGATGATGGGCCTGCTCGGCACCGAGGAACTCGCCGCGGGCGGACTGGCGATCGTCGTGTTCAACCAGGTGCGCACCATGGGCGTGGGCCTGGTGACCGCCGTCGGCAACCAGGTCGCCGCAGCCGCCGCACGGGCCGAACGCGCCGCCGACGAGGCGGCGACGACCGCGCCGGGAACCGCGGACACCGGGGGCATCGAATCCGGAGCCGCGGGCGCCGCGCGGGAGGAGGTGCGCGGCGTCGTCCGCGCCGCGATGGCCGTGGCCACCGGCGCCGGCCTGGTGGGCGCGGTGCTCCTGCTCGCGGTCGGCCAGGCGCTCCCCCTGCTCGGCCAGGACCACGAGGTCGCCCACCGCGCTCAGCACATGCTCGCCGCCCTCGCCCCCGGCCTGCTGCCGTGCCTGTGGTTCCAGGTCGTGCGCCAGTTCACGGTCGGCATGCGTCGTCCCCAGGCGCTCCTGCACATCACGGTCGCCTCCGTCGCCGTCAACGCGGGACTGAACTGGACCCTCGTCCACGGCACATGGATCCTGCCGGAGGCCGGGCTGGTCGGGATCGGCGCCGCGACGTCGGGGGTCTATCTGCTGACGTTCATCGCGCTGTACGCCGTCGCCCGCCGCGACCGCGAACTCGCCCCGCTGCTGGCCCTGAACCCCACCAAGGCCGACCGCGCCACCGTGCGCCGCCTGGTCGCACTGGGCGTGCCGATCGCCGCGACATACGGCTCCGAGGCCGGGTTCTTCTTCGTCACCGCCCTGATGGCCGGATCGTTCGGGCCGGCCGCCCTCGCCGCCCACACCGCGGTCAACCAACTGGTGTACATCGTTTTCCAGGTC
Source organism: Embleya hyalina (assembly GCF_003967355.1). Lineage (GTDB taxonomy): Bacteria > Actinomycetota > Actinomycetes > Streptomycetales > Streptomycetaceae > Embleya > Embleya hyalina. Next base: position 953,945 of record NZ_BIFH01000013.1, on the reverse strand, counting down.
GCCGTCGGGCTCTCCCACGCCGCGTCGATCAACGTCAGCCGCGAACTCGCGCTCGGCGACCACGCCCGAGCCCGCCGCCTGATGCGCACCGCGCTCGGATGCGCGGCCTGCGTCATGGCCGCAGTCGGTGTCGTGTACCTGGCGGTGCCACACCTGGTCCTCGCCCCGTTCCTGGACTCCGGCTCCGAGGACGCCCTGACGATCGCCACCCGACTGCTGATCGTCGCCGCAGCCCTGCAGTTCTTCGACTGCGCCCAGAACATCGGCGTCGGGCTCCTGCGCGGCCTCGACGACACCAGGACGGGCTTCCGCGTCACGCTCGTCGGCTACTGGGCGATCGGCCTGCCCGCGTCGTGCCTGTTCGCGTTCGGGTTCGGTGCCGACACCCTCGGCCTGTGGCTCGGCCTGCTCACCGGGCTGGCCGCCACAGCCGCGCTGCTCCTGCGTGCCTTCACCGCCGCTCTCGACCGCCGGACCGGTGGGGCGGCCGTAGCCGCAGCGTAATCGTCCGGGCGGGGTGTACGCATAGCAGTCGCAAGTCGGCGTCGCCGGCCGCTTTGGTTGACGTGTTGCCGGAACTTCGACGCGGCGAACCGCATCTTTCGGGGATTCCTCGGGACGTTGGGTCGCGACGATTATCTACTCGATCCACAGCGCCACCCACGACAGTCCCTCGAGGCCGACGCGTCGCACGGTGTCGAGGGGGCGCCGGGCATTGCGTCGGGGTGCGTGAACGACCGATGTCGACGATCACGGATGCGTGATCCTTCGTTCGAAAGGTGTTCTCGTGCGTGCCCTTCGTGTCAAGACCCTGCGCTCTGCGGCGATCGTCCTCGCCGCCACCGCCCTGTCGGCGCCCCCGCTGACGGCGGCCTCCGCCGCCCCGGCCGCTCCCGCGAAGGCGGAACGGGCGGCGAAGAAGCCGGATCCCTGGGGGGACATGCTGAAGAAGGAGGGTGTGGAGCGCTGGAACGAGTTCCGCCGAATCAGTCAGGGCCTGCCGCATCCCCGATTCGTCGAGAGCGACCTCTCCGGACTGAACCTGGACGGCGTGAACCTCAACGGGGCGGATCTCTCGAGCGCGAACCTCAGCGGCACCCGTCTCGAACGCGCCGACCTCCGCGATTCGGACATGTTCTTCACCGATCTCACCGGCGCCAACCTTCACGGGGCCGATCTCAGCGACTCCGGCATTTTCTACTCCAAGTTCGTCAACGCCAACCTCTCCGACTCCACCCTCACCCGCGCCAACTTGCCCTACTCGGACTTCACCGGCGCGAATCTCGTCGGGGCTCGTCGCGACTGCTGGTCGAACCCGATCTGTTGGTAGCCGACGCGGTGCGCATCAGCGGCGGCTGAGAAGGGTCCCGCGTCGGACCACCGGTCGCCGCGTACGCACGTACGACCCACCCGGGGGCAGCCGACCCACCCGGGTGGGCGTACGGCGGCAGGGAGGGCACGACCGGCGCCGTGCCGGCGGCGAGCCCGCGCGGATCCCGGCCGGCAACGGCGTGCGGGTGGCGCGCCCGATCGGTGCCCGCCGCCGGCGGCGCGTCCGGTGTCGAGAGCGGTCGGGGCGGGAACGTCCACGCGGCCGGCGCCCCCGCCGACGCGGACCCGCGACGTGGATCACGCGTGCGGGCCGCGCCCGGGTGGGTCGGTGAGCGGCCGTTCCGGGGATGCCTCCTCGCGTCCCGGTTGCGTCGGTGGCGCGTGGCGGCGGCGCAGGTCGCTCGGCGTGGTGCCGTGCCAGCGGTGGACGGCGCGGCGCAGGGCCCGGGCGTCGCTGAAGCGGGCGCGGGCCGCGATCGTCCGCATCGGGAGGTCGCTGTCGCGGATGAGGTCCATGGCGAGTTCCTCGCGTACCACTTCCACTTCGTCGCGCCACGTGGTGCCGAGTTCGCCCAGTCGGCGCTGCAGCGTCCGCGGGCCCAGGTCCATTCGCCGGGCAATCGTGGCCAGGGAGAGATCGGGGTCGCGAAAGGTCGCGCGCAGGGTGGCGCGGAAGGTGCCGTGCCAGTCGAGGACCGGTCTGGCCGACGCGATGATCATGTCCGCGTGGTTGCGCAGGACGTCCTGCAGGCCCGGCTGGGCTTGCGGCATCGGGGCGTGCGCGTCCTCGGCGAGGTAGGTGATCGAGTTGACGGGGGCGTCGAAGTCGATGTTGCGGGTGCCCAGGAGATCGGTCAACGGGCCCACGGTGCTCGGCGGTCGGTGCCGGAAGGTGACCCGCACCGGGACGACGGGACGCCGCAGCCCCTCTGTTGCCCGGCGGCTGATCAACGGCACGACGAACTGCTCGACGGCGGCGACCACATCGGGTCCGGCGGGGCCGGTGGAGTGCGTCACGGTGAACAGCCGGCCGTCGTCGGTCACATGCAGCTTCTCCGCGCCCGGATCCCCGATGACGGTGAGGTGTCCGCAGCCGATGCGCAGCGATTCGGCGAGTGTCTCGCCGGATGTGAACAGGTAGTCCCACACGCCGAAGGTGCCCATCGGCGCCAGTCCGACGGCGTGCGTGCCGGCGTGCGCCCCGGGGTGTCCGGTGACGATCTGCTCCCAGAGCACGAGCGTGGTGGGTGTGGACACGCGAGCGAACTCGTCGGCCAGGACGGTGTCGCCGACGTCGGGGAGCCGCACCAGCCTGGCCGGATCCATTCCGGCTCGGCGCGCGGCGTCGACCATGAAGCGCCCCATGCGGGCGGAGACGGTTCCGTTGAGCACGGTTTCCGAGGCTAGGTCACGATCGGCGCCGCGTCGATGCCGGCCGTCTCGTTGGCATGTGCCGTCCCTTCGCCGGCGGGCCGGGTCCCTCGTCCGGTCCCGGTGGCGTCCATACGGTCGAAGAGTCACGGAACGAGTGCCACGAACCGCGGACGACTCGAACCGAGTCGCCCGGCACGTCACGCGGCGTACTTTCCCGAGCGAAACGGAACCCGTTGTGAACGACCCCAACGACGCCAACGACCCCAACGACCCCATCACGCGCATCGCGAAGGCCCCCGCGGCCTCTCGAAGTCCGCGCGGTGCGTCACCCGACCCGGCGCCACCGTCGGCCCGGCTCGGCGGCCCGATCCGCGCGACCGGCGCGCGGTGAGCGGTCGTGCGAGCGGCCTGGTACGAGCGCAACGGTCCGGCCCGCGACGTGCTGACCGTCGGCGAGTTGCCGACGCCGTCGCCCGCGCCGGGCGAGGTCCGCGTCAGGGTGGCCGTCTCCGCCGTCCATCGGTGCGATACCCGCAAGCGGCGGGGGACGTCGGGTTCGGTCATGCGGTTTCCGCGGATCATCCCCCATGACGACGGCGCGGGAGTGATCGACGCGGTGGGACGGGGTGTCGACGCCCGTCGGCTCGGGCAGCGCGTCTGGGTCTACCTCGCGCAGTCCTACCGGCCGTTCGGCACCGCCGCCGAGTACACCGTCGTTCCCGACCCGCAGGCCGTCGCGCTGCCGGCGGGGGTCCCGTTCGACCAGGTCGCGGGCCTGGGCAGGCCGGGTATCACGGGGCATCGGGCGATCCTCGGCGACGGGACGGTGGTCGGGCAGACCGTCGTGGTCACCGGCGCGCTGGGCTCGGTCGGCCGCAGTTCCCTGGCCGTGGGTCGGCGTGCGGGGGCCACGGTGATCGCGGCGGTGCGGCAGGATGCCCAGGTCGCCCGGGCCCTGGCGGCGGGCGCGCATCACGCCGTCGATCTGGCCTCCGGCCGGGTCGCCCGGCGGATCCTGGAGTTGGCGCCCGGCGGCGTGCACCGCGTCGCCGATTGCGCGTTCGCCGACAACCTCGCGACCTGGCTGGAGACTCTCGCGTACGGCGGGACCATCGCGACCTACGCGAACGGCCGCAGCCGGGCCCCGGTGCCGTTCCGGTCGCTCGCGGTCAAGAACGTCACCGTGCATTTCCTGGGCAACGACGACTTCCCGGACGACGCCAACCACGCTGCCGCGGTGGACCTCACCGCCGCGCTGTGCGCCGGCGACCTGTGCTTCCCGAAGGTCCGGAGCTTCGCTCTCGACGACATCGTCGAGGCTCACGAAGCCGCCGAACAGCCCGCGACCCGCGGCCGCGTGGTCGTCACACCGTAGGCCGTCACCATGCCGGAGCCCCCGCCGGTACGCGCGTTTCAATCCCCCTTTCGTCCGACCCTGCAAGGGAGTTCGCCCATGCGCGTCACCGTGGACATGACGGTGTGCGAGAGCCACGGTCAATGCGTCTTCGCCGCCCCGGACGTGTTCGCCTTCGACGACGAAGACCGTCTCATCTACGAGCCGGCACCTCCCGCCGCCCTGGCCCGGCACGTACGCACGGGCGCCTTGATGTGCCCGGCCCGCGCCGTCACCATCGCCGAGGACGGCGCATGAGGCGCGTCGTGATCGTGGGCGCCTCCCTGGCGGGTCTGCGGACCGCACAGGCGCTGCGTGCCGAGGGGTTTCGCGGCACCCTGACCCTGGTCGGCGACGAACCCCATCTCCCGTACGACCGCCCGCCGTTGTCGAAGCGGCACCTGACCGGAGCGGCGCGGCCCGAGGACGCCGACCTGCCGATCCCGCCCGACCTCGACGCGACCTGGCTGCTCGGCACCCCGGCAAAGGCCCTGGATCCGGTGGGCCGCACGGTCCGGCTGGCCGACGGCCGCGAACTCGACTACGACGGACTGGTCATCGCCACCGGCGCCGCCGCTCGGACCCATCCGGCCGACCACGTCCCCGACGGGGTGCTCACCCTGCGCGGGCGCGACGACGCAGCGGCGCTGCGGACCCGGCTTCGTACGGGCCGTCGCATCGTCGTGGTCGGCGGCGGCTATCTGGGCAGCGAGATCGCGGGGGCCGCCCGCGGACGCGGGCTCGACGTCACCCTGGTGGTCTCGACCGCCCAGCCGTTGGCCCGCCTGGTGGCGGACGAAGTCGGCGCCTACGTGGCGGAGTTGCACCGGGCCGCCGGCATCGCCCTGGTGACCCGTCGCACCGCGCTGGGCTTCACCGGGAACCCCGCCTTGACCGGCGTCGTGCTCTCGGACGGCGACACCGTCGACGCCGACCTCGCCGTCCTCGCCCTGGGTGCCGAGCCCAACACCGGATGGCTGGCCGGATCGGGCGTACCGGTGGCCGGGGGCGTGGCGTGCGATCCGTGCCTGCGGGTGCTGCACGAAAGCGGCGCGCCGCTGCCGAACGTGGTCGCGGCGGGCGACATCGCCAGATGGCCGCACCCGCTCGCCGACGGCGCGCCGATCGCGCTCGGCCACTGGAGCAACGCCGCCGAACAGGCCGCGGCGGCGGCACGCACCCTGCTCCACCACGACGACGCCCGGCCGTTCACCGTCGTGCCCTCCTTCTGGTCCGACCTGCACGGGTCCACGCTGCGCGCCGTCGGGCTGCCCGCGCACTCCGACGAGCGCCGAGTCGTCCGATACGACGTCTTTGGCCGCAGGCTCGAGGTCACATACCACCGCGCGGGGCGCCTGGTCGGCGCGGTGACGGTGGGCGGCCCCGGCCGGATCGGCGCGTACCGCCGCATCCTGACCGACGAACTGCTCCGCGCAGCCTGAACACCGACCCCACCCCCACCGCCCGGTCCACGATCAGCGCGGAGCAGCAACTATCCCTCGGACGCTCGGCCGGCAGATGGCGTGGTCGGTCTTGTCAAGGGGTCATCAAAGGGATTCGAACAGCGAGTTGGTTGAATCTTGACAAAGACTTGCCCACCTCCACATACTACGGAGCGAAGTCTTTCCGTCACATGTAGTAGTCGACAGACTTTCGTCCGCACCGGCACGTCGCGTCGTCCATCTCGACATGGGCCGTGCCGCGCCGGGCCGAAGCGTCGACTGCACGCTCCCGCGCATATCGGTCGCGGCGGAAGGACTCGCTCTCGACTTCGGAGGAACCGTGACTTACGGCAGCGCCCTGCGCGAAGAGATTTCCCGCCCCCGAACGACGCCTCTCATCGGCATCTACGACATGTACTCCGCGTCCATCGCGGCCCAGCACTACGGAGGCTTCTTCGTCTCCGGATTCGGCTTCGCCGCGTCCCACTACGGCTTGCCCGACATCGGCTTCATCGCCTGGCCCGACATGGTGCACTTCGCCGAGCGCCTGCGACTGGCCTTCCCCCGGCACCACGTGCTCGTGGACATCGACGACGGTTACGTCGACCCCGAGGTCGCCTGCCACGTCGTGCAACAGCTCGAACGGGCAGGCGCTTCCGGGGTCATCCTGGAGGATCAGCAACGTCCGCGCCGTTGCGGTCACGCGGACGGAAAGCAAGTGCTGCCGCTGGACGAGTACTTGACGAAACTGAACCTGGTGCTCGAATCGCGGACCGACCTGCTCGTCGTGGCGCGCACCGACGCGACGGAGGAGAAGGAGATCCTGCGGCGCGCCGCCGCACTCGCGGAGACCGACGCCGACGTGGTTCTGGTGGACGGGGTCCGCAGCATCGAGTGGATCAGTCGGATCCGGGCCGTGATCGGCGACAAACCGTTGTTGTTCAACCAGATCGCCGGCGGCAAGTCACCACGGCTCTCGCTCACCGAACTGACCGAACTGGACGTGGACGTCGCGATCTACAGCACGCCGTGCCTGTTCGCGGCGCACAGCGCCATCGACGCCGCGCTCGCCGACCTCGCCTTCGCCGACGGACGGCTCCCCCAGGTGAACGAGGGTGCCGGCATCGGCGTCCGCGAGTCGACCGAGCTGTTGGAGAAGAACATCAGCCGCCACCACTCGGCCCGGGACGCGGTCTCGGTGTGACCGTACCGATCTGGTCGCCCACCCGTCCGCCCATCCGCCGCCGTCGCCGTCCGCCTCGCCCACGACGAGGAGTCCCGACCACGTGCGAGCACTGAACACTCTCACCGTCACCACCCTCGCGGCCGGTCTGCTGTTCGCGGCAAGCCCCGGGGTGTCGGCCGCGGCCGACACCGGCGGACAACCGGCCCCGACACCCGAGGCCGCGTCCACCCCGGTCGTGCAACTCGCGCCAACCGTAACGGTGTTGCCGGTCGGCAGCTTCAAACCCGATTCGGTGCTGGAAATCGATCGATCGCTCAACGCGGCGACCGGCGGCGTCGTCGGCAGCGACCTGGAGGGAGGGGACTGAGTCCGGCGGCGGCCGAACGGGTTCGCTTCCGGCTCGGCCGCCGCCTCCGACCCGACTCCGCACCACCCATGCCCCACCACAGCACCGAAGGAAGTCATGCAGGACGACACGCCCGGCCACCGTACCCGGCTCCTCGGGACGATGCGGCGACTGCCGATCGACCCCTACATCGCGGCCCTGCTCGGTACCGTCGCCCTGGCCGCGGTCCTGCCCGCTCAGGGTCGGGCGGCCTCGACGTTCGGCGTCGGCGCGGACGTGGCCATCGGGCTTCTCTTCTTCCTCTACGGCGCACGACTGTCCACCGGCGAGGCGGTCGCCGGACTCCGCCACTGGCGGCTCCATCTCACCATCGTCTGCTGCACGTTCGTCGTCTTTCCCGCTTTCGGGCTCGCCGCCTCGGGCCTGGTTCCACAGGTACTCACCCGGGACCTGTACATCGGACTGCTGTTCCTGTGCGTCGTCCCGTCCACCGTGCAGTCCTCGATCGCGCTGACGTCCGTCGCGCGCGGAAACGTGCCTGCGGCGATCTGCGCCGGTACGTACTCCAGTCTGCTCGGCATGCTCGCGACGCCGTTGCTCGCCGCGTGGTTGATCGGCTCGCGCGTGGACGTCTCCGCGTCCGGGCTGCTCTCCATCGGCACACAACTGCTCGCGCCGTTCCTCGCCGGTCAACTCCTGCGCCCCCGGCTGGGCGCGTTCGTCACCCGTCACAAGACGTGGCTCGGGCTCGTCGACCGTGGTTCGATCCTGCTCGTCGTGTACTGCGCGTTCAGCGCCGGGATGGTCCAAGGCGTCTGGCAACAGGTCACGCCGGCACGGCTGGCGGCGTTGGTCGTGGTGACCGCCGCGCTGCTGGGCGCCACGCTCGGCCTGACGGCGACGTCGTCCCGACGGCTGGGCTTCACGGTCGAAGACCGGATCACCATCGTGTTCGGTGGCGCCACCAAAAGCCTGGCCGCGGGCCTGCCTATGGCGGCGGTCCTGTTCGGTGCCCACGCCGGGACGACGATCCTGCCGCTGATGCTGTATCACCAACTGCAACTGATCGTCTGCTCCGTACTCTCGGGCCGCTGGGCACGCCGCCCGGACAACGCCCGCGACTTCGCCCACGTTCCGGCCCCGCCGGCACCCTGCGCCACCGAGCCAACCACGGTTCCCGCCGGAAACGACGACCGACCTCGAACCGGCGATCTCGCAAACGAACACCCCTGAACACCCCACGATCGGCGCTGTCCGCATCGGGGTTTCTCGCGTCGCCCGAACCCCCCCGGGGGCGGGTGGGATCGCGCCCTGTTCAATGATGGGGCGTGGCTCGTTCCAAGCTTGTGCTCCGGGTGTCCCTGTTCCTCGTCCTGCTGATGTTCGCCCTCGCGTTTTCGGTGCCTGTGCCGTACGTCGTGGTCCGGCCCTCGTCGACGTTGGACACCCTGGGCGAGAACGAGGGCCGGCCGGTCGTCGAGATCTCCGGCCCCGCCAGGGTGTACCCGACCACCGGTCGACTGCTGTTGACCACGGTCGGGGTCGGCGCACGCGGCGAGAGGCATCACCTCGGTTCCCTGCTGCGCGCGTGGTGGGACACCGACAAGGCGGTCGTGCCGAAGGAGTCGGTCTATCCCGACGGGAAGTCGGGCCAGCAGGTCCTAGAAGCCAATCTCCGGGACATGAACAAGGCACAGGACAATGCCACGGTCGCGGCTCTCGCGTACCTCGGTATGTCGACCGAGCAGGCGAAGCCGACGTTTCACACCGGCAGGGTCGGTGGGCCGAGCGCCGGGTTGTTTCTCGCCCTGGGCATCGTGGACAAACTGTCCGGGCAAGACCTCACCGGCGGACGCACCATCGCCGGCACCGGCGCGATCGACGCCGACGGCCGGGTCCGCAGGATCGGTGGTCTGCCGATGAAGCTCCTGGCCGCGAAACGGGACCAGGCAACGGTGTTCGTCCTTCCGAGGGCCGAGTGCGGCGAGGCGGACCGGGCGGGCAACGGCGGATTGCGACTCGTCCCCGTGGAGACCCTGGCCGGTGCGGTGGATGCGTTGAAGGCGCTCGGGACGGGAGGCAAGGTCCCGTCGTGCTGAGAGGGCGGCCGTTGCCGGTCACTCGTCGGTCTCGTCCTCGGTAAAGGGTCGCGGCGCGGTCGGGGTGGCCCTCGGGAGCTTAAGTTGCATTCGTGATGCGTATTAAATAGCGTGCTCCGCATGCGACTGGCCATGTTCACCGATGTGGCGCTGCGGACACTGATGTGTCTCGCGGCCACCCGGGACGAGTCCCTGACCACCCGCCGGGTGGCCGAGGCGATCGACATCCCGTACACCCACACGGCCAAGGCGGTCGCACGCCTCCAGCACCTCGGCCTGGTCGAGGCGCGACGCGGTCGGGGTGGCGGTCTGAGCCTGGGGCCGGGCGCCGCGTCCGCGTCCATGGGGACGCTGGTCCGGGAACTGGAGGGAGCCGGCGACGTGGTGGCCTGCGAGGGCGACTCGCCGTGTCCGCTCGCCGCGAACTGCCGTCTGCGCGGGGCGCTTCGGCGTGCGCAGGAGGCCTTCTACGCCTCGCTCGACCCGATCACCCTCGCCGACCTGATCGCCTCGCCCACCGGCCCGACGCTGATCGGCATGATCGCCCGGGCGCCCACCGCGTCCGGCTGATTCGTCCCGCCCCGACCTTCCATTCCTCGCCCGTCTCACGCCCTTCGCCCACCTCCCCCGCTCTTTAATACGCATCTGTGATACCAATTAGGAGTCGTCATGTTGTCCGAGCAGGCCACAACCACCGTCCGCGCCACGCTTCCGACGATCGGCGCGGCCATCGGTGACATCACCGACCTCTTCTACAAGAAGTTGTTCGCGGCCCACCCCGAACTCCTCCGCGACCTGTTCAACCGCGGCAACCAGGCGGACGGTTCGCAAAAGCGGGCGCTGGCCGGTTCGATCGCCGCGTTCGCCACCGCGCTCGTCGAGCACCCGCAGGTTCGTCCCGACGCCCTGATCGCCCGCATCGCCCACAAGCACGCGTCGCTCGGCGTCACCCGCGACCAGTACGTCGTCGTACACACCCACCTGTTCGCGGCGATCGTGGATGTGCTCGGCGAGGCCGTCACACCCGACGTCGCCCGCGCGTGGGACGAGGTCTACTGGCTGATGGCCAACGCCCTGATCGCCGTCGAGGCCCGCCTGTACGCCGAGGCCGGCGCCGTCGACGGAAGCACCTGGCGCGACTGGGAGGTCGTGCGGCGCTCGCGCGAGACCGCGGACGTCGTCACGTTTCGGCTGCGGCCGGTCGACGGCGCGGACGCACCACGCTTCCGGCCGGGACAGTACGTCTCGGTCCAGGTCGAACTCGCCGACGGTGCACGGCAGATCAGGCAGTACAGCCTGTCGGCGGCGCCCGCCGAGACCCTGTCGATCACCGTCAAGCGGGTGCACGGCACGCCCGACGGAGAGGTGTCCAACCACCTGCACGCGCACGTGCGGGAAGGCTCGCGCCTGACCCTGTCCGCCCCGTACGGCGACGTGCCGTCCATCGACGCCGACGCGCCGCTGCTGCTGATCTCCGCCGGCATCGGCTGCACTCCGATGGTGGCGATGCTCGACCACCTCGTGAGTGTCGACCACGCCGGACCCGTCACCGTACTGCACGCCGATCGTTCTCCCGCCGAGCACGCCCTGCGCGCGCGACACACCCGACTGGCCGCCGAACTGCCCTCGGCAGCGGCGCACTTCTGGTACGAATCGCCCGACGCGGAGGGCACCACCGAGGCCCGCGCGGGACGCATGGACCTGACGGACATCGCCGTCCCGACCGCCGCCCGCGCCTACCTGTGCGGCCCGCTGCCCTTCATGCGCGCGATACGCGCCCGGCTCATCGAACGCGGCGTCCCCGCCGCCGACATCCACTACGAGGTCTTCGGCCCCGATCTGTGGCTCGGCGGCGAGTAGCGTCGCCCCTCGCCCGTCGCCCCGACACACCGGGGCACGGGACGGGCGGCGCGGGGTGTCACATCGTGTTGACGATCAGGCCGATGTGGGTGAAGTAGTTCAGCCCGCCGAAGAACAGGAAGGCCAGTCCGGACAGGGTCCAGGCCACTCCGACCACGCGAACCGGCCAACCGTTGGGGCGGAGCAGGGCGAGCGGGAACAGGATCGCGCCGATGCCGACCAGCACGTACAGACTGGAGATGAAACTCGCCTCCAGCATCGGGTGATCGGCGAACTCGCCCGAGATCGGCTCCTCGGGAGGCGCGGCGAACAGCGTGTACTTCCAGCCCGCCGCCGCGATCCCGAAACAGGCGAGGCCCATGCCGAACACGAAGACCGAGATGGGCGACGCCAGTCCCGCGGTGCGGATCAGCCGGTCGGGGTCCTCGGCCAGGGCGGCTCCTCGTTTCCAGAGGTACAGCGACGCGCACGCGAGCAGCACGCCGAAGCCGAGCGACGGCTCGCCGAACACGATGTTGTCGAACGGGAATCCCTGACCGGCCAGCGGCCAGGTGAGGGTCATGTGCAGACCGGTCGTGATCAGCACGAACGCCAGGGCCCCGAAGGCAAGCGCCCACGCCTCCGGAACGATCCTGCGCCCGGGTGAGAGGAGTTGCCACCCCAGCGCGACCACGAGCAGCAGCCCGGCTCCGGCCGCCACGGACATGATCGTGTTGTAGGTCGGCATCTGGTTCCAGTCGATCTTCAAACCGGAGGCCGCGAGATTGTACGCACCTTGACTCATATTCGGACAATAATCACCAAGTAGCGCAAATCACTCGATCCTTCGGCCACCGACGCCGGCATTCACCCGATTGCGACCCGACCGGCGCACCGGCACCTGACACCCGGCACCCGGCACCCGGCACCCGGCACCCGGCACCGGACAGTGCGCGTCGACATCCGAGCCCGCGTCGGCGGGCCGACGGGTCGGGTGGGTCGGCCACCGTCCGCAGCGGACTGCGGCGGAGGCCGACCACCCGTGGGGCGCCCGGGCGGGGGCGGCGTGGTTCAGGGCAGTAGGCCCAGGCCGCGCAGCAGGATGGGCAGGGCGGCGACCAGCAGGCCGCAGAGGATCTTGACGGCGCGGATGATCTGGCGCCTGCCGATGGTGAAATCGGCTTCGACGGCGATCGTGATCCAGGGCTTGCGTCGCCCACGCTTGTTCTCGCTCATGTGTCCTCGCTCCTCCGAACACGCGGACCGGTGTTGTACCGACCTGTGTGGGGAGCGTAGGGACGGCGTTCGGGTGCGAGGTAGGCATGATCGGGCACGAGAAATCGTGCCGAGCGACTTCGGATTTCACATGGTCGGACGCGGTGGGTGGAATTCGGCGGCAATGCGGATTCGACGGTCGACGGCGCCGCCGGGCCGCGGAACGGCCAATCCGAACCGTGCGGCGATCAAAGGGCGTTCAGACCGTCAGGACCGCGCGGTAGGGCGGGGGATCGCCGTCGTCCTCCGGCCCGGACAACGAGCCGGCGACCGCGGCGCCGTCGCACGCGACCCATGCGTGGAATCGGAACGGATCCGGGGCCGCCCCCAGGCACCAGTCCAGGCGGCGTCGGTGTGCGGCGGACAGCAGGACGGCGGCCAGCGAGAGCTCCAGGCATGCGGCGCGCCCCGGGAACCGGCGCGCGATGTGGCGCAGGGCCGCGAGGCATTCCTCGGCCCGACGCGGGTCCTCCGGGACGGAGGCCCATCGGCCCCGGGTCGCGCGCACCGCGCGATGTACGACGGCGAACGGGAGCCGCACGGCGAGCGCGGCGCCGAGCAGGGCGACCCGCGGGCCGAGGGCCGAGCGTCGTGGGCCCATCGGGCGTCGTTGCGACATCGCGCGTCGTCGGGATGTCGCACGTCGTCGGGCCATCGCACGCCGTCGGGCCATCGGCCGTGCCCGGGTCGCGGCGCCCGGAACGGCGCCGGCGCCGTCGCTCCGAGCGGGGTTCGCCGCCCGCGAGGGGGCTTCGGCGAACCCGAAGCGGGCGGCCCACCCCCGGGCGGACGACCGCGCCCCGACCCGACCCTCGCCTTCCGCCTCCACCAGGCCGAGCGCGGTCAACTGTCGCAGCAGCGCGGTGCCGTCCGCGATGATCCGCTCGCGCGGCAGGTCCGGGTGCCGCTCCGCGACGGCCGCGACGCTCTGCGCGAGGCTTCGTCCGGACGACCAGCACTGCCAGAAGTCCCGGGCGCCGGAGTTGAACACGTACCACTGGCCGTCGGCGCAGTCGAGCACCACCACGCCGCCGTCGGGCATCGTCTCGTGGCGCACGTGCGCGGGAATCCTCACGATCCTTCCTCCCGCCGGGCACGCAACCACACTTCCGTGGCCACGAGTTGCCGGATCGCGCCGAGCGGTACCGCGACGCCCGCGGTGAACCGCGCCAGGCTCCGCAGCACCGCCGCCGGTTCGACGATACCGGCGTCCGCCAGGGCCGAGTCCGCCCACAAGGCTCGTAGCCACGGCTCGGCCCGCCGCGCGCCCAGGTATTCCTCGCGGCTGTAGTCGCCCTTCGTCCGGCGGCCGAGCACGGCGGACGGAACCGTGCCGCGCAACGCCGCCGCGAGCAACGGCTTGCCGCCCGCGGGGTCGACGCGCTCCCCCGGCGCGACCGCGAGACACGCCCGCACCACCCTGTCGTCCAGGAACGGCGCGTGCACGTCGACGCCGTACCGGTGGCCGAGTTCGCGCAGGTGGCGTTGCGCGTCCGCGGAATGCCGCAGTTCGCCGGCACCGGCGACGTGCACGGCCGCCGCGGCGCCGTCGAGGTGGTGTGTGCCGTCGCACGCCACCCGCTCCGCGCGGTCCGCGAGCGCGCGACGCGTCGCCGGTGTCAGCCACGACACCGCCTCGCCGACCGGCGGCCACCACGTCACGCCGTCGATCCACGAGGTGGGGCCGTCGGCGATCGTCCCCGACCGCAGCGCCGCGGCGAGGTGTACAAGCGCCTCGGAGCCCGATGTCCGGGCCGTACGCAGCGCCCGCGCCGCCAACGCCGCGGCGGAGGTGTCGTGGCGTCGGGCCTGCGCCAGACAGTGCCGGGCGAACGTACGCGCGTGCCCGCGGCTCGCGACATGTGCGAGATACGCGGGGGGCGCGCCCAGAACCGCGTCTCCGCCCTCACCGGTCAGATGGCTGTCCAGTGGGCCGACGGCGGCCAGGCGCAGCAGCGACCGACCGCGGGCGAGCATCCCCGGCACCGGCTCGTCGTCGTCGGTCCGCCACACGGGCGCCGTGTGGGTCGGTTGGCTTCGGGCGGCGTCCCGGTCGAACGGCAGTGTGTCGTGGCGGCCTTCGACCACGATGTGACGCAACCGGTCGTCGAGACGGGCGAGCCGCCGGGCATGGGCCAGGTCGCCCGCCGGGGCATCCGGGTGGTGGTAGGTCACCGCCGACACCGGCCCATGCCCGGCGCGTGCCGCGAGGAACGCCAGCGTCGTCGAGTCGAGTCCGCCGCTGAAGTCGCTTGCCACGGCGCCGGCGGCACGGCGCGCGGCCACGGCCTCGGTCAGCGCGTCGCGCAGCGTGTGCGCGCCGCGCGCGAGGGGGTCGATACCGAAGAGGGTCCCGGTGCGGCCCACCACGGGCGGCGCGCCGGGCCGTAGTCGAAGAACCGCGCCGCCCGTCACCCGCGCGACGTCGTGGAACGGGGATCGGTCCGCCCACAGTGGAGGCACGTGCGCGCAGGCGATCCGCGCGGCGGCGGTGACGGCGTCGGGCTCGCGGTCGTGCAGCCGGGCGAGCAGGCGCGCGTGCGACGCGGCGACGGCCCATCCGTCCGCGCGCGAGACGAACACCGGGTACTGTCCGGCCAGATCGGATCGAATGCGCACGCCGTCGCGGGCGGCCACGACGCACACGTAGGCGCCCGGCAGGTCGAGCCCGCGACCCACCCGGCCCTCGCCACCGTCGATCCCGTCGGCCCGGATCCCCTCGCGTTCGATCATGTCGCGAAGCTCGCGCGCCAGCCGGTCGTCGGACGCCAGGCAGTGACCCAGTACCACCATGCGCACGTCGCGGTACACCGCCGAGCGCACCTGCCCCGGCCGCCATGCCCCGTACACGCGCAGCCCCGGCAGCGCCGACCACACGGCGGTGCCGGGCAGGCCCAACGATGCGGGGTCGGCGGGGGGTTCGGCCGGCGACCGTGCGGGCCGCTCCCGGATCGCGACGACGAACCCGGGGGCCACGGCGACCTCGGCGGGCCGCGCGCGGCCGGGCGCCGTCGCGGAGGACGGGTTCACCAGTAGAACTGCGAATTCGCGTCCGCCTTGCCGCTGGCGGCACTGCCCTTGGTGGCCCGGCGCACCGAGCCGACGGCGACGACCATCGGGGCCTGGTATGCACCGGCGGCACCCTCGGGTGATTCGCGCGCTTCGGGTGATCCGGGTTCTTCGGGGGATACGGGCGCTTTCAATGCGTTCGGTGCGCCCGGTGCTTCCGGTGCCTCAAGTACCTCAAGTGCCTCGGGTGCGGAAGTCTCCGGTGATTCCGGCATGCGAGCGTCGCCAACCCTGCGCATTCTCCCCAGCCTTCGACTCGTCACCGCGGCGGGCGCGAAACGTTTTCTCCACCATACAAGCGGTGGTCGGCTTTCGACCCCACCTCGGGAGGACCCGGAAATTACGGGTGTCGGACCCGACATGAACCTTTCGGAATGAACGAATCGAACACCTCGGACCGGCGACAATGCCCAACCTGAAACGTAATCCACCGCGAAATCAACGATTTTCGGCGAAACCCGCGCCTTGAATGCCCAGGATGAGCGCGCCGCGGGCGATGGCGTCGGGGAGCCGGCTCGGCTCCAGGCGGAAGCGCGGATGTTTCGCCTCCGGATCGCCGGGGCCCACCAGTTCGGGACGGGAGGCGTCGAGGCGGACCGCGGCGAGCGCGGTGCGGTCGATCGCGGACCGGCAATCCGCCAGGATCAGGTCGTGCGCGGAACCCAGCGCCCCACCGAGCAGGACGAGACTCGGGTTGAGCACGTTGCAGACGTTGCCGAGGACGAGGCCGAGGTGGAACGCCGCCTCGCGCAGGACCCGCAGGCACACCTGGTTGCCGGCCCGGGCCTTGTCGGCGATCTGGTAGAGGTCGGTCGGCTGCGCGGCGACGGGCAGCTGCCCGAGGCCCGAACGCACGTTGCGGATCAGGGTGTTCGCCCCGATCAGGGTTTCCAGGCAGCCGCGTCCGCCGCACTGGCAGTAGTCGCCCTCCGGATCGACGACGATGTGCCCGATCTCCGCCGCCGAGCCACTGCCGCCGCGGATCACCTGGCCGCCGACGACCAGCCCGCCGCCCACGCCGGTCGCTCCCTTGATCCACAGCAGAATCTCCGCGTCGGGGTGGGAGTGCACGCTCTCCGCGAGCGCGCCCAGCGTGCCGTCGTTGTCCATGACCACGCGCAACTCGCCGCGCAGCGTGCCGGGACGTGCCTTGTCGCGCAGCAGCCGCTCCAACTCCGCGCGCGGCTCCGGCTGATCGCGCCACAGCGGGAACACCGGAGGGGTCAGCAGCCCGGAGCGCGGATCGACCGCGCCCGGGACGGCCAGCCCGACCGTCGCCATGTCGTCGGGCGATTCGCCCAGTTCCTCCGCGAGCGCGGTCACCGCCGCGAACACCGCGTTCGACCACGCCTGGACACCGTGCCTGGCACCCACGTCGTCCTGCCTGCCGACCGGCGCCAGGTGCGGACTGTCGACCCGCCGGGCCACCACCGACGTGCGCTGGAAGCCGAGTTCGACGCCCACCGCGACGCCGGTCAGCGGTTGCAGGTTCACCTGCTGTTCGCGTCCGGACGCCTGGCGCCGCACCACGTGCTCACCCTCGAGGGCGCTGAGGATGTTGCCCGCCGTCGCCGCCGCGATGCCGGCGTACTTGGCCACGTCGGTCTGGTTCCCGCCGCGGATCATCAGGGCCTGCAGGACGCGGCGGCGATTGCCGGCATCGCCCGCCCTGAGCAGGGTACGGAGATCGGCCACGAATTCCCCCGATGGGTCGGCGAACGAGCGAGCGCGTCGGCGATCGTTCACAGTGAAGGCGCTTGCACCCGAAACGCAGGCTAATACTTCATTTCGTATCCGGTGGGACTTCGGACCGAATCGTCGAACCCCCCGGAATGAACGCCGCCACTCGGCAGGCGATGTGTCACGAGTCATACCCGATGTACGACGCGTCGAGACGATCGCACACGCCGAACCGGCGGATGCCATCCATGGTCACCCGGGGGCCCGCGGGCACGTCCACCGTCACGCCGGTCGGACCCATCGTATCGACGAAGAACGCCGGGCCAGGACCGGTGCTTCCGGTTCCGTCCACGCGACGGACGCCGGATGTCCCAGGGGCCGTCGGCGAGAAGCCGTCGCATTTTTCGAGTGAGCGGGAGCGGGCGTGCGCATCGACGCCGGCCCGCTCCCTGTCGATCGCCGCCCATCGGGTGTCGGACGGCGTCGGCGGGGTTGGTATGACAGGGAACGCGGAAGCCGGCCACGCTCGTTGGCATCGTCCCCGCTCGTTCGTGCCAGGATTCGGGGATGGAGACGACCGACGTCACGCGTGCGATCGCGGCCGCGACCTCGGTCGCCGCGTCGCTCGGCCTGCCGGCCGACGAGGCGACCGTTCTGCACGACTCGAACAAGTTGGCCCTGCGGTTGACCCCGTGCGACGTCTTCGCCCGGGTCGCCCTCGTGGGACAAGAGGTCGCCCGATTCGAGATCGAACTCGCGCAGCGGCTCGCCGAGGTCGGCGGCCCGGTGTGTCCCTTGGAGCCTCGGACGGACCCGCGTGTGCACACGCGCGACGGCTTCGCGGTGACGCTGTGGACCTACTTCGAGCCCGTGACACCGCCCCCCTCACCGGTCGACTACGCGCGGGCGCTGGAGCGGCTGCACGCCGGCATGCGCGCGGTCGACGTGCCGAGCCCGAGATTCACGGACCGGATCACGGAGGCGGAGGAGGTCGTCGCCGACCCGGATCGCTCGCCGGAACTCGCCGACGCGGACCGCGTGTTCCTGAGCGGCAGACTGGCGCGCCTGCGTCGGGCGATCGAAGGCCGCGGCGCCGTGGAGCAGTTGCTCCACGGCGAACCGCATCCGGGCAACGTGCTCGGCACGACGAACGGCCCGTTGTTCGTCGACCTCGAGACGTGCTGTCGCGGACCCGTCGAGTTCGATCTCGCCCATGCTCCCGAGGCGGTCTGCGAGCACTACCCGGGCATCGACCGGGAGCTGCTGGACGAGTGTCGGCAGCTCGTTGTCGCGATGGTCGCCGCGTGGCGCTGGGAGCTCGGCGACCGGTTCCCGAACGGGAGGCGATTCGGAGCGGAACTTCTGCGCCTGCTGCACGAGGGTCCGCCCTGGCCGACACTCGACACGGTGACCAGGCGAATGCGGCACGGAACCGCGTGACGAGACCATCGCCGGCACAACCCCATGCGTACCGGCCCCGCTGAACCATGGCGTCGACGACCCACCGGCGGCGGCGGTTCGAGGCGGGACCCGACGCTCGATCAAGGGCCGCCCGTTCGCCTGTTTGGTCACGATATGCAACGTAAGCGACATAAAAGTTGGTACGCTCCCGGTCGTGACGCTGACACCCAGTTTTCGGGCGCACGGACTCGACCGCATGTTCCTCGGATGGGAGGAGCGCGACCCGGGGCGTTCGGACGTCTCGGGAATCGCACATTTCGAGGGTGCCCCACCGCGTGTGGAGGACCTGCGCGCGTGGCTGGCGGGCTTCGTCGATGTCCTGCCGGGACTGACCTGCCGGCTCACGGGCTCGTCGCGGCGCGCCCGATGGGTCCACGACCCCCACTTCGATCTCGCCCGGCACGTCGTGGAGGTCGAGGTGCCGAGGGACACGCCCCTCGAAGCGGTGGCGGCCTCCGTGCTCGACCGCCCGCTGGAACGGGATCGGCCCGACTGGGACCTGTCGCTGATCCACGGCTACGAACCCGGCTGCTACAGCCTGTGTTACCGCGTCCACCACTGCTGCCAGGACGGCGGCGCGGCGTCCCACACGCTGCGCACCGTACTCACCGGCGCCACCCCGACCGGGACGAGCCGACCCGAACCGCTGCCGGGCCGGGCGGTGCGGGCCGCCGGGCTGATGGGCCGACTGCTGGGCGAGATCGCCGGGACGAGCGTCGCCGGGGCGACCGCGGCGACACCGCTGTCGGGGCGACGTCGTCTCCTGTACGCCCACGTGGACAGGGCACGCCTGCGACGCGTCGCCCAGCCGCTCGGCGGCGGCCCGAACGAGGCCCATCTCGCCGCGCTCACCGGCATGTTGCACCGATGGTCGGCGGCCTCCGGAGTACGGCTGCACCGGCCCGCGCTGTTCCTGGCCGTCGATGCCCGCCGTCCCGACGACCCGCCGTCGTGGGGCAACCGTGTGCTCGCCCTGCGGTTGCCCCTGCTCGGCGCGTCCAGTTCGCCCCGGGAGCGCCTGGTGGACCTCATCGCCCGAGGCGCCGCCGCGCAAGGTCATCGCGCGGCCGCACGGGACCTCGTGCGGTGGCTGCCCGGCCGCCTCTGCGGTTGGCTGCTCGGGCGGCAACTGCACCCCCGGCATGTCATCGGCGGCAGCACCACGCTCCTGTTCACCCCCGGCGCGGGCCTCGACCCGAAGTTCGTAGCCTTCCATCCCGCCCTGCCGCCCGGCCACCTGTTCGTGGCGGCCCTGCTCGTCCACGGCACGAGTGCGCAACTGTGCCTGGTCGTCGACGAGGCGCTGCCCCTCGGGGAGCGGATGGCCGACTTCTACCTCCAGGCACTGGCCCACCTCGAGACGCCGGCGCCGCCCGTCATCCCGACCCAGCCTCCGCGGGCGGAGCCGATCCACCCGTGAGGCTGCTGATTCTCGGCGGAACCTGGTTCCTCGGCCGCGCCCTGGCCGAGGAGGCCGTCCGGCGCGGCCTGTGCGTCACCACGTTCAACCGCGGCCTGTCGGGCCCCGACACACCCGGCGTCCGGGCCCTGCGCGGCGACCGCTCGTCGCCCGAGGCCATAAGGAGCCTGTCGGCCTGCGGCCCGTGGGACGCCGTGATCGACACCAGCGGCTACATCCCCCACACCGTTCTGCACGGCGCGCGCAGCCTCCACGAGGCGGTCGACCGGTACGTGTTCGTGTCGAGCGCCGCCGCCTATCGCGACTGGCCCGAGCGGCACGTGAGCGACGAGTCGGCGATCCGGAACTGCCCACCGGACGCCACCGGTTCACCGCACGGGTCCGCGCGGCCGTTCGCACCGCAGCGGTACGGCGAACTCAAGGCGGGCTGCGAACGCGCCGTCCGCTCCGTCTTCGGCGAACGGTCGACGATGCTGCGGGCCGGCATCTTCGTCGGCCCGTACGAATACGTCGGCCGCCTGCCGTGGTGGCTGCGGCGCGTGCAACGCGGCGGGACCGTACTCGCCCCCGGAGATCCGAACCGGCAGGTGCAGGTCACGGATGTCCGCGACATCGCCGCCTTCGCCCTCGACGTGGCCGCGGGCTCGCAGGACGCGTCGTTCAACCTCACCACGCCCCTCGACGGATCGCTCACCTTCGCCCGATTGCTCCGCGCCTGCCGCCTGACCACCGGCTCCACGGCCTCCTTCGCCTGGGTGGAAGACGCCCTCCTCCAACGCTGCGGCATCAGCCCTTTCACGGAATTGCCCCTGTGGCAGCCCGGACCCCGCGCATGGACCATCGCGGCCGACCGCGCACGTGCCGCCGGATTCTCCTGCCGTCCCATCGAGGAGACCATCCACGACACCTGGACGTGGATGACCACCGGCGACCCCGCCGTGGCGCACCCCCGCCACGACGAACACGGAATGGAACCGGCCAAGGAGCAGCAGATCCTCACCACCTGGCGTCTGCGAACCCACCTCGGCCCCGCACGCAGGGCAACACGAGCCACAAAACCGAAACCCGCCCCCACCCCCGCAACCACAGCACCACATCCCTGACCGAAGACACCGACGAGACCGAACCCGCTGAATTGGAGCGCTCGCGTACCGCCGCGTGCACCGACGCGAGTCTTGTCTGCCCGGCTTCCCGGACGCTCACGGAAACCGGCCGTTGCGGCCCGAGTTCGATCCCTCGCAAAACCCGGGCCGAGTGTTCTCGGATCCGGTCTCCCGCGAGACCGGCCGGAACGTCTCGGTCAAGGCGGGCTGCTCCTCGACGAGCACCGAAATCAGGTCGCTGACACGACCCTCGTCCGGTGCGACGACGATGGCGGTCGCACCGGACGAGATCCATCTCACGGCCGCGCGTCGAGCCGCGCCGTCGAGATCAGCAATGGATAGGACGCGTCGATCGCACGGCTGCCGGGCCGGTTGCCGTCGGTCGTGGGTGGGGTCATCACGAGCGCCGGCGTGTACCTTCCCGGGTGCGCCCACATCTGCTCCCAGGTCACCGCGCCACACAACCAGGCCGGAGCGAGATCCCTGACCGTCTGATCGCCAGGACCCCAGGTCGGGCTGCGGAGCAGTCGTCCGGGCCCCCGGGCACCGGCCTGGACCGGGCCGCCCACCACGATCCCGTCGCGCAGTACCAGCAGGACGGGATACACCTCGGTGGCGTTCAATCCGGTCGGCGACGACGGGGTCAGGGTGGCCACGGCCGTCGGACGACCGTCCGGCGCCCCGGCGGGATGCTCGATCGTCAACGGCGACAGCCCGAACCCGTCGTACCGCTCGGTCGTGGGGTATCCGATCGGCCGGCCGCACGTGAACGGGCCCGGCTCCTGTGGGCCCCACGCGGGCGCATCGCGGGGAATCGGCGCGGCGGCCGTGGTGGACGGATCCACGGAGCCCGCCCCGCGCGCGACAGCGGCGATCACCCCCCGCACCGCAGACGGCCACCGCCATCGTGACTCCGGCCGCGCGCAACCAGCGGCGACGCCGGCGGCGATTCGGCCTCCCTCGTCAGCTCGACCATGCGGGATATCCATGGGCTTTCGCGTCCCTGTCGGCCTCCATGGGCGCCAAAGCCCACCAGCGGCGCCGGCGCGACGAGCACTCCGACCGGCACACCGCCGCCCGGCGCAACCTCTTCAACCGGCTGCTCGGCCGGCTCCACCACTGCCTCGAGAACCGCCGGCCATTCGACGAATTCGCCGCCTTCCCGCCGTCGGGCGAAGCCCTCGGTGCGGCGGGAAGGCCGAGGACCACTCAAGCCGGAGGTTTCACCCAGGAAGCCAGACGTTCCCCGACTGCCAGATTCTCGCGCCAGTAACGGAAAACGGTTCCCTGGACGATGTCGAGCCGCCCAGCCGCGACCAGGCCGGAGGCCGGACTCGGCCCGCCCGCATCGGCCTCGAAGGCAATCAGCACGGAAGGTATCTCACCGACCTGCCGAGCAACGAGTCGGACCTCGTCGGGCGTCGGCGCACGAAACACCGGGTCCTGGAAGAAGGACGGGCACGTGACGAAGACCGGGTCGCCGAACACCACCTCCAGGCCGTGGGCATACGAGATGTCATGCCCGGCACCCAGACGCAACCGCCCGGGGGTCCAGTCGACAATGTCCCAGTCCCACCATGACCCTTCGGGAAGCTCGATCACGGCTCGTTGCCCGCCCTGCACCGCGCGGTCAATCGGGAAGCACCAACGCGCATGCGCTCGGCATCGACCTTGAACAACACCGTCACACCCTGCTCTGCCAACGACTCCATGACCCGCGCTACGCCCATTGCGTCCCCACACCCCCTGCCCGAAATCGAACAGCCAGAAGGCTACACCGGCCGCTCACGACCCCCGCTTGACCGCTTGGCAGCGTGAGGTGTCTACCGCGCCGGCCGCGTCTGCCTGCTCGGCGACGCGGTCCACGCGCCACCCCACCGAACCGGCGGTTTCGGCGCCAACGCCGGCATCCAGGACGCCTGGAACCTCACCACCGAACGGGTCTCGGTCCTGCGCGGCCACGCCGACCCGCGACGGCTGGAGGACTACGAGCCCGAACGTCGCGCAGTGGGTCGGATCACCGTGGAGCAGGCACTATTGCGTGCCCGCGACCGCGCCCTGGTCCCGATCGAGGACCGCCCGCTGCTCGGCGAGGCGGCAGCGGCCATCGGCTATCGATACCCGATGCCGGGCGACGATCCGGCCGCCGGACCACCGGTGGCCGCCGAGCCGGACCGCCGGCGCGGCGAGCCCGGTACCCAATTGCCGCACTTGCCCCTGCCCGGCGACGACGGGCTCCGTTCCACGCTCGACACGGCATACCTGCGCCGCCGAATCGCCCCCGCAACGGAACGGCCCGCCGACGCCTGCGGCATCGGCGACCACGGCGCCCTGCTGATCCGTCCCGACCACGTGATCGCCTGGCGCACCAGCCACCTCGCCGCCGCCGCGCGACGGGCGTGGGGAGCCGATCGCCCGGCACCACGCCGAGCATCCGCGACCGGCGGCCGGTGCGGCCGGCCGCCGGGGGGTGCGGTGGGTGTGTGGTTGCGATGGCGTCAGAAGGTCACGTCGGAGCAGGAGTAGAAGGCGTTGTCGGTGTCGTCGATGGTCCAGACGGCGAAGATCACCGCTCGGCCGGTGCGCCCGGTGGGCAGGGTGCCGGTGTGCACCTCGTGCGTGCCGGGCTGGGCTCCGTGGTACGGGACGTTCAGGAACGGGGTGCTCTCGATCTGGGCGCGGGTGATCGGTGTGGCGGGGTTCCAGGTCGGCTTGGTGACGTAGTACCGGAACGAGGTCGTCGAGTGGTTGGCCTGGATCTCCCACGTGAAGGCGAACCTGGAGCCGGAGGTGAGCCGGGTGGTGGGCCACTGGCCGCCGCGCGGGTCGTCGAGCGGGGCCCAGCGCTCGTCGGCGCCGGCGCACAGTTGCCCGTCGGGCGGTCCACCCGCGGGGTAGCCCTTCGGGCCCTCGACGCTCTGTGGCTCCCACTGGATGTCGCCGCAGTCCTGGACCGTGCCGTCGTAGCAGTACGCGGACCGGCTCTCCGGGCCGGAGATGAATCCGTGGGCGGAGGCGGCGGGCGCGGGCAGCAGGAAGGGCAGGGCGAGCACCGAGGCGCTCAGCGTGGCCAGGACGTTCCTCTTGCGTAGCTTGCGCATCGAACTTCTCCTCGTGAACGAAGTCGTGCCGGGACGGGCAGACTCGTTCGGACGCGGCCTCGGATCGATCCGCGCGCGTGTCGAACCGCGCGTGCGCGCGTGCGCCGGAGCGTGGTCGTCGAGTCGATGGGACGTCGAATACCGCATCCGAACGTGGAACCACACGGTCCGGATTCGGATCGTGTCGGGCGCGACCTGCGCGTGTCGCGTACGTTCGTTGCCGGGGGCGCGTTCAGCACGCTAGAAGCGGTGATTCCGGTCGGTCAATGGTCTGAACCAGTTGCGGCACAAATTGGCGAACCCGACGCGGGACGAGCGAGGGCGGCACGCCGGGCGATCGGGGCGGCTGGGCGCGACGACCCGACGTCGCACCGGGGTGCATCGCTTCGGGTCGGTCCCGGGAAGGACCGTTCGGAGTCTTCGTGAGACACGCTCCGGGGCAGGGTCCTCCTACCAGCGCCGGTCGGTGATGCTTGGGGGATCGATGGGGATCAGTGAAGAGCCAACGGACAACGGAGACGGCGCGACGCGCGGCCGATCAGAACCTTTCGGGCGGCAAGACCTCCTGGCTCGTGGCCTGGGTTCCGACCCTTGCCCTCATCGTTGCGATCCTTACCGCCACGGACACCTGGCTTCAGCCACAGCAGAAGTGGCAGGGGTTCATGGCTTCGCGTGATGCGGTGGCGGACCTGTCCCTCCAGTTCCACAACGGACTCGACACCGAGCAATCACGGCTCAAATTGCACGAGTTGCGAAAATTCCACCGGGAACGGAACATCTTCCAGTCGGCGTCGCGCCCCTCATCGGCGCTCGGGTGGAGGCACCCGGGTGTGGTGGCCGCGCGACACCGTCCCCCGCCCCGGAGGCACCCCGCTCGCGCCGGGCCGGCCCGGTGGCCCGCCGGCGCGAGCTATGGTGGCTGCTGATGACCGAGGTTGCGCGGCAAGCAGTGTTCTGGACCGACGACACGCCGGTCTGCGAGCCCATGGCGCACGGTGCGGACATCGCCGCGCACTTCCATGACTACGGCCAGTTGAGGTACGCCGCCTCCGGGGCGCTCGTCACCACGACCAAGGTCGGCACCTGGGTGGCCCCGGCGAACCGCATCACGTGGGTGCCGCCCTTCTACGTCCACGGCAGTCGCTCCCACGGCGAGACCGATGTCCGCGTGCTCCCGGTTCCGGCGGCACTGTCCGAAGAACTGCCGCCCGAACCGTCGGTCTTCGTGGCCAGTGCGCTGCTGCGCGAGGCGTACCTGGCGATGACCGGCGAGCACGAGCCCGCCGCCAGTGACCGTGGCCGTCTGCTGCTCGCGGTGATCGGCGCGGAGCTGATCCGCGCCCCGCAGGAGCCACTACGGCTGCCGGAGCCCAGCGATCCTCGCCTCAAGGCCGTCACCGACCTGCTGCACGCCGACCCGGCCATGTCGGCGACGCTGGCGGAGCTGGGGCGCCGAACCGGCTCGAGCGAACGCACTCTCAGTCGGCTGTTCGGCATCGAACTGTCGATGAGCTTCCATCAGTGGCGCACACTGCTGCGGATTCAGCGAGCGCTGCTCGAACTCTGTGAAGGTACCTCGGTCACCGAGACGGCGATACGACTCGGCTGGGCGAACCCCGGCAGCTTCATCGACGCCTTCACCGATCTCGTCGGCCAGACGCCCGGTCGGTACCGCTCCGCGGCGGGTGCGGCTCACAGCTGAGCACCGCCTCCGTCGGCCTGGCGGGTTATCGGAAATTCGAGGCGGAACATCGGTGGCACGCCCGCCCGCTCGGCGGCCACGCTTTGAGGCATGTCTCACCACCTCTCGGGTCACGGCGCCGCGGCTTCGGCAGCCGCCACGACGGCATCCTCCGGAGTCACGCTGGGTGACCTGATCATCCAGGCGCTCGGCCGGCACGGCTCGTCCGAGGCCTTCGTGGCCGGTGCTCGGCGACTGACCTACGCGCACGTCAGGGACCTCCTCTCGCGGTACGTGGCCGCGCTGGCCCAGCGGGGAGTGGGGCTCGGCGTGGGGGTCACGATGCTCGGTCCGAACATGCCCGAATCGTGGATCGTCCAGGCCGCGACGTATCTCCTGGGCGGCCGCTTCACCGGGCTGCAGACCCTGGCCTCGGCCACCGACCACATCACCGTCTGCGAGGACGCGGAGGCCACGGTGCTGGTGGTGACCGCACCCCTGGAGGAGCACGGACGCCACATCCTCGCCGAGGTCGACTCCCTGCGACACCTGATGGTGATCCCCGCCGCCGGTGGTCCGCCCGAGGGCGAGCCCCCGGCGGTTCGATCGCTCGACCGCGGTCCGGCGACGGAGACGGATGTCGCCTGGCTGCAGTACACCGGGGGGACGACCGGCAGACCCAAGGGCGTGATGCAGCCTCATCGGTCGATGGTGCAGATGGTCTACGCGCACATGGCCGACTTCGAGCAGCCACACCTCCCGCGCTACCTGGCAGCGGCCCCGCTCACCCACGCGGCCGGGCTGGCCGTCATCCCGACACTGCTGCGTGGCGGGACGGTCGTGATCGAGCAGGGCTTCGAACCCGGCCGATTCCTCGACGTCATCGAGGCCGAGCACATCAATTGTGTGAACGGCCTTCCGACGATGATCTACACCTTGTTGGATCAGGAGCGTCCGGAGACCAGAGACCTCTCCAGCCTCGAGGTCGTCTGGTATGCCACCGGACCGATGTCGCCGATGCGCCTGGCGGAGGCTCGCGAGCGGATCGGTCCGGTCTTCTCCCAGATCTACGGGCAGACGGAGTCGGCCGGCATCGGGACGGTCCTGACCAAGGCCGCACACGAGACCGCGAGCCTGGAGCAACTCGCCTCCTGTGGCCGTCCCGTGGTCGGCAACCGCATCAGGCTCATCGACGACGACGGCAACGACGTTCCGTTGGGCGAGGTGGGCGAGATCGCCATGCGGAGCCGCGGGGTGATGCAGGGCTACAAGAACCTCCCCCACGAGACGGAAGTGGCACTGGAGGGGGGATGGCTCCACACCGGAGACCTCGCCCGCCAGGACGCCGAGGGCCTGATCTACATCGTGGACCGCAAGAAGGACATGATCATCTCCGGCGGTTTCAACATCTACGCCGGCGAAGTCGAGGCCGTGCTGACCGCGCACCCTTCGGTGGGCTCGGCCGCCGTCATCGGCGTGCCGGACAGCCGCTGGGGTGAGATCGTCACCGCCTTCGTGGTCCCGCGACCGGGACGGCGGGTCGACGTTCCCGCGCTCCAGTCCCACGTGAAGCAGGTCAAGGGCTCGATGTACGCGCCCAAGAAGGTCGTGGTCGTGGACTCACTTCCCACCACGCCGGTGGGAAAGATCGACAAGAAGCGCCTGCGCGCACCGTTCTGGGCCGACTCGCCCCGCAATGTCCACTGACTATTCCGATGCCCTTCCCAGGGCCCGTCACGAAAGGCGCTCGGTGTGAACGTACCGCCGGCCCGACTGATCGACTTCCACTCCCACTGGGGCACAGAGCGAGGATGGAAGGGAAGCCCGTACGAGACCGCCGAGGACCGCGAGGCCCTGCGGGGCTATTTCAAGTGGGACATGGGCTTCGTCGACGACGAGGAGCAGGCCCTCCGGTTTCGCCGCGCCAACGTCAGGGCGATGCTCGACTTCGCGTTCACCCACACCATGGACGCCGGTGCGCTCCGCGACCAGCACGACTACGCCTTCGACTATGCGCGCAGGCACCCCGACGTCGTACTGGGCAACTGGATCGGCATCGATCCCACGCAACCGGCCCACGTCAGGGAATTCGAGCGTTGCCTGAGCGAGGGGACGGGACTCGTCGGGCTGACGGTCCACTCGTTCACCCCGGCCGGGACACCCGATCAGCCGGAATGGGAGACCTGTCTGAACCTGTGCGTCGAGGCCAACCGTCCCGTCCTCGTCCATGTCGGCATGTCGGCCACCGGGGCCGGTACCCGCGGAGGCATGGGCATCACCCTGGAGGGCTGCCACCCCCGTTACGTCGACCGCGTCGCGGCCGGGCATCCCGATCTGAACGTGATCGCGGCTCGGGTGGCGTGGCCCTGGCAGTCGGAGATGATCGCGGTCGCGCTGCACAAGGCGAACGTGTGGATGGAGCTGCACGGTTGGTCACCGCGCTACTTCCCCGACGAGCTCAAGCGCGAGATCGGCAAGCGGCTGCGCAAGAAGGTCTTCTTCGGAGCCGACTACCCGATGCTCGCCCACGAGAGGCTGGTCGAGGAGTGGCGCGACGAGGGCTACTCCCCCGACGTCCTCGACGACGTGTTCGCCGGCAACGCCGAGACGTTCCTCGCCTCGATCGGAGTTCGGTGATGGACATCGGACTGACCGGCAAGGTCGCCATCGTCGGCGGCGGCAGCGACGGCTTGGGATACGCCATCGCCGATCGTCTGCTGCGGGAAGGCGCCAGTGTCACCATCTTCGCGCGACGCGCGGAGAAGATCACTGCCGCCACGCGACGGCTTGCCGACGCGTACGGCGAGGAGAAGGTCCTCGGGCTGGCCGCCGACTGCTCGGCCGACGCCGACATCGAGCGCGTCACCGCCTCGACCCTCGCGCGGTTCGGTCCGGCCGTTCACGTTCTGGTCACCAACGACGGCGGACCACCGATCCGGCGCATCTCCGAACTCACCGACGAGGTGTGGCTGAAGGCCTTCGAGCGCCACTTCTTCTACGTCGTCAGATCCGTTCGAGCCACCTTGCCGTACATGACCACCGAAGGCGGCAGCATCCTCAACGTGGTCTCCGGCGTCGTCGAGCGCCCGGCCGTCGGCATGGCGGCGTCCGTCGGCGTGTGGTCGGCGGTGATCGGCTACGCCAAGACGCTCGCCCTGGAGGTCGCCAGGCAGGACATCAACGTCAACACCCTGTTGTCCGGATTCTTCGACACCGCCCTGCTGGGCGGAATGCTGGAACGGCAGCCGGAGCTGTCCAAGGCCGGCCTCGGGAACGGGGTACCCATGGGACGCGTCGGGGAGCCCCGTGAGTTTGCCGACCTGGTCGGTGCGCTCGTGTCACCCAACCTGCGATTCGTCACCGGCGCGGTGATCCCGGTCGACGGTGGCGCCGGCATCGGCATGGGCGCGAGCTTCGACTCGCCGACCTCGAAGTGAGGCACTGTTCATGAAGCGGACCATGAAGATCTCGACGATGCTCACCTACGGCACCGACCCGCGCGAGGCCGCCGACCACATCACTCGACTCGAGGCCGCCGGGCTCGACACCGTCTGGGTCGCCGAGGGGTACGGCTACGACTCGCCGACCCTGATGGGCTACCTGGCGGCCCGCACGTCGCGCGTGGAGATCGGCGCGGCCATCCTCAACGTCTACTCCCGCACCCCGACCATGCTCGCGTCGACCGCGGCCGGCCTCGACAGCGTGTCCGGCGGTCGCGCCGTCATCGGCCTCGGCGCCTCCAACCCGAAGATCGTCGAGGGGTGGCACGGCATGCCCTTCGTACGGTCGACCGCCCGCACCCGGGAGACCGTCGAGATCATCCGCGCGGCCCTGCGGCGCGAGGCGGTCGACTACAGCGGCCGCTCCTTCGAGATCCCTCTCCCGGCCGGTCGGGGCACCGGGCTCGGTGAGCCGCTGAAGATCATGACCAAGCCGCTACGTCCCTCCGTTCCGCTCTACGTCGCCGCGCTGGGACCGAAATCGGTCGAAGGCGCGGCGGAGTACGCCGACGGCTGGCTGCCTTTCCTGTACTCCCCCGAGGGCGCCGCCGGGGTATGGGGCGACGCGCTCGCCGCGGGAACCGCGAAGCGCTCCGGGAACCTCGCGCCCCTGGAGGTCGTGGCCGGTGGCATCGTCGCCATCGGCGAGGACGTGAAGAAGATGCTCGACGTCGCGCGGCCGATACTCGCGCTCTACATCGGAGGCATGGGCGCCCGCGGCAAGAACTTTTTCAACGACCTCGTCCGACGCTACGGCTACGAAGCCGAGGCCAAGGAGATCCAGGACCTCTACCTCGACGGCAAGACGAAGGAAGCCGAGGCCAAGGTCCCGTTCCGACTCCTCGAACAGATCAACCTCGTCGGCCCGGCCTCCTACGTCCGGGAACGAATCGAAGCCTTCCGCGAGTCCGGCGTAACCAATCTCCAGGTCACCCCGACCGGCCCCGACCCCGCCGGCCTCATACGTCGACTCAAGGAGTGGGCGGCCTGACCTCCGCTTCCGCCCGGGCAACACCCATTGCGACGCTTGACGGTTGCCACGAACTCCGGTGGATCTGCCCACAGGCTGCGACGGCGAGTCCCTACCGGGGGATTGTTCAGGGAATGTGGGTGTCGGCCAGGTGTTCTCGTAGTTGTCGGTGGCGGAAGCTGTAGAACTGGCCGTCGCGCCGGAGGATTTCGCAGGTGTGCAGGAGTTGGAGGAAGCTCATCAGCCGCCACGGAAGTCGCCTGCGGACGGCGAACGACACGACACATATCGCATAGTTGGGCCACGCCGTGTTGAAGCCGGCGACGATGAGTCCTATGGATGCGCCGAACAGGAGGCCGTGGACCGGGGCGGGGGTGAAGTGGGGGTCACCCAGGGTCGTCCCGAGGAATCGGGTCGTCACCCAGAGCATCAGGGTGGAGACTCCCGCGATCGATACGACGCAGAAGAGCGCGAGGGCTCGGTCCCGGCGATACAGGTGGGTGATGCTGGGGAGGTGTCCGGGCGAGGGCTGGTTGAGCCAACTGATCAGCCCGCCCGTCAGGCCGACCGGTACTCCGACGACGACGCCGAAGACGATTCCCAGCTTCAGACCGTAGTTCGGCCCGTGTGCGACCCCGCCCACGAACCCGCCCGCGGCTCCCACGAGCGCGGCTGCGACGATGGCCGAGGCCAGTTGTACGGGTGGCCCCAAGCCTCCGTGGACGTGAGCCGTGGACGGGACGAGCGGGTCGTTCGGACGCGTCAGGATCCTGGCCGAGACGGTGGCGACCACGACTCCCAGCGCGACCGCCAACAGGACCTGCCCCGGGGAGCGGTCGGGATCGGCGTGTCCGAACGCGGCCTGTGCGAGGAACACGCCGAGGGCCGAGGATGCCGCGACAGCCAGGCAGGCGAACCCGCCACCGACGAGTGATCCGGTGAGCCGGGTCCTCAGCAGGAAGACGAGCCCCACCGCGGGTGCGATCTCCGCCCCGTCGATCACGGCCGTCGGACCCTCGCCGAGAAGCGTTCCCTCGACCACCACGGCGAGGGCCGTGGCCAGGAACGCGGTGAGCGCGGCTTGCTTTGTCCGGACGCCGCGACAGACTCCGAGGACGATGCCCGTGATGCTGCCGATGGCGAATCCGCGGGTGAGGCCCCGGGGCATCTCGAGGCAGAGCCGGTAGGCCGGAAGCACGGCCAGTATCACGGCGATGCCGAAGATCCCCGGGGATATCGCCTCGTGGATGCGCCACCAGGGCAGGGTCGCCGCCGGGGGCTGTACGTTCCGCATCTTGTAGGCGATGTACGCGGCCTGTTTCCTTACCCTGGCGCGCCGGGCGGGTCTGGATATGCGTCCGGCGAGGCTCTGGTCGACGTGCGTCTCCATGAGCAGCGCCCTGCCCGCGTCGCCGCCGTGCCACTGGACCACATGGCGCAGGCGGGTGGGCAATGCGGGATCTCTCAGGGAGCCCCGCCACAGCAGGTCGACGCACAGTGTCGAGCCGAGCATGGCCGCCAGATCCGACCCGGGATTGGCCTGGATCGCGTGGATCAGCCCGTTCAGGTGCGCACGGGTCCCGGGGCCGACGGAGGGAAGACGTGCTCCGAGATAGCCGAGAACGTCGGCCGGGCGTGGATCCTCGAGGACGAGCCTCCAGGATTTCGTCGGCGCGGGCATGTCGGGTGGCAGCGGCCGCGAGAGAACGAACAGGGGCTTGTCTTTGGAAATCGTGTCGATCCCCCGGAGGGCGAGCCCCGGGACCTGGCCTCCCTCGACCTCGTCGAGGCCGTCCAGGATCAACATGATCCGGTCGGAGTCGGTCAGGGCGTGCAGCAGGGACTTGCCGGGTTCCGGCCGCAATTGGCGAAGAGCGGGGTAGGAGGCGGTGACCTGGTGGTCGAACCAGGTCTCGAATGTTTCCCGGGACGGACTCCACGACGCCAGGGGCAGGTATAGAGCGACCAGTCCCGAGTTTTCGGCGTATCGCGCGATTCCCGTCGTCAGGAGCACCCCGAGCGTGGTCTTCCCGCCGCCGCCGGAACCGTAGACGACGGCTCGTCGCACACCGCCCGTCAACACGAGGCCGGTGACCTGCGCGAGGTATTCCTCGAAATCCCATTCGTATCGGGGCGACGCCGGAGGCGGGGGAGGCTCGACGAGATAGGTGCCGGTGTCCAGATCTCGAATCCGAACCCGCAGTAGATCCGGGCGTTCGATACCACGGTCCCGTCGCTCCCGGGTCCAGAGGTCTTTCGCATTGCTTCGAATCTCGGGGAGAATATCATCCACGGTGACGACACCGCGATCCGAACCGAAATTCGGAATTATTCCGACGATCGCCAACACGCTGATCATCGTTCCCACGACGGAGGCGATCTGGTCTCCGGACGCCTGCCCATACACCAGGAAATTCGCAAGGATGGCCATCCCCGCCAGGATCACCACCGCGCCGAAAACTCGAGTACGCCACCGCTTCGCGCGGGTGGTCCACGGATTCATCGTGCCCCTCCCCCAACGGGCATGCGTCCGGCGGGATTCGAATCCGAACCGTGCCGGGACCAATTCGCTGCATGATTCCCTCGGTCGGGCCCGTCAAGCCGGTCCGCCGGCCGAAGACCCGACACCGCCCGGGCCCGAATGATCGGGTGCGCAATCCGACCGGCGGCCCACCCGCTTGTGCGATCGACGGTGTGTCGCGGCATCTGGTCCGCGTCCTCCTCGGTTCGTACGGGAGCATTGACGGTCTTGTCGGAAATCGAGGAATTCAGTCGGAACGTGGGCAATCACGATCGATTCCGGTTTCGTAGGCCGGTCGGGGACGTGGGGCTATTCCGGCCCGGATCCTGCCGTTCGCGCCGGGCATGCAATCCACGGTAGGTCCGTCGCCCGGTCCCCACTGCAAAACCGCGCGTCCCGCCGACACGATCACGATCCCCCCGGCACACCGCCATCGACGAGCGGGCCGATTCCCCGTTGAGGAGCGGCAACCGGGCACCGGAACGGTTTCCTCCGCGCCGACTTCTCGCCCGAGGCGTTCACGCCTTTCGGCAACGCATCCCTGGAGCACCGGGGGTGATGGATTCGATCATCCGGTCGCCCTGTCGACGACCGCCCACGGAACCGCCCTCTGCGGGGACGGCCGGGATGCCGCGTCGGGTTCGTCGTCGGGTGTGGGGGCTGGGGGATGATGCCGGTCATGGTGACAGCGCGGCGCATCGAAGGTTTTTCCCCGACCGGTCGACCGATTTCCACCCCGACCACCAAGTTCGGCGGTCGGCCCGTGTGGCTGACCGGTCCGCAGTGGCCGATCAGTGCGGCCTGGGATCGGCCGATGCGGTTCGTCTGCCAGATCGAGTTGGGCCCGGTCCTGGGAGCGGCCGGCCGCGGGAAGGTGGCCTACGTCTTCGTGACCCACGCCGACCACGGGGAGGATTTCTTCGATCCCGACGTCATCGATCCCGATGAGGGCGAGAACGCGGTGATCGTGCAGCCGGGGGGCGACCATGCCGGCCCGGTACGCCCGCTGGCGACCGGGCCGGGACTGTATGGCGACGACGGGGCAGCGGTGGAGTTCACCGCCGACCTCCGCCCCGTCGACGAGCCCGTTTCCCTGACGAGTGGGGAACTCGAGGCACTGCCGACCGCCGACCGGGACCGCTACGTGGAGCGGGTCGACGGCGACAAGATCGGTGGAACGCCGCTGTTCTTCCAGGGTGACCAGTGGCCGGACGGCGGGCCGTGGCGGCTGCTGCTGCAACTGGACTCGAACTGGGTACCGTTCCGGCTCCACCTCGGCGCGGCACCGAGACTGTTCGCCTTCGTGTCCGAGGACGGCACCCGCGGCAGGCTGCTCGTCCAGGACTCCTGAGGCCGACGAGTCGGTCGATCGAGTGCGGATACTCCGGTCGGGCAAGGCGGTTCGACCGCCCCTTGCGGGCGTGCCCGGGTTGTCGCCGAACACCGCTCTGTGCAAAGGGAGTTCGCGAGGCGGCACGACATCGGGCGGCGCCGCGCGGCCGACGCCCGGGGCGGCGAGCGGGGTTGTGTCAGGAGGTGTCCGTGCGCAGGAGGACGGGGAGTTCGCGAAGGCCGTTGGCTATGAACGACTCCCGGCGCGGGAGCGCACGTTCGGGGTGGGCGAGGGTCAGGTCGGGGAAGTGTGCGAAGAGTGCGCGCAGCGCGATGTCGGCTTCCATGCGGGCCAGGGGCGCGCCGAGGCAGTAGTGGGGGCCGTGGCCGAACGCGAGGTGTTCCTTGTCCGCGCGGGCGGGGTCGAAGACGTCGGGGTCGGCGTGCACGGCGGGGTCGCGGCCGGCGGCGCCGAATCCGATGATGATGGCGTCGCCGCGGCGGATGGTGACCCCCTCGCCGAGCTCGATGTCCGCGACGGCGTAGCGCAGGGGCATGTGGGCGATGGGGCCTTCGAGGCGCAGGGTTTCCTCGACGACGTCGTTCCAGTCGATGCTCGCGCGTCGCAGACGTGTGTGCTGGTCGGGGTGGATCAGGAGGGCGTGGACGCTGTTGAGGATCAGGTTGACGGTGGTATCGGAGCCGGCGCCGATCATGAGGATGCAGGTGTCGACGAGTTGGGTCTCGGTCAGGTGGCCGTCGCCGTCCCGGGCGGCGATGAGGTCGCTGGTCATGTCGGGGCCGGGGTGGGCGCGTCGGTGGGCGACCAGTTCGCCCATGCACGCGCGCAGTTCGCGGTAGTCGGCGGTGGCCTGGTCCGGGTCGGCGGCGGTGTGCAGGGCGGCGTCGATCACGTGCAGGCTGCGCGCGCGCATGTGTGGGGGGACGCCGAACAGGTCGCAGATCACCTCCGTGGGCACCTTGCGGGCGAACGCCGCGCGCAGGTCGACGGGTTGCCCGGTTTCGACGATGTGCAGGTCGGTGATCAGGCGGTCGACGATCTCTTGCACGCGGGGCCGGAGTTCCTCGGTGCGGCGCGGGGTGAAGGCGGTGGCGATGAGGGCGCGCAGGCGGCGGTGTTCACGGCCGTGGGCGTTGAAGGCGCTGTCGGTGCGGACCCACACGTCCAGCTGCCAGTTCCGGGGAACATCGCGCAGGGCGGGCCAGTGCGCGGCCGCGTCGCGGGAGACGCGGCGGTCGCTCACCAGGAACTTGATGGTGTCGCGTCGGGTCACCGACCAGGCCCGAACGCCTCCGGGAAGGCGAACGGGCGTCGCGGGGCCGCGATCGCGCAGGCCGGCGGCCTCGGTGTGCAGGTCGGCGCCGGTGGGGTCGAGGAACGGGCATCCGGCGTGGTCGGCGGATTCCATGGCGTACCTCCGTGGCTCTTCGATGCGCGGACGGGGGTGAGAAGTGCACGGCAAGGCGGTCGGGGTGCGGCGGAACGGTCCCGGACGCCACGTCGACGCCTGTGGAAGCAGGAGTTCGCCATGGGTGAGTAGCTTTACAGCACGTTGTCGAGTGCCCCGCCGACAGTGAGCATTCCCCGGAACAGGGCTCCGGCGAACCGGCGTTCGGTGAGCGATGAGCACGCCGAGTGGACGCACCGGGCACATCCCAGCAGCGTGTGCTGCGGCCGCCGCCCGGTCCCCCGCCCACGCGGTGCCCGGTTCAGTTGACGATGTGGCCGAGCGCACCCTCCAGGGAGTACCGACTCGGGTCCTCGCAACGGGAGTCGGTGGTGACGAGGTGTTGTCGGGTGGCGGGGTTGAAGCAGCGGTAGAGGGGGACGGTGCCCGCCGTCGGATCGTGGTGAACGTGGCCGAGGGGGCCTTCGAAGGTGTAGCGGCTCAGGTCCTCGCAACCCGCTTCGGTGGTCACGAGATGGTCGTTGGCGGCGGGGCTGTAGCAGCGGTAGAGGGGCACGGTGCCCGGGACCCGGTCGCGGTGGACGTAGCCGAGGGGGCCTTCGAAGTGGTAGCGGCTCGGGTCCTCGCAGCCGGCTTCGGTGGTCACGAGGTGGTCCTGGGTGGCGGGGTTGAAGCAGCGGTAGAGGGCGACGGGGCCGGAGCGGTCGGCGACGGTGAGTTCGATGGCGGTGTCGTTGGCGTCCCAGAATCCCGGGATGGTGAGCGTGACCCGGTTGGCGTCCCGGCCGAGCGCGACCGGTGTGCCGTCCTTGACGAGGGAGGCCGCGGAGAAGACCTTGCCGTCGCGGGGCAGCGGCAGGACGAGGGTCCGCCCGGCGGGCGGGTTGAGGACGTGGAGGTATTCGGCGCGGTCGTCGGGTGACCTGGTGGCCACGCCCCAGGGCAGGTCGGTGATGCGGGTCCCGGGTTTGGTGGGGTAGGACGTGCTGGGTCGGGTGTCCAGGACGGACCGCGCGATCGGGTCGATCCACGCGCCGACCTGCCGCAGTGCCGGCATGACGCCGGGTTCCCAGCCGCCGCCGGCGTAGGGGCCGGCCGCCCAGGCCGTGCCGCCGCCGTCGGTGTTGGTGCCCGCCTGCAGGACGGTGTAGCGGAACAGGCTCCGCGGCGGGTACTTCACCCAGCCGCCGGTCTCCGAGGCCCACCAGGAGGTCTCGGTCGCGCGCAGCGTCGCCGTGACGGGCTTGGCGTAGCCGGGCCACAGGTCGCCGTCGGGCTGGGCGAACTCGTTCTGGCCGAAGTACTCCTTCATGCCCTTGTCCAGGCCGTACAGGTTGCCGTAGTCGTTCTGGATGAGCACGGCGCGCGGATTGACCGCCTTGATCGTGGTGCGCAGCCGGGGGTAGTCCAGGACGGTCTGGCTGTCGCCCGCAGGGCTTCCCTCGTCCATGAACAGGCCGTCGATCCGTGCGCCGTAGCGTTGCATCAGCTCCTGGTAGACGTCGTTGACGAACGTGTTCCATCGGGGGCGGTCGAAGTCCGCTCCCGGGTTCCAGGGCTGGCCGGGCGGGTGGGGTTGGGTTCCCCAGCCGGTCTTTCGCCTGTCGGCGGCGGTGAATTCCATGCCGTCGCGCGGGTGGGTGTAGAGATAGACCCGGATGCCCTTGGCCTTGACCGCGGTGATCATGTCGCCGATGAGGTCGCGGTCGACGCGATGGCCGGGCAGGTCCCAGTCGAGCATCCTCCGGCTCGGGTACAGGGCCACCATCCCGGCGTGCCAGGCGGTGAAGACGACGTACTGCACCTTCGTGGCGGCCAGATCGTCGGCGAACCCGTTCGCGTCGAAGGCGTTCGCCAAAGCGTTGGAGTCGTGGACGACGACGCCGCCGGGGGTCACCGTGCGACCGGGCACGTAGTGGACGAACAGGCCGTACTTGTGATCGAGAACGTCGGTCAACCCGTCGTCCGCGTGGGCCCGTTGGGTCGGGAAGGGCCCCACGAGGAGAGCCGTCAGCAGAACCAGCGTGACGAACAGCCCCGTCGACTTGCGCCTACCGGCCAAACGCATAAGCGAATCCCTTTCCGTCCGGTGGAAGTCCATCCGCATACCGCTTACCCACACAACCGCCCGCGGCGCACCGTGGGATCGGCAGGGCCAAGTCCGGACACCGGGCCTCGCAACACGCCCCCACCACATCCGGCGAGCAGTGGCACGCCAACGCCCCGGCCCGAACCCTGCCGGACCGGGCCCTCGCCTGGATACAACGCATCACGATCGTGTGCCTCGACGACAGGTCGGACGCCCCGAACACGTGCGAAGCGTGCACGACGTCGGAATCGGCACGCGCTGCCGGCCGCTGCTCGGAATTCGGATGCGCCGATCCGACGCGACGAGCAGACTCGGGGCGGGCACCGCGCAACCGGCCGTTCCGCCGGGCGGGATCGCCGAACACCCCCGAGCGAGCGATGCGCCGACCGGTCCCGTCCATCAAGGTGATCGGGGCCGTCGCGGGTGGTTCCCACGCGCCCCGGCCGCTTTCACCGACCGCCTCACGAAGGAGCGTTCGCACCGGTGACCAAGACCGCACCCGAGCCCGACGGGGACGAACTCGGCGGCCGAATGGGCGAGATGGGGCTACGCGGGGTGCGCCGGTTGGCGGTGCTGACCGGGGCGGGGATCTCCACCGCCTCGGGCCTCCCCGACTTTCGCGGCCCGCACGGCCTGTGGACCCGCGATCCGGCGCGCGAGCAGGACACCCACCGCAAGCGGTACACGACCGACCCGAGCGTGCGGGCGCGGGTGTGGCGCGACCTGGCCGCACCCGGGGTGAGCGATGCCCGGCCCGGCGCGGCGCACCGGGCACTGGCTCGGCTGCGGGCGAGTATCGTCACGCAAAACGTCGACGGACTGCACCGGATGGCGGGCAGCCCCGTCGATTCCGTGCACGAGTTGCACGGAAGCCTGGCCCGTGCCCGCTGCGTGCGATGCCGATGCCCGGTGCCGATGGTCGACGCGCTGCGCGCGGTCCGGGCGGGGGCGAGCGAGCCCCCGTGTCCGGCCTGTCGGACGGGGGTGTTGCGGCCGGACGTGGCCCTGTTCGGCGAGCACCCGGACCGTGACGTCCACGGGCGGGCCGCGAGTTCCGTGCGGGCGGCCGAGGTGTTGGTGGTGATCGGGACCTCGCTGCGGGTGCGACCCGCCGCCGATCTGTGCGCCGCGGCGATCGGGTGCGGTGTCGAGTTGGTGATCGTCAACGCCGAACCCACGCCGTACGACGGCCTCGCAAGTACCGTGCTGCGAGGCGACATCGAGGCCATCGTGCCGCGACTCGTGAGCACGCTGGTGGCGGGCGGAACGCCGACCCGATGAGCCCGACGGGCGAGCACCCGGATCCGGCGCCGGTGCGGCGCCGGATCGCAGGTCGGGGTTGCCTTCGGGGCTCTACGTGTCTCGTTCCGCGGTCAGGCGCCGGAGTAGGTCGAGCAGCGTTGCGCGGTCCGCGCCGGACAGGGCCGCGAAGCAGGCGGTGAGCACCTTGTCGGCAACCGTGTGGCCGACCGCCAGGACCTGCTCGCCGGCGGGCGTGAGGTGGTGCTCGATACGCCGGCCGAGTCCCGGGCGGCGCTCGATGAGGGCCTGGGCCGTGAGACGGCCCGCGAGCGCTCCGAAGGCTTGTTCGGTCTGAAACGTGGCCGCGGCCAACTCGCGCGCCGATGCCCCGGGCGAGCGGCCGATCGCACGCAGGGCATCCCACTGGGCCGGCGTGGTGCCGTTGGCGGAGAGCGCGCCGTCAAGGGCCCGGTGTTGTCGATACCGGGCTTCCGAGGCCGGAGCCGGAAGGCCGGTCCTCGTCCTGCACGGCGGCGGCCCCGACACGGTCGCCGGCCTCGTCCGACACCTCTCCCACGTCGCACACACCATCGCGCCCGTGCACCCCGGCCGGGACGGCACCCACCGCCCCGCATGGCTCACCGGCATCGACGACCTGGCCCTCGCCTACCTCCACCTCCTGCGCGAACGCCGACTGCGCGACGTTCTCGTCCTCGGCTCCTCGCTCGGCGGCTGGACAGCCGCCGAAATGGCCGTACGCGACAACGCGGGAACCATCACCGGCCTCGTCCTGGTCGACGCCGTCGGCGTGCGGGTCGAGACGGAACCGATCACCGACTTCTTCGCCCTCGACGCACGCGGCGTCGCGGAGCACTCCTGGCACGACTCGGACCACTACCACCTCGACCCGGCCGACGTCCCGGCCGAAGAACTCGCGCGCAGACGAACCAACATGGCCACCATGCGCGTCCTCGCCGGCGACCCTTACATGCACGACCCCAAGCTGCTGCGCCGGCTCCGGCACGTCCAGGCACCCGCCCTCCTGCTCTGGGGTGAGAGCGACCGCATCGTCACCCCCGTCTACGGCGCGGCATACGCCGACGCCTTCGGCAACGGCCGACTCGAGGTCGTTCCCGAGGCGGGCCACCTCCCGCAGATCGAACAACCGCAAGCCACCTTCGCCCTGATCGACGCCCACCTACGCCGGACGAGCAACCCGGCCTGTCGACGGTGAGGCGTCTACCGGTGCTCGCGGGGTTCCCGCAGGGCCCGGACGACGACTTCGTGGGTTTCCACCCTGTCGTTCCCGGTGACCGCGAACATGCGCCGGCCGAGCAGGTTCGGGTCGTCCACGCGCACCAGGGCGATGTTCCGCGGGACGACCGGGGCGAGGATTTCCGGGATGACACAGATGCCGAGACCGGCGGCGACGAGTCCGAACCGGCTGGGCCACGTGCGCGTGCGGAAGGCGATCAGCGGATCGGTCAGTGTGGGCCAGGCACCGAACTGTGGTTCGTCGTCGGCGCCTTTGCCGACGATCCATGACGCGTGGGCGAGTTCGCGTACCGGGACGGCGCTTTCCGACTCGGCGAGCGGGTGCCCGCGCGGCACGCCCACCATCAGGTCGCCGCCCGGCAGCGGGATGATCCGCAGCCCCTCCAGGGCCGGCTGTGGCAGGCCGGGCCCGGAGGCCACGATCGCGATGTCCAGTCGCCCGGTGGTGACCTGGTGCACGAGCCGGGGCGAGGACGCCTCGGTGAGTGTGAACGTCAGTCTGGGCTGCTCTTCCAACGCTCTGGCCAGCGCGAAGGGGAGCAGGCCGGCGTTCGCGGCGGGGAACGCCCCCACCCGGACCCGGATCTGCGGCCCGGAGGTGAGCGCGTCGAGCCGTTCGTCGAGCCGGTCGAGTCCGGCGAGGGTCTCGGTGGCGAATCGGGCGACGATCTCCCCCGCGCGCGTGGTCTTGACGCCGCGCGCGCCGCGTACGAAAAGCGGCTGTCCCGCGGCTTTCTCCGCGGCCGAGACCTGGCGGGAGACGGCGGGTTGGGAGTAGCCGAGCGTGCGCGCCGCGCCGCTCAGGGAGCCGTGCGCGGCCACCGCGCGTACGACGCGAAGGGCGGTGATGCTGAGTTCCGGCACAGCGACATGGTAACCGTCCGAGCCATGCATGGACGTTATGGGAGCGGACCGATGATTGCATGTGACGCAGAGCCGAAAGTCGGCTTTCGGGGTCTACCGTCGAAGGTGGCGACACAAGCCGAAACCCCGAAAGGCCCTTCCCATGAGCGAGTTCATTTCCCCTGACGACACCCGGTACGACGAGCGTGCGCGCGCATTGGTGCGGATCGGCCGCGAGGCGATCGCCGTGGCCGACGACGAGAAGCTGGACGCCTATTTCGCGGACGATTTCGTGTTCCACGGTCCCGACGGCGATATGACGTACCCACAGCTGCGTTCCTTCTTCGCGGCCATGCGTGCCGCGTTCGAGGGATTCGCCTGCGAGCGTCGCGCCATCATCGGCGAGGGTCCGTACATCGGTTCGCGTACCTGCATGTCGGGGCGCTTCACCGGGCCCTTCGAGGCGTCGCCCATCGGCACGATCGCACCGAACGGGCAGCCGATGCGACTCGAGCTGATCAACCTCTTCCGCTATCACGAGAACGGCCGACTGGCCGAGGAGTGGGTCCAGTACGACAACGTCGGCTTCCTGCGCCGGCTCGGCGTCGACCTCACCGAGGGGCGCTGACCGACACCCGGCGGCCGGGCGGCGGTCGGCCGGCGGCGTCCGGATCCTCGGCACCGACGCGCGCGGAGGGTCCGGTGCCGTGGCGTGGAGTCCTCAGCGTTCGAGACCGGTGATGTCCTGGGTGCCGAGGGTGGCCAGGAGGTCGAGGAGGTCGGCGCTGTCGGTGCCGACGGCGGGGGTGAACCAGAGCAGCCGTTGTCGGCCGTCCTCGCTGAACAGGTTGAGGCAGTTGACCTCGATCGGGCCGAGCGTGGGGTGGTCGAGGCGTTTGCGGTCGTCGCGGCGGAACGCCACGTCGTGGTCGGCCCACAGGGCGGCGAATTCGGGCGAGGCGGCGAGCAGCGTGCCGATCAGCGACGCGGCCTCGGTGTCCCTGGCGTCGCGTCGGGCGGCGGCCGCGCGCAGGTCGGCGACGAAGGCCCGGGACTGCCCCGGGTGGTCGGCCTCGGGATAGAGCAGGCGGGCGTCGGGCTCGGTGAACCACCGGTGGACGAAGCTCGCCCGGGTGCCCCGGAAACCGGAGTGGTCCCCGAGCAGCGCCACCGCGAGCGGGTTCTGGACCAGGGTGACGTGCAGGTCGGTGATGACCTGTGCGGGTGTCGAGGTCAACCGGGAGAGCAGGTCGAGCATGCCGGGATGGACGTGCGAAGCCGGCCCGCCGGACGCGGGCACGGGGCGGTCGGCCAGGTGGTACAGGTGGTCGCGCTCGTCGCCGGTCAGCCGCAGCGCCCGGGCCAACGCGGCGATCATCTGTTCGGAGGGCTGGGATCCGGCGCCGCGTTCGAGTTCGTTGTAGTAGTCCACCGACGCGCCGGCGAGCCGGGCGACCTCGTCGCGGCGCAGCCCGGGCACCCGGCGGCGCGGCCCGTGCGGAAGACCCACGTCGGCCGGGCGGATGCGGGCGCGGCGCGAGCGCAGGAACGCCCCCAACTCGGTGTGTTTCACGGAACCCATGTCTGCCATTGTGCGTCCGGTCGCGCGGGCGACCCAGGGGATGACGTCCCCTGGTTCCGCCGGCCGGCGCCGCGCATCGTGGAGGGCATGAACACGAAACACCCCGAGCGCGCCGGATCGGCATCGACGAACTGCTGACCCCCCGCGCCGGCCTCCGACCACGCCGGCCGGCACCCGGGAGGCGGCCCCGGCCAAACCTCCCCGCTTCACGGAAACCCACTCAAGGAGAAACACCCATGCCCTTCGCCAACTTCAAGGTCCCTGCGGGCACCGTCACCACCGAGGACAAGAAGAAGCTCGTCGAGCGCACCACCGACCTGTACGCGGAG
Organism: Embleya hyalina; assembly: GCF_003967355.1. GTDB lineage: Bacteria > Actinomycetota > Actinomycetes > Streptomycetales > Streptomycetaceae > Embleya > Embleya hyalina. The sequence goes on along the minus strand of NZ_BIFH01000013.1, from coordinate 911,031 downwards.
ATCTACGGTGAGCGGGCCCGCGCCACCACCGTCGTGCTGATCGACGAGGTCGTCGACGGCGGCTGGGGCGTCGCCGGCAACGTCCTGACCGCCGCCATGCTCAACGGCGACGACGGCGGCAACGGCGGCAACGGCGACGACAACGCCTGACGGCCACCCGGTCGGTGTGCGGGCTCGGCGCCACGGCGCCGGGCCCGCCTCGTTCGGTCCGGGCTCGCGCGGCCGTCCCCGGCGGGACACGGTGATGATCGTGCACGGTCGCGCGCAGGGCCGGGGCCCGGAAATCCAGTTGCACCACAGTAAATCCAGGCGTAACAAGGTTGCATTTGATGTTAATGATCCCTGCTTCTAACGTCGAAAGCGAGCAGCCGGCAGGCCGCGAATCCCCCTCCCTTTCGCATCAGGAGCGATCATGAACACCCTCCCCGCCCCCCGCACCGTCCCCGCCGACGCCGCCGAACTCGAAGCGGTCCTGGAGCGCGCCGTGACCGTGGTCGAGGCGGCCGGGGAACTCCTGCGCAAGCGCTACGACACGGCCGCGCGCCCCGGCGACCTCGACGAGATCGTCCGCGCCATCCACGCCAACGACAAAGCGGTCCTGGCCCTCGTCGCGCAGCCGCTGCTCGACACACGTCCCGGTTCCCGATGGGTCGAGGACGAACTGGCCGGCGGCGTGCTGCCCGGGGGCGAGTGGTGGGTGGTGGACACCGCCGAGGGCAACATCAACCACATCCACGGCATGGGCGAATGGGCGGTGACCGCCGCGCTGGTACGCGACAACGCCCCGGTCCTGACCGTGGTCCACCTGCCGCTCACCGGCAACACCTACACCGCGCTGCGCGGCAAGGGGGCCTTCCTCGACGGTGCACCGCTGCGCGCCTCCGCCAAGACCGACCTGCGCGCCGCGCTGGTGGGCACCGGGCAGGCCAAGCCGGGCGAGGACGAGGAAGCGCTCCGCCGCACGGGCGCGGCGGTGACCGCCATGCTCCTCGACGCCCTCGTCGTGCGGGTCTCGGTCCCCGCCACGCTGCAACTCGTGCACGTCGCGGCCGGCCGCATGGACGTCTTCTGGCAGTTCTCCGACGTGCGCTCGGGCCTGCTGCCCGGCGCGCTCCTGGTCGCCGAGGCCGGCGGCACCGTCACCGACACCCGCGGAGAGCCCTGGAGCCTGGCGAGCGCCGACTTCCTCGCCACCGCGCCCGGCCTGCACGCCCGGGCGGTCGACGTCCTGTCCGGCCCCCGCTGACCCGCACCACCCGGTCCGGGTCCGCCCCGGGCCGACCGGAGCCGCCAAGTGGCTTACCACGGAACCCTGTTCATCCTCTTACCGCACGAGTGGAGATCATCGTGAGGATCGCAATACTCGGCTCCACCGGACCGACCGGCCGGCTGCTGGTCGCCCGCGCCGTGGAGCGTGGCCACGACGTCGTGGCGCTGGCCCGCCGGCCGGAACGGATCGAGGTGCCCGCCGCAGCGAACCTGCGGGTGGTCCGTGCGGACGTGACCGACGCCGGCACGGTCGCCGCGGCCGTCGAGGGCGCCGATGTCGTCATCAGCGCCTTGGGCATCACCAAGAAGCAGGACCCGGCGATCCTCGTCGACGGCGCCCGTCAGATCGCCTCGGCCGCGTCCCGCGTCGTCTGGCTCACCTCCCTGGGCATGGGAGCCACCGAAGGAGCACTCGGCCCCGTCACGGGGGCTCTCCTCAAGCCCATCCTGCGCCACGAGTGGGACGCCAAGGCCGTCGCCGGCCGCACCGTCCGCGAAGCGGGCGGGACCACCGTCCACGCCGGGCCGCTGACCAACAAGCCCTACCGGGACAACGGACGACTCCTGCGCGCCGCGGACTTCCGACCGCGCACGATCCCGCCCATGGCACCCCGCGCCGGAATCGCCGCCCTCATGGTCGCGGAAGCGGAAAGCCCCCACTTCGCCGACACCGACACCATCGCCCTGTTCGACAATCGCTGAGCCGCCGGCGAGCCGCCGTCCCCGCCAGCACGAACCCGGCGGACGGATCCCACGAAGACGACCGCCACCGCACCGCTTCGGCCGGCCGGCGAGTCGATTGGTGTAGCGTGAAAGCGCGTTGCCCTCCGACGCCCGAGGTACTCCCATCCGGTATGCCGGCGCAGCCGCAAGCCCGGACCCAGTCGCCAGGACCCTACCGGTACCGAGGCGGGGACCGTACCCGCAGACACACGGGAACCTTCATGCGTTCGACCGCAGCCACCCGGATCGTGGCCTTGGCCCTGACCCTTCTCCTGACGGCGGCATGCGCCTCCTCGGGCTCCGACGAGGACGCGGACACCGCGCCGACCGCACAGAACCCCTCCCCCGGCGCCGGCACCGCCGCGCCACCCGCACAGCCGACCGCCGGCGACGCCAGGCCCGTCCTGCCGCCACCGGTCGGCGCACCATGGGACTACCAGATCGGTGGCGCCTACCCGCCGGCCGCGGGCGTGCGCATCGTCTCGCGCGACAGCGGCGCGGACCCGGCCCCGGGCCTGTACAACATCTGTTACATCAACGCCTTCCAGGCCCAGCCCGGCAGCAGCGCCTGGTGGCAGAGCAACCACCCCGACCTGCTGCTGCGCGATTCCGGCGGCGCCCCGATCCTCGACAAGGACTGGCACGAGCCCCTGCTGGACGTGTCCACCGCCGCCAAGCGGGACAGGCTCGCACAGATCGAATACCCCTGGATCGACGGCTGCGCGGCCAAGGGATTCCAGGCCGTCGAACCCGACAACCTCGACTCCTACGGCCGTTCCCAAGGGCTGCTCAAACCGCAGGACAACATCGCGTTCGCCACCCTCTTGGCACGGCGCGCCCACCGCGACGGCCTGGCCATCGCCCAGAAGAACGGCGCCGAACTGCTCGACCGGCACCGGGAGATCGGATTCGACTTCGCCGTCTCCGAGCAGTGCGGCGCGACCGACGAGTGCGATCAGTACGCATCGGCCTACGACAACCGGGTCGTCGACGTCGAGTACGACGACGCCGGATTCGCCTCCGCCTGCACATCCGTCGGCCCGCGCATCTCGGTCGTCCGCCGCGACCACGACGTCACCGCCCCGCCGAACGGCAAGTACGTCCGCCGAACCTGCTGACGGCCGGGCATCCGCAGCACCCACCGCCGCCCATCGGCGGGACGGAGTCGGCTCGCCGTCGAAGCGCCCACCGGAGAGGAATCACACATGGACAACAAGGTCGCACTGGTGACCGGGACATCCAGCGGAATCGGCCTGCACACCGCCGTGGGCCTGGCCGCCAGGGGCATCCGCGTGGTGGCGACGATGCGTGACATCGCCAAGGCCGACCCCTTGCGCGCCGAATGCGCCGACCAGAGCGTCGACTTGACAGTGCGCGGACTGGACGTCACCGACCTCGACGACGCCCGACGGTGCCTCGACGCGGTGTCGGCCGAATTCGGCCCGATCGACATCCTCGTCAACAACGCCGGCGCCTGCACGGCCGGAACACTGGAACACCTCGACACCGCCGCCCTCCAGCGGCAACTCGACGTCAACTACCTGGGCCCCGCCGCCCTGACACGCCATGTGCTGCCGTCCATGCGCAAAGCCGGCGCCGGCCGCATCGTCAACGTCACCAGCAACGGCGCAGCCCACGGCCAACCGTTCCTCGACGCCTACTGCGCCTCGAAGTTCGCCCTCGAAGGCCTGATGCAGTCCCTCGAACCCGTGGCGGCCCGCTTCGGGATCACGATCAGTGTGGTGGAACCCGCGTCCGTCGCGACGAACATGACCGAAAACCTCGACGCCCGGGCGCTCTTCCGCGCGGACGACCCCTACCGCGAACTCGCGGAAAGGTTCCTCCGGACCGCGCAGGCGGAAATGGCCGAGGCCCAATCGGCCCGAAACGCGGCGGCGGTCGTGGTCGAGGCGGCCACCACCGACACACCCCGCTTCCGTTGGCAGACCTCACCGACCGCGACCGCCCTGGTCGGCCTCTCCCTCGCGGACCTGGACGGCGGCAACGTCGCCGCCGCCATGTCCCGTTGGCTCGACTGACCGCGTCCCGCACGTCGACCGCGAGGACACGCGCACCCGCTTCGCCGGGCGCACCGGACGCACGGTCAGCCGCGGCCGCTGAAGTGGATGTAGAGCCAGATTCCGCCGCCGATGAGGTGCGTTCCGAAGGTGAAGACGAGGAGCCAGACGATGATGCCCCGTTCCATCTCCTTCTGGGTCTGGCGTCTCGCGACGGGGCGGGGCGGTGTGGGGCGTTCCGCGTTCGTGTCGTCGGGGCTCACGCTGTGTCTCCGATCCGGTTGTTCGAGGGCGGCGGGGGCGCCGTGACGGCCGATGGGGCGCGGGTCGCCGTCGGCCGGGTGGCCGGGGCCCGAGGGGTCGCGGCTCAGCACGGCAGTGCCCGGGGGGCGGAGTCGGCCTCGAACGGGGCGGGCCGGGTGTGGGGTTGGCGCAGCAGGGTTCGGGCGTGCTCGATGGCGGCGGGGGTGTCGGGCAGGATGCGGTGGTCGCGGCGCAGGTGTTCGGCGATGTCGAGGCTCGTGAGTATGTCGTCGTGGGCGGGTTTGATCCCGGAGAGCAGGACGGTGATGCCGCGGTGTTCGAGTCTGTCGATGGCGTCGCCCAGGACGCCGGCGCCGGTGGCGTCCATGGTGGTGACCCGGGACATGCGCAGGATGACGACTCGGACGTCGGTGATCTCGGAGAGTTCGAGCAGGAAGCGGTGTGCGGCGGCGAAGAACAGGGGTCCGTCGAGGCGGTAGGCCACGATGTGCGCTTCGAGGAGGGCGCGTTCCTCGTCGGTGTGGTCGGTGGTGTCCAGGGGGACCTGTTCGAGGCGGGCGGCGCGGGCGACGGACAGCAGGGCCAGGAGCACGGCGAGGCCGATGCCGACGGCGACGGCGGTGACCAGGTCGAGGGCGACGGTGACGACGAACGTCAGGGCCAGCACGAGGGCGTCGGCGCGGGTGGCCTTGGCGAGGGCGCGCAGCGCGGAGACCTCGACCATGCGCACGCAGGTCGCGAGGAGGACTCCGGCGAGGGCGGCCAGCGGGATGTGGGCGACCAGGGAGGCGGCGGTGAACACGATCACGGCGAGTGCGACGGCGTGGGTCAGCGCGGCCAGACGCGAGGTCGCCCCGGCGCGCACGTTGACGGCGGTGCGGGCGATGGCGGCGGTGGCGGGAACGCCGCCGAACAGGGGCGCGGCGAGGTTGGCCACGCCCTGGCCGAACAACTCCCGGTCGGGGTCGTGCCGTTGCCCGACGGTCATGCCGTCGGCGACGGCGGCGGAGAGCAGGCTCTCCAGCGCGGCCAGCGCCGCGACGGCCAGCGCGGAGGGCAGGAGGTCGACCACCATGGATGTGTCCGCGAACCCGAGCGAAGGGGCGGGAAGTCCCGCGGGCAGGGCCCCGATCGGGGTCAGCGGTAGATCCATCGACCACGCCAGGATCGTGGCCCCGGCGACGGCGACCAGGGAGAAGGGGACCGCCGGGCGCCATCGGGCGCCCGAAAGCATGACGCCGGCGACCACCAGGGCCGTGATCGGCGCGGCGGCCCCGGGGTGATCGAGCCAGCGGAACGCGGCGTCGGCGGCGCTCTGCCAGACCTTGTCCCCCTCGGCGTGGGCGATCCCCAGTGCGGCGGGGACCTGTTGCAGGGCTATCACCACGGCGATCCCGGCGGTGAACCCCTCGATGACGGGGGCCGGCAGGAAGGCCGCGAGGCGCCCGAGACGCGACACGGCCATCACGACGAGGATCAGCCCGGCGAGGAGGCCGACCATCAGGACGCCGTCGGTGCCGTGGGCGGCGACCACCGGCACCAGGACGACGGTCATCGCCCCCGTGGGTCCCGACACTTGGAGGTTGGAGCCGCCGAACACGGCGGCCAGCGCCCCGGCGACGATCGCGGTGACCAGCCCGGCCTGCGCGCCCAGACCCGACGCGACGCCGAACGCGAGCGCCAGTGGGAGCGCGACGACCGCGACCGTCAGTCCCGCGATCAGGTCGCGTCCGGGGGAACGGCGCATGGTGCGCAGGTCGCCGCGCCCGGGCAGGAGCGCGCGCAGGCGGGCGGCGCGTCCGCCGACCGGGGGAGCCGGAGTGTCCCGGGCGGTGTGGGGTGGCTGCCACCGGTCGTTCATGGTGCGGTTCCTCGCTCCTGGAAGGTAGGCCGTGCCGATGCCCCGCACCCGCCCGTGGTCGGGCGATCGTTCCCGGGCCGTCGTGCGGGTGGGGCGGCACCGCAGCAGGTCCGGCTCAGTCCTGGGGCGTCCTCGGGGAACTCTGGGGCGTGGTCGCGCGCAGGTCTTCGAGCAGTTCCATCTGTCCGGCGAGCAGTCCGGTCAGGATGTTGCGCGCGACGGCGAGCAACTCGGCCACCCGGGGGCTGGTGAGCGTGTAGTAGACGGTGGATCCCTCCCGGCGGCTGACCACCACCAGGTTGGCGCGCCGCAACACCGCCAACTGCTGAGACAGCCGCGAGGCTTCGATGCCGACCTCGGGGAGCATCTCGGCGACGGCGTGCTCACGTTCGCTGAGCAGTTCGAGGATGCGGATGCGGGCCGGGTGGCCGAGCGTCTTGAAGAACTCGGCCTTCAGCTCGTACAGCGGGGTGCTCACCGCTCCACGTCCTTCCCGGGGGTCACGGTGCGAGGGGCGGTCGGCGACGGCGGTCGCCGGGTGGCGGCCGGGTCGCTCGGACGGGTGTGTGGCAACCACGCAGGGTCCTCGGGTCTGTACTCGGTCATGGGAAGAATCTTGTCCTGTCGCCCGCCGCCCGTCTCGGGACGGGCTCCACGACACCTTCGTTTCACGTGAATTGAGCAATTGCTTATTTTAGCAAGTCATTACCCCGGCGCGTGACGCGCAGGTCCGGGTCGCGCGGCCGTCGCCCGAGCCCGCGTCCACACAGCGCACCTGAACAGATCCCCCCAACTCCCGGGCATCCTCCACACCACCTCACCGACCCGCATCGACCACATCCACCGGCGGCCCCACCATCGCGGGGAACCGCCGACTCGACGAAGACGATAGCTTAGCAATTGATAAGATTGGCAACTGCTTCATACGTCAGGATGATGGGGAGGTCTGCGCCGAGCACGATGCGGCCCACGAACCGGCGGAGCGTCCCAGGAGGTACCCCATGGGGGAATTCGTGCACGAACTGATCGGCGGCCTCCGAGAGGCCCACGAAAAACTCGACGAGGCCCGCGAGGACCACGACGCCTACGGGATCGAGGTCTGGCAGGCACGCCTGGACGCCCTCGAACGCCTCGCCGAACAACACGGCGTACCGCTGCCCGACCGCGCCTGACCCCGATCCCGACCCAGGGCCCGCCCGGTACCACGCCATGCCATGCGCATCGGCCGGGCGTGTGGGTGTTGCGGCGACCGAAGCTCGTGTTCGCCCCAAGGACGAGCGCGAAACGAGGAAGCGAACGGCATGTTTTCACCGTGCCACACGTAGCGGACGCTCTCTGACCTGTACCTCCGACATCGTCGGTCCCGTCGCCGGAACCCTCCGGCACCGGAAACCACTCGTTCGGTCTTCGGAGCGACGAACGTCGTGTTCGGCCGAGTCGTCGGCGTCACGGCCGAGTACACCCGGCTCCGACCGTTGCGCGAGGTGTGCGCCCCGTCCGGCCGCACGCCTGCACCCCAGGAGAAACCCATGCGAACCCGTCCGCTCGGCCGGACCGGCATCCAGGTCAGTGCCTACACCCTGGGCACGATGATGTTCGGCCCCTACGGCAACCCCGACCCCGACGACTGCATCCGCATCGTCCACCGCGCCCTCGACGCCGGCATCAACGTCATCGACACCGCCGACGTCTACGGCGGCGGCGACGGCGAAGCCGAGAGGATCATCGGCAAAGCCCTGCGCGGCCGCCGCGACGACGTCGTCCTGGCCACGAAATTCAACGGCGTGATGGGATCCGACCCCAACCGGCGCGGCAACTCCCGCCGATGGATCGTCTCCGCCGTCGAAGGGTCGCTGCGCCGCCTGGGCGTCGACCACATCGACCTCTACCAGGCCCACCACCCCGAGCCCGGCACCGACATCGAGGAAACCCTCGGCGCGCTGACCGACCTGCTGCGCGCGGGCAAGATCCGCGCGATCGGCCACTCCAACCTGCCCGCCTCGGACATCGTCGAGGCCCAGTGGGTGTCCGATCGGCGCGGACTCGCCCGCTTCCGCTCCGAACAGCCGCACTACTCGATCCTCAACCGCGGCATCGAACGCGAGATCCTGCCGGTCTGCGAGCGCCACGGACTGGGCGTCCTGGTGTGGAGCCCGCTGGCGATGGGCCTGCTCGCCGGCCGCCTCCGCAGGGGCAACACGGAAACGGCCTCGCCCGGGCGCCTGCACTGGGCACGGCGGCACATGACCGACGAGCGCAAGCTCGACGCCGTCGAGGCACTCGCCGGAGTCGCCCAACAGGCCGGACTGTCGCTGCCCCACCTCGCCCTCGCGTTCGTCACCGCCCACCCCGCGGTCACCTCGGCGATCATCGGCCCACGCACACCCGAACAACTCGACGACCTCCTCGCCGGCGCGGACACCCTCCTCGACGACGACGTCCTCGACCGCATCGACGAGATCGCGCCGCCGGGAACCGACGTCGGACCCGTCGACGTCGCCTACCTCCCACCCGCGCTCACCCGGCCGGAACTCCGCCGGCGCACCACCGAAACCCGGGCAGCGCGCCGACAGCCGCCACAGTGACAACGGCGTCCGCGTTCACGCCCGCGGCAAACGGGGCGGTCCCGCCTCACGAGCCCGTGGCTGCGGTTTCCGGACCCGTCGGGTTTCGGGGCAGGCACGCGCTCGTGGTGGTGTCGTCGAGATTCTCCTCGACCCAGGTGCGCAGCAGGCGGAGGGGGACGGCGGCGCTGTGGCCCAGATCGGTGAGGGCGTATTCCACGTGCAGGGGTACGGCGGGGTGCACGGTGCGGGTGAGGATGCCGGAGTCCTCCAGGCGACGCAGGGTCTGGGTGAGGACTTTGGGGCTGATGCCCTGGAGACGCCGTCGGAGCTCTCCGAAGCGTTGCGAGCCCTGTTCGAGCGCGCCGATGATCAGCGCCGACCACTTGTTGGCGAGCAGGTCCAGCATCGCGCGGCAGGGGCACTGCGCGGCGTAGACGTCGTGGTCACTGTGCCGGCCCGTTGCACATTCCATCACCATGAACCGCTCCTCACCTGCTTGCTTCCCAAAGGGAAGTAGTGAACCTTGCGGGTAACTATATGCGCGTGGATACGGTCGTCGACATCAACAGGGAGGCCGCACGATCGACCTCCCGTCGTTCCACCGCTTGGAGTTGACGTATGTCCGCAACCTTGATGCGCGCCGTGGTCCAGAACGGATTCGGCGGTCCGCAGGTGCTGCGGGTGGCGCGGGTGCCCCGGCCCGTGCCCCTGCCGACCGAGGTCCTGGTGCGGGTGCACGCGGCCGGGATCAATCCGGTGGACTGGAAGACGCGTTCCGGCACGGGTATGGCCGGGGTGTTGGGCGAGCCGCCGTTCATCCTGGGCTGGGACGTGTCCGGGGTGGTGGAGGAGACCGGCTTCGGGGTGACCACGTTCGAGCCGGGTGACGAGGTCTTCGGGATGCCGTGGTTTCCCCGCGCGGTCGGCGGCTACGCCGAGTACGTCACCGCACCGGCGCGCCAGTTCGCCCGCAAGCCCGCCCGCCTCACCCACGAACAGGCCGCCGCCGTCCCCCTGGCCGCCCTCACCGCCTGGCAGGCGCTGGTGGACACGGCGGGGGTCCGCGCCGGCCAACGCGTGCTGATCCACGCGGCGGCGGGCGGGGTGGGGCACTTCGCGGTCCAGTTCGCCAAGCACCTGGGCGCGTACGTCATCGGCACCGCGAGCAGTGGCCGCCACGACTGGCTGACCGGACTCGGCGCGGACGAACTCGTCGACTACACCGCCGTCCGCTTCGAGGACGCGGCCCGCGACGTCGACGTGGTCATCGACCTGGTCGGTGACGGTCACGACCGCACCAGCACCCGATCGCTGGACGTGCTGCGCCCGGGCGGCCTGCTCGTGGCGATCCCCGCCGGGGTCTCGGCCGAGTTGGCCGAGGCCGCTCGTTCGCGCGGGATGCGCGCGAGCGCCTTCCTGGTCGAACCCGACGGCGCGGCCCTGACCCGCATCGCCGAACTCGTCGACGCCGGAGAGGTGGCCGTCGAGGTCGAGGAGGTCTTCGCCCTGGAGCAGGTCGCCCGGGCGCACGCTCGCGGCGAGACCGACCGTACCCGCGGCAAGCTCGTCCTGCGCGTCGCCTCCTGACACACCGCCTCGCGGTATCCGCACCACCACCCGACACCGCCGCACGACCGACCGGCGTCGACCGAGCCACGCCCCTCGGCCCGTAGGGCCGAGCACCGCCGGGGCGCGACCGCGCCCCGGCTCCGCCTTCCGGCGCCGGCCGACAACGAGGGAGAACCCACCATGTTCTACGAGATCCGCCGCTACCGGACCCGGCCCGGACGTCGGGACGAATGGGTCCGCTACATGGAGGAGGTCGTGATCCCCTTCCAGACCTCGAAGGGAATGACGGTCACCGCGTCCTTCACCGACGAGGAGGACCCGGACGGCTACATCTGGATCCGGCGGTTCGACAGCGAGGCGCGGCGCGTCCGGTTGTACGCCGCCGTCTACGACGACGACCACTGGACCGACGTGATCGACCCGGTCGTGCAGGACCTGCTGCTGGTCGAGAAGTCCGTGGTCACCCGCGCGGCCCCGACACCCGCCTTTGCCCTGGGCCGACACGTCCCCGAACATCCCTCCACGGCGATCACCCCCACCTCGTCCGTCCCGCAAGAAGGCACCCATGAATCGTGAAACGCAGGCGAAGTCCCTGTCCGCTCCCACCATCACCCGCTCCGCGGCCGCCGAGCTGATCGGGGCGGTGCTCGCCGCCGCCGACGAGATCGGCTTCCCGGTCGCGGTGGCGGTCACCGACAACGGAGGTCATCTCAAGGCGTTCGAGCGCACCGACGACGCGCCGTTCCTGGCCGCCGAGGTGGCGGTCGACAAGGCATGGACGGCCGTGTCCTATCGCGTCCCCACCCACGTGTGGAACTCCTACGTCACCGACCCCCACGTCGCCCCCCTCGCGCAACACCCCCGGCTGATGGCCGTGGGCGGCGGCTACCCGATCACCGAGAACGGCGTCGTCGTCGGCGGACTCGGCATCTCCGGCGGCAACTACGAACAGGACCGGCAGGCCGCGGAAGCCGCACTCGACGCGCTCGGCTTCGAGATCCCCGCATAACGTGACACGAACCCGTACCCGCCGTGTCGGGCGTGGTGGGGCGCGGCGAACGCCGTCAGGGCGAGGGCGGGTGGTGGCCCGCCGGGGCTGCGGGGAGCCGGCGCGAGGGGCCCGACAGCACGTGCCGGATCACGATGGCGGCCAACACCCAGACCAGCACGGCGATTCCGATGCGATCGCCGAGGGCACTCAGGCCGAGGGCGACCGCCGGACCGGGCAGGGCCCGCACGAACGTGCCCATCGACGGCCGCCCGGCGGTCAGGTCGCCGATCAGCACCACGCACTCCCACGCCGCGACGGCACCGCACAACAACCACCGATTGCCGGATGGCACCGCTCCCCGGGCCGCCACCGCGACGCCCAACCCCGCGGCGAGCGCGCCGACGAGCCCCGTGCTCACGCCGTGCAGGAGCATGGTCCGCCGCAGCGGGAGAACACCGGCGCGCAGGTGGGGGATGCCGGCGAACCCCTGGAGGAGCGACAGGCTCCACACCCCCACCAGGAGGGCGAAGGCGCCGAGGGCGGTGCCGAGCGTGCCGGGGTCCCGAGTGGTGTCCGAGGCGGCGGAGACCACCTGGGACACTCCCTCCCCGAGCACGATGATCACGTACAGGCCCAGTCGTTCGGCCAGGTGAGGGGTATTGGTGTAGGCCGCCTCGACCGAGGGGGCCGGGGTACGTTCCCGGTCGGCTCGGCGTCGCAGGAGTCGGTCGACCCTGCGGGTGGCGGCGCCCAGTGTGCGGGTTCCGGAGACGGTGAACAGGATGAGGAAGTCCAGGACCAGCCCCAGCGCCCAGAGTCCGTAGCGGGCGGGGGCGTCCACCCACAGGGAGATCAGCCACGGCGTGGTACCGATGCCGAGTTGGGCCAGGGGCCAGTCCATGGCGATGGTGATGGCGCCGCCTTGCCACAGGTGTCCGGCGAACCAGCGCAACGCGACGTAGGCGAGGATGAAGACCGTGCCGCTCCCGTCCCGGATGTCGGCGACCGAGGACGCCAGGACGGCCATGCCCAGCATGCCCACGAGCATGGCCGGGACGGCGGCGCGTTCGCCCTCGACGGACCCGCGGACGGTGAAACCGGTCCAGGCAATCCACAGCGCCGGGTACAAGAGCGCGTACAGGGCGACGTCGTCGGGCGAGGGGTCGTGCAGCAGGTGGGCGAGTTGGGCGACACCCGCCACGACGACCAGGTCGAAGAACAACTCGGTCCATGTCGCCCGCTGCTCGGCGCGTTCGGAGTCGTCGGCCGCGGATCGGTCGGCGGGGACGGGCGCGCTCATACAGCGGAGTATCCGGGTGGGCCGGACTGTGCGGGCGAAGACCCGCCGTCCGACACGGGCGGGTTTTTCACCCCGAATCGAATGCGGCGATCACGGCCCCGGCGCGACCTTCGGACTTCGGGACCGGCCGAAGCCCGGCGGAGCGCGCCCGGTTGTGTCGGTGGTTGGGAAGCGCGGAGGGTGTTGTGGATCTGCCGGCCGCACCACATGCCCGGGAGCATCCACACGGCGGTCCCCAGGGACATCAGCACGGTGATGGTGTGCCGTGCTCGGGCATCGGGGTGGTCGCCGCCGCCGTACCCGGCGAAGGACAGGGCAAGGGCGGCGATCCAGACGACGATCGCGGCGAGCGCGGTCTGGGCGAAGGCCGCCAGGCCGTAGAGGGTGCCCTCACGGCGTTCCCCGGTGCGGGCCGATTCGGTGTCGGCGATGTCGGGGAGAAGAGCCCAGCCGGTGACGGCGACCGCCATACTGCCGGCCGAGCTGAGCAGGATGAGCGTCCAGAACAGGACGTCGTCGCCCCGGCCCGGGAAGACGAACAGGCACTGCACCACGGCCCAGCAGCCGGTGAACAGCAGGTATGTGCGGGGCTTGCCGATCCGGTCGGTCATTCGGCGCACCAGCGGCAGCCACGCGAGTCCGGCCGCGAACCAGGTCAGCATCACCAGGGACGCGGTGTCCTCGCTGTAGCCCATGACATGGACGCCGTAGTACACCGCGACCGCGCCCGTGACACTCAAGGGTGCCCAACCGAACGCGAGCATGCCCAGCGTCAGTCGCACGGTCCGGGACTCGCGGACCATCGCCATGCCGTCTCGTGGTCGGACGGTCGCGGGTTCCGCCGCCGGTTCGCGGCCGCGCGCCGTGGCCCAGGTCGCCAGCAGGCCGCCGGTGGCCAATAGGGCGCATACCGCGGCGGCGGCCGACCAGCCCGCCTTGTCGCTCCCGCCCAGGGCGTCGCCGAGTACGTCGTGGAGCGCGAGGGGGGTGATCGCGCCGACGAGTGCGCCCAGTTGCGAGAAGGCGGTGCGCACGCTCGACAGGGCGGTGCGCTCGGTCGGGTCGGTGCTCAGCTCGGCGCCGAGGGCTCCGTACGGCACGTAGAAGACGGTCAGACTGGTGAACCAGGCCAGTGCGACCGCGGTGTAGTAGGCCGCACGGGCGACACCCGTCAGGCCGAAGTCGGTGAACAGCAGCCAGGACGTCACCGCGTACGGGATCGCCGCGGCCGTCAGGAAGGGGAGTCTGCGCCCGTGGGGCGAGCGCAGGCGGTCCGAGCGCCGGCCGATGTACGGCTGCAGGACCGCGTTCCACACCGTGCCCAGCGCCACCACCGTTCCGCCGAGCGCGGCGGACGCGCCGGCGACGTCGGTCATGTAGTAGAGGAACAGGGTGGAGAACGCCGTCCACATCACGGCGTTGGCCCACTCGCCGCCTCCGTACCCCCATCGCACCCGTCTCGGCAGGGCCCGGGCGTTCGCGGCGCGCGTCATGACGTTCTCCCCACGACCCGCAGGTCCAGGTGGGACGCGGTGACCGCGTCGTGATGGATCGTCGTCGTGCCCGCACTGGTGTTGCGGTCCCAGCGGTCGAAGGCGCTGCCGGATATCTCGACGCCGATCCGATGACCAGCGCGAAAGCGATGCCCGGTGGCCCCCAGGTCGACGTGCGCGGCATACGGGCGCCCCGGTTCCACCGGTGTCGGCGCGTCGGCGGGGTCGCGGTGCGTCAGGCGTCGGATGCCTTCCTGGACGAGCTGGGCGAACCCGTCGGGGGCGATGTCGATCAACGAGACGGTGACGTCCGCGTCGTCGGCGGTCGTGGAGGCGTGGATCGTGGCCGTGATCGGGCCGACGACGACCATGTCGTCCGTCAGCGGATCGCCGCGGTAGACCAACACGTCGGGGCGCCTATGGAGATCGCGGCGGTCCGCCAGCGCCTTGGTCATCGACCACAGGTCCTTGCCCTCCCACGGCGCCGCCGGGTCGGTCGGGTCATAGACGAACCGTGCCGGGTGCTCGGTGACCTCGGGTTCACCGGCGGTGAGTTCGCGGTTGCCCCGCAGGTGGAGGCGGAGTTCGGCGGTGTCGCGGGGCGGCCAGGCGTCGTCGGTGTGCCAGCGGTCGGCTCCGGTGACGTACGCCCGTACCCGGGGCCCGTCGAGCTCGACGGGTACCGCCGTCGAGCCGTCGGCCCGGGTCAGGACCTCGTCGGAGAACGCCAACACCCGGTCCCAGGCGCGGGGACCGGTCGGGATCGGAACGCGGCCCACCCTGCCGTCGAAGTCGCAGCTCGTCTCGTGGTCGGTGGGGCCGATCACCAGGCGCCTCAGACGCGCCAGGTCCGGGCGGCGCTCCTCGAGTTCCGTCCAGCACTGCAGCGTGCCGGGCAGCAGGTTGTCGTACCAGCCGCTCCACACCATCGTCGGCACCTCGACGCGGTCGAGCAGGTGTCGGAAGTCGTGCGCGTTCCAGAAGTCGTCGTCGCGCCCGGTGCGTTGGGGGCGGTCGGCGAACTCGCGGTAGAGCCCACTGGGCAGTCCGGCCGCGTCCGCCATGTCCCGTACCGGCAGATGCCGGGTATCGAAGCGGTGCCAGTTGAGGAACCCACGTCCGGCCTGGTCGCACGCCCACATCGCGGTGCTGCCGAGGCACAGCGCGCCGCCCTCGAACAGCAGCGTGTGCATGTCCAGGCCCATGTCGCCCGGCGAGATGCAGGCCAGCGCGGGATGGCCGGACGCCGCGGCGGCCCACTGGGTGAACGCGTAGTAGGACTCGCCGGTCATCGCCACCCGGCCGTCACACCAGGGCTGGTCGGCCACCCAGTCGATCGTGTCGTAGCCGTCGTCGACCTCGTGCACGAACGGACGCCACTCGCCCTGCGAACCGAACCGGCCGCGGACGTCCTGCATCACCGCCGCGTAGCCGCGCCGGGCCCAGAAACGGCCGACGGCGGGCATGTACGCGTACGCCTCGCGGATCCCGTACGGCATCCGGATCAGCATCGCCGGGTGCCGGGTCCCGGACGGCCGTGCGGTGCGGTCGGCCGGGAGGTATACGTCCGTCAGCAGGCGTACGCCGTCGCGCATCGGCACCATCGTGCCTCGCACCACCCGCACCCTGGGGAAACTCTCCGGCGACGCCGAGGGCAGTTCCTTGAACGGCAAGGCGAGATGTTTCGCGCCGACCAGACATGCCCGGGTCATCCCCCACTTTGCGTCCGCAATGAGATGCTTCATCCGTGTCTCCCGTTCGCGACGTGACAGGCGGGTGACGCTAGTCGCCACAGAACGCGCGAGCATGGGAAGAATTCGCCGGCATTTCATCGGAGCGACATGGACACATCACCCGGCACACCCCAGCCTCGCCGCGGACGCGGTCGGCCCCGCGAAGTCGTCCGCCGGGCCCCCGGGGAGGGCACCCCGCTGGACCGTCGCCCCGCGGACTCGCCGCGGACGACCGCCGCGATCCTCGACGCCGCGCACCGCGTCCTGCTCCGCGCCGGGACGGCCGGGTTGACCCTGGTCGCCGTCGCTCGCGAAGCCCACGTCGACGTGACCACGGTCTCGTACCACTTCGGCACCCGGCACGGACTCATCGAAGCCCTGATGGACCGGCTCTACCAGGAACAGGTGGCCGATTTCGCCGCCGAGGCCCGCGAACTGCGACCCGGGCGCGAGCGCCGGCAGGCGTACCTCGACGGCGTCGGACGCATGTGTCAGGACGGCGACGCGACGCGCGCGTACTTCGCCATCGCCGTACTCGGCCTCCACGACGACGCGTTGCGCGCCCGGCTCGCCAAACTGAACGCCTGGACGGTCCGTGCGTTCGCCGACACCATCCACGGCGACGCCGCCACGCCCGAACGTCCGATGCCGGATCCCGAACGCCTGCGCGTGATCGGCGAGTTCGTCTACGCGGCCGTGGACGGCATCGAACTCCACCACGCACTCGGCGACCACACGTACCCCCTGCACGACCTGCTCGCCATCCTCGACGACGTCGTTGCGTGGCTACTCGCGCGGGACAGCCCCTGACCCGCGCGCCCTCGCGGCCGTGGAGTTCGCCGGCGGCCGGCCTATCCGGTGCCCGCGGCGCGGCCGGCGCGGCGGGACAACTCCGCGAAGGCCTCGCGCAACTCGGGCGGGGCAACCACTTCGATCTCGGTGTCGAAGCGGGCCAACGCCGCCGCGAGGGCGGCCCAGGACCAGGATCCCGTCGTCAGCCCGGTCCGGTCGGGGCCGAGCTCCTCGACACGGCCGTCGCCGACGAACGGGGCCACCTCCGCCACCGGCAGGCCGAGGATCACCTCGCCGCGGCAGGGCCAGGCGTCCACGCTCTCGGAACCCTTGAACCGGGCCGACAGAAAGGCGGTCACGTCCCCGCCCGGCACTTCACGGGGAGCGAACCGCGGCCCGTTCGGGATCCGCGGCGTCATCCGGTCGGCACGGAAGGTCCGCCAGTCGCCGCGGTCGGGGTCCCAGCCGACGACGTACCAGCGCCCGGCGCGCACCACCAGGTGATGGGGCTGCACCCGGCGAGGCGGGCGCGGCTCGGCATCCTCGGTGCGCCCCGGTGAGCGGTAGTCGAACCGCAGCTCCTCCCCCGCGCGGACCGCGGCACTCAGCGTCAGCAGGATCCCGGTATCGACCTGCGGATCGCCGCCGCGCCCGGCCACGCCGATCTCCAGGGCGTCGACCCGCTGCCGCAACCGCGTCGGCAACACCTGCCGCACGGTGGCCAGCGCCCGCGCGGCGGCCTCCTCGATGCCCGCGCCCGTCCCGACGGCGATCCGCAGCGCCACGGCCAGCGCGACCGCCTGCTCCTCGTCGAACAGCAGTGGCGGCATCTGGCTGCCCGCTTCGAGCCGGTATCCGCCGTCGGGACCCTTGACCGCCTGCACGGGGTAACCCAGCTCGCGCAGCCGGTCGACGTCGCGGCGCACGGTTCGCGCGCTGACGCCCAACCGCTCGGCGAGCAGGCCGCCGGGCCAGTCGCGGCGGGCCTGCAGCATGGACAGCAGCGCCAGCAGCCGGCTGGAGGTCGTCGTCGAGGAAGCGATCGGCATGTTTTCACCATGCCACCAGTAGCGGACGTTCACCGACCTGTACTTCGGACATCGTCGATCCCGTCGCCGGAAACCTCCGGCACCGGAAATCACTCGCGAAGGACCGGAACACGATGTCGCTCAACGCTGTCGCCCACCTGAACTTCCACGGCCAGGCCCGCGAGGCCCTGGAGTTCTACCAGTCGGTCTTCGGCGGCCGGCTCACCGTCGCCACCTACGCCGACTTCGGAATGCCCGCCGAACTGCCCGGCGCGACCAACGTCGTGTTCGGCCAGGTCGTCGCCGACAACGGCTTCCGGGTCATGGCCTACGACGTGCCCGGCGAGCACGCACCGGCCACCCCCGGCACCCCCACCACGCGCCGGGAGAACGGCACCACCATCACCCGGGAACCGTTCTTCCTGTCCGTCCGCGGCGACAACGTCGACGAGGTCACCCCCGTCTGGGAGGGCCTCGCCAAGGACGCGACCGTGATCGAGGCATTCGGTCCCGCCCAGTGGGCACCCGCCTTCGGCATGCTCGCCGACCGCTTCGGCGTCACCTGGATCATCGACGTCGCGGCCGAATACACCCAGGACTGACCCTCCCACGAGGTGTGCGGCCGAACCGGCCGCACACCTCCACCCCGGGAACCACCCACACGAACCCGTCCGCTCGGCCCGGTCGGCAGGAAACAGGGACTCACCTCATGCCAATCTCTCTGTCCGCGTTGGATCTCGTGATCGCGGAGCGGGGACGCACCACCGCCGAATCGCTCGCGGCGACCAGTCGAACCGTGAGTCGTCTGGACGATCTCGGATACCGGCGGATCTGGTTCGCCGAGCATCACGGAACCGAGCTTTCCGCGAGCGTGGTGCCCGCGGTTCTGATCGCGCACTTCGCCGCACGGACCAGCAGGATCCGACTCGGGTCCGGCGGTGTCCTGGTGCCCAACCACGCGCCGCTGGCGCTCGCGGAACAGTTCGCCACGCTGGCGGCGCTGCATCCGGATCGCATCGACATGGGCATGGGCCGCGGACCGGGTACCTTCGACGGGTCGATCGTGCGGGCGTTGCGCCGGGGCGCCGAACCGGGCACGGAGACGGAGTACGGCGAGGACGTGGCCGCCGTGCTGCGTCACCTCTCCGGTGACGGCGGCGTGCGGCTGATCGCGGGCCGGCAACCGGACGGGGGCGGTGCCCGCCCGTGGCTGCTCGCGTCCAGCCCGGCCAGTGCGGAACTGGCGGCGCGACTGGGACTGCCGATCGCGCTGGCGCACCACATCCGGCCGGACCGGACCATCGCCACGGCAGCGCGTTACCGGGAACTGTTCACGCCGTCCCGGTGGGCGGACCGGCCGCACGTGATGGTCGCGGTCGAGACCGTCGTGGCGGACAGCGAGGCGGAGGCCGCGCGCCTGGCCCGCCCGACCGACGTCGCGCGATCCAGGCAGGACTCGTCGGCGCTGCCGTCCCCGGAGGAGGCGGCCGTCCACGAGATCCCGGAGCAGACCCGCGCCCGGGTGGAGGCCACCGGTGCGGCACAGGCACGCGGCACGGTCACGACCGTACGGCGGCGGTTCGCGGAGATCGTGGCGCGGACCGGCGCGGACGAACTGATGCTGTACGCCTCCGTCCACGACGCCGACGCACGCATCCGCTGCTACGAACTGGCCGCGAAAGCCGCCGAGTAGGCCCGACGACACGACACGCCTCGCGTCGGGTCGAGGCTCGCGTGGGGATCCTGAAAGACCATGTGCACGGTCCCACGAGGGTGACGTCGGACCGCGGCGCCCGGTCGGGACCGGTCGTGCGCGGGAGCGACGTCGGCAAGGCCGGTTCCGAGAAGCGCGGACCCGTCCGGCGGACGTACCGTTGGGGCAGCGGGCAACGAAACCAAGGAGCCACATGGTCGGGTCCGCCGCCGGTGACGCGGCACCTACGTTCGCCTTCGCAGCCGTCGTAGTGGACGACCACGGTCACGTGCTGCGCTGGTCCGGGGCCGCCGCCGAACTGCTGGACCGGACCGCCGAACAGGTATGCGGCCGCCCGTTCGCGTCCCTGCTCGCCGACGGCGGCCGGGAGGCGCACGCCGACGCCGGCGTCCCGGCCGAGGGCCGGGCACGCTTCGCCCGCCGGGTCGGGGCCCCCGTCGACGCGACGCTGCGGGTGCTGCCGCTGGAGCCCTCCGGCGAGCACCTCGTCCTGCTCGTCCCCGCCGATCCCACTCCCACGACCGGGGCGGCCCCGGGCGGGCCCACCCTCCGGGCCCGCCGCGATCGGGATCTGTTGCACGAGGCCGCCGTCCGGGTCGGCGGCTCGCTCGACGCGGCGCGCACCGCGCAGGACTTGGCGGACGTCCTCGTCCCCGCCCTGGGCGACCTCGCCGCCGTCGAACTCGCCGACGGCGTGCTCGACGGGGACGAGCCGCCGAAGATCCACGGCGGAGGAGACCCACACCTGCGCCGGACAGCGGTGGCCTCGGCCACCGGAACCTGGCCCGCCCATCTCGTACAGCCGGGCCAGACCATGCCACCCATGCTGGCCACGCGCGCGCTGCGGGACATCCGACACGGCCGGGCGGCCGTTTTCGACGTGGCGAAGGTGAGCACCGTCTTCCAGGAGCCGAGGCGCCTTCCCGATTCCCTCCACTCGGCGATGTGGGCCCCGCTGTTCGCACGCGGACTGGTCCTCGGCACCGTCATCGTCTGGCGCACGGACCAACCGGACCCGTTCGACGCGGAGGACGCCGACCTCCTGACCGAGATCGCCTCCCGAGCGGCCCTGGGCGTCGACAACGCCCGCCGCTACACCCGCGAACACCGATCGGTGCTCGCGCTCCAGCAGCGCCTGCTCCCGGAGCCCGCGACCGACACGCCGGCGGCCGAGACGACGGGCCTGTACCTTCCCACAAGCAGCGGGGCCGGAATCGGCGCCGACTGGTACGACGTCGTCCCACTGCCCTCCTTCCGGGTCGCCCTCGTGGTCGGCGACGTGGCGGGACACGGCCTGTACGCCACCGCCACCATGGGTCGGCTGCGCACGGCCGTCCGTACGCTCGCCGACCTCGAACTCGACCCCACCGAACTCCTCACCCACCTGGACGACCTGGTCCAGCAGTTCGGCAGAGGCCCGGACCCGTTCGTCGCGACCTGCCTGTACGCCGAATACGACCCGGTGGCCCGGCGCTGCGCTCTGGCCAGTGCCGGTCATCCGCCGCCCGTCCTCGTCACGCCGGGCGCCGTCGCCGAAGCGGTCGACGTCGCTCCGGGACCGCCCCTGGGCGTGGGCGGGCTCCCGTTCGAGACGGTCGTCGTCGACATCGAGCCGGGCAGCGTCCTGGCCCTGTACACCGACGGCCTGATCGAACGCCACGACACCGACCCGGACGGCGGCCTTCGCCGGCTGGTGGAGAGTCTGTCGGCCTCGTACGAACCCGGCCGTCCCCTGGCGGACACGGGGCGCGAGCTCCTCGCCGACTTCGACGGCGAGCCCCCGCGCGACGACGTCGCGCTGCTCCTGGCCCGCGTACGGGCGGTGCCGAAGGAGCACACCGCGAGTTGGGAGTTCCCGGCGGACCCGGCCGCCGTGGCCGACGCCCGCGGTGTCGTCGCCGCACAACTCGCCGCCTGGGACCTCGAGGACCTGACCTTCACCACGGAGCTGATCGTCAGCGAACTGGTCACCAACGCCGTGCGGTACGCGGGCGGCCCGATCGGGCTGAGACTGATCCGCGAGACCTCGCTCGTCTGCGAGGTCACCGACCCCAGCAACACCCAACCGCGCCTGCGCCGGGCCCGCTGGAGCGACGAGGGCGGGCGTGGCCTGTTCCTCGTCGCGCAGCTCACCAGCCGGTGGGGAAGCCGCCACGGCCGAAAGGGCAAGACCATCTGGACCGAGCAACCCTTCACACCCCTGGCCCCCACACCAACCTGACCCTCCGCCGACCGAAGCCCACCACCCGGGGCGAGTAGGAGCCGGTAGCGTGAGCGTGTGCGTGGTGCGGGAAGGGGTTGACGGTGCGCCGGGGGGAGTTACTGGACGGCAAGTATCTGCTCGAGGTACTGATCGGCCGGGGCGGCATGGGCGAGGTGTGGTCGGCGCACGACCGGGAGCTGGACCGCCCCGTCGCGGTGAAGATCGTGGACGCGGACCCCGGGTTGACCGCTCGGCTACGGCGGGAAGCGCGTACGGGCGTCCGGTTGCAGCATGTCGGCATCACCGTCGTGCACGACATCGGCGAACATCGGGGGCACCCGTTCTTCGTGATGGAGTTGCCGGCCGGCACCGACTTCCGGACGCTGATGGAGGCCGGTCCGACCGGGCTGCCTGCGACTTCGGGATCGCCCGTTACACCGACGCCACCATCGGCCTCACCGCGCCCGGCAGCGTGCTCGGCACCCCCACCTACATGGCACCCGAGCAGTACGAGGGCAAGGACGTAGGTCCGGCCACCGACCTGTACTCCTTCGGCGCCACCCTGCACGCGCTGCTCGTCGGACGGCCGCCCTTCCCGGGCGCGTCACTTCCCCACCTGATGCTCCAGCACCTCACCCAGCCCCCGCCCCGCGTCACCGAGCTCCGGCCCGACATCCCCGCCGAGCTCGAATGGCTGGTCCTGGAACTGCTGACCAAGGACCCCACCTGCCGGCCCGCGTCCGCGGCCTCCACGAGCGACACCCTCCGTGCGCTCACCGGCGACCTCCTGCGATCGACGCCCCCGCCGGAGGACCGGCCTCCGAGCGATTGGGCCCCGCTCCCGCCGCGGCCACCGGCGGAAGAGCGAACCCTTCGGTCCACGGACGATGCCATCTCCACCCGGATCGAGTTCGTCAACCGGCGCGGCGAGGCCGTCCGGATCCACTGGCTCGACTACCAGGGCCACCGCGTCTTCTACATGCGGCTCGATCCGGGCATGTCCTACATCCAGCAGACCTATGTCTCACATCCGTGGATCGTCACGAACACGGCGGAAACCCCGCTCGTCGTCTTCCGGCCGACCGCGGCACCGGGCCGCGCGACCATCCACGGACGGTGACGACGTTCGTGGTGACGCCGCGAACGGGGGTCAGGGTCGGCGGTCGTGGTGGTTGCCGAGGCGGGTGGCGGCGGCGACCAGTGCTCCGGCGGTCTCCTGGCGATCGGGGGTGAGTCGGCCCGTCGGGGCGCTGATGACCAGCGCCGCGGCGGCGCGGCCGAGGTCGTCGAGGACGACCGCGCCGACGGTGGTGATCTGGGTGGTGACCGCGCCGGCGTTGAGCGACCAGCCGCGTTCGCGGGTGCGCGCCATGGCCGCGGCCAGGACCGGGTCGTGGGGATCGACGCCGTAGCGGGCGATCTCGTCGGCGTCCATCGCGCTGAACAGGGCGATGCCGGCCGCGCTGCCGCCCGGTGGGAGCACCGATCCCAGGCGCGGCGCCGCACGCAGCTGGTGGCTGCTCTCCACGACGTCCACGGCGATGATCAGACCCGCGTCCGGCAGGGCGAGTGTCGCCGTCTCGCCGGTAGCGCGCGCCAGTTCCTCCAGGATCGGCCGGGCGCGGGCCGCCAGATCGGAGGGCCTGCGGGCCAGCCCCGCCAGGACCAGGGGCCTGCTGGACAACTCCCACGCGGTCGGGCCGCCGCCGGCGGGCCTGATCCAGCCGACCGCGTGCAGGGTGACCAGGGCGCGCTGGACCGCGCTCTTGTCGGTGTCCAGCAGCCGGGACAGCTCGCCCACCCCCACCGGCTGGTGCTCGGCGACCGCCTCCAGGACTTCCAGGGCACGCCGCACGCTCTGGAGGGGTTTGACGCTCATCGACACGCTCCTCGACCGGGACGACACCGCCGCCCACCGTATCGCTCGGCGACACGACACGGACGCCGCTCCAACCGCCCCCGCCGCTCTCGTACGCCCCCGCGCATGTCCGGGAAACGGCGCCCGGCGGGCTCGGTGACCGTTCGCCGCCGGCCTTCACATCGCGGGCTCCGGCTCCTATAGTCCGAACCCGAAGGTCGCCTTGCAACACATCGTATCGCTGAGAGATACGACTTCGAATCGCCAGGCGGAAAGGAATCCCATGCCGCAGCCGAGCCGGTCGCCGTCCCCCGAACTCGACCCCGAGCTGTTCCTGCCCGACCCCGAGCCCGCCGAGGTCCGCTACACGGTGATCTCGGTGGACGACCACGTCGTCGAACCACCCCACCTGTTCGAGACCCACCTGCCCGCGTCGCTGCGCGCACGCGGCCCGCGCATCGTCGAGAACGCGAACGGCGCGCAGGTCTGGGAGTTCGAGGGCAAGCGCTACTCGCAGGTCGGCATGAACGCCGTCGCCGGGCGCCGCCCCGAGACCGTCGGCCTCGAACCGTTCCGCTTCGACCAGATGCGGGCCGGCTGCTACGACGTGCACGCCCGGGTCGAGGACATGGACCTGGGCGGGATCCGGGCCATGCTCAACTTCCCGTCGCAGATCACCGGGTTCTGCGGCCGGGTGTTCGCGCACGCGAAGGACGTCGAGGTCGGCAAGGCGTGTGTGCGCGCGTGGAACGACTGGATGTACGAGGAGTGGTACCGCGCCTACCCCGAGCGGATCATCCCGGGCGGCATCGCCTACCTGTCGGACCCGGCCGAGGCGGTCGCCGAGATCGAACGCAACGCGGCCCGCGGCTTCACCTCGGTGACCTTCCCCGAGCGCCCGCACGCGATCGGCCTCCCGTCGCTGTGGGACCGCGGCCACTGGGACCCCATCATCCGCGCCTGCGTCGAGACGGGCACCGTCGTCTCGCTCCACGTGGGCAGTTCGGGCATGCATCCGATCCCGCCGGGCGGTCCCGCGCTGCAGATCGGCGCGACCATGTTCGGCCAGCTCTCGCTCGGCGCGTGCAGTGAATGGTTGTGGTCCGGCTACCCGGTCGAGCACCCCGACCTGAAGATCGCCATGAGCGAGGGCGGCATCGGCTGGGTACCCATGCTCATCGACCGCCTCGACAACATCGTCGACCGGTCCGGCTACGGCCTGGGCTGGGACGAGCGCCCCGCCGACGTACTGCGCCGCAACTTCTGGTTCTGCACCCTCGACGACCCCTCCACGATCGCGCTGCGGCACGTCATCGGCGTCGACCACATCATGCTGGAGACCGACTACCCCCACGGGGACGGCACTTGGCCGCACACCCAGGACGTCATCGCGCGGTACTGGGGCGACATCCCGGCGCACGAGCTGCGGATGATGTGCAGCGGGAACGCCGCGAAGCTGTACCGGCACCCCCTGCCCGAGGTCGTACTGCCCCTGGACGCCTGACGCCGCCGCCCCGACAGACCCGCCCGCGACGGACCCGACGGGCCGCCGCGTCCTCCCTCAGGAAGGCATCCCATGACATTCGTGCCGACGGCCCGGACGCTCATGCCCGACCTCACCCCGGCCCAGGAGATCGTGCTGCTCGCACGCACGCTGTGGCGCGAGGGCTACGACGACCACCTCGCCGGGCACATCACCTACAACCTCGGCGACGGCACCCTGCTGTGCAACCCGTGGCTGCTCACCTGGAACGAGATCCGCCCGCGCGACATCATCCGCATCGACCTGGACGGCAACGTCGTCGAAGGCGAGTGGCCCGTCCCGCTCGGCATCCCGCTGCACCTCGAA
This sequence comes from Embleya hyalina, assembly GCF_003967355.1. Taxonomy (GTDB): domain Bacteria; phylum Actinomycetota; class Actinomycetes; order Streptomycetales; family Streptomycetaceae; genus Embleya; species Embleya hyalina. The sequence goes on along the minus strand of NZ_BIFH01000013.1, from coordinate 885,799 downwards.
CTGCACAGGCTCCGCCCCGACGTCCAGGTCGCCATGCACAACCACCCGCGCTACGGCACCGTGTGGGCCGACATGGGGGAGATCCCGCCCGCGTACGACCAGAGTTCCAGCATCGGCGGTGGCGGCGACCTCGTCCTGGTCGACGAGTACCAGGGCGCCGTCGACAACGGCTCCGCCGCCGCCAAGACCGTCGCCGCGATGGGCGACGGGGAACTCGCGCTGCTCGCCGGACACGGCGTGTTCGTACTCGGCGTCACCGTGCGGGCCGTCCACCAACGCGCCGTCGCCCTGGAGACCCGCTGCCGCAACGCCTGGATGGTCCGCGCCGCCGGCGGCCCCACCACCGGTTCCCTCCCCGAGGCCTGGTTCGCCCGCACCCGCACCGGCGACGGAAACGGCTTCCGGGGCTTCTGGGAGGCAAGCGTCCGCGCCGAACTCGCCGCCGACCCCACCCTCCTCGACTGACCCACGGCCGACCCCGCGATATCCGGGCGATCGGGGGCGGGCCCGTCGATGTCACGGGACCGCCCCCGGCCGTCGAAACGGCGAGCGAGGTGCGGGTCAGGGAATGGAGATGCTGGACCCGACGACCTGGCTGTACGCCTCCGGCCACACGCTCCCGGTGATCAGGCCGGTGCAGTTCGCGAAGAGGTAGACCGTGGCGACCTGGTCGGTCCGGTTGTACACCAGTGGATCCGGGGCGTCGGAGTTGAGGCAGCCGCTCGGGTCGGTGTACTCGGCTCGATTGATGTACAGCGTGCCGGTCGCGGCGTAGGCGGGGAGGGTCTGGGTCAGGGCGAGGGTCGCGGCGGCTGCCAAGGTGACGCAGGTTGCTGCGATGCGGCGCATGGAGATGTCTCCTCGAGATCGGCCGACGGTGGCCCCGACGACCACCGTCGACACCCCCTGTATCCAAAGAGACGCACTGTGTAACCAGGCGGTTGCCGCCGGTGCGCCCGAATGCGAGGGACACGCGGATCCCGCCCACCGCCACGGTGGATCGCCGCCGCCCCGTGGCACGCGCCGGCTACGGAGTCGGAACGGGGCCCGGTGCGCGGCCCCGGATGCCGGTGAAGTGCACCGTGACCGCGCGGCGCGCACGCTCGGCGTCGCGCGCGGCGACCGCGTCGTAGACCTCGCGGTGTTGCGCCGCGACCTCCGAGGCGGACTCGCCGATCGGCGGCAGGTCGGCGGCGAGCCGGTCGTACGCGTCCCAGAACGCCGCGAGCAGACGCAGCATCAGATCGTTGCCCAGCGGGCGATACAGCGTCTCGTGAAACCGGCGGTCGGTCAGCGGCGACACCTCGCCGTGGGCCGCCTCGGCCGCCATCAGATCGGCCACCGAGCGCAGATCCGCCAGGTCGGTGTCGTCGGCGATCTCGACGACCTGTCCGATCAGGCCCGCCTCCAGCGCCTCGCGCACCGCGACCAGTTCGGTGATGCTCCGTGCGCCGGAGGCCTGGGAAAGGCGGCCGTGGAAGGACAGTTCGTCCACGAGTGCGCCGAGGGACATGCGGCCCACGTAGGTCCCGAAGCCGTGCCGGATCTCCACGATGCCCACGGCCTGAAGGGCTTTCAGCGCCTCGCGCACGGAGTTGCGGCTGACGCCGAGGAGTTCCATGAGATCGGTCTCGGTGGGCATGGGATCGCCCGCGTCCAGGCCGCGCTCCAGGATCAGCTCCTTGATCCGCTCCTGTACGCCGTTGTTGCGCCGGTTGCGCACCGTCATCGCGTCCCCCATCGCCGAACGTCCCTGGACGTCACCCTACTCATCGACGCACCCGTCGCCTCACCCGTCGACTCGTCCACGCCGGTCGCGCGGCGTGGTCGTCGCATCGGTTCGCCTCTGCCTCTTGACCCGGTCACGGATGGCCTCCTAATCTCACCCGAGTCTAGAGGTAGGACGTCCCTCGTTCCACATCCGATGTCCATTGTTCGACGATTGTTCTGCACGATCCCCATAGATTTGCCCGAGTTCCCGCATCACCGGACAAGAAGGAGGCGCCGTGTTCGAGTCGCGTTCACCCGCCCCGGCCCTGGGCCGCCGACAGTTCCTGCGCTTCACCGGCGCACTCGGCGCGGCCGCCGCCATCGGCACCTCCCTCGCCGCGTGCGGCCCCGAGTCGACGAACACCGGCAACGGGAGTTCGGGAGGCAAGGGCGGCGCCAAGAAGTCCATCAACGCCGGCCTCTCCTACACCCTGAGCACCGGCTTCGACCCGATGAGCGCGTCCGGCGCGCTCCCGGTGGCGGCAAACATGCACGTCTTCGAGGGGCTGGTCGACCTCGATCCGGTCACCCGCAGCCCCTATGCCGCGCTCGCGGCGGCGATGCCGCAGCAGGTGGACGCCACGACATGGCGGGCCAAGGTGCGACCGGGTGCCACCTTCCACGACGGCTCGCCCGTCACCGCCGAGGACGTCGCCTTCAGCTTCCAACGTGTCCTGGACCCGGCGAACAACTCCCTGATCAGCCAGTTCCTGCCGTTCCTGCGCGAGGTGCGCGTCGTCGACGCCGACACGGTGGAGTTCGCTCTCGCGTTCGCGTTCGCGTTGTTCGGCGAGCGCATATCCGTGGTCAAGATCGTCCCCAAGGCCGTGGTGACCAGGGACCGGCAGCGCTTCGACGCCCTCCCGGTGGGCTCGGGCCCGTACCGCATGGTGTCCGCGACCAAGGACGACCGGATCGTCTTCGCCGAGCACACCGCCTACAACGGCCCCAAGCCGGCGCGCGCCGCAACGATGAACTGGCTGCTGCTCGCCGACGCCTCCGCCCGGGTCACCGCACTGGACTCCGACCGCGTCCAGGTCGTCGAGGACGTCCCCTACATCAACTACGCCCAGGTCAAGAAGGCCCACCGGGCCGACTCCGTACAGAGCTTCGGCCTGCTGTTCCTGATGTTCAACCTGCGCCGCAAGCCCTTCGACGACGTGCGCGTGCGCCAGGCGCTGCACTGGGGCCTGGACAAGGAAAAGCTGATCGCCACCGGCCTGCTCGGCAACGCCACCCCCGCGAGCAGCTTCCTCCAGGAAACGCACCCCGACTACCGCCGCGCGGCCACCGTCTACGGCTACGACCCGGCCAGGGCCAAAAGCCTGCTCGCCGAGGCCGGCGTGAGCGGGCTCGACCTCACCCTGGTGCTCACCGACACCGCGTGGGTCAAGGACATCGCCCCGCTGATCAAGGAGAGCTGGGACGGGATCGGCGTGCGCACCACGCTCGACATCGGCCAGTCCGGCGGCCAGTACAAGAACAAGATCGACAACGGCGAGTATCAGGTGATGGCCGCCCCCGGCGATCCCTCGGTCTTCGGCAACGACGTCGACCTGCTGATGCGCTGGTGGTACGTGGGTCTGTGGGCCGACAAGCGGCACATGTGGGCGCAGACCCCCGAGGGCCGACAGGCCCGGACCCTCCTGGACGCGGCAGCCGCCGAGGCCGACACCGTCAAGCGCAAACAACTGTGGGGGCAGGCGATCGATCTGGCCGCCGCACAGGTCCCGCTCTACCCCGTCTTCCATCGCAAGCTCGCCACCGCCTGGAACGACAAGGCGCTCACCGGCTTTCGGCCGCTGCCCACCACCGGCCTGTCCTTCCTGGACGCCGGACCCACCTGAGCCGCCCGGCCCCGGTTCCCGCCCCTCGTCCGGCCCGCTCGCGCCCTCCCCTGCGAGCGGACCGGTTCCTCCGCCCCCGAGAGCCCATGACCACGATCCTGCGTATGGCCGGCAGACGCCTGCTCACCCTTCCACCCCTCCTATTGGGGATCACGTTGTTCGTCTTCGTGGTCCTGCGTTTCTCACCCACCGACCCCGCCTACAACGCCCTGGGCGAAGGCGCCTCCGACGCGGCGCGCGATGCCTACGCCGCCGACCACGGACTCGACGACCCGATCGTGGTGCGCTACCTCGCCTTCCTGGGCGACCTCCTGCACGGCGACCTCGGCGTCACCTCCCCACCGAGCAAGCCGGTCTCGGACGCGATCTTCACCGCGCTTCCCCTGACCCTGCAACTGACGTTCCTGGGCATGCTGTTCGCGTCACTGGGCGCGTTGGTGCTCGGCGTCACCGCGGCCGTCTTCCGCGACCGACGGCCCGACCACGTCATCCGGGTGTTGTCGATCGCCGGCGTGGCCACGCCCTCGTTCTGGCTCGGCATCCTGCTCATCCAGCAATTCGCGCTGCGCCTGGGCTGGTTTCCCACCGGCGGCTACGTCAACCCGGCCGACGGCGTGGGCGCCTGGCTGCGAAGCCTGTTCCTGCCGGCCGTCGCCATCGCCGTGCCGGTCGGCGCGTCCCTGACCCGGATCGTCCGCACCTCCATGGTCGAGGAACTCGATCGCGACTACGTACGCACCGCCGCCGGAAACGGCCTGCCGCCCCTGGTGATCGTGGGCCGCAACGTGTTGCGCAACGCCCTGGTCACCCCGCTGACCGTGCTCGGTCTGCGCGCCGGATACGCGCTGGGCGGCGCGGTGGTGATCGAGACCATCTTCGGTCTCCCCGGACTCGGCACGCTCATCCTCAACGGCGTCACCTCCGGCGACGTGGCCGTCGTCCAGGGCACCGTCCTCGTGATCGCGGTCGCGTTCGTCCTGGTCAACCTGATCGTCGACCTCGCCTGCCTGTTCGCCAACCCCCGCACCAGGGAGGCCTGATGATGCGCCCCGAACTGGTCGCCCGACTCTCGCGCCCCGGCGTGCGATGGCGCCGGTTGTCCGTACCCGCCCGCGTGTGCGTGGGCGCGCTCGCGCTGCTGTGCCTGGCCGCCCTGCTGGGACCGTGGATCGCCCCGCACGACCCGCTCGCCACCGGCGTCCCCGCCCGGGGGCCCTCCGCCGAACACTGGTTCGGCACCGACCGGGCCGGGCGCGACGTGTTCTCCCGCCTGCTGGTCGGCGCCCGCTGGTCGCTCGCCATCGGCCTGGGCGCCACCGCCCTGGCCCTCGTGCTCGGATGCCTGCTCGGCGCCGTCGCCGCCACCTCGCGACGCCTGGTCGACGAGAGCGTCATGCGCATGCTCGACGTGGTCATGGCCTTTCCCAACGTGGCCCTGGCCGCGGTGTTCGTCGCCGTCTTCGGCAGCTCGCTGAACGTGCTGATCTGCTCGATCGCGTTCCTGTACACCCCCTCGCTGGCCCGGGTCGTGCGCGCCAACGTGCTCGCGCAGTACGGCGAGGACTACGTCGCGGCCGAACGCGTGATCGGTGCCCGCCGCCCGCACATCCTGATCCGACACGTCGCGGTCAACTGCGCCGCGCCCATCCTGGTCTTCGCCACCGTCCTGGTCGCCGACGCCATCGTCTTCGAGGCGAGCCTGTCCTTCATCGGCGCCGGCGTACCGGACCCCGACCCCTCGTGGGGATCGGTGATCGCCTACGGCCGCACCCTCGTCCTCACCGGAGGCTGGTGGGCCACCTTCTTCCCCGGCCTGATGATCCTGCTCACCGTGCTCGCCCTGAACGTGCTCGCCGAGGGCATCTCGGACGCCTGGGCCGCGCCCGCCGGAAAGACCGCCCGGGACCCGATCGAGACCGAGCGCGAATCCGCCCGCGCCGTGCCGTTCGACGCCGCCGCGCAGGCCCTGCTCGACGCGCGCCTGGCCGAGGCGGCCGACCGGTTGCCGACCCGCGAGGTCCCCGACGCGCCACCGCTGCTGTCGGTGCGCGGGTTGTCCGTGCGCTTTCCCGACCGGCACGGCGGCGTACGCGTCGTCGAGGACGTCGGCTTCGACGTACGCCCCGGGGAGACCGTGGGCCTGGTCGGCGAGAGCGGCTGCGGCAAGAGTCTCACCAGCCTGGCCGTGATGGGCCTGCTCCCCAGGGGCGCCGAAACCGACGGGGAGGTGCGCTTCGCCGGCCGCGACCTGCTCGCGATGACCCCGCGCGAACGCCGCCCGCTCCTGGGCCACGAGATGGCCATGATCTACCAGGACGCGCTCAGCTCGCTCAATCCCGGCCTGACCATCAAGGCGCAACTGCGCCAGCTCACCGCGCGCGGCGGCACCCGCACCCCCGCCGAACTGCTCGAACTGGTCGGCCTGGACGCCGACCGAACCCTGCGCAGTCATCCGCACCAGCTCTCCGGCGGACAGCGACAGCGCGTGCTGATCGCGATGGCCCTCTCCCGCGACCCACGACTGATCCTCGCCGACGAACCGACCACCGCGCTGGACGTGACGGTGCAGGCCCAGGTCGTGGACCTGTTGACCCGGCTGCGTGACGAACTCGGGTTCGCCCTGGTCCTGGTCTCGCACGACCTGGCCCTGGTGTCCTCGATGGCGGACCGGATCGTGGTCATGTACGGCGGCCACGTGGTCGAGACCGGCCGCACCGCGGAACTGGTGCGCGACCCCCGCCACCACTACGCCCGCGGCCTGCTGGGATCGGTGCTGTCCCTGGAGGCCGGCGAGGAACGCCTGCACCAGATACCCGGCGTGGTGCCGTCACCGGCCGACTTCGCCCCGGGTTGCCGCTTCGCCGAACGTTGCCCGGCGGCCGACGCGCACTGCCGCGACGTGCGACCGGCCCTGACCGGCGACGCGCACGCCCACGCCGCCGCCTGCCACCACCCGGCCCGCGCCACGACCGGAGGCATCCGATGAACCGGACCACACCCGCATCCGCGACCGGCCTCGATCCCGCGACACCGGCCGGGCCCGCCGTGCTCTCGGCGCACGACGTGGACGTCACCCACGCCGTCGCCGGCGCCGGGCTCTTCTCCCGGGCGCACCTGCACGCCCTGACCGGCGCGCGCGTATCGGTACACCGCGGCGAAGTGCTGGGCATCGTCGGCGAATCGGGCTGCGGCAAGTCCACGCTGGCCCGCGTGCTGGTGGGACTGCAAAAGCCCACCGCCGGCCATGTGCGCTTTCGTGACGACGACCTGTGGACGATGCCCGCCGGGCGTCGCGGCAGCGAGTTCGGCGGTGCGGTGGGCATGGTCTTCCAGGACGCCTCCACCGCACTGAACCGACGCCTGACCGTACGACGCATCCTGCGCGACCCCCTCGACGTGCACGCGCGCGGCACCGGGGATCAGCGCGAGGCCCGGGTCCGCGAGGTGCTGAACCTGGTCGGCCTGCCCGCGAGCGCGGCCGAGGCGCTGCCCGGACAACTGTCCGGCGGACAACGCCAGCGCGTGGCCATCGCCCGCGCTGGTCCTGGAGCCCGAGGTGATCGTCGCCGACGAACCCACCTCCGCGCTCGACGTGTCCGTGCGCGCACAGATCCTCAACCTGCTCCGCGACCTCAAGGACCGACTCGGCCTGGGCCTGGTGTTCATCTCGCACGACATCCAGACCGTGCGCTACCTCGCCGACCGGATCGCCGTCATGTATCTGGGCCGCGTCGTCGAGGAGGGCCCGACCGCGCGGATCACCACCACCCCACGCCACCCCTACACGGTCGCCCTGTTCTCGGCCACGCCCGGCATGCTCGACGCGACCGAGCGGATCACCCTGACCGGACCCCTGCCCTCCGCCGTCGACCCGCCGAGCGGATGCCCCTTCCGGACCCGGTGCCACCGGAGCACCGACATCTGCGCCGAAACGATGCCCGAACCGCACGAAGCGGAATCCGGGCACCACTTCCGGTGCCACCACCCCGTGTGACCCCTCGCCGCCCCCGCCGGGTTCCGCCATCGGTCCGCGCGACCCGCGGCCGCCCCTCCCCGTCCCCGTCTTCCGTTGTTCGTTCCCGTCTTCCCTTCACCGCCAGGAGCTCTGAACCGCATGGCCCCGTCGACCGCACTTCGCGGCGTCGTACCCCCCGTCTGCACCCCGCTGACCCCCGAGTCGGAGGTCGACGCCCCCTCGCTCGAACGACTGATCGCGCACCTGCTCGACGCCGGTGTGGACGGCCTGTTCGTGCTCGGTTCCACCAGCGAGGTCGCGTTCCTCACCGACGCGCACCGGGCCCGGGTGCTGGAGATCGCGGTGAACACCGTCGCCGGCCGGGTGCCCGTGGTCGCCGGAGTGATCGACACCACCACGCCGCGGGTGACCGAACACATCCGCGTCGCCGAGAAATGCGGCGCGGACGGCGTGGTGGCCACCGCCCCCTTCTACACCCGCACCCACCCGGCCGAGATCGACACGCACTTTCGCATGTTGCGCGCCGCCTCCGACCTGCCCGTGATCGCCTACGACCTGCCGGTGTCGGTGCACACCAAACTCGGCGTCGCACACCTGGCGACGCTGGCCCGAGACGGGGTGATCCGGGCGGTCAAGGACTCCAGCGGCGACGAGGGCGCACTGCGCCGGTTGCTCCTGGAGACCGCCGACGTCGCGGACTTCACGGTGCTCACCGGTTCGGAGTTGACCGTGGACACCGCCTTCCGCATGGGCGCCCACGGCGTGGTCCCGGGTCTGGGCAACGTCGACCCGCACGGCTACGTCCGCCTGCGGGACCTGACCGCGGCCGGTGACTGGGACGCGGCCAAGACCGAACAGGAGCGCCTGATCGCGCTGTTCGGCCTCGTCGACGCCGGAGCGCCGGAGCGTATGGGGCGCGGATCGTCGGCGCTGGGCGCGTTCAAGGCCGCGCTGCACCTGCTCGGCCTGATCGACTGTCCCGCGACCGCCGCCCCGCAGATTCCCCTGAACGCGGCCGAGATCGCCGACGTGCGCGCCCACCTCGTCCGGGCCGGCCTGCTCGCGACATGACGGATCCCGGATGGCCCCGGATCGGGGTCGACATCGGCGGGACGAAGATCGCCGTCGGGCTCGTGCACCGCGACGGCGGGGTCACCGACCGGCGCGTGCGCGCGACCCCGGCCGCGGCGGGCGCGGACCGCGTGCTCGCGACGGTGATCGACCTGGTGCGCGAACTCGCCCCGGCCGCCGCCTGCGTGGGCATCGGCGCGCCCGGCGCGGTGGACGTGCGCACCGGGACCGTGCGTTTCGCGACCGATCTGCTCCCCGGCTGGGCGGGCACACCCGTGGGCGGCACGGTGGAGTCGGCCACCGGTCTGCGGACCCTGGTGGACAACGACGTCAACGTGCTGGCCCTGGGCGAACTCCGGCGCGGCGCGGCGATCGGCAACGACGCGGTGTTGTACGTGTCGGTCGGCACCGGCGTGGGCGGCGCCCTCGCCCTCGGCGGCCGGATCGTCCGCGGCGCCCGCGGGGTCACGGGCGAGTTGGGCCACCTGAGCGTGGCCGGCCCGGTCTCGGCACGCCGGTGCGGCTGCGGACGCACCGGGCATCTGGAGGCGGTCGCGTCCGGGCCCGCGATCGAGGCGGCGTACGGCGCGCCCGGACCGGACCTGCGGGAGATCGCCCGCCGCGCGCACGCCGGGGAGGCCCGCGCCGGCGCGGTGATCACGGGGGCCGCGGTCGCCCTGGGCCGCACCCTCGGCGGGCTGGTGAGCGCGCTCGACCCGCGGGCCCTGGTCCTGGGCGGCGGGGTGAGCGGTATCGGCCCGCTGTTCACCGATCCGCTCGCCGACGCCCTGCGCGCCGAGGTCCTGCCGCCGCTGCGCACGATCCCGGTGCTGACGGCGGGTCTGGGCCTGGACGCGCCCCTGGTCGGTGCGGCCCTGCTGCCCGAGGACCTGGCGGACCCGGTGCGAGGGCGCGACCCCGTTTCCGCCGTACCCGGACCCGACGATGCCGTCGACGAACCCGGAGGGAACCACAACTCTTGCCGAGCGAAACGGATATGACGATGCATCACCTTCTTGAGCCGTTGCGCGGCGCGCTGATCGTCTCGGTCCAGGTGCACCGTGCGGACGACCCGCTGCGCGGCCCGGCGATCATGGCGGCGATCGCACGCGCCGCGGTGGAGGGAGGCGCGGCCGGGATCCGCTGCGGCGGCATCGGCGGCCTCCCCGACGTCGAAGCGGTGTGCGCGGCCGTGGACGTGCCGGTGATCGGGTTGTGGAAGGACGGCGACACGGACGTCTACATCACGCCGAGCGTCGACCACGCCGTGGCGGTGGCGGCGGCGGGGGCGTCGATCGTCGCGATCGACGGCACCGCCCGTGTCCGGCCCGACGGCAGCACGTTCGCCGACGCGGTGCGCGCGGTCCACGCGGCCGGGGCGCTGGTTCTCGCGGACGTGTCCACCGAGGACGAGGCGCTGGCCGCGGAGGCCGCCGGCGCGGACGCGGTGGCGACGACACTGGCCGGCTACACCCCCGGCAGGACTCGGACCCCCGGTCCGGACCTGGTCCTGGTGGAGAGGCTCGCCGCGCGGATCACCGTCCCGGTGATCGCGGAGGGGCGCTATCACCGCCCCGCCGACGCGGCGGCGGCGATCACCGCCGGTGCGCACGCGGTGGTGGTGGGCACCGCGATCACGGTGCCGGCGTGGATCACCACGAACTTCCGCGAGGCGCTGCCGCGGCGGTAGTCCACCGGTGAGACCCACACCTGCCGCGTGCGGTGGGCGCGGGCGGTCCCGACTCGGCCGCGGGACTCGTTTTCCGAGCCCGCGGCGCCCGTCGGGGTCAACGGGAACGGGGGCCGGTGCGGACGTGTACACGTTCGCCCCGGGCGCCGAAGAGGTTGAGGATCTCCACGGCCGAGTCGCCGACGGGGCCGAACCAGTGGGGCACGCGGGTGTCGAACTCGACCGCCTCGCCCGGCTCCAGGACCAGATCGCGATCGCCCAGGACGAGTCGTACCCGTCCCGACAGGACGTACAGCCACTCGTGGCCCTCGTGCGTGCACGGCTCGGGCCGGTTCTGTGCGGCCGGGATGACCGACTTCCACGCCTGGAGGGGGCTCGGGCGATCGGTGAGCGGAAAGCGGGCCCTGCCGTGGCGCACACGGGCCCCGACGTGAATCCGGGACGTGCCCGACTCGGGCGTCCCGACGAGTTCGTCCAAGGGCAACCGGTACGCCTGCGCGATCGGCAACAACACTTCGAGGCTCGCGCGGCGATGCCCGGATTCCAACCTGGACAGGGTGCTGACGGAGATTCCCGTTGCCTCCCCCAGTGCGGACAGGGTCAGGCCGCGCCGGATACGGATGCGGCGAAGTCGCGGGCCGACCTGTGCCAACGTGATGGCGATCGACGGGGACGTGTCCATGCCTCGCATTCCATCGAACCATCGCCGAGGAGGGCAACGAAAGTTGCCGGTTCGGCAAATCCCGCGCGGCGATGGGAAAGCCGGAGGCGATGCCATGACCAGGAGATACGAAGCCTTCTCCTCGCGAAATCGGCGCACCCGGGGAGCTCCGACGGCAGCGCCCTTTGCGGGAACGGCAAAGATTTTTGCCGGCGGAGCGACCGGGGGCGCACGCTCTGGGCGGAGGTGATCGCCGTGAGCGACACGACGAACGAGGGACGAAACACCGCCGACGGTGACGTGTACGACGTGGTGATCGTGGGTGGGGGCGCGGCGGGGCTGAGCGCCGCACTGGTTCTGGGCCGGGCCCGGCGCCGGGTCGCGGTGGTCGACGCCGGGAACCCGCGCAACGCCCCGGCCCCGCACATGCACGGTTTCCTGTCCCGGGACGGGATGTCCCCGACGGAACTGCCGGCAGTGGGTCGCGCCGAGGTGGCCGGCTACGGGGTGGACCTGTTCGCATGCCGGGTGGATCAGATCGATCCCGGATTCTTCGTCCGACTGGACGGCGGGGCGGGGCTCAGGGCCCGGCGGGTGGTGATGGCCACCGGTCTGCGGGACGAGCTTCCGGCGATCCCGGGAGTGCGGGAGCGGTGGGGCAAGGACGTGTTGTTCTGCCCCTACTGCCACGGGTACGAGGTACGCGACCGGCCCATCGCGGTGTTGGGCACGCACCCGGGCGCGGTACGGCACGCCCTGCTGTTGCGGCAGTGGTCGCCCGATGTCGTCCTCTTCGCGCACACCCTGGATCTCGACGCGGACGAGCGCCGACAACTGGCCGCGCGCGACATCACCATCGCCGAGGGAACCGTCAAGCGCGTGGTGGTGGAAGCCGACCGGGTGCGCGGCGTCGAACTCGCCGAGGGCCATGTCTTCCCCCGCGGCGCGGTCTTCCTCTTCCCGGAGATGGTGCCCCGCGACACCCTGCTCACCGGCCTGGGCTGCGAGCGCGACGCGAACGGCCGGGTGAGCACGGACGACACGGGCCGCACCAGCGCGTTCGGAGTGTGGGCGGTCGGCAACGTCGCCGACCCGAAGGCGCTCGTGATCACCGCCGCGGGGCAGGGCGCGGCGGCCGGGTTCGCCCTCGACCACGACCTCGCGGCGGAGGACATCGAGCGCGCCGTGGAGAACCACGGCACCTCGACTCGCCCGCCTCGGGACGTCCCGCGACCGGCCCCGCGGGCCGCCGTCCGCGATTGACCTCCGGGCGTCCGCCGCCACATCGTCCCCGCGCATCGGCGGTCGCACCCCGAACGAGAACCACACCCACAAGGAGAGAGTCACCATGTCGGCAGGACCCGGCGGACCCGTGGACAGCGTCACCGAACAGAGCTTTCCCGTCCGCGTACTTCAGGCGGAGCGTCCGGTCCTGGTGCAGTTCTGGGCCCCGTGGTGCGGGCCGTGCATCAGGATCACGCCCGTCGTCGAGGAATTGGCCACCGAGCATGCGGGTGCCCTGGACGTCGTCAAGATCAACGTCGACGAGGAGCCCGTCCTGTCGAACCGGCACGCGGTCTCCTCCATCCCGGCCTTCGTCGTCTACGTCGACGGCGCCCCTGTGAAAGCGTGGACGGGCGCCGCTCCCAAGGCCGTTCTGCGACGAAACCTCGACCCCTTCCTGCCGGACGGCCGCGGCACGCCGTGCGGGTAGAGTTGCGCGGTGCCCGAGCTGAAGCGGCTGGAGGCCGACCACGCCCCCGCGGTCCTGGCCTTCGAGTCGGCGAACCGTTCCTACTTCGCCGCCTCGGTCTCCGATCGTGGTGACGAATACTACGAACGGTTCGCCGACCGGCACGCCGCCTTACTGGCCGAACAGGAGGCCGGCGTCTGCGTCTTCCACGTACTCCTCGCCGACGACGGCTCGGTCCTGGGCCGGTTCAACCTGTACGACCTCGACGACGGCACCGCCGAACTCGGTTACCGGGTCGCACGGCACGTCGCCGGCCGCGGCGTGGCAACGGCGGCCGTCGGGGAGTTGTGCCGCCTGGCGAGGGAGCGGTACGGACTGCACACCCTGCGGGCAGCCACCTCCCTTGCCAACGCCGCGTCACGGAGGGTGCTCACCAAGACCGGGTTCGTCCCGGTCGGAGCAACCGACCCTGCCGACCTCGGCGGCAAGCCGGGAACCTGGTACCAACGCGACCTCCGGGACGAGGCCGGTCGACCGGAAGCGTGAGCATGCGGAGTGGCGCGCGCGCCGTTCGGGACCGGGTGCCGCGTCCGCGCGCCGCCCGGCGTCTGTCGCCGGCCCGGGTGGGCGCGTCACCCGCATGGGGTAACACGGCGGGCGTCGGCAACCGGCTGGTACCAGGCTGAGGGGTGCCCGTGCGTGTCGATCGCCGCCGCGGCCACACGCCGGTTCATTCCCACCCACACACCCGACGGGCCTTCGCCCGCGCATGGTGTGTGGGTAGACGGAAGGTGGCCCATCATGAGCGTTTTCGAGACGTTGGAGTCGGAAGTGCGGAGCTACTGCCGCACCTGGCCCGCCGTATTCGATCGCGCACAGGGCGCTCGACTCACGGACGAGGACGGCCGCTCGTACCTCGACTTCTTCGCCGGTGCCGGCTCTCTCAACTACGGCCACAACGACCCGGTGCTCAAACGCGCGCTGATCGACTACCTCGAGCGTGACGGCATCACGCACGGCCTGGACATGGCCACCACGGCCAAACGCGCCTTCCTGGAGACCTTCGAGGACGTGGTCCTGCGGCCTCGCGACCTGCCGTACAAGGTGATGTTCCCGGGGCCGACCGGCGCCAACGCCGTCGAGGCGGCGCTGAAGCTCGCCCGAAAGGTCAAGGGACGCGAGTGTGTCGTCTCCTTCACCAACTCCTTCCACGGCATGTCGCTCGGAGCGCTCGCCGTGACCGGCAACGCGTTCAAGCGGGCCGGTGCCGGTGTCCCACTGGTGCACGGTGCGCCGATGCCGTTCGACCACTACTTCGACGACACGATCCCCGATTTCCTCTGGTTCGAGCACCTTCTGGAGGACCGCGGCTCGGGCCTGGACCTGCCGGCGGCGGTGATCGTGGAGACCGTGCAGGGCGAGGGCGGTGTCAACGTGGCCCGCGCCGAGTGGCTGCGCGCGCTCCGGGACCTGTGCCGGCGGCACGGCATGCTGATGATCGTCGACGACATCCAGATGGGCTGCGGCCGCACGGGCGGGTTCTTCTCCTTCGAGGAGGCCGGCATCGTCCCGGACATCGTCACCGTGTCGAAGTCCATCAGCGGATACGGGCTGCCGATGTCGCTCTGCCTGTTCACGGCCGAGTTGGACATCTGGGAGCCCGGTGAGCACAACGGCACCTTCCGCGGCAACAACCCCGCCTTCGTCACCGCCACCGCGGCCCTGGACGCGTACTGGACGGACGATCGCATGGAGAAGCAGACGCGGACCCACGGCGAGAGGGTCGAGGAATTCCTGCGGACTCGCGTCGACGAAACGGTCGGCGGCGATGCGAAATCCCGTGGGCGCGGCCTCGTCTGGGGGTTGGAGTTCGCCGACGAGACCCGGGCCGCCAAGGTCTGTTCGCGGGCCTTCGCACTCGGCCTGCTGCTGGAGACGTCCGGCACCCGGAGCGAGGTCGTCAAACTGCTGCCGCCGCTCACCATCTCTCCCGACGAACTGTGCGAGGGCCTGGACATCCTCGGCCGCGCGGTCGACGAAACCCGGTGACCTGCGGTCGCCTCATCCGCCGACGGCGACCGCGCCGACGAAACGCCGAACGGCGTCCCGACTCGGGAGGTTCACCCTCCCGTGTGCCCCCGGCGCCCGAGACGGCGCCGTGGCCGGTCGCGGAAATCGGCGTCTTTCGAGTGCACCAGGAAGGAGCGTCATGCTGCGCGTAGCCCTCGCGACATGCGATCTCGACGAGCCGGACAAGGATCTCCCCCACACGATGGCCGCGTTGGAGCGGCTCGGCGTACAGGTGGTGCCCGTGGCATGGGACGCGTGGGTGATCTGGAGACGATTCGACGCGGTCGTGCTGCACTCGACATGGGACTATCCCCTGCGCTACGAGGAGTTCCTGGCCTGGGCCGCGAAGACGACCGGCGCCGTACGACTGTTCAACCCGCTCGCGATGGTCGGCTGGAACAGCGACAAGCGCTACATGAACGACCTCGGCGAGGACGGTGTGCCCATCGTGCCCGGTACGTGGACGTACCCCGGCCACCGGTGGGTCCCGCCCGCGGCGGACGAGTACGTGGTCAAACCGTCCATCTCGTGCAGCGCCCGGGACACCGCCCGCTACGGCTCCGGACCGGCCGAACAGGCGCGAGCCCGCGCCCAGGTGGAGGTACTCCATCGCCAGGGCCGCACCGTGCTCACCCAGCCCTACCTGCACTCCGTCGACGTCCACGGAGAGACCTCGCTGATGTTCGTGGACGGCGCGTACAGCCATACCGTTCGGCGCGGCGCCGTGCTGCGCCTCGGTGCGGAGACCGCCGAGGAGGGGCTGTTCACCACGGCCGCGGTGGAACCCCGGACCCCGGAGCCGGCCGAACTCGCCTGCGCCGAGGCGGTGGTGAAGTCCGTCTCGCGACGCTTCGGGACCCCCTTGTACGTACGCGTGGACCTGGTGCGCGGGCCGGACGACCTGCCGTTGCTGCTGGAGTGCGAACTCATCGAACCGTCCCTGTTCCTGGAGCACAGCCGGCCGGCCGCCGACCGCCTCGCGAACGCCCTGGTCGGGCGTCTGGAGGCGGATGTGCGAGCGTCCGTCAGCAGCCCTCCTCGCCGTACATGGCGTGCTCCCAGTCGGTGACCGCACAGCAGAAACGCTCCCACTCCAGTGTCTTCAGACGCAGGAACAGGTCGGCCGACTCCGAGCCGAGGCCCCGGGCGACGACCGGGTCGTCGGCGAACCGGTCCAGTGCCTCCTTCAGGGTCGTGGGAAGCGCCCCGAAGGGCGTCGGGCCGGTCGTTTCGCGATCGCGGGGCGGGCCGGGGTCGATGCCGTTCTTCAAGCCGTCCTCGATCGCGGCGATGAGCACGGCGTGGGAGAGGTACGGGTTGACCATCGCATCGGGCGTCTTGATCTCCAGCCGTCCGTTGTCGGGCAGGCGCACCGCGCAAGTCTTGTTGTCGAGGCCCCAGTCGACCCGCACGGGAGCGAATCCGCCCTCGTCGCACAGCCGTTTGTAGGAGTTCACCGTCGGTGCCATCACCGCGGTGCTCGCCGCCGTGTGGGCGAGGATGCCGCCGAGTGCGTGCCGTCCCCGCGGTGTGAGATGCAGCCCGGCGGCGTTCGGGTCGACCAGGATGTTCCGCTCCCCCTCCCACAGGCTGATGTTGTGGTGGCAGCCGTTGCCGAGTTCGTCGTTCGCCGGTTTGGGCATGAAACTCACCGCCACGCCCAGTTCGCGGGCCACTCGGCGGCAGATCTGCCGGTGCAGGATCAGCCGGTCGGCGGTGTGTTCGACGAGATCGAACATCCAGTTGAGTTCGAGTTGTCCCGGGCCCTCGCAGTTGCCCTCGCTCATGTCGAGCCCGAGCGCGCGGCCGTACCCGATCACCTTCTGGTACACCGGCCGCAGCCGCTCCATCTGCTCGATGTGCAGCAACGGATGGGCCGTTCCCGGTCGGTGCGACGTCGCGACACCGGGGACCGACCAGGTGACCTCGGGCTCGCAGCCGCTGCGCATCCGCAGCCCGGTGCGATCGTGGAACCCGTCGTGGACACGGCGCAGATTGCCGCGCACGTCCAACGGCACCGGCCGGCCGGCCGCTTCCCCCGGGGCGTGCGGCGGCTCGTACATGCGGCAGAAGAAGAATCCCGTGCGCGTGTCCCAGGGCAGCACGCCGAAGGTGTCCGGGTCCGGAAGCATGACCACCTCGCCGCGCTCGGCGTCGCCCGACAGGATGTCGCCGCGCCGGTCGACCTGGAGATCCCCGATGAAGCCGGGGTGCGCCCGGATCCCGTTCTCCACGATGCGCCCCAGGTGGGCGGCCGGGACCACCTTGCCGACCACGCGCCCGGACAGCGTGACGACCTGGTAGTAGACGTACTCCACCCCGGCCTCGGCCATCCGTGCCTTCACGTCCCCCAGGACGGCCGCGTCGGCGTTGCCCTCACGGTGCCTGTCCAGCTCGGTGTCCGTCGAATCAATCAACAGAGCCCCATTTCACGACAATCCATGGTGAAAGACATGAATTGCACGCTAGCGCAGACACGACCGTGGAAGGCGAAGCGACGCCGCTCCCGCGGGAACGGACATTCGTCCGACACGGCTCCGGGGCGGCGCGGATGCCGCGGCCGAGGCGGGTGGGTGGGTCACATCACGATGCCGAGGACGACGAGCAGCAGCGCGGTGAGCATCAGGAGCAGCATTCCCCCGCAGCCGTCATTGGCGGCGGCCTTCCTCTTCCGTGACCCGCCGGGGCGCTTGCCTCCCATGTGTTGGGCGCAGTAGCGCTTGCCCGATGCGGTCGGTTTGCCGCACGTCGTGCCGCCCTTGCCGCGTACCGTCGACTTCTGACATCTGCCCACGTGGTCCCCCTCCGGTCCGATGGGTGCTCACCCCATGCTGTCGAACCCTCGCGTGCCGTACACGAGCTTTCGCCGAACCTCGGCGCCGGGTCGCCGACGACCTCACCGTCCGCCATGCGCGACCGTGCGCGGGACGGACGGTGGGGCGCTCGGTATTCGTGATTCGTGGTTACGTGTTGAGGCTGGTGTGGTTCCACCAGCCTTGGCGCCCGGTGGTGAAGGTGACTTCGCGAGTCCCGATCACGCCCTCGTAGGGCTTGCCCTTCACCAGGGGGCTCGTCTGGACCACGCCTTTCGGGTCCTTGATGGTGGGGATGGTGACGGCGGCGGCGTGGTCGAGGTCGCTCTGCCGGAACCCGGAGGGTTGTGTGGCGGTGATGACCTCGTCCCAGTTCGGCGAGGCGGCGAGCTGGTGGGCGAGGTGGACCTCGGATCCCTGGCCGAAGGCGAGGTAGGTGAGGTATTCGGGGTAGTCGGTCGCGTCGAGTGGCCGGTAGTGGATGACGTCCTGCGGGCGGCAGGTGGCGGTGGTCTCGTCGAGAATCTTGGTGAAGGTGCGATTGCCGGCGCTGTCCACGGTCACCCGCTCGAGTTCCATGGGCAGCGAGTCGCGGGTGCCGTCGACGATCTCCTTGAGCGGCCAATGGCCCTCGGAGAACAGGGAGTAGTACACCCGCTGGTCCTCGTGGCTCGCGAGGTCGTCGAGGTACTTCGTCCGCAGGCCCGCGTCCAGGCCGAACTTGTTGATCATCTGGAAGGCGTGGACGGGGACGTGGTAGAGCGCGAGGTGGTAGGCGAAGATCGTCCCGGTGCCGATGAGCAGGAACCGGTGGCCGTGGCGGGGGGCCGCGGCGTCGGACGAGGAGATGACGTCGGGGTTGGTCATGGGGACACTCCTGGGGACGGGATCGGGTCGGGTGGGGTGTTCGGTCGGCCGTCGGCGTGGTGCACCGTCACGAAGAGCCCTCGCGGTCGGTGCCGTTGGCGGCGTCCTCCCCGAAGGGGTCGAGCTTGTCGATGTAGCCGACGGTGATGTTCTCGGGGGCGAGGCCGACGTGTTCGGCGAGGGCGGACAGCGCCGCGCCCTGAGCGCCGACGTCGGCGGTCCGCGGTACGTGCAGGGTGACCAGGTTCCGGTCGTCCGGCACCCCTTCGAGGGCGAAGCCGGGTACGGACTCGACGTGCACGTGTGGCGGGTACTTGTCGTCGCCGACGGTGTAGCGGCGCGTCTCCACCACGCCGAAGTGGTGCCACTCCGCCGCGGCCTGCTTCAACTGCTCCTTGTAGGTGCCGTGCAGACCTCGCAGCCAGGAGGCCCGATTGTTGAACGCCGCCTCGCGCTCGTCCTCCGAGGGTGTCGAGCCGCCCTCCTTGTTGACGATCCGGAAGTCGCGCTCGGTCAGCACGTGGTTGGGGACCCGGGCGGGCCAGAAGGTCGGCAGGTGGGGGTCGTACCGGGGGCCCAGGCCGGCGTTGGACTCGTAGCCCGAGCGGCAGCTGGCGGTGTCCGCCTGCCAGGGGACGGCCATCCACCGGGTCAGGTCGCCCGGGCCCTGCGCGTGCAGGGGGCCGTCGGCGGCCAGCACCTTCTCGGGTGTGAGTTCCGCACCGTAGTCGGGCTCCGCCTGTCCCTCGGCGCGGTGCAGGATGCGGAACGGCTCGGCGAACATCGTCGCGTACCGGATCGGCCAGGTGACCTCGCAGCCGGGGTGGAAGGCGTCGGCGAGGCAGAAGTCGAGGGCGGCGCGGTCCAGGAGCCCGGGCCGATCGGCGAGGGGCGCCTCTTCCAGGTGGCGCGGGAAGCCGCTCCGGGAGGTGCTGACGAAGGCGCCGTCGGACCACTTGAGCAGCATGTCCATCTGGAGGTCCGACAGGGTCATGTACTGCCGGGGTGACGTGGGGCGACTGGCCATCCCGTCGCCGTAGAACCACGGCCAGGTCATCGGCGCCAGTCCGTCGCGCTCGTAGTTGCGCATGGCGGTGTACACCTGACGGCGCAGCTCGCGGTAGGTGTTGCCGGGCCGGGAGAGGCGCCGCCGCAGCTCGGTGGTGGTGAAGTCCTCCGGGCCGGCGCTGCCGAAGTGGGTGGCGAAACCCTTGTTGACCCACTGCAGGTCGCTGAAGCGGCGCAGCAGGGGCTCGATGTGGTGTTCGAAGGACACCGGGGTGGGCCGGGGCAGTTGTCCGTTGCCGACGAAGACGTCGAGGAGCAGGTCGTAGACGGTGCGCACGGTCTTGATGTCCGGCGCGTAGTTGGGCGGGCCCACCACGACCCAGGCGGGTTCGACCTCGATGCGGCGGCCGTCCAGGGTGAGCGCGGCGGTGACCGGGCCGTCCGAGACGTCGTCGTACCAGCCGTCGTTGTTGCCGAACGAGTGCAGTTCCTCGTTGTTCTTCGCGCCGGACCGGCCGGAGCCGCCGAGCACCACGAGCCGGCCGTGCTCGTCGGTGTGCATCCGGCCCAGCGGGACGGGGATGCCCTGGAACATGCCGCCGGTGAACTCCACGCTCTGGCCGGTGCCGGCGCGCAGGGTCTTGCGACCGGGGTCGATGACCAGGCTGGGGCGGTCGATGCCCTTGTTGCGCCTCGGTGAGCTGTGGCCCTGCATGTCGGGGATGTCGAGGGCGAGGCTGAACTCGTACCAGGCGGCCTTCCGGTTCGCCACGTGGACGCCCCACTCGATCGCGACTCCGGCGTCGGTGGCCGTCAGTTCGCGTACCACTTTGCCGGCGCTGTCGTATCCGTAGAGGCGGAAGCGGGCCGCCTGGCGCTTGAACGCGCCTGTGTCGTCCTTGAGGGAGCCGGCCGGCATCGGATCCGGGTCCGGTGTCTCGGGGCCGTAGTACCAGCCGTCGTCGCGGGTACTGTTGCCCACCCGGGCCACTCCGATCGCGGGGTGGATCTTCGCGTAGGCGATGTCGTCACTCATGGTGGTTGCGGGTTCCTTCCGGGACGGTGAAGGTCGCGGGATCGTCGTCGCGCGCCGGCGGGCGGCCGGGTGAACGGGCGACGGGGCGGCGGGCCGGGCTGGATGCGGCGGTTCGCGGGTCGGGAGTGCACCCGCAGGCGGCCGAAAGAGGGCGGCACGTCATTCAGAATTGACGGCTCGCACACGATCCATCCCTTTCGAGTGAAGGCTGTTCGTGTACTTCACCCGGTTGGCGCGCGACCGACGCGCGAGAGCGTGGTGCGGCGGTCCGACCGGCCGGCCGTCCGCGCCGACCCACGCTTCCCCGGGCGCGTTCCGGTCCGTTCCCGTCCCACCGGAGCCCAGTCATGCGCTTGCTCGTTGCTCCGCGCGGCCATCGCGCCGGCTGTACGACTACTTCGAGGGGGAGTTGGGGCCGGAAGGAGGCGCGAACCGCACGGTGCCGGCGAGGCCCCCTTCGACGCGGCCCCGGCGATCCTGGTCGGCCGGGGTGCCCGGTGCCCGGTGCCGGGATGTCCGCGGAGGGACGCCGAGCTCAGGTCTTCTGGGCCATTCCGCCCGAGATCAGGATGTGCGACGTTTCCAGGTCCCCGGGGGCGACGGGCGCGGTGGGGCGCCACAGGGCGGTGGAGACGACTCCCGGATGGACCATCTCCATGCCGTCGAAGTACTTCTCGATCTCGTCCTGCGTCCGGAAGCGCCCGCTGCCCAGGCTCTCCTGCATGACGGCCTCCAGGCGATCGATGCGTTCGTCTCCCGGGCGCCGGAGGAAATGGGACAGGAACAGGTGACTGCCCGGCGTCATCCGGGACTTGTACTCCTCGACGAGGGCGTTCGGGTTCTCCTCGTCTCCGAGATGGTGCACGACCGAGAGCATCAACCAGGCCACGGGCTTGGAAAGGTCGATCAGCCGCTCGAATCCCGGCGCGGACACGACGTCGTCGGGCGAGCGGAAGTCGGCCTGCACGACCGCGGTTCGCGGGTGGTCGGCCAGGATGGCCCTTCCGTGGGCGAGGACGATGGGGTCGTGGTCGACGTACACGACCGAGCATCGCGGATCCACCGCGTGGGCCGCCTGATGCGTGTTGTCGGCCGTGGGCAGCCCGGAACCCAGGTCCACGAACTGGGTGACGCCGATCCCGGCCAGGTAGCGCACACCCCGCACCAGGAACTCGCGGTGGATCGGGGCCGTGCGCGTGGTGTCGGGGGCGATGGCCAGGAGGCGATCCCCGACCTCTCGATCGGAGGCGAAGTTGTCCTTGCCGCCGAGCAGATAGTCGTAGACCCGCGCCACGCTCGGGACGGCGACGTCGATCCCGGCGACGGCCGGCGCGTCCTGGTGTGTCATTCCACGGCCCCCGGAGTGAACGAGTGATACGCGCCTTCGCACCGCTCGAACAACGCCCCCGCAGACGGTGTCCCAACCCGCCGGACGCTATCAGACACTCATTCGCCCCACGACCGGTTCGAGCCCGATCCCCCCACCGATCCACCTCCACGGGCGGGCCGCGAGGGCGGCCGGGGTGAAGGTGATGCCGGCGGCGAACGCGCCGGCGCGATCACCTCGTATCAGGGCTTGTGGGTCCCGGATGTGATGGATTGCCAGCCCTGTTCCAGGAGGTCGAAGGCGCGGGTGATGGCTTCGGCTCTGTCCTGGTGGTGGCGGGCGGCACGGGGGGCTTCGAGGGCGAAGTGGGCCAGGGCCGTGCAGGCCGGGTCGTCCGCCGGGAGGCCGCTGTCCTCGGCGATGATCCGGGCCAGGGCCGTCGTGTTCTCCAGCCACGCGGCGTGCTGGTAGTCGAGCAGCGCCGGGGTTCTGCCGACCAGGTCGAGGAAGGCGGCGGCCTCGGGTTCGTCGTCGGGGTTGATCTGGCGGTAGCGCAGGGCGTGCTCGCGCAGGGCGACGGGGATGGACTGGCCCCGGGGTCGTTCGCGCACCACGGCGAGTTGGTGGGCCTTCATCTCGTCCTGTCGGTCGAAGACCAGCGCCTCTTTGCCCGAGAAGTGCTTGAAGAGCGTCGTGGTGGACACGTCGGCGGCGTCCGCGATCTCGCGGATGCTGACGTCGTCGTAGCCGCGCTCCAGGAACAGGTCCAGCGCGGCGTCGGCGATCGCCTGACGGGTGGCGGCCTTCTTGCGCTCACGGCGCCCCAGTGGTGCGGGCGCGGCGCCGGTCTCGGTCATACGCGGATCCTACCCTTCGGTTGTGCAATTTCAAAAGTGCATCGGTTGCACTTATTTTACGAGTGTGCTCTTCTGAGACGGCGGTCGCGGGGCACTGCCCGACCGCCTCCCTCTCCTCCCCTGCCCGAAAGGAGCGATCGGTCATGTCCGCATCCCTCCCACCCGCCGATCCCGCAACGCCGGCCGCCGAGCCGAAGAACGTGCGCTGGGTGCTGCTCGGCGTGATGCTCGCGATGCTTTTGTCGATGCTCGACAACATGGTCGTCGGCACCGCGATGCCCACGATCGTCGGCGACCTCGGCGGCCTGGAACACATCTCCTGGGTCGTCACCGCCTACACCCTCGTCACCGCCGTCACGACCCCGATCTGGGGCAAGTTCGGTGACCTCGTCGGCCGCAAGCCCATGTACCTGGCCTCGATCGCGGTGTTCGTCGCCGGATCCGCACTGTGCGGCCTGTCCCAGTCGATGACCCAGCTGATCGTCTTCCGCGTCGTACAGGGCATCGGCGCCGGCGGCATCGGCGCCGGCGCCTTCGCCCTGATCGCCGCCCTCGTCCCGCCGCGCGAACGCGGCAAGTACCAGGGCATGGGCGCCTCCATCATGGCGATCGGCACCATCGGCGGCCCGCTGATCGGCGGGTTCATCACCAACCACTTCGGTTGGCGCTGGGCCTTCTACGTCAACCTGCCGCTGGGCGTGCTCACCCTGGCGTGGCTGTGGCTGGCACTCCACGTACCCGCCAAGCGCATCAAGGCGAGGATCGACTGGGCGGGCATCGCACTGCTGACCGTCACCATCAGCGCGATCGTGCTCGCCGCCACCTGGGCCGGCGTCACCTACGCCTGGGGGTCCTGGCAGATCCTCACCCCGACCGCCATCGCCGTGGTCGGACTCGCCGCGTTCATCGCGGTGGAGCGGCGGGTCGCGGAACCGCTGCTGCCGCCGACCGTGTTCACCGACCACCGCAACTACCCGCTCGCGGTCGTGCTGATCCTGGTCGCCGGGGTCGTCATGTTCGGCAGCGGACTCTACCTGCCGCTGTTCCAACAGACCGTGCAGGGCGCCTCGGCCGGCAACTCCGGCCTGCTCATGCTGCCCATGATGATCCCCGTCGTCATCGTCTCCGCGATCGCGGGCAAGGTGATGTCCGCCACCGGCCGCTACAAGATCTTCCCCGTCCTGGGCACCGCGTTCCTGGCCGTGGGCCTCGGCCTGCTGGCCACCATGGACACCGCGACGTCGTCGCGGACGACCGCCCTGTACATGGTCCTGGTCGGCATCGGACTCGGCCTCACCCTGCAGATGGCCTCCACCATCGCCCAAAACAGCGTCTCCATGCGGGACATGGGCGCGGCCATGAGTTCGATCAACCTGTTCCGCACCCTCGGCGGCTCCCTCGGTGTGGCCCTGTTCGGCGCGCTCTTCACCCGCTCCCTCCACTCCCGCGTACCCGCCGCGACAAGCGACGTCGCGGCCGACCCCGACGCGCTGGACCGGCTCCCCGCCGCCGGCAGGCACGCCTACCTGCAAGCCGTCACCGACGGCACCCACCAGATCTTCCTCGCCGCGGCGATCGCCTGCGCCGTGGCGTTCCTCGCCGCTTTGTTCGTCATCGAGGTGCCACTGAAGAAGGCCGGCCCGCCGGCCGCGGCCGACACCCCCGCGAACACCCCCGCCGCCCCCGCCACCACCGCCCACTGACACCCCGTCACCACCCGGCACAGCACTCCTGTGCCCGCCACGCCCCCACCCACCGGCGGTCGGTGTGGGCCGGCCCCGGCTCCGTCGCGCGCCGGGGCCGGTGGTGTTCGCGGGTGCGGACGCGACGCCCGGTCGGTGGTCAGCCGGCCGGGGTTCGGTCGGGGCTCGGAGGAAGGGTGAAGGGGCTTGGGGGTGCCTGCCCGTTGCCTTCGTGTGTCGGTGGCGCGAGGCGGGTCGATCTCACCCAGGCGGTGAATGCCTCGATCGCGTCCACGAGGGCCTCGAAGCGGGGCGAGTGGTACAGGTCGAACGCGTGGTTCCCACCGCGCAACTCGGCGTAGACGACCGGATTGTCGGAGGTACGGCGCAGTTCGTCGGCAATCGCTCGGATGTCGGACACGGGGACCTGCGGGTCCAGGTCGCCGTGCGCGATGAAGAAGGGGGGCGCGTCGGGTCCGGCATGGCCCAAGGGGGAGGATTCGGGGCCCTGGTCCCAGTAGGGACCCAGGAAGCCGTTCAGGATGACGGCCCCGGTGACCGAGGTGTCGGCGTCCTCGAAACCCGGCTGGAATTCGGGGTCGTTGGGGGTCAGCGCGGCGATCGAGGCCATGTGTCCGCCCGCCGAACTGCCCGCGATGAACAACGTCGTGGGATCGGCCCCGTACTCGTGGGCGTATTGCCGCGCCCACGCGATCGTCTTCTTCAGGTCGATCATGTGGTCGGGGTGCTTGACGTGTGGCTTGAGCCGGTAGTTGGCGCTGATGGTCACCCAGCCCCGACCGGCGAGCCGGTACAGCAGGGGAAGCGACTGGCTGTTCTTGTGACCCCCGGTGTAACCGCCGCCGTGCATGTGGATCAGCACGGGCCCGCCCACCGGGCGCGAGCGGTGGTGGTAGACGTCGAGTCTGTTGCGGCGGCCCGCGTCGCCGTAGGAGAGGTTCGCGACGCGCCGCACATCCCACCGACGCCGAAAGATGGGCAGGATCAGAACGCGTGCCAGAGGGAGCCGACGGCGAAGGCCCTTGCCCAGATCGGCGTCGATGGCGGCGCGCCATTCGGCGCCCAGACCTTCCTCCATGGCGTGCTCGATCCTGCCCCGCTCTCCCAGTCCGCGGCAGGCGATGATCGCGAGTCCGGGCGTGGTCACCGCGGCCAGTGCGACGATCGCCCAGGCACCCGCCGAGTCGATGTCCCCTTGAGCGAACGCCGACACCGTCGGGAGGAGCAGCATCCAGAGGAAGGCCGCGAACGGCAGTTCGTTCGCGGCCAGACCGAAAAAGTAACTCGCGCGGCCGAGCGGATGCGACCACGGTGCCGGTCGCAGCGCGAACACCGTGCCGACCGCGACGAGCACGACCGGGACAAGGTAACCGTAGGGCACAGGACCTCCTGAGACGGCAGCCGGCCGCACTGCCTGCGAACGCTCCCGGGCGGAGGTCCGCACAGTCGTCCACCCTCCCGTCCGCGGACCCGGAGGTCAACGACGATCCTGCCGACGTCCGGTTCGACCTCGACCTCGTCGGCGAGGTCACCGCGGATCCGGACCGCCCGGCTTGGACATCCCACACCGGGACGGCAGCGGCGCGTACCGTGCCGTCCCGGACGCCCGTGCGGCGAGCGGTCGCGGCTACTCCGCGTAGGGCTGGTCGGTGCCCTGGTCGCTGTAGCCCACGCTCCAGACGTAGCCGTCGGGGTCGGCGAACGTGCCGCCGTAGCCGCCCCACGGCAGCGCGCCGGCCGGGTTGAGGATCGTGGCGCCGGCCTTCACGGCCTCCGCCATGATCTCGTCGACCCGCGCCTCGCTGCGCACGACGTAGGTCAGGACCAGCCCGCTGAAACCGCTGCCCTCCGGATCCGTCCCCACCTGGGCCGCCAGACCCTCACGGGCATAGAAACCGACCGGCGAGGCCCCGTCCGACGCGAAGAACACCGAGACGCCGTAGTCGTTCTCGACCCTCCAACCCAGCCCCTCGGTGTAGAACCGCTTCGCCCGGTCCATGTCACGGACACCGAGGAGGATCGAGCTGACGTGCGCCTTCATGTCTTGCCCCTTGCACAGTAGAGATGTGTACCCGCCCGGCACCCGGACCGGACCCGGACGCCCTGCGGTTGCCATGACCATCACGCTAGGGGCCGCGCCATGACCGGGGCTTCTCCGATCCTGCTCGGCCTCGAGAGATCGTCTTCGAACCGCCGGGACGGCTTCGGGTCAGTCGTCCGTCTTGAGGCCCGAGGGCTCCTGGGTGGAGGTGTAGTCCGCGACGAGATTCGGGTCCGCGGCGTGGACGAGCAGGGTGCCGTCGGCGACGACGTTCGCACACAGGGCGGGATCGTAGTGGTGGTCCGGCAGCCGGCGTGGCCTGCCGATCGGGGTGGTCAGGCGGCGGGTCAGGAGCAGGGGTACGGCCATGGGCAACCTTCCGATGCGTCTGGTGGTGGTCGAACCGCCGCACGGTGCACGGCGACCGATTCGGCTCGGTCGTCGCCGGCGCGCGACGTGCGGCGGACGGGCGGGCGGTGTGGCGCGGTGATCGTGCGATGCGCGCGGGCACGCCCGGTGGGTGCCGGGGCGGGGCACGGGTCCGGTGGCCGGCGACGTCGCTTCGGACATCGATGCCCGAGTACCCGGCCATGGCACACACCACCACCGACATCACCCGAACCGGGAACCGGAGTCATCCGCGCCGATCCCGAATCCGGTGTGCCGGCGGCTCTCGAGCGGGGGTCGAACGGAGGGGTTCGGGGCGTTCGTGCGGCCGGAGGGTCCGGGGAGGGCCACGGCTATGGTGAGGCCGCCGTGCCGGTTCGCGGTGGCGGAGAGCAGGGCCGCGTGGGCGTGGACTATCGCCTGGACGATGGACAGGCCCAGACCGGAGCCCTTGGCCGAGCCGGTGCGGTCGGGGCGGAATCGACGGAAGGGTTCGAAGAGTTCGGGGACGTGGTCGGCCGGGATGACCGGGCCGGTGTTGCGGACGCGGAGCAGGCCGGCCGAGACGGCGACCGTGACGGAGCCGCCCGGGTGGTTGTGGCGGACCGCGTTCTCGACCAGGTTGGTGACCAGTTGGCGCAGCAGCAGCGGGTCGCCGGACACCACGCCGGCGGTCAGGTTCGCGTCGACCCGTACGCCCGCCTGTTCGGCCGCCGGGAAGGTCTGGCGCAGGACGTCGGCGGTGAGTTCGTCGAGGGCGACCGGGGACGCCCGGACGTTGCCGCGTTCGCTCACCGCGAGGTCGAGCAGGCCGTCGATCAGGCGTTCGGTGCGCCGGTTCAGCGCCAACAACTGCTCGCGGGTCTCGACGACGTCGGTCGGCGAGTGCGGATCGGCCAGGCCGATCTCGATCGCCGTGCGCTGGATGGTCAGCGGCGTACGCAACTCGTGTGAGGCGTTGGCGACGAACAGCCGCCGGCTGTCGAAGGACTTCTCCAGCCGATCCAGCATTCCGTCGAACGTGTCGGCGAGTTCCTTGAGTTCGTCGTCCGGTCCGGGCATCGCGATTCGCTCGTGCAGGTTGTGCTCGGACAAGCGGCGGGCCGTCGCGGTGATCTTGTGCACCGGGCGCAGTACGCGACCGGACATCCACCAGCCGACCAGGATCGAGGTCGCGGCCAGGAGCAGCAGAGCCGCGACGAGCACGGTCAGCAACTGACTCATCGTCACGTCCTGGCCGGTGTCGACGGCCCGCCGGACCGCGTCCGCGGGGATCGCGACGCCATGGACCTCTACACCCGGCAGGCGTTGCGCGGGCCGGGTCGAGCCCATGTTCAGCGGGCCGGAGTCGTTCACGAACGCGGGAGAGGACGACGTGTCCGCCGCCAGTGTCCTCGCCAGCGCCATCGGCAGTCGCTCGGACAGTCGCCGGTCGACGAACCAGTACACGATGCCCAGCAGCACCGCGCCGACGACGAGCGACACGCCGCCGTACATCAGCGCGAGTCTGGCCCGCGCCGACGGCCGGCGAAACAGCGCCCCTCCGGAGCCGCTTCCGCCGGCTACGCGCAGTCTGCTCATATCAGGTGTCCCGATCCGGGTCGTTCCCACGTGTTTCCGCCGTCGTACGAGACGTCCACGGCGATCGCCGCCCGGCGCGGTCCCCACCCGTTGTACGCGAGCCCGCGTTACCTCCGGATAACCGGTTCGGGTGATGGCCTGGTAACCCCCGGGCGCGTAGACCTGTCGTCGCACCCCTCGCCGTCACGGCGGGGGGTGACCAAACGACCGACGGTACGACCACAGGCGCGGCGACAACGGCGGCTCGGGCGAGTCGAAAGAGGTGGCCTCGGGCAGGGGTGCCGACGCCCAACGCCGCGACCGGGCGGTCGAGTTCGCGAGCCGCATGTGGGAGCACGGCGTCGACATGCCCACCCCGGAACCCCGCGCGGGTGGCGCGCTGCGGATCGGCGCGATGCCCGCGGGCGAGGGGGTCGGCCAGGACCGAGGACGCCATGAAGGCGCGCGAGAGGTGCCGGCCGGGCGGGCGAATGCCCGGATGGGCCGGGCGGGTTCCTCCCGGGCGGCAGGTACCCGGATTCGGCGCCGGCCGCACCGAACCGCATGCGACCTCGGTGACCGCCGCACCGAGCACCGATCCGCCGTATCCCCGGGCGACCGGCCGTCGACGCGACAGGGTCACCGAACTCCGAGGCATACGAAGCCAGTCGCGAGTGCGGGCGGCGCCCACCCCCGCACACCACTCGGTTGGGTGATGGCGCCACGCCGACCGGAGCGGTCACTGTGATCGGGTGCCGACCCGGCACCCGCGAGCACGGGCAGCCGCCCGGCGGGCCGATTCCCGACCACGAAAAACCGGGAGACCAGCATGAACGTCGACCCGACCCCTCCCCGATCCGGCCGCAGGACCCTTCGGCGCCGTACCCTGGCCGCGCTCTTCGCCGTCCTCGGCCTGGCCGCCGCGTCCACGACCACCGCGACCGCCTCGGCCGCCCCGCAGTTGCGATCGTCCGTCTGCGACCCGGGCCATGTCTGCATCTACAAGGGCGACATCTGGGACGACGTCCCCAACCACCCCCGCGTGTACGACTTCTACCGCTACGGCACCTACAACGTGGCCAACCTCGTCGGCGAATACACCGTGCTGAACTGTCAGACGGGCGGTGCGGGAGTCAAGGGATTCACGGGGTCCAACGGCACGGGCAAGGTGGCCTGGGACCTCGACATCAACAACTGCACCGGGGGCCTGTGGACGGACCTCACATCGACGAACTCCGTGCGGCTGTACGCCTGACTCCACAACACGTTCGCCGGACGCCTCGCCGGGGCCCGGTGGTGGCCCTCCGTGACGAAGCGCGCCTGCCGGCCGCGCGAATCGGCTAGCAGGCGCGGGGCCGGGTGTCGATGATGTGCGGGCGGCACCGAGCGTGGGACCGTCCGCGACACTCCGTTTCGAGGCGCCGGATCGGCCGCCTTTCGCCTCGGTGCCGGCTCCGTACGACACGCCACGTCGTGCCCGGCACGTCCGCGAGTCGGCGACGGGTCGGGTGCGCGCTTCCAAGGAGTCCTCGATGAGCAAGTTCGGCCGCAGAGTGGCCGCCGCGACGGCCTCGGTGTCCCTGCTCCTGGGCGCGGGCATCGCCCTGGCCCCGACGGCCGCAGCCGTCGACCACCCCCTCTGCAACGTTTCCGACAACAGGGACCGTGCGGGGAAGATCACCGGCAACAACGTGAGTCTGCGCAAGACCAAGGGGACGTACCACTCCCCCATCCTCCGTGTCCTCCAGAAGAACGCGAAGGTGACCGTCTACTGCAAGGGTCTGGTCGTCGCCGACCAGGATCTCCAGTACTGGT
Organism: Embleya hyalina; assembly: GCF_003967355.1. Classification (GTDB taxonomy): domain Bacteria; phylum Actinomycetota; class Actinomycetes; order Streptomycetales; family Streptomycetaceae; genus Embleya; species Embleya hyalina. The sequence continues at coordinate 855,607 of NZ_BIFH01000013.1, read as the reverse complement.
ACTACGTCAAGCACAACGCGACCGGTATCAGGGGCTGGGTCTACGCGTCCTACGTCGCGTAGGTCGACCGGCGGACGACGGCCCGGCCGGTCCCGCGCCCCGAGCGTCGTGACCGCGCCGAACACCGGCACGTCCGGGCGTGGGTGGCCCCGTGCGCGGGGCCACCCACGCCCGGAACACGTCACGGCGGGGCGCTGCTTCCACGCGGCAGTGCGAGGGGGGTTTACGGCCCGGTGTCCCGGGCCTGCTCGTAGCCGAGCTCGATCAAGGCGGCGCGGAGCTTCCTCGCCGCGTCGTCCAGGGCCGACGGGTCCTCCTCCGGCTTCGCCTTGTCGAACTCGAAGTCGGACATGTCCCAGACGGGAGCGACGTGTATGTGCAGATGCGGCACCTCGAAGCCCGCGATGACCAGACCGGCCCGCGGGGCGTCCCAGGCCCGCTGCACTCCCCGACCGATGGCCTGGGCCACCTCGAAGCAACGCGCCAGGAGGGCCCCGTCGGCGTCCGTCCACCGGTCGACCTCACGCCGGGGCACGACCAGGGTGTGACCGGGTCGCAACGGCGCGATGGTCAAGAACGCGGTGACTTTCGGATCCTGCCAGACGAAACGTCCGGGTAACTCCCCGGCGATGATACGAGAGAACAACGTGGCCATGTGGACCTCCCACTTGGTCGAGCGGTGGTTCGGGAGCTTGGGTCGGACGGGGCAACCGTCTCCGGTTGCCCGAACCGCGACGTCGTCGCCGTTCAGTCGCCGTGACGGCTGCGGGAGGCGATGATGTCGATCTCGACGCGACCACCGAAGGGCAGCGCGGCGACCGCGACACACGACCGTGCGGGCCGCGGCTCGGGCATCGCCCGCATGTAGGCACGGTTGGCGAGTTGCAGGTCGTCGATGTCGGCGAGGAATATCGTCGCCTTGACCACATGGCTCAAGTCGAGGCCGAACGCCTCCAGTTCCCGGGCGGCGTTGCTCAGGGCCTGGGCGGTTTCCGCCTCGACGCCGCCTTCGACGAAGACGCCGTCCTTGACGCCGAGTCGTCCGGAGACGAATACCAGGTCGCCCGCGGCCACGGCGGGTGTGTACGGATGTGGCGCCTCGGCGTAGGTCAACTCGCTCATCGCGGAATGGTTTCCTTTCCATCGGGACGTTCGGCGCTCGGGGTGGACAGGTCGCCGAGCAGTGGGGTCAGAGTGTGGTGCTCGGCGAGTGGCGCGGGCAGGTCGCCGCGCGTCATGCGGGCACGGTTGTGCCACCACACGGGCATGCCGACACCGCCGGCTCCCGGGATGTCGTAGGGGGAACCCGCCACGAACAGCACCCGTTCGGGAGGCAGGCCCAGTTCGTCGAGCGCCCGTCGGTACGGTTCGGGGCGCGGCTTGTAGGCTCCCGCGGCCTGCGCGGTGACCACGACGTCCAGTGGGACGCCGAGTCGGGCCGCCGCCCGCCGCCCCAGGTCCTCGGAACAGTTGGTGACCACACCGACCCTCAGCCGGGACGTCGACGTCAACTCGGCGACGACGCCGGGTGCTTCCGGCCAGGGGGCCAACTCGTCCCAACGGTCCGCGAGTTGCCGGGCCAGTACCGGGTCGAGACGCTGCGCCCGGGCCGCTTCGGAGACCAGGTCCTCGTAGGGCCGGTAATCGCCGACGGCATATGTACGGCGCAGATACTCACCCCGCCACCGGCTCCCGGTCGCGTCGTCGCCCGCCACCGCGTTCCACAGTGACCACGAGTCGAGGAGGGCCGTGAGCAGATCGAACAGGACCGCGTCGTATCGGCCGGCGACGGGCATGCCCTCGACGGCGCCTCGACGGCGGGCGGGGCTCACGGCCGTCCGCCCGCGGTCAACGAGGCGAAGCGCTCGATGCCGACGTTCCCGCCGGAGAGGATCACTCCGACACGACGTCCCGCGAACCTCGCGGGATTGCCGAGCACCGCGGCCAAGGCACTGGCGCCCGAGGGTTCCACGACGGTCTTCAGCCGTTCGAACAAAAGCGTCATGGTGGCGATCAACTCGTCGTCCTCGACCAGCAGGAAATCGTCGACGAGGCGCCGATTGACCTCGAAGGTGAGCGCTCCGGGAATCTCCACCTGCTGGCCGTCGGCGATGGTGTGCGGAACGGGGATACGCACGCGCTTCCCCGCCGCGATCGACCGGACGGTGTCGTTCCCGGCGACGGGTTCGACACCGATCAGTTCCACGCCGGGCAGCAGAGCCCGGGCGGCGGTCGCGCAGCCGGCCATCAGTCCACCGCCGCTTACGGGAACAACCAGCGTGTCGACGGGGCCCGCGTCCTCGATCAACTCCAGCGCCGCGGTTCCCTGTCCGGCCATGACCATCGGATCGTCGAACGCCGGAACGGGGACGAGCCTGCGGGCGTCGGCGAGTTCGCGTGCCTTGACCTCCCGGTCCTCCCGGTAGCGGTCGTATGTCACGACGGTCGCGCCGTAGCCTTCGGTCGCCGACCGTTTCGCGGCGGGTGCGTCCTCGGGCATCAACACGGTCGCGTGTGTCCCCACCAGGGCCGCCGACAGGGCGACTGCCTGGGCGTGGTTGCCGGACGACCACGTGCACACGCCGCGCGCGAGTTCGTCGGCCGACAGGGTGGAGATCCGGTTGTAGGCGCCGCGGAACTTGAAGGCGCCCGCCCGCTGCAGGTTCTCCGCCTTCAGCAACACCGTGGCACCGACGCTCTCGTCGAGCGTGCGCGAGGTCAGCACCGGCGTACGGTGTGCGACACCGGCGATGCGGTCGGCCGCGGCCCGCACATCGGCGAAGGTGATCACTGCGCCGGCCACGGACGCCTCGGGTGCCGACCGGGGTGACGGCCTACTCATCGCGGTTTCCCCTCGAGTCGGTGTCTTCTTCCTCGTACGCCTCCAGAGCGGCCCTGGTGCGGCGGATATGGCGTCGCATCGCTGTTTCGGCCGCGTCCGGGTCACGGTCGCGAACCGCCCGGAGTACCTGGTGGAGTTCGTCGTGTCCGCAACTCCGGTGTTCGGGCGCCTCGGCCGCGCGGGTCAACGCGAGCCGCATCTGGTTGTGCAGCCGTTCGATGAGAGCGCCGAGCATCGGATTGCCACACGCGTCGCGGAGCAGGGCATGGAATCGGCCGTCGCTGCCGGTGTAGCCGGATTCGCTGTCCGCCGCGATGGCCAGGCGTTGTTCGTCGAGCGCGTCTTCGAGAGCCTCGACCAGTCCCGGTCCGGGCGCTTCCGCGCACAACCGTGCCGCCTGCCCCTCGAGGACCTCACGGACCTGATGGATGTGGCGCATCTCGGCCGGCCCGAGTCGGACCACCACGACACCTCGACGGGGCCGCTCTTCGGCCAGGCCATCGGCTACCAACTGCAGTACGGCTTCGCGGACGGACCCTCGGGAGACCCCCAGCCGTCGTGCCAGCTCGGGCACCGAAAGCTGCATTCCCGGAGCCGGGTCCCCTTCGAGGATCGCCGCCTTCAGCGTCCGGTGAACGGCGTCCGTCAACCGATCCGGCCGATCCATCATCTCGGTCAGCCCCATCGCGCCCCTTCCGAGTAGCTTCCCACGGAAGAGAGAATTACCGATTACCGGTAATCAGTCAACAGCCCGCCGCATTGCGGCGCCGAATCGCCGTGACCGGGCGCCCGACGCGGCGGGCGCCCGGTCAGGTCCGCACCCGCCGGGCGAAGCGGCGCAGGGCGAGGTGACCCAGGGTGGCGGTACCGAGGGTGAGGGCGGTGAGGTAGGCCCACGTGGGCATGTGGCCGGTGGAGGGCGTGAGGTTCGCGCGCAGGCCCTCGCTCATGTACACGAGCGGGTTGGCCAGGGTCAGGACCTGGACCCATCGGATGTTGTGCAGCGCGGTCCACGGGTAGTAGACGCAGCCCAGCATGGTGGCCGCGGCCAGGAGCAGGCCGAGCAGCGGTCCGAAGGCGGAGGCGTCGACGAGTGTTCCGAGCAGCAGCCCGAGGGCGGCGGCGAGCAGCGCGCTCAGCACCAGGGTGGTCAGCAGCAGGGGCCAGCTGTCGACGTGCGCTCGGGGCGCGTTGCCGGGGGCGTGCACGAACCGGACGATCGGGACGACGACCAGGGTCGAGACGAGGCCGAAGATCGCGGAGGAGGTGATCTTCTGCAGGCCCAGCGCCCAGACGGGCAGCGGCGCCAGGGCCCGGTCGGTGATCTCGCGACCGGGGCCGAGTTCGGCGGCGAGCGGTCCGGTGACGGACATGATGCTTTGGAGTGTGAGGGTACTGGCGATCAGGCCGGGCAGCAGGATCGTGGAGAACGAGGTCGCGCCGCCGAGTCCGGTGCCGATACCGGGCATGACGTAGGCGAAGGCGAAGGTGAACAGCAGCGGTTGCAGGCCGACTTGGATCAGCAGTGCCGGCAGGTTGCGGCGCAGGACGTGGAGGTCGCGGCTGGTCAGCGCGCGGTACGCGTGCCAGGCGGCCCGGCGGGACGAGAGCGACGGACGGGTGACGAGGGGGTTCGCGGTGGTCATGGCGTGTAGTCACGTCCGGTCAGGGTGAGGAAGGCGGTCTGCAGGCTGGGGGGTGTGGTGGTGGCGTCGCGGACGGTGAGTCCGACCGCGCCGCCGGCTCGCAGCAGGTGGCCCAGTACGCCGTCGGGACGCGTGGTGCGAACCCGTACGGTCGGGCCGTCGACGTCCATGTCGTGGGGGCCGCCGGGGATGCCGCGCAGTGCGTCGGTGGCCGGGGTGGCATCGCCGTCGTAGTGGACGGTGATCACCGTCCGCGCTCCGCTGGACGCCTTGATCGCCTCGGGGGTGTCGCAGGCGAGCAGGCGTCCGTGGTCGATGACGGCCAGGCGCCCGCACAGGGCTTCGGCCTCGTCGAGGTAGTGGGTGGTCAACACCGCGGTCTGGCCGGTCTCGTGCAGGTTCGCGATGATCCGCCAGAGGTCGTCGCGCGCCTGTGGGTCGACGCCCGCGGTGGGTTCGTCGAGGAAGAGCACGTCCGGCAGGTGCATCAGGGCCCGGCCGATCATGACGCGGCGGGCCTGGCCGCCGGAGAGCTGGTGGGCCTTGGCGCCGGCCTTGTCGGTGAGGCCGAACCGTTCCAGCAGTTCGAGCGCGCGGCGGCGGGCCGCCGGGGCGCGCATGCCGAAGTAGCGGCCGCGGAAGGCGAGATTGTCCGCGACGGTGAGCGCGCGGTCCAGGGTGTTGGCCTGGGAGACCACACCGATGCGGGACTTGACGCCGACCGGGTCGGCGCTCACCTCGTACCCGGCGACCCACGCCTGCCCCGCGCTGGGCGCGACCAGGGTGGTGAGCATGCCGATGGTGGTGGATTTGCCGGCGCCGTTGGTGCCGAGCAGGCCGAAGAACTCGCCCTGCCGGACCGTCAGGTCCAGGGCGTCGACGGCGACGAGGCCGCCCTGCGCGCGCGGATAGACCTTGCGCAGGCCCCGCGTGTGGATGGCCGCCGGTGCGTGGGCCGTGGCGCCTCCCGGGACGAGGGGCGGGGCGGGGGTCGGGGTCGGATTCATGTGGTTGCTCCAGGGCGCGGATGAGGCATCCGTCGGAAGGGCCGCGTGCCGGGGTCACGGGGCGGGGGTGTGGCCGGGCAGGCCGGTGCCGCCCAGGCGCGTCAGCAGCGCGGACATCCGGCCGATGTCCTCCTTGCTCCACGGCGGCGCGGCGAAGATCTCGGCGGCGACCTGCTCGGCCGTGGCGAGCATGTCCGTCAGGCGCGCACGGCCGGTGTCGGTCAGTGCCGCGTAGGCCACCCGGCCGTCACGGGCGTCCGTCTCGCGCGTCACCAGCCCGATCCGCTCCAGCGGCACCAGCCCCCGGGTCACCCCGGAGGCCGTCAGACCCAGCGCCTCGGCCAGATCCACCCGGCGCATCCGACCGCCGGGCGCCTGCCCCAGACGCAACAGCGTCGTGAAGTCGGCCAGGCTCACCCCGTGCAGCCCGCCCAGACTCGCGTCGAACCGTTTGACCAGGGCCGTCTGGGCCCGCACGAGACGCAGCGAAACGTCCAACGCATCAGTCATTGCGACCTCCTTGAGTGCTCAAGCATATCAGAAGCTTGAGCACTCAAGGACTTGTTCGGTTCATGCGTCGGGATCGGTCCGTGCGGAGCGTCCGGGACGAGGCAGTACGCCGAAAGGATGAACCATAACGATCGTTGTGCAACCAACAAGACGGTTCCAGTACTATGCGGGTGCTGCGATCGCCGCCCTTCCCGAGAGTAGGGTCGAGATCGAGGTCACGCCTGTCCGCGCCCGGGCATCGAAAGCGCCGAGTCCGATTCCGCGCGAATATTCGTGGGATACCGAAGCGCCTTCGCGAACATTCACCGGAATCCCACGGATGCACGGTCGATGAACCGCGACGGGGAGAGGGACGACCCGGAAGTCACGCGGCACCTGCCGAGGACGTGGCGCCGCACGGGAACGCCGTCATGACGGCACCGTGCGATATCGGAGTACGCGTGCCGTCGAGTCGATATTCACCGAGCATCGCACCCGTGGCACGCGGATCGATCCGCCCGTGTTTCGCCTCTTCACGGAGAACCGGCGCATACCGTTCGGGAAACGATGGATCCCGAATCACCACGGAGCACCGAAGCCGTTCCGTCGAGCGTCGATACCGCTTGAGAACGGCCCCCGGCCGGCCGTCGCTCCTCCCACCGCGCTTCCCACGTCGCAGGAACGCCGCTTCCACGGCCCGTGGCGGCGCTCCGATGACGGAACGTTCCGTCTTCGGAGCGCCGCCACGGGCGATTTACTTGAATGCGTCGCGTAACCGCATACAGCACACCGCGCGATCATCGTAAATGACAGAAGTGCCGGCCATAATTTCACTCCTACGGCGCACATCCGCCCCGCCGGTGTTCGTCGTTTCGATGAATGTGACCTTTCACGAATCCACCGACCTCCCCTTTCCCACCAAGATCGACAGACACTCCTTTCGTTTGGGGGAGTGGATACTCACCCCCCGAGCGGCCACCTTCCTCAGCCGATCCCCCCATGCTCATCTCAAGCGCGCGGGAGAATGTGTTCGACTCCACCACTGCTCCGCCGAGATGGAGCAATTCGCCCTTTCCATGGCCTTGATCGCGGCCGCGTTCTCGCGCCGCCTCGACGACATCGTGGGCACCCGCCGGTCCTGACGGCCCGCCGTCCTCGACACCATCCCCCCGGACAGTTCATCGCACGCAGCAACGAGTGAGGCCCATGTACGACGGAACCGGACACGACCTGTCCCGCTCACCCGTCCTCCCTACTCCGCACGGCGACGCTCCCCCACCCCTCGGCTCGGTCGACTCGTGGTCGATGTTCGACACGGGGACGCCACTCGACCCGCTCTCCCCGTACGACGCGACGCAGGAGTGGCTGCTCGGGTCGGACCTCACCCGGCCCGCGAAACCATCCGATCCGGGTACTCCCACGACCCCCGCCGACGAACGTCGCGCGCGAGGGATCGGGGTGCCCGCCGGCCACCGTCGCCGCGTCCCGGCCACCCCCAAGCCCGCCCGGCAACCGGCGACCGGCATACGGGTACTCGATCGCCTCAGCCATACCATGGTCGCGGCCACCGTCGTCCTGGTCGCCGCGATCAGCGTCCTCGGCGCGATCATCACCCTGGAACCGCTACGCCACGCCGCCCCCGCCGAACACGGCCTGGCCCGCTGGTGGCCCATCCTCCTCCACGGCCCCTGGATCGTGGCCTGCCTGTCCATCCTGCGCTCCAGCCTCCATCACCACAGAGCCGCGCACTCCTGGGTCGTGGCCATCACCTTCGCCGGACTGTCCATGGCACTCGCCGTCACCGAAGCGCCCAAGAACCTGCACGGCATCGTCGGCGCCGCCCTGCCGGCCATCGCCATGACCGCGTGCCTGCACCAGCTCGTCCGCCAGATCACCCTCACTCGACCACCCCGACGAACCAACCGAGACCCACGCCACAACACCCGCCTGTAACCGCGGGCGTCGCCACGAATCGTGGCGCTCGGCCCCGACGGACCGCGCCGGCGTCCCGCATCCGAATGTCGAACCGACCCCGCTGGGGCGCCGGTTCGTCGGTGGTGGGGAGCGGGACGCCGGCGACGGCCTCGGGGCCGTTCGCCACCACACCGGTGTGGGTCGGCCGCGCGGCGGCGCGGCCGGTCCGCGCCGGCGTGATGGAACGTACCCGGGACCGTTCCCCCCGGGACGCACCCGAGACCGTTCGTCACGGGTCACCCGGTCGGTTCGGGACCGTCCTCGTGCGCGTGCGGGTGGGCGCGGGGGTGATGGTGGTGGATGTGCTGCTCGCCGTCCATCACCGCGTAGACGGTGGCGTGGTCCTCAGCGGTGTTCGTCTGCGTGTCGCCCGAAGGTTCGTCCACTCGGGCCGCCGACGGTTCGGATCGTGCCGTCTCGATGTGGATGTCGTGGCCCGCCACGACCGGTCCGGAGGCGTCGCCGCCGATCCGGATCGAGTATCGGTCGCCTGCTCCATCGGTCATGCCGACTCCTCCGGAGTCACGAAACTCGGCTCAAGGTGTGTGTCCCGCACGTGTAACACACCACCGACCTGCCCTGAACCCGGGTGTCCGGCATCGTGACCACGGCCACGGCGGTCTTCCCGTCGGGGCGAGGGTGATGGTGAAGTCCACCCGGCCGACGGCCTTGCGGCATGCCTCGCCGCCCATGTCGTAGAGCGGTCCGGTGCCGGTGTACGAGTCACCGGACCGGGTGACGTGTACGAGTTCCGTGCCGCACGTGGACTGCACCGTGAAGGCGTAGGAGCCGGAGCCGGACGCGGAGACCCGGATGATGTCGCCCCGGCCGTCCCGCCACGTCCCCGCGAGGCCCGACGACGTCTCGGCGTTCGGGCTCGGCGTGACCGAACTCGTACTCCCCGTCCGGGACGACGGCTCGCTTCGGGACGACCGCTCGTGTTGCACGTACGCGACGCCCCCGACGGCCGCGATCCCCACGACGGCGGCCACCGCGAGCAGCACGGTCGGGCCCGAGGTGCCCGCGCCGGCCCCGACTCCCGCGCCGGCGACGCTCCCGGGCCCGGTGGAGTGCACGCCGGCCGTCGTACCGCCGCCCGGAGCGGGTGCCGGCGTGGCGATCACCTGCTCGGCGGCGGGCACGCACTGCCCGGCCTGCGCCGCCGCGTGCGCACCGTGGAGATCACCCAACCGGCGCCACAGGAGCACTGCTTCCGCCGGCAGCGCCGCCGAGGCGATGCGACGGCCGGTCAGCAGGGCCCGGATGCCTTATCGTGCTTGAAGTACGCCGTGGCGTTCGTATCCTTCGCGTGCTCGGCGGCGAGCGAGCCGCTGCTCAGGATCCGACCCCACACACCGAACCGCAACGACCGGGCCGGCGTCGGCGACGCGGCCCGCGCGAGCCGGACCGCGAGATCCGGGCGACCGGACCACTCGGCCAGTTCCGCCACCACCTCCAACGCCCTTCCATGGCACGCGACTTCGGCGGGCTCGGTGGTCGGCAGCGCGACCCGACCGGCGAAGTATTCGCACAGCGTCTCGACGGGGAAGGGCCTGGTGTGCCGGTCGCGCAGCACCGGCAGGGCGTCCGAGGCACAGCGATACCCGTGCTCGGTGGCCTCGACCAGACCCGGTTCGGCGAGTCGATCACACAGACCGACCGGATCCGGCAGCCCGACCAGGGCGCCGATGTGCGCGGCGCCCATCTCGGCGTCGCCCAGACTCGCCGGCAGCCGCAGGGCGTTCGTCGCCGCCGCGTCGAGCCGGTCGAGCAGCGGCGGCAGCAGATCGGCGATCGTCCCCGGCCTGGGCAGCATGATCCGGCCGCGCGCAGCAGGAGCAGCGGCCTACCGTGCGCGGCGTGCCACAGATCGTCGGCGGTGGAGGTCTCGCGGCGCCGCCCTGGTGCGTGGCGCGACGGTCCGGGACGAGGTGCGGCGAGCACTGCCGGCCCTCTGGTCCGTGGAACTGACCGAACTGCTCCGCCGGGACTCCGCCGGTCGCGAGGAACTCGCCCGACTCACCCGCGAGATCGCCGACGCGCTGCCGATCGATCGGCGACCGATCCACTACGAACACAACAACACCGCCCACGACTTCGGCACGACCATCGCCGTCCGGCACGGCGAACCGAACATGCCCCGAACGAAGCCGTAGCCGCATCGACGGACCCGTGGCCGTCGCGTCGGGCCTTCCCGCTCGGGGCGCCTTCTTCAGGGGTTCGTCCGGTCGCCCGCCGTCGACGGTGGCTGCTCGGGTGTCGGGGGCTCGGGGGCGTCCTGGATCCGGATCGCCTCGGTGATCGCGGCGGCACGTTCCTGGGGGCTGAGGGAGCCGGCGGCGTTCTCCAGCGCGGTGAAGTGGCGCCGGCGGTCCGCGCAGCGACTCCGCGTGTTGGTCCAGGCGGTGAAGGCCGGGATGGCGGCGGCCAGGATCCACAGGACGGCCAGGACAAGGAAGCCCACGGCCATCCACGTGGGTACACCGGCGAGCGCGGCGACCAGCGAACCGGCCCCGAGACCTAGAGGGGGGAAGGGGTTGGAGGCCTGCACGGGACGCTACCTTTCGGGCATGGCGGCCTCGTCGCCGGTCCGGTCCACCGGATGTTCCGGCGGTCGCGGCGGCGGCGGGTACGGCGGTTGTCGAGGGGGGTTGTGGAGTAGGGCGGTGGGCGGTGCCCGCCATTCGGGCCGGCGAGCCTCGCAGTCGTCCGGGGGGTCTCCCGCGCTGTCGTCGCGCCGGGCGTCGCCCGGCCCTTCCTCGCTGGAGACGATGCCCCGATCCCCGGTCCGATCGCCGTCGGCCGGACTTGGCGCACCCGGCCGAACGGGCGGCCTGTACGGGGAATTTCGTCGTGGACAACCCCGATCGACTTCTCGGGCGCCGGAGTTGCCCTTTCTGCTGCCTCGGCCTTGTGTATCGCCATACCTGATCGCGTTTCCTGTGGTGATTCCCGTGGCCTCGCTGTCGCGTTTCGCCCGGCGGGCGTCGGCGGCCGGCGATGTCGCCGCTGTTCGTCCCGACGCTGCCGATCGGCGCGCACGGCCGCGCGCTGTTCGGCCTCCTCGCGCGTGGCCCGGGCTCGTTCCCGGTCGGCGTCGGCCCGGGCACGCACGGCCTCGCCGCCGAGCAGGCCGCGGCCTCGTCCACGATCGAGGTATCGACGTCGGCACCCGCCTCGCCGCTGTCCGGGGCCGTCCGCCACGGGGTGGGGGCGCGGTTGGCGATCCCGGTCTCGGTGTGCGGGTTCCCGGCGGTCACGGCGGTGGTGCGCGCGCCGCGCACGACCGAACCCCGGGCCCGGCCGCGGGCATTCGGAAGCGCCGTGGAAGCTGGGGTTGCCGGCGGTCACCTTCGCGCCGGGCGACCGGTGTGTCTCGGTCGCCGGCTCGGCCCGATACGTCGTGTCCGGGCTCGCGTCGGCCGCTCGGGCGGGTGCGCCGGGTGTCTTCACCGGGATGTCGTGGGCGTCGCTCTCGCGGGCCGAGCCGCGTCCGAGCCGGGCGCATCGCCGCAGGCGTGGGGTGGGTGCGGTGTCGTGGCCGAGCGGCCCGGCCGGGAGGGCACCGGCCGTGCGCATCGCGCCGACGAACGCGCGTGCGGGGAGCCTGCCGCGCGGATCCGATTCCTCTTCGCGGGCGGCCGGTTGCTCGCCGGTGCGCGGATCGCGGCCGGCGGCCGGGGCCCGCTCCGGGTCACGGGCGCAGTCGCGGGCACGGACGCGGTCGGCATCGGCGGCGGGCGGCAGCGGTGTACCGGGCTCGATCCCGATGTCGTTCGGGCCGTCGCCGCCGCGTTCGAGGGGCGGTTCGGCGGCGTGCCCGGGCTCGCCCGCACTGTCGCGGTCCTCCCCCGGGCGGTCCCCGGTCGGTCCATCCCCGGTGGGAGGCGTCGCCCACTCCGACCGGCAACACCTCCACCCGCCCGTGCCGTTGACGGTCGCGAGGCGGGTCGGGGGTACCTGGGGTGCGCGCTTGAGGGTGATCATGATCCGGAAGGGTGTTGCCGACTGTGCCGTCGGCGGTCTTCGAACGCGGGATGGATGTCGGCGATCCCGGACGCAAAGGCGTCCGGACGCTCGGAGAATGGTCGTGCACGTGATCGTCGTGGGCGGGTCGAGGCAGGAACGGCGGCCACCCGGGGCGACGGGCGCGGCCGTCGATGTGCCCGGTGTGATGAACTCCCGGACGGGGCCGTGGCGATGACGGGAACCTGTGCGACCCCGCGCGGTCAGCGCTCTTGTCGCTCGCCCGACTCACCCGACTCGCCCGATTCACCCGATTCGCCCGACGTACCGGGACGTCTCGTCGGGGATCGGCGCGTCCTCTCCCTCACCCTTCGGGGCTCTTCGGCCTTCGACCACGGTCGGCATGTCCCCGAGCGACATGCCGCGTTGATCCTTGCGGGCGTGGCCGCCGGGGCCTCGGTCGCGTGCGTCTCGTGCTTCCCGTCGCCGACGCGCGTACGCAGCGCTCGTCGGTGATGCCAGTCGGGGTGACCACGTACCCGCTCCTGACCGCGGTCGCGTCGACCACGGGTCACGGGGCCCCGGGAGGCACACGTCACGCGACCGACGAACAGGCCCCCGTTCCACGGGAAGAGGGTGCACACGTCCGTCTCCGTCATGTCGTTCCCGGTCGGCGCGCACCCCACGGCCGGCTTGTCACCGGCGGGCCGTTCGACGTCCACGACCCGGGCGCGGCGTCGGGTGTCCGGGCCGGCGCCGTTCGGGCCGGTGAACTCGACGTGGAACCCGGTCTTCACGTACGACTCCATCCACGAGAGCCGGCGCACCACCGCGTGGCCGGAATCTCCCGTGTCGGACAGCCGGTTGGCAGGCGATTCGAGCATGCCTCGCTCCGTTCTCCGTCGCTCATGGGCGGTATGGTCCATGCCACTCCCCTTGCCGACCGCCATGTGGCGGGCCGGGCGGGGGAGTTCGGTGAAGGACCTCGATGTGGCCGAAAACAGCACCACATACCTTGGCTACCCATCGGGTTGGTTTGAACACTCCGGGTGCCGGATCGATGGAAGCGTTCCGCCCGCCCGCTGCGGGAAATACACGCCGAACGCGGACGTTCGCACGCCGCGCACGAGCGCACGCGCCCCGCGCGAATCACCCAGGAACGCGCCCCACAGCCAATGTGGACGTACCGGGCGGGTCGACGACCGACGACGGGGCACAACGGCAACACGGTCCGGCCGCACACCGGTTCGACACGGGCCGCGACGATCGCGCCGGCGCGCGATCCGCGGGGGCGCGGGCGTGGCAGGTGTATCGCATGCATACGGTGCACACGCCGACGTTCGCCGGGCGGAATGGTCATCCCCGCGGGTCCGAAGCACGGCATGTTCGCGCGGCATCGTGTTCCGGCCCTCGTCCCCGCCGATGAAGTCGTAGAAGACGGCGCCGAATTCCCCCACACCGCGTCGTATTCGACCCGGTGCCGGAGGTACCGGGCGTGACGCCCGTCGCCCCGGGGCGGCGGGCTCGTCGTGCGCGTGCGGCTGCCCGCCCCGCGGCACGACGACGCACCCGCGCCCCGATGACGGCGACTTCGTGATCCGTGCGTCCGTACCCGGACGGAGGCTCAGAGGAGAACGACGTTGCGTGCGCCCTCGCCGCCGCGCATGCGCTCGAAGGCGGCGTTGACCTCGTCGAGTTCGATCCGTTCCGTGACGAGACGGTCCACCGGCAGCCGTCCGGCCAGGTAGAGCGCCGCGTATCGGGGAAAGTCGCGGGCCGGGACGCAGCCTCCGTAGTTGGACGCGATCAGGGTCTTGCCGCCGTAGCACAGGTCCAGGACGTCGAAGCCGACCCGGGTGCCTTCCGGCGGCATACCGACGAAGACGCCGGTCCCGGCCGGGGCGAGGTAGGAGGGAACCTGCGCGATCGTACGGGGATTACCGATCGCCTCGAAACAGTGGTCGGCGCCACCGCCGGTCAGTTCGACGACGCGTCGGACGCTGTCGTCGCCGGCGAGGACGGTGTGCGTCGCGCCGAGTGAGCGGGCGAGTTCGAGTTTCTCCTCGGAGACGTCCACGGCGACGATCTTCTCCGCTCCGGCCAGCCGCAGTCCCATCACGACCGAGAGCCCGACGCCGCCGCAGCCGATCACCACGGCCGAGTCACCCGCGCCGACCCGCGCGTTGTTCAGGACGGCGCCGACGCCGGTGGCGACCGAACAGCCGATCAGCGCCCCGACCTCGAAAGGCAGTTCCTCGGGCACCTTGATCGCCGCCGAGGCCGGTACCACGACGTATTCGCTGAGCGATCCGACCGCGATGTAGGCGAACAGCTCCGAGTCGCCCTGACGCAACCGGGTGGTGCCGTCCGGCATCAGGCAGTCGTTGGAACGCAGCCGGCGACATGCCCAGGGCCGGCCGGACAGGCAGTCGGAGCAGCGTTCGCAGCCCTGGTTCCAGACCAGGACGACGTGATCGCCGGGGGTCAGGTGAGTGACACCCGGGCCGACCGTTTCGACGACACCGGCACCCTCGTGGCCCATCACCGTCGGCGAGGGGACATGCCACTCGCCGTCCAGGACATGGCGGTCCGATCCACAGATGCCGGATGCGCGGACCCGGACCCGGACTTCCCCGGCACGCGGGTCGCCGACCTCGACGGTCTCGACGGTCACCGCGGCACCTCCGCGGTGCACGGCGGCACGGGCACACAGCGACATGACTCCTCCAGGATGTCGGGATGTTGGGACGGTGGGGCGGAAGTCTAGCTTCCGGGTACGAGTCCGGCGATCGGATCATGCTTCGCGGACGAGGCCGTGATGCCGTTTCGTCGAGAAAATGCGCGAAAACAATCCGAAGAGTCTTCGGTGAAAGGCTTCGGCTGCATATCCGTTCGGGACTTGTCCCGAATGTTCTTCACGGCTCGACCGGCCATTCGTAGCGTTCCTTGCGTACGTCGAGGTGGATCCAGGACTCGATCGCACGGACCCCGGTGGTGCACCGCAGTTCGTCGAGGCGCGCCTGGAGAAGGCGTGCCGAATCGCCGCGGATGGTGGCGACCACGTCGAACCGGCCGAGCGTGGGCACCGCGAAGTGGGTGCCGGGCAGCAGGGCGAGGCGGTCGACCACCTCCTCCGGGTCGGCGTCGCCGAGTCGGAGACCGACACCGGCCAGCCGGCCGGAGCTGTCGGCGGTTCCGGTGATCGCCTCGATGCGGATGGCCCCCCGGTCCAGGAGTGCCCGGACACGGGTGCGGACGGCTCCGGCGGACCGCCCCACCTCCTCGGCGAGTTCGCGATACGAGCGACGGCCGTCGCGGCGCAGCAGTTCGATGAGGGCCAGATCGAGATCGTCGACCACGGGAGGCGGCCCGGCCGGGCGCACGTGCCGGTAGCCGCGCGAGGCGCCGAGGTACATGAGCGCCTCCACCGTGCGAACTCCCGGCTTCGCGCGGATGCGGCGGAGCGTCTCGGCGAGATGTTCCGGCGTCGGCACCCGGACCTCGACGACGGCGTCGAAGCGACCGGCGACCGCCGACGCCAGCACCACCTCGGGTGCGGGGCGCAGTGCGTCGAGGAAGGGGAGCACCGCCACGTCGAGGGTGAGGGAGAGATGGGCGATGGTGCGCACGCCGAGGATCGCCGGGTCGACGGACGTGACGATCTGCAGGTCCGCGGAGGCGAGCAGCGCGCGTACCCGGTCGGCGACCCGCGCCCTCGGTACGCCGATGAGTTGTCCCAGGTGGGTGTATCCGGCCCTGCCGTCCTCGCGGAGCAGGCCGAAGAGGCGGGTGTCCAGTTCGGCGTCCGACAACATCGACGCGCCTTCCGTCGGGAATCCCAAGGATTCTTCGGTTCGATCCTTGAACGAAAAATCAGTCGCGGGGTGGCTGTGCACCCCAGTCGTTCCATTTTGATGGGCTGGGCGTACAAGAACGCCATGACCTGGTGTTCCGGCGAATATATCGCCGTTGTCGCGCGCCGCGACCCGTGCGTACCCTGTGCCGATCTTCCCCAGATCGGAAAGTCCCAGAAAGACGTGGTGCCATGCTGCAAGAGCACGCGGCGCGGACGCCCGGGCCTGTCCCGCCCGCGCCCGCCACTCCCGCCACGCTGACCGTCGAGTCGCGCGGCATCGACACCGTTCCCGACGACGAACGCTGGTCGAGGCCGAAGGACGTCTTCTCGGTGGTCTTCGGGGGTGCGAACAGCATCTCGACCGCCCTGCTCGGCAGCTTTCCCGTCCTGCTCGGGCTGAGCTTCGCCGACGGGCTCGTGGCCGTGTGCGCGGGGGTGCTGCTCGGCTCCCTCGTGCTCGCGCCGATGGTGCTGTTCGGCCGTCAGACCGGCACGAACAACGCCGTCGCGTCGTCCGCGCACTTCGGTGTGCACGGCCGGATCATCGGATCGTTCCTGTCGCTGCTGACCGCCTTCACCTTCCTGGCGCTGGCCGTGTGGACCGCGGGCGACGCGCTGGCGGGCACCGTGTCCCGGCTGACCGGTGCGGAACCGTCGACGTGGCTGACGGCGGTCTCGTACGCGCTGCTGACGCTGATGACCATCACGATCTGCGTCTTCGGCTACCGCCTGCTGGTCATGCTGAACCGGATCGTCCCCGCGGTCGTCGGCGTTCTGTTCGTCCTGGGCGTGGCGGCCTACGCCCCCGGGTTCGACGGCGGCGTCGGAGGTTCTTTCGGGTCCGGCGCGGATCGCTGGTCGGACCCGTCGTTCCTGGGCGCCTTCATCGGTTCGGTGTTGATCGCGATGTCCTGCCCGATCTCCTTCGGCGCGTTCCTCGGCGACTACTCCCGCTACGTGTCGAAGAACGTCCCCTCGCGCAGGTTGATGGGGGCCGTGTTCGGCGCGGGTGTGGCTCCCCTGGTGGCCTTCGGCTTCGGCCTGTTCACGGCGAGCGCGATCGCCACGCGGCAACCGGACACGATCGCCTCGGGTGACTACGTGGGCGGTCTGATCGCCCTGGCCCCGAGCTGGTTCTTCCTGCCGCTGGGCGTGATCGCCGTCGCCGGGGGCCTGTCCACCGGTACCAGCCTGCTGTACGGCACCGGCCTGGACTTCTCCAGCATCGTGCCCCGGCTCGGCCGGGTCGCGTCGACGCTGGTGATCGCCGCGCTTGCCACGGTGTTGATCTTCGTCGGCAAGTTCGCCTTCGAAATGGTCGGCACCGTCTCCACGCTCTCCACCCTGGTCGTCATCTGCACCGTGCCCTGGATGGTCGTCATGATCGTCGGCTATGTCACGCGGGGCGGCTGGTACGCCGTCGACGACCTGCACGTCTTCAACCGCCGTCAGCGGGGCGGCGTCTACTGGTACCGGCACGGCTGGAACGTGCCGACCACGGCCTCGTACCTGATCTCCGCGGCGCTGTCGCTGATGTTCGTCAGCCTGCCCGGCCACTTCGTCGGACCGTTCGCCTCCCTCGTCGGCGGCACCGACATCAGCATCGCGGTGGCACTCGGCTCCTCGTTCCTGCTCTCGGTGGCCGTCGCGCGGTTCGTCCCGCAGCCGTCCTACGTCGTCGACGGCAACCAGCCGGACTGGGTCCCGGTCCGCCGGGCGCGGCCCGAACCCATCGCCCCACGCGGCGCCTGACCTCGACCCCGTACACACACCCAGGACATATTCCATGCGCAAGCCGAACACGTTCCACCCCGATGTGCGCTCGTTCGAGCCCGTCATCGTGACCGCCGACCGTATCCACACCATGGAGGCCGGACATCCCGTCGTCGAGGCGCTGGCGGTCGTTGGGCCCGACATCGTCGCGGTCGGTACCGTCGAGCAGTGCCGGGCCCACCTCGCCGAGCTGGGATTCGGCGCCGTGGCGCACCGACGGCGGCTCTCCGGGGTCGTCGTCCCCGGGTTCGTCGACGCGCACGCGCATCCGCTGATGCACGGCCAGTTGATGACCTGGGTCGACTGCGGCCCGGACCGGGCCGCCGACATCCCGGCGATGGTGGCGCTGCTCCGTGAGGCGGCGGCCCGCACACCGCGCGGCCTTCCGGTACGCGGCTACGGCTACGAGCACCGGAATCTGCGCGAGCGGCGGCATCCGACCCGGTTCGAGCTGGACCGGGTCGCCGTCGACCGCGAGGTGTACGTCATGAACGCCTCGGGCCACGGCGGCGTGGTGAACAGCCACACCTTCGCCGTCCACGGCGTGACCCGCGACATCCCGAATCCCGAGGGCGGGGAGTTCTTCCGGGACGCGGACGGCGAGTTGACCGGGGAGATCTCGGACGCCGCGTGCAACGTGCTCACCGGGGTGGGTGGGGTCAAGATCGGCCATCACGGACCGAACTTCCACCTCGCCGACGCGCCCGCCGAGCACATGCGGCAACTGGTGGCCGCACAGGACGACTTCCTGCGCGGTGGCGTCACCGCGATCGGTGACGCCCAGGTGTCGAGTCGCGAGTTCGACACCTATCTGCGGGTGGCCGAGGCCGGGGATCTCAAGCTGCGGATCAACATGTACCTGCTCTCCCACCTGCTCAGGAGCGCCCTGGACCTCGGCCTGCACGGAGCGTTCGGCAACGACCGGCTCGCGGTGACCGGCATCAAGCTGTACGCGGACGGCACCCTGGGCGGCTGGACCGCGTACTTCCCCGAGGGCTATCTCGCCGACCCGTGCCGCAAGGGGCAGCTGTACCACTCGCCGCGGGAGTATCGCGAGCTGCTGCGTTCGGCGCACGCCGCCGGCCTGCAGACGGCGACCCACGCGCAGTCCCCGACCGCGATCGGCATGGTGCTCGACGCGGTCGAGGCCGCGCTGGCCGAACGCCCGGACTCCGACGCCCGCCACCGGATCGAGCATTGTGGACTTCCCGACGGGGAGCAGATCGCCCGGATGGCCGAGCTCGGCGTTCTCCCCGTCAACCAGCCGCAGCACCACTACAACTGGGGCGAGGGGGTCACCGCGGCGATCGGTACACCGGGCGAAAGGTTCAACCCGCTCGGGGAGTTCGTCGCGGCCGGGGTACCGGTCACCATCAGCTCCGACGCCCCCGTCGCCGAGCCGCGCCCCCTGGAGGCAATCCAGGCGGCCACCACCCGGGTCACCCGTCGCGGGGTACGGCTCGGCCCGGACCGGCTGCTGATCGACGTCGACACCGCGCTACGCGCCCATACCCTCAACGCGGCCCGGGCGATCGGCCGCGAGGACGACCTCGGCTCGCTGCGGGCGGGCAAGCGCGCCGACTTCGCGGTGCTCGCGAAGGACCCGTACGCCACCGCGCCCGAGGACATCGCCGCGATCGGCGTCCGGGAAACCTGGATCGGCGGACGACGCGAGTACCGGGCCGGTTGAGCCCGACACACGGCCCCGTCCCGTGCTCGCACCCATCATCGAGAAGGAGCCCGACATGCCCGAGCGGCATCCGTACACCGTCACCGACCCCGCGACCGGCCGGGTCGTGGCCACCTACCCGACCGCCACCGACGCACAGGTCGAGGCCGCGCTCGCCGCCGCCCAGGAGGCCGCCGACCGGGCCCGGGAGACCACCGTGGGCGAACGTGCGGCGCTCCTGACCGAGGTCGCCGCCCTGCACCGCGAGCGCCGCGCCGAGTTGGCCGCCGGCATCGTGCGGGAGATGGGCAAACCCCCGGCCGAAGCCGAAGCCGAGATCGACTTCTGCGTGGACATCTACACCTACTACGCCCACAACGCCGCGCGCTTCCTCGCCGACGAGCCGATTCCGCTCGCTGCCGGACAGGGCGAGGCGGTGCTGCGCCCGAGCCCGGTCGGCGTGCTCCTGGGGATCATGCCGTGGAACTTCCCGGCCTACCAGGTCGCCCGCTTCGCCGCCCCGAACCTCGCGGCCGGCAACACCATCGTGCTCAAGCACGCACCGCAGTGCCCGGCCTCCGCGGCCGCGTTGGAGCGGATCTTCACCGACGCGGGCTTCCCCTTCGGCGCCTACGTCAACGTCTATGCCACCAACGAGCAGATCGCCGGGGTGATCGCCGACCCGCGCGTGCGAGGCGTCTCGCTGACCGGCTCCGAGCGGGCCGGCGCCGCCGTCGCGGAACTCGCCGGCCGCCACCTCAAGAAGGTCGTCCTCGAACTCGGTGGTTCCGATCCGTTCGTCCTGCTCTCGACCGACGACCTGGACGCCGTGGTGGAATGCGCGGTCGCCGCTCGCCTGGACAACACCGGCCAGGCCTGCAACGCCGCCAAACGGTTCGTGATCGCGGAGGACCTCTACCCCGACTTCGTCGCCGGGTTCACCGAGCGACTTCTCGCCCACTCGACCGGCGCCCCCCTGGCCTCCGCGGCCGCCGCCGAACACCTCGGCCGGCAGGTCGACGCCGCCGTGGCCCAGGGCGCCACACTGGTCGGCGCGGGAACCAGGCAGGGAGCCTACTTCCCCGCCGCCGTCCTCACCGGCGTCACGACCCGGCACGACATCGCCCGGCAGGAACTCTTCGGCCCGGTGGCGATGATCTTCCCGGCGGCCGATGAAGAGGAGGCCATCCGCATCGCGAACGACACGCCGTACGGCCTGGGTTCCTATGTCTTCACCACCGACCCCGAACAGGCTCGGCGGGTGGCGGACCGGATGGAGGCCGGCATGGTCTTCGTCAACGGTGTCCGGGGCGACGGTGCGGAGTTGCCGTTCGGCGGGATCAAACGCTCCGGCTTCGGCCGCGAGTTGGGTCGCCTCGGGATGGAGGAGTTCGTCAACAAGAAGCTGATCCGCACGATGACCCACTGACCACGACACACACGCACACCCGGCCGGCCGGCCGTGGTGCCGCAGGATCCGCGCGCCGATCCGGACGTGCGTGGACGAGGCCGACGCGGCACCGCCGGACGTTCTCGCGCACCGACACCGGCGGCCGGGGACACCCGCTCGTCCCTCCGCACCCGGGGTTCCGCCGCCGACCCCGGGTCGCGGTGCGGGGGACGGCGGCCGGCTCGTCGTTGTCGTCCTCCGAGCGCTCGCCCACGTGGTAGGCGTCGATCAAGTCCTTGCCCGCCCGGCCGTTCGTACTCGCCGGGGTCGCGCGGAGCGCCGCATCGACACGGAACGCGCATTCGAGTCACTGGCGAACCTGTGCCGCCGTGGGCCCGGAATGGGGAGTAGACCTACGCATCCCGCATGACGTCGGGCGTAGTGGTCCTTCCGATCGGAGCAGAGGTGCGCACACGGGTGCGAAAGTCGACCACGGTCGTCGTCGCGGCAGTCCTCCCTCCGTCCCTCGCGGTTCAGCGGTCCCACACCGGTGGCTTCCCGACCGGTCCGAGCGCGGGCCGACCGCCGCGTCGGCACGTACGGGCTCCCCGTCGCGCCCGAGGTCGCGGAGGAACGGTCCGCGGCGTGACCGACCCCGCTTGCGGCCTCTCGTCCGAGAACGCCGCCCCCGACCGGCCCGGCCCGCGCCGCCGTCCATCGCGCGGGCCGGGCCGCCCATTGCGCCCGCACGGCGGGACCGTCGCGCGTACCACGCCTCGCACCCCCGTCGCCGCGTTCGCCACCCGCCCGTCGGATCGACCGGCCGACTCCACCGCGCCGCCCCGCCCACCGCGACACCTCGGGAGACGACCGTGACCCATCACCCCACTTCCCCCGCCGCCCGACCCGCGGCCCCGGTATCGGTACCGGTCGATGCCGCGAGTCCGGATCCGACACTCGTGTCCGAGGCGTACTACGACCTCCTCGACGCCCTGACCGGCGCGGGCAACGTCACCCGGCACGAGCGCGCCGACCTCGACGAGAGCACGATCCGACTGGGCCTCGCCGATTCGCGCATCCACCGGGTGTTCGGCGCGCACGCCGTCCCCGGCGTCGCACTCGCGATCCCGACCGGTCGCCGACACCGCTGGGACATACCCGAGTTCGGGTACGCCGCCCGACGGCTAGCGGTCCGCGCCACGCTCGACGCCGAACCCCTGCTGTGCGGCACCCTCGCGCGGAACCGCACCATCGACGACATCGAGAGCGCCCTGCTCGACGACCGGGGCCCGATCACCATCGCCGTCGACCCGCGCCCCGGACGACTCGGCGGCGCACCGACCCTCGCGCCGCTGGGATACGCCCTGGCCGACCTGCTGGTCCACGCCTGGGAGGCCTCGGACCAGCCGTCGACCCGGCTCGCGGAGTCCGACGTACTGCGCCTGGTCGGCCTGTACAACCACAGCGTCGCCGCCGCGATCCGTTCCGGCGGACGCCGATGCCCGTGCCGTCGACCGCCCGCCGGACACTGGATCAGCGTGCCCCGACTCGCGCTGCTCATGACCTGCGCCGCGGCGTGCGCACACGGCAACGGGCAATGGCGTGCCCGCTGGTGGGTCGAGACCCGGCCGCTCGGCACCGACGTGCACCTGGCCCGCGCGTTGAGCGAGCGCGTCCCCGCGGTGCCCTGAGGCCGGGCGGCGCGGGCGCGGGGCGGCACGGCGGGGGACGCGAGGTCGGCGGCGACCGCGTCGGGTCGCCGCCGACATGCCGTCGGGCGGGCGCCGCGTTGCGCGGCGCCCGCCCGAGAGCGTTCTACCCGACGACCCGAAGGAGCCGGTTCGGCGACCCGGCACCCGGGCTCGTGATCCGGCCCGGCGTGGCCGCGTCGATCAACGCCGCCTGTACCTCTGCCGGCGTCGCGGTGGGGTGCGCGGACAGATGGATCGCCGCCGCGCCGGTGACATGTGGCGTCGCCATGGACGTTCCACTGGCCGTCCGCGTGGCGGTGTCGCCACCCTTCCACGCCGAGACGATGTTCGTCCCGGGAGCGAACAGGTCCGTACATTTGCCGTAGTTCGAGGTGGACGCCCGCCGATCGGAGGCGTCGGAGCTTTGCACCGTGATCACCTCGGGGATCCGACCCGGCGAGTAGTCACAGGCGTTCGCGCTGTCGTTGCCCGAGCCGGCGACATAGGTGATCCCCGCCGCGATCGACCTGCGGAACGCCGCGTCCTTGGCCGCGCTCACCCCGCCGCGCAGGCTCACGTTGGCCACGGCCGGCTTGGTCGCGTGTGCCGTCACCCAGTCGACGCCCTGGATCGTCGTGGACGTGCTGCCCGTGTTCCCACAACCGATCACCCGTACCGCGACCAGCTTGACCTGCTTGGCGATGCCGTAGTCACGGCCGCCGAGAATGCCCGCGACGTGGGTCCCGTGACCGTTGCAGTCGATTCCGTCGTTGCCGTCGCCGACGGCGTCGAAGCCGACACTCGCCCGCCCCTCGAACTGACCGTGCGACACCCATATGCCGGTGTCGATCACGTAGGCGGTCACGTTCGCCGCCCCGTTGGGGTAGGTGTAGCTGCGATCGAGCGGCAGCTTCGCCTGGTCCACCCGATCCAGGCCCCACGACGGCGGGTCGCTCTGCGTGTCGGTGACCTCCTCCACACCGTCCTGCTCCACGAACGCGACCCGCGGATCCGCGGCGACCCGGCGCGCCTGGCTCTCGCTCATGTCGGCGGCGTACCCCGACAACGCGGAGCCGTACGTCTGCCGCACCTTGCCGCCGTACGACCCGGCCAGCGCGACGGAGCGCTCGTGTACGTCCGCCGCGCCGTGTGCGCCTTCGCGGAGAACCACGATGTACCGGCCCGGGATGGGACGGGCCGCGGCCACGACGCGGCCTTCGGGGGCCGAGGACGGCGTCCGCGCGATGTCGGCCTGCGCCGAGGCCGCGCCGGGAACCGTGACCAAGATGCTCGCCGCAGCCAGGGCGGCGGTCGCGAGCTTGCCGGGTATTCGCCTGAACATCATTGCTCCCAGGGAGAGTTCGAGTCGCGTCACGACGACGCGACTCGGTTCTACTCCCCGGTATCGCTCGATGGCGGCCGGCCTTCGCCACTGGCGACAGCAGGCCACACTCGGCGGCGGCGATGCGTTTCATGGGTGGGTTCGGCACATGTGCGTCCGGTCGGGCGGGCGGGCGACCCGGGGGATGACGTCCCCTGGTTCCGCCGGCCGGTGCCGCGCATCGTGGAGGGCATGAACACGAAACAGCCCACGGAAACCACTCCCCCGCCGTCGACCGTGCGCGTCGCCGTCGTCACCGGCGGATCACGCGGCATCGGCCGGGCCGTCGCCCTCGAACTCGCCCGGGACGGCGTTGCCGTCGTGGTGAACTACGCCCGCGACGCGGTCGCCGCCGAGGAGACGGTGGCGACGATCACCGCCGACGGCGGGCGGGCGATCTGCGTCCGGGCGGACGTGGCGGACGAGCACGCGGTGGCCGAGTTGTTCGATCGAGCCGAGCGGGAGTTCGGCGGCGTGGACGTCGTGGTGAACTGCGCCGGCCGGCTCGCCCTGTCGCCCGTCGCCGACCTCGACATGGCGGTACTGGACGCCGTGTACCGCACCAACATCCGCGGCACCTTCGTGGTCGCCCGGCAGGCCGCCCGGCGGTTGCGCGCGGGCGGGTCGTTCGTGGGGTTCTCCACCTCCGTGGTCGGCACCCGATTCCCCACGTACGGTGCGTACGCGGCCAGCAAGGCGGCCGTCGAATCGCTCACGCTGATCCTCGCCCGCGAACTGCGCGGGCGGGACGTCACGGTGAACACCGTCGCCCCCGGACCCACCGCCACCGACCTGTTCCTCGACGGCAAGACCCCCGAGCAGATCGACCTGCTC
Organism: Embleya hyalina; assembly: GCF_003967355.1. GTDB lineage: Bacteria > Actinomycetota > Actinomycetes > Streptomycetales > Streptomycetaceae > Embleya > Embleya hyalina. The sequence continues at coordinate 831,089 of NZ_BIFH01000013.1, read as the reverse complement.
GCCAAGGCCCCGCCGCTGGAACGGCTGGGCACGCCCGAGGACATCGCGCGCGTCGTCGCCTTCCTCACCGGCCCGGCCGGGCACTGGGTGAACGGCCAGGTCCTGCGCGCCAACGGAGGCATGGTGTGATCCCGCCGCACCCGCCTCCGACCACGCCGGCCGAGGGTGGTGATTCGACGCCGGAAACAGGAAGCATTAACATCAATGCAACCTTGTCACGTCTGGATTTACTGCCATGCAACTGGATTTGAATCTGCTCACCGCGCTCGACGCCCTGTTGGAGGAGGGCAGCGTGACGGACGCCGCCGCCCGTCTCCACGTCTCGACGCCCGCGATGAGCCGGACCCTGGGCCGCATCCGCCGGGCCACCGGGGACGAGATCCTGGTCCGCACCGGCCGCACCATGACGCCCACCCCCCATGCCCTGGCCCTGCGTGCGACCGTGCACGACCTGGTCCAGCAGGCCCGGTCGGTACTGTCCCCCCACACGGACGTCGACCCGGCGACCCTGGACCGCACGTTCGTCCTGAAGTGGCACGACGCCCTGGCCTCGGCGGCCGGCCCCGCCCTGCTCCGCACCCTGCGCGCCCGGGCACCCGGAGTACGACTGCGCTTCCTGGCCGAGGCCGCCACCGACACCCACGACCCGCGACGAGGGGAGGTCGACCTCGAAGCCGGAGCCGGCGCACCGGCCTCGCCCGAGATCCGCCACGAGATCGTGGGACACGACCGGCTCGTCCTCGCCCTGCGCCCCACTCACCCCCTGTGCCGCGGCCCGCTCACCCTCGAGGACTACGCGGCCGCCGAACACGTCACGGTCTCCCGCCGAGGACGGCTGCGCGACCCCATCGACGACGCGTTGGAGGCTCTGGGCATGAGCCGACGGGTGGTGGCCGCCGCCCCCACCCACGCCGCGGCCCTGCAGTTCGTCCGCCACCTCGACCTCGTCGCGGCCGTACCCCGAAGCGTCGGCCGCCCCGCCCTGGACGACCTCGGCCTGCGCGCCCTGCCCCTGCCGCTGACCATGCCCGCCATCCCGATCCATCTCGCATGGCACCAGCGCTACGACAACGACCCCGCCCACGCCTGGCTGCGCGAACAGGTCCGCGCCGCGCTGCACGACACCTGCGACCCCACCGACGACAACACCGCAAGGCACGCGGACTCAACGGAGCCTTCGGCCCATCCGTGACGGGGGCGGCACGGGAGCCGGCTCTCGCCGCCGCCGGACGCTCACCCGACTGTGCGCCCGCTCGGCCCGCCGCCATCCACGCCACCGCCCCGCGTCCCGCCACCGCCCACCGCACCGTCCGCCCCACCCTCGACAAGGGCCTCGACCGCGGCGCGAATCGTGTCCTCCCGGATCACCCGTACGAACGGCAGGAGCAGCAAGGCGCACGCCGACGCCGCGAGGGCGAAGACCACGCGCGGGCCGGAGGTCTGGGCCAGGACGCCGGCCAGGGCGGCGCCCACCGGCATACCGCCCCATCCGATCAGGCGGGCCGCGCTCGACACTCGACCCAGCAGTTCGTCCGGGATCAGTCGGTGCCGCAGGGTCACCACCGTCACGTTCCACAGGCCGCTGCCGAACCCGCCCACGAACGTGGTGATGCCGATGATCCAAACCCGGTTGGTGAGTGCCGGGGCACCGAGCATGAGCACACTCGTGATCACGTCGACGACCAACGTGTCGCGTGCTCCCAGGGTTCGCTGCACCCATCCGGCGGCAACCGAGCCGAGGACGCCGCCGAGCGCGAGCGTGGTCAGGAGCAGGCCGTACTCGGCGCCGCTCAGACCCATCGGCCCGGGGTCGACCGCGTACAGCACGAGGACCGCGCTCCACGCACTCCACGCTCCGGCCATCACGCAGACCATCACGGCCAGGTTCCGGAGCAGCGGGTGGCGGCGCAGGAACCTCAGCCCTTCGGTGAACTCGGCGCGCCACGAGACCCGATCGGGTGGGTTCGACCGCGGCCGAGGATCGGCCGGCCGTGCGGCGTATCGGCCCCGGACCGGCAACAGCAGCGCCCCCGCCGCCGCCAGGTACACGCCCGCCGTCCCCAGCACGGCGGTCACCGCGCCGGCCGCGACCAGCAGGCCGCCGAGGGGTGGGCCCACGAACTCGTTGAGCGCCGAACGGGTGCTTTCCATACGGGAGTTGGCGGTTTCCAGGCGATCCTTCGGGACCACGGCGGGCAGCATCGCCGAGCTGCCGAGGTCGCCCACGAGTTCGGCGGTCCCGAGCAGGAAGGCCATCGTGTAGATCATCGCGAGCGGGGCCACGTCGCCGGCCAGGGCGAGTGCCAGCAGGCCCAGGGCGGCGACCCGCAACAGGTGTGCGACACGCACCAGTCGGCCGCGCTCGACCCGGTCGACCAGGACGCCGACGGCAAGCGTGCACAGCACGTAGGGCATGGTCTGCGCCCAGGTCACCCCGGCCACCAGCCCGGGTTCGGACGTCAGGGTGAGAGCGATCAGCGGGAGTGTGATCACGACCAGGCCGTCCGCCAGGTTGCTCAGGGCGTAGGCCGTCCACAGGCCGGCGAACTCCCCTCGTCGCTCCCTCATCCCGTGCGCTCCACATGCCGTACGCCCGTCACGCCATCCGCCATCCGCCATCCGCCCTCGCACCGTCGCTCCCGCGTCCGCGCCGCATGCGACGACCGCCCCCGACGTTCCGAGGGCGGTCGTCGTCCGGCTGTCGCCCCGGCACTTCGTGGGCGTTTCAGCAGAGCAGCGCGCACGTGGCGCGGGTGAACGTCCCCGTGCCGTGACCGCGCACGGTGTGTGCGAAGGCGGCCCTGGGGTTGGCCGGGGCCGGTACGCCGGCGTGTTCGGTGAGGCCGAGCGGGGCGAGGACGGCGCGCGTCTGCTCGCCTACGCAGTGGACTCCCCGGTTGGCCAGAATCGTTTCGGCGATCCGTGCGCCGAGCCCGTCGAGAGCTGCGCCGGTCCAGGTCGAGATCGTGTACTCGTCCGTTCCGGTCCGCTCGAACAAGCGGACGTCGGCGGCCCCTTCGCTCTCCACGAGAAGGGCGAAGATCCGGCGGCTCGACAGATCCATGTCCAAGGTGTCCATCTTGCCGAGGATCGCTTCGGGATCGCCGTAGAGGTCGTGCACCTCGGGCGTCCACGCGTAGCGGTTGCAGCGCGAGGGTGAGTTCGCGGCTTCTTCGGTTTGCGCTGTCTCGTGCATCGATGTGGTCAAGTGACCCCCGATCGTCAGGCGACGAGCAGTGGGCCCGGCGCCGGTGGACAGAGCTCGCGGATGCCATGTTCGTGTGGGGGCGGGCCGACCGGAACTGCAATTCCGGTCAAACACCCACACCCGTCGGGGTCGGGCGGACGGGCCGTTCGCGGCGGGCCGGGGTCCGGCCGGGATGCCGGCCGGACCCCGGGTCTCACCGGGTCTTGCGCTTCATACGCGTCTCACGCCGCGTCGGAACGCCCACTTCCGGCCATCGATCCCCCGGGCGGGGCGACCCCGAGCGTCGCCGCCGCCCGCGCGATCACCGTCGCGAAGGTACTCACCTCGGCGTACACGCCCGGACGCCCGGCCCGCGCGCAACCGATGCCCCAACTGGTGATGCCGACCTGGACCCACGCACCCGCGTTGTCCTTGCGGACCATCGGCCCGCCGGAGTCGCCCTGGCACGTGTCCGTGCCGCCCCGCGGATAGGCCGCGCAGATCTCCGCGGCCGGGATCAGCCGCGAATACCCGGGGGCCGCCCGGCAGGTTCCGTCGTCGACGAACGGCACCGTGGCCTTCCGCAGGTACCGCTGTTGTCCTCCGCCTTCGACCGTCGCACCCCATCCCGCGATGGTGAACGTACCGTTGTTGTAGGTGGTGGTCGTCGCGATCGGCAGGGTGACCGCGCCCGGGATGGCACTCGCGAGCTTGATCAGGGCCCAGTCGCCGCCGGTGGCGGTCCCGTACGTCGGGGACCGGTACACCTGCACCGATGTGCGCTTGATCGCCGACGGGCTGTTCAGGTCCACGACCCCATAGGTCGCGGTGATACTCGTGTTGGGTCCCGACGCGCTGACACAGTGCGCCGCGGTCAGCACGATCTGGGCGGTGTACATGGCACCGCCACAGCCCATGGACAACCGGACCATCCATGGGAACTCGCCTTCGGCGGCCGGGGTTCCGCCGACGATCTGCGGCCCGACCTGTCCGGGCGGCGGCGGGGTGGGCGCCGGTGACGCGACCGTCCGCGCGACACCACCGGACGCGATCAGCGTCCCCGCCGTCGCGACGACCACGAGCAGTCTCCGTAGCAACGACGGCCTGCCCCGCGTCGTCGTCCTCGTTTCCGTCTTCAATTTTCCGTCCGTTCCTGTCGGCCCACACGAGTCGGCCGACCTGGGTCGGCCCATGTGAGGAGGCGCGTGGATGTTGGAACCGGGGTGGGACGATCGCGCGCCGGCCGTTCCGCCCGCGCTAGCCGCACGGCTTGCCGATGGCGCGCGGCGGACAGTCGGCGTAGTCGAGCAGATGCAGTACCGCGCTCTTGTTCCGAGTGGTCTCGCGCGGGATCACCTCGTCGGGCGGATAGAAACCGCCACCGCCGGAACGGGGGTACATCTCGAACGTGTAGGCGTATATTCGCTGGTCACCCCAGAGCCAGTCGTCGATCGTGCCGTCCGTGATGTAGAGGTCGGACGACTGCTCGGGTGTATAGCCGTTGGTCGCGGCCATCGCCCGACCGATCGTGGCGAACGTGTTGTACTCGTCGGCCGACATGCCCGGTACGACGTCCGTGTAGGTCCAGCCGAACGGCCACAACACCAGTTCGCTGTAGGTGTGGAAGTCGATCGCGGCCGTGATCTGCTGCTTGCCGCCGATCCTGCGTCCGCGCACCCAGTCGGCCACCGCCTTGACCTCGGGCGACGACTCGGCTCGCGGACCTCGATAGGTCTCACTCGACGGGATGGGCGAGGAACCGTTGCAGCAGCCGAACTTGTAATTCCAGTTCCGGTTCATGTCGGTACCGACGTTGCTCGAACCGGCGTTGGGCTGACGGTTCTTGCGCCAACTGCGGTACGCGCCGGTGGCGATGTCGAACTCGCCGCCGTCGGGGTTGACGTCGGGCATGATCCAGATCTCGCGACTGTCCACGAGCGACTTGATCCGGGCGTCGTTCGCGTAGCCGTCGCCGAGCATCTTGACCAGGTAGAGCGCCATCTCGACGGTCAGGTGCTCACGGGCGTGCTGGTGGGCGGTGAACAGTACTTCCGGCTCGTTCTCGTCCACCGTGGGGTTGTCGGAGATCTTCAGGAGATGCAGGTCGCGCCCCTGATAGGTGCGGCCGATCACCTGTTTGGTGATGATGTTCGGATGGTTCGCGACGGCCTTGTCCAACTCGGCGACCATCTCGGCGTAGTTGTGGTAGTTCGAATCGGACGGCGGGAAGTCGAACGCGAGCGCGTCCTTCTCCGGCGCGCGCGCCGACGACGACGACGAGTCGACGCGGAATCCGAGTGCCCTGATCCGACGGACCTCGGACGGCGTCGCGGTGATCACGAGTCGACTGTCGTCGACGCCGTCGATCGAGGCGCCGGTGCCGGCGACGGCGGTGCGCTGCTCTGCCGTGCGCACCCCGACGACCTGGTACTCGGCCCCGGACTCGACCTTGTCCGCGCTTGAACTGCCTTGCCCTACGGCCGTGTTCGAGGTGGTGGTCAACAGCACGAGCGCGCCGGCGAGCGCGCCGGCCAGTGCCGAGAGACGCCTTCTCCTGCCGATCGATGTCCGTGTTCGTGTTCTCTTCACGCATGCCTCCTGAGGGCGGCGTCGGCATTCCCCGACACCGGAGGGGGTTTCCTCGCGTGCGATCGACCGCCGCCGCGATGGGAACCGGGCGGCAGCCGGGAATGCGTCTCCGAACAACGGTGGGGCGTCACGGCCCGAGGGCACAGCCGAATCGACATGGGGACGAGGACCCGGTGACATCGGCTGCCGGCGCCAGGGCCGGAAGCCGAACACGAACGCGCGACCGAAGGTCGGAGGGGACGAACGCGCGCTGTACGGGAAACCGCTTCCCGCCCCGGCCCCGATCCCTCACGAATGCGTTTCGGGGGGTCGCGGACCCGATCGACGCGGGAAGCCGTCGTTGCTGTGGTGGAGTTCCGGACTCGTCGCCCGACGCGGGCGGCGGGAGCCGGAAAAGGTGATCTGCGCGATCGACCGTCAGGCGGTCACGTCGCATTGTGTCCGATACGCGACACTTGGACAGCCATAAATCGAGCCGAACCCGCGACCGAGATCACCGACGCCCGCACCGGCCGCGCCGCTTACTCAGCGGTGCCACATCGGGTGCGGACCGGCCACCCGAATCCACCTCGCGTGCCGTGCCCTGCGGCGATGCCGAGGTCGACACCGACCGACGTCACACACCGCCACCTCCAACCGCACACGCACCCTCACGACACACCCGCCACACGGTGAAACCACGTGTCCGTTTCCCACCGGCCGAACGCGCGTCCGGCACACACTGTGCAGTCCACATCACCGAGAGAGCCCGGCAAACCACACCCCCGCTCCTCGACACCACACCACCCGACCACCCCCGCACCACCGATTCCCCACCACCCGCCAAGGCCGTCACCCGCGCCTGTCGACACCGCGCCGGATCCGGCCGCCACGCCGGCACCCGACCCGCCGGGACCCAACCCGAACACATCCGCGAACGGGCCCTCGACCGTGGATGGTTTGCGTGCTTCCACACAGTGGGACACTCCCAAGGGTAACTGATCGATCACTGTCCGAGGGTTCTCCGGTATACGGGCCCGACGGATGGGAATCGCAGCCGCGAAACGAGCGCGGCCCGACGAGTCGGGAAATCACGATGACGCCGAACCGGGTCGAGATCGTGCCCGTCGACGACGGAGGGGCCTTCTGGGACGACCGGTCGGCCCTCATGGCCGGTCTGCGGGAGGCTCCACCGCGGATTCCCCCTCACTTCGGATACGACGCGCTCGGGTCGGATCTGTTCGAGTCGATCACCGAGTTGCCCGACTACTACCTCACTCGGGTCGAGCACGGGTTGCTGGATCGCCATGCCGCAGAGATCGCCGACCTGATCGGATGCGGTCGAATCGCCGAGTTGGGCAGCGGAAGCGCGAAGAAGACCCGTCTGCTGCCGGCCGCCTGTGTCGACCGTCGTGTGACCGACTATCTTCCGATCGACGTCAGCCGCGAGATGTTGGAGAGCAGCGGGCACGAGCTGACGACCGCACTGCCCGGTCTGCGGGTGCGTGGGTTGTGGGGCAGGTACGAGGCGGGGCTGGCCCGGCTGCGGGAGGACCGGCGCGAGCCGCTGGTGGTGGCCTTCCTCGGGAGCAACCTGGGCAACGCCACGCCGCGGGAGCGTGAAGCGTTGCTCGGCGAGATCGCCGGCACGCTTCGGCCCGGCGACGGCTTTCTGGTATCGGTCGATCTGCGAAAAGCGGCCTCGGTACTGGAGGCCTGCTACAACGATCCGAGCGGTCGATCCGCCTTCACCCGGTTCCGACTCAATCATCTGGCCCATCTCAACCGGCGTTTCGGAGCCGACTTCGACCTGCGGAACTTCCACGCGCGGGCACACTACGACCAGGCGAGCGCCACCGTCCAAGCGCACGTCTACGCGACCGAGGCCCAATCCGTGGTGTTGCACGGATTGGGCCTCGAACTGAGTCTTCGGCATGGCGACGGGCTCAACGTCGGGCTGTCCCACAAGTTCGACCGCTCGCGGTTCGTGGCCGATGTCGCCGCGCGGGGACTGGATCTGCGCGGCGAGTGGATCGACGAGACGTGGCAGTACGGCGTTTTCCTGTTCACCCGTTCGCACAACCGCCCCCACGCCGCCGATGCGAACTGACTCGGGCGGGGTCGCCGCCCGCGAACCGCGGTCCGCGCCGTGTGGTTGCTGAGACTCCCGGGGATGTACCGGCCTCAGGCGGACACGTGGCTGTTGGCCCAGGCATTGCAGGACGCCGGAATCCCCGCGGCGGCGCGTGTCCTGGACCTGTGCACGGGTACCGGCGCGTTGGCCATCGCTGCCGTCGGTGCCGGGGCGGGACACGTCACCGCCGTGGACATCTCGCGACGTGCCGCGTTGGCGACCCGGTTCAACTCCCGCGTGCGTGGACTGCGGGTCCGTGTCGAGTGCCGCAACGCGCTGACACTTCCCGGAAATCGGCGATTCGACGTGGTCCTCGCCAACCCGCCCTACGTGCCGTCCGAACGGCCGGAACTCCCGCGGCGCGGACCGAGCCGAGCCTGGGACGCGGCTCCGAACGGTCGGGCCCTGTTGGATCCCCTGTGCGTCAACGCCCCCCGGATGCTCTCTCCCGGCGGGATGGTGTTGATCGTCCATTCCGCCGTGTGTGGGGTGGAGAGCACGGTGAACCTGTTGCGCCGGGGAGGGTTGAAGGCCGCGGTGGTGGCCAGACGGACCGTTCCTTTCGGTCCGGTCATGAGCCGCCGGATCGCGCTGCTGGAAAACCGAGGGCACATCGACGCGGGGCAACGTCACGAGGAATTGGTGGTGATCCGCGGTGACCGACCGATCCACGAACCATGACTCGACGCAGGGTCGGAAGGCGAACCCGAACACCGGGACGCGCGACGGGAAGCCCAGGCGGGTCACCGTGGTCGCCGGTGGACCGCTCCTCGTCGAAGGCCCGGTCGAGGTGGTGACCGACGACGGACGGGTCGTCGTCTCGGACCGATGCGTGGTGGCCCTGTGCGTGTGTCGACGCAGTCGACGGTATCCGTTCTGCGACACCAGCCACCGCCGACGCGACCGTCGGGTGTCCGAGGCCCCGCCCACGGATTCAGGTCCGGACTGAGTCCTCCGGCAGCGGACGGCGCAGCGATGTCGTGCCGCCGCGCCAGGCCGACATCAGGTGTTCGCTCAGCCTGCCCTCCAACAGCTGCGTGGCCGCGATGCCGAACACGACGTCCTCGGCGAGGTCGGGTTCCCGACGGAGGAGGTCACCGATCACGTCGCGACGCAGGATCTGTTCGTGCACGGCGTCCGCCTCGACGTGCTCGGTGAAGAAGAACACGCACTCCCGTGCGGCACCCAGCCGTCGAAGGGCCTGGACCATCCGCTGCGCACCCGGCGAGCTGGTGATCTCCACCGTCGCGAAGTTGCCGATCAGTGCCCCGCGCAGTCTCCGGTGCAGCCCGAACATCGAAACCAGGTTCACGATCGCGATCGCCGGTGCCGGCACGTCGTCCAGGTAGTGCAGATACCTCGGGGACATGCCGGCGCCGACCATGAGGTCGGCGAAAAGCCTGGCATGCACGCGTTCGGCACGGCCGCCGCCGAACTCGTCGAACTCGACCGTCACCAGCGATGCCTTGGCCTGCCCCTGGAGACGCGGGATCACCCAGGCGTACGGGTCCGCCTCCTTCAGTTGGTAGACGGAACGGTGCGCAAAGTATTCGCGCATCGCTCCCCAGGGGGCCGAGTCCCGAAGGTAGTGCGAGACGCCGTCGCCCGAAACCGGTTCCACCAGCAACGCGTCCAGGGCACCGGCGACATCGTCACCGCCGGGGGTGTCCGCACGCAACGCGGCCAGGAACACACCCTCCAACACCGCCCGTAGCCGTAGCAGTTCCGGATCCCACTCCCACAGTGGATCGACACCGTCGAAGCCTCGATAGTGCAGTTCGTAGCAGGTGTGCAGGGCGAGAGTCAGGTCCTCGCCGTACGGGTCGATCCCATCCGTGTCCGGCATCGGCAACGCCCGTGAGGAGGGGCATCGCGCCAGCGCGGTGACCACGATGGCCGACCAGGGTCCGCGGGGCGTCGGTAGCGCGGGGCCGACAACTCGCGGATCTCCGTTGTCGACGACACGGCTCATGGCTCTCCAACTCGATCGGACCACACGCATACCACGCCGGTGGACGATGTGATCATCATCGCCCGCCGCGGCCCCGATGCCGCTGGGAGACGACGAGCGATCGACGCGCGAAGAATACGAGCATCCGATGATCGTGAAATCAGTGGACCACGGGCCCGCCGCCGTACCCCCGGATTGCGCCGATCGAGGGCAAGGCACGTCGCGGCCCTCACCAACGAACGAATGGGAACGGCCGTAGGCGGGCGCGAGTGGCTCGGATTTCAGTCCTCCCACGCGTCCCGCACGGCGGGTCCCGGGGGCCGACTGTTGCTCTGAACGGCGAGCAGACGGGTGCCGGCGGCTAGGTGACGTCCACGATGCGGTGGGTGTTCGTGTAGTCGTTGATCCACGAGATCAATACGTAGCGACCGGGCGTCAGTTCCACGTCCGTGTGACCCGACCGCCCCGGGGCCGTCGGTGCCAGTCCTTGGCCGGGCGGGCTCGCGGGCGGGAACGGGTCGGGGCCGAAGCCGAGGAAGTAGTCGGTCACGTCCCGGTCGGTGGTGCCGGGTCGAACCCGGCGCAACATCGCCTCCTCCAGGAGGCCGCTCGCGTTGATCACGAGCAGTTTTGCGGTCGGTGCGATCCGGGCCGGTGCGTGGAAGCGTGTTCCACCGGGTGTCGAGTACAACACCACGACGTGGTCGGCCTCGGGGACCTCGACGTGCCATCCCGCGCCCCGCACGGTGATCGCGCGCACACGTCCGAGCGGATCGGCCTCCCGCAGCGACTGATAGTCGACCAGATAGTAGGTTCCCGGCGTGAGGAACTGGGTGAACGTCCGTGCCTCGTGCGCCGCCACGGACACCCCGCCCAGCATCTCCGCCGCCTCGTTCCAGCGCGCGACGGCGCCCTCCTCCGCGGGGCCGTGCACGGCCCGCCGCATCCGGTCGACGAACGTTTCCGGCGCGAATCCGGGGCGCAGGCGCGCCAATCCGATCCAGCGCTCCGCGGAATCGACGTTGCGCACCCGGAAGGTGGTCGTGCCCGGCCGGACGGCGCCCGCCTCCGGAACACTCAGTTCGGTCCCCGAGGCGGTCGCCTCGACCGGAGCCGGCCGCGGACTCGCGCCCGACGTCGGCGCCGAGGACTCCACGACCAACACCGCGAGGGTCAACGCGACGGCCGCCAACAGCCGCCGTACATGCGTGTGTTCGGTACTCATGGCGCCCACTCTGCAACTTCGAGTGGACTTGAGGTCAATGGCCGGCGGGTGGGCCGACGGCGTCGGCCACGCCCGGGCAGGTGTCGTCGCGGAAGACACCGAGTTCGTAGCGCACGGACTCGGTGTCGACCGAGCGGACCGTGAGCCCGATCTCGTACTCGCCCGGGTGGGTCACCTCACCGAGATACCGAATCCGGTACGACCAAGGGGACACGTCCGGCACCGAGCCCGCACCAACGGAACACGATCGGCCCGCCGATGCCGCCGTTCGACCCCGGGGCTTCGGCTCCCCCGGGTCACGGGCAGACGGGGTCCCCCGCGTTGGCCGGTACCGAGACCGCGTTCCAGGCGTTCCGGGTGGACTTCCATACACCGCACGTCGGATCGAGGACCTTGGCCGCCTGGAGGGTGATCCGGCGCAGTTTCCGGTAGTCGGTGTTGGCCGGCCGCAGCAGCAGGCCGCCGTAGAAGACCCGGCCGGCCGTCTTGATGCCCACGCCGGTGACCGTGGAGCCGTTGCAGGTCGGGCTCTCGGGCTTGCCGCCGCCGGGGTGGGAGCCCTCGGCGAGCAGGTGGAACCAGTGGTTCAGCGGGCCCGTGGCCTTGTGCTCCTCCATCGGTGGGATCCGTGTCGAGTAGCAGTTGGGGTGGCCGAGGATGTCGGGGTTGTACATGTACCGCAGCGGCCCCGTGCCGACGATGTCGGCCGTCTCGCCGATCGTGTAGTCCGGGGTGTCGTACGGCGCGGGTTCGTCGGCGTAGAACTCGGTGAGGGTGCCGAAGATGTCCCCGGTGCCCTCGGTGAGGCCGTGCTCGGTGAACGGGTGGCCCGGGGTGGTCAGGTCGATGCCGTGGCCGTACTCGTGGCCCACGACGTCCATCGCGGCGATCCACTCGTTCGCGGTGTTGTGGCCGATGTAGACCCTGGTGTCGTCGAAGTAGGCGTTGACGTCCGGGTATCCGACCACCACCGGGTAGGTGCCGCCGGTGCCCTTGTGACCGTTGCGGCCGAGCCAGTCGCGGAGCATGTCCCACTGCTTCTGCACGGCCCACATCGCGTCGACACAGCCGGTCTCGATCGCGGTGGGGTTCCCGGTGCCCCAGTCGTCGACGGGCTTGGTGAGTGTTCCGCCGCCGTAGTCGGCGCAACTCAGGCCGGGTCGGGACGGGTCGCGCATCAGGTGGGTGCTTCCGGTGGCGGTGGTGGGAATGGTGATCGGGTCGGGGCCGTTCCACTTGCTGTGCCCGGTGCCCGCCCGCACGGCGTCGTGGGTCGCGGCGTCGAGCACCGCTCCGGTCCGGGCGTCGACGTACACGTGCAGCCTGCTCGGCGCGTCCCCGTTCCGGCCGACCAGTACGGTCTCCCAGGCCAAGTGGGCTGCGTCGGGGGCGAGTTGTACGACCAGGCGCTGTCGGTCGACCCGGTCCACCGCGGCGAGACGGGTGCGGGCGCTCGCCTCGGCGGTGGTGGCGGGCACGGCCGGTTCGGTCGGCACGTCGTCGATGCGCGGGCCGTCGGCGGTCTCCACGGCCCGGACCCGGCCGGTACCGTCGGCCAACACGGCGGCGTCGCCGCCGACCACGGGCAGGCCGCGATAGGTGCGGGTGTAGGCGATCGAGTAGAGGTTGTCGATCCAGGGGGTCACCATGGCCCGTCGATACCGCTCGCCGGGTGCCTTCACGAGTGCGCTCGAGGCGCCGGTGACGGCTCGGTCGGCCGCGTCGATCGCGGCGGCGCGGGCGGCGGCGGGTGACGTCGGGGGTGGTGCCGCGTTCGAGGGCGTGGTGGTGCCGACGACCAGGCCGGCCAACAGGGCCAGGGCCGACCCGAATGTCAGCGTTCTGCGATGCATCGAGGCTCCTCGGGTGGAAGGCGGGCCCCGACCACGAATCCGACCGCCATCGTGCCGGGTTCTTCGACCGAGCAAGGACACCCTGGCAGCGCGACGGTTCCGCGCCAACGAACTTCGGGCGATCGGCATATTCCGGCGAGCCCGGGCGCACGGGCGGGTGGCGTTGCGGCGGTGCCCCGATACCGGTGCCCCGCTGGGGAGTTCGGAAGCCGACGAGGGCGGGACGGCCGGCACGTCAGAGGCGGAAGGTCCGTACGACGAAGGTCTGTCCGGCGACCGATGGCCAGCTCGTCCAACTCTGATCCGGGGCCAGGACGGGCGGGTCGGCCGCGTCCGGCAGGCCGACGGTGGTGGAGACCACGCGCAGCGGCAGGACGCCCGTGCCGCGGGCGCGGATGACGACGTCGATGCCGTCGGCGGGCGGGGCGGCGTAGCCGAAGCTCCAGCCCCAGCCGCCCTGTGCCCGCTTGGGACCGCCGGCGAGCCGCACGCCCGCGACGGTGGCGTCGAGGATCTCGTGGGCCCCGGTGTCGGCGTGGACGTCGATGGTGTGTGTGCCCGCGGGGGCCTGGATGCGGACCCGGACCGTACGTACGCCGTCGGCCTCGCCGACCGAGACGTTCGTGGTCGACGGTGTTTCCAGAGGCGCGGGCCTGGCCGCGCCGTTCGCGAGTGCGTCGCCGCCCAGCGGGGGGACGCGGTCGTCGTAGCGAGCCGATCCATCCGTGAGGAGCTTGCCGACGGCGGGCTGGGAGGTGTCGCCGAGGCTGACCCAGGTGGCCTTTCCGCTGTCGGACTCCAGGACGTATCCGAGGCTGACCGGCCGGGGCTCGTCGGCGCTGTAGCCGTCGAGGGACGTACCCACGACCAGCGTGCCGGCACCCGCCACCGCCACCGCGAGCATCCCGGCGGTGAGCGCCCGGCGCGAGGGAAGGGGTTCCAGGAGACCGGGCAACAGCGCCGCGGGCAGTACCGCGAGGACCAGTGGTGCGGCGGTGAGCTCGAGTCCCAGGGCGGGCAGCAGCAGGAGCACGACCGGCAGGACGAGTGCCACGGCAGGTACGGCGGTCAGCGCTCCGGTCACCGCCCGCCAGGGGGAGTCCACGGCGGTGAACCTCAGCGTCACGCCCACGACCGCCGTCCCGATCAGCGCCGGCCAGGTGAAGAGGTAGGCGCCCTGGGGCAGCAGCACCGCGCAGACCACGGCGAGCAACGCAAACCAGCCGAGCACACCCACCACGACGTCCAGCGGCGACGCGTTGCGGCGGGCCCGGCGATACCAGGCGACGAGCAGCACCAGGAGCAGCAACGCCTCGCCCCACGCGTACCGGCCGAGGTGATACACGCTGCCGCCACCGAGCACGAAGTCCGGTCGGGCCAGGCTCAGTACCCACCATCCGGCCAGGCCGCCGACCGCCGCGCCGATCGGTATGACCGGGAAAGTCGCGGCGGCCCGTCCGGCCCCGCCGGGGGACAACCCACGCCGCCGGCCGAACCACGGCAGCACGGCCACGCCCGCGAGGGTCACCACGGCGAGCGGCAGGACCAGCCATGCCGGGTACGACACGACCGTGCCGAACAGGGAGAAGTAGGTGGCGTCCGAACCACCCCGGGAGAGGTCGCTCCCGCCGAGTCGCCGGACCGCCGCGAGTGCCGCGTCCCCCATGCTCTGCACGCTCGCGCGGTCGAGCCGGGCAACGTCGTCGTGGGTCGTGTGATAGTGCCCGGAGCCGTCCATGAAGGCGAAGTTGAGCCCCCGCATGCCGGCCTCTTCGAAGACCGTCAGGTCGGTGTCGTTGGGCAGCCGGTCGTAGATCGCCGCGGCGAACGATGTGGTGAGGGCCCCGGAGGCTCGCACGGCGGGCACGAGCCCGGTGCCCGCCATCTCGAACATCACGGCGGGTCCGGAGGCGCCCCGGCCCTCCAGGTTCACCACGACGGTCCGCCGAGGGTCGGCGGCTCGGCGCGTGCCCGCCTCGGCGTCGACGAAAGCCCGTGCGCCGAGCAGCCCCGACTCCTCGCCGTCGGTGAACAGGATCTCGAGGTCGTTGCGAAGCTGCGGTCCGGTCTTCAGCGCCCGGGCGATTTCGAGGATCGCGGCGACACCGGCACCGTCGTCGGCGGCGCCGGGAGCGATCGGCACGGAGTCGTAGTGGGCGACGAGCAGCACCCGGCCGGTGGGTTTCGCGCCGGGGATCGTGGCGTGGATGTTGGAGACGGACCCGAGGATGGTCGAGTCGTCGTCATCGGCGGAGGCGGAGGCGGAGGCGGAGGCGGCGACCCGGTCCCGGACCTCGGGCCGCAGCCCCAGATCCCGCAGCTCGCCGACGAGATACTCCCGCACCTGCGACTGTGCGACCGAACCCGCCGGATGCGGAACCCGCGCGATCCGGTCGAGCCGGGCCACCGCACGGGCCGCCGAGAAGTCGCCGACGGGGGCGGAGGCGGGGCGGGGGTCGGAGGTGCGTAACGGCAGCGCGGACGCGACGGCGGTGAGGAGCAGCACCACCAAGGCGGTCAGGGCCGGTATTCGTCTGCGCATCATGGTCGTGACCTGCACGGACAAACCTCGTGGTGGGGGTGGAATGAGGGAGGGGTCGCACGGGAGCGTCCTTGCCTACGCGTCCGAGTCGGGTGAGACGACGTCCCAGGTTCCGAATCGGGTGAGGCCGGCCGATCCGGCCAGCGCCAACGAGGCGTGGTTGTCGAGTTGGCAGCGGTACTGCGGCTGGTGGCCCCGGGCGAGGGCGTGCCGGGAGATCGCGCGCACGACTCGGCGGGCGTGGCCCCTGCCCCGGTACGGGGGGAGCGTCAGCACGCCGAGGTCGGCCAACGGCGCGTCGTTCCACGGATACATGCTCGCCACGCACACCAGCCGCTCCCCCTCGAACGCGCCGTAGACCGCCCAGTGGTCCGACTCGACCGACGCGTCGTCGCGATCCTGTTCCGACGCGGCCGCCTCGAACACGTCGAATGCCGGCTTGTCCGCCCCGGTGAGCAGGCGGATCGAGGGGTCGTCCGGTTCGCCCGCCAACGTCTCCAAGGCGTCGTCGGTGAAGTAGAAGAGGTTGTCGGCCCCGTGCAGGGAGATGCCGGCCTGCTCCAGCCGCTGCCGGAAGCCGGTTTCGTCGACCGGATCCCCGCTTTCCAGGCCCACCGCCGCGGCGACCGCGGGGATGAGCAGGACGCGCGTCCTGCCGTCGGTTGTCGTGAGGATGGTGAGTCGCTCGTCCTCGTCGAGTTCGGTGTCGACGGTGACGCCGAAGACGCCGTCCTCGTGGAGAAGCCGACTCGTGGGCGAGGGAGTCAGCCAGAAGTCGGTGATGATGGCAGGAAACATGTCGAGTGCTTTCCGTGTGCTGTGGCCGGGCGCCCGGGTGATGCGCCGCAGGGCGCGTCGCGGGTCGCCCCGGGTGGGACATCGCCGACGAAGGCGAACCCGACGACACGTTCGCCGTCGTGGGTGTCCGGGGCGAACACTCACGGGGATCCCTTCCGGGCGTCGATCGCACCCGTTCCGTGTTCCGTGGGCGTGGGCCGTTCCGAGGGTCGTCGTGCCGCGTGGAGCAGGTCGTCGACGGCTTGGAGCACGGCGTCCGCGCGTTCCTCGTGGAGCCAGAGATGGCCGGCGTCGGCCAGGGTTCGGTGTTCGCCTTTGCTCACCGAGCGGGCCAGTTGCGCGTGCAGCGCGGCCTTGACGTCGCTGCACGCCTGCCGCGTCTCGGCGGACCACATCAGGACCTCGGCCTCCTCCTCCGCCAGCGCGGTGAGCACGATCAAGGGCACGTCCGGAAGACCCGGACCGCTCCGCAGTTCGTCGGCGACCTCGCCGTCGAGGTTCCAGGCCTCGTCGATACCGGTCCGCCACGCGTTCAGGTGGTAGTCGAGGAGTGGCCGACGAAGGGACTCGGGCCACCCGTCCGAGATCGGTGCGAGCTGATCGAGGGCCTGTCGCAGTTGCTCCGGTGTCGGATCCGGCACTCCCTCCCGCAACATGTGCTCGACCTCTCGGCGCGTCCGCTCCGCGTGCCGCCGGACCTCCTCGGGCACACGGGCGAGGAAGTCCTCGTGGGAGGGGTCCAGGAGGAGCAGGCCCGCCACCCGGGCGGGGAAGCGTTGCGCGAACACACGCGCGTAGGACCCGCCGAGGGAGTGGCCCACCAACAGATAGGGGCCGGGTATGTCCGCGCTACGCAGCAGGTCGTGCAGTTCGTCCGCGACCTCGGCGGCGGGGCGCGGCAGTTCGGCCGGGTCGCTCCAACCGGTGCCGGCGCGGTCGTAGAGCACGCTGGTGGTCAGCTCGGCCGTCCGGTTGTGGATGTTGACGTAGTCCAGCCCGACCATGCCGCTTCCGGGGAGGAACACCACGGCCGGGCCGCCGGATCCGGACCGGTGCAGCATCAGCCGTCGGCCGCCGACGGCGTGCCGAACCCCCAACGGGGGCGGGGGGAGCGCGGTGTCGCCGTGAACGGCGGGTGACGGGTTGGGCATGGTCCGGGTCCTAACTGTTCTCATTTTTGAGAAAGGTAGCCCCGATGGCATTGTCCTGTCCATGGATACGGTCGACCTGTTTCTGCACCCCGTGCGGGTGCGCATCGTGCACGCCATGTACGACGGGTCGGCGCGCACGACCTCGGAGCTGTGCGCCCTGCTGCCGGACGTGTCCCAGGCCACCGTCTACCGGCACGTCGGCCTTCTGGTCGGCGGCGGAGTCCTCGCGATCGAGGGCGAGGAGCGGGTTCGAGGCGCGGTCGAGCGCCGGTACGTGTTGCGTCGCGGCAAGACCGTCATCGACGCCGAGACGACCGCGTCGATGTCGACCGAGGACTACCGCCGGAGCTTCGCCGTGTCGGTGGCAACCCTGCAGGCCGAGTTCAATGCCTACCTCGATCGCGAAGGCGCCGACCCCGTCCGCGACCTGGTCGCCATTCGCCAGCACGCGCTCTGGCTCAGCCGCGACGAACTCGTGGCCCTGATCGACGATGTGCGCGACGTGCTCCTGGCCCGGGTGGGCAACGAGCCATCGCCGGAACGCGTGCGACACCTGCTCGGGCTGACCCTGTTTCCCGGGGAGACACCGCTCCCGCAGACGCCCGACGCATAGCCCGCCGACGGCCCCTGGTGCTCCCGCACAGGAAATGCGCGCCATCTTCGTCCGAATGAACGATTCGTAGCCTCCCTCTTGGTTGTCTAAAGTCAGCCATCCCCCCGCCGACGATGTTCTGCCGTCGGCCGCTCAGGAGGTTCCCCAGGATGGCCAAGTCCGTAATGACGCCTGTGCACTTGACGAACAAAATGAGTACGACGTCCCGAATCGTGGCGCTCACCGCCACGGCCTGCCTGACCGCCGCGGCGTGTGGCGGCGGCGGGGGCACCGGCCCCGGAGGTGCCGGCGGCACCGTGACCATCGGGTTGTCGTCCGACCCGGGAACCCTCAATCCGATGGCCATCGCGGGCTCTGCCGCCGGCGTGATGAACGTGTTCGCGTACGACCCCCTCGTGAACATCGCCGCCGACGGACAGGTGGTCGCGGGGCTGGCGCAGTCATGGAAGGTCCACGGCGCCGACAGGGTCGAGTTCGGTCTGCGTGACGGGGTAACGTGCGGCGATGGCACGCCACTCAAGGCATCGGACGTCGCGAACCAGTTCAACTACATAGCCGACCCGAAGAACCAGTCGCCGTTGCTCGGTCTGTCCGTGCCCCGGACGACGACCGCGACCGGCGACGACGCCACCCGCACGGTAACCGTGACCACGCGGGATCCCGCACCGATGTTGTTGCGGATGTCCTCGATGGTCGCGATCGCGTGTCCCAAGGGTCTGAGCGCGCCGAACACCCTCGCGCGCGCCTCGGACGGCACCGGCCCGTACATCCTCTCCGAGGTCGTGCCCGGCGACCACTACACCTACGTCAAGCGCAAGGGCTACACCTGGGGCCCGGGCGGCGTCGGCAACGACCAATCCCCCGAGAAGGTGATCTTCAAGGTCGTCCCGAGCGAGACGACCGCGACCAATCTGCTCCTCTCCGGTCGGCTCGACATGGCGCAGGTCCTCGGCCCCGACCGGCAGCGTCTGGAGAGTTCGGGCCTGAAGCCGCAGACCGTGAACGCGCTGCTCGGGCAGCTCATCTTCGCCGAGGGGCCGGGGCACGCGACCGCCGACGAACACGTCCGGCGGGCCCTGGTCCACGCCCTGGATCTGGGTCAACTCGGCAGCGTCGCCACCGGCGGCAAGGGCACCCCGTCCAAGGGACTCGGGCTCGTCGAGCCCAGGATGTGCCCCGGCGACAACATCACCGGCAACCTGCCCACACACGATCTCACGCGGGCGGCGGCCGAGTTGACCGCCGCCGGCTGGACGAAAACCGGTAACGGCTGGGCCAAGGAGGGCCGTACGCTGGAGATCGCGTTCACCTACCCGAGCAGCGGCGAACAGACCATCGCGGCAGCGGAGTTGGCCGTCCAGCAATGGAAGGCGCTCGGTGTGAAGGTCACCACCTCCACCTTCACCGGCACCACGCTCGCCTCGGTCCTGGGCGGCGACGCCTGGGACGTCTCGTGGCCACCGATCACCGCGGCCCTGCCCGACCAGCTCGTGCCGTTCTTCAGCGGCCCCCGGCCGCCGGGGGGCATGAACTTCGGCGGGACGGACAATCCCGACTACCAGCGCCTGGTCGCCGCCGCGCGGGTCAAGCCGGACGCGGCCGGCTGCGCGGACTGGAACGGCGCCGAGATCGCGTTGTTCAAGCGCGTCGACGTCGTGCCCTTCGTGGACACTCGGGTGACGATGTTCGGCAAAGGTGTCACCTTCCGCCTCGACCGGGGAGCCATCGTCCCCACGGCGCTGCGGAAGCACTGACCACGCGTCCCGGCGATAGGCCTGTCGAGCCACCGCGCGGTCACCCGCCATGACGGGTGACACGATGCCGGAGTGCCGCCGGACAGCCGGTGCGACGGTGCCGGGCACCTCGATGCAACACCTGTGAGAACAACGGTACTTGGCGCCGCACCCAGGGATGGTCCCGGTTCGCGGCCGCGAACCACCGTCCGCTGCCGCTGCCCGAAGTCCGGCCATCCGGCGGCGATTTACCCGCACCCCGCGCACGGGATGACGCCCGGCCCCCATGCCTCGGCCGCCCCGTCGCGCCGAGAGCGATCCATCTCCCGTAGGGAGTCAAGGAGTTCCCATTGAAGAGCTTCACCGATACGCGGCACAACCCGTGGGTGACGTTCACACTGCGGCGCCTCGGTCGCCTGACTGTGTCACTCGCCCTGCTCGTCACGGCGTCGTTCGCGATGATCCACCTGGTACCGGGCGACCCGGTACGCGCCGCGCTCGGCCTCTCCGCCTCGCCCGAACTGGTCGAGGCACGCGAACACGCGCTCGGCCTGGACCGGTCCCTGCCCGACCAGTTCGGGAGCTTCCTCACTCGACTCCTGCACGGTGATCTGGGCGAGTCGATCGGTGCCCAGATGCCGGTCGCCGACGTCATCTCCGACCGACTGCCCTCGACCATGCAGATCGCCGCCATCGCGTTCGCGACCACCATCGTCGTCGCGATCCCACTGGGCATGGCGGCGGGAGTCCTCACCCGTGACGGTCGCCGCCGACGGCTGGAACTCGCCTTCGTCGGCACCACCAGTGTGGTGGCCGTCTTCCCCGAGTTCCTGCTCGCGGTGGGACTGGTCGCGCTCTTCGGAGCCCAGCTCGGCTGGCTCCCGGTGGCCCTGAAGGAGGGGCCCGAGTCCTACGTGCTGCCGGTGCTGGCGCTCGCCATCGGACCGGTGGCCGCGCTGTCGCGCATCGTGCGGGTCGAGACCCTGCGCGTACTCGACGAGGACTACATGCGCACCGCCCGCGCCAAGCGACTGCCCACGCGGATCCTCTACCTGCGGCACGCGCTGCCGAATCTGCTGACCTCCTCGCTCACCCTGGGCGGACTGATGCTCGCGGGGCTGCTGACCGGAACCGTCCTGGTGGAGAACGTCTTCGCCTGGCCGGGCCTGGGCATGACGATGGTCCAGGCCATCACCCAGAAGGACTATCCGCTGGTCCAGGGGATCGTCCTCGTCTACGGCACGCTCGCGTTGCTGATCAACTTCGCGGTCGACGTCCTGCTCGCCGTCACCGACCCGAACTCCACCATCCGGGAGAGCTGACCGTGTCGTTCACCCAACGCCTGGGGCGCACCCTGCGCACGCCGCTCGGCGTCGTCGCGATGTTCGCCGTGTTCGCGCTGCTGGTCGTCGCGATCATCGGGCCGATCTTCTGGCAGGACACCGCCGACCGCGTCGACACCACCGCGATCGGGCAACGCGGCAGCGCCGAGCACTGGTTCGGCACCGACGCCCTGGGCCGTGACATCGCCGCGCGCATGCTCGTGGCGACCCGCCTGACCCTCGAACTGACCCTCTTCGCCACGGTGATCGGCGCCGTCGGCGGGTTCGTGCTCGGCACCCTGCCGACCGTACTGGGCGCCCGCGCCGCCCGCCTGGTCACCGCCCTGGTCAACCTGCTCATCGCGTTCCCCACACTGCTGTTCGTGCTGTTCCTCGCGGTCGTCTTCGGCGTGGGCACATACGGCGCGGTGTTGGCCATCGGTATCGGCATCGTGCCGACGTTCGCCCGGCTGGTCCAGAACCTCGCGGCATCGGTGGCGGGCGCCGACTACGTGTCCGCGGCGCGCATCCTCGGCGTGGGTCGCTTCCGGCTGATCGTGCGGCACATCCTGCCCAACATCGCCGAGCCCATCTCACTGTTCCTCCTCCAGACCGGCGCCGGCGTCCTCCTCGCGTTCTCCGGTCTGTCGTTCCTCGGCATGGGCGTACAGGCCCCGGACTACGACTGGGGCCGACTGCTCAACGAGCAGCTCAACCGCGTCTACACACACCCGGAGTCGGCGGTGGGACCGGCCGTGGCGATCGTGCTGACCGGGCTCGCGTTCAACCTGGTGGGCGAGGTGCTGTCGCAGGCCGGCGGCCGGCGCGGGCTGCGACCGACGCCCGACCGCGACCGCCGGGCCCTCGCGCCGACGCCGGCCGGCACCACGAGTGTCACGGCCGCCGGCGGCGCGGGCGCCGACGATGGCGAACCCGCTCCCCTGCTGGACGTGGACCGTCTGCGGGTGACGTTCCCCGGCGGCCATGTGGCGGTGCGCGACGTCTCGTTGTCGGTCGCGCCGGGCGAGGCGGTCGGCATCGTGGGAGAGTCGGGCTCCGGCAAGAGCCTGACCGCGCTGGCCGTCGCGGGCCTGGTCCCGTATCCGGCGCGGGTCACCGCCCGCTCGATCACGTTCGACGGTGTCGACCCGACGGCGAACACCGGGCTCGGCACATCGCTCGCGATGGTGTTCCAGGACCCGATGGCCTCCCTCAACCCGGCCCTCACCATCGGCAGGCAGCTTTCCGAGGTGGCCGAGGTGCACCTCGGCCACAACCGGACCCAGGCCATGAAGCGGGCCGTGGACCGGCTCCGCGCGGTGCGCATCCCCGACCCCGAACACCGATCGGGCATGCACCCGGGCGAATTCTCCGGAGGCATGCGGCAACGCACGATGATCGCCATGGGCCTGATGGGCGAGCCCCGGCTCGTCATCGCCGACGAACCCACCACCGCGCTCGACGTGACGGTGCAGGCACAGGTGCTCGCCCTGCTGCGGGACGTGCGCGAGACGTCGGGTGCCGCCGTGTTGATGATCTCGCACGACATCGCCGTCGTATCCCAGGTCTGCGAGCGCGTGGTGGTGATGTACGCCGGACGAGTGGTCGAGGAACTGCCGACGAGCGACCTGGTCACCGGCACGGCGCATCCGTACACCCGTGCGCTGATCGGCGCCGTGCCCGACATGAGGACCGACCGCCGACTGCCCCTCGTGACCATCCCCGGGCGCCCGCCCGCGCCCGGCGAGGACACGTCCGGCTGCCCCTTCGCGCCGCGCTGCGAGTTCGCGACCGACCGCTGCCGCACGGAGGAGCCGGTACTGCGAGGGACCGACACCCGGCGGCGGGTCGCCTGCTGGCATCCGGTCACCACGCCGGCCGAGGAGAAGACGAAATCCCCGTGAGCCGCCGACCGGGCGCACCCGTACCGCCGTGCGCTCGCGAACCCGGATCGATCCCCGAACCACTGCCCGCGCACCGAACGAGGAGAGACGCATGAGCATCCGGACCACCCCCACCACCCCCGTCGGCCCCCTGGACGCCGCGCACTGGCAGGCCCGCCTCGACGAGACGGCCACCCGGCACGGCGTGCCGGGCGCGAGCCTGGGCATCCTGCACGGCGGAACCGTCACCGAGGCCGCCACCGGGTTCGCCAACCTCGACGCGAGGATCGAGGCCACCACCGACACGCTCTTCCAGATCGGATCGATCACCAAGGTGTGGACGGCGACCGTGGCGATGGGCCTGGTCGACGAGGGCGCCCTGGGTCTGGACGAACCGATCCTCGAGGTGCTGCCCGAACTGCGCCTGATCGACGACGATCTCACGCGCGGTGTCACGCTGCGGCACCTGCTGAGCCACACCAGCGGCATCGACGGCGACTTCTTCGTCGACACCGGCCGAGGCGACGACTGTCTGGAGAAGTACACCGAACGACTCGCCGGTGTCGGCGTGAACCACCCGCTCGGCGCGACCATGTCGTACTGCAACGCCGGTTTCAACCTGGTCGGCCGCGTCATCGAGCGGATCACCGGCGACAGGTGGGACGACGCGATGCGCGAGCGCCTGTACGAGCCGCTCGGCCTCACCCACACCGTCACCCTGCCCGAGGACGCGCTGCGCTTTCGGACCGCGATCGGGCACACCGGCACGGGCGACGACCGCACGGGCGTCCCGCAGTGGGGCCTCGTGCGCAGCGCCGGCCCGGCCGGCCTGATCTGCTCGACCCCACGCGAGGTCCTGGCCTTCGCCCGACTGCACCTGAACGACGGTGTCACCGCCGACGGCACGCGCGTCCTGTCCGCCGCCGGCGCCCGGCTGATGCGCGAGAAGCAGATAGACCTGCCCAACGGGCACACCCTGGGCGACTCGTGGGGCCTGGGCTGGATCCTGATGGGCTGGGACGGGCAGCGCCTGTACGGCCACGACGGCGCCACCCTCGGCCAGTCCGCGTTCCTGCGTGTTCTTCCCGACGCCGACCTCGCCGTGTGCCTGCTCACCAACGGCGGTGACGGCAGGGCTCTCTACGGCGACCTGTTCGGCGAGATCGTCGATGCCCTCGCCGGTGTGCGGGTCCCCCCTCCGCTCGAGCCGTCCGACGGCCCGCTGCCCGCCGACGCGGCCGACCACCTCGGCGTGTACGAGCGCGAGGCGGTCCGCATGGAGGTGGTGGAGAACGACGGAGCCCTCACCCTGCGCACCACCGTCACCAACGGGCTCGCCATGGGCAGGCAGGAGACGCCGGTGGTCGAGTCCGAACTGCGGTCGGTGGGAGGCGACGTGTACGCGACGCGTTTCCCCGGCCTTCGCGACTGGACGGCGGTGACGTTCTACCGGCTCGCCGACGGCTCCCCCTACATGCACGCCGGTGTCCGCGCCACACCGAAGGTGGGCTGACCCGGCGGGATGTCGCCGGCCGGGTCAGATGGATCGCCGCCCGTCCCGGACGACGGCTCCGGCCTGGACGACCAGGGGCATGTGCACGTCGGGCTCGGCCAGGAGCGTGAGGTCCTCCAGGGGGTCGGCGTCCAGGACGACGAGGTCGGCGCGGGCACCGACCTCGAGGGTGCCGATGTCGCCCTGCCGGCGGAGCAGCCGTGCCGCGTGGGTGGTGGTGGAGCGGATGACGTCGATGGGCCGCTGGACCCGGGCCCGGATGCGGAACTCCTCGTTCTGGTGGCGGTGCATGCCGCCGAGAAGGTCGGAACCGTAGACGAGGGTGACGCCGCCGCGGTGCGCACGTTCCAGGGCGACGAGGCCCGCGTCCAGGACCTCGTCCACCTTGCGGCGGCTGCCTTCGGGAAGGCCGAAGTCGCGGCCCTCCTTCGCCAGCGCCCAGTAGGTGACCAACGTGGGAACCAGGAAGGCGTCGTGCTCGACGAGGAGACGAACGCTGCCGTCGTCGATCAGATTGCCGTGTTCGATGGACCGCACGCCCGCCTCCAGCGCGCGATCGACGGCGCGGGCGTGGTAGGCGTGGGCGGCGACGTAGCGGTTGAAGGCTTCGGCCTCCTCGACGGCGGCGCGCAGTTCGTCCATGGAGTACTGGGTGGAGTCGATCCGGTCGGTGGGCGAGGCGACGCCGCCGGAGGCCATCACCTTGAGGTGGTCGCCGCCCTTGCGCAACTCGTCGCGGGCGGCGGCGCGGATCGCGTCCACGCCGTCGACGACGCGCGAGTCGGCGCCGCAGCACGGGTGGTCGTCGCGGACGTGCGCACCCGGGCCGCGATAGTCGCCGTGGCCGCCGGTCTGGGACAACGCCCGGCCGCCGAAGGCCAGTCGGGGGCCGCGTACGGTGCCCTCGGCCTGGGCGGCGGCGATGCCGTGGTCGGCGCCGCCCATGTCGCGCACGGTGGTGAAGCCGCGGTCGAGCATGCCGCCCATGATCGCGATGGTGTGCGCGGCGACGTACATGGGGGACGTGGTGGAGATCGACGCGAGATCGGCGGTGATGGCGGTGACGTGGACGTGTGCGTCGATGAGACCCGGCAGGACGTAGGCACCGCGCAGGTCGCGCGTCTCGGCGCGCCGAGGGGCGGTCGGCCGGGTGCCGCACTCGACGATCCGTCCGTCCGCGGCGAGCAGGTCGCCCTCGGTGTACACGCCGGAAACCGGGTCGAGGATACGGGCGTTGCGCAGAAGGAGGGGGACGGTGGAGGGAAGGTCGGTGGTCATGGGAGTGTCCCTTGTTCGGTGCCGGTGCGCGGCGGGTGTGGGCGTGGGCGTCGTGACGTGTCGCGGAGGATGTGGGCGAGTCGAGGACCGGGGGCCGATCGAGCGGGCGATCCGCACGACGACTCCTCGGGCGCGGGAGCCCCGGCCGTTCGGCGGCGGACATCGAGGCGGTCGTGGGGGCTCAGGGCACGGTCGGGCCGAGGGGGCTCGTTCGCAGGCCCGGTCGCAGCCGTCGCCAGGGAAGGTCGGCCGGATCCGCGGGTACCGGCCCGGGGGCCGCGGCGACGAGTACGGCCTCGGCGCCGGGCGCGAAGTCGGCGCGGAAGTGCACCGAGCTCTTGAGCACGATGATCCGTTCCCGTTCGGCGTGGATGCCGAGCGCTCGGAGTTGGGCTCGGTCGATGACCTGTACCTTCCGGCTCGTCACCGCGACGCGTACCTCTCCGATGCGCAGGCACGCGCTCGGGCCGAAGTCGATCTCGGTACCGTGCATCATCGGGCCCTCGACGCGGCATCGACCGGCGGAGAGGTGCTCGACCGCGAACGTGCCCTCGAACGGCTCCGCACCGCGGATGCCGGGGTGCCCGCCGAGCGCGAGGTCGAGGCTCGCGCCCGTTCCGGCGGCATGCGCCGCCGCCGCCGCGACGGGGTCCAGGATCGCGGCCACGGCGGCGCACTCGCGGGCGTCGACCAGTGCGCGAAGCATGCCGGTCGTGCGGGCGTCGCCGCCGGCGCCGGGATTGTCCTGGGTATCGGCGATCACCACGGGACGGGCGGCGCCATCGGCCATCCGGCTCGCGGCGGCGATCGCCGCCTCGGGCGACAGGACGTCGACCCGCCAGTCGGCCTCCCGTCGCACGATGTCGCCGTACAGCGTGTCGAGCGCGCTCCGCAACACGTCGGCGTCGGCCCCGTATCCCCATGCGACCGGGCCGCATTCGGGGAAATCCGTGGCCGGAAAGCCCGCGGCGAAGGACAGGCAGGCGCCGTCCTCGTCCGCCCGGGCGAGGCGGTCGTGGATGCCTCGGGCGGGTTCCAGGTCGGTGCAACCACTGTTGACCGGAACGAGGAAGGGAATCCGCCGCCATTGCCGGTGCAGCCGCTCCCCGGAGCACAACCGCAGCAGCAACGCGGCGGCCCGGCGGCCCGCCCGGGCCATGTCGACGTGCGGGTAGGTACGCAGCCCCACCGCGGCGTCCATCGAGGACATCATGCGCTCGGTGACGTTGGCGTGCAGATCCAGACTCACCACGATCGGGACGGTACTCCCGACGATCGCGCGCAGTCGGGTGAGCAGTTCGCCCTCGCCGTCGTCGTGGTGCTCGGTCGCCATCGCGCCGTGCAGGTCGAGGTAGATCGCGTCCGGCCGGACCGTCCGCGCCGCGTCGAGGATCTCGCCGGCGATGCGTTCGTAGGCATCGCTCGTGACCCGTCCGGACGGGCAGGCTCCCGCCCAGATCACGGGCACGATGTCGCGGTCGTACGCCCGCATCGCGGTGAGGAAGCCGCCCATCGCGATGTCGACGTCCGCCAACTCGTGGATTGCCTCGCCCCGGCGCAGGGCGGGAAACCCCTCACCGCGGACGAAGCTGTCGTAGGTCGCCGGTGTCACGGCGAAGGTGTTCGTCTCGTGCTGGAACCCAGCGGTCATGATGCGCACCTTCGGCAGTCTGGACGCGATGCCGGACCCGACTCGGACAACGACGGATGATGCCCGACACGAAGCGCGCCGTGAAGGATGTCGGCGACCCGAACGGGTCCGAACGATGAGAACCGACATCGAGGCCGGCGTGCTCGACGAGACCGATCTCGCCCTGGTGGACGCCCTTCAGATCAACCCGAGGGCGAGTTGGACGAAGCTCGCCGATGTGCTCGGGCCCGCTCCGATCACCCTGGCCCGTCGATGGCGGCGGCTCGTGGACGACGGTGCCGCGTGGGTGAGTGTCGCGCACGGCGACGCGCGCGCTCGCGGGGCGATCGTGGAGTGGGCCTGCGCTCCCGGTACGGAGACGGCGCTCGCGAGCCACCTGGCGAGACTGCCCCATGTCGGCACGGTGGGCATCACCAGCGGCGAGTACCAGGTGTTCGCGAACATCGTCGCCCCGAGTCTGGCCGCCACGACGCGTGTCCTGCTGAACGGATTGCCCCTGCCGCCCTACGTGATCCGGATGCGCAGCCACGTGTTCGGCGGCCTCTTCGGCGGAATGACGTGGCGCCTGGGCGTGCTGAACCGCGCGCAGGCCGAGCGGATCCGCGAGACCCTCGGTCCGCCGCCTCGGGAAATGCGCCCGTTCGGCCCCCGGGACCGGGCGTTGTTCCTCGCCCTCGGCCACGACGGGCGGCGTACCTATACCGATCTCGCCGAAGAACTCGACACCACACCGAACGCCGTGCGGCGCCGACTCGGCCGGCTCCGGCGCAACGGCGACATCGTCTACCGCTGCGACGTCGCCCGGGCACTCGCCGGATGGCACACGACGGCGTTGTTGTGGTTGGCCGTCCCCGACATCGACCTGCGGACGGTGGGACACCGGATGGCGAGCCGGCCGGAGACGCGGATGTGCGCGGCCGTGGCCGGCCCGAGCAATCTCGCCGTGATCGTCGACCTGCGTTCGTTCGACCACCTGGAGGAAGTCCTGGTCCGCATCGCCACGGCCTTCCCCGGCGTTGTCGTCACCGACCGACGGCTGGTGCTGCGGCCGGTGAAAATCCACGGCCGCCTGGTGGACGAGACCGGCCGCTGCATCGAGGTGATCCCACCCGACCCATGGGCCGCGACGCCCGACTGAGACCCGAAGTCCCCGCCGCGGCCGCGCCGAAGCGTCGACGGCGCCGTTCGCGGTCGAGGGCCGCGCCGGCGCGGCGGTGGTGATCGGTACCATTTCCGGGTGAGTCCCGGAACCGTCAGAAGCCTCGGTCGCGGCCTCGACGTGCTGTTCTCGATGGCCGACACCGGGGAGCCCGAGACCTCGTCGGCGATCGCCGAGCGGCTCGGACGGGGCCGGGTACAGGTCTCGCGCACCCTGCGGAGCCTGGCGGCGGCGGGCCTGGTGACCCGGGATCCGACGAGCCTGGCCTACGGGCCGAGTTGGCGGTTGCGGAGCCAGGCCGGGCGGGTGGTGCGGGCCCGCCTCGCGGCGGAGGGCCCGGGCATCCTGCGCGAGGCGTCGGCGGCGACCGGGGCGAGCACGTTCCTGGCCGAGGTGCGCGGCGACGGCTCGGTGGCGATCGCCGAGCATGTGCCCTCCGGGCTCTCCTGGGTCGGCCGGTCCTACCCGCTGCACTGCGACGACGCGGGACAGGCGCTGCTGTGGGACTGCGACCGCGAGGAGTTGGAGATCGTCTTCGCGGGCACCGAGTTCATCGCGTACGGGCCGGCCGCGCCGGCCGACGTGGCCGAGTTCGAGGCACGGTTGATCGCCGCCCGTGCGCGCGGCTGGGCCGTGGTGGACGGGGAGTCCGAGCCGGGGGTGTTCGCGGTCGCCGCGCCGGTGCGGGACTTCTCCGGCGAGGTGGTCTGCGCGCTGCACACCGAGGGGCCGTCGGAACGCCTGGCGCCGTTGGCCGACGAGCACGGCCGGGTGATCAGGACGCTGGCCGATCGGCTGTCCGGCCTGCTCGGGTGGCGGCCGGCCCAGGCCCCGAAGCGGCTCCCGTCCTGACCTGAAGGGCCCGCGCCGCCTCGGCGACCGAGGCGGCGATCTCGGCGGTGTGCCCGCCGAGTCGAAAGCGCGGCACGGCGAGGCTGAGGGCGGCGGTGATCGTGCCCAGGCGGTCCCGTACCGGCGCGGAGAAATCCACCACGTCGTGTTCGAACTCGCGGTCGGCGACGACCACTCCCGCCGCGCGTGCCTCGGCGTTGCGCGCGGCGAGCGTGGCCAGGTCCCGGGCCGCGCGCGGGCCGCCGCCGACGAAGCTCACCCCGTCGAGGAGTTCGGCGAGTTCCCGGTCGGAGTGGTCGAGCAGCAGCGCGCGCCCCGGACCGGTGCACCACAGCGGGGTCAGCGCGCCGGGCGTGGCGGCGACGTAGGACGCCCAGTGACTCGCCTCGGACCCGACCGTCAACACGGCCGTCCCCGACCGCACCGACAACCACGCCGGCTCGTGCCGTCGCGCCACCAGGGCACGCAGCAACGGCCGTGCGCCGCGCAGCAGTTCGCCGTCACCCGCGGCTGCGGCGAGGGCGAACCAGCCGGGTCCGGCGCGCCAGCCGCGCGACGGCTCGTCGCGCTCGACCAGGCCGGCCGCCGCGAGGTCCTTGAGCATCCGGGAGGTCTGCGCCTGGTCGAGCCCGATCCGCTCGGCGAGCTGGGCGTTTCCCGGGTAGCCGGTCGAGCCGAGTTCCGCCGCGACGATCGCGTCGAGCAGGGCCAGGCCCCGGTCGAAGGTGGTGGTCACGCTCGCAACCCTAGTGCGCCCGACGTCGGCGTGGTGCGCTCGGGGCAATCCGAGCGATCAAAATAAACATGAGTCATTGACGATTGTGAACGGACCCTTCATGATTC
The DNA here is from genome assembly GCF_003967355.1 of Embleya hyalina. GTDB lineage: Bacteria > Actinomycetota > Actinomycetes > Streptomycetales > Streptomycetaceae > Embleya > Embleya hyalina. The sequence continues at coordinate 800,833 of NZ_BIFH01000013.1, read as the reverse complement.
CGGTACCCCACCGAAGGAGGGCCGGATGACATCGGCCAATCCCCGCACGGCCCGTCGCGAGCCGACCCGCCTCGACGCGCCCGCCATGCTGCTGTGCGCGATCGTCGGCCTGGACACCTTCGGCGCCGTCGCCGCCAACGGCCCACAGGGACTGACCTGGATGGTCGTCCTCGGGCTGCTGTTCTTCGCCCCCTACGGGCTGCTCATCGCCGAACTCGGCTCCGCCTTCCCCCACGAGGGCGGCCCCTACACCTGGACCAAACTGGCCTTCGGGCGCCTGCCCGCGGGCATCAACCAGGTCTTCTACTGGATCTCCAACCCGGTGTGGCTCGGCGGCTCGCTGTGCATCGTCGCGCTGACCACCTTCGAGACGTTCTTCCACCCGCTGCCCGGCGCCTGGCAATACCTCGCCGGCGCGATCTTCGTCGGCGCCGCCGGATACGCCGTGCACGCGTCGGAGACCATCGGCCGCCGGGTCACCCTCGCGGGCGCCCTCGCCCGCGTCCTGCTGCTCGGCTTCTTCGTGCTCTCGCTCGTGGTCTACGCCGTCCGCCACGGCGTGCAGTCCCAGCCGGGCGGCGACTACCTGCCCACCTACCTCGGCCTGGTCGCCCTCACCCCGGTCATCGCCTTCAACTACATGGGCTTCGAGATCCCCAGCGCCGCCGAGGCGATCGGCGACCCACGCCGCGAGGTACCCGCGGCCCTGCTCCGGGGCGGACTCGGCTCGGCCCTGCTGTACGGCGTGCCCATCCTCGGCACCCTCCTCGTGCTCCCGGCCGAGCGGCTCGGCTCGCTGTCCGGGTTCATCGACGCCTGCCGCGCGGTGTTCACCGTGTACGGGGGCCATGTCACCGCCGACGGCGACATCGTCCTCACCGGCGCCGGCGCGGTCCTCGCCAAGGTCGCCGCCGCCGGCCTGATCATCGGGCTGTTCACCAGCGGCACCGCCTGGGCCATGGGCCTGAGCCGCGCCCAGGCGGTGGCCTGCGCGGACGGCGCCGGACCCGCCTGGCTGGGCCGGGTCAGCGCCCGCACCGGCGCCCCGGTGCGGGTCAACCTCCTGTCCACGGCGATCGCCGCCACCGTGATGGTCGCCTCGATCGCGCTCACCGACGGCGACGCCCGCAAGTACTTCAGCGCCGGCATCGGCCTGGCCATCTCCGCGACCGCCATCTCCTACCTGCTCACCTTCTCCTCGTTCCTGGTGCTGCGCCGCAAGTACCCCGACACACACCGCCCCTACCGGGTACCCGGCGGCGCCGCCGGTGCCTGGACGGTGACCGTCCTGACCGTCGGCACCATGCTTTTCACGGTCGTCGCCCTCGTGTGGCCCGGCCTCGGCGTCGGCTGGTTCGGCACCTCCGGAACACCCGCCGACTACCTCCCGGACGGATTCGCCGGCCAACGCGGCGCCTACACCGCGAGCCAACTCGTCCCCATCGCGCTGATCCTCGCGATCGGCTTCCTCTTCCACCTGCTCGGGCGGCGCGCCCGAGCCTCGAACACCCCCGACCGAGGAGTCACCGTTGACGCTGCCTGACCACGCCGAGATCGTCGTCGTGGGCGGAGGCACGGCCGGCTGCGTCGTCGCCGGCCGCCTCGCCGAAGAACACCCGGTCCTCGTCCTGGAGGCCGGCCCCGACTACGGCCCCGAGCATCGCTCCTGGCCCACCGACCTGCTGGACGCCACCACACTGCCCACGTCGCACGACTGGGGCTACGCCGAGGGCCGGCACACCTTCGAGCGATGCCGGGTGATCGGCGGCTGCTCCGCGCACAACGGCTGTACGCAGAGCGTCGGTTGGGCCGGCGACTACGACGCCTGGGCCGCGGCCGGCAACCCCGGGTGGGACGCGGACACGCTGCGCCCGCACTTCGCCGCCGCCACGCGGGCACTGCGGCTGCGGAACTACCGAGAGGACGAGATCCAGCCGTTCCAACGCCTGTTCACCGCCGCCGGCGGCAGGCTGGGTCTGCCCGTCCGGCACGACCTCGACCGACTCGACGGCGGCGAAGGCATCGGCTGCGCACCGGTGAACATCACCGCCGACGCGGTCCGGGTCAACACCGCCTTCGGCTACCTCGACCCGGTCCGCGAGAGCGGCAACCTCACCGTGGTCGGCGGGATCACCGCCGAGCGCGTCGTGATCGCGAACGGGCGCGCGGTCGCCGTCGACGTGCGCACCGCCGACGGTGCCCGGCATCGGATCGGCGCCGACCTGATCGTGCTCGGCGCCGGCGCCTACGGCAGCCCCGAGATCCTGCTGCGCTCGGGCATCGGGCCGGCCGATCACCTCGCCGACGTCGGCATCGCCGTACGCCACGACCTGCCCGGCGTCGGCGCCAACCTCCACGACCACCCCGCCGTGCAGCTCGAATACGCCGCGACCGCCGAACTCGCCGCGGATCTCGCCGACTTCGCCCGTACCCGGATGTTGCCCGACGAGCAGGCGATCGCCAAGGTCCGCTCGCCGTACGCCGGTGACGCCCCGTACGACCTGCACGTGTACCCGTGGGTCGAACGCGACGAGCGGACTCGGCACGGCTGGCGCTGCGTCCTGCCCGTCGCCCTGCTGCGCCCGCGCTCGCGCGGCAGCGTACGACTGCGCTCGGCCGACCCGTACACGCGGGCCGCGGTCGACCACGCCTACCTGACCCACCCGGACGACCTCGCCGCGATCGGGTACGGCCTGGACTGGCTCGAGCAACTGGACATGGCCCCCTACCTGGGCACCCCGCTGCTCACCCCGCACGGCGACCGCGACACCTGGATCCGGTCCCGTCACCGGCACTACTGGCACCCGGCGGGCAGTTGCCGGATGGGCCCGGCCGACGACCCGGCGGCGGTGGTCGAGCACACCGGCCGGGTGCACGGGCTGACCGGCCTCCACGTCGCCGACGCCTCCGTCTTCCCCGACATCCCCCGCGCCACCCCCGCGCTGCCGACCACCGTCGTCGGCGAGCGCATCGCGGCCTTCCTCAAGGAGATCCTGTGACCGACCACGCGACGCACAGCCCGATCGTCGATCCGCGCACCGGCGAGACGTACGACAGCGTCCCCATCGCGGGACCGGCCGAGGTCGACGCGGCCGTGCGGGCCGCCGCCGAGGCGTTCGAGACGTGGCGGCGCAGCACGCCCGGGCAGCGCCAGGAGGCCCTGCTCGCACTGGCGGACGCGATCGCCGCCGACGCGGAGCGCATCGCCGCCGTCGAATCGCGCAACACCGGCAAGGACTTCACCGAGGTCCTGGAGGGCGACATCCCGGCCGGCATCGACGTGTTGCGGTTCATGGCGGGCGCCGCGCGCGCCGCGCACGGGCCGCTCGCCGCCGAGTACGTGCCCGGCCACACCTCGACCGTGCTGCGCGAACCCGTCGGCGTCTGCGCGCTGATCACCCCCTGGAACCATCCACTGGGATCGGCGCTCGACAAACTCGCCCCCGCTCTGGCCACGGGCAACACCGTCGTGCTCAAGCCCGCCGAGACCACCCCGCTCGGCACGCTCGTCCTGGGCGAGTTGTGCGCGAAGGTGCTCCCGCCGGGTGTGGTCAACGTCGTGTGCGGTGACCGGGACACCGGCCGGGCCCTGGTCGCGCACCCGGTCCCGGCGCTGATCTCGCTGACCGGGAGCAGTCGGGCGGGCGCGGAGGTCACCGCCGCCGCCGGCGTCAAGCGCCTGCATCTGGAACTGGGCGGCGACGCCCCGGCGATCGTGCTCGCCGACGCCGACCTGCGCGAGGCGGCCGACGGTATCGCCGAGGCGGCCTTCTACAACGCCGGCCAGGACTGCACCGCCGCCTGCCGGGTGCTGGTCGCCGCCGAGGCGCACGACGAACTGGTGGCGCTGCTGGCCGAGCGGGCGGCCCGGACCGAGGTGGGCCCGCTGAACAACCGCGACCACCTGGATCGGGTCGCCGCGTACCTCACCAGGCTCCCGGCACACGCCACGGTCGTCACCGGCGGGCGGGTGGGCGACGGGCCCGGATTCCACTACCCGCCCACCGTGGTCACGGGCGTGCGTCAGGACGACACGATCGTCCAGGACGAGGTGTTCGGCCCGGTCCTCACCGTGCAGGCCTTCGCCTACGAGGCCGACGCGCTGCGCCTGGCCAACGGGGTCGCGTACGGCCTGGCCGCCTCGATCTGGACGCGCGACGCGGCCGCCGCCGATGCCCTCGCCCGCCGGCTCGACGCCGGCACGGTATGGATCAACTGCCACGGCGTATACGCCACCGAGATGCCCCACGGCGGCTTCAAACAATCCGGCTACGGCAAAGACCTCTCCACCTACGCCCTGGACACCTACACCCGAGCCAAACACATAATGCACACCCTCCCAACCCCCCACTGACCCACCACCTCGGCGAAAACCGCCGAGTACATCCGGAGCCGAATCCGCAGATACCGCGACGCCTCGATGCGCATCGAGCCGCCGGAAATCGGCGCCTTCGTCGGCCGCACCATGTTCAACCGGAATTTCCGGACCATGAACCACCGGGACCGGGCCGTCGACCGACGGTCGGGTCGGGAGTGGGACGGCGCGAGGGTGTGGGCATCGGGGTTCGACGGGCTTCGGGACTGGTTGGTCCGGCGTGACTGTCGAAGCGGCGTCGAACCCCTTCGCTGTCGATTCCCCGCCGCGCCGAGGGCGGGGCCGGTGGATCAGTAGGTCAAGGCCGGGCTGAACGTGCTCTTGCCGACACACCAGATGTCGACGTTGTTGGGATTGTGGTGCAGCTTGACCGACCAGTTCGTGGCGCTGGGCGGACTGGTCGACTGGATCACGGTCATGGCCTGACCGGCGGAGATCGTGCCCGCCGTCTTGTTCAGCGGACCCAGGTTGACCGGACCGAAGGGGCCGGACGTGCCGGCGGTGCCGCTGAAGGTGACCGTGCCGCTCGGCCCTCCGAGGTTGGCGGTGATCGTGAGGTCGCCGTTGTTGATGGTGATCAGCGGCGCGAGGGCGATGGTGGCCGAGAGCTGGTGCGACGCGTTGGTGGTGAACGTCGCGGACTTGCCGGTGTAGCTGACCCCGATCGAGGTCAGACAGTCGTACTTCGCGGTGGACGGGCCGCCGGCCGAGGCCGTGCCGCCGAGTGCGACGGTCGCGGCCATGGCGCCGGCGAAGACGGCGGCGCCGGCCGCAAGGGCTTTGGATCGTGACATGGAAGGTGCCCCTTTCGACAGATACTGCGGAAAGTTCCTGTCGGCGCATTTGGAGTGAATCCGAAGTCTCGGATTTCGTCAAGCAGGATCGGAACGCCATTCTCCGCCGGCGAAATCCACGACGGATCATTCATGATCGCAATTCACGATCAGTCACCTCGGCAAAGAATATTCGGTTTCCCGGGTATTTCTCGATCATGGTGACACGTGTCGCATGAATCGGATCGCGCCTCGCTCTTGACTACGGATGATCCAAATGTGCGAATGGTTCGCCAGCCTTTCGTTTCCGACGGGCTCCGAACAGGCCGTCGGCACCCGGCCGTCCACACGAAGGAGCAACGTGTCAAAACGGTTATCCCGAAGATTGACCCGCCATCGCCGGACCGCCCGGGTGGCGGCGGCCGCCCTGGCCCTCGGCGGCGGTCTGGTCGCCCTCGCGCCGTCGGCGGGCGCGGGCACCGTGACCCCGGTCATGCGGTGTACGACCCCGGTCGGCGCCCCCGAGGGACAGCAGCGGTTCGAGGTGACCCTGGACCCGACGCACGGGGACGGCGCCACCTCGATGCACGTCGTGGCGGGTGGGAGTCCGGCGACCAGCCCGATCCCGATCGCGCTCGCGACGATCAAGTCCGTCTACACGTTCGCCATGTCCGGCGGCACGACCGGCGATCTCTCGGTGACGCCGCCGTCGTTCGAAACGCCGATCGAGGTGAACACGCCCATCGTGCCGCCCCCGTTCACCGTGCCCACGACGATCGTCGGCGCGGCGGCCGGGTCCACCGTGAACCTCACCCTGAAGTCGATCGTGGTGCAGACCCTCGTCGGCGGAAACCCGCTCGCGACGGCGACGTGCGTGCCGATCTCCGGCAACGGCGTGGTCGCGTCGTACACGGTCGAGCAGGGCAGTCAGGCGCCCACGCTGACCGCGACGCCGAGCACCGTCGACTCCAACTCCCGGGTCACGCTGTCCGGCGCGCACTGGCCGGCCGGTCCGGTGGGGTTGACCATGTGCTTCCCCGAGTTCGGCGGATTCTGCGACAACGGCTACTCGACCATCGCCGCGAGCGACGTCAAGGTCGTCGACGGCGTGTTGTCGGGGTGGGTGCACGTCGCCGGCGCGGTGCCCAGTACGGCGGCGCTCCTGAAGGTCACGTCGGGATCGGTGGCCCTGGAGGCACCGCTGACCGTCGTGTCCGTACCGGTCGGCGGGCGAGGGCTCGTGCTGAGCCCGAACACCGGTCCGGTCGGCACCCGGGTGACCGTCAGCGGTACCGCGTTCTCGCCGAACGCCCAAATCACCGTGCAGCCCCAGGACGAGCCCGGGGCGCCGACGGAGGACGCCGTGACCACCACCGCGGACGCGAACGGCTCGTTCACCGCGACGTTCACGGTGACCGCCGCGGCCACCGCCGCGGTCGCGGCGTACGAGTTCGGCAACCCCGCGATCGGCATGCGGACGCCGTACACGGTGGGCGAGGGCCCGGCCGGGCTGAACCAGTCGGTCGGTGGGCAGATCAAACCCGGCGGCCTGACGATGTCCCAGACCGGCGGTCGGATCGACTTCGGCAGCGCGACGATCGACGGCAAACCGCTGCGCCTGAACGCCGCGCTCAACCGGGTCACCGTGGTCGACGCCCGAGGAACCGACCTGGGGTGGTCGCTCACCGGCACGATGTCGGAGCTGACCGCCGCGAACGGCACCGACAAGCTCCCGGCCGGAAGCGTGACGTGGACCCCCGCGTGCGTGGCGGCCGATGGCGCGCCCGGAAAGGTCACCCCCGGCACTCCGGGGCCGCTCGGAGCGACCCAGGCCCAGTTGTGCACGCAGACGCCGGTCGACGGTCGAGCCACGGGCGGCAGCGTTTCGGCGGACGCCGCCCTGACGTTGACGACCCCCGCGTTCGTCCGCCCGGGCACCTACTCGGGGACGCTCACGCTGAGCCTGAGTTAGCCGAGCGGGAGTCGACCGAGCTCGAGATGGTCGACACCGGGTCGACGCCGCGAGACGGCGCCGGCATTACGCGCCCGGTGGTGTGGGACGCCCCGGCCTCTACCGGCCGACGCCCGCACCACCGGGCGTTCTCGTACCCGGCACCGGATCGTGATCCGCCGCCCGAAGCGAGGGCGAGGACGAGAGCGGGATCGCACCGCTTGCCCGTGTCGGTGGGGTACACCACGCTGGGCCCGGACACGAGGACCGCCCGCGAGCCGGGATCGCGCACCGATGAGTTTCCCGCGCCGTGCCGGTCCATACGCCGGACACCCACGGACGGAAGGCTGCGCCATGCGGAAACTGGTCTACGGCATGAACCTGACCCTGGACGGCTACATCGCCGCGGCCGGCGACGACATCGGTTGGGGCGGACCGCGGAACCACGAGCTGTTCCGGTGGTGGCTCGACCACGAGCAGGCGAGTGATCTGACCCTGTACGGGCGCAAGTTGTGGGAGACGATGAGCTCCTACTGGCCGACCGGCGACCGGCAGCCCGACGCCGGCCCGGCGGAGATCGAGTTCGCGCGGAACTGGCGGGACACGCCGAAGGTGGTGTTCTCCTCGACGATCGACCGGGTCGACTGGAACACCCGTCTGGTCACCGGCGACGCGATCGCCGAGATCACCCGGCTCAAGGCCGAGGACGGCGGCCCCATGACCATCGGCGGCGCAACGCTCGCCGGTGCGGCCATGCGCGCCGGGCTGATCGACGAGTACGCGATCGCCACCCACCCGGTCCTGGTGGGCGGTGGCACGCCGTTCTTCGCCGCGCTGGACGCCTGGGTGAACCTGAACCTGGTGGAGACCCGGACGTTCCCCGGCGGCGTGGTCCTGACCAGGTACGAGACGAGACGCTGAGCGGCACCGCCCACCCGCCGACCCCACGGCGCTCCGCGCTCTTTCGGGCCACCATCGAGGCTGCGCAAGCGAACGTCCCCGCCCGCCGGGGCCGGTCATTCGCCGGTGACCACGTGGGACACCTCCTTCGCGTGGTCCTTGACGAAGTAGTGTCCTCCGCCGTCGATCACGTGCAGGGTCACGTCGTGGGCGTAGCGCTCCCAGGCGCGGTAGCCCGTCGTGTAGCCCTCGGTGAGCGGGTCGGCGCTGCCCATCACGGCGCGGATCGGGGTGCGCAGCCGCTCCCGGTCCGTCGCGGTCTCGCGCAGGAACCGCGTGGCCTCGGCCATGTCGTGGCGTACGACGGTCAGGACGCGGTGGCGATCCGTGTCGTCCAGGGCTCCGGAGAAGCCGCCCAGCGCGTGCAGCGTGGCGTAGAGCTCGTCCTCGGCCACGTCCGCCCGCGGGGCGTCGGCCGCGTCGGCCTCGGCGCCCCCTGGCAACGCGGCGCCCAGGACGATCCGCGAGGGGGCGGCGTCGCGCTCTTCGAGGAGGCGGGCCACGCGGACGGCGAGGAGCGTGCCCGCGCAGTGCCCGTAGAGCGTGTACCGGCCGCGCACGGTCCGGGCGATCTCCTTCGCCAGCAGCTCGGCGGTCTCGGCCCAGGGCCGCAGGGGCTCGTCGGGTCGCACCGGGTCGTGTCCGGGCAGCTCGACGGCCCAGAGGTCGGCGCGTTCGGGAAGCTCCCGGGCGAGTGCCCGGTACGCGGTGGCGTTGCCGCCGCCGTACGGGATGCAGACGACGGTGTGCTCCGGGACCGTCCCGTCCTCGGGTTCGGGGGTCAGGCGGTGCAACAGCCCGGATGCGTCCGCCGTCGAGACCAGACATGCGGCCAGTCGACGGGGGGTGGGGTTCTTGAAGACCTCGACCACGGGCAGCCCCCGGCCGATCGCACGGGCCAGGGCGACCGCCTTGAACGAGTCTCCCCCGGCGTCGAAGAAGTCGTCGTCGACGCCCACGCCGTCCTGGTCGAGGTCCAGGACGCGGCTCCACGCGCGGACGACGTGCAGTTCCACGGCCCCGGAGGGCCCGGCGGCGGCGGTGCCCGACGGGGTGCGCGTGGGCGCGGGCAGGGCCGCGTAGTCCAGTTTGCCGTTTCCGGTCAGCGGGATGGAGTCCAGCGACACGAAGGCGGCGGGGACCATGTGGTCGGGCAGTACCCTGCGCAACTCGGCGCGCAGCACAACCGGTTCGGGCAGATCCCGGGCGCCGGCCCGAACCACGTAGGCGATCAGCGCCTTGTCCCCCGCCGCGTCCACGCGCACGGCGACCCGTGCGTCGGCCACTTCGGCACGCGCGAGGAGTGCCGCCTCGACCTCGCCGGGTTCGATCCGGAACCCGCGGAGCTTGATCTGGTCGTCCGAGCGCCCGACGTATTCGAGCCGTCCTGCCCGCGTCCAGCGGGCCAGGTCGCCGGAGCGGTAGAGGCGACCGCCGGGCGGCCCGTACGGGTCGGCGACGAACCGCGCCGCCGTCAGTCCGGGACGGTTCAGATAGCCACGGGACAGCTGGCCGCCGCCCACGTACAACTCCCCCACGACCCCCGCGGGTACGGCCCGCAGGGCCCCGTCGAGCAGGCGCACGTCCAGTCCGGGCAGGCCGACACCGATCGCACCGCCCGCGCCGCCGGGTACGAGCGCGGGATCGAGCGGGCCGTGGGTGACGTGCACGGTGGTCTCCGTGATGCCGTACATGTTCACCAACCGCGGGGCGTCGGCGGGGTGCCGCTCGTACCATTCGGCCAGACGCGCCGAATCCAATGCCTCGCCACCGAACACCACCGTGCGCAGGGCCGCTCCGCGACCGGTCGCGGGGCTCTCCCGGTCCGCGCGGATGAGCTGGTAGAAGGCGGACGGGGTCTGATTGAGCACCGTCACCCCCTCGCGCACGAGCAGCGCGAGGAAGTCGTCCGGCGACCGGCCGATGTGCTCCGGCACCGTCACCAGGCGCCCGCCGTGGAGCAGTGGTCCCCACAGTTCCCACACCGAGAAGTCGAAGGCGGGCGAGTGGAACATCGTCCACACGTCGTCGGCGCCGAAGTCGAACAGGTCCCGGGTCCGGGTCATCAGGGCGAGTACGTTGCGGTGGGTGACCACGACGCCCTTGGGACGGCCCGTGGAGCCCGAGGTGTAGATGACGTAGGCCGCGTCGTCGGGGCCGTGCGTGCCGCGCTCGTCCGCGTCGAGGTCGTGGCCCGGCAGCGCGGCGAGCGCCGCGTCGGAGCCGGGGCCCCCGACGACCACGCACGGCGGCCCCGACGGCGATCGGTCGGCGAACGAGGCGTCGGTGACGACGAGCCCGGGATTCGCGTCGCCGAGCATGTACGCGATGCGGTCGACCGGGTGGCCCGGGTCGACCGGCAGGTACGCGGCGCCCGTCTTCAGGACCGCGAGCAGCGCGACGACCAGTTCGGCCGAGCGGGGCAGCGCCACCGCCACCGGCCGGCCGGGCCCCGCGCCGTGCCCGCGCAGCAGGCGGGCCAGGCGGTTCGCGGCGGCGTTCAGCTCCGCGTAGTCGAGCGTTCGTGCTCCCCCGGTGACCGCGGGGCGCCGCGGGTGCGCCGCCGCCGTCGCCTCGAAGGCCTGCGCGAGGGTCAGGTCGGGGACGGGCCCGCCGGGGCCGCCCGCGCGCGACCAGGCACTCAGGCGCAGTCGCTCCCCCGGTTCCAGTACGTCCACCGCGCCGACGCGCCGCGCGGGATCGGCCACGAGTTGTTCCACGACCCGCACGAAGCGGTCGGCGAGGCGTTCGGCGGTGTCCCGGTCGAACAGGTCGGTGGCGTATTCGAGGTGGCCGACGATGCCCTGGCCGGCCGACTCGGCGAGGTTGAAGATCAGGTCGAACTTGGCGACGCGGCCGCGCAGCGGCTCGAAGGCCACCCGCAACCCGGGCAGCACGACGTTCTCACGCGTGAAGTTCTGCCAGGCGAGCATCACCTGCACCAGCGGCGCGTAGGACGTGGAGCGCTCGGGGTTGAGGACCTCCACCAGGCGTTCGAAGGGCAGGTCCTGGTGGTCGTAGGCGTCCAGCGACTTGCCGCGCACCTGATCGAGCAGGTCCGGGAACCCGGGGTTGCCCACCATCCGCACGCGCAGGACCCAGGTGTTGACGAAGAAGCCGATCAGGTCGGCGAGGTTGTCGTCGGTGCGGTTGGCGATGGGGGAACCGATGGCGATGTCGTCACCGGAGCCCAGCGCGTGCAGCAGGACGGCGAGCGCGGACTGGAACACCATGGACGCGGTGGCGCCGCGGCCGCGGGCCAGTTCCTCGACGGCGGCGGCCGTGCGCGGGTCGATGGCGAACTCCACGACGTCGCCCCGGTGGCTCGCGACGAGCGGGCGCGGGCGGTCGGTGGGCAACGGAAGAGGCTGCGGCAGACCCGCGAGCTCTCCCTTCCAGTAGTCGAGTTGCGCGGTCAGGAGGCTGTCGGGGTCGTCGTGGGAGCCGAGCAGTTCGTGCTGCCACAACGTGTAGTCGGCGTACTGTACGGGCAGTTCGCGCCGACGCGGCGCCTCGCCGCGCAGGCGGGCGGTGTAGGCGGCGGACAGGTCCCGGGCCAACGGCGCGAGGGATTCTCCGTCGGCGGCGATGTGATGAATCATCAGGAGGAGGACGTGTTCCTCGGCGGCGAGGCGCAGGAGCGTGGCGTGGATCGGGATCTGCGTGGCCAGGTCGACGGGGCGGGACGCCGCCGAGGCCAGAACCTCGTCCAGGTCCCGAGACGCGACGTCGACGACGGGCAGGTCGATGGTGGGCTCCCCGGCGGCCAGGACGTACTGGTGGGGCTCGCCCGCGGCGTCCTCGGGAAACAGGGTGCGCAGGCTCTCGTGGCGCGTCACCACGTCGCGAAGTGCCTCGGCGAGCGCGGCCGCGTCGAGTCGGCCGGTCAGGCGCAGCGGGAACGGCGAGTGGTAGGTGCTCGATCCGCCCTCGAACTTGTCCAGGAACCACAGGCGGCGCTGTGCGAAGGAGAGCGGCACGGTCTCGGGGCGCGGTGTGGCACGGCGCAGCGGGGTGCGGGTACGGGGGTCGTGCGGCAGGTGCTCGACGAGTTCGGCGACCTTGGGGGCCGCGAACAGGACGCGCAGTGACAGTTCGACGCCCAGGACGGAGCGGACCCTGCCGGCCAGACGGGTCGCCAGCAGGGAGTGGCCGCCCAGGTCGAAGAAGTCGTCGTCGATACCGACCCGGTCCAGGCCCAGCACCTCGGCGAACAGCCCGCACAACAACTCCTCCAGCGGGGTGCGCGGGGCCCGCCCGGTGGCTGTCGGCGCGAAGTCGGGGACGGGCAGGGCTCGCCGGTCCAGCTTTCCGTGGGGTGTCAGGGGCAGTGCGGCGACGGCGATGACGGCGGCGGGGACCAGGTGGGCGGGCAGTCGCTCGCCGAGCCCGCCGCGGAGCGAGCCGACGAGCACGTCGATGCGGGACGCGGTGGACGGGTCGGTGGCCAGGTCCCGATCGGGGCGTGCGGTGGTCGCGGGGCACAGGGCGATGGGCCGGTGGCCGCGTGGGAGGAGCACGGCGTCGAAGCGTTCGGCTCCTGTCGCCGACCAGGTGAGCCGGGCGGTCAGGGTGCGTTCGGCCGCCCAGACGAGCAGGTCGTGCGGGTCCAGGGCCGCGCCGACGGCGTCGGTGTGCCCGGCGGCGGGGCGGGTCGGGCTCCCGGTCGCGGGACCGGTCGGCGCCGGCTCCGCCGCGAGTGCCGCCTCCGCGCCGAGCCGGGCGTTGGGGATGCCCGTGACGACCAGCGCGCCCTCGCCGTCGCGGGTGCGCCACAGCCGGTCCAGGTCGTCCGGACCCGCTGCCTCCGGGCCCCACGGCACACGCCGAGCGTCGCCGAGGGTGAGGGCGCCGGCGACCGGATCCGGGCGCAGCACGACGTCGTAGCGGTGCCGGGTGAGTTCGTTGTGGATTCGGCCGGGCTTGAGCGCGACGTCCACGCTCGCGACGCCGTGCCGCCGGGCCCAACGCGTGAACCACTCGGGGTCCAGGGCCAGTTCCGGTTCCAGGAGGATGGCGCGCCGGACCGCGGTGCGGGCCGCCGCCGGGGAGTCGTCCGGACGCCGGGCGCGCTGCGTTCCGGCGCGGAACAGCCACAGCGTGGCCGCGTTGCGCACGTCGCCGACGAGCAGCCGTCCGCCGGGCGCGAGCAGCGGCAGTGCCCGGGCGAGCACCCGGTCCAGGTAGTCGGCGTCGGGGAAGTACTGCGCGACGGAGTTGAGTACGACGACGTCGAAGCGGCCGTGCGGCAGGCCGCTCGCATCGTCGGCCGGCTGCCGGCGCAGCGTGCACCGATCGGCGTACCCGGCCCGCTCGACCTCGCCGGCGAGCCGTTCGATGGCCTCGACGGACAGGTCGGTGCCCCAGTACTCGTCGACCCGTGCGACGATCGCCGACATCAACAGGCCGGAGCCCACGCCGAGTTCGAGCACCCGGCGCGGCTCGCCCGCGGTGATCAGGTCCACCGTCGCGGCCCGCCACTCCCGCATGTCGGCCGCCGGGATCGGCCGGCCCGTGTAGCTGGACTCCCAGCCCGAGAAGTCCTCCCCCCAGGGGGCACGCGGCTCGGCGTAGACCCGGTCGTAGATCTGCTCCCAGCCCTCGATCCGCTGTGCCTCGTCGACGGCGGGGGGAAGGTCGGCGCCGGGCACCACGTAGCCGACCAGGCGTCGCTCGCCGGTGCGGTCCGCGACGATCGTCACGGCGGACTGGGCGACGCCGGGGTGGGCGCTCAGGGCGGCCTCGACCTCCCCCGGTTCGACGCGGAAGCCGTTGATCTTCACCTGCGAGTCGGCGCGGCCACGGAACTCGAGCCGCCCGTCGGGGGTACGCACGACGATGTCGCCGGTGCGGTACATGCGCTCCCCCGCGGGCCCGAACGGGCAGGCCACGAAGGACCGGGCGGTCCGGGCGGGGCGCCCGAGGTAGCCGCGGGCCAGGCCGGTGCCCGCGAGATACAGCTCGCCGGGGACCGAGTGCGGCACGGGTCGCAGGGCCGAGTCCAGGACGTAGGCGCGGGTGTTGCCCCTCGGCCGGCCGATGGGCAGCGTGTGGGGTACATCAGCGGTGGCGGGAACGGGGTGGTAGACGGAGAAGCTGGTGGTCTCGGTGGGTCCGTACGCGTTGAAGATCGCGGTGTCGGGGCAGGCGGCGGCGACCCGGGCCACGGCGGTCGGGGACAGCACGTCGCCGCCGACCAGGATCTCGCGCAGGCCCGCGAAGCTCTCCGGCGCGCTCTCGGCCACCACCTTGAACAGTCCCGCCGTGAAGCACGCGAGCGTCACCCCCCGGGCGGCGACGAGATCGGCGAGTGTGGTGGTGTCCAGGGGACCGGGCGGGGCGAGGACGAGGGTGCCGGCGCGCAGCAGCGGGGTCCACAGCTCGTAGGTGGAGGCGTCGAAGGCCTGTGCGCAGTGCATCAGGATCCGCTCGTGCGGGCCGTTCGCGAAGCGGCGGTCCAGGGCGAGGCTCGCCACGGCGCGGTGTGTGACGGCGACGCCTTTCGGGGTGCCGGTGGAGCCGGATGTGTACATGACGTACGCCAGTTGGTCGGGATGGTGCCGTCGTCGCGGGGCGCGATCGGCGGACCGCGCGATCTCCTGTCGGACGGCGGGCTCGTCGATGATCAGGAACGGGCGGATGTCCGGCGGGAGTTCCGCGGCGAGCCGGGTGTCGGTGAGGATCATGGCGGGGGCGGCGTCGCGCAGCATGAACGTGAGTCGTTCGGCCGGGTAGTCCGGGTCGAGGGGTACATAGGCGCCCCCGGCCTTGAGGATCGCGAGCGTGGCGACGATCAGGTCGGCCGAACGCGGCAGCGCGAGCCCGACCGGCGTGTCCGGGCCCACGCCTCGTGCGGCGAGGACCCGGGCGAGCCGGTTGGAGCGGGTCTCCAACTCGGCGTAGGTGAGCTGCCGTTCGCCGTCGACGACGGCGACGGCGTCGGGGGCCTCGGCGGCCCGCGCGGTGAACAGTTCGCCGAGGGTGCTCTCCGGCAGTGCCGTCGCGGTGTCGTTCCCTTCGGTCAGGAGCCGGTCGCGGACGGCGCCGGTGACGATGTCGATCGCGCCGACCGGTGTGTCGGGGTCCTGGGTGAGACGGCGCAGGATCCTCGCGTACGCGGCGGCGATCCCGCTCGCGCGCTCGCGGTCGAAGAGGTGGGTCTGGTACTGGACGGCCACCTTCAGGTGCGGTTCGGCGAGGGCGACGACCGCCATCGGGTAGTGCACACCGGTGAGCGGGCTTAGGCCGGTGATCCGGATTCCGGCGGCCGATGTCGCCTCGCCGAGGGCCGCGCCGTCGACGGGGTACGACTCCAGGACCACCATCGTGTCGAACAGGGTGCTCAGGCCGAGGTCCTGTTGGATGTCGAGGAGGCCGTGATGCTGGTGGTCCTGCAGGATGCCCTGTCGGCGGTGCAGTCCGGTCAGGATCTCGCGCGGCGTCCGGCCGGGGGCGCAGTCGACGCGCACCGGAAGCGAGTTGATGAACAGGCCCACCATCGCGTCGACCTCGGGGAGTTCGGGCGGCCGTCCGGAGACGGTGGTGCCGAAGACCACGTCCTGACGCCCGGTCAGCCCGGCCAGGAGCACCGCCCAGGCACCCTGGAGCAGGGTGCTGGACGTGACTCCCAGTTCGGCCGCGGTCCGGGCCGCGTCCCGCGCCGCCTGCGCCGACAGGGGTACCTCGATCAGCTCGATCCCCGTGCCGTGCCCGTCTCCGGGCGCGTCGGGGACCAGCAGGGTCGGCTCCTCGATCCCGGCCAGTTCCCGGGCCCAGGCGTCGGCCGCCGCCTGCCGATCCTGCCGCGCGAACCAGGACAGGAAGTCGCGGTAGCCACGCACCGCGGGCAGCGCCGTGCCGTCGCCGGCCGCCGCGTACAGACGTGCCAACTCCTTCATCAGGAGCGGCACGGACCAGCCGTCGAACAGTATGTGATGGGCCGCCAGGACCAGTTCCCAGCGGTCCGCCGCCAGTTCGACCAGGGAGAGCCGCAGCAGTGGCGGCGTCGCCGGATCGAAGTACGCGCTGTGGTCGGCGGCCAGGAAGCGCTTCAGTTCCGCGTCCCGGTGCGGCGCGTCGAGCGTGCTCAAGTCCAGGTGGCACCAGGGCAGTTCCACCCGCTCCGGCACCACTTGGCGCCACTCGCCCGACCTGTTCGCGGGGTAGGCCGCGCCGAGGTTGGGATGCCGGTCGAGCAGGGCCTGCCCGGCCGCGCGCATGCGCTCCGGCTCCACCTCGCCGGACAGGTGGAAGGTGAGCTGCATGTGGTACGCGTCGAAGGACCCGGCACCGGTGAACATGGTGTGGAACAGCAGACCGGACTGCATCGGGGTCAACGGCCAGACGTCGATCAGCCTTCCGTACCGCGCCTGCCACAGGTCCAGTTCGGCCTGGTCGATGTCCACGAGGGCGGTGTCGGACGGGGTCGGCCCGCCGGCGTCGGGGCGGCTGCCGTGGTCGGCGAGCGCCTCCAGCGCCGTGCGCCACAGGTCCGTCAGGTCCTGTACGTCACGGCGGGACAGCAGGGACTCGGGGAAGCCGATCCTGGCCTTCAGGCACGGACCCTGGGCCGATTCGTCGACGTGGACGTCGATGTCCAGCGACGCGGGTGCGGGCATGTCCGGATCGGGCTCGGGGATCGGGCCCGTGGTGCCCGCGCTCGGCGTGAAGCCGAGGCCGTCGAGGTCGTCGGACGTGCTCCCGGCCGCCGCGGACCGGCCCGCGTAGGTGAAGGCGATCTGCCCGGTGGAGTACCGGCGCAGGGCTTCGCCGGTCTCGGCGTTGAGGTGGCGCAGCAGCCCGTATCCGATGCCGTTGTCCGGGATGCCCGCGAGTTGTTCCTTGACGGCCTTGACGGCGGCGCCGGCGGCCGACCCGCCCTCGAGCGCTTCGTCCAGGTCGATCCCGTGCACGTCGAGGCGGACGGGGAAGACGCCGGTGAGCCGGCCCACGGTACGGGACAGATCGGCGCCCGGCACGGTCGTCTCCTCCCGCCCGTGGCTCTCGACCCGCAGCAGGAGCGAGGTCTCGGCGATGCCGCGACGCTCGCGCCACCGGGCCACCGCCAGTGCGAGTGCGGTGAGCAGACCGACGTCGACACCGCCGCGGAACGCGGTGGGCACGGTGGTCAGCAGGGTCCGCGTACAGGGCGCGGGCAGTTCCAGGTGTACGTACCCGACCGTGGACGTCACGTCGACGGCCGGGTCGAAGGGGCGCGGGCCCAGGTCGGGGTCGGGTCCGGTGACCACGCGTCGCCACAGGGCGAGTTCGCCGGTGCGCCGGGGCGAAGCCGCCTCCTCGGTGAGGGCGTGCGCCCAGCGGCGTACCGACGTGGCGACCTCGGCGAGGCACGGGGCGCGGCCGTCGCGGACCTGCCGCCAGGCGGCGGCCAGGTCCGCGAGCAGGATGCGCCAGGAGACGTCGTCGACGACGAGGTGGTGCAGGACGATGCTCAGGCGACCCGCGGTTCGCGGGCCCGCGTCGAACCACACGAACCGGGCCATCACCCCGGCTTCCGGGGCCAGTCGGTCGGCCGCGTCGTCCGGTTCCTCGCGCGCCCGGTCGGACCGATCCCGGCCCCGATCGCCGTCGACGGGGACACGGCGGATGCGCCCCGCCACATCGACGGCCCCGGGCGGGGCCACGTCGAGCCCCGTCGCCTCGTCGCCGTTCACCAGGGTCGAGCGCAGGATGTCGTGCCGGTCGACGACCGCGGCCAGCGTCGCGACCAGACCGGCCTCGTCGATCCCGAGGGGCAGATCGACGGTCGTCGTCGCGGCGAGCCGGCCGTGGCCGCCGCCCGCGCGCAGCACGTGGTGGGCCGCCGGGAGCAGTGGCGTGAAGCCCACGCCGCCCCCGGGCAACTCGGCGAGCACCGGCGTGTGGCGCGCGTCGCCGGCCACCTCGGCGAGTTCGGCCACGGTGCGGTATTCGAAAATCTGCCGGGGTGTGATCTCGACGCCCTGTGCCTTGGCTCGCGAGACGACCTGGATCGAGCGGATGCTGTCGCCGCCGACGGCGAAGAAGTCGTCTTCGACGCCGACCCGTTCCAGACCCAGTACCTCCGCGTACACCCCGGCCAGCACCTCCTCGACGGGAGTGCCCGGGGCGCGGTAGGCACCGACGGTGACCTCCGGTTCGGGCAGGGCCTTGCGGTCCAGCTTGCCGTTCGGGGTCAGCGGGAGCCGGTCGACCAACGCGAACACCGACGGCACCATGAACTCGGGCAGCCTGGCGGCCGCGAATCGGCGCAGTTCTCGCGGCGACACGGTCCCCTCCAGGTCGAGGAGCGGTTCGCCGAGGCCGCCCGCGGCGCCGAGACCGGAGGGGCCGGCGCCGACGGGCACCGCGTACCCCACCAACTGCCGCTCTCCGGAACGGTTGGCGCCGACGACGACCACGGCCTGCGCAACGCCCGGGTGTGCGGTCAGCACGGCCTCGATCTCGCCGGGCTCGACCCGGATGCCGCGGATCTTGACCTGGGCGTCGGTGCGGCCGAGGTATTCCAGGTGCCCGTCGGCGTTTTGGCGGGCGAGGTCGCCGGTACGGTACATGCGCGCACCGGGCGGCCCGTAGGGATCGGCCACGAAGCGCTCGGCGGTCGGGCCGGGGCGGTCACGGTATCCGCGCGCGACGTGGCCGCCCACGTACAACTCGCCCGGCATGCCCGGCGGTACGGGCGCCAGACCCGGGCCGAGCACGTAGGCGCGCATGTTGCCCAGCGGCACACCGATCGGAGCGGTCACCGCTCCGGGCCGGTCCTCGCCGACGGTGTGGGTGGTGGCGTAGAAGGACTCGGTCTGGCCGTACGCGTTGACCACGCGGGCGCCGGGAATGGCCTCGCGTGTGCGCCGTACGAGTGCGGCGGGCAGCGCCTCGCCCGCCAGCACGACGACGTCGGCCCGCAGCGCGTCGCCGCACCGGTCCAGCAGTGCGGTCAGGACGGACGGGACGGTGCTGATCACACCCCCTCGCCAACCACCGCGTTCGGCGATGGTCGGCACGTCCGGGACGACCTCGACCGTGCCCCCCGCGGCCAGGGTGGTGATCACCTCGAAGACGGAGACGTCGAAGTTGATCGAGGTTCCGGCGAGGGTACGGGTGCCCGCGTCGATACCGACCTCGTCCCGCAGGCGCAGCACGCCGTTGACGATGTCGCGGTGGGTGAGGGTCACGCCCTTGGGCGTGCCGGTGGAGCCCGACGTGTACATCACGTACGCGGCGTTCGCGGGCCGTACCGGCATCGGCGCGGGAGCCGGCTCCCGGGCCGTGCTCGTGAAGTCGACGTCACCGAACAGCAGACGCGGTATGCCGGTCCGTGGGAGGACGGATGCCGTGTCCGCGTCGGTGAGCACGAGCGCGGGCCGCGCGTCGGCCAGGATCAGGTCCAGTCGGGTGCCGGGGTACCGGGGATCGATCGGCAGATAGGCGGCCCCCGACTCCAGCACGGCCAGCATGCCCACGATCAGGTCGATCGAGCGTGGCAGCGCCAGCCCCACCAGGGTCTCCGGGCCGATGCCCCGGCCGGTCAGCTCCCGGGCGAGGCGGCCCGAGCGCGCCGCCAGCTCGGCGTAGGTCACGCGCCGATCCTCGAAGAGCACCGCGACCGCGTCCGGATGCGCCGCCGCCGGGCCTGCCAACAGTTCCGCAACGGTCACCTCGGGCAGCTCGGCCGCCGTGCCGTCGGCGATGCCCGGCACCTGCTCGCGCGCACCCGGCCCCAGCAGGTCCATCGAGCCGATCGCGGCCTGCGGGTGGCGTGCCGTGCCGCCGATGCAGGCGACCAGGCCGGCGGCGAAACGACGCACGTCGTCCGCGCTGTACAGGGTGCTGTTGGCGTCCACCCGGATGTGCAGGCCGCTCTTGGCGCGGCTGTCGTAGTAGACGGCGAAGTGCAGGTCGTCGAAGGCGCCCCAGGAGGAACCGGGTTGCCCGTGCGCGCTCGCACCCGCGTAGTCGACCACCGGTGCGACGAAGGGGAGGATGCTGAGGGTGACGCCGAAGGGGCCGGCGACCGACCCCGTGTCGGGGCTCCCGGCCGCCGAACGGATGTCGGAGACCTGGTGCGTGGAGTGCCGCCCGACCTGCCACAGCTCGTCGGAGACCGTGTGCGCGAAGTCTCGGAACCGCGTGGCCAACGGGGCGTGCACGCGGAAGGGCAGGGAGGTCGAGTAGGAACCGTAGAAGTCCCTCGTGGCCTTGGTGCGGCCGAGGGCCATCATGGAGAAGGTGAAGTCCCGGCGCCCGCCCACGTGCCGGAAGAAGACGGTGGCCGCGGCGGTCAGGAAGGCGGGCATGCGCAGGCCGATGGCCGCGGCGGCCTCGAACCACGCGTCCGTCTCCCGTGTCGGCACGGCCAGTTCGTGGTGCAGCACCGAGGGGCGGCCGGCGCTGCGCCGGCCCGGCAGCCGTAGCGGTTCGGGCGCGTCGTGCAGACGCGTTCGCCAGAATTCGGCGTCCTCGGCGAACTGCGGAGAGTTCCGGTGGCGTAGGTCTTCCTCGCGGATCAGCTCCGGTGCGCCGTGGGAGCGCTCCGGTATCGGCGCGCCCTGCTTCAGGGCCCGGTAGCACTCCGCCGTTCGGAACGGCAGGAGCCGGGTCAACGTGTAGCCGTCGGCGACGATGTGATGGGCGGCGAGGAACACCAGGTGACGCGAGTCCGACACGCGGACGATCCCGGCCCGGAACAGGAGGTCGTGTTCCAGGTCGACCGGCTCTCGCTCGATGGCGTCGGCCCACGCGTGGGCCGCCGATTCGGGGTCGTCGGCAGCGCTCACGTCGTGGAAGGAGGGCGTCCAGGTGTCCGTGTCGCCCTCGCGGACCACTTGCCGCAACTCGTCCCCGAACTGCCGGAAGTTCACCCGTGCGGTGCTGTTCTCGTGGAAGACGACGCGCAGCGCGGCACGCAGCAGTTCCACGTCGACATCGCCCACGACGATCCACCTGGACCCGGGGATGTTCGGCACATCCGGCGCGATCTTCTGAGCCAGCCACAGGCTCTCCTGCGCTTGTGAAACGCCAATGGAACGCACCGGATTCGGCTCCCTCGTAAAAACGCGTCGGAACAGGCTGAAAAGAGCGTGGTGAGATCGCGAGATCACCACGAACGTGCGCGCTCCACTGTCGTTCCACCTGCCACGGGCTGCCCGCGGTCGTGCTCTCCGCCCATGCGGATTCCCCGAATTCGGAATCCCGTATTCCGGAACTCGGCTCCCCCGACCGGCTGTCGGACCCTGGAAACATGATGCGAGAAAGTGAATTCGACGCAACCGGCCCTGTCCCGGTAACAGGACGGATCCGGAAAAGCGGACGAGGTCCGTCCACTTCGTACTCGGCGGGCGCAATGGCCGGTACGTCTCGAAGCATTGATTCCCCCGAGGGGCATCCCGGATCCTGTCACGGTGCATACTCCGGCTTCCCGAGTGTCCACCCCGGTCCCGCCGAAGATCCCGCCCCATCGCAAAGGAGGTCGAATTGAACGGCACGACCGGCCGGAGCGCATATCCGAGCCCCGACATCTGGTTCAACTGGAACACCATGGTCGTCGACGCCGCCCCGCACCCTCCGGCGTACTCCGGAACGTTCTTCGACGAAACCCTCCGCGATGGGGTGCAGGCACCCCACATCAGAAATCCTTCGCCGGCTCAGAAAAGGGCCCTGGTCGACCACATGGCGCGCGCCGGGGTGCGCTCCGCCGACCTGGGTTTCCCCGGCGCCGACCCGGAAACGCTCGGTGAATGCGTGGCCCTGGCCCGCCACATCATCGCTTCCGGACACCCGATCGTCCCGGGCTACGCCGGCCGCACCCACCCCGCCGACATCGCCGCGATCCGCGAGATCGCGGCGCGGGCCGAGACCGCGGTGGACGCCTACGTCTTCGTCGGCGTGAGCCCCATCCGGCAGTACGTCGAGGACTGGAGCATCGCCGGCATCCAGCGCAACATCGTCGATTCGGCCGCGGCCTGCGGGCACGGCGAGGTCGACTTCGTCCTGGTTCTGGAGGACGCGGTGCGATGCACCCCGGAAGTCCTCGGGCAGGTATACGACGCCGCGATCGATTCCGGAGTGACCCGGCTGACCCTGTGCGACACCGTCGGAGCGGCCCGCCCGGAGGGTACGGCCGCGCTGCTCCACTGGACCTCTCGGTACTTCCGGGACCGGCAGCGGCCCGTCGACCTGGAGTGGCACGGTCACAACGACCGGGGACTCGCCCTGGCCAACTCCCTGACGGCGCTGGCCCTGGGCTGCACCCGGGTGCACGGCACCATCCTGGGAATCGGCGAGCGCGCGGGGAACGCCTCTCTGGACCAGCTCATGATCAACAGTCATCTCGACGGACACGGGCCGTACGACCTGAAGGCGCTCAGACAGTACGGCGAATACGCGGCGCACGTGCTCGACGTGGACATCCCGCAGAACTACCCCGCGCTGGGCCGGGACGTCTTCAAGACCAGCGCCGGTGTCCACGCCTCCGCGATCCTCAAGGCCCACCTCAAGGGCAACACACTCGTCAAGGACAGCGTGTACTCCAGCGTCCCGGCCGGCTACCTCGGCCGCGAACAGGAAGTGCTGATCGATCAGGCGTCGGGCACCAACAACGTCCGCTACTGGCTGACCGTGCACGGCTACGACAGCACCGACGCGTCACTCCTCAAAAAGATCCTGGACGGCTCGAGGGTCAATCGGGGTCCCCTCACCGACGAACAGATAGGGCGGATCATTGCGACCGCGGAATGACCCCCGGGACGAGTCCGCGGAGCGCCGGATCGGCCCACACGGCAACGTCCTCGTCCTGACCGAGAACACCGATCTCGTGGCCGACCAATTGTCGGGCGATTCGGCGCTCGGCACCGCCGAACTCCTGCGCGCGCCGCTGATGAACAACATCTCCACCGACGAGATCATCCCGGGCTGGTGCTGTTACCGGTACGACGAGAAACTCGGCGACTACGCCTACCTGGGACTGCGGGACAAGAAGGTCGCCGAGGGCGCGCTGAAGTCACTCGCGCCCCGGATCATCGTCAGCGGCGAGGCGAAGGGCTGCGGCTCCTCCCGGGAGCACGCCGTCTACGCGGAGAAGTACGCCGGCGTCGAAGTCGTCTTCGCCCGCTCCTTCGAGCGCATCTACGAGCAGAATTGCCGCAACGTCGGCATCGTCACCTGCACCGACTTCGACGTGCTGGAGTCCCTTCTCGACGGCGAGGAACTGCCGCTCGCCGCGTTCACCCGACGTGCCAACAACATCGAGCGCGCCATCGTCGACCTCGGGGGCCTGTTCGGCTTCAATCGCCAACGCTCGGTCCTCACCCCCGAGTTCGCTCCCGCGCGCCCGCTGAACGTCGTGGAGAAGATCCTTCAGCGTGCCCTGTCGCCGCGCAACCCGCTCCCCGCGAACGCCTCGGTGAGCGTCGGCGAGTCGTACTTCGTCACGACGGACGTCCGATTCTCGCACGAGTACGTCACCCCCATGGCCGCAGGCATGTTCACCCGACAGTTCGGACCGCACGCCCGGCTCGAACAGCCCGACACCTGCTACTTCTTCCAGGACCACCTCTCCCTGGCCGCCCCCGTCCTGAGGCGCCGGGAGAACGGTGACCGGCTGATCGCCCGCGTCGAGGACCTCGGGGTCCGGCAACGGGAGTTCGCCGAACTCGGCGGCGCACACTTCATCGGCCCCCGCGAGGGCGGCGGAAGCCGGGCGATCTGTCACAACCACATCCTGGAGCACGTCGCCCGCCCGGGGGACGTGATCATCGGTACCGACAGCCACACCTGCACGGGCGGCGCCGTCGGCGCCCTGGCCTTCGGGGTGGGCGCCACCGACATCGCCAACGCCTGGTACAACCGGGAGACCCTGGTGAAGGTGCCGGCCGTCGTCCGGGTCGAACTCGACGGCACACTGCGCCCGGGCGTCTGCGCCAAGGACGTCATGCTCGGCCTGCTGGTCCACCCCGGGATCGAGGGGAGCCGGACCCTGGGCAAGGTTCTCCTGTTCACCGGCTCCGGCGTGGGGTCCATCGGCATGGACGAACGCGCCACCCTGTGCAACATGGCGGTGGAGGCGGGGGGCATGACCGCGTTGTTCGAAGCCGACGACGTCACCCACGCCCACCTGGCCCGCCGCACTCCGGCGACTCCCGCCGGCGCCGTACCGTCCTCGGACCCCGGCGCACGATACGACTCCACCGTCACCGTGGACCTGGGCTCCGTCCAGCCCATGGTGGCCCTGCCGGGAGACCCCCGCAACGCCGTCCCGCTCGCCTCGGTGCGCGAGGACGTCCGCGTCGACAAGGTGTACGGCGGTTCCTGCACCGGCGGCAAGGCCGCGGACATGGACATGTACGCCGACGTCTTCAGGCTCGCCCGCGACCAGGGGCGATCGGTACCCGCCGAGGTCCGGGCATACATCCAGGTCGGCAGCGAGGCCGTGCTGAACCACGCCGTCGAACGCGGCTATCTCGACCTCTTCGAGCAGGTCGGCGTCACCGTCCTGCCGCCCTCCTGCGGCGCCTGCATCAACGCCGGGCCGGGTGTCTCGGAGCGGCCCGACGAAATCACCGTCAGCGCCCAGAACCGCAACTTCCCCGGACGGTCCGGACCCGGCCGGGTCTATCTCGCCTCCCCGTACGTGGTCGCGGCGAGCGCCATCGCGGGGCGGCTCAGCTCCGTGGAGGACATGCTCGCCGGCGGAGCGCGGACATGAGGATCGCCGTGATTCCCGGGGACGGAATCGGCGGCGAGGTCGTCCCGGCCGTCCTGCCCGCTCTCGAACTCCTCGGCGAGCACTTCGGACTGGACCTCTCGTACCGGATCTTCGACTGGGGCGCCGAGCGGTGGCTGGCCGAGCGCGTCGGCCTGCCGCCCGACGCGCTCGACCTGCTCGCCTCCGACTACCCCACCATTCTCCTCGGCGCCCTGGGCGACCCCAGGATCCCCGACATGGCACACGGTCGCGACATCTTGCTGGGCCTTCGTCGAGGCCTCGACCTGTACGTCAACCACCGGCCCTTCACCCCGCGCGGCAGCGACCGGGCGATCGCCCTGTTCCGGGAGAACACCCAGGGCCTCTACGCCGGAGTCGGCGGCACCGTCTCACACGGGAGGCACCCGGCCGTGGCCATCGACGAATGCGTATACACCCGGGAGACCGTCGAGAAGTTCCTCCGCTACTGCCTGCGCACCCTGAGCGAGAGCGGTCGCGAACGGGTCACCCTGGTGCACAAGAGCAACGCGGTCCCCCACACGGGTCGCCTCTGGCAGGAGGTCTTCCGTGCCGAACTCGCCCGTTTTCCAAAGCTGGTGGGCAACGAGGAGTACGTCGACTCCTTCTGCTACCACCTGGTGCGCGACCCCTCGCCCTACGACGGCGTCGTCGCCTCCAATCTCTTCGGCGACATCATCAGCGACATCGGTGCGGCCCTCATGGGCGGACTCGGGCTGGCCGCCAGTGCGAGCGTGTGCCCGGAGACCGGCTGTGCCCTGTTCGAGCCGGTACACGGAAGCGCGCCCGACATCGCGGGCCGGGGCATCGCCAATCCGTACGCCGCGGCGACGGCGGTCGCCCTCATGCTCGACCATCTCGGCCATCTCCCGGCGGCGGCCTCGCTGCGCCGGGCACTGGCCGCCGCGGCGCGCACCGACTCCGCCACCCCGGACCTGGGCGGTCACGGCACCACCGGCACCTTCATGGCGGAAGTCATGACCCGGCTGGAAAAGAACCTCGCCGACGCCCGACCCGAGCCCCACGCCTGATCGTCCCGGTCGTGCGGTGGCCGGTACCGGGCTCAGATCCAGCCCTTTCGGGCCGCGTACAACGCCAGTTGGAAGCGGGTGGTGGAGCCGGCGCTGCTGTTGAGGTGCTCCAGATTGCGCGACAACGTTCGGCGGCTGATGCCCAGGAGTTCGGCGATGGCCTCGTCCGTCAGACCACTGCCGAGCAGTTCCAGGATGCGGCGGTGGATCGGGCGCAGCGCTGGCGGCACCCGACCGCCCAGGTGCAGCGGGAAGGCCGCCCGCCACGAACTCTCGAACAGCCCGATCAGGGCGGTGAGCAGACTCGACGCACGCACGATGAGCAGCGAGTCGTTGATGTCGGCCTCGACGAACGACATGGACACCAGGGCCAGTCGCCGATCGAAGATGGTCAGCTTCACGGGCACGGTCGGCAGGACCCGGGCC
The DNA here is from genome assembly GCF_003967355.1 of Embleya hyalina. Taxonomy (GTDB): domain Bacteria; phylum Actinomycetota; class Actinomycetes; order Streptomycetales; family Streptomycetaceae; genus Embleya; species Embleya hyalina. The sequence continues at coordinate 774,597 of NZ_BIFH01000013.1, read as the reverse complement.
TGCTCGCCGGCGGCTATGCAGGGCTTGATGTTGCACTCGTAGTAATGCGCGTTCTGCACGGCGGACTTCGAGTACACGATCCGATACGCGACGCCGTGTTCGAGGTTGCGCTCCTCGACCTCGTTCGACACGCCGCCGGTGTGGTACGGCGGCGAATCGAAGCGCAGCACCTCCGTGGTCGCGGTGTGCTCGGAGAGGCGGATGCGCTCCTTGATCCGTGCCCCGGTGAGCACCTCGATCATGTCGTCGGTACCGGCCTGCTGCGGGTGGACCGAACGCCGGTAGCCGCGATAGGCGTCGATCGCCGCCAGTTGGGCCTGGCGCAGTTCGGCGGAGCGCACGTGCGCGAGGCGTTCGATGCCGATGCTCGGTTCGATGGGGACGACCGCCGCCGGGGCGGGCCCGGCCGCGGAGGCCAGGCCCAATTCGACCAGGCGGGCCACCGACTCGTCCACTTCTTCGGGACCCATCCCCAGGCGGGCGGCCAGGTTCGCCGTCCCGGTCGGTCCCGTACCGAGCATCGCCCGGTAGACCAGCGCCTCACGATCGGAAAGGCCGAGTCGGCCCAGATGTTTCGGTAGATCCTCGTCGCGCATCCTCGTCCTTTCGCCTGCCTGTTGCCGCCCGCGGCGATGCGTTCACGGCGCGGACACGGTGGCCGATCCGGAGGCAGCATGACAGCGCGGCCGTCCGGTTGGGCCGAAGTGCCCAATTCCGCCACTGGCGATCATGTGCCGCTGCGCGGTGCGGATCGGGAGTAGACCATGCACACCCCCGAATTCCGGGGCGTTCCCTCCTCCCCCTGGGAGCAGTTGTGCGCATACGCATCCGAAGGCCGACCGCTGCCATCGCCGCGGCGGTGGTCCTTCCGCTCCTGCTCGTGTCACCCGTTCACGCCGTGGCCCGATCGACGGCTCCCGGCGGTACCGAGGGCGCTTCCGTCACCGGTCGGCACATCGTGGTCCTCAAGGACGAAGCGGCGTCGCCGGAGACGGTCCGCGCGGAGTCCGCCCGCATCGCGGCGTCGTACGGCGGCGTCGTGCGGGCCACCTACGGCGCGGCGCTCGCCGGGTTCGCCGCGGAGCTGAGTCCGGCGCAGGCGCGTCGGATCGCGACGGATCCACGCGTGGCCTACGTGGAACCGGACACCGCGGTGCGGGCGTCCGCCTCGACCACCCAATCCGACCCGCCGTCCTGGGGTCTGGATCGGGTGGATCAACGCAAGTTGCCGCTCGATCACTCCTATACCTACGCGAACACCGCGAGCAACGTCACGGTGTACGTCCTCGACAGCGGAATCCGCACCTCGCACGGGCAGTTCGAGGGGCGGGCGAGCGTGGGCGTCGACGAGGTCGGCGACGGCCACGACGGCCAGGACTGTCTCGGTCACGGCACGCACGTGGCCGGCACCATCGGCGGCCGGGACCACGGGGTGGCCAAGGGTGTGCACCTGGTGTCGGTGCGGGTCCTGGACTGCAACGACAGTGCCAGCAAGTCGGGCATCATCGCGGCCGCCGACTGGATCACCGCGCACGCGGTGAAGCCGGCCGTGGTCAACATGAGCATCAACGGCTCCCGCAGCACCAGCGAGGAGAGCGCGATCAAGAAATCGATCGCGTCCGGTGTCACGTGGGTCGTCTCGTCCGGGAACGACGGCACCAACGCGTGCCGCAACGCGCCGGCCGCGGTCGAGCAGGCCATCGTGGTGAACAACTCCGACTCCAATGACCGGCGCCGCTCCGACTCGAACTACGGGTCGTGCACCGACCTGTTCGCGCCGGGCACCGGCATCGTGTCGGCCTGGAACTCCACCGACACGGCGACCAAGAGCAGGACCGGAACCTCGATGGCGGCACCGCACGTGACCGGCGCCGCCGCCCTGTGGTTGTCCGAGCACCCCACGGCGACCCCGGCCGAGGTGGAGAGCGCCCTGATCCGGCAATCCACCCCCGACCGGATCTCCGACGCCCGCTCGGGTACCCCCAACCGCCTTCTCTACACCGGCGGTTGAGCCGAGGGCACGGCACCGGCCGCACTCCCGATGGAAACCCGTCCCCTATGAGGAGGTCCCCGATGCGGATCCCACGCATCCCGGCCAGGCTCGGCATCCCCGCGTTGGCCGTACTGGTCGTCGGAGCCGCCGCGCTGTCCCCCACGGCGCAGGCGAAGGAACAGTCCGCCGCGAACCCGGCAGCCGCACCCGCCGCCGCGTCGGCCGTACCCGAGTTCGATCATGTGGTGATCGTGCTCTTCGAGAACACCAACTACGAGACCATCAAGGGAAGTTCGAAGGCGCCCTACTTCAACTCCTTGGCGCAGCAGGGCACGTTGTTCACCAACTCGTTCGGGATCACCCATCCCAGCCAGCCCAACTACATCGGGCTGTTCTCCGGCTCGCAGCACGGCGTGACCGGCGACGACTGTACGAACCTGACCGGCGACAACCTCGGACAACAACTCGCGGCGGCGGGCAAGACGTTCAAGGCGTACTCCGAGGGCCTGCCCAAGGCCGGCTCCCGGGACTGCAAGAGCGGCAAGTACCGCCGCAAGCACGCGCCCTGGGCCAGTTTCGCGAACACCGCGGGGGCGAGCACCCACGTACCGTTCTCGGCCTTCCCGACCGATTACAGCAAGCTGCCCGACGTGTCGTTCGTGGTGCCGGACATGTGCAACGACATGCACGACTGCTCGACCGGCACCGGCGACACCTGGCTCCAGCGCAATCTCGACGGATACGTGCAGTGGGCCAAGACCCACAACAGCCTGCTGATCACCACCTTCGACGAGGACGACTTCCGCTCCGTCAACCAGATCCACACCGTCTTCGTCGGCGACCACGTCAAGGCCGGTCACCAGTCCTCCGGCTCGATCAACCACTACAGCGTGCTACGCACGCTCGAGGACATGCACGGCCTGCCCGCGCTGGGTGAGGCGGCCCGCAAGTCACCGATCACCGACGCCTGGTCCGGGTCGACCCCGGGCGGCTCGACGCTGTTCGCCGACGACTTCGAGGCCGATCGGGGTTGGACGGTGAACTCCGCCGGCGCCGACACCGCCACATCCGGAGCCTGGGAGCGGGGCGACCCCGAAGAGACTCGATCCACCTACGGTCCCAAGCAGGTCAAGCAGTTGGGCACCACCGTGTCCGGGACCGGCGCATTGTCCACCGGTGCCCGAGCCGGCGCCGACTACAGCTCCAACGACCTGGACGGGGGCGTGAGTTCGGTGCGCTCGCCGGAGATCGCCCTGCCCGCGGGCGGGTCGGCGCCGAACCTGCGGTTCTCGTACAACCTGGCCCACGCGAACAACTCCGACGCGGACGACTACATCCGCGTCCGGGTGATCGACGGTGAGCAGACCACCACGGTGTTCGAGCGCACCGGTTCGCCGGACGAGGTGGCCGGCGCCTGGCAGAACGCCACGGCCGACCTCTCGGCCTTCTCGGGTCGGACGATCCGGCTGGAGATCCAGGCCGCCGACGGCGGCACGGCCAGTCTCGTCGAGGCCCAGGTCGACGACGTGACGATCACCGGCTGAGCCGCACCACCCGCAGTCGATCGGCCCGGTGGCCGCGCCCCGATCGTGGCCACCGGGCCGATCTCGTCCCCCTCCCGCTCGGCATCCGAGAAGGTGAACGCACCCGTGTACCTCTCGACCATCGACCGGCCGGCCAAGGACGCCGCGCGCTCGCGCCGACCACGCCGCCCGCCGGCCGGGATCAGCGCCAACGTGCTCGCGCTCGGCGCCGTAAGCCTGTTGACCGACGTCTCCTCGGAGATGGTCACCGCCGTACTGCCGCTGTACTTCGTCCTCGCCCTGGACATGAGCCCGGCCGCGTACGGCGTCATGGACGGCCTCTACACCGGCGCGACCGCGCTGCTGCGGCTGGTCGGCGGCTACGTGGCCGACCGCACCCGCCGGCGCAAGCGGGTCGCCGGGGTCGGTTACGCGATCTCCGCGCTGGCCAAACCCGCCCTGCTCCTCGCGGGCGGATCGACGCCGGCGCTGGGCGCGGTGATCGTCGCGGATCGAGCCGGCAAGGGCCTGCGATCGGCCCCCCGGGACGCCCTGATCACCCTTTCCACACCGGAACCGATGCTCGGTCGGGCGTTCGGCGTGCATCGCGCCATGGACAGCGCGGGCGCGTTCGCCGGACCGCTCGTGGCGCTGGGCCTGCTGGGTGCCGTCGGGGCGGCCTCCCCGGCCGCGTTCGACGCGCTGTTCATCACCAGCTTCTGCGTCGCCTGCATGGGTTTGCTGACGCTGATGCTGTTCACCCGCGACCGGCGCGAGCGGACATCGCCGACGGAGCCGGTCACCGCGCGCGCCGCGCTCGGCCTGCTCGGCTCGGTCCGGGTGCGCCGTCTGGTGTACGCGGCGGCCCTGCTCGGCCTGGCCACCATCGGCGACGGTTTCGTCTACCTCGTGCTGATGGATCGTCAGGGATTTTCGGCGGGCTGGTTTCCGCTGTGCGCCGTCGGGACGAACCTCGTATACCTGACGCTCGCGGCGCCGTTCGGTGCGCTGGCCGACCGCTGGGGCCGCAAACGTATGTTGTTGTGCGGCTACGCGGCGCTGTGCGTCGGCTATCTCCTGCTGTTCGGCCCGCTGTCCGCGACGTGGACCACCGTGCTCGTGTTGGGTTGCCTGGGCATGTTCTACGCCGCCGCCGACGGCGTCCTGATGGCGCTCGCCGGCCCGGTGCTGCCGGCGTCGCTGCGCACCACGGGACTGGCCCTGGTCCAGACCGCACAGGCGCTGGCCTATCTCGTCTCGTCGGTCGCGTTCGGCCTCGCCTGGGTGAGCCACGGCCCCGCCACCGCGACCAGGTTCGCCGCCGGCGCGGTACTCGCGGCGATCGCGGTCACCGCGGTCCTGCTCCCCGAACCCGCCGCCGAGGAGGCCCACGCATGAGTGCGCGCATTCGTATCCTGATCGCCGTCGTCGGATTCGTCTCGTTGGTGGCGATCTCGCTCGTCGCGATCGGATCCGCCGCCGAGCCCACCCGGCGGGCCGCGCACGCCGGTACACCGGGCGCGGTGACCCTGGACCCGGGGCCGCGCCTGATCGCCCGCAGCACCGCGCGCGACACCCGCGATCACCTGGTCGCGGTGGCCGCGAACGATCCCGGCGGGCCCCGCACCGTGGCCGATACCTCGTGCGTACGGGTGTCCGCGGCCGGCGGTACCGGAATCTGCCTGCGCCTGGGCGAGGGCCTGCGCACGTTCGAGGCGGTCGTTCTGGGCCCGGACGGGACCGAGCAACGCGCACTGCCACTGGTGGGCGTGCCCAACCGGGCCCGGGTCTCGCCCAGCGGCCGACTGGTCACCTGGACGGTGTTCGTCACCGGCGACTCCTACAACGGGGGCCGCTTCGCCACCCGCGTCGGCATCCTCGACACCGGCAGCGGGGACCTGATCTCGACCCTCGAGGACTGGGCGGTCAGCGTCGACAACAGGCCGTACCGGGCGGAGGATCTCAACTTCTGGGGCGTCACGTTCGCCCCCGACGACCGCTACTTCTACGCGACCATGTCCACGGCCGGCCACCGCTACCTCGTGCACGGCGACCTGAGCACGCGCAGCATCCGCACCGTCCGGGAGAACGTCGAGTGTCCCTCGCTCTCGCCCGACGGCACCAGGCTGGCCTTCAAGGCCGCGGTGGCCGGCGATCCGAACCGCGGCTGGCGCCTGTCCGTTCTGGACCTGGCGGGCGGCAGGGTGACCCCGCTCGCCGAGACACGTTCGGTCGACGACCAGGCCGCGTGGATCGACGACCGCACCGTCGCCTACGGAGTCCGCCGAGGGGGTGGGCACGCCGATGTCTGGCAGGTCCCGGCGGACGGATCGGGCGCCCCGAGCAAGCTGATCCCCGACGCGGACTCCCCCGCCACACTCGCCGGCCCCGTCGACCCCTCCTCGGACCGTCCCGCGACCTGAACGATCCCAGCCCGCGCGTGCCGTCCGGGCCCGCCGCGGTCGATGCGCCGCCGGGCATCGCGCGCCGGGACGGGGCGGTGGACGCGGGTGTCACGCCGTCAGGACTTGTGCGCGTTCGCGGAGGGAACGCAGGCACCGGACGTGCGGGAACTGCCCCAGGAACCGGCGCAGCGGGGTGAGTTCGCGGTCGACTCGGGCGGAGCGCAGGTGGGGGTAGTGCTCCAGGAAGGCGTGCCGGTGTCGGGCGGCGAGGTCGAGGTCACCGGTGACGGTGAGGGTCCGGGCGAGGTGTGCCTGGGTGATCGCGTGCGCCCGGTGCCGGGTGGGTGGGCGTTTGCGGAGCGACGCGCGGAACGCGTCCAGGCTCTGCCGGCGTTCGCCGAGTGTGTGGAGGATTCGGGCCCGCCGGTAGTCCAGTGCCGGCTGCGGATAGGTGTCGAAGGGGCCGGGCGGCGGCCGGTCGCGATCGTGTTGACATTCCGCTTCGGCCACATCGGCGAGGGTGGTCGTGCGATGGCCCTCGACGGCTTGGACGAGGGCGCGCTGGGTCAGGGCGTACGAACACACCTCGGGCGTGGTGTGCGCGGCCGCGTCGAACTCCCCCGCCGCACTCGCCCGTTCGCGTCGGTCGGGTGAACGTGTCCCGTTCGCCGGAACCCTCGGCCGTAACCCGTGCGCGCGGGCCTCGGCTCGCGCGAGACTGTGCGCTCCACGACGCGTTGGCGAGGAGCGAAGATGTTACGTGTGAGGAAGACCGTGCCCGCGGCGATACTGGCGGCTTTGGCGTTGTCGGGCATGGGAGCCACACCCGCGACAGCGGCCGGAGGACTGCTCCCGCACCCCGGGCCGGACGGCCTGGTGTGGGTGGAGGAGAGCACGGGAGACGGTGGTGTCGTATCGGGGGGCGCCTCGGAACGACTGCCGACCATACTCACCGTCGCCTGTGAGGGCGGCGGCAGCGTCCGGGTGAGGATGCACTCCCGGGACGCGGAGGTCGCCGCGTTCACCGTGGATTGCCCCGTCGGCGGTGTCGGCCTGAACTCGGCGACCATGGATCCGGGCATCGTGCGCTCGGGGTCCTTCACCGTGGGAGTCGACGCCTCGGCGCAGACGCTGCGGTGGGCACTGACGGTAACCCAACCGGAGTAGAAAACCCCGTCGGTCGGCGGGCGTTGCGTTGCCCGGGCCGCCGGTATCGAGCACGATCCGGTGACCCGACGCCCGCCGCCCGACGGCGAGCGGAAGACGGCAGCACTCTCACCTCCTTCTCCGACGCCCCCGAGTTCACCGACACGCGACACCCGCGTCCGGGCGCGTCGAAATCGATCCGGCCCATCCGCCCGGGCGGTCCGACCCCAATCGACCTGGCCCGGCGCGCATGGCCGTCGACGGCTGTCGCCTGCCGGCGGCCGTGCACGCCTCGACGGCATCGGCCCGCCTGTCGCGGGCGGATCCGCCCGCGAGGCGTCCACGCGGGCGCACCGGTGCGCCGATCCGGGTGAAGCCTCGTCGTCCGAGCACCCGGCAGGCGCAACCGAAAGTGCGCGATCCCGCACGCTCTGCGCATATTCGACCCGATGGCAATTCTCCCCGCAGCCGTCCGGAGAGTGGTATGAGTACGCAGTCGGAGCCGCCCGACACCGGGTCCGCTCGGGTCACCCACGCACCGGGCCGTCGACGGGGCTCCCGCGCGTGGCGAATCGTGATGAGCACCGTGTCGGCCGTGTTGATCACGCTCACCTGTGTCCTGGTACCGGTGTCGCTGATCACGGTGTGGGTGCACGACATCGTGCTGGACACCGACCGCTACGTCGAGACGGTCGCCCCACTCGCCTCGAATCCCGCGATCGAGGCCGCCGTCGCCGACCGGATCACCGAAGCGGTCGACGTCCGGGTCGACGGCAAGCAGGTGACCTCGGACCTCGCCGCCTGGCTCCAGTCCCAGGGACTGCCGCCCCGGGTGGGCAACGCCGTGAAGTCGCTGGCACCGCAGTTGGACGAAGCGGCGACCCAGGCCGCCCACAAGGCGGCGACACGCTTCACCCGGAGCGACAGGTTCGAGACCGTCTGGACCAACGCCAACCGCGCCGCCCATTCGGCGATCGACCACGCGCTCACCGGCAAGGGCCGGGGCGCGCTCGGGGTCGACGAGGGCACCGTCACCCTCGACGTCGGCGCCGCGGTGGACACGGTGAAACAAGACCTCGTCAACGCCGGGGTCGGCCCCGCGGACAAGATTCCCGATGTCGACAAGCAGATGGTTCTCATCCAGTCCGACAAACTACGGAAGTTGCGAGGCGCGGCGCACGCCCTCGACGTGATGGGCAACTGGTTGCCGATCATCGCCGTGGTGCTCGGCGCGATCGGGGTACTCCTGGCCCGGCGTCGCCGTCGAGCCCTGGTCACCACCGCCCTGGGCGTCGCCTTCGGCTGCCTGGTCGTGGCCATCGCCCTGGCCGTCGCGCGACGCTTCTACCTGGACCACCTGCCGGCTCAGGTGCAGTCCCCCGCCGCCGCCTCGGCGATCTTCGACACGCTGCTGCGCTTCCTGAAGAACAGCGTCCGCACCGGGATCGTGCTGGGCCTGGTCGTCGCCATCGGCGCCTACCTGTCCGGGACGGGCCGACTGCCGCGCGCCCTGCGCGGATCGCTGGAGCGCGGCGCCGACTCCGTCGCGCGGTGGGCCGACGGACACGGGCTGCACACGGGCAGGACCGGCACGTGGGTGGTCGCCTACCGCCGGTGGCTCACCATCGCCGCGCTCCTCGTCATCGCCTTGTGGTTCGCCCTGTGGAACCGCCCGACGGGGCTGACGATCCTGCTGCTCGTGGTCGTACTTCTCGCCCTGCTCGCGATCATCGCGCTGTTGGCCGCGACCGGACGAACGACACTCTCGCGGACTCGCACCCCGAACGGGCGGCCGGGTCCGGTCGGTGGCGATGTGCCGTGATCCGTCCGACCCCGCGATCGGTCCGCCTTCCGACACACGAGGACGGCCATGGTCCTTGATCTCGTCGTCATCGGAACGGCCATCACCCTGGGCCCGATGCACAACTCGGCGTTCATTCTGTTGCTGTCCGCGAACAGGGGATTGTTGAAAGGGCTCGTGTTCACCCTGACCTGGCTCCTGGAACTCGTCGCGGTGGTCGCGGGGGTGTTGTTGTTGACCGGGGGCGATCCGCCATCGAGGCACAGCGCACCCTCGACGGCGGGTCTGGTGATCAAGTTGACCCTGGGCATCACGCTGGTCGTCTACGGCGAGCGCAAACGACGCCGAGGCACCACCCGTTCCCGGGGGAATCCGAAGTGGATGGCACGGCTGGACCGTGTTTCCGGGTGGACCGCGGCCGGCCTCGCCATCCTGCTCCAGCCATGGGCGATGGTCGCCGCCGGCGGGGCCACCGTGATGAACGCGGACCTTTCCTCGGCGGTCACGTTCGTCGCCCTGATGGGCTATTTCCTGCTCGCCACGGCCAGTCTGCTCGCGATGGAGCTGTACGCGTGCTTCGCGCCGACCCGGGCGCACATCGAACTCGAGCGGCTGCGCACGGCCGTCGCCACACACCAGGACCAGGCGATCGTCGTGTTGTCGTTGCTTCTGGGCCTGTGGTTGGCCGCGAAGAGCACGTACGAACTCGTCAGACTCGCGTAGACACGTTCGCGCCGAGGCGGTGTGCCGGCGAAAACCCGATGACAAGCGGGCGCCTCGGCCGGATCCTTGCCGGATGACGGACCCTCACCCGGATGGATGTGACGCGACGTGAAGAACCGACGGGCATGACCGCGTACGACGGACTCAAGCTGCACAGGCGCACTCTCGTCCTGGACGGTCGCGCGTACGCGGTCCTCGGGCTGCGTCCCGGGACCACGGAGCGTTTCGCCGTCGACGAGTTCCACGGCCATCGGCAGATCGTCACCCACCGATCGGGGGCGTTGTTGCTGGGTTCGTTGTTGTGGGGCATGGCGCACCGGCGGGCGCGGAACACGGTCCTGGTGATCGACCGCCCGTTCCTGGACGCGAATCCGTTCGACGCGGAGCCGTCGCCGGCCATCGTGGTCGTGCCGGCGCAGGCGGCGCCGTTCGGTGACCGTGCGGCACGCGAACTCCGGCGGCGTCTCCCGCTGTCGACGCCGTCCGAGGGCACGGTCCGGCTGCGCACGCCGGGATTCGCGGAGGCGCTGGCCGACCGACAGGCGTGGTTCGCCGCGCGCCCGCCCCGACGTTTCGACGGGTACGACGAACGGCATCGCCGTCCGGTGATCGGCATGCGCGCGGGACTGCTCGTGCTGCCCGGCACGACGCGGTGGTTGTGCGAATGGGCCGTGGACATCGGCTCGCTGGATCCGGCGGATCCCGGCCCCGCGCGCGGGTCGGGAAGGGTGTACGACGCCATCCACACCGATTTCAGCCTGGAAGTCCACGTGTTCGACAACTATCGCGACCGCGTGACGGCCGCGAGACTCGCCCGGGCTCAGGTCACGGCGGAGCACCCGGCGCTGCGCGACCCCCATGTCCTGCGCCCGCTCGTCCGGGAGCGCAACACGGACATCCACGTCCGCATGAGGCGCGACAGAACGGCGCGCCGCACCGCTTCGCGACGGGATGCCCCGTCCTGACGGAGCCCGCCGACCGGTCCGGGCGAAACGCGGAGCCGGGGCCGCCGCCGGCCGCCGTCGTGTGTACCGCCGGCTATCCCTCCCGGGCGTTCATGGCGTCGATCAGGGTTCGTGGGCGCATGTCGGTCCAGGTCCGCTCGACGTGGTCGAGGCAGGTCCGCCGGTCGGCCTCGGGGTGGGTCACCGTCCAGCCGGCGGGTACGTCGAGGGTCGCGGGCCACAGGGAGTGCTGGTTCTCGTCGTTGACCAGGACCAGGTAGGTGGCGTCGTCGTCCTCGAAGGGATTGGTCGGATGGCTCATGTCGGCTCCCTGAGGAGGGTCGGCGGTCCGGCCGGACCGGGTGTGGGCGGTGCGGGATGCGGGGTGCCGGGTCCGTCCGTCGGGTCGGACGCGGTGCTCCGGTCGAGGTGGGACGCGAGGACGGGGCCGATGCGAGCGAGGGCGTCCGGGTGCGTCAGGGCGTTGTGTCGGGCCGGGATCTCGTGGACCTCGATGCGCCCGCCGACGTGCCGGTGCCACGACGCGGGTTCGGGGGTGTGCGGGGCGCGGTCGACGCCGGCCCTGAACAGCAGCATGTCGCCGTCGAAGACGCCGGGGGTGAACGCGTGCGCCGCCGCCGCGTTGTGGTCCAGTACGGCCGCGACGGCCGCGAGTTGGTGCGGTTCCAGGGCGGCCAGGATGTGTTCTCGCTCGCGCAGCACCCGGGCGAGCCCGTCGTAGGTGATCCGGTGCGGAGCGAAGGACTCCGGGTCGCAGTCGAGGACGAGGGCCAGATGCTCCGCTCCCCCGCGCAGGGTCGACGCGTGGGGGGAGACCGTGGACAGCGGGTAGGCGTCGAGCACGGCCAGCAGCGCCGTGTGCTCGCCGCGCGCGGCCAGTTCGGTGGCCATGGCGTGCGCGATCAGTCCGCCGGCGGACCAGCCGAGCAGCCGGTAGGGACCCCGCGGCTGGACCGCGCGGATCTCCTCCAGGTAGTCGGCGGCCATCTCCTCGACCGAGGCGGGCACCGGATCGGGCCGGCTCAGCGCGCGGGCCTGGAGCGCGTACACGGGCTGGTCCGGGGGCAGGTGGCGCAGCAACCCGCCGTAGGACCAGCCGATACCGCCCGCGGGGTGCACGCACCACAGCGGGGGCCGGGTCCCGTGCGGGCGCAGCGGCAGTACCACCTCCAGGGCGCCGCCGGGGCGATCCGTCCCCGATCGTGCGGCCAGGCCGGCCGGGGTGGGTGTCTCGAAGAGGGCGCCGAGCGCGATGTCGAGGCCGAGGACGGCGCGGATCCGGGAGACGAGGCGGGTGGCGAGGAGGGAGTGGCCGCCGAGGTCGAAGAAGGAGTCGTCGGCCCCGACGGCGGGCAGGTCCAATACCTCGGCGAACAGTTCGGTGAGGATCCGTTCGTGGGGGGTCCGTGGGGTTGTGTGGGTGTCGTCCTCGGTGTTCGTGCGGTGTTCGGGGTCGGGCAGCGCGGCGCGGTCCGGCTTGCCGTTGGGGGTCAGTGGCATCGTCTCGAGGAGGACGAACGCCGAGGGGATCATGTAGTCGGGCAGGTGTCGTCGGCTGTACGCGCGCAGTTGCGCGGGGGTCGCGGGCTCGCCGCGGGCGGGGACGAGGTGGGCGGTGAGGTGTTTGTCGCCGCGGTGGTTCTCCCGGACGACGACCGCGGCCTGGGCCACCGCGGGGTGCGCGGTGAGGACGGCTTCGATCTCGCCGGGCTCGATGCGGAATCCGCGGATCTTGACCTGCTGGTCGACGCGACCGCCGAACTCCAGGCCGGTGCCGTCGGCGCGTAGGCGGGCGAGGTCTCCGGTGCGGTACATCCGTTCCCCGGGCGGACCGAACGGGCACGCGACGAACCGCTCGGCGGTCACGGCCGGCCGGTTGAGGTAGCCGCGGGCGACACCCGGGCCGGCCAGGTACAACTCGCCCGTCGTGCCCGGCGGCAACGGGTCGAGCGCGGGGCCCAGCACCCACGCCCGCATCCCCGGCATGGGCCGGCCCAGCGGCAACGGCCGGTCGGTGGCGACCACGGGACCGACCCGGTGGTGGGTGGCGAACGTCGTCGTCTCGGTGGGGCCGTACACGTGCACCACCGCCGTGCCGGGACAGGCCCGCCGCACCCGGGCGACCGCGGCGGGGGAGACCACGTCGCCGCCCGTCCACACCTCGCGCACCCCCGCCAGGCAGTGCGGTTGTTGTTCCGCGATCAGGTGGAAGAGCCCGCAGGTGAGGAACACGGCGGTGACCGCGTGGCGATCGAGCACACGCTGGAGGGCGTCGGCGTCGAGGGGGCCGGGTGGGGCCAGGACGACGGCGCCGCCGTTGAGCAGGGGCGTCCACAGTTCGTAGGTGGAGGCGTCGAACGCGGTGGGCGAGTGGGCCAGGACACGCTCGTGGGCGCCGCCGCGCCAGGTGGGGGCCAGTGCCAGCGCGGCCACGTCGTGGTGGGTCACCGCGATGCCCTTGGGTTCGCCGGTCGACCCGGAGGTGAACATCACGTAGGCGAGTCGGCGGGGGTGGCAGACGATGTCCGGAGCCGAGTCGCCGTGGTGGTGGCGGTCCAGCGTGGTCAGCGTTTCGGGGGTCAGCAGCAGCGTCGCGTCGGTGTGACGCATGATCAGGTCGATGCGGGAGGACGGGAATCGCGGGTCCAGCGGCACGTACGCGGCCCCGGCCTTGACGATCGCCAGCAGGGCCGCGACCAGGTCGGGGGAGCGTTCCAGCAGGACCGCCACCGTGCTCTCGGGTCGTACTCCCCGGTCGACGAGGGCGTGTGCGAGCCGGTTCGCGCGCTCGTCCAGTTCGCGGTAGGTGACGGTCGTGTCGCCGGCGATCACGGCCGGCGCGTCCGGGGTGGCCCGCGCCCGCTCGGCGAACAGTTCGGGCAGGGCGATCCACGGCACGGACTCGGCCCGGGTCTCGGGCCGTTCGGTGCCGGAGCGCAGCGTGCGCCGCTCGTTCGGGGAGAGCAGGTCGACGCGGCCGACGGGTGTGTCGGGACGGGTGGCGGCCGCCCGCAGCAGGCGGATCCATCGTGTGCTCAGCGTCTCGATCGTGGACCGGTCGAAGAGGTCGGTGGCGTATTCGAGCAGGCCGCTCACACCGGCGGGATCGCCGTGCGGGCCGTACCGCTCCTCCAGGAGGAACGCGAGGTCGACCCGGGCGGTTCGGGTGTCCAGCGGCACGGCGGTGGTGCGCAGTCCCGGCAGCGCGAGGTGCTGCGCCGGCGCGGGGTGGAGGCCGAGCATCACCTGGAAGAGCGGGTGCCGGGACAGCGACCGGGCGGGGTTGAGTTCTTCCACCAGTTGTTCGAACGGCAGGTCCTGGTGCGCGTAGGCGGCCAGGGCGTTGTCGCGGACGCGGGCGAGGAGTTCGGCGAAGGTGGGATCGCCGGAGGTGTCGGCGCGCAGGACGAGGGTGTTGACGAAGAATCCGACGAGATCGTCGAGGGCTTGGTCGGTGCGTCCGGCGATGGGACTGCCGATCGGGATGTCGGTGCCCGCGCCCAGGCGGGTGAACAGGGCGGCGAGCCCGGCGTGCAGGACCATGAACAGGCTCGCGCCGTGGCGTCGGCCCAACTCGGTCAGGGCCGCGTGCAACTCGGCGTCGAGTTCGACGGTGAGGTGCTCGCCGCGGTGGGTGGCGGTCGCGGGGCGGGGGCGATCGAAGGGCAGCGGGAGCTGGTCGGGCAGGCCGTGCAGGGCGTGTTTCCAGTGGGCGAGTTGGCGCGCGGCGAGACTGTCGGGACGGGCCGGGTCGCCGAGCAGGTCCCGCTGCCACAGGGTGTAGTCGGCGTATTGCACCGGCAGCGGTTCCCACGCCGGTTCCTCGTCGCGGGCCCGGGCGGTGTAGGCGAGGGTGAGGTCGCGCGAGAGCGGGCCCGTCGACCAGCCGTCCCCCGCGATGTGGTGTACGAGCAGCAGCAGCACGTGCTCGTTCGGACCGACGATGAACAGCTCCGCGCGCAGCGGCGGTTCGACGGCGAGGTCGAAGCAGTGTCGGGCGGCGGCGCCGAGCCGGTCGCGCAGTTCGCTCTCGTCGAGTCGGGTGACGGGCAGGCGCAGGGATCGGCGGGTGTGCGCCGGGTCCAGCACGCGCTGGTGGGGCGGCCCGTCCCCCGACGCGGGAAAGATCGTTCGCAGGCTCTCGTGTCGGGCCGCGACGTCGCCGAGCGCGGCGTGCAGGGCCGGTCGGTCCAGGCGCCCGGTCAGGCGCACCGCGAGGGGGATGTTGTAGGTGGGGCTGGGGCCTTCGAGGCGGTACAGGAACCACAACCGGCGCTGGGCGAAGGACAGCGGCAGGTCCCGGGGGCGTTGCCTGCGGCCCAGGGCCGGCCGCCGGAGGGCGCTCCCTCCGCACAACCGTCCGGCCAGGTCGGCCGGGGTGGGGGCCTCGAAGAGTGTGCGCAGTTCCACGTCGGTGTCGAGGGCGGCGCGGATGCGGGAGGTGAGTCGGGTCGCGAGCAGGGAGTGGCCGCCGAGGTCGAAGAAGTTGTCGTCGACGGACACGTGCGGAAGGCCGAGGATTTCGGCGAACAGCTCGCACAGCACACGTTCGTGCGAGGTGCCGGGGGCTCGCGGGTGTTCGTCGGCGGGGCGGTGCTCGGGGGCGGGGAGGTCGGCGCGGTCGAGTGTGCCGTGCGCGGTCAGGGGCAGGACGTCCACGCTCGTGAACGTCGAGGGGATCATGCCTTCGGCCAGGTGTTGGCGTGCGTACGCCCGCAGTTCGGCGGGGGACGCGGTGCGGCCCGTGGTGGGGACGAGGTAGGCGACCAGGTGTTCGCCGCCGTGCCGGTCCTCCCGGACGACGACGGCGGCCCGGTCGACGTCCGGGTGGGCGGCCAGGACGGATTCGATCCCGCCGGGGTCGACGGGCAGGCCGCGGAACCCGACCCGATCGTCGGCGCGACCGCGAAGGTCCAGCCCGTCGTCGTCCGAGCGCCATGCCGCGAGGTCGCCGGTGCGGTACATGCGTTCGCCCGGCCGGCCCCACGGGCAGGCGACGAACCGTTCGGCGGTGGGGCCGGGCAGGCCCCGGTAGCCGCGTGCCAGTCCCGCTCCGGCGAGGTACAACTCCCCCGTCACTCCCGGCGGCACCGGCCGCAGGGCGGCGTCCAGCACGTAGGCCCGCATCCCCGCGACGGGCCGGCCGGGGCCGATCGGCGGGACGGGGCCGGTGGGGGCGAGCGGGGCGCTCATCGTCGCCCACGCGGTGGTCTCGGGCGGACCGTAGGCGTGGATCACGCGCCGCCCGGGCGCCGCCGACGGGTCCCCCGGGCGCGCCTCGCCGGCGACGACGATCGCGGCCGCGGAGCTGCCGGTCGCGGGCCACGACACGGTGCCGTGCGTCGGGCGCGACAGCGAGTCGGCGAGCGCGTTCGGCGACGCGGCGCCGGACGCGGCACCGGCGGACGACGGTTCGCCGAGCGCCGACCGCGCGTCGGCCGCCGGGGCGATCACCAGCGCGGCGCCGGACAGCAGGGCCGCGCACACGTCCCGGACCAGCACGTCGACGGCGGCGGGCAGCAACACGCGGCTGCCCGTGCCGAGTTCGAGCAGTTCGGCCTGGGCGGCGGCCATGTGGGGGATGCCGGCGTGCGTGACGATCACTCCCCCGGGGCGGCCGTGGGCGCCGAAGGCATGGAGGACGCAGGCGCCGTGCCGGGGGTCGACGGCGATGCCCGGGTCGGTGTCCGGGCGTTCCTCCCGCAGGGCGGTGACCAGGTCCGACCGGTCGACGACGAGAGCGGGGCGGGCGTCGTCGAGCATCGACCGGACCCCGGCGGTCGGGTGGTCGGGATCGACGGGCAGGCAGGCCGCGCCCGCCTTGAGCGTGCCCAGGATCGCGACCACGAGGTCGACCGAGCGGGGCAGCACGAGGGCGACGACGTCCTCGGCACCGACGCCGCGGGCGATCAGAGCGTGCGCGAGCCGGTTCGCCCGAGCGTTCAACTCCCGGTAGGTCGACCGGCTCTCGCCGGCGATCAGCGCGACCGCGTCCGGTGTCTCCTCCGCCCGTGCCGCGAACAGCGCCGGCATCGACCGCCACGGCGTCGCGGGGGCATCCCGGTCGAACTCCGGGAGCACGCGTCGGCGTTCGTGCGCCGACATGATCTCCGCTCGGCCGATCGGGCGGTCCGGGTCGGCCGCCACCGAACCCAGCAGGCGTGTCCAGCGTTCGGTCAGCGTCTCGACGGTGGCGCCGTCGAACACGTCGGTGGCGTATTCGACGGTGCCCACGATCCCGTTCGGGGCGCCGTCGGGGGTGTGCCGTTCGGTGAGTTCGAGGGTCAGGTCCACGCGCGCCGTGCCGGTGGGTGTCGGCCGGCCGCTCACCCGCAGACCGGGCAGCTCGATCGTCGCGTCGGGGGTGTTCTGAAGAGCGAGCATCACCTGGAACAGCGGGTGGTGCGCGAGTGAGCGGGTCGGACTCAGCTCCTCCACCAGGCGTTCGAAGGGCAGGTCCTGGTGGGCGTAGGCGGCCAGGTTGGTGTCGCGGACACGGGTGAGGAGTTCGGCGAACGACGGGTCGCCGCCGGTGTCGGTGCGCAGGACCAGCGTGTTGACGAAGAACCCCACGAGGTCGTCGAGGGCCTCGTCGGTGCGCCCGGCGATCGGGGTGCCGATGGGGATGTCGTGCCCGGCGCCGAGCCGGGTGAACAGCGCGGCGAGACCCGCCTGGAGGACCATGTGCAGACTGGCCCCGCGGGCGCGGGCGAGGTCGAGCAGGGCGGCGTGGAGGTCGGCGCCCAGCGTGAGGTCGACGGTGGCGCCGCGGTGGGTGGCCACCGCGGGCCGGGGTCGGTCGGTGGGCAGCGCGAGTTGCTCGGGCAGCCCGGCCAACGCCTGTTTCCAGTAGGCCAGTTGACGCGCGGCAAGGCTTTCGGGATCTGCCGGATCACCGAGGAGGTGCCGCTGCCACAGGGTGTAGTCGGCGTACTGCACCGGCAGCGGCTTCCACTCGGGTGCCCCGCCGCCGCGCCGCGCGCGGTACGCCTCCGTCAGGTCCCGGGCCAGGGGGCCGATCGACCAGCCGTCGCCCGCGATGTGGTGCACCACCAGCGACAGCACGTGCTCGTCCGGGGCCAGGGCGAACAACTCGGCGCGCACCGGGGGTTCGGTCGGCAGGTCGATGCCCCGGCGCGCCGCCGACGCCAGCCGGTCCGCCAGTTCCCGCTCGTCGACGGACGTCACCGGCAGGGCCAGGTGCCGGCGGGTTCGCGTCTCGTCCAGCACCCGCTGACAGGGCAGTCCGTCCTCGGACACGGGAAAGACGGTGCGCAGGCTCTCCTGTCGCAGCGCGACGTCCACCAGGGCCTGTTCCAGTGCCGTCGGGTCGAGTTCCCCGGACAGGCGCAGGGCGACGGCGATGTTGTAGGTGGGTGTGGGGCCGTGCATGCGGTGGAGGAACCACAGGCGACGCTGGGCGAAGGACAGCGGCAGCGGCGTCGGCCGGTCCCGTGGGCGCAGTACGGGCCGCGTGCGCCCCGTCGGGTCGAGACGGGCGGCCAGACCGGCCGGGGTGGGTGCCTCGAACAGAGTGCGGATCCCCACCTCGACGCCCAGCACCGCGCGCAGGCGGGAGATGAGGCGGGTGGCCAGCAGGGAGTGTCCGCCCAGGTCGAAGAAGGAATCGTCGGCACCGACCCGCGGCAGGTCGAGGATCTCGGCGAACAACTCGCCCAACACCTGTTCGTGGGGGGTGCGCGCGGCCCGGCCGGCCTCACCCGGGTGGTGCTCGGGGGCCGGGAGCGCGGCCGTGTCCAGCTTGCCGTTCACCGTCAGGGGAAGCGCGTCCAGCGTCACGAATACCGAAGGGACCATGTGGTCGGGCAGGTGCCGCCGCGCGTACTCGCGCAGTTCCGCGGCGTTCGCACCACTCGAGCCGGGGACGATGTAGGCGACCAGGCGCCTGTCGCCGGGCCGATCCCCCCGCGCGGTGACCGCGACCCGGACCACGCCCGGATGGGCCGCCAGGACGGTTTCCACCTCGCCGGGTTCGATCCGGAAGCCGCGAATCTTGATCTGTCGGTCGGCGCGGCCGAGGTAGATCAGGGCGCCGTCCGCGCGCCGACGCACCAGGTCCCCGGTGCGGTACATCCGCTCGCCCGGTGTCGCGTAGGGACAGGCGACGAAACGTTCGGCGGTGAGGCCGGGCCGGTTCAGATAGCCGCGGGCCAGTCCCTCGCCGCCGAGGTACAACTCGCCGGGCACGCCCGGGGGTACCGGTCGCAGGGCGGCGTCGAGGACGAAGGCGCGCACGTCGGGCAGGACGGTGCCGATGACGCTGGCCCCCGCCGCGGCGGCGGTCGCCCGGTCGAACGCGGCGTGGGTGACGTACATCGTGGTTTCGGTGGGGCCGTACAGGTTGAGTACCGCCGCCCCGCGGTCGCCGTGGCGGCTGTACCACTCGTCCAGACGGGCGGGGTCGAGCGCCTCGCCGACGAGCGTCACCGTGCGCAGCGAGAGCGCCTGCCCGATCCGCGGCGCGTCGCGGTCGGCGTGCATCAGGGGATGGAACGCGGACGGGGTCTGGCAGAGCACCGTCACGCGCTCGTCGACCAGCAGGCGCAGGAACTTCTCCGGGGAGCGGGTGGTGTCGTGGGGGACGACGACCAGGCGCCCGCCGTGCAGCAGCGCGCCGAAGATCTCCCAGACCGAGACGTCGAAGGTATAGGAATGGAACATCGTCCACACGTCGTCCGCACCACACGCGAAGTGGCCCCGGGTCATGGCGAACAGCCGCATCACGTTGCGGTGCGAGACCACCACGCCCTTGGGCCGGCCGGTCGAACCCGACGTGTGGATGACATAGGCCGGATGCCGGGGGTCGATCGCGACGAGCGGGTCGCGATCGGGGTGATCCCGCAGCAGTGCCGCCGTCGAGGGGGCGTCCAGGAGCAGCGAATCCGTGCCGGGGGCGGGGTCGATCGCGGCGTGGATCGCGGAGTGGGTGAGCAGCAGGGCCGCGCCGGTGTCGGCGAGCGTGTCCGTGAGCCGTGCGGCGGGACAGCCGGGTTCGATGGGCAGATAAGCGGCACCGGTTTTGAGGACCGCGAGGATCGTGGTCACCATCTCGACGCCGCGCGGCAGTACGAGGGCGACGATGTCCTCGGGGCCGATGCCGCGGGCGATCAGGGCGTGCGCGAGCCGGTTCGCTCCGGCGTTGAGCTCCCCGTAGGTCAGGGCGTCGTCCCCGCACACCACGGCGACGGCCCGCGGGGTGGTGCGGGCGTGCACTTCGAACAGCTCGGGCACACTGCTTCGCGCGACGTCGGCCGGCGCCTCGTCGCGGCGGCCCGTCGACTCGCGGCGCTCGTCGTCGGAGAGCAGTTCGAGATCGCCGATACGCCGATCGGGGCCGGCCGCGGCCATGGCGTCCAGCAGGCGCAGCAACCGGGTCTGGTGGTCCACCAGGTCCGCGTCGCCGTACCGGTCCGCGGGGGCGTGCAGTTCCAAGCGCATGCCGGCGCCGTCGCGCTGTTCCAGGACCACGAGTGTCGGGCCGGCGACGCCTCCCCGGGAGAGGTTGTGCGTCGTGGAACGGTGTCCGGCGAACGTGAGGGAGGCGCCGAACGTCATGACGTTGACGGTCATGGTGAACCGGGAGCCGACGGGGTCGGGCAGGCCGAGGTCGCGGGTGATGTCCTCGCCTCGGTAGCGCTCGTGCGCCACCGCCTGCTCCACCGCGTCGTCGACGTGCGCGAGCAACTCCGCCAGTGGCATGGCCGGATGCACCCGCAGGCGCAGCGGCACGATGTTGGCCAGTACGCCCGGGACGTTGAGCAGGTCACGCCGCATGCGACCGGAGACCACGAGGCCCAGGAGCACGTCGCGCGCGCCGGTCAGCCGGTGCGCGTATGCCGCCGCGGCGGCGACGACGTAGCGCGAGCGCTGTGTCCCGCTCCGCTCGCTCGCCGCGCGCAACGCCTCAGGGGATGCCATCGGGCGCGCTTGGGTCCTGCGGCCGGCGCCGGGGAACCACGTGCCGTCGTCGGCGCCGACTTCGGTGTGCGCGAGGTCCGGTCGGGCGGGCAGCGGGGCCGGGTCGGGCAGGTCGGCGAGCACGTTCGTCCAGTACGCGCGGTCGGCGTCGAACTGTTCGGAGGTCCGGTAGTCCAGATCGGCGCGCACCAGATGCGTCGGCGATCCGAACGGGGAGGCTCCCGTGGCCTTTCCGGCGACCATGGCCGTGTACACCCGCGCGACCCGACGCGCGACGAGGGCGAAGCCGAAGCCGTCCATCGCCAGGTGGTGGCTGCTGCCGTACCACCACCAGCGGTCCGTCCCCAGCCGGAACAACGCGAACCGGAACAGGGGACCGCGGGATACGTCCATGGGGGTGTCCATGTCCGCCGCCACCCAGGCCCGTGCCGCCGCCTCGGGGCAGTCTTCACCGCTGACGTCCACGTGCGGAAGCGACCACTGCCGGTCCACGTCGACGACCTGCATCGGGCCGTCGCCGCCCTCGACGACGCGCAGGCCCACGGCCTCGGCCTCCGACACGGTCTGCCGCAGCGCGGCCTCGAACAGCGCGGCGTCGACCGGGCCGTGGATCTCCACGCACTCCGCGACCCGGTAGACCGCGCCGATGCCGGGTCGACGCTGCTCCGCGAGCCAGAACTCGCGTTGCGCGGAGGTCAGCGGCAGCGCGCGCGAGGCAACCTCCTCGCGGCCCTCGTCGAGGCTCGAACCGGGCGCCGGATCGGGACAGGAGGCGGTCGTAGCGCCGGGACTGGACAACGGAACCTCCGAATGGGGACGGTTCGGGCAGCGGACGAGGAGTCACGGACACGGCGTCGGTCGGCTACGGCACCGCCCGGACGATCGCTCCCGAACGGACGGGAGGCGCACGAACAGCGGTCGCCGGGTTCGCTGTTCGTGTGGCAGGCCCGGCCCGTCCCCGCCCGACATGCCTTCACGTCGATCGCCGATCGTGCCTTTCGACCCTCGCGGCATTTCTCCGAACATACGAAAAATCAACCAGTCGGTTAGTCGAATGGGCAAGAACAACGACACCGCACAACACGAAAGAGTGAACGGCGCTGGACCGCCCGGCGGGCCGAAGAGGCTCCCCGGCGAACCCCGCTGGTCGCGCGTCGAGACCGACGACCCACTCCGACCGGCACCGGCCCGCCCCGGAGCCCGTCGTCGCCCAGCCCGCCGTTCAGGGGTGCACGTCGAGCATGCGCGTCACCGACCGACGGTGCCCGTGCCGGGCGCACCGCCGGAACTGGCGGGGTACGGCTTGGGCATCGCGCCGTGGAGGTTCGGCTGCGGCACGTTCTGGGGTTACAGCGCGAGCACTCTGGGGGCCGCCACCGCGGCCTACGCGAACGCCACCGGCGGCACGCAGGCCGCGATCGGCATCAACCTGGAGCGCTACCAGACCCTGGGCCCGGAGGGAAAGCCGCTCCTCCATCCCATCGACGCCGCGCTCCTCGACCACCTGGAACAGGCGCTGTGCGGGCGACCGTCCACCACCCCGGTCACGGCCGTGCCCTGGCTCACCCCGGTGGCCGTGACACCCCCCTGATCGCCCGCGGCCGGGACCGTCGTCGGATGGTGTCGGGTGCGGTTCAATCGGCCCAGGCTCGGGCCAGGCAGCGGTGTCGGAGCGGCTCGGGGTGGTCGACGAAGGAGGTTCGACCGTGCAGGACGGTGGTGTTGTCCAGCACCAGGACGTCTCCGCGCCGCAGCGGCAGGCGCAGGAACAGGCTTTCGTCGCGAAGTACTTCGTCGACGGCGTCGAGGGCTTCGATCCGGGCGTGTGTCAGTGGATCGCCGGCCGCCTCGTGCCCGCGGTCGATCTGGTGACGGTTGTAGTGCACGGTCAGTCGTCCGCCCGTTCGAGTGAGGACGGGTCCGGTGCGTGCGAGGTGCGCCTCCGCGCCGAAGTGGAAATCGCGGCGGAGCGTGGGCAGGGCGGCGGGATGGTCGGCCGAGAGTCGGGCATGGATGGTGTGGCCGCTGATCAGGAGGGAGTCGCCTCCCGTGATCGCCGGTCTGACGCACAGGAGAGCGAGCAGGCGAGGGGGCCCGGGTGGCCCCGCGCGGTCGGTATGCGGGGCCAGTGCCGGATGGTGCGCCGGACCGCGTGCGGCGTCATGGCGCTCGTCGGGTGCGAGCGGCCCCGTGGTCAGGATGTGGTCCATCGGTGCGGCGGACTCCGGTGGACGGGGTGACCCCACCAGGGACAGGACCGATCGGCACAGGTCCGCGCATGCCCGATCGGTGAGCCCGTCCAGGGGCAGACCGCGCACGACCGCCAGTCCCGGGCCCTCTCGCAGGGCCGACACGAGGCGGCGTCTCACGTCGTCCCTCGCCTGGAAGTACGTCGCGGCCCCCACGTCGTCCGTCGGCCGGGCGAGGTGTGCCGCGCCGGCGGGCCGGGACGAGAGGTGGATGAGCCAGTCCTCTTCCCGCAGCGTGGCCCGGTCCCAGCGGCGCCGCCGTTCGACGGCGGGTTCGTCCTTCATGGATACTCCCTGCCTCGCGCCCGACTTCCCGCCCCGGACACGGGCCCGGTCGGGCCGGCCGGCGGATCCGGATCGGTGACAACCTTCCCCGCCCGACAACGGCGAAGCGGCACCGACGCGGCCGCCCGACGCGGATACGTCACGAATCGGGTCGGCGACACCGGCTCGCCCCGTACGGTCTCGGGCACGAGACCGTACGGGGCGGTGGCGAGGCGTTCCTCAGGTGGATCCGCGAACGGCGGAAGGCCGCTGACGGCGACCGGTCAGCCGCCCTGGCCGGCGCTGCCGATGGGGCCGACATCGACCGGGGAGCCGGCGCCGTCGACGACCGGAAGGGTGGGCGTGCCGGGCCAGTTCAGGGTGATGGTCTTGGTCTCTCCGGGCGGGGTGACCTCGAGGCCTGTGATCTTGACGCCGAAGTCGCCGGTGGCGCCGGAGGGGTAGGTGACGCCGAAGGACACCGACGTGTCGCTCTTCAGGACGAACGCGTCGGCCGGGGCGCCGACGCGCTTCGCGGACAGGGGTCCCTTGGCGGTCTGGAGGTCGACGCCCGCGAATCCGGACATCGTGCAGTTGTGGCCGATGTTCTTGAACGTCACCGCGACGGTGAGTTCGTTGTCGCCGCCGATGGTGGCGTCCTGCGCGGTGGCCCGCAGGTCGTCCGTGCGGCACTTGCCGATCGAGCCGTTGCCGCCGGAGGTCGTGCCCTGTCCGCCGGAGGTCTTGCCGGCGGAGTCCTTCCCGGAGGACACCTTCCCGGCGGGTTCCGTCCCGCCGGCGCCCGCGCTGCCTCCCGAGTCGGTATTCCCGGTGCCGCTCCCGGTGCCGCCGGTGGTCGACGCCGCGGGCGAGGCGGCCGGCGGGACGACGGGCGAAGAGCCTTGCGCGGCCCCCGAGTTCGAGTTCGAGTCCGAGCCCTGGCACGCCGTCATCGACATCGCGCCGCCGAGCACGGCCGCGGAGACGAGGAGAGCGGTGCGACGGTTGCGGAACATGAACGACCCCTTGATAGCCGGTGGTTGGAGCCGAAACCCGCTCGACCCCTCGGTGCCTGCTCGACCACCATGGCGGAGCCGCCGGCCCGGGCGATACCCCGGTCGTCGCACCACGACACCGCTGTCACAGCCCGGTGACATGGTCACGAGAAGGAATGCCAACCACCGCGACCGACCCCGCCCGAAACCCCGACGACACCGCGTCGTCCCTGGTCACACCCATCACAGCCCGCCCCGAACGACAGTGTTACAACAACCCGCCCACCGAAAACCATCGGCCGGCGGGGGGCTGGGGCGTGCGCTCGTACCGCCGAAGCCCGCGCCGGCGCCGGGCACTTCGCTGTAACGGTGGGGACGCGCGTGTCGTGCCACCGGGCAACGTCACCGCCGCGCAAGCGGACACCGGCATTCGTACCGCCCCACGGCCTGGCGCGGCAACCCACATGTGGGGCTGCCCCGGCCGGATGCCGGCGGGCTCGATCGCCCGGGACAGCGCTTCGGTCACCCGTGCGTGACGATCCCCGCGTCCGGCCCGCTCATCCTGCGCAATGGGGTACCGGGGGCCGGGAACCGGCGCAGTCGTCGGGGGTGTTCGCGGTGATGAGGGTGTCCGTGGTGGTGAGGACGCCACCGCCGCTGCCCGTCGCACCGTTGCGAATGGTGAGGCGATCGATGACCAGGCGTCCGCGCTGTTCGACTTCCAGGATCCGGAAGGCCGCGGTGTCGACCGACGGGCTGCGGTCGACGACGGCGGTCTCGGGCCCCGGGGAGCCGATGCGGATGTTCCCGGTGACCGCTTCCAGACCGTTCACGCCCCCGTACGGCTGCGCGACGGTGTAGGCGCATCCCGGCTGGAGCACGATGCTCCACGACGTGCCGGGATCCTCGTTCGCCGTGTGGATCGCACGGTTCAACAACTCGACCCGATCCGCGACGCACGGAACACGAACGACGTGCTCCGCCGCCCGGGCCGGACCCGGGGTGACGCGTTCGGGCGGGGGGCGTGGGTTTTCGGTCGGGCGACGGGGTTCGTTCATGCGATCAGTGGGCACAGCGGTTCGGCGGTGCCGTGCTCCATCGACAGGGTCTTGGTGCCCGAGGCGGCGATCTCCAGCGAGTAGACGCCGTCGAGGCGGTACAGGCCGCGCGGCATGTTGCCGCCGTTCTCGGCCCAGCCGGCCGGCACCGGGCCGCGCGCACGCCACATCTGCGAACCGTCGGTCCGATACTCGACGAGCGCGCTGCCGCTCGCGTCGACGTCGGTGGACGCTCCGGTGTTCGTGTTGGTGATGCGCAGCACCAGCGGACCCTTGTAGGCGACGAGCCTCGGTCGGCCGTCGGGGTGGGTGTCCACGACCTGCTGAAGTACTTCATCGACGAGCGTCGTGCTGTGCGTCGGGAAATCACAGCGGAACCCGGCCGGCCAGTCGTAGTCGGGCGTGGGCGGTGCGGGTTCCCATCCGTCGCCCGACGACGCGCGGCCCGCGGCTACCGCGGTCCTGCGGGAGCCGACACCGCCTGCGAGCTTCCGGCGAGCATGGCGGCGAAAACCCCGATGGCAACGAGCGTGCGACGCACGGAACCTCCCGTGAAGACCGACTGCGGACCCGCGCGGCGCGGAACTCCATACTCGCCGTCGACACCCACCGAATTCCGACCACGCGCGGAGGCTTCGCCCGGACGGCGGTACGCGCGACGGCATTCGGCCGCCCCGGCGGGCCCGTCCGGTACGAGGGTCAGTGGAAGGTGCGGGTGGACTCCGGGGCGGTCAGGCCCGCGGTGGTCTCGGCGCCGGCGCCGTGCACACCCCAGATACCGCCCACCGCGCGGGCGTCCACGGTGTGCGCGCGTTCGGTGGCCAGGCCCTCCACCGTGGTCGTGCGGCACGCGGCGCGTCGGGACACGACCACGGTCAACGCCACGACCACGACGGCGAGAGCGGCGAGCAGGACTGCGATGACGACCATGAGTGGCTCCGATCACCGAACGGTTGCATGTGTGCTCGTCGTACCCACCACACGGTTCGGCAACCGGCGCCGATCATGGCCTCGGAGCGGTGCTCGGCCTCGTCCCCCGGGCGGCTCGGCCCGACGGCCGCCCCCGCCCCGGCACGTGGACCGGCGGGGCGGCCGTCGGGCCGCGACCGTCACGAGTCGGAGCGGAATGCCCCGTGGACCCGCACGTCGGCCGCGATCGACGTCCGGTCGTCATCGAACAACCGCGCGTCGGCGTTCGGCATCCCCGAGAACGCGGACTCCCCGTCGACGTCGAGACCGCCGGCGACGAAGGTCGGGCGGCGTGCGATTCGCCTCCGGCGTCCACCCGGCCGCCGACGGCGAGGTCACCGTCGATGACGGCCCTGCCCCCGGTGTGCGGCTCCCCTCGTCCGGCGTTCGCCGCCGGGTGGGGGTCTTCGGACGGTACGGGGTGCCGGCTACCGTGCGGTGGGCAGCGGTTCGTGCATGGTCGAGCAGTGGATGCCGCCGCCTCCGGCCATCAGCCGGTCGACGTCGATCTGGACCACCGTGCGGCCGGGGAACGCCTCGGCGAGCGCTTCCTTCGCGGCGGCGTCCTTGGCGTGGTCACCGAATCCGGCGGTGACCACGCCGCCGTTGACGACGTGGAAGTTGAGGTAGGAGTCGACGAACGAGGAGCTGTACGAGCGCACGGTGTCGGGCCCGTGCACGGGGACGACCCGGAGCCGGCGACCGCGGGCATCGGTGGCTGCGGACAGGATGGCGAACTGTTCGCGGGCGTCCCGTGCCCAGGCGTCGTTGCGGTCCGGTGGCGGCAGTTGGACCATCACGACGCCGGGCCGGACGAACCGGGAGGTGACGTCGACGTGGTCGTCCGTGATGTCCTTGCCCTTGATCCCCGGGAGCCAGATCATCTGCTCCGCGCCGTAGGCGTGGAGCACGGCGTCCTCGATCTCGTCCCGACGCATGCCGCGGTTGCGGTTCTTGTTGACCAGGCTGCTCTCGGTGGCCATGACGGTGCCGTCGCCGTCGGTCTCCACCGCGCCGCCCTCGCCGACGAAGCCGGCGCGCGAATACCGCAGGCCCAGCCGGCCGGCCAGGTGCTCGGCGACAAGGGCGTCGTCGTCGTGGACCTGTTTGTCGCCCCAGCCGTTGAAGTTGAGGCCCACCGCGTCCAGTCCGCCGCGTCCGTCGTAGCGGAACACGGGGGCGATGTCGCGCATCCACAGGTCGTCGACGGCGATGTCGGTCGTCACCTCCACCCCGGAGCCGCACCGGGAACGCGCCTTCCGGGCCGTGTAGTCGTCGGGCGCGCACAGGACCACCGGCTCGAACTCCGCGATCGTCCTGGCGATCAGCGCGATGTCCTCCTGGACCTTGCCCAGGCGCAGCCCCCAGACGCCGCGGCGCCACGGCCACGACATCCATGTGCGCGCGTGCGGCACCTCGTCCGCGGGCACCCGATGGCGGCCGTCGGGGTAATGGTCACCACTGCCGTGGGTCACGAGGTCTCCTGTTCGGACGTGGCGATGCGGACGCACCCGGGGAGGGACGCGATACCCGGCGGCCCTCCGCGACACACGCACGCGAGGCCGCGTGCATCGACGTCGGGTCCGGTCCACATAGCCTACCTGACTGAAAAGTCAGTCAGATTCACGGATGGGTGCGGGCGCGGTTCGACACGCTGCCGCTGCCCGGGGAGCGCGCTCACCTCGCCGGCGCGGCGGGCGCGGGGACGTATGTCCGGGCGGGGCCCAGGGGCGCCTCGAGGTCGGGGACGAAGAGATCGGGATGGTGGCGTTCGAGCAGGCGGTGGTGGGCTTCGGTGAAGTGCTCGCGCCAGGCACCCACCGTCAGGTCGGGGTCCGGGGTCGGCGGGATCGCCAGGTCCCGGGCCGGCGTGGCGTCGGGTCGGCCGAGGGCGTTCAGGAGGCGGCGCAACGCCTGCTCGCGGGCCCCGGTGGTGCCTCCGTTGCCGGGGCCGGCGAGTTCCTCGTGGCTGATCGCGCAACAGCGAGACGGCGCGCACGTGTTCGCCGCAGTCGACCAGCGCGCGGGCGAGGGTGTCCCGGACGATCTCGCGTTCGACGCGGACCCCGCCGACGTCTGCGGCCGACCACTCTCCTCTCGCCGTCGGTGCGGCCAGCGCCTCCCCCGGATCGACATCGGAACGCACGCGGCCGCTACGGTGGGTTCCGTGGGTTGGGGAGATTGGCAGCGGCGGGCGTACGACAGGGTGGCGGCCGAACTGGCCCGCACCGAACCGGACATCGAGGTCGTCCGCGTCAACGAGTGTGATCTGCCCGCACTACCGGACGAGCTGTGGCGCCTGCGGCGGCTGCGGCACCTTTCCGTGCATGCCGATCACCTCCACGAGATTCCCGCCGAGATCGCGCGGCTGACGCGGCTGGAGCGTTTGGAGATCTCCGCACCGATCACCGCCCTGCCGCCCGAGATCGGCCTCCTCGTACAGCTGCGCGAGTTGAACATCACCAGCGGCGAACTCGCCGAACTGCCCGCCGCGACCGGCGAGCTCCGCCGACTGGAAGTGCTCCAGGCCCCATCCGCGCCGCTGAAGGCCATCCCGGTGGAACTCGGCCGACTCGCGTCCCTGCGCCATCTGGTGCTGAACGGCGCTTCACTGGAATCCGGCAAGATCCCGGCCGCGTTGTGGGAACTCGGTGAACTGCGCGAACTGGCCCTGCCGGACTGCCGGGTCGACGAACTACCGCACGGCATCGGGAACCTCCGTGCGCTGCGCCGGCTCGACCTCGACAACGGCATCCTCAGCGACGACGACGGGCTGTGGTCCGCCCCACCCGTCGACCTGTGGGACCTGACCGCGCTCGAAACACTGATCCTCCCCCTGAGCGGCCTCACCGACGTTCCGCCTGCCATCGGGCGCATGACCCGGCTCCGGTACCTGGACCTGAGCGGGTGCGATGTACGAGCCCTTCCGCCGGAGACGGCCCGCCTCGTCGGCCTGGAGCACCTCGACCTCAGCTGGACCCTGGTACGCGCCGTGGACCCGGCCGTGCGCGACCTGCCACGCCTGCGGGAGCTCCGCCTGAGTCGACGCGACGTCGATCAACCGGCGGCTTCGCCCACGCCCTCGGAGCGCGGGTGATCCGCCGTCCGCCATGCGGCGGTTCGGTACATCCCGGCCCGGTCATCGCTGTGCGGCGATCAGTTCACGGGCCTCTTCGACGGTCTCCACCGCCGGTGGCGAACCCATCAACGGCTTGCGCGCCGTCTCGGTCATCGCGAGCGCGGCGACCAGGCCGACGGCCGCCGCGAGCATCATGTAGAAGGCCGGCATGTAGTCGTTGCCCGTCCCGTCGACGAGCGCCTCGGCCACGAACGGGGTGGTGCCGCCGAACAGCGAGACCGAGATGTTGAACCCGACGGACAGCGCCCCGGAGCGGATCTCGGTCGGGAACAGCGCGGGCAGCGCGGCGGACATCGTGGCCAGAAAGCAGACCAGAACCAGGCCCAGGATCAGCAGGCCGATGAAGATCGGTACCAGGGCGCCCTGCTTGATCAGCGCGAAGCACGGGATCGGCAGCACCATGAAGCCCACGCACCCGGCGATGATCACCGGTTTGCGGCCGATCCGGTCGGTCAGCCCGCCGAGCGGATGGATCACCGTGAGCAGCACGATCATCACCACGACGATCTGCAGCAGGCCGTGCGTCTCGTCGTAGCCGAGGGTGTCCGAGAGATACGTCGGCATGTAGGACAGCAGCATGTAGTCGTTGATGTTGTACGCCGCGACCAGCGCGACGCAGATGACCATCGCGCGCCGCTGGCCGAGGAAGATCCGTTTGAACTCGCGCACCGTCTCGTTCCCGTGCGCGTTCACCCCGGCGTCCGTCCCGGTCTCCGCCGACTGCTCCATCACCTTCGCGAACGCCGGCGACTCCTCCAGCCGCAGCCGCAGGTACAGCCCGATCACGCCGATCGGGCCGGCCACCAGGAACGGGATGCGCCACCCCCACGTGCGCATCTCGTGGTCGTCGAGCACCGCCGTCAGCAGGGTGACCAGGCTCGCCGCCAGGATGTACCCGATCAGCGTGCCGAATTCCAGGAAGCTGCCGTAGAACCCGCGTCTCTTGTCGGGCGCGTACTCGGCGATGAACGTACTCGCGCCGCCGTACTCGCCGCCCGCCGAGAATCCCTGGAGCATCCGGAACAGGATGAGCAGGATCGGCGCGAGAAAGCCGATCGTGCCGTAGCCGGGGATCAGCCCGATGCACAACGTGCCGCTCGCCATCATGAGCATGGTGATCGCGAGCACCTTCTTGCGCCCGATCCGGTCGCCGAGCGGCCCGAAGAAGAAGCCTCCGAGCGGTCGGACCAGAAAGGCGGCGGCGAAGGTCGCGAACGAGGACAACGTCTGCGCGGTGTCGTTTCCCGAGGGAAAGAACACCTTGCCGATCGTGACCGCCATGTAGGCGTAGATGCCGAAGTCGTACCACTCCATGGCATTGCCGAGCATGGTCGCCTTGACCGCGGTGTCCACGGTCTTGGCGTCGACGACCGTGATGTCTTCCTCGCGCACCTGTCTCCTTCGTCGTCGGACCACCCCCGCGCTCCAGGTTGGGGCAGGCGGTCCCCGGAGAGGTGGCGCGACACAGGATTTTTCACAAAAGCCTTGATTTACTTGAAGATCGGGCAAACCTTGGATTTTCGGAAGAAGGAGGCCCCGTCGGACGTCGCCCCGGCACCGGTGCAAACGGTTCGGGCACCATGACCTCGCCGGCCCACGGGCGCGGGTCGCCGGCCGGAAAGACGGTGTCGCGTTCGTCGTGGCGCGATTCGGTCGTGATTCCGCAGCGGGAGACGGAATCCGCATCTAGGATTGCCGACCGTGCACGAATGGACGGTTTCGGCGCACTGTGCGCGGTTCTTCCGCGCGCTTGTGCGCGATTCGGGTGGGGATTCCGACCGGTTCGACGAACTTCCGGGGCTTTCGTCGGAGGACCTCGGCGATGATCTGATACGCGTTCCGACCACGTCGGCGGTCGCGCTGTGGGAGCAGTTGGTGGTGGCCGGATCCGGTCCCTTCGTCGCCCTGCGCCTCACCGACGCGGCCGGCATCGGGACGTTCGGGGTGTGGGACTACCTGAGCACCTGCGGCCCCGATCTGCGTACGGTGTTCGCCACCGCCGCGGAATACTTGAGGGTGGTCGGCGACGCGGACACGCGGATCGAGGGCATCGAGGACGGTTCGCTCTACACGCTGCGGCAGTCCGTCGGGGTCGACGTCCCCGATGTGGCCGAGGCCTTCGACCTGATGACGCTGGCCGTGTTCCTGCGCCGGGCGGGCGAGGCCACCAGGACGCCGCTGGTCCCGCTGAAGGTGACCCTCACGCATCGCGCCCCGGCCGGGGTTCGCCGGCACGCCGAGCACTTCGGTACGCGGAACATCGAGTTCGAGGCGGCGGCCAACTCCGTGACGTTCCGGCTCGACGACGTCCGGCGTCCGCTGCCCGGCTTCCAGCCCGGCCTCGACCAGGTGCTACGCGGCTACGCGGACCACATCATGGCGACGTCTCGCGCCACGCCGACCTGGCGGGAGCGCTTCCGCGCGGCCCTGGACTCCGCGTTCCGGGACGACGCGGTCGCCCTCGACCGGGTCGCCGCCCGCCTGAACATCAGCGGCCGCAGCCTGCAGCGCAGGTTGTCCGCGCACGAGACGACCTGGCGCGGCGAGGTCGCGGCCGCCCGCGAGGAGCGCGCGTTGAAGCTGCTGCGGGAGACCGATCTGCCGCAGCAGGCCATCGCCGCCCGCGTGGGCTACACGGACGCCCGCACGCTCCGCCGGGCGGTGCGCCGATGGCGGGGCGAGAACCCGTCGGCACTGCGGGCCCGGCCCGACCCGGCCGGGCCGGGCATCGCGGAACCCCTGTTGGGCTGAACGGCCCGGCCGAGCCGGGTCGTCGGCCGTGGCACGCGGCGTCCCGAGGCCGCGCCGGGGCCGCCGTTCCGGGGACCGGTACGGCGGGCGTTCGCGGCGGGCGGGTGGTGCGGTCGCGGGGGACGGCCGCCCGTCAGGACGCGGCGAGTTCGGCCGCGACGGCGTCGGCACCCAGGGCGATCATCCAGGACAACGGGGCGTCCGGCGCGTACTTCTCCATGACCCGGGTGAGCTCTTCCTTGGCCTCGTCGGTGAGGAACGGCTTCCCGTCGGCCAGGCGGGCGACCTCGGCGCGGTGGCACAGCAGGTAGTCGCGCTGTGCGGCGAGGACTTCGACGCCGGTCGGTGCGCCGTGGCCGGGCAGGAGTACGGCGGCGTCGACGAGTTCGGTGGCGAGGGTGTCCAGGACCTCCAGCCACCGGGCTCCGTGACCGTCGGCGGTGTAGGAATGGGTGCCGTGGAAGGCCAGGTCGCCGATGAACGCCACATCCTGCTCGGCG
The DNA here is from genome assembly GCF_003967355.1 of Embleya hyalina. GTDB lineage: Bacteria > Actinomycetota > Actinomycetes > Streptomycetales > Streptomycetaceae > Embleya > Embleya hyalina. The sequence continues at coordinate 742,177 of NZ_BIFH01000013.1, read as the reverse complement.
GTGTCGGCACGGGCGAGGAAGACGCTGTCCGCGTGACTTTCGGCGGGGCCGAGGTCGCGGGCGGTGTAGCGGACACCGTCGAGGGTGACGGGGTCGCCGTCCTTCAACCGCACGGTGGGGAAGGCCGTGACGGCGGGCCATTCGTCGCCGTAGACGGGTCCCCATTGGGCACGTTTGGCGTCGGAGATGTCGCGGATGACGCGGTCGACGGCTTCGGTGGCGTAGACGGGGACGTCGCGACCCTCGACGAGGGCGTGGACCCCGTTGAAGTGGTCGGGGTGTGCGTGGGTGACGAAAACGCCGAGGAGCGGCTTGCCGAGTGCGTCGACCTTGGCGACGAGTGCGGCGATCTCGGAGTTGAGGAGGTTGGTGTCGACGACCACGACGCCTTCGTCGGTCTCCACCAGGTAGGAGTTGACGAGCAGGCCGGCCTCCGAGGCCGTGTGCGTGTGGATGGTCGGACCGTGGGGGTCACGGGACATGGCGGATCTCCAGAGGACGACGCGTTGGCGCGAAAGGCGTTGCGCAGCAAGGACGTTGCGCGATGCCTCCGGGCGTGCCGGTGTGTTCCGCATGCGCCGCCCGGACAGGACGTCGACGGGGATCGGGCTGGCGTTCCCCGGCTGCGGAACGAACGTAGTTCCGCGCGGGGCGGGCATCCTGGGACACGATGCGCCGCCCGGCGGACGGAACGCGCCAACCGCTCCGGGAGTCGCGGCCACGCCGGGGACGTCGTGGCCGCCGAACGCGAATTCCGCCGAGCCGAAGCCGAGTTCGGCACCACCGTCGACCGAAGCGCACGCGGGGGAACGGGCGTTGGACGATCGCGCTCGGCGCAGCGGCGGCGCTCCGGACCCGGCTCGGACGCCTCGAGGTGCCGCGTGCCCGATCGTGACCGCGTTCGGCGGGCCGGAGGACGTCGGGCCGCCGGGCGTGCGGGTGACCACCGGGAGCGGTCCGGTGCCCGTGTGCGCGACGGTCGAGGTGTCGGTGTGGGTTCACCGGGATCGACGGCGACACGGCCCCCGTTCGGGTCAATGCGGGGGTTCGGCAGGTGTTGGCGGGTGTGATCGTCCTTGAGATCCGAACACGAACCATAGGAGAGATCATGCGTATTCGTACCCTTGTCGCGGCCGTCGTCCTGACCGGGATCACCGCGATCGCCGGTGCCGGGACCGCACAGGCCGACGCGTTCGGCGGCGAGGTATCCGAGACCGTCGTCGCGTTCGGCGAGGGCGGCCACCACGGCGACTTCTTCTTCGTCGGCGACGGCGACGCCGCCTTCGGCTTCGCCGGCTAGCCGACCTCGCCCCGGCCGGCACGGGGCCGGCCGGACCGGTCACGGGCGGCGGAGGTCGGCGGCACGCCGACACCGACGCCGCCCGCGACCGGATGGCCCACACGGCCGGGTCGACAGCCGAGACATCCGCTCCGACCGGCGCTTCGCCCTGGTGTTCTCGGCGACCGAGCGGCGGCTTCGTGGAGCTTGGCCAACGTGCGGGAGTGGGCCGGCGAGGTATGTGTCGGGGACTTGCGGGTCACGGTGAGCCAAGCACGGCTCGATGGCACTCGGTCACATAGGGCACCTCCGTCGGGCGCTCCGCGTCGAGCAGGGCGCGGACCCGTGACATCAACTCCTCCCGCGCCGCGGGCTCCAGCGTGATCACATAGCTGCGGGAGGCGACCATGTCCACGATCTCCCCGGTCGACAGCGGATGGCTCCAGCGGAGGTCCCGCCGCTCGACGGGCCCGAACGGCGCGCCCACGTCCTCCACTTGCCGGGCACGCGTCGGTGCCGCGGCGCAGTCGCGCAGGATGCGGTCGAGTTCCGCCACCCAAGGCACCGACACGTCACGGAAGTTCCACACCAGGCCCAGCCGCCCGCCCGGGCGCAGCACCCGGGCGGCTTCCGGGACGGCCAGCTCCGGGTTCACCCAGTGCCAGGCTTGCGCACAGACCAGGACGTCCACGCTCGAATCCGGAAGCGGGATCGACTCCCCGGTCCCGTCCACGACCCGCACGTCGGGAAGCACGCGCGAGAACTGCTCGCGCATCCCCGCCGAGGGCTCCACCGCGACGACCTCCCGGCCCGCGGCCCGCAGTGCCCGGGTCAGCTTGCCCGTGCCCGCACCGACGTCGACCACGGTTCGCGCGTCCCGGGGCACCAGCCAGGCCACCGCCTCCGGCGGGTAGGGCGGGCGGCCACGCTCGTAGGCGTCCGCCGCGGCCCCGAACGACCGCGCCCGACGGAATTCTTCCCGGTCCTCGGCTCTCGTCATGTCCGGCATCCTGCCCGGTCCTCGGGCGACAGTCGACGACACGAGTGCGCCCGCCTCCGACTACCCTGCGGGAATGCCGTACGAGCTCAGCGCCGCCGTCGGGGATTTCGACCTGCTCAGGGACCGAACCGCCGGGATCCGGGAAGCGGTTGTCGCTCCGCTCCGACAGCGCATGGGGCTGGTGCCCGTCACCGAAGGGCTCCTCCGGGAGCCGGCCGGGCCTGCCGGTCGGGACGGCGCCGGGCCCGGTCGACCCTTCACGGCCTTGTCCGCGGCCTTCGAGCGGGTCGTGGGCCATTGGTCGCGAGGTGGGCCGATCGCCTATGTGGAGGCGAGCTTCCACGGAGGAGACGGATCCCAGACCGCCGCGGTGTGGCGGAACGGCGCGAGGGTGTGGGGTCCGGCGCATACCCGGGACTTCACCGGTCCGCGGGCGGACTGGCCGATCAATGCCGCGCTCGCCCTCCTCGATGTCGTTCCGAGCGGCTTCGAGGAAGCGGACCACGACGATCTGTTCCTGGCGGTGGGGCTGGGTCGGGAACAGGACATCGACGGCTGGCGGTCGGCCGGCCGGGCCGCGCGAGGGGCGGCGAACTACGACGAGTGGCATCGGGAGTGGGCGGCGGAGCGGGAGAGAACGGCGCGGGCCGCCGCGGAGTTCGAGAAGTCCAGGAGGCTCCCGGACGTTCCGGTGGCTCTGGACGGCAGGACGATCATGGCGCTGCTCGGCCTGCCTCCGGGCCCACCGATCGGCGCGGCCACGCGCCATCTGCAGGATCTGCATCTCGAACGCGGCCCGCTCTCGCGGGAGGAGGCCGTCGCGCGGTTGCGGACCTGGGCCGCGGCGCAGGACACGTGGCGGCCGCGTCGGTCACAACCTTGTGACGATGCGTAACAGGATTGTGACGGTGCGTTCCGCGCGGGAGGGCACGGCGATACTCGGTCGTATCAGTGGGCACTCGCGAGGGGGCGCGGCCATGACACGGATCGACGGGGTCGACAACACACTGTGCGCCACCGGGCGACACGTCTTCGCCGGGCAGCGGGTCCGGCAACCCGGAAGCGTCGGGTGGTGGGCGGTGTTGCGGGCCACCGTGTGGGGTCTCGTGATGATCGCCGGCGCATGTGTGATCACCTCCTTCACCTACGGTCCGATGACGGCCGCCGCGGTGCTGGGCGTCGTCGTGGCCGCGATGGTGGTCTGCTTCGCGTGGAACCTGCTGCGCGGCCACCGCGGCGGATGCGCCGCGAAGCGGTCGGTACGCGCGGTGTTGTGCGCGTACGAGGGAGCCTCCCTGCCGTGACCCGCGGCGCCGAGGCGTGTTCGGCGGGAGCCGGATCCGCTCCGCGCCCGCCGAGATCCACCGACACGCACGGCGGAGTGGGCGCCCCTCGGGGCACCCACTCCGGGCGGTCGGGCGGGAGGCCGGGTCCGTACGGGGGAATACCGATCGGTGGGCGAGGCGCGTCCTTGACCTTGACGTAACGTCACGGTTTTCCATGGAGTCATGCGAATCGGCGAAATCGCCGCGCTGGCCGGGGTGTCGACTCGGACCGTGCGGCATTACCACAATCTGGGCATCGTCCCGGAGCCCCCGCGGCTGCCCAACGGGTACCGGGAGTACCGACTGCGTGACGCGCTGATGCTTGCGCGGGCGCGGCGCCTGGCCGACCTCGGACTCCCGCTGGACGAAGTCCGCGCCGTCCTCGACCGGGACCGCGAACGCGAGCTGCGTGACGTTCTCGCCGAACTGGACGCGGATCTGGCGCGGCAGCAGGAAGCCATCGCCGAACGCCGTGCCCGGCTCGCCGTGCTGCTGGCGGACCCGGACCTGGACCCCGACTCGACGGTGTCCCCGGCCCTGGCCGCCGTACTGCGCGAATTCCCCGTGCACGCATCGGATTTCGCCCGACTCGACCGCGAGTTCCTGGCGCTGATCGACACCACGGCCACCCCGGAGCAACGCGAGGCGTTCGCCGACCTGCTCCGGCCGCTGGCCGAGCCCGCCATGGTCGCCCGCGGCGCGGCCCTGACCGCCCGGCTCGACGCGCTGGCCGATGCCGATCCGGACGATCCCCGAGTCGAGCGCCTGGCTCGGGACTTCGCGGACTTCCTTCCGGACGGGCTGACCGATGCCATGCGGGCGGCGCGGGCCGCCGCGCCGGACCGCGCGTCCGCCACCGACCCGGCCCGGACCCCGACCCCACGGGACGCCGAATGGCTCGGCGCGATCGCCACCGAACTGTCCGCCGCCCAGACGGAGGTGTTCCGCCGCCTGGTGGCCCTGACGAACAGGGAGCCGTGATGCTGCGCCTCGCCCGCTGGACGATGTACGTCGCGATTCCCGCCGAACTCCTCCTGACCCTCGTCCTCCTCTCCGGCGTCCCCCTGCCCGACTCCGTCCTCGTCGTGTCCGGCGCCGCCGCGACCGCCGCACTCCTGCTGACGCTGACCGCGTCCGGGCGGGTCTACGCCGCGGCCCGGTGGGCGAGGGCCGACCGTCGCACCGCGGCCCGGCACACCGTCCGCGAGATCGTCCCGGCACCGGCACGCCGCGTGATCTCGTTCGACGTGAAGGGCATGCAGAGTCTGTGGCTGCTGTGTCTGCGCCGCAGGCACGGCATACCGCCCGACGCGGTGACGGTGCCCTATGCCCGCGAGCCGATGCCGGTGATGTTCCTTTGGATCTTCATCCTGACCGTGGACGCCGTCGCCACCGAAGTCGTCCTGCGCGGCATCGGCGCGCCGCCGGTCCTGCGGCGAACCCTTCTGGTCGTGGACGGCTACTCGATTCTCGCCGCCGTCGCCGTGGCCGCCTGCTGGGTGACCCGCCCACACGTGGTCACCGCGCACGAACTCCGGCTGCGTTCGGGCGCGTTCTTCGACCTGCGCGTCCCCAGGCACACCGTCGCGTCGGTCCGCCTCACCCGCTGCTTCAACGAACCGTCGTCCATCGCCGTGGCCGACGACCGACTCGGCGTCTGCATGGCCTCGCAGACCAACGTCGTCGTGGAACTCACCGAGCCGGTCACGTACACCCGCCCGCTCGGCCGCCGGGGCGAAGCCCGCACGATCCGGTTCTTCACCGACACCCCGGAGGCGGCGGTGGCGGCCCTGCGCGACGGCGCCGAGGCCGGGATGCCGACGTGACGCCCTCCCCCCATCACCCGGCGGACATCCCGATGGGCGCTCTCTCCGGAGGTGCCGCTCACGGTGGGGCCTCCCGGCCGGCCGGATGGCCGACCGGGAGGGGCGGACGGTCGGTGTCCGGCCCCGGCGCTCGCGCCTCGGGTTCGATTCCGATCGCACGTTCGAAGCAGGCGTCGATCCGTTCGACGGGTGTCGTCAACCAATCGCGCAGACACTCGCCGACGACCGCCCACGCCCCGACGAGCGCGTCGAACGCCGCGTCGCAGATCTCGACGATCCTGGCGATGACGTCCTCGTCGTCACCGGCCGCGTCGATCGCCCGGACGATCTCTTCGAAATACTCGTCGTCCCCCTGCTGCTGTTCCCGCCTCCGGACCGTCGCGGACTCCCTGTTCCACTCCTCCGCGCACTCCTGGGTGATCCTCCGTTCCCGGAACTCCCGCAGGATCCGCGCGACGTCCTCCCGGCGGCCCTCCAGGGCGCGCATCCCGCACCGCCCGTACGCGTCGGTCGCGGGTCCGAGGTTCGAGGGCAGCTCGTCCGGGGGCACGTGGTCCAACGGTTTCGCCCAGTCGGGTGCGGTCGGCGCGCCCGGCTCGGCCTCGCCCGCGAACACCGCGTCCAGCCGCTCGCGGTGATGCGCGGCGATCCCGCCACACAGTTCCTTGTAGTCCCGCACGGTGGTCACGGTGTCACCTCACGATTTCCGGAAGACCCCGCTCGGCCGGTACCCGCACAACACACGCGGGCATGCGCGCCGGCGACACCCGTTCGTCGGCGCGCGCCCGTGCGAACATCTGTGCGCATCCGCGGTTTCGGGCTCCCGGGACCGTGCGAGCCGTCAGGCGGACAGGGTCAGGGCGATGTCGACGATCATGTCCTCCTGGCCGCCCACCAGGCCCCGGCGGCCGCACTCCATGAGGAGGTCGCGCACGTCCACGCCGTAGCGCGCGGAGGCGGCCTCGGCATGGCGCAGGAAGGACGAGTAGACGCCCGCGTAGCCCAGGGTGAGGGTTTCCCGATCGACCCGGACCGGGCGGTCCTGGAGCGGACGGACCAGGTCGTCGGCGGCGTCCTGGAGGGCGAACAGGTCACAGCCGTGGGCGAAGCCGGACAGGTCCGCGACCGCGATGAACGCCTCCAGCGGACAGTTCCCGGCGCCCGCGCCGTGCCCGGCCAGCGAGGCGTCCACGCGGAAGCAGCCGTTCTCCACCGCGACCACCGAATTGGCCACCGAGAGCGAAAGGTTCTCGTGGGCGTGGATCCCGATCTCGGTCTCCGGCCGCAGCACGTCCCGGTACGCGCGCACCCGGGCGGCGACGTCGTTCATGGTGAGCCGGCCGCCGGAGTCGGTGACGTAGACGCAGTGCGCGCCGTACGACTCCATCAGCCGGGCCTGTTCGGCGAGTGCCTCCGGCGGGGCCATGTGCGAGAGCATCAGGAATCCGGAGACGTCCATGCCGAGTTCGCGCGCCGCGGCGATGTGCTGCGCGGAGATGTCGGCCTCGGTGCAGTGCGTGGCGACGCGGACCGAGCGGACCCCCAGGTCGTGGGCGCGTCGCAGGTCGTGGATGGTGCCGACGCCGGGCAGCAGCAGGGTGGTCAGTCGGGCGCGCTCCAGGACCGAGGCGGCGGCCTCGATCCAGGCCCAGTCGCTGTGCGAACCGGGGCCGTAGTTGAGCGAGCCGCCCGCGAGGCCGTCGCCGTGCGCCACTTCGATGGCGTCCACGCCGGCCCGGTCGAGGGCGGCGACGATGCGCGCGACGTCCGCGGGGGTGATCCGGTGCCGCACGGCGTGCATGCCGTCCCGCAAGGTGACGTCCTGGACGAGGATCGGGGTGCTCACGAGGCGGCCTCCACGTGCCGGCGGGTGGTGCCGCGGTCGCCGTCGGTGTCCGGGCCGCGGGCCGCGTCGCGGGCCGCCATCCGTTCGCCGACGCGGAGCGCGGCCGAGGTCATGATGTCGAGGTTTCCGGCGTAGGCGGGCAGGTAGTGGGCGGCGCCCTCGACCTCCAGGAACACCGAGACCTGGTGGGTGGGCCGGTCCGTGCCGGGGGCGAGCAGGGTCTCCAGCGGCAGATCGGCGGGGACGGGGCTCACCTGGACCTCCTGCTTGAGTCGGTAGCCGGGCACGTACTCGGCGACGGCGGCGACCATCGCGGCCACCGCCTCCCGGATCTCCTCCTCCGCGTCGGGGCCGGGCGCGCGCACCAGCGCCAGGACCGTGTCGCGCATGATCAGCGGCGGCTCGGCGGGGTTGAGCACGATGATCGCCTTGCCCCGCCGGGCGCCGCCGACCTCGACGATCGCGGCCGAGGTGGTCTCGGTGAACTCGTCGATGTTGGCGCGGGTGCCCGGTCCGGCGGACTTCGAGGCGATGGACGCCACGATCTCGGCGTACTCGACCGGGGCCACCGCGCCGATCGCGGCGACCACCGGAATGGTGGCCTGTCCGCCGCAGGTGACCATGTTGACGTCGTCGGCGTCGAGGTGCTGTTCGAGGTTGACCGCGGGGATGACGTACGGCCCCAGCGCCGCGGGCGTGAGGTCGATCAGCCGCTTGCCGTACGGTCGCAGCCGGGCCGCGTTGTGGGCGTGCGCCTTGGCCGAGGTGGCGTCGAAGACGATCCCGATCTCGTCGAATCCCGGCATCGCGATCAGCCCCTCGACCCCGTCGTGGGTGGTCGGGACGCCGAGCCTGCGGGCGCGGGCCAGGCCGTCGGAGTCGGCGTCGATGCCGACCATCGCACCCATCTCCAGGTGCTCGGCGGTGCGCAGCACCTTGATCATCAGATCGGTGCCGATGTTGCCCGATCCGATGACGGCGACCTTGGTCCTGGTCATGAACCCTCCTCGTCGAAGTCCGGGCCGAAGTCGATCGCGACCGTGCCGAGCCCGGTGATGTCGGCGCGGACGCTGTCCCCGGGCGCCACGGAGTGCATCGGCCCCAGCGCTCCGGAGAGCACGAGTTGCCCGGCGCGCAGCGGATCGCCGAGGTCGCGGGCCTGCCGGGCCAGCCAGGCGACCGCCTCGATCGGGTCGCCCAGGCAGGCGGCGCCGGTGCCGGTGGAGACCACCTCTCCCCCGGCCGTCATGGTCATTCGCACCTCGCGCGGCACGACTTCGTCGAGGCTCCTGCGCACGGTGCCCAGGACGTACGCGCCCGACGAGGCGTTGTCGGCCACGGTGTCGGCGAAGCGGATGTCCCAGTCGCGCACCCGGCTGCCGCAGATCTCCAGGGCCGCGACCGCGTGGTCGATGGCGCCGCGCACCTGGGCGAGGTCGAGCGGCCCGTCGGCCAGATCGGCGCCGAGCACGAACGCCACCTCCGCCTCGACCCGGGGTTGCAGCACCGCGCGGTAGGGGATCACATCGCCGGCGGCGTAGCCCATGTCGTCGAAGAGCACACCGAAATCGGGCCGGTCGACGCCCAGTTGGCGCTGGACGGCGGTGGAGGTGAGGCCGATCTTGCGGCCGACCACCCGGGCGCCGCGGGCCAGCCGGTCGTCGACGACGCGGCGCTGGACGGCATACGCCGCGGACAGGTCGCCCGGACCGATCAGGTCGCGGACCGGGGCGCAGGCGATGCCGTCGGCCGCGGCCTCGAGCAGCCGTTCGGCCGCGGCGCGCACCGCGTCCTCGCCGTGGAGGGGAGTACTGGTCATGTCGGCATCGTCGCGACCCTCGACGATCACCCACAACCAAAGCGTCTCGCTCAGCGATACGCTGGTGGGGTGCCCGACTCCCCCGACCGCAACAGTGTCCTGAGCAAGGCGACCGCCATCCTGGAGGCGTTCACCGTCGACGACCGCACCGTCGCGCTCGCCGAGCTGGTGCGCCGCACGGGCCTGCACAAGGCCACCGTGCACCGGCTCACCGGGGAGCTGGTGGCGCTGCGGCTGTTGGACCGGCTGCCGGGGGGTTACCGGCTCAGCGGCACCCTGTTCGAGCTGGGCATGCGGGCATCGGTCGAGCGCGGACTGCTCGAACTGGCCATGCCCTTCCTTCAGGACCTGTACGAACGCACCCACGAGATCGTGCACCTGGGCGTGCGCGAGGGTACGGACGTGGTCTACGTCGCCAAGATCGGCGGGCATCGGCAGGCGCGCAGCCCCTCCCGGGTCGGCGGGCGGATGCCGATGCACTGCACCGCGATCGGCAAGACGCTGCTCGCGCACGGCGACGAGGAACTGCGACGCACCGTGCTCTCCGGTGTGCTGGAGCGGCGCACCCCGCACACGGTGGTCGCGCCCGGGTTGCTGCGCCGCCGGCTGGACGCGGTCCTGGAGAACGGTGTCGCGTTCGAGTACGAGGAGTCGGCGCTCGGCCTGGTGTGCGTGGCCGCGCCCGTCCTGGGCCCGGACGACGAGCCGATCGCGGCGATCAGCGTGGCCGGGCCCAGCCCCCGCTTCCGCCCCGAGGCACACGTGGCCGCGCTGCGCGCCGCGGCGACCGCCCTGGGCGGCGTACTCGCCCGACGGGACGCGCTGACCTGACCCCGTGGTGCGGCGTCGGGGACGCGGCCGGGCCCGGGGCGACCCGTCCGGCGTGCGGACGGGTCGCCCCGGGCCCGGTGGGGCGCGCTCGGGGACGGCGCGTGCTCAGGTGTTTCGGACGAAGTCCGTGACCAGTCGGTTGAATTCGTCGGCGTGCTCGATCATCGCCCAGTGTCCGCACCGGTTGAGCAGCACCAGGCGACTGTCGGGGACGTTGGCGAGCAGGTGCAGCGACACCTCGTAGGACACCACCCGGTCGTCGCGGCCGTGGATGATCAGGGTCGGCGTGGTGATCGCCGGGAGCAGCCGCGGATCCACCCACTTGGGCAGTGGGGCGCCCTGCGGGAGACCGTCCACGTAGTTGCGCAGATGCTCGGGCCGGGCCAGCGCCGCTTCCGATCTCATCCGGCACAGTTCGGGGGTGGCGAATCGCTCCTTGTCGAAGCACATGATCTCGACGAGTCGCCGCATGTTCTCCGGGCTCGGATCGCGGTAGGCCGCGATGAGCACCTTCAGGCCCTCGGACGGCCCGTCACCCGCGCCGAAGAGGGTCCGCACGGGACCGACGGGGGCGCCCATCGTGACGAGGTGGGTGATCCGGTCGGGGTGCTCGGTGGCGAGTCGCAGCGAGGTCTGGCCGCCCATCGAGTTGCCGACGAAGGCGGCCTTCTCGATGCCCAGGGCGTCCAGGAACTGGATCGCGGCCTCGACGTGGTCGAGCCGGTCGACGCCGGCCGGGTCGGATTCGCCCCAGCCGGGCATGTCGACGGCGTACACGTGGAAGTGTTCGGCCAGCGCCGCGATGTTCCCGGCGAAGTTGCTCCAGCCGGTGGCCCCGGGGCCGCTGCCGTGCAGCAGGATCATCGGCCGGCCGGCGCCGGCCTCGTGGTAGTGGAGCTTCCAGTCCTTGGTGCGGACCCGGCGCGCGGTCGATGTGCGGGTGGGTGTCATCGGTGGTCTCCGTGGTCGGTTCCGGCGGCGCGGGCGAGTCGGTCCGCGACCACCTCGGGCGGCAGGTGTCCCCAGTTGTTCAGCCGGTCGAGGGTCCGCACCCGCCAGGTCGCGTCGTCGATGAGCAGGCCGCCCCAGCCGTACTCGACGCTGAACCCGGAGGGTGTGCGGACGTAGAAGCTGAACATGTGGTCGTTGGGGTGCATCCCCAGCGTCATCTCGAACGGCTGCCCGGCTTCCAGGCAGCGGTCGTGGGCCGTGCCGACGTCGCGGATGTCGGCGACTTCGAGCATGAAGTGGTGGGTGCTCGCGGGATGCGGCATGTCGCCGAAGGCGACGCTGTGGTGGCGCGGGTTGCAGTGCAGGAAGATCAGATCCGCGACCACGCCCGGCGCGACCTCCTCGACGATGGTGTCGGAGATCCGGAAGCCCAACAGGCCCTGATAGAAGGCGAGATAGTCCTCCCGGGGCACGCCCTTGGCGATCAGCACCTGGTGGCCCGCGCCGCCCTCGCCGGTGACGAAACCGCCGAGCAGGCGGTCGGAGTGGAAGGCGGTGTCGGCGTCGGCGAGTCCGCTCACCAGCTCCACCCGGTTGCCGATCGGGTCGGTGGTGACCAGGATCCGGTCCACCCCGCGGGTGGCGGCGAGCGATGCCCCGCCGTCGGCGACAGGGACGCCGGCCGCGGCCAGTCGGTCCGCGAGCGCGTCGAGGGCGGCCTCGTCCTCGACCGCGTATCCGCTCGCCACCAGGTCGTCGGCGGGTCCGCGCCGGACCAGCCAGCGGTGCACCTTGGCGTCGGTGCGCAGGCGCAGCAGGTCGTCGTCCTTCCCGGCGAGCTGCATCCCCAGCAGGTCGACGGCGAAGTGTTCCCAGTCGGCGAGGTCGCTCGCCTCGTAGACGACGTAGGCGAGTTCCTTGACTCCGGGCATGGGTTCTCCTTGGGTTGCGTGCCGTGGACGGGGCGGTCGCGCTCCGTGGGTGCTCACGCGGGGGCCGCGAGGCCGGAGACGTCGGCGGCGGCCACGAAGCGGTCGGGGCGGATCGCGACGGCCCCGGCGCCGTAGCGGCGCAGCCAGGGCAGCAGCACCCGTTCGAGGTCCACCAGCTCGTCGGGGCCTTCGGTGTAGGCGTCCTGCGGGCGAACGGTCAGGTAGCGGGCGCCCAGGGCGTCCCACGCGGCCTTTTCCTCGGCGGTCAGCAGGCTCGCGGGGTCGACGCCGTCGCCCAGCAGGACGAAGCCGCTGCCGAGCAGGTCGTCGAGGCGGGCCATCCGGCCGATGGTGTCGCCGACGATCGGCTGCGGCACCATGCGTCCCACGATCGACGCGTCGCCGACGGGCCCGCGCAGCTTGCCCGCGGTGAGCACCGGGGGTGCGATGAGCGGCGGCTCGAACGGGGTGACCAGGCCCTCGGGGACCCGGTTCATCGCCTCGATCTCGTCGGGCGTGGCCTCCTGCTTGATCACCCGGCCGAGGCGTACGGCCAGGTCGGTGTGGAAGGCGGCGTCGGGTCGCCGTTCGCTCTCGTAGGTGTCGAGCCATTCCTCCGGCAGTTCGCCGCGCAGGACCCGGCCGAGCTTCCATCCCAGGTTGTGGGCGTCGCGCATCCCGGTCTGCATGCCGGCGCCGGCCCACGGCGGCATCAGGTGCGCGGCGTCGCCGGCCAGGAAGACCCGGCCCGCCCGCCAGGTGTCGGCCATTCGGGTGTGGTGGCGGTAGAAGGCCCACTGGTGGATCGATACGTCGTCGGTGGTCACCCCGAGGGCCGCGAGCAGCGGCCACACGGCGCTCTCGTCGGCGAAGTCGGCCTCGGTCTCGCCCGGTTTGAGCGGGATCTCCCAGCGGTGGTTGCCGGCCGACAACGCGATGTCGACGACCGGTCGCTCGCGGTCGGACCAGAAGGTGAGCAGGTCGCGGTCGGGCCACCAGCGCTTGACCCGGCAGTCGATGACGATCCATTGCACGTCGACGGTGTCGCCGAGGAGCGTGGCGCCGATCCGTGTGCGGGTGAAGCTGCCGCCGCCGTCGGCGCCGATGGCGTAGCGGGCGCGCACGGTGTGCGTCCGCCCGGTCGCGGGATCCGCGGCGGTGACCGTGACGCCGTCCTCGTCCTGCTCCACGTCGGTCGCCCGCACGCCGAACCGGGTGTCGAGCAGGTCGCCGTACTCCTCGGCGCACGCGCGGAGTTCGGCCTCCATGGTGGGTTGATAGATGTTGTAGAAGCGCGGCCGCACGCCGAGCGTGGACGGCGGATGCTCGACGCGCATGATCTCGGTGCCGTCGTAGGTGGTCCAGCGCAGTGCCCGCTGCGGCTCGATCACCGCGGCGATCCGCTCGTCGATGCCGAGGTCCTGGAAGATCCGCATCGTCCAGTCGTTGACGGTGACCGCGCGGGCGCGCGCGTGGATGTCGCGGTCGCGCTCGAGGGCGACGACCGACACTCCCTGCCGCAGCAGCGTGAGCGCGGCGATCACGCCGGTGGGGCCGTACCCGATGAGGGCGACGTCCGCGTCGTGGTGGTGGGTCATGGGGGCTCCGGACCGATGGACAGTCGGTACTATTGGACCGACTGGTCTATTCTTGTATGTCGACCGTCACACGCGACGCCGGACCCGTCCAGACGATTCCGCTGTGCAGAACACCGACCGCACTCCGGGTGATCGCCCGGCACCTATGCTTCGGCGCATGGCCGACCCGAAACGCAGCAACCGGCGCGGGCGGCGTTCCCGCGAGGAGATCCTGGACGCCGCGACGCGGATGATGGCCGAGCGCGGATACGCCGCCACCTCGCTGTCCACGCTGAGCCGGGAGACCGGTCTGCCCAAGAGCGCGGTCTACCACCACTTCCGGTCCAAGGGCGGCCTGCTGTCGGCGGTCATGGCGCGCGGCGCGTACGACTTCTTCGCGGCCATGCGCGCGGCGCACGCCGGCGGGCCGCCGCCCGGGACGCCGCGGGAGCGGCTGGACTGGTTCCTCCGGCGCACGGGCGAGATGTTCGTGTCCCGACCGGACTTCCTGCGGTTGCATCTGCTGCTGGTGATGAGTTCGGAGGCGGCCGAGGCGGAGGTCGGCGCGCTGATCGGGCAGGTGCGCCGTGACGGGCGCGCGTACATGCACGGGATGATCTCCGCCGCGTTCGCGGGCGAGGGCGCCGAGATCGCCCGGGCCGTCGCCGATCGGCTCGACCACTTCGCGATCGCGGGCTTCGACGGGGCCTTCGTCGCGATGCAGGCCGGGTCCGGGCCGGACCTGTTCGAGCAGATGCGGCTGCTGGCCGAGGCCCTGGCGGCGCTCGGCGAGGCGCGGGCGGGCGAGCTGCGGGTGCGCGGCTGAGCCGGCCGTCCGGGGCCCGGGGCTCAGCCGGTCGCGAGGTCGCGCTCCAGTGCGGTCGCCGCGGAGCGGAGCGTGGCGACCCATCGGGTCAGGTGCGCCCGGTCGTAGCGCACGCTCGGCATCGAGACGGACAGGCCGCCGACCGCCGCGGCGTCCGGGCCGCGCACCGGCACCCCGACCGCGACCAGGCCGCGCTCGGAGTGGCCCCGGTTGACCGCGAAACCGTTGCGGGCGACGCGTGAGAGTTCGGCGCGCAGCTCGACCGGGTCGGGCCGGTCGAAGGCCCGGTTCCCCCAGCGCTCGACCGCGTACAGCGCCGCCAGCTCCGCGTCGTCCAACTCGGCGAGCAGCAGCAGGCCGACGGTGGTCCGGTGCGCCGGGAAGACCATGCCCTCGCGCGAGCCCACCCGCAGCGCCTGTGCGCACTCGACACTGGCGATGAACCGCACGGTCTCGCCGGTGCGTACGATCAGGTTGGCCGACTCGCCCACCAGGTCGACGAGCCGGCGCAGATGCGGCAGGGCCGCGGTGCGAAGCCGGGAGACGGCGGACTGCGAATGTGTGGCCAGCTCCAGCACCGGACCCACCCGGTAGGCACGGTCGGGTCCCTGGACGGCGAAATCGCGGTAGACGAGCATCGCGAGCAGGCGGTGTGCGGTGGACATGGCCACACCGAGGCGCCGGGCCACCTCGCTGACCGTCATCGGGCCCTCGAGCTGGAGCATCGTGGCGGCCCTGAGGGCGTTGTCCACGCCGGAGAGGGCGTACGGCGGCGGGGTCTTGAGCGGCTTGTCCACGCTGTCTCCGGGAAGACGTTCTGCACGACAGAATCTTGTTTTCTGTACGGCGCTGTGCCGCCACCGTATACGCATGACCACCAGCCCTGACGAGCCGTACGCCGAACCGCGCGCCGTCGCCGCAGCGAACCGACCGGAGGTCACTCCGGACCTGGAGGCCCTGTATCGGGGGTTCGACCGCGAACTGCTCGTCCCCCTGTGGACCGAGATCGGCGACCTGATGCCGATCCACCCGCGCTCGCGCGCCGTGCCGCACCTGTGGAGGTGGCACAACCTGCTCCGGCTCGCCGAGCGTGCGGGCGAACTCGTACCGGTCGGCCGCGGCGGCGAGCGACGGGCCATCGCCCTCGCCAACCCCGGGCTGGCCGGCCGGCCCTTCGCGACACCCACGCTGTGGGCGGCCATCCAATACCTCATGCCGGGCGAGGACGCCCCCGAACACCGCCACACCCAGCACGCCTTCCGCTTCGTCGTCGAGGGCTCCGGCGTCTGGACGGTCGTCGGCGGCGATCCCGTGCCGATGAACCGCGGCGACTTCCTGCCCCAGGCCGGCTGGAACCGGCACGCCCACCACAACGCCACCGCGGCTCCGATGGCCTGGATCGACGGCCTCGACATCCCGTTCCAATACGGCGTCGAAAGCCAGTTCTTCGAGGTCGGCCGCGACCGACTCGACCCCGCCGAGCGCACCAAACCCGAACGCTCCCGCTCCGAACGGCTCTGGGGCCACGCCGGGCTGCGTCCGCTGTCCGCACCCGCCGGCGCCGCCCCGGGCTCGCCGCTGTTGTCCTACAAGTGGGCGGTCACCGACCGTGCGCTCGACGACCAGCTGGCGCTGGAGAAGGAGGGTCACGGCGGCACCGTGGAGCCCGGCCACGCCGCCGTGCGCTACGTCGATCCGGCCGGCGGCGGCGATGTGCTGCCGACGATCCGCGCCGAGTTCCACCGCATCGTGCGCGGCGCCCAGACGGCACCGTCGCGGGAGACCGGGTCCTCCGTCTACCAGGTCTTCGACGGCTCGGGGACGGTCACCGTCGGGGATCGGACCTGGTCCGTCTCCCGCGGCGACCTGTTCACGGTGCCGTCCTGGACGCCGTTCTCGGCCCGCTCCGAGGCCGGTGCCACCGACTCCGACAGCGGCGCCCTCGACCTGTTCCGGTTCGGCGACGCGCCGATCCTCGAAGCCCTGCGACTCCACCGCTCCACCACCGACGAGGACCCCCGATGAAGCTCGCCACCCTGCGCACCCCCGCCGGCACCCGTGCCGTCCTGCTCGCCGGAGCGGAATTGCTCGACCTCGGCGCCGCCGACGTCGGCGCGCTGCTCGCCGACCCGAACTGGCGCGAGCGGGCCGCGTGCGCCGCCGGCGACCGCTTTCCCGTGGCCGGCGCCGACTTCGCCCCGGTCGTACCGCGGCCGTCCAAGGTGGTCTGCGTCGGCCTCAACTACAGAAACCACATCCAGGAGATGGGCCGCGAACTGCCCAGTCACCCCACGCTGTTCGCGAAATTCGCGGACTGCCTGACCGGACCGACCGACGACATCCCGCACCCGGCCGAGACCGCCGAACTGGACTGGGAGGTCGAACTCGCCCTCGTCATCGGCCGGCCGGTGCGCCGGGCGACCGCCGCCGAGGCCGAGGCCGCCATCGCCGGGTTCACCGTGCTCAACGACATCACCTGCCGCGACTGGCAGTTCCGCACCCGCGAGTGGCTCCAGGGCAAGATGTGGGACGCCTCCACGCCGATCGGCCCCTACCTGGTCACCCCGGACGAACTGCCCGGCGGTGTGCGCCCGGTGCTCGATGTACGGCTCGACGTCGACGGCGAGGTGATGCAGTCCGACACCACCGGCGACCTCCTGTTCGACCCGGTCGCGCTGGTCCAATACGTCTCCACGGTGATCCGCCTCGCCCCCGGCGACGTGATCGCCACCGGCACGCCCGGCGGCGTCGGGCACGCCCGCACCCCGCACCGATACCTGAACCCGGGCGCGACCGTGGTCGCCGAGATCGACGGCATCGGCCGGCTGGTCAACCGCGTCGTCGCGGACGCCCGGTGAGCGGCGCGCCCGGCGATCCGGCGCACGCGGCGCACGCGGCGCACGCGGCGCTGCACTGGACGAGGATCGGCACCGCCCGGTTCCTCGACACCTGCGCGGCCTTCGACGAGGCCGCGTTCGACGCCCGAACCGCCCTGCCCGGCTGGACGCGTCGGCACCTGGTCGCGCATGTCGCGGCCAACGCGGACGCCCTGGGCAACCTGGTGCGGTGGGCCGCCACCGGCGAGCCGACCCCGATGTACGCGTCCGCGGACGAGCGCCGGGCCGGCATCGAACGCGGCGCGACGATGACCGGCGCCGAGTTGACGGCCTGGGCGACCCGCTCCGCCGCCACCCTGGCGGCCGGCCTCGACGCGCTCACCGCGCGGCAGTGGGCGCACGACGTGGTCACCGCCCAGGGCCGCGTCCTGCCCGCCGGGGAGATCCCCTGGCTGCGGGCGCGCGAAGTGTGCGTACACGCCGTCGACTTGGCGGCCGGGGTCGGATTCGCCGCCTTCCCCGCGGACTTTCTGGAGCGATTGGCCGCCGAAGCCGTCGACCGGCACGACGCCCGGACCACCCCGGCCGTGGCGCTGACGGCCACCGACCTCGACGCCGCCCGTACGTGGCGACTGGCCGGACCCGGCGAACCGGCCGCGATCCGTGCGCCGTTGGCCGACATCACCGCCTACCTGACCGGTCGCGTGGCGACCTTGCCCACCGCGTCCGGCGCACCGGCACCCGAACTTCCCGCATGGCTGTGAGGACACCCGCAATGACCGATGACACGACCCCTCGGGTCCCGGGGACAACCCGCCCCACCCACCCCGACACGGCGGACGTCCTCGTCGTCGGCGGCGGAATCGGCGGCCTCGGTGCCGCGTTCGCCCTGGCCGGCGAGGGCCTGCGGGTCCGCGTGCTGGAGGCGGCACCGGAGTTCGGCGAAGTGGGCGCGGGGCTGCAACTCGCCCCCAACGGCACCCGCGTCCTGCACGAGTACGGCCTGCTGGACGAGGCCAAGCGACGGGGCGTGGTACCGGAAACCATGGTGATGTTCGACGCCGTCGACGCCACCGAACTCACCCGCCTCGACCTGCGGGACCTGGAACGACGTTACGGCTTCCCGTACATCGTGATCCACCGCAGCGACCTGCACGCCCTGCTGCTCGACGCGTGCCGGCGCGCCGGCGTCGACCTGGCCACCGACAGCCGGGTCGTCGAATACCGCACCCGGGGCCCGCGGCCCTCGGTCGTCCTGGCGGACGGCCGCATCGAGGATGCCGACGTGGTGATCGCGGCGGACGGCCTCCACTCGGTCGCCCGCGACCGGTTCGTCGGCGACGCTCCGGTCGGCTCGTCCTACGTGGCCTACCGCGGCGCGGTCCCCATCGACGACGTCCGCGATCAGCGGGTGCACGAGAACGCCGTCGTCGTATACGTGGGCCCGCGCTGCCACTTCGTGCAGTACGCCCTGCGCGGTGGCGAGATGTTCAACCAGGTCGCCGTGTTCCAGTCGCCGAAGGCCCTCGCCGGCGAGGATGATTGGGGCACGCCCGACGAACTCGACGAGGCGTTCGCGGACACCGCCGAGCAGGTCCGGGCGGGCATCCCGCTGATGTGGCGGGACCGGTGGTGGCGCATGTTCGACCGCGAACCGGTGGACACATGGGTGTTCGACCGGGTCGCCCTGCTCGGCGATGCGGCCCATCCACCGCTGCAATACCTGGCGCAGGGCGCGATCATGGCGCTCGAGGACGGCTGGGTGCTGGCCCGGCACGCGGCCCGAAACCGCGCGGCCGACGGAACCGTGGACTGGGCCGCCGCCCTCGCCGGCTACCAGGCGGTCCGCCCCGAGCACTGCCGCCGTGTGCAGCGCACCGCCCGCGCCTGGGGCGAACTCTGGCACCTCGACGGCCTGGCCCGGGCACAGCGCAACCGCATCCTGCGCGAACGCGACACCTACGACTACACGTTCGTCGACTGGCTGTACGGCCCGACGGCGCTGGAACCGGACCGGGAGGCCCCGATGTTCGTACCGATCCCGCTCGACTCCTTCGCGGACGCCGCCCCGTAGCCGCGGCGGCTCGACGCGGGCGGACCGCGAGCCTCACGTTCGAGCCGCCCCGGGCTCGCGACCACGCGTCCGCCGTCCTCCCCACCGAAGTACACCGACCCCGAGAGGCCGCTCAGTAGTACCGGCGATGCCATCGCCCGGTGGCGAGGTCGAGTTCGGAGTACGCGGCCTCTCCCGGTGTCTCCGTCACGTAGACGCGGCCCTCGCCCTCGGCGATCGACCAGGCGGCGATGTCGTCACGAAGCGTCTTCGGGCCCTGGGTGGTCGGTTCCACGACGCCGCCCTTCCCCGCGGCACAGAACAACCTTCCCGCGACGAACGCCACGCCGAGGGCGGCGACTCGGTCGCGTTCGGCCACCGAGAAACCGCGCCGCGCGGACCCGCGGAGGATGCGGCCCCCGCCCGACCTGCCGGTGACGTAGACGTCGCCGTCGGTGTCGAAGGCGATGCCCGTCAGCAGGTCGGCCGCGTCGGGGCCGTCCGGATCGGCGATCCGTGTCCACGCGGTGCCGTCGAAGTGCAGCAGGGTTCCGCTGTGGCCGACGGCATAGACGTCGTTCGCCGCGCGGCCGCGCACGGCGCCGATCGGGGCGCCGATCCCCGGGTGGAACTGCGACCAGTCGAGGCCGTTCCAGTGGTAGAGCACGCCGCCGAAGGTGGCGATGTGTACGTCGTCGTCCGAAGTCCCCCACACGGCCGCGGGGTTCGGCCGACCCCGGTTGTGTGCCTGGGTGGGCAGCGCGGTGTGGCGCCAGGTCACGCCGCCTTCGGGCGTGTCGAACTCCAGGTCCGGCGGCATGGCGTCCGTCCACGGAACAGGCGCGCTCGTCCAGACCAGACCGGTACTGCTCGTCGCCCACACGTGCCCCTGCGGCGAGCACCACAGTTCGCGGAGCGTGTCGTTGGTCGCGAGGATGTTCTCGGCCGGCTCGTCGCTGCCGACGGGACGCCGGAAAACGTACCCCGCCGCGTTGCCCGAGTCACCGGGGGCGTACGTGATCAACAGGAAGTGCACCATGCCGCCGCCCTCGTGAACGACGACGATGTCCTCCACGAACTCGCGCGAGCCCTCCGTCGAGAGCCCGGACGAAATCCCACCCGAACCCCCGCCCGCATCCCCCGCCTCGTCCACCCCGGCCCTTCCCCTGCCCCGATCCGGCACGAACCATCACGCCACACACCCCCGACCCCCCATACGGGAGGCCGAGTATCACCATCGACCCTAGAACCCCCCACCGACACCCCCTCCCCCACGCTCCGACCACCGCCCAAGCCCGCAGCGGCCCGAAACCGGGGCGGGCGCGGTGTCGCTCCGTTCGAGGTGGTGGTGGTGTGAGGGTGGGGGGCTTGTACGGTGGGTTTCGTGACCGTCGACCCGCTTCCCGATCCGACCGCGGAGTTCGAGGCGCAGCGGGGGCGGCTGTTCGGGATCGCGTATCGGATGTTGGGGTCGGCGGCCGAGGCCGAGGACGCGGTGCAGGACGCGTATCTGCGCTGGCACGCGGCCGAGCGGGAACACATCGACGCGCCGGGGGCGTGGTTGGCCAAGGTGCTGACGAATCTGTGCCTCAACCGGCTGACGTCCGCGCGGGTCCGGCGCGAGGAGTATGTCGGGCCGTGGTTGCCCGAGCCGGTGCGGACGGACACCGGGGTGCTCGGGCCGTTGGAGACCGCCGAACAGCGGGACGCGGTGTCGATGGCGATGCTCGTGATGCTGGAGCGGTTGTCGCCGCCGGAGCGGGCGGTCGTGGTGCTGCGGGACGCGTTCGGATACAGCCATCGGGAGATCGCCGACGTGCTGGACTGGTCGGAGGCCAATTCCCGGCAGACCCATCGGCGGGCCAGGCTGCGTCTGGCGTCCGGGCGGCCGCGTTTCGAGGCCCCCGCGGCGGTGCGGTCCGACCTGTTGGCGCGCTTCCTCGCGGCGGCGGCCGAGGGGGCGCTCGACGAACTGGAGGCGCTGCTCGCGGGCGATGTCGTGGCGTGGTCCGACGGGGGCGGCAAGGTCACCGCGTCCACGCGCCCGGTCTTCGGTCGGGACAAGGTGGCCCGGTTCCTCATGGGTCTGGTGGCCCGCTTCTCCTCCGGTATGGAGTTCGGCTTCGCCGAGGTCAACGGCGACGCGGCGCTGTTGGGCTGGGAGGGCGGAGCGCTCACGACGGCCGCGGTGGTGGAGGTCGGCGCGGAGGGCATCGCGGGCGTGCGGATGGTCCGGAATCCGGAGAAGCTGAAATTTCTCGAAGAACAGTGCCGAGAGTTGTCACGTAACGCGTAGCCGTCCGGTTCCTTGCTGACGAGGGCGGCGTCGCGGAGGTGCGGCGTCCCCGTGGCGAGGAGGACCGATGAGCGAGAACGTGATCCTGGTGACGGGTGCGACCGGTGTGCTGGGGCGTGAGGTGCTGGACCGGATACGGCGTGCCGGCGTGCCCGTGCGGGCGATGACCCGCCGGACGGCGCTGCCCGACGATCCGGGGGTGACCTGGGTGACCGCGGACCTGCGAACGGGTACGGGTCTCGACGCGGCACTCGACGGTGTCGCCACGATCATCCACTGCGCGTCGGACACGCGGCGGCCGAAGCACGACATCCCCGGTTGGCGGCACCTGCTGGACGCGGCGCGGCGGGCCGGGGTCGGGCACATCGTGAACATCTCGATCGTCGGCGTCGACCGGATCCCGTACTCCTACTACCGGATCAAGGTCGAGGGTGAGCGGTTGCTGGCCGAGTCGGGCGTCCCGTGGACGAACCTGCGCGCGACGCAGTTCCCCGAGTTGCTGAACAAGGCGTTCGGCGTGCTGGCCAAGGCACCCGTCGTCCTGGTCCCGTCGAAGACCGAGTGCCAACCCGTGGATCAGGGTGAAGTGGCCGACCGCCTGGTGGAGTTGGCGCAGGGTACGCCGGCCGGGCGGGTCCCGGACATGGGCGGGCCGCGCGTCTACGAGGCGGCGGACCTGGCACGCTCCTGGCTGGAGGCGACGGGCAGGCGGCGCAGGGTCCTGCCCGTGCGCATCCCGGGCAGGACGGGCGCCGGGTTCCGCGCCGGGGGCCTGGTCACGCGGGAGCACGCGGTGGGCGTCGGGACCTGGGAGGAATACCTCACCACCAAGCGGACCACCTGACCCCGCCCGGGCGCCTGCCTCCCCGCCCCGGCCCCGCGGCCCCTCACCGCGGGCCGGGGCGGGTGACGGGGCGCGGGCGGGGGTGGGCCCACCGCGAGCAGCGCGGCGGCGCGGGTGGCGAGTACGGCCGGCCGCGCCCGGCGCCTCGCCCGCCCGTGTTCACACCAGCGCGGCGGCACCCACGAGTCCGGCGTCCGCGCCGAGCGCGGCCGTACGCAGCGGCGGTGCCGCGGAGCGCGCGGCCGTGTGTTCGGCGTAGGCGCGCTCCATCGCCGCGCGCACCGGCCCGGCGGCGCTGCCCAGCCCGCCGCCCACCACGATCGCGGCCGGATCGAGCAGTCGCACCACGGCGGCCAGGACCGTGCCCAACGCGCGGCCGGCGGAGTCCAGCACGGCCGCCGCCCGGGGCCCGCCCGCGGCGAGCACCTCGCGGGTCCCGGCCACGCCGAAGCGTTCGCCGATCCCGCGCCCGGAGGCGTAACTCTCCAGGTTGCCCGACCAGTTCGGGTCCACCGACGCCGGTACCTCGAACTCGCCGAGCGCGATCGCCTCGCCGCGCGCGCCGGTCACGGGCCTGCCGTCGAGCACGAACGTCGAGGACAGACCGGTGCCGAGCGAGACGTAGAAGAAGCCCTCCAGCCCACGACCGGCGCCGTGCCGGGCCTCGCCGAGCGCGCCGCAGCGCACGTCCGAGCCCACCGCGCACGGGACGTCGAGCGCGAGCGCGGACAGCACGTCGAGCGGCTGCTTGTCCCACGCCAACACCTCACGGCTGGTCAGCAGCCCGGCGGCGTCCACGTATTCGGGGAAACCGGCGCCCAGCCCGCTCACCGTCAGCCCCAGGCGTCGTGCCGCCGCGAAAAGCTCGACCGCCGCCGCCCGGGTGCCGGCGAGCCCGGGGTCGCGCAGCCGCCCGGCGGTGACGGTGGGGCGTTCGTCGCGGTGCAGGACGGTTCCGTCGGCGGTGACGAGCGCGGCGGCGATCTTGGTGCCGCCCACGTCCAGGGCCGCGGTCACGAAGGTGTTCAAGGGTTCTCCAACGATGGCTTGCTCATCGGTCGTACGCGGCGCGGGCACTCGGGGTGCCCGCGGGCCCGCCGGCCGCCCCTACTCGGTCCCCCGATGCAGTGTGGCCTCGAAGCGATACGCGTCCCCGCGATACACCGCCCGCCCCAGCAGCACCGGCGCCTCGCTGCGATCGAAGGTGACCTCCTCGCCGATCAGCACCGGCGAGCCCACGGGCACCCGCAGCAGCTCGGCGGTGACCGCGTCGGCGGCGTCCGCGTGCGCGGTGTACTGGCTGCGCAGGATGTGTACGCCCGTCTCCTCCAGGAGCGCGAACAGCGAACGGTTCTCCAGCTCCGCCGTCTCCAGCGCCCGCGCCCGGTCGCGGACGAGCACGGTGGTGTCCAGGCACACGGGGACGCTGTCCAGCCCGCGCACCCGGGTGATCTCCACCACCTCGGAGGCGGGCGCGACACGCAGTCGGACCGCCTCCTCGTAGCTCGCCGGCCGCACCCGCCGGGTCAGCAGCCGGGCGGTGGCGGTGAGGCCGCGGTCCCGCGCGATGTCGGTGAAGCTCCGCAGCAGGCTCGGCGGCTCGCTGACCATGTCGGTGGAGACGTACCACCCGCGTTGGGCGGAGGCGTGCACCCGGCCGTCGCGCTCCAGACCGGCCAGGGCCAGGCGCAGGCTGCTGCGGCTGACTCCCAACCGTTGGGCGAGCGCGCGCTCGCCGGGCAGGCGGCTGCCCGCGGGGAACTCGCGTCGGTCCAACGCCTGGGCCAGTGCCCGGTAGGCGAGTTGCACGGCGGGTCCCGCGGCGGCGGGGAGATCGTCGCTGACTGTCACAGCGCGAGAACATACCAGAAGAACCAATCGCCAGACCAGATGCGAATCTGGTCCAATCTCTGGACTAACTGGTCTGCCGTAGGTCATGATCCGGGAAGAAGCGACAAGCGGAACCCGTCATTCCGATGACACCCTCCTGTCCGTTACGGACGACCCATCCGATATGGATGTTCTGTCCACTGTGGACGGCTTCCGCCCCAACCACGACGCGCAAGGAACCCTCAATGCCGGTAAGCGAACCCGTCCGTCTCGCCGTCGTCGGTGCCGGGACGATCACCCAGTCGGTGCACCTGCCCGCGATCCGGCGCCTCGGCGACGTCGTCACCACCGCGATCGTGTGCGACCTGTCGCCCTCCCGCGCGGCGTCCGTCGCCGCGCGAGAGGGCACCGGCGTGCGGGCCGAAACCGACTACGCCCGGGTCCTGGCCGATCCCGACGTGGACGCCGTACTGCTGGCCACCCCCGGCACCCACGCCCGCGACGCCAAGGCCGCCCTGCTCGCCGACAAGCACGTGCTCGCCGAGAAGCCGCTGTGCCTGACCGTCGCCGAGGCCGACGAGCTCGGCGCGCTGGCCGCCGAGCGCGGCCTGGTGCTCCAGGTCGGCTACATGAAGATGTACGACCCGATCACCGCGCTCGCCGCGGCCGAACTGGACACCCTCGACACCCCGCGCACCGTGCGCGTGACCGTGCTGCACCCGGCCGACGAGCCCCAGGTCGCGCACCTGCGGATGCCGCCGCCGGTCGACGACGCGGACGGCACGGTGATCGCCGAGGCGATCCGCTACGAGGCCGATCGCACGCTCGACGCCCTCGGCGAGGTCCCGGCCGAACTCGGCCGCTACTACCGCGAGGTGCTCAACGGCTCGGTGATCCACGAACTCTCGCTGCTGCGCGCGCTCGGCTTCACCCTGCCGACCTCCTTCGACACGGCCGACCTGTGGCCGTGGCCCGTCGAGGGCGAACCGCCGTGCCTGCTGGCGTCCGCGCCGCTGGGTGTCGACGGGGCCGCGCGCCTGGTGCTCAACTGGAACTGGCTGCCCGATCACCCCGAATACGGCGAGGAGGTCGCCGTGCTCGCCCGCGACGGCCGACTGCGCCTGGACATGGCCGCGCCCTACCTCGTGGACGTGCGCAGCACGTTGCGGGTCGAGCGCGCCCACGACGGGGCCAGCCGCGACTCGCTCGTGCGCTCCGGCTACGACACCGGATTCGTCGTACAACTGGCGGAGTTCGCCGCGTCGATCACGCACGGCGCGCCGGTGCGCTCGACCGCGAGCGGAGCCGCCGAGGACGTGCGCTGCCTCCAGGCGCTGATCGCGGCGATCGCCCGCCGCGCCGACGTGCGCGTCGGCGGCGAGGCCGCCCTCCTGGAAGGTGACGCCCGATGACCACGATCCGACCCACCGGCCCCGCCCTGCGGATCGGCAACGCCCCCGTCAGCTACGGCGTCTACGGCGAGGCCGCCGGCGGCGCCGGCACCTCGCCCGAGGCCCTGCTCGCCTCGATGGCCGAAGCCGGGTACGCGGGCAGCGAGTTGGGCCCGCCCGGATTCTTCGGCACCCCGGCCGAGACCGCCGCCCTGTTCACCCGGCACGGCCTGGCCGCCGTCGGGGCCTACATCCCCGTGCACTACGCGCTCGGCGACGACGTGGTGGCCCACGACCTGGCCCGGATGGAACAGACCTGCCGCGAGTTGGCCGCGTGCGCCGAGGCCACCGGCGAGACGCCGCTGGCGATCCTGGCCGACGAGGGCAGCGAGGCCCTGCTGCACAACCCGGCCCGCGCCTGGGAGGACCGCTCGCTCGCGCTCGACGACGCCGGGTGGCGGCGACTGGCGGAGTTGTCCGCACAGGCCGTCGCGCTGGCCCGCTCGTACGGGCTGCGCACCTCCTTCCACCCGCACATCAGCACCTTCGTCGAATCGCCCTGGGAGGTGGACCGGCTGCTCGACCTCACCGAGGTGGGCCTGACGCTGGACATCGCCCACATCCAACTCGCGGGCGGCGACCCGGTCGAGTGCCTGGACCGCTGGCGGGAGCGGATCAACCACGTCCACCTCAAAGACGTCGACACGAGCGTGCTGGCCCTGGCCAAGGCCGAACGCCGCACCGACTTCGACACGTGGTGGGCGAACGTGTGCGTGCCCTTCGGCCGCGGCGACGTCGACATCGACCGATTCCTGGTCGCCCTCCTGCGCGGCGGCTACCGCGAGTGGCTGCTGATCGAGCAGGACCGCGCGCCCACCCCCGCCGAGCTCTACCCGACCGTGGCCGCCGAACAGGCCGCCAACCGCGCGTGGCTCGCGGCCAAGGTCGCCGAACTCGTCTGACCCCGACCCCGATCCCGAGGGGCGCCCCGCCAGGCCGCCCCTCGGTCCCCCTTGACCACCCACGGTGGTCGGATCCGGGAGCAACCATGAAATCTCTGCGCTGGACCGCGGTCGCGGGGATCGCCCTGACCGGGATCCTCGCCACCGCGTGCGGCGTCCCCGGCGCGGGCGGCACCACCGTCGCCTCCGACCTCGCCGGCGGTCCCGTGACCCAACGGGTCACCGCCGAGGACGTCAAGGCCATGGGCGACACCAAGCTGCGCGTGCTCGCCGACGCCGGCGAGGAGAACACGCTCAAGGCCCTCGTGCCGCTGTACGAGAAGAAGTACCCCAACGTCAAGGTCGAGGTCGCCACCAAGGGCTTCGACGACCTGATGAAGACCGTCGTCAACTCGATGTCCGGCTCCGACGCGCCCGACCTCGCCCAGGGCAACCAGGGCTACGGCACCGACGGCCCGCTGGTGAAGGCCGGACTGATCCGCCCGCTCGACGACGTGATGCGCACCTACGGGTGGGAGAACACCTTCACCGAGGGCGCGCTCAAGCAGTACCGCTGGTCGCCCGACGGCTCGATCTTCGGCTCCGGCAGCCTGTACGGCATCAGTCCCGCCACCGAGTACGTCGGCGTGTTCTACAACACCGACAAGCTCGCCAAGCTGGGCATCGCGCCGCCGCAGACCTACGCCGAGTTCACCGCCGCGCTCGACCGCGTCAAGGCCGCGGGCGAACAGCCGATCATGCTCGGCAACGCCGAGAAGTATCCGGCGAGCCAGGTCATCGGCCTGGTCCAGGGCCAGAACGTGCCCAGCCGCGACGTGCGTTCGTGGATCAGCGGCGTACCCGGCACCACGGTGGCCGACCCCGGCACCGTGGACGCCGCCCGGACCGTGCAGGACTGGGCGGCACAGGGCTACTTCGGCCCCGGATACAACGGCATCAGCTCCGACGACGCGGTCGCCAAGTTCGGCGCCGGCGAGGGCGCGTTCCTCGTCGCCGGCTCCTGGAACGCGCCCTCGCTCCAGGAGAACATGAACGGCAAGGTCGGCTTCACCCTGCCCGCCCGCGCCGACGGCACCCGCGCGACCGTGGGCTCGCTGGGCCTGGGCTGGCACATCGGCGCCAAGACCAAGAAGCTGCCCGCCGCGGTGGCGTTCCTGGACCTGCTGATGAGCGACGAGTTCGCGCAGACCATCGCCGACGTCGGCCGCACCCCGGTCACCGGCGCGGGCAAGGTCAAGGCCGGCAGCCCCGTGGTCGAGCAGGTCAACACGATCGGTCTGAAGCTCCTGGTCGACGACGGCCAGAACTTCTACCTCGACTGGGCCTCGACCACGATGTACGACACCATCGGCGCCAAGACCCAGGACCTGCTGGCCAAGCACACCTCGCCGAGCGGTTTCGCCAAGGCGCTCCAGGACGACCGGGAAGCGTTCGCGGCCAAACAGCGGGCGGACCGGAAGGCCGCGTCGTGAGCGGCCTGCGCGCGTGGAGCGCGAGACAGTACTGGCCCGCGTTCTTCTACCTGCTGCCGGCCGCCGTGTTCTACACGCTGTTCGTGCTGCGTCCGCTGGGCCAGACGGCCTGGGTGTCGCTGTTCACCTGGGACGGCATCACCGAGGGCCGCTGGGTCGGCGCGGACAACTACTCCGCGCTCCTGGACGACGGCCGGATCCCCTCCGCGATCGCGCACTCGCTGGTCTTCGTCGTCTTCTACGCGGTCTTCCCCGTCGCGCTCGGGCTGTTCCTGGCCGCGCTGATGTCGCGGATCAGGGTGCGCGGACTGAGCTTCTTCCGCGCCGTGCTGTTCCTGCCGCAGATCCTGGCGACCGTGGTGGTCGCGGTGTCGTGGCGGTGGATCTACGACATCGACGGCCCGCTGAACGCCGGGCTGCGCGCGGTGGGCCTGGGCTCGCTCGCGCGGGCCTGGCTCGGCGACTACGACACCGCACTGCCCGCGGTCGGCATCGTCGGCACCTGGGTGATGTACGGCCTGTGCATGGTGCTCTTCCTCGCCGGCGTGCAGAAGATCCCCACCGAACTGTACGAATCGGCCCGGCTCGACGGTTGCGGCCCCATTCGGGAGTTCTTCACCGTCACCCTGCCCGCCCTGCGCGGCG
Organism: Embleya hyalina; assembly: GCF_003967355.1. Classification (GTDB taxonomy): domain Bacteria; phylum Actinomycetota; class Actinomycetes; order Streptomycetales; family Streptomycetaceae; genus Embleya; species Embleya hyalina. Next base: position 713,635 of record NZ_BIFH01000013.1, on the reverse strand, counting down.
AGATCGCCATCGCACTGGTCCTCACCATCACCTACGCGCTGCGCAACTTCGACCTCGTGTGGAACACCACCGCGGGCGGCCCGGGCACCTCCACCACCGTGCCCAGCGTGTTCGTCTACCAGGGCGCGTTCCTCACCCACGAGGTGGGCAGTGCCGCCGCGATCAGCGTCTGCCTGACCGCCGTGGTGCTCGTCGTCACCGGCGTGATCATGCGCCTCGTGCGCGGCAAGGAGGGCTGACCGATGCCGAGCAACAGTCGCCGACAGACCGTCATCGGCCACGCGATCCTCGCGGTCGCCGCCCTCGTCGCGCTCTACCCGTTCCTGTCCGTCCTGCTGCTCGCGTTCGGCGAACCCGGCACGCGCACCAGCGGATTCTCCATCCCCACCTCGATCAGCTTCGACAACTTCACCGAGGCGTGGCGGCGCGGTCTGTTCTCGGACGCGCTCACCTCCAGCCTGATCGTCGCCGCCGCCGTGGTGATCGGCACGATCGTGCTCGCGGTACTGGCGAGCTACGCCCTCGCGTTCTTCCCGTTCCCGCTCAAGGGCCCGATGCTCGGGCTGCTGCTGATCGGGCTCGTGATGCCGTACGAGGCGACCGTCATCCCGCTCTACTACCAGCTCAAGGACTGGGGACTGGTCAACACCTACTGGGCGTTGATCCTGCCGCAGATCGGACTGTCGCTGCCCTTCGCGGTGTTCTGGATGCGGACCTTCTTCGTCTCCACCCCGCCCGCGCTGCGCGAGGCCGCCGCGGTCGACGGCGCGTCCCGCCTGCGCACCCTGCGCTCGGTGCTGCTGCCGATGGCGACGCCCGCGATCGGCACCCTGGCCACCCTGCTCTTCCTCTTCGCCTGGAACGAGTTCCTGCTCGCCCTGGTCCTGGTCCCCGACAACCGCTCGGTGCAGACCGCACCGCTCGCCCTGTCGTTCTTCGCCGGCAACCGCCGCAACAGCGATCCGGGCGTGACCGCCGCCGCGGCCGTCCTGGTCGCCCTTCCCGTGCTCATCAGCTACATCGCCCTCCAGCGCCGCATGATCAGCGGAATGCTCGCGGGCGCCGTCAAGGAGTGACACCCATGCCAGCCCCCCTTCCCCTCCGGGTCTTCGACGCGCCCGCGGACCTCGGCGACGCGCTCGCCCGCGAGATCGCCGACGGCATCGTCGCCGCCGCCGCGGCCGGCGTGCGCTACGTGCTGGGCTGCCCGGGCGGCCGCAGCCCCAAGCCGGTCTACGACGCGCTGGCCGAACAGGTCGCCGCCCGCGGCCTGGACCTGCGGCACGTGGTGATCGCGATGATGGACGAATACGTGGTGGCCGGCCCCGACGGCTACACCGACATCGACCACACCGCGCACAACAGCTGCCACCGCTTCGCCGCCGAGGAGATCGTCGCCCCGCTGAACGCGGCCGCCGGCCCCGGGCGCGGCATCCCCGCCGACGCCGTCTGGTTCCCCGACCCCGCCGACCCCGAGGCCTACGACACCCGCCTCGCCGACGCGGGCGGCATCGACCTGTTCATCCTGGCCTCCGGCGCCACCGACGGACACATCGCCTTCAACCCGCCCGGCGCGCCCCGCGACAGCCGCAGCCGCGTCGTCGAACTGCCCGACAGCACCCGGCGCGACAACCTCGGCACCTTCCCCGACTACGCCTCGCTCGACGAGGTCCCCCGGCACGGCGTCACCGTCGGCGTGCACACGATCGTCTCCCGCTCGCGACGCGCGGTCATGGTCGTACACGGCGAGCACAAGCGCGAGGCGGTCCGCCGCCTGGGCGCGGCCGGGGACTACGACCCCGCGTGGCCGGCCACCCTGGTCGTCACCTGCGAACGCCCGTCCCTGTACGTGGACCGCGCCGCGGCGCCGTCCCCGGACACGAACCGCGTCGCGGCGGACGCCCGATGAGCGACGCCCGGGACCTGATCACCCTCGGCCGGGTGAGCGTGGACCTGTACCCCGAACAGATCGGCGTCGGCCTGGCCGACGTGCGCACCTTCGCCAAATACCTCGGCGGCAGCGCGACCAACGTCGCCGTCGCGGGCGCCCGGCACGGGCTGCGCACGAGCGTGGTCACCGGCGTGGGCCAGGACCCGCTGGGCGACTTCGTGCGGCGCGCGCTGCGCGGCTTCGGTGTCGCCGACCGCCACGTGGTCACCGTCTCCGGCCGGCAGACGCCCGTCGTGCTGTGCGAGATCTTCCCGCCGGACGACTTCCCGCTCTACTTCTACCGGCCGAACGCCCCCGACCTCGCGCTGACCGTCGAGGACCTGGACACCGAGGCGCTGCGCACCGCGCGCATCGTGTGGATCACCGGCAGCGGACTGTCCGCCGAACCCTCGCGCACCACCACCCTGCGCGCCGTCGCCGACCGGGTCGAGGGCGGCGACACCGTGCTCGACCTGGACTGGCGGCCGATGTTCTGGGCCGACCCGAGCGAGGCGCCCGCCTGGTACGCCCGGGCCCTGGCCCACGCCACCGTGGCCGTGGGCAACCGCGACGAGGTCGAGGTCGCCGTCGGCACCCGCGACCCCGACGAGGCCGCCGACCGCCTGCTCGCGCGCGGCGTGCGACTGGCCGTGGTCAAGCAGGGGCCGGCCGGCGTGTTGGCGCGCACCGCCACGGAGGAGATCCGGCTGGCGCCCATCCCCGTCGACGTGGTCAACGGCCTCGGCGCCGGCGACGCGTTCGGCGGCGCGCTCGCGGCGGGCCTGGCCGGCGGACTGCCGCTGCGCCGCACGCTGGAGATCGCCAACGCCGCCGGCGCCCTGGTGGCCGGCCGACACGCGTGCGCCGACGCGATGCCCACCCTCGCCGAGATCGACGAGTTGATCGCGCGCTCCGCCGGCGCCGCCTCCGGGTCCGCCGTCGGCTCCACCCCGAGCGCCACCCCCGTTTCCACCCCTACCGAAGGACAGCTGTGAGCATCGCCCCCGACATCGCCTCGGTCGTCGCCACCCGCCTGACCGACCCCGGCGCCATTCGCCGCGCCGCGCTGGCCCGACCCCGGTTCGAGCGCGCCGGCTTCGCCCGTCCGCTGTTCATCCTCGCCGCCGACCACGCCGCGCGCGGCGCGATCGCCGCCGGCGGCGACCCCACCGCGATGGGCGACCGGCACGAACTGCTCGCGCGCTGCGTCGAGGCGCTGGCCCGCCCCGGGGTGGACGGCTTCCTGGGCACCCCGGACATCGTCGAGGACCTGATCCTGCTCGGCGCGCTGGACGGCAAGCTGGTCCTGGGCTCGATGAACCGCGGCGGCATCCCCGGCGCGAGCTTCGAACTCGACGACCGGTTCGGCTCCTACGACGCGCGCGGCATCGCCGAGGGCGGCCTGGACGGCGGCAAGATCCTGCTGCGCGTGGACCCGGCCGACGCCGGCACCGCCGAGACGCTGATCGGCACCGCGAACGCGGTCAACGAGCTGGCCGAACGCGAACTCCTGGCGCTGATAGAGCCGTTCCTGTCGATCCGGGAGAACGGCAAGGTCCGCAACATCCTCACCCCCGACGCGCAGATGAAGGTCAACAACATCTCCGCCGCACTGGGGCGCACCTCGGCGTACACGTGGCTCAAGGTGCCCGTCGTCGACGAGATGGAACGCATGATGGCCTCGACCACCATGCCCACGCTGCTCCTGGGCGGCGAGGGCGGCGGCGACGTCGACGCGATGTACGCCTCCTGGCAGCGCGCGCTGGAGATCCCGCACGTGCGCGGCCTGATCATCGGACGCACCATGCTCTTCCCGCACGACGGCGACGTGGCCGGCGCGGTCGACACCGCCGTGTCCCTGGTGCGTGGGGCCACGCGGTGAGCGCCCTGCACCTGCCCGACGGGAGCACCGCCGAGGGCGGCTTCCGCGTGGCGATCACCCCCGAGTCGGCGGGCTGGGCCTACAGTTCGCTGCGCGTGCTGGAGCTGGCGCCGGGCGAGACCCGCCGGTTCGAGACGGGCGACGCGGAGACGATCGTGCTGCCCCTGGCCGGGTCGTGCACGGTCACCGTCGACGAGGAGACCTACGAACTCGCGGGCCGTGAACACGTGTTCGCGCGGGTGAGCGACTTCGTCTACGCCCCGCGCGACGCGCGCGTGAGCGTGACCTCCGAGCGCGGCGGCCGCTTCGCGCTCCCGGCGGCTCGCTGCGAGCGGCGCCTGGCCCCGGCGTACGTGCTGGCCGGCGACGTCGCGGTGGAGGTACGCGGCGCGGGCGCCGCCTCGCGGCAGGTCAACAACTTCGCCGCGCCGGACGGCTTCGGCTGCGACCGCCTGGTCGCGGTGGAGGTGCTCACGCCGGGCGGCAACTGGTCCTCGTACCCGCCGCACAAGCACGACGAGGCCCGCCCCGGGGAGGCGGTGTTGGAGGAGATCTACTACTTCGAACTCGGCTCCTCCGGCGGCCCCGGGCGCCCCTTCGGCTACCAGCGGGTCTACGACGGGCACGAGGTGGACGTGCTCGCCGAGGTGCGCCAGGGCGACGTGGTCCTGGTGCCGCGCGGCTACCACGGCCCGTCGATGGCGCCGCCGGGATACCCGATGTACTACCTGAACGTGCTCGCGGGCCCGCATCCACAGCGCACGATGGCCTGTTGCGACGACCCCGAACACCACTGGGTCCGGCAGTCCTGGGAGAGCGTGGAACGCGACCCGCGGGTGCCGATGTGCGATGCGGAGGGACCACGATGAGCACCGTACGCACGACGAACACCGTGCGGATGACCACGGGACAGGCGCTGGTGCGCTTCCTCTCCCGCCAGTACAGCGAACGCGACGGCGTCGAACACCGGCTGATCGAGGGCTGCTTCGGGATCTTCGGGCACGGCAACGTGGCCGGGATCGGACAGGCGCTGCTGGAGCGGCCCGGCGACCTGACCTACCATCAGGCCCGCAACGAGCAGGCGATGGTGCACGCGGCGGTGGCCTACGCCCGCACCCGGCGCAGGCTGTCGACGCTGGCCTGCACGACGTCGGTGGGCCCCGGGGCGACCAACATGATCACCGGCGCCGCGCTGGCCACGATCAATCGGCTGCCGGTGCTGCTGTTGCCGGGCGACACGTTCGCCACCCGCGTGGCCTCGCCGGTCCTGCAGGAACTGGAACTGCCGTACGCCGCCGACATCAGCGTCAACGACGCCTTCCGGCCGGTGTCCCGCTTCTTCGACCGCGTCCAGCGCCCGGAGCAACTCGCGCACGCGGCGGTTCAGGCCATGCGGGTGCTCACCGACCAGGCCGAGACGGGGGCGGTCACCCTCGCGCTGCCGCAGGACGTCCAGGCCGAGGCGTGGGACTTCCCCGAGGAGTTGTTCGCCAAGCGGGTGTGGCACGTCCGCCGGCCGGTGCCCGACCCCGACTCGCTGGCCGCCGCGGTCGCGGTGCTGCGGAGCGCGCGCCGGCCGCTGATCGTGGCCGGCGGCGGTGTGGTGCACGCCGACGCGACCGCCGCGCTGGCCGCCTTCGCCGCGGCCACCGGCATCCCGGTCGCGGTCACCCAGGCGGGCAAGGCCGCGCTGCCGCACGAACACCCGGCCGCCGTCGGCGGGATCGGCCACACGGGCTCCGTCGCGGCGAACGCGCTGGCCCACGACGCCGACGTGGTGCTCGGCATCGGCACCCGGTGGCAGGACTTCACCACCGCGTCGCGGACCCTGTTCGCCGACCCCGACGTGCGCTTCGTCAACCTCAACATCGCGGCGTTCGACGCGGCCAAGCACGCCGGCGTGGCGCTGGTCGCGGACGCGCGGGCGGGCCTGGAGGCGTTGACGGCGGCGCTGACCGGCTGGAGCGCCCCGGCCGAACACCGCACCCGCGCGGCCGAGGCGGTGCGTCGCTGGGACGCGGAGGTCGACGCCGCGTTCGCCCGCGCCCACACCCCGCTGCCCGCCCAGAGCGAGATCATCGGCGCGGTCCGCGAGGCGATGGCGCCGCACGACGTGGTGGTCTCCGCGGCCGGCTCCATCCCCGGCGACCTGCACAAACTGTGGCGCCCGGCCGATCCGCTGGGCTACCACGTCGAGTACGGGTTCTCCTGCATGGGCTACGAGATCGCCGGCGGCCTGGGCGTGAAGATGGCCGCACCCGAGCGCGAGGTGTTCGTCCTGGTCGGGGACGGCTCCTACCTGATGATGGCGCAGGAAATCGTCACGGCCGTCGCCGAGGACGTCAAACTCGTCGTCGTGCTCGTACAAAACCACGGCTACGCCTCGATCGGGGCGCTGTCCGAGGCGGTGGGCGCCGAACGCTTCGGCACGCAGTACCGGTTCCGGGACCGGGAATCCGGCACCTTCGACGGCGGTGTGCTGCCGATCGACCTGGCGGCGAACGCGGCCAGCCTGGGCGCGGACGTACTCCGGGCGAACGGGCTCGCCGAATTCCGCACCGCGCTGGCCGCCGCCCGCGCGTCCGCGCGCACCACGGTCGTACACGTCGACACCGATCCCCTGATCGGCGCCCCGTCCTCGCGGGCGTGGTGGGACGTGCCCGTGGCCGAGGTGGCCACGACCCCCACGACCGGCGAGGCCCGCCGCGACTACGAACGGGAGAAGACGGCCCAGCGCCCGCTGCTGCGCCCGGCCGTCCCCTGACGGTTCGCGCGACCTCGGGGCCGCAGGTCGTGGTCGGGGGGTCAGGTGGCCAGGGTGGCTTCGAGCCAGGGGGTGATCAGTGCCATCGCCTCGTCGAAGCGGGAGATGGCGCAGTGGCCGGTGTCCGGGACGAGGTGGACTCGGGTGTCGCGGCGGCCCTGGAAGATCAGGGTGTCGGACTGTGGGACGTGTACGTCGTCGGCGCCGTTGATCACCAGCATCGGGCCGTTCGTGTCGCGGTCGAGGAGCGGGCGCAGGTCGAAGGCCGCGAGGGCTCGATCGCGCTCGGCCGTGGTCGGCATCGCGTCGAAGCCCAGGGCGTTGCCGACGATGCCGTCCATGCCGAAGGCGAAGCCGCGGCCCCGGGCGAACGAATGCCGCACCGGGCCGCCGAGTACGACCGAGGCGTCGACGGCGCCGGTCAGTCCGGTGCGGGCGGAGTAGTGGCCGCCCATCGAGATGCCGAAGTGGCCGACGCGGCCGTTGCCGATGGTGCGGGCGAAGGCGATCAGGCCGTCGATCACCTCGGCACCGCCGTCCGGGGTCATCGGCAGGTGGGCGCTCTCGCCGGTGCCGGCGAGGTCGAACAGCAGCAGCCGTGCCGGGAGGGTGAGCGCGAGTTGCTCCCACATGCCGTGCAGGTCGGTCTTCCAGGAGTCCACGCCGCCGCCGGCCAGGACCACCGGGGCGTCGGCGGGCAGGTCGGGCGCGGCCATCAGGTGGATCGGGAGGGTGGTCTCGCCGCCGCGGTGGGCGACGGTGAGCGTGCGGCGCTCGAATTCGACGGGGAAGTCCGGCGAGGCGAGCACGTACTGCTCGACCTGGCGGGCGAGCGCGGTGCGCTTGGATTCGTCGGCGAGCGAGGGGAACTTGGCCCAGCCGTACGCCTGCGCGGCGGAGCGGTGGCGCCCGGCGGCGGCGTGCCGGGCCGCCAGGGCGGACCACTCGTACACCCAGCCGCCGGGGCGGTCGGGCCACATCTCGGTGACGGCGGCGCGCACCGCGTCGACCTCGTCGGCGGGGAGGCCGAGGGTCATCTGCGGGTAGCGCTCGACGAACAGGTCCTGCGGGTCCAGCGGCCAGGTGAAGGGCATGGCGATGCCTCCTGTCGTACTTAAAGCGTGTTGCCTTGCATTAGCGACTATGCGCCTGGGCGGGATTTAACGCAAGGGCACTTGCGTTAAGATGACGGCCGAGGTGATCGACACATGACCGGGACCGAGGGAGCAGAGGAAGCGCCGGATCCGATTCGCCGGCGTCCGGGTGGGCGGGCCGCGCGGGTGCGCGCGGCCGTGCTGGCCGCGGCCATGGACGCGCTCGCCGAGGGCGGCATCGCCGGGTTCGGCGTCGCCGACGTCGCGGTCCGCGCCGGCGTCAACGAGAGCACGGTGTACCGGCGTTGGGGCAGCCGGGAAAAGTTGCTGCTGGACGCCATGCTGACGGGCAGCGACGCGGGCATCCCCGTCCCCGACACCGGCGAAGTGCGCACCGACCTGGCCGCCTTCGCCCGTGCGCTGGCCGAGTACATGGCGACCCCGCTCGGCGGCGCCGTCGCCCGGGCGGCCACACTCGGCTCCGACGACCCGGTGCTCGCCGAGTCCTGGCGCACGTTCTGGCAGTCCCGCCTCGATCAGGCCGGCGCCATCGTCCGCCGGGGCGTCGAGCGCGGCGAACTCCCCCCGGACACCGACACCGGTCTCGCTCTGGAACTGCTGTGCGCCCCGCTCCAGACCCGCGCCCTCCTCGGCCACCGCCCCCTCGAACCCGACCTGCCGGAACGCCTGGCGGATGTACTGCTCGACGGCCTCAGAAGCAGGGATCGGAACTAGACACACGGACCACGAACCGCGGACGGGTGGGCGCGCGGCCTACGCCGTCGGCCCGGTGTCGGGCAGCGGGAGCCTCGGGGGTGTCCAGTCGGCGAATTCGAGGATCGCCTTCATGGCCACCGCCGGTGGGGTCAGGCGCATCGCGGCGTTGCGCACGGCCACCGCCAGGCGGCCTTCCGCCTTTTGGATGCGGCCCATTCGGTGCGATGCCTTGGTGACGGCGGCGACTCTGGGGCGGCGGGTGTCGTCGTATGCGGCCAGGGCGGTGGCCTGATTCTCGTGCGTGTGCAGGCACGCGGCCAGGACGACGGCGTCTTCGATGGCCATGCACGCGCCCTGGCCCAGATGTGGGGGCATCGCGTGGGCGGCGTCGCCGAGCAGGGCGACGCGGCCCGCCACGTACGTATCCAAAGGGGCGCCCAGGATGTGGATGTCGTGGTGCAGGACGGCCTCCGGGGCGGTGGCCTTCAGCAGGGCGGGAATCGGGTCGTGCAGGCCGTCGACGCGGCGCCGCGCCTCGGCCCACTCGTCGTCGTGGCGCACTCCGGCCGTCGCCCTGGTGACCACGTGCCAGCACACCCGGCCGTCACGAATGGGCATGACGCCGATCTCGGCGCCGGCGTGCAGGGTCTGCGCGATGTCGGGGGTGGGCAGGAACGCCTCGGTCGTCACGCCGCGCCAGACGGTCGAGCCGCTGTGGACGGGGGCCGGGGCGTCCGGCCAAAGGCGGGCGCGGACGCGGCTGTTGACGCCGTCGGCGACGACGGCCAGATCCGTCCCGATGGTCGCCGTGCCGCCCGGTCCGGTGTAGTGGACGAGAGCCTGTTTCGGGTCCTGCGTGATGTCGGTGACCTCGGCCCCGTGGACGACGACGCCGTCCACGGGGAGGGCTCGCCGCAGGATGTCGTGGAGTTCGGCCCGGTGCAGCGAGTAGATCCCGGTGCCGAGCCTGGCCTCCAGTGCCGTGCCGTCGACCCGGGACAACCACCGGCCGCCGCCGTCGCGCACGCCGGTGGACAGTTGCGGTCGGCCGCCGGCCTTGACCGCGGGACCCAGGCCCAGGCTCTCCAGCGCGCGCATCGCGTTGCTCATCAGCGCGATCCCCGCCCCGACCTCGCCGCCGACCGCCTTGCGTTCGAGGACGGTCACCCGCCAACCGATCCGACGCAGCCCGACGGCGGCGGCCAGGCCGCCGATGCCACCCCCGACGACCACCGCCGATCGGCTGCCCGCCCGGTTGTTCGCGTGTGTGTTCGTCGCGTTCTTTTCCGGCATGGTTCACGCCCCCTCGTTTCTACTTCTGTAGAAGACCGTATACTACGGATGTAGAAAACGACACGGGGTATCGGAGGGGGCACGCGTGCACGCGGAACACGATCGTCGGACGGTTCTCGCGGACGCGGCGATCGAACTGCTGGCCTCCGGCGGCATGCGGGCGCTCACCCATCGCGGCGTGGATGCCCGGGCCGAACTGCCCCTCGGCACCACCTCGGCCTACTTCCGGACCCGGAAGGCGCTGATCACCAAAGCGGTCCGGCGCCTTGTCGAGTTGGACGCCGAGGACCTGCGGCAGGTCGCGCTGGCCGGCGACGGACCGCTGCTCGCCCCGTCGCCGGCCGAACTGCTCGGCCCCGCGCACCTGGACCGACTCGCGGACGCCACCGCGGCCTTCGTCGACCACATGCTCGGTCCCGGACGCGTGCGTACGCTCGCGCGCTACCACTGCATCCTGGAGACCGTCCACGAAACGGAGTTGCGGGAGATCCTTCGGCACGGGGACGCGGCCAGGGCGCAGATGTGCGCGCTGCTGACGGCCGCCGGCATACCCCGGGCCCGGGCCGAGGAGCGGGCCCGTCGGCATCTGGCCTGCGTGGACGGGCTGATCTTCGATCGGCTGACGGCCGCACCCGGCACCGTCCCGACGCCCGGGACGCCGGAGAGCCGAAACGATCTGCGGGAGGCCGTCCGTGGGCTCCTGGAGATCGCCCTGTCGGGAGCGCGGACACGGCCGCGCCACCCCTCCGCGTGACCCGCAACGACCGAGGCCCCCGGCGGGATCGTTGGCGCCGACGTTCGCGGTGACGGCGCGCCGCCTTGCTCTTGTTGCGTTCTGTGACCATGTCACCGGTTGGTGACAGCGCTGTCGTGGAACGCCGACGTCGGTTCCCAGGGGGGTCGCCGCCCCGGCATGGTGATCACGCAACTACCGGGAAGCCCGGCGTCATCGAGGCTTCGACTACGCGATACCAAGGGGTCTTTCATGTCCGCCAACCGCCGCCGGACCATCCTCGCCTCCGCGACCCTCGTCGCCGGCGCCCTGCTGATGACCGCCTGCCAGGACTCGGACTCCGGCGCCGCGAAGGGCACTTCGTCCAACGCTCCGGGAGGCGGGGCACCCGCCGCGCCCAACCCGGCGAACCCGAGCGCCAGTCAGGGCACCGGCGGAACCCAGAGCAGCGGAACCCAGGGCGGAGGCAGTGCCTCCGGCGGGCAGAGCGGTGGCGGCGGTCAGGGCACGAGCGCCGGCACCGGAACCACCTCGGGCGGCGGCGGAAACGGCAAGACCGCCAAGTGCCGGACGGACGAGCTGAAGGCCACCGCGATCGACGGCACCATCGACGGCGACTCCGACGGCACCGTCGCGGTCACGTTCAAGAACAACGGCCCGGACTGCTCGATGTCCGGCTACGCGGGCGTCGACCTGAAGACCGACGCGGGCAATATCTCCGCGCAGCGCACCGGCCAGGAGCCCGTCTCGTTCGTTCTCAAGAGCGGCAAGTCGGTGTCCTTCGGCATCAACTACCCGAAGGAAACGATGGGCGAGGCCTCCGGGCTCCGCATCACCGGTCTGGTGGTGACCCCGCCGGACGAGACGAAGTCCGTGACCCTGAACTGGCCCGGCACCGCCAGGCTCCCCGTCAAGAGCGCCGGCGCCCCGATCAAGGTCGGCCCGATCGGCAGCGCCGGCCAGGGCGGCTGACCCGCGACCACCCGGAGGTGGAAGTCCCACCAAAGGTCCCGTGTGGAAGTGGCGGTGGCTGGAGGGGCCTTGCCGGAGCCACGGAGTCGGGGCCGGCGTCCGCTCCGGGGAGGCTGCTTTGTCGGCGGTCATGCTCCGAGGAAGCGTACGGTTTCCGCCATGTTCGTCCGGCCGGTGTCTCCGGCATCCGCGACGTGTGGTGGGGTCGCCTTCGGCGATGTGCCGTGCGACGGGCGGGGGTTCGGCCGTTGATCGGGGGGAGCCGGGTCGGTCAGGCGGGATGGTGGTCGGAGACGGCGCCGAGTTCGATGTCGAATTCCAGCAGGGCCTTCATGGCGCACAGGGCCGTGGCGAATCCGCCGACGGTGTCGTTCACCCAGCGCACGGCGTCATCCCCCGAGCCCTCGAAACCGGTCTCGGTGACCTCGACGAACGTGGCTCCTTCGGCGCGCGCGGTGAACCGCAACTCGACGGTGGTCGGCTGCCCGTAGTTGCCCCATTCGAACCGGATCAGTCGGGCCTCTCGAACCTCCTTGACCCGAACATCGGCCGAGGCACCGTACGTCTCCCACTCCCAGTGCAACTCGGCTCCCGCGACCATCGGCCCGCTGCTCCTGCTGTACCAGAACCGGGAGGTCACAGCCGGGTCGGCGAAGGCTCGGAACACCTCCTCGGCGGGTTTGCGAACGATCATGCAGGCGTACGCGGCAGGGGCGCGAGAGAGCGTGAGCTCAGGCGTTTCCATGCGGATAATCATGCACCACGGGCACCCCCGACTCCCGGATTCGGACCTGCTCCTCCAGGAACCCCACGGCGTTCGCGCTCGGTTCGAACCCGATCGGCTCGCCACCGGAAACACCGACGCCGGCGGGCCGCGACGCCCCGGGATCGCGGTGCCCGCCTTCGCCCGTTCGAGCGACCCGAGGGCGGGTCGCTCGGACGCCGGCGGGCGGATCGGTCACGCTCGGCCCGGACGGCCCTCGACGGTGCGGGCGTACGGACACAGAGAGCAGGGTGAGCGGAGATGACGCGCAACGGGTCGATTCGAGGGTTCGTCGGGCGATCGCTGACGGTGGGCTCCGCGCTGGTGGTACTGGCCGCCGGGTCGGCCTGTGCCATCACCTCTCCGGTGACGAAGCCGGCCCCCGCACAGGTCGCGGCCGCGGTCCGCCCGTCGAATTCCGACCTGGAGGTGATCCGGATCGACCCGTCCTCCGTCGCGCCGGGCAGCACCACCACGGTGCACGCCTTGATCGGCAACACCGGACCGGACCGGACGGCCTCACCGTTCACCGTGGTGATCACCCTGCCGGAGGGCGTGACGCCGGAGGGGCCGTTCTTCCCGGAGGACTGCACCGAGTTCCAGAACGGCCACCGAGTGCGCTGCGTCTTCCCCGCCGGCCTGCCGCGGTTCCGATCCGCCACGGCGGTCGTCCCGGTACGGATCGCCGACAGCGTCCCCATCGGCGACCTGACCGGCGGCTACGTCGCGGTCCGCAGTGAAGACGACCGGAACCCGGACAACAACAGGCAACCGTTCACGATCCACGTCGCGGAGACCGGCCGGGACTGACCCGGGAGCCGTCGGCGGACGAGGTCGGCGGCGAAGCCGGGGGCGTGTCGCCTGCTTTTTGCCATACTTGCCCGCGAGTCGGAGCAAACCACGGGGGTGGGACGCCTGGACAGGGCAGAGGCGGGCCGCGCGTTGGCGGACCGGTTGGCCGCGTTGAAGCGGCGCAGCGGACTGAGCTACCAGGAGTTGGGGCGGCGGGTCTTCGCCGGCAGTTCGTCGCTGCACCGGTACTGCAGCGGGCGGGCGGTGCCACCGGACTACGACGTGGTCGTCCGGCTCGCCAAGGAGTGCGGGGCGACGGCGGACGACGTGGCGGCGTTGCTGCGCGACTGGAGTATCGCGACCGGCCCGGACCCGAAGGACGAGACCGGCCCGAACGACGACGACGGCGCCGGCACGCAGCCGTCGTCGCCGGCGGAGTCGCCGCGTGAAGTGCCGGTCGGTGCCGCGACATCGATGCCGGCGCGGGACGCCGAGTCCGCGGCCGCGCCGGGAGTGCCCCGGGGGACCGTCCCCACCGGACGCCTTCGACGCCGCCGCCCGTTGGCCCGCCGGCTCGCGGTCCTCGGCCTGGTTCTGATCGTCCTCGCGACGGCCTCCGACACCGCTTCGAGTGGGCCCGGCCATCCGACCGCCGTCAAGCCGATCGACGCGGTCGGCTGGACCCGGACCCCCGAAGCGGTCGGCCCCGAGTTGTTCGGCGTCACCATGAACAGCTCCTCGGGCGCGATGCCGTCGTTCCGGGTCGGTGCTTTACGGCTGTGGGACAGTGAGACCCGCTGGGCGCAACTGGAGCCCCGGCGCGGCGAATTCGACTGGTCGGCCCTCGACCGGCTGCTCGACGGGGCGGACCGGCAGGGTCTCGACACGCTCTTCGTCTTCGGCGGTACACCGGCCTGGGCCGCACCCGACGCCCGCAAGGCGCCGTACCCCGACGGCTCGCGTGCCGCAGCGCCCGACGACCCGGCGGACTGGGACGACTTCGTGCGCTCCCTCGTTCGGCACGCCGGTGATCGGATCGACGCCTACGAGCTGTGGGTGGCCGCCAACCACCCCCACCACTACAACGGCAGTGTCGAGTCGTTGGTGGAGATGACCCGCCGGGCGAGCGCCGTCATCCGCGCCGAGGACCCCGGCGCGACGCTGGTGTGTCCGTCGGTGACCGAGTTGTGGAAGACCGAGTCGCACGACTTCCTGCTGCGGTTCGCCGCGGCGGGCGGCTACCAGTACTGCGACGCGGCGGGTGTCAAGCTCTACCAGCGGCGGGTCACCGACCCGCCCGAGACCATGCTCGAGGCCGTCCGCGGCGTCGACCGGACCTTCCAGCGGGCCGGCTACCACCTGCCCCTGTGGAACACCGGCACCACGCAGACACTGCCGCTCGACGATCCTCTCGACGAGGACACCGCCGCCGACCACGCGGTGCGCTTCTACCTGACCGGGCTGTACGCCCGCAACCGCGACCTGCGACGCATGTACTTCTACGCGTGGGGCAACGGCAAGATCCCCATGGTCCTGCAGGCCGAGGGACAACCGCCCACCAAAGCCGGACTGTTCACCGCCCGCCTCCAACAGTGGCTCGCCCACGCCAGGGTCGACGCGTGCGGCCACGGCCGGGGGGTCGGCCTTCCCGAGAACGTGTGGCAGTGCGAGTTCCTCGTCCCCGACGAGCTCGGCGCGTCGCGCCGAGCCCGCATCGTGTGGACGCACGAGGGCACCGCCGACATCCCGATCGGGCGCCGCGAGAACCGGATCCTGTTCCTCGACGGCACCGCCCGGGACGTCGACGCCCACGACACCCAGCGGGTCTCCGGACGGCCGATCCTCGTCGAGTCCCGATCGGGCGGCGAGACCGACCGTCGAACTCACGACGTGTCGGGAACGCGGTGACGATGATCGGCATCGCGCGTCGGCCCGCCTGCGGCGCCGCGCCGAACTACCCCATGACCTCGCAGTACGGCGTCTGGAACGAGCTCACGTCCTTGCACACGGCAGTGGCCGTGTTGCTGATTTTGGTCCACATGCCCCGCTCGTGATAGCTCTGCGTGATGCCCCCGTTGAACGTCACGTGATAGCCGGTGTTGGGAAAGGTAAAGGCATCGACGTCTTTTCCGTCGTGAAGTCGGCCTCCGACACCCTTTCCGGGATTCAGGCCCTGTTGTTGACAGCTCACGGTCCGCTGTCCCCCGGGGAAGTTCCATACGTTGCAGCGATGGTCACCGCCGGTGTCCAGCTTGAGCGTGTAACTCATCGTGTCGCTCGCGGTGTTGTTGTCCACTCGCCCGCAGGGCCCGACAGGGCCGCAGCCGCCCGCGCTTGCGGGACCGGACGCGAAGGCCACGGCACCGACCGCCATCACCATCGCCGCCGCGGTACCGGTCGTCTTCTTACGGAGCCTCATGGTGTGATCCCACCTCTCACGCCGTCTCGGGTGGCGTGTCCCCCCGGCGACCACGGGTGTGATCGCCGGTTCGACTCTCGCTCGGAGGTGACGACTCCGTGAAGGCCGCGTGCGTCCCACGTCGGCCGTGGGATGCCTCCCACCTCCTGACCTGGTGCCGAACGGGAAGGCTGGGACGTCCACGGAATGCCGGGGTGTTCGGGAGATGTGGCGTGGCTCGGTGGCTGTTCATGGGGTGCGTTCGCCCGGATACTGTGGCGATGACGATGACGAACAACAACGATGTCGTTCTCGGCGGTGGACTGCCCCTCGGGGAGCGCGTCGGGCAACTCGTCGAGGCGTGGATCCGAGACGGTCGGGGTCGAGACCACCTGGTGACCGGCAAGGCGTTCTTCGTCGTCTACTCCTGGTATCTCCGGCACTGGGCCGAACACGACCCGATGTGGGGGGAGTTCGTGGCCGTCTCCTACGACTTCCTGGGCGGCGACCACGGCTGGGAAACCATGCTGCGCGAGCGCGCCGTGTGCCATACCTGCGACGACACATACCGCTTGGAGAACATCGGCGTGTGCACCGGATGCATGCGGTACAGCTGCTACGCCTGCGATCCCCACGGATCCTGTGCGGGCGAGATCGTCTGACCCACGTCGAATCGTCGGGACACACGTCCGAACGGACCCGTCAGCGGCAGCGAAGTGCCGGGTCGAGCAGGGCGGGTGGGATGTCGTTCTTTTCGTGTGCGGCCAGGTCCGTACCGGGAGCCGGGCCCTTGCTCTGGCATCGTGAGCAAACGGAACCCCGTCCCGTTCGACAATACGGAACGAGGTTCCGCTTAGTAAGTCCGGCAGCGGAGCGATCGACACGGCCCGAACCCTTCGGCGGAGGCGACCTCCCGGGGACCGGGCGTCGGAGCCGCGACGACCTGTGGGCTCAGCCGCCGTGCGGCAGCAGCACGGCCTCGATCAGGTGCGGGCCGGGTTCGGACAGCGCCCGCCGGAACTGCCGGGCCAGGTCCTCGGCCGTCCCGGCCCGCTCGGCGGGCACGCCCATGCCGTGCGCGAGGGAGACGAAGTCCAGGTCCGGACGGGACAGGTCGAAGAGTTGGGCGGAGGCCTCGGCGGTGGCACCGACGCGCTCCAGTTCCGCGCGCAGGATCGCGTAGGAGCTGTTGTTGAGGATCACGGTCGTGATGTCGAGGTGTTCGCGGGCGTGGCTCCACAGCGCGGACAGGGTGTACATGGCGCTGCCGTCGGCCTGGAGGCAGATCACGGGACGGTCGGGGCAGGCGATCGCGGCGCCGGTGGCCGACGGCAGTCCCTGGCCGATCGACAGACCGGTCAACCCGAGCACGTCGTGGGGCGGCGAACCGGCGGTGGCCGCGTGCAGGGTGGCCATGCCCGCCGTGATGGACTCGTCGCAGACGATGGCCTCCTCGGGCAGCAGGGCGCCGATGACCGCCGCCCAGTTGTCGACGGTCAACGCGCCGCGCGGCAGGGGCGGCGGGGCCGACGGGGCCAGGAGCGGCTCGGTGTGCGGCGCGACATGGTCGGCCAGCATGTCCAGGGCGAGTACGGTGTCGGCGCCTTCGTCCTCGGCGAGGACGTGCACCCGGGTGTCGGGGGGCGTCGGCAGGCTGCTGCGGTCCGGATAGGCGAACGAGGTCACCGGCGTACGGGCGCCGCAGAGGATGAGGTGATGTGCGTCGCGGAGTTGGGCGGTGATCTGTTCGCCTCGGTACGCCAGCGGCTCGACGTGTGGCACCCCGGCGCCTCGGCGTTGCCGGGCGGCCCAGTTCCGTGCGAGCAGTCGTGCGCCCGTGGCGCGCTCGATCCGGCTCGCCGCGCGCAGTCCCTGCTCGCTCAACGCCGGGCCGTCCAGGAGGAGCACGCACGATTCACCCGAGCGCAGCAGCTTCGCTATGGACCGCACGTGCTGTTCGGACGGCGCGGCGGGCGCGGGTATCTTCACCGGTCGCGCCGACCGGCCACCCGTCGACCAGGACAGGTCCGCCGGGACGATGAGGGTCGAGACGGACCCGGACGTACCGTTACGGGACGGGTCCCGCCCGCCCTCCCCCGCGGCGCCCGAGGTCAGCGTCGCCGCGACCGCCTCCGCCGCGTCCGTACCGAGGTCCTCGATGGACGCGGAACGCCGTACCCAGCCGGAGACCGTGCCGGCGAGCGCGTCGATGTTCGATTCCAGCAGGGAATCCAGCGCCTTGTGGCCGAGGGCGTGATCGCCCACGACGTTCACGACCGGGGTGTTCGCACGTCGGGCGTTGTGCAGATTCGCCAGTCCGTTGGCCAGCCCCGGTCCGAGGTGCAGGAGCGTCGCGGCCGGATGCCCGGTCATGCGTCCGTATCCGTCGGCCGCGCCGGTGGCGACCCCCTCGAACAGGCACAACACCCCCCGCATCTGCGGGAGCGTGTCGAGTGCGGCCACGAAGTGCATCTCGGATGTACCGGGGTTGGCGAAGCAGACCCGTACGTCGCTGTCCACCAACGTGCGCACCAACGCGTGCGCCCCGGTCGTCCCTGGCATCGTTTGCATCGTTGCTCCTTTCCGCGTCCATCGATCGTGTGTGCCGAACGCCGGCCGGCCGTGCCGAACACACATGATCACTGTACATTTTTCCGTCCGAACGTTCGCCACAGCAAACGACAGGTGTCACGGCGCCGGGCCACGCCGGCGCCGGACCCGCACGTTCCCCTACCCATCCCTGGAGTCGTCCTCATGGCATCACCCGTCGCGGCCATTTCGGCCGCGGTTCGCAGCGAGCGACAGCGCAGAGGGCTGTCGCTGAGCGAGCTCGCCCGCCTCGCGGGCCTGAGCAAGGCCACCGTGTCGCAACTGGAGGCCGGTACCGGCAATCCGGGAGTGGAGACCGTATGGGCGCTCAGCGTG
Organism: Embleya hyalina; assembly: GCF_003967355.1. Taxonomy (GTDB): domain Bacteria; phylum Actinomycetota; class Actinomycetes; order Streptomycetales; family Streptomycetaceae; genus Embleya; species Embleya hyalina. The sequence goes on along the minus strand of NZ_BIFH01000013.1, from coordinate 695,372 downwards.
GCGCTCGGTGTCCCGTTCAGTCGGCTCGTCACCCCGCCGCGGCCCGCCATCCGCATCCTGCGAGCCGACGAGGGAAGCCCCACCCAGGCGGAGGAATCGCACTACACGGCCACACTGCTCGCCTCCTGCGCGCCGGACGCGCAGTGCGACATCTACCGGATCCACGCCGAGCCCGGCAGGGCCCGACGGTCCGCCCCCCACCTGCCCGGAACCGTCGAGCACGTCGTCATCACCGCCGGACGCGCCTCGGCGGGACCTCTCGACCAGGCCGTCGAGCTCGACGTCGGGGATTACGTGAGCTATCGCGGCGACATTCCGCACGTCTTCCAGGCGCTGGAACCGGGAACCATCGCCGTCTTCGTCCTGGAACAGAACTGAACGAGATCACCCGGCCGGCGGTTCAGGCCGACGGGCGCCGGGCGCGAGCGGTGAGGCGTTCCCAGTTGCGGTGGCCGATGTCGGCCTTCTGCTCGTCGGTGAAGGGCGAGTTCTCCAGGAAGGAGCGGGCTCGACCGTCGCTGGTGTCGACGTAGGGGAAGCCGGCGGGGCGGAAGCCGTAGGTGAAGGGGTAGTCGGTGGAGTACAACATCCGGTCGGTGCCCATCACCTCGGCGGTCCAGCGCAGGTAGCGGGGGCTGTTGGTGCCGCTGCCCGCGACCCAGAAGTTCCGCGTGAAGTAGTCGGCGAGGGGCTGCCGCAGACCGCCCGCCTCGGCGAAGAAGCCGGTGTGGTCGAGGTAGAACAGGACGACCTCGCCCCAGTGTCCGGCGATCACCTGCAGGTCGGGGAACCGGTCGAAGACACCCGAGAAGATCATGCGCAGGTACTGGACGCCGAGGTCGTAGTACCAGCCGAGTCCGGCTCCGGCCAGCACGGGACCCATGGGTTCCGGGAGGTCGGAGTAGTAGGCGTCGACGACGGACGCGACCGGCGTCTGCGGGTGGAAGTGCAACGGCACGGCCAGTCGCTCGGCGGTCGCGTACAGCTCGTCGTTGTCCGGGTGGTCGGCCGGCTTGTCCCCGGTGCGGCCGTACAGCATGGCTCCGGGAAAACCCAGTTCGCACACGGCGCGCTCCAGCTCGGCCGCGGCCGCGGCCGGGGACTGGGTGGGTATCGCGGCGAACGCCTGGAAGCGGTCGGGCCGGGCGGCGACGATCGCGGCGAGCTGGTCGTTGGCGTCGCGGGCCACCGCGACGGCGTCGGCTTCCGGCAGGTCCTGCACGCCCGGCGACGACGGGACAGCACCGCGACGTCGATGCCCTGGTCGTCCATGTGCGCCAGTCGCCGCTCGCCGACCTCGCGCAGGTTCTTCGCGACGGGGCTGTCCCCGAAGCCGCGCGAGAAGATCCGCGGCGATCCGGCCCGCAGGTACGCCTCGTGGACGGCCGGTACGACGACGGTCTCTTCCACTCCGATGATCCGCAGACGGTCGGACATGACGGCTCTCCTCCGATGATGTTTCCAATGGAACATCATCCAAGCTACCACCGATAATATCGACGCTAACGTGATCGGTGTATCGATGATATTAACGCCGAGATCCCAACAGCGTTATCGTTGCTTCATGCCTGTCGAACCGACCCGTACGCGGCCTGCCGAGGAGCCCGGCGGCGACGCGCGCGAGCAGACGCGCCGCCGAGTCGTCGACGCCGCGATCGACCTGCTGGAGCGCGGCGGCCGCGATGCGGTCACCACCCGGGCGGTCGCCGACGCCGCCGGGCTGCAACCCCCCGCCCTGTACCGCCTGTTCGGCGACAAGGAAGGGCTGCTGGACGCGGTGGCCGAGTACGGGTTCACCCGGTTCCTGGCCGCCAAGCGGCGGATCGATCCCGCCCCGGAGGATCCGGTCGGGGAACTGTGCGACGGCTGGGACGTGGTGGTCGGGTTCGGACTGGCCAATCCCGCGCTGTACACCCTGATGTACGGCGAACCCACCCGCTCCACCGCCGTCTTCCGGATCGGCTTCGAACACCTCAAGGGCCGCATCCGCCGCATCGCCGCCGCGGGCCTGTTGCGCGTGGACGAGGGCCTCGCGGCCCAGATCGTCCACGCCACCGCCGGCGGCGCCGTCCTGACCTGGCTGTCCGTACCCGAGTCCGAGCGCGACCCCGCGCTCCTCGTCGCGTTGCGCGAAGCGATGATCACCACCGTCACCACCCGGGAACCGGCCGTGCGGGAACCGGGGCCGGCCGGCGCCGCCCGCGCCCTGCGCGCGGCACTGCCCGCCCAGAGCGTGCTCAGCGACGCCGAACGACAACTCCTGACGGAATGGCTGCGACGACTGTCGGGATGACCGCTCGGTCGACCGCGTCAGCGGGTGCGTTCGTAGTGGCGGCGTGCCTTTTCCCGATTGCCGCAGACGGCCATGGAGCACCAGCGGGCGCGGTTGGCGCGGCTGCGGTCGAGCAGGAACAACCGGCATTCGTCGTTGGCGCAGGGGCGTAGCCGGCCGGGCAGTTGTTTCTCGGTGGCGGCCCAGGCGAGCACCGCCTCGACGGCCGGCCGGGCGTGCGGCGGAGTCTCGAGCGCCCACCGGAGGCCGTCCGAAGTGAGCTCCGGGATCCGCCGCACCCCTTCGAGCAGCGGACTCAGTGCGGTGGGCGGGCGTTTGCCGCGCACCACGTCCTGCAGGACGTCCCGCGCCTCGCGCAGCAGCGCCAGTTCCGCGAGGCTGCCGTCGCCGCCGCGCTCCCGCGCCCAGCGTCCGCCTTCGGCCGGGTCGCCGAGCGCGTCCTGTTCCTCGCCGTCGACCAGCGGCCTGCTGTTGAGCAGGTCCAGCAGCGTGTCCATCGGGTGCCACTCTCTCTAACCGGATCGGATCGTTTGACAGGTTAGCTCATCCCATGTTCGCATGGAGAAGAACTAACCAGATCAAGCTTTCAAAGAGGTTAGACATGCACTCGGTGCACCACCGGACGGCCACCGTCGACGGCCACGAGATCTTCTACCGCGAGGCCGGCCCCGCCGACGCCCCCGCGATCGTCCTGCTGCACGGCTACCCGACCAGCTCGTTCATGTTCCGCGGACTCATCCCGCTGCTGGCCGACGACTACCACGTCATCGCGCCGGACCACCTCGGCTTCGGGCTCTCCGACGCGCCCCGTGTGGAGGACTTCACCTACACGTTCGACGCCCTCGCCGAAATCACCTCGGGGCTGCTCGACCGGCTGGGCCTGGAGCGCTACGCCCTCTACGTCCAGGACTACGGCGCCCCCATCGGGTGGCGCCTCGCGCTCGCACACCCCGAACGGATCTCCGCCGTCGTCACCCAGAACGGCAACGGCTACGAGGACGGTTTCGTCGAGTCGTTCTGGACCGACGTCTGGGCCTACGGGGCGAACCCCGGCCCCGACACCGAGCCCGCCGTCCGCGCCGCGCTGAGCGTCGAGGCCATCCGTTGGCAGTACGTGCACGGCGTGCCCGACCCGAGCCTGGTCAGCCCGGACACCTGGGAGCACGACTTCGCCCTCGTCTCCCGCGAGGGCAACGACGAGATCCAGCTGGCGCTGTTCCGCGACTACCGAAACAACCGCCCGCTCTACCCGCCGCTGCACGAACTCCTGCGGGCCGGCGAGGTTCCGGTGCTCGCCGTGTGGGGCCGCAACGACGAGATCTTCGGCCCGGCGGGCGCGCGGGCCTTCGCCCGCGACGCGGAGGACGCGGAAGTGCACCTGATCGACGGCGGCCACTTCCTGCTGGAGAGCCACCTGGACGTCGTCGCGGGCCACGTGCGCGACTTCCTCGGTCGGGTGCCGGGGTAGGAAGCGGGTCGCCGGAGGTGGGGCCGGCGGTCGAACGACGGATCCTCGCGGCGGGGCCGGCCCGGACGGGCAGGTCGACCCCGCCGCCGAGGTGGAGGCGTCAGGCGCCGGGGGAGGTGATCGCGTCCAGTGACTCGGCCAGTACCTGGCCGCCGTCGACGATCAGACCCTGGCCGGTGATGAACCCGGCGTGTTCGGAGGCGAGGAACAGCGCCGCGTGGCCGATCTCCTCGCTCGTCGCGAGCCTGCCCATCGGAATGGACCGGGCCATGCCGCGGACGTACTCGGCGCCGAGGTCCACCACGCCCTCGGTGAGCACGTTGCCGGGCAACAGGGCGTTGATCGTGATGCCGTGGGGGGCCAGTTCCAGGGCCGCGGCCCGCACGAAGCCCATTTGTCCGGCCTTGCTGGCCGCGTAGTGGCTCCAGCCGGGGTAGCCGGTGACGGGGCCGGTGATGGACGCGGTGACCACGACGCGAGCGTGCGCACTGCGCCGCAGAGCGGGCAGGAAGGCCGTCACGGTGAGCATGGTGCCGCGCAGGTTGACGTTGAAGACCTCGTCGATGCGCTCTGCGGTGAGCTCGCTCAGCGGAGTGCTGGGGAAGATGCCCGCGTTGCAGCAGACGACGTCGACGCCGCCCAGCACCTCGACCGCCTCGTCGGCGAGACGCGTGATCGCCGTCGGGTCGCCGACGTCCGCCGCGATGCCGGTGACCTTCCCGCCCGTGGCGGAGAGTTCCGCCGCGGTCGCGTGGACGTCGGCGGCGTTGCGGCCGGTGATGACCACGTGGGCTCCGGAGCGGGCGAAGACGGCGGCGATTCCCTTGCCGATGCCCTTCGAGCCGCCGGTGACGACGACGCGGCGGCCGTCCATGGATGGGGGTGTCATGAATGCTCCAGTGCTGTTTCGGGTGGGGTCGGTCGGATGTGGGTCGGGTCAATGGCTGTTGGCCGACCGGCCACGCCACCATCGGTTCTGCTTGCCGAGGTATTCGTCCGCCAGTTCGGCGCTCACCTCTGTGAACCCCGCGCCCTTGGCCCGCGCGAGGTCGGTATCGGGGTGCGAGCCCAGCCAGGCGACCACCATCAGGCGTCTGAGCATGATGAAGGTTTGGATCTCGTTCTCGTCTTCGGTGGTGAGTGCGCGGACCCGGCGGTAGCCGGTGAGCCAACCGTCGATGAGATCGGGGACCTGCGGGGTCTCCTCGAGGAAGGTGAGGGCGGCGGCCAGATCGTAGAGGAACCAGCCCGAACCGCAGTCGTCGAAATCGATCACGGCGGTCCGGTCGCCGTGCACGAGAAGGTTGGCCAACCTGAGGTCGGCGTGGATCAACCCGAATCGACTCGGGCGGGTTCCGTATCGCGACAACCGCTGTCGGATGATCGCTTCCGTGTCCGCGAGTACCCGGCGCACCTCGCCGGTCGTGCCGGGCCCGTCCTGCCACCGTCCCCAGTGCGCGTGCGGGCCGAGCATCGCGGCGAGGTCCCACCGCATCCGCGTGAACCCGGCGGGAGGCGTCCACGTTTCGGCGTGCCGGTGCAGGCGCGCGGTGATCTCGCCCAGTCGTTCGAACTGCGGAGCGGGCACGTTCTCGTCCGGAGCGTCACCGGGGATCAGGTGGAAGAGGACGGCATGACGCCGCTGCCCGCCCGCGGTGAGCGGATCGACGCCGACGACGAGGCGGCCGTCCGAAGTGGGAATCGGCTCCGGGGTGGCGATCTCGGTGTCCTCGCGAAGCGCCGCGACCCAGGCCAGTTCGGACCGGATCTCGGCGGCCGTGTGGTAGTCGGGGCGGTGGACCCGCAGGATGCGCGGGGCCGTGCCCGCCTCGGCGTGGACACGATAGGTCGCGTTCTCCGAGAGGTTCAGCAGTTCGAGCGGGGTGTCGCGGCCGATGCCGTACGCGGGCAGGATGCGGCGTGCCAGCGAGTCGTACGGTTCATCGGCGACGGCACCGGGTGTGTCGTCGCGGTCGGGCTCGGGTCTTTCGGGGGACATGCCTTCTCCTGGGGGCGCGGGCAGCCGGAGGGTCGATGGAGTCGGGGGTCGGTGCAGCCGGCCGGACCGGACCCGTCGGTTCAGTGGTCACGTCCCTCGACGGCCGCCAGCGCCGCGTCGATCGCGTGGCGTGCGGTGGTGACGTCTTCCAGGGTGCCGCTGATGTAGACGCGGCCGGCGGCGCCGATCATCTGCACGTCGACCAGGGTGTTCTTCGGCGCCGCGCGTTCCGCCTCGTTCGCGGCGAGGGCCGCGTACAGCGCGGGGGTCATCTCCATCACCAGCAGCGTCTGGCCCGGCAGGATCATGGATGCCTGGCGGGTGCGGTTCAGGATGACCGCGTGCTGGTCGGTGACGTCCTCGATCACGTCGGTGTACAGCAGGCGGGGCTTGAGCTGGTCGGCCGGGCTGCGGCGGATCCCCGCCTGGATGGCGGCGCCGGCGCGCTCCAGATCATCGGTCTTCCCGGTGTGGAGTTCGAGGATGCCGAACTGGCGTTCCACGAAGAGCAGCCCGGGTTCCGCGGCGGGTACGGCCTTGAGCGCCAGGTCGATGACCCGCTCGATGGCCAGTCCGGGGGCCACTTCGATGATCAGGGCGTGGTCGCCTTCCAGGGGTGGATAGCCGCGGGCTCGCGTGGGGGTTCCCAAGTATGCGGCGAACTGTCGCTGCAGGCTGCGCAGGGTCAGGTATACCCGGAGTTCGGTCGCCGGCGCGGCGGGCTGCGGCGGGGCGGCGGGCGCGGCGGCGCGGTCCGGTGCGGGGGTGCGGTCTTGTGCGGCGGCGCGGGGGCGCCGCCGTGCGGCGCCCCCCGTCGGCTCGTCGGAGGTCGTGGTCATGGCGCTCAGCCCGTGGTGTTTCCGCCGCCGTTGAAGTGCCGGTTCACTTCGGGGTGGGGGCGGGGGATGACGTGGACGGAGACGAGTTCGCCGACCTGGGCGGCGGTGTCCGCGCCGGCGTCGGCGGCGGCCTTGACCGCTCCGACGTCGCCGTTGATGACGACCGCGACCAGGCCGTCGCCGACCTCCTCGCGACTGATGATGGTCACGTTCGCGGCCTTGACCATGGCGTCGGCGGCGGCGAACGCCGCGACGTAGCCGCGGGTTTCGATCATTCCGATGGCGTCGGACATGAGGGTCCCAACTTTCGTGTTCAGGAGTTGCGGTGGGTGGTGGAGGTCTCGTCGACGGAGCCGATGATCAAGGCGTCGATCGGGGCGTTGTCGGGGAACCGGCGGGCGGCGCTCATGCCCTGGGCCACGAGTACACGTTCGCCGACGCCGGTTCCCAGGACGTCGAACGCGATGATCACCTCCGGTGACGCCTCGAATGCCACGGTCAAGAACGCGCCCGACGGGACGCCGGTGACGCGTCGGGTCGACCAGACGGATCCGGTGACGGTGCCGATGCGCATCAGGCCTCCTCCCGGTCGATGCGGATGCCGAGTCGGCGGGCCGTGTCCCGCCCCAGAGGGGTGATGACGGCGCGGGGGCCGGCGACGATGTGGTGTCCGGCGGCGGCGGCCGCGGTGACCGCTGCCTCGCCGACGGCGCCACGCTCGATGCGATGCACGCCCTGTGCCGGTGCGGGCCGCTCGGCACCGCCGGTGTGGGCGGGGAGATCGTGGTCGAGCCGGAATCGGATCCTGCGGTCGTCGAGGGCCGCCCGCCCCTCGGGTGTCGCGGTGAGATCGAGCAGCAGTCGTACGAAACGCGCGAGGTCCGCGTCGTCCCGGAGCACCACGGGGCGGGTGTCCGGCTCGGCGACGGTCGGCGCGACGGCGGTCGGCGCGACGGCCGCGGAAGGCGGTGAACTCCCGCGATCCGCCGTGGCGGAGGTCAATTCGGCGACCGCTTCGCGGACCGCCTCGGCGACGAGGCCGCGCAGTTGGTCCCACGAGGTCCCGACGGTCGACGAGCCGACGGCCGACGGCGTGCCGTTCATGGCCGAACTCGCACGGCTTCGCGCGCGGCCTCCGCGGCCATGCGGACGTCGGATTCGGAACCGCTGAGGTAGACGCGCCCGGTGGCGCCCATCATGCGGTAGTCGACGACCTTGATGTCGGCGGCCTTCTCCGCCTGGTTCGTGGCGAGGATCGCGTAGGACGCCGGGGTGACCTCGAGGGTGAACAACGACTCGCCCGGCAGGACCATCGAGCCGGACTTGTTCCGGTTGATCAGGAACGCGTGCCTCGGATCGACGCTCGTGATCGTCTTGTCGGCCAGGATGGTCGGGGTGGGCACCGCGGCGGGATCCGCGCCCAGTGCGTCCAGGATGGCGTCGGCGGCCGAGCGCACGGCGTCGGTGGACCGGGAGTGGATTTCGAGGTAGCCGAACTGCCGCTCGACGACCAGGATGCCGGCCTGGACATCGGCGTATTTCAGCGCCACGTCGGTGAGCGGCTCGATGTCCAGACCCGGCGCGACCTCGATGATCTGCGCCGACATGTTGGTGCGGGGCAGGCTGCCTCGCACGAATGTGCCGAGGTAGCACATGGTCTGCGGCTGGAGTTGATCGATGAAGATGAACGAGCGCAGTTCAGCCATGGTGGGCTCCCAGCACGCTGTGCAGTTCGGCGCGGACGAGCCGGCGGATCTCCTCGCGCAGCAGGTCGAGTTCTCGACCCGCCGCCCGACCGTCCGCGGTGTGGGACACGCCGTCCGGCCGGGCCGTGTCGTGGGCCGCCGGGCGGGCCGCGGGCGGCGTGGGCCGGACGGTCCACGGCTGCATGCCCGCGAAGTCGTCGAACGCGACGCCGGCATCGCGGTTGTACGCCACACGCGTGTACTGCACGAGGTGGCGGGGTTCCAGGTTCTCGCCGAGCGAGCTGCGCCCCGTGAACCCGGTGCCGATGGTCATCGTCGCCGCGAGATTGGTCTCGAAGCCCGAACTTCCCAGACTGGCACCGACGTTGACGCTGACGCGCATGACTTCGACAGCCGCTCCGAAGGCCATGACGGTGGCGCGGTCGCGGCTGTGGATGGCGGCGGAGTGCCCGCGCCCGCCCCCGCGCAGCAGCAGCCGGGCCAGTCGGATGCCGCCGGCCGCGTCGGCCACCGTGTGGAATCCCAGCACGGGGCAGAGCTTCTCCTGGGTGAGCGGTTCCTCGAAGGGGCGCTCGAACGGCGCGACGAGTACCCGCTTGCCCGGCCGAACGCGGAATCCGGCCTGCTCGGCGATCCAGGCCGCGTCCCGGCCGATGGCGGCGGTGCGGAGCCGGCCCTCGGGGTAGAGCCAGTCCCGCAGGCGGTCGCGCTCGACGGGGTCGCACACGTGTGCGCCGGCGTCGTCGAGAGCGCGCAACAGGTCCGGGGCTATGGACTCTTCGGCCAGCAGCACCGATTCGTTGGTGCACAGGACGGAGTTGTCGAACGCCTTGCTGGCCACGATGCGTTCGGCGGCGGCGACGAGGTCGGCCGTGGCGTCGACGAGCACGGGCACATTGCCCGGTCCGACGCCGAGGGCGGGGTTCCCGGAGCCGTAGGCGGCGCGCACCATGGGGGTTCCCCCGGTCGCCAGCACGACGCTGCAGCCGGGGTCGGTGATGAGGGCGTCCACCAGGGGAATGGTCGGCTCGTCGACCACCTGGACGACGTCGGCGGGCGCTCCGGCCGCCACGGCCGCCGCGTTGAGCGTGCGGGCGGCGTCCGCGCTGGCGGCCTTGGCCGCGGGGTGCGGGCTGATGACGATGGCGTTGCGTGTCATCAGGGCGAGCATGACCTTGAAGTAGACGGTCGAGACCGGGTTGGTCGACGGTGTCAGGGCGACGACGACGCCCGCGGGACGGGGGATTTCCAGGATCTTGGCGTCCGCGTCGTAGCGGGCGCCGACGTAGTCCTCGTCTCCGTAGCGGGCCAGGAGACCCAGCGAGCACGCCTCGTTCTTGGTGGTCTTGTCCGCGACCACGCCCAACCCGGTTTCCCGCACCGCCCATTCCGCGTAGCGGGCGGCGTTGTCGTGCCCGGCTTGCGCGGCGGCTCGCACGATGCGGTCGACCCGGGCACGGTCGAACGACGCGAATTCGTCGGCCGCCCAACGGGCGCGTTCCAGCAGGGTTCGCGCGTGTGCCGCCGGATCGGGGCCCCAATCGGTCGTGCGGACCTGGGCCCGCCGGGCGCTCACGCGGCCCGCCCGGACGTCGCTCGTGCGGCGGCGCGGGCCTGGCCGACCGCCCGGTGGAGGCGTTCGAGCAGGTCGTCGACGAGTTCGGGAGACATCAGCAATCCCGGCTTGAACTGGAGGACACGGGTGTCGAGTGTGGAGAAGATGGCCCAGACGCCGTTCTCGTACAGCGCCCGCATGACGAGTTGGGCGCCTGTGGGGTGGTCGAATTCCAGGCCGATCACCAGGCCGTTCTGTCGGATGCCGACGAAAAAGTCCGGATGGTCGGACCGGATGTCGGCCAGACCGCGTTCGAGGCGGGCCGCGATCGAGGCGACGGTCGCCCTGGTCTGGGGGCGCCCGGTGATCTCCAGGACCTTCATGGCGACGATGCAGCCGAGTTCGGCCCCGCCGAAGGTCGAGATGTGGCCGAAGCCGTCCTCGTCCAGCCAGCCCGCGACCTTGTCGGCGACGATGACCGCGCCCAGGGGGTAGAGCCCTCCCGCGGTGCCCTTGCTCGTGACCAGGATGTCCGGCGAGACTCCGGCCTTGTAGATGCCCCACATCTCGCCCGTGCGCATGAGGCCGGTCTGCACCTCGTCGGCGATGTACACGGTCCCGTACCGTTCGCACAGGTCCTTGACCCCGGCGAGGTATCCGGGTTCGGGCATCACGAAGCCGTAGGTCGCCGGCACCGTCTCCAGGAGCACCGCGGCGACGTCGCCGCCGCGCAGCGCCGACTCCATCGCGGCCAGGTCGTTGAAGTCGACCTGGGGGAACTGGGACGGCTCGTCGACCAGGAACAACCGTGAGAACCGCGGGTTGCCGGCGTTGACGGCGAGTCCGGTGTGGCCGTGGAACGCGTTCCGGATGGACACGATCTTGCGGCGCTGGGTGGCGTGCCGGGCGGTCTTGAGCGCGATGTCGATCGCCTCGCCGCCGCCGGCGGCGAAGACGACCTTGCCCATGGTGCCGTCGCAGGTGGCGAGCAGGCGTTCCGCCAGAGCGGTGCGGGCGATGGACGGGAAGTGGTGGTTGCCCACGTCGTAGTGGGTCATCGCCTCGTTCATGGCCGCGACCAGTTCGGGGTGCCGGTGGCCGAGGCTGTAGGTGCCGCCGTTGAGGTGCACGTCGATCAGTTTTCGGCCGTCGACGTCCCAGAGGTGATACCCCTCCCGGCGGTCGATGACGAGATCGACGCCCTGGTCCAGCCAGAACTGCGTCTTGCCGGGGTTCCACGCGGCACGGGAGCGGTCGAAGAAGTCGTCTCTGGATGCGTAGGAGACGAAGCCGTAGTCGCGCATCATCACTCCTTCCTCGACAGGCGGACCACGTCCGGGCCGTTGTTTTGGTTCATACCGTATGTGTACCGATTAGCTTTTCGGTTGTCAACGCTCCCTACAACTCAACCGTATGCCGTGAAGGTCTTGCCTGGCCTCGTCCAGCGGTGGCAGCATCGCCGGTATCCCGCCGATGAATCTCCGCAAAAGCCATATTTGCCAGGAAATCTCTGTCGTAGACGACCACGATGCCGACCGTAGCCTCCGAAAGGTCGATGCCATGACCGATATTGGTTCGAGAACGACGCCCCACCCGCCCGAGCCCGATCCGCGAGAGCACGTGCAGCGGCTGCGGCCCAACGCGGTCGGTCTCGTGGCCGTGGTGTTCATGGCCGTGGCCACCGCGGCACCCATCAGCGCGATGGTCGGCAACGTGCCGGTGGCCGTGGGTTTCGGCAACGGCACCGGCGCTCCCGCCGGCTACCTCGTGGCCACCATCGTGCTCACCGTCTTCGCCGTGGGCTACATGGCCATGGCACGACACATCACCGCGGCGGGCGCGTTCTACGGCTTCGTCTCACACGGGCTGGGCCAGGTGGCGGGCATGTGCGCCGGACTGCTCGCCACGGTCGCCTACATCGTCTTCGAGGCGTCGCTGACCGGCCTGTTCGCCTACTTCGCGAAGCTGACCATGGCGGACCTGTTCGGCGTTTCCCTGCCCTGGCTCTGCTACGCGTTGCTCATGCTCGCGCTCAACGCCGTACTGTCGCACTTCGACATCAACCTGACCAGCAAGGTCCTCGGCCTCGCCCTGGTCTCCGAGGTGCTCATCCTCACCGCGCTCGCCGTGGCGATACTCGTGGACGGAGGCGGCCCGGACGGCTTCGTGCCGCAGGTGGTCAACCCCCTGAACGCCTTCGACGCCGCTTCTGGAGTCGCCGGCGCAAGCGTCGGCCTCGGCCTGTTCATGGCCTTCTGGTCGTGGGTCGGCTTCGAATCGACCGCGATGTACGGCGAGGAGTCCCGTGACCCCAAGCGCATCGTCCCCATCGCCACCATGCTGGTGGTCGTCGGCGTCGGCGTCTTCTACGTCTTCGTCTCCTGGATGGTCGTGGCCGCCAACGGACTCGACCGATCGGTGCGCGTGGCCGGCGGCGACTCCCCCGCCGAACTGCTCTTCGGACCGACCCGCGTCCTGCTCGGCGGCTGGGCCGTCACCCTCTTCCAAATCCTGCTCGTCACCGGCTCGTTCGCCTGCGGCATGGCGTTCCACAACTGTGCGTCCAGATACCTCTACGCCATCGGCCGAGAAGACGTCGTACCCGGCACCCGACGCACCCTCGGCGCCACACACCCGAAACACGGCTCGCCCCACGTCGCCAGCAACGTCCAGTGCGGGATCGCCACGGCGTTGGTCCTGGGCTTCGCGCTGGCCGGCAAGGACCCCTACCTCGACCTGTTCGTCGTCCTGTCCGTCCTGGGCACGATGGCCATCCTCATCGTCCAGATCCTCAGTTCCGCGGCCGTCATCGGCTACTTCCACGTACGGCGCAAGCACCCCGAAACCGCCCACCCGCTGCGCACGTTCGCGGCGCCGTTGGTGGGCGGCCTAGCGATGGTCTACGTGGTGATCCTGCTCTTCCAGAACCTCGACACGGCGGGCGGCGCCGCGTCGCAGACCACGATCTTTCGGATGATCCCCTACCTGGTGCTCGGCGTCGCCGTGTTCGGTGTCGTCCTCGCGCTGTACACGAAGGTCCGGGCGCCCCATCGGTTCGCGCTGATCGGCCGCGTGGTGCTCGAGGAATCCACGGAACGAGCGGCCTGACGCTCCGCCTCCGGTTCCGCCGACGACCGTACGGCCGTCAGGGGTACCGGAGGCAACCGAATCCAGAAATGGTGTAAACCATACTTGTGTCCATGGAACATGACGAAGCCCCAGCCACGACGTCCGGCACCGCCGAGGACGTCCGCCGCCGCATCCTCGAGCAGATCCGCAGCGGCCTGCTCCGGCCCGGAGACAAGCTCGGTGGCGAACGCGACCTCGCCCAGCAGTACGACGTCAGCCGATCCACCCTGCGGCAGGCACTCGACGCCCTTCAGCAAAGCGGCGTCGTGCGCCGGGTACCCGGACGCGGCGGCGGCACGTTCGTCAGCCACGGCAAGGCCGAGCGCGACCTTTCCGCGGCCGTCGGCGTGCCGGCCTACCTGCGCCGGCAGGGGTTCGAAGCCGGCACCAACGTGCTGTCCACCGCGCTGCGCGCCGCGGACAAGGACACCGCCCGTCGGCTCCGCCTGTCGTCCGGCGACCTCGTGTTCGACCTGGTGCGGCTTCGACTCGCCGATGGCCGGCCGATCAGCCTCGAGCACGCGCAACTCGTCGCCGAACACTTCCCCGGCCTCCTGGAATGCCCCCTCGGTGGGTCCGTGTACGAGCTCATCGCCGAGCACTACGGCACCACCCCCGCCGAGGTCACCGAGGAAATCGAGGTCGTCGCCGCCACCGCGGACGAGGCCCGGTTGCTGGAGGTCGAACCCGGCGCGCCACTGATCTCCGTCGTCCGGGTGGCGGCGGATCACCAGGGTCGCGTCTTCGAGTTGTCCCACGACCTGTTCCGCGCGGACCGGACCCGCATGACCATCCGCACCCGGTTGCGCGACGACGCCCAGGAGGAGGGCGGGCTGCGGATCCAGGCGACCTGAGCGTCCACCGCGCGGCGGCGCCGCGCCCTTTTTCGACCCGACCGAGTTGGCTCGCCAAGCGCCATCGCGACCCAGGAGTACGGCCATGACCGAGTTCGTCCGATACGAGTGCGTCGACGCCATAGCCACGGTGACCATCGCTCGACCAGCCGCCCTGAACGCCTTGGACCACGCGACGAAGGTGGCACTGCGCCAGGCCCTGACCCGGGCCGCCGGCGATGCGGACGTGCGGGCGGTGGTGCTCACCGGCGCCGGACGTGCCTTTTGTGTGGGCCAGGACCTCCGGCAACACCGCGAACAGCTGGCCCGCAGCCCGCAGGCGGCCCTCGGCACCGTGGCCGAGCACTACAACCCGCTGATCATGGCCTTGACGACCATGCGGAAGCCGGTGATCGCGGCCGTCAACGGTGTGGCGGCGGGCGCCGGCGCGGCGCTCGCGTTCGCCTGCGACTTCCGGGTCCTCGCCGAGACCGCGACGGTGAACCTGGCATTCGCGGGCATCGGGCTCGGCGCCGACTCGGGAGCGTCGTGGACCCTGCCGAGGCTGGTGGGGCACGCTCGGGCGACCGAGTTGTTGATGCTGTCCGAAACGATCTCGGCGGCGCGCGCGTTGGAGCTGGGAATCGCCAACCGGGTGGTGCCGGCCGAGGATGTCGCGACGGCGGCGAGTGAGCTCGCACGACGCCTGGCGGCGGGGCCGACCGTGGCGTTCGCCGCGATCAAGGAGGCGCTGGTGTGCTCGGCCACGCTGCCGATCGCGAGGGCGCTGGGCAAGGAGAGCGCCCTCCAACTCCGGGCCGGCAAGTCCGCGGACCACCGGGAAGCGGTGGACGCGTTCCTGGACAAGAGGCAACCGCGGTTCACCGGACGTTGACGGGCGCGTCCCGGTCCCTCGGCGCCGTCGCGGTGAGGGCCCGGGACGCGCCGGTCACAAGGATCCGACGGGCATCCGGTCGGCACCCGAACCAAGCCCGCGGCGAACGGGATCAGGACAGGAAGCCCGTCGCTCCGAACCGTTTCCTATATGGTTGCAAACGGTCCGGACGGTCCGGAAGGGCTTCCTCGCGCTGCTCGGCGGTGACGGTCTTCGTGGTCGTCGAGCGCCCACGCGACGTCTTCTCCGAGGAAGGTCCTGGTCGTCGGGGTGCCGAAGAGGAGGCGATGTTCGCACGCCTGTCTGCGGATGACCGTCTGCGGCGGAAGATGACGGGCCCAGAACGCCTCGTACGGATTCCTGGTCGATACCGCCTCGTCCAACCGGGTCACGTCGTCGAGGCCTTCGCTGTTTCGACTCGTGTAGAGAAACGTGCGGCTCGTCAGACGTGCCTCCACGCGGTAGTGGCTCAACGCCTTGACGTTGAGCGCGAAGACCTCCAGCCTTCGCCTGAAGAGCTCGGGGGAAACTCCGGCCGGTACGCCCGTTGATTCCTTGAGCCTCTCAAGGCAGTCGTCGAGCCGGTCGGGCACGTATTCGACTTCGTACATCGCGCACAGCTCCTCCAGGCGCTCGTTCATCAACTCCGGTATGTCTGCGACCTGTTCCGTGCCGTCGGCGGGGAACGGCTCGAACAGACCGACGTACGCGACGCTCCTTCCGGCGCGCTCCAGTTGTCCGGCCATCTCGAACGCGACCAGGGCTCCGTGTGAGAAGCCGCAGAGAGCGAACGGTTCGGGCACGCCGATCAGGTCCAGGTCCGCGATGTGGCGTCGGGCCATGTCCTCGATCGTGGTGAGCGGCACGTCCTCCAGGTCGATTCCCGCCGACCTCAGTCCCACGACCGGGCGGCCGACGTCCACGTCCCGAATCTGTTGGAACGAGATCACGTCGCCGTCTCTGGTGCTCGTGCAGACGAGCGGATGTTCGCCCTGCACTCGCCCGTACATCCGGTATGCGGTGGGCCCGGGGCCGCGTGATCTCACGGCGGCTCGGATCCGGGCCGCCTGCCGGGCGATCGTCGGTGCGGCGGTGAGTTGTTCGACCGACGGATCCAACGCGAATACGCGCCGGATCGCCGAAAGCAGCGCAGTGGTGGCGGTCTCGTCACCACCGACCTCGAAGAAGTCGTCGTGGAGGTGGAAATCCTCGGTTCCCAGGATCTCTCTCCACATCGATCCCACTTGCAGTTCATGGAAGTCCGTGTGGCGAAACATGACACGCTCTCCGGTTGGCGTCGTCCGTCACGTGGCACCGGTTCCTCGCGGCAATTTTCGCGCAACAGACTGCAAGGTGTCGTGTCGTGCGTCAAGGGCCGACCACCCCCGATCCCGCCGATCGGGCTCGAGATTTTGCGGCCGGAAAACGCCTGTCCCTCGACGCCGGGGGCATGGAAGCCTGCAAGAGTACTGACGCAAACCGAACTACACGTGTACTCTGCGTAGTTACCGGAGTAGTGAATGCTCGTCAGATGTGTCGAAGCGGATCGGCGCGACGTGAGCGGCGCCCGGCGCCCGGATCGATCGATCGATTCCTTACCGACGCCACACCGACCCTCGGGTTAGGCATGCCGAGCCGCATCGCCGCCCTCCATCCATCACCGGCAAGGGGACACCATCGTCAAGCCGCCATGCAGGGGAAACCCCCGGTGGCAGGGAACATCCATGGCGAACGGGCCCCGATCACCGCACGACCGCACCCTCCGCCGCGGCCTGCTGATGTGGGCACTGGGTTCGTCGGTGTACCTCGTGGCGATCTTCCACCGCACCAGCCTCGGCGTCGCCTCGGGACTGGCCGGGCGCCGGTTCCGGATCGGTCCGGCGGAACTGTCGATGTTCACCGTGCAACAACTCGTCGCGGCGGCCGCGCTGCAGTTGCCGGCCGGCGTACTCGTCGATCGATTCGGGCCCCGCAAAACGCTGACCGTCGCCTTGCTGGTGATGGCCGTCGGACAGGCCGCCTTCGCGTCGACCCACAGTTTCCCACTCGGGCTGGCGGCCCGAACCCTTCTCGGCCTCGGGGACGCCGCGACGTTCGTCGGCGTCCTGCGGCTCACCACGTCCTGGTGCCCGGAACGGCGTATCGCCCTGCTGGTGCAGTTGACCTCGGTCCTCGGCATGGCGGGCAATCTCATCAGCACGGTCCCGCTCCGGATGACGCTGGAACGGCTGGGTTGGACACCGGCGTTCCTCGGCGCCGCGCTCCTCACCACGGCGATGGCCGGCGTGGTCGTCGGCGTGGTCCGCGACCGGCCGCATGTCGCGGCGCGAACACCGAACCGACCTGCCCCACCGTCGGCTTCGCGGGATCGGACGGAGCCCCCGCGGGACGAACCCCCGGCCTCGGCCCGGCGGACGCCGACATGGCTGCGCGAGATGCGCGCCGACATCTCGGCGGTCCGGCGGGTTCGCGGCACCCGACTGGGCTTTTGGATGTGCTTCACCGGCGCCTTCTCGTTCATGGCGTTCTCGCTGCTGTGGGGGTTCCCGTTCCTCACCCGGGGCCAGGGACTGTCGGCGGCCGCCGCCGGCCGCCTGCTCATGCTCCTGGTGGTCGTGAACATGACCATCGGCCCGGTCTTCGGGCAGATCGCCGCCACCCGGCCCGGCTCCCGGGTTCGGGTCAACGTCACGACATCCGCGATCGTCGCGGCGCTGTGGGCCTGCGTCCTCGTCTGGCCGGGGCCCGCGCCGCTGCCGCTGCTGATCCTCCTCGTCACGGCGCTGGGCATGTGCGGGCCCTCGTCGATGCTCGGTGCGGACGTCGCCCGTACCTCGAACCCCGGGGACCGGGCCGCCACGGCCGCGGCGATGGCCAACACCGGAGGGCACGCGGGCACGCTGGCCGCGGTAGCGCTCGTCGGTGCCGCGTTGAACGTCGCGGAAGCACTCGGATTCACCGATCGGACCACGTACACCGTGGCGTTCGCCGTGCAGTGGACGCTGTTCCCGATCGGCGTGCGGATACTGCTCCGGCATACCGGGAAGCTCCGCACGAGCGACGGCCAGGAGACCCAACCGACCCGCGCATAACGTGATTTCCATGCTCCTCGCACACGACGGTCGAACCGACGTGAGGTTCGAGCCGATGTGGCACGGGCTTGAAGCAACGGCATCGGACGGAGTGGTACGTGAAGGTTCTCGGTATTCATGACGGTCATTCGGCATCCGCCTGCCTCATGGACAACGGTCGATTGATCACGGCGATCCAGGAAGAACGCCTCAGCAGGGTGAAGAACCAGGGCGGAACTCCCCGGCGCGCGGTGGACCGTGTCCTGCGCGAGGCCGCGACGCAACTGCGGGACGTCGACCGAGTCGCGGTCAGCACCATCAGGCTCCGCAACACGAACCTGCGTACATCCGCCGACGTCCTGTCCGTCTATCGGACCGTCTTCGGGGACCCCCGACGTCAGGTCTCGGGCGAGGAAGGCGGCGAGGAGGCGGCCGGACAACAACGCACCCGGGCCGCGTTCCTCACCGACGCGGGGTACCCGGCGGAGAACATCACCTTCGTCGACCACCACACCTGCCACGCGGCCACCGCCTACTTCGCCCGGGGAACGACGGATCGTGACATCCTCGTCCTGACCAACGACGGACACGGCGACGGCCTCTGCGCGACGGTCTCCATCGGCCGCGGTGGCTCGATCAAGCGACTGGCGGCACTGCCGCGCGCGGACTCCATCGCCGCGCTGTACAGCTACGTCACCTATCTCCTCGGCTTCACTCCGCTGGAGCACGAGTACAAACTCATGGGAATGGCGCCGTACGCCGCCGGCTCGAAGGCCGCCGAGGAGGTATGCGCGTACTTCGAGAGTCTCTTCGAATTCCCCGAGGACCAGCCGCTCCTGTGGGCCCGCCGTCCCGGCGTACCGCCCACTTCCCTCATCGCACCCGACATCGAGGCGGCCCTGCGCTTTCGTCGGTTCGACGCCGTCATGGCCGGCCTGCAGATGTTCGTGGAGAACACGATCTGCCTTTGGGTGGAACGCGTCGTGGCCGCGACCGGCATCGCCGATCTCGCGCTCGCGGGCGGGCTGTTCATGAACGTCAAGCTCAACCAGCGGATCAACGACCTGCCCTCGGTCCGTTCGACGTTCTTCTGCCCCTCGGCCGGTGACGAAAGCAACTCCCTCGGAGCGGCGTGGAGCGTCTGCGCCGACGAGGCCGCCGACGGTCGGCCGCTGCGCGACCTGTACGTCGGAACCGACTACCCCGACGCGGAGATCGAGCGGGAGGCCCGGGCGTTCGCCGAGCGGGACGGCATACGGGTCTCGCGACCCGACGAGCCGGCGCGGGTCGCCGCTCGCCTGCTCGCCGACCACAACGTCGTGGCCCGGTTCGCCGGCCGGATGGAGTTCGGCGCCCGCTCGCTCGGCAATCGCTCGATCCTCGCCCACCCGGGCAATTCCGAGGTTCGTGCGTTGATCAACCGAATGATCAAACAACGGGACTTCTGGATGCCGTTCGCCCCATCCGTACTCGCCGAGCACGCCGCGACGTATCTGGAGATGCCGACCGAGACCGGTGCCGAGTACATGACGGTCTCGTTCGACACGCACGCGGACGTGCGCGGCAGGATCCAGGCGGCGGCGCATCCGCACGACTGGACGTGCCGTCCGCAGATCCTGACACGCGAGGCGAATCCCGACTATCACCGGCTCATTTCGGAGTTCCACCGACTCACGGGTATCGGCGCGGTGCTCAATACCTCGTTCAACCTGCACGGTTACCCGATCGTCGAGTCCCCCCGCGACGCGCTCGACGTGTTCGAGGCCTCCGGCCTGCGGTACCTGATGCTCGGCCCGCTGCTGATCGAGAAGGTCTGAACAAGGCCCGAGCGGGACCCGGGCGCGACCCGAGCGAGGTCGAGCCGGTTCGTCCCGACAGCCGCGCGGTCACGCGGCCGCGCGGCCCGCCCATCGAGAACGAGAAGGAGTTCGCTGTGCCCGACGACTTCTGCATACCTCACCTGGAGGCGTTGCTCCGGCCCCGCGGCGTCGGCCACCCGATCCGCGAGCGGGTAGCGACCGACCGGCCGCGCCGCCGAGCAGCACACGCCCGGGACGAACCGAAGCCCGCGCCCCACCGATTCACAGTCGCCCAGTGAGGACGAAGGATCACGTGAGGTACGTTCGCGTTTCCGGTGGAAGCCCCCTCAAAGGCCAGTGCACGGTGCAGGGATCCAAGAACGCGGGGATGCTGCTCAGCGCCGCCGCGCTGCTGGTCGACGGGCAGGTCGTACTCGACAACCTGCCGGACGTCACCGATGTCGCGATCGGCTCGCGCATCGGCGCCCATCTCGGTGCCACCACGTCCACGACGCCCGGGGGATTGCGCATCGCGGCCCACGAACTGGCCGACAGCGACATGGATGTCGCCCTGGGACGCCGGATCCGACACACCCCGTCGTTCGCGGCCGCCGTACTCGCCCGCACGGGCCACGTCTCGTTTCCGCTGCCGGGCGGCGACGGCTTCTGCGATCGCCCCGTCGACCTGCACATCGAGGCGATGCGGCGGGCCGGCGCCCGACTCGTGGAACAGGACGGGCTGATCCGGGCCGACCTCGACGGCTCGCGCCCGCGCGCCTTCACCATGGACCTCGGCACGCGCTACGGTCCGAGCCTCGGCGCCACGATCACCGCGCTGCTCCTGGCGAGTCGAGCCGATGGTACGTCGACACTGACGAACCCGAGCGCCGAACCGGAGGTCGAACACACCGTCCGATTCCTTCGGCGAGCCGGCGGTGCGGTGGCGGAGCGGGAGGGAAACCTGGTCGTGGCAGGCGCCGCCCGGCTCACCGACACCACCTACCGCATACCGCCCGACCGCATGGAAGCGGGCACCCTGCTCATCGCCGCCGCGGCGACCGGAGGCACGGTGTCCCTCGACGGCATCGGGCTCGCCGACCTCACTCCCGCCTTCCTCGCCTGGCTCGCGCGGCTGGGCACCGAGGTCGCGGAGACCGAGCAGGGCATCCGGCTCGAAGTCGTACGGGATCTGGTACCGCACAGCCTGGTCACCGGACCCCACCCCGGGTTCCCGACGGATCTGCAGCCACAGGCCACCGCGCTGCTCGCGACGCTGCCCGGACGGGCCACCGTGACCGAACGTGTGCACCGCCAACGGTCCAGCCATGTACCGGGGTTGACGACACTCGGCGCACGGATCACCGACTCCGACGGCACACTCCATGTCACCGGCACCACCGCGCTGCGCGGCGCGATCATCACCGGCGACGACATCAGATGCGTGGCCGCGCTCCTGACGGCGGCGCTCGCGGCCGACGGTGAGTCCCACGTCGGCGGCGCACACCAACTGGCGCGCGGCTACGCGGACCTCCCCGGAAAGCTCGCCGCACTGGGCGCCGACGTGGCCCTCGTGCCCGACGAACCGGGGCGGGCCTGAGCCGAAGGAGGGCGGGCGGATGCGGCTCTACGCCGGGATCATCCCCGTGGACGGTCGCGGTCGCGCGGCCCTGCAACAACGCGATCACAAGCCGGGTATCGAGAACCCCGGCCTGCTCACCGCCTTCGGCGGCCTCGCCGAGGGCGCCGAAGGCGCGGCGGACGCCGCCCTGCGCGAGGCGACCGAGGAACTCGGCCTGCGGCTGACGAGCACCGCGCTGCACCCGTTGCTCGCCCACGAACAGCGGATGCCCGGCTCGGAGCCGACCCGGTGCGTCATCTTCCGGGTCGTCGTGCCCGACGCGGGCGAGCTGCGTACGGCGGAGGGGGCGGGCGTGGTCGTGGGCGTGCCCGCCGAGTTGCGCGTCCGCGGGGACCTGACGGACACGTGCCGACGGGCGGTCGAGGCGCTGCACACGTGGGGCACATCCCGCCGGGGGTAGGCCATGCGAAGCCCATCCCACCCGGGAGTGGGCCGCGTGGAGCACATGCGCCGGGCGGGGCACGGTGGTGTCACAGCGTGCAGCCGAGCAACGTCGGCTCCGGTTCGAGTCGTACACCGGACGTCCGCGCCACCCCCGCGCGGATGCGTCCGGCCAGTTCCAACAGTTGCCGGGTGGTACCGCCGCCGCGGTTGGTCAGGGCGAGGGCGTGCTTGGTGGAGATGCGTATGTCCCCCAGGCCGTCCCCGCGGCGCCAGCCCGCCCGCTCGATGAGCCAGGCCGCGCTCAGCTTCACCCCGTCCCGGTCGGGCCATTGCGGCGGTACCGCCCCCACCCTGCGCCCGGCCTCCTCGGCGCCGGCCGCGCTGACGATCGGATTGGCGAAGAACGAACCGACACTGCGGGTATCGGGGTCGTCCCGGCTCAACACCATCCCCTTCGTCCGCCGGATCGCCGTCACGGCCGCCGGAACCTCCGCTATCGGAACGCGACTCGAGACCTCGGTGCCGAGCAGTCGTGCCACCTCGGGGTGCCGAACGGGCGCGGAGAGCGCACCGGATTCCAGCCGGAAGGTCACCGCCGACAGCAGCCAACGGTCGGTGCGGCGAAAACGCGACGTGCGGTGGCCCAGACCGCACCGGGCCGCGGGGAGGACGACCATGCGGCGGCACCGTCGGTCGTAGGCCCGTACCTCGCACAAGGTGTCGCTCACCTCCTGCCCGTAGGCGCCCACGTTCTGCACCGGCGTCGCGCCCACGGTGCCGGGGATACCCGCCAGGCTCTCCAGACCGGCCAGCCCCTCGGACACGGACCAGGTCACGAGTTCGGCCAGCGGTTCCCCGGCCGCGACCGTGACCTCGACCGTCCCGCCGTCCCGCCGGCCCGGCCTGATCCCGCGCGTACCCACCACGGCCACGGTTCCCGTCAACCCCGCGTCGGCGACGACGACATTGCTCCCCGAGCCGAGCACCGTGAACGGCTCCGACCGTGCGTCGGCCGCCGCGGCCTCCGCGCACAGGGCCTCCTCGTCGGTGAAGACCACGAGCCGCTCCGCCGCGCCGCCCAGCCGCAACGTGGTCCACGACGCGAGGCGCCGCTCGGCGGGTTCGTACACCCCCGACACTCCCCCGGCCGTCACCGCGGCCCACTCGCCCGCAGCAGTTCCGGCAGTTCCGTGAGTCGGTCGATACGCCAGTCCGCGTGTTCGATCACGCGCGGCGCGTCGGCCCACAGCCGACCCCACGGGCCGCGCCGAATGTGCGCCGCCCGCAGCCCCGCCCGCTTGGCCGGGAGCACGTCCTTGTCGGGGTGGTCGCCGACGTAGACGATCTGTTCGGGTTCGCCCTCGGCCTCACGACCGACGCGGTCGAAGAAGGCCGGGTCGGGTTTGCCGACCCCCCACTCCCCCGAGGTCGACAGGTAGTCGACCGGCAGGCCGAGCGAGCGCAGGATGCGACCCGCGACGGCCGTCTGATTGCCCACCACTCCGACCCACAACCCCATGTCCCGCAGCGCCGAGAGCGCGGGGCGAACGTCCGGGTAGAGGTCCCCGTCGTCGTAGCGTTCGCCGCGACCCGCCTCTTCGCGCCGCCGCTGCTCCATCGTCAGGTCGAAGCCGGGCCTGAAGTATTCGAAGGCCTCGGTGATGTGGCGGCCCGCGCCGGTCACCGCGCCGAGCGTGATGCAGAACTCGTACTGTGGTACGCCGATCCAGTCGGCCCACGCACGCCACTCACGGGCATCCGAGAGCAGTGTCTCGCCTATGTCCAGAACGACGGAACGAATCACGTTCGCATTCCTCTCGGAGAGCGGAACCGCTTCGTAACCCCCCGACGCGTGTCCGCTCCGCGGGACTCCACGCCCTTGCCCGACCGACCCGTCGACCATCATGCCCCGAGAGCGGTCGCCGCGGCTCGTGGGTTCGAGGGAAAGGGGTGGGTGACGAGGTCGGCCGGGGTTCGCGCGCCCGGACGGTGCGCCCGACACCCTTGGCGCAGAGCGCGGTTCCGCGGCGACGTCGGAGTCAGGTGGTGGCGAGGGTTTCGCGGGCGAGGGCGCGCAGTGGGTGCAGGCGCGAGCCCGGGGGGCCGTGGTAGACGGCGTTGGTGCAGACGGCGATGTAGCGGCCGGTGGTGGGGGCGAGGAAGAGGCTGGTACCGGTCCAGCCGTGGTGGTAGGCGACTTGGCCGGCGACGAGCCAGGCGAGTCCTCGGTCGAGGCCGGGTTCGACCGGGGCGTGGGGTGCGCGGGAGGCGATGAGCCAGGCGTGGAGCGGGTGTTCGGGGTCGAGGAGGCGTCGCGCGTAGCGGGCGAGGTCGGCGGCGGTGGTGAACGCGCCGGCGTGGCCGGCGGTGCCGCCGAGGAGGGCGGCGTTGTCGTCGTGGACGCCGCCCCAGATGCGGGGTGCGCCCGCGAGGCGTTGTTCGGTGGGGGCGACGTGCGGGCCTCGGGTGACGGGTCCGTAGGTGGTGGCGGTCATGCGGACGTCGGCCCACAGTTCGGCGGCGAGTTCGTGCAGGGGGCGCCGGTGGGTGTGCGCGAGGGCCAGGCCGAGGAGGATGAAGCCGCGGTTGAGGTAGCGGTGGCGGCCCGGGGGTTCGTCGAGGGGTTCGCGGCACAGGAGTTCGGCGAGTGGGGTGGGGTCGCCGCGGTAGCGGTCCAGGCGGGTCTCGGCGCGCAGGCCGCCGGTGTGGGTGAGGAGTCGACGGATGGTGGCGTCGGCACCGGGGGCGTCGCCGGTGATCGGGGCGAGGTATGCGCCGACGGGGGTGTCGAGATCGAGGAGTCCGGAGTCGAGGGCGCGGCCGATCAGCGGCCAGGTGGCGATCACCTTGGTCAGGGACGCGGCGTCGTAGAGGGTGTGTTCGGTGGGCGGGGCGTCGCCGCACTCGGGTGCGACGACGCCGGCGGCGATGGTGTGCCGCTCCCCCGCCGAGGTACCGCAGACGATCACGCCGCCGGGGGTGCCCGCGGTGGCGACGAGGGCTTCGAGGCCGGCGCGCAGCGCGCGCAGGTCGGTGCGGGTGAACGGCGCCGGGCGCATGGGTGGACGCCTTGGTCAGCGACTCGTGTTCCGTAGCTGTCGGTGGATCAGATCGGCGACGTCCGCGGGCCGGCTCAGGTGTGGCGAGTGGCTGGTCTCCCATGTCTCCGAGAGCGAGCAGCGGGCCGCGAAGCGGCGGACCAGCGGAGCCGCGATGGCGCGGTCTTGGCGGCCGGCAACATAGATGGAGGGTGTGTCGTGCCGGCTCACGTGGCTCGGCGTGGCCGCGAAGATCGAGGGCGGTTCCGGACGCAGCAGTTCGATCGCGCGGGTGACCGCCGGTTCGTCGACGTCGCCGTAGAGGTTCTTGCGGGCGTCCGCGGGATCGAGTCGAAGCCGCCCGTCGTCGTCGAGGGTGGCGAGCAACCCTTCGGCGGGGGCACCGGTTTCCCTCGCGACTTCTTCGAGGAGCTGTGCGGGGGATTCACCGACGTCTAGAAGCCAACCGGCCAGGAAGATCAGCCCTGCCGCGCCGCGGATCGTTCCGGCGGTCACACCCCCGAAGGAATGCCCCAGCACCAGCGGAGGCCGCTCGGAGGCGGTGACGATCTCCTCGACCACGGCGGTGCCGTCCGCCAACGACAGCTCGTGGAGGTCGGGCACTTCCACGCCGAGGTTTCGGGAGCGCAGCAACCCGACCAGGTCATCGTAGTGAGCCGGTTGATGCCAGGCACCGTGCAGGATGATCACGTCGGTCATGCCCGCAGGCTACTCCGGCCCGACCGACACCGTCCGCCCCCGGGCCGGAGCGGGCCCGGGCGGCCCGGGGCGGGCCGCCCGGGGTGGTCAAGGCGTGGTGTGGCCCACGGCCTCGGCGTAGAAGGAGCGGTCGACGAGTTTGTCCTCCGGCAGGGCCGGGGCCTCGATGACCTTGCCCTCGATGTACATGCTCTGGACCCGGTCGGTCGTGCCGCCGCGGATCTCCCAGTCGACCACCTGCGCGGGCACGGACTTCAGCAGTTCGGGTTTGCTGCCCAGCGTCGTCGCCAACTCCTCGACGAAGGCCGGGTCCTGCTTGTAGTCGCCGGCGAAGTAGGTGTTCACGGTGCGGATCAGCGCGCGCAGGAACGCGACGCCCGCGTCCCGGTTCTTCTCCAGGAGGTTTTGTCCGTAGAGCATTCCGCCGAGCGGTTCGCCGACCGGCTGACCGCCGAGGAAGGTGTACTCGGGCTTGCCCTCGAAGTCCTTCCAGACCGGGTCGAGCAGCCACGCGGCGTCGATGCCGCCGTTCTTGAACGCCTCGGGCACACCCGCACCGTCCAGTTGCTGGAACGAGACCTCGGTGGGCTTGGTCCTGTGGCGGGCGAGCACACTCTGGATCGGATACATGATCACCGACGTCTTGCCCACGAGCGTCCCGAAGCGCGCGTTCTTGAGGTCGACCGCGTCCCCGGTCCTGCCGTTCTTGACCCGGGCCCAGACTCCGGTCCTGGATTCGGGCGCCGCCGAGTAGTTGCCCGCGACCCACTTGATGTCGAAGCCCTGCTTGACCGCGTTGATCATGCCGGCCTCGGGCGCCGAGTACAGCACGTCCACCTGGCCCTTGGCGAGCAGCGTGATCGCGTCGGTGGCCGGCATCTGCTTGAGCTCGACGTCCAGGCCCTCCTTGGCGAACTCGCCCTTGGCGATCGCGGTGCGCAGCGGGCCGAGGTATTCGGCCGACAACGATCCCGCGGTCACGGTGAGTTTCGCCTTCTGCGCGAGCGGCTCGGCGGCGGGCGAACCCGCCGCGCAGCGCGCGGGCTTGCGGGTCGGGGCCAGGTCGGCCGGGTCGGTCCACGCCTTCTCGCAACCCGCGACCGCCTCGATCGCACGCTTGGGTTGCGGGGTCTTGGACCGGTCCGAACCGGAGTCGGCGGAGCCGCCGCACGCGGCGAGCAGCGCGGTGCACGCCAACAGTGCGGTGGTGGTGAGGAGTCCACGTCTCGCCATGATGTGCCTTTCGGGGTCGGTGCGCCCGGTGGTGTTCGGGCCGGCCGGGCACGAAGGGGCCCGGCCGAGGTGGTGACGTCGGGTCAGGACTGCCCGGGGCCGCGGTCGCGCGGCGCCCACGGGGTGCACAGTCGGCCCACGCGGCGGATCAGTTCGGAGAACAGCACGCCGACGATGGCGACCACGATGATCCCGACGAACATCGCGCGGTTGTCGAAGAGTTGCCGCGAATTGAAGATCACGTAGCCCAGGCCCTTGTTGTCGGGCGAGGCGATTCCTTCGGAGGCGATGATGACCAGGACCGCGACGCCCGCCGAGATCCGCAGGCCCACCATCACCTGCGGCAGCGACGCGGGCAACAACACGTGCCGGAACATCTGCCAGGGTCCGGCACCGAAGACCGCTCCGGCCTCGCGGTAGCCGTCGGGCACGGCGATGACCGCGGCCATCGTGGCGATCCATACGAAGAAGAACACCGTCACCGCGACGAGCGCGATGTGCGGCGCCTCGCCGAGGCCGAACATGGTCATGAAGATCGGGAGCAGCGCGAGCTTGGGCACCACGTACAGGGCGTCCAGGGTGGGTTCGAGCGCGGCCCGGATCAGGGCGTTGGTGCCCATCAGGAGGCCGACGACGAACCCGCCGAGGGCGCCGATCGCGTAGCCGGGCAGGACCCGGGCGAGTGTGGCCCACACGTCCGGCCACAGTTTGCCGTCGACGGCGTCGGACCAGCCGTCCGCGACGATGGTCGAGGGCGCGGGGTAGAGCCGGTCGTCGATCCACCCCTGGTTCGCCGCGAGTTGCCACCACAGCAGGAGCAGCACGGGAACGGCGACGGCCAGGCCGACCTCCAGGAGTCGGCGTCGGGTCCGCGCCCGGCCCGGGTCACGCTCCGCGGCGCCCGGCTCGCGGACCAGCACCCGGATCGGCGCGGCGTCCTTCACGGTGATCGTCACGGTGCGACCTCCTCCTTGCGCGTGCCGCCCTGTTTCGGCTCCCGGTCCGTTCGCCGGTCCGGGTCCGTTTCGTGGTCCGGGTCCGTCTGCCGGTCCGCGCCCGTCTCCCGGTCCTGCTTCGACTGCCGCTTCCGGTCCGGCTCCCGCTCCCGGCCGCTCGCCTGTTCGACCTCTCCGCGCAGCAGTTCCCACAGTTCGGCCTGCATCGCGGCGAACTCCGGTGACCTGCGCACCTCTCCGGTGCGGGGGCGGGCGAACGGCGGTACCCGCTCGGCGATCAGACGACCCGGGCGCGCGGACATCACCAGGACGCGGTCGCCCAGGACCAGCGCTTCCTCCAGGCTGTGCGTGACGAACAGGACGGTGCGCTTGTCGGCCTGGCAGATCTCCAGGAGTTCGTCCTGCAGGATCGTCCGCAGTTGCGCGTCCAGGGCCGCGAACGGCTCGTCCATGAGCAGGATTTCCGGCTCGACCGCGAGGGCCCGCGCGATCGATACCCGCTGCTGCATACCGCCGGACAGGGCCGCGGGGTAACGGTCGGCGAAGTCCGCCAGTCCGAGTCGGCCCAGCCAGTCGCGCGCTCGAGCGTTCGCCTCCTTGCGGGGCACCCGACGCAGGTCCAGGCCGAACCGGACGTTCGCCAGTACCGTCTTCCACGGGCTGATGCCGTAGTTCTGGAACACCATCGCGGCGGGGTTCGCGGTCGCCGCCGTCACCTCGACCCGGCCGGCGGTCGGCTTGACCAGGCCGGCCACGATCCGCAGGAAGGTGGATTTGCCGCACCCGGACGGACCGACGATGCAGCAGAACTCTCCGGCGGCGACCTCCAGTTCGAGGGGGCCGAGCGCGTGCACGCGGCTCGCGCCGCGACCGAACCGGCGCTCGACCCCGGCAGCTCGGATCCGGCCGGCCTGCGCGGCCGGCTCGGGCGGTTCCTGGCCCACGTGTCTCACCCCTGAAGTCCGTACGATCCGTCGTTCCTTGCAACCAGTGCCGTATGCGCCCGAGTTCGAGCACACTCGATGCCCGCACCGGAGTCGATCATTCCGCTCGACCGGCGTGACGATATGACGATGCGTCAGATTTCACAATCGATAAGATCGACAAGATGACATCGATCTCGCACGCGGCGCCGCCGCGGATCGAACGGGCGGCTGCCCCGCGGGGTCGTCGACTCACCCACGGCACTCGTGGACGGATCGTTGGATGTGCGCCCGGTCCCGGCGGCCTTGCGGCCCGACGCCCCGACGCGCTCGCCGAATTCGTTCGGCGAGCGCGTCGGGGCGTGAGTCGGCCGTCTCGGCCGTCGGTGGCGCCGAGGTGGTTTGCCGTACCCGCGACCGGGCATGGGGTGCCCGGTGTGGGCGATCCCGGTCGGGGCGGGGGGAGGTGTCAGTTGTCGGGCGGTGGTGGCGCGGTGTCCCGGTGCGGCGAACCGGTGCGGGCCTGCTTGCCAGCGGAGGCCGTGCCGGTCGGCTCGGCCTCGGCGGGTCCCGGGGCGACCGAGCCCGAGTAGACGATGTCGATCAGCAGGATCCGGTCGTTGCCCGCCGTGCCGTCCTTGTCCGTGGACGTGGTGAGCCAGATGTCCCCGTCGGGGTCGACCTCCACGGTGCGCAGCCGGTCGTACGTCCCCTCGAAGTACGCCTTCTGCTCGACCAGGTTGGAGTCGGCGTCGATGCGCATGCGATAGACGCGCTCGCCCCGGGTGGTGGCCACGAACACGTGGTCGTTGATGACGGTCAGGCCGCTCGGCGACGCGGACGACACCGGCCAGGTCTTCTTCGGCGCGATGTATCCGGCGCAACTGCCCTCAGTGCCTTGGCAGTTGGGCCAACCATAGTTGCCGCCCCGCTGGATCAGGTTGACCTCGTCCATGATGTTGTCGCCGAACTCCGCCTGCCAGAGGCGGCCCTTGGAATCGAAGTCCAGGCCCTGCGGGTTGCGGTGCCCGATGGACCAGACGGCGTTGCCGAACGGGTTGTCCGACGGGATGGAACCGTCCGGGTTGATGCGCAGGATCTTGCCGTTGAGGGAGTTCTCGTCCTGCGCCCGGGAATCGTTCTGGGCATCGCCCATGCCGGCGTACAGCTTGCCGTCGGGGCCGAAGCGAAGCCGTCCGCCGTTGTGGAAGCGGCTCTTGGCCATGCCGTCGAGCAGTACCTTGTAGCCGCCGAGCGTGTTGTTCTCCAGTTTCATCCGGGCGATGCGGTTGCCGTCGGAGGAGGTGTGCAGGAAGTACACGTAGTGGTCGGTGGCGAAGTTCGGGGAGACCTCCACACCCATGAGACCGCCCTCGCCGCCGGTGGTCTGCGAGTCGGGCACCTTGCCGAGCTTCGTCTTCCGGCCGGACTTGGTCAGTCGGTAGACGTCGAAGGTGTTCCGCTCGGTGTAGATTCCGGAGCCGTCCGGCAGGAACGCCACACCCCAGGCGACGTCCACACCACTGGCCAGGGTCGTCACGGTGCCCGGATCGGGGACGCCGCCCGCCTGGGACCCGGCGGTGGTGACGCCGATCTCCGGGCCGAACGCCGACCGGTTGCCCTTGGCGTCGAAGGCCCGCACCTTGAACCGGTACGCCGTGGCGGCCCGCAGGCCGGCGACGGTCGTGGACGCGACTTCCGAGGTGCCGGCGGCGGCGCCGTCACGGTAGATGTCGTACCCCGTGACCTGCACGTTGTCGGTGGACGGCGTCCAGGCCAGATCGACGCTCGTCGCGGTCCCGCCGGTGGCGCGCAGCCCCTGCGGCACACTCGGCGCCTCGCCGTCGGGCGGCGCGGGCAGCGTGGCGATGGTGACCGCGTTACTGGCGTCCGAGACGTTCGGAACGGCGTCGCGCGCGAAGACGGTCCAGTCGTAGCCGGTCCCGGGCGTCAGGCCGGTGACCGTCGTGGCCAGTGTGGAGCCGTCGACCTGCTTCATCAGCTGGCCGTGCTGGTAGACGTCGTACCCGGTGACCTTCACGTTGTCACTGGCCGCCTCCCAGGCGAGGGACACGGAGGTGGTGGTCGGCTCCTTGTCCTTGCGCAGGTTCTTCGGGGCCGTGGGCTTCTCGGTGTCGGCCGGGCCCTGCGGGGTGACGATCAGGCTGTCGAGGTTGGGGCCGTCCACGCCCGAGGTGGTGGCGCGGATCCTGTTGGTACCGGCGACCAGTGCCGTCGTGACGGAGGCCGTCTTCCAGGTCGTCCAGGCGCCGGTGCCGGGGAAGGAGAGGTCGTCGGCGGCCTGCGTGCCGTTGACCGTGATGTCCAACGGCCGGTCGACGGAAGTGCCGTTGGCGTAGCGGAAGTCGAGCTTCGTGGCGCCCGGTTGCTCGGCCCGGACGGTGAACTCGACGTACGCGTCGGAGACCGCGTCGAAGTTCACGAAGCCGGTGCCGGTGTGGCCGGCGTGGTTGGACTCCACCTTGCCCTTGGCGACTTGGGCGGCCTCGGCCTCGTACGTGGCGGCGGCACGAGGGAGGGGGGCGGAGTGGGCGGCGGGCAGGGCCACGCAGAGCGAGGCGGTGGTGGCCGCGGCCACCAGGGCGCCGAACGCCCTCGACGGCCGGGGTTTGCTGCGTCTCACGGTGTCCTCCAGCGAAGAGGGGCCGAGCGCGGGGGCGACTCGGCGACTCGTGGTGCTCCCCGGGCGGGTCCGCTGCGAGCGTCTTCGTGGCAGGCGATGTCCGGCAACGGTCGTCCACGCGGGGGAAGTTGGCGCTGGACCTCGATAGTTAGGAAACTTTCCTATCCGGTGATGGAGCACGCTAGGGCCCGGTCGGGCACCTGTCAACGGGTCACGCGCCACGGACCGAGGGCCATCGGACGAGGCAGGTACGCGCGGACCCGAGGCGTCGGGTCGGTTTACGCCGCGTGGTCGGCGGTACCGGCCCGGTCGTGAGCGGGTCCTCGTGACGGCGTGCAACCCTGGTTCGGTGAACGACGCCCTCACCGCCGCCCTACACCGCGCGAACGGCCACCAACAGCGGTTCGAAGTCCGCTTCGCGGCCTGTTTCGACGCCCTGACCGATCCGGCGAGCGGCGCCTTGGACCTGCCGCCGCACGGCGCGTTTCCCCGCCAGGCGCTCGACCTGGTGCGCGAGTTGTCGCTGCGCGGCGGCAAACGCCTTCGGGTCGCCCTGCTGCACGAGGCCGCCGCGCTGGTCACGGACGAGGTGGTGCCCGGGCTCGACGACGCCGCCGTGAGCATCGAACTGCTGCACACCCACGCCCTGATCCACGACGACATCATCGACGACGCGCCCGTACGCCGAGGCGGCCCATCCACCTACTACGCCTACCGCGACCGATTCCCCGACCGGCCCGACGTCGCCCTCGCCCTGGCCGTCCTCGCCGGCGACCTGGCCGCGTTCCTGTCCATGCGCGTCCTCCTCACCGGCGACCTGCCACCCGCCCGCGTCCCGGCCATGGCCGCCGTTCCCGCCGAGGCCGGGGCCGCCATGGTCAGCGGGCAGATCCTGGACCTGGAACGCGACTTTTGCCCCGCCGCCGACATCGGGTTCCTGCACACCGTCACCGAATACAAGTCGACCCGCTACTCGGTGCTCGCCCCGCTGCGCCTGGGCCTGCTCGCCACCGGCGCCGATATCGCTCCGTACGAGGGCGAACTGCGCGCCTACGCCACCGCGGTGGGCATCGCCAACCAGATCCACGACGACTGGCTGGACCTCTTCGGCGACTCGGCGGTCCTCGGCAAACCCCTCGGATCCGACATCCGTACCGGACGACGCAGCTACGTCGTCCGCGCCCTGCTCGCGGCGGCCGACGACGCCGAACGCAAGGTGGTGGACGCGGTCCTGGGAGATCCGTCCTGTGACGACGACGCCCTCGACCGGATCCGCCGGATCGCACGCGCCCACGGCATCGACCGCGACCTCCGCGCCGACGCCGAGCACCACGCGCGGGAAGCGGCGGCGCGGACCGGCACGTGGGGTGGGCGATGGCGGCCGGACGCCGTGGCGTTCTTCGCGCACCTGCCGGCCTGGTCCGTCACGCGCGATCGGTAGGCACCGACCCCGTCCGCCGATCGGGCGGGGTCGCCCTTCGTCGGCAGCGGCGGGAGCGGGGTTCGGGAGTACCCGCGGGCCCGACCCCAACCGTCGGACGTTCATGATCACTTCACCGGAACGTCGATTCGAACGTGCCTCGGATCGACATGGCCCGCATAGCCTCTCTGGACCGGACCGGTTATCCATACGTTATAAACCGCGTGGAGAAGCCGTGTCGTCACCGGAACCAGAGAACAGGAACCCCGTGAGACTCGCCCCTCTCGTGATTGCCGCAGCCTCCGTCGCGCTCGTCTCCCCCGCCGTCGCCCCGGCCGTCGCACAGGCCGATCCCGCCACCCCGTCCGCACCGCACGTCACCGTCCCCGGCGGGCGCTACGAGCACGCGGTGGACGTGAAGTTCCAGGTCGCGCGCGGCACGACGGTGCGCTACACCCTGGACGGCACGACCCCGACCCGCGACAGCCGCGTCTACTCCCCCGGCCGTCCGCTGCGGATCGACAAGGACACCAACGTCACGGCGGTCGCCTTCCACGGCAACCGGGCCAGTGTCCCGGTGTCGTACGGCTATCTGATCAAGACCGCCGAGAAGCCCCTCGCCCGCCTGGTCGTGATGTCCGACGTCCACGTCGGCGGCCACGCCGCCAACGACAAGAAGTACGAGAGCTTCTTCGACACCATCGGATCCGTCTTCCCCAAGCCGGACGCGATCCTGCTGAACGGCGACATGATCAACGACAACGGCGACGGCAAGGGTCCCGATCACAAGATCGTCTCCGAGATCTTCCAGGCCAACCTGGCCCGCAAGCGCATGACCGACACGCAGGTGCTGATCTCCACCGGCAACCACGACGACAGCCTGGCCGCGATACGGGCCGGCTACCCCAAGGCGTGGTTCCCCGACTCGGGCGGCGGCTACTACGACTCCCAGGTGAACGGCCTGCACGTGCTGACGGTCAACACCGAGACGTACAACTCCGACACGGCCCAGCGCGCCTGGCTCAAGCAGCGACTCGCCGCGATCACCGCCGACCGGGCCTACGCCGGCAAGCCCGTCCTGGTCCAGGGCCACCGGCCCGCCACGGACACGGTCATGGACGGACAGCAGGCGAGCAACCCGCGCCTCACGGAGGACCTGAGCGCGTTCCCGCAGGCCGTCTACTTCTCCGGCCACTCGCACCTGAACATCAACGACGAACGTTCCATCCAGCAGCGCGACTTCACCTCGGTCAACGACGGTTCGATGTCGTACGTCGAGATGGACCACGGCTACCAGATGGTCACCGAGAAGGGTCTTGCCGACCGGTTCGAGTCGCCGACCGCGCAGGCGCTCTTCGTCGAGGTCTACAAGGACCGTACGGAGATCGCGCGGGTGAACATGGCCGCGGACAAGCACGACATCTACACCGACGGCAAGTGGTCGGCGAGCTGGCAGCCGCCGTACGCCAGCGCGGGCACCCTGAGCGGTCCCACCTGGACCGTACGCCTCAAGGGCTCGACGAACCAGCAGATCAAGGACAACTTCACCTACACCAAGGCCGCGCGCAACACCGTGGCCCCGAAGTTCACCACGCGTCAGCCGCTGTCCGCGGTGCGCGACGCCAAGGGCGGCACGGCCGTGCGGATCGCCCAGGCCACGGACGACCAGATGGTGCACCACTACAACGTCGACATCACCGACGCGGCGACGGGGAAGTCGCTCGTCTCGTCCAAGGTCTTGTCGGACTACTACTTCATGCCCCGTCCGAACACCCTCGACATCCCCGTACCGGGCACCGTCGCGCGCGGCCGCTACGTGGCCCGGGTCGTGGCCGTGGACGCGTACGGCAACGCCTCGCCGGCGGCATCGCTCACATTCGGCAAGTAGGCGAAGCGGGAACACGGACCGGCCCCGCTCCGTCCCCGTCCCGCCACCCGGCCGGGTCGCGCGTCGCCATCGACCGCGACCCGGCCTTCGGCGTTCGCCGCCCTCCGCGAGGCCGCCCGCACCGCCGCACCCGACGAAGTCGTCCGCCCCCGGCCGAAGATCGCCGCGCTCCGCCGCGAGATCTGACCATGCCCGACGTCGACGCCTTCACCGCCTCGGCGGCGACGGCCACACTCGCGGATGACGCCGCCGGCCCTACCGGGGCCGGCGGACGCCGTACCGTCACCGAGGCCGCATTCCGGCACGCGACGCGTCCGTCGGCGCGCGTCCCGCCGGTCCGGGACTCACCCGTCGGCCGGCATCGATCCGAACGCGCCGAGCAGTTCGTCGAACTCCGCCCGCAACAAGGGCTCGTGGGCGTCGGCGCCCGGCAGCACCCAGAACCTGTCCTCGCGGATCGCCGCGGCGACCTGTTCGCCGGCCTCCGCGGCGCTCATCGCCCCCGCCTGCGACCTGCGCATCGCGTCGATCACGTCCCGGGCGGACGGCGTCGGCCCGCCGTCGCCGGGAGGCTCCTCGTCGGCGTCCGCGGCGGGGCGGGCGCCGACCCGGTCGAGCATGTCGGACCGCACCTTGCCCGGACACAGCAGCGACACCCCGACCGCGGTTCCGCCGAGTTCGGCGCGAAGTCCCTTGGTCAGGCCCACGATCGCGTGTTTCGTGGTGCCGTAGGGCCCGGTCATCGCGCCGCCGATCAAGCCGCCCATCGACGCGGTGTTCACGATGTGCCCGCCTTCCGGTTGCGCGAGCATCAGCGGAACGAACGTGCGCACGCCGTGCACGACGCCCCACAGGTTGACGTCCACGACCCACTGCCAGTCGACGAGTTCGGTCTCCCACTGTCTGTTCAACGTCCACACCCCGGCGTTGTTGCAGACGACGTCGACTCGTCCGAACCCGGCCGTCGCGGCTTCCGCGAGGGCCCGGACGGCAGCTGCGTCCCGCACGTCGGTGGGCACCGCCAATACCTCCGCGCCGGCCGCCCCCAGCATCGCCGCGGCTTTCTCCAGCCGCGCCGTGTCCGTGTCGGCCAGGACCACGCGCATCCCGTCGTCCGCCAGAGCCCGCGCAATGCCGTAGCCGATCCCACCGGCCGCCCCGGTGACCACACCGACCCGTCCCGCAAGTTCCCGCATCGTGCCTTCCTCCCATCCGGACGACCCGCGCCGGCGGCCGCGCCCGCGCGTCCACCGCCCCGGAGCCCGAGACCCCGCGTACGAGGCCCGCGACCATCGGGACCGGACATCCGACCGGAATCGGCCGGCGAATCGCCCTCTCCTCCAGTCTTTCGGCCGCGTCAAATCCGGTGCCCTCGACGGCGGGGACGGATCCGTTCACCCCGGCCCCGGAGCGAATCGGTCTTCAGTTGGTGCCGGCGGTGAGTTCGCCGAAGAGTTTGTGCGCCGTGGGGGAGGTGAACAGGCGGGTCATCTCCGCGCGGGCGATCTGCTTGCGGAATTCTCCTTCGTAGGAGGTGTCGCCCGCGTTGTGCATGAGGTCGGTGATCCAGGCGGCGAACGCCTGGTAGTTCCAGATGTGGCGCAGGCAGTCCGCGGAGTAGCTCTCCAGCAGGCTCGCGTCGTCCTCGTGGATTCGGGCGAGGACGGCGCGGGCGAGGACGTCGGTGTCGTGGAGGGCGAGGTGGATGCCCTTCGCGCTCATCGGCGGGACGATGTGGGCCGCGTCGCCGAGCAGGTACAGCCTGCCGTGGCTCATCGGGTCGAAGACCACGCTGCGCAGCGGGACGACCTGCTTGGCGAGGATCTCGCCGCGCGCGACGGGAGTGCCGAAACGGGCTTCGAGCTCGTTCCAGACGCGCTCGTCGGGCCACTGTTCGGGGGTGTCGTCGACCGGGCACTGCAGGTAGATGCGGGTGGCGTCGGCGCCGCGGGGGATCATGCCGGCCAGGCCGCGTTCGTGAATGGCCATGCCCATGGGGTCGGTGGGCACCGCGGCCCGGACCGTGAGCCAGGAGTAGCCGTACTCGTGGGAGTACTCGGTCGACACGTCGGCGGGGATGGCGGATCGGGTCACCCCGTGGAAGCCGTCCGCGCCCGCGATGAAGTCGCAGGTGACGACGTGCGCCGTGCCGTCGGGGTCGCGGTAGCCGACCGTGGGCCGCGGGCCGTCGACGTCCCGCAGGTTAACGTCGAGGGCTTCGAAGCGCAGGTCGCCGCCCCCGGCCAGGAACGTGTCGGTCAGGTTGCGGACCAGGACGTGTTGGGGGACGAACATGCCGTCGTCCTCGTCGTGTTCGATGTCCATGGGCATCGCCCGGCCGTCGATGAAGAAGCCGCCCTCGTCCTGCGGGATGGGGTCGCCCTCCAGGACCTCGCCGAGCCCCCACCTGCGGATGACGCCCACGCCGAAGCTGTCGATGGCTCCGGCGCGTTGGCGCCGGTCGACGTATGCGCGGCTGCGCTTTTCCAGCACGACGCAGCCGACGCCGTTGTTCAGCAGGATGTTGCCGAGCGTGAGGCCGGCGACTCCGGCCCCGACGATGACGACGGGGGTGTTCTCGTGTGTCTCGACCATGTGTTCCGGGGCTCCTCGGATCGGGAGGCGGTGGGCCCGCCGCCCGGGTGGTGTGGTGTGCGGACCACCACCCTGTGCTCCGGCCCGGGGGTCCCACCACCGGCAGACCGACACCCGATACCGAAAACCCGCCAATCCTGGGGAGTTCGGGATTCCCGGGGAATCCCCGCGCCTACGGCACGGCGGGGCTGTTGCGCAGAGCCGCCTGATAGGTGCCAGGGGTCTGGCCGACGACCTCGTTGAAGGCGTCGATGAAGCCGGAGGGATTCGACCAGCCGCATGTCACCGCGGTGTCGGTGACCGACATGCCGTTGGTGAGGTGGGCCAGCGCGTGGTGGATGCGCAACATCGTGCGCCACTGGTGGAAGCTCATGCCCAGTTCGGCGTGGAAGAGGCGGCTGAGGGTGCGCTCACTGGCTCCCGCGGCGCGTCCCGGTTCGGTCAGGGTCGCCGGCCGCGCGGGGTCGGCATGCAGGAGGTCGGTGACCGTGCGCAGCCGGTCGTCGTCGGGTTCGGGCAGGTGCAGGGACTGCGTCGGGGCGTCGCAGAGTTCGTCGACGACCACGGCGAGCAGTCGTCGGTGGGCGCCGGGGCGGGCCTCGGGGCGGCCGTCGGTCAGGACCAGGACGGCCTCGCGCAGCAGTGGGCTGACGGCGAAGACGCCGGGGTGTTCCGGGAGTCGGCCGCACAGGTCGAGCGGGATCGTCAGCAGGCGTGCGTTGCTGCGGCCGTAGAAGCGGTGGCCGTGGGCGAAGCCGGGTGGCGTCCACGTCATCCGGTTGGCCGGGGCGACCCAGGTCCCGCGCACCGTCGTGGTGGCCAGTGTCCCGGCGGCGGCGTAGACGAGTTGGCCCTGGTCGTGGGTGTGCGGGTCGAGGTGGTAGCCGTGCGGGAGCCATCCGGCGCCGCTGACCATGTCGCGCGGCTCCGACGAGGACATCGGAGAAGGTTGGCGGGTTTCCGGCATCGACTGTCACTCTACCGGCGGTACGCGGGTGGGAGCGGGCCGGACGGTGGCGTTCGTGAGCGCCGACCACCGGACACACGGCCGAGCCGCCCTCCGGCCGCGGCGCGTCCCCGAACCCGGCCGCCGCGTGCGCCACCGGGCGTCCGGCGAGGGCGTCGTTCGGCCCGGGGTATCCGGGTCAGCCACGCGGGCGCGCCGGCTCCCC
Source organism: Embleya hyalina (assembly GCF_003967355.1). Lineage (GTDB taxonomy): Bacteria > Actinomycetota > Actinomycetes > Streptomycetales > Streptomycetaceae > Embleya > Embleya hyalina. Next base: position 657,173 of record NZ_BIFH01000013.1, on the reverse strand, counting down.
GTCGTCGCGGGTGTCGTCCTCGGGGTCCGGGCGCGTCGCGTACGGGTTCGGCTCGTCGTTCGCGAGCACGCCCACGAAGGGTTCGCCCTCGCCCGCGAACGTGTACGCGCCGCCCGCGATGCGCTCGATCAGACCCCGCGTCCATTCCGCGCCGGCGTCGGCCGAGTGCACCCACATGTTCATGATCTCGCCGATGTGCCCGAGCTGTTCGAGCCCCTCCTCCGGCGTGTAGTAGTCGGTGACCGAGGACCGCCACCGCTCGAGTCCCGCGACCCGCTCCTCGAGGAGCGCGACGGCCTCGGCTCGCGGCAGGTCGACGATGAAGCCGATGCCGGCCGAGAGTACGTCGGTCTTCTGTTCGTGCGAGCTCAATGCCTCGCGAAGCAGGGTGAAGTACTCCTCGGTTCCCTTGTCGTTGATCTCGTACTCGACGCGGGGCGGGCCGCCGACGGTGCTCGGGGCGACGTCGTGTGCGACGAGGAGTCCCTGCTTCGCCATCTGCTTGAGCGCGTGGTAGATCGAGCCCGGCTTGGCGTTGGACCACTCGTGGGCCCCCCAGTACTCCAGGTCGTTGCGGACCTGGTAGCCGTGCGCCCGTCCGTGCTGGCGGACCGCACCCAGGATCAGCAGCCGGATCGCTGACATGCGCATCTCCTCTTCGGGCAATTTTGCCGCTATCACTATACAAGTTTGACTAGCGAGCGTGGCGCCGGGTGTCGTCGGGATGTAATCAAGTTTGACTAGACGGCCCGGGACGCCGTACCTTGCCTCTCTAGTCAAGTTTGACCACTGACTTCCAGGGAGGCTGTCTTGGCTGACCACGATCCGGCGATCGTCGTCGAAGGACTGCGCAAGAGGTATGGGGACAAGCAGGCGCTGGACGGCCTCGATCTCACCGTCCGAGCCGGGACCGTGCAGGGGATCCTCGGCCCGAACGGCGCCGGCAAGACCACGGCCGTACGCATCATGTCCACGCTGCTGCGCCCCGAGGAGGGACGCGTCGAGGTGGCGGGAATCGACGTCCGGACCCGGGCCGACGAGGTGCGCTCACGGATCGGGCTGCTCGGCCAGAACGCCGCGGTCGACGAAGAACTCGGTGGCCGCCAGAACCTGGAGATGTTCGGCCGCCTCCACCACCTCGGCGCCCGCCGCGCCCGCACCCGGGCCGACGAATTGCTGGCCCGGTTCGGGCTCGCGGACACCGGCGACAAGGCCGTCGGGCGGTACAGCGGCGGCATGCGGCGTCGGCTCGACCTGGCGGCGTCGCTCATTTCCCGGCCGCAGGTGCTCTTCCTGGACGAGCCCACGACCGGGCTCGACCCCCGAGGCCGCGCGGAGGTGTGGAACGCGGTGCGCTCACTGGTGGGCGGCGGCACCACCGTTCTGCTGACCACGCAATACCTGGAGGAGGCCGACCAGTTGGCCGATCGGATAGCGGTGATCAACCACGGGAGGGTCGTCGCGGAGGGTACGCCGGACGAGCTGAAGTCCGAGACCGGCGGTGACCGCATCGACGTGGTCCTGCGCGACGCGGGCCGGCTGGCACACGCGGCCTCGCTCCTGCCCGGTGACGTGGTGGTCGACGAGGACCGGCGCATGGTCGGTGCCACGATCACCGACCGGATGGCCGCGCTGACCGAGACCGTGCGGGTGCTGGAGGCGGCCGGCATCGAGGCCGAGGACATCGTGATGCGCCGGCCGACGCTCGACGAGGTCTTCATGCACCTGACGAAGGAGGACGCCGTATGAGTGCGATTCACGGTGCGGGCACGGCGCACGGTGCGGGTTCGAAGCCGATCTGGGCGGTCGTCGACTCCTGGACGATGACCAGGCGCGAGTTGGCCCGCTGGGCCCGCCAACCCGTGCAGGTGGTCGTCGGCCTGGTCTTCCCGGTGATGATGCTGCTGATGTTCGGCTACCTGATCGGCGGCGGGCAGGGCGTCGCCGGGGACTTCCGGGCCTACCTGGTGCCCGGCATGCTCACCATGACCATGGCGTTCGGCCTCGAGGCGACGATGCTCGCGGTCACCCAGGACCTCGGCAAGGGGGTCATCGACCGGTTCCGCTCGATGCCGATGAACTCCGGCGCGGTCCTGGTCGGACGGAGCATCGCCGACATGTTGCAGTCGGCGGTCGGCCTGACCGTGATGATCGCGGTCGGATACGCCATCGGCTGGCGCACGCACGAGGGGTTCGCCTCCTTCCTGGGCGCGGTGGGACTGCTGTTGCTGCTGCGGTTCGCGATGTTGTGGGTCGGCATCCACCTGGCGATGGTCGCGGGCCGGCCGGAACTGGTGCAGGCGGTGCAGATCCTGGTCTGGCCGGTCGGTTTCCTCTCCAACGCCATCGCCTCGCCCGCGTCGATGCCGGCGTGGCTGGGCGCGATCGTGGAGTGGAACCCGATGTCGGCGACGGCCACCGCGGTCCGGGATCTGTTCGACAACCCGGGCGCGGGCGGCGACTCCTGGGCCGCGACCCACGCGGAACTCCTCGCGGTGGCCTGGCCGTTGGCGTTGATCGCGGTGTTCGCCCCGCTGGCGGTGAAGCGGTTCCGGGACCTGAGCCGCTGACGGCCCCGGAATCGGACCCGGGCCCGACGTTCGGCGGGCCCGGGTCCGGGCGGCGGACGACGGCGCCTCACGCGAGGCGCCGCGCCGACGCGCGTCCGGCCGCGCGACCGGAGAAGATGCAGCCGCCGAGGAAGGTGCCCTCCAGGGCGTTGTAGCCGTGGACGCCGCCGCCACCGAAGCCGGCTGCCTCACCTGCCGCGTACAGGCCCGGGATCACCTCGCCGTCCGGGCGCAGCACCCGTGCGTCGAGGTCGGTTTCGAGGCCGCCGAGGCTCTTGCGGGTGAGGATGCGCAGGCGTACGGCGATCAGCGGACCGTGGGCGGGGTCGAGGAAGCGGTGCGGCTTGACGACGCGGGTGATCTTGTCGGGCAGGTAGGCGCGGGCGTTGCGGACGGACATCAATTGGAGGTCCTTCCCGTACGGGTTGGCCGCCTCGCGGTCGTGGGCCAGCACCTCGCGCTCGATGTCGGCGTGGTCGAGGGGCGTGTCGGGGGTGAGCGCGTTCATGCCGTCGACGAGGGCCCGCAGGTCGTGGCGGACGACGAAGTCCTCGCCGTGGTCGAGGAAGGCCTGTACCGGACCCGGGGCGCCCTTCTTGACCCGGGAGAGGGCGAGTTTGAGGTCCTTGCCGGTGATGTCGGGGTTCTGTTCGGACCCGGAGAGCGCGAATTCCTTCTCCACGATGGTGCGGGTGAGCACGAACCAGGTGTGGTGGTGTCCGGTGGCGCCGATGTGGCGCAGTGTGGCGAGGGTGTCGTGGCCGGGGAACAGCGGTGCGGGCAGGCGTTTGCCGGTGGCGTCGAACCACAGCGAGGACGGGCCGGGGATGATCCGGATCGCGTGGTCGGGCCAGACGGGGTCCCAGTTCTTGATGCCTTCGGTGTAGTGCCACATGCGGTCCCGGTTGACCAGGGACGCCCCGGCGCGTTCGGCGGCGTCGAGCATCCGACCGTCGACGTACGCGGGCACCCCGGTGATCATCTCGGCCGGCGCGGGGCCGAGCCGGTCGACCGGCCAGTGTCCGCGGACCCGTTCGTGGTCGCCGCCGATCCCGCCCGAGGTGACCACGACGGCCCCGGCGCGCAGTTCGAACTCCCCGGCCGCCTCGCGCGAGGAGCGCACCCCGCGCGGCGCGTCGTCGGGCACGAGTACGGTGCCGCGCACACCGGTGACCGCGCCGTCCTCGACCACCAGGTCGTCGACCCGGTGCCGGAACCGGAAGTCGACCAGACCGCGTTCGGCCGCCGCGAGCACCGGTTCGCGAAACACCCGCACCACCTCCGGGCCGGTACCCCAGGTCAGATGGAAGCGCGGTACGGAGTTGCCGTGCCCGGTCGCGGTGCCACCGCCCCGCTCCGCCCACCCGACCGCGGGGGTCAGCCGCAGGCCGAGTCCGTGCAGGTAGGCACGTTTGGCACCGGCGGCGAAGTCGACGTACGCCTCGGCCCACCGACGCGGCCACCGATCCTCACGCTCGCGATCGAAGCCGGCCGAGCCGAGCCAGTCGGCCAGGGCGAGTTCGCGCGAGTCCTTGATACCCATACGGCGCTGCTCGGGACTGTCCACCAGGAACAACCCGCCCAACGACCAGAACGCCTGACCACCCAGGTTGGCCTCGTTCTCCTGGTCCACTACGATCACCCGCCGCCCCGCACGGGTGAGTTCGTACGTGGCCACCAAGCCGGCCAGGCCGGCGCCGACGACGATGACGTCCGCGTGATCGATCACAACGGAACCTCCCTGGTGAATCCCGGATGAACCTGACGCGCGTGAACACGGAGGCATACGGCAATCATCGTGCCGCCTCCCACCCGAGGCTGGGAAACCCGGGGGAACTCGGAGTGGGCGAGTTCGTGCTCGGCCGCGCGGTCTCGCCGACGGCCGCACGCCGCGCGAGGGTTGTGGTTACAGTTTGAAGGCCCTCCGGGGGTTGGTGGTGACCAGGTCCACGGCCGTTTCCATTGCCTCGTCCTCGTCGAGTCGGTGTTCGGTGACCAGTTCGGCGAGGTAGCCGCAGTCCAGTCGCCGTGACATGTCGTGGCGGGCGGGGATGGAGCAGAAGGCTCGGGTGTCGTCGACGAAGCCGGATGTCCGGGAGAATCCCGCCGTCTCGGTGACCGCGCGGCGGAAGCGGCGGATGGCGTCGGGGGCGTCGAGGAACCACCACGGGGCGCCCGCGTAGACCGAGGGGTAGAACCCGGCCAGCGGGGCGATCTCCCGGGTGAAGACGGTCTCGTCGAGGGTGAACAGGATCAGGTGGAACCCTTCGGCGGTTCCGTACCTGTGCAGCAGCGGACGCAGGGCGTCGGTGAACTCGGCGCGCAGCGGGATGTCGTGGCCGGTGTCGGGGCCGTACCGATGGTGGGTGGGCGCGTGGTGGTTGCGGCGCACGGACGGGTGCAGGGTCATCACGAGGCCGTCGTCGCAGGACATGCGGGCCATCTCGAGGAGCATGTGTCGACGGAAGGCGACACCCTCGGCCTCGCTCGCCGTGCCCTGTAGAGCGGCCTGGTGAATGCGGGCGGCCTCGCCGTGGGTCAACGGTTCGGTGCCCACGTCCGGGTGGCTGTGGTCGGCGGAGGTGGCGCCGTGTGCGATGAAGTGGCGTCGTCGGTCCTCCAACGCCCGGATGTAGCCGTCGTAGTCCGAGGTGTCGATGTCCGCGGCCTCGCCCAGGCGCGCCACGGCCGCGGCCCAGCCCGCACCGGGTTCCAGGTAGCGGTCGGGGCGGAAGGTGGGCACGACCCGCGCCGTCCACTCCGGGTCGGCGGCCAGTGCCCGGTGGGCCGCCAGGTCGTCCGCGGGGTCGTCGGTGGTGGCCAGCACCTCGATGCCGAAGCGGCGGAACAACGCCCGCGGACGGTAGGCCGGATCGGCCAGCCGCGCGGCGATCCCGTCGTAGATCCGGTCGGCCGTGGCCGCGGCGGGGCGCTCGGTCACACCGAAGATCTCGACGAGTTCCGCCTCCATCCAGTAGCGGACGGGGGTGCCCCGGAAGGCGCTCCAGTGCGCACACATCGCGCGCCACGCCCGGCGGGCCTGTTGTTCGGGCAACGGCCCCTGCCCCACCCCGAGTTCGTCCAGCGGGACGCCGCAGGCGTGCAGCAGGCGCGTGACGTAGTGATCGGCGGAGATCAGCAGACTCGCCGGATCGTTGAACGGCCGGTCGTCGACCAGCAGTCGAGGGTCCACATGACCGTGCGGCGACAGGATCGGCAGGTCGCGGACGGCTTCGTAGAGCCGGCGGGCGACGGCGCGTGCCGGTGCGTCGACGGGCAGGAGCCGGTCGGGATGGAGTGAGGAGGGCATACCCCGAATGGTTGTCCGGGGCCGGAGAGCACGGCAATCGGTTGTCATGTGTTGCCGCGAGGCGGGGCCGCTCACTCCGGGCCGGCCGACCCCCACGTCGCGGCGTCGGCCGCGGGCGTCACGGGTGCCGCGATCTGCGCGGCGAGGTGCCCGGCCCCGAAGCCGTTGTCGATGTTGACGACCGCGACCCCGGGGCTGCACGCGTTGAGCATGGACAGCAGGGGGGCCACGCCGCCGAAGGCCGCTCCGTAGCCGACGGAGGTCGGCACCGCGACGACGGGTGCGGCGACCAGCCCCGCCACCACACTGGGCAGCGCGCCGTCCATGCCCGCAGCGACCACCACGACCCGGGCGGAGCGCAGCAGGTCGAGCATGCCGATCACGCGGTGGAGTCCGGCCACGCCCACGTCCACGGCCGACTCGCAGCGCCGGCCGAGATAGCGGGCGGTCAGTTCGGCCTCCAGCGCCACCGGGAGGTCGGAGGTACCCGCCGCCAACACGACCACGAGACCTCCCTCCGGGGCGGGCGGTACGGGCGGCCACACCAGCAGCCGGGCCTGCGACTCGTGCCGGGCGTCGGGCAGTTCGGCGAGCACGGCCCGCGCGTGCTCGGGTCCGGCGCGGGTGAACAGGGCCGGCGCCCGGCCGTGCTCGCGCAACTCGGCGGCGATCGCGCCCACCTGCTCCGGGGTCTTCCCCTCGCAGAAGATCGCCTCTGGATATCCCCTGCGGTCGATCCGCTCGTGGTCGAGACGTGCGAACGATTCAGTCGTTTCAGCCATGGCGAACTCCGATCAGGGAAAGCGTGAAGGCGCCCGATCGCAGGCCCGCGAGGTCGACGGCGACCGTCCGGAACCCGGCGGCCCGGACCACCGCCAACGCCGCCTCGCGCCGTTCGCCCGCGAGCGCCGCGATCTCGGCGACGGGCACCTCGATCCGTGCGATATCGCCGTGGTGGCGGACCCGGCAGTCGCCGAAACCCAGCCCCCGCAGGCCCCGTTCCGCCGCCTCGATCTGTCCCAGCTTGTCCGGTGTGACCTCGCTGAAGTGCGGGATCCGCGAGGCCAGACAGGGCGCGGCCGGCTTGTCCGCGCACGGCAGGCCCAGCGCGGCGGCGATCCGGCGGACCGCCGCCTTGTCCAGGCCCGCGTCGGCGAGCGGGCGCAGCACCCGGTGGCGCACGGCGGCCTCGGCACCGGGGCGGTCCGCGCGCACCACGTCGTCGGCGTTCTCCCCGTAGGCGACGGCCGTCAGACCGTGCGCCCGGACCACCTCGGCGGAAATGCGGGCGAACAACTCGTCCTTGCAGTGGAAACACCGGTCGGGGCCGTTGGCCCGGTACGCCGGCAGGTCGCCCTCATGGGTGACCACCTCGACCACGCGCGCCCCGATCGTCGCGGCGACGCGCAGGGCCGCCGTACGCTCGTCCGCGGCGAGGCTGGGCGAGACGCCGAGCACCGCGACCACGCGGTCGGCGCCCAGCGCTCGCACGGCCAGGGCCAGCAGCACGGAGGAGTCCACTCCCCCGGAGAAGGCCACACCGAGCCGTCCGGGCGTGTGGAGCAGTGTGCCGACGCGGTCGACGGCCTCGCCGTCGGTGTCGGACAGTCCCGGGAGCATGACGTGCTTCTCCTGTTCGAGGTTGGTGTGACGGTTCGCCGCCGTCGGGTCCGCGCCGGCCGGTCCGCGCCGGCGCGTGCGCGGCGCGTGCGCGCGCCGCCGACGACGACTTCGTTCAGTCGAGTTCCCAGGCCCGGGCGGTGAGCGCCTCGACCAGTTCGGTGTCCCCGGCCAGGGCGGGATCGAGGAAGGCCAGCACCGCGTGCACGGCCTCGGCCGGTGATCCGGTGAGCACCGGCGCGGCGCCGTCCCGTACGGGGATCCCGTTTTTTCCGAGCAGGTGCAGCAACCACGCGGCGACGACGCGGATCGCGCCCGGCGGCATCGCCCCGGACGCCCGCTCGGCGTAGAGCGTCGGAAGAACGCGCACCGGGATCTTCTGCGCCCCGTCCTCGGCGATCTTGGCGAGGGTGTGCCGGATGCGCGGGTTCGCGAAGCGGTCCGTCAGCGCGGCCCGATAGGCGGTCAGCACCGTTTCCGGGAAGTCCAGGTGGGCCGAGGCCTCGTCCCACCATTCGCGCACCCAGACCCGGCAGACCGGATCGGCCACGGCCTCGGCGACGGTGGCGTGCCCGAGGAGCGGCGCCGCGTACGCCAACAGCGAGTGTGCGCCGTTGAGCAGCGACAGTTTGCGTTCCTCGTACGGCGTGACGTCGGCGACGAAGCGGGCCCCGGCGTCCTCCCAGCGCGGCCGCCCGGCCGGGAACTCGCCACTGAGCACCCACTCGGTGAACGGCTCGGTGACGACGGGGGCTTCGTCGGGCCGCCCGGTCGCGTCGCGGACGGCGGCCACGTCGTCCGGCGTGGTCCACGGGGTGATCCGGTCGACCATGGTGGCCACGTACGAGGCGTGTGCGGCCGCCTCGCGCCATTCGGGGCGCCCGATCGTGTCCGCCAGTTCGCCGATCATCCGCGCGGTGACCTCGCCGTTGCCCGGCAGGTTGTCGCACGGCACGACGGCCACGGGGCCGCCGCCCGCGCGCCGCCTGGCGGCCAGCCCGGCCAGCAGCCGTGCGGCGACCGTCGACACCGGGGCCGTCGGATCGGCGCGCAGCGCGGCGATGTCGGCACTCACGTCGGCGCGTCGGGTGTCCAGGCCGCCCCCGGAGGCGCGGGCGTACGCCGCCTCGGTGACCGTCAGGGTGACCACCGCGAGTTCCGGCCGCCGCCAGTGGTCCAGCCACGCGGCGTGGTCGCCGCCGGGGTGTGCCGAGGTGAGCGAACCGACCACCTCGAAGCGGTCGCGGTCGGGCGCGCGGGTGACCACCGTGTAGAGCCCGTCCTGCGCGGTCAGCCGCTCGGCGATGGTGGTGCTGCGGCCGGTGAACGCCGCGATCCCCCACCGGTCGGCGTCCCCGGCGTGCTCGGTGTACCAGGCCTGATGGGCTCGGAAGAAGCCGCCCAGGCCGAGATGGAGCATGCGCACCGGCGCGGCGGGGCGTCCGTCGACCGCGCGGGACAGCGGCCGGGTCGCGGAGTGGGGGCTTGACATGACGGCATGTTCGCCGCCGTCGGCCCGGCGCGGCAACCGGTTGCCATGTGTTGCCCCGGGCACTTGCACCACGTCGGACACCATGGTCCTCTGGCCGCCATGACAGCACAGATCGGTGGGCCGGGCACCGTCCTGGCCGAGGACCGGGTGCGAGCCTTCGTCGCCGAACAACTGGCCGGCGAGGACCTCGACGGCCGGAGCGTTTGCCTGGTGGTACCCGACGGCACCCGCAGCTGCCCGCTTCCGCTGCTGCTCGCCGCGGTGCACGAGGCGCTGTACGGCCGGGTCTCCCGGTTGACGGTGCTGGTCGCGCTGGGTACGCACGCGCCGATGGGCGAGGCCGAACTGGCCGCCCACATCCCTCCGTTGCCCGGCATGACCGTGCTCAACCACGAGTGGTGGGAGCCGTCGACGTTCGCCTCGGTCGGCACGATCGGCGCCGACCGGGTGGCCGAGTTGTCCGGCGGGCTGCTGCGCCGAGAGGTCGACGTGCGCCTGAACCGGGCCGTCGTGGAGCACGACGTGGCCCTGGTCGTCGGCCCGGTCTTCCCGCACGAGGTGGTCGGTTTCTCCGGCGGGGACAAGTACTTCTTCCCCGGCGTCGCGGGCGCCGACATCATCGACCTGTCGCACTGGCTCGGGGCCCTGATCACCAGTGCGGAGATCATCGGCACGCGCGGCATCACCCCGGTGCGCGCGCTGATCCACGAGGCGGCCGCGCTGATCCCGAGCCGCCGGCGCGCGTTGTGCGTGGTGGTCGAATCCGGCACCGGGGCGCTGCACGCGATGGCGTACGGGACCCCGGAGGCGGCGTGGTCGGCGGCGGCCGACGTGTCCGCGCGGGTCCACGTCCGCTACCTGGACGCGCCCGTACGGCGGGTGGTGTCCGTGATCCCGGAGAAGTACGAGGACATCTGGACCGCGGCGAAGGGCTTCTACAAGCTCGAACCGGTCGTCGCGGACGGCGGCGAGGTCATCCTCTACGCGCCGCACGTGCGGACGATCGCCGCGATGCACCCGGAGATCGAGCAGATCGGCTACCACTGCCGGGACTACTTCACCAAGCAGTGGGACCGCTTCAAGCACCTGCACTGGGGCGTCCTGGCGCACTCCACCCACCTGCGCGGCGCGGGTACGTACGACGAAGAGCACGGCGAGCGCTGCCGGTTGACCGTCACCCTCGCGACCGGCATTCCCGAAAACGTCGTCCGCGGCGCGAACCTCGGCCATCTGGACCCCGCCGAGGTGGACTTCGCGGCGTTCGCGGCCGATCCGGACACCCTCGTCGTGCCGCAGGCGGGCGAGATCCTGCATCGGTTGCGCCCGTGAGGGCCGCGTGGATCGACGCGTCCGCAGGCGTCGCCGGGGACATGCTGCTCGCCGCCCTCGTCGACGCCGGGGCCGCGTTGAACACCGTGCGCGCCGCGGTGGAGGCCGTGGTCCCCGGCGAGGTGCGCCTGGAGCGGACGCGGGTCACCCGCGCCGGTATGCGGGCCACCCGGATCGACGTGACGCCGAGTGCGCACGACCACGCACACCGCACGTGGCGGGACGTACGCCGCCTCATCGAGCGGGCTCCCCTGGCCGATCCGGTCCGCACGTCGGCACTGGCCGCCTTCGCCCGCCTCGCCGTCGCCGAGGCACACGTACACGGCACCACCACGGAGGAGGTGCACTTCCACGAGGTGGGTGCCTGGGACTCCATCGCCGACGTCGTCGGTGTGTGTGCCGCGCTGCACGATCTCGCCGTGACCGATCTGACGGCGGGTCCCGTGGCGTTGGGCTTCGGCCGCGTCGCCACCGCCCACGGCGAACTTCCCGTCCCCGCTCCCGCGGTGGCCGAACTCGCGGCCGAGTGGCAGGTGTTCGCGGGCGGCGAGGGCGAACTCGCCACCCCGACGGGCCTGGCGCTGCTGACCACCCTGGCGCGCGAGTGCTCGCCCCTGCCGCACCTGCGCCTGGAGCGCACCGGCGTCGGGGCCGGCAGCCGGGACACTCCCGGACGCCCCAACGTCACCCGCGTCTTCCTCGGCACCCCGGTGCCCGCCACGACCGTCGACGCCGGCGGAGAGGCCGTCGTCCTGGAAACCAACATCGACGACCTGGACCCACGCGCGTGGCCCAGCGTCCTCGCCTCCCTCATCGAAGCCGGCGCCTCGGACGCCTGGCTGACCCCCATCCTGATGAAGAAGGGCCGCCCCGCGCACACGCTGTCCGTCCTGTGCCCCTCGCAGGGTGCCGAACCCCTGCGCGACGCCGTCTTCCGCCTCACCACCACCCTGGGCGTCCGCGAACGGCCGGTCCGCAAGACCGAGCTGCACCGCGGCTGGACCCACGTGGACGTGCTCGGCGACCGTCTCCCCGTCAAGGTGGGCCACCGGGGCGGCAGAATCCTCCAGGCGACGCCCGAGTTCGCCCCCGCCGCCGAACTCGCCGCCCGGCTCGGCCTTCCCGTCCACGTCGTCCTCGCCGCCACCACCACCGCCGCCCACCGGGCGGCCCTGACCACCGGCGCCCCCACCCCGCACACGCTCACCCCCGAACCCGCCTGATGCCCCGGCGCCGTCACGCGGTGGGTGGCGGCGTCGAAACGGGGTACAGTGCGCTGCCTCCCACCAACCCGTGGGCGGCCGCGGCATCGTCCGACGACCGGTGTCGCCGCCCCGGACCCGGGGCCTTCCCGCGAGAACGGAAGTGAGAGATCCGGTGAGCGAGCATGACGGCGCACCGACCCCCGCGACCGGCGGGAAGGCGCCGACGATCTACGACGTCGCCCGGGCCGCGGGGGTGGCCGCGTCCACCGTGTCCCGGGCGTTCGCCAGACCCGGCCGGGTCAACGCGGCGACCGCGGAGCGCATCCGGCGGGTGGCCGCGGAGCTCGGCTACCGGGTCAATCCGTTGGCGTCGGGGTTGCCCACCGGCCGCACCTCGATGCTCGCGCTGGTGGTCTCCGACGTGACCAACCCGTTCTACGCCGAGATCATCCGGGGTGCCGAGTCGGCCGCCGCCGAGGCCGGCTTCGTGCTCCTGCTGATCGACGCCCAGGAGAGCGACCGGGTGGAACGCGCCAGTCTGGAAAGGGCGTTGCCCGCCGTCGAGGGACTCGTCCTGGCGGGTACCCGGCTGTCGGACTCGGCCATCCGGATGACCGCGAAGCAGCGGCCGGTGGTCGTGCTCAACCGCGACGTCGCCGACGTCCCCAGCATCACCCTCGACAACCCGCACGGCATGCTCGTGACCGCGGAACACCTGGCCCGGCTGGGTCATCGCACGGTGACCTACGTGGCCGGCCCGGAGGCCTCGTGGGCGGACGGGATGCGGGTGCGGAGTCTGCGCGAGGCGGCGGCCGGGCTGGGCCTGCGGGTACAGCGCGTGGGCCCGTTCGCGCCGACGGTCGCGGGCGGGCGCGAGGCCGCCGACGCGCTCCCCGAGGACCTGCCGACCGCCGTCGTGGCCTACAACGACCAACTGGCGATCGGCGTCGTGCTCGCTCTCCAGGCACGCGGCGTGCACGTTCCCCGGGACGTCAGCGTGGTCGGCTTCGACGACATCTTCCCGACGCGCATCGTCCGGCCCGGGCTGACCACCGTCGCCGCCCCGCTGCGCGCCCAGGGACGGGCCGCCGTCGACGCGCTGCTGTCCTCGCGCGGAAGACCGGCACCGCACACCGGCAAGCCGATGACCCTGCCGGTCAAGCTGATCGTCCGCGACTCGACGGCCCGGGCCCGGCGCGGCCCGCGTCCGAGCGGATAGAGCGGTACGGGGTCTCGGACCTCGTCGGCTACCGCCGTGCGTCGTGGGCGACGGGAGCGACCTCGGCGAGCCACGCGTCGGCGATCAGCCGATGCCCCAGCGGGCTCGGATGCACCCCGTCCGGGGCCAGTTCCGCCGACTCCCGCTCCTCTGCCGCACGGGGCAGCAAGAGGTCGGCGCGCACCACCCGGGCCGCGTTGCGCGCGGCCACCCGCAGCACGGCGTCGGTACGCGGCGACAGGTCCTCGAACCAGCGTTCCTGGTCCGGTCCGACCGGGAGCAGGAACGGGGTGATGACGACCAGCCGTGCGGACGACTCCCGCGCGGTGGCCGCGAGCAGCCGGTCCAGGCACGCCTCGAACTCGTCGACCGGACTGGGGAGATCGCGGTCGTAGCGGCGCCACGTGTCGTTGATGCCGATCTTGACCGTGACGACCGTGGGCCGGTGGTCCAGGACGTCGGTGCTCCAACGGGATTCGAGGTCGTACACGCGGTGCCCGTTGACGCCCCTGTTGACGACACGGGGGCCGGGTCCGTCCTGCGCCCGCTCGCGCAGGGTCCGGGCGATCTCGTGCACGTATCCCCCGCCGAGCGACGCGGGATCGGCGCGGTCGCGGCCCGCGTCGGTGATGGAGTCGCCGATGAACAGGAGCGTGTCGTCGTCCTTGAAATGCATGCCTGCCGTCCTGGCGTCGATGGTTGGGCGGGTGACGGGACATCCCCTGCGTGGCCCGCCGAATCACAGTCTCGACCATGCCGGGTCGAGGGGTTCATCCTGCGGCGCGCCTCAGCGTCTCGGCCTCGCGCGCCAGCACGGCGGGGTCGTCGCCGGGAACGAACTCCAGGAGTGCCTCGAGGCCCCGACCCGCCAGTCGGCCCAGGGCCGCGACCCACAGGTCCCGGCGGTCCGCGAGCGGCAGCCGGTTGTTGCCCGGCCACCACGAGAAGACGTGCACGGCGGTGACCCGTTCGCCGAGTGCGACGAGTCCGGCCAGCGCCTCCTCGTCGGGGGTGTTCTGCGGCGGCTGCCAGTACGTGCGGACGTTGTCCGCGTCCACCTCGTCGAGCAGCCGAATGGTCGAGGCGACGGTGTCGGTGAGCGTGTTGCCGTGGAATTCCGTCGCGAGTTCCAGGCCGTGGTCGGCAGCGATCCGGGCCGCCTCGCGCAGGCCGCGCACGGTTTCGTACCGCTCGTCGGGCCGGGCCTCCCGCGATCCGGTCGCACCCGCCCAGACCCGGATCCGGGGTGCCCCGAGCAGCACGGCGGCCCGGGCGACGGAGGGGAACCCGGCCAGTTCGGCGGGGCCGGCGCGAAAGTAGGAGCCGTACGAGCAACACACCAGCCCGTGGCGGGCGGAGACCTCACGGACCGCGCGGACCGCGCCGGGCTGCTCCGCGGGCGCGTGCACGTCCGCGCCCCACTCGATCACCTCCAGGCCCGCGTCGACCGCGCGGCGCGCGACCTCGGCGGCGGGCAACCGGCGGAAGGTGACCGAGCACAGGCCCGGACGGATCCGCCCGGCGTCCGGCGCGGCCGACGGGAGCGGAGGGTGGTCCGCCGCGTTCCGTTGGCTCTCCTCGGTCATGGCCCTGCCTTCCTGCGGTCGGCCTGTGGATGCTCTGCGGGGTGCGAAGCGGCCCGCCCGGACGGGGCCGGGCGGACCGCTTCGCAGGCACGGGCGGGGTCGGGTACACGAACCGGTCGAGTGTCCGGTGCCCCGTCGCCGGCGGTCGCTCAGGGCGCGTTCGGGCCCACGTCCGCGGCGGTGAGGGGGTGCCGGAGCGCGGGTCCCGTCGAATACTCGTCGGCACCGATGTCCCGTACGCTGCCGCGCTGGTCCCCGTCGATGTCGTCGGCCACGGCCGTGCTGCCCGTGGCCGCGCCGATCGCCGGGCTGCCCGCCGTCAGTCGCGACACACCGTCCGCGCCCTGAGCGAGCAGGGGGTTGGCCCGGATGAAGCCGCCGGCGGGGATGTTGCCGTTCCCGGCCGCCCCCCACAGCAGGTTGCTCTTCCAGGTGAAGCCGGTGGTGGCTCCCATGGCCACGAGGTCGCCGGAGTCGCCGACCAGCAGGTTGTCGGCGATGGTCACGTTCTGCGGCTCGAATGCCCGCGTCTCGCCCTCCAACATGCCGGCGTTGTCGATCAGGGTGTTGTGCGCGATGACCGCGCGGTCACAGGCGTCGTTGCCGCGCCGCTGGGTCTCCGTCTCGCTCGGGTTGTGGTCCCGGGTGCTGCCGCTGCCGACCACCAGGGCGCGGCCGGACAGACCGCTGAGGTAGTTGTTGACGATCACGTGGTCGTTGCCGTAGATCCGCACCCCGTCGAAGCCGCCGATCAGGTAATTGCCCTCCACGGTCGAGCCGTTGCCGTGCCGAAGCACGATGCCGCCCTTGCTGTCACGGATGGTGTTGTATCGGATGGTGTTGCCCGAGGACTTCACCGAGATGGCCTCGGGGTCGCCGTTGCAGCGCTCGAACAGGTTGTACTCGACCTTTCCGCCGGCGTTGGCCAGGGCCCGGCCGCTGACGCCGAAGCGGATGGGCTCGCCGCCGTTGTCCCCGGTGAAGCTGTGGTCGGAGAAGTGGTTGCGGAAGATCTGCACGTTCTGCGCCATGTCGGTCTTGTTGGGACCGTCGACGACGACGAAGATGCCCGTGGTGGTCTTGTTGTGGAAATGGTTCCGGTCGATCTTCGTGTCGTTCGCCCGGACGACGACCCAGTACGGATCACCGTCGTCCGCGAACTGGAAGTCGTTGCGGGTCAGCCGGATCGCCGAGCAGTTCGTCGGGATGTCCAGCGTGGTGCTCTGCCGGAAGGCGAAGCCGCTGATCACGATGTTGGTCGAATTGCTCAGCACGAAGCCGCGTTCGCCCCGCAGGACCACACCGCCGCGCGTCTTCGACACGATCGTGATGGGCGCGGCGCTGGTGCCGTTCTTGCCGGAGATGGTGATCGAGCCGCCCGAGGGGACCGTGTAGGTTCCGTCGGCGACGACGATGCGGTCACCGGGCGCGGCGCCGTTGATCGCGCTCTGGAGCGCCGTGAGGGACGCGACCGGGATGTCGGCCGCCGATGCGCTGCCCGACAGCGAGGTGGTGAGGGGTACCGCGGCGAGTGCGGCCACGGCGGAACCCTTGAGGAACGTGCGTCGTTGCATGATGCCTCCTGCGTCGAAGTGGGCGGGCGGGTCGCTCAGTCGGCCCGGGGACCGACGTCGGCCGGGGTCAGGGGGCCACACCTCGGCGCCCGGCGGAAGTATTCGTGCGCGCCCACGTCCGGCGTCCTGGTGCGGGGCTGTCCGTCGATGTCGTGCGTGACGCGCGGCCGGCGCGGCGTGCCGGCGTCGATCGCCGGGCTGCCGGCGGCCGGGCGGGCGATGCCGTACGCGTCCTTCACCAGCTTCGGGTCGACCCGGGTACCGCCGCCGGCGGGGATGTTGCCGTCCGCGGCGGCGCCCCACAGGAGGTTGCCCGACCAGGTGAAACGCACGGTGTTGGCCATCGCGACCAGTTGGCCCGTGTCCGCGACGAGCAGGTTGTCGGCGACGGTGACGTCGCGCGGCTCGTGCGGGCGCTGGCTCTCGCCGGAGATCGTGCCGCCGTTGTTCACCAGGGTGTTGTGGACGATCAGGATGCGGTCGGGGGCGTCGTTGCCGCGGCGCGCCTCCGGCGTCTCGCCGGGCAGGTGATCGCGCTCCGATCCGCTGCCGATCACCAGGGCGCGCCCGGCCAGGCCGGAAAGGTGGTTGTTGACGATCACATGGTCGTTGCCGTAGATCCGCACGCCTTCGGTGCCGTTGATGAAGTGGTTGGCCTCGACCCGGTTGCGGTTGCCGTGCCGCAGTACGATTCCGCCGAAACTGTCCCGGATGGTGTTGTGCCGGATGGTGTTGTCCGAGCTCTTCACCGAGATCGCCTCGGGGTCCCCGTTGGCCCGCTCGAAGAGGTTGTACTCGACGATCGCGTGGGCACTGGACAGGGCCCGGGGGCTGACGCCGAGCCGGATCGGTTCGCCGCCGTTGGAGCCGGTGAAGGTGTGGTCCGAGAAGTAGTTGCGGTACACGTGGACGCGCTGGGCCATCTCCTCGGTGTTCGCGCCCTCGATGCCGAGGTAGATGCCGAGGGTGCTCTTGCCGTGGAAGTGGTTGTGGTCGACCGTGCTGTCGTCCGCGCGCACCATCACCCAGTGCACGCCCTCGATGTCGGCCAGGTGGATGTCGTTGCGGGTGAGCCTGATGTGCGAGCAGTCCGGGGGTATGTCCAGCGTGTTCCGCTGCCGGAAGGAGAAGCCGCCGAGGGTGATGTGACTCGACGCTTCGAAGACGAAGCCGTGCTCGCCTTCCAGGACGACGGCGCCCTGCGTCCGAGCCGCGATGGTGATGGGCGCGCGCCCGGTGCCCTGCTTGTTCCGAATGGTGAGCGGGCGGTCCGAGGGGACGGTGTAGGTCCCGTCGGCCACCAGGATCCGGTCGCCGGGCCGTGCCCGGTCGATCGCGGCCTGCAGCTCGTCCAGTGTGCGAACGGCCCGGGGGGCCGCGCTCGCGCTCGCGGTCGGCGCTCCGCCGACGGGGGCGGCGGCCAGCGCCACCCCTGCCGCGGTACCCATCAGGAACGTGCGGCGTTGCATGGTGCCTCCGTGAGGATGTGGTGGAGGTACGGACGGTGTTCCGGCCTGTGATCAGCCGGCGGTCGGGGTGTCCCGGGTGGTGTCCTCGGCGTCCCGGGTCGCCTGGGCGTCCAGGAACAGTTCGATGACGGGTACGGGGGTGTCGGGGCGCCCGACCGGGATCTGGAGCGTGAGCGTTCCGGCGGGCTGTCCGCCCATCTCGGTGTTGACCGCGGGCCGGTCCGGGTCGATGTGGACCGGGATGATCTCCGACGCGTCGTTGAGCAGTTGGGCGTAGCGCACCCGGCCGGCCAGGCCCGGCAGGTGCAGGTGGCGCGGCGGCCAGGCGAACAGGTGCACGTAGAGCCGGTCGCCGCGTTGGGTGTACCGGCATTCGGCGGGGGCGGTGTACGAGGAGGGACCGCAGCCGCGAATGGACCGCTCGTGCAGCCGCGTCCATCGGCCGATCTCGTCGAGGATCACGGTGTCGCGCGGGTCGAGCGCGCCGCGGCCGTCGGGCCCCACGTTGAGCAGCAGGTTCCCGCCCTTGGACACTCCGTCGACGAGCATGCGGATCAACAGGTCGGGGCTCTTGTGGTCGCGGTTGTCCCGGTCGTAGCCCCAACTGCCGTTGAGCGTCTGGCAGGCCTCCCACACCACGGGTCGCCCGTTCTCGGTCATCGGACCGGACGGCTGGTACTGCTCGGGGGTGACGAAGTCCCCGGGGAGGCCGGTCCGGTCGTTGACGAGGACGTGCGGCTGCAGTTCGCGAATCGTGCGCAGGAGTTGCGGGGAGTCCCAGTCGTCGGGCCCCTTGCCGCCCCACCAGGCGCGTTCGGCGTACGAGAAGTCGAAGAACAGGTAGTCGATCCGGCCGAACGAGGTCAGCAGTTCGCGGACCTGGCCGTGCAGATAGCGCTGGTACTCGCGGATGTCCCGATCGGCGTGGGCGGCCTTGAACGCCTCGTCGTCGCGCTGCGGGTGGGTGCCGTCCACGGGGAAGGACGGATGGTGCCAGTCGATCAGCGAGTAGTAGAGGCCGACCTTGAGCCCCTCGGCGCGGCACGCCTCGACGAACGGACCCACGAGGTCGCGGCCGTACGGGGTGTTGGTGACCTTGTACTCGGTGAGGGCGCTGTCCCACAGGCAGAAGCCGTCGTGGTGCTTGGTGGTGAGCACGACGTACCGCATGCCCGCGGCCTTGGCCGCCCTGGCCCACTCGGCGGGGTCGTAGCGGTCGGGGTCGAAGTGGTCGAAGTACACCCGGTACTGCTCGTCGGTCAGTTCCTCGCGGTTCTTCACCCACTCGTGCCGTGCGGCGAGGGAGTACAGACCCCAGTGCACGAACATGCCGAACCGGGCGGTGGTGAACCAGGTCGTCTCCGGGCCCGGCTCGGGATCCGGGGTCGCGGACGGATGCGCCTGCGGGGTGTCAGCGCTCGTGGTCATGGGGAATCGCTCTTTCTCGTCGGCCGCCGGCGCGCGCCGGCATTGCGGTGCGCGTCGGGCCGGTCGTACGGGAGGGGGGGTGGGGGCGGGGCCGACGGGTGTGCGGGTCAGCCCTTGAGGGCCCCGGAGGACAGGCCGCTGACGAAGGACCGCTGGAAGAACAGGAAGACGATGACCGAGGGCAGCAGCGCCAGCAGCGAGGCCGCCATCACCACTCCGGGGGTCACGGCCGGGTCGATCCGCAGGGTCCGCAGTGCCAGCGGCAGCGTGTACGAGGAGGAGTCGGTGGCGACGAGCAGGGGCAGCAGGTACTGGTCCCAGATCATGGTGAACCCGAAGACCCCGATCACGCCGAGGGCGGGCTTGCACATCGGCAGGATGATCTGGGCGAAGATCCGGAAGTCTCCGGCGCCGTCGATGCGCGCGGCCTCCTCGAGTTCGCGCGGCACGTCCTTCATGAACTCGGTCATCACCAGGATGGAGAATCCCCAGGCGCCCAGCGGAACGATCATGCCGGCGAGGGTGCCGATGAGGTTGAAGTGCACGACCGGCAGGTCGGCGAGCACGACGGACAGCGGGATGGCCAGGATCTCCTCGGGCAACATCAGCGTGGCCAGGATGGCGACGAACGCCAGCGTCATGCCCGGGAAGACCTTCCTGGCCAGCGCGTATCCGGCCAGGACGGAGACGGACACCTGGAGCAGCAGCCCGAAGCCGACGACGAAGAAGGAGTTCAGCAGATACTTGAGCACCCCCTGGTCGAAGGCGATGTCGAAGTTCTCCAACGTGAAGCCGGAGGGCACGATGCTCAGCTGCGTCGGGTCCTTGATGTCGCCGAAGGCGCCGACCAGCAGGGCCAGCAACGGACCCGCGAACATGGTCAGGACCAGGAGGTAGACGACGGCCTTCAGGATCCGTCCGCCGATGCTGCGGCTCTCGGTCAGGCCCAGCGCGGTTTCGGTCGACTCGCTCACTTGCTCTCCCTCCGCCGCAGCAGTTGGACGATGACGGTCAGGATCAGCGTCGCGACGAACAGCAGGACCGCTCCCGCCGCTCCGACACCGAGCCGGTTCTGCTCGAGCCCGAGCTTGTAGATGAGGGTCATGACGACCTCGGTGGAGCCGTTGGGCCCCCCGTTGGTGAGCAGGAACACCTCGGTGAACACGCGCAGTCCGCGAATCGCGGCCAGGATGAACAGGATCGAGAACACCGAGCGCAGCCCGGGCACGGTCACGTGCCGCACCCGCTGCCACCGGGAGGCGCCGTCGACCCTGGCCGCCTCGTACAGACCGCGGTCCACACTCGTCAGACCGGCGAGGAAGATCATCATGTCGTAGGGGGCGCCGCGCCAGATGCCGGTGACCATGATGGACGCCATCGAGGTGTCGGGGTCGTTGATGAACCCCGACGGACCCATTCCCGCCAAACCGAGAATGGAGTTGAGCATGCCGTCCCCGGTCGGGTGATACATGATCCGCCACAGTTCGGCGACGACCGCCATCGGCACCACCACCGGAAGGAACGCGGCGGAGCGCACGAATCCCAGTCGACGGCTCTGCCCCTCCATCAGCAGGGCCAGCGCGAAGCCGAGCGCCATCGCGCCGAAGGTCTGGCCGACGGCGAGGACGATCGTGTGCCACACGGCCTCGCGGAACCCGTGGGACTGGAGCACCGTGCTGTAGTTGTCGGTGCCGACCCACCGGTTGCCCAGGTAGGGCTGAACCTCCTGGAAGGACATGGTCACCGCGTTGACCATGGGGATGAACTTGAAGTACAGGGAGAGGATCAGCGCCGGGGCGAGGAACAGCCAGGGCGTCCACCACCGGCCTCCTCTGCGGCCGCGGACCCGGCGGTCGGCGGCCCCGCCGCCCCGGCGACCCACTTTTCGCGGGGCGGGGCCGGCCGCCGGCAGGGCGGCCGGATCCGCCTGGTCGAGGCTCATGACGCGGCGATCCCCTGCTCCTTGAGGATGTCGGCGAGTTGCTTGTCCAGCTCACGCAACTTGGCGTTGATGTCGAGACCGCAGTCCGCCATCAGCGCGTTCACCGCGTCCGCCGTCACCTGTCGCACCGGTGTCCAGTTCGGGATGGAGGGCGCGTAGCGCCCGGAGTCCTGGTACGCCTGGGCGTAGGTCTTCCAGCGCGGGTCGGTGCGGATCTGGGCGATGTCCACGTTGGTGTTGACGGGGATCTGCACGGTGTAGCCGGTGGTGCCCTCCATCCCCTTCTTCTGGCCCTCGACGGAGACCGCGAAGGCGGCGAAGGCGTCCTGGCCGGCGCGGTTGTCGGAACCGGCCATGAGGTAGACGGAGCTGCCCTCGGCGAGGACGGTGGCGTCCTTGGGTCCCTTGGGCATCGGCACGACCTCGTACTTGTCCGCGCCGAGCGACTTGTCGAAGCGCGGCAGCAGGTACGGGCCGACGACGTACATCCCGGCCTTGCCCGCCTCGAACGTCTCGTTCGTCGGCGGGGTGTCCATGGTCACGGCGCCGGGCTGGATCGCCTTGGTCTTGCACCCCAGGTCGCGGAACCACTGCATGGCCTGCACCGATGCAGGGGTGGTCATCGCCGGCTTGTACTTGCCCTTGCCGGCCTCGGTGATGAAGTCGCCGCCCGCGGCCCAGAGGAAGTTGGAGAAGTACCAGGAGGCGTAGCCGCGCTTGGTGGACAGCGGGGCGGCGAGCCCGGCGGTGTTGTTCTTGCCGTCGCCGTCGGGGTCCTGGGTGGTGAAGGCCGCGGCCATCGCGGCGAACTCGTCCCAGGTCCGCGGTGCCTCGAGCTTGAGCTTCTCGCGCCAGTCCTTGCGGATGAGCAGCGCGGACGCCTGCGCGGAGATCGGCAGTCCGAACTGCTTGCCGTCCAGGCTCTTCCCGGACTGCAGCCCCTGACCGATGATCTGGGCGCTGTCCTTGATCTTGCCCATGTCGATCTCGCGGAGCAGACCCTGGCTGTGCATGGTCCCGATCTGCGTCGCGTCGTTCATGACGATGTCGGGAAGCTTCTTCTGGGCGGCGCGCTGCTGCAGTTTGGTCTCGAAGTCGTCGAAGATCGCCGTGACCTCGACCTTGAAGCCCGTGGCCTTCTCGAAGGCGGCGGCCAGTTCCTGCGCGCCCTTGTCCCCCGGTCCGCCCGGCGTCGTCCGGGTCCAAAGCTCCAGAGGCGCCTTGGAGTTCTGCTTGGCATCCACTCCCGCAGGCCCGGATGTACAGCTGGTGAGGATCAGGGCGGAGGCGAGGGCCCCGACACCTATCCATCGCGATCTATGCATGACTACTCCTGTTTTCGCCGGATCGCAGTGGCCTGGAAAGCGCTTGCTGGGACGGTAACGGGGTCCGATTCGCCGGTCAATAGTCCGATGAATACAAGAGGTTTCAGCGGCCGAGGAGAACACTCGTCCGGCGTGCTCCCGCACCGCCTCCACGTGATCCGACGGGCGGGAGGGACGGCCCGACACCTGTGGATGGGCTCTTACGCGTGCATTTTGGGCATCGGCGGGAACGGCGAGTAGTCGTCCGAGCCGAGAAGTTCGAGCAGTCAAGGTCACAGCGATGACATTTCAATGATCCGATGTATGGTTTCCGTGAGCTTCAGGCCGGACAACACCCGGGCCGGGCGACACCGAACACGGGCCAGGCCGTACCAATCGCGACATCCAGTCAGACGTTTGCCACCGCATCCGAGCAGGGACCGCCGATCGTCCGGCTGTCGGTCCACCATCGGACAGGCCGAGGAGACCGACCCGCCATGAACGAACCGGCCACCGTACCGACAGCCCTGTTGGTCATGGAGGAAGCACGCCGGGCCGACGTCTACCCGCCCGAGGTGCTGGCCGGGCTCGGCCGGCTCGTGCACTGGCAGGGTCCGCCCCTCACCCGGCAGGAACTCGACGCGGACCCGGACGTGCTGCGCGACGTCGACCTTCTGCTCACGGGCTGGGGCGCGCCCGTCCTGGACGGCGCCCTCCTGTCACATGCCCCTCGGCTGCGGGCGGTTCTCGTCGCGGCGGGATCCGTCCGGCACCTGACCACACCCGCCTTCTGGGAACGCGACATCCCGATCGTCTCGGCCGCCGCGGCCAACGCCGTCCCGGTCGCGGAGTTCACCCTCGCGCATGTCCTCCTCGGACTGAAACAGGCCCACCACATCGCACGGGAGGTGGCGCACAACCGCCGCTTCCCCACCGATCCCGACGTCCCGGGCGCCTACCGGTCACGGGTGGGCCTGTTGGGACTCGGGCACATAGGCCGGCTCGTCGCCGCCCACCTCGCCCGCTTCGACGTCGAGGTCCTCGCCGCGGATCCCGTCGCCTCCTCGGACACCGCCGAGCGCGCGGGAGTCCGGCTGGTCTCCATCGACGAACTCTTCGCCGCGTGTCACGTCGTCAGCCTCCACGCACCGCTGCTGCCCGAGACCCGCGGCTCGATCGGGGCGCGACTGCTGGGCTCCATGCGGCCGGGCGCGACACTGATCAACACCGCGCGGGGCGCGCTGATCGACGAGAGCGCCGCCACGGAGGTCCTGCGGGCCAGGCCCGACCTCACCGCCGTACTCGACGTAACGCACCCCGAGCCCCCGGCCCCCGACTCGCCACTGTTCACCCTTCCCAACGTCGTCCTGACACCGCACCTGGCCGGCGCCATGGGCACCGAACGCCATCGCCTGGGACAGCTCGTGCTCGACGAAGTCGACCGCCTCACCCGGAACCGGCCGCTTCGGCACGCCATCGACCCCGCCCACGCCGCGTCGCTGGCCTGACGCCCTCGGGCACTGCCGGGCGCGGCCGGGCAGTGCCGTCGGCGACGTCACGCGAGGTCATGCTCCACCGCGTGCCGGGGTCCGGGCAAGCGGGATCGGCACCGACGCCGTCCGCGTCGGCGCCGGGTGGGGCCCGGCCCGACCGCGCGTCAGGCCACCTTGCGCAGCCACTGCTCGACGCCCGCGATGTGCGCGGTCGACCACGCCCGCGCGGCCTCGGCGTCGCCGCTCTCCAGCGCGTCCACGATCGCCTGGTGCTCGCGCACCGTACGCTCCCACGAGCCGCTCTGGGTCAGGCCGCGCCAGTGCCGGGCGCGCATCGTGGGACTGGACAGCGAGTCCAGCAGCGAGCACAGCACGGGATTGCCGCTGAAGCCCGCGATCGCCCGGTGGAAGCGCAGGTCCTGCTCGATCAGTCGCTCGGTGCTCGGCCGCGGCTCGTCGACCTGCGCGAGGCCGCGCAGTTCGGCGATCCCCGCGGCGTCGATCCGGGTCGCGGCGAGCGCGGTCGCGGCGGGTTCCAGGATCCGTCTGACCTGGAGGAAGTCGAGCACGCTCCGGTCGTGGTGGAAGTCCACGACGAACGCGATCGCGCCCATCAACAGGCCGGGTTCCAAACTGGTCACATAGGTGCCGTCGCCCTGTCGCACGTCCAGGATCTGGATCAGCGACAACGCCTTGACCGCCTCGCGCAGCGAGTTGCGCGACAACCCCAGCTTGGTGGCCAGGTCCGCCTCTTTCGGCAGCTTGTCGCCGGGCCGAAGCTCTCCGGAGACGATCATCTCCTTGATCCTGTCGATGGCCTCGTCCGTCACAGCCATGCCGATGATCCTTCCAGAGGTCCGATGACTTCCAGTATGACGGCCGGGCGAACAAGAAGACAGGCCGGTCGGACCACCACCCATCGGCCGCCCGCGGCCGCGTTCCCGCACCCGCGGGCCCTCAGCCATCCGATCTCCCGGGACGTTCCGGGAACGGTTCCCGTCAACGACGCCGGACATGGCGGACGAGGCCGCGGCGGGGGCCGCGGCCTCGTCCGGGGACGGGCGTCGGATGTCTAGCGTGGTGCGTCGGGCATCACGGGCAGGTCGGGTCGCCGGGCTGGGCCGGGACGCTCACCGCGTTCCAGGCGGCCTTGGTCTTGTTGAACAGACCGCAGGTGGAGTCGAGCGCCTTGGCGGACTTCAGGGTCGCGGTGCGGTACTTCTTGTAGGTCATGCCGCTCGTCTTGAGCAGCATGCCGCCGTAGAAGATCTTGCCCGCGGTCTGGATTCCGGTGCCGGTGAGTTGCGTGTTGTTGCAGGTCGGGCTGGTGGGCTTGCCGCCACCGGGGTTCGTGCCCTCGGCGAGCAGGTAGAACCAGTGGTTCAACGGCCCGGCCGCCGCGTGGGTCTCGGTGCCCGGGATCGAGGCGCTGTAGCAGTTCGGGTTGTTGCTGATCTGCGAGGGGTTGTACATGTTGCGGATCGGGCCGTTGCCGACCAGGTTGACCGTCTCGCCGACCAGGTAGTCCGGGCGGTCGTAGGGCGAGGGCTCGTTGGTGTACGCCTCGGTGAGCGCGCCGAAGATGTCGCCGGTGCCTTCACCCAGGCCGGCCTCGGAGCCGGCGCCACCGGGAGTGAACTGGTCTATGCCGTGCCCGAATTCGTGGCCCACGACGTCCATGGACGCGATCCACTGGTTGCCCTGGTTGTGGCCGATCTGGATCTGCGAGCCGGTCCAGTAGGCGTTGACCGCGGGCAGTCCGACACGTACCGGCCAGCTGCCGCCGTTGCCGTTGTGGCCGTTGCGACCGAGCCAGTCCTTGAGCATGTTCCATTCCTTCTGCGCGGCCCACAGGGCGTCGACGCAGCCGGTCTCCTTGCTGGTGGCGTTGCCGTTGCCCCAGGTGTCGGTGGCCTTGGTGAAGACGCCGCCGCTGTAGTCGGAGCAGGACAGGCCGGGCCGGGTCAGGTCGGTCATCTTGTAGCTGCCGGCGCTGCCGCTGGTGGTGATCGTCAGCGGGTTGGGACCGTTCCACTGGCTGGTGCCGGTGCCGCCCCTGACGTCGTCGTAGGAGTCGAGCACCTGCCCCGAGCGGGCGTCGACGAAGACGTGCAGTCGGCTGGGCGCCGTCTCGGTGTTGCCGATCAGCACGGTCTCCCAGGCCAGGTTGGCGGAACCCTCCCGAACCCGCACGACCAGGCGTCGCGAGTCGACCTTCTCGACGACCTTGAGTTGCGAACGCGAGACGTTCTCGGCCGCGTCCTTGCCGAACGTCGGCTTGACGGGCACGTCGATCCGCACAGTGGTGGCCGACTCGGCGGCCCGGACGGTGCCGTTGCCGTCGGCCAGCACCGCCGCGCTGCCGCCCACCACGGGCAGCCCGCGGTAGGTGCGCTCGTAGGCCACGGAGAACAGGTTGTCGACCCACGGGGTCACCTGCTGCCGCACGTAACTCTCGTCGGGGCCCTTGGCCAGGACGTCCAGACCGCTCGCGGCGGCCCTGTCGGCGGCGGACACGGCCGCCGCCAATCCGGGTGCGGGCGGGGGAGTCGCCGCGTTCGACTGGGAGGTACCGACCACGAGGCCGGCGAGTAAGGCCAGGACCGACCCGACCGTCACCGTGCTGCGTTTCATCGAGGCTCCTTGGATGGAGGACAGGCCTCGACCACGAGTCCGACTCGCACCGACTCCGCGAGGTGAGCGGAACCGACCTTCGTGTGCGCCGGGTTCGTGCCCGAGCGAACGAAACGCTCACACAGGCACAAGTCGACCGTCAATGAAATGCAATCGACGCGGCACAATCTGTCAACAACGCCACACACGCCCCCGTCGAACCCCGGGAACCCGACCTCGACCCGCGCGAAACGAGGACACCGGCTTCGCGGGTGTGGTGGATGACTGTTCGTCTCACAGCATGTGATGAAACGATGACGACCCCTCTGGGCAGGGATTTCAGCGGTTCTACTGAACGGCATGAACAGCCAGACCTACCCCTCCGCCCGCCGTCGGCGCACCGTTCGGCTCACCGTGGGAATCGCCCTCGCCACCGCGACGGGCGTCCTCGGGATCACAGCATGCGACGACTCGGACAAGAAGAGCACGACCACCGTGGGCCGGTCCGACGCGACCGCGTCCCCGACCGGCGCCGGCCGGGAATCGTCCGGTGCCGCGAACACGAACACGAAGGTCGCCAAGTTGTTGTGGATGGGTGACTCCATCGGCGAAGTCGAGGCCCCCGCGCTCGGGGCGGCGATGAAGGCCAACGGCACCGAGTTCAAGTCGATCGCGGCCGCCGGTGGCGGCGGCGTCATCGGCGAGGTCGCCGAACCCACGTGGGAACAACTGCCCGGGGAACTCGGCTCCTTCAAGCCCAACGTCGTCGTCTACCAGATCACGACCTACGACTGGGGCAAGTCCGAGGAACAACACGCGAGCTACGAACGACTGGTCAAGACCGTGACCGACGCCGGCGCCGAACTCGTCATCGTGTCCGCGCCGCCGTTCAAGATCGACGACTTCTACAAGCCGCACGAGGCCGAGATCAAGACCGCCCCGAAGTCGGCCAAGGACGTGGCGGACAAACATCCGGGCAAGGTGCACTTCCTCGACGCCGCGGCCCTGTGGGGCACCGACGGCGCCGCCGCCAAGGCGCAGCGGAGCAACGACGGCATCCACTCGTGTCAGCAGGGTGCGGCCGCGTTCGCCCACTGGTTGGGCAAGGAGCTCGGCAAGCGGTACTCCTTCACACCGGCGGCGGCGGACCGCTGGGCCACCGGGTCGTGGACCGGCGACAAGGTGTACGCACGACTCGGCTGCAAGTAGTCGACCCGGGGCGACGCGTTCGCCTCCCCCGGCCACAGTTGATCGAGGGGCGGAACGGGCCCGGGCTCGTTCCGCCCCCGCGTCTTTCGGAGACCCATCCCATGCCTGCGCAGACTTCACCTCGGCATACCCATCGGCGGGTTCCCACGCCGTCCGATATACCCGCGACGCCCGCGAGCCCGCCCACCTCCGCCAGACCGCACATCGGGCCACTGGACGGTCTGCGCGGTGTGGCCGTCGCGGCGGTGCTGCTCTTTCACGCCGGAAACTTCGGCGGCGGCTTCCTGGGCGTCGACCTGTTCTTCGTGCTGTCCGGGTACCTGATCACCGGACTGCTGCTCAAGGAGGCGGCGACCGGCAACGGCCGCATCGACCTCGTCGCGTTCTGGGGCCGCCGGGCCCGCCGCCTCCTGCCCGCCCTCGCCGTCATGGTGTCCGGAACCCTGCTGCTGGTATGGGCGTTCGGCGCGCCCGCGCTGATCCGAAACGCGCTCGACGACGGTCCGTGGGTGGTCGCGAATCTCGCCAACTGGCACTTCATCGCCGACCGGATGGGTTATTGGAACTCCGGCGACACCCGGGTCTTCGGCCATCTGTGGAGCATCGCCGTCGAGGAGCAGTTCTACCTGTTCTGGCCGCTGTTGCTGGTGTTGGTGGCCCGGGGCAGGCATGCCGGCCGAAACGTCGCCGTCGTCGCGGCCGCGGGGGCCGTCGTCTCCCTGGCGCTGATGCTCGACCTCGTCGATCCGATCGACAGCACCCGGGTGTACGAGGGCACCGACACGCGTGCCTTCTCCCTGCTCCTGGGCGCTCTGATGGCCACCGGGCCGGCCACTCGCGCGGTGGCCCGACTGGACGCGCGCCCGGCCGGGTGGATCTCGCTCGCCCTGGCGTGCGGCATCGGCACGTATTGGGTCCTGGCCGACGGAGAGGACTCACCCTCGCTGTTCCAGGGCGGAATGTTCCTGCACGCGCTGGCCGCCGCCCTCCTCATCGCCTGCCTCACCCGAGCCCCGGGCAGCCCGGTCGGGCGTGCCCTGGGCAGCGCCCCATTGCGCTGGACCGGTCTGATCTCGTACAGCCTCTACCTGTGGCACTGGCCGGTCTATCTGCTGCTGGACGGGGAACGCCTCGGCTTCTCGGGCTGGGGACGGACGGCCGTCATCGTGGTCGTTTCCGTTGCCGCCGCCGCGCTCTCCAAGCTCCTGGTGGAGGATCCGATCCGTTTTCGGGCCCGTTGGGCGCGTGGTCGGACCGGGGCCGTCGCCCTGGTGGCCGCGTTCGCCGCGATGGCGGCCCTGTGGGCGGTCGTACCGGAGCCCCACAGCGGGGCGGCCTCCGTGGATGTCACCCAACTGGCCGACGGAGATTGAGAGTTCCGGGACGGAACGGCCGGCCGGTCGCGTGCGCGCTCGGCCGGCCGGTGATCGCGGCAGGCTCACGATTGCGGGAAGCTGTACCGGTAGCCCTGCTCGTCGAACCACGCCAGGAGCTTCTCGAGGGCCTGGAAGGACTGTTCGCGATTGCCGCCCCCGTCGTGCATCAGGACGGTGGGGCCCTTGGCCAGTTGTTGTTGGACGCGGGTGACGATGGCGTCCACCCCGGGGCGTTGGTAATCGCTCGGGTCGACGTTCCAACCGAGGGGACGCATGCCGTTGTCGGCGGCGACCTGGCGGCTTTCCGGGGTGAACGCGCCCCCGGGTGCCCGGTAGTACCAGATCCGTCGGCCTCCCGACGCCTGATCGATCATGTTCTTGGCGTCGAGGATCTCCTGCGTCTGGTAGTCGACGGGCTTCTTGTCCATGCCGGTGTCGTGATGCACCGAGTGGTTGCACAGGCGGTGGCCGGCGTCGACGATCCTTCCGAGCAGTTCGGGGTTGGCCTTGGCGGCGGGTCCCAGGACGCAGAACACGGCCTTCGCGTTGTGCTTCTTCAGCAGATCCAGGAAGCGGGGCGTCCACACGGCGTCGGGGCCGTCGTCGAGGGTGAGGTTGACCGACTTGCCGCCGTCCTCCGAGTGCCGCGATATCGAAGGATCGGCCTTGGCGTTCTCCTTCGGGCGCGGGTCGGTCGGCGGGTCGGCGTCGGCGGTGCCCGGCACCGGGCGGGCCGCCTGGTGGGTGTCGCCGACGCGTTGCCTCGCCGGTGTATCGGCACCGCCGGCGCAACTCGCGAGAGCCGCCGCGGTCACGACGAGAGCCATTGCCGTACCCACGGCCCTCGCCGTGTCGCCGCGACGTATTCCACCAATCGTCATGGGTATTCCCGTCTCGATATCCTGGTTATCGGTTCGACTGCTCGCCGAGCCAAACACGATCGGGTATCGAAACCGGAGGCTGTCACCGTCTCGTCACATATCCCGCACGGAGCCGTCATCCCGGGACCATATGGTGATCAACGAGGCTCTGAGCTGTACGAACAGGCGCCGACGCACCCGCCGACCGGTTCGGGGCCGGATCGCGGGCCGGGTCCGCGACCACGTTCGGGACCGGCTTTGGTACCTCGCGATCCGTCGTAAAGTCGAAGGGCATCGCAGACCGCCGTCCCCGCCTCACCACACATTCCTCGGACGGCCCGACACAACTCCCGTAATCCATATGATCCATCGGGACGACTCAGCAGGGAATTGTCACCACCATGCCACGTGTATTGCTTATCGAAGACGATCCCGCGGTCCAAAGAGGCGTCGCCATCGCACTGCGGCGGCGCGGCCACGAGGTCGCCGTCGCGCCCACCGGGGAGGCCGGACTCGCCGGCCTGGAGGACCTTCGCCCCGACCTCGTCCTGCTGGACCTGATGCTGCCGGGCATGAACGGCCTGGAGGTGTGCCGCCGGATCCGGGAACGACACCAGGTCCCGATCATCATCCTCACCGCGCGCGGCGACGACATGGACATCGTGGTCGGCCTGGAAGCGGGCGCGGACGACTACGTCGTCAAACCGGCCGGCGGCGAGGTCCTGGGCGCCCGCGTCAAGGCCGCCCTGCGCCGCGCCGTACCCGCCGACCCCGACGACGGCATCGCCGGGGATCCGATGGCGCCCCGGGTCGACCGGTACGGCGACCTGACGATCGATCGGGCCGCGCTCATCGTGTCGAAGAACGGAACCGAACTCACGCTCGCGCCCTCCGAACTCAAGCTGCTGCTGTACCTGTCCGCCTCCGCCGGGCGCGTGTACAGCCGCGACATCCTCCTCGAACGGGTCTGGGAGCACAGCTACGCCGGCGACGCCCGGCTGGTCGACGCGTGTGTGCTGCGCCTGCGCGGGAAGGTCGAGGACGACCCGCGCCGCCCCCGCTACGTGCAGACGGTTCGCGGATTCGGTTACCGCTTCGGTCCGCTGTGACCGCGTCCGCCGCGCGTTCCGCGCCCCGGTCGCCGCGCCCGCTCCGACGCCGGTTGTCGCTGCGGGGCCTGCGCCCCCGGCTGGTCGTCGCGTTCCTCCTGGTTGCCGCGTTCAGCGCGCTGATCACCTCCGCCCTGACGTTCGACAAAGCGCGTGACGCGATCCTCGACCGTACCGAGGAGGCCGTGACCGACGAACTGCGCGCCCAACTCGACTCGCGCGCACCCGATCTGGCGTATCCGCCCAGCACCGAGAACCTGCTGGAGCTGACCGTCCGGCTCAACCGCGCCGGCATCCCGCGCAACTGGCGTACACACGTGTCGTACCAGGACGGTCCGCTCATCCCCGCCGAGGCGCCCGGCGATCCGGGCACGATCACGGCCGCCCTGCGCTCCGCGGTGTTGCGGAAGAACGGCGCGGTGGCCCAGCGCGTCGCGCGGCCCGGCGGCCCGTGGCTGGTCGTCGGGATGCCGATCCTCCACGCGGGACCCGAGGGCACCCCCACCCGGATCGTGGCGTACGCCGAACTGTCCCTGCGCGGCGAACAGGCCGACATCCACGCCCTGGTCACCGCGGCCCGCTACGGCGCGATCCCCGCGGTCGCGCTCGCCCTCGTCCCGGCGCTCGTCGCCGCCGCGCACGTCCTGCGCCCGGTACGGCGGCTGCGCGCGGGAGCCCACCGGATCACCCGGGGCGACCTCGACACCCGCATCCCCGTCCGCGGCAACGACGAACTCGCGGACCTGACCGCCACGTTCAACACCATGGCCGACACCATCGAACGCGACGCCACCGAACTGCGCCGCCTCGAAGCCGGCGCCCGCCGGTTCGCCGCCGACGTCTCCCACGAACTGCGCACACCCCTCGCGGCGATGGTCGCCGTCACCGAGGTCCTCGACGAGGACACCACCCACCTGGACCCCGACACCTCCGAAGCGCTCCGCCTGGTGGCCCAGGAGACCCGCAAACTCGCGCGCATGGTCGACGACCTCATGGAGATCTCCCGCTTCGACGCGGGCGCCGCGGTCCTGCACACCGACGAGGTCGACGTCGCCGGCGCGGTACGCCGAACCCTGCGCGCCCGCGGCTGGATCGACCGGGTCGACACCGAACTCCCCGACGGGATCCGCGTCGTCCTGGACCCTCGGCGCTTCGACGTCGCCCTCGCCAACCTGGTCGGCAACGCGCTGCGACACGGCGCCGACCCCGTCCGGGTCGTGCTGCGCCGCGCCGGCGACCGGGTCGCCCTCGATGTCGTCGACCACGGCCCAGGCGTCGATCCGGCCGTACTCGCGCACATCTTCGACCGCTTCTACAAGGCCGACTCGGCCCGGACCCGATCCGACGGCAGCGGGCTTGGACTTGCCATCGCCCGCGAGAACATCCACCTGCACGGCGGCACCCTGCGAGCGGCCTCCACCGCGGGCGAGGGCACCGTGTTCACCATCGAACTCCCCCTCGTGCCACCGGTCGTCGTGCCGGACACCCGACAGCCGGAGGACCAGTGAAGCTCCCCGCCACCGTGGCCGCCGTCGTCGTGGCCGCTCTCGTCACCGGATGCGGCATCTCGACCACGACGCCACACGGAGTCGGCCCCCCGGCCAAGGGCGTTCCCCAGGTCGGCACCGTCCCCGACCGGGCCCGCCTGTTCTTCGCGTCGTCCGACGGTGTGCAAGCCGTGTCCCGGCTCAGCGACACGTCCCTCGACCCCGGCCAGGCGATCGCGCTCCTGCTCAAGGGACCGACCGAGGCCGAACGACGGCAGGGATTCCGGACCCTCCTGGCGGAGTTGGCCGGCCGGGTCGACGTCGACACCGGCGAGGGCAGCGTCACGCTCACGCTCCCCCTCGACGCCGGCCGCGTAGAGGTGGACGCGGTCCACCAACTCGTCTGCACCGCGGCCAACGCCCGTGTTCCGGGCGGTCGAGCCGCCGGCGACGTCGACGTCTACTTCCGCGAACTCGGCAAACCCGACGCGTGGGGCCCGTTGCACTGCGACGTCGCCGGCTACTACGCGCGGCCCGAGCTGCCCGCTCCCCGGGCGAGCCGTTCCGACTCGAAACCTCGGATCGGGGGCCCGACCGAGTCGCCGTGAAGCGGGCGGTGGCCGTGAACCGACAAGCGGCATGGGGAGATACCCACACCTGCCTCCCCTCGGAACGCGACGATGGTGTCGATCGAATCCGGGGGCCGTGTGCGGACCGTGCGCGCGGCGCCCTCCGACGTGCGCCGTACGGAGAGGACGTGGCGGGCGATGCGCGTACAGCCGGTGAGGATGGCGGCCCGGTGTCTGGTGGTGGTCGTGCTCGCGGGGATGGCGGTCGGGTGCGGTGGTTCCCCGCCCACGCGCCGCCCGGTACCCACAGCGGTTGTCGGAGCGCCGGCGACGTCGCCCGCCGCGCCCGCGGCAACGCCGCCCGCGTGCGATCCGTGGGCCAGTCTGCGGCCGACGAACGCCGACGACGGGCCGGCGATCGCCCGGATCCGGCAGCGCGGATTCCTGGTCGCGGGCGTCGACCTCAACAGCTATCTGTGGGGGTCCGCCGACCCGGAAACGGGCGAGATCGTCGGGTTCGACATCGACATCGTGTGGGCGATCGCCCGCGGGATCCTGGGCCCGGGCGCCCGGGTCAAGTTCGTGACCATGTCTCCCGAGCAACGGGTCGCGCGGATCCGGGCGGGAGACGTCGACGTGATGGTGCGGACGATGACCATCACGTGTCAACGCAAGGCCGAAGTGGCCTTCTCCACCGTCTACTTCCGCAGCGGCCAGCAGTTGGTGGTACCCAAGGGGTCACCCGTGCGGGCCTTCGACACGACGCTGCGCGGACGCCGGGTGTGCGTGGGCGCCGGCACCACGGCCGTGGACGTCCTGGCACAGGCCGACCTCGGCGCGATCGTCGACCTCGCCGACAACCATCTCGACTGCCTGGTGCGCTTACAGGAGGGTCGGACCGACGCGATCCTCACACACGGTTCACTCGCCGCGGGACTGGCCGCACAGGATCCGATGATCCGCGTACTGGAACCACGCCTCGACGAAACGCTGTACGGGGTCGCGATGAATCCCGACGACACCGACCTCGTCCGCCGGGTCAACGCGATCCTGGAGAACTATCGCGCGGGCGGCGCGGA
This sequence comes from Embleya hyalina, assembly GCF_003967355.1. GTDB lineage: Bacteria > Actinomycetota > Actinomycetes > Streptomycetales > Streptomycetaceae > Embleya > Embleya hyalina. The sequence goes on along the minus strand of NZ_BIFH01000013.1, from coordinate 623,330 downwards.
CAGCCCATGGATGGCCTCCTACCGAAAGTGGCTCGCCGCAAACCTGTCCGACCCGACCGCGGCCCCGCCCCCCGCCCGCTACGTCGACTGACCGGCGGACCACGAACCGACCTCCCCGCACGCTCCGGGCCGTCGCCCGGAGCGTGTGGGGCGTCCGTGTCCGACGGGTCGTCAGCCTGCGATCTCGGCCACCTTGGACAGCTGGCCGTCGATCATTTCGGACGGCACCTCGGCCGGGCCGGTCTGCGCGAACGAGGCCATTTGCATGGCGACGTCGCCCTTGACGGCGACCACGAGGTAGGCGTACAGGCGTCCGTCGGTGGGGTGGTCGTCGCGCATCCGGAACGCCACGGTGTCCGCACCGTTGCGCCCGACGGAGACCTCGGTGATCGTGTACCGGTCGACGGTGCCGTCGTCGTTCGTCTCGGAGAAGGACGAGCAGACCTCGAGCGCCGCGACGTACGCGTCGAACTCCCGCTTCAACACCTCGTGTCGGCCGCTCGACAGCTCGGTGATCACACCCTCGGTGGGCCGCACGGTCGCGTCGAGAGTCGTCTTGCGATACTTCTGTTGGACCGCGGCGGTGCGCCGGTCCTGCGAGGTGTCCATCAACGGTGCACAACGCGGGTCGGACAGTCGGGGTGCGTCCTCGGGCGTCGCGGGTTCCGGACCCTCGGCCGAGTACTGCGCCGGAACCTCCTGCGCGCTGAGCAGTGCCGCCGTCAGTGTGTCGGCGGCCGGGATCGTCCTGCTCTCGGCGCTCCGCGTGGCCGACGGCTTGGCGGTGGGCCGCGCCGGCTCGGACGGGGAACCCCCTGTGTCGGGAGGCATCCTGTCGAGCCCGGAGAGCTGGGCGCCCACGAACGGGCCGGTGTCGGCGGGGTCGCCCTTGCCCGGCGTCGCGAACGACGTGACGGCGAGACCGGTGGTGCCCCGGAGAACCAGGGTGTTGACGGCGGTGCCGAGCAGTCGGCCGTTGGTGGAGACGGCGACCTTGTACGAGACGCTGTCCTTGCCCCGCACGCCGACCTTGACATCGGTCACGGCGAAGGTCGTGACGTCGCCACCCTTCGTGACGGTGTAGTGCGCGCAGGAACCCAGCGCCTTGATGCCGTCGTCGAGCTGCTTTTGCAGCACGTCGCGCGGCGCGCTGGACAGGCTCACGCGCACCGAGTCGTCCGACTCCGGGTCGCCGGGAGCGATGGCGTACGAACGCTCGGCGTGGCCGACCGGGTGCGACGTGCCGCCGCTGCCGAGCGCCACGCACGCGGCGGGACTGACCACCTCGCCGGGTTTGTCCGGTGTCCGTTCGTTCGACACCTTTCCGCCGCCGTATCCGGCGGGGATGTCCTTCCCGTCGATGAGGACCGCGGACAGTTGCCGGTCCGTCGCCGGCGTCGCGTTCTTGTCCGCCCTGTCGGCGGCGGCGGATATCGAAGCGGACGCGGACGGCGTGTCCTCGGCGTCGCCGCCGGACTTCTCGCAGGCCGTCAGGCCGAAGAGCGCGACCGCGGTCAGCGGTACAACGACTGTGGTCGCCGCGTGACGCGGCATGGTGATACGCACCGTGAACCCCCCGGTTCGGTGTTTGTCGCGGACCACGGCGCCGCCGTGTGTGTGACGTGGGTACCCGTAACCCCCCTGGTGCCGGGTACGTTGCGGCGGCGCCGTGCTTGTGATCACGACCCTAGGGGCGCGAATCGTGATCTCCGGCCGCTGTTACCGGAACGGCACGATCCGGGGACACAGGTGATGTCCGGGGCCGCGGGACCACGGCGGATGATTCGGGCCGGCGGACAGGGGAAGCCCTGGTGGCGCCGTGGTGTCCGAGAGGTGAACAAGCCCCGAGGTGGGACCCGTTGGAGGGGCGAGTGGGGCTTCCACGGCGGTGGCCGGCGGGGGTGCCGGACGTGCGGATGGTGGGTGTTGAGCAGCGGATACGGGTGTGGGGCCGCTGCCGTTCGTGCCGGCTCGGCGCGCGAAGTCGGCCGCCCTGATGCTCAACTCCTTTGATTCGCAGGGCATTTCGGGTTCGGCCGGAACGCGCGCTGTGGGGCCGGTCGGTCGGGAGGGAACCTGGTTGCGCGTGGGTCGGATGCCCACGGCGGCGGGTGTTCCGCCGGTGCGTGTGCGTCGATGTGCCGGCGCTCCATCGGGCGTCGGCGCCGAGCGAGGGGGTCGGGCGTGAGCGGCAGGCGCTGGTTCGCACGGATCGCGACGGCGTGGTTGATGGTCGTCGGGGCGGTGACGGGTGCGGGGTTGGCGACTACCGCCGTGTCCGCACCGGCATCGGCGTCGGTGGCTCCGACCACCGTCTATGTCGACGGTTCCGTCGTGTACGTGGTCGGAGCGCCGGGATTGTCGTCGAACATCCTTGTGCAATACGACCACTTCTACGAGACGAACACCATCCCGGCCTGGAGTGTCCACGATCCGGCGGGCGGCGTGGCCGTCGGACCGGGGTGCACCCGGGACGTGACCCACTTCGTGTTGTGCCCGAATGTCTCCCGAGCCGTGATCGACGGCGGTGACGGCGACGACCGGATCACCGTCTCGGACCAACTCGGAGGCGTGTCGTGCGTCCTCCACGGCGGTTCGGGCAACGACACGCTCTCCCCGGATCCATGCCGGGTCGACGGCGGTCCGGGCGACGACACCATCGATCTGTACGCCGGTACGACCGCGTTGGGCGGCGACGGCAACGACACGTTCGTGGTGCACGGGGGAACGTACGACATCTCCGGGGGGACAGGCCGCGACGTGGTGAACTACGGCTCCGAGACCGCCGCGGTGTCGGTGACGCTCGACGGGATCGCGGACGACGGGCCGGTCGGCCATCGTAACGGCAACATCCGCCCCGACGTCGAGGACTTGCGGGGAGGTACCGGCAACGACGCGTTCGCCGCCTACGGCGCGGTCGAGAACACCTTCCGCGGCGGTGACGGGGACGACCTGCTGATCGGCGGTCCCGGAAACGACACGCTGGACGGCGGTTTCGGCAACGACACCCTCAAGGGCGGTGCCGGCGTGGACACCCTCGTCGGCGGCCCCGGCGTCGACATCTGCGACGCCGGCGCCGACGGAGGCAAGGTCTCCGACGACTGCGAGGCGTGACCCCGCGGTCGCGGACTCCGTGCGATCGGGACGGTCACCCCTGAAGCCACGCCCTGGCCGTCGTGCGGCGGAGCGGCCCGCGCGCCCGCGTGGCCGTTACCCGGTCGGGGTTTCGGGATCGGCCTCCCGCAGCACCCGCAGCAGTTCCGTCAGGAACTCCTTCGGGCGCTCGATGTGCACGCTGTGCCCCGCGCCCTCGACCACCGCTTCCCGGACCGGGCCGCCGGCCGCCGCGTAGCGGGCCAGGACGGCGCGGGTCTGGGCGATCATCGGCTGGGCGGGGCAGTGGTCCGCTCCGGGCCAGCCGGGGACGGCACCCAGTGCGCCCAGGTGGGCCAGGTCGAAGAGCGAGGTGTCGGAGACGATCACGTCGGCCGAGCCCCGCAACCACAGCACCGGGGGCCTGGCCGCGGCGAGTTCCAGGTCGTCGACCCGAAAGTGGGTCGGCGCCAGGCAGTTGAGCACGCCGCGGTCGCCCGGTGCCAGGCCCGGCCAGGCCTCGCTGGTGCGGGAGTCGCCGGGGTAGTGGTCGTCGCCGACCCGGGTGGTGAGCATCGAGGCGACATAGGTGTCGGCCGGCTCCACGGGCGCGTTGACGTAGCAGTCGGCGAACACCGCGCGGGGTGACAGCGGCGACTCCCCGCCGGTCTCGCCGGCCGCCAGCAACCGGACGAACTCCGGGTTCGCGGCGCCGCCGCCGGAGCCCGCGCCGTCCGGGCTGTTCAGCCGGCCGTCGATCCCGTGCGTGCCGCCGAACCCGTACGGCGAGACCGGGTTGACCAGGGTCACCGACCGCAACCGCTGCGCGTGGTCCCGCAGTTGATGCAGGACCACACCTCCGCCCAGGCTCCAGCCGACCAGGTGCACCCGGCCCAGGTCGAGCGTCTCGATCAACGCGCTGAGATCGTCGCTGTAGTCGCGCAGGCCGCGGGTCGCGTCCACCGGCAGCGGGTCGGTGTCGCCGAAGCCGCGCAGGTCGAGCGCGATCGGCCGATAGTGCGCGGGCAGGTCGAGCATCGCCTGCCGCCAAAAGAGCGAGGACGACACGTTGCCGTGCACGAAGACCACCGGCTCACCGGAACGTCCTTGTATCTGCAGGCAGTTGACGGTAAGCCGGGAGGTCGCGATCCGACCGGCGGCGATGGTGGGCAGCAGCATCCTTGAATCCTTCAGTCGAGCCAGCCGGCAACCTTGGCCGCGACCGTGGTGTTCCAGCCGAGTTCGAGGTGGTTGGCGCCGGCGACCAGCGCGGTCCCGCCGACCGTACCGACTCCGGTGGTGTCCAGGGCACTGGAGACGAAGACCACGCCGTCGCTGGGCCCGCGGTTCTCGTTGAAGATGCCGAGGATGCTCGGGGTACCGCCGGCCAGCAGGAAGGTGCGGACCTGGGCGGGAATGCCGGCCTGGTGCAGCGGGGTGATCAACGAGCCCGCGGCGATGGCGGGTTGGATGCCGGTGCCGTCGGTGTAGAACCCCTGGCCGCCGTAGTAGGTGGTGTACCAGTCCTGTTGGCTCTGGTCGACGCCGTACGTACCGTCCCAGCGGGCCAACATCTGCCGCTGCCCCGGGTAGTCGTCGTAGCCGCCGGTCGGGGTGAACGCGTACTCCGGGTGGGCCTGATAGGTCCCGTAGCACGTCATGCGCAGATGCGGCGAGGGCGCGTTGACCTTGCCGCCGCACTCCGGCCAGATGCTGAAATCGTGCGCCCAGCCGTGCGCGAAGGGGTAGTCGTAGCCGCCGTTCGGGCCACCCAGGGTGACCAGCCGCCGGACGTCGCCGGCATACGGGCGCCCCCAGGAGGGCTTGACCGAGGAGACGTACGCCCGGGTGGACATCTCGCCCTTGCTCCAGCCGACCAGATCCACCTGGGGGACGCCCAGCCGGGCACGGATCAACGCGACCGCGTCGCCCACCTCCTGCGCCTGCATCAGGTTGTCGCCCTGCTTGTGCGCGAAGCCGATGGCGAAGACCCGGTATCCCCGCGTGGAGAGGTACTGCATCAGGCCGGTGTTCGGGCAGGACGCCGTCCCGCAGCCGTAGCCGCCCGACTCGCCCGGGTTGGCCCAGGCCCGGTCCGGGTTGTCGTTGGCGCCGTGCACCAGCAGCACCGGCACCTGGTGTGCGCCGCTGTTCCAGCCGGGTGCGGAGTAGAGCAGGAAGCGCCCGGAATACGGCTGCTTCACCCCGCCGAAGAAGGTCAGGCGCTGACCGTCCTGGTCACCGCGACCGTCCGGCGGGTACTGCTCCTGGCGGAACCCTGCGGTGGTGTCGAGATAACGCTCGACGCGCTCCCAGCCATTGGCCGGCGAGTTGTAGCTCGCCTCCATCGTGAGATGAGTCGGCGGCGCGGCCGAGGCGGCCGGTACTCCGACGAGCCCGGTCAGCAGCGCGAGCAACACCGCGAGGATCCAGCCGCCCGACTTCCGCACCATCGTCAACTCCTCCGCCCGGCGGGCCCGGAGCGGCCCGCCCCGACACGGTAGGCGGGACGGGCGGGCCGGGCCCATGAGGACGGCCCACACGACGAGCGACCGGAGGTGTGGGTCGCACCCCTGGCCCGCGGTCGACCGAGCGACGACGTGTCGGCCCATGTGCCGGTCGAATCGCCGTCCACCGGCGGTCGATGCCGCGGCCGGTGTGCTCCGCGAACATGCTCGAACGACGGTGAATGGGGCACGACGCCATGGACGAGGTCCCGGTACGGCCATACCGTCGTGCGGATGCACGGCGCTCCGGCACGGCGCTCCGGAGCGATACGGGCCCACCACACTCGAAGGAGCCGGCGATGGCGGACACCACGGAAGGCGGCGCCGCGCGCGCCGTGGGCGTCGACGCCGGCCGGACGGTCCGCGTCCCGGGAGCCGAACGCCAACAGGTCGTGCGGCTCGGGGATCTGACCACCGTCGGCACCGCCGTCGCGGGGCACACCGTCCTCGCGGACTGGGAAAACCTGCACGCGTCCGGGACCCCACGGCCGGAACGTCCGGTGCCGGGACTGCAGATCGACGGCTGCTTCCCCGCCGAGACCCGGCTGAACCCGCATCACGGTTGGCACCACGACGCACAGTTCGTACTGCGCCTCCCCGACGACTGGAACGGCAAACTGGTCGTCACCGCCGCTCCGGGGATCCGACGGCAATACGCCACCGACCGCATCATCTCCGACGGGGCGCTCGCCGCCGGCTACGCCTACGCGGCCACCGACAAGGGCAACTCCGGCCCCGACTTCCACACCGCGGGGCACCACCCCGGCGACACGCTCGTCGACTGGTCCGACCGCCTGTACGAACTCGCCGTCGCCGCACGCCTGGCGGTGCGCCGCCACTACGGCACGGAGGCGCACCGCACCTACGTCACCGGGATCTCCAACGGCGGCTACCTGACCCGCGCTCAGCTGGAGCGGCACCCGGACCTGTACGACGGCGGCGTGGATTGGGAGGGCCCGCTGTGGATGGCCGAAGGACCCAACCTGTTCACGTATCTGCCGACGGTCCTGGCCCACTATCCGCGCTACCGGGACAGCGGTGATCCGGACGCGGCGGCACGGCTGATCGAAGCGGGACTGCCGGCCGGGTCGGAGTTCCTGTGGGACATCCACCACCGGACCTACTGGGACGTCACGCAACGCACCTACCGGGCCGTCTTCGACCCGCACCACCCCGGTCCGGGTCTACCGCCCGCCGGTGTCCCCTTCGCCGGCCCCGGCGAGGCGGGCAGCGACGCCGACTACGACTACCCCAACCGCCCCTCCGCCGTGCACGAGGCCGTCGCCCGGGTCGCGCTCACCGGGGCGATCGGCAAGCCGCTGCTCTCCCTGCACGGGACCCTCGACGCGTTCCTGCCCATCACGCTGCACTCCGACCGCTACGCCGACCTCGTCGCCGCCGCCGGTCGCGGCCGGCTGCATCGCCAGTACCGCGTCGAGGGCGGCAACCACGTCGACGGATTCTGCGACCTCTTCCCCGCTCGGCTGCGTCCCCTCCTGCCCGCGTACCGCACCGTGTTCAAGGCCCTCGAAGACTGGGTGGAGCACGACACGAACCCGCCGTCGAGCCGCACGGTGGCCTGGAACGACCGGGTCGACGACGGCGACATCGGCACCTGGTGACCCGCGGCCGGCGCGCCGGCTCGGCGCACGGCCGCTCCGCGTGCGGCACGCGCCGCTTCCGGCCCGCCCGGCGGCGCCGCCGTGCCCACGGGCTCGGCATGGCGCCTCGGCCCACGGCGCACCCCGCGACTATGGCGACGGACTCCATGTGCCCGCAGGCTCGCTTTTCCTACGATATGGCCATGGCAACCAGTGCGATCACCGGCGACCTCTCGCCCACTCCCCCCGACGCCCCCTTCCTCGCCGGACGCGTCGCGTTGGTGACCGGGGCGGCGAGCGGGATCGGACGTGCCTGCGCCCTCGCGTTCGCCGCCGCGGGCGCGCACGTGCACGTCGTGGACATCGCGGTCGACGCGGCCGAGGCGGTCGCCGAGGAGATCGGCGGCACCGCGCACGGGACCGACCTGGCCGATCCGGACGCCGTGGACACGCTGCCGGCCCGGATCGACATCGTGGTGAACAACGCCGGTCTGCAACACGTGGCGCCGATCCAGGAGTTCCCCCTCGAACGGTTCACCCTCATCCACAAGGTGATGGTGGAGGCGCCCTTTCGCATCATGCGCCGGGTCCTGCCGCACATGTACGCGCGGAACTGGGGGCGCATCGTCAACATCTCCTCGGTGCACGGTCTGCGGGCGAGCACGTTCAAGTCGGCGTATGTGAGCGCGAAGCACGCCCTGGAGGGACTCAGCAAGGTCGCCGCCCTGGAAGGCGCCCCGCACGGGGTCACCAGCAACTGCGTCTGCCCCGGCTACGTCCGCACGCCGCTGATCGAGGGCCAGATCGCCGCCCAGGCCGTCGCGCACGGGATCCCCGCCGACGACGTCGTCCGCGACATCCTGCTGGAACGCACGGCGATCAAACGGCTGATCGAGCCCGAGGAGGTCGCCGAGGCGGCCCTGTACCTGTGCGGGCCGCACGCCCGCCACGTCACCGGAACCTCGTTCGTCCTGGACGGCGGCTGGACCGCGCACTGACTCGCGCGTCGAGGTCACGCCCCGGCGGCGCCGCGCTCGTCATGGCGCCGGCTCATACTCGTCGATGCCCGGTCGTGTGCCGTGGCACCATGTCCTGCCTCGGCGGGGACGCCTACGGTGGCGCACACATCCCTTCCCTGCCACCACCTCGGCGGATGGACGGACACCATGGCAGAGCAACACCCCGGGCGAACCGCGCGGTTCACCCGGGACCTCCTCGACCTCCTCTCCGCGGACGCGCCCGCCGAGGACTTCCGGGCCCTGTCCGCACAGGCCCGCGCGGCCGGTGCCGCACCCGACGAGCTCGCGGACCTCGACGACGCCACCGCGAAGGCCCTGCGCATCCGCGGCACGCTGCGTGAACACCGGCGCCGGGAGCGGGAGTTGACCGCGCTGTTCGACACCGCGAGCGACCTGGCGGCGCTGCGGGACCTGGATTCGGTGCTGCGCTCGATCGTCCGGCGGGCGCGGATGTTGCTGGGCACCGACACCGCGTACCTGACGCTGCCGGACGAGGAGGCGGGCGACACCTACATGCGGGTGACCGACGGGTCGGTCTCCCCGATCTTCCAGGCCCTGCGCCTGGGGCTCGGGGACGGGCTCGGCGGGCTCGTCGCGCAGACCGCGCGGCCGTACGCGACCCCCGACTACCGTACGGACACCCGCTTTCGGCACGTCGACCGGGTGGACGAGGGAGTGCTCGACGAGGGCCTGGTCGCGATCCTCGGCGTGCCCCTCCTGCTGGGTTCGACGCGCGGGGACGGGGGCAAGGTCGTCGGCGTCCTGATGGCGGCCGACCGGGCCCCACGCGCGTTCGGCGGCGACGAAGTGGCGCTGATGAGCTCGCTGGCCACCCACGCCGCCATCGCCATCGACACCGCGCGCGCCATGGCCGACACCCGTGCGGCGCTCGCGGAACTGGCCGAGGCGAACACCGTCATCCGGGCCCACGCCAACGCGGTGCAGCGCGCCGAGGAGGCGCACGACAAACTCACCGACCTGGTGTTGCGCGGCGGCGACCTGCCGGACGTGGCCGCCGCGGTCGCCGACCTCCTCGGCGGGTCGGTCGCCATCCACGACACCGCCGGTCTGGACCTGACCGGCCCCGCGACGGACGCCGACGCCACCCCGCTCGGCGGCGCCGAACTGGTCCGGGCCGCCGAGGAGTCGCACGCGCTCGGACGCGCGGTGGCGTGGCACGGCGGGTGGGTCTGCGCCGTCCTGGCCGGGCCCGAGGCCCTGGGCAGCCTGGTGCTGCGTCGCGCCGATCTCGACGACGCCGACCGGCACGTGTTCGAGCGGGCCGGCGTCGTGGCCGCGCTCCTGCTGCTGCTGCGCCGCTCGGTCGCGGAGACCGAGAACCGGGTCCGCGGCGAGCTGCTGGCCGACCTGCTGACCGATCCCGACCGCGATCCCGCGTCCCTGTCGGCCCGGGCGCGGCGTTCCGGTATCGACCTCGACCGCCCCCACCTGGTCCTCGTGGCCGATACCGCGACCTCGGGCCGGGAGCGGCTCGCGGCGCGCGCCCGGCAATACCTGTTCGCGGGCAGCGGCGTGACCGCGCAGCACGCCGGGTCCACGGTGTTGCTCCTGCCGGACGACGGCACGCCGCCCGGCGAGGCCGCCCGACGCGCCGCGAACCGGCTCGGGGTACGTACCGGAGCGCCGGTCACGGTCGCCGCGGCGGGCCCCGCCGCGGGTGCGCGCGGCATCGCGGCGGCCCACGCGGAGGCCGCCCGCTGCCTGCGCGCCCTGATCGTGCTGGGCCGCACCGGCGACGGCGCGTGCGCCGCGGAGCTGGGGTTCCTGGGCGTCGTACTCGGCGACCGGCAGGACGTCGACACGTTCGTCGGCGACGCGCTGGGCCCCTTGCTGGCGTACGACGCGCGGCGCGGCACCGAACTGGTGCGCACGCTCCGGGCCTACTTCGCGTGCGGCGGCAGCCTGACCCGGGCCAAGGAGGAGCTGCACATCCACGTCAACACGGTCGTACAACGCCTGGAGCGCGTCGAAGCCCTCCTGGGACCGGACTGGAACCGGCCGCAGCAGGCGCTGGAACTGCAACTCGCCCTGCGCCTGCACCAACTCGCCGAACGCCCGACCGAACGCCCCGATCGGCAACCGCGTGCGGCACGCTCGGGTACGGTATCCCGCACCGAGGAGGCGGCATCATGACTGCCACGAACGACCCGCACCACGACGAGACGACGATCGAGGGCGACGCGATGATCGCGAGCGGCGCGGAGCACGGCGTCCGCGAGGATTCGGAACGACTCGACGAACTCCGGCAAGAAACCGCCGCCGCGGCCGAACACCGCCGCGTCGCGGGCGTGTTCACCGAGCGGGTGCTCGGCGTGCCGGCCGCGGCGTGGAACGACCCGGCACCGTGCGAGGGGTGGACCGCGCGCGACGTGGTGCGCCACCTGGTCGAGTGGTTCCCGGCGTTTCTCCGATCCGGCGCGGGGATCGAACTGCCGAAGGGGCCGCCGGTGGACGACGACCCGCGGGCCGCCTGGATCGTGCACAACGAGGCGGTACAGGCCCTCCTCGACGACCCCGCCACCGCCGGCAAGGTCTTGGCGAACCCGCACATCGGCGAACTCCCGTTGAGCGAGGCGATCGACCGGTTCTACACGGTCGACGTCTTCCTGCACACCTGGGACCTGGCCCGGGCGACCGGCCAGGACGAACGCCTGGACCCGGCCACGTGCGCCCGACTCCTGGAGGGGATGTTGCCGCTCGACGAAGTCCTGCGCGACAGCGGCCACTACGGCCCGCGGGTCGAGGTCCCGGAGGACGCCGACGCACAAACCCGCCTGCTGGCCTTCATCGGCCGCACGCCCTGACGTCGACCGCCGCGCGGGTACTCCGGGGCCCGACGCCGGACGGGGGTCCGACGTCGGGCCTCGGGCCGGTGTCAGGCCTTCGCGGAGACGGCGGCGACCGCCGGGTCGGTGGTCGCCGCACCGCGCTTCGGCGCGACCTTGCGGACGTCTCGGCGGCGGGACATCGTGGCGCGGGGGCGTGGGATCGCGGCCGGGCCGGGGAGCGCGAAGCTCCGGGTCGAGACCTGGAAACCGCTGACGCACAGGACTTGGAGTCGGGCGCCCACCCCGACGGCGTCGGGCAGTTCCGTCGTCGTGGTCGCACGCCCACCCGGTTCCAACCGGAAGTGCTTCCCGGGCGACGGCTTCACCGGGCCGCCCGCCACGTCGCCGGAAGCGAACCGCACGTGCATCGCGGTCGGGGCGACCGCTCGCGGATCCGCGACCGTCGTGATCTCCAGGACGGCGGAGCCCGCACGGGCGACCAGCCGGACGTCGATCTCGGGACCGGGTTCGCCGTAGGGATGATGGGCGGTTCGACCACACGGGTCGCAGGACACGGTGACCCGGTCCATGACGCCGGGGTACAGGCTGGTGTACACCACACGCTCGCCGTCGTTCCCGCAGCGACCGCAGGGTTTGGCGGGACCGACCCGCACGACCTGGTGTGTCGCGATCAGTGCGTCGCAGAGATGGTCGAACCATCCCGCGTGCTCGATCAGACGAGCCAACGCGTGCGTCCACCGCGACGCGTGCTCGCTCACCTCCCGCTCGAGCGCGGCACGCGTCGTGGCCGTGAGGCCGGCATCGGCGACACCGGCGCGTACGGCCGTGAGGATCGAGGCCTGTGCCTCGTCGTTGTGCAGGCGCATCGCCCGCAACGATCTCGCGCCCGGATCCGTCGTCCGGTTCCGGAGTTGCGCGTCCAGGTAGTGGTGGATCCGGTCCACCGTCGCGATGTCCTCCAACCACGATGCGATCCGCGTGGTGGATGCCGCGATCGTGACAGGCTCGCCGTTGAGCCTGTCACCGTGCCGAGTGACGGTCACCTGTTCCTCCGAGAATGAGGCTCGGGCCATTGCCCGGCCGAATGCTCGGAGCCTGTCCACGCTTCGACGACGCTGTCGAAACGACAGGCCCCGAAATCCGGTTCACCGCGGGTGCGGTTCCCCGGTGGGGCGACCAACCCCGGCGACCATCCTGCGCCGGTGTCGCGCCGTTGCCTAGTGGTTCAGGTGGCGAGACTGCGAGGGTGGGGCCGACAATCTCGCGGGCTGGGCGGACGGGAGCAGGCGCTTCCGAAGGGACGATTCACCCGATTCCGGTCATGGGCGAGGCCACGGGTTGGGCGAGCACGTGGCACTGCCGGTGACGAGGGTCAACGTCTGCTGCATCATCACCGGCGCGGGGGCGCCCGACCGATCACACGTCTCGTGCATGTGGCCGAGGCGATGGCCGACTTCGTGGTTGATCAACATGCGTCGGTAGTTCGCCAGGTCGTCGCCGTACGTCGTGGATCCCTTCGCCCACCGCCACGCGTTGATCATCACCCGCCGGGTGGAGGCGACGTTGCACGAGACACGTTGTTCGCCGGTGTCCAGACCGTCCTTGGCGCACCACGTGTTGACCGTTCCCGTACTGGCGAGGGTCACGACGAAGTCGGACTCGCCCGAAGCCACCCGTTCCAGGGCGATGGTCCCGTCGCCGCCCCAACTGCGCGTGTCGTTGAGCGTCTCGTGCACGGCGCGCGCGAAGTAGGCGGCATCGATCGACAGGCCCTCCTCGATCTGTATGCGATAGCGCAGCACACGAGTCCCGCCCCTGGCCTCGTCGTGGCCCGGAACGGTGCGGAACCCTCCCGCGAGCGCGAGGTCGGCCGGTATCTCCGAGCGTGCCGCGAGCCACTCCTCGTACGGGCGGGTGTCCGCCGCGCCCGTGACGTACTTCTCGTCCTTGTCGTCTTTCCGGTCCGAGAGTCGGCAGGCGGAAGTCGCCACGAGCAGGCCGGATGCCAGGAGGGCGGCGAGGAGCGACTTGAGGGCCGAGTTCACGATGAGTCGGGCTTCCCGTCTGTTGTGGGCCGTTCCATCCGGCGCGTCACGTCGCGTTGCGTCGCGCGGCCGGACGACGAGCCGGTGTCGGCGTACGAATCGTCCATCCGCACGTCGTCGAGCGTCGAGCACGGACATCGCGCTCCACAGGATCATCCGCGTCCACGTCGAAAGCCGCCATGACCGAAGCCACAACCACCGGCTCGACGGGCCGCACCGGCGACGGAGCACGGCCCTTTCGGAGGATGGCGGCAGCCGAGGAACGGTTCGACTCCCGCCGACACCGGAGCGGTGCCCTCCGGTCCATAACATCACCGAGAGGGGAGATTGCTATTACCCGTGGAATCCGACGTTGGGGATCCTGGTATCCCCTGTATCCCACGTGTGAGATATCGCGTGTCGTCGGAAACGAGGAACTTTGCGAACAACCAAGATCGTCCCCGCCCTCTTGGCCGCATTGCTCATGGTGTTCACGCTCGGCGCCACCGCCACCGCCACCGCTTCCCCCGCTCCGGTGGGGGTTTCCAACGAGAACCCGTCGGCCGACGGTCCCCGGCCGATCATCGGTGGCGGACCCGCCCAGAACGCCCCATGGGCGGCCCGCCTGTTCTCCGCCGGCAGGCAGACCTGTACCTCGACCATCATCGCCCCCACCTGGATCCTGACCGCCAAACACTGCGTCAGCGGTGGGCAGTTGACGTTCCGGATCGGCAGCCTCGACCAGAGTTCCGGTGGCACCGTGGCCAACGGCGCCCAGACTTACACCAGTCCGTCGGCGGACCTGGCCCTGGTACGCCTGGACCGCTCCGTCTCGGCGACCTACGCCCGACTCGGGCAGCCGGGATCGGTGACGGTGGGTCAGAGCGTCCAGGTCTACGGCTGGGGCGCGACGTCCCGGTGCGGCCAGGAGATCAACTGCCAGTCGCAGTTCCTGAAAGTCGCCAACGTGACGGTCACCGGCGGTTGCCGCGACGCGTACAACGGCTCGGCGATCTGCGCCCGTTACGGCAACGGCATCACCGCGGGCGGCGACTCGGGTGGACCGATGAACGCGAACGGCATTCAGGTCGGCGTCGCCTCCACCAGCGACCGACAGAGCACCACCGCCTACACGAACGTGACCGCGTACCGCTCCTGGATCCAGTCCGTCGCGGGCGTCTGACCCGGTAGTCGTCACCCCCGACCACGCTCCACCTCCCATCGCCCCCGGCCCCGCCCCCGAACTCCGGGCGGGCCCGGGGGCGATGGCGCGGCGGAGGCGGTTCCGTCGATTCCTCCCGGGGCGGGTTCACTTCGGCCGACGCGGGCCGGAGACTCGCCACATGACCAGGCCGGCCCATCCCTATCCGATCCTCGCTCGGCAGCGGATCGGATTCCTGCGGCGGCAGCGCCGCCGGCCCGGATCGGTACCGCCCGTCGGCGAGCACGAAGCGGTGGTCCATGCCACGCGAGGTTCGGGGTACCCCGGCAGGCTCGCCCCGGCGATCCCGAACCCGTCGACGGTGTCGAACGCGTCGTGATCGATCCGCGGCCCGATGTGCGAGTGGCCGTCGAGTTCGCGATCAGGCGCCTCAGCGGAGCCGATGACCCCCTCCGCGCGCCACCGGGACGGGCCCGTGCGGCGGGCCGTCGGGTTCGTTTCCGCCGCGCGTTTCGTGCGTGAGCGATGAGTTTGGGCGACGGGTCGGGTCCAACCTGGCATGACTCTCCTCATCGCCGGCATCTCCGCCCCCCTCGGCGGCTTCGTCACCGGGCCCGACCCCGGCCCGGGCAGCGGCCCCGGCACCGACACCTGCGGCGGAGCGCCGCGCCCGCCGGTACGGCGGAGCATGCTCTCGACATCGACCGCGACCCACCCGACCCACGACGTCTCCCGGTGATCCCGATGACCACTGTCAATGTCAATGAAGTCGCCCTGGGCATCGAGTCGTTCGGTGCCGACGACGCGCCGCTCGTCCTGCTCGCGGGCGGGACGACGATGCTCTCCTGGCCCGACACCCTGTGCGAGCGCCTGGCCGCCCGCGGGCGCCGTGTGGTGCGCTACGACCTGCGCGACAGCGGGGAGTCGACGACGGCGGACCCGGAGGCGCCCGCCTACACCCTGCGCGACCTCGCCGCCGACGCGGCGGCCCTGGTCGACGCGCTCGGCGGTGGGCCCGCGCACCTCGCCGGGATCGGCGTCGGCGGCATGGTCGCCCAGGTGGCCGTACTCGACCATCCGGGCGCGTTCTCGGCGCTCACCCTGGTCGGCACGCGCGCGGTTGCCCCCGGCCCGGCCGACGACGACCTCCCCGAACACGACCGGGCGACGATGGGCCGGTTGTTCGCGCGGGCGATGCCCGATTGGAGCGACCTCGCGGCGGTCGCGGAGTTCACCGCCGCCGGCGCGGAGATCCTCGGCAACGACCCCGTCGCCGCGCACGCGATCGCCGCGCGGATCTGGGACCGCACGCCCGGCACCGCGCCCCCGGTCCAGATGGCCAACCAGATGGGCATGGTGTTCGCCAGGCTCGACTGCGCACCCCGCTGGCGCGAGCGCCTGCCCGGGATCGAGATCCCCACGCTCGTCGTCCACGGTCGCCGCGACCCGTTCTTCCCCGTCGGCAACGGTGAGGCGATCGCACGCGAGATCCCCGGGGCCCGGCTGCTCGTCCTCGAGGAGGCCGCCACCGTGATCCCCGACGCGGCGGTCGGCGAGGTCACCGAGGCGATGCTCACGCTCGGATAGGGACGGTCGGCCGGAGCGCCCGCACCCGGGGTGTCATTCGGCGAGGGTCGGTGCGGCGTGGGACCAGCGGTGTTCGTCGAGTTCGCGGGCGATGAAGCGGGCGAGGTCGGTGCGGGTCACCTTCCGGCCGCCCCTGGGGTTGCTCGCGTCGAGGACGCGGTAGTTGCCGGTGGGGGGTTCGTCCTGCAATCGGGCGGGGCGGACGAAGGTCCAGTCGACGGTGCTTCCGCGGACGATCGTTTCCATCAACCGCATGTCGTCGTACAACTCCCGAACCAGGGGGGTGACGAGATTGCGGTACCACCAGGGAAAGTTGGGGTCGCGGTGGTGGACACCCCCCGATGTGACGGCGATCAACCGCGGTACCCCCGCGCCTTCCATCGCGGACACCAGCGTGCGCGCCGCGTCGGAGTAGAGCCGGTGCGCGTGCCGCCCCGGCGGGCCGATCGCGGAGACCACGACGTCGTGGCCCTCGACGGCGGAGCGCACGTCGGCGGCGTCGCGCACGTCGGCCCGCACGACGTTCGACCTCCCCGTACCGGGCGAGTCGTCCGGGGCCGGGGGCTGCCACCGGGCCGGGTCGCGCACCGCGGCGGTGACGTCGTGGCCCAGTCGCAGGGCTTCGCGGACGACGAGGTGTCCGGTACGGCCGTTGGCTCCGAAGACGATGACGTTGCTCATGACGGGGTCCTCACGTGGTCGATGGGTTGCCGGAGTCGAAGGGGTCGAAGGGGTTCAAGGGGTTGGGGCGGGTCGCTCGTCGCGTGTGCGAGGCAGCAGGAACACGAGGCCCGCGCCGACCAGACAGGTCGCCGTGACCACCAACGCACCGATGACCAGCCCGTCCGCTCCCGCCTCCGGGGCACCGGCATCGTGCGCGGCGAAGTACACCGTCCCCAACACCGCCACGCCCAGGGCGGTGGAGAGTTGTTGGAGTGCGTTGAGCGTTCCCGACGCGCTGCCCGTCTCGGCGGGTTCGGCCGCCGCCAGGATCGACCGGACCAGCGTGCCGGACACCAGTCCCACTCCCAGGCCCACGACCAGAGTCGGTATCGACAACGCCGGGACCGGGGATCCCGACGCGGCCGCCGCCGCGAGGCCGAGCGTGCCGAGCGCCTCGACCCCGAGCCCCAGATGCAGGAGCGAGCGGCCGAGCCGGGCCGACGCCGCCGGGGCGAAGAGCGAGGCGAGCCCGATACCCACCGCGAGCGGCGACAGGCAGAGCGCGGTTCCCCACGCGGACCGGCCGAGATCGAGTTGGAGGTGGAGGGAGAGGACGAGCAGCAGTCCGCCGAGGCCGGTGAAGAACGCCGCGGTGACCGCGAGACCCCCGACGAACGCGGGTTTGCGCAGCAGGCTCGGCACCAGCACCGGCGAGCGGCTGGTGCGTTGACGTCGGCCGAAGGCGGTGAAGGCCGCGACACCGGCGGCGATCTCCGCGAACGTCCACCACGGCCAACCCGCCTCCCGTCCCTGGATCAGCGGATGCACGACGAGCGCGGACCCCGCCGCGACCAGGAGCGCACCCGGCGGGTCGATCCGCACGAGCGGGTCCCCCGGGTCGGCCGGCATCCACCGCAGCGCCCCGGCCACCGCCAACGCGCCGAGCGGAAGGTTGATCAGGAAGATCAGCCGCCAGTCGAGTCCGACCGGGTCCAGGGCGATGAGGCCGCCCGCGAGGACGGGGCCGCCGACCCCGGCGAGCGCCATCACCGGCCCGAACGTCGCGAACGCGCGGCCGCGTTCGCGTTCGTCGAACACCGAGGTCAGGACGCCGAACCCCTGCGGGATCATCAACGCGCCGAGCGCGCCCTGCACCACCCGAGCCGCGACCAGCACGATCGGCGAAGGTGCCGCCGCGCACACCGCGGAGGCCACCGTGAACCCGGCGGCGCCCAGGACGAACAACCGCCGCCGGCCCCACCGATCACCCAGCCGCCCGCCGATGATCAGCAGGACGCCGAAGGCGAGCGTGTACCCGGCGGTGAGCCACTGCATCATCGCCGCGCCACCGCCCAGCCCGGCGCGGACCGACGGGGCGGCCACGTTCATCACGGTCGCGTCCAGCAGATCCAGGGCCTGGGCGAGCAGCACCACCGCCAGGACCCGCCACCGATGCGGATGGGCGGTCGGCGGCGCCGTACGGACGGCCGACGTCGAAGCGGGAACGGTCACCGGGTCTCCCTCACACGCTTAACAAACACTGTTCGTCAAGCAGAGTGCCCTTAACGAACAGCATTCGTCAAGGTAGGCTCATGCCATGCCGCAAGCCCGCTCACGCTCCCGCCCCTCGAAATCCATGCTCGGCCTGGACGCCGTGCTGGCCGCGACCATCACGCTCGTCGACGAGCTGGGCTGCGAAGCGGTGAGCCTGCGACGCGTCGCCCAGGCCCTGGAGACCGGTCCCGCCTCGCTCTACGTCTACGTCCGCGACCGGCAGGAGCTGATGGCGCTCGTCCTCGACCACGCGGTGGCGGACGTGGTCGTGCCCGACGAGGGCGCCGGGGACTGGCGTACCCGCCTCGAACTGCTCGTCGGGCGCATCGTCGCGGCCCTGGCCCGCCACAACGACATCGCCTCCGTCGGCCTGCGGGACGCCCTGCCCGGCCGGCACGGCCTGCGCCTGACCGAGGAGATGGCACGCCTGCTTCGGGCGGGCGGGCTCGACGACGACGCCTGCTCCTGGGCCATCGACCTGCTCGGCCAGTACATCTACTCGACCGCCCTGGAGAACACCGGCGCCCCCCACTCCCGGCGGCCCCCCGCGGCACCCTCGTCCGATACCGGAGCCGACACCACGACCGACACCGCGACCGACACCGACCCGACCGTGCCCGAGACGTTCACCGCCCGACTCGACGCCACCTTCCGGACGTTGCCCGCCGACCGGTACCCCACCCTGCGGGCCCTGGCACCGAGACTCACCGGCGGCGACCAGGACGCCAGGGCCGCCTGGAAACTCCGGGTGATCATCGACGGCCTCCTCGCCCAACCCCCTCGACGGCCCACATCCGACGGGAACGACCCCGCCGCACCCGACCCGGCCCCCGGCGCACCGTCACCGCCCGACCGGGAGACGCACGTCACACCCGCACCTGTCACAAGCCGCCGAGGCGCCCTGTCTTAGAGGGGCAACAGCGGACAACAGCAGGGAGCGCACCATGAACGCCCGTCTGAACTTCATGACCAGCCCCGTCGCGGCCAAGGCCATGAAGCACCTCATCGCGGCAGGCAGGTCGCTCGCGGACTCGACGGTGCCGGCCGCGACGCGGGAACTGGTGATGCTTCGCGCCAGTCAGATCAACGGCTGTGCCGGATGCATCGACATGCACACCAAGGACGCTGCCCACGCCGGGGAAAGCTCGGTACGCCTGAACCTGGTCGTGGCCTGGCGGGAGGCCACCGTGTTCACCGATGCCGAACGCGCCGCCCTGGAACTGGCCGAACAGGGCACCCGCATCGCCGACGCCGCGGGCGGCGTCCCGGACGAGGTCTGGGCGAATGCCGCCAAGTACTACGACGAGGACCAACTCGCGGACCTGGTCGCCCAGATCGCCATCATCAACGCCTTCAACCGAGGGAACGTGATGATCCAAACGCCCGCCGGCGACTACCACCCCGGGCAACACGGATAACCCGAGACCTCCACACACCCGCGTACCAGGGGAGACCGACAACCGAGCCGCCTCCCCTGGTACGCCCTGCCGAACCGGACCGGACCGACGTCGGTCGACGTCGTCGCGACGCGGGTACCGAGGCTCAGAGTTTCTTGAGTGAAGTGGCGATGTTGGT
The DNA here is from genome assembly GCF_003967355.1 of Embleya hyalina. Taxonomy (GTDB): domain Bacteria; phylum Actinomycetota; class Actinomycetes; order Streptomycetales; family Streptomycetaceae; genus Embleya; species Embleya hyalina. The sequence continues at coordinate 603,735 of NZ_BIFH01000013.1, read as the reverse complement.
GATCGCCGTGCCGACTCGCTCGACCGTGTCGGCGGTGTAGCAAAGCCGGAAGAAGCCGGGACGCGGACAGTGCATTTCTCCGCCGGGCAGGAGCAGCACCTTGGCGTCCGTGCGGAGGAACGCCTCCAGACGGGCTTCTCGTCGATCGATCTCGTGGTTGATCAGTACCAGGTCATCCGGAAGTTTGGCGCTGTCCAGGTACTTGCTCAGGTCGAGCAGGAAGAACTGGGCGGCATTGCGGCCGTTCTGGCCCTTTCCCACGTAGGCGATCTGCTCGTCGTCGAGCTTCTTGGCGGCCTTGTCGTGGGCGGCCTTCAGTTGTGTGGCGTAGTGCTGCATCAGCTTCGTCGGAAAGTCGCCGGGTTCGTGGGTGGTGCCGAACATCTTGCGCGCGTATGCGGCCTTGAGGGAGTCGAGCGGGCCGAACCACGACAACGACTTCCAGGTCTCGTCGCCCTGCATGACCTTGCGAACGTCGTTCGACTTGGAGACCAGGAAGCCGATGCGAAACCCCGACAGGCCGAAGTCCTTGGTCAGACCGTACACAAGGTGGATGCGGTCGGGGGCGGTGGCGTAGGCGTCCAGGGACAGGACGCTGGTGAATCCGCCCTTACCCGTGCTCTGGGAATGCGCGTAGATCTCGTCGGAGACGATGTGCATCTGGCGGTCGAGTGCCCACCGGCACACGTCCTCCAGCAACTTCTTCTCGTAGTTGACGCCCAGCGGGTTGTGCGGATTGGTGAGTACGAGCAGCTTGGGTTTGGGATCCGATACGGCTTCGTAGGCGCGGTTCAACGCGTCCACGGTCAGGTCGAGTCGATCGGGACCGTCCAGGCGCGCGGGTACGCACCGAAGTTGGGGGCGCTGTTCGAAACACCACAGGAAGCCGGGCCAAAAGGGCGCCGGCAACAGAACCCGGTCGCCGGGGGCCAGCACCCCGCCGTGGATCAGCGCGAACGCCAACGACTCCAGCGCCCCCGAACCACCGGCGGTGGCGTACACGTCGTACTCGGCATCGATGGCGGGTGAGAAGGTGTGTTGCAGGAACGTGGTGATCGGATCGAGCAGGTCCTGCTGTCCGTACGGCGGCAATACGTACTCGGCGTCCGGCTCTGCGAGTTTCACCTGGGTGAACACTTCCTTGTTCAGCATGTCGAACAACAGGACGTTGTTCGCGATGCCGAGGTTGAACACCTTCTCCGTGACGATCCGCGTGTATGCGACAAGGCGTTCCTCGGGGTCGGCGATCCGCCTCAGGCGTTCGATCGACACCGCCCGGTCGACACTCGAGGCAAGGGCGACATCCGCGTCCGGTGCGACGGTCTTCCGCGAAGATGTGGTCGTCATGATTCAAGCTCCTTGACGTTGCGGTGACTTGACGGGTGCGACGCACGGATCGAACGATCCCCACGTCCTGCGGCGGCGGAGTTCTTCACGCGCCGAGGAATTCCGGTCCGAAGTGTTGTGCCGGGTTCTTGGGGTCCGCCTCCTCGAGAAGCGGGGTCGCCAGACTCTCCAGTTTTCCCATCGCGGAGACCGCCGCGGACAGCGACTTCCGCCCGTCCCCGGATGTCGTCCACGCGTCCCGCAGGAGCCCGAGTACGACTTTGTACGCGCCGTTGAAAGCCGTCATCTTCTTCTGGACGTCCGCGCTCACCGTGTACTTGGTCGCATAACCGCCCTTGGGTACCTCGACCATGGGCCATGCCTCGGGGAAGGGCACGGGCAGGTCCTTGCTGTACTCCCATCGTCCCGTGCCCTTCTTGACGAGTTGGCCACCCGCCACGATCTGCGCGAACTTGTAGTAGTGGGCGAGTTCATCGGGTTCGTCGGAGATGCCGGGGACGGTTGCCGTACCTTCGCCCTGTGCCTTGATCTCGGCGATCGCACGCTCGATGTCGGCGAAGTCCTGGATCTCGAAGAGACCGAGTCCCACGTCGCCCAGTTGATGCGCGCGCGTGAGTGCCGGACTGTGCCGCCTCAGCCGTCTCAGCAGCGTGTCGTAGAAGGACCCGATCGTGACCGGAGTGCCGGTCGTCAGCGGCGGAAGGGACGGGATTTCCGGGGCTTCGATGGCCAGGTAGGTGCCCTTGACGTAGTCCTTGGTCAAGCCCTGGAGGTGAACGACCAGGTCGCCGCCCACTCCGCCCGGCAGAGTCTTCGGGTAGGCGGGAGGATCGATCTTCGGCTCTCCTCCGATGGCGGTGAGCATGTTGCAGGCCAGGCCCATGTGGAGCATTTCCTCCAGGACGACGCTCTTGATCAGGTCGTACGCGGGCTTGCCGGTGGCGCTCTTCTTGTCCTTGATCGACCACAGGCCGCAGAGATAGGCCGGGATGGTGGCGAGTTCCAGGTCGATCGCGCACTGCAGCTGATCCCGGATCTCGTCCATGTCCTTCGAGTTGTCGCGTAGGACGTGGTGAGAGATCCGCTCCGCGAGGGACGGTTCGACGAGGGTCGTGGTCATCTGATCCTCCGGTGGGTCGATGGACGAGCGGTGGCGCCGAAGGGCGCTCGACGGTCCGAGCGTGCGCCCGGCACGGTCGGCCGGCGACCTCTTGACCGCCATCCAGAGCAAACAACCAACCCGTTGTAGTGACTTTGTCTCCCCTGGGACGCCAAAGGGGCCGACGCGGGGCAACCATGGCTGCGTCTCGGCGGGTCCGGACCATCCGGTCACCGAGCGCTTCCCGCGTCCTCCCAACGCCCACACGCGATGCCGTACGCGAAAGGCACACCCTCGATGGCCCTGGCTACGCCGACCGAAGCTCCCGACGATGTCACCGCCCTCCGCGGGCGGGTCCGCGCACGACTTCTCGACCAACTCCTGGGGAACGGGGACGGGCACGTCCCCCTCGGCCTCGTCCACGGCCCGATCGCGGACCCGACCTTCACGAGCCACGGATGCCCCCTCCGACTGCCTTCGCTCGACGGAGCCGGCCCCGGCGCGGGAGGCGGCGGGGGCACCGCCCCGGAGGGGCCGGTGGTGGAAACCGGTGTGTACGAAAGACTCTTTCTCGACCTGGGTCCCTACGCGCCGGGCGACGACCAGATCGAGGAACTCGGTACTCCCGGCGGCCCGATGGACGTCAACCGACCGGACCCGAAGACCAAGAGATGCGCCCAGCCGGGCGAACGCATCCCGGATGCCTACCTGGCGAAACCGGCCGACCTGTCGAGCACCACCCCCGCGGACGCCGGCATCCCGGCGGGATACACGTACGTCGGTCAGTTCCTGGACCACAACATCACCTTCCAGGCCGACGCCGAGTTCGACCGGAACGATCCGGCCAAGACGACGAACTATCGCGACGCCCGGGTCGATCTTTCGCACGTGTACGGCCTCGGCCCGAAGACACAGTCGTTCGCGTTCTACGACAACGTGGAAGCCGGGAAGTTCTGGATCGACCCGGATCGTGAGTACGACGTTCCGCGAAACCCCCAGGACGTGCCCGTCATCGCGGATCCACGCGACGACAACACGATCATCACGATTCAACTGCATCTGGCGTTCATGAAGTTTCACAACGCCGTGGTCGACATGCTCAAGGGTTCGGTCCCGGACGCCTCCCTGTTCACCGAGGCGAAACGGCAGGTCGTCTGGCACTACCAGTGGATGATCCTGAACGACTGGCTTCCGAGAATCCTGGCGAAGGACGTCTACGACAGGCTCCGGAAGATCGCCGAGGAGCCGAAGGCCCGGTTCCCGCTCTTCAACCCCGATCCCGCGAAACCCGTCGCCCTGCCCGTCGAGTTCACTGCGGCCGCATATCGACTGCACTCCCTCCCGGTCGAGGAATACACACTCAACGACGTCACGACCGGGCACCTCTTCGACCTGCGCAGGCCGTTCTCCCGCCTGCGCCCCAGCCGGGTCGTCGACTGGCGACGGTTCTTCGTCGTACCGGCAACCGGATCACACGGCGGCGACGCACCACAGACCCAATACGCGAAGAGGTTCGATCGGCGCGTCATCCACGGGTTCCTGCAGATGCCGCCGCCGATCGACAGTCCGTTGAACTGGCTGGAGAACTCGGCCGACCGAAAGCCGTTGCCGAAAACCGCTCCGTACCAGGATCAGGACTACGCTCCGCTGTGTTCCATCGCCATTCGCAACATGAGACGGGCGAACAGTTTCACCGGAAAACACGGCAAGGGACTTCCGTCCGGAGAAGCCGTGGCCGCAGCCGTGTTCAAGGCATACGAAATCAAGCGGGACCCCTACACGGTGCAGGATTTCAACCTGACGAAGACGGCCGGCTTCACCAAGGATTTCGCGAACGTCCCGCTCTGGTATTACATCCTCGGCGAGGGCGCGATCGACGAGGTCAAGGCCAAGCGCCCGGACGTCGGAAGCCTCAAACTCGGCATCGTCGGCAGCGCGATCGTCGGCGAGGTGATCTTCGCGTTGGTGAAGGCCGATCCCGAGTCCTATCTCATGCATAATGCGTCGGCGGACACGAAGTGGCAACCGACCCTCGGCCAAAAGGGCGGCACGTTCTACATGTCCGACCTGCTGCGCGTCGCCGGGACCGTCTGACGGCTCGCCCGACCGGGAGCGGATGAATCCGCCTCCGGCTGTCGGTGCGGGTCACCGAATTCCACATCTCGTCTCGGGGGCATCCGGCATCCGAGACTTCCCACGAGCGAAAAGGCGGAGTTTAATTCATGTCCGATTCACCCAGAATTGATGCATTGCGTTACGACGACAAGCACGGGGTTGCCCCGGGCGAAGAGATCGTCTTCCTCGGCGAGTACTTCGAGGATGTCGATCACGCGGTCGTCTACGACAAGAACCAACAGTCCTTGGGCGTGCTGCTCGAAGCCCACCCGCAAGGCAAGGATTCGGAGGTCGCCGCGCGGCGCTCGTTGGACGACAAGCTCAAGGAGCAGCAGGTGTACCTGCAGCTTGTCACCGCGGACGGAAGTCGCTCCAGCAATCTCGCCGGCCCGGTCCGGTTCGTGAACCCGTAGGAATACGGCCGGGTGGCCTCCGGGCCGCCCGGCCGCCTCCACGTCCCCCCAGGACGGCGACGACCGCTCCTGCGGCCGCGTCGGAGAGCCCTTCGTTCTCCCGCGAGTCGCCGGACGCCGATCGCCCGGAAGGAAACGGAGTCCGCGCGGATGACCGACGTCGTCACGCCGAGGATCACGAGTGTTTTGTACGCCGAACACGGCTTCGCCTGGGGCGACGAGATCGTCTTCAGAGGCCGGGATCTGCTTCAGGTGACGCAGGCGGTCTTCTTCCGCCTGGATGGGGATCGGGTGGGCGAGATGATCGGGCGCGCGCCGGCCGAACCCTTCGGCAAGGACTCGGAGGCACGGTCGCGTCGCCCGTGGGACAACCTCGCACCGCAAACCGTGGCCGTCTGCGTGGAGACGGAATTCGGCGTCAGGAGCAACTCGATGAACATCGCCTTCGTCCCCACCTAGGAATCGACGCCGTTCTTTGCCTCCGCCTCCCGGAAGAAGCACATCGTCCGCCTGCGGAAGGAAGCAGGGCACATGACCGTCGGCTTCGACAACGCCTCGTTCGATCGGCCGGATCTCGGTCCGCCCCCACGCGCCGAGACCTACACCCGAGACCGCTCCCCCGGAATCCCGGGCTGGACGGTCTCCCGGGACGGGGTCGAACTCCACGCCCTCGAGCCGGGACACCGATGCCCGGGAACAACCCAGGCGCTGCGGCTGAAGAGCGGCGGGAACCCACCGGCAAGCGAGATCGACCTGCCGGGAGCCGTCCACCAGACCATCGATACCGTCCCTCGACGTGCGATCGTCATCGCCTGGATGGATGCGCCCGATTTCGTCGAGGACGATCACACCGGAGCGCCCGAACAACAGTGGTATTCGGTCACCATCGGGCCGACGGACGGTTCGACGGACTCGCTGCGTCGGGATTACCACCCGTCCGGTGCCGGCCCGCGCGACTGGGTCTCCCGGACGTTCGAGTACACACCCACGACCACCCGGACCAAAGTCGAGTTCGCGGCCGATCGTGTCGGTTATTTGGGTGCCTTCATCGCCAGGGTCGAACTCGAGTCGACACCGCCCTCGCCGGTGGACGACTGTGGGCGACTGGGCACAACGGAGATTTGCGTGGCGTTCGCCGCGGATCCCGGATTCGTGCTGAGCCTGGAGCAGAACGCACGGCGGGTCGATGTCGAGGCCGGACGGGCCCGCCCTTATCCGGCCTCGTTCACTCCGGAGATACGACATGGCGACGTGACCAGGGGGCACACGGTGACCGTGCTTCGCGACGCGGTGGATCAGGCCGCCGGTTTCATCGCTTTCACCTTGGATCGCGCCACCGGCCGCATCGATATCGATGCCGACGAAACAAACCTGCCCAATGGTCTCGAGGCCCGGCGGGTCGAGGGGGATTACAACCGAATTCTCTTCCGGTGGATCGGGTGAGTGCGCAGCGGATCAGGGGTGGTACTCGTCGACGATGACGTCGGTGACGACCGCGCCGCACACTCCATTGGTGCGAGAGGCATACGTGAGCGTGTAGTGGTTGTCGGTGACATCGAAGGTCAATGCCTTCGCGGCCGCCCAGTTACCCGGGCCACCGACGGGCTCGTACACATCACTCGCAACGATCCGTCCGGTCGTGTCCTTCACACTCGCGTCGTACGACTGCGTGGGTGCCGTGGGACACCCCTCGTATTGGTAGGGGTTCTGCGCATGCCGCCAGGTGATCGTCACCTTCGAGTGCAAGCGGCCGGGATAGAAGCTCTGCGCGATACCGCTCTTGTCGTCGCCGTTGAGACCCAACGCCTGATATTGATTGCGCGAAAAAGTGGTGCCGTACACCTTCACCCCCACGCGAGGTGCGATCAGATTCCACCCCTCGAGCAGGAATTGATTGGATTCGTCGACAAGTCTGTAGTCGTACCCCCCGACAGCGGGTCGTTCGAAGTCGCCGTTTCGAATCAACTGCGATTCCGTCGCAGCCGCCGGATACACGAGGAACGACGACGCGGACAACAAAGCGGCGATCACATTCACAATCGCAATTCCTCTGGTGCTTCCGTACCCGTTCATCGGTATTCCTTTCATGCCGGGTGATCGCTCACCTTCGGAGGCCGCCCGCTCTCGATGATCCGGCCTCGACGCCTCTCATTGCACGAGGCCAAACGGGTGAAACGCTCCACTCGACCGAATTCACCGCGCACTTCCTTTCGGTTTCGCCCGGCTGCGCGGCCCGCATCCATAGCATATTTGTCACACCAAATTAATTAATGACCGCCATGGGTCGTCTCTGCGATGACGGAACGTGAAAGGACGGAATAATGACCTGGACGGGTCATCTCGTGACGAACGGTAACTTTTCCGACGATGCGCACTTCAATTACATCACTCGCCTCGGCATTCGGGTGACCGGAGACAACTACTTCAGGTCTTCTTCCTTCGGAGGCTGGCGAACCGGACAATACATCGCCACCGATCGCAGTGACGTGGATGTCCTGAGCGGAAATGATCCCCTGGACCGGGGTGGCCTGCACTCCCAGATGACCGCCCCCGGAATGGATGCCATGGGATCCAACGTCGTGGACGTGAATGGTTACAACACACTCGGCTGGCTCGAACAGACGATCGTGACGCAGAAGGGTACGTCCTACGAGCTGAAATACTTCATCGGATATCCCGAGTCCAACAACCACGACCAGGGATTCAGCCCTTCCATCCGGGCCACCGTCATGGACGGAGGGTTCGGCGATCCGCGCCTCGGAGTTCCTTTGGCGGACCGCGTCGACGTGATTCCGAGCCACCGCACGGGGCAGTACACACCGCAGGGACTGGACTGGCGGAACACGCCGAACTGGCGAGCCGTCACGCTGGAGTTCGTTGCCCGAAGCAGTCGAACCACGATCCGGTTCGGCAACGCCGGGAGGAGTGCCCGTGTGCCACTGGACCTGTCGGATCCCGACGCCCTGGGTCACACGGGTGTCGAGCTCACCGATGTGAGCGTGCGGGAGACCGTTCCCGCTCGAACGTACGAGATCGAGGAGGTGAGCCCCAAGGAGCCCGTGACGGCCCCGGTGAACCAGAAGTTCGGCGAGGTGGGATTCCGGGTGGTCGACGACAAGGAGCATCTGCCGTTGCCGAACGCCCAGGTCCGCCTGGCGCTGAAGCCGCAGGGCACCGGCGCGCACTTCACGTCCGGCGAACAGACGACACGGGACACGAGCACGGACTCCGAGGGATACGTGTCTTTGGCGACCGGGGTCGTGAAAGCGGGAGGACACGAGGGCTACTTCACCGTCGACGTGTTCGTAGGCGAAGCCAAGGTCGGCGAGATCGACTTCAAGGTCGGGGATGTGGTGACGGACGAGTGGACGCTGACGCCGGTATCTCCGGTGAACACGAACGCGGGTGTGCCGACGGACCTGAAAGCCGTGCTGACAAAGGGTGGACACGGAATCGACGACAAGACGGTCGTGTTCACCGTGACGAACCCCGGCACGACGGGTCTGAGCCTCACGGAGCCGCTGTCGGGGCAGGTCCGGACCGGACCCGTCGACGGAATCCAGGGTACGGCCCGGCAACAGGTGAAGGCTTCGAGCGCGGGCCACGCCACGGTACACGTGTCCTACACACCGGCCGGCGGCACGCCGACCGGAACGGATATCACCGTGAACGTGTCCTAAGGGATCGTGAGTACGATCTTGCCCCGGATGTGGCCTCGGGCGGCGCGTTCGTGCGCCGCCCTGGCGTCCGCGAGTGGGAACGTGGCGTCGATCGCGACGCGGATCGTGTCCGCGTCGAGCAGGCGTCCCAGTTCGGCGAGTTGCGCGCCGTTCGAACGGACCTGGGTGCCCGTGACCGTGACGCCCAGCTCGGCGATTTCCGCTTCGTCGAACTCGCCGAAGAATACCGGGAATTGGGAGCCGCCGCGCTTGAGCGTGCGCAGGAGGCGCCTGCTGTCGGGGCCGCCGACGGTGTCGAGGACGAGGTCGACGTCGCGTACGAGGTCCTCGGGTCGGCTCTTGGTGTAGTCGATGAACTCGTCGGCGCCGAGCCCGCGCAGAAACGACTCGTGCGCGCCCGATGCCACCGCGACGACCCGTGCGCCCTTCCATTTCGCCAGCTGTAGCGCGAAGTGCCCCACGCCGCCCGCGGCACCGTTGACGAGCACCGTCACGTCGGCGCCGAGCGGTACCGGACGATGCCTCGCCGCCTGGAACGGCGACGGGTGATCGTGTCCGAGCTCGATCAGGAACTGCCACGCGGTGAGCCCGGCCATGGGTACCGCGGCGGCGTGCACGTGGTCGATGCCGGCCGGCTTGAGGGCGAGGTCGGCCGCGGGCGCGGTCGCGTACTCGGCATAGGTGTGGCCGTCGAAGCCGGGGAAGCGCAGGAGGCCGAAGACCTCGTCGCCGACGGAGAGGCCGTCCACGTCGGCGGCGACGGCCTCGACGACGCCGGACAGGTCCGTCCCCGGAATCACGGGCAGGTCGAACCGCGGCCTCGTCTCCGGGGGCAGGTTGGACATGCCGTCGCGCAGGTACCAGTCGGGCGGATTGATGCCGGCCGCCCGCACGCGGACGAGCACCTCGCCCGGCCCCGGCTCGGGAATCGGCACCTCCTCGTACCGCAGCACCTCGGGGCCGCCGTGCGCGTGGAGCCGGATCGCCCTCATGGTGCGTGTCGGCATCGTTCTCTCCTGTCAAGGCCACGGGATACGCTTATTCGGATCAGCGATCCGCATATGTGGATCACTGATCCGAATATATGGACCACTGAACCGGATAGTCAAGAGGGACGTGCGCATGCGGGCCGACGCCAGGAAGAACCGCGACCACCTGCTCGCAGTGGCGGGCACCGCCCTCACCGAGCAGGGCATCGACGTGTCGATGCGCGACATCGCGCGCAGGGCCGATGTCGGACTCGCCACGCTGCTGCGGCACTTCCCGACCCGCGAGGCGCTGCTCGAAGCCCTGCTCCGCACGAACTTCGACGAACTGACCGCACGGGCGGGCGAACTCGCCGAGACGTCGAGCCCGCCCGAGGACGCCCTCGTCTCGTGGGTGCGCGACTGTGTCGCGTGGACAACCGAGTATCGGGGCGTGACCGTACTGATGGCGGCGGCCATCGCGGACATCGACTCCGCACTCCACGCCTCGTGCGTCACCCTGCGCGCGGCCGGCGCGCGGCTCCTGACCCGCGCCCAGGCGGCGGGCACGGCACGAAGCGACCTCGACGGCGACGACCTGTTCGCGCTGGTGGCCATGCTCGCCTGGCTCGGCGATCAGCCCGCACTCGCGCCACGCGCCGATCACCTCTTCGACGTCATCGCGAACGCGATCCTGACCGGCACGGGCAGCGCCGACACCGAAACGCGCTGACGCCCGCCGGGGACCACACGCGGCGGAGCGACCGGACCGGCGTCACGTGCCACCGGCAGGTCGACGGGCGGGCCGCCGGGGCGGCGGTCGCCCCGGCTCCCGTCCCTCGGGTGAACTCGCCGACGTAGCCACTCGGTTCGTGTCCGGTCGCGGTCGGAACCGGAGGTCAGGGAGCGACGTCGGCCGGCGGAGTCGGCGGCGTGACCTCCTCGCGCAGTTCGTCGGCGGCCCGGGTGATCAGCCGGGAGAGGGTCGTGTCCGGGTCGGTCAGCCATCGGGACGCGGCGCGGCGGTGGATCGCCAGCACCACGTCGACGATGAAGCGTGCCCTGCCGGGCTCGACGCCGCGGCGCTCGAGCGCCCGCGCCAGCGCGTCGGCGATGTCGGCGAGCTTGATCAGATCGCGCTCGGCCAGTGCCGGATTGGCGGCGATCACCTTGGCGCGACGCAGCAGGAACTCGCGCGGGCGAAAGGTCTCCTCGGCGGTTCTCAGCGCGGTCAGCAGTGCCTCGAGCGGCGTGAGGTCCGGGTCGGTCGCCTCGACCCCGGCGACGAGGTGGGCCTCGAGTTCGTCGCCGGCGAAGAGGACTTCCCGCTTGTCGGGGAAGTAGCGGTAGAAGGAGCGCTCTTTAAGACCGGCGGCGCCCGCGATCTGCGCGACCGACGTGCGCTCGAAGCCCTGTGTCTCGAACAGTTCGAGCGCCGCGCGCTCGAGCCGGCCCTGTGCGTCGGATTCCCATCTCGGCATACCCGTCAGAGTACGACAACAGAAGCTGTCATCAGCTGGTACGGTCGATGACAACAGATGCTGTCATCATTTCGGCGTGGGAGATCGTCATGAGGGCTCTTCAATTCGACCGGTTCGGTTCCCCGGACGTGATCGTGCTCCGCGACGTCGCGAAGCCGGAGCCGGGACCCGGTCGGATCCGGATCGCCGTGCGGGCGTGCGGCCTGACACCGGCCGACTGGCACGTCGTCGACGGTCTCCTCGCCGACCGGCTGCCACCGCTGCCGCGCGGGCTCGGCCTCGAGGTCGCGGGCACCGTCGACGCGCTCGGCGAGGGCGTCACCGGCGTCCGGATCGGCGACCGCGTGTTCGGCCCGGCCGCCTTCGACGGCCCGACGGCCGGCGCCGCCGAGTACGCGCTGATGCCGGCCTGGGCACACATCCCCGAAGGCGTCACCTCCGAGCAGGCCGCCGCACTGCCGATGGCGGCCGAGACGGCTTGGCGCGCGCTCGACGACCTGGGCGTCCGGCCGGGTGAGCTGCTGCTCGTCCACGGCGCGGGTTCCACCGTGGGCGAGGCGGCGGTGCGTTTCGCGCTGCACCGGGGTATTCGGGTGATCGCCACCGCCGGGCCGACTCGGGCCGCCGCCCTGGAAGGGATCGGCGCCCGGGTGGTCGCCTATGGCCCGGGCATGTCCGAACGCGTCGGCGCACTGGTCGAAGGCCGCGTCGACCGCGCCCTGGACACGGCGCCGACCGGCGGGCGGATCGACCGCGCCGACCGGCCCGGCCCGGCCGGCGGGTCGCTGCCGACCCTGATCGAACTGACCGGGGATCCCGACCGTGTCCTCACCGTCTCGGACTTCGCCGCCGCGGCCGAACTGGGCGTCCGGATCACCACCGAGATCCGCTATGACCGGATGGACGAGTTCGCCCGGCTCGCCGGCGAAGGCGTCCTGGTCGTACCGGTCGCCCGCACCTACCCGCTCGACCGCATCCGGGAAGCGGCCGAACTCAGCCGCTCCGGCCACCCCGGCGGCAAACTCGTCCTCGTCCCGTGACCCCCCTGCCGACCCCAAGAAGGCCGGACCGACTCGACAAGGAGCGGCACCGGACCTCTCCTCCGGCGCACGAACCGAACGGCCCGACCACCGGCCCGCTCACCGCCGTCGCTCGACGCCGGCTCGGCGGACCGGTGCCGGTCCGTACGCGGTCGGTGGGCTGCCGAGGAGGGTTCCGAACGCCGTGGTGAACGCGGCGGGGTTCTCGTAGCCGAGTGAGGTCGCGACCCGGGAGACCGGCACCCCCTCCGCCAGGTGCCGCAGGGAGTGCAGAACGCAGGCACGCTGTCGCCACTGGGTGAAACTCAAGCCCGTACCGGCACGAAACAGACGACCGAGAGTGCGTTCACTCACGTTGAGGGCGGTCGCCCAGCGAGCCGGCGGGTCGTGGATGTCGGGCTCGCGGAGAAACGCGTCGCACAACCGGCGCAGCCCCGGATCGGCGGGAAGCGGCACGTCGAGCGGAAGCGGTGTGAGGTTTCTGATCTCGTGGAGGAGCAGTTCGATGACGACGGCGTCGCGGCCGTGGTCGGGATAGCGCGGCTCCATGTCGACGGCGTCGAGGATGAGCTCCCGCAGCAGCGCGGAGACGTCGACGACGCGACAGCGCGAGGGGAACCACGGGACGGCGCTCGGCTCGATGTAGAGGCTGCGCGTACGGACGCCCGTCATGGTGACCTGGTGGGCGGTCAGGGGTGGGATCAGTACGGCGCGGTCGGCGGGGACGGTCCAGGTGCCGTCGATCGTCTCCACCCGCATGACGCCGGTGACGGCGTACAGGAACTGGGTCCGCCGATGCTCGTGGAACGGGAGCAGGTGGTCGTGGGGATAGTCGGTGCCGACGGCCAGCACGGCGCGGTCGAGGTCGTCCACCTCCGCGACGGGGATGTTGCGCATGAAACGAAGCTACCTCCTCCTGTCCGCTGCGCGTAGGAACATGGCGATCGATCGATTGCCCGCCGGCTACGCACGTCCGTAGCGTTCCAGCAGTGCCGACCACCTCTTTCCTCGTCCTCTTCCTGTTCGGCTGCCTGACCGGCGTCACGACGGTGCTCTTCGGTTTCGGCGGCGGTTTCATCACCGTTCCGGTCGTCTACGGCTTCCGGACGGTCACGGCGGATTCCGGCGCCGACGCGATGCATGTCGCGGTGGCGACGTCGACGGCGGTCATGCTGGTGAATTCGCTGACCGCCACCCTGGTACAGCTGCGCCACGGGCGGCTCCGCCGGGAGTACATGTGGCCGCTGCCGGCCTTCGTCGCGATCGGCGCCGGACTCGGATCCCTCACGACCACCTGGGTCGAAGGCCCGCTGCTACACCTCCTTTTCGCCGTCTATCTGGCCGTGACGATCATCGACAGCCTGTTGCGAAAGGGATTCCTCGTACCCGCGCACGCGGTACGACCGGCGCCCCTCGGACGGCTCACCACCACGTTCGGCGGAGCCGGGATCGGCGCGGTCGCCGCGTGCCTGGGAGTGGGCGGAAGCGTCATGACGGTTCCGCTCCTGCGGCGCAGGGGCCTCCCCATGGCCGACGCGGCCGCGATGGCGAACCCGCTGAGCCTGCCCGTCGCCGTGGTCGGGAGCATCGTGTACGCGCTCGCCGCCACCTCCTCGGCGCACACGGGCCGGGTCGGCTACGTCGACCTGATCTCCTCCGCGGCGCTGCTCTGCGGTTCGCTGCCCACGATCGCCCTGGTGAAGCGCATCGGCCGCCGCGTCCCGGACCGCGTCCACTCCATCGCCTACATCGCCCTACTCGTCGTCGTCCTGCTCGCGATGCTCACGACCGGACCGTGATCCCGGCCCGCACCATGCCTCGGCCGAAGCCGCACAACCTTCCCGTCACCGTCGTCCCGCGCCGGGGATCCGGTGGGCCGCGACGTGGTTCGCCCAGCGTGACAGGGCCCCGGACGGTGATCCGCGGGCGACGGGTTCCGGCGCGCGGCCCGGCGCCGGGCCGCGCGCCGGGCCTATGCCGTGCGGAGCCTGCGCTGCCACGTCGTGGCCGCGGGCCGCCCGGGCGGGCCGACGGGCGTGGGCGGGCGCGGTCGGGTACCCGTCGTGGGGACGTCCTCGGCGACGGCGGCGACGCGGTACGCGCCGGGGGGCATGCCCGTGGCGGTGCGGAAGGCCCGGTTGAACTCGGCGGGCCGGGTGAATCCCCAGCGGGCGGCGACGGCGTGCACGGGCAGGTGGGCCATGGCCGGGTCGGCCAGGTCCCGTCGGCAACGGTCCAGGCGCCGGTGGCGGACGTAGGCGCTCGGCGACGTGCCGTGCGACCGGAAGATCCGCTGCAGGTAGCGGGTCGAGATCCGGTGGGCCGCCGCGATCGCCGCGGGGCTCAGTTCCGGGACGTGCAGGTGACGGTCGACGAACGAGACGATCCGCAGGAACAGGACGTGCTGCGAGGATCCCGACGCCGGCGCGCCCTCGCCGTCGGCGTGGTGGGCCACCACGGCCGCGGCCAGGTCGAGCGCGACATGGCCCAGCCGGGCATGGTCGTCGAGTGTGTAGAGCGCGGGCTCGTCGGCCACGTCGGTCATGAACCGGGCCAGGAGCCGGCCGACTCCGCGAGTGCCGCACAGGGGGGTCGCCAGCAGTCGCGCGACCCTGGGCTCCGGTACGGGCAGCAGTCGTTTCGGGAACTGCAGCAGTACCGACCCGGACGCCGTGTCACAGTCCTCGGCACGGACGTCGAAGGGGCGGGAGCTGTCGACCAGGACGAGGTCGCCCGGTCCCAACGAAGCGTGGTTGTGGGCCTGTTCGACACCCTGACGTCCGTGGCGGAGCAGGGCGAGCAGATACACCTCGGGGTCCGCGCGCCGGATCGCCGCCGGGGTCCGCCGACATACCCGTGACCCGTGGGAGACCGCGGATATCCGGACGATCCCCCGGGTCACGATCGACACGCGCGCTCCGTGGGCGGGTGGGTTCGGCGGCTCGGACGCCGCGATCGTCGATTGCGGCGTGTCCGTCCCCCGCGCCGGCCCGCCCGTCCCCCGCGCCCGGGCCGGGCTGCCGTCCCGGGGTAACGCCTCTTTGTCGAACACCGTTTCCATGATTCCCCCGTTCGGATCGACCGGACTCTCCGACCGGACGACTCCCGACGTGCGGGCGACTCCCGGTACGTGGACGACACGGCCGTCGCCGGCCCGGCCCCGTGCCCCGGCGCGGTCCGGTGGTCGTGCCGCCGGGGACACGTCCAAGCCTTCGGGGGCGGGGAATTGTTGCGCAGGCGGGTCGGGCGACCGAAACAATCCTCGGGATCAACGGGTTTCCCGGGGTGATCTTCGGGATCCGGCCGGATTCGCCACTGGTCGGGGCCGGCGGGACGCGGGTACCGTTCCGGGTGGCGTGGGATTCGGGTTTCTCGGCAACGCTCGTGGGAGGGGAACCGGTGGCGGGACGTCCGGAGAAGCCGCTGGACCCGGGTGCCGGGCCGGTGCAGCGGTTCGCGTACGAACTCCGGCGATTACGGGCCGACGCGGGCGGCCCCACGTATCGCGAGATGGCTCGGCAGGCCGGCTCTTCGGTCACGGTGTTGTCCCGTGCGGCGGCCGGCGAGCAGTTGCCCACCCTGAAGGTCGCGCTGGCCTATGTCGCCGCGTGCGGTGGGGATCCGGACACCTGGAAGCGGCGATGGCAGGAGGCGGCGGACGAGGACTCCCGGCCGCTCGACGACGTCCCGTCGCCCTATCCGGGCCTGGCCCGGTTCGAGATCGAGGACTCCGAGCGGTTCTTCGGCCGGGATCGACTGGTCGACGACGTCCTCGACCTGGTGCGCACCCGTCGGCTGGCCGCGCTCGTCGGGGCTTCGGGCAGCGGCAAGTCCTCGCTGCTGCGCGCCGGGCTGATCCCCCGGCTGCGGCGACCCGACGGCGACCCCGGCGCCGCGGCCCCGTTCGCGAGTCCCCCCGAGATCCGGATCCGTACCCCCGGGTCGCATCCCGCCGATGTGCTCACCGCGTTCGCCCCTCGGGGCGGCGACGGGGAAGCGGACGTGGGCGGGGACGCCGACGGGCACACCGGCGACATCGTCGTGATCGTCGACCAATTCGAGGAGATCTTCACGCTCTGCCGGTACCGGGCCGAACGCACCGAGTTCCTGAACGGCCTGATCGCGGCCGTCCGCCGGCCCGAGAGCGGGGTGCGCGTCGTCATCGCGGTACGCGCCGACTTCTACGGTCGCTGCGCCGAACACCGGCAGTTCGCCGAAGCGTTGCGCGAAACCACCCTCCTGGTGGGCCCCATGACGCCCGCCGAACTGCGTCAGGCCGTCGTCGGGCCCGCCCAGACGCACGGCCTGATCGTCGAACGGGCCCTGACCGCACGGTTGGTGGAGGAGGTGCGGGGCGAACCGGGCGGACTGCCGCTGCTGTCGCACGTGATGCGGGAGATCTGGCGCCGACGTCGCGCCCGAACCCTGTCGGTGGAGGCGTACGAGGCCGCGGGTGGCGTCCACGGCGCGATCGCGGCCACCGCGGAACAGGTGTGCGCTGGGCTTCCGGCCGAGCAACTCGTGCTGGTCCGCCGGGTGTTGCTGCGGCTGATCACGCCGGGCGAGGGAGCGCAGGACACCCGACGTCCGGTCGCCCGCGCCGAGTTGGAGGGGGTCGGTACGAGCGGGCCCGGGCACGGGACGGGGCGGGCGGAGGGCATCTCGTCGATCCTCGAACAGCTCGTGCAAGCCCGTCTGGTCACCCTCGACGGGGACAACGTCGATCTGGTCCACGAGGCGCTGATCACCGCCTGGCCCCGGCTGCGGGCCTGGATCGACGAGGACCGCGAGGGAATCCTCACCCACCGGCGGCTGACGGAGGCGGCCGGCGCGTGGGCCGACTTCGCGCGCGACCCGGGCACGCTGTACCGGGGCACCCGGCTGGCGGTGGCGCGGGAGTGGGCCGACCGGGATCGCCATCGCGACGAACTGACCGAACGCGAAGAGGACTTCCTCGCCGCGAGCATCGCCGCCGAGGACCGCGAGCGGGCGGCGGCGGCCCGGCGCACCCGTCGTCTGCGGTATCTCGCGGCGGGCCTGGCCCTGCTGCTGGTCGCGGTGACGGTCGTCGGCGCGGTGGCGCTGGAGCAGCGTCGCAGCGCCCTGCGCTCCCGGGAGACCGCGCTGTCGCGCCAGTTGGCGGCCCAGGCGCTGAACCTGGCCGATTCCCGGCCCGGGACGGCGATGCTGCTGAGTGTGGAGGCGTATCGCACCGCGCACACCGCGGAGGCGCGTGGCGCCCTGCTGAGCATGTCCACGCGTCGCTTCTATCAGGCCGAGTTGGCCGGTCACGCCGACGCGGTGTCGGAGGTGGCGTACAGCCCGGACGGCACCCTGGCGAGCGTCGGGCGGGACGGGAAGGTCATGTTGTGGGACTCCCTTCGCCGCGTCCTCCTGGCGACGCTGACCGCTCATCCCGGTTGGTTGCGGGCGGTGGCCTTCAGCCGGGACGGGCGATCGATGGCCACGGGTGGGGACGACGGCCGGGTCGTGGTGTGGGATGTGGCGCAGCGCAGGCCGAGGGCGGCCATGACCGGCTACGGGGCCTCGATCAGGGGTGTCGCGTTCGGCGCCGACGACCGGACCGTGGCGGCGGCCGGCGACGACGGCACCACCGCGGTGTGGGACGTCGAGAGCGGGCAGCGACGGCTGACCCTGACCGGGCACGCCGGCCGGGTGTGGTCGGTGGAGTTCAGCCCGGACGGCCGCACGATCGCCACGTCCGGCGCGGACCGCACGGCCCGGCTGTGGCGCACCGAGGACGGCGCCCCGCTGGCCGTGTTGACCGGCCATACCGCCTCCGTCGACTCCGTGGTGTTCAGCCCGGACGGAACGCTGCTGGCCACGGGCAGCCAGGATCGCACCGCGCAGCTGTGGGACATCGCCCGCGGCACGAGCGTGGCCGTCCTGCGCGGCCACGAGGCGGAGGTCAGGGCGGTGGCCTTCAGCCCCGACGGCCGCACGCTCGCGAGCGCCGGCCAGGACCATCTGATCAAGCTGTGGGACACGGCGCGGCACACGCTCGGGGCCACCTTCGTCGGGCACGGTTCCAATATCTACGGCCTCGCCTTCCATCCGCGTGGCGACCGGTTGGCCGCGGCGGGCGAGAGCGGCACGGTCTCCCTGTGGGATCCGACCAGGCGTCCGCTCGACGGGCACTCGGACCGGGTCAACGACATCGCGTTCAGCCCCGACGGCCGCACCCTGGCCACGGTCGGCACCGATCGGGCCACCCTGCTGTGGGATCTCGCTCGCGGCTCCCGCCCGCGCGCGCTCGCCCCCGGGACGAGCGCGATCCGGGCGGTGGCCTTCAGCCCCGACGGCCGGACCCTGGCCACCGTGGCGGGCGTCTCCCCGGACAGCACCAACGGCCCCGCCCAACCCCCCGACCCCGACGAGCAGGTCCTCACGCTCTTCGACCTCGCGGGGAGCGGCCCGCCGGTGCGGCTGATCGGCCACGCCGAACGGGTGACGGACGTGGCCTTCAGCCCCGACGGTCGCACGATCGCCACCGCCAGCGTCGACAAGACGGTCATCGTCCGGGACGCCGTGCGGCACACACAATCGGCCCGCCTGGTCGTGGACACCGGCGCGGAGGGCAGCGGGGTCAACGCGATCGCGTTCAGTCCCGACGGCCGCACCCTGGCCACCGCCAACTACGACGGACGCGTCACCCTGTGGGATACGACCCGGTGGGTTCGTACGGCCGTCCTCACCGGACACACCGGGCAGGTCCGCGCGGTGGCCTTCAGCCCCGACGGCCGCACCCTGGCCACCGCCGGCATCGATCAGACCGTGCAGTTGTGGGACCCCGCCCGACACACCCGACGGGCCGTGCTCGCGGGCAGCACCGGCACCACGATCTCGCTGACCTTCAGCCCCGACGGCCGCACTCTGGCCACGGCCAACGCGGACACGTCCGTGATGATCTGGGACGTCGCCGACCGCACGCGTCTGGCCACCCTGACGGGTCACACCGGACAGGTCCGCACCGTGGCCTTCGGCCCCGACGGTCACACCCTGGCCACCGGCGGCGACGACCGCGTGGTCCGCCTGTGGGACACCGACCCCGCCCGCACGGCGACCGACCTGTGCGCCACCCTCGCCCGCGACCTGACCCGGGAGGAATGGCATCGGCTGATCCCGGAACGGCCCTATCGACACACGTGCGGCGCGGGGTGACCCGGATCCGCTCGCGGTCGCGGCGGGCCCGGCCGCGTCACCGGGGCTGCGGACTCCATTCGAAGAGCATGATGGTCGCGTCGTCGCGCAGCGGGTTGCGCTGGTAGTCGAGGATGGCGTGGATGAGCAGCCGCAACACCTCCGCCGGGCGCTGTCCGGCGGAGGAGGAGCCGATGATGAAGTCGGTGAACCGGTCGAGGCCGAACTCCACGCCGTTCGCGTCGCGCGCCTCCACGACACCGTCGGTGTAGAGCAGCACACAATCGCCCGGTTCCAGGGTCGTCTCGTGGACGTCCCGGGCCGCCGGGGCGAGGGCGCCGGCCAGGCCGATCGGCGGTTGCGGGGGTCGGTCCAGCGCCCCGGCGAGCACCCGCTCGGCGCGGATCAACAGCGGCGGAGGGTGACCACAATTGACCCAGTGCAGCACCCCGGTCTCCGCGTCCAGCCGACACAGCACGCCGGTACAGAAGTGGTCGGGCAGCCATCGGGCGAGCGCCCGGTCGACGGAGCCGACGATGTCGGGCAGGTCGGCACCTTCCCGACGGGCGTTGCGCGCCGCCGCCATGGCGACCGACGTGGTCAGGCCGGCGGTCAGATCGTGACCCATGCCGTCGAGGATCATGGTGTGCAGGATGTTCTTGACCACCGAATGGTCGAAGGCGTCACCCGCGACGTCGTAGGCGGGTTCCAGGACCGCGGTCGACACGCACCGTCTGCTGCCGATGGTGCGCGGGGGCAGGAAGGCCCACAACATCTCGGCGGGCGCCCCCATGGACTCGGTGCGGGTGAGAGCGGCGAGCCAGTCGCTGTAGGCCCGCTTGGAGGTGATCAGCATGGCGAGCAGATGGGCCAGCATCCGGCCGCGGCGCATGCGCACCGCGTCGAGCGAGGCGGTCCGCACCCTCAGCACGCCCAGCCGCTCCGCGCCGTCGACCAGGGGCATCCACAGGATCAGGCCGTCGTCGACCTCGGCCACCCGCGGGGAGACCGTGCGATACGCCCAACCGGCCGACGTGCGATCCACCCGCAACGGCTCGCCGATCTCGTCGAGTGGCACGAGCAGACGTTGTTGCAGGTCGACGAGGTAGATCGACGCGGTGTCCAGGCCGAGGAGGTCGGCGCACCGATTCGCCAGAGCGGGCAACTCGACCGGCAGTGCGGTCTGCGCCTCGATGATCAGCTCTTCCAGGCGATTCTCGTCGACGCCGCCGTCGGGAACGGAGAAGACGTGCGGTGTGTCCGACACGAGGACCACCCCTTCCTCGCCCAGTTTCACACCGAGCCCGGCCCCGCGGGCCGGAGCCGGGTCCCGAGCCTTCGGACTCGGAGGCGACTTTCGTTCCTTTTGAGACCTTTATATTATTTATTCGGCTTATGAGCATTTTGGAACTCCCGGGGTATCTTGCGGTTGCCAAACCGCGGAGCACCCGGAGGAAACGCAGTGTCCGACTCGCCGCAACACCGCATCTTCGCCATGTTGGACGTGGACGGCGACGGCGCCATCACCCACGAGGAATACCTCGCACGGGTCGACCGCGTCGCCTCCGCCGTCGGCCGCGACGCCGACCATGCGATCGTCGCCGCGTCGCGGACCGCTCACGAGGCGGTCTTCCGGGACATGGACGCCGACCGCGACGGGCGCGTGACGTTCGAGGAATACCGCACGTGGGTCGGGCACGACGCGTTCGAACGCTCCTGCCGACCCGCCCTGGGTTCCCTGTTCGACATCGCCGACACCGATGCCGACGGACGCTTGGACCGGGACCGGTTCATCCGCCTGCGTACGGCCGGGGGCAACGCGGAAACGGACGCCGCAGCGGCATTCGACGCCCTCGACACCGACCGCGACGGACTGGTCGACCGCGACGCCTACCTGGCGGGCATCCGGAGCTTCGTGACCAACGCGAACTCCCCCATGGCCGCCGCCTACGGAGCCGCACAACCGGTGCCGGGTCGTTCCTGATCCGGCCGGCGAAGCCGTCGATCCGGGGCGGAAGGATCCCCGACGATCCCCGAGCCGGACCGGAAGGCTCCCGACGGTGTGGGATCGGTGGTCAGGGGGACTGGACCTCGTCGAAGAGGGCGATGGCGTCGGCGGGGTTCGGGCCGACGAGGCGGGCCAGGCCGGCCGTCGTGATCCTCGCCCACCTGGCGGCCCGTACCCACATGCGTTCCTCGAACGCGCGGACGGCGTCGTCCGGATCCCCCGAGCCGGCGGCGATGGACTCGGCGAGTTCGGCGCCGTCCGACATCGCGAGGTTCGCGCCCGCCCCCAGGGGCGGCATCAGATGGGCGGCGTCGCCCAGGAGCGTCACCCCGCGGACGTGGGTCCAGGTGTGGGACTCGGGCAGGGCGTAGAGCGGGCGGTGGGCGAAATCGGTGCCGTGGCGGAGAAGGTCGAGCACTGAAGGGGCCCAGCCGTCGAACAGGGCCGACAGGCTCGATCGCACGGCGTCGACGTCGGCCGGTTCCCGGTTCGTGTGCCGGTCCAGCGGCGCGCGGAACTGGGCGTACACCTTGACGTGGCCGCCGCTGTTGCGTTGGGCGACGAGACCCCGGTTCACGCCGTACACGGCCATGGAGCCGTCGCCGATCATCCGGGCGAGGTCGGGGTGGCGGGTGTCGACGTCGTCCAGGGAGGTCTCGACCATGGTGACCCCGGTGTAGTGCGGCGTCACCGACGAGACCGCCGGGCGGACCCGGGACCGGGCACCGTCCGCACCCACCACGAGGTCGAACGTCTCCTGTCGCCCGTCCGCGAAACGGACCGACACGCCGTCCCGGGCCCGCGGCACCACCTCCGTGACGCCGCTCCCCCACCGGACGTCGAGCGGGCCGAGCAGCAGGTCGCGGAGTTGCCCGCGGTCGATCTCGGGGTTGGCGCGGTCGTCGGGACGGGGTCGCCAGTCGCGCAGGACGGTCCCGGTCGGGTCCAGGATGCGCATGGCCTGCCCCTCGGGGCGGGACAGCTCCCGGAACTCCGCCGACAACCCGGCCTTCTCCAGCGCGAGTTGGCCCGTGCCCTCGTGCAGGTCCAGCGTGCCGCCCGGGGGGCGCGCGTCGGGGGAGGGATCTCGTTCGAGGATGGTGACGGGGTGGCCATGGCGGTGCAGAACGCGGGCGAAGGTCAGGCCGGCGGGGCCGCTTCCGACTACGGCGATGCGCTGTCTCATGTCGATACACTGTATTGGCTCGCTACAGTGCATCGCAACACTGCGAGGTGCGCCCCGACCGGGCCGCCGTCCCACCCCCGCGCCGCCGACCACCAGGAAGATGGGAGGATCCCCGAATGATCACAGTGTGGCGTGACCGGCGGACGTGGAGTTACAGCCTGCTCGTGGCGGCCGTCGTGATGGGTGCCGGCGGATGCGGGGACGAGTCGGGGTCGACCGCACACGCAGGTGGGGGCGGGTCGACGTCCGCTCCGACGGCCCGGGAAGGCGGCGGGCCATCGTCCGCGCACACGCCCCGGAGCGTGCCGACGGAGCCGACCGCCCCGGCCACGCCCGCCGGTTGTCCGGAGTCGGGCGTGCGGGTCACGGGCGAGGAGCCCAGTGCGGCGATGGGACTGCGGGCGATGACCCTGACGATGGTCAACTGCGGGAGTGCGCCCCGTACCGTGACCGGATATCCGGGCCTGCGGGTCCTGGACGCCGACCGAGCCGGGCTCGGGGTCGAGATCGATCCGGGGGCGGCGTCGATCACCACCACGGAAAGCCTCCAGGCCGAGCCCCGACCGGTGACGCTGCGCCCCGGCGAGCAGGCGGTCTCCGTGGTCGTATGGCGCAACACCGTTACGAACGCGCCAGGTTCCGCGCAAAACGGCCTCTACCTCGACATAGAGCCGCTTCCGGGCCAAGCCCGCCAACGAATAGCCGTCCCGGGCGGCATCGACCTCGGCAACACCGGACGCCTCGGCATCGGCCCCTGGCACCCGCGCGATTGACCGCCTCGCGGCACACTCGGGACGCACAACCCACCCGCCCCCGCGCATGTCGGACCCGAGACCCGACACCCCCGCGCGTTCGACGCATCGTGGGCAGGGGTGTCAGTGGTGTTGGGTTGCCGATGTGCGGGCGGGTTGGGGGAATTCGGTGGTGTGGTTGCCGAGGGTGAGTAGGCGGTAGGTGTAGCGGGCGGCGCTTTCCAGGTTTTGGGCCTTGCGTAGCGCGTCCTGGGGGGATGTGCCCACCGTGGAGCAGCCGTGGTGGGCGAGGACCACGCAGTCGCTGTGGCGGGTCGCGGCCGCCGTGGCTTCGGCCAGTTCGAGGGAGCCGTTGGGGTGGAACGGCACGCGGGTGATGACGGGGGCGTAGGCGACGTGGTCGAGGGTGAGTTGGCGGATGCGCTCGCCCATGGCGTCGACGAGCACCGCGTATTCGGGGTGGACGTGCACCACCGCCTCGACGTCGGGTCGGGCCAGGTAGGTGTGTCGGTGCAGGCGCCATTCGCTGGACGGTGTCGCCGCATCCGTGCCCGCGCGCGGCTCGCCGTCGAGGCGCACGATCGCGAAGTCCCGTTCGGTCAGCCGGTCGAGCCGACTGCCGGCAGCCGTCACCGCGAAGGTGTCGGTGCCGGGCAGCCGGGCGGACAGGTTGCCGCCGCTCGCAAGGACGAGGCCGCTGTCCACGCACTGTCGGCCCGCGTCGACCAGGGCGGCGAGGATGTGCTCTGCCGTCATCGGGGCCCGCGTCCCTCGGCGCCCACCAGGGCGGACGCGGCCTCGGCGACACGCGCCGGGGTCAGCGTGGCCCGGTCCACGAGCAGGATTCGGGACAGCCGCAACATCGCGGCACCGACGACGGCGTACCGATCGTCGTCCAGCGTCTCCAGATCGCTCACCTTGGCCAACCCCACGGTACGGCGGGCCGCCTCGCAGCCCGCGAAGCCGAACGCGTCGGCGAGGATGGCCGGCAGCCGCCCGTCGAGGTAGGAGTCGGGGTAGCGCTCCGGCGCGCGCCGCCCCGGCCAGTGCCCGCGCAGCCGTGCGCCGAACCCGTCCCAGCTCGTCGCGAGCGTCCCGAACAGGGCCTCCGCGCGCCCCTGTTCGCCCAGCGCCGCGGCCCGGGCGCCCGCGAAGAGCAGGTTCGCCCACAACATGCCGAGGTCGAAACCGATCGGCCCGTAGCACGCGAACTCGGGGTCGAACGCCCGCACCGACAGGTCGCCGTCGTGCGCGCCGCCCCGAACGAAGACGCTGCCGGTGTGCAGGTCGCCGTGGAGCAGGGTTTCCTGCGTGGTGAGGAACGTGTGCTTCATCGCCATCGCGGCGGCCTGCCACGCCCGGTCCGCCCGCAGTTCGGCGTAGGCCGCGTCGAGAACCGGGCGCACCGAGTTGCGTTCGGCGCCCAGGAAGGGCTCGGTGAACACGAGATCCTCGGTGATCTCGCAGAGTTCCGGATTGATCGCGGCGGCGGCGCGGGCCCGGAACTCGGCCTCGGTGAGGCTGTCGACCGAGGTGCCGAACGCGACGTCGGCGAGGTATTCGGCGAGTCGTTCGGCGACGCCCTCGTGTGCTCCGCCGGCATTGAGCCGGGTGCGGAACACCTCGTGGTCGGACAGGTCCTCGAGCGCGAGCACATACGCGTCGGGGTCGAAGTCGAGGAGACCGCAGACGTGTTCGGACAGGGCGCCGTGGATCCGCAGGGCGGCGGCCTCGCGCACCGCACGCTGTTCGGTCATCGGCCATTCGGGGCCGACGAGGCGTACATACGGCAGCGCCTGCTTCAGCACGAGCCGTCGGCCCGCGGCGTCGGCGCAGACGAAGACGAGGTTGAGGTTGCCGTCTCCGACCTCGGCGACGGTGAGCGTCGTCGGGTCGATCAGGTCGCGCAGCGTGGCGCGTTCGGCGATGTAGGCGGGGACCTCGGCGGAGGTCAGGATCCGGTCAGCCATGGGTGCTCTCCGCGATCGCCGGTGCGGTGGTGGGGACATCGGCGCCGGTGCCGGTGCTCGGGTCGGCGGAGGCGGGTGTCGCCGCGACGGCCCGGCGGCGCCGGCCGCGGCGTAGGGAGAAGGACATCAGCAGGGCGAAGATGAGCACGAGCCCCTTGATCAAGTCCTGCGTGTAGTAGGGCAGTCCGCGCATGGTGAGGCCCTGGAGGATCAGCCCGATGAACACCGCGCCGACGAACGTGCCGAGCGCGTTGGGCTTCTTGGCGCCCAGGACCGCGTAGCCGACCAGAGTCATGGCGACCGCGTCGAGCAGCGAGGAATCGCCCGCGGTGACATCGCCCTGCCGCAGGCGCGAGGCGAGGATGATGCCTGCGGTGGCGGCGAGTACGCCGGAGATGGCGTAGGCGGCGAACTTGTAGCGCTTGACCCGGGTTCCGGCCAGGCGCGCGGCCTCCTCGTTGCCGCCGACGGCGTAGAACACCCGCCCGTGGCGGGTGCGTTGCAGGAAGACCCACAACAGCAGGGCGATGACCAGGAAGAGGTAGACGGAGTAGGGGATGCCGAACAGCTTGTCGCCGTCGATGGCGGTGAAGTCGTCGGTGAACCTGCCCTTGACCACGGTGCCGTCGCCGAGCTTCATGCCGGTGGTCAGGGTCTGACCGTCGACGAGCCAGCGTTTGAGGCCCTGGATGGTGAACATGGTGCCGAGGGTGGCGAGCAGCGGCGGGATGTTCAGGAACACGATGAGGGTGGCATTGACACATCCGACGAGCAGGCCGACCAGGAGGCAGATCACGATCGCGCTCGGGCCGGTGAGTTCGTAGTGGATCATCGCCTCGGCGGCCACGGTGACCGACAGGCCGGTGACCGCGCCGACCGACAGGTCGAGGTCGCCGACGATGGCGGTCAGCGTCATCCCGAGCGCGGCGATCGCCGCGACCGCCTGGATCTGCAGGATCGACACCGTGTTGTCCCAGGTGCCGAAGCCCGTCGTGGTGGCGGAGAACGCGATGTAGAGCGTGACGCCCACCAGGATGATCCCGTAGCGGACCACGAAGTCGCCGAGCGCGGCCGGGAACGCGGCCGGAAGCGGGGTCCGCCGCGCGGTCGATGTCGAGTCGCGCAGATTCATGCGTGGCTTTCCTTTCCGGCTGCGCTCGGCGCGGCCTCCGAGGGCGGTGGTGACGGGGTACGGCGCACGCTCATCGCCGCGATGAGGCGGTCGCGGCCGGCGTCGCCCAGGGCGAGGTCGGCGGTGATCCGGCCCCGGTCGAGCACCACGATGCGGTCGCCGACCTCGAGGGCCTCGTCCACGTCGGAGGTGGCGACCAGGACCGCGGCGGTCGCGGCGAGTTCGCGGACGGTCGCGCCGATGTCGTGGCGGGCGTTGATGTCGACGCCGCGGAACGGTTCGTCGAGCAGCAGTACCCGCGGTTCGCCGAGCAGCCAGCGGCCGATGACCACCTTCTGCTGGTTTCCGCCGGACAGGGTCTCGATCGGCGCGTCGGGTCCGGCGGCCACCACGCCGAGGTCGCGCATCATCGTTGCGGTGGCCCGACGTTCGGCGCCGGTGCGCATCAGGGTGCCCCGGGTGAACGTGCTCGCGAAGGGCAGGGTGAGTTGGGAGCGGATCGGCCAGCCGGGGATGATCGCCTGTTCGTGCCGGGATTCGGGGACGAGGTAGACGCCGCGTTTGATCGCGGCGCCCGGATACCCGGGGTCGAAGGGGCGCCCGTCGAGGGTTCGCCGGCCCGCGCCGATCGACGTGGCGCCGAAGATCCATTCGAGCAGTTCGGTCTTGCCGCTGCCGAGCAGACCGAGCAGCACGGTCACATGGCCGCGGTGCAGTTCGAGGTCGAGGGAGTGCGGGTCGTCCTCCCGCAGGCGGACCCCTTCGAGCGCCAATACCGGCTCCCCCGGCGGGAGTTCGGCGCGTTCGGACTCGGCCGGGGTGCGGTCGAACAGGGCGGTCAGCACGGTCGTCCAGTCGAACCCCCGCCCGGGTACGGGCTCGAACTCGCCCTGCATGGCCCCGTCGCGCAGCACGCCGACGCGGTCGCACAGTTGGTCGATCTCGGCGAGTTTGTGGGTGACGAACAGGACGGTCATGCCGTCCGCGGCGAGCGCGCGCACCAGGTCGAACAGGCGCGCGCTCTCCTCCGCGGACAGCGCCGAAGTGGGTTCGTCCAGGATCAGCAGCCTGGGTTTGCGGGACAACGCCCGGGCCAGGACCAGGAGTTGCCGCTCGGAGACGCCCACGTCGCGCACCGGCGAGCGCAACGTCTGCCGGTCGAAGCGCAGGCCCAGGGTGGCCGCGACCTCGACGGCCTGGGCCTCGGTCCGGCGCCGGCTGAACAGGATGGGCGAGGATCGGTCGCCGAGCCGGTCCAGGGCCAGGTTCTCCGCGACCGTCATGTCGAGGATCACCCCGTCGTTGGGGTTCTGGTGCACGGTGCCGATGCCGCTGCGCTGGGCGGCGAGCGGGTCGGGGAAGACCACCACCTCGCCGTCGCGCAGGATCTCGCCGCCGTCCGGGGACTCCGCGCCCGAAAGAATCTTGATGAGCGTGGACTTGCCCGCGCCGTTGGCGCCCATCAGGCCGTAGATGTCACCCGCGCCGATGCGGAGGCCGACCCCGCGCAGCACCCGGTTCGGGCCGTAGCTCTTCGAGATGTCCCGCACTTCGAGGACGGTGTCCCGGCGGCGGTCTCGGCGGTCTTCGCGTCCGTCGTCTTGTCGGGGCTGCACGGGTGCCTCCTTTCCGGTTTCGACCGAGGGTGGGTCAGGCGCCCGGCCGGATCGCGGTGATCCACGGTGCCCCGAGCACGTCCGGGGTGGCCAGTTCGGGCAGCGCCTTGCGCAGCGTGTCCATGTTCGTCACGCCGTTCGCCTTGAGCGTGTCCTGGGTGATCAGGGTCGCGGGGATGGTCATCTTCTGCGGCAGGTCGACCTTCCCGGCCGCCGCGATCGAGGCCCGGGCCACGACCGCGCCCACGTTCGCCGGATCGGTGGCGGCGGTGGCCCGCCACGGGCTGCCGGCCTCGGTCATCAGCTGGATGTCGGCGGTGGAGACGTCCACGCCGTAGACCTTCACCTTGTTCGTCATGCCGTTCTGGCGCAGCGCGATCAGCGTGCCCTTGGCGAGTTCGTCGTAGGCGGCGAAGGCGAGCGTGGTGTCCGGGGCGGCGGACAGCGCCGCGGTGCCCTCGGTGGCGGTGTCGGCCGCGACCGACTCGGTGTACTTGCCGAAGCGCGCCTTCTGCGTGAACGTCGGGTTGTCCTTGAGGAACTGCTGGTACACCTTGTCGCGGGAGTCGAGCGGCGCGATGCCGGACACGTTGACGTAGGCAAGCTTGCCGCCCGAGGGGTTGTCCTGCTTCATGTAGCCGAGGATCTTGTCGGCGATCGAGGCGTCGTCCTGCGAGATGTAGGTGGCCTTGCAGTTGGATATCGCCACGTCGTAGACGACGACCGGAATCCCCTTGGCGATCGCGTCGTCGATCTTGGGGTTGACCGAGTCGGCGAGGCCGTGGTCGACGATGATCACGTCGGGTTTGGCGTTGATGGCCTGGTCGAGTTGGCTGACCTGGGTCGCGTTGTTGCCCCGCGCGTCGTAGACGGTGACGCTGCCGCCGGCGGCCTTGATCTGCTTGGTCGCGCCGTCGCCCCACTGTTCGAAGTAGTCGCCGACGCCGGATTGGCGGACGAGCGCCACCTTGAAGTCGCCCCTCAGCCCGGCGGGCTTGGCCTCGGGCAGCTTGCGCGCGTTGTCGACGGTGCGCTGGGTCGCGCAGTTGCCGGCGCCGCCGGCGGCGCCGGACGCGCCGGGCTCCGCCTTGTTGTCGTCGGTGCTCTGCGAGCATGCGGCGAGCAGGGACATTCCGACGGCGGCGGCCCCGATCACGCGAATGGCCTTGGATCTCATGGTGTTCTCCTCACTCGGTGGTCTCGGCCGCGACCGGCCGGGCCGCGGGGGTGTCGCTCGCGGGGGTGTCGCCCGCGACGACGTCGATGACGCGCGCGTCGGTGACGATCGCCGTGATCAGGTCGGCGGGCGTCACATCGAAGGCGGGATTGAGGGCGGTGGCGTCGGGCGGGGTGACCCGTACACCGCGGAAGAAGCGGACCTCGGCGCCGCCGCGATCCTCGATCTCGATCGCGTCGCCGTTCGGGGTGGCCGGGTCGATCGTGGTCTCGGGGGCGACCACGAGGAACGGCACCCCGGCCCGGGCCGCGGCCAGGGCCACCGCGAACGTGCCGATCTTGTTGGCGGTGTCGCCGTTGGCGGCGATCCGGTCGGCGCCCACCAGCACCGCGTCGACGCCACCTCGGGCCAGCGTGATCGCCGCGGCCGAGTCCACGATCACGTCGTACGACGCGCCCATGCGGCCCAGTTCCCACGCGGTCAGCCGGGCGCCCTGGAGCAGTGGCCGCGTCTCGCACGCGATGGCGCGCACCAGTCGGCCGTCGCGGTGCAGCTTCGCCACCACGCCGAGCGCCGTGCCGTGCTCGACGGCGGCGAGCGCGCCGGTGTTGCAGATGGTCAGTACGGTCAGCGCGGCCCGGTCCGGGATCAACCGCGTCAGCGCGTCGGTACCGCGTTCGGCCATCGCGACGCAGGCCGCGATGTCCGCGTCCCGTACCCGCAGCGCGGCCTCCAGGGCGGCGAGCGCGCCGCCGCGCTCCAGGGCGGCGAGCGCGGTGTCCACGCCGTAGGCCAGGTTGACCGCCGTGGGCCGGGCCTCGCGCAGTTCGGCGATGGCCTGCCGGGCCAGGTCGGCCGGCAGGTTCTGCGCGGCGAGCGCGACGCCCAGGGCGCCGGCCACGCCGAGCGCGGGGGCTCCGCGTACCGCGAGTCGTTGGATCGCGTCCACCAGGACGTCGAGGTCGTGGATGTCGAGTTCGACGAGGCTGTCGGGCAGCAGGGTTTGGTCGACCAGCCTGATGAATCCCCTGCCGGGTTCCCGCTCGGCGTCGTCGGCGGGAATCCAGTCGATCGTGCGCATCCGCCGCGTCTCCGTCTCTTCGTGGGACGACCCGTCGATGCCTCCGGGGGCCGTCCTCATGATCCGAGTGCGCCGAAGTTGTCAGACAATTCGAAGCGTGTCAAGATGTCCGACATGGCGACCCAGACACGGCGGCCGCTGGCCGACGACATCGTTCGGGAACTCAAGATCGAGATCCGCGACGGCGTCCATCCCGCGGGGGCACGGTTGCCGACCGAGGCCGATCTGTGCAGGCGGTTCGGGGTCTCGCGGGCCACGGTGCGCACCGCGCTCAAGGAACTCGACGTGCTCGGCCTGATCCGCACCCAGCAGGGCGCGGGCACGTTCGTGCGCACCCGCCCCGCGGTACGCGACGGCCTGGAGCGCATGGGCTCGATCACCGAGTCGATCCGGCGCAGCGGCAAGGAGCCCGGGCACGAGTACGGGCGGCGCACGCTGCGCCAGGTGCTGCCCGACGAGGCCGAACGCATGGGCGTGCCGTCCGACACCGAGGCGCTGGAACTACGCCGCCGGGTGACCGCCGACGGCGACGTGGTCGCCTACTCCTACGACGTGATCCCCCGCGGCCTGCTGCCGGCCGCGTTCGATCCGGAGGAGCTGAGCGGGTCGTTGTTCGCCTATTTCGAAACCGAGTTGGGCATCCATCCGACGCTCGGCCTCGCGAAGGTGCACGCCGTCTCGTCGGCGCACATCGCGTGGGGTCCGGACGCGGCCAAACACCGCCTGTTCGTGCTGCTCGACCAGCTGCACTACGACGACGACCACCGGCTGCTCGCGTACTGCAAGACCTATTTCGTCGAGGGCTCCTACGAGTTCCAGCTGGTACGCACGGCCTGACCACACCGGTACGGTGCCGGCGCCCGGCCCGGCGGCCCGACCGCACGAGCGCGCGGCGTCCCCGGCCCACCCGCGCGAGCGCACGGCAACGAGCGGGTACGCGCGGGGAGTTCCGCGCGTACCCGCCCCAACCACCCCCGCCGTGCCCGGCCATGGGCACGGCGGGCGCTCACACGACCCG
Source organism: Embleya hyalina (assembly GCF_003967355.1). Classification (GTDB taxonomy): domain Bacteria; phylum Actinomycetota; class Actinomycetes; order Streptomycetales; family Streptomycetaceae; genus Embleya; species Embleya hyalina. The sequence goes on along the minus strand of NZ_BIFH01000013.1, from coordinate 572,494 downwards.
TTCGCTGCCTCCGTCGACGGGGATCTGCGCACCCGTGGTCGCGGCGAAGTCGTCGGAGCACAGCCGGGTGACCGCCTGCGCCACGGTGGTGCTGCTCACCTCGGTACGCAGCAGGTTGCGCCGCTTGTACTCCTCGACCGTCATGCCGTAGTCGGCGGCCCGCTTGGCCAGGACCTCCTCGGTCCACAGGCCGGTGTCGAAGACCGCGTCCGGGTGCACCACGTTGACCCTGATGCCGTCGGCGGCCCATTCCAGCGCGGCCACCCTGGACAGCTGCGTGACGGCCGCCTTGGACGCCGAGTAGGCGGCCGCGCCCGGCCCGGGCGCGGGCACGTTGCGGGACGCGATCACCACCACCCGGCCGCCGCGCGGGGCGAGCGCGAGCAGCGGGTGGGTCTCACGGAACAGGACGGCGACGGAGTCCACGTTGACCGCCATCGAGGTGCGCCACGCGTCGGCGTCCAGCGCCGAGATCGGCGCGCCCGCCTTGAACACGCCCGCGCTCGCGACCACCATGTCGAGGCCGCCGAAGCGCTCGACGGCGGCCCGCAGCGCGCTCTCCACGGCGGCGCGGTCGGTGACGTCCACGACCTGCCCGAGGTATCCGGCTCCCGGGAGGGTCCGCGTGACGCCGGCGTCGAGGTCCCAGCCGACGACGCTCGCGCCGGCCGCCGCCAGGGCCCGTGCGCACGCCCTGCCGATGCCCGACGCGGCCCCGGTGACCAGCGCGACCTCGCCGGCGAACGCCTGCGGCGCCCCGGCCCGGCGCAGTTTGGCCTGCTCCAGGTCCCAGTATTCGAGGTCGAAGATGTGCTCCTCGGACGCGGGCCGGTAGCCGCCGAGGCGTTCGCCGGCGGTGATCACGTCCATCGTGTGCCGGTAGATGTCGCGGGCGACGTCGGTGTCCTTGGCGCTGCCGCCGACCGTGAGCATGCCCAGGTCGGGGTCCAGAACGATCCTCGGCGCCGGATCCAGCGGCTTCAACTCGGTGCCGCGACGCCGGTGATGGCGTTCGAAGTACTCCCGGTAGCGGTCGGCGTAGCCGGCCACGTCGCGACCCACCAGCGGCACCCGTTTGGTGCGGATGACGTGGTCGGGGGTCGCCGGGCCCCTGGTCGCGACCTCGGCCAGGTCGGCCCGCGCGACGAACCTCGCCGTGTCCTCGTCGGCGTGCCGGGCGACGATCATCGGCCGGCCCGCGGCCTCGCTGATCTCCCGCCGCAGCAGGGCGAGTTCGGCGCTCGTCGGGCGCGCCCGCGCGGGGGCGGGGGCAGGCGCGGGGGCGTTGTGTTCGGCCAGCCGGCGCTCGGCGCGGGTGATCAGGTCCAGGTGGCGCTCGTACGCCTCGCGGGTGTCGTCGCCGAAGGTGAACAGGCCGTGGTTGAGCAGTACGAGGCCGATGGTCCCGGCGTGTGCCCGGTCGCGCCACACCTCGGCGCAGCGTACGGCGAGGTCGAACCCGGGCATCACGTACGGGACGATCGCGACGTCGTCGCCGAACACGTCGCGGATCACCGCCTCGCCGTCGGCGAGGTTGGTCAGGGTCAGGATCGCGTCGGCGTGGCTGTGTTGTACCGCGCGGTGCGGCAACATCGCGTGCAGCAGCGCCTCGACGGAGGGGTCGGGGGCGGACGCGTCGAGCAGCGCGCAGCGCAGTTCGTTGACCATCTGGGCATCGCTGAGCGCGGTGACGGTGAGCAGTTCGCGCAGCCGGGCCAGGCGCAGCGGGGCGAACCCCTCGGGGCCGATCGAGGCCAGGTCGTGGCCGCTGCCCTTGACGTAGAGCACCTCGACCGGCGCGCCGGTGACATCGGCGATCTCGGCCTTCACCGAGGTGTTGCCGCCGCCGTGCAGCACGAGTGTGGGTTCGCCGCCGATCAGCCGTGAACCGTAGGCGCACTGCCCCAGGGGACCGTCGCCGGCGTCCGCGTCGGACCATCGATTGCGCATGGGTGCACCGTCCTCGTCCTCTTATTCATCAGACCAACCGAGCCAATTTGTCTGACAACCTAGGAGCTGGCGTGCCCGCGGTCAATACGCCGGGTCAGGTGTCCGGGCGGCGACGGCCGGCCACGAGCGCGTCGGAGACGGCCCGCTCGGTCGGCTCGCGCGCTCGGGGTGGGTCAGACGCGCAGGAGGGCCTTGACGGCGCGGCGTTCGTCCATCGCGCGGTATGCCTCTGGGGCCCGGTCGAGGGGGAGCGTGAGGTCGAAGACCCTGCCGGGGTCGATGCGGCCGTTCCAGATCAGGTCGATCAGCTCCGGCAGGTATCGCCGTACCGGGGCGGGGCCGCCGTGCAGGTGCACGTGGGAGAAGAACAGTCGTCGACCGTCCAGGGACACGTCGTGGGAGACGCCGACGTGGCCGACGTGACCACCGGGCCGCGTCGCGCCGATGGCCTGCGTCATCGACTCCTGGGTGCCGACCGCCTCGATCACGGAGTGCGCGCCGAGGCCGTCGGTCGCCTCCAGGACGCGCGCGACGCCCTCGTCGCCGCGTTCGGTGACGATGTCGGTCGCCCCGTACTCGATCGCGAGCTGCTGCCGGGACTCGTGGCGGCTCATCGCGATGATCCGCTCGGCGCCGAGCCGCTTCGCGGCGAGCACCGCCATCAGCCCGACCGCGCCGTCGCCGACCACCGCGACCGTCCGTCCCGGCCCGGCCTGCGCGGCGACCGCGCCGAACCAGCCGGTGCCGAGCACGTCGGACGCCGCCAACAGGCTCGGGACCATCGTGTCGTCCGGCATGCCGGGGGTGGCCACCAGAGTCCCGTCCGCCAGTGGCACGCGCAGCCGCTCCGCCTGGGCGCCGAGCGCGCCGAGCGATTCGCGATGGACGCACGAGGACTGGTAGCCCGCGCGGCAGATCTCGCAGGTGTTGTCGGAGGCGAAGAACGACCCCACCACGAACTGCCCCGGCCGGACCGAGGTGACCGCGCCGCCGACCTCCTCGACGACGCCGGCGTATTCGTGCCCCATCGGGGCCGGGCCGTCGACGGCATCGATCCCGCGATACGGCCACAGGTCCGACCCGCACACGCACGTCGCCGCCAACCGGATCACCGCATCGGTCGGGTGGACGATCGTCGGGTCCTCGCGCTCTTGCACCCGGACGTCGCCGGGGGCATGCATCACGACACCACGCATGGGGAGTACTCCTTGCCTCGCCGGTCACATCCCGGCGGATCGGATACCGACCCGCCGGTCCTCGAAGGGCGGCCCGGGGAAGTCGCGGCCCGGCGGCGCCACTTCCTCGAGACAACCCGATTCCCCGCGCCGCAGGGAGTCACCGGTGTGGGGTGTACCGGCGGTACATCCCTCACCGCGCGGCGAGGACGTACGGTCGAGGGGTGGACAACCATGACGAAGTCCGCGAGTTTTTGACCTCGCGGCGCGGCAGGATCACCCCGGAGCAGGCCGGACTCCCCGCCGGCGGCCGGCGCCGGGTGTCGGGCCTGCGCCGAAGCGAGGTCGCCGCCCTCGCGGACGTCAGCGTCGAGTACTACGCCAAGCTGGAGCGCGGCAACCTCGCCGGCGTCTCACCCGCCGTCCTCGAGGCCGTCGCGCGAGCGCTCCGCCTGGACGACGCGGAGCGGGCACATCTGCTCAACCTGGCCCACACCGCCACCGGTGCCGACGCCCTCACCCGGCCCCGGCGCCGCGCGACCCGGTCGTGGAACCCGCATCCGAGCCTGCGGTGGACCCTGGACGCCGTCACCGGAGGCCTCGCCTTCGTCCGCAACGGCCGCATGGACCTGCTCGCCGCCAACGCGCTCGGCCGCGCCTTCTACGCCGACATCTACGCCGGCGGCGGACACCGGCCCAACCTCGCCCGCTTCATCTTCCTCGACCCCGCCGGGCGCCGCTTCTACCCCGACTGGGACCTCGTGGCCGACACCACCGTCGCCATCCTGCGCACCGAGGCCGGCCGCGACCCGCACGACCGGAGCCTGCACGACCTCGTCGGCGAACTGTCCACGCGCAGCGACGACTTCCGCACCCGCTGGGGCTCCCACGACGTCCGCCGCCACGGCACCGGCGACAAACGTTTCCACCACCCCGTCGTCGGCGACGTCACCCTCGCCTACCAGAGCCTCGAAATGGCCGCCGAGCCCGGCCTCATGCTCACCATCTACACCGCCGAGCCGGGCTCCCCCGCCGACGAAGGGCTCCGCCTCCTCGCCTCCTGGTCCGCCGACGACACCCCGCGCGGACCCGGTGCCGACACATCGTCGACCACCCCGCACACCGGCGCCCGACCGCGACCCTGAGCCCCCGCCTCCTCGGTGCCGGACAGGGCTGCCGTCCCCGCTCGACGGCGATTCAGTCGAGGTGCGCCATGAGGGGCGGGCCGTCCTCCTCGACGGCGAGGGCCACGACGCGCAGGAGGGCGGCCAGGTCGCCCAACTGCTTCCCGGTCAGGGGTGCCAGCAGGCCGGCCTCGGCCTCCCGCTGGTCGTCGATCACCGCCGCCCACGTCTCGGCGCCCCGGGGGGTCAGGCCGACGAGAAGACTGCGGCGGTCCTCGGTCGTGTGCTCGCGGGTGATCAGACCCGCCGACTGCAGGCGATCGAGGCGGCTGGTCAGGGTCGCGGGGTGGACGCCGAGCCCCCGGGCCAGTCGGGTGGGCGCCATGCGGTAGGGCTCGCCCGCCGAGCGCAGGCGCCACAGGATCTCGTACTCCCACAACTTCAGGCCGTGCCGCGCCAGGGCGGCCTCCTTCTCGTGTCGCAGGTGTCGCACGAGCATCTGCATGCGGGTGACGGCGCCCTCCAAATCCGGTTCCAGGCCCGGGACTTCATGCTCCCAACGGAGGATGTGCCGGTCGATCGAGTCTCGTGTCCGCGCCGGTTCCGCCGCCGCATGCCGTGCTGTCACGGAGCCACCCTACCCTCCGGAAATTATGACTTCGGATATTTTGAAATCGTAGTACTGTCCCGACCCATGTCGACCTTCACCCTCGCCGGCCGCATCGACGAACACGTCGTCGACAGTGTGTTGCTGCGCGGCAACCCCCTCGGCGACCCGACCCGACGCCCGCTGTGGGTCTACACCCCACCCGACTACGACGAGGCGCCGCGACGTCGCCACCCCGTCACGTATCTGCTGCTCGGCTACGCGGGAACCCTCCCGATCTGGGGCAACCGCACGGCCTTTCGCAAGCCGGTCCCCGAGCTGATCGACGAGATCTTCGCCCGCGGCGAGGCGCCCGGGACGGTGCTGGTCTTCGTGGACGCCTGGACCACGTACGGCGGCAGCCAGTTCATCGACTCGCCCGGCACCGGCCGCTACCACTCCTACCTCTGCGAGGAGATCGTGCCGTACGTCGACGCCCACTACCGCACACTTCCGGAGCGCGACCACCGGGCCATCGCGGGCAAGTCCAGCGGCGGACTCGGCGCCGCGATCACCTCGATGCTGCGCCCGGACCTGTTCGGCGCCTTCGCCACCCACTCCGGCGACTCGCTGTCCGAGGCCCAGTACCACCCGCACTTCCTCACCGCGGCCCGCCAACTGCGGCCCTACGGCGGCGACATCCTCCGCTGGTGGGACGACTTCCGCTCACGCGTCGCCTTCACCAGGGAGGAGGACCTGAACCTCCTGGAGATCCTCGGCGTCTCCGCCTGCTTCTCCCCCGGCCCCGACGGCTCCCCCACCCTGCCGTTCGACCCCCGCACCGGGGCCCTGCGCGAGAGTGAGTGGCGACGCTGGCTGGCCTGGGACCCGGTACGCATGGCCCCCGCACACGCCGACGCCCTCCGCTCGCAGCGCGGCATCCGGATCGACGCCGGCACCCGCGACGAATGGTTCCTCGACCTGGGCGCACTGGCCTTTCGCGACGCCCTCGCCGACATCGAAGTCCCGGACGACATCGTGCACTTCGAGCTGTTCGAGGGCGGCCACCACGCCGTCGAGTACCGCATGCCGGCCGCCCTGGCCTGGCTGGCCCACCGCATCGCCGACCACCCCTGACCGTCGACGCCGGATCCGCGCCGCGCCGACGCGCCGACTTCCTCGCACGGTTGCGCGCGGATCGGGGGCGGCGACCACCCGCGCACCCGGAGCGCGCGAACCCGCCGATGCCGCCGCATACCGCGTTCGAGTGAACCGCCCCCGCACCCGCTCCCCCCGGGCATCCGTGTCGTTGGGCCTTGACGAGGCGCCCGGCGGGCGTCCTCGGCCTCGCCACCGGGACCCGGGTCCTCGCGCTTGCATCCCGCGAGGACCCGGCCGGACCACCACGCGAGGAGAACCCCCGCCGGGTCCGCCGTACCCACGAGCGGGCCCGACGGGGAGCCGCGCTTCGGCTCGCTCGCTCCGGGGACGAGCGAGCCGAAGCACGCCCGGCGATACCCTCCCGGGCCGAGAACGCCGCCGGTGGTCGGGTGGGGTGGTCGCGGGTCGACCACGCGGCCCGGCGCGCGGTGTGGCGCCCCCGGCGGCCGGGCGGGGGCTAGGCGGCGGCCGTCGGGGTTCGGCGGATCGCCTTTCCGGCGAGGGTGTTCGTGCGCCGGCCGTCCTCGATGACGAACCTGCCGTCGATCAACACGTGCGGGATTCCCGTGGGCGGCACGCGTGGGTTTTCGAACGTCGAGCCGGCCGCGACCGTGTCCGGGTCGAACAGGACCAGGTCGGCGCGGTATCCCTCGCGGACCAGACCCCGGTCGGGCAGGCGCAGTCGGGCCGCCGGACGCGAGGTCAGGTGCGCCACGCACTCCTCCAGGCCCAGGACCCCCAACTCGCGGACGTACCGGCCGAGATACTGCGGGAAGGTGCCGTACGCGCGCGGGTGTGGCTTGTCCCCCTGAAGGATTCCGTCGCTGCCGCCGGTGTGGACCCGATGGCGCATGATCCGCCGGACGTTCTCCTCGTGTCCGACGTGCTGGAGGATCGTCGAGCCGAGCCGGTCGCCGATCAGCAGGCGTCGGGCGGTGACCCACGGTTCCTCGCCGCGCTCGGCGGCGCTGTGCGCGACGGTCCGGCCCACATAGGCTTCCAGCTCCGGGTCGGTGATACCGGACATTTCAATCGTGTCCCATTCGATGGGGACACCGTGGCAGCCGTCGGAGCCGATCTCCTCCAGGTGGTGGCGGATCCGCTCGGCCGTGGCGTCGTCCCGGAGCCGGGCCAGGGTCGCTTCGGGGCCGCCCTCGTTCGCCCAACTCGGCAGCACGGCGACGAGCGTCGTACAGCCGGGTGTGTAGGGATACGTGTCGAGCGAGATGTCGCAACCGTCGTCCAGCGCCGCGTCGAGCAGGGCCAGGAGGTCGGGGGCCCTGCCCTTGTTCACGCCGAAGTTCATCGTGGCGTGGGCCAGGTGGAGCGCGCAGCCGGCCGCCTTCGTGAGCCGCACCATCTCCTCGTACGCCTGCAGCGCCCCGGCTCCGTACGAGCGGTGGTGTGGGCAGTAGTAGCCGTCGTATCGGGCGACGACGCGGCACAGTTCGGCGAGTTCGGCGTCGTCCGCGTACATCCCGGGCGTGTAGGTGAGCCCGGACGACATGCCGACCGCGCCCTGTTCCATGCCCTCGGCGACGAGCTGTTTCATCCGCGCGAGTTCGGTGTCGGTCGCGGGCCGGCCGTCCCACCCCATGGCGTACATGCGCAGCGTGCCCTGCGGGATGAGGTAGGCCGCGTTGACCGCGATGCCCTGCCCGCCGAAGTTCCGGTCGAGGCGGTCGAGGTAGCCGCCGACGGTGCGCCAGTCGAAGTCGATGTCGGAACCGTCGCCGTTCCAGCCGGTGATCGAGCTGCGCACCTCGGCGAGCGTGCGGTCGTCGACGGGCGCGTACGACAGCCCGTCCTGGCCGAGGACTTCGAGCGTCACCCCCTGTGCGGCCTTGGCGAAGTGGTCCGGGTCGCGCAGCAGCGCGAGGTCGCTGTGCGCGTGCATGTCGATGAAGCCGGGCGAGAGCGCGAGGCCGCCCGCGTCGAGGGTGCGCCGGCCGGACAGCCGGGGACCGCCCGCACGCCGGATCTCGCTGATCCGACCGCCGTCCAGACCCACATCGGCCCGGTAGGACGCGCCACCGGCGCCGTCGACGACGCGTGCATCGCGAATGACGAGGTCCATGCGACGGCTCCTAGAACAGGGTGTGGATGTAGTCGGTCACGGTGCCGTCGGCGGCGACCAACGGGATCAGCTGCCATTTGTCGAAGGAGGTACAGGGGTGCGACAGGCCCATGCCGAGCCAGTCGCCCACCTCCAACTCGGCGCCGGCGTCGGTCGTGACCCAGCCGTGCTGGTCGGAGAGGCCGGTGACGGCGATGCCGGTGGCCGGACGCACCGAGCCGTCGCGCGCGGAGCGCACGACCTGTGCCTCGGGCAGGTCGAGGTCGTAGGCGGCGTCGCGCTTGCCGGCGTTGACGAACGCCTGCGTCGCGGACGGGCGGGAGACGACCTGGGCCCACAGCCGGAAGGCCGGCTGGAGGGCGCCCTCGTCGGGGACCCGGTTGAACGGCGTGATGTGGCGATAGTGGCCGTCGTCGTGCGAGACGTACGCTCCGGAGCGCAGCAGTCTCAGGGCCGGGCGGGACAGGGCGGGAAGCTCGGCGAAGACGTCGGCCACCGCGTCGAACCAGGCGCTGCCACCCGCGCTGACCACGATTTCGTCGAGCTGCTCGAAGCGGCCCTGCTTGTCGAACTCGGCGGCCAGGGACGTCAGTCGGCGCAGCCACGCGCGCACCCGATCGCCGTCGGCCCGCGGCACCTCGCCCTCGTAGCCGGCGACGCCCGCCAGGCGCAGGACCGGGGAGGCGGCGACCGCGTCGGCGATCTCGCCGCACTCGCTCTCGGTGCGGGCTCCGGTGCGGGCGCCCTCGCCCGCCGCGAGTTCGACGACCACGTCGACCGGGCGGCGTGCCCCGGCGGCGCGCAGCGCGGCGTCCATCAGCGCGACGCCGCGCACGGAGTCGACGTAGCAGAGGAACCGGAAGTCCGGGTCGGCGTCCAGTTCGGCGGCCAACCAGCGCAGCGCCGCCGCGTCGACCACCTCGTTGGCGAGGAAGATCCGCGGGACGCCGAACGCGCGGGCGACCCGGGCCTGGTGCGGGACGGCCACCGTGATGCCCCACGCGCCGTGCTCGAGTTGGCGGGCGAACAACTGCGGGGCCATCGACGTCTTGCCGTGCGGGGCGAACGCCAGGCCGTGCCGTCGCGCGTACGTCTCCATCAGGGCGAGGTTGTGCTCGACGGATTCGGCGGACAGGGCCAGGACCGGCGTGGTGAAGCCGCCGGTGAACAGGTTGCGGCGCTCGGCGGCCAGTTCGCCGACGGTCAGGCCCTCGGCGTCCGGTGGCAGGGCCTTGAAACGGTGGTCGACACGCTCGTCCGCGAGCTTGGCGAGCCGTCCGACGGCGTTGTCGGCAGCCATGGGCACCTCCGGAGTCATCGTTGCATCCTGTGCAACGGCCATTGCGTATATCGCTCGGTGCTGTCTAACATCCGAGCCAACGCCGGGTCAATGGTCGGCGTCGCGCGGCCGTCGACGAGGCGGATGCGACCGCCCGATGATCTTCGATCATCCGATGAACCAGGAGCCCGAGCGATCGTGAGCGTGACCGCACCAGGAACCGTCGACGTCGTCTGCCTCGGCGAGTCCATGATCACGTTTGTGCCCTCACGCTCCGGCCGCCTCGCCGACGTACCGTCCTTCGAGCGCGGCATAGGCGGCGCCGAATCCAATGTGGCGTGCGCCCTGGCCGCGGCCGGACACCGTACGCGCTGGCTCAGCCGGGTCGGCACCGACGGCTTCGGCGACCACCTCGTCGAGGCGGTCGCGGCGTACGGGGTCGACACGTCGGCCGTCCGGCGCGACCGGCTCCGTCCGACCGGCGTCTACTTCCGCACGGCGGGCGAACGGGCCGTCGGGGACGGCGACCGGGCCGCGCCCCACACCGCGGCCTCGGCCGTCGCGATCACCGCCGAAGCCGCGGCGGAGGCCGATCCCGCCGCGGAACCCGTCGCGGAGGTCGTCTACTACCGCGCCGGTTCCGCCGCCTCCGCCATGTCGCCCCGCGTCGTACCCGACCGGGACCTGTGGTCGGGCCGCATCCTGCACGTCTCGGGCATCACCGCCGCCCTCTCCGACGACTGCCTCGCGCTCCTGCGCGAGGCGACCCGTCGCCGGCCCGGTCGGCCCCTCGTCTCCTTCGACGTCAACTACCGCGTGAACCTCTGGGACGAGCGCCGGAGCGTGGCCGCCGAGCCCGCCGTCCTGCTCGACCTCGCCCGCGGCGCCGACCTGGTCTTCGTCGGCGAGGACGAGGCCGAGGCCGCGTGGAACATCCGCGGCGCGCACGCGATTCGGACCGCGCTCCCCGAGCCGGGCGTCGTGGTCGTCAAGCAGGGCGGCGCGGGCGCCACCGTCTTCACCGACGACGGGCCGTCGGTCTTCGTGCCGGCCCTCACCGTCGACATCGCCGCTCCCGTCGGCGCGGGCGACGCGTTCGCGGCCGGGTTCCTGTCCGCGACCCTGCGCGGCCTCCCGGTCCACCGGCGCATCCGCCACGGCCACCTCATGGCCGCCGCCGCACTCACCGTCGCGGGCGACCTCGCCGTCCCGCCGCCGCGCGCCGTGGCCGATCGGCTGGCGGCGCTGGACGACGAGGCCTGGGGCAGACTGCGTCTCGGCCCCGGCTGGACCGAGCCCACCGCCACCGGGGCGGACCAGGAGGTATGTACGCCATGAGCCAGACCGTCGACCGAGCGCTGAGCATCCTGCCGCTGCTGGCCCAGGGGCCCGCGGATCTCGGACAGGTCGCCGAGCGCCTCGGCGTCCACAAGTCCACCGCCCTGCGTCTGCTCCGCACGCTGCACGAGCACGGCCTCGTCTACCGCCAGCAGGACCAGCGCTACCGCCTCGGCGCACGCCTGTTCGCGCTCGCCCAGGAGGCCGTCGAGAACCTCGACGTCCGCGAGATCGCGCACCCGCACCTGGTCGCGCTCAACGAGCAGTGCGGGCACACCGTCCACCTGGCGGTGTACGAGGAGAACGAGGTCCTCTACATCGACAAGGTCGAGAGCCGCTACCCGGTACGGATGTACTCGCGTGTCGGCAAGCCGGTCGCGATCACCGTCGCCGCCGTCGCCAAGCTGCTCCTCGGCGACCTGCCCGAGCCCGAGCGGCGCGCCGTCGCCGAACGGCTCGACTACCCCATGTACACGTCCCGTTCGATACCGAACGCCGCCGCGTTCCTCAGGGAACTGGCGACGGTCCGCGAACAGGGCTGGGCCACCGACCTCGGTGGCCACGAGGAGTCCATCAACTGCATCGCGGCCCCCGTCCGCGGTGCGGACGGTCTGGTCGTCGCCGCCATGTCGGTCTCCGCGCCGAACGTCGTCGTCACCGCCGAGGAACTCCTGACCCTGCTCCCGCTGGTACGCCGCACCGCCGACGCCATCACGCGGGAGTACTCGGGCACCACCCACCCCCCGCGATGACCGCTCGACGACCGCGCCGCAGGCGCACGGTCACCGCCCCGACCCGGAAGGCACGCTCATGACCGACAAGCTCGAAAAGACCGCGATCACCCCCTCCACCCACACCGCGCCGCCCGCCCGGTTCTCCCACGGCGTGCGCAAGGGCAACATCCTCCAGGTCGCCGGTCAGGTCGGGTTCCTCCCGGCCGTCGAGGGCCGGGCGCCCACCCCCGCCGGTCCGACCCTGCGCGAGCAGACCCTCCAGACCTTCGCCAACGTCAAGGCGATCCTGGAGGAGGGCGGGGCGAGCTGGGACGACGTGATGATGATGCGCGTCTACCTGACCGACACCGGCCACTTCGCCGAGATGAACGAGATCTACAACGCGTACTTCGAGGAGCAGGGTCTGACCGCGCCCGCCTCCGCCCGTACCACCGTGTACGTCGGCCTCCCCGCGGGTCTGCTCATCGAGATCGACGCGCTCGCCGTTCTCGGCTGAGACCTCTTGCCCGTATTGTTCCCGGTTGTCCCCCACGGCACGGCGCCCTCCTCCCCCATGGCGCCGTGCCGCGGTCCCCCCTGCCCCACGCGCCCGGAAACCATGAGGTCCCCTCCGTGCTGTCCACGCTGCCGGCTTCGACGCCGCCCCCCAAGTCCCCACCGCACACCGGCGGTCTTCTGCTCCTGTTCGACGGCACGGCCGCCCTGCTGACCGTCGCGACGCTCGGCATCGCGCTCCTTCTCTACCTGATCATCAAGGTCAGGCTCCAGCCGTTCGTCGCGCTGCTCGCGGTCTCCATAGCCGTCGGCCTCGGCGCGGGGCTGTCCGTCACCGAGCTCTTCGGTACCGTCCAGAAGTCCGCCGCCGTCTCGGTCATCGAGTCGGGCATGGGCGGCATTCTCGGCCACGTGGCGATCATCATCGGCCTGGGCACGATGCTCGGCGCGATCCTCGAGGTGTCCGGCGGCGCGGAGGTGCTGAGCACCCGCCTGCTGAACCTCTTCGGCGAGAAGCGCGCGCCGCTCGCCATGGGCCTGACCGGCCTCATCTTCGGTATCCCGGTCTTCTTCGACGTCGGCATCTTCGTGCTGGCGCCGATCGTCTACGCCGCCGCCAAGCGCTCCGGCAAGTCGATCCTGTTGTACGCGATGCCACTGCTCGCCGGTCTGTCGATGACCCACGCGTTCCTGCCGCCGCACCCCGGGCCCGTGGCCGCGGCGGGGCTCTTCGACGTCTCGCTCGGCTGGGTCATCCTCATGGGCGTCGTCGTGGGCGTCCCCGCCGTGCTGGCCGCCTGGGCGTACGCCGCGTGGATCGGCAAGCGCATCTTCGTCGACGTCCCGCACGACATGGTCGAGGCCGCCGCGGAGGCGAAGGCCGCCGTAGCCGCCGAGCAGGCCGCCTCGGGCATCGAGCCGCCGGAGAAGCCCGTCGCCCTCGGTACGGTGCTCGCCATCATCGGCACGCCGCTCATCCTGATCCTGGGCGCGACGTTCTCCTCCATCGCCTTCGACCCGTCGACCGTGCGTTCGGTCATCGAGTTCTTCGGCAACCCGTTCGTCGCCCTCACGATCGCGCTGATCCTCGCGTACTACCTGCTCGGCATCCGCCGGGGCTGGTCCCGCAAGTCCCTCGAAACGGTGTCGACCGCCTCGCTCAAGCCCGTCGGCAACATCCTGCTGGTCGTGGGCGCGGGCGGGGTCTTCGGCGCGGTCCTCAAGGCGTCCGGTATCGCGAACGCGCTCGCGACGACCTTCGACAACGTCGGCCTCCCGGTCATCGTCCTCGCGTGGCTGATCTCGGTCGTCCTGCGCGTCGCCCAGGGTTCGGCGACCGTCGCCATCGTCGCCACCTCGGGCATCGTCGTGCCGCTGGTCGAGGGTCAGGACATGTCGCAGGCCCACCTCGCCCTGATCATCATGGCGATCTCCGCGGGCTCCATCTTCGCCTCCCATGTCAACGACGGCGGGTTCTGGATGGTCGCCAAGTACTTCGGCATCTCCGAGCGCGACACCCTCAAGTCCTGGACGGTCCTCGAAACCGTCCTGTCGGTCGCGGGCTTCGCGGTCGCGGCGTCGCTGAGCCTGGTGATCTAGCACCGCACCGTCGCCCGAACGTCGCGGCCGGCTCCACGCGGGTCGAAGGCCGTCCTCCCGGAAACGGGAAGGCGGCCTTTCCGGTTACCGGGTCGGGGGCTTCGGTGCGTTCTCGGTCAGGGATCGCAGGCCCGAGGTGAGGCGGCCCAGCAGCACGGGAAGGGCCTCACGGTCGGCTTCGGGCCAGTCTCGGGTGACTTCGGCGATGACGTCGCTCCACGCCGACCAGATCCTGCGCAGCGTTTCCTCGCCGTGGTCGGTGAGTTCGAGGGCGGCGGCGCGGGCGTCGTCGGGGTCGGGGGTGCGCCGCACGAATCCGGCGGCGACGAGTTCGGCGACCTGACGGCTGAGGGTGGTGCGGCCGACCTCCATCCGGTCGGCGAGGTCGGACAGGCGCACCGGCTGGAAGTCGCCGATGCGGGTCAGGGCGAGCACCAGGTGCGTGGGGACCCGTACGCCGGCCTCGTGTCCGACACGTTCGACCAGGCGGTCGTCCCGGGACACGCGCACGAGGTCGCGCAGGGGCGGGATGACCGAGCGCAGCCAGACACCGTGCGGCGAGTCGCCGCCTATGGCGGCCTCGCTGAGTCGGGGGCGCGGGTCGGGCTGGGGGGTGGTGTCGGTCATCTGGGCTTCCCGGGTCGCGTCGCGTGGTGCCGGGCGGCCCGGCGGGGTCCACCCTAGCAAGATAGTTGCGTCAGTGTCGCAACTGTGGTTCGGTGCAGGGCCGGGCAAACCACCGAAAGGAGCCTCGCCGTCATGAGCGATCGCGAGCAGCGGGCGAAGACCGTCGCGAATTTCTGGCAGGGTGTCGACAGCCACGACTGGGACCTCGTCGCGTCCACCCTCGCCGACGATTTCGTCCGCATCGGCATGCGCGACAACGAGGAGGACACCTGCCGCGGCAAGGACGCGTACATCGCGTTCGTGTCCGGCGTGATCGGCCGCACCCGGGCCCACGAACTGCGGTCGCGCTTCACGTTCCTCAGCGACGACGGCCGCTACGCGTTCAACGAGGCGGTGGAGACCATCACCTACGCCCGGGGCGAGCAGCCGCTCGCGATGCGCTTCGCCAACTACCTGGAGTTGAACGACGACGGACTGATCAGCAAGCTCGACATCTTCTGGAAGACGCCGTCCACGATGCCGCCGGACTGGATCACCGTCGACTCGATCATCGGCGACGACCCGGCCGCCGAGACGGCGTAGCGCCCGGAGAGCGCGGCGGCACCGGGTGTGGCGCCGCTCCCCCGTCCGAGTTCGCGGACGCGTCGCCCGAGTCTCGGAACTCCCTAGCGTCCGAGCCGTGTTCGAGATCGGCGCCGACCGGCACCCGGGCGCCGCGACCCGGTCACGGGGTGAAAGGATCGGCGCGGCCGGGTGGTCGGCCGGGCGGATCCGACGAAGGAGCGGCACGATGAACGCGGAGCAGTGGTCCCCGACGCGGGCCGACGCGATCGACACCACCACGCCACACTCGGCGCGGATATGGAATTTCTGGTTGGGCGGCAAGGACAACTACCCGGTCGACCGGGTGTTGGGGGCACGGTTACAGGAGTCGTTCCCGCAGATCGTGGACATCGCCCGCGCCTCCCGCCGATTCCAGGCGCGTGCGGTACGCCATCTCGCCGAGACGGCCGGGATACGGCAGTTCCTCGATCTGGGCACCGGGCTGCCGACCGCGGAGGCCACCCACGAGGTGGCCCAGCGGGCCGCCCCGAAGTCGCGGATCGTGTACGTCGACAACGACCCGATCGTGCTCGCCCATGCCCGGGCGCTGTCGACCGGCCGGTCGGAGGGGGCCACCGCGTTCGTCCCGGCCGATCTCACGGACGCCGAGACCGTGTTGCGCGAGGCCGCCGAGACGCTCGACCCGGCCCGCCCGATCGCATTGTTGCTGCTGTCCACGCTGGGCCACGTCACCGACGACACCGAGGCCGCCGGCCTGGTCCGGACCTACCTGGACGCGTTCCCGTCCGGCAGCCACCTCGTGCTGTGCGACACCATCGAAACGCCGGACACGCGGGCCGCGTCGGACGAATACGCCGACGGCGGCGCCCTGCCGTACGTCTCTCGGCCCGCCGACGTGCTGCGCTCGTTCGCCGACGGCCTCGAACTCCTGGAACCCGGCTTCGTCTCGATCACCCTGTGGCGCCCCGACGAACCGGTCACCACGACCCCGGTCGACCAGTGGGGCTTCGTCGCCCGCAAACCCTGACCGCGCCGCGCGGGTCCGCCCGCCGGGACGCCTCGACGTTCTCGGCGCGACGTCGGATCCGCTCGCGCGGTCGCGCTCAGACGTCGATCACGAGTCGCGCCGACACGGAGCGCGAGACACACGGATACATGCGGCCGGCGGGGGCGCCGATGTCGTCGCGGTGGTCCGGGACACCCTCGACGACGGCCACCTCGCAGCTCGCGCACACCCCTTCGCGGCATCCGGACGCGAGCGGGCGGCCCGCGCGGGCGAGGGCGTCGAGGATCGTCTCGCCGGGGGCGACCGTGACCCGGTCCCCGGAGCGGGCGCAGACCACCTCGAACGGCGTGTCCGGGGCGAAGGTCTTCTCGGCTCGGCGGAATCGTTCGAGGTGCAGGCGCTCCGGGGGAAAGGCGGCGCCGCAGGCGTCGAGCATGCCGGCGGGCCCGCAACAGTAGACCGAGGTGTCCGCCGGGAGCCCGCAGGCCAGTTCGGCGAGATCCGGGCGGCCGTCCCGTTCGGTGGCGATGACGCGAGCGCGGTCGGCGAGGGTGTCCCGGATCTCCCCGACGAAGGGCATCGCCTCCTCGGTGCGGCCGATGTAGACCAGCGTGGCCGCCGTGCCCGGGCGATCGGCGACGGCCCGCATCATCGGCAGGATCGCGGTGATGCCGATGCCGCCGGCGATGAAGAGGTATCCGCGTGCGCCGTCGAGCGGAAAGTTGTTGCGGGGCCGGGAGATCCGCACGCGACGTCCGGGGCGAAGGAACAGGTTGACGTATTCCGAGCCGCCGCGGCTGAGCGGATCGTGGCGTACCGCGATCCGGTAGCGGTCGGGGTCGGTCGGCGATCCGCACAGTGAGTACTGGCGGGTGAGCCAATTGGGGAGCGACAGGTCGATGTGTGCCCCGGGTTCCCAGGGGAGCAACGGCAGTTCGGTCCGGCGCAAGGTGATCACGGCGGTACGGCGGGCCACCGATTCGATCCGTTCGATCAACGCTTCCTGCATGGGTGGTCGGCCTCCTCAGTACAGCGTGTGGTAGTTGTCCTGTACGGCCCGGTCGATGAGGGCGGGTTCCACGGCCAATCCGAGCTGTCCGACGGCCACTTCCCCGACGGAGGGCATCTCGTCGGCCAGTGCCCGGGATTCGGGCTCCCACAGTCGCGAGCGGATCAGCGCCCGGCCGCAGTGGAAGTAGGCCTCGGCGACCTCGATGATCAGGGCCAACGCCGGTGCCTTGCCCTCGACCTGCATACGCGCGAGCACGTCCGGGTCGTCGCTGGGGTAGGCGTGCCCGTTGACGCGCAGGACCTCACGGACTCCGGGCACCAGGAACAGCAGTCCGACGCCGTCGTTCTCGGCGAGGTTGTGGAAGGAGTCCGCGAGTTTGTTGCCGGGGCGGTCGGGCAGGGCCAGCGTGCGCTCGTCCAGGACCTTCACGAATCCCGGGTAGTCGCCGCGGGGAGAGCAGTCCGGGAGGCCCGTGCCGTCGGCGGTCGCCAGGGCGACGAACGGCGAGTGCGCGATGAAGCGGTGGAAGTACGCGTCGATCCGATCCAGCTTCTTGGCCTTCGCCATGGGATCGGGGCTGCCGATCATCGCGCGCACCGTGTCGGGCGTCAGGCGGCGGTAGCGGAGTTCGGTGGTGCTCATGGCCATCCCTTGCATAGCTTCGGTCAGGTTAGCCTTTCCTACTGTTATCACTGGTAACAGTGATCGATGGTAACAGTAGCAGCCGGGGTGGATAACATCGAGAAGACGACGGCCGGGAAGAGGGAGCACGCAGCCTTGTTGCGACGCGCGGATGTGGTGGAAGGCGCGATCGCGCTGCTGGACGCCGAGGGGCTCGACGGGCTGACGACCCGCAAGCTCGGCGCCTCGCTCGATGTTCGGGGTCCGGCCCTGTACCGGCATTTCCCGAGCAAGGAAGCGCTTCTCGACGCGATGGCCGACCGGCTGCTGGAATCGGTCGTCGCGCCCGTGCCGGACGGGCCGTGGGACGAGCAACTGATGTTCCTGGCACGGCGGTTGCGCGCCGCGTTGCTGGCCCATCGGGACGGCGCCCGGGTGGTGGCGGGTACCTACGTGGCCGGGCCCAACACGCGCCTGCTCGAGGACGCGCTCTTTCGGATCCTGGAGGCCGCCGGCTTCCCGGCCGAGCAGGCCGGATGGGTCACGCTGACCTGCGGCCACTACGTACTGGGCCACACCATCGAGGAACAGGCCCAGGCCCGGCTGTCGGCGACGGGCGCCTGGACGGAGCGCAAGCACGACCTGGTGCGCGGTCGGGCCGAGTCCGAATACGCGCGCACGGCGCTGACGTCGGCCTTCGACGCCGATCCGGGCGAGCGCTTCGAGTTCGGCGTGGGGCTGCTCCTGGACGGCCTCCGCCGCCGACTCCTCGACTCGACCGCTCCGCCCCCGGCGGCCGACGCCCGAACCGCCGATGCGCCGGCGCCGGCCCGCGACGGGGCTCCCGGGGCGTGCGACGATGGCGGCGACGGGACGTGAACCGGGCGGAGGTCGACGTGGGGCTGTGGAATCGACGAGGTGCGCCGGACGACCCGGCGAACGAACCGGCGGGCGATCCCACCGAGGCGCTCGGGGCCCTGGGGCTGACCGCCGACCGCACGGCGGAACTCGCCGCGACGCTCCGGGGACCGGTGACCGAGGTCGTGCTGCGGGATCTGCCGCGGATCGAACTCAGCGCCGCGCCGCGGTGGTTGCACGCGACCCGGACGGTGATCGGATCCGCCGCGCCGGCGCTGGTCCGGGACATGGTGCCCGGGCTCGACGCCGAACAGGCCGCCGCGGCCGCGTTCCACCCGCACCTGCTCCCCACCGTCGCCTTCGAACTGCGCCACCGGCGCGCCGCGTCGCGTCGGGCCAAGGACCCGGGCGCGTTGGCCCGGACCGGCCTCGGGGCGCTGAAGCTGAGCTTGGCCGTGCCGACCGGCCGCGCGCTGGTGCACGACCACATCGCCGCACGCATCGGCGCGGACGCCGCGAAACAGCTCGCCGCCGGTCACGCCGAAACGATTCGCTCGCTCGCCCTCGTCGACCCCTCGGACCGTGCCCGCCGACACGAACCGGCCTGGGGCGCATGGGGTTTGCTCGACGTGCTCCAGGCCCTGCTGCGCAACCGCGAAGCCCTCGGGGAGCCGGCGCTCGCGGTACCGGCGCCGCCGACGCGCCCCGGAGAACCCGAGGCGGTGCCGTCCACGGTCGCCGAACTGGGCCTGATCCTGTGCTGCTCCGCGGCGATCGCCCTGATCGAGGCACTGCCGCCGACCGACTGAGCCGCGGGCGTCGTGAGCGGCCGCGTTGCGTCGTGGGGTCAGGTCCGCGCCGGGTGGCGTGCGCGCGGCGGGCTTTCGCCGAGGAGTTCCAGACCCAGTGAGGTCAGCGCGTGCAGGACCGCGCCGCCCCGGCGGGTCGTGGTGATCAGCCGGGCGTTGCGCAGCACGGTCGCGTGTTGGCTCGCGGACGCCGCCGAGACGTTCAGCCGACGGGCCAACTCCGTGGTCGTGCAACCGTCGTTGATCACGGTCAGCGCGGCGGCCCGGGTCTGCCCCAGGAGTGCGCCGAGCGCGCGGTCGTCGCCCGCGCCGGGTTGCCACAGCCCGGCGCCGTCCCGGAGGTCGCGCACCGTGGGCACGGCCAGTATGTACGGCGCGGCTTCGTCCTGGACGTCCCAGAGCACCGCCGACTCCTGCCAGACGAAGAGCGTCGGTGCGATCACCAGGCCCCGGCCGCCGAGCACGATGTCGTGGTCCTTGCGCCGCCGGATCTCCAGGACCGGCGGATTCCAGCGGATGAACGGCACGTACAACCCGGCCAACAGGCCCTCGACACCGCCGTCGAGCAACGCGCGGGTATGGCGGCTGCGGGCCGCCTCCAGATGCGAGCGCACCCGCTCGTGGAAGGGCGCGACCGTCACGTCGTGGCAGGCGCGCAGCGCCCGGGCGAACTCGCGGCGCGGTTCGAGGGCGCCGTCCAGGAAATCGCGCACCCAGGTCGAGTGGGCGGGATCGAAGGTCAGGTGCGCCAGTTCCGCGCGTAATCGCGCGCCGGGCACCGCGAGCAGGTTCTCGATGCCCTCGTCGAGGGAGGGCGAGTCCCCGACCAGCGTGCGCAGATCCAGGCCCGGGCCGCGGATCGGCAGCAGCGCGGTGAGCGGACCGGGCGCCGCCTCCAGGCGCGCGGCCACCTCGGCGCGCCAGGCCCGGAAGGGCAGCGGTCTGCGCGGACCGTGCAGCAGTTCCAGGCTGTGGTAGGTCTCGGCCGCCGCACCGACCGTCGTGGCCAGTCGGGTCCGGGCCAGGTCCTCCGCGGTGAAGTGGATCCGCAGCACTCGTGCACTCCGAGGGTCGGGGGCGATTCGTCCGGGACGCGCCGTACGCCGCCTCCCGTTCGGTGCGTACCTCATCGGGAGGACCCCGACAGTGTGCGTCCTCGGCGGCGCTCCGACCAGCGGGTTTCAGCCCAGGCTGAAAGGCGTTTTCAGACGACGCCCGATCGACCAGGATTCGGGAACGAGGTGAGCGGACAACGTCGTCCGCCCGCCGGCACACGCGAGCCGGAGTGGAGGGCTCCGGGTGCGAGGCACATGGGTACGGGCGACGGAATCGGCCGAGGATCCGACACGGGGCGGAAGCACGGGCCGAACAGGCACGCCGCCCGAAACCATGCGGCGATCGCACCCGGGTCACGACCCCGTCCGACGGGGAGGGACGGGAATTCCACCGGGCTCGAATCCGGCCGGAGGTGGGCGCGTATCCGCCCACCTCCGGCCGCACTCCGGCACGCGGCGCGCGTTGCGCGCTGTCGCGATCGGTCTCCATGCGCCGTATCAGGCAAATACGCCGTATCGATGCAAGCGATGTATCGTCGGCGGCATGTTGGTGTGGGAGCGGGAGGAGCCGCCGAGTCGGCCGGTGCCGGCGCCGTTGAGCCGGGAACGGATCCTGGGAGCGGCGATCGGGCTGGCCGACGTGGACGGCCTGGAGGCGGTGTCGCTGCGCAAGGTGGCCGCCGTGCTGGGCGTCGGGCCGATGCGGCTGTATGGCTACATCGCTACCAAGGAAGAGTTGCTCGACCTGATGGTCGATGCGGTGCACGCGGAGATTCGGCCGGTCGGAGACGGTTGGCGCGAGGCGCTGCACTCCCTCGCCGAGACCACCCGGCAGGCCGCCCACCGGCACGAATGGTTCGCCGATCTGATCGGTGGGCGACCCCGGCTCGGGCCGCACGCGCTGGCCAGGGGGGAGGCCGTGTTGGCCGCGATGGGCGACATCGACCTGGACATCGTCGTCCCGGCGGTCGACGCGGTCGACGCGTACGTGATCGGCGCGGTGCGCCGGGAGATCACCGAGTGGCGCGCCGAGCGGGCCACGGGGATGGACAAGCGGCAGTGGCAGGCCACCTTCGGGCCCTATCTGGAACGGGTCTTCGCCACCGGCCGCTTCCCGGCGCTGGAATCGGTGGTCCGCGACGGGCCACACCCCGACCCCGACGAGACCTTCCGGACCGGCCTCGACTTCATCCTCGACGGCATCGAGGCCCGCATCTCGAACTGACGCACGGCGCGTTCCCCCGGTGTGGCGGCGTGGCTGCGGGTGGTCGGGGGGGACGGGGTCCGGCTCCGGGGGTTCGGATCGACGAAGTCGCGCTTCGGGCCGCGATCGTGCGACGAACGCACCGTCGACCCGTGCGCCCTGCTCGACCCCGCCTCCCCGGTGGTCCCGGAACTCCCCCGCCCGTGACCCGCCCCGACACGCCGGCGACCGCGTGCCTCACTCGGCGAGTTCCGCGCGCAGCGCGCCGACCGAGGCCGGATCCCAGCCGGGGCGCGGTGCGGAACCGACCAGCAGCCGCGTGTAGGCGTGTCGCGGGTCGGTCAGGATGTCGGAGGTGCGACCCTGTTCGACCGCCACACCCCGATAGAGCACCAGCAGGTCGTCGGTGACCTGCCGCACCACCGCGAGGTCGTGGCTGACGAACACCAGCGCGACGTCCGTCTCCGTGCGCAACTCGGTGAGCAGGTGCAGGATCTGCGCCTGGATCGACACGTCCAGCGCGGATACCGCCTCGTCGAGCACCAGGACTCGCGGGCGGGCCGCCAGCGCCCGGGCGATGGACAGCCGTTGCCGCTGTCCGCCGCTGAGCCGATGCGGACGCGCGTCGGCCTCGCGGGTGCCCAGGCCGACCTGGTCGAGCAGTTCGCGCACCCGCTTGTCGCGGTCCGCCTCGCCGTGCAGCCGCAGTACGCCGGCCACGCACTGCGCGGCGGTGAGCCTGGGATCCAGCGAGACGTACGGGTCCTGGAAGACCATCTGGATCTCCCGGGCCCGGCGCAGCCGTTCCGTCGCGCCCCGTACGCGTGCCGCGCGCGGATGCCCGTCCACCGCGATGGTGCCCGCGTCCGGGCGGACCAGGCCCACCAGCATGCGCGCGATCGTGGTCTTGCCCGAGCCGGACTCGCCGACCAGGCCGAGCGAACCGCCCGGCGGCACGGTGAAGGAGATGTCACGGGCCGCGACCGTGCTCCCGCCGCGTCGGCCCGGCAGCGCGAACTCGCGGCACAGGCCGTGTACTTCCAGAGCCGGCGTGGTCATGCGCGCACCATCTCCACGGGGTGGTCCAGGTCGGTGCGGCGGCACATCACGCTGCCGCCGCCGTCGAGTTCGCGGGCGACCGGCCGCCAGGTCTCGCACGCGGTCTGCGCCACCGGGCAGCGCGCCACGAACGGGCAGCCGGGGAAGGCGTCGTCCAGCGACGGCGGCCGGCCCGGGATCGGCCGGATCGGGCGCGGGTCGCCCAACTCCGGTGTACAGGCCAGCAGTCCGGCCGTGTACGGGTGGCGAGGATCCTCGAACAGTTGCCCGGCCGTGCGCTCCTCCACGACCCGTCCGGCGTACATCACGTACACCCGGTCGCAGTAGGCCGCGGCCAGGTGCAGGTCGTGCGTGATGAACAGCAGGCCCAGGCCGCGCCGGGTGCGGTGCTCGCGCAGGATGGCCAGGATCTCGGCCTGGGTGGTCACGTCCAGCGCGCTGGTCGCCTCGTCCGCGAGCAGCAGTTCGGGGTCGCCCGCGAGCGCCGCCGCGATCACCACCCGCTGGAGCATCCCGCCGGACAACTCGTGCGGGAATTGCCGCATCCGCTCGGCCGGCCGCACGATGCCCACCGCGTCGAGCAGCCGCAGCGCCTCGGCGTACGCCTGCGCCTTCGGCCGGCCCAGGGTGTGGATCAGCCGCTCGGTCAGGAAGTCGCCGATCCGGCGCACCGGATTGAGCGAGGAGCGTGGATCCTGGTGCACCATCGCCACTCGGCGGGCGCGCAGGTCGCGCAGGTCGCCGGGACCCAGGGTGAGCACCTCCTGCCCGGCCACGCCCACCCGGCCGCCGATCCGCGCGCCGCGCGGCAACATCCGCAACACGGCCTTGGCGGCGGTGGACTTGCCGGAGCCGGATTCGCCGACCAGGCCCACCACTTCGCCGCGGTCCACGCGCAGGCGCACCGCGTCGAGCACCGGGCGCCGCGCTCCGACGCCGGGCAGTTCGACGGTCAGGTCCTCGATGTCCAGCAGGCGCTCGTGGTCGAACCGGTGCTCCGCGGCCGCGTTCGCTTTCTCGACCATCGTCATCGTTCCCTCACCCCCAGGCGGTCGGAGATCCGCACGCCGACGACGTTGAAGGCCACCACGACCAGGGCGATCGCGGTGCCGGGCACCAGGGCCGGCCACAGCGCGCCCCGGACCAGCGCGGCCTGCCCCTCCTTGACCATCAGCCCCCATTCCGAACTGGGCGGCTGGGCACCGAAGCCCAGGTAGCTGAGCGTGGCCATGCCCATCAGCACCTGGCCGAACATCAGCACCAGGTAGCCG
The DNA here is from genome assembly GCF_003967355.1 of Embleya hyalina. Taxonomy (GTDB): domain Bacteria; phylum Actinomycetota; class Actinomycetes; order Streptomycetales; family Streptomycetaceae; genus Embleya; species Embleya hyalina. Next base: position 548,890 of record NZ_BIFH01000013.1, on the reverse strand, counting down.
ATCAGCGACGGCGCCAGATTGGGCACGAGCCGCCGGACGCAGATCGCGAATCCGCCCATGCCCTGCACCCGATAGGCGTCGATGTAGGGCTTGGCCCGCTCCGCGAGCGCGATGCTGCGGGTGTACTTGGCCACCACCGGCGAGTAGGCCAGCGCGAGCGCGACCACCGCCGTGGTCAGCCCGTCGCCGAACACCGACACGATCAGGATCACGAACAACAACCCGGGGAACGCGAACATCACGTCGGTGACGCGCGAGACGAACGCGTCCACCCAACCGCCGTGCCAGGCGGCCAGCGTGCCCAGCGCGATGCCGATCACCGACGCGAGCGCGAGCAGCGCCAGCGGCGCCACCAGGCTCGGTCCGGCCCCGTGCAGCACCCGGGAGAGCAGGTCGCGCCCGGACTGGTCGGTGCCCAGCACGTGCGCACCGTCGGGCGGCGCGAGCGAGGCGTTCAGGTCGATCGCGTCCGGCTCGTACGGCGCCAGCAACGGCGCCAGGATCGCCGACGCCGCGGTCAGCAGCAGGAATCCGGCCGCGATCCGGACCGGGATCGGCCAGGTCCGCTTGGGCTTGGCCGGCTCGGGGGATGCCGTGGCGACCGACGGCACGGCGGCTTGGAGGAGGGTCATGCGGCGCTTCCTTCGAGGCGCACCCGCGGGTCGATCAGCGGGTGGACGAGGTCGACGAGCGTGGTGACGAGCATGTACGCGAGCACCATGAGCAGCAGCACGGCCTGGGTCACCGGGAAGTCGTGCGTGTTGATCGCCTGGACGAGGAGCGAGCCCATGCCGCTGATCCCGAACGCGGTCTCCACGACCACGGTGCCCGCGAACAGGCTCGCGGTGATCAGGCCGCACATGGTCACCACCGGCGCGAGCGCGTTGCGCAGCACGTGGCGGCGGATCACCTTGAACTCGGACAGTCCCGCCGCGCGGGCCACGGCGACGTGGTCCTGGGCGTACTGCTCCAACATGCTCTGCCGGGTCACCCGGCTGACCACGGCCAGTTCGCCCAGGGCCAGGGAGAGTGCGGGCAGGGTCAGATGGTGGAGCCGGTCGCCGAAGCCCTCGCCGGCGCCGGTGACCGGGAACCAGCCCCACTGCACGCCCAGGAAGGCGACCAGGGCCAGCGCCTTGACGAACTTGGGGATCGACGCCAGCAGCGTGGTGACCGCGACGACGACCCCGTCGACCCGCCCGCCGCGCACCGCGGACAACACGCCGAGGGCGACGCCGGCCACGACGAACAGCACGGCGGAGTACGAGACGAGGAACAGCGTGGTGGGCACGCGGGAGGACACCAGGTCCGCGACCTGGTCGTGGTATTGCATCGAGCGGCCGAGGTCGCCGTGCAGGACGCCGCCGATCCAGTCCCCGTACTGCACCCACAGCGGGTCGTCGAGGTGGTAGGCGGCCCGGACGGCGGCCAGCTTCTCCGGCGTCGCGTCCTCCTGGCCGCCGACCAGGAACGCGGCCGGGTCGCCGGGGGCGGCGTAGATGGCGCCGAAGATCACGAAGGACGCGGCGAGCAGCGTGACGAGCAGCCCAAGGGTGATGCGCAGGGCGCGGGCGGGCATGGGGGACACCTCCGGGGGCGGGGAAACGGGCCGGGGCGCGCCGGTGGGGCCGGCGCGGGACGTCAGCCCTTGGCGCCGAGGTCGGCCAGCCACGGGTAGGCGACGTTGCACATCGACGCGGGGGCGCCGGTCAGCTTGGTGCTGGTGACCAGCACGTTCGGCACCTGGACCAGCGGCAGCCACACCGCGTCGGCGGTGAACCGGCGCTCGGCCTCGACCAGCAGTCGGGCCCGGGCCGCGTCGTCGGTGGTGCGCAGCGCCTCGTTGACGACCGAGTCGTACTCGGGCGAGCTGAAGCCGACCCAGTTGTTGTTCGAGCCGGTGAGCGCGTTGTCGTAGAAACCGGCCGGGTCGGCCTTGGAGATGTACCAGTCGTCGGCGAACATGTCGACGCTCTTGCGCAGCGCCTGGTCGGTGTAAAGCGAGGTGAAGTCGGCGCCGGACATGGTCTTGATCTGGGCCTTGAGACCGATCCGGTGGGCCGCGTCCACCACCGCGTTGGCGATCAGGTTGCGGGTGGGCGTGCCGTCGTTGGCGATCACGAGGGTGGGGGCCGCGGGGCCCAGTTCGGTGACCAGCTTCTTCGCCGCGTCCAGGTCGGCGGCGGTGGGCTGCGCCGGGGCGCCCTGGAGGGCGTCGTAGCCGGCTTGGAAGGTGGCCTTCTCGTAGCCCCACGCGCCCGGGCCCAGGGGGGTCTTCCAGGGGGTGGCCAGACCGGCGAAGGCCGCCTTGGCGATGCCCTGGCGATCCAGCGCGAGCGAGAGCGCGCGCCGCACGCGCGGGTCCTTCATGCCGCCGCGCTCGGTGGGGATGAGCGTCCAGGCGCGGGAGGAGGAGCCGTAGGAGACGGTGAGCGCGCCGTTGCCGGCCAGGGGCGGGACCGCGCTCATCGTGGTGAGGTAGGTGCCGTCGGCGGCGCCGGTGGTCATGCTGTTGACCATGGCGTTCTCGTCCGCCCAGCCGAACGTGGCCGAACGCACCAGCGGCTTGCGGGACTTGTCCCAGTAGGCGTCGTAGCGCTCCAGGGTGATCCGGCTGCCGGCCTTCCATTCCTTGAGCGTGTACGGGCCCGTGCAGGCGTCGGTGCGGCCCGGGGTGCCGTAGTCCTTGCCCGCGGGCTCGGCCTGTTCGCGGTCGAGCACGACGCCCGCGTTGCCCGCGAGGGCCTTGGTGAACAGCGCGTCGGGTTCCTTCAGGCGTACGGTGACCTCGGTGTCGCCGGTGCGTTCGATGGTGCTCACCCGCTCGAACTCGTCCGACTCGTTCCTGCCCTCGGCGGCGTGCCGTCGCAGGCTCCACACGACGTCGTCGGCGGTCATCGGCGAACCGTCGTGGAAGGTGACTCCGGCGCGCAGCTTGAGGACGAGCGTGGTGGGGTCGGTGTAGGTCGCCGAGTCGGCCAGGTGCGGGCGCATGCTCAGGTCGGGTTGGGTCTGGAACAGTCGTTCGCAGACGTTCGCGAGCAGTGCGTTCGAGTCGCTGTCCGAACGCACGTCCAGGTCCAGCGACTTGGGTTCCTTGGCGAGCAGCCATCTGACGCTGTCCACCGGGCCGGTGCCCTTGGCGGTGGTGTCGGTCAGCGCGAGGTCGGCGGGCTTGCCGGGGGTGCCCGCGGCGGGGTTGCCGCCGGCGGTCTTGTCGGAACAGGCGGTGCTCAGGCCGAGCAGGGCCGCGAGGCCGAGCGCGGCGAAGGTGCGGGTGCGGGTGCGGGACATGCGACTCTCCGGGGATGCGGGCGTGCGGGGACGCGGGGACGCGGGAATGGGCGGTGCCGGGAGCGGGTGGTTCGGGCCCCGCCCGGAGTGGCCGGCTCGGGCGCCGTCGAAGCGGCGGGTTCAGGCGCCGCCGGGGCCGTCGTGCAGGTTCCAGGGCAGGAGTTCGTACTCGTGATCGCACGGGGTGCCGGCGGTGACGCGGTATTCACCCGTGGTCAGATCGACGCAACTGGACAGGAGCGTCGCCCACTGACGGACCGCCGGTCGGGCCGGATCCGGGTGGGTGCACAACGATTCGGGGTAGCCGAGGTGGTCGGACATCGCGGCGTGGATCAGCTTGCGGGTCTCGGCCGGGTCGCCCGCGTCCCGGCAGCGCCGCAGGCCCGCTTCGGCGCGCGGCACCCGGAGCAGCGAATCCGGAGCCGAGGGGCGGTAGTTCGCGGCCAGTTGGGTGGGCATGAAGGCCTGGTAGTGATTGCCGTGCACGAGCAGGCCGTCGTCGGGATACATCCAGCCGTTGGCGCCGGGGGTGGTCTCGATGTCGATCGCGAAGCCCGCGCGGTGGGTGAGCAGGGCGTTGCTGGCGATGTGTGCGCGGGTGCGGAAGAGCACGTCCAACGCCTCGGCCGGGTTGGCGCAGTCGAGTACGCGGCGCCGGATCAGCGTCTGCGGGATGCCGATCGCGTGGTCGAAGCGTCCGCCGAGGCCGTTGGCGTTGAGGGCGAGGCCGGCCGAGTTGGCGCCCTGCCGGCCGACCTGGCCCGCCTCGACCTGCATCACCACGGTGGGCTTGCCGGGCTGGACCACTCGCACGACCATGACCGTCTCGCGGACGCCGTGGCGCCAGTCCCAGTTCTGGCCGGCGTACACGTGGCCGTCGCCGGAAGCCGGTTCGAGCAGGGCGAACGAGGTGCAGCCGTCGGGGTTGTCCGGGGTCGGCGGCGCCGCCTGCGCGGCCGGGGATCCCATCGCGGCGAAGGTGTCGTCGTAGATGATCTCGCCGCGGGCGTTGAGGGCGAGGATGTCGAGCAGGTCGAGGCCGGCGCCCTCGGCGATCCCGGTCATCTCCTCGACCAGGTCGGGGGCGAAGGCGCGGGACGGGGCGAGCCAGTGTTCGGCGCGGGCGGTGACCTGACGCCAGGTCAGGCCGCCGGCGGCGCCGAACGCCTCGGCGTAGTAGTCGACAGCGGTATGGATGAGCGCGCTCGCCCCTTCGCCGTACTGGCGGCCCCGGCTTCGGGGCTCGCCGCCGATCTCGATGGTCGGAAGGGACACGCCACTCACGTCGTCTCCTGGGGTGCTGGGGGTTGGGGGTCCGCCGTGCGGGGTGTCGCGGGGCTCGCGGCGACACTTGTCGTCCCGGGTCGAAGGGTTCGATCCGAGATTCGGTAACAGTCATTACGGTATCGCGGTAACATGTATTGCTTGTTTCATGAGGAGAGTAATGGTTGATACCGGGGAGTCAAGAGGCGTGAGCGAACAACCGCTGGAGAATCCGGCGCTGGCCCGAGTCCGGGCGGCGATCCGTGAGCAATGGGCCGACCTGTCCCCGGCCGAGCGGAACGTGGCCAGATACCTGACCAACTGCTCCCCCGAGCAGGTGCTCTTCGCCAGCGCCGCGGACCTGGGCGCGACCATCGGTGTCAGCAACGCCACCGTGGTGCGCACCCTGCAACGCCTGGGCCTGGGCGGCCTGTCCGCGCTCAAGCGCGACATCGCCGCCGACTTCGTCACGGACGTGGCCCCCGAGGTGCGGGTCCGGCAGCGGATCACCCAGGTCGGCCAGGACCTCGACGGCATCCGCGCCCGGGTCTACGACGAGGCGATCGAACGACTGGAACACGGCCGGGCCAACCTGGACGCGACGGCCTTCCGCCGGGCCACCCAACTGCTTGCCGACGCCGGCGAGGTGTTGGCGTACGGCGTCGGCGCCTCGGAACTGGCCGGCCGCCACCTCGCGCTCAAGCTCAACCGCATGGGCCGGCGGGCCCGCTTCGTGGGCACCACCGGCTTCGCACTGGCCGACGAACTGCTCACGCTGCGCCGCCAGGACGTGGTGGTGATGTTCGTCCCCGGGCGATTCCTGCACGACATGGAGGTACTGCTGGACCGCGCCCGCGTACTCGGCGCCGGCATCGTGGTGGTCACCGACGAACTGGTCGAGCGCCTGGCCGACACGGCGGACGCGGTCCTGTACGCGCCGCACACCCCGACCGGCATCACCACCGAATCCCTGGCCGCACTCGTGCTCGGCGACGCGCTGCTGCTGGCCGTCGCCTCCCTCGACGAAACCCGCTCCGTCGAGCACTCCCACCAACTCACATCCCTGCGAGCCCAACTCCTCGAACCCGGGGAGGGCCGCCCCAAACGCTGAACCGGGCTCGGCGTGCGGGCCGGCTCGTCAAGGGGTGGGGGGCGCCGGTCGGTCGTGGGACGGGGGGTGCTTGGGGGCGGGGACCAGGACTTCGGCGCGGAACTGGAGGCAGTCCGCCGCCGGGTTGTCCCGGGTGCATTCGAGCATGTAGCCGAGATAGCCGCGGGCCGTGTCGAGTTGGTTCATCTGGGCCTCGATGGCGGCGATCCTCGAGGTGACGGTGTCGCGCCAGTTGTGTGTCGCGGTGCGGCCGGCCAGGACGGCGGCTATCTCGTCGAGCGACATCAGTCCGGTGTCGCGCCACAGGCGGATCAGCGCGATCCGGTACAGATGTTCCGCGTCGTAGTAGCGCCGGCCCGCCCGGCGGTGCGGTGTGATCAGCCCCCGGCGCTCCCAGTAGTGCAGCGTCGAGATCGGCAGGTCGAAGCGGTCCGCGACGTCGCCCACCGCCACCAGGGTGTCCCTCATCCCCTCAGTTGACCTCAACCCGGGTTGAGAAGGCAAGGTCGATTCCACTCGACCCGGTCCCGGGCGCGGATGTCCGCGCCGGCCCCGAGTCGGTCTGCCACGCGCACCTCGGGAGAGCCGATGAGAACAGCCCGCGACACGAGTACGCCGCCGACCCCGATCGGCGAGCGGGCGATCCGGCGCCGGGAGCGCCTGGTGCTGGTGCTCGCCTGCGCGGTCTCGTTCGTGGTGGTCCTGGACGCGACGATCGTGTCCGTGGCACTGCCGGACATCCGGGTCGATCTCGGCTACTCCCCCGCGGCGCTGCCCTGGGTGGTGAACGCCTACACGCTCGCGTTCGCCGGGTTCCTCCTCCTCGGCGGGCGCTGCTGCGACGTGTACGGGCTGCGCCGGAGCCTCTCCGTCGGGATGGCCCTGTTCACCGCGGCCGGTCTCGTCTGCGGACTGGCCACGTCGCCGGCGGTGTTGTCGGCGGCCCGCGCGGCGCAGGGCCTGGGGGCGGCGTTGTCGATGCCCGCCACGCTGTCCGTGCTCACCGCGACGTTTCCGGAAGGGCCGCGTCGGGCCCGGGTGTTGGGCACCTGGAGCGCGGTCGGCGGGATCGCCGCGACGGCCGGGCCCGTGCTCGGCGGGGTGCTGACCCAGTGGCTCGGGTGGCGCTGGGTGTTCCTGGTGAACGTACCCCTGGGGATCGGCGCCGTGGCCGTCGGCCTCGCCGTGCTCGCGCCGCATCGGCGCGGATCGGGCGGGCCCAGCCGGCTCGACGTCGTCGGCGCGCTGCTGGCCACGTCGGGGCTGGTGGCGGTGGTGTTCGCGGTGATGCGCTCCGAGGCGGTGGGGTGGGCGGATTCGTCGGTGTGGGCCGTGTTGACGGTCGGGGTGCTGTTGCTCGGCCTCTTCCCGATACATCAGGCCCGGTGGGCCGCCGACCCGCTGCTGCCGCCGGGGTTGTTCCGACTGCGGTCGGTGCGCAGTGCCAACGTGGTGATGTTCCTGGTGGCGCTGGGCTTCGTCGCGACGCTGATCGTCCTGTCGTTCCACATGCAGTACGTACGCGGTTACCCACCGCTGCGCGCCGGATGCGGATTCCTGCCGATCGGCCTGGGCATGATGGTCGGGGCACGCACCGCCGGGCCACTGAGCCTTCGGTTCGGCCCGCGCCGCGCCGTCTCCGCGTACTGCGCCCTGGGCGCGGTGGGACTCGCCGCGCTGGCGGCGTCCGCGACCGCCGCCGGGCACGGCTCGTACTGGTGGGCCGTCGCCGTCCCGGGCGTGCTGTTCGGGCTCGGGACGGCGGCCGCCTTCACGCCGATCACGCTGGCCGCCACCGCGGGTGTCCCGCCCGCCAGAGGCGGTGTGGCGGCCGGGCTGCTCAACACCGTCCGCCAGGTCGGCGGCGCCGTCGGGCTGGCGGTCCTGAGCACGATCGCCTCCGCCGTGACGGGCCCGGACGGCGACGAGGGCCGACCACCCACGCCGCAGGCCCTCGCCGACGGATACGCGGCGGCCCTGGCGGTGGCGGCCGGCTGCGTGGCCGCCGCATCGGTGGTGGCCCTCGTCGCGATGCCGCGAAGCACACGACCCCTCGCGGACCGGACGCGGACCTCGGGCGCCTGAAGGCCCGTTCCACACCAACCCGATCGACACCCACCCCGCGACCCCCGGGAGCGCTTGATGCCGACAATCCGAACCCCCGTCACCACCGACCGGGCCGACACCCTCGCCCGTCACGCGGCCGCCGCCCACGACCTCCCCTCCGCCGCCCTCCCCGACCCTGCCGAACTGGCCGAGAACCTCGACCGGGCCGAGCGCTGCCGCGCCTTCGTCCGGGACACCCACGACGCACCACGCGACGCGACCCTGGGAGGGACCCCGTGACCGACGACCCCGCCACCACCGCCATTCCCCCCGCGCCCGGCATCGCCAAGCCCCCGCACCACCTGACCGTCGCCGAAGCCGCGGCGGCCATCGCACGACGCGCCCTCTCCCCCGTCGAACTGGCCGAAGCGATCCTCGACCGCATCGCCCGGGTGGAACCGGCCGTCGCCGCCTTCGCCCACCGCTACCCGGTCCACGAGGTGCTGGCCCGGGCCCACGCGGCCGAGGCGCTGCTCCGCGACGGCCGCCGAACGGGCCCGCTGCACGGCATCCCGGTCGGGATCAAGGACAACTACCTGACCGAGGGCAAACCGACCGAGAACAACTCCCGCGTCCACGCCGGGTACATCCCCGACCACGACGCGACCGCCGTACGGGCGCTCAAGAACGCGGGCGCCGTCATCCTGGGCAAGACCCACACCGCCGAACTGGCCCTGGGCGACCTCCCGCCCACCCGCAACCCCTGGGATCCGTACCGTGTGCCCGGCTACTCCAGTGCCGGCTCGGCCGCCGGCGTCGCGGCGGGCGAGTTCCCGCTCGGCCTGGGCTCCGACACCGGCGGCTCGATCCGCTGGCCGGCGGCGTGCGTCGGCGTCAGCGGCTTCAAACCGACCCGCGGCCGCATCGACACCTTCGGTGTCATGCCGCTGAGCCCGAGCCTGGACCACGCCGGAGTCCTCGCCGCCGGCGCGCTCGACGCGGCCCTGGCCGTCGACGTCCTCACCACCGGTCCCCGACGTCGCGACCTCGCCGACCGCCTCGAACAACTCCCGGCACACCACCCCCTGCGCGGCCTCACCGTGGGCGTCCCCGCCGCGACCGACTACTTCCGCGGCGTCCCCGACGACGACCAGCTCACGGCCTTCGACGCGGCCTTGGACATCCTGCGCCGACAGGGCGCCACCCTGCGTACCGTCGTCACCCGCCCCGTCCCCGCACCACTCGCCGACATCGACGACCTGTCCCACCCGATCCTCCTCACCGAACTCGCCGCCCCCAGGATCGACGAACTCGCGCGCCGACCCCTCGACTTCGGCCCGGTCATTCGCGCCCGCATCGCCGTCGGGGCGGCCATCCCCGCCGACGACTACGCCGCGACCCGACACGCGCGCCGTATCTGGTCCCGCCGATTCCTCGAACTCTTCGACGACATCGACGTCTTCGTCCACCCCGAGGACGAAATCGCCGCCCCGACCGCCGATTCCGGACACACCGACCCGCCGCCCAAGCGCCCGTCGAGCGGCAACAAGTGGCGTCCCTGGAACCTCGCCGGCGCCCCGAGCATCTCGATCCCGACCGGCTTCGCGCCCGCCTCCGGCATGCCCCTGTCCATGCAATGCGCGGCGGCCCCCGACAACGACGCGGCGGCCCTCGTCATCGCGCACGCCTTCCAACTGGCCACCGACTTCCACACGCGACGCCCACCCCTCGAGGGCTCGGCACGATCGCGGTGAGCGGCGGGGCGGACGGCGTGACGTACGCGCCCGCCCCGCCCGTTCGGCGAACCCGGGTCAGCCGGCCGCGGGAGGCTCGACCCCGCCGGCGCCGGCGGGCACCCGTGGATCGCCCGCCTGGTGCCGCCGTACGGCGGCTTCGGTGGGCGTGGTCGCCGTCAGCCACAGGCCGGTGAGCACGGCGCCGATCAAGGTGACGACGCCGGCCACGAGGAACGCGCTGTTCAGGCCCGCCTCGAACGAGGCACCGTCGGATTGGCGCGTGCGCACGACGGCCCCCAGCACGGCCACGCCGAGCACGGCGCCGATCTGGCGTGTGGTGCTGCTGATGCCCGCGGCGAGCCCTCCCTCCTGCGGGTCGACGGCCTGGATGGCGGCGCCGGTGAGCGGGGACATGGTCAGGGCGAAGCCGATCCCGACGATCGCCAGTCGCCACCACACGTTCCCGTAGCCGGTGTTGGCGTGCACGAAGCCCAGCGCCAGCAGCCCGAGTCCGGCCAGTGTCAGGCCGGCCGTCACCACCACACGAAAGCCGTATCGGGCGGCGAGCCTGCCCGCGAACGGGCTGACGACCACCATCGCGAGCGTGGCCGGCAGGGTCTGCAGGCCGGCGCGCACCAGCGAACTGCCCTGGACGTACACGAAGAACTGGGAGAAGAAGAACGTCGAGCCCATGAGCGCGAAGCCCACCACGACCATGGCTGTGTTGGACACGGTGAACAGTCGCCGGCGGAACAACCGCGGCGGCAGTACGGGGTTGGCGCGGCGTCCCTCGACGACGCCGAAGACGACCAGGACGACGAGCGCGGCGGCGAAACCACCCAGGATCGGCGGCGACGTCCAGCCGCGGGCGCCGCCCTCGATCAGCGCATATGTCAGCGCCCCCACGCCGAGGACCGACAACACCGTCCCGGGGATGTCGATCGCGGGCGCGTTCGGATTGCGGGATTCGCCCAGGAGACGCAGCCCGGCCGCCAGGAGCAGCACGCCGATGGGCACGTTGATCAGGAAGATGGCGGGCCACCCGAAGGCGTCGGCCAACAGGCCACCGGCCGGCGGGCCGGCGGCCAGGCCGATGCCGCTGAATCCGGCCCACAGTCCGATCGCCTTCACTCGCTCCTGCGGAGCGGGGTGGGCGGCGACGAGCAGGGCCAGCGACGCCGGGCTCAGCGCGGCGGCGCCGACGCCCTGGAGCACCCGTCCGGCGAGCAACCAGCCGACCGAGGGCGCCATGGCGCACATCAACGACGCGAGGGTGAACACCGCCACGCCGGACAGGAACACACGTTTTCGGCCGAAGCGGTCGGCGAACACGCCGCCGGACAGCAACAACATGGCGACCAGCAGCACATAGGCGTCGACGATCCACTGCAGGCCGGTCAGTTCGGTGTGCAGCCGCTCCTGCATGTCGGGCAGCGCCGCGCCGACGATCGTGTTGTCGAGCAGCACCATGAACTGACCCGCGCAGGTCATCGCGAGCAGTGCCGTCCGGTTCGATCGACCGCCTGCGGCCACAGGCAATGCAGCCATGCTCGTTCCCCCTTCAGCCCGGTACGACCGGGTACGACCGACTCGCCGACATGAAACGCTCCGGCGAGACTCACAAACGCAGGCTTCGACTGCGTTAGAGAGGACTGTAAAACGAACCCACTCGCTAAAGCAAGAAACAGCTGCGTTAAGGTGAGCGGATGGATGAGCCACGGATGGACGAACCGCAACGAGCCCGACGGCCCGGCGGGCGCAGCGCCCGCGTCCGCGCGGCGGTACACCAGGCCGTCACGGAGCTGGTCGGCGAACGCGGCTACAGCGGCTTCACCGTCGGCGAGATCGCGGCCCGCGCGGGCGTGGCCGACACCAGCATCTACCGCAGATGGGGCAACCTGGAGAACCTGCTCGCCGACGTGACGAACGCCCGTCTCACCGCACGGTCGCCGATGCCCGACACCGGAAGCCTGTCCGGCGACCTGCACACCTACGCGGCCAACGTGGCCCGCGAAATCACCGGCCCCGACGGCCCGGCGGTGCTGCGCCTGACCATCGCGCTGTCCGACATGGACGAACAGGGCCTACGGGCGCGCGACGACTTCCTCGCCGAGCGCTCCCGGCAACTGCAGTCGATGCTCGACCGTGCCGCCGAACGCGGGGAAGACCCACCCGACGCGCTCGACGTACTCGACCACGTCATGGCGCCGATGTACATCCGGGTCCTGTTGGGGATCGGCGCACTCACTCCGGACTACATCGACGGGCTGGTCGACCGATTGTTGTCATGACCCGCCGCCACTCGGGCGACCCCCCGCGACCGACCCGGTCACGAATCGACCCACCCCGCCTCGCCCACGGTTCGCCGCACCTCCTGGTCGGACCGAAATCGGCCGGGCGTACACCCGATCAGGCTCTTGAAGGTGCGGACGAAGTGGGGCTGATCGTGGTACCCGGTCTCCGTGGCCGCCTCCGTCCACGACAGCCCCGCGTCCTGCAGTCGCAACGCCGCGCGAAGGCGCAGGACTTGGGCCATGGACTTGGGCGACGTGCCGACCTGCTCCCGGAAGCGCCGCTCCAGGCGCCGTACGCTCCAGCCGGCCGCGTCGGCCAGATCGTCCACTCGCGCGCGTCCGTCCACACGCACCAACTCCCGCCAAGCGCCCACGACTTCGGGGCAACCAAGCGGACCCTCCCGGAGCCGGGCGGCGAGCAGTTCCTCGATCAACCCGAAACGGCCGGGCCAGTCGGGGCATTCGGCCAGGCGTTCGTCGAAGTGCCGCCCTCGCGTGCCGAACAGGTGCGCGGGGTCCAGCGGGCGGTCGACCCACTCGGCCATCGGGAGGGCGCAGATCCGGTAGGCCGCGAGCGGCGTCAACAGCACGGTGACGCCCGTCAGGACACCGGTGTGCTCGCCGATCACGGCCTTCGTACAGCCTCCGGTGACCATCGAGGTGCCGGACACGAAACGCCGCGGATCGATGGCGTCGACCACCCGCACCGGTTCGCCGAACCCGATCATCAACCTGACGACGCCGTCCGGCACGACCAACCGGTGCCTGGTGCCGAGGGCTCGGAAGCGGAATCCACGCAGGCCCAAGACGTGTCCGCGCAGTGCCGGACCCGCCCGTCGGGACACGAACTCCCCCGCCTGCGCGCCGTTCGCCGTCGGGCCTGCCTCGGCGCCGACGGCACCCGTCGTGCTGGTACCACCGCGGGCTTCGGGACGCCTCTCCCCCGACGGTCGGCCGGCTTCTCGCATATCGACACACGGTATCGCTTCGGTCACCGCACCGACGAGCCCGGAATCGGACCGTCCGCCCGCCCGAACGCGGCACGGCCCCGCCGTGACGTATTCGTGCAATACACGCGCCCTCCGACCCGCCACCCTGGGACTCGGGCGCGGCGATCCCGCACCGCCGGCTCCCCGGCCGCGCATCGGCTCGGGGGCGGGCCGCGGACGGACGAAGGGGTACCGACATCGCCGCGCCGATCGATGGGCTGCCCGTCGACGGGGGGCGGGCAGCACCGGGGGGAAGGGCGGCACCGGGGGGAGGGCGCCGCCCGCGCCCGTGTCGCCGGTCCGGCCTCCCCGCCGATCCGCTCTCGGCGACGCGACGCGACGCGACGGGGCCGGACCGGCGCTCGCGACCACTCGGGAACACCACGACGCCCTCGGACGCGCCAGGGTCCTCGACCCTGCGGCGGACACGATCGCCACCTCGTGCGACGCCGCGCCCGATCCGCGGGGCCGCTGCCCGGGCCGAGGCACCACCCATGCCTCGGCCCGGAGCCGCGCTCGCACCCCGGGCCTCCGGTGGGCAAGCACCGGGCGGCGCGGCCCATCCGCGCCCGATACGGAGGCGGGCAGCCACGACGCCACGGGCCGCCCACCCGAAAACACGCCGCCGGGCGTCAGGGCACCGTGACGACGATCTTGCCGCGTGCGTGGCCGAGGGCGCTGACGTCGTGCGCCGTGGCGATCTCCTTCAGCGGGAACACCGCGTGCAGCGGGACGGTGAGGCGGCCCCGATCGGCCAGCTCGGCCGCCAGTGGCAGTCCCGCCCACCCCGGCGACTCCCCCGCCTCGGAACGGGAGAACCGCACACCGTGCCGATCGGCGTCGAAGTCCGCGATGGTCACCACGCGATCCGGGTCGCCGGCGATGGCAACGAGGTCGGCGAGAGAGCCCTTGCCGGCCGCGTCCAGAACCACGTCGACCCCGCGCGGAGCCAGCGCGGCGACCCGATCGGCCAACCCCGCCCCGTAGCCGACCGGTACGACGCCGAACTCCTCCAGGAAGCCGTGGTTGCCCTCGCTCGCGGTGCCGATCACGGTGAGGCCCCGGGCCCGGGCGAGCTGCGCCGTGATGGTGCCGACGCCGCCGGCGGCGCCCTCGATCAGCAGGGTCATGCCCTCGGCGGCGGCCAGCGCCACCAGTACCCGCGTGGCCGTGTCGATGTTGCCCGCGGCACCACCCGCCTCCTCGAAGGACCACGACCGCGGCTTGGGCGCCCATGCCTCCAGCACGGCGTACTCGGCCGCGGCGCCGCCCTGATCCACGAAGGGAACGAGACCGAACACCGCGTCCCCCACGGCGGTGCCGATCACCCCCTCCCCCACCTCGTCGACGATTCCCGCCGCATCCACGCCCGGCGTCCGGGGGAAGTCCGAGGGGACGAAGTCCCGCAGCCTGCCCGAACGCAGGTACCAGTCGGCCGGGGTGACACCGGTGGCCCGCACCGCGACGCGGACCTGCCCGGGCCCCGCGTGCGGCTCCTCGACCTCCTCGACGGCGAGAACCTCGGAACCGCCATAGCGGTGATATCGCACGGCAAACACGGTCAACCTCCGTACACATGCCCGTCGTTCGGCGGGGGGGAGTTCGCGGCCGCGCACCTCCGCGGCCGACGATCGGCCGCGCGACACCACGGCACCACGTCACGCTAACCCGCCGAACGGTCGACCCCTTCCGTTCGTGCTTAAGTGGGAGACATGCCTTCCCGACCGTCTCGGAACGCCTCTCCCACCGCCTCCGAAACCCCCGCCACGAGCCGGAGGGCCGACGCCCGGAACAACCGGGCCCGGCTCCTGCGAGCCGCCCGCGAGGCGTACGCCCTGGACGGCACCGACGTGTCCGCCGGCGCGATCGCCCGCAGAGCGGGCGTGGGCGCCGCCACCCTCTACCGGCACTTCCCGACCCGCGGCTCGCTGATCGCCGCCGCGTTCTCCGAACAACTCGCCGGGTGCCTCGCCGCCGTCGACGAGGCCCTTCGGGACGACGATCCCTGGCGCGGACTGCGCACGGCCCTCACCGAGGTCTGCATGATGCAGGCCCGGGACCGGGGGTTCAGCGCCGCGTTCCTCGCCGAATCCCCCGACGCGCCCGACCTGCGGCGCGAACGCGTCCGCGCCGAGGCGGGCCTGGCCCGGCTGGTACAGCGGGCGAAGGACGCCGGACAACTGCGCCGGGACTTCGACGTCAGCGACGTCACCCTCCTGTTCCTGGCCAACAACGGCGTCCTGCGCGACTCCCCGGCGGCCTCCGTCGCCGCGTCCCGCCGCCTGCTCGCCTACTTCCTCCAGTCCTGCCACCCGTCGGCCGACACACCCCTTCCCGCCCCCGCCCCAGTCCACTTGGACGACCTCTACCGGAAGGCCGAGCGCGGTTGAAGGCCGCGGGGTCGGGGCGGGGGTGCCGTGCGGCGCGGAAGCCCCACGGCACGGAACCCAACCGCAGTTCATCGTCACGCCCGCGTAGAACACGTGGCCGCGGTACGGGTCGTCGAAGACCTCGAAGACCTGTGGCGCGTCGGCCGGTTCGCAGGAGTAGCGGCCGTCCGTGCGCGCCGAACCCTCGGCGTCCTCGATCGCGCTTCGAACCGCGATGTCGGCTGTCGGACCCCTGCCCGCGCCGCAGTACGGCGCCGCCCCGCGCGCCATCGCCGGCGCGGCGGCGGACAGCAGGGCGGCGGTCGACCCGGCCACGAACAGGGCGCCCCGGGTCGGCCGCGTGGAAGTTGTCGCCATCGTCGATCCCCTCCCGATTCCGGCGGGGCTCCGACGGTCAGCGGGGCCCGGACTCTCCGTCACCTACACGGACGGCCGGTGGCGGGGGTTCACCGGGCCGACGTTCACCCGTCCGGGTCCGCCCACCGGTCCAGGAGCGTCGCCGGGTCGTCGTCACCGGGCGGCGGGATGTACCGCGCGCCCGGGGAGGCGTGTGCGGGCGGTGTGTAGGAGCCGCGATCGATCAGGCGGCCGATGTTGGCGCGATAGATCTCGTCCACGTCGGCATGGCCCGTCGGATCCCGGTCGAGCCACAGATTGGCCGGGTGCACGGGGTCGTCGTACATCCGGCGGAAGAGTTCGGTGCGCAGGTCCTTCAGCCAGTTGGAGTTGAGGTTCATCACCCGGAATCGGCGCAGTGCCTCGATGTCCACGATGCCCGCGACGAAGCTGTTCGCGCCGGAGACGGTGTGCCCGATCACGGCGCCGAGGTGGTCGACGATGTGCGAGTGCCCACCGCCGATGTCGTACGGGTGCCGGGCGTCGGGAGTCACGTACACCGGGCCGACGTTCGGGCAGACCATGTACAGGGAGTTGAAGTGCGCGTGGGCCCGGTTCTGCAGGAGCCACGTGCCGCCGGGGTCGGGGCCGGCCTGGGTCATCGGCACCGCCTCGCTGGGGCGGTACACCACCTCGGCGCCGTTCAGCGCCAACGCCCGTACCGCCTCCGGGTATTCGCCGTCGCTGCAGCAGATCGTGCCGATGTTGCCGATGTCCGGGGTGCGCAGGACCGGGTAGAAGGCGTCGATCCCGTCGCCGAACACCTCGACCCAGCGATCGTAGACGTCGTGCGGGGTGCACGAGCGCTCGCGGCACCAGACGTGGTTCTTGGCGGCGCGGTGCACGATCTCGCCGTCGGGAGAGATCACGAACAGCACGTTGAAGTAGCGATCGGGCACGATCTCGGGCCAGCGGGCCTTGCACTGGACGACGAGGTAGGTGCCGTAGTGGCGGGCGAGGGCGGCGAGGCGGTCGGTCTCGGGGCCGGGGATGTCGATGAACAGGTCCCGGGCCGCCCGGACGTGCGGGAGGTCGAAGATCTCGTCGGTGAAGCCGGTGAGCGCGCCCTCGGCGAGCGCGATCAGCTTGACCGGCATGTTGATCCCGATGGTCG
Organism: Embleya hyalina; assembly: GCF_003967355.1. Taxonomy (GTDB): domain Bacteria; phylum Actinomycetota; class Actinomycetes; order Streptomycetales; family Streptomycetaceae; genus Embleya; species Embleya hyalina. The sequence goes on along the minus strand of NZ_BIFH01000013.1, from coordinate 532,257 downwards.
AGACCGCGGCGTGGATGGCGTCCTCGATCGTGTCGAGGTTGCGGGTGATGTGCCGGCGGGCGCCGATGCCGTGCACGATGGTCGACAGTCCGACGGCCATGTACGGCGCGACCGGTTCGGGCCCGCTCACGCGCCGCACCAGTCGATCGCCGCGAGCGCGTAGGTACGGGTCGCGCAGATGATCTCGTCGACCGCGCAACGTTCGTCGTAGGCGTGTGCCATGGCGAGTTCGCCCGGACCCAGGCCCACGGTCGGAATGCCCGCGCGGCAGAGCCAGGTGGAGTCGGTCGCGGAGGGGAACGCCTCGATGCCGGGCCGGGCCGCGTATCGACTGTCGTGCCCGGCCAGTTCGCGCGCGCCGGCGACGACGTTGCACAGCGGATGGGTCGGGTCCACGCGCGAGCCGGGATAGCACAGTTGCCACGTGACCACGGGCGGGTTGTCGCGCAGCCAGGGGTCGGTGGCGGCGACGTGCGCGATGTGGCTCTCGATCTCCTCGCGGATCGTTTCCTGTTCCTCGGCCGGCGGGTGGAACACCGCGTAGACCATGCTCATTTGGTCCGGGATGAAGGCGCCGCTGCGGGAGTGCCGGGCGCCGCCGTCGAGGGCGCCGGGGGCGATGGTGAACTGTCCGGGTTCGAAGAGCGGGTCGAACTTGGTGATCGCCCAGTCGTGTTCGAGGCGCCGCAGGGCCTCGTGGATCACCAGTCCCCGGTCGATGGCGCTGACCGCGATCGGGTCCCGCGTGCCCTGCCCGCGCAACATGCGCCCGCGCATCGACGAGTGCGCGCTCTTGCCGACCACGTCGACCTGCATCACCAGCACGCCGGGGGTCGCGGCCATCACGGTCAACGGCCGTGCGGCGCCCGTGGGTTCGGCCACGATCGCACCGTCGGCGGTGTAGCCGCGCGCGAGCACCGCCGAGGTGCCCATGTGGTGTTCGAGGTTCTCCTCGCCGACCACGGCCTGGAGGATCAGGTCGCCGCGCAGCCGCACCCCGGCCTCGCGCAGCGCGCGGGCCGCGAACGCCTGCGCGACCAGGCCGCTCTTCATGTCCGCCGAGCCGCGGCCGTGGATCCACCCGTCCTCGATCGCCCCGTCGAACGGGTCGCCGGAGCGCCACGCGGCGGGGTCGCCGGGCGGGACGACGTCGACGTGGCCGTTGAGGATCAACGAACGGCCGCCCCCGGTACCGCGGATCACGCCGACCGCGTTGTCCCGCCCGGGGTCGACCGCGAACACGTCGACCTCGGCACCGACGTCGGCGTACACGCCCGCCAACAGGCGGGAGACCGCGCCCTCGGCGCCCACCGCGTCGGCGTAGTCCTCGCCGGGGAAGGTCGGCGTAACGCTCGGAATGCGGATGGCCGCGGCGACGGTGGCCAGCAACTCCTCGCGCAGGCCGTCGATTCGGGTGAGCACCTGCTCGTGTGCGGTCATCGGCCGTTCTCCGTTTCGGGTTCGTCGCCGGCGTCCGCGAGGTCGCCGCTGTCGTGCACGGTGCGTCCGCCGAGGAGGGTGCGCAGCACCCGGGTGTCCGCGAGGTCGTCGATGTCGCAGCGCGAGGGGTCGCGGTCGACGATCGCGATGTCCGCGTGGTGACCGGGTACCAGTGCTCCGATGTCCGGCCAGTCCAGCACCCGGGCCGCGCCGGTGGTCCACATCTCCAGTGCCTGGGCGCGGGTGAGGACCTGGTCGGGACCGGCGTTGCGGTGCCCGGAGCCGGCGAACTCGTGGGTCTGGGCGAGTTTGATCTGCTCCCAGGGGTTCTTCGGCCCCCAGTCGGTGCCGCCGCCGAGGTCCAGGCCCGCGTCGAGCAGTCGGCGCAGGGGGACGAGATCGCGCCATACGTGCTCGCCCATACGCTCCCCGTACATCCGGCCCTTGCCCCACGCGAAGCCGACCGACGTGGTGACCTGGAATCCGAGCGCGCGGTAGCGGCGGACCTGGTCGGGGGTGATGGTGATCGCGTGTTGCAGGATCCAGCGCCGATCGCGGAAGTCGTGTTCGCGAACCACACGTTCCGCGATCGCGAGGAAGTCGTCGTGCTCGCGGAAGGCGCCCAGGCACATGTTCGCGCGGATGCCGCGCTCGGCGCAGAACCGGACGAACAGTTCCTCCTTCTCCAGGGACAGGAACCGAACTCCGCGGGTGGGTCGCCCGAACGGGTCGGGGTACGGCTCGTGTGTCGCGAAGAAGCCGGAGAAGCACGGCCCGCCCGGACTCATGGTGATGCCGTCGACCCGCAACAACTCGTCTTCCCGCTCGGCCGGTTGCGCGGTCAGCCGTTCCAGGCGGGCCCCGAAGTCGGCCGTGCTCAGCGGCTCGAACGGGGTGAAGATGACCGATTCGATGTCGGGCGCGGTCAGCACGCGGAAGGTGAGCAGCCCCTGGGCGCGCAGGTACCGGTACACGTCGATGTGTTCGGGTTCCATCGCGTGGCCCTCGTACACCGTGGTCACCCCGCGCGCGGTGAAGCGGGCCATCTCGTCGAGGGTGCCCTGGACGGCGCGGGCGGGGTCGAGCGGGGGCAGCTTGCTCAGGATCTGGGACCAGAACGGGTCGTACGTGTAGTAGTTGGTGACCGGTCCGCGCAGGATGCCGGTGAGTTCGCCGTTGTCGTCCTTGTCGATCTCGACGTCGCAGACACGGTCGGGGATGAAGGCGCTCAGCCCGACGGCGCGCAGTCCCGCGGTGTTGAACGCCACCACGTTCGGCATGCGCGGCGCCCAGGCCTGGATCAGCACGGGATGGTCGGCGGTCGCCGCGTCCAGGGTGTGCCGATCGGGCAGGCGCCGTTCGGCGAGGTCGGCCGACGAGCGCCGGACGAAGTAGTGCGGTTCCCCGACCGGCGTGCACATGATCCACTCGCCTGCGGGCGTGTGTGCCGCGTGCTTGCGGATCCGGGCCACGATGTCGGCGTGGTCGACGGCGTCGGTCAGGTCGACCAGGCCCGCCGCCAGGCCGCCGAAGTGCAGCACGTGCGGGTGGGTGTCGATCAGGCCGGGCAGCACGGTCGCCCCGGCGACGTCGATCGTACGCGCGCCCGGGCCCGCGAGGCTCGCCATGTCGCGGGCGCCGCCGGTGGCGAGCACCCGCCCCGCTTCCACCACCAGCGCCTCGGCGTCCGGCGCGGACGGATCGAGGGTCAGTACGTTGCCACCGGTGATGAGTGTCCTGGCCATCCGCTGCCTCCGCTCCGACCGGCGGGTCCGGTCATCGGGTGAAGGTAGGCGGGGACGCGGCGGGGCACATCGATCCAACGGTTGACACCCGACCTTGACCTCCCGGTTCGGGCGCGGTTAGGTTCGACCTGCCTCCCTTCGACCTCCTCGTGTCGATCTCCTCCGGTCGGCCTCCTCCGGTCGATCTCTTCTCGACCCTTCCTTCGGACGAAGCGGCGGCCCCATGCATCCCGGCAGCACACGCTCCACCGTCGGCCCGCGAAGCGTCACCGAGTTCAAGGCGCGGACGATGGACTTCCTGGCCGAATCCGTCACGGCGACCGGGATGGTCTTCTACTCCGTCGACGCGGGCCTGAACGCGGTCGACCACGTCTTCCGGGCCATCCCGCCGGTGCGCAATGTCGGCTACCTGAGCCACTTCCATCGGCTCGATCCGTTCCATCCGAGGCGGTTCGCCGCGTCGGACACCCCGCTGGCGACGGTGTTCGACCTGGGGGAACGGTTCGACGCGTCGGACTACTACCGGCACTTCATGCGTCCGCTCGGGATTCGCTACGAGGCCGAGTTGTACCTGCGCCACGAAGGCCGGCTCGTGGGGGGCGTGTCGCTGTTGCGGGACGCGCACGAGGGCGATTTCACCGCGCGCGAGCTGCGGTTTCTGCGCAAGGCGCACCCCTATGTCGAGTACGCGTTCGGGGCGTGGCGGCAGCCGGCGGCCGATCCGGCCCCCGAGGCGGCCTGGGAACTGACCGCGCGCGAGGTCGAGGTCGTCACCCTGCTGCTCGACGGTGCCACGAACGCGGAGATCGGCCGGGTGTTGTCGATCGGCGTGCCGACGGTCAAGAGTCACCTTCAGCACATCTTCGACAAGACGGGGCTGAGGTCTCGGGGCCGGCTCCTGGCCCACATGTTGCGGGATCGGCCGGGGACGGCGGATCGGGCGGGGCGCTGACGACGGGAGCGGTGCCGAGGGCGCGCGCCGGCCCGCCGCCTATCCGTGGCCGGCGCAGTGGCGCAGGATCGCGGGGCGCAGGCGGGTGTCCTCGAAGTCGTCGTCGGGTGAGGCGAGTTGTTCGAGAACGAGGCCGTTGAGCAGGGTGAGCAGGTCGGCGGCGGCGGCCTCGGGCTCGGCCGCGCCCACCGCCGCCAACCGCGCGGCCAGGGCCTCGCGTTGTACCGCCCCCCACTCCTCCAGGGCGGGGCGCAGCTCGGGTCGGCGGGCGACCTCCAGGAACAGCTCGAACCGGGCGATGCTCGCGTCCCGATCGCCGGCGACGGTGTCCGCGGTGTAGCGGGCGAGCCGGGCGGCGAACTCCCGCGGGTCGGCGGTGGCCGACCGTCGCAACACGGTGCGGATCTCGTCGATCTGTTGGGCCGCGAGGCGGCGCAGGGCCTCGTCGAGCAGTTGTTCACGGGTGCCGAAGTAGTAGCGGGCGGACCCGTGGGTGGTGCCCGCTTCGACCGCCACGGCGCGGTGCGTCACCGCCCGGGCGCCGTCCCGGGCGAGCAGGCGGACGGTGGCGTCGAGAAGGGCCTCGCGCCGCGCCGCGCCGCCGGCCGACCGGGGTGCTCGGACGGGAGTGGACATGGGGGCCACCCTAGTTCCTCGGCAAAGTTTTCTCCATTCGGAGAAAAGTGCTGCTACGGTCGTCGCGAGGAGGCAGGAGAGGAGGCGGGCAAGGAGGCGTGTCGGACGAGTCAGTCGTCGGCGGTGCCGAGCGGAGTACGCCCCCGGATCGGGTGTGCCCGAAAACGGCGTTCGGCGTGCGAACGGTTCCGGAACCGGGCGGTGATCACCGCCCGGCGGTCGGACGCGGTCAGATGCGGTCGGCTGCGATCAGGAGGTACTGGAAGGAGCCGTTCCGGTAGGAGTTGAGGAAGGCATCCTCGATACCCGTGGTGAGCGAGGACGTGGCACGCAGTTCCCAGTAGGGCAGCGTCGCGGGGGTGAGGTCGATGATGGCCTGCGGGACGAAGCGGTTGTCGGCCATCGCCCGCAGGTATTCGCGGCGCGAGTGGATGTTGCACTCGAAGTGGGCGTTGATCTGGGACACCCACTTGGAGGGTTGCCCGTAGACGGGGTTCCAGCAGCCGGTGATGGTCACGTACCGGCCGCCGGGGGCGAGGATGCGGGCGTGTTCGGCGAAGAGGTCGTGCAGGTCGACGTACATGCTCGACTCGTTGTTCCACGAGGCCTGGGCCTGTCCGCTCGCGAAGGGCATGTCGAGCATGTTGCAGACATGGGCGCGCACGGAGGCGTCGATGTCGAGTTCGCGGGCGCGCCGGTTGGCGAACTCGGCCTGCTTGGCGGAGAGGGTGACACCCTCGACCGAGCAGCCGAAGCGGTGATGGGCCATCACCATGGAGCCGCCGCGACCGCAACCGGCGTCCACCAGGCGGGCGTCGCGCCGGATCGGCCCGAGGTGGTCCAGGAGCAGGTCGGCCTGCGCGGACTCCAACCGGTGCAGTTCGGCGATGAGCTTCGTCTCGCGTTCGCCGCCCTGGAAGCCGGCGAACGCGGAGTCGTCGACGGCCCCGATGCCGTAGTGGTGGTGGTAGAGGCCGTCCACGTCACCGAGGCGCAGGTTCACCGGCCGCGCCTCGTGATCCCAGTAGCGGGCGATGTCCCCCTGGTAGGGCGTCGCCGGGCCGGGGATGGTCACCGAGATGGCGGGTTGGGCTGTCTGGGTCACGATGGGTCTCCTCTTGGTTACCAGAAATCGGGCAGGCCGTAGCGGTAGGTGTTGGTCTGGTGCCAGTGGTGGTTGCCGTCGACCCACACCGCCACCCCGCGCAGGAAGCGGGCCACCTGGGGCACGGGACAGGCGAGGGCCAGCGCGGCGGCCTCGGCCTCGAAGGCGCGCATCAGGTCGTTGTGCACCTCGATGGCCTTGAGGAAGGCTCCGCGCTCGTCGAGACCCTCACGTTCGGCGAGCACCACGGGCAGGTTCATGTGCCGCCCCGGGGCGGCGAGTTCCTTGGTGTACGAGTACAGGTCGTTGACGATGGTGGTGGCGTTGGAGGCCAGGGCGATGACGCGCTGCATGGCCGGCTGCGCGTGCAGGTCGGCGGGCAGTTCGTAACCGCCGACGGTGTCGGTGATGGTGGGGCACGGGCGGAAGTTGTTGAACTGCCGCATCGCCAGGTACTCCCACACCTCGGGCACGTACTCCGTCTGCGCCCAGGCGGCCTCGGCGAGGTAGCCCAGATGCAGGCGGGCCATGTCGTGCCGGAACCGGTCGGCCCGGGAGGCGCCGGCGAGCCGGAGGAAGTAGTCCATGGCGGAGCGGTACGCCCGCCGCGGGGCGTCGATCCGCAGCGACTGCGCCCAGGAGCCCTGGTACTCCGGCGTGGTGTGCACCGGATCGAGGGCGGTGTGCGCCATGAGGAGGCGCCCGCCCAGACCCACCGGCGAGCCCCCGTGGTCCTCGCAGTAGCAGTCGTCGAGCACGTTCTCCGCGGCCATCAGCCGGGTGGCGACCATCAGGTGCTCGATCGTGGGGGCGTCGGGGTGACACGCGACCATGTACCTGCCCAGGGAGAAACCGTCGAACTGGTCCTCCCACTCGGGCGGGAACAGCGCGACCTCGTCCACCGCCCAGTCCTTGATCCGGCGGCTGACCTCCGCCACGCGCACCTCGTCCGGCTCGGCCACCGGGTGGTAGTACAGGCCCGGAATCTCCCGGCACGGCGTCGCCGGCCGTGCGCGCTGCGCCGGTTGCAGGCCCGCCGTACCCAGGCCGCTCGGGCCGCGCAACGCCCGTTCCCATACCTCGCGAGCCGCGACGTCCCGGGTGCCGGCGTCGGGCGTTTCGGGCTCGGCCACCGGGTGGTGGGACGCGGGGCCTTCCCGGGGCGGCTCCGGCGATTCCGGGCGCCGCGCCGCGTACAGGGCGGACGTACCGAGGCCGCTCGGGCCGCGCAGCACCCGCGCCAGGACCTCGCGCGCCGGGTCCGGATCGCCCCGGGCGCCGTCCTTTTGCACCGCCTCGGGCACACCGTCGTGCGGCACGGGGGGCGGGGCACCCCCCTCCGGGACGGAGTCCTCCGCACACGTCGCCTCGTCCGCGCGGCACCCGTCGGCCTCGGGCGCGTCGCGGAGTGCGGCGGGCGCCGCCACGGCCCGTGGGCCCGGCGTCGGCACCGGATGGAGCGAGTGATCGAGCATCCGTGACTCCTTGGGTGATCGGATGGGGCGGTGATCGGATGGAGCGGTTTCGTCGAAAGCAGGATCCGCGGAATCAGGATCCGCGGAATCCGGGCGCGTATTGCCGGACCCCGAGCGCAGGGGAATGCACGACCGGTGGTCCGGGAAACGGCGGAGATCGAATTCCCGTATCCGGTCGGTGGGGCCTCCCGTGGTGTCGGGCCCATGTGGTTGTGGAGGTGCTTCTCGTCTGCGGCGGGCCGAAAGGGAGGATCCTCGGAGGACGTCCTTTTCGCATCCGGGAACAGGTTAGGGCGACTCCCCGATTCGGCGAGGAGGAGGGGTCGATTGTCATTCGATATAGTGAACTTCCGGTCGCATGTTTGCCGCGCGCACACAGTGGATGACCTGCGTTTTTCGCGTCTCCGAGCAGGTTCCGTCCCGGCCGATCGGGCCTGCGTGGGCACTCCGGCGAACCCGGCCGGTCTTCGGGGATCCGCCGGTTTCGATCCGGTGGAAAACGGGTGATGCGCGGCAATCCGGAAGTGCGACGAGGGATTCCGCTTTCCTGCTTCGCGTCGGGGCGAAAGCCGAATTCCTCCCATGAATGGCGCCGGCGTGTCCGATCGGCCGAATTCGGTTTCATTGCCGTGCTTCGGGCGCCTCATTCACTCTTTCGGGTAGTAGCAGATTCACCCTCGTTGTTGTCAGGCTGTTCCCGTCTGCTCCAAGCTCGGGAGGAAGAGGCTCTTCATGTCGGTCGACGCAAATCCGCAGCCATCCGCGGATCGGGAACGGGAACAACAGAGCCTTGACACCGCGGCGGCGCGGAACCTGGCGACGACGACCAAGTCCGTTCCGCAGATGCAGGAGATCAGCTCCCGGTGGCTGCTGCGGATGTTGCCGTGGGTGCAGGTGCGGGGCGGTACGTACCGGGTGAACCGGCGCCTGAGCTACGCGGTGGGCGACGGGCGGGTCACCTTCGTGCAGACCGCGGGCCGAGTCGAGGTGATCCCGGCCGAACTCGGTGAGCTGCCGGCGCTGCGGAACTACCCCGACGAGGCCGTGCTGACGGAACTGGCCCGGCGCTGCGAGCAGCGCGAATACCCGGCGGGCGCGGTGCTCGCCGAGGCCGGGACGGCCGTCGAGCGGGTGTTCCTGCTGGCGCACGGGCGCGTCGACCGGGTGGGGACGGGGCCGTACGGCGGTGAAACGGTTCTCGGCGCGCTGGCCGACGGGGCGTACTTCGGTGACGAGTGTCTGACCGCGGCGGAGCCGACCTGGGCGAGCACGTTCCGGGCGAGCACGGCCTGCACGGTGCTGGAACTGACCCTGGCCGACGTGCGGAACCTCGCCGAGCGGGCCGAGTCGCTGCGCGCCCATCTCGACGGCGTGGCGCGGATCCCGAAGCAGCGGACCAACAAGTACGGCGAGGCGGCGATCGATCTGATCGCCGGCCACGTCGGCGAGGCGGTCCTCCCGCACACCTTCGTGGACTACGAACTCGCGCCGCGCGAATACGAACTCTCCGCCGCCCAGACCGTGCTCAAGGTGCACAGCCGGGTCGCGGACCTCTACAACGGGCCGATGGACCAGACCGAGCAGCAGTTGCGCCTGACCGTGGAGGCGCTGCGCGAGCGCCAGGAGTACGAGCTGGTCAACAACAGCGAGTTCGGGCTGCTCGCCAACTGCGACCACAGCCAGCGCATCCAGCCCTACGACGGCGCCCCCGGCCCCGACGACATGGACGAACTCCTCTCCCGCCGCCGCGGCAACAAGTTCTTCCTCGCGCACCCGAAGGCGATCGCCGCCTTCGGGCGCGAGTGCAACGCGCGCGGTCTGGTCCCGGACTCGGTGGACTTCAACGGACACCGGCTTCCGGCGTGGCGCGGTGTTCCGATCTTCCCGTGCGGAAAGATCCCGCTCACCGAGCAGCGCACGACGTCGATCCTCTGCATGCGTACGGGCGAGGACGAGCAGGGCGTCGTCGGCCTGCGGCAGGAGGGCATTCCCGACGAGATCGAACCGAGCCTGTCGGTGCGCTTCATGGGCATCGACGAGCAGGCGATCATCTCGTACCTGGTCACCGCCTACTACTCGGCGGCGATCCTGGTCCCGGACGCGCTCGGCATCCTGGAGAACGTCGAGGTCGGTCACCGCCGTTGACCGAGGCGGGGACGAACCGCCTGTACGTCGTGTGCCAACGAGTGTGCGCTCGTCGCCAACGACGCACCGCGGACGTCGGGCCAACATGGGAGTCACGGTCGCCGCGCGGCCCGGTGGGCGGACAACGTGCACCGGGCCACCGGGAGCCGGTGATCGACATGTTGTTCCCGACCAACGCAGATAGGCAACTCCCATGAAACGTGCTCTCGTCGGTGCCTTCGTCGCCGTCACCGTCGCCACCGGCGGCATGCTCGCCGGCACCGGGACCGCCCTGGCCCAAACACCCTCCTCGGCCGCGGACATCACCGTCCATACCGAGGACGGTCGACAGGTCGCCGCCAAGCTGTGTAACACCTGGAAGGACAAGAACACCTTCGGTGTGCACTGCAACACCAACCGGGCCTACTACGCCTGGGCCAAGTGCAAGAACGGGCAGACCACCCGCGGCGTCGTGACCAACAGCGACCGCTGGTCCTACGCCTACTGCACGGCCATCGGCTCGCACCTGGACTACGGCAAGGGGAAGTGGGCGAACTGACCACCGGTCCCGACGGCGGCCCGTCCGGCCCGGCACTCGCCGGGGCGGGCGGGCCGCCGGCCACCGGCACTCGCCGATGACCGAACGCGACGGCCGAGGGTGGCGCTATCGTGGTCGACGGAGTGATGCCGACGCGCGGAGGTCCGGATGGCCGGGTTCGAATGCCTTTGTGGTCACGGACGTTCCCGGCACGGCGGGCCGCCCGAACGTCGGGGCGGGTGTCGGACATGCACGTGTGCGGAGTACGTGTACGCGGCCGAGGCCGTCGCGCGGTCACGCCTGTGCGCCGAGGGGCCGCTGCGGGAGGAGCGCGAGCCGCATCCGCTCTGCCCGCTGCAGGACCCCGACTGCATCGGCTTCCACCCGACGATCGGCTGGTAGCGCCCGCATGTCCGGATCACCGACGGGCGCCGCGAGTCGCGAGTGTATGGGCGTATGCCGAGAACGGAGGTGGTGATGGAAACTGCCGCGGACGCGCCGAACCACGCGCGGCGGATGGGCATCGTTCGATCCATGGTGGTTCGGGAACTGGGCTGGGACGACGACACCGACGACCGGATCCGCGCCGATGTCGAGGACACGATCGGCGGCGGGATGGTGGACGACGAAACCGACGAGGTCGCGGACGCCGTCCTGCTGTGGTGGCGGAACGGCGACGGCGACCTGGCCGGCGAACTCACGGATGTGGTGGGGTCCCTGTCCGACACGGGCGCGATCTGGGTCCTCACCCCCACGACGGGCAAACCCGGCCATGTCGACCGGAGCGAGATCGCCGAGGAAGCGCACGCCGCCGGCCTCGTGGTGGTGGCCGCCGTCACCCTCGGAGCATGGTCCGGCAACCACCTCGCCCGACCCGAACCACCCGGCGCATAGCGCTGGTTCGTCACCTTCGGGGGTGCGGCTCGCGCCACGGCCCGGCCGGCCGCTCGGGGGCGGCCGGCCGGGCCGTTTTCGGGGTGCGCGTCCGATGGACCGTCAACCCCGGTGCTCGTGCACCGTGTTGGTCTCCTGGATCTTCTTCCAGGACTTCGGCTCCGGTGATACGTCCGGCGTGGCCCGGGGCGTCAGACCCGGCTTCGCCGTGCTCGGTGCCGCCGCGCCGGCCGACCCCACCGCGGGCTTCGACGGCGTGAACAGCCAGGTGTTGAACAGTTCGGCCAGCGGCTTGCCGGAGATCCGCTCCGCGTACGCCTGGAAGTCCTGGACGGTGGCGTTGCCGTACCTGCGCTCGGTCGGCCAGCCCTTCAGGATTCGGAAGAACTTCTCGTCCCCGACGGCGTTGCGCAGCGCCTGCACCGCCACCGCGCCGCGGTCGTAGACCGCGCCGGCGAACTGCTGGTCCGCGCCCGGGTCGCCCGGCTTGATGGTCCAGAACGCGTTGTCGGCCGGGTAGAGGTTGTAGACGTAGTCGGCCAACTCCTGGGCCGTGCCCTCGTTTTCGTGCTCGGACCACAACCACTGCGAGTAGCGGGCGAAGCCCTCGTTGAGCCAGATGTCGCTCCAGCGCCGCACCGACACGCTGTCCCCGTACCACTGGTGGGCCAGTTCGTGCACCACGACGGAGGTGTTGGCACCGCGGGCGAACTGCGCGGGGCTGTAGAAGATCTGACCCTGCGTCTCCAGCGCGTACCCGGTGGGCACGTTGGGCACGTAGCCGCCGACGGTGCCGAACGGGTACGGGCCGAATCGGCCGCTGAGCCAGTCGACCAGCTCGCCGGTGCGCTCGACACTGGCCTGCGCCGCGCCGGCGTTGTCGCCCAGGTCCCTGCTGTACGCGGTGATGACGGGCAGTCCGCCGGGGGTGGTGTCGGTGCGGATGTCGAACTTGCCGATCGCCACCGTGGCCAGGTAGGTGGCCTGCGGCTTGGTCTGCCGGTAGTTGTAGCGGGTCCAGCCGGCCCGCGAACTCTGCGTCGAGGTGCCGTTGCTGATCACCTGGGTGCCGTCGGGAACCAGTACGGAGACGTCGAACGTGGCCTTGTCCGTCGGGTGGTCGTTGCTCGGGTACCACCAGGCCGCCCCCTCCGGCTCGTTGGCGGCGATGCCGCCGTCGGGCGTGCGCAGCCAGCCCGACACGCCGCCGCGCAGAACCGTGCCGGGCCGGTCGGCGTAGCGGACGACGACGGTGATCGGGCTGCCCTTGGTGATCACCCGGGCGGGGGTGATCTCCAGTTCGTGCTCACCGGTGGCGGCGAACGTGGCGGGGCGGCCGTTGACCAGCACCTCGTTCACCTTCAACACGAAGTCGAGGTTGAAGCGGGTGAGGTCCTGGCCGGCGGTGGCCAGGATGGTGGTGGTGCCCTCTAAGTCGTCGGTGGCGGGCTGATACTTGAGCCGGATGTCGTAGTGCGAGACGTCGTAGCCGCCGTTGCCGGCGGTCGGGTAGTAGGGGTCGCCGATGCCCGGGGCTCCCGGGCCGGCCTGGGCGGCGGCCGAGGCGGAGGCGGGGACGGACAGCAGCAGCGCGAGCGCGCCGGCGGCGGCGGAGACGGTCAGCCTCGTGCGCACAGTGGTCCTCCACAGGGTCACTGGGAAAACGGGTCGGAACGATCCTTCTCCCGACGGACCCCGTCCTACGCCCGAACGCTCGGATGTTCACGGGAAGAAAGCAACGCGAAATGCCGGTGCCACGACCGGGGAGGTTCGCCGGTCGCCGGAAAGCCGCCCGTCGCGGAGCGCGGAAGTGCGGTGTCCCGCGGGGTTGCCGGGGAGGAGCGTTGGGGCGCAAGCGATTTCGGTGACACGAAACCGGCCCGCCTGCGTTCTCGTCGTTCCTCGGAACGATCACGGCCGACCGACGGGGGCGCCCGGCTTCGCGGTGCGGGTGACCCTGTCGGCATCTGCGAACGTCGCTCCGGCGGGCGGCGTTTCGCCGTCCACCGACGTGCCGGCCCACAGCCTCGGGATCGGCGTGCCGGCCCTGCTCGGGCACCTGACGATCCCCCGATTCGCCCCGCACGCCGCCCCGTTGCCACCGCCGTTGGCAACACTGCCGCATCCCGACGAGATCGGCTCCGCCGCCGCCGGCGACTTCCCCGGTGGTCGTCGCCCTCCTCGACGCGCAACGGCGCCGCTCCCGGGTATCGGGAGCGGCGCCGCGCACGACGTTCGAGTCGGTGAGGGGGCCGCCTCACGGCGGAAGGCACACCGTGGCTCCAGCCGAGCGGTATTCCACGGCGGCAATGGTTGGGCCCGGGGGCACACCCTCACCGACGACCATCACAACCGACACCGTCGCGAAATCATTCCCCACCGCCGAGCGGCGGTCGGCGACCGCGCCTACTTGCGCCAGAACAGGTGGTGCGTCACGCCGCTCGGGCTGGGCACGACGTCCAGGTGGAACCGGTCGAGCAGCTCGTCGGGAGAGTCCCACAGGCGCAGTCCGGCCCCGAGCTTCAGCGGCGAGACCACCACATGCATCGTGTCGACGAGGTCGGCCTCGAGGAATTCCCGGATGACGGTGACCCCGCCGCCGAGCCGCACGTCCTTGCCCTGCGCCGCCCGGCGCGCCTGGTCGAGAACCGTGGCCGGGTCGCCGTCGACGAAGTGGAACGTGGTGTCGGAGAGAGTGAACGAGGGGCGCACGTGGTGGGTCATGACGAACACCGGGGTCCGGAACGGCGGCTCGTCCCCCCACCAGCCACGCCACTCGTGATCCCGCCAGGGCCCGCGCTGGGGCCCGAACTTGTTGCGACCCATGATCTCGGCACCGATATTGCGGTCGTAGTCCCGCGTGAAGTGGTCGTCGAGCCCCCGACTGCCCCCGGGATCGGTGCGCATCGGCCAACTGGCGGTCGCACCCGCCCAGGCGAACATCCGCTCGGGGTGATCATGTCCGAACGGTCGTTCGAGACTCTGCTCCTCGCCGGCACCGACACCGTCACTCGACACGTTGAAATTCTGAACTCTCACCAGCTGAGACACGTATTCCTCCTGTGCTGCCGACAACCGATGCCGCACGGCGACATCCACCGCTTCGGGCGTGTGCGCCGCTCTCACGGATGGGTCGGAGTCCCCACCGGGTTCTCGACATCGATCCGCGGGATTTCCGAGAAATCTTCTCGGCGACCGACCGCGCGTCCATGTCGGCATGGGCGGCACGGGCCGCGGGGTGGTGGTTGACCGTTGGCCCTGATGGTTGTACAACCATAATGATTGTAGGTGAGTAACGAATTATGAGGTGGTACATGTCGTCGTCCACCGGGATCGGCCGCCGCGAGAAGCTCCTCGTCCTGTCGACCTGTTGCCTGAGCCTGTTCATCGTCGGGCTCGACAACACCATCCTGAACGTGGCGCTGCCGTCGATCCGGGGCGATCTGGACGCCTCGGTGTCGCAGCTCCAATGGACCATCGACGCCTACACGTTGGTGCTTGCCGCGCTGCTCATGGTGGCCGGCTCGACGGCCGACCGCATCGGCCGGCGTCGGGTGTTCCAGACCGGGCTCGTGGTGTTCGCCGTGGGCTCCGCGTTGTGCGCCCTCGCACCGGGGCTCGGGTGGTTGATCGCGTTCCGCGTGGTGCAGGCGGTCGGCGGGTCGATGCTCAACCCGGTCGCGATGTCGATCATCACCAACACCTTCACCGAACCCCGCGAACGGGCCCGCGCGATCGGTGCGTGGAGCGCGGTGGTCGGCGTGGCCATGGCGCTCGGGCCGATCGTGGGCGGCGCGCTGGTCGACTCGGCCGGCTGGCGGTCGGTGTTCTGGATGAATCTGCCGGTCGTGCTCGTCGCCATCGTGCTCACCGCGCTGTACGTGCCCGAGTCCAAGGCCGCGCGTCCCCGGCGGGCGGATCCGGTCGGTCAGGTGCTGGTGTTCGTCTTCCTGCTGTCGCTCACCTACACGATCATCGAGGGCCGCGCCCAGGGATGGACCTCGCCGCTCATCGTCGGCCTGTTCCTCCTCGCCGCCGGCTGCCTGGCGGGTCTGGTGTACCGGTCGCCGCGGCGCGTGGAACCGCTGATCGACCTGCGCTTCTTCCGCAGCGTGCCGTTCGCGGGGGCGACCGTGACGGCCGTGTGCACGTTCGCCGCGATGTCCGGATTCCTGTTCCTGAACACGCTCTACCTCCAGGACGCGCGCGGCTGGTCGCCGACCGAGGCGGGCCTGCGCACCCTGCCGATGGCGGTGATGACGGTCGTGTTCGCGCCGATCTCCGGGCGGCTGGTCGCCCGAATCGGCCCGCGGATACCCCTGGTCGGGGCCGGTGTCGCGATGGCGGCGGGCGCGGCGTTGCTGGTCGGGCTGACGGAGGACACCTCGACCCTGCGCATGGTCGCCGCGTACGGCGTCTTCGGCGTCGGCTTCGGGCTGGTGAACGCGCCGATCACCAATACCGCCGTGTCCGGCATGCCGCGGGCCCAGGCGGGCGTCGCCTCCGCGATCGCCTCGACCAGCCGCCAGTTCGGCCAGTGCCTCGGGGTCGCGGTGGTCGGCACCACGATCGCCTCCGTGCCGGGCACACCCGGCGGTGCCGACCTGGCCGCCGCCACCCACACCGGGTGGTGGATCGTGCTGGGCTGCGCGGGTGCCGTCGCCGTCCTCGGTATGCTCACCACGGGCCGCCGGGCCCTGCGCACGGCCGAGCGTACGGGCGCGGAACTCATGCCCGCGACACCGCCCGCCGGCACGCAGGAGACGACGGACGTGAGGCAATGACCGCATCCCCCGCACACGACGCGGCGAGCGACGCCCCTTCGGATGCCGCCGGGCGAGTCTGGCGGGGGATGCGCGTGCTCGTCGTGGAGCGGCACGATCGCCGCCGCGCGGTGACCGAGGCGACCGGGCTGAGCTTCGTCCGGGTCAAGGCACTGCGGCGGATCGCCGCCGGTCCGATGTCGATGCGCGAACTGGCCGCCCGGCTCGCCACCGACAAGCCGTACACGACGCTGGTCGTCGACGACCTCGAACGGCGCGGCCTGATCGAACGCACCGTCCACCCCACCGACCGCAGGCAGCGCATGCTGGCGGCGACCCCGGAGGGCCGGCGCCTCGCCCGGATCGCGCGCGACATTCTGGACGACCCCCCGGCGACGCTGCGCGATCTGCCGGCGGCGGACCTGGCGGTCCTGGACCGGGTGATCACGGCGCTGGTCGACGCGGACGAGCCGGCGCGCTAGCGGCGCGCCCGCCCGGGGCGGCCCCATCGGTCCCCGGGCCCACTCGAAGACGTACGATGCGAGATCGATCCGGGCGTCGCCCACACCGAAGTCGACGCCGCCGACGTCGTCTTCGCGTTCGAAGACGTACGGGGTCGGGCATGCGTTTCGGTATGGCGGGGCCGAGGGTGGGTAGGAACCCGGGCGTTGTCGGGGCCGATCGGGGAGAGTGCATGACGGCATTGCCGCGCCGAATACGGCGTCCCCTTCCGCGTAGCGGCGGCATCCTCGACGGTCGCTATCGGCTGGGGCAACTGCTGGGCGCGGGCGGCACCGCCGATGTCTTCCGGGCCGTCGATCTGCGGCTGCGGCGGGAGGTCGCGGTCAAGATCTTCCGACCCGGTGTGGCCGCGGTGACGGCGGAACGGTTCTGCCAGGAGGCGGTGTTACTGGGCCGGTTGACCCATCCGGCCCTGGTCACGGTGCACGATGTCGGTTGGCACGAGAGTTCCACCTATGTGGTGATGCGCCTGATCAGGGGCGTCACCCTGCGGCAACACATAGCGGACGGCCCCCTGACACCCGACCGGGTGGCGAGGCTCGGCGCGCGACTGGCCTCGGCGTTGGCACACGTACACGCGGCCGGCATCGTGCATCGGGACGTGAAGCCGTCCAACGTGCTGATCGGCCCCGGCGACGCCCCGTACCTGGCGGACTTCGGCATCTCGCGCCTGGTCGACGAACCCACCCGCTCCACACCCGGCACGATCGTCGGCACCGTCTCCTATCTCGCGCCCGAGCAGATCCTCGGGCACGGCTCCGGCCCCGCGTGCGACGTCCATGCCCTCGGCCTGGTCCTGTTGGAGGCGTTGAAGGGCGAACGCGAATACCCGGGTTCCTCCCTCGACGCGGCCCTGGCCCGCTCGCGACGATCACCGCACATCCCGTCCCACGTGCCGAACGAACTGGCCTCCGCGATCGAGGCGATGACACGTGTCGACCCCGCCACCAGGCCCGACGCCGCCGAGTGCGCCCAGCTGCTCGACGCGGCCGCGCCGTCGTCGGGCCCGCCGGTCGTCCCGGCCCCCGCCGCATCGGGTACGCCGGTGCCGCGGCGGAGACGACGCCGCCTGCCGACCGCGGGTCTGGTCGTCGGCATCGTCCTGGGCGCGTCCGGGGCGACCCTGGCGGCCCTCCACCACCAGGCCGGCGCGGACGCGAACGACAGCCGCCCGGCACCGACCACCGCCCCCGTCCCACCACTCACACAGCCCACGACCCCACCCGTCGTTCCGCCGCCCACCACGTCCGCCCCGACACCCTCGGCACCCCCCACGCGCGCGACCACTCCCCTTCTCCCTCCGCCGCCGGCCACGACCGTCACCGTCCACGCCCAAGTCCCCGCATCCGCCACCGATTCGCCGCCTCGCCCCCCGGACAAGGAACCGAAAAGCGTCACCAAGCCCAGGGAAAAGCGCACCAAACCCGCCGAACCTCCCGGAAAACCGGGCAGGTGAACCCGCCCGGCGGCCGCCGACGCAAGTACCATCGGCCGTTCGTGATCTCATCGATGGGAGAACCACGTGCGGGCGATCGTGGGCGTGACCGTATCCACCCTCATCCTGCTGACGGCGTGCAACGACGGCGATTCCCCGAAGAAGCAGGCCGCGGACCGGCCGGCGCCGACGGCTTCGGCACCGCCGTCGACCGGCACGCCCGCCGCCGGCGCGTCGACGTCGCCGGCCTCGGCGACCTCGACACCGGCCGCCGCCGGGTCACCGGTCCCTTCGGCCACCACCGGCGCCCCGGCGGCACAGGGCGCGTCGCCCGAGGCGGCGATCCGGCGCTTCGAGGAGTTCTTGCACGGCATCGGGCGGGAGGACATCGCCACGCTTTGCGAGATCGCCGGGCCGGCGGCGAAGCAGGCCGAGAACGAGGGCGCCGGCCCGTGCGCCACGTCCTTCGCCGGCATGTTCCGGATGATGTCGGCCACCCAGAAGAAGGCCCTGACCACCGCCACCGTGAACCCCGAGCTGGTCTCCGTACGCGGGACCGACCGCGTCGACATCCCGGCCCGCGCGATCAGGGCCACCATCACCTTCACCAGCGGCGAACTGGGCGATTCCACCCTGCGCTTCATCGACAACGCGTGGTATGTCGTGGACTGACCCCCGGGTTCGGCCGCCCCGACGAGCGGCGGTGCGTCACGCCTTCGGGCCCCCGGCCCGGCCCGCTTTCAGCGCACGCCGGCAGCCTCGAGCAACGCGGTCATCGCGGCCGCCGTCGCCGTCACGCACTCGACGTAGCGCTGCCGGTGCTTCTCCATCCGCGTCGTGGGAACCACGATTCCCACCGCGCCATAAACCTCCCGGCGCGCGTCGAAGACCGGCGCGCCGACACTCGAGATGCCGATGTCCGAGTCCTGCTCGTCCAGGGACCAGCCGCGCTCGCGGGTCGTCCGCAGATCACGATCGAGTTTCTCGACCAGTGCCGAGGCATCGGTTTCGGAGCGGCCCTCGACGCAATTCGCCATCACCGCGGCGCGGCGTTCGTCGTCGAGATGGGCCAGGACCGCTTTACCCGAGGACCGGAGATGTTCGTCCCCGGACCGACCGACGAACAATCCGCTGACCCGAAGCGGCTGCGAGCCCTCGACGAGTATTCTCAGGATCACCCGATTTCCCTCGACCGCCGAGAAATACGAGGTCTCGGCGGTCTGCGCCGCCAGCTTGTCGACACACCCTTTGAGGTTGTCGTCGATGTCGAACCGCCGCTGGTACGCGCGGAACAGCGCGCCCACCCCGTCCCCCAGCGTGAGGGTCAGGTTCTCGTGGCGGGCGATGTACCCGCGAGCGACGAGCGTGCGCAGGAGGTGGTAGCAGGTGGTGATGTTCAGCCCCAGCGCCTCCGACACCTGCTGGACCGTCGGCGGTTCGGGAGCCGCGGCGACGTACTCCAGGAATGTGAGGGCGCGATCAACCGTCTGGAGGGTGGGTTGTTTGGGCGTCCTCTCCGCGGGATTCACGGTCGGAAAGTATCACAGGCGATCACGGATCAGCCTTCCACCAGTGGGCGGTTCAGCCGGTCCGCGCGGGCGTCCCAGGCCTTCACCGGAGCATAGGCGTCCGGGTCGACGACGACGTCGAGCACGGTCGTGGTGGAGCCCGATGCCAAGGCCGTTCCAAGGGCCCCCTCCAACTCCGCGGGATCGCGGACGGTGACCCCCCGGGCGCCGCTCGCCCTGGCCACGGCCGCGTGATCGACGGGGGCGAAGGCGATCGCCGTCGTCGTGGCACCGAAGAAGTAGTTCTCGGCGTGCCGCTGATAGCCGAGGATCGAATTGTTGAGGATCACCACGACCACCGGGATGTCCTCGCGCACGGCGGTCTCGATCTCCGACCACACGTGGGCGAAGCCGCCGTCCCCGACGATGGCGATCACCCGCGACGACGGTGCGGCGATCTTCGCGCCGAGCGCCAGCGGGACACCCCAGCCGAGGCCCGCCAGACCCCGTGGCACGAGAAACCGCTGTCCCGCCCGGCGCGCGGTGAGGTAGCCGGTGACCCAGACGGACGCGTAACTGGCGTCGGCGACCACGATGTCGTCGGGCCCGACGAGTCGATCCAGGATCCCGAGCACCCGCTCGGGCGCGATCGGCGCGCCGGCAGAGGACACGAGGCAATCCCTGCGCGCGTGATGGGCCGCACGCCCGGCCGCGATCTCGCGCACCAGGTCGGCCGCGGCCGATCTGCGCAGGCCCAGGTCGAGCCGCCCCAGTTCGTCGACCAGATCGTCCAGCGCCGAACGTGCGTCGCCCACCAGGCGCAGCGCCTCGTAGTTGCGTCCGATCTCTTCCGGATCGACGTCGATGTGGATGTAGCGCGCGGAGGGCGAGGTGAGTGTCCACGCGTCCGTGCCGTTCTCGTTCGTGCGGGTGCCGACGAGCAGGACGACGTCCGCCTCCGCGATCAACGGGAGATGGAAGTGCGTCGGGCCGTTCAGGCCGGTGATGTTCGCCGCCACGCCGAGCGACAACGGTGCGGTCTCGTCGACCGCGCCCTTCCCCATGTTCGTGGTCGCCACCGGAAGGTACGCCGACTCCTGGAGGGCGACGAGTTGCGGCACGGCGCCCGACACGTGCACGCCGCCGCCGGCGATGACGACGGGCGAACGGGCCGCCGCGAGCAACGCGGCCGCCTCGCGTACGGCCGAGGCCGCCGGGCGCGGGCGATCCAGCGGAAAGGCACCGAGCGCCGCCGTCCGCGGAAACCGGCTCGCCTCCGCGGGGAGGTCCAGCACGTCCTTCGGCAGGAGCAGCACCACCGGTCCGGGACGTCCGCCGGTCGCGGCCGTGATCGCGAGATCGACGTAGTCCTCGGCCCGGCCGGGGTCGTCGACGCGTCGCGTCCACTTCGAGACACCACCGAACAGGGCGGTGTGGTCCAGCTCCTGGAAGGCGTTGCGATCGCGAGTGGCCGCGGGCACCTCCTGGACGAGAACCAGCATGGGGACGGACGCCTTGAGCGCCTCCGCCATCGGCGCCACGAGCAGCGTGGCCGCGGGGCCGTTCTGCGCCGCGACTACGCCGATCCGGCGCGAGATTCGGGAGAAGCCGTCCGCCATCACGCCGGCGGCGTTCTCCGTGCGGTACAGGATCTGGCGGATGCCGATCTCCTCCGCCGCCAGCAACAGCGCCGTCGGGTTGCTCTGTCCGTAGATCGTCGTGACCCCGTGCCTGGCGAGGGCCGCCGCGATGACATCAGCCACGGTACGTCCCATGACTCCTCCGTTTCATTATCTGAAGCAAGTTTCAAATCGTGAACCTAACCCCTCCGGACGGCCGCGGCAAGACCGGGCGGCGCTCGGATTTCATTTATTGACATCAAATTCACTATCTGACACGTTCGAAGGGTGAGAGTGGGGCACCCCCGACCTCGACTCCGGAGGGCCCGCGCGAGACCGCGCGCTCACACCGAACGAAAGGGCTGACACCATGGCCTCGATCCCCACGGCCGGCGGTTCGATCGACAGCGCCGACCTCGGACGGACCCTCGTCCACGAGCACGTCTTCGTCCTCGGCGAGGAGCATCGCCTCAACTACCACCACGACTGGCGGGAATCGGAGATGTCGCGCCGGGCGGTCTCCGAGCTGACCGATCTGAAGTCCCGGGGCATCGACACCATCCTCGACCCGACCGTGCTGGGCCTCGGACGCTACATACCGCGCATCCAGGACATCGCCCGCCGGATCGAACTCAACATCGTGGTGGCCACCGGTCTCTACACCTTCAACGACATCCCCATGCAGTTCCACTACCGGGGGCCCGGGCTTCTCTTCGACGAACCGGAGCCGCTCACCAGGCTCTTCGTCTCCGACCTCACCGAGGGAATCGCCGACACCGGGGTCCGCGCGGCCTTCCTCAAGTGCGCGATCGACGAGCCGGGACTGACCCCCGGTGTCGAGCGCGCCATGCGGGCGGTCGCCCGCGCCGCCACGGAAACCGGCGCCCCCATCACCGTGCACACCAACGCCGCCGAGCGGACCGGCCTGATCGCCCAGCGGGTGTTTCGCGAGGAGGGCGTGGACCCGGCGAAGGTGATCATCGGGCACGCCGGGGACACCACCGACCTCGACTACCTCACCCGGCTCGCCGACGAGGGGTCGTTCCTCGGCCTGGACCGGTTCGGCCTGAACGGCTTCCTCTCGTTCGACGACCGCGTCGGCACCCTGATCGCACTGATCGAGCGCGGCTATCTCGACCACATCGTGATCTCCCACGACGCGTCGTGCTTCATCGACTTCTGGGACCCGACCGCCAAGGACACCCTGCTGCCCCAGTGGAACTACCGGCACATCAGCGACGACGTGATTCCCGAACTTCGCCGACGCGGAGTCACCGACGGGCAACTGGAGACGATCCTCGTGCACAACCCGCGCCGGTACTTCGAGCAGTCGTGACCCGAACCGGTACTCCGATCCCGCGACTTGCCGGGGTGACCTCGCTCCTGCAGATCTGCTTCGTCGTCGACGACCTGCACACGGCGATGGCCGACTTCGGTACCTGCTTCGGCGCGGGCCCGTGGTTCCTCGGACCGGAACCGACCGACGACCCGAACGGCACGGTTCATCGGGGAGTCCCGACCCCACTGGGCGCCCGCATCGCGCTGGGCTACACCGGCGCGCTCATGCTCGAACTCGTCGAACCCTTGCCGGGATCCACGACCGTCTTCTCGGACAGACTCGCCGAATCCGGCCCCGGACTGCACCACTTCGGCTTCGGGACCACGAACCTCGACGCCACCCTCCGGGAATTGGCCGATCGCGGCCGAACCCCCGTCTTCACCAGCCGCACCCCACGCGGCGCCCGCATCGTCATGGTCGAGGACACCACCGGCCACGGCGGCCTCGAGGAATACATCGAACTCACCCCGGAGGGCGAGGCCTTCTACGCGACCATGCGCGCCGCGGCCGAGAGTCGGGACGGCAGGGAACCGATCCGCGCCGAAGCCACCCCTCCGCATCCGTCGTCACCCGACCCCTGACCCCCTCCGAGGCGAGGGCCCGAACCCTTGGATCGTCCCGATCGCGCGGAGGCGCCGGATGTCGGTTCCTGCGACTGGGGGAGGATCGGGCGGGTGGATTCCTCGTTGGCGGAGGTCGTCTCCGTCGTACTGCTTCTGGGCGTGCTCGCGTGCGCCGTCGTTCGCCCGTTCGGTCTGCCGGAGGCGGTCGTCGCCGTGCCTGCGGCGGGTGTGGTCGTCGCCATCGGAGCGATCTCACCCGCCCATGCCGGTGACGAGGCGGCGCGGCTCGGGCCGGTGATCGGGTTCCTCGCCGCCGTTCTGGTGCTGGCCCGGCTGTGCGACGACGAGGGCCTGTTCCACGCCTGCGGGGCGTGGATGGCCCGAACCGCGGCGGGACGCCCGCGCCGCCTGCTGGTGCAGGTGTTCGTCGCCGCCTCGGGGATCACCGCGGTACTGAGTCTGGACACCACCATCGTGCTGCTCACCCCCGTGGTGTTCGCCACCGCCGCCCGGCTCGGCGCCCGCGCCGAACCACACGTCTACGCCTGCACCCACCTGGCGAACACCGGCTCGCTGCTGCTGCCGGTCTCCAACCTCACCAACCTGCTCGCGTTCGCCGCCAGCGGATTGAGCTTCACCCGCTTCGCCGCCCTGATGGTCCTGCCCTGGTTGGTCGCCATCGCCGCCGAGTACCTGGTCTTCCGGCGCTTCTTCGCCGCCGACCTGGACGCCGGCGCCCAGGCTCCGCCCACCGCCGAACCCCGCGAGGTGCCGCTGTTCGCCCTGGTCACCGTGGCCTGCACGCTGGCCGGATTCGTGCTGACCTCCGCGGTCGGCGTCGACCCCGCCTGGGCGGCCCTCGCCGGCGCCGTGGTCCTGGCCGCGCGGGCCCTGATCCGGAGGCGCACCACGCCCACCGCCATCGTGCGCGCCGCCGCGATCCCGTTCCTGGCCTTCGTCCTGGCCCTGGGCATCGTGGTCCGCGCGGTCGTGGACAACGGCCTCGCCGACGCCCTGGGCCGGCTGATCCCGAACGGCACCGGCTTCGCGGCCCTGCTCGCCATCGCGGCACTGGCGGCACTGCTCGCGA
Organism: Embleya hyalina; assembly: GCF_003967355.1. Taxonomy (GTDB): domain Bacteria; phylum Actinomycetota; class Actinomycetes; order Streptomycetales; family Streptomycetaceae; genus Embleya; species Embleya hyalina. The sequence continues at coordinate 508,509 of NZ_BIFH01000013.1, read as the reverse complement.
ACATCGTCAACAACCTGCCCGCCGTGCTGGTGCTGCTGCCGCTGACCGCGCCGTCCGGGCCCGGCGCCGTGCTCGCGGTACTGCTCGGCGTCAACCTCGGCCCCAACCTCACCTACGCCGGCTCCCTGGCCACTCTGCTGTGGCGGCGCATCGTGCACGAACACGACGGCGAGGTCGAACTCGGCAGATTCACCCGACTCGGCCTGTGGACCGTACCCGCCGGCCTGCTGCTCTCCGTGCCGGCGCTGTGGCTCTCCCTCGCCGTCATCGGCGTCTGATCACCGGGAGGAAGAGCCGGCGCGGCGTCGGGCGCGACCGTTACGGGCCGGCGACGGGCTCCGGGGCGGCTTTCGGGTCCCGGGAGTCGCCCGACTCGACCTGGCGCGGGCCGTACACCCGGCGCAGCCCGTACGCGGCGAGCACGACGGCGAGGCTGCCCAGGCTCGTGAACAACTGGGTGCGCTGGTCGTCGATGACCGCCATGGCGACCAGCACGGCGACGAAGCCCGCCATCACGATCCAGGTGAGGTAGGGGAACAGCCACATCCGCAGCGTCAGCCGCTCCGGGGCCTCGCGCTCCAACCGGCGGCGCATGCGCAGCTGCGAGGCGCCGATCATGACGTACATGAAGATGGCGATCGCGCCGGAGGAGTTGACCAGGTACGTGAACACGGTGTCCGGCGACAGGTAGGCCAGCACCACCGAGACCCAGCCGACGACCGTTCCCGCCAGAATCGCCCGGACCGGGACGTTGCGCCCGCTGGTCCTGACCGACCACTTGGGGGCGTCGCCGTGCGAGGCCAGTGCGAAGAGCATGCGCGAGGACACGTACACCGACGAGTTGAGCACGCTGAGCACGGCGGTGAGGATCACGATGTCCATCACCGTTCCCGCGCCCGGCAGGCCGATGATGTCCCACGCGGCGACGTACGGGCTCGCCAGTACCTCGGCGCCGTCCCACGGGACGATCGTGACGACCAGGAAGATCGAGCCGACGTAGAACAGGATGATCCGCCAGATGATGCCGGTGGTCGCCTTGGCCACGGAGCGCTCGGGCTCCTTGCTCTCGGCGGCGGCGATGGTGACGATCTCGGCCCCGCCGAAGGCGAAGATGACCACCACGATCGCGGAGAAGATCGAGGTGAAGCCGTTCGGCGCGAAGCCGCCGTGCGAGGTGAGGTTGGCGAAGTCGAACGAGCTGCCCGGCCACGCGCCGAACACGTGCAGCCCCCCGACCACCAGGAACGCGATGATCGCGGCGACCTTGACCGAGGAGAACCAGAACTCGAACTCGCCGAAGGACTTCACCGACAAAAGGTTCGTCGCCGTCATCACCGCCATCAGGGCCATCGCCAGCACCCACAGCGGCAGATCGATCCAGGCGTGCAGGATCGCCGCGCCCGCGACCGCCTCGACGGCCACGATGATCACGTAGTAGTACCAGTACAGCCAGCCGATCGTGAACCCCGCCCAGGGCCCGATGGCACTGCGCGCGTAGTCCGAGAACGAGCCCGAGGACGGCCTCGCCACGACCATCTCGCCGAGCATGCGCATCGTGCACAACACCAGCGCGCCGGCGAGACAGTACGACACGATCGCGGCCGGTCCGGCGGTCTTGATCACACTGCCGCTGCCGACGAACAGACCGGCCCCGATCGCCCCGCCGATCGCGATCATGGCCATGTGCCGGTTGCGGAGCGAACGGCTGAGTTGTGGTTGCTCGGTCGGGGATGTGGGCTGCGACGACATGGAGACTCCTGCGGGGCGGGGAACGAGAGAGGTGGGAGGGGACGGGCGCGACCGGTCAGGTCCAGTCGCCCTCGCGGCCGGCGCCGATCACCCAGGTCAGGGCCCGGAACCGGCGCAGCGCCTCGCGGGCGTCGGGGGCCGCCAGGCGCACGGTGCGTGGGCCGACGACGTCGACCCCGCCCATCGCGCTCGCCCGTTCGGCGAGGTAGGGGCTGTCCACGTCGACCTCGACCACGTGCGGGGCGGGCCTCGCGCGACCCCGATCCACGGGGCTCGCCGGCGCGGCGGCGGCCTCGCGGCGGATGTCGGCCGCCGTCGCGGCGGGCGTACGGCAGATCGCCGCGTGCCGGGAGAGCGCCGTCTTCACCGTGACCGTACGACAGCCCGGCGCGTAGCGCCCGGCCGCGGCGCAGGTCAGGTCGTCACCGGTGACCAGTACCACCGGCACGCCGGCCTCGGCGGCGACGAGTGCGTTGAAGCTCCCCTCGTCGACGGCGCGGCCGTCGACGCGTACGCCGAGCACGCTGTGCGAGAGGTAGGTGTGGGCCAGCACGCCGGCCTCGCCCGCGCCGGTGTGGTAGCCGATGAACGCCAGCGCGTCCACGTCGAGTTCGAGGCCCTGGAGCATGCCGAGGGGTTTGTTGCGGCCGACGATGAGCACCGCGCGCGGGTCGAGTTCCTCCAGGAGCACGTTGTCCATGCCGCAGTGCGCGTCGTTGACGATCACCTCGTCGGCGCCGCCGTCCAGGAATCCGGCCACCGCCGCGTTGACGTCGCCGGTGAGCAGGCGCCGGAAACGTTCGTAGCGCGGGTTGCCGGCGCGCACGTCGGCGGGCAGCACCGTGCCGGTGGCGCCCTCCATGTCGGCGGAGATCAGGACGCGGGTCATACCGCCACCTCCCCGGGTTCGGGACGGTCGTGCTCGGACGGGTACCCCGAGGAGGTCGCGGACCCCAGGTCCACGAGGGCGTGCACATGGGCCGCGCCGCTCTCCAGGACCACTTCGCGGACGGTCTGCGCCTCGCGGACGATGGCCAGGCGCACCTCGTCGTCCACGACCCGGTAGCCGTACACGGCCGGTCGGGGCAGCGAGTTGTAGGCGAAGTGGGACGAGAAGTAGTACGCGCCGGTGTCGTACAGCGCGACCACGTCGCCCGGTTCGAGCAGCGGGAGCGGGCGCCCGACGGCGGTGAGGTCGCCGGCGAAGCAGCACGGGCCGGCGACGTCCTGGATCTCCTCCGGCGTGCGCTTGGGTCGGCCGTGCGCGTCGAAGGCGCCCACGCGCAGCGGCCACGCCTCGGGCATGAACACGGTCCGGGTGGCGACCTGCGCGCCCGCGTGGGTGATCGCGATCCGTCGGCCGCCGGCGCTCTTGGTGTACTCCACGAGCGAGGCGATCGTGCCGTTCTTGGCCAGCAGCGAGCGGCCGAACTCGGTGACCAACTCGTAGCGGCCGTCCAGGAGTTCGGGCACGGCTTCGCGCAGCTCGGCGACGTGGTCGGCGAACGTCGGGTCGTCCTCGTCGGCGGCGAAGTTCACCGGCAGGCCGCCGCCGATGTCCAGGCCGGTGATCTGTCGGCGGCCCAGGACGGCGTTGACGTGCTCGGCCAGTTCGTAGGTGGCCCGCAGGCCGGCCGCGATCAGGGACAGCGGGCAGCCCTGGGAGCCGACGTGCGCGTGCAGCCGGTTCAGCCACGGCCGGCGGGCGAACGCCTCGACCACGGCCTCGACGGCTCCCGGGTCGCGCAGCGCGATGCCGAACTTGGACGTGGTGGTCGCGGTGCTCATCGCGCCGATCGTGCCCGCGCCGACCTGCGGGTTGACCCGGATCCCGATCGGCCCCGTCGCGGGCCGCTCGGCCACGATCGCATCGATCCGCGCCAGTTCCTGGAAGTTGTCGACGTTGACGGCGATGCCGCGCGCGAGGGCGTACCGCAGTTCCTCGACGGTCTTGGCGGGGCTGTCCAGAACGAGCCGTTCGGGGGTGAACCCGGCCGCCAGGGCCTGTTCGAGCTCGCCCGGCGAGGCGACCTCGCAGCCCATGCCCGCGTCGGCGAGCAGGCGCAGGACCGGGACCAGGCCGCACGCCTTGGCGGCGAAGGTGTGCAGTACGGGGGTGTCGCCGAACGCCGCCGTCAGCGCGTCGACCGACGACCGGATGCCGTCCACGTCCAGCAGTCCCAGCAGGGGCTGCTCCGGGCCCAGCAGCCCCTGTTCGACCACTCGGGCCAGGGCCGCCTCTCGGGCCGATCGACGCCGTCGGGCCGCTGCGGAAGTCACGTGCACCACACCTCGGAGATGTCGAGTGTTCGCGACCCGTTCGAGTCGCATGCACAGCTTGGATCCGGGCGCGGCCGGGGGTCAGCGTCGCCGGCGACCAAAGGCGGGCGCATCGATTGTCGGCGATGGCAAGAAAATGATCATGAAACACGGCCCGCCGCACCCCGGACTCACGGGTGCGCCCGGTACGCCAACCGCAGGCCGAGATCCGCGAGCAGTCGGCCCGTCGGGTCGTCCAGGTCCACTCCGAACAGCTCCTCGGCCCGGCGCAGGCGATAGCGCAGGGTGTTCGGGTGCACGCTCAGCTCGCGCGCGGCGGCCGAGGTGTCGCCGAAGGCGCCCAGGTACGCGCCGACCGACGCGGAGTACTCCGATCCGTGCAGGCGATCGTGTTCGACCATCTCGTGCACCGGTCCGGCCAGGGGCCACAGCGGCGCGAGCCGGTCCAGCAGGCGCACCAGGGTCACCTCGGACACCACGTCGGCGGACAGCGCCGACGCCGACGCGTTCGCCCCGGCCGACGCCACCGCCCGCTCGCGCAGCACCCGCACCACGATCTCGGCCTCCTCGCGCGCGCCGGGCAACTCGTCCGGCCGCCCGGCGGTGGGCCCGACACCGGCGAAGACCACCGTGCCCGGGACCGACCGCGCCGTGGCGACCAGGTCCCGCGCCGGGTCCGCGTGCGCGTCGCCCGCCGGGGTCAGCACGAACAACCGCCGCCCGGCCCGCGCGGTCACGCACTCCGGGCGCAGCGCCGTCGCCTGCAACGCGAGCACGTCGAGCACACGTTGTTCGGCGTGCGTGGGCGGGTCGGCCGCGGCCTCCGTCGCGGGACGCTCGTACGCCTCGACCACGATCACCGTGTAGGGCCGATCCGGGCGCACCCCCAACGTCCGGGCCGCCTGTTCCGCGCCCGCGCCGCCGCCGAGCAGCGTGTGTACCGCCTCCTCCCGCCGCCGCGCCGCCTCGCGACCGCGCGTCTCGTGGTGGACCAGGTGCGGCAGGGCCGCCCGGGCGGCGGTACGCAGCGCCGCCGTCGCGTCCGGCGCGAGCGGGCGCCCGTCGGCCGCGGCCCAGATCGACCCGAGCACCTCGCCCCCGTCGCGCACCGCGATCGCCAGCCGCTCCGCGTAACGCTCGTCGGCGGGCAGTCGAACCACGTCGTCGGTGCCCCACAGGGTGCGGAAGAAGCCGCTCTCGCGCAGCTCGGCCACCCGCCAGCGCGGCACCTCCTGGTTCAGGATGGTCGCCCGGCGCATCGGATCCGGCTCGTGGTCCATCCGGGAGTAGGCCAGCACCCGCGACTGCGGATCCTCGATCGTGATCGCGCCGCCCACCAGGTCGGCGACCGTGTTGGCCAGGCCGGACAGGTCCCCCGGGCGCAGGCTGTCGACGGCGGCGAGTTCGAAGGTGCCGCTCTGCGCGCAGGCGTTGCGCAGCAGGCCGAGCACGTGCGTCCAGCCGCGTCGGGGATGCCGGGTGAGCAGGGCCGTCCCGCCGTGCTCGGCCGCCTCGACCACGGCGGGGTCCACCCCGCCCGCCCCGCGCCGGATCACCAGCGCGCTCGCCCCCGCGTCCCGGGCCGCCCGCACGGCCTCCACCGCGTCGCGCCCGCGCGGATCCACGCCCACCGCGAGCAGGATCGTCCCGGCGAGCGTCGCGCCGTCGGCGTCCTCGTCGCCGAGGTCGTACAGGGTCACCCCCCGCACCGGCACGTCGGTCCCGCGCGGCGCCACCACGACGTCGATGATCCCGGGGTCGATCAGATCCAGGACCCGGGCCAGCGTCGCCGTGGCGGGACGGCCGGAGGATTCACGCTCGGTCATACGTCCATGATCCCGTGCACGACGAGACACCGGGGCGAAGCGGGCGGACGCGGGCGCCGACGCGGCCGGTCACTCCCCCGCGAGTCGCGCCACCCACGGATGTCCGGGGTGCACACGCGTCAGCCACGCGCCGAGCCGGTCCCGCCGCGCCCGGTCGAGGAGCGGAAGCACCCCGTCGAAGTCCGCCCCGTCCTTGGGCCGTACCGCCTTCGCCTTGAACAGCAACACCAGCTCCGGCACCAGATAGGGGATCCCGTCCGCCGTGCGCTCGACGATCGTGTCGTGCGGCAACCGCAGGCTCTCGTCCCGTCGGCAGATCCACGTCCCGCCCTCGTGCGGCTCGCGGAAGACGTCGAACAGGAACCGACCGCTCGACGGATCCCTGACCCAGGTCTGGTGCGTCGCGGCCATCGCCTCGGCATCCGCCCCCGTCCCCGTCCCCGCCCAGACCCGTCCCGATCCCACCGGGTCGAACACGAACTCGGGGAAGCGGTCCCGAATCTCCGCGAATCCCGCCGCCGGCACCGCGATCTCCAGATCGCCGTGCGGCCGCGACCGCCCGCCGCGGAACAGGTCCAACGCCCACCCCGCCGCGACACACCACGGCGTGGCCACCCCGGCCAACCGCTCCGCGACCCGTTCCGGCCGCCAGGCGTGCGCCCATCGGGCATCGAGTTCGTCCGTACCGAGCACAACGCCCCCGGGCGGCAACGATTCGATCATCGGCAAAACCTACCGCCACCCCCGGCGATGCCCTCACGAGTGCATGACGGGGACCGTCATCGGGCTGTCGCAGTCGTGCATCAGCGCCACCAGTCGGCCGCAGTAGCTGCGCTCGGCCTTCATGTAGCGGCGATTTCCCGAGCCGAACGACCAGGCCACGGCATTCATCTCCGCCTCGTCGTGGGAGGGAACCCGGTCGAAGAACGTCGCCAGCCGGTCACCGATGTGCGGGAACCGCCCGACGGGAAGCCGAAGGGCATAGAAGCCGACGCGCTCGATCCGTCCGGTGTCGATCCGCAGCGTCACCGAGAACGTATAGCCACCCGGCGCCGTGAAGGCGAGCATGTCCCCGAAAGTCCGCGCGTCGGGCATGCTGCTCCCGGACAGCGCGAGCAGCCGCTCCGTCGACTTCGCGTCGATGCCCTGCCCGGTGCGGAAGTACAGGTTCGCGGTGCCCTGTTGATGATCCACCGCCACATTCCGCACCACCGTCAGGCCCAGTTCGCGGAAACGACGCTCGTGCCGGCGGATCGTGTCCGGGATCCCGCGCGGCCCGAGGACTTCCGCCACGGGCCGCCTCCCGTCCAGATACACCCATGTCTTGACCAGGCCCCGCGCCGAGTCGAAGTCGCACAGCTCCCTCGATCCTTCGTACAGCGCGCTCCAGGCGCGGATCAGGCCGGTGGCCGGGCTGCGGGCGGGGATGAATCCGGCCCGCTCGGCGATGCGCACGGTGTCGACGGGCCTGCGCTCGTAGAAGCGATAGTTCAGCGCGCCGCCGGGCCGATCGGTGGTGCGCCACAGGACCGCCCCCCGGTGGAAGCTCTCCTCGAACACGTCCAGCACCCGGCGGGTCGTCGGTGCGGAGTAGTCGGCGCCCAGGATGTCGGCGGTCGTTTCGATGTCCGCGAGGAATCGGGACGGAGAAAATTCGATGATAGACATAATCAGGATGCGCTCCCGGTCCTTGCACAGGAATTGACGAAACGGCGGAGCGGCTATTCACTCACGATCCCATAAAGCTCTGCAAGGACATGTCGCGGAACACGAATGACATTCAGAGCATCGAGCACGAAAAGGCGCCCGAATGGCCGAGTTCCGACCGGTCCCGGCGATTATCGACGCGAAATCAGATCAACCCGAGTCGGCGCAGATCCGCCGCATACTTGTCGATCAGCCCGGCGGACAGGTGTGGAATCTCCGACTCGCCGATCCCCGCCGCCCGGACGGCCCGCGCGAACCGTCCGGCCGGGAGGGTGGAGCCGGCCACCGGTTCGGCCGGTTGCCGGAAGACGTGCAGCAGGGGCAGTACGGAGTGTCGGCGCCGTGTCTTCGGCAGGGCCCGCAGCGCGGCCTCGAAGCGGGTGAACCAGACGCCGTGGTCGTCGACGCGGTCGATGCCGTGGCCGGCCGCGACGAGCCAGTCGACGAAGGTGTCCAGCGAGATGCCGTCGTCGTGGGGGTTGACGACGTTGTACGTCCGGAAGCCGTCCCCGTCGTGTGCGCCGAGGATGTCGACGACCCGGGCGACGAAGTCGACGGGCAGGCCGTCGTAGTGCGCGCGCGGCCGTTGTGCCCCGACGTCCCTCCGGTAGAAGGAGGCCGGCGCGATTCCGGTGGCGACCAGGCTCAGCATCAGCCGGGTGAACACGTCGGTCACGTTGAGCTGACCGGCGTGGCGGGGGTGGGCGAGGATCATGTCCGAGCGCAGGACGGTCACCGGCAGCCCGCACAGCTCGTGTGTCCCGCGCAGCAGCACCTCACCGGCCCACTTGCTGGTCGCGTAGCCGGTGGCGTAGGCGTCCGAGAGCCGGCGCTCGGGGCTCGCCTCGCGGATGTCGGCGCTCTCGTCGAGCCGTGCCGGTTCGACTCCGGCGGCCACGCCGACGCTGGAGAGGTAGGTGAACGGCTTGATCCGCCCGGTGAGCGCCAGTTTGATCAGCTCGGCGGTGCCGACCACGTTGGGGCCGAAGAGCCGGTCGTAGGGCAGCACGTGGTTGACCAGCGCGGCCAGGTGGAAGACCCGATCGACGTCCTCGGTCAGCCGCCGCCACGTACCCGCGTCGAGGCCGAGCCGCTCCCGACCGATGTCCCCGGCGAGCACGTCGAGCCGATGGGTGGCCAGCTCCCGGTAACGGCGCGGCAGTTCCCCGCCGCCGCCGTCGAAGGCGGCGTCGAGCCGGCGGCGGGCCTCGGCGTCGTCCCGACCGCGCACGACGCAGACCAGGCGGCCGCCGGTGTCGGCCAGGCGCTCCAGCAGGTCGAGGCACACGAACCGGCCGAGGTAGCCGTTCGCGCCGGTCAGCAACACGGTCCCGGTCGCCGTCGGCCGTACCGCAGTCGCCGGCGAACGGGCCGCGTTCAGGGTGGCGGCGTCGATGAACCGGTCCGGCGTGAGGTCGACGGCCCGTACCACCTCGCCGCCGGCTCCGTGGACGGTGGCCGCCGAGGGTCGTGCCTCGCCGAACTCGCGCACCGCCTCGATGTGTTCCGCGATCGCCCGCAGGGAACACCCCGGGCCGAGCAGCATGCCGACCGGGACCTCGACCCCGAAGACGTCCCTGAGCAGTTCGGCGAACGCCAGCGCGGACAGCGAGTCGATTCCCAGGTCGGTGAAGCGCGCGGCCGGACCCGGGTCCGCGACCGACAGGCCCAGGAACGCGCCGGCGGCCCGGCGGATCGCCGCGAGCACCGGTTGATCGGCGCCGGCCTCGCGCAGCGCGCGCAGTTCGTCCGGCCGCCCGGTCGACGTCTGCTCGTACAGCCGTTCCAGACGATCCCCGTAACGCTCCCTCAATCGGGGCCGGACGTTCTTGCGCAGCTCCGACAGCAGGCCGTTCCCGGTGTCGAAGGGTTCGGTCTCCACCAGGAAGTCCCGGGGAATCTCGTAGCGTTCCAGCTCGGCCTGCCTGGCGACCCGCTGCAGGGACTCGCCCAGCGCCCGCTTCAACTCGTCGCCCTCGGCCCGCGCCATCGCCTCCTCGGTGGGCACGATCACCGCGAGCAGATGGGCGCGCTCGCCGTTGCCGTACACGTAGACCTGCCGCACGAGCGGAGCGGTGGCGAGGATGCCCTCCAGCCGCGAGACCGCGACGAACTCCCCCTGGGCCAGCTTCAGCATGTCGTTGCGGCGGCCCACGTACACCAGCCGGTCCGGGCCGATCTCCCGCATGATGTCGCCGGTTCGGTAGAACCCGTCCTCGTCGAAGACCTCGGCGGTCGTCTCGGGCCGCCCGTGGTAGCCGGGGGTGACGAACTCCGACTTGATCAGCAACTCGCCGCGCGGATGGGGCAGATCGCCGGTGCGGTAACCCGACTCCGGCACGTCGACGAGCTTGTACTCGCTCACCGCGGGCCGCTGCACGAGGGAGTCGAACAAAACGACGCCGGCCTCGGTCGACCCGTAGCTGTCGTGCACGGTCCGTCCCAGATACGACTCCATGAACCGCGCGAGTTCCGGGGACAGTGGCGCGCTGCCGCACATCACCCGCAACACCCGGCCACCGAGGCGGGGCTCGCCGGCTAACTCTCCTTCCTGTCGCGGCGGTTCGTTTCGATGCTCCCGATGGAGCGTGTCGCAGATGCGCGGCACCAGCATCAGCTGGGTCGGCCGGACGAGCCGGATGTCGTCGAAGAGGGTCGAGACGTCGCTCTTCGCCGTGAAGTACGCGGTGCCGCCGTGGCCCAGGGTGTGGAAAAGGGCGGTACGGCCCGCCACATGGCTCAACGGCAGGTATTGCACGGTGATCCAGGGCAGCCCGTCGTCCGCCGGGATGCTGCCCATCCACAGTCGCCGGAGCATACGCTCCGTGTAGATGGCGCCCTTCGGCTCCCCCGTACTGCCGGAGGTGTAGACGAGCAACCGCATCGTTTCCGCGTCCGCGGCGGTCGGCCGGCGCACCGGCGCGGCCGGGGGGAGCGTACGCCCCCGCTCGGTGACGGCCGTGAGGGCGTCGATCCCGGTGCATCCGGCCTCGGCCAGGCGCCTGCGGGCGGCCTCGAACCGCTCGCGCTGATCGTCGACCTCCGGGTGGTGGTCGAACACCACGAGCCGGGGCCTCGACGTGCTCGACAACACCAACTCGACCGCACTGTCCAGGACTTCGACGCCAACCGCCAGGATCCGCGGCCCGACCTCGTCGACGATCGACCGCAACCGGGCCACGGGAGCGCTCGACGGCAACGGCACGGACACCGCCCCCGACCGCAGGCACGCCAGGTCGAGCACCGTGTACTCCAGGCCGACGAAGCCGTACACCGCCACGAAATCCCCGGCGCCGACCGTATGCGCCGCATCCCGCGTCCACTCGGCCGCGACCGCGCCGGCCCGTTCCCACAGTTCGGCGTAGGTGATCGTGTCGAATCGCGGCAGCGCCTCCAGTGTCGTGCGACCCGACGCCGGATCGATCACCGTGTGTGTCGCACGCCGGCCGAGGGCGGGGCGCCGGGCGTAGGCGTCCATCAGGAGCCCGACGCTCCGCACCAGGCTGTCGGCGGAGTCCCGAAACGCCGCGCCGACGGAGTCCAGGGGCACGGCAGCGCGCAACTGCGCGTCCTCCGCCACCACATCGGCGGGCTTCGGGAACCCGGGCACAGCGGCGCCCCGATCCTCCCGGATCTCCCGGTCGCATGTCGCGGAGGACGAGGACACGGCTCACCAACCTTCCGAACGTGGGGGATGTCGATTCCACCGAAAGCCTCCCATCGACGCCCCTGTCGCCGCGTCGCCCCACTCCCAAAACCACCCGACCTGCCGAACGGAACCACCCGAAACGGCCCCCCGTCTGGGTCGACGGCGCGCGCCCCCGCCGGGCAGCCGGTCAAAAACGATCGACATCTACGATGCATGGGTGGACGCATACCAAAAACCGAAAGGCGACGTCGGATGCTGAACTACGGCCTTGACGTGTCCGGTCTGGAACGCGACATCGCCCTCTCCGACCTGGTGGCCGAAGGAGACGAACTCGACGCCCTGGTATCGGCGCACGCCGACTGGACCGAGCCCACACCGGCGGCGGGGTGGACGATCGCCCACCAGATCGCGCATCTCGCCGCAGCCGATACGAACGTCCTCATCGCCATACGCACCCCGGAGGCGTTCGACACCGTGCTGAAACGGACGGAGGCCGCGGGCAGCCGACACGCCGATCTCGAGGCCGCCGCAGGAGCCGCCGAACCAAGATCGGTACTGCTCGAGGAATGGCGCGCCGGTCGCGCCGAGGTGGTGGCGGCGCTCCGCGACCTCCCGGCGGACCACGGATTCCCCTGGTACGGCTCACAGTTGACCGCGACGCTCATGGCACCGCTGCGGCTCATGGAGGTATGGGCCCACGGGCAGGACGTCTTCGATGCGGTGGGCGCCGCACGCCGTCCGACGGATCGACTCCGCGGGATCGCCGCCTTGGGCGTGATCGGACGCGAACTCTCCTTCCACGCGGCCGGGTTGCCCCTCCCGGCGGAACCCTTCCGGGTCGAACTGACGGGCCCGGACGGCCGAACCTGGACATGGGGACCGGAGGACGCCGCGCAGCGGGTGCGGGGTGGTGCCCTCGACTTCTGCCTCCTGGTCACCCGGCGCAGGTCCTCGACCGAGACCGACCTCACGGCGGTCGGCGGGGACGCGCGGGCGTGGCTGGACAACGCCCGCGTCTTCCTCTGAGCGAGTCGCCCGGTCACCGTGCGCCCCGGGCGATCACCGCCCGGGGCGCACGGTCGTGGATCGGCCCCCGCGCGGACGTCCGCTTCGGGCGACGTGGCCCCGCCGGAGGCCCCCCTCGGCATGATCATCGGGTCGGTATCCTGGCCACCGCCGCCGAAGAGGGGAACCATGGAGTTGTCGGGCGCCGCCGATCCGCGGCGGGTCGGACCGTACGTCGTGCTCGGCCCGCTCGGTGCGGGCGGCATGGGCAAGGTGTTCCTGGGCCGTTCGCCCGGCGGTCGTACCGTCGCGGTCAAGGTGGTCCGTCCCGAACTCGCCGACGACCCGGTGTTCCGGGCTCGTTTCGGACGGGAGGTCGCCGCCGCCCGCCGCGTCTCCGGCGCCTTCACCGCCCCCGTCGTGGACGCCGACCCCGACGCCCCGGTCCCCTGGATGGCAACGGCGTTCGTGCCCGGCGTACCCCTGTCCACCGCGGTCGCCCGGCACGGGGCGCTGCCCGCGCCGGCGCTGCGCATGCTGGTCGCGGGGTTGGCGGAGGCGCTCGGCAACGTACACGCCGCCGGCCTGATCCACCGCGACCTCAAACCCTCCAACGTCCTGGTCGCGCTCGACGGACCGCACGTCATCGACTTCGGAATCTCCCGGGCCGTGGAGGGAACCTCACACACCCGCAGCGGCGCGGTGGTCGGCTCGCCCGGATACATGTCGCCCGAACAGGCCCTGGAGCGGCTGCTCACGCCGATCAGCGACGTCTTCTCGCTGGGCGCCACCGCGTACTTCGCCGCCACCGGGCTGCCGCCGTTCGGGACCGGCAACGCCGCCGCGCTGATGTTCCGCGTCGCCGGCACCGAGCCGGACCACGCGCCGCTGGCCGGGCTCGACGAACCGCTACGCGCGCTGATCCTGCGTTGCCTCGCCAAGGACCCCGCCGAGCGGCCCGAACCGGCCGAGGTGGTCGAGGACATCGAACGCCAGGGCGTCGACGTGGCGGCCGGGAGCTGGCTGCCCGCGCCGCTGACCGCCGACATCATGGCGGTCCGCGCGTCGACCCTCACCGCTCCCCCGCCCGCGCCGATACCCCCGACGCCGCCGTCCCCGCACACCCCGCCCGAGCCGCCGACACCACCCACCACCCGCACGATCGGTCGCCGCGCCCTGCTCGTCGGCGTCGCGGGCACCGTCGCGGTGGCCGGCGGCGTCACCGCGGCCGTCGCGCTGTCGGACCGGGGCGGCGGCGGCGTCGAGAACGCCGGTCGCGAGAGCGAGTCCGTCCGCCCCCGTCCGACCGGCGCCCCGCCCGCCGCACCCGCCGTCGCGACCACGCCCCTCACCGCTCCCGACGCCGTCGTCCGCAGGATGCGCGACCTCGGCGAGGCGTGCGCGGGTCTGGTCCTCGGCGGCGACGTCCTGATCGCCTTCGGCCTGTTCGACGCGAACGGCCTGGACCTGGACGCCAAGGCCCGTTGGGGGCCGACCACGGCGAGGATCGAACCCGTGTCGGCCAAACATCGGCCCGGCATCGTGCGCAACGGCGTCCTCTACTTCTGCGGCGCCGGCGGCTCCGCGTACATCGACGGCCTGCACGCCATGGACGTCTCGACCGGAAGAGTCCTGTGGTCGGTGGCGGAGCCGACCGGCGGTCGGCTCCTGCGGGTCGTCGCCGGGATCCTGGGCGACACCGTGATCGTCTCCGGCGACATCCCCGGCGCCACCCCCATGCGGAGTTTCGTGTGGGCCGTGGACACCCGAAGGCGCGCCACGCTGTGGCAGGAAACCGGCACCGACGTGGCGGCGGTGCTGCTGGTACCGCCCACGACCGAGTCGATGATCCTCGCGGCCGGCGGCGGAATCGGCCGAGACGGCGAGGTCGTCGTGCTCGACCCGGCGACCGGCCGACGCGGCTGGCGCAACCCGGTACCCGGCGGCTCCTTCGGCATCTCCGGCCGCAGGCGGGCGTGCTTCGCGGGCGGCTCCTACGTGTACACCGGATCCTCGGTCACCGCGGTCGACCCGCTCGACGGCCGGCAGCGGTGGACGTTCCGGACCGGCCGCGACCGCGTCGACACCTTCGGCGAACCGGTCGCGAGCCCGGACGGAAGGACCGTGTACGTCACCTGCGCCGTCGGCCTGATCGCCCTCGACGCGGCCACCGGCGCGCCGAAGTGGGCCACCGCGCCGCAGGAGGGTTCGCTCCGCGAATCGGACTCGGCCGGGATCCGGATCGCGGACGGCAACGTCTACGTGGCGGACGACAGGGCGAACCTCTGGGCGGTGGACGCCGAGACGGGCAAAGGCCGATGGAAGTACAGCGACCCCACCCAGGACGCGACCAACGTCCTGCTCACGGCGGTGGGCGGCGGTCGGGTATGGGGCGCCAACCGCACCTCGCTGGTCGTCGTCGCCGCGAGCGGGGCCTAGCCGCCGAGCCCGCCGACGACTTCGCCACGACACGCGCGATCGGCCCGGAACGATGCCCGGTCGATACCCGAACCTCCGCTCCGCATCGGGGCATCGACCCACGAAAGGGTGACGGCAGCAGGCCATGGAACAGCTCGACGCCTCGGATCCGCGACGGGTCGGCCCGTACGTCCTGCTCCTGCCGCTCGGCTCGGGCGGCATGGGGAAGGTCTACCTCGGCCGCTCCGCCGCCGGGCGCGCCGTGGCGGTGAAGGTCATCCGCGCGGACTTCGCCGCCGACGAGGGCTTCCGCGGCCGCTTCCGGGCCGAGGTGGCGGCCGCGCGGCGGGTGTCCGGCGCCTTCACCGCGCCGGTCGTGGACGCGGACCCCGACGGCGATCCGCCGTGGATGGCGACGGCGTTCGTCTCGGGCCTGTCGCTGCACGACGCCGTTCGGCGGCACGGCCCGCTGCCCGAGGCGTCGTTGCGGATGTTGCTGGCCGGGGTGTCGGAGGCGCTGGTCGGGATCCATGCGGCGGGGGTGATCCACCGCGACCTCAAGCCCGGCAACGTGCTGCTGGCGCTGGACGGTCCCCACGTCATCGACTTCGGCATCGCCCACGCGCTGGACGGCACCTCCTTCACCCGGGAGGGCACCATCGTGGGCTCGCCGGGCTACATGTCGCCCGAGCAGTCCCTGGGACGGCCGGTGAGCGCGGCGAGCGACGTGTTCGCGCTGGGCTCGACGATGGTGTACGCGGCGTCCGGGCAACGGCCGTTCGGCGACGGGCCGCCCGCCGCCGTGCTCCGGCGCGTCGTCGGCGATCCGGCCGACGTCGGCGCGCTGCCGGCCTCCATCCGGGACGCGGTGGCGGCGTGTCTGGACAAGGACCCCGTGCGACGTCCGACGCCGCGCGCGCTGATCGACTTCGTCAGCCGGGCCGAGGACGGGCCGGGCGGGGGAAGTTGGCTGCCGGACACGATGACGCGCGCCGTGAGCCGCGCGGCCGACGTCCTGACGGGCCTGCCGGCCTCCCGCGACGCGGCGAGCGGTCGCCCGGACCCGACCACGACGCGCGCGGACGACAGACCCACGTCGCCGGCGCCCACACCGGCCGGAACACCCACCCGGCCCGAGACGTCGGCAACGTCCGGGAGCACCGCACCACCTGCGACCTCCACACCAACCGAAACGTCGTCGCCGTCCGTGAGCACCGCACCGCCT
>NZ_BIFH01000013.1:281083-491869 GCF_003967355.1 Embleya hyalina | reverse complement strand
GGCCACCGCCCGGGAGTACCGCACCGCCCGCAGCCTCCGTGCCACCCAGGAGCACCGCAGTGCCTGCGGCCTTCGCACCGACCGAAACGTGGCCGCCGCCCGTGAGCACCGGACCACCCGGGACCTCCCTGCCCACCGAAACGTCGCCGCCGCCCATGAGCGCCGCATCGCCCGGGGCCTCCCTGCCGACCGGGAGCACCGCACCGCCCGCGGCCTCCGCGCCACCCGGGACGGGGCCGTCGCCCGAGGCGTCCGTGTCGCTTGGGACGGGGCCGTCGCCCGGTGGGTCCGCCCGCCCCGAGAGCCCGAGCCGGCCGGAGTCGGCTCGTCGACAGCCCGTGCGCAGACGGCTGTTCCTCGGTCTTGCCGCCGGCGCGGCGGTGGCCGCCGCCGGCGGCGCGGCGGCCGTGCTGCTGCCGGGGAAAGCCGATTCGGCCCGGGGCGCGGCCGCGCTGCCGTCCGCCACCGGCCTCGGATCCTCGCCGCCGGCCACCGTCCCGGCCCCGCCGCCGGTCGTCCCGCACGCGCCGCTGCCCGCGCCGACCGGCCGCAAGGGTGTCCTCGACGGCCCCGCGGCCGCGACGTCGTGGACGGCCAAGGCGAGTGGACCGATCACCGACGTCGCCGTGCACGGGGGTTCGGTCATCGCCACCGGCAAGAACGGCCGGGACGCGTTCGACGCCGGTGCGGGCCGACCCCGGTGGACGCTGCCGCTGACCGGGGGTTGGAGCGACGCGGGCAGGGTCGCCGGGGACGACCGGGTCGTCTACCTCACCGGCACCGAGGCCGTCGGCGGGCAGGACGTACTGAGCGCCGTCCAGCCCGGCACCGGGAGGGAGTTGTGGACGCTCCCGCTCCCCCGTCCCCTGTGGACCCCCACGGGCGTGGCCGGCGTCGTCGACGACATCGCCTTCGTCACCGGCCGAGGGATCACCGATTCGACGGCGGGGTCCTCCTTCGCGTTCGTCTGGGCCGTCGACGTCCGCACCCGCACCGGCGTGTGGGAGACCGCGGGCGCGGACGTCGGCGGGTTGTTCGTCCCCCCGCGCGGCCCGAACCTGCTGCTGCACGGCGACCCCGACCGGGGCTCGGACGGACGCCTCGTGACGCTCGACGCGACGCGCGGGGGCGCCCGCGGCTGGACCATCGACGTACCGCCGGTGTCGACGCAGGGGTATGTCCCCGTGACAAGGCCGCCGATCCCCGTCTGTTGGACCGTCGGCGGCTTCGTCCACTGCGCGGACCGGGTCCGCCTGGTCGAACCGGACCGGGGAAGGCAGGTATGGGACTTCCCCGCCGCCACGGCCGGCGAGACCTTCACGGACTGCGCCTCGAACACCGACGGCGACACGGTCTTCGCCACCACTCGGACCACGCTGTACTGCCTCGACGCGAGGAAGGGCACGCTGCGTTGGCGCAGCTCGCTGCCCGGCGGCTCGGCGAGCCGCCCGACCTTCGAGACGCGAGGCCCCGTGGTCCGCTACGACTTCGGCAACGTGTACGTCGCGGACGGCGACGGAACTCTGTGGGCGGTCGAGGCGAGCACCGGGACGACCCGGTGGAAGCACCCGTTCCCGGTACAGTCGCCCGGTGACCGCACCGAGCCGATCCTGACCGCCGCGGCAGGCGTCGTGGTGATCGGATACGGCTTCGGACTCACCACGATCGACGCGGCCGGGTAGCCGAACACCGAGCCGGGTCCACGGGCCGAGCCACCGGCCCCGAATCCACCTTCGCCCCCGCGCCCAGCGCCTCCCCCGACCCCGCGCGGGCGGGCGGGCGGAGCCGGTAATTCCCGGCGGCCGGCCGGGCCCGCGAGGAATACTCGTGGCACGCCGGGAGACCTTCGTCCCGGATCACGTTTCGACGTGCCACCTGCGACGTGCCGTCCGGCGGGAGAACCGATGATGCCCCGGGAGTCCTTCGTCCACCTTCGCGGACGTCGGTTCGCCTACCTGGACTTCGCCGGCCCCGGCCCCGTTCTGCTCGCCCTGCACGGGCACTTCGGCCGGAGTCGGATCTTCGCGCCGCTCGCCGCCGCCCTGGCCGGACGGTATCGCGTCGTCGCGCTCGACCAGCGAGGCCACGGCCGCTCGGACAACGGTGGCGAATTCACGCCCGACGCCTACGTCGAGGACGCGGCCGCGTTCCTGCGCGCCCTCGACGTGGCCCCGGCGGCGGTCCTGGGGCACTCGATGGGCGGCGCCATCGCGTACCTCCTCGCGCGCGATCACCCGCGGCTGGTCTCCGCGCTCGTCGTCGCCGACATGACCGTGCTCAACCGGGAACCCGAGACGCACCCCGTCCTGGACGTCTCCGCCTGGCCGCGGCGCAGCGCCTCACGGGAGGCACTCGGCAGGGCCATCGAGGCGCGGGGGATCCCGGACGCCGGTTATTTCCTCGACAGCGCGGTCGAGTTCGACGACGGGTGGGGTCTGCTGTTCGACGCGGCCGACATGATGTCCTCCCAGCGGGCCCTGACCGGCGACTTCTCCGCCGCGTGGGCCGCCTCCGCGCAGCCGGCGCTGCTGCTGCGGGCGGAGCGGAGCTTCATCCTCGGCGCCGCCACGGCGCGGCGCATGGCCTCCGAGCGGCCTCGTACGAAGCTGGTCGAGGTCCCCGACTGCGGACACTGGCTGTACGCCGACGCCCCGGAGGAATTCGCCCGACACACCGGCGCCTTCCTGGACCGCGTCCACCCCGACCCCCACCGCTGACGCCGCCCGTCCTCGGCGGCGGTCAGGACGACCCCGTCGCCGACATCGCGCTCCTCGGGAAAGGTGTGTGCGGCCGGTGTTCCCAGCCTCGGTCGGTGCGGGCGAGTTCGCGGAAGCCGGCCGCGGTCAGCCGGGCGATCGAGGTGGTGTCGGCGGCGGATTCGTAGTCGAGCACGCGGTCCGTGCCGGCGAGGTGCAGCCATTCGGCCGCGTGGGCGAGCAGGTGGCCGGTCGGATCGTCCGCGTCGGTGTCCGGTGCGACGTGCAGGTTGCCGATGTCGGCCAGGCCACCGCCTCGGGCGCGGCGTTCGGGCCGGTCGAGCATGGTGTCGACCTCGATGAAGCCGAGTTCGCGGTCCCCGCGAAGGGCGGTCGGTCGGGTACCGCACTCACCGACGGATCGACGCACGACAAGACGCTGCGCCGAGGGGTCGGCGGGCGCTCGGCGGAGATCGGCGACCTCCGCGATCAGGACGACCTCGGTGTCGCCCGTGTGGTGGAACCCGGCACGCTCGTAGACGGCCCGGACGTGCGGCCACGGTCGCGGCAGGCCGTACACGCCCGGCGCCGGCAGCGCGCCGTCCGCGTACCGCGTCCGCACGTCCCAGCGGGCCGACTGCGCGAGGCACGCCCGCATCAGCAGGTCGGCGGCCCGCTCGGCGTCGGGCCGACAGACGAACCAGTCGACCACGCTCGCGTCCCGGTAGTCGACGCCGACCTCGGCGTCGTCGCGATAGCGCAGCAGATGCGCCGCGGCCACCACGCACCGCCGGTGTTCGGCCACCAGCGTGACCCGTTCCGCGACCCAAGGGTCGGTGACGAACTCGCCGGGCCGCCGGGTCAGGCCGTCGAGCACCGTGTTCACGGACACGGATACCCCCGGGACCACGGCGGCCACGTGGGCGTTGACGAGATCGGTGAGTCGGTCGCGGTCGTCGCGACGAAAGAGGCGCACCGTGGGAACGGACGAGGGCATGCGGAGAACTCCGTTGACGATCCGACAGAGAAGCCGCCATGCGATGCGGTACCCGGCCGACGATACCTCAGACTCGGACCGGACCGGACCGGTCGGCCACCGACCGCCGACCACGCCACTCCCCGCGCCCGGGCTCAGCGCGGCTCGTCGCCCTCGATGACGATGCGATGCATGACCCGCGGACCCCGGTAGTCGTACACCGCGTAGTGCTGGGTGCTGCGGTTGTCCCACAGCGCGATGTCGCCCGGCCGCCAGGTGAACCGCACCTGGAAGTCGGGCCGAGTCACGTGGTCGAAGAGGTGGGGCAGCAGCAACTCGTTCTCGCGTTCGTCGAGTTCGACGATCCGGGTGGTGAAGATGCGGTTCACGTACAGGCATCGGCGACCGGTCACCGGATGGGTGCGCACCACGGGATGCACGACCGGCGGCAGCGCGTCCGTGTCGCCGCCTCGATGCGAGCGCGACTTGGTGACGTCGTGCTCCGCGGTGAGGCCGTCCAGCAGCGCGCGCATCGGCGCCGAGAGGGCGGCGTACGCGCTCTCCATGTCCGCCCACAGCGTGTCGCCGCCGAGCGGCGGCAGCGACACCGCGCGCAACATCGTGCCCATCGGCGGGCGGGCCAGGAACGTCGCGTCGCTGTGCCAGATGTCGGCGTTGGAGACCTTCGGCCGGTCGCCGTCGGTGGCCAGCACCATGACCTCCGGCAGGTCGGCCTCGGGCGGCTCGCCGAACGGAAAGCGCTGGAGCGCCCCGAAGCCGGCCGCGAAGTCGCGCTGGCGGCGCGCGGAGACGTCCTGGTCGCGGAAGAACAGCACCTGGTGGGTGTGCAGCGCGTCGGCGAGGCGGGCGTAGGCGTCCGCGCCGAGTTCGCGGTTCAGGTCGATCCCGGCGATCTCGGCGCCGATGGCGGGTGTCAGGGGGCGGACGTCGAACACGGGTACTCCAGGGTCGTCTTGGCGGATGCGATCGAGCCTTGTGAGACAGACTGTCTTAATCGATCGACTGAGACGGAATGTCTTACACTCCTCCCGTGGATGTCAAGACCCGAACCCGCGCACGCATCCTGGACGCCGCCGAGCGCCTGTTCGCCGAGCGCGGCATCGCCGCCGTGTCGCTGCGCGAGATCGGCGCCGCGGCGGGACAGCGCAACAACTCCGCCGTGCAGTACCACTTCGGCACCCGCGAGGCACTGGTCCGCGCGCTGTACGAGGACCGCCTCGCGCCGCTCAACCTGCGCCGCCTCGACCTGCTCGCGGCCCTGCCCGACGAGCGCCGCGACGATCTGTCGGCGCTCGTCGACATCCACCTGCGACCGCTCGCGGAGGCCATGCGCGACGGTGCGCGCGAAAGCCACTACGCCCGATTCGTGCACCGCTTCACGCTCGAAGGCGAGGTGCTGTCCCCGCCGCTGGGCGCCGACGTCGCCGGCGGCGTGCGCGCCGTCACCGCGCTGATCGAGGACACCCTCGCGGCCGCCGAGCCGGACACCCCGCCCGCCGTGCACGCGACCCGGCTGCGGCTGATGTTGCTCCTGGTCACCGCCACCCTCGCCGACAGCGAACGCCGCCTCGACCGGGGCGCCGAACTCCCCCTGCCCTTCGAGGACTTGCTGATCGAACTCGCCGACGCGGCGGTGGCCGTACTGGATCCCACGGGAGCCGTGCGCCGACGCTGATCCCGGATCCGGCGCGCCACGCGACCCACACCGGTAGCGTCGAGTCCATGATCGTATGGCTCAACGGCACGCACGGCGCCGGCAAGACGACAACCGGCGCGCTCCTGCAACCGCTCCTCCCGGATTCACGGGTGTTCGACGCCGAGAAGGTCGGCGAGACGCTCATGGACATCAAGCCCGGGCTGCCGGCGACGGACAACTTCCAACACTGGCCGCCGTGGCGCCGGTTGGTCGTCGAGACCGCCCACCGCGTACTCGACTACACCGGCGGCACCCTGGTCATGCCGATGACCGTCCTGGTCGAGCGGTACTGGCGCGAGATCAGTTCGGGTCTGGCCGGACACGCCATCCCGATACGGCACTTCGTCCTCCACGCCGACCAGGACACCCTGCGCCGGCGCATCGAGGGCGACACCCTCCTCGGCCCCTCCCCCTTCCGTTTCAAGTATCTGGAGCCCTACGCCGAGGCGGCCCGCACCTGGCTGCACGCCGAGGCCGAGGTCATCGACACCACACACCTCACCCCCGCCGAGACGGCCCTACGGATCGCCGAGGCCGTCGGCCACAGGGCCGAGGTCGCCGGTGAGGATGGTTCGGGTGATCGGGGGGCGGTCCCACAGGGCGAGGAGTTCGTCGGCGAGGTCCGCGACGGGTAGTGGGTCCTCGTCGTGGCCCGCCTGGATCGAGGCCGCCGACAGGCCACGCGGGACGGCCCCGGCGTCGAGGAGGACGCGCCAGTCCCGCGGCCCGAGTTCCAGGTACTCCAGGCCGGTGAGCCCGGCGATCTCTCGTGGGTCGGCGATCGTGCCGGGGCAGGCGGTGAGGGTCCGCAGCCGCGGCAGGCCGACGAGCGGTGCGAGGCCGAGGGGCGCGTCGTGCCACACCCCGATGGACACGACCTCCAGGTCGGGATGGACGGCGGCCTCCAGGCCCCGCGGGTTCGAGGCGTTGATCCAAGCCACCGCCACCGACCGCGGATCCGCTCCGCGCGGCCCGGATTCCACCCGCCCGCGTCGGTCGAGCATCATGTCGGTGAGCGAGTCGGCGACGAGCCCGGCGCCGACGCTCTCCTCGTGGGAGAGGATGATCACCTGTCCGGTGTGTCCCCGGGGGCCGGGTGTCAGATCGACGGCCAACCGGTCGCCGCCGCCGTTGTCCCCGAAGACGATCCAGCCCGGTGAGCCGACCAGTCCCTGGACGACCGCGTCGGGCCGGACGTCGACCGCGTTCATCGCCGCGAACTGCCATGGGGAGTAGCGGGTCGCCGCCTCGGCGACGTACAGGTCCGCCAGGCAGAAGAGTTCGCAGCGCACGGCCGCGGCATGGCGCCGCGCCGCCTCGTGGTCGTCCTGCCAATCCTCCCAACGCGCCCGCGTCACCCGGTGGAGCGCTTTGAGTTCGTCGGGAAGGGCGATGCCCAGACGCGCCTCGGCGGCGGCGATCTCGGCCTCCGTCGCGCCGACCGCGTCGGGCAGTCGTTCGCGCAGCGTTCGCTCGAGGAGCGCGGGGTCCGCCGACGGCGCCGGCACCGCCCCCGGCACCGCGTCGGGCAGGCGATGCCAGGACCGCGGAAGCGCGCCCTCGACCAGGACGAGCGCTCCCGGATGCGGGCCGACTCCGGGCTCCACGGCCGGGCCGTACTCGAGTATGCGCAGCAGCGTCCTTCCCGCCGGATCGACCTCCACGGCGAACGAGACGACGTCGACGCCGTCCTCGGCCAGAGCGCCGCGCACCCGCCCCACGGCATCGTGCTCGTCCCGATAGGACCGCGGCGGCCCTCCCCTGAGCGGCACGCTCCAGCCGCCCCGTCCGATGTACCCCGCCACGCGCCCGCCCGGGACGGCGAGACGCTCCGCCCGGCTCGCTCGCACGAGGCGCAGCACGGGCTCCCAGGTCGCGAAGTCGTGGATCGAGCGAGCCGCGTTCCGGTGATCGTCCATGCCGGGACCGTACGCCCAGCCACCGACGCTCGACCACCGTCGCACGTCGACACGCCGGCACCACTCGGTCGCGGCGCGGGCAGGTCGGCGGCGGCCGTCCGTGCCCCGGCGCCGTTCGGGCCGAGCGGCGCCGGGGGTGGCGTGCGTTGCGGCGGCAGTGTCCGCCGCGGGCCCGGCCTCGTGGGCGGTCGGTTCGTCGGCCGGGCCGGTCGCGCCCTCCGCCGCGTCGGTCCGGCCCCGGAAGGTCGCGGCGCGGGGCAGCGCTCGGCGAGACCCGCCAACAGGCGGGCGTACGCCCGGCGTTGCGGCGAACGCGGGTGGCCGCGCCCGGCGGGCCGACCGGCCGCCCTCTCACGTGTCCTCGGACGCGGCCCCTTCCACGATCGACAGCACGGTCGGGGTGGGGACGACGCCGGCCAACCGCAGACCCGCCGCGTCGAACAGTCGGGCGAAGTCCGCCTCGGTGCGCTCCCGGCCGACCAGCGACGCCATCATCATCAGGTCCAGTGCCTTGCCCTGGTGCGGTTCGTTGCCCCGCGGCAGCACCGCGTCGACGACGAGGACCCGACCGCCGGGCGCCATCGCCCGGCGGCAGTTGCGCAGGATCCGCACGCACTGCTCGTCGTCCCAGTCGTGCAGGATGCGCTTGAGCAGGTAGACGTCTCCGGCGGGAACCGAGGCGAAGAAGTCGCCCTCCGACGTGGCCCAGCGGCCCGTCAGTTCCGGGACCTCCAGTCGGTGGCCGGCCAGGACGTGGGCATGGTCGTACAGGATTCCCCGCAGACGCGGCCCGGCGCGCAACGCGGCCAGCAGGAAACCGCCGTAGCCGCCGCCCACATCCACGAGGGTGGCCGCCTCGGGGAAGGCGTAGGCGGCGGCGATCGGAACGTTCTCCGCCTCCGACATGGAGTCCATGCCCGCGTGGAATACGGCGGCGGTCTTCTCGTCCCGGGCGAAGTGCTCGAAGAACGGCACGCCGAAGATGTCCTCGAAGGCCGAGGAACCCGTTTCCAGACAGCGGGTCATCTCCCCGCTCGGCAGCCACATCGTGTGATCCGTCAGCATCAGGACCGCGGCGCGTGCCGAGACGGGCGCGTCCGAACGCAACGAGTCCCCCGCCGGGGTCAGCCGGAACCGGCCCCGGTCGTCCTCCTCGAACAACCCCCGGGTCGCCAGGAGTCGCAGCAGCCGATACAGGTTCTGTTCCCGGGTGCCGGTCAACCGCGCCAGTTCCGCCGCACCGAGGGGTCCGTCGGCCAGATGGTCCGCGACCCCGACCGTCGCGGCCGCGCGCAACGCGGCCGGATACAGAAACCCCAGGGCCTCCTCGACGACAAGGGCGGCACTGCGCCGCCCGGCCTCCTCACCCGACTCGCGGGGATCACCGTTCATGCAATCGCCTCCGAACGCCCAAACCATCCGAGTCACACATCGAGCACGACCACCCGCCCGCCCAGGGCGGCCCCGCCACCCCCGTCCTCTTCGGCTTCATCACCATACGAAGGTCCATCATGACGTTCCGTGAAGCCCGATGGGACCCCCCGACGCACGCGACCGTCACCACCCGAAGGTGGTCGCCTACACGGCCGCCGGAACGGTGCCGGCCGGATCCGTCGATCCGCCTGGTCCGGCCGGTGGGTCAGAGGCGGACGACGACCAGGGCGATGTCGTCGCGGCCGCCGCCGGCCAGGTCGAGGCGTTCGAGGAGTTCGTCGGCCAGGCGCTCGGAGCCGAGGCCGGTGAGGTCGCCGAGGGTGGCGGTGAGGCGGTCCAGGCCGGTGTCGACGTCCTCGCCGCGGCGTTCGATCAGGCCGTCGGTGTAGATGACGAGCGTGTCGCCCGCGTGGTAGCCGGTGCCGGCCTGCGGCCGGGGCACGTGCTCGGGTCGCGCGCCCAGCGGCGGGTCGGTGGCGTGGTCGAGGAGTTCGTGGGTGCCGTCGGCGTGCAGCAGCACCGGCGGCGGATGGCCGGCGCTGGAGTAGACGAGCAGCTTCGAACGGCTGTCCACGAGCACGCTGATGGCGGTCGTGGCGAGCGCCCCCTCGACGGACCGTGCGTACATGCCCAGCACCTCCAGGGCGCCGGCCGGCCCGGCGACCACCCGACTGGCCGCGGACAGCGCGCTGCGGAGCATGCCCATGACGGTGGCGGCCTCCAGGCCGTGCCCGACGACGTCGCCCACGGCGACGCTGAACCGCCCGTCGGCCAAGTCGACGGCGTCGTACCAGTCTCCGCACACGTTCAGCGAATCCACCGCCGGCAGATAGCGCACCGCCACCTCGGAGTGCCGAGCCAGGTCCGGCGAATGCAACATCGCCTCCTGGAGGGTGACGGCGACTTCCCGCTCCCGGGCGTTGGCCGCCCGCAGTTCCTCGTTCAGTCGCTGCAACTCCCGGGCCCGGACGAACAGTTCCGCCTCCGCTCCCGCCTCGTGTTCGGTTCGCGGCGCCCCCTCGCCGCAGTCGTGGAACCGGCGGGACCGGATGAACGCGGTCACGTCCTCGACCCGGTGGATGAGCCACGCCACCTCCCCGTCCGGACCCCTGACGGGAGCGTTCACCGAGGACCACCAACGCTCCTCGAACACCCCGGGCCGCTCGACCACGGGGATGTCGTACTGCTGCACGGCCATCGTGTCCGCCTCGCCCGTGGCGAGCGCCCGCTCCAGTGACATCCCGAGGTTTCGCACCCCGTCCGCGTCCGGGTCGGCGGGATTGCCGGGGAACGCGTCGAACAGATACCGCCCGAGCAGTTCCTCCCGGGTGCGACCGGTCACCCGCAGATACGCCTCGTTGACGTCCACGATCAGCAGATCCGGCGCAAGCACCAGGTACGGGCTCCGCGTCGCGGCGAACAACGCCCTGTAGTCGACCTCGACCGTCACGCGACCACCGGCTCCCCATCCAGACGGCCCCTCTCGCCAGGCTACGCACCCCACCGCCCATCGGCGCGCCGGCACCACGGGCCCACCGGAGGCGGCGGAAGGCCGGTTGCCGGGTCCCGAGGCCGAACTCGTCGGCGCCGGAGGGGTCGTGCGATTGCGATATCGTTCGCGGCCGGGAACAGCGGGGATATCGGCCGGGGGGCGACCATGGTGGAGGACTTCGGCCGGCGGGTGGAGCCGTATCGGCGGGAACTGCTCGCCCACTGCTACCGCGTCCTCGGTTCGGTCCACGACGCCGAGGACCTGGTTCAGGAGACCTACCTGCGGGCCTGGCGGGCGCGGGATCGATACGACCCGGCCCGCGGTTCGCTGCGGACCTGGCTGTATCGGATCGCGACGCACGCCTGCCTGACGGCCTTGGAGACCCGCGGTCGCCGACCGCTGCCCTCGGGAATGGTCGCCGACAGCCGGCCGCTCGATCCGCTGGTCCACGGCGGCGAGGTCACCTGGCTGCAACCGATGCCCGACGCGCTGCTGCACCTCGGGGATCCCGCCGGCGCGGCCGTCGATCGCGGCAGCCTGCGCCTGGCCTTCGTCGCCGCGTTGCAACTCCTCTCGGCACGGCAGCGCGCCGCGCTGATCCTGCGCGAGGTGCTCGCCTTCTCCGCCGCCGAGACCGCGGACATCCTCGGTACGTCGGTCGCCTCCGTCAACAGTTCGCTGCAGCGGGCGCGGGCGCGGCTGAGCCGAACGGGCGTCCTGGAGGACCAGGTCGACGAGCCCTCGCAGGCGGAACAGCGGGCCTGTGTCGATCGCTACATGACGGCGTTCGTGAACGCCGACGTCGAAGGGCTCAAGCGGCTCCTGACCGACGATGTCCTGATGGAGATGCCGCCGATGCTCAATTGGTTCGTCGGGCGCGACAACTACGGGCAATTCATGGACTGGGTGTTCGACAAGGCGGGCACCACGTGGCGGCTGGTCCCCGTCGCGGCCAACGGTCAGCCGGGGTTCGCCGCCTACAACCTCGGCGCCGACGGCGTGTTCGAGGTGCACACCCTCCAGGTGTTCACCGTCACCACCTCCGGCATCGACAGGAACACCGTGTTCCGGGACCCCGAGGTGTTCGCGTCGTTCGGCCTCGCGCCGCGGCTCGGAATCCGACGGCCGCCGGGGCATGTCTTCGGCCGCTGAAAAAAGTTCGTCTCGGCGCGATGAGTTCGGATCCCGCCGCCGGTATGTATCCGCGGAGCCGCACCCGACTCCCGGTGCGTCGCAGACCGCGACGATCCGCGCCAGTACGACCGGAACGAGGAAACCCATGACCACCAACCGCACCAGGGCCGCGGACGAGACCGCCATCCTGAAGGTACTCGAGGGTGTGTACGACGCCTGGGACGCGCACGACGCCGACGCGTTCGTGGCCGACTACACCGAGGACGCCTGCGCGATCCTGCCGGGCTCCTACCGTCCGTCCCGCGAGGACGTCCGCCGGAGCATGGCGGCCGGCTTCGACGGTTTCCTGAAGGGCTCGACAACCGACAACAAGGTACTGGGCATTCGCTTCCTCAACGACGACACCGCCCTCGTGGTCAGCGAATCGAACGTCGTCTTCGCGGGCGAGACCGAAGTACCGGCCGACCGCGCCGCGATCGCGACGTGGGTCCTGACCCGCCGGGACGGCAGGTGGCTGCTCGCGTCGTACCAGAACTCCCCCGCCGTCGTGAACATGCGCTGACGACGGCGACGGCGACGCGGGCCACCCGACCGCGGCGCGTTCCGCCGCGTACCCGCTCCGGGTACGCGGCGGGCGCGCCGCGCGTCCACGGCCTCCGCATCCGGACGCCGACACCGCGTGCCGCCGCGACCGCACCACGACGACATCGTGCACGAAGCGCCGAATGAGCACCGACGGCGCTCACGTTCCGTGGGATGTCGTCACCATGTGGATGCATCGGCCGAACGTGGTTCCCGGAACCTCGGGGGGCGGGCGTCTCGCCGGCGGGATCCCGCGAGCCGACGCAGACTCGAAGGATGGAGATCCACCAGGCCCACGGGCACGTGACGCTCCCCGACCGCGACGACGTCGAGGTCACGCTCGACCTGTACGACTGGCCGGTCGACGGTGACACCCTCCCCAACAGGTGGACCGCCGTCATCGACGGTCCACCCGCCATGGAGGCGGGCGTCGAGGGCGTCCTGCACCTCGACACCGAGCCGACCGCCCTCGGCCACCGCTTCGTCGTCGTCGCCCGCGGCAACCACGTCACCCAGATCATCGGCCACGACCCGAACTGACCCACCGGGCGAACCGACGTCCCGCCGGCGGCCGACGTCGTCCCGGATCACCGCGATCGCGACACGGGGCCGCGCGAATCGGTATGCGCGCCGCGCGGGCGTTGTCGTGCGATCGGCAAACGCTCGCGGGGATCGCTCCTCCGCCACGCGCCGGGCCATGCGTTTCGAGGACGGCGGTGGACGTGCCGCTCACGGTCGAACGACCGGTGTGACGGTCGCGAACAGGGCATACGAGGGGGATCGAAAAAAAACCACGGTCCGACCGCGTGGAGCACGTGGAGAAGGGAGCCGCATGCCGTCCGACGTCGATCTCTCGGCGGCGCTGTCCAGGGTCAAGGAGAGCGAGACCTCACTGGTCGCGCAGGTGCTGCGGACCACCGTGGCGGCCGTCACCTCGTATGTCGCCGCGCTGCTGCTGACCGGCCCCGATCCGCAGCCGATCCTGTCTCCGCTCACCGCGCTCCTGGTGGTCCAGGTCACCTCGTACGCGACGTTCACCACGGGTGTACAGCGGGTGGCCAGCGTGGTCTCCGGGGTGCTGATCGCGGTGCTGTTCAGCGAGGCGGTCGGGCTCAACTGGTGGAGTCTGACCCTGCTGTTGTTGGCCTCGCTCGGTCTGGGGCACCTGATCCGGCTCGGCGATTCGATCAACGAGGTGGCGATCAGCGCGATGATCGTGCTGGGCGTCAGCCAGGTCGCCGACACCGCGTGGGACCGGATCGCGGAGACCCTGATCGGGGCCGCGGTCGGCATGGTCTTCTCCCTCGTCCTGGCGCCGCCGGTGCACGTCCGGCCCGCGAACGAGGCGGTGATGTCGGCCTTCGACGGGCTGACCCGCCTGCTGGACACGATGGCCCGGGAGATCGGCGAGGACGTCAGCCACGCCCGGGCGCACGGCTGGCTGGAGGAGGCCCGCCGGATCGACCGGGACATCGTGCGCGTGGACGCGACGTTGTCGACGGCCGAGGAGGGTACCCGGCTCAACCCGCGCGGCAGACGGGCCACCGTGCGGGTGCTGGCGCTGCGCAGCGGCCTGGACACCGCCGAGATCAGCGCGGTGGCGCTGCGCATGGTGTGTCGGGCACTGAGCGGGCTCTACGCGCGGGGTGCGCACGGCGAGCCGGCGTACACCGAGATCCCGTTGGCCACCGCACAGTCCCTGCGCAGTCTGTTCCACTCGCTCGCGGCGCTGTTCGCGGCGTACGGCCATCTGGTCGTGTTGCACGGGCGGGCCCTGCCGGAGGAGGCCGCCCGGGCCGAGGACACCCTGCGCGACCGGCTGACCGAGGCGCTCGCGGACCGCTCGCGCACCGAGGCGATCCTGCTCGCCGACTCGATCGAGAACCCGGACCGCTGGGAGCTGTACGGCACGCTGCTGACCGCCGTCGACAAGCTCGTCGACGAGACCCGCCCGGCGGGCACCCCGGGCGACCTGGCGCAGCGCATCGAGGAGCGGCGGCGCCGACTGGCCGAGGAGCGCCGGCTGCGCGCCGTGGTCGCCCGGCCCGGTCCGGTCCTGCGCGAGCGCATCCGGCGTGTGGTGGCGCCCACCGACCGCCTCCTCCGTGTCCCGCGCCGCCTGCGACGGCCCCTGCGGCACACCCTGCGTCGCCGGACCTGACGGCCGGGGGCGCCGGCGGGGCGGTGGGCGCGGGCGCCGGCCACGTGCCTTTCGAGCGCGTGGCCGGCGCCCGCCGCGGTCACCGCGTCCGGGTCGCGGTAGTCCCGGTCAGCCCGCCTGGACGAGACCGGTGAGGCCCGGCGGGAGGTCGCGGGTGTGGACGACGCCGAGGCGTTGCGTCGCCCGGGTCAGGGCCACGTACAGGTCCGCCAGGGCGAACGCGGCCGGCTCCGCGACGATCACGACGTCGAACTCCAGGCCCTTGGCCTGCTTGGGATCGAGCAGCACCAACGGCCGGGTCAGGTCCGGCTCGACGCCTCGCTCGGCGTGCGGGATCGCCGTCGCCAGCGTGTCGATCAGCTCGCGCGGCGCGATCACGGCGACGCGGCCGGCGACCGGAATCCGCGCGTCGGCGCCGCCGGCGTCTCCCGGGCCCGCCCCCGGGGTGACCGCGTCGTGCGCGACCCCCTCCGGCGCGACCCCTTCGTGCGCGACCGCCCAGGCCACGGCCGCCGGCAGGTCCGCGGTGTGCCGCGACCACGGCTTCACGCCGGTCGAGCGCACCGAGTCCGGCGGCCCGAACCCGGGGTCGACGGCCCGCACGACCTCCGCCGCGACCTCCATGATCTCGGTCGGCGTACGGTAGTTCACGCCCAGGCGCACCCGCTCCCAGCGGCCCTCGACGAACGGCACCAGGATGCGCTCCCACGAGCCGCACGCGCCCGGCTCCGAGGTCTGCGCGGGGTCGCCGACCAGGGTCATCGACCGGGTGGGGCTGCGCCGCATCAGCAACCGCCAGGCCATCGCGGACAGTTCCTGGGCCTCGTCGACCACGATGTGGCCGTACGCCCAGGTGCGGTCCGCCGCCGCGCGTTCGGCGGAGGTGCGGTGGTCGAGTTCCTCCTGGCGTTCGGCGAGGCGTTCGGCGTCCACGAGGTCGTGGGCGCTCAGCACCTCGGACTCCTCGTCGTCGCGATCCTCGAACTCCTGGGTGCGCGAGCCGTACGACAGGTCGAGCACGCCCTGCGCGTAGGCGATCCGCCGGCGGCGTTCGGCGGCTGCCAGGGCCCGCGCCAACGAGTCGTCCTCGCCCAGGAGTTCGGCGGCCTCGTCGAGCAACGGCACGTCGGCGACCGTCCATTCGACGGCGGCCCGGGTCCCGAAGACCGGGTCGTATCCGATCGGTCGCCGGATCGCCGCCGCGTCCTCGTCGGACAGGTAGACCGGTTCGGCGAGGTAGTCCGCGATCAACTCCTGCGGCGTGAGGCGCGGCCACAGTTCGTCGATGGCCGCCTGGACGGCCGGGCTCTCGGCGACCGACATCGACAACTGCGCGATCTCGCCCGAGCCGAGGAAGTTCGGCCCGCCGAACGGGTCGGCGCCGAGCCGATCGACCAACTGCTCGGTCAGGCCGTCGATCACGCGCGACGCGAACGCCGGGCGGGCCAGGTTGTGCGGCAGCGGCGTCGCCCGCGCCTTGCTCCGGGCGGCCTCGGCGATCGCCGCGTCGAGGTACAGGTCGCCGTCGTCGTGCTCGATGAACAACGGCGTCTCGGGCACCGTCTGCCGGTCGGCCACGAAGCGGCCCAGCACCTCGGCCATCGCGGCCCGACCCTTGACCTCGGCGGCCTCCGGGGTGTCGACGGCGGTCGCGGTCACGCCCGGGAACAGCTCGCCGGGGGTGGCGAATTGCACGCCCGTCTCGCCGAGCGACGGCAGCACGTCCTCGATGTAGCCGAGGAAGGCGGGGTTGGGGCCGACCACGAGCACGACGCGGCGGGTCAACTGCTCGCGGTTCGCGTACAGCAGGTAGGCCGCGCGGTGCAGCGCGACGACGGTCTTGCCGGTGCCCGGGCCGCCCTCGACCACGAGCACACCGCCGTGCGGCGCGCGGATGATCCGGTCCTGCTCGGCCTGGATGGTCTGCACGATGTCGTGCATGCGCCCGGTGCGGGCCGCGTCGAGCGACGCGAGCAGCACGGCGTCGGCGTCCGAGCCCTCGAAGCCGGTACGGGTGGCGTCGGTGAGGTCCAGGATCTCGTCGTGCAGCCCGGTGACCCGGCGCCCGGACGTGGTGATGTGCCGCCGACGCCGCAGCCCCATCGGGGTGTGCCCGGTCGCCAGATAGAACGGCCGGGCGACGTCGGCCCGCCAGTCGATGACCAACGGCGTGTGCTCGGCGTCGTCGCGGCGGATCCCGATGCGCCCGATGTGATGGTCGGCACCGTCGCGGAACAACAATCGTCCGAAACACAGGCCGTTCGCTCCGGCGTCCAACGCCGCCAGCAGGCCCGACTGCTCGAAGACCACGATGTCCCGCTCGACGCGCGCCTGCCGGGTGCCGTCGTGCTCGCGCCCGAGCGCGCTCGTCACGGCGGCCTCCGTCCGGGCGCGCAGGTCCGCGAGATGCGCGTACAGCACATCGACGAATTCCTGCTCGTGTCCCAATTCGGCGTTTGACAATTCGACTCCCGGGCGGATATCATGTCGTCATTCAGCTTTCCGAATACCATTCGGAATCGGTATTCAGAACCACCAAATATACCTCGCGAAAAGCCCCGGGCGTCAAGACGCCCGGGGCTTTTCCGTTCCGCCCGCCGGCGCACCGCTACTCGAAGCGCGCGGTGTCGCCCGCCCCGCGGCGGACGATCTCGGCCTCGTCGCTGGAGAAGTCGATGACCGTGGTCGGCTGGATGCCGCAGTCGCCGGAGTCCACCACGGCGTCCACCACGTGGTCGAGCCGTTCCTTGATCTCCCAGCCCTGCGTCAGCGGCTCCTCCTCGCCGGGCAGGAGCAGCGTGCTGGACAGGATCGGCTCACCGAGTTCGGCGAGCAGGGCCTGGGTGACGACGTGGTCGGGAATCCGGACGCCGACCGTCTTCTTCTTCGGATGCAGCAGCTGCTTCGGCACCTCCGACGTGGCCCGGAGAATGAAGGTGTAGGGGCCGGGCGTGGACGCCTTGATCGCCCGGAACACGTCGTTGTCCAGGTGTACGAACCGGCCCAGCTGGGCGAAGCTCTCGCACACCAGGGTGAAGTGGTGCCGGTCGTCGAGCTCGCGGATCGCGCGAATCCGGGCGATGCCCTCACGGTTGCCCAATTGGCATCCCAGTGCGAAACAGGAATCCGTCGGGTACACGACGAGCGACCCGCCGCGAATCAGGTCGACCACACTGCCGATGGTGCGTTGCTGGGGGTTCTCGGGATGCACATCGAAATACTTCGCCATGCGCAGACCATACGGGGACCGGGCCCCGCGGTGTCCCGGACGCGGTTTCGCGACCCTGTGCCGCATCGTGCGGGAAGCGTGGTTTCGGGGAAACGGGAGGCTTGTCCGGAGTCACTTGTGGGGCTCGCCACACGATCCGAGGCGTAGCAATCCGGTGACATGGCGGGACCCGATTCGTCGACTGTTCCGGGCTAACGTCGATCTTGCACGGCGCGCCACCGCCTCCCGTCCCAACACCGGAGGGAGTGGGCAACGTGTGCGTCCTCAACACCAATTGCTCGGGAGAAATCGCATGTCCCTCGTAACGACCCGCCGTACGAACACCGTCCGTACACTGGCCGGCACCGTGCTGGCGGCGGCTCTGCTGATCCCCACCGCAACGGCGTGCGACTCGGACGACAAGGACAAGACCACCGCGCCGGCCGCCACGGCCAAGGTCGGCGACAGCACCCCGCCGGTCGCCCCGCCCGCGCCGGCCGCCGCATCCGACGCGCCCGGCACGAGCGCGCCGACCGGCACGACCAAGCCGAAGACCGGCACCCCGCCGGCCACGACGCCCAAGGGCGGCTCCTCCGGCGGCGGCAAGACCCTGGTGGACGGCAGCACGGCCGAGATCGAGAACCTCGGCGCCCAGCGCTACCGTGCCAAGATCGTCAACGGGGGCCAGGTCCTCGCCACGCTCGAAACCAACGACACGGACGCCGGGCTCGACGCCAACGGCATGTTCGTCGTGCTCTCGATGGACGGCACGATCCACTCCTGGATGGGCGGCGAACACACCGGTCCGGGCACCTTCCAACTCCCCGGCGGCTGGACGGCCGAGGTCACCAAGGTCGGCGAACTCCGGTTCCGTGCGCGGATCCTCGGCAACGGGGGCGTGAACCACGGCACATTGGAAGCGAACCAGCACGACGCCGGCGCGGTCGCCAACGGCATATACATCGTGCTGAGTTCGGGCGGCGAGATCAGCGCCCACGAGTAGACCCCGCCGCCTGCCCGGCGAGATGGTGGAGCCACCCCGGCTGCTCCACCCCTCCGGAGACCCGAACGTTCGATCGGCAACGCCCCCCTTGCCGCATCGCAACGACCCACCCCGATCCCGGCGCGGCGCCGGGTCGAGGGACGTGTCCGGTGACGTCGTCGGCCGTCGACCGCATCCGCGACCCGTCGCGGACGCCGCCGACCGGGCCCGGAGTCCGCCGCGAACCGGCCTGGGATCGGCCGTCGTCGCGGGCACCATGCGGTGCCATGGACATGAGCGAGCTTGCCCGCCGGGGATTCGGCTCCGGCGCCGACCGTTACCATCGGGCCCGGCCCGCGTACCGCCCCGAGGTGATCGCGTACCTGCACGGCGCGGTCGACCTCGGCCCGGGTCGTGAAGTGCTCGACCTCGCGGCGGGGACCGGCCGGATGACCGCCGAACTCGTCGCGCTGGGCGCCGACGTCACCGCGGTCGAGCCGTCCGAGGCGATGCGGGCCACCTTCGCCCGGGCGCTGCCCGAGGTCCCGCTGCACATCGGCAGCGCCGAGGAAATCCCCTTCCCCGCCGGGTCGTTCGACGCGGTCGTGGTCGCGCAGGCGTTCCACTGGTTCGACGGTCCCGCCGCGCTGCGCGAGATCGCTCGGGTGTTGCGCCCGGGCGGCGGCCTGGTGCTGCTGTGGAACGAGCGCGACGAGTCGGACGCCGAGGCGCTCGCGCTGAGCGCGGTCACCGAGTGGAAGGAGTTCCAGCCGTACGAGGTCGGCCGCGACTTCCGCACCGACCTCGACGCGTCGGGCCGCTACCTCCCCGCGGTGCGCCGCGACTTCCGCTGGACCGAGACCCTCGCGCACCGGGAACTCACCGACCGCATCGCCACGCTCAGCTACGTCAACGCGCTGCCCGAGGCCGAACACGCGGACTTCTTCGCCCGCCTGCGCACGCACCTGGCCGATCGCCCCGACCCGATGGACATCCCGTACGTGACGGACACCTTCGTCACGCACGAACACACCGCCTGACCCACCCGGTATGCCGTTCGCCCACTCCTTCGCGGGTACGGAGCAGACGGCGATCCACCGGTTCCGCTCGGAACGACGGGAGATACAACGGAAGTTGCGACGCCTCCTGCGACGCGTGCTGCAACGCGACCTGCAACGCGAGCCGCTACGGAGGATATGACGAAGAATGCGACGTGAGCGGCAACGGAAGCCGCGACGCGCGACACACCTGACGACTCATGGTAGCCGAATGACCACATACTGTCACCACTCCTGCGTCCATCCGGCAAGAGTCAGGCGGCCCCGGACACCGTGTCGCCGCTTTCCACGCCGCCTCGGAATTCGGCCATTCGATCGCCGCCCCCGCACACGAACAGACAGGACGCATTCCGGATTCCGCGACCTCGGCAGTCTTATGGCGATACGCGCCCGTTGTTAGAGTGACACGGGAAATACAGCGAGCCGGGCGGGGATTCTCTTCCGCCGAATCAGCCAGCCGACGGAGGTGCACGTGTCGTTGTCCGATGAGGATCTTCGAGTCATCGCCGGAGACGTTCTGCGATCTGTTCGCTATCTCACCCTGGGGACCGCCTCTCGGGGCGGCGAATCGTGGATGACCCCATTGGCGCACGCCTGGGACTTCGCGGACCACTTCTACTGGATATCGGCCGCCGACTCCCGGCACTCGCGCAACATCGACGAGAATCCGGCCGTTTCGGTGCTGGCCTACGATCTCGGCACGACCGGGACGGATCAGGCCCTGTTCGGCAGCGGAACCGCCCGGCCGCTGACCGACGACGAGGTCGCCGAGGGCTGCGCCGTCTACTACGCGCGGCGCTACCCCGACCCGGAGGTGCGGGTGAAGCGCGAGCGCCCGGCGGACGACTTCCGCGGAGCGTCGCCCAATCGGCTGTACCGCGCCCGCATCGAGGCCTACTCCCTGCTGCACCCGGACGGCCACCCCGTGCACGGCGGTCTGGTCAGTCACCGGGTCACCGTCGCGTTCAGCACCGCGCAGTTGCATCCCGCCGACTGAGCAACCGGACGAATCGGGCGCCCGGACGAATCGGGCGCCTTGTATCGTGACGCCCTCGGGGATGCGCGGGCGGGCCGGAACGGCCGCCTCGAGTGAGGAGTCACGGTCATGCGGACGTATGCCGGTGAGGACGTCGTGCTCGGACTCGACCTCGGAGGCACCGCCTTCAAGTCGGCGCTGATCGGCCGCGACGGCACCCACGAATTCGTCGGCCGGCACCGCAGCGGGCGTGAACTGGGCCCCGACGCCGTGGTGGACCACGTGCTCGACCACGCCGCCGCCTCGGTGGCCGAGGCGACCCGGCGCGGCACCGTGGTGCGCGCCGTCGGGGTCGCCGCCTGCGGGGTGGTGGACGAGGCGGCCGGGGTGGCCGTGTTCTCCTCCGCCTTCCGGTGGCGGGACGTGTCGCTGCGCGACCG
This sequence comes from Embleya hyalina, assembly GCF_003967355.1. GTDB lineage: Bacteria > Actinomycetota > Actinomycetes > Streptomycetales > Streptomycetaceae > Embleya > Embleya hyalina. Next base: position 471,094 of record NZ_BIFH01000013.1, on the reverse strand, counting down.
GCTGGCCGAACGACTGGGCCTACCCGTGGCGCTCGGGCACGACGTGCGCGCCGGCGGTGTCGCCGAGGCCCGCCTGGGCGCCGGCGTCGGCCACGACGTCTTCCTGTTCGTGCCGATCGGTACCGGCGTGGGCGCGGCGATCATGATCGGCGGACGGCCGTTCGTCGGCGCCCACTGGCGAGCCGGCGAGATGGGCCACACGGTCCTGCGGGCGAACGGCCGCGCCTGTGGGTGCGGCCGGCGCGGATGCGTGAGCACCGTGGTCGGCGGGCCGGCCATCGCGCGCCGCCATCGCGAACTCGCGAACCCCGGCGACGGGCCGGCCGTCGACGCCGCCGACGTCGCGCGCCTGGCGGCCGAGGGCGAGGCGATCGCGACCCGGGTGTGGTCCGAGATGATCGACGGCCTGGCCGACACCTTGGTGGCGTCCGTGACGATGCTCGATCCCTCCGCCGTCGTGCTGGGCGGTGGGATCGGGCGCTCGGGTGACCTGCTGCTGCGCCCGCTGCGCGCGGAACTCGAACGGCGGCTGACCTTCGAGGTGCCGCCGCAGCTGCTCGGCGCACGCTTCGAGGACGAGTCGGGCTCGTTGGGCGCCGGCCTGCTGGCCTGGGATCTCCTGGCCGGCGACCACCCGTCCGGCCCCTGAAACCCCGCCCTCGGCCGCCGAGTTCGCCGTCCTCAATCGGCGAGTTCGCCGTCCTCGGCGATCCGGAAGGCATTCGCGGCGATGGTCAGGCCCGGGTTCACCGCCGCCGAGGACGGGAACACCGCGCTGTCGGCCACCCACAGATTGCGCAGGTCGTGCGCCTTGCCGTAGGGGTCGACGACGCTGGTGGCCGGGTCCTCGCCCATCACCGCCGTACCGCACTGGTGGGAGTTGACCGCCACCCCCATGCGCCGGGTGAAGACCATGGGATATCCCGATCGCCGCAGCACGTCCGCGGTGCGCCGCACCAGTTCCCGATGCGGCGCCAGGTTGTTCGGCGACCAGTGCACGACCACCCGATCCGCCCCGTCGACGGTGACGCGATTGTTCGACGAGGGCAGGTCCTCGCTGGTGAGGTACAGGTCCACGCTGTGCGCGGCCAGCGCGCCGAGGATCGGCGCCGGCACCCGCTCGCCGAGCACGCGGGCCATCGGGGCCTGGAGCTTCCCGAGCGTTTGTACATTGCCCAGCGGCCCGTGCGGGCCCTCGTCGCGATACCAGTCGTTCCAGCCGAGGGTCTTCTGGAAGACCGTGTCGTTGCGGCGGCGCGGGTCGACCGCGACCACGAACGTGCTGTTGTGCACCATGTAGTTGCGGCCCACCCGCCCCGAGCCGTCGGCCAGGCCGCGCCCCGGCCCGGGGCCGGACCGCAGGAGCAGCGCGGCGGTGTTGACCGCCCCGGCCGCCAGCACGAATCGTTCGGCCACGATACGCAGTTCCCGGCCGTCCCGGGTGGCGACGGCCTCGGTCACACGGGTGCCGCTCGGGTCGGTGCGCAGCCGGACGACCGTGGTGCGGGTCAGCAGTTCGACGTTGCCCGCGACCAGCGCGGGGCGCATCGCGCACACGTCGGCGTCGCTCTTGGCGTCCAGCAGGCACGGGAAGCCGTCGCAGGTGGCACAGCGCACGCAGCCTCCCCCGGTACGCAGATCCACCCCGATCGGCATGTCGAACGGCGTCAGTCCCTGGCCGCGCAGGGAGTCGGCCAGTGCCGCGACGGCGGGTTCGTGGGCCACCCCGGGGAACGGGAAGTCGCCCGACCGCCACGGCTCGGTGGGGTCCTGCCCCGGGGTGCCGTGCACCCGGTAGACCCGCTCCGCGCGGGCGTAGTGCGGTTCGATGTCGCGATAGTCGATCGGCCAGGCCGGCGAGACGCCCTCGTGCAGGTCGACCGCACCGAAGTCCGTTTCCCGAAATCGCGGCAGCGTGGCCCCGTATACCTTGGTGTTTCCGCCCACGTAGTAGTGCACGCCGGGTCGGAAGGGCCGGCTCGTGTCGTCGTACCAGCTTTCGCTGTTGCGATAGCGGCTCCGGGTGAAAACGGCTTTCGGCGACCAGTTCTCGTATTCGCGCGGCAGGAAGTCCCCCCGCTCGATCACCGTGACCCGGGCCCCGAGATCACGCAGCGCGTAGGCGAGTGTCGCGCCTCCCATGCCGGAGCCGATGATCGCGATATCGCACCGAATCTCGTCGGAGCGCGGTTCGAGCAGGCCGGGCAGGTGTGCGGGAGGGGTATTCGACACGTGAATGTTTTCCTTTCCCGGATTCCGCGTCAGGGCAGCCTGGGCAGTGCCAGATACCGGTCGGTGATCTCGTGGGCGAACGCCATGATGGTCCCCTGCGGGCTCACCCCGGTCGCGCCGGGCAGCACCGACGCGTCGCACAGGTGCAGCCCGCGGAGGCCGTACGGTCGGCCGTATCCGTCGCACAGCCCGCCGCGTTCGGGCAGGCCCATCGGGCACGAGGCCATGGCGTGCACCGATACCAGGTCCCAGCGCCGCGGGTCGGCTCGCGGGACGAACGCCTCCGCCTCCTCGACGGAGCGCAACACGCGCCGTTCGGGCGCGTACAGCTCGACCGCGCCCGCCGCGAACAGCACCCGCGCCGCCTGCCGCAGTCCGAACCGCAACAACTCCCGGTCGCTCGCCCGCAGATGATGCCGCAGGAGCAGGCCGCCGGCGGGCAACGCGGTGACGCGGACGCTGCCGGACACCCGGACCTGCACCGTGTACGTCCCGACGTGGTCGATGTCCGCGAGCAATCGCTCCAGCACCCGCGGCGCATGCCCCGCGAGGCTCGCGGCCAGGGTGCCGGGGGTGAGGTTGGCCGGCATGACCAGGATGCCCAGGTCGGCGAACTCGTGGAGCTGGGTGGTGAAGATGGTCCCGTCCCGGGCCGCGACGGGGTCGGCGAAGCGCGCGTTCACCCGCAGGTTGACGTGGATCGCGGTGTGTCGCCCGGCCCGGCGGGCGTGGATGCCGCTGCGTTGCAGCAGCGCGGGTGTACCCAGGGCGCCGGCGGCGAGGAAGACGACGTTCGGCCGGTAGGTCGTCCGCCGCCCGTCGGGGCCCACCGCGTGTACCGCGGTGACGGTGCGCCCGTCGTGCGCGATGCGGACCACCCGGGTGCCGGCGTCGACGCGCGCGCCCCGCCGCCGGGCCTGCGGGAGGTACGTGAGCGCCATGCTCTGCTTCGCCCCGGTCGGACAGCCCGTGGCGCAGCGGTTGCTGTGTCGGCATCCGCGCACCGCGCGGCGGGCGTCCTGTCGGCGCCACCCCAGGGCGTCCGCGCCGACCGCGAGCAGCCGCGAGTCCCGGTTGGCCGGCGGGCGTTCCGTGTGCGTGATCACCGACAACCGTCGGGTGACGTCGCGCAGGTGTGCGTCGAGGTCTTCGGCCCGATATCCGTCCACGCCCGAGCGCAGCGCCCAGCGGTCGAGCAGGTCGGCCGGCGGGTGCCACAGCAGGCCGCCGTTGACCACGGTCGTACCGCCGACGCAGCGCCCTTCGCCGAAGGCGATCGTCGGGCGCCCGTGGATCGGGGACAGCCCCGCGTTGCGGTACAGCCGCCGCATGTTCTCGGCGGGCGACGCATCGGCGATGTCCGCGACGGACACCTCGGGCCCCTCCTCCAGCACGATCGGTCGCCGGCCCGCGCGCGCCAGTTCCAGTGCGGCGACGGCCCCACCGGCGCCGGAGCCGATCACGAGGGCGTCGCAGTCGATCACCGCGGGTCGTTCGGCCATGCCCGCTCCGGGAGTTCGGTCCCCGCCGCCCGCGCCGCCACCGCCGGCCGCACGCCGTCCAGCGCCCCGTAGCACGCCAGGGTGCCGGTGGTGCGCACCACCGTGCCGAGCACCGGCAGCCGCTCCAGCCGCCCCGCACCCGCCGCCAACACCTCCGGCGACGCGACCTCGAGCCGACGCCCGGTCACGAGCCGGAAGGCCGCCGGCACCAGGCGCAGCAGCACGCCGAACGCCGCCCGATACGGCGGCGCCAGTGCGGCCAGGCTGCCCGCGACATGCCCGCCGGCGAGCGCGGCGGCCTCGGGCTCGCGAAGCGGCGGGTATCGGACCGCCCACACGCGCGCCAGGCCGCTCGCCCGCAGCGCCCGGGTGGTTCGCGCGAGCGCGCGCCGATCCGCCCGGTCCCGGGCGAGGGCCCCGAGGTCGGGTGCGCCGCTCACGCGGTGACCCTGTCCTTCACGAAGGCGGTGACCAGCCGGGTGACGCCCTTGTCCAGGACCCGGTCCAGGGCGGTGAGGAAGAGGTCGATCTCCTCGTCCTCGGCGATCAGCGGCGGTGCCGCGATCAGCGGGAGTCCGTGGTTGGAGCCGTAGTAGGTGAGCACGTCGTGGTCGTGGTAGAGCGCCGAGATCACCGCTCCGGTGACCAGTTTGGCGCGCAGTTGCGGGTCCTTGGCGAAGGGTCCGGGGAGCAGTCGGGTGACGCGGTCGAGCCGGGCGGGGCCGGCGTTGAGGAACACCCCGTGCAGCGCGCCGCGTCCGGTGGTCCCGGCGACGAGGCGGTGGTGCGTCTCGGCGAGTTTGGCCAGCCCTCTCCCGAGGCGTTCGCCGATGTGCCGGGCCCGGGCGGGGTAGTCGTCCTCGACCGCGATCGCGACGGCTTCGAGCGCGGTGACGGTCTCCTCGCCGAAGCCGTGGTAGGTGGTGCTGTGCAGGGTGGCGTCGGCGAGGTTGTCGTACGCGCGGCGGAAGACGTGTTCGCGACTCACGTAGCCGGAGATGGACGCCTTGCCGCCGCCGAAGGACTTGGAGGTGACGAGCACGTCGGGGATCAGGTCGCGGTGGCGCATGAAGTGGAACAGCGACCCGGTGCGTCCCCACCCGGTGAAGACCTCGTCGAAGACGAGCACGATGTCCAGTTCGTCGCACATCCGACGCACGGTGCGCAGGAATTCCTCGGAACACTCGCGCAGTCCGGACGCGCTGAACGGTTCGAGCACCACCGCGTACACGTCGCTGCCGCCGTCGCCGGTGCGGTGCCGGTCCAGGGCGAGGGCGAAGGAGTCCGGGTCGTCGTAGCCGAATCGGTCGGTGCCGGGCAGGCTCGGGAAGGGGAAGTGGATCTCCGGAGACGCGGTCAGGCTGCCCGCGCCCAGGAGTTTGCCGTGGAAGGCGATGTCGGTGTGCAGGACGGTGCCGCGCCGGCCGCGGTGGTATTTGTACGCCAGTTTCAGGGCGCCTTCCACGGCCTCCGCCCCGGAGTTGGGGAAGTAGGCGATGTTCAGGTCGCCCGGCAGCAGCATCGCCAGGTTGTGGCCGAGCGCGGCGACGTACGGGGAGAGGTAGTTCTTGTGCACCTCCATGCTCTTGCGCTCGGCGAAGCGGCGGCGTGCGGCCAGGATCCGCGGGTGATTGTGGCCGTGGTTGAGCACGCCCACACCGCCGGTGAAGTCGAGGACGCGGCGGCCGTCGCGCAGCGTGATCCAACACCCTTCCGCGTGTTCCACGAGGTCGCGGCCGAATCCGAACGAGCCGATCAGGGTGACCTGGCTGCGGCTGACGTGGCGCCGGTGGAGATCGTGCACCTCGTCGATCGACAGGTGCTCGCAGGCCTCGGCGTCGAGCAGTTCGCTCACGTCCCGTCTCCCGTTCGTAGACTGGCCAGACCGGTGCGTTCGTGGGCCCGCACCCGATCGGCGACGAGCCTGCCCGCGTTCCTGCCGTGTCGCACCGCGTAGTTGGTGCCGCGGTCCTCGGGGAAGACCTGCGCCATGCCGGCCATGTACAGGCCGGGTACCGCGCATTCCACACCGGGCACGATCCTCGAGTAGTTCCGGGTGATCACCGGTTGTGCGTGGTCCGCGCGCCAGACGTGGTAGCCGCGCACCCAGTCGTCGCGAAAGCGCGGGAACATCCGGCGCAGGTGGGGCAGGCTGTAGCGGAACACCTCCTCGTCGCTCATCCGATACAGCGTCGAGTCCTCGGGGAGGTATTTGGAGAGGTAGACGATGTGCCGGCCGCCGTAGTGGCCCGGATCGTCGAAGTTGGTGTGCTCGATGACGCCTACGTAGGGGAACGTGGGGTCGGTGACGTTGAGCCAGTAGGTGTCGGAGAGCGCGTGGGTGTTCTCCAACACCAGGCAGATGTTCGCCAGGTAGGGGATGCTGCCCAACTGGCGGCGCAGCGCGGGTACGGCGAGGTGTTCGTCGTCCTGGCCGGTCAGCATGTCGGCGAGCACGCTCGGCGCGGTGGTCACCAATACCCGGCGCGCGGGGACCACTTCGTCGCCGACGCGGACCCCGGTGACGCCGCCGTGATCGACCAGGACGGCGGAGACCGGGCTGTGCAGCCGCAGTCTGATGCCCAGTTCGCACAGTCGGGGTCGCCAGGCGTCGAGCAGGGCCCCGCACCCGCCGCGCAGGTAGTGCAGCACCTCGCGCCCGGATCTGCTGCGGCTGCCGCCGCGAAGGTGCAGTTTGGTCCACATCCAGGTGGCGCCGACCTGGGGGGCGTAGGCGCCGAACTTGCCTTCCAGGAGCGGTTGCCACACCAGGTCGAACACCCGGCGTCCGCCGATGCGCACGAGCCATTCCTCGGCGGTGAGCGCTTCGAGTTGGCGCCAGTGGCGTACCCGCGCGGCGCGCATCACCATCAGTCCCAGGCGTAGCCGGTCGGCGGGCGGCAGTGGGGCGAAGCGCAGCACGTCGAGCGGGCTGGACAGGCGGTGGATGGTGTTGGCGTGGTAGAAGCCGGTGCGTGCCGGCCGGCGCTCCACCAGGTGGCCGCGGCCGAGTTCGGCGCACAGCCGGAACATGTCGTGATCGGACTCGAACCAGTGGTGGTAGAAACGTTCGAGGTGTCCGTCGCCGACCTCGAAGGTGCCGGCCAGGCCGCCGATGCGGTCGTCCGCCTCGACGATCAGGGTTTTCAGGCCCGCCAGTCCCAGCTCGTGCGCGGCGGCGAGGCCGGTGAATCCGGCGCCGACGACCACCACGTCGAACCGGGTGTCGTCGCGGCTCACGACGCCTGCTCCTCGGGTTCGGCGAGCGCGGTCACCGGCGTGATCGGGTGTTGCCGGTCGCGTCGGGCGACCACGTAGGACGGGCGGCCGCGCGTCTCGTGGTGGACCAGGCGCAGATATTCGCCCAGCACGCCCAGGAGCAGCGCTTCGCCGCCGAAGGTCCACGCGGCGACCGGCATCGGCCGCCGGCGCACCGCGGAGGTGAGCGCGACGCCGCCGAGCCAGGCGACGCCGACGGCGGTCGGGAGCCGGGCGGGTGTGGCCGTGCAGGTCATCACGCCCCGGTGGGACAGGCTCGCCATCTTGCGCAGCGTGTACTTGGACCGGCCGGCCGAGCGCGGGGCCCGCCCGTATTCGATGCTGGTCTCGGCGAAGCCCGCCCAGCCGACGAGGCCGCGCAGGAAACCCGGGTCGCCGGACAGTCGGGTCAGGGTCTCCACGACCGAGCGGTCGAGCAGGCGGAAGTCGCCGGTGTCCAGCGCGATGGGATGGTCGGCGAGGGACTTGAGCAGGCGGTAGTAGACGTAGGCGGTGGCGACCTTGAACCGGGTGTCGCCGTGCCGCGCGACCCGGCGACCGGAGACGACGGGCCAGCCCTGGCCCCAGCGTTCGACCATGGCCGGGATCAGTTCGGGCGGGTCCTGGAGGTCGGCGTCGAGGGTCACCACGGCGTCGCCGCGGGCCTCGCGCAGTCCGGCCATCATGCCGGGCTGATGGCCGAAGTTGCGGGTCAGGCGCACGAGTTGCACGTGGTTGTCGGCGCGGGCCAGGGAGGTCAGGACGTCCCAGGTGTGGTCCAGGCTGCCGTCGTCGACGAAGACGATCTCGTGGTCGTATCCGTCGAGTGCCCGCATGACGGTGGAGATCCGGCGATGTGCCTCGGTGACCACCTCTCCCTCGTTGTAGCAGGGCACCACCACGCTGATCAGCGGCGTGTGCGGCGCGGGTCCGTCCGCCTTTCGCTGCGACACGGTGCGGACTCCTTCCGGTTCAGCCCAGGACGGCGTCGCGCGTCGCCCGGAACTTCTCGGCGGCGGCTGCGACGTCGTGCGGGCGGCTGAAGACGTCGACTCCGAAGTCGGCTCCCAGGTAGGTGTCGGTCAATCCCACCGTCAGGGCCAGGGACCTGCTCAGGACGTCGTCGGTACGGGGCAGCGCGCCGGGGCGATAGGTGTGTCCGCGGGCCGGGGGTTCCACCGGGCGGAAGGGGCAGGACGGGTGGTCGGGATCGGCCAGGGCCCGCAGTTCCGGCAGGCCCCCGTAGTGGTGTTTGGGCGAGTGCAGCAGGGTCTTGGAGCCGAGGCCCGAGGCGACCTCCTCGGCCGCCTCGCGGTCGTCGAAGACGTAGACCGCGACGGTGGCGCAGTCCCCTTCGGTGTCGTGCAGGACCCGTTCGGCGACGCCGGCGCGCGTGCCGATCGCGTCGGTGAGGTCGCGTTTGAGCCCGCGGGTGCGGGCCAGGACGTCGTCCAGGCGCGCCAGTTGCGCGCGCGCCACGGCGGCGCCGAACTCGCCCATCCGCAGGTTGAGGCCCAACAGCACGTCGCCGGGCCCGTCTTCGCGCGCGTAGGGGAACCAGCCGTGGTGGTGGAAGGAGTAGGCGCGCTGGAACGTGGCGGCGTCGCGGGTCAGCAGGAGGCCGCCGTCGCCTCCGGTGACGACCTTGAAGACGTTGAGCGAGAAGGCCCCGGCCTCGCCGATGCCGCCGAGCGGCCGGCCGCGATACGTGCCGCCGCACGCCTGTGCCGCGTCCTCGATCAGGAGCAGGTCGTGCTCGCGGGCGATGCGGGTGAGGGCGTCCATGTCGCAGGAGGCGCCCAGCATGTGCACGGGCATGATCGCGCGGGTGCGCGGGGTGATCCTGGCGAGTACGTCCGCCGGGTCGAGGGTGAGCGATTCGTCGATCTCGGCGAGTACGGGCGTCGCGCCGCTGTAGGCCACGGCGGACAGGCAGGCGACGTACATGTATCCGGGGACGATCACCTCGTCCCCGGGTCCGATGCCGAGCGCGGCGAAGGCGGTCAGCAGCGCCGACGTCCCGCTGTTGACCGTCAGGCAGTGCGGGGACGCGAGCCGGCTCGCCGCCTCCCGTTCGAGCCGGCGGCACTGCGAGTCCTGTGCCACGGGTTGGGAGTGCACCCCGACCGTGTTCTGCCAGGCGTCGAGGACCTCCGCGATGTTGCGTCGTTCCTCGTCACCGAAGGACGCGTACCCGGGACCGGGCATGCGACCGCCTCCTCACGTCGTGTTCGTGGCCGGTGCGGTGGACTCAGAACACCGTCGGGCAGAACGGCGCCGGGTCGTGGTGGAACGCCCGGGTCGCGGCCCGGAGCGCGCCCGCCCGGTGTTCGACCACCCGCCCGGCCGCGGCCAGTTGCGTCAACGAGGCGCCGCCGAGGTACACGGCACCCAACTCGCGTACGGTCAGGGCCAGATCGGCCGGGGCCGAGGTGCGCGCGCACTCGGCCTCGTGCGCGCCGGTGCGCAGTCGCCAACGGCCCTCGTTCCACGGGCAGATCGGGTCGGCGACCGCCAGTACCAGATCGACCTCGGCCCCGTAGCCGCGCCCGGCGAGGGCACGTCCGACGTCCACCGGGCGGGTGTAGAGCTGATCGCGCGCGACGGGCGCGGCACTGCGCGGGTCGTCGAGCAGGGCCAGGACCGCATCGTCGACCGGGCGGTCGGCGACCACCGTGCCGCCGAGGTCGACGTCCAGCAGGGCCCGCCACAGACTCGCGTACGCGGCCGGGTCGTTCGCGAACAGTTCGCGGACGTTCACCTCGTAGCGCGGGTAGGAGTTCTCCCAGCGGGCGGTCAACGCGTAGAGGGCGTATCCCCTCGCCGGTTCGCCGTCGTCGGCGCCGGCCAGCATGCACAACAGCCGTCCCGCGCCGCCGCGCCGCTCCGGCAGATCGAGCACGGCCCGGCGCATCCAGGTGTCGTCGCGCCGGAGCATGCCCGGCCGCCGGTCGATGGCGTGCTCGTAGAGCCGCGTGATCTCCGCACCGCATCGAGCCGGGTCCAGGACGCGCACGGGCGGTGGCGGGTCGGTGGGCGGGTCGGTGCGCGGCGCGGTCAACTCGCGGGAGGCGCGCGGTATTCGGATCCGGACGGCGCGGGTGGCGGAGCCGAATCCGAAGCGTCCGTAGATGGCCGGCTCCGTGGTGTGCAGTGCGGCGACCGCCTCTTCGCCGCGGTCGTACAGGCCGGCCAGGGTGCGTTGGAGCAGACCGCGCATGAGGCCGCGACGGCGGTGCGTGGGGTCCACGGTGACGTAGCCGATGCCCGCGATCGGCTGCCGACCGCCCGGGACGCTCATGTCCAGCGAGTACAGGGCGAGCGTGGCGCAGGTCTCGCCGGCGCGGTGCGCGAGCAGCGAGCGCTTCGGCTCGAATATGTCGCCGATGATTTTTCGATATTCCGGTACCGCCGCGTACCCGCCGTAGGCGAGGGCGACGACGTCGGCGAATTGGTCCCATGAATCCGGCGCACGGAAATCGTACCCGTCGACACGTGATCGGGTCTGATCCACAGGCAAAGGCACCTCGCAGACATGCGAAAGAGTTCGGGGTGCGCGTCTCATCGACGACCCGAACGGGAGAATTGGCAAAATGTGGCAGGCCACGGCCGATCGGCCGCCGAGTGATCTTTGTCGATCGCCGGACGATCTTTACAGGAAATCGGCCAACAATCATGCTTCACGTCGGTCCTGCGACTGTCAAGGCTTGTCGATGATTCGTTCGGGAAGCGATCACGCGAGGTCCGCTACCGATCGATCGAGCAGGAATTGATCCTTCCGTTCCGGCGTCCCGAAATCGGAACAGATCATTCTGCCGAATTCCATGAAGATTGCCAAGGTGCCTTGTGATCTACGGAACCGATCGCTAACACTCGAACGCGACGCCGACGTGCAGATACGCGTCTTCGCTGCGACCGAGGAGATCACATGAGCAATCCGAGGTTTATCGCCGGCAACACCGCCATCGACGACTGGCAGCAGCACGTGGAGGAGGACAACGGCACCGGGATCTACATCGACGTGGACACCACCGCGGGCAACTTCTCGGAAACCCCGGTGTACACGGCGAATCTGTGCGGGCGCGACTCCATGTGGACCACCACCGGTGGAAACACCATTTACACGCCGACCGCCAAGGGCTTCCGCATCTACGTGCGCTGGCAGGACGGCCGGCCGCTGCCGGTGGAATACGCGGTGAGTCACGGCTGGTATATCAGCTGGGTGGCGACCGAGGTCTGATCCGGCGTTTCGAATCACTGACGGGAAAGCCCTCGGCGACCCACCGACGAGGGCTTTCCCATCTTTTCGGCGTCGCGGCCGCGGCTTGTCACGAGTTGTTCGCACCCATGCGACAGGGGACTTCATCGACATGCAGAGGTTGCGCGAGACACAGGTTGCACAATTCCTGGGCCGAGCCGTCTCCCTCCCGCCCGACCGGACCGTCCTGGACCTCGTCGAGGCCCGGGCGTCGCGAGCCCCGCACGCCCCGGCCGTCGAATGCGCCGGCCGGGTCCTCGACTACGAGCGCATGACCCGGATGGCGAGCGCACTGGCCCGGGATCTGCACGAACACGGCACCGGACCCGGCGACCTGGTACCGCTCGCCGCCCGCAACGGCCTCGGCCTGCCGGTGGCCATGCTGGCCGTGCTCAAAACGGGCGCGGCGTTCGTGCCCCTGGACGCGACCTGGCCCGAGCAGCGGCTGCGCGGCATGATCCGGGCGTGCGACCCGAAGGTCGTGCTGTCCGTCGCCGGCCCGGACACGACGCGAGACCTCGCGACCGGTACGGCGCCGGGCGTCGGAGCCGGTACGCGCCGGGACACCGGGCCGACGTGGGGCGACGACCGCGATGCTCCGGTGACCGTCACGGTCGACCTCGACCGGCTCGGCCCCGCGACCGCCGACCGCTTCGGCCCGCCGGCCCGCCCCGACGACCTCGCGTACGGCTTCTACACGTCCGGATCCACCGGCGTACCCAAGTGCGCCCTCAACACGCACCGCGGCCTGCTCAATCGATTCCTCTACATGACCCACCGGTTCGTGGCCGACGACCCGGAACGGGTGCTCCAGAACAGTCGGCACACCTTCGACTCGTCGCTGTGGCAACTCCTGTGGCCGCTCACCCACGGCGGCAGCGTCGTCATCCCGGAGCCCCGGGGCATGCTCGACCTCGCCGCCACCGTCGACGTGATCGCACGGCACCGGATCACGATGACCGACTTCGTCCCGACGATCTTCAACAGCCTGGTCGAACTGCTGCACTCACAGCCGGAGTTGATACCACGACTCGGCTCGCTGCGACGGCTGCTGATCGGCGGCGAGGAGATCAACGCACGCGCCGTCCGGCTGTTCCACGAGATGTTGCCCGACGTCGCGCTGATCAACACGTACGGTCCCACCGAGGCCGCGATCGGGTCGGTCTTCCACGACGTGACCCGCGACCCCCGCAGTCCGCTGCCGATCGGCCGCCCCATCGACAACACGTGGGCGATCGTCCTGGACGAACACAACCGGCCGGTCGCGCCGGGCGAGATCGGCGAGATCCACATCGGCGGCGAGTGCCTGGGCCTCGGGTATCTGGGTGATCCTCGGCGCACCGACGCGGCGTTCGTGGCGAACCCGTTCGCCGAACTGCCCGGGCCGCGCATGTACCGCACCGGCGACCTCGGTCACCACGACGCGGACGGCGTGCTCTTCTTCGGCGGCCGACGCGACCAGCAGTTCAAGGTCGGCGGGGTGCGGGTCGAATCGGGCGAGGTCGAGCAGGCGATCGCCACACACCCCCGGGTCCGCGAGGCGAAGGTCGTGGCGCACGAGCACGGCGGCTCCACCTACCTGGCCGCCTTCGTCACCGTCCGCGGCGACACCTCGACCGACGACCTGATCCGCCACGCGCGCGCGACGCTGCCGGCCGAGTTGACCCCGAAACGCTTCGTGATCCTGGAGAACATGCCGCTCAACGGCAACGGAAAGGCCGATCGCGGCGCCCTGAAACGACTGCTCGACCGCCCGGTACAGGCCGGCGGCCCCGCCGCCCCGGTCCCGCGGGGCACCGCCGGCGGCGCGACCCGCCCCCCGCCGACCGCGGAACTCGCGCGGCGGGCACTGCTCGACCTGTGGGCCGAGGTGCTCCCGGAGCCCGTCGTACACGCCGACAAGGACTTCTTCGACAGCGGCGGCGACTCGCTCAGCGCCCAGCGCCTCGCCCTGGCCATCGCGGCCCGCTTCCGGATCGACTTCTCCGTACGCGACGTGGTCGCGGCCCCCACCGTGACGGACCAACTCGCGGCCCTGCGCGGTCGAACCGGGCCGAACGGCAACGGAAACGGAAACGGCGCCCCGATCGCCGCACGGCGGACCCGCCGGGATGCCGCCGAGCACTTCGACCACGACCCGGTGCTGCCCCCGGACATCCGACTCCCGTACACGCCCGCGGCAGCGCGCGTCGAGCACGTACTGCTCACCGGCGTGACCGGCTTCGTCGGCGCACAACTGCTGTACGACGTGCTTCGCCTGCCCGGGGTCACCGCGTATTGCCTGGTCCGCGCGGACGACGCGGAATCCGCCCGGGCGCGCGTGGCGGACAATCTGCGCCACTACGGCCTCTGGCGCGACGAGCACGCCGAACGCCTGCGCATCGTGGTCGGCGACCTGTCCGCACCGGGCCTGGGGCTGGACGACGCGGACACGCGCCGCCTCGCCGAGCGCGTCGATACGATCGTGCACGCCGGCGCCCTGGTCAACCTCGTGCGCGGATACGCGGCGCACCGCCCGGCGAACGTCGAGGGCACCGTGGAGATCCTGCGGTTCGCCACGCGGTGCCGACCCAAGGTGCTGCACTTCGTGTCCACCCTCGCCGCGCGCGGCCGGGCGCCGGTCCCCGACGGCCCCGGGTCCCGGGCGCCCGAGGCACCGTGGCCCGCCGTCGACGCGGCCACGACCGGGTACGGGCGGTCCAAGTGGGTGGCCGAACAACTCGTCCTCCAGGCGGCGGAGCGCGGCCTGCCGACGGCGGTGCACCGGCTCGGCGAGGTGATGCCCGCGACCGACACGGGCGTCCCGAACAACGGCTCCCGCACGGACCTGTTCATCCGGGCCTGCCTGCGGGTGGGCGCGCACCCCACGAATCCGCTGCTCCTGGACTACACGCCCCTGGACACCGTCGGCGCGCTGCTTGCCGCCGCCGTGGCGCACCACGAACGCGGCTGGTTCCACCTCCTGCATCCCACGCCCGTGCAACTCGGCGGGCTGCTGGGCGCGTTCGGCTCGGCCTTCGGGCTGGAGCCGGTCGGATACGAGACGTTCTGGGCGGCCCTGCACGACGCCTCGCTCGCCGCGCCCGGGGACCGCACCCTGGCGGGGGCACTGGCCGTACTGCCGGCGCCCGACGGGGATCCGCAACCGCACCGGAATCGGCTGGCCGACGTCTTCCAGGACGGCACGGCGCTGTTCTCCGTCGCCCGCGCCGAACGGCTGGCCCGGCGGATCGGGCTGCGACCGCCCGTCATCGACGCGAACGTCTTCGACCGCTACGTCCACTACCACCGGACGTCGACGCGCTCGTGACGCGACCGACGACCCGCCGGGGGCACCGACGCGAGCCCCACCCACCGCCCGGGACCGGTCGGTGGGGCTCGAACATGTCAGCGGATGGCCCGCCCCGGCTCGCGCACCAGGACGTGGCCGGTGCCGGCCGGCGCGTACACCGGGGGACGCGGCCGGACCCACACGTGGGCGAACGGCATGTCGTAGGCACCGACGGAGCCCACCAGGACCAGCTGCCCCGGGCGCAACGACGAGGGTCCGTCGACCACTCGAGCGAAGACGTCGCCCTCGTAGCAGTTGTTGCCGTACACGGCGTACGGCTCCCGGGCGGAGCCGGCGCCGATCGGGTCCCGCGTGCCGCCCGCGTCGGCCGCGTCGTCGGGGTCCGAAGGGACGAACTCGATCGGGTGGCTGCGGGACTTCACCGTCCGGGCGAGATTGGTGCCGGCGTCCAGCACCAGCAGGTCGGGGCCCTCGGCGCGGCGTTTGCGGACGGCCACCCGGGCGACGAGCACGCCGTGTTCCTCCGCCAGGCTGCGCCCCGGCTCGACGACCAGGTGCACGTCCCGGGGCCGCAGACCGAGCAGCCCGCACTCCTCGGCGACCTCGGCCGCGAACTCCGCCCAGGGCGCGGCCGGATCGGCCGTGTCGCCGCGCGGCGGAAACCCGCCGCCGATATTCAGGACGAAGGGCTCCGGGGCGTCGTGGGCCAATTCCGGCAACGTCTCGCGCCACAGGCGTATCGCGGCGCGGTACGTCCGCGGGCCCCGGACCAGGGTTCCCACGCCCAGATGCACGCCCCGCACCCGCACTCCCGCATCGGCGAGAATCCGCCGGGCGCGCGGCACCTCGTCGGGCATCAATCCGAATCGCGACCACTCCCCCGAATCGGTCCCGATGGCCAGGCGTAAACACACGCGCGGTCGCGGACCGCCCTCCGAAATCGCGGCGGCGACGTCTTCGACCTCCGCCGCCGAGTCGATCTGTACGCCGACCCCGAGAGCCAGGGCCCGGGTCAATTCCGCGGCATGTTTCACCGGGCCGTCGAAGAGGATGCGATCGGGCGGGAACCCGTCCTTCAGGGCGGTTTCGAGTTCCGGACCGGAGACCACTTCGGCCGTCGCCCCCAGTGCGCACAACAACCGTGTGAACGCCGTCAGTGGATTGCTCTTGTAGGAATACGCAAGGGTGAACCGCGGAAACCACTCGCGCCATGCCTTGTCCATCGCGGTGAAATCCCGCTCGACCCCGCCCGGGTCGACCACGTAAAAAGGTGTCGGTATTTCCCGGGCGATACGCTCGGCCGCGGCTTTCAGCCGACTTTCGATCACGACCCACCTCCGAATTTCCCGTCGGATACCAGGACGGTTTTCACCGTAGGACACCGATCCTGCACATGTCGAGCCTCGAAAAGGGGAGCGCCGATCGGCGTCGACCACACCTGCGGTCGGCTTTTCGGAAAACCGTCGTAGCGTAACGACCGGAGTGTTAATGTCCCGGAATGAATGATGCCTTGCCCCTATGGGATCCCGATCGTGATCTGATGGCCATACCCGGCGCGCCCGGCTGTTCCGGACCTTGCGCAAAATCGGTGGCGGCCGCGTTCGAGGGGGTGGACGCGGGCCTGGGAACCGAGCGGGCGTTGAAAGCGGGAGCCCTGCTGCCCGCGGTCTCGGTGTTGGAGCGCACAGCGGAGCGGATCCTGCGCCGCCGGGTCCTGACGGTGGTGCGGTGCCTGGAGCGTGTGGTCGAGTGTTACCCCGACGACCCGGCGCTGCGGGACTTCCTGGGAGTCCCGGCGGTGTTGCACCGGTGGATCCTGCGGCACGATCGCCGGGAACGGCCCCTGGTGGACTTCTGCCGGCCGGACCTGGTCGGCGCGAATCTGGGTTCCGTGCGGGTGTTGGAGTTCAACCCGAGCAGCCCGGGCGGTGTCATGGTGGCAGGCTCGGTCAACCGGATGTGGCGCCGGTCGCCGGCGGGGGCCGTCCTGGCCGAGTGGAGCGTGCCCGACACCCCGATGGAACAACCGACCTGGTTCGCCGACTGGCTGGTCACCCACGGTCGTGAGCGCGGCGTGTCGGACGCCGCGGCCGGGCGCATCGCCCTGGTTCGCGGTCGGCGCCAGTCGCGGTTCGAAGTCGAGGTGATGCGGGCCCAGTTCACCGCGCGTGGCCGTGCGTTGATCCCGGTGGACGCCGACGACGACGCCGCCCTGTCGGAGTTCGCGCTGGCCTACCTCAAGCACATCCCGGCCGACGCCGCCGAGGTCGAGCGGTGGGACGGGTTGTGCGCACGGTTGACCGCCGGCGACCTGATCGCGCCCAATGTGTTGGCCGAGCGTTGGGTGGCGGAGAACAAATTGTGCCTGGCCGTCATGTCCGATCCCCGGTTCCGGCACCTGTTCACCCCCGCACAGCACACGGCGTTGCACGCCCTCGTGCCCTGGAGCCGCAAACTCGGCGACGGCGTCTCCGTGGCCGAGGCGATCGCCGGTCGCGTCGACCTGGTCGTCAAGGCCCCCTACGGATTCCGCGGCCAAGCCGTGCACATGGGAGTCGACACGGACCCGCACACGTGGGCGGGTCTGCTGCGCGACCCGGCGCGGCGGGGGTGGCTCGTTCAGGAACGGGTCGCGCCCTCGTGCGTCGACACCGACGGGGGGCGATACATGCGCGACCTGAAGGTCGCGGTCCTGCGTGGGCGGGTGATCGGCTACGGGTCACGGATGGGCCGAAACCATGTCCTCAACGGAGCCCTCGGCAGCGCGATGGCCGCCGTGTTCGCCCCGCACACCCTCGACTCGGACTGAGGGCGAACGACCGCCGACGGGCTCCGTCAGTCCTTGCGGCCGGTCGCCGCGACCGTCACGCCGAGGCCGATCATCGCGAGCCCGCCCACGCCGCCGACCGCGGCCAGTCGTCGCGGCGAGCCGACGAACCAGCCGCGCGCGGTCGCCGCCGCCAGGCCCCACGCGCTGTCGCACGCCACCGCGATCACGTTGAACACCAGGCCGAGCAGCAACATCTGCGCCGCCACGTGGCCCCGGTCGCGGTCGACGAACTGCGGGAGCACCGCGGCGAAGAACACGATCGTCTTGGGGTTGGCGACACCCACCAGGAACCCGTCCCAAAAGGTCCTCGGAATCCCGGTCGCCGTCGGCCCGTCCGCGGTGAACGCCGCGGGCAGCGCCTTGCGCCCGCGAAACGCCTGCACGCCCAGATACATCAGGTACGCGGCGCCGACCAGTTTCAGTGTGGTGAACAGCGGCACCGAGCGCTCCACGATCCCGCCCACACCCAGTGCCACGGCCACCACCAGGGTGTACGCCCCGACGGTGTTCCCGGCCACGGTCGTCAGCGCGGCGCGCCGCCCGTGCGCCAGGGCTCGCCCCACCACGAACAGCACGCTCGGGCCGGGTATCACGATGAGCAGGGCCGACATGGCCGCGAACGCGAGGAGACGATCCTGGGACACCATGCCGCGTAGCGTAATGCGCGTGCCGGCCGCCGGCCCGGGCGATTTCGCGGCACGGTCCGGTGCCGCCGCCCGATCACGGCGATCCCGTGCCGTGTGGGCTGTGGCGGACGCGGTACGGGGTCCACCACACGTACCCGCCCACCCGGTGCAGGAGGCCCGCCTCGTGGTAGCGCGCGGTCACCGCCTCGGTCAGGTCCGTCGTGGCCACACCGCGCAGCAGCGGCTCGATGACCTGCTCGTAGCGGGGGTTGCGGATGACGAGGCGGCGGAACGGGTCGGCGCGGTGGTCGCGGACCTCGATGAAGCCGGGGCCGTGGCGGTAGCCGAACTTCGCGGGGCGGAAGTCGTCCCGCCAGGCGGCGGCGAGCCCGGCACCGTCGATCACGGTGGTCGGCGGGTGCAGGTGGCCGAGCGGGCGCCAGTCCCAGGGCCCGGCGGCCGGCCGGAGCGTCCAGTCGACGGCGATACCGTGCGCGGTGAGTTCGCGGACGACCACGAGTCCCGCCACGGCCGCCGCGCCGGCCGCCTCGACCCCGCCGGTGGACAGGTCGATCGCGGCGGGCAGACGAGCCAGGCACGCACCGCCCGCGGCAAGCCCCGCGACCTCGTCCAGGGGGTCGCCGGCGACGTCCGCCTCGCCGAGGTACATCCCCGGTATCCGCATGGCCTCCGGGTCGCGGTCGCGCCACAGGGCCAGCCGTACCGGCGGGAGGTCAGCGCTCATCGGCGGCCGGGGTGGGGACGAGCGGCTCGTGCCGTCGCGTCGTCGGCCGTCGCGGCCGCGTCGGCGCCGGGTTGCGCGCGGCCGGCGCGACCTGGACGACCTCGCCGCCTTCGGCGAAGACCACGCCGAGCGAGCGCCATCGGGTGAGCAGGTCCTCGATCGTCGCCGCGGTGACGCCGTCGTGACGTGCGGCGGTCTTGCGCAGCAGCGCCGCGGGGCTGTGCGGGGTGTCGAGCAGCCGGAACACCGTCGTCTCGACCGGGTCGACGAGTTCGAGCAGGTGCCAGTCGAAGCGGGGTCGGGAGTCGATCAGGACGATGTGGTCCCCGAGGTCGTGGTGGGTGAGCCGGCTGCGCGGACGCGCGGCGATCCAGTCCGCGATGGCCGGCCGCAGCCGGTCCAGGCACGCCGCCGAGATGCCGCGCCGGGGCACATCGAAGATGTACACGAGATCGGCGAGTTCCGCCTCGGGCAGGTCGTAGATGTGCCGGTAGTGCGCGGCCGGTCGGGGTGGGCCGAAACCCAGTTCGGGCCGGTCGAAGTACGGACTGAAGCGCTCGACCTTGACCCGGGTGGCCCCGGCGGGCGGCATGAGGTGGTGCAGCGCCGGGAGTTGGTCGATCACGTCGTCGTAGTCCCCGTCGGTCTCGCCGGGAAAACCGTAGAGGTGGTTCCAGCTCACCTCGGTACCGACCGTCTCCGCGTCGCGGAGCAGTCGGACGTTGCGACAGGCCGTCACGCCCTTGTCCATCAGCCGCAGCACCTTGCTGCTCAGGTTCTCGATCCCCGGCTGCACATGGCTGATCCCGGCCGCGTACAGGGTTTCGAGTTGGTCCCGACGCAGGTTCGACTTGATCTCGTAGCCGATCCGCAGGTCGTATCCGGACTCGGCGAGGCGCGGCGCCATCGAGCCGAGGTAGGCCATGTCGATGATGTTGTCGGTGACCCACACGTCGAGAACGCGGTGTCGTTCGACCAGGGCGAGGAGTTCGGCGACGAACCGGCCCGGGTCCTTGCTGCGGAACTCCATGAACGAGCCGTTGAGCCCGCAGAACGTGCAGTGGTGCTTCGCGCCCCACCAGCAGCCGCGCGAACTCTCCACGACGAGCCGGGGTTCGACCCAGGAGCCCGCGGTCGACCTCGCGTGCCGTTCGAAGTAGTCGCCGTAGTCGGGCGCGACGAGCGCCCCGGGGGGCAGCGGCCCGGCCTCCATCGGGTTCACCACACACCCGCCTTCCGACGTGCGCCAGCACAGACCCGCGATACCGGCCAGTGCCTTCTCGTCCCGCTCTCCGTCCGCGGTCGCGGCGAGCAGGTGCGGGAACGCGGCCTCGCCCTCGCCGCGCACGACGGCGTCCACGTACGGGAAGTTGCGGTGCAGCGCGGCGCCCTGCGGGCCGTCGCAGTTCGCGCCGCCGAACACGGTGAGCGTGTGCGGCGCCATCTCCTTGACGGTACGCGCCGCCGCCAACGTCGCGGCGTTCTGCGCGAACGTGGTGGTGAAGCCGACCACGTCCGGCGCCTCGGCGACGATCCGGGCGGCGGTCTCGCGGACGAACAACGGGGCGAGTTCGTGCAGTTCCAGCGCCCGCGCGGTCATGCCGTCGGGCACTCGGCCGGCCAGGCGGGCGGTGAATTCCGGTACCTGCCAGTGCGGGCGATCGTTCAGCGCGGCCGAGAAGATCCATTCGCTGAGCCCGGAGAAGTAGGAGTTGGCGCAGAACTCGTACTCCTCGGCGGTGAAACCGGTGCGCGCGACCAGCCAGTCGACGTAGTCGAGATTGGCGTGCACGACCTCGACGTGGGCGTCGGGGAAGACGTCGAGGACGCGGCGTCGCAGGATGCCGAGCGCCAACGACGGCATGTCGATCGACGACCACGGCATGTCCACGAGTACCACGCGCATGTCGCTCACCAGCGCCCGCGCCGGCTCAGCGCGGCGCGGGCGGCGTCGCCCGCGGGTGTCGGCGTGGTCTCGAACGCCGCGGCCACCCGCGCGGAGACCGGGCCGTGGGCGAGTCCGGCGGGGGTGGCGAAGTACGCGTAGAGCGCGGTCTCTTCCGGCGGGCCGGCCACGCCCTGGCCCCAGCCCGCGATGGCCGCCCGGGTATACCGGCGCAGCGCGGCGTGGCCGTGGTCGGTGCGCACGACACCCTCGACCCCGATCAGGAACGACAGCGGCCGCTCGTGGCAGAGCGCGGTGAACAGGGAGAGCAGCAGCTCGTGGTCCACGGTCTCGCGCACGGTCGTGGCGGTCGCCTCCGGCAGGTCGAGCAGGAACCGCGCGAAGGACTCCTCCACCGACAGGCCGGGGCCGAGGTGGGGGACCAGCCGGAAGGCGCCGAAGTGGGTCGAGGTCAGGAACCCGTCGAGCAGGTCCGCGTCGCCGCGGCCGGACTCGCGGAGCGTGCGCAGGGTGCGTGGGAACGAGCCGGCGAGCCCGCCGTCACGGCCGAGCCGCCAGATCCGGGATCGGAACCTGCGTGCGGCGGCGTCGAGTTCGTCGAGCTCGACGGTCTCCAGACACTCCAGCTCGCCCGGGTTCGCCGCCACTTCGGCGGCGCCCTCGTCGGCCAGGCGGGCGCGCAGGTCGCGGTCGAGCAGAAGACGCATGAGCAGGTCGGCGAGTTGCCCGCCGGCGAGGCCCGCGCCGGTCGCCGGCGGGGCGGGCGTCACCTCGCGCGGTGGCGCGGAGGTGGCGACGAGGCGGTCGTCGCCCTGCCGCCACCTGTCGGCCAGGTCGCGCAGCCGCTCGAAGTTGGGCCGGGACCGCTCCACCAGCCGGCCGTCCTCGCGGTACATCGGGTCCTCGTAGCTGACCCCGAGCAGGTTCGGGCAGCGCGGCAGCAGGTATTCGGTGAGTTGTAACTGCTCGTCCAGGAGCACGCCGTGGTGCAGGTCGCGGAACTTGCCGCCGACGATCTGGCAGCCCGACAGGTGCAGTTCGCGGCAACGGTCGAGCGGGAGGGCCTCGATCCCGTCGAGCATGTCGCGGCCGGTGCGACCGCGCAGCCACTGATAGCTGAGCAGATGGCCGACGTCGAGGGTGACCCACACGTCGGCGTCGTCGGCCAACCTGGCGAAGTACTCGAACGCGTCGAGGCCGCCGAGGTGGAAGGACCCGCCCTCGGTGAAGCCGGGGAACTCCACGTGCAGCGGCGCCACCAGGCGACGCGCGGTGTCCGCCGTGTTGGCGGTGGCGATCTCCAGGCCGCGCTCGGTCAGCGGCGGCGGCAGCGGATACGGCAGCGGGCAGCCGCGCAGGCTCCAGATCCCGAGGTCTTCGACGATCCAGGACAGGTCGTGGCGGGCGGTGAGTTCGTTGGTGAACTCGATGGTGGGGCCGCGGTCGTAGCGCTCGGGTGAGCCCATGTTCAGCTCGGTCTGGTGCAGCGCGCGGCGGGTCCCGGCGGGTGGTTCGGCGAAGAAGCGGTCGTAGGCGGGGGCGTAGTCGGCCATCCGTACGGCGGCCCGCGAGCGCGGCTGGAACGAGGGGCACGCGTAGGCGAAATCGTGGCCGTGGCGCCGGAAGAACGCGCGCACGCGGGGCGAGATGTCGCCGCCGTCGGGCGTCTCGACGAAGCCGATGCCGCGATTGCCCAGGGTGCCTCCGCTCCACGGCATGTCCATGACCAGGCCCAGGCCCAGCCTGGTCGTGGTGGCTGATGTCTGGGTCACGACGGCCTCCCGGCGTACTCGACGTCCGCCTCGGTGGTGGTGCCCGGATGGGGTCGGCCGGCCAGCGCGCCGACCAGCCGGCCGAGGAGCAGCCGGCCGCGTGCGGTGCGCGCCGCGAGCAGGCCGTCGGCACGTTGTGCGACGTCGCGGCGCGGCAGCGCGTAGAAGCGTTCCCGAACCAGATCGGCGATGGCGATCCGGTCGTGGACGCCGTCGAGTTCGGCGGGGACGACGCACACCCACGGGTGCGGCCCGACCAGTTCGGCCTCGCGCGGGCCGGTCCCCGGTGTGCTGCTCGGGGGCGACAGCCGGCCGGCCCGGCCCGGGGTGACCGTACGAAAGACACGTTCCAGTCGGTCCAGTGCCTCGGCGCGGGCGGGGCCGCCGCCGATCGCCATCGGATATCCGACCCGGCCGCCGAGATAGTTGAGTTCCGGATTGCCCGTGAGCGGCCCGGAGGTGTCCAGCGCCAGGCCGAAACGCTCGGGGTGTCGGGCGAGTCGACTGCCGGGCTCGGCGATCAGCAGTTCCAGCGCGTCGATGCCGATCCGGTCCTGGTTGTCCGTCAGGAACCGCAGGGATTCCTCGAACTCGGCAGGGGTCTCGTCGAGGACGTGACCCATCACGGACAGCCGCATGGTGATGCCCGCGTCGGCGAGGTTGTCGACGATGCGCTGGTAGTCGGCGGCGCGCACGCCCCGATCCAGCAGGTCGAGCAGGCGCTGTGAGGTGCCCTCGTAGCCGATGGCGATCTGCGCGCAGCCGAGGTCGGCCAGTTCGCGACAGAACTCCGGCTCCAGCAGGCTGTGTTCGAGGCGGGCGCGGACGTCGAAGCGCACCCTGACGCCGCGGGCCCGGGCCAGCCGCATCGCGCGGGCGATCAGTCGGAGGTTGGTGTTCTCGTCGGCGATCGCCACGAGTTCGGCTCCCGTGTCCCGGACCACCGACTCGACGGCGTCGGCGAGTTGCGCGGGGGTGCCCTGTTGGTAGCCGCCGCGCGGCAGGGAACGATTGCCGTAGGAGCAGAAGGCGCACCGGCCCCAGTAGCAGCCCACGCAGGACACGATGGCCAGTTGTGTGGTCTCCGAGAGGTAGGCGTGGATCGGCAGGCCGGCGAAGTCCGGTGGGCCGAGATCGCGAAACCGCAGTCGTACCGGGCGCGTCGAGTGCCGCGCGGCGCCGTCGGGCGAGAGCCAGGTCATGCCGGGTACGTCGGCCCGTGCGGCGCTCCCGTCCAGTGCGTCGAGCCAGCGTTCCAGCGGCTCCTCGCCCGCCGTGTGGCACAGGGCGTCGACGGTGCGGCGCACGCCGGTGAGCCCCGCCAAGTCCTCGTGACGAAGCATCACCTGCTGGCCACCGAGGCAGACGTGTGTCCCGGGTCGCAGCCGCCGCACCCAGGCGGCGATCAGCAGCGCCGGTGCCAATTGGCTGAAGAACGCCACGGACAGGCCGACCACGCGGGGCCGGCATCGGGTCAGCAGGTCCACGACGTGCCGGTGGAGCCGCTCGACCGCGACGCCGGACCCGGCGGGCGGCGCCTCGGCGGCCTCGCGCACGGCGGCGTCGAGTTGCCCGAGGTCGCGCCAGGTACGGGTGAGGAGCGTGTCGCCGACAAGCAGCTCGACGGCGTTGCGCGCGAGCCGAAGCGCGTCGAACGCGGCGGGCGTGTGGGGCTCTTCGGCCTGTCGCTCGATGACCCGGGCCCGGATCTCGCCCGCGTGCCGCGTCACGGCGTCGGCCATGGCCCGCCGATACCAGCCGTCCAGACCGGTACCGCCGCGGGCCGCGACCGCGGCGGTCAGCGTCTGCGGGTGCCGCAGCACGTCGTGCACCAGGCCGATGTTGAGATCGGCCTGGTGCACGCGCCGACCCCGGCGCCGCAGGTGGCCGGTCAGGTAGGGCAGGCTCAGGTACGGGAAGAACCTGGCCTCGGTCTGCGGCGGAAAGATCAGGAGGACGTCGACCCGATCACCGCCGCCTGCCCGTTCGGACGGCACATTCCCACCTCGGCAGTCCGGGGTCTCAGACGGAGACGTCTTCCTCGTTGTTCGCCGCGATGTAGGTGTAGGAGTGGTACGCCCCACCGACCTTCAACTCGCTGGTCTCGATCACTTCGAGGTCGTCGAGCTCGGCGAACTCCTCGTCGGCGGCGGTTTCTACCGTCACCTCGGGCGGTGCAACACTCATGATCCCTCCCCTGGCGCGTGATGGTGGCTGACGCCTTCACGGTAGCGGTGTGTGGTGGTCTGTCAACAGCCGCCGGACAAAAGCGAGTTGCGCTCCGAGGGAGCGGCCTCGTCGAGGAAGCGCGCCACCCACCGACTCGTCGCCTCGTCGGCCTGACGCGCGATGCCGGGCGCGGGAATCCGCTCGGGCGCCTCGACGCCGAGAAACGCCAGACACCCCCGCACGCCGTCCTCGTACCTCGCGAGCAGCTCCTCGTACACGACGACGTGGGGTGTGATCCCGTGGCGGTCGAAGTACCGCGCCCAGGTCGCCGCGTCGCGGTCGAGCAGGCGCAGGTGCCGACGGATGCCGTCGTGGTCGTAGCGCGGGGTCGAGCTCGCCCGCCCCGTCGGCAGGTGGGTTCCGTCGACGATCCAGACACCGGTCTGCTCGGCCACGGTGTACGAGATCGCCTGCCGCAGCCGGTCCCGGCGCACCATGTGGATGTACCGCGGCGCGCCCAGCAGTTCGTGCGGGTCGACTTCCAAGGCGGCCAGATGGCCGGCGTGCACCTTGATGCCGAAGACGCCGTTGGGACTGGTCCGGCACCGCATCAGGGCGCGGACATGGCCCGCGGGCAGCCCGTCCGGGTCGTCGGCGTCGAATCCCCAGCGTTCGAAGTAGTCGAGGACGTAGGTGTCGGCAAGGTAGTCCTCGGGAAAACCGGCCACCCCGGTATGCCACAGCGCACGGGCGAGCATGTTGCTGCCGCAGCGCGGGCTCGACGCCAGGACGTAGCGCACCGGCGGCGGGCCGGCGAACGGCGGAAAGTCGTACCGCTCGCCGTTCGTCGAGTACCGCAGCGCCACGACCACCACTCCCCTCCTCGCCACCACCCCCGAACGGCCGCACCGTGTGCGGCTCTTGTGATGCTATCGGCAGATGTGATTACCCCCGGAGCGGAACCGTCCCCTACCTTGGGGCCGTCCGACCGGAGCTGTACGAGAACGTCCCGCTCGACGGTGGTTGGTTCGGACCCTGCGGCGGTGCCCGTCCTCCGGTTCCACACCCCTTCCCCCCTCCCGAGGAGACGTATGTCTCGCCGCGCCACGCCACGCACACATCCCCGTCCCTTCCCCATCGGCCTGGTGACCACCCTGGTCGCCGCGCTCGTCGCCTTCCTCGCCCTGGCTCCGGCCGGGCCCGCCGGCGCGACGGGCTCGCGGCCGTCCGGTGCCGTCCCCTCCCCCACCGCGCCGCACCGAGGGGTCGTCGCGCAGAACGCGTCCGACGCGCCGACTCCCGGGCGCGACAAGGCCGTTCAGGCCTTCGTCGAGCAGCGCGCCAAGCTCCGCGCGACCCTGTCCGGCGACTCCGCGGGCACCGCGAACGACGCCGCGACCGCCGCCTCCGGCGCGAGCCTCGCGCCGACGCACAACTTCTGGGGCATCTTCCCGCAGGCGGGCACCCACGACGGCATCACCGCGACACACAGCGTGGACCCCTCGTACAAGGTGACCGACTCGCAGAACTTCACCTACGCCCCGACCACCAAGGCGCTGAAGTCGTGCATGGAGGTCGTCACCGCCTACTGGAGCCAGGGCGCCGAGATATGGGCGTGGGACTGGTGCGGCACGAGCGGCCCCGCCAAGACCCTGAAGGTGGACGCCGCGTTCCTGGCCAAGTACACCACCACCGTCAACGGAATCACCTCCTACAGCGTGCAGTTGAGCAAGGACGCGACCTCGGGCAACGCGTGGTCGTCGTTCCTGTACAACTACAGGACGCAGTCCTGGGAGTCCCTGTTCCGCTCGTCCGGCACCGATCAGAGCGCACTGAACTACGGCTGGGACATCTTCGAGATCTACGCCACGGTCAACCCCGCCACCGGTAAGGGCTACTACTGCACCGAGGCCCGCAACACCACGTTCGACAGCACCGACATCAAGCTCCGCAGGGGCGGCGCGTGGCAACTCGCGACCCCCACCGACTCCCCGTGGACCAGCACCAGCCCGCGCGGCAGCGACTACCTGTGCCCGTCGCTGACCTTCACCCGGGCCGCGCAGAACCACCACTGGACGGTGCATCCCTGATCGTCCGAACAGTCGCGCGACCGGGCGCCGGACGGGTGGGCTCGACCCCCGTCCGGCGCGTCGCCGTGTGCACGTCGGCCCGTGCCGATGTCCCGAATCGGCCGGCGCGCAGGTCCGAAATCGGAAAGACGCCCCGCCGCGG
The DNA here is from genome assembly GCF_003967355.1 of Embleya hyalina. Taxonomy (GTDB): domain Bacteria; phylum Actinomycetota; class Actinomycetes; order Streptomycetales; family Streptomycetaceae; genus Embleya; species Embleya hyalina. The sequence goes on along the minus strand of NZ_BIFH01000013.1, from coordinate 444,272 downwards.
TCCGAGTTCACTCGTGCCACGCGCCCCACCCCGCGCCACCCGTCGCTCCACGATTGGACACCGAGATGCCAGAGGCCCCCCGCGGCGAGTTCTGGAAGGGACTCAGGCCGATCGAGAACTCGTTCAAGCCGGACGCCCTCCCGGAGGTCTACCTGCCCCAGGTCGCCACCGACGACGATCGTTACTACGCGCCGTTCACCGAGACGGTCGGGTCCCGCCCGCTGTGGATCAACGTCAAGGACAACTCCTGGTGCGACATCCTGCGCGCCAAGGAGGCCGGCCTGGTCAACCGGCACTACCACCCGCACGAGGTGTTCGCGTACACCATCTCGGGCAAGTGGGGCTACCTGGAACGCCCGTGGACGGCCTCCGCCGGCGACTTCGTGTACGAGGCCCCGGGCGAGGGCCACACGCTCGTGGCCTACGAGAGCGACGAACCGATGAAGACCATGTTCATCGTCAAGGGCCCGCTCGTCTGGCTGGACGAGAACGGCGAAGCCACCGGCTACTTCGACGTCCACGACTACATCGCCCTGTGCCGTCGGCACTACACGAAGGTGGGCCTGGGCGCCGAATACGTCGACGCGCTCTTCCGCTGAGCCCCGCGGCGTACGATCCTGGCCGTGCCCGGACTCGATCCGCGCTCGGTGAGGACCACCGCGAGGAGACCGACATGGCCGACCGAACCGCCGCGGTGACCTCCCGCGTCTCGACGCGCTCCGTCGCGCCCGCCGACCGCGAGAGCCTGTGGGAGGACTACAACTCGCGGGCCCTCGTCGGTCTGACCTGCTCCTCCTACGCCGAGGAGGGCCTGCTCGCGACCCAGGTCAACGTACGGTTCGCGGAATTGCGGATGGCCGACATCGCGGGCAACGAGCATGTCATCGAACGGCCCCCGGCGACCTGTCGGGCGCTCCCGAAGGACTCCGTCTTCGCGAGTCTGCTGCTCGCCGGTGACGGCGTCTTCTATCACCGGCACGGCAGTGTGCGCGTCGCCCCGGGCGACCTGCTCCTGTACGACACCAGGCAGCCCTATCTGTTCGGATTCTCGTCGGTGATGCGGCAGTTGCTCGTGGACATCCCCCGCGAACTGTTCACCGAACACTGCCCGGGATCCGCAGTCTCGGCGCCGACCCGTTTCGGCCGCGGCGCGGCGCGCGAAGCCGGGAACACCGCGACACTGCGCTCGGTGCTTCTGGACCTGGCCCGCGAACCGCACACCACCGACGCGCTCGCGGCCCGGGACACCGTGCTCGGCCTGCTCCGACTGCTCACCGCCGAGCGGTCGGCCGGCGTCGACGACCCGTCGGCGGGCTCCTCCTCGACCCGAGCCGCGCGACTGGCGCTCGCGAAGCGCCACATCGAGCGCCACCTGCACGATCCACGCCTGGACACCGGACGGGTCGCGGGCGCGCTGGGGATCTCCGTACGCCACCTGAGCCGGATCTTCACCGCCGAGGGCGACACACCCGCGCGGTACATCCTGACCCGGCGCCTCGAATCGGCCCGCGCCCAACTCGTCGATCCGGCCTCACCCGCACCCACCGTCGCCGACGTGGCGCATCGATGGGGCTTCTCCAGCCAGTCCCACTTCACCAGGGTCTTCCGCGAACACTTCGGCACCACCCCGGGTCACATCCGCCGCCCGGTCGGGGAGGCGACCGCGCCCGGCGCGCTCGTGGCCCGCACACCCGAGCGGCCGGGCGCCGTACGCACGGGTCAGACCAGTCGCGCCGACACGATCGTCACCGGCTCCACCGGCACGTCGCGACTGCCGTTCCTCGACGTGGTGGGCACGCCCTCGATGGCGTCCACCACGTCCTTGCCGTCCACGACCTTGCCGAACACCGCGTAGCCCCAGCCGTCCTGGCCCGGATAATCGAGGAACTCGTTGGCCGCCGCGTTGACGAAGAACTGCGCACTGGCCGAGTGCGGATCGGACGTCCGCGCCATCGCCACCGTGTACTTGTCGTTGCGCAGACCGTTCTTGGCCTCGTTCTCCACCAGGTTCGGCGCCGGCTTCCGCTCCATGTCCGCGGTCAGGCCGCCGCCCTGGATCATGAAGCCCGGGATCACCCGGTGGAAGATGGTGCCGTCGTAGTGACCGGCCTTGACGTAGTCGACGAAATTCGCCACCGACTTCGGAGCCTTCGACTCGTCGAGCTCCAGGGTGATGTCCCCGCTTGAGGTCCGCAGCAGCACTGTGATCATTCGGCCATCGTACGCAGTGCCGAACCCGCCGTCGTGTACCGACGCCGCCCACGCGCGCCGTCCGCCGGGCGCGGCCCGGTCCGGGCGATGCGGCCCACTAAGGGAAGTCCCCGATACCGGCGCCGACTTCGCTCCCCTAGCGTCGTCTTGCGCCGGGCGGTGCGTCCGGCACCCATCGCGGGGGACGGAGATTCCCATGCAGGCGATCGTCCAGGACCGGTACGGCTCACCCGACGTACTGCGCGTCGAGGAGGTGGACACGCCGACGGTCGGCGCGAACCGGGTCCTGGTCCGGGTCCGGGCGGCGTCGGTCAACGCGCGCGACTGGCACATCATGCGGGGCGACCCGTACCTCGCCCGACTCGTCTTCGGGCCGACCAGGCCCAGGACGCGGATCCGGGGCACGGACTTCGCGGGTGTGGTCGAGGCGGTCGGCACGAACGTGCGCCGGTTCGCCCCCGGCGACGAGGTGTTCGGCGAGGCGGAGGGCACCTTCGCGGAATACGTCGCCGCGCCCGAGGACACGGTGGGGCCGAAGCCGGCCGACCTGACCTTCGAACAGGCCGCCGCGTTGCCCCTGGCCGGGTACACCGCGCTGATGGGCCTGCGGGATCTGGCCGGGGTACGGCCGGGACACCGGGTCCTGATCAACGGCGCGTCCGGCGGCGTGGGCACGTTCGCGGTACAGATGGCCAAGGCGTTCGGCGCGGAGGTCACCGGCGTGTGCAGCACCCGGAACGTGTCCCTGGTCGAGTCGCTCGGCGCGGACCACGTGGTCGACTACACCCGAACGGACTTCGCCGGGACCGACGTGCGCTACGACGTGGTGTTCGACCTGGTGGGAAACCGGACCCTGGCGGACTGCCGGCGGGTGCTGGCCCCGGAGGGAGCCCTCGTGCTCTCCGGCGGCGGGACGTCCGAGGGCGGCAGCCTGGTCGGCCCGATGGGTCTGCTCCTCAGGGGGCGGCTGGCGTCGCGATTCGGCCGCGGACGGGTGCTGGTGCTGACCGCCAAGCCGACTCGGGAGAATCTGAACGCCCTTGCCGAGCTTGCCGGTTCGGGCCGGATCACGGCGAGCATCGAGCGGGTCTACTCCTTCGGCGAAGCCCCCGAGGCCATCCGCCGGCTCGAAGTGGAACACGCCCGCGCGAAGGTCGTCATCGCGATGTGACCCGGGCGCGGGTATCGGTGCCGAGGGCGACCCCGACCGGGGCCGCCGGCCGGAATCCCGGCCGACGGCCCGCGAGGGCTCGAACGCCACGCCCCCGCACCGAACGGTGCGTCCGCTACCGGAACATGCGGTCGGCGCTGGTGGCCATCCGATGTGTGCCGCTGTGGCGGTTCACCCAGTCGCGGATGAGGTTGATCGCGTTGGCGCACTGCCAGCTGTTGTCGTAGTCGCGCACTCCGGTGAACGCCCCGTAGCCCGCGATGATCCCGTCCACGCGCGCGTCACCGAGCAGCTTGTCGATGTACCACGGGTCGTTGTAGGTGGTCGTCCAGGACAGCGTCGCCGCGAGTTGTCCCGCCGCGCGGTCGGCGGCGCCCTTCTTCAGCTCCGCGCACGTGTTCCAGGTGGGTTCCGTGCAGTTGCCGAACCCGTTGGTGATGTCGCTGTCGCCGTAGTCCATCACGCGGCGACCGTTCGGGAACCCGGATCCGGACCGGTTGAAGGCGTCGCGGACCCGGTCCCGGCTCCCGGTCGTGGTGATGCCCTCCAACTTGCCGAGCCGGTTCTCCAGGCTCTGCCAACCCCTGCCGCCGACGTCGGGGGTGTTGCCGCCGTGGTACTCGTAGAAGCCGTAGAGCACCTGGATCCCGGCGTTCGTCAACCGCTGCGCCTTGTCCCGCAGTCCGGCGACGCTGCAGGTGCGGTTCGGGGCCTCCCCGCAGTAGTTCGGGTCCTTGATGTCCAGCCACACCAGCGCCAGTCGGCGTCCGCGGTTGGCGTTGTCGAGGATGCGGTCGATCATGCTGTCGAAGCTGGGTCCGTACCGGTTGTCCCCGGCGGAGGAACAGTCGTGCCAGGCCCGCCATTCGTTCGGCTGCCACCAGGCGCAGACGTCGATCTCGATGGCGTTGGCACCGTGGTTGATGGCGAAGTCCACGCCGTCGAGGGTGTCCACGCGGTGTGCGATGGCGTAGATCGCCTGACGCTGATCGGCCGCCGCCGCCGGGGTCGTGCCGAGCAGGGTGGCACCGATGATCCCGAACAGTGCGGTCACCAGGGCCAGTACGTTTCGTGGGCGAGTGTCGCGTCGAAGATGGGTGCTCAAGGAAAGGACTCCTCAGGTCGCTGTCCGGATGCGTGTCGATGTCCCGGAGCGGACCATCGCCGTTCCCCGACATCCTCGGACGTGCGCGTACCGGAGCACGATGGCGTGACAATCGGTCGGCCATGTACCCCGACAGCGGTCCGGCATCACCGGGCCAGCATACGAACGCCCTTTGCACACGGACGAAATGTCACCGCCTCGCCCCGCCCCTGTGACAGTTCCGCCACGAAGTCGCCGCCCGAGGCACCCCGGATCAACGCGGGCGCACGTCGGGGGCGGTGCCCTGATGCAGATAGGCGGTGGTCCCGTCGGCCAGTGCCGCGGCGCACGCCCGCAGCCGACGGGCCATGTGGGGAGCCATCAGGGTGTCCCATTCGGCGGGGTGCGCCAGGCGCCAAGCCGCGAGTTCGTCGCCGGCCAGGCGGATACGCGCACGCGCCTCGGCCTCGGTGACGGGTCCGCCGTCGAAGAGGTGATTCGCCAGGGCGGGCCGTCCGTCGGCCCGCGCCGGCATCCAGTCGACGACCAGGAGGCGCCCCGGGTGGAGGTCGAGGCCCAGTTCCTCCCGGACCTCGCGGCGGGCGGTGTCCCAGGGGAATTCGCCGTGGTCCATGGCGCCGCCGGGGATCTCCCAGTGGCCGTCGCCGTACACGGGTTCGACCAGGAGGATTCGGCCCTCGGGGGCGTGCAGGATCGCGCCGGCGCTGCCGATGTGGCGGGGCAGGCCGGCGTAGTACTCGGCGGGAGGGAGGGGATGGCTCATGCCGGCAAACGTAATGAGTCGACGTGGCCGGAAAAAAGGCGAAGGCAAGGAGATTCCTCTCCCTGCCTCTCTCAACTTATAGCGCACCCGGGGGCTTGCGGCAAGGCCCCGGTCGAGGCGCAGAATCGTCGGCCGTGGCCACTGCCCGCGGAAACGGGAAGGACGACGACGAGGGATGAGGACGTGCCCGACAACAGGTTCGGCGCAACCGGCGGCACCGGTGATGCGATCGATCGGTGCGGTGCGGCACCGGAGCAGGACCGTCTCGGAGGTATCGCGGTGATCGACCGCTACGTATCGGATCTCGGTGGGATCGGCGCGACACGGGTCGCCGTCGTCGGCGGCAAGGCCGCGCAGTTGGGCGCGCTGTCGGGGATCGAAGGCGTCCGGGTGCCGGCAGGCTTCTGTGTGACCACCGACGCCTTCCGGCGGGTCGTCGCGAAGGCGCCGTCGCTCGACGATCGACTGGACCGGCTGTCCCGCTCGAACCCGGACGACCGGGAGGGGATCCGCACGCTGAGCGCGGAGATTCGCCGGATCATCGAGGAGATCGCCGTTCCGGACGACGTCGCGACGGCGATCACCGGCGCGCTCGCCCGGTTCGGCGAGCAGGCCGGCTACGCCGTACGATCCAGCGCGACGGCGGAGGACCTGCCGACGGCGTCGTTCGCCGGCCAACAGGACTCGTACCTGAACGTGGTCGGGCCGACGGCGATCCTGCGGCATGTCGGCCGGTGCTGGGCCTCGTTGTTCACCGAGCGGGCGGTGGCCTACCGTCGGCGCAACGGCATCGACGACCGTTCGGTCCGGATGGCCGTGGTCGTCCAGCGCATGGTCTTCCCACACGCGGCCGGCGTCCTGTTCACCGCCGATCCCGTCACGGGCAACCGCAGGGTCGCCACCGTCGACGCCGGCCCGGGCCTGGCCGAGGCGCTGGTCTCCGGCCTGGTGAACCCGGACGTCTTCACCGTGCGCGACGGCGGGATCGTCGCCAGGACGATCGCCACCAAGCGGCGCGCCCTCCACGCCCTGCCGGGCGGCGGCACGCGGGAGGTGGCGATCGACCCGCACCGACGGCGGCAGCCGGCCCTGACGGACGCGCAGGTCGTGGATCTGGTGCGGCTCGGGCGGCGGATCGAGGCGCACTTCGGCCGCCCGCAGGACATCGAGTGGTGTCTGGACGACGACGGCTTCCGGATCGTGCAGAGCCGGCCGATCACCACGTTGTTCCCCATTCCGGAGAGCGACGACGGAGCGAACCACGTCTACGTCTCGGTCGGTCACGGGCAGATGATGACCGACCCCATGAAGCCCCTGGGGCTGTCCGTGTGGCAGCTGACGGCCATGGCCCCGATGCACGTCGCCGGCGGGAGGTTGTTCGTCGACGTCACCCGGCGCCTGGCCTCGCCCGCGAGCCGCACCGGCTTCCTGGACCTCGTCGGGCGGGGTGATCCGCTGGTCAGGGACGCGTTGGAGACCGTCCTGAAGCGCGACGGCTTCGTTCCGTCGCTCCCGGACACGGGTCCCCCGGCGCCGCTGGTCGTCGACGCGGGGCCCACCCCGATCGAGACGGATCCGGCCATCGTCGCCGAACTGATCGAGCGCGGCCGGGCGTCCGTCGAGGCCCTGCGGCGCGACATCCGGGGCAAGTCCGGACCGGCGCTGTTCGACTTCCTGGCGGAGGCCTTCGAGGAGCACAAGCGAGCCCTCGCGGATCCGCTCGGTCTTCGGGTCATCATGGCGGGGATGGAGGCCACGTGGTGGCTCAACGACAAGCTGTGGGAGTGGCTGGGCGAGAAGAACGCGGCCGACACGCTCACGCTGTCCGCGCCCGGCAACGTCACCTCCGAGATGGGCCTGGCGCTGCTCGACGTCGCCGATGTGATCCGCCCGCACGAGGAGGTGGTCGCCTACCTGCGGGGCGTCGAGGACGACGGCTTCCTGGACGAACTGCCCGAACTCGCGGGCGGGGCCGAGGCGCGCGACGCCGTGGAGGCCTACCTCGACCGATACGGCATGCGCTGCGTCGGCGAGATCGACATCACGAGGCCGAGGTGGCGCGAACGTCCCACCACACTCGTCCCGGTGCTCCTGGACAACGTGCGGAACTTCGAACCGGGCGCCGCCGCACGGCGTTTCGAGGCGGGCCGGCAGCGGGCGCTGGCGAAGGAACGGGACGTGCTGGCGCGCCTGCGGGCGCTGCCCGACGGCGACCGCAGGGCCGACGAGACCAAGCGGATGATCGACCGGGTCCGCACCTTCATCGGATACCGGGAGTACCCGAAGTACGGCATCGTCACCCGCTACTTCGTCTACAAGCGGGCCCTGCTGGCGGAGGCCGACCGCCTGGTGCGGGCGGGCGTGCTGGCCGACCGGGAGGACGCCTTCCACCTCACCTTCCGGGAATTCCACGACGTCGTGCGCTCGCAGCGGGTGGACTACCGGCTCATCCGGGAGCGCGAGGACGCCTTCCGGTCGTACCACGCGCTCACCCCGCCCCGGGTGCTCACCTCGGACGGCGAGGCCGTCACCGGGTCGTACCACCGCGACGACGTGCCGGCCGATGCCCTGGTCGGGCTGCCGGTCTCCGCCGGCACCGTCGAGGGTCGGGCCCGGGTCGTCCCGAACATGGCGGAGGCCGATCTCGAGGCGGGCGACATCCTGGTCACGGCCCACACCGACCCCAGCTGGTCGCCCCTGTTCGTCGGGATCACGGGCCTGGTGACGGAGGTGGGCGGCCTGATGACGCACGGCGCGGTGATCGCCCGGGAGTACGGCCTGCCGGCGGTCGTGGGTGTGGAGCGGGCCACCCGGCTGATCCGCGACGGACAGCGGATCCGCGTCCACGGCACCGACGGATACGTCGAGATCCTGTCCTGACCCACGACCATGCGTTCGAGGGCTTTCCGAGCGCGTACGAACGGCCCGGTCGGCTGCGGCGGCCGTCACGTGAGCGCACCGCGCGGGGCGTCGGCCCGCCCGCTTGTAGCCTGGAGGCGACCAGACAGGACGGCTCGGTCGGTCGACGGGCCCCGATCACCGGAGACCCGTGAGCACACCCGCAGGCGCCCCCCGTCCGGTCACCCGAGCGCGGCCGGAACCCGCCGAGCCGATCGTCGGCCGCGACCGGGAGGCGGCCCGCCTGCTCCACACGCTGGACCCCGCCTCGGCCGAACCGCTCCTGCTGCTGCTCGGCGACGTGGGCATGGGCAAGAGCGCCCTGCTCGACCTGGTCGTGCGCCGGGCCGAGACCGACCACGCCCGCGTCCTTCGCGCCGGCGGCAGCGAGTCCGAGTCGAGCCTGGCGTTCGCCGCCCTGCATCAGCTGCTGCGCCCGGTGTCGGCCGGGGTGGACGACCTGCCGGAGCGGCAACGCGCCGCGCTGTACGGCGCGTTCGGCACCGGTCCGATCCCGGCCGACACCGATCCGATGCTGATCGGCGTCGCCGTACTGGGCCTGCTCTCCGCCCTGGCGGACCGGGGGCGGGTGCTCGTGGTCCTGGACGACGCGCAGTGGTTCGACCGCGCGTCCCTGGACGCGTTGTCCTTCGCCGCCCGGCGGCTGGCCGGCGAACCGGTCACGGTGCTGGTCGCCGCCCGCACGGGCGATCACCTGCCCGGCTTCGACCGGCACATCCCGACGCTCACCCTCGGACCGCTGGACGACGCCGCGGCGGGGCGGCTGCTGGATCTACGGCCACAACGCCCGACCGGCCGGACCAGGGCCCGGATCCTGGCCCAGGCCGGCGGCAACCCGCTGGCGCTCACCGAATTGGCGAGGACGGCGGGCGCCCCCGACCCGGCCGCCGGGCCGCTCGACGGCGGTCCGCTCCCGCCGACCGAGCACCTGGAACGCCTCTTCGCGGCTCGCCTGCGCGACCTGCCGTCCACCACCGCGCGGGCCGTGCTGCTCCTGGCCGCCATGGACACCGTCGACTCCGCCATCGCCGCCCCCGCCGCCCTCCCGGGCCCCGAGGACGCCACCGCGTGGGGGCCCGCCGAACGCGCCGGGCTGATCCGGCGCACCGGTCGCGGCGTACGGTTCGGCCACCCCCTGGCCCGCTCGGCCGTCTATCACGCCGCCCCCGTCGACGCCCGGCGCGCCGCCCACCGCACGCTCGCCGAGGCGCTGCGGGACGAGCCCGACCGGCGCGCCTGGCACCTCGCCGCCGCGAGCACACCGCCGGACGCGGCCGTCTCGGCGGAGCTGGAGCGCACCGCCGACCGGGCCCGACGTCGCGGCGGCCACGCGGCGGCGGCCGAGGCCCTGCACCGTGCCGCCCACCTCGCACCGCGCGAGGACGGCGCCCGGCTCCTGGTCGAGGCCGCCGAGGCCGCCGCGCTCACCGGTGACCTCCCGTGGGTCGAGGAGCTGGCCGCCGAGGTGCGGGCGCACACGGACGACGCGTCGCTCCTGGCCCGCGCCGCCACCGAGGTCGGCCGGCTGGCGACGCTGACCGTGCGGCACACCCTCGTCTTCGCCCGACTGGCCGACGCCGCCGAGGAGTCGGCCCCCACGCGGCCCGCCACCGCGCTCGACCTCCTGGCCGGCGCCGCCGTGGTCCGCTTCTACTGCGGCGAGGACACGCAACGGCGACGCGTACGGGACGTCCTGGCCGGCATCCCCGACGACGCGTCGTGGTTGCGCGTCTGGGTGCGGGCGGTGTCGGACCCCTTCGACGACCGGGCCGAACTCCTGTCCCTGCTCCCGCACCTCGCGGAACAGGCGCGACGCCGCCCCGACCGGCTCACCGCGTTCGCGGTCGTGGCGTGGTTGTTGGACGAGACCCCGCGGGCCGCCCGCGCCTTCGACGAGGCCTTCGACCGCTGGGGGGTGCGCGGCCCGCTGCCGGAGGGGCTGGGCGGCGCGGCCGCCTGGAGCTATGTGGAACTGGGCAGGTGGGGGCGGGCCCGGGAGGCGTGTGCCCGCAGCGGCGCGCTCGGCGCGAGGGCCGGCCTCGACCACGCGGTGGCGTGCGCGGCCGCGGTGGACGCCACGATCCTCGCCTACCAGGGGGACCCGGCGGCGGCTCGGGTCCGGGCCGAGGAGGCGCTCGCCCTGATCGACCCGTCGGAGAGCCGCTCGGTCGCCGTCTACGCCCGTCGCGCCCTCGGCGCGGCGGCCCTCGCGGAAGGCGCGTACGAGGCGGCGTATCACCAACTGCGCGCCGTTTTCACCGCGGACGGCGAGCCCGTGCACTACCACGCCGCCTATCCGGCCCTTGCCGACCTGGCCGCGGTGGCGGTACGCACCGGGCGTCGCGACGAGGCCGCCGGCATCGTCGAGCGCGCCGCACGCACGCTCGGCGCCGATGCCTCGCCCCGCCTGCGTGCGCTGATCGACCGCGCTCGCGGTCTGCTGGCCGACGCCGAGGACGCCGAGCCGTACTTCCGCGCGGCGCTGGCCGACCCGCAGTCCGCGCACCGGCCGTTCGAACGAGCGCAAACCCTCCTGGACTTCGCCGAGTGGCTGCGCCGGCGTCGGCGCATCGCCGAGGCGCGCGTGCCCCTCGCCGAGGCCCTGGAGACGTTCCGGCGCCTGGGCGCCCGCCCGTGGACCGAGCGGGCTCGGGCCGAGGCGCGCGCCGCCGGCCTCGACGTCGCCGACTCCACGCCCGACGCGCTCGCCGAACTCTCCCCGCAACAACAGCAGATCATCCGGCTCGCCGCCCGCGGACTGACCAACCGCGAGATCGGCGAGAAGCTGTTCCTGTCCCCGCGCACGGTCGGCTCGCACCTGTACCGCAGCTTCCCCAAGCTGGCCGTCACCACCCGCTCCCAACTGCGCGACCTCATCGACGACGCGCACGCGAGCCCCGACCCGCAGGACTGAAATCCACCGACGGAACCGATGCAAGTCGCCCCGACAACAGCGGACTTGACCCCGGGACCAGCAAACTCCCGCCACCCGAGGCCGGGTTGCCTACCCACCACGATCGACCGCGACACTCCGTCTTAAGCCGAACGTGTGAAGCCGTCGCCGGATTCGCCGATCCGCGTTGTGCCCATCCAACGTTGCGGTTAGCTTCACGATCGTGTTGACGATCGGGCTGAACGGAAATTTCTCCCCCGGGGATTCGGATCTCGTCCCCGGCTTACGGGAGTACATGTACCACGACGCGGCCGCGGCCCTGGTGCGCGACGGCGTCCTGATCGCGGCGGTCGAGGAGGAGCGCCTCAACCGGATCAAGCACACGACCAAGTTCCCGAGCAACGCCATCCGGGCCTGCCTGGAAACGGCGGGGGTGACCCCGGCCGACATCGACGCGGTCGGCTACTACTTTCCCGAGCCCTACCTGGACTTCATGCTCAACGGGCTCTACGTCGACAACCCCGCGGTGCCCGCCCGCTATTCGCGGCAGCTCGTCAAGGACCGGTTGAGCCGGGACCTGGGCTGGGAACTCGCCGACGACAAACTCTTCTTCGCGTCGCACCATCGAGCCCACGCGATGTCCGGCCTCACCCGCTCCGGCCTGACGGACGCGCTGGTCGTGGTCCTCGACGGCATGGGCGAGGACTCCTCCGGAACGATCTTCGGCGCGCCGGACGGCCGACTGGAAACCCTGGCCAAGCTGCCGATGCACAACTCGCTGGGCCTGCTCTACCTGGGCGCCACCCGGCATCTCGGATTCCGTTTCGGTGACGAATACAAGGTGATGGGCCTGGCGCCGTACGGGGATCCCGCCGTCCACCGCGCCGTGTTCGAGTCGATGTACAGGCTGACCGCGGACGGGGGCTACGACTTCGACCGGGAGGCACTGTCCCTGGACTACGTCGGCGGCGTGTTCCTCGCCCACGGACTGCCGCCCCGACGCTCGACGGACCCGGTGGAGCAGCGGCACAAGGACTTCGCCGCCGGACTGCAGGAGACGTTGGAACGCATCGTGCTGCACCTGCTGGGGCACTGGAGCCGGACCACGCGGCACACCGCTTTGGTGTTCAGCGGCGGCGTCGCGCACAACTGCAGTCTCAACGGCGTCATTCTCCGCTCGGGGCTCTTCGACGAGGTGTTCGTACATCCCGCCTCGCACGACGCGGGCGCGGCGGAGGGTGCGGCCCTGCTGGCGCAGGAGAGGTCGGCCGCCCCGGTGCGGCTCAAGGAGCGGTTGCGCAGCGCGAGTGTGGGCCCCGCCCTCGGCGACACGCACACGATCGAAGCGCGACTCGCCGCCTGGAACGGGCTGATCGAGTACGAGCGGCCCGCCGACCTCGTCGACACGACGGCCCGGCTGCTCGCCGGCGGCGCCGTGCTCGGCTGGGCGCAGGGCCGCTCCGAGTTCGGCCCCCGCGCGCTGGGTCACCGCAGCATCCTCGCCGATCCCCGGCCGGCGGAGAACCGGACCCGGATCAACGCGATGATCAAGAAACGGGAGAGCTTCCGGCCCTTCGCGCCGATGGTCGTCTCGGAGGCGGCCCACACCTACTTCGAACTGCCGGAGACGGCCGCCAACTACGACTTCATGTCGTTCGTGGTGCGGGTTCGTCCCGAGCATCGGCAAGCGCTCGGCGCGGTCACCCACGTCGACGGCACCGCCCGGATCCAGATCGTCGAGCCGGAGGTGAACGCGTTGGTCCACCGCCTCGTCGCCCGCTTCGGCGAACTCACCGGCACCCCGGTCCTGTTGAACACGTCGATGAACAACGACGCGGAACCCGTCGTACAGAGCGTCGAGGACGCGTTGACCTGTCTGCTGACCACCGAACTCGACGGTCTGGTCGTCGACGAGTTCGTGGTGCGGCGGCGCCCCGGATTCCCGGCCGCCCTCGACGAGTTCGTCCCGCGTCTTCGCCCGGTCACACGACTGGTCAGGACCACCAGGGCGACGGATTCCGGGGGGAGCGTCGTCTCCCACGAGATCGTCCTCGACTACGCCACCGGTCCCCGGGCCCCGGTGTCACCGGAGATGTTCGCGCTGCTGGAACGGGCGGACGGCACCCGCACGTTCGCCGCCCTCGCGGCCGGCGCCCCGACCGAACCGATCAGGACGGAACTGCGGGCCCTGTGGCGGCGGCGCTTCTTCTCCCTGACGCCGGCTCCGGTGCCTCCGGCGGAGCGCGGTCGGTCCCCCCGACGCCCGACGACCGCATAGTCCTCGGGTCGACCACCAGGTGAGGAGAGACGAGGTACGCATGCCCGTTCCCGTCGGCGACCCCGTCGCCTACCCCTTCAACGAGGCCGCCGGCCTGGAGTTGTCCGCACGGTACGCCCGGGCGCAACGGGCCGACGGACTGGAGCGGGTGCGGCTGCCCTACGGCGAGCCCGCCTGGCTCGTCACGCGCTACGCGGACGCCAGGCTCGTCCTGGGCGATCCGCGGTTCAGCCGCGCCGCGTGCACCGCGCACGACGAGCCCCGCGAGCAACCGGGCCGGGTCACCGCGGGCATCGGTGCCACCGACCCGCCGGACCACACCCGGTTGCGCGGACTGGTCGCCAAGGCGTTCACGGTGCAACGGATGGAGCGGCTGCGTCCGGGCATCCGCGCGCTGGCCGAGGGTTTGGCGCAGGACATGGCGGACTCGGGCCCGCCCGCCGACCTCGTGGAGTCCTTCGCGCTCCCGCTCCCCGTCGCCGTGATCTGCCGGCTGCTCGGGGTACCCGAAGCCGATCGTGCGCTCTTTCGCGCGTGGAGCGACGACGCGGTGTCCAGCAACGCCGCGGAGCAGGTCGCCGCCAGCATGCGTGAGTTGAGCGCCTACATGGTCGAGTTGATCGCCGAACACCGCGCGCGACCCGCGGACGACCTGATCACCGAGCTGATCGAGGCCCGCGACGTCGAGGAGCGGCTTTCCGAGGCCGAGTTGGTCGAGCAGTGCATGGGGCTGCTGATCGCGGGCCACGAGGCCACCGCGATGCTGATTCCGAACTTCGTCCACCTGCTGCTCGATCGGCACGGCGGGCTCGGGTGGCTGCGCGACGATCCCGATCGTATCCCGGCGGCGGTCGAGGAGTTGTTGCGGTTCGTCCCGCTGCGCACCGGGGCGCTCGCGGCCCGTTGGGCCACCGAGGACGTCGAGGTGGGGGGCGTGTTGGTACGTGCGGGCGAGCCCGTCATGGTCTCGGTGGGCGCCGCCAACCACGATGCGCGGCGATTCACCACTCCCGACACGCTCGACCTGGGCCGCGAGGGCAATCGGCACGTGGCGTTCGGCCACGGTGTGCACCACTGCGTCGGCGCGCCGCTGGCCCGCCTGGAGTTGCAGGAGGCGCTGCGCGCCCTGGCCCTGCGGATGCCGAGCCTGCACCCGGCCGGCGAGGTCGTCTGGAAGCGCCGTTCGCTCGTCCGCGGTCCACACACCATGTCGGTGGGGTGGTGAGGGCGGTGCCGGTCTGGCGGACGACGGTGGATCGCGACCGCTGCATGGGTTCGGGCGTCTGTGTGGCCCTGGCCGCCTCGCTGTTCGTCCTGGACGACGAACGCTCCCGGGCGCCGGTCGAGTTCGTCGCCCCGGACGAGACGGTGCTCGACGCGGCCGACTCCTGCCCGGCGCGGGCCATCACCGTGACGGAGAACGGACGGGTGATCGGCCCGCGCGACTGACGGTTCCCGGGCATGTGGCCGACGCGCACGTGCCCCGCACACGAAGGATCCCACGGGGGAAGGGCCGTCGACGACGCCGTCCCCGTCGATCGTCATCCCCGTTGCCGAAAGGGGCATCGCATGCAGAACACCGAATATCTCGAGTTGGTGGAGACGGCCGGCGGCCGGGAGGACCACTACGCGCGTGTCGTCGATCGGTACTACGAACTCGTGACCCCGATGTGCCGTGACGTGTGGTCGGATTCGTTCCACCTCGCGTGGTTCGCCGAGGGGCAACAACTGCACGAGGCGCAGCGGACGATGCAGCGGTGGCTCGCGGATCGCGGCGGGTTCACGGCGGGTGACGCACTCCTCGATGTCGGCTGCGGCATCGGCGGCCCGGCGGCGAACGTGGCCGAGTACACCGGTGCCACGGTGACGGGCGTGAACATCTGCGGCCACCAGGTCCGGGTCGCCCGATCCCTGCACACCGGCGACGTCGGCACCCGGCTGACCTTCGTCGAGGCCGACGCGATGAAACTCCCGTACGGTCCGGCGGAGTTCGACGGCGTCTACTCGATCGAGGCGCTGTGCTACACGCCCGACAAGCACCGCGCCTACGCGGAGGTGGCCCGGGTCGTGAAGCCGGGCGGCGCGTTCGTCGGCGCGGACTGGTTCTGTGCGGACGACCTTTCGGACGCGGACTACGCGCGGTGGGTGGAGCCGATGTGTCGGGCGTTCGCCATCCCGCGCGTGATCCCGTTCGGCGCGGTCCGCGCACACCTGGAGAGCGCCGGGTTCGAGGTCGAGTCGGTGTCCCGCTACGACGACCACGGCGACGTCGCCCCCAACTGGCGGTTGTGCGCGGAGAACTCGGCGGGCGCGGCCGGCGGCACCGAGGCCGCGGCCGGCGCCGACTCCGGCTCGCGACCGGAGAGTTTCGAGTCCCTGTTGCGGGCGTCGGTACCCGCGCTGCGCGACGCGTGCCGCGAGGGCAAAGTGATCATGGGCTGCTGGGTCGCCCGCGGACGAGGGTGACGACGCCGCGAACCGTCCTTCCGAACGAAAGAGCGAACATGACGGACAACGCGAGGTTCGGCTCGGTTCCGGGAGCACTGCCCCTGCTCGGTCACGCGGTGCAACTCGGCAGGCGACCCCTCGATTTCCTCGCCTCCCTGCCGGCGCACGGCGATCTGGTCGAGATCAGGCTCGGCCCCGTGTCGTTCCATGTGCTCTGCGATCCGGATCTGGTGCACCAGGTCCTCGTGGACGACCGGACCTACGACAAGGGCGGGGCGATCTTCGACCTCGTGCGCACGGTGGCCGGCAACGGCCTGGCGACCTGCCCACACGACGACCACCGCCAGCAACGTCGGCTGCTGCAACCGGCGTTCCACCGCAATCGGCTGCCCGGCTACGCCAAGGTGATGTCCGCCGAGGTCGCCACGATGCTCGACGGCTGGTCGGCCAACCGCGAACTCGACGTGCTGGTCACCGTGAACGAGTTCGCCGCGAGCCTGGCCACCCGCACCCTGTTCGCCGCCGAACTCGACGACGCCACCTTCGAGGAGTTGCGGCTGTGCATGCACACCGTCATGACCGGCATGATGCGCCGAATGCTCCTGCCCTGGTCCTTCCTGAACCGGTTGCCGACCCCGGCCAACCGCCGTTTCGAGCAGGCCCGCGCACGGCTGCGGCGCTACGTCGTCCAACTCACCGCCGACTACCGGCGCGCGGGCGTGGATCACGGGGACCTGCTGTCCATCCTGCTGGCCGTCCGCGACGAGGACGGCCGGGGACTGACCGACGCCGAGATCCACGACCAGGTCTTCACGTTCTACCTCGGCGGCAGTGAGACCACGGCCCCGTCGCTGGCCTGGTCGCTCTACCTGCTGGGCCGCAACCCGGCCGTCCGCCGGCGACTACACGACGAGGTCGACGCCGTGCTCTCCGGGCGGGTCGCGGAGTTCCACGACATCCCGAGACTGGACCTGACCCGGCGGGTGATCATGGAGTCGCTGCGCCTGTACCCACCGGGCTGGCTGTTCACCCGGGTGACCACCAAGGACACCGAACTGG
Organism: Embleya hyalina; assembly: GCF_003967355.1. GTDB lineage: Bacteria > Actinomycetota > Actinomycetes > Streptomycetales > Streptomycetaceae > Embleya > Embleya hyalina. The sequence goes on along the minus strand of NZ_BIFH01000013.1, from coordinate 427,425 downwards.
CGGGCCGCCGGCTGCCGGCGGGTTCGGTCGTCCTGTACAGCCCGCACATCGTGCAGCACCGCGCCGACCTGTTCCCCGAGCCCGAACGTTTCGACCCGGACCGCTGGCTCGACGACGCCCACCGGCCGGCCCGGGGAGTGTTCACCCCCTTCGGCGCCGGCGCCCGCAAGTGCATCGGGGAGGTCTTCGCCCTGACCGAGGCCACCCTCGCACTGGCCTCCATCGCGGCCCGATGGGAACTCGATCCCCTGCCCGGCGCCCGCGAACGCCTCACCCCCCGCCTGACGTCGACACCCCGCTCGCTCCCGATGTCCCTGCGCGAGCGCACGTCGGGCGCGAACCGAACGGACCCCACGGTGCCCCGCGACCTCATCACGCGCCAACGTCGGCAGGGCATCCACCATCCCTGAGGAGGACCAGTGAAGGAAGAACGCACCGCGGCGCCGACCGCACCCGTGGCCGAGGAGGTCGGGCGGCTGTACGACCGCATGACCGACATCGCCGCCGACTTCCTCGGCGACGACGCACGGCAGGGCTACAACGCGCACCTGGGCTATTGGGACACCCCCGACAGCGAACTCGCCTACGACGAGGCCACCGATCGACTCACCGACGTCATGCTGGAACGCCTGCGGATCGGCGCCGGCGACCGGCTGCTCGACGTCGGCTGCGGCGTCGGCGCGCCGGCGGTGCGGATCGCCCGCCTCACCGGGGCGAGCGTGACGGGCATCTCGGTGAGCAGGGAGCAGATCGCGCGCGCCGAGGCACTGGCACGGGAGACACCGTTTCCGGAACGCCTCGACTTCGGCGTGGCCGACGCCATGGAACTACCGTTCCCGGACGCCTCGTTCGACGCCGTGATGGCGCTCGAATCGATGTGCCACATGCCCGACCGGGGGCAGGTCTACCGCGAGATGCGGCGTGTGCTCCGCCCCGGGGGCAGGATCGTGGCCACCGACTTCCACGGCCGCAGCGCGTCGCCCTCCCCCGACCGGTTGGCCCTGCAACGGACGATGGGGTCGACGACCGTGCGGATCGACGACTATCCGCAGCTGATGCGCACGTCGGGCCTGCGGTTCCTGGAGCTGCGGGACATCACCGACGAGACCCTGCCCAAGTCGTTCGCCTTCCTGGCCGAGCGCGCGGACCGGCTCCGCTTCGAGTTCGACGACACCGAAGCGGCCTGCTTCTACAACCCGCGGTCCGTGATCGACGTGCCCGCACTCGGGTACCTCCTCGTCGTCGCACAGCGGCCACTCGACGACTGAACCGCGCCCGTGAACCGAACACCCGGAGGTGGCATGGAGGTCGTGGCGCAATTACCGTTCCGGCAGGGAGCGTTGCAGACCGCGCCCCGGCTGCGCGAGTTGCGGTCCCTGGGCACGGTGCACCGCGTGCGCACCGCCATGGGCGACGAGGCGTGGCTGGTCACCGGTCACGCGCAGGTCCGGCGGCTGCTGGACGACGACCGGCTCGGCCGCACCCATCCGACCCCCGAGACCGCGGCCCGCACCGGGGAGACGTTGTTCGACGCGGTCCTCGGCGACTTCGCCACGGAGGCGGCCGATCACGCGCGCACCCGTGCCCTGCTGCGACCGCACTTCTCGCCCGGGCGCATGCGACCGCTGCGCCCACGCGTGGAGGCCCTGACGACCCGGCTCCTGGACGAGTTGATCGAACACGGGCCGCCGGCGGACCTGCACGCCATGGTCGCGGTGCCGCTGCCGATCCTGGTCATCTGTGCGCTGCTCGGCGTTCCGTACCGCGACTGCGAGCGATTTCGCGCCTGGACCGCCGAGGCCGCGGACGTCGGCGATCCCGCCCGATCGCAGCGCGGGCTGGCCGAACTGTACGCCTACGGACACGAGTTGGTCGCCCGTAAGCGGGTCGAGCCGGGCGACGACGTGATCTCGCGGCTGTGCGCGGCCGAGGGCGTCTCCGACGCCGAGATCGCCGGGTTGTCGATGGCGCTGCTGTTCGCCGGGCAGGAGACCACGGTGGTCCAGATCGGGATGGGTGTGCTGCTGTTGCTGAGCAACCCGGACCAGTGGCGGGCGCTGGTGCACGACCCCGGCCTGGTCGCCGGCGCGGTCGAGGAGATCCTGCGTGCCTCGAACACGGGAGGCGGCGGCATCCCCCGCTACGCGCGCCGGGACCTGGAGATCGACGGGGTCGCGGTCCGGGCGGGCGAGTTGGTGCTGCTGGACAACGGCTCCGCCAACCACGACCCCGCGGCCTTCCCGGACCCCGACCGCATGGACATCACCCGCCCCGCCTCGGCGCACGTCACCTTCGGGCACGGCCTGCGCTACTGCCTCGGCGCCCCCCTGGCCCGCATCGAACTGCACGCGGTGTTCACCCGAATCGCCACCCGGCTCCCGACGTTGCGATTGGCGGTGGAGCCGGACGCGGTGCGCATGCGCCCCGACGCGGTGACCGGCGGGCCGGCCGAACTCCCGGTGCGGTGGTGACATCGAGCACGGGCGGGTGCCGCGCTCCCCGGTGCGCGGCACCCGCCCGCACCGATACCCGAGAAAACGGAGTGGATCATGTCCTGGAGGACTCCGGGCCATCGCAGGTCCCTGCGGCGGTTCCGGGACGGAGCGGGCGCCACGCCGGCGCACGTGGCCTTCCCGTCGGCACCGCTGCCCCACCCCGACGGGTGGTTCTGCGTCGGGTTCGGCCACGAGGTCGCCGCGGGTGAGGTGATCACCCGGCGGTCCACGGGCGAGGACGTGGTCCTGGCCCGAGGGGCGAGCGGCCGACTCCACGCGCTGCGCCCGCACTGTCCGCACCTCGGCGCGCACCTGGGCGTGATGGGAACCGTCTCCGGCGACGACATCGTCTGCGGGTTCCACCGGTTCGCGTTCGGCCTGGACGGGCCCTGCCGACGCACCCCCCATGGCGGGCCGCCGCCCAGGGCGACGCTCGACACACTGCCCGTGCGCGAGACCGGCGGCCTCATCCTCGTCTGGCGGGCCCGCGACGGCTCGCCGCCGACGTGGGAGCCGCCGGCCATCCCGACCGCCGGCTGGCGGATCCCTCGTTGGAACATGTACGAGGTCGCCGGGCACCCACAGCAGATCACCGAGAACGTCGTCGACTTCGGGCACCTGGAGCATCTGCACGGAGCGACCCTCGCCGCCGCCCCGGACGTGTCCTTCGACGGCCGGGAGTGCCGCGGGCGCTTCCGGGTCGTGCGAACGCTCCCGCGCGTCGGGCAGGTCTCGGCGGACTACGGCTTCCGGGTGTACGGCCTCGGCCTGACCGTCATCGAATGCGCCCTGTCGGACCGCGTCGCGACCAGGTTCTTCGCGCTTCCCAATCCCGTCGACCCCTGGCTGGCCCAATTCCGGTTCGCGGCCACCGCGAGGGTCGCACCGAGCGCCCGACCGCCGAAGGTGTGGTCGGAAGCGGCAAACGCCCTGGCCGCGCGCCTGATTCGCGACGTCTTCTACGCCGTCCACGCCCACGGCGGTTCCATGGACCTGCCGGTGTGGCACTACCAGAAATATCGCGAGACCCCACGCCTGGCGCCCGGCGACGGGCCCATCGGCCGATATCGCAAGTGGGCCGAACAGTTCTACTCCACACCACCGGCGACTACCGCGGGAGATTGTCATGCCGTTTGCGACGTGCATCAGCGTCAAGGACACAGCGGCCAGCATTGAGTTCTACGAGAAGCTAGGATTCGACGTGGACTCGGCGCTCTCGCGCCCCGGCGACGACATCCACATGCTGCTGTACCAGGGCGATTTCTGCGGGCTGTTGTACAGCAACGCCGACCTGGGGAACTGGCTGCCCGAACTCGCGCACACCCCGATCGGTCTGGCCGGCATGCTGTACATGGGTGTCGAGGACTTCGACGGATTCCACGATCACGTCGCCCGGCACACCACGGTGATCAAGGGCCCGCTCACCGACGACGTGGGGCAACGCGTGTTCTACTTCCGCGACATCGACGGCTACGTCATCGGCATTCACGACAACGCGGCCCTGCGCGGCAGCGAGTTGGGGAAGTACGCGGCGGCGCCGCGCCCGGCCGGGGAACCACGAGGCTGACGGGCGGGCGCGGCGCCGGGTCAGAGCAGGCAGGCCATCAGACTGCGCGCCTCGACGTTGACGTAGTAGCCGAGGCGCATGAGTCGGTTGAGCAACCCCAGCGTCATCCACCGGTAGTTCGCCGGTGCCTCGATCACCTGGTCGTCCGGGACCCGGACGACCAGGTGCCTGGTGTCGGCGTGCCGGAAGCGTCCGCCGTCCTCGGACTGCACGGCGTCCACCATCACCCACGACCGGTCGCAGTCCAACACCTCGGCCAACGGGGGCAGATCGCGTGGGCCGCGGTAGCTGCCCGGGGTCAGCTGCACCGTCGCGGCGAGTTCGACCCGGTCGGTGGCACCCGGCTGCGCCATCGCCTGGACCAGGAACATCAGGGTGCCCCGATGGCGCCGGCAGACGAAGCAGACGACGTTTCCCGGGTTGGGTTGCAACATCGGCTGCGCCCAAGTGCCCACTTCCCGGCTCGTCGCCCCGACCGACAGGCCGACGATGCGGAAGTAGCGTCCCTCGTGGTGCCGGACGCCCCGCTCGTCACAGACCCATCCGGGCATCCGGGACAGGTCGATCCGCCTGACGTCGAGGCTGAACGTGGCCTTCTGGTCGATGAGCCAGGTCATCGCCGAGGCGAGCGCGTCGTCCGCGGCCCCGCTGCGATGCGACCGGACGATCTCACCATGGAATTCGCCGGGTTCCGGTCCGCCGCCCGCCGACGGGTCGGGCGTCGTGTAGGCGATGGACGACAACACCGTCCGCGCGTTCATGTTCACCCGGTCGCCCCGCGCGAGCAGGCCCCGGAGCTGACCCAGGGTCAACCAGGTGAAGTCGTCGACGACCGGCACCTCTTCGTGCTCGGGCACCTCCACGATCATGTTGCGGTTGCGCTTGTAGAGGTACCACGAGGAGTGTTCGGAGAGGAGTTGGTCGAAGACGACGACCCGGGCGCCCGGGTCGAGGAAGTAGTCGAGGTAGGGGGTCGACCGACCCCCGTGCACCCGCTGGTAGTTGCTGGGTGTCGCCTGCACGGTGGCGCAGTACTGGACCAGGGCGCTGTTTCCCGGCTCCATCTTCGCCTGCATCAGGAAGTGGTGCACGCCGCCGATGCGCTTGACCAGGATCCCGAGGATGCCGATCTCCGGCTGCACGATGATCGGCTGGTACCACTGTGGCGTCGGGCCGAAGTTCGTCCGGACGCAAAGCCCCTCGATGGCGAAGAAGCGGCCCGAGGAATGGCTGATCCGGTCGCCGAGATGCCAGTTCGCGAGCGAGCCGAGCGGGACCTCGTCCGTGCGGAACGTGGACGCGGCCTCGCGTTCCTTGAGAAAGGCCTCCGGGTCCGGGGTCAGCGGCGTCCGGAGTGTTCGCGCCGAGGAGAGGAAGTCCTCGGCGCCGCGGATCAGAATCGACATCCCACTCGCCCTTCGCGCGGCGTGTCCATCGGGATCCTGCTCACGACGACTCCCCACCGGCGTCGGCCCGGAGCGCGCGCGCCATCCTCTCGATGCCGGTGTCCGGGTCCAACGGCGCGAAATCGACGAGCGATCGCAGCAGGGAGGTGTCCACCACCAGGCTCCCGAGGTCGGTACCGGCACTGGGTCCCCGCGCGATCGTGATGTCCTTCTTCAGCACGGTGGCGACCCGGTCGACGACCTGTGCCACCGAATAGCCCACCCCGGATCCGATGTTGACCGTCGCGGGCGGGCTCGCCGGCAGCGAGAGCAGATCGAGGGTCGCGCGCACGAAGTCGTCCACGTGCACGAAGTCCCGCCGCTGGGCCCCGCTTCCGTGCAGCCGGAACGGTTCGCCCGACAGCGCGCAGCGGAACGCCGCCGACACCACGCCCTGTCCCCGTGCGGCCGGCAGCAGTCGGCCGTAGACGTTGGAGCAGCGCAGGGCGGTACCGGCCAGCCCGTGCACCCTTCGATAGAACTCCAGGTAGTGCTCGCCCGTCAGCCGCGACATGCCGTACGGGGAGGTGGGCTCCGCGCGATGCGTCTCGGCCCGCAGCCCCGGCTCGGGCCCCGGCGCGTAGACGCCGCCGGCGGAGGAGAGGAACACGATCCGGGCGTCGGGGCTGTGCGTGCGCACCGCCTCGCAGACGTTGATCAGCAGCGACAGCGTATCCACGGCGTCGGCGGCCGGCTCGTGCGCCGACGGCACCGGGAATCGGCCGCCGGCGGCGATGACGACGACACCGGTGTCCCGGCCGAGCACGGACGGCAGTTCGTCGGCTCCGCCGCCCAGGACGAGTCGCAGCGTTCCGGTGGATGTGGTCCGTTCGCGCAGCGCGTACGGATCGGAGCGGCCGATGACGGTCACGTCCCAGCCGCGGCGTTCGGCACCGACGGCGAGGGCGGTTCCCAGAAATCCGGCTCCGACGACGGTGGCTCTCGTCATGGACGTCCTCCGCATCTCGGGACAACTCCCGTCGGTGGTACGCGCGTACGGTCCATGCGCGGGGCAACCCGCCACAACCGTCGGATCATCGCCGGGCTGCCGACGGCAACTGGTGTGATCGGCACCATCCTTGCCGGCCGCGCGGGGTGCCGGGTTGCGGACGACGAGCGCGTAACCCATATGGAGTACTCGGGGCGTGGATTTGAACTCGTTCGGCCCAACGAAGCGTGCATTCACCGACGAACCCCGTGAGGCTGGGCTCCGGTTCGAGGGACGGCCGGCTCACACAACGGAGATCCGCATGCGCGTCGTGTTCGCGACTCTGCCCGTGAAAGCGCATCTGAATACGGTGATTCCGCTCGCGTGGGCCCTGCAGAGCGCCGGGCACGAGGTGGTGACGACCGGCGACTGGGGCCCGGAGCGGGACTCGACGCGATACCTCGAGGCGGCCGGCCTGAACGCCGTACCCCTGGGCGGCCCGGGCGACGTGTCCCCGGTGCGCCCGGGCGAGCACAACCGGTCCGACTTCCTGGCGATGGACCCGGACGACCGGGACGAGAGTCATTGGCGCGGTTTCCGCGAGGCCGTGCGCTTCATGTACCGGCAGGTGTACGCGCCGGATTCCGAAGTGGGCCGACAGGGCGACCTGTTGCGGCATCTCGTCGCGTTCACCGACTCCTGGCGGCCGGATCTCCTGCTCTGGGACGCCCTCGTGTTCCCCGCTCCGGTGGCCGCCCGGCTCTGCGGCGCCGCGCATGCCCGGATCGTCTGGGGCATGGACACGATCGGCATGCTCCGGGACCGGATCCGCGCGGACCTGGACGACCGACGCGCCGCCTCGGCGGAGGACGTCGAGGATCCGTGCGCCGAGTGGTTGCGGCCGCTGCTCGATCCGTACGGCCTGGACTTCACCGAGGAGACCCTGCTCGGCCAGTGGTCCGTCGATCTGTGCCGACCCCACCCGTACCGCTCGCACGGCACGACCGTGCCGATGCGGCGGATCCCCTTCGGCGGAGCGGCCGAACTCCTTCCGTGGCTGCGGGAGAAGCCGTCACGGCCCAGGGTCGTGCTCACGCTCGGGACGACCAGGGAGGAGATCCACCGGCGCACGCTGACGTTCCCGCTGCGGGACTTCCTCGACGCGGCGGCGGAACTGGACGCGGATCTGCTGACCACGATGACGGCCGAGCGCATGTCCGCTCTGGGCCGGCTTCCGGACAATGTGCGGCCCATCGGATACGTACCGTTCGGCCTGCTCCTGCCGAGTTGTTCGGCGATCGTGCACAACGGTGGCCGCGGGACCTTCTCCGCGGCCGCCGGCTTCCGCGTGCCGCAGGTGATCGTTCCGCAGCCGATGTGGGACGAGATGGTCACCGCGCGCCAGGTGATCGGCTACGGGGCGGGACTCGCGCTGGATCCGGCGGGACTGGACGGAGCGAGCGTGTGCAAGGCGCTGGTTCGTGTGCTGGACGATCCGGACTTCGGAACCGGCGCCCACCGCCTGTACGTCGACACGATGTCCGACCCCGCGCCGACGGACTGCGTATCCCGACTGGAGCAACTGACCGCACTCCATCGCGCCTGAGGAATCGGCCCTTCATGCATGTCACGAGCGACGGCGAGCACCGCCCGTACTACCTCGTCTGTCCGGCGGGAATTCCCAACTACGGCGACGAACTCATCGCCGGCACCTGGCTGCGGCATCTGGCCCGGGTGGCTCCCGAGGTGGACGTCGTCGTGGACTGCCTCTATCCCGAGGTGGCCGTGGGGCACATGGGCGACGTGCATCCGCGCGCCCGTTTCACCAGCGTGCTGTGGCGGTTGTGCCTGCGCCACTGGCCCGGCGACGACCCGGCGGTGACCTGCGCGGGGGTGGCGGGCGCGGTGCGCGACCCGATCTCCGTGCCCGAACTGGCCGACGGGATCGCGGTACTGCGCGGCGCGGCGGTGGTGCACCTGGTCGGCGGCGGCTTCCTCAACGGCATCTGGCCGGTCTTCGCGGGCCTGTTGGCGGGCATCACCGCCGCCGCCGAGACGGGCCGCGCCAGGACGGCGATGTCCGGGCAGGGGTTGTGGCCGCCCGCCGACGCCTCCGGGCTGACCCGGTCGCTGATCGGGGACTTCGACGTGGTCGACGTACGGGACGCGGCCTCGGCGGAGTTCGTCGGACTCGCCGCCTCCGCCGACCACTGCGACGACGTGTTCCTCGGATTCGGCCCGCACCTGCTGCGCGCGGACGAGGAGGTGCCGGAGGTCATGGTGAGCGTGCAGTCGCTGTTGGCCGAGAACGAGGGCGCGGCCGAGGCGACGGTCCGCTTCGTGGCCGAGGTGCTGCGCGCCTGGCGGGTGACCGACGTGGGCCTGCTGGAGTGCTCTCCCGACAAGGATCGGGACGTACTGGCCATCGCCGGGACACTGCTGCCCGGTGCCCGCCGATACTCGCTCGGCGACGTCCTGGCCCGCGGCCTGCCCGCACGCGCCGGCCAGTGCTGGATCAGCACCCGCTTCCATCCGCACGTGGTGGCCGGCGCGGCCGGCGCGCACGGCGTGGCCCTGGTGGTACGGGACGACTACTACGACGTCAAACATCGTTCGCTGATCGACTCCGGCTCCGCCTGGCGGCTGCTTCGACCGCCGGAGATTCCCGAACGCCCCACCACCGGCGGGTACCGCGCCGAGCGGTTGACCGAACTGCGCACCGCCAAACTGGCCGTGGCCGAGCGGATCTACGGCCGTGGTTCCGCGTGAGAGCCATGGAACTGCTGCTGATCGGACTGTCGAGGTTCGCCCGGCGTCGGGTGTTGCCCGCCGCCGCGTCGATGCCCGAGATCACCACCGTCGACATCGCCAGCCGCCACGCCACGCCGGACGACGTGGCCGGGATCCCGAAGCCGGGCCGGCTCCACGGCGACTGGCGCGGCGCGTTGAGGTCGCGCGCACCGGGCCTGGCGTATGTGTCGCTGGTCAACAGCGAACACGCCCTCGCGGTCCGGGAGGCACTGGGGCAGGGGTGGCATGTCGTGGTCGACAAACCGGCTCTGTCGAGCCTGCGGGTGGCGGCCGAGATGGTGGAACTGGCGAGATCGTCGTCCCTGGTGCTCGCCGAGGCGACGTGCTATTCGTTCCACCCGATGTTCCCCGTCGTCCGGGAGTCGGCGGCCGATGCCACCAAGGCGGTGGCCGTCTTCACCCCGCCCGTGCCGGCGGCGGACTTCCGCCATGATCGGGGGCGCGGCGGCGGCGCGCTGCTCGACACCGGGCCCTATCTCGCGTCGCTGGGGCGGGTGTTGTGGGGTCTGGAGCCGGAGGAGGTCGGTGTCATGGTGGCCGACCGCACGGCGGACGGCCTCGACCTCTCGTACAGCGCACTGCTCCGCTACGCCGAAGGAAGAACCGTCGTCGGCCACTTCGGCTTCACCAACACGTACCGCAATGCGCTACAACTGCTGGGCCGACACGAGGTCGTCGACGTCGAGCGCCCGTTCTCCATGCCACCGGAGCAGGAAACCACCGTGACGATCCGAAGGGACGGCGAGGAACGTGTGCACCGAATCCCCCCTGCCGACAGCATGAGGCTCTTCCTGGACCGGGTGGTCGATGCCGCGTATTCCGGCTCCCGGGAATTCGACGCGCCGCTGCTCGGCGACGCTCGCACGCTCGACCGCCTGATCCGGGCCGCGAACGGCGACTGATCGCGTACGTCGCGGAGTTACCGGTCGCACCGAGGTCCGGGTTCGCCACGCCCGGCGCCGAACCGGAAGGAAGCCCTGCGACTTGTCGCCGCGGGGAACCGTCCCTCGGGCGCCGACGTCACATCACCATGGCCGAGTCGAATGCACGACCACCCGCCACCACCCGGACGATCCTCGTCGTCGCCGCCGGACTGATCGCCGTCGCCTGCGTCGGAATCGCCCTGTGGTTCCTGTTCGCGGACGACGGCGAGGAAAAGCATACGGTGGGAGAGCCGATCCGCTCGGTGTCCGACACACCGGTCGGCGCATCGGGCACCGCCCCCGCGGGCTCGCCCGCCGCCACCCCTGCCGTGTCCCCCGCCGAAACGGCGATCCTTCCGGGCACCACGCCACCGGGTGCCGAACCCACGGGCACCCGAACCCCCGCCGTCCCCGCCGGCGGGCGCGTCGACACGCGCACCATCTCCTTCGCCGAGGCACGCGGCCTGCCCAAGGTGTTCGCCGTCGCCGAATCGGCGGCACAGGACGCGGACGTCCTCGCGGGCGTATTCGCCGGCAGCCCGAACAAGCGCCCGGCCGAGCCCACCCCCGCGACGGACTTCGCCCGCAACGTCGTGGTGACCGCGACCGTCGACGCGGGCTGCCTCGACCCCGAGGGCGCCCGGCTGTTCGCGACCGGGAACCGGCTCCGGCTCGACGTACGCCTCCCCGATCGCAGCCCCCCGCCGGAATGCCTCGCCCCGTACGTCCGGCTGGCCCGCTTCGAGGTGCCGCGCGCGTCACTGCCACAGCGCCCGGTCCTGGACGGCAGGTCACCGGCGACACCGAACACGAACTCCCGTCCCTGACCCGAACACACGCGCGCTTGGGGAGACCGTGGGGAACCCGGGGGCTTGCATGTGCCTTCCATGGCCGATTTCGGCGTGGAACGGCCCTTGTTCCGTCCGCCTCCCCACCCGGAGTCTGGTGGTGACCGGGCTCGGATCGAAGCGATGACGAGGAGGATTCCCATGACCTACGGCGGTTCGACGGCCGTGACCCGTGGAGTACGTTCGCTCGCGGTGGTGGCGGTACTGGGCGCCGCGGCGATCGTCGCCGTCCCGACCCCGGCGTATGCCGGGGGATGCACCCTGATCTGCTCGGAGACGATGAATCAGTCGAATCTCCCCGCGACCGTGGCGCGCAACTATTGCGAGGCGGGGAGTACCGGGGACTACACGAGCACGCAGCCGACCTGTTCCTCGGCCGACGAACCCCAGGAGTGGCGGACGCTCGCCGCCGGTGAGCGCACACCGCAGGACGAGGACTGGGACACATTCCGCGTGGACACCAACTGGTGCTACAAGGTCTTCTTCGAGAGCTTCCTCCCCTGGGGCAAGGAGTGGACCTCGTACTTCTCGGCGAGTCCCCAGGGGCCGATGTACGTGAAGGTCGGCAACGACTACACGGCCCACATCAAGGAACAGACGTACGGCCCCTGCCGCCCGGTCTAGATCCGCGGCACGCCCGTCCCCCGCACACCGCGCCAGGTGTGCGGGGGACGGGCGCCGGGCGCCCTCAGCGGGCGAGGTCGACCGCCCGCCGCAGGTCGCCGACGTACGCTTCGGGCCGCTCCCAGGCCGCGAAGTGGCCGCCGGCGTGGTGCTCCACGTATTCGCGGATGTCGAGGAACGCCTCGGCGTAGCTTCGGGGTTCCGGTTTGAGGTCGTGCGCGAACACGGAGAGCACGGTCGGCGTGTCGATGCGGCCGGGAAGGACGACCGGTTCGGCATAGGTGGCGAAAGAGGTGCCGATCGTGCCCGTGGCCCAGTAGGCGGTGACCCAGGTGAGCAGCTCGTCCGGGGTGAACGCCGCCTCGTCGGACCAGGATTCCAGTTTCTCGACGATCCACGCGGCGAGGCCGGCGGGCGAGTCGCCCAGGGCCGCGGCCAGTGTGTTCGGCCGCGTGGACTGCTCGGCGATGTACCCGCCTTCGGTCCGAAACCACTGTGCGGTCCGGCGGAGGTAGTCGACCGCGTCGGGCGCGAGCTTCGCCGGGTCGGCGGTGAGCGCGTGCTGCGGGGCGATGTTCGTGAGGTGCAACGCGGCCACCCGGTCCGGGTGTTCGGCCGCGAGGAGTTCCGCGATGGTGCCGCCCACGTCGCCGCCGGACACGGTGTAGCGGGGGTGGCCGAGGGCGTCGAGCGCGTCCGCGAGGATCCGGGCGATCACGTCGGCCGACATGCCGGGCGTGGTGAGCGGTGCCGCGAACGGGAAGCCCGGCAGCGCGGGAACCACCACGTGCATGTCCGCGAGCAGCGGCAGGACCCGCTCGAACCGCAACACCGAGTCCGGCCAGCCGTGCAGCAACACGACCACCGGAGCGCCGGGACGCGCGGACCGCTGGTGGATCAGCCGCAGGTCGGTGTCGCCCGTCCGGACGGTCACCCACGGGAGTTCGGCGATCCGGCGCTCGTGCGCGTCCCAGTCGTATCCGTTCGCCCAGCGTTCGAGCAGTTCGTCGAGGCGGGTGCCGCCGAGGCCGCGCGTGGCGTCGTCGTTCCACGGGGTCGCCACGCGTCGTGTCCGCCGGATTCGCTCTCGCAGTTCGTCCATCATGTGTACGAGCATACACACGATGTATATGCTCATACACATGATCTCTCGTGACGCGACCGCGACCAGGCGCCGAATCCTGGAACACGCACAACGTCAGTTCGCCCGGCACGGGTACACGGCGGTCACGGTCAAGGGTGTGGCCGACGCCGCCGGCGTGTCGCCCAACCTCATCACCCGCTATTTCGGCGGCAAGGACGGTCTCTTCCTGGCGGCGACCCGAGTCGAACTGCCGGTCGGGAACTCCGTCGACGGCGACCGCTCCACGCTCGGTTCACGCCTCGCGGCAAGCATCGTGCGACGCTGGTTCGGTACATCCGGGGAGGATCCGCTACTGGTCCTGCATCGCGCGTCCGGCGAACGCCCGGAGGCGGCGGAGGCGTTGGCCGCCTTCCTCGACAGGAACTCCCTGGAACCCCTGCACCGCTACCTGCGCGACACCGGCCTGCCCGACGCGGAGGCGCACAGCCGAGCCGCGGCCATCGACGCCTTCGTCCTCGGCGTCTCCGCCCGCCGGCGTGTCCTGCGCTCCGAACTCGGCGACCCGGCCGCCCTGCGCGCCTGGCTGGCCACCACCATCCAGCGCCTCGCCGACGGTTGAGATCTTGTTGATATCTCAAGAATCGACTATTGTGATCCCACTTCGGACGGGAGTTTGTCGTGACCACCGCACTGATCATCGGTGACCTCCAGCAGGGCATCACCGGCAGCTACCCCTTCGCCAGGCAAGTCCTGCCCCAGCTCACCGAGTTGCTGCCGCGGGCCCGTTCCGCCGGTGCTCTCGTGGTGTTCGTGCACTTCGCGTTCCGCGGCAACGGGGCCGATCTCCTCCCCGACAACGCGCTGTACCGGACCTTCTACGAGGCCGGGGACACCTTCCACGAGGGCACCGCCGGCACCGAGATCACCCTGCCGATCGCCGACGAGGACGTCGTCGTGCTCAAGCGCCGCACGAGCGCGTTCGCCGGCACGGACCTCGACCTCGTACTCCGGGCGCGCGGCGTCGACACGATCGCGATCGGCGGCGTGGCCACCGGCGCCATGGTCGCCGCCACCGCCTACGACGCGGCCGATCGCGGATACCGGGTGACCGTGCTGCGCGACGGCTGCGCCGACGGCGATCCGGCCATCCACGACTTCTTCATGGACGCCGTCTTCCCCAGCCGCGGCTTCGCGGTGATGCCCTGCGCCGCCTGGCACCCGGAACCGCCCCGAGCGCCCCGTCACCGCCCGGAGCACGTCGTCGAGTCCTAGCCCGGCGGCAGCGGTGATGTCGGCATTTCGATGGGTGCCTTGTTGACGGAGGCGCTTCGGGCCAGGACCCGGAGCACGTCGCGATGTACGCGCTCGCAGCGGGTGCGCATCGCCTCGTGGGTGCCGGCCACGTCCCGAGCGCGCAGCCGTTCGAAGACGGCCGCCAGTTCTCCGGGCGGGCTCGCGACGTCGGGGGAGATCAGCGCGGCCATCCGCAGGACCCGTTCCAGTTCGTCGAGTACGTCGACGATCGCCTTCGCCAGACGGTTGTTGCCGCCGGAGTTGGCGATGACGGCCTCGAATTCGATCGAGGCCCGCAGCGCCTCCTCCTGCCCCAACTCGCCCGCCGCCAGCGCGAAATGCACCCGGGACAACACTTCGAGCCGCTCCAGCGCGGGCCCGTCGAGACCTCGGCGCGCCGCCGCGGACGCGGCTTCGCCGGACAACAGCGTGCGCAATGCGCACAGGTCGTCGGTGTCCTGGAGGGTGATCGGCCTGACGACGTAACCCGCGCGGGGCAGGGCGGCCACGAGCCCGTCGCGCCGCAGTCGAGCCAGCGCCTCGCGCACCGGCGTCTTGCTGATGTCCCACTGCCGCGCGAGCGAGGTCTCGGTGAAGCTGCTGCCGGGCGACAGCGTCAGGTCGATGAGCTGGCGTCTGATCGCCCGGTAGGCCTGGTTCGTGCGATCGAGGCCGGCCTCTTCCGCGCCGACCAACAACAATGCGGGGATATGCGGCATTCCCGTGATCACCGAATCGTCTTCACGAGCATCTTTACGCACCGCGCCAGCGTACCACCGCACCGAATTGATACGGCAGTTTTGTCCCTTTGCGAGACCTCCGGCATATGGATAAAGAAATCCCGTATTCCGACCGAGCAATGCACCGGCGGATTCGTCAGGTATCCATCGCGGCTCGTTCGGCCGCACTGCGCAGGACACAGAATTCGTTGCCCTCGGGATCGGCGAGGATCACCCAGCCCGAGCCGTCCGGATTCCGGTGGTCGGCGAACAGCGTGGCCCCCAGACCGAGCAGTCGCTCCACCTCCTCGTCCCGCGAGGTCTCGGGGCGCAGACACAGATGGACCCGGTTCTTGACCGTCTTGGCCTCGGGCACCTGGTTGAAGAACAACACCGGGCCGTCCGCGAGTTGCACCTCGGTCTCCCGCGCGCCCGGTTTGTCCTCCGGGTGCAGCGGACGTCCCGTCACCCCGCTCCAGAACCGAGCCAATCCGTAGGCATCCGCACAGTCGATCGCCACATTCTGCAATACCGAGACCATGGGCATGATTCTTCCCCATCCTCGCGCCGAACTCCCGGGTAGGCAGTAACCGATCAGTGGTGTTTCGGCTCACCTGCCGGGTCGGAGTGTGCGCGACGCGGCGGATCGAACGACCGGAGGATCGTGTGTCGGACGGGACGCAGCTCTACCGCAGCACCGGGGTCGCCCTGCTCCGGGCCGCCCTGACACCGCTGGGCGAGATCCCCACGCGGTGGCCCGACCTCGACGAAGTACCCGACTGCGTCGCGTGGTTGCGCCGGACGTGGGCGCGGCCCGGCCTCGCCGCCGGCATCACCGCGGCCGGCCCGACGCTCGCGCGCCGGGTCGAGACGCTGATCGCCGGCGCCGACGACGGCGACCCGAAACGGGTGCGCCGGGCGACCGCCTCCGT
Source organism: Embleya hyalina (assembly GCF_003967355.1). Taxonomy (GTDB): domain Bacteria; phylum Actinomycetota; class Actinomycetes; order Streptomycetales; family Streptomycetaceae; genus Embleya; species Embleya hyalina. Next base: position 411,756 of record NZ_BIFH01000013.1, on the reverse strand, counting down.
GGTCCGCTACGTGCTGCGCGGCGCGGGACGCCCCACGCCGTTCGGCCTGTTCGCCGGCGTCGCGCCGACGACCGTGGGTTCGCGCACCCGGGTCGACTGGGGGACGGAGCATCGACCACTGGCCCGGGTCGACACCGAATGGCTCGCCGACATCGTCGAGCGACTGGAGGCGTGCCCGGAGCTGTTGGCCCGCGTGGACGTGGTGTTCGGCCGTCCGGTCACCGAGCGGGGCGACCGGTTGGAGCGGGCGAACGGCCCGCTCCGGGTGAGTGTGCGCCGTACGCGGGCCGTGCTCGCGGCGCGGGAGGCGGCGGCGTCACCGGTGCGCTTCGGCACCCTCGTCGATACCATGGCCGCGGCGTTTCCCCGGGTCGACCGCGCCCGGATCGAAGCCCTGTCGGCCGGCCTCGTGCGGCGCGGCTTCCTGATCAGCTCGTTGCGCGCGCCGATGACCGTCACCGACCCGCTCGCGCGGCTCGTGGACGAACTCGGGCGGGTGCGCGCGGAGGAGGTGCCCGCGGTCGCCCCGCTGGTGGCCGGGCTGCGCCTGGTGGCCGAGGATGTGCGTCGACACAACGAGGCGTCGCTCGCCGACCGTGCCGTGCTGCGCGCCGATCTGGGCACCCGGATGCGGACGCTTTCCGATGCGGGCCGTACCGTGCTCGGCGTGGACACGCGGCTCGACTGCCGGGTCGACGTTCCCCATGCGGTGGCGTGGGAGATGGAGCGGGCCGCGAGCGCGTTGTTGCGTACGACGCGTCGGCCCGCGGGCGAGTCCGCGTGGCGGGCGTACCACGCCGCGTTCCTCGACCGCTACGGCGTGGGGGCCGCGGTGCCCCTGGCCGACGTCGTCTGCCCGGACACCGGGCTCGGCTATCCCGCCGGCTACCCCACCGCCACCGAGGTCGCGCCGGTCGAGACGGCGACGCCGCGCGACGACCGTCTGCTCGCGATGGCGTGGCGGGCCATGGCGGACGGTGTCGGCGTCGGCGAGGTCGTGTTGACCGACTCGGACGTTCGTACCCTCGCCGACGGCACGGGCTTCGACGAACGGCGAATACCTCCGCACCTCGAACTGTCCGCGCGCGTACACGCCCGCAGCGCCCGGGCGTTGGATCGTGGGGAGTTCACCCTCGTGGTGGCGCCGGCGGGCGCGGCCGGGACGCTCACCTCGCGCTTCACCCCGACGGTGGGCGGTTCGGGCCTGGAAGACGTGTACCGGACGCTGCCGCCCGCGACCGAGGGCGCGTTGCGGGTGCAGTTGAGCACACCGCCGGTGTACGCCCACGCGCAGAACGTCGGGCGTGTCCCGCGGTATCTGCCCCACGTCCTGTCCCTGGGCGAACACCGCGGATCCGACGACCGGCACATCGCGGTGGATGTCCGGGACCTCGCCGTGTCGGCCACCTCGACCGGCCTGCACCTGGTCGATCGATCACGGCATGTCGTCGTGGAGCCCCAGGTGTTCCACGCCCTCGCCCTGCACCGGCAGGTGTCCCCGCTCGCCCGCTTCCTCGCCCGGTTGCCGCGGGCGTTGGGGGCCCAATGGTACGAGTTCGACTGGGGACCTCGGGCGCGACTGCTGCCCTGGTTGCCGAGGGTGCGTCACGGACGTTCGGTGCTCTCCCCGGCACGATGGCGGGTGGCCGAGGACGACCTGCCGGCCGCGAGCGTCGACGGAAACTCGTGGCGACTCGCCCTGGACGCCTGGCGCACCCGCTGGAAGTGCCCGGACACCGTCGAGTTGCGCGACGCCGCCGACCGCACCCTGCGGCTGTCCCTGGACGAGCCCGCGCACGCCGAACTGTTGCGCGTCCACCTGGCCGGGCGCGGACACGCGGTCGTGCACGAGGCCGCGCCCGCCGCCGAGTTCGGGTGGATCGGCGGCCATGTCCACGAGATCGCCCTCCCCCTGGTCGCCCGTCGGCCGCCCGCGCCCTCGCCGCTGCTCGGCCCGCCGGACCTCGCGGCCGGCCCGGTGTGCGGCGCGGCGCCCGGATCGGCGAGCGCGGAGTGGGTGTACGCGAGGATCCACACGCACCCCGAGCGCTTCGACGAGATCATCGCCCACCGCCTGCCCGAACTCGCGGCCACCCTGGATCGGGACCGTGCCCGGTGGTTCGTGCGCCACCGCGGCGGCCACGAGCGCGACCATCTCCGGCTGTACCTCCACACCCCGGACCCGCACGACCGAGCCGCCGTGATGGCGGCCGTCGAACGATGGACCCGGGAGTTGTGTGCCGGGCGGGTCGTGTCCCATCTCGTGCTGGACACCTACCGGCCCGAAGTCGGCCGCTACGGCGCCGGAGCGGCCATGGCGGCGGCCGAGCGGGTCTTCGCCGCCGACTCGCGCGCGGTGGCCGCATGGCTGGTGCACGCGGCCACGATCGACCTCGCGCCCGTCGCGTGGGCCGCGTTGTCGATGGTGGACATCGCGTGCGCGTTCCACGGCGACCCCGGCGAGGGCATGCGGCGTCTGGCCGCACGACCGATCGCCGCGGCGCCGGGGGTGGAGCGGGCGATCGCGGACACCGTCGCGGCCCGGATCACCGTCGACGGCGTCGATCCGGCGGGCCTGCCGGCGGAGTTGACCGCGGCCCGGGCGGCCCGCGCGCACGCCCTGGCCGGCTACCGCGAGTCGCTGCCCGCCGAGGCCGACGTCGACGGCATCCTGGACGCGCTCCTGCGCCTGCACCACAACCGCGCCCTGGGCATCGACCCGACCGGGGAACGAACCTGCCGACGCCTCGCCCGCCGGGCCGCTCTGGCCTTCCGGGCCCGCCCGGTCGCCCCGCGGGCCGACCGGGCGTGACCTCCCGGGCCGCTACCGGCGCCGGCTCACGACACGAGGGTCCGCTCCTCGAGTTCGGTCAGATGTACCGTGCACAGACCGCCGCGCTCGGCCTTGACGCTCGTCACGCGGAGCTGCGTGCCCGGCAGGAGGATGAACTCCTCCTCGCCGGTGAACGCGGAGAAGCGGCGGATGCCCACGGCCCGGGCCGGAGTCACCTCGAAGAGGGTGCGCTTGCCTCGGCTGCCGAGGAACGCCCGGGCCACGCCCACCTCCGAGGTGCACGAGGACACGCCCCACCACGTCACGGTCCGGCCGAGCGGGTACTGCGCGCGCAGGTCCATCGGCACTCCGCGCCACAGCGGCTCGGTACGGGCGGGAAGGTGCGACACCGCCGCGAACAGCAGCCGCAGATACGGGAGGTAGGGGACGACCCCGGCCCGGTCCGGGGCGCGCAGGATGGCGTTGATCTCCCGGTAGAACGTGGACTCGCAGGTGTAGAGGTACAGGGCCGCGATCGCGTCGGCGGACAGGCCGCCGTCCGTCTCGTCCGCCCGCTTCCTGCCGAACTCGTGCGAGCGCTCGACGTGTCGGTCCAGGCCGGACAGCAGTTCGGCGACCGGGGTGACGGCATCCCGGAAGTCCATCAGCGCGGTGTCGAACACGCCGGTGATCGGCGGGAGTTCAAGCCCCTCGTCCTTGACGCCGGCGAGTCGTTCGAGGTAGAGCTGGTGCAACTCCATGGTGGACGCGATGAACGCGCCCATCCGTTCGGCGGTGCCGGCGTTCGCCCCGCCGGCACCGACGGAGGGGTTGTTCCACCCCTGGCTCGGCAGCCAGTCGATCGCGGGCGCGCCCAGCGACGCGAGCGCGTCGTTCACCATGGCGAAGTGGTCGTTGTCGCAGAAGATGTCGCCCTGCGCCGCCGGATTGGCGTGGTCGATGTGCCGGACCTCGACGGCGGGATACTTCTTCTCGAGCCGCTGCACGACCTTCTTCAGGTTGCGCGCGTGAGCCCCCCACCACGCGAAGACGACACTGCGGTCCTCCTCGTCGGCGTTCTGCTTGGCTTCGAGGATTCCCTCCACGATCCGCTCGATCACCGGACGCCAGAACGCGGTGTGCCGGTCGGGCCCCTTCGCCCCGTCGCTGTTGGCGGTGAGTGCCGCGTTCAACAGCAGTACGCCCTGCGTGAGCATCGCCTGGAACCATTCCGGCGGCTGTACGGCGTCCTGCTTCGCCAAGAGGGTGCGTATATCGGCGATGGGTGTTTTCTTCGGAATCCCGTATTTCCACATCGCCGCCGCCTTGATGATGCAGCGGATACTGACCACCCTGCCGAACTGGCTGTCCTTCCAGTCGTGGAAGGTGTTGTCGAACATCGCGATACCGGTGGCGCTCTCCGGTCGCGGGTAGGGATTCTGGCCGAAGACGACGACCTTCCACTTGTGCGGCGGATTGGGCTTGAGCGCCTGGAAGGTCAGTTCGCGGACGGGGACGACCTCGGGGCCGCGTCCCGCGCCGATGAACGCGGCCGCCTCCGACTGCGCCTCGATGACCGGCTTCAGCAGCGGGAGCCACGGTTCGCCGCCGCCCTCGAACAGGGCGGCGAGGGCCAGCGGGTCGTTCGCGTCGGGCGTCGCGGGGTCGTTCGCGGTGACGTTGGCGTCGCTCATGATGGACGGGCTCCGATTTGTCGAACCGTACGGAAATGGGCAGGATCGGCGAACCGGGCGACTTTCACGCGAAAGCCCGGCACCCGCCGGTGATAAGCATGCCGAGAGGCTATGCAGTCGTACCGACAACCGACCCTCGATCTCCGACATTCACGGTGTCGGTGCGCCCCGGTAACGTTCGTGTCCAGTGGAGAACACGGGGCAATATCTTCGTCGATCGGAGTTTCAGTCATGCCGATGAATCGCGCGCAATCGCCGCTGGAAGTGGTGCTGACGGACCTCAACGCGGATGTGGTGCAGGCATGGCGCGCGGCCTTTGCCGACACCCCCGGGGTCGCGATTCGCAAAGGCTCGATCCTCGACGAGAAGGTCGACGCCTGGGTCGCCCCGACCAATTCGCGCGGGCGGATGGACGGCGGGGTCGACGCGGCGATCAAGCGCCACCTCGGGGCGGGCATCCAACTGCGCGTACAGCGGGCGATTCGGGACCGGTTCGCGGGACGGCTCCCGGTCGGCGGCGCGGTGTGTGTGCCGTCGGGCGCGGTCGACCCGAGGTTCCTGATCTCGACCCCGACGATGGAGACCTCGTCGGAGAACGTCGGTGAGACGCTCAACGTGGCGCTGGCGTGTGCGGCCGCGTTCCAGGCGATCCACCGGCAGAACGAACAGGCGCCGGGGAGCATCACGTCGGTGGCACTGGTCGGCATGGGCGCGCGAACCGGCCGGGTGCCGGCACGGGTGTGCGCCAACCTGATGTGGACGGGCTACACCCTGTTCAACGACCACCGCTTCGAGGACTACGACGACCTGCGGCGCACGATCGTCGCGCAACTCGACGACATCGAGGCCGCCCCGGCCGAGCGACGCGTGCGCATCCGTCCGCCGAAGCGCCCGGCGCCCGGTCGCTGACCGACGAAGTCCCCGGCCCGCGGGGGCCGGACGCGCGACGGCCCGGGTCGGTGGATCCGACCCGGGCCGCCTCGTTGTCGAAACGCCGCCCGACTACTTGGGCACGTTCCAGAGTTGCCCCTTGCCCGCGTTGGCGGAATGGAGCTGCACCACCGTGCTGTTGGCGGTGCTTCCGCCCTTCACGTCCAGGACCTTGCCGCTCGCCACGTGCACGATGCGGCCGTTGGCGTCGATCCGCCACTTCTGCGCGGCGCTGCCGTTGCAGTCGTACAGCGAGATCTTGGTGCCGTCGGCGGACGCGTTGCGCGCGTCGTCCAGGCACTTGCCCATCGAGCGCAGTGTGCCGTCCGGGTACCGGATCCAGGACTGACCCGGGCCGGTGTTGCAGGTGTAGATCTGGATCTGGGTGCCGTTGGCCGGCTTGCCGCCCTTGACGTCCAGGCACTTGCCGGCGATCCCGGTGATCCTGCCCTGCGCAGGCACCGGCGCACCGGCCCCGGCGGCCAGCGTGCGCAGCCCCTGTACGTCGAACTGCTGCACGTACTGGCCCGCTCGGGAGTCCGGGTAGGCGTTCAGGAGTGTGCACATGACCGGGTTCTCACCCGAGTCGGTCCCGGTGACGCACTTACCGGGCGCGTCGTCGGCGTGCGCCAGACCCAGGGTGTGACCCAGTTCGTGGCTGACGTGGTTGCGCATGCCGACCTCGCCGAAGCGCGCGGTGGGCTTGCCGTCGGCGGTGAAGAAGGACGTGTTGATGTACGCGTGCCCGCTGGTCACCGTGTCCGGGATGCTGCGCGAGTGGAACCCGCAACTCCACCCCGGCGTCCCGGACCCGTCCATGACGACCTTCCACGGACTGCCGTCGGTGGTTCGCACACACGGGTTCAGGAACGCGCCGATCACGATCTCGCCCTTGGGGCGGGCGTAGTCGTGACCGACCGGCTTGGTGTCGACCTTGATCGGCAGCGCCGTCTCGCGCTGGATCTCGGCCGCGGAGCGTTTGACGTACGGCGCCAGCCAGTCGACCGACTTCTGATCGTAGAACTTGATCGTGTAGCCGGTCGACAGCAGTTTCGTCGCGCCGGCCGACTTCCACCCGGGACCGGACGGCGCCGCCGCGGCGGCGGAGACGGCCGTACGCTGCCCGGCGGGAGCCAGGGCCGGAATCGTCATCCGTCCCTTGACGAACGTGGTGCCGTCGACATCCGACCAGCCGGAGTCGGGCGCCTCGACCCCGTCCAGCGGCTGCTGAACCGGCACCGGATCCGGCGAGGCGTCCCGGTCGTCCTGGTCGCCGAACGCCGAGCCCGAAAGTTGCAATCCACCGACGATCGCGGCGGTCGCCGCGAACGCGGCGACCAACGATATTCGGCGCTTCCCCGTGACTTTCAAATCCCCGTAACCCTTCGTTCAAGGCCGTGAACGCACCTTTCGGCACCGGCCGAAAAACACCGTACAGGTCACGAGTCGCAACGATTTTCGCCCCCACGACACCCGCGCAACCCGACCCCGCCCCCGCGCGATCGGGATACCGAAGGCCCTAGGCGCGGATGGTCGCGTGGGCGGCTTGGATCAGGGTCGGGGGGTCGATGTGGAGGGTGCGCAACACGCGGGCGGCCGTGCCGTGTTCGAGTTCGGCCACGGCGATCAGGACGTGGGCCGTGCGCAGGTTCCTGGGACGGTCGGCCCTGGCCAGGGCGGTCGCGCGGCGGAATACCTCGTTCGCGGTACCGGAAGCGCGGTACGGTCCGCGCGGGGTGGGGGCGGGAGTGGGGGCGGGGATCGTGTCGGTGTCGATGCCGACCGAACGCAGCGCGGCGGCATGGGATTCGGCCAGGGCGCGGTGGACGTCCTCGACGGTGGCGCCGGATGCGGCCAGCGCCGTCCGGGCGGAGTCGTCGGGGAGCGTGAGGGCGGCCAGGAGCAGGTGCTCGGGGCCCGGGGTTTCCTCGCCGAGCACGCGGGCCTGCTCCTCGGCGCCGGTGAGGAGACGCTTCATCGCGCCCATGTCGTGTATCGCGGTGCGGATGCCCACGGTGGATCTCCTTGCCGGTCCGGTGGCTCACCGGTCCTGGGGTGGTGGTGTTCGCCGGGAGGGTGACAGTCGTTTGTGGGCGGCCTGGGCGCTCATGCCCAGCGCCTGACCGATGTGGTTCCAGGTCCAGCCCTGGGCGAGGGCGTGGTCCACCGCCGCTCGCTCCAGCGCCGCGGCGAGGCCGCGCAGTGCGACCACGGCCGCGAACGCGTCCTCGGGTTGCTCGGGCGAGGGAACGTCCTTGGCGTCGATCACACATCAACTTTAGTTGATGGGCGATCGGGCCGTCAACAAAAGTTGATGGCGTGCGAGGGGCTAGGTCAGAGCGCGAACGGATACACCGACGCCGGCCCGGCCCCCACGTCCCCGTACGGTGCCGGGTGGCCGGGGGCGGGCCCGAGTGTGGTGGTGCCCGGAATCGCGCGGTTGCGGAGGCCGGTGCGGTAGGCGTCCATCGCGGCCTCGGTGCGGCCCATGCGGCGCAGCAGGTCGCCCAGGAGCATGCACAGGTCGGCCAGGTCCCCCGCCGCGCCGCTGCGCTTCAGGAAGCCGAGCGCGTCGACGTAGTGCTCCTCGGCGGATTCCGGCTCGCCCCGCTCCTCGGCCATCAGACCGAGCAGCCGGTGGGCGCCCGCCGCGTGCACCGCGCCTCGGGTGTCGTCGAGATCGAGCACGCCGGACAACAATTCCCGCGCCTCCTCGTGGCGGCCGAGGCGGCGCAGTACGTCGGCCAGCTCCACCTCGACCTGCGCGACGAACAGTCGGGCGTGCCGGTCCACCAGCATCTCGCGCGCGGTGCGCAGTTCGGCTTCGGCGGCGTCGAGCGCGTCGTGCTGGGCGTGGACGTAGCCGCGCATCCAGTGGCAGTGCGCGAGTTCGGTACGCAGATGCAGCCGGCCGTAGAGCTCCTGCGCCTTGGCCAGCGAGGCGTCCGCGTCGGCGATGCGGCCCTCCGCGAGCAGCGTGCGGGCGACGCTGCGGTGCATGCCGGCGACCAGGGCGGGATCGGAGACCCGCGGCGCCAGCGCGAGGGCGACCTCGGCGGCGTGTGCGGCGCGGACGTACGCCCCCATGTCCATGTAGGGCGCGATGGAGGCGGCGTGCAGCAGGACGAGGGCGTCGGGGTCGTGCAGGTCGCCGGCCGCGAGTTCGTCCAGCGCGGTCTCCAACACGTAGCACGCGTAGCGGAGTTCACCGGCCAGAAAGTGGGCCACGGCCCGGCCGCGGATCGCGCGGGCCCGGCGGGGCGCGGGTTCGCCGGCGAGTTGCCGCTCGGCCTGCTCGAAGTGGGCGCGCGCCCGAGCCGGTTCCCCGGTCACCAGCGCACACTCGCCGAGTCCGATCCGGGCGCCGGCCTGCTCCGCCGGCAGCGCCAGCCGCTCGGCGTCGGCGAGCAGTTCCCCGTAGCGCAGGGCGGCCCGCTCGGGGGTGCCGGTGGCGAGCAGGCGCTGGGCGTCGGTGAGCGCGAGCCGCAGCTCGGTGGCGAGGTGGGCGGGGTGACCGGTGGTCAGCTCCTCGTAGGTGGTGCCGAGCCGCCCCGCGAGGAAGCGCAGGGCGGCCTCCGACGGGCGTGCCTTGCCCGATTCCAGGGTGGAGATGTGGGCCGCGGTGTACCTCGGCTCGGCAAGCTGACGTTGCGTCAATCCCAGTCGGTTGCGCATGCGTTGGATGCGGCTTCCGATCTCGGCCGGCTCGTCCATCGGGTCCCCCCTGCGCTGGTTCCTCACTTCGAGGCATTGTGCGGCAACGCTGCGGCGTTTAGCTTAAGTTCGGACTTGGATTCACTGAAGTCCGGATCTATCTCCCTCGCGTGCCAAGGAGAATCCCTTGCGCAGATCGAGTACATCCCTTCGCGGACCCGTGGTGGCGGTCGCCGCGGCCGCCGCCCTCGTGTGCACCGTCGTCACCGCCCCGGGTACGGCCGCCGGTGCCGCCGGGGTCCCATCGACCACCGACCGGGTCCTCGTCGAGATCCCCGGCCCCGAAAACGCGGGACCCACCGCGCTCTCGCAAACGCACACCGAGGCGGGCTCCGGGTACATCCGGGTCCCCCGGCAGGGCCGGGACGGATCGCCGGCGGGCACCCTCTCCCCCGAAACCGCGCCGGGCGACGGCGCGGTCACCAAGGTCGTCGACAACGGCCCCACCTCGGACCGCCTCGACATCGTCTTCGTCGGCGACGGCTACACCGCGGGCGAACTCGCGCGCTTCCATACGGACGTCAAGGAGCGCTGGGCGGAGATCGTGGCCGTCGAGCCGTACACCACGTACGCGAATCTCTTCAACGTCTGGGCGGTGGACGCGGTTTCCCGCCAGTCGGGAGTGTCCGGAGATCCGTCCCGGGACGTGGTCCGGGACACGGCGCTCGGATCCTACTTCTGGTGCGAGAACACGGAACGGCTGCTGTGCGTCGACGAGGCCAAGGTCGACTCGTACGTCGACAACGCCCCCGCCGTCGACCTGGTGATGGTGCTCGCCAACAGCGGCAAGTACGGCGGCGCCGGCTACAACACGCCCAGCCCGACGCTGGGTTACGAGGGCATCGCCACCTCCTCCGCGCACAACGCCCAGTCGGGTCAGGTGGCCATCCACGAGACGGGGCACTCGCTCGGCAAGCTCGCCGACGAGTACTTCTACCCCGGTGTCCCCGGCTACGAGCACTACACCGGCCCCGAACCGGGCGAGTCCAACATCACCGAACTCACCGCCGCGCGGATGCGAAGCACCCGCACCAAGTGGTACCGCTGGCTGGGCCGAACCTCACCCGACGGCGGCACGGTCGGCGCGTACACGGGCGGCGGCTACTACGTGACCGGCCTGAACCGGCCGACGGACGGCTCGCTGATGCGGTTCACCGGCAAACCCTTCAACCTGCCCGGTGTCGAGGCGATGATCGCCGGTTTCCATCGACACGCCTCCGCGGCACGCGCCCTCACCCCGACGGCGCGCACGTTGCGGGCCGGGGACAGTGCGCGCATCGCCCTGGCCCGACCCGTCGGTCCGGCCGCGCGGCCGCTTCGGGTGCGGTGGTACCTCGACGACGAGCCGCTGCGGCCACCGGCGCGGGAGGACGCGGTGCAGGTCTCGGAACTGCGCCTCGACCCGCGTCGCGCGGGGCCGCACCGGTTGACCGTGGTGGTCGTCGACCCGACCGACTCGGTCCGTGACCCGGCCGTCGCCGAGACCCTGCGGACGACTCTGACCTGGACCGTCCGGGCCTGATCCCGGGCCCGACCACACGAACCACCGGCGACACCGCGACCCCGGCGCACCCCTCGCGCCGGGGTCGCGCCGTCTCGCCCGGTCCACTCGGGAGCCCACCGCCGTCGTGGCCGTTTCGCCACGACGGCGGGTGGGAGATCACCCCCGCTTCGCATCGTCCGCCTCGGATAATGTTCGCCGTACCGAGGTCGGAACCTGTCGGACGATCCTCGTGCCGGTCCGGGAGGGAATGCGCGATGCCGACCACTCGCCACGAGGAACTGCGGGCTGCGATCGTGCGGGCCCGCGAGGCGCTCACCACGCATCCGGACGCCGCGACCTCCCCGGCCCTGGCCGCCCTCGTCGCCGCCGCGGAGCCGTTCGCCAACTTCACCCAGGCGGTACCGCCGCCGCCGACGCGACGGTTCGACGCGCGCCTGCACCCGGAGCCGTGACCGTCGAGGCCGGATCCGGCCTCAGGCCGCGTGGCGGCCGTGGCGCCGACGGGTGTTTCCTCCGCGTCGCGCACGGCGTTCGTCCTCGTCGAGACCGCCCCACACACCGCTCTCCTGCCTGGTCGCCATCGCCCAGGAGAGGCAACGATCGATCACGGGGCACCGTCGGCAGACGGATTTCGCCCGGTCGATCTGCTCCGCGGCCGGACCGGAGTTGCCGACCGGGAAGAACAGTTCGGGGTCTTCGTGCGTACAGGCAGCGGCGGATCGCCAGTCCATGTCTTCCTTTCCGGCCGCGCCGACGGGCGCGACCCTGCGGTTCGGGTTCTCGGCCCTGCTGCCCGGGATACCTCCACCCAACCGGCCGAGTCGGCGGAATCCGCCACGAGTTCGCCGATCCCGGCCACCGCGCCGCGGCGCGGCGACACACCCGCGTCGACGACTGGTGCGGCCGACTCTCACGCCCGCACTTCGTCGACGGCCGGGAGGGCGCGCCGCAACGTGTCCTCCGCCGCGCCCGGATCGGCCAGCAGGGCCGGGAGGAGCAGACGCCACAGGTCGGCGAGGTCGTTCTCGATCTCGGCACGGCCGGAGAGCGCGTCGGAGACCGTATGCAGGCCGAAGAACGCGTGGATGATCGATTTCGCCGCCCCGGCCGGGTCGATCCGGTCCGCGAGTTCGCCCTCCTCCCGCGCCCGCTCCAGCAGGGCTCGCACGGCGGCGATCCAACCCACGAACGGGGCGGGCAGCGTCGCGTCGATCCCGTACCGCTCGCTCCACAACCGCGCACCACCGCGCACGAGCGGATCGTCGCGAAACGCCCGGGCCACGGCGAAGCTCAATCGCACCAGGGACACCGTCGCCGGCGCACCGGCCCCGGTGTGTCGTTCGATCAGCACCGGCCACGTGTCGAAGTGTGCCTCGACGATCGCGCGGGCCAGGGCGTCCTTGTTCGAGAAGTGGAAATAGATGGCCCCGCTGGTGAGTCCCGACGCGTTGCCGATGTCGCTGATGCTCGTACCCGCGAAACCTCGCTCGTGGAACAGACATGCCGCGCTCTCCAGAAGAGAGCGGCGAGTCGCCCCTGCCCGTGCCTGCACGTGCCACCTCCAACTCGAACGCCCGGTTGGGAATCGTCTGCCCTCGGGCCGCGCCGGCGGGCCGGATCGCCGGGCCTCGCGCGCCGTCACCCGACGGGTGGAGCGAAGACGACATGCACCTTCCCGCCACCTGGGTTCTGCTTGTATTCATGGTTGCCTTTGGCGGCGACACGGAGTCCTCGCGCTCGTCGGCGAGGCTCCTGAGCTGGTCGCGCACCGTGAAACGGGAATCGGTACATCGGGTGTCGGTGGCCGAGGTGCTGCTCACCGACGTGGTCCGGGTCGCGGACACGACCTTCCTGGCCGCCGCCCAGTGGCCCCGCTCCCATCCCACGTTTCGCCCCACCGACGACGGTGGCCACAGTCGGCTGATGGTACTGGAAACCCTCCGTCAGCTCGGAATCTTCATTCCGGCGCAGTTCTATGCGGTGCCTCCGGAGGCACACTTCCTGATCAAAGACCTTTTCTACGGTGTCGACGCCTCGGCGGAGCCACGTTCGACGAGTGGCGCCAGTGATATCACCTGTTTGGCGGAGGTCGACGACTTCCGCCCCACGCCCGACGGGCGCGGATTGCGCGGAGTACGGCTGCGGGTGCGGCTGTCGGTCGGCACCACGACCTTCGCCCGCGCGGGGGGCAACGCACGCTTCCTGGACCCCCACGCGTACGCGGCGCTGCGCCGGGGCGCCACGCGGGCGCGACCGGCGGCTCCGCGGGTACGGCCGACGCCGGAGGCCGTGGACGTCACACTGCCCCGGGACGTGCTGATCGCCGGATTCCACGGCGGTGTCCTGGAGGTGGATCCGGCCGACCACCTGCATCCGTTCTTCTTCGATCACCCCGGCGACCACATGCCCGGGATGGTGCTCGTCGAAGCCGCCCGACAGGCGATCGCGCTCGTGAGCGGCGGCGAATTGCTCCGGCCGACGGCGTTTCGCCTGCGCGCTCCCCGGTTCACCGAGTTCCACCCGCTCGCACGGATCGAGTGCACGCTGCACCACGGTCGACAGGCCTCGTTCCGCTTCCGTCAGGGCGGGGCGTACACGGCCCTGGGGGCGGCGCGCTACCGCTGACCCCGACGTCGACACGCAGACATTCCGTGGTTCTTTGAATACGAAGAGTACTCGATCTAGCGTAATGATCGTTATGTTTCGGGGCGAAACCCGCTCGCCGACGCTTCGGCGGAGCCTCGCCCCGCGATCCACATCTCTCGATCGGACGGCTCATCGATGGCAGGAAACTCCCTTCTCTCCTGGACCCCCGCGGCAATCGTGTTCGACTGCGACGGCACGCTGATGGACAGCGAGTGCCACTGGGAAGAGGCGCGCGAACTGGTGCTGCGCGGATACGGCGTGGAGACCCCGGACGACTTCGGCGAACGCACCAAGGGGCTGCATTTCACCGAATGCGGACGGGTCATGACCGAGGTGGCGGGGCTCTCCGCCGGCCAGGCCGACCAGGTGACGGCACAACTCCTCGACCACTTCCGGAAGTTGGTCGCCGCCGCGCCGGTGACCATTCCCGGGGCGGCTGAACTGGTACGTCTGGCGGCCGATTTCGCGCCGTTGGCCGTGGCGAGCAACTGTCCGCGCGACGTCGTGGAGTCGGGGCTGGCGCACGCCGGGCTGCTCCCGTACTTCACCGACATCGTGGTCCCGGACGCGACGTTGCGTCCCAAGCCCGACCCGGACGTCTATCTCGCGGCAGCGCGGGCCTGCGGCGTTCCGCCGTCCGTGTGCCTGGCGGTCGAGGATTCCTACTGCGGCATCCTGTCCGCCTCACGCGCGGGCCTGCGAATCCTGGGCGTGGGGGCCGCCCCGCGCGACGAGGAACTGGCCCTCGTCGACATGTGGGTGCCCACGTTGGCCGACGCCACCCTCGTCGGCTGGGCCGATTCGCGCGAGCCGGTGGGTGCCTGTGTAGGCATCTGAGCGCGGCTAGATCGTCGCTCTCCGCGACCGAACGGGCGGTGGTCGCGGAGGGCGACGGTTGTTCATCCGTCGTGCGGAGAGGTGCCCGGTGGGCGGAAGCAGGCGGTGACGGCCTTGCCGTGCGGGGTGGGGCGGGTGTCCCATTCGTCGGCGATCGCGTCGACGATGGCCAGGCCCCGGCCCGATGTGGCGAGACTTTCGGGGCCGCGCGGGGCCGGCAGCCCGGGGCCGGTGTCGGCGACGTAGACGTTCAGGCAGCGGCTGTCCCAGGCCAGGACCAGCCGGGCCGTGCTGTGCGCGTGGACGTGGGCGTTGGTGATCAGTTCCGAGACCGTGAGGAGGATGTCGTCCACCGTCTCCGGGGCGTCCGCCGTCCACGCCAGGCAGGCCAGCCGCTCCCGGGCCCAGCGCCGACCCGCCTCCACGCCGCCGCCGATCGGAAAGGAGTGCGCCCACCCGACCGCTCGCAGGTCCGCCATGTCATGCTCCTCTCGCTCCGTAGCCGTCGACCGGATGTCTGCCCCGCGCGGCCGCGCTCACGCCGCCCCGGGATCGCCGTCGCGCCACGTCGAGGTTCGCCACGTACACGCGGTCTCGTGGGACACGCAAGGGCGTGGAAGAAGTGATCGAAGGCATTCCGGCGATTCCCCGGCCGTCCGTGCGCCCGCGATGCGTTCGTGCGCCCTGTGCCGGACGCCTCCCGTGATGTTGTGTGTGCAGGGCGAGCAGCTCCCGGTCGGTCTCGCCGTGCGGCCCTTGCGCGGTGACGGGTGATGCGAGGTGGAAGATGCGAGGTGGACGATGAACAGTGGCGCGATTCCGACCCATCCGGGCGAAGAGGTGCGGGTGGCCCTGACGGGTGGGATCCCCGAGATGCCCGCGGTCCTCGTGGTGAACGGGCCGGGTATACCCGAAAAGGTGTCCGTGGCCTTCCGCAACGGGCGGGAACACTACGAATACACCGGTGGCGCGGTGGAGTTGGACGGCGCGCACCTTCCGCTCTACCGCTGGAGCTATTCCACACGCATCGCCGAATAGCCGCCGGACGAACCGCTGTTCGCCGGGCGAGCCGATCGGGGCCGCCGCCGAACGTTGGACGGGGTCGAGGTCGCGGGCTCTCGGTCCCAGGCCGTGACGTCGGCGAGGCGGCCGGGGTGAGCATGCCGCGAAGCCCCTCCACCCCGTTCGGACGCGCTGCCTCCGTCGTATGCGGGGCGAGGGCTTCGGCGTAACCGACGACGTGTTCGGGCCCTTGACGCCGACGGCGGTCCGCCGGGTGATCGGGCCCCGGACCGAGCACATCGTGTGAACCACCCGACGGGACTTCGGGACCCGTTCGTACACATCGAGCGCAACCCGCACCGCGCGGTCGCCGTAGGCGCGCGTACCGACGCGCCACCCGCGCCACCCGCGCCGCACGACGGCCTCCATCGCCTCGACCGGCGCGTCGGCCTCCCGCATCGGCGGGCCGGCGAACGAGTGGTCGCGGGCGTCCGGCCCCTCGGTGGCACCGGCCTCGAGTCCGCCGTCCAACCCGCCGCGGGAATCGTGGACCGTGGTGCGCGTGCCCGGCGGGCCGTCGAGGCCGTTCGGAGCGGCCGGCACGGCCACCCCCACGGAACCACCGCGGCCCACGCCGAATTGCGGGTCGAACGACCGTCATTCCCGACGCCGAACGGTCGCTAGCGTTCTTGGAGACGGACCTTCGAAGCATCGCAATGCCGAGCGGGGCGTGGTCGGGTCCGTCGCCGAGCCCCGTCGAGTTCCGTGTCCAGGGAGGTGAATCGAGATGCGCGCATACGAACGTCCGACGCTGGTGATGGCGGGTGGCTTCCGTGCCAAGACCCGCCGCAAGCCCGGCCCGTGGTGGGAGTGGATCGGTCCGAACTACCTCGACTGATCCGAGTGATCCGTAAGTGCGGCACCTGAACGGATCGGTGGCGTGCGGCGCGCGAGCGCGCCGCACGCCACTTGCGGATCACCGCCGAACGCGGCGGCCGCGTCCGTGATCCCCCGGCCCGTCGTCCGAGAAGGGCACGATCGTGTTTCCAGTAGGCGTCCCATGGTTCGTGGTCCTTCCGGACACCGACGCGGGTGCGCGCGTCGCCGAGCGGCTGCGCGACGAAGCGCCCGCCGAACTCCGAGACTTCCCGCACGCCTCGGGCCGCCCCTGGCTGCTCGGTCGGTGGAGCCACGAACGCCTCACCGTCGCCCGGGTCGGGGAGCGTGTGGTCGCCCTGTCCGGTGAACATGACGTCACCGAGGAGTGGTTGACGGCCCGGCTGTCACGCACGCGGGACATGCACGGCGTCGACGCTCTCGTCGCGGCGCTCGCCGGCAGTACGCACGTGCTCGCCTCGTTCGGCGGCACGGTTCGGGTCCAGGGCACGGCGACGGGGCTGCGCCGCGTGTTCCACGCCCGCGTCGACGGCGTGCCGGTGGCGAGCGATCGGGCGGACGTGCCGGCCGCGCTCTCCGGGGCGAGCGTGGATCCCGGCAGGCTGGCCGCCCGCATGTTGTTCATGTCCGCGCCGTGGCCGATGGGTTGGGATTCGGTCTGGGACACCGTACGGGCGGTCCGCCCCGGCGATCACCTCACGTTCGACCGGAACGGCACGGCGCGCGAGAGCCGTTGGTGGTCCCCGCCGCCGCCCGAGCTGTCCCTCGCCGAGGCCGCGAAGGCGCTGCGCGAGGCGTTGACCGAGGCGGTGGCCGTACGGACCGCACCCGGCGAGACCGTCGCCGCGCACCTGAGCGGCCTGGACTCCAGTGCCCTGGTCTCCGCGGCCGCGCAACGGGGCGCCGACGTGGTGGCGTTGACCGCCGCACAACCGGACGTCCTGGACGACGACGTCGCCTGGGCTCGACGCACCGTCGCCGAACTGGCCCGCGCGGGACGCCCGGTGCGGCACGAGGTGCTGGCCGCCGCCGAGGTGCCCCTGGTCTACGACGGCATCCTCACCGCCCGCGACGGGTTCGACGAACCCTTCCTGATGCAGCACAACCGCGAGCCGTACCGCCACATCCTGCATCGCGGCCAACGGCACGACCCGCGCCTGCACTTCGCCGGCTTCGGCGGCGACGAGACGTGCGCGACCGCCTACCAGTGGCTGCCGCTGCTGCTGCGCCGGCATCCCTCCCTCGGTTTCCGCCATCTGCGCGCCGTCACCGCGAAGTACCGCTGGTCCTGGCCCGGCGTGGCCCGCAGCATCCTGGACCGGTCGAGCTATCCGCAGTGGTTGCGGCACGCCGCGAACAGCCTCCCGAACCACCGGATCGACCTGCGGCAGCCGGAGTTCGGCTGGGGAACACTGCCGGTGCTGCCCGGCTGGGTGAGCGACGACGCGGTGGACGCGGTGCGCGGCGAACTGCGCCGCGCGGCCGAGGCGAACCCGATCATCGACACCGACCGGGGCGTGCACATCATGCTCTCCTCGATCCATGCCGGGGCACAGATCACCCGCGGATTCCAACACATCGCGGCGGCCGAGGGGGTTCCGGTCTCCGCTCCCTTCTTCGACGATCGGGTCCTGAACGCGGTGGCCTCGGTACGACTGGCCGAGCGCTACGACCCGACCCGGTACAAGCCGCTCCTGGTCGAGGCGATGCGCGGCATCGTCCCGGACGCCACGCTGGGTCGCACCACGAAGGCGAGCACACCCGCGAACGCCGTGCTGGGCAGCCGCGAACACCGCGATCAACTCGTCGGCCTCGCCCGGGACAGCGCGCTGGTCCGGCTCGGCATCGCCGACCCGGCCGGGCTGCGGCACGCCTGCCACGGGCCGATCGAGGTCGAGGAGTTCTCCCGCCGCCTGGAGCCGACGATCGCCTGCGAGATCTGGTTGCGCGACCACGACCGGGCGCACACCCGGACCTGACCCGATCGGAAGGAAGCACGACTGTGCAGCAGACCATTTCCATCGATCCGCGCTCACTGACGCGCACGGATCGGGTGCTGACTCGGCTGGCGGTGTTCGTGGCGGGCAGACTGGAGCACCGCTCGCCGGATCGTATCCGTGGCGTCCTGCTGGTACTGCGTCGCGGGGCACGTCCCGCCACGTACGAGGAGGCCGCCCGCGCGCGCTCGATGGTCGTGCGGACGAGTTGGACGTGCAGCGGCCCCGACGGCTGCCTGCCCCGCTCGCTGGCCACGGCGATCCTGTGCCGCATGCACGGCAGTTGGCCCACGTGGTGCGCGGGTCCCCGGGTCATGCCGCCGTTCGGCGCGCACGCGTGGGTGCGCGCCGAGGGCCGGGACGTCGACGAGCAGGTGCCCGAGGGCTACCTGCGCGTCCTGATCCGGGTCGATCCCCATGGGCACTGAGGCTTCCGCGGCTCACACGGCCTGCACGACGGCCGCGGCCTGCCCGGCGGCGGCCGCGCGGGCGCCCGTCGACCACGACCCGGTGGACGATCCTCCGTCGTGCCCCGCGCGGCACGGGAACCCCGGCGAACTCCGTCCCGAATGGGCGGCGTCGACCGGGCACGGGCCGCTCACGCGCGTGACGCTGCCGAGCGGGGATCGCGCCTGGCTGGTGACCGGATACCGGGAGGTGCGCGCGTTGGCGACCGACTCGAGGATCTCCGCGGACGCGACCCATCCGAACTACCCGGAACTCGTCCACGTGCCCGAGGAATCGCCGCCGGATCGCCGATCCGCCGCCCAGACCCGCACGTTCGTCCAGATGGACCCACCGGAACAGGGCGCGCACCGAAGCCTGTTGGTCCCGCACTTCGGCGGTCGACGGATCGCGGCGCTGCGGCCCATGGTCACGGCGACCGTCGACGCGCTGCTGGACCGCATGCTCACCGCCGGTCCGCCGGTCGACCTCGTCGCGGAGTTCGCCGCCCCGCTCCCGGCCCGGGTCCTCACCGAACTCCTCGGGATAGCGGACGCGGACCGAGCGTTCTTCGCGGAGCGGCTGGCCCGAGGCCCGTCCGGGATCGGCGCGTTGGCCCCGTATCTGGACCGTGTACTCCGCGACCGGGCCGACGCCCTCCCCGACCGGGCCGGCCACGACCCGGGCGGGCGACCGCACCCGCAACCGCACACCGGCCCGGGCGACGAACCCGCCGAGAACATCCTCGACACCCTCGCCGCCCACGCCCGCACCGGCACCCTGACCCATCGTCAGGCCCTGGCGACCGCCATGATGTTGCTCGTCGCCGGCCACGAGACGACCGAGAACACCCTCGCCGTCGGCACCCCGCTGCTGCTCGCCCATCCCGGGCGCTTCGCGGCGCTGCGCCGCGACCCGGAGGCGATGCCCGCCGCGGTCGAGGAGGTGCTGCGCCACGTCAGCACCGCCGACGTGCTCTCCCGTGTCGCCACCGCGCCCGTCGAGATCGCCGGAGTACGGATCCGCGCCGGAGAGGGCGTCCTGCTGTGGCTGGCCGCCGCGAATCGCGACGGCGCGGCCTTCCCGCTGCCGGACACCTTCGACATCCTGCGGGCGGGACCGCGCCACCTCGCCTTCGGGCACGGGTTCCACCTATGCCTGGGCAATACCCTGGCCCGGCTCGAACTGGGCGTCGCCTTCGCCGCGTTGGCGACCCGCGTCCCCACCCTGCGCCCGGCCGTCCCGCTCGACCGGGTACCCGCCAAGCCCGCGCCCGGTCTGCGCGGCATCACCGAACTGCCCGTCACCTGGGACGCGCCCACCACCGGCGCGCCGACGGCGGCACCGGCGGGGCCGCAATGACGCCCCCCGGACCGCGCGCGTACGTACCCCTGCTGTCGCACGGTCGGGTGTGCGTCATCGACGTGTCCTCCCGAACGCTGGTGGACGCGCTCCGCGTGGGGGAGAGCCCCTACGGCGTGGCGGTGTCCCCGGACGGGGCCCACGCGTACGTGACGAACTTCGAATCCGGCACGGTGTCGGTCCTCGACCGGGCCGGCGACGTGGTGACGGCGACCGTCCCGGTGGGCAGTGGTCCGGGCGGCATCGCCGTGTCGCCGGACGGCGCGAGCGTCTACGTCACCAACTACCGCGGCGACGACGTCTGCGTCCTGGACCCCGCCTCGCTGACCGTCACGCACCGGATCCGCGTCGGCCGCAACCCCGGCCACCCGGCGATCACTCCGGACGGGCGGCGCGTCTACGTGAGCAACTACGGCGGCCACGACGTGTCGGTCGTCGACACCGCGACCGCCACCGTCTCCACCACGCTCCGCACCGGGACCCATCCGAACGGCATCGTCGCCGCGCCGGACGGCACCCGGGTCTACGTCACCCACGCGCAGCGGCGCACCGGGAGCGTCGCGGTCCTGGACACCCGATCCGACACCGTCGTGGGCACGTTCGCGACGCCGGCCGGCCCGTTCGGCATCGCGCTCACCGCCGACGGGCGACGGTGCTTCGTCGGCAGCTACTACACCGGCACGGTGGTCGCCGTCGACACCACCCACGAGCCGCGTACCTACGCCCGCGTCGCCGTCGGCGCGAACCCGGAGAACCTGGCGATCACCCCCGACGGCACCGAAATCCTGGTCACCAACCGGGAGAGCCACAGCGTCTCGGTCATCGACGCGGGCACCGCCACCGTCACCGCGACCATCGTGCTCCCCGGCGCCCCCGGCGGCATCGCCGTCGGCGCGCCGCGGCACGGATGAGGAGGAACGACCATGTACAGGCTCGCCCACCACGTCTCCACGGTCGAGACGGACTACGGCGTCGTGCTCCTCGACGAGAAGCGCGGGGTGTACTTCACCCTCAATCCCAGCGGCGCCCTGGTGCTGAAGTCGATGCTGGCCACCGGCGACCTGGACAGCGCCGTCGGCGCGCTGCTCGCCGAGTTCGCGGTGGAACGCGCGATCGCCGAGGCGGACGCGAACGGCGTGGTCGCGGACCTGCTCGCGGCCGGCGTCCTGGTGTCGGCGGACGGCTGAGGCCCGGATCGCGCGATGAACTCCCCGACTTCGCACACCCGGGCCCGGTGGGGTTCGCGGCTGCTCGCACAGTGCCGACGCCACCCTTCGGCGCTGCTCCAGTCCGCCGTCGCCTCCCTGGCGATCATCGGACTGAGCGCGATCGGCCCGCTGATCGCCCGGCGCATCGTGGACGACGCGGCGGCCGGGCGTACGACGGCACTTCGGGGCCTCGTCGGCGCGCTGGTCGGCCTCGCGGTGCTGCGTTTCGTCGGGTCGTTCGTGGCGCACTACGCCATCGACCGACTCGCGCTCGGGGTGCAACACGACCTGCGGCGCGCCGTGTTCGCCTCGGTGCAACGGCTGGACGGCGAGCGGCACGACGGCATGCGCACCGGGCAACTGGTCTCCCGAGCCGTCGTCGACCTCGAGGCGGTGCGCCGCTTCCTGGCCGAACTCCCCTCCATCGTGGGCGCGTTGCTGATGGGCGGTTTCTCCGTCGCGGCGATGGTGTACCTCTCGCCCTGGTTGACCCTGGTCACCCTCGGCACGATCGGCCTGCTCGGGCTCGCCACCGCGCGTGCGGGGCGGGTGTTGCCACCCGCCACGTGGTCCGCTCGGGAACGCCAGGCCGACCTCGCCCAGCACATCGCCGAACGGGTCGCCGGCGTCCGGGTCGTGCACGGCTTCGGTCAGGAATCCCGCGAGGTGGACCGGCTCGATACGGTGGCCCGCCGCCTGTACTCCGAACAGATCCGGGTGGCCGCGCTCAAGGCCCGTCCCGTGGTGCTGATGGTCGCACTGCCCGGCCTCGGCCAGGTCGCGCTCCTCGGCCTGGGCGGCCGGTTGGCGATGGACGGCGCGCTCAGCCTCGGCACGTTCCTGGCGTTCTCCGCCTACAGTGCGTCGTTGATCGGTCCGGCCGGAGCGGCCACCCAACTGTTCCTCACGATCCAGACGAGCCGGACCGCGGCCGAACGTGTTCACGAACTGATCGACACACGCCCCTCGATCACCGAGGCGCCCGACGCGCAGGACCTGCCGCCGGGACCGTGCGGCGTACGTCTGGAGAAGGTGTGCTTCGGCTACCGGCCGGACGAACCCGTGCTGGCGGACCTGTCCCTGACGATCCGTGCGGGCGAAACCCTCGCCGTGGTCGGCGGCTCCGGATCGGGAAAGTCCACCCTGGGCCTGCTGTTGCCCCGTTTCCACGACGTGGACGCAGGGGCCGTCCGGATCGGCCCGCCGGGCGCGGAGTGCGACGTGCGTGGCCTGCGCCTGGACGGGCTGCGGGCCGACGTCGGCATCGTGTTCCAGGAGGCGTTCCTGTTCGCGGACACCATCCGGGCCAATATCGCCTACGGACGCCCCGACGCGAGCGACGAACGGGTCACGGCCGCCGCCCGGGCCGCCGCCGTGCACGACTTCGTCACCGCGCTGCCCGACGGCTACGACACGGTCGTCGGGGAACGGGGGCTCACCCTGTCGGGCGGTCAGCGCCAACGGATCGCCCTGGCCCGGGCGTTGCTGACCGAGCCGCGCCTGCTGATCCTGGACGAGGCCACCTCGGCGGTGGACGGCGAGACCGAGGCGGCGGTGCACGCGGCCCTGGCGACCGCCGCCCGGGACCGAACGACGCTGCTGATCGCCCACCGCCGCTCCACACTCGCCCTCGCCGACCGGATCGCGGTCCTGCATCGGGGCCGGATCGTGGACGTCGGCACGCGCGCCGAACTCGAGGTGCGCTGCCCACAGTTCACGGCGTTGTGGGCGGAGCGGGAAGACGACGGCGAAGCGGACCGGTCCCCGACGCGGCCGGCGGGCACGATGCCGGCGCTGTGGCCCGAGGTGGCACCACCCGCACCGGAGGGCCCGTGGCCCGAGCACACGTTGGCCGCGCTGCCCCCGGCCCGCGAACAACCGGCGCTGCCCGCCGGCCTCGACCCGCGTGCGCCCGATCCCGATGTGCGACCGGTACACCTGACCCGGCCGATCCGTCGGCACGTCGCCGCGGCCGCCGGCCTGCTCGCGCTGAACGCGCTGGCCGCCATCGCCCTGCCCTCGCTGATCCGCGCCGGCATCGACGACGGGGTCTCGGCCGGATCGCCGGCGGTCCTGTGGACCGTCACGGGCCTGGCCCTGCTGATCGTCGCCGTCAACGCGCCCGCCCTCGGTGTCCAGACGGTGACCGTCGCACGCGCCGGCGAGAGCGCGCTCTACCTGCTGCGCGTCCGGGCGTTCGCCCACCTGCAACGGCTCGGCCCGGACTACCACCAGCGCCACCCCGCCGGTCGGATCATGACCCGGATGACCACCGACATGGACGCGGTCTCGGTGTTCGTGACCGAGCACCTCGCCATGGGACTGGTCGAGGCGCTGCTCCTCGCGGGCGTCTGCGTCGTACTGCTGCTGACCGACCCCGGGCTCGCGCTGCCGGCACTGGCGGTACTGCCGCCCGTCGTCCTGGCCACGCTCGTCTTCCGCCGCTTCTCCACTCGCGCCTACACCACGGCGCGCGAGCGGGTCGGCGAGGTCAACGCGGGCTTCCAGGAGGGTGCTTCGGCGGTACGCGTCACCCAGGCGCACTCCGGGCGGCAACGATCGACGGACGCGTTCGGCCGGCTGAGCGAGGCCTATCGGCGGGCCGGGCTGCGGGCCCGGCGGCACCTGGCCCTCTACTTCCCGTTCGTGACCCTGCTGTTCGACATCGGCCAGGCCGCGGTCCTGGCCGTGGGCGCGACCCGGGTGGCCGCCGGCAGTCTGTCCGTCGGCACGCTCGTCGCGTTCCTGCTCTACCTCGCCCTGCTCTACGCGCCGATCCAGCAGCTGTCCACCGCGTTCGACGGCTATCAACAGGCCGCCGTGGGCCTGCGTCGGATCGGCGAGTTGCTGGCCACGCCCGTCTCGGTCGCCGCGCCCGAACATCCCGCGCCGCTGCCCGAACGCCTGAGCGGAGACGTGGAGTTGGTCGACGTCACCTTCCGCTACCCGGGAGCCGACCACGCCGCGCTGCGGAACGTGTCGCTGCGGATCGCCGGCGGCGAGACCGTCGCCCTGGTCGGCGCCACCGGCGCGGGCAAGTCGACGCTGGTGAAGCTCCTGTCCCGGGCCCACGACCCCGACACCGGACGGGTGCTCGTGGACGGCGTGGACATCCGCCGCTACGAACCCTCCGCGTATCGGCGGCGCCTGGGCGTGGTGCCGCAGGAACCGCACCTGTTCACCGGCGACATCGCCGGCAACATCGGCTACGCCCGCCCGGACGCCTCCCCCGCCGACATCGAGGCCGCCGCGACACGCGTGGACGCGCTCGCGACGATCGCGGCCCTGCCGCTCGGATTCCGTCGGCCGATCGGCGAACGCGGCCACGGGCTGTCCGCCGGACAACAACAACTCGTCGCCCTGGCCCGGGCCGAACTCGCCGATCCCGGACTGTTGTTGCTGGACGAGGCGACGGCGGGCCTGGATCCGGCGACCGAGGCGACGGTGCTCGCCGCGAGCCGGCGACTCGCCGAGCGGCGCACGACGGTGCTGGTCACACACCGACCGGCTGCGGCCGCCCGGGCGGACCGGATCGTGGTCCTGCACGACGGCCGGATCGTCGAGGTCGGCGACCACGCGGAACTCCTGGCGGCGGGCGGCCGCTACGCCCGCCTGTGGGCGCTCGACGCCCGGGCCGGCCGGGCGGCGGGTTCGGACCACGCGGCCTGACCCGAGCGTCGAGCGCCGTACGTCACGGCCGGCGTACCGCGTGCCGCGGACGGTGCGCCGACACCCGCTCACAGGTCGTCGAGGCGCACCAGCCCGTCCTGGATCGCGCGGGCGACCAGGGCGGCCTTCGTCGACGCTCTGCGGCCCGCGTTGGCGTACTTGATCCGAACCCGGTCGATGTACCCGGCCACCGTGCGCGGCGACAGATTCAGCTTCGCGGCCACCAGTTCCTTGGACTCGGACTTGAACCACTCGACCATGACGTCGATCTCCCGATCGGACAGTCTCGGCCGCCCGGGTCGGCGGTCCGCCCCGAAGGCCCCGCCGAGCGCGGGCGGGGTGTACGGCCGCAACTCGGCCGCGGCGCGGGTGGCGGCCACCAGGTGGGCACCACCCTCCGCCTTGGTCAGGTAGGTGAACGCGCCGATGTCGAGGCAGTTCAGCGCGGTGTCCTGGTCCTCGCGCATGCTGTAGACGACGACCCGACGCCCGTGGTCGACCAGACGTTTCAGATCCCCGTAGGCCGGCGTCGGGTTGCCCAGCATCAGATCGAAGACGACCACCTCCACACCGAGTCCGGGACCGGCCCAGGCCACCCCCACGTCCGGACCGGCGGCGACCACTTCGATCGGTGGATCCGCCCCGGCGTACCAACCCTCGATGCCCGCCACCACGGCCGGATGATCGTCGACGATCACCACGCGGACGCGTCCCGCGTCGGCTCGCGCGAATCCTTCGTCGTCCATGTCGCCTCCACCCACAGTCGGTTCTCCATCGTCATCGCCGAGACCGACACCCGCTCACGCGCGCGGTCGTCGACGAGCACACCGTGTTTCGGCCGTGCGTCGGCCACCACGCTCACCGTGACCGTGCCGACCGTGGCCAGCACGGTCACCCGGGCGGTGGCCTCGGCGACCGCCAGCGCGGTGATCGCCGGATCGATCAGCGCCCGACGCACCTCCCGCGCCAGCGCCGGCCGCCGCCCCCGCATCGCGAGCGTCACCACCACGCCCCGGCGCTCCACCACGTCGATGGCCGCCCGCAGTTCGTGCACGAGCGGATCCGGCGCGTCGTCGTGTTCGGCGAACAACCGGCGCAGCCGCGCCGCTTCGACCGCGCAGGCACGGCGTACCGATTCCGCGCGCGGGTCCAGTTCGCCGGCGGCGAGGCGTTCCAGGAGCGGTACCACGTTCTCCTCCAGCGCCGCGAAGCGCTGTCGTCGATCGTGCTCGACGCTTTCGGACACGAGGTGTTCGGCACGCATCCGCTCCTCCTCCGCCGCGTGTCGCATCGCGGTGTCCGCCGTGCGCCGCAGCGCCTTCGCCGAGAGCCCGATGGCGAGTTGGCCGCTCCAGAAGACCAAACCGCCGAACAGGACCGCCGACAACGATCCGGAATCGTCCCCGTCGGCACGGCACAGCGACACCACCGTCGGGACCAGTTCGACCGTGGACACCACGACCAGCGGCGCCACGCCCCGTCCCAGGAACAGAACCAGCGCGAACCATCCGGGATTCCCGAAGGTCCAGTGCGCGGGTGTGCCCAGATCCCGCGTCGCCACTCCCTGCTGCGACAGCACCGACATCGCGAGCACCACGATCGTCAACGGCAGGCGCCATCGGTCCGTGGACCGGCGACAGGCCACCGGCACGGCACAGCCCGCCGCGACGACGACCGTGCCGCCGAAGGCGAGGAACTGCCGGGTGGGCGACGCGTAGTGGTCGATGTTCCCCAGCAGCATGGGGAGTTCCCAGACGAAGAGGGTGACCACCGCGATGGTCAGCGCCGCGACCCGAAGCCCGTGCAGGAAGTAGTCCGCGGTCGGCTCCGCGAACTCCTCGGCGGCTCGGGGCTCGACGGCTGCCGATGCGGCGATGTCGGGTTCGCTCGCCGACCATTCCAGGCGTACGAGGGTGCCGCGCCCCGGCGCGGAGTCGACGTACGCGCGGCCGCCGACGCTCGCCATCCGAGCCACGATCGAATCCGACACACCCCGGCGCGCCGCGGGCACGTCGGCGGGCACGAACCCGCGCCCGGAGTCGGACACCGTGACCGTGACGGCGTCCGCGTCCCGCTCGACGCGCACCTCCGCGTCGCCCACGCCGGCGTGTCGGGCCACATTGGTCAGCGCCTCGCGCACGCTCCCGCGCAGGGCCTCGGTCACGCCGGCGGGCAGCGGCGTCGTACCGGACCGGGTCACGGCCACCCGCACTCCGCTGTGCCGTACGACACCGGCCAGCAACTCGTCCGGGGCGGTCTCGCGCGTCGTGGTGTCCGGGCGCGCGGAGCGCAGCACGGCGAGGTCGCGGCGGGCCTGCCGGGCCGGCAGGTGTTCGCGCCCGTCCACCGCGCCCATGCCGACCATCAAGAGCGTGGACGCGGCCGTGTCGTGCAGGGCGGCCAGGTGTTCGCGCGCGTCGGTGCGTCGGGCCCGGTGCACGGTCAGCGTGCGGCGCACCCGCTCCCGGCGGCCGCGCACCGCGTCCGCCTGCCGCCCGCCCTGGCGCACCCGCAGGTAGAGCGCGCGGGACAGGGTCGCCGTCACGAGCAGCCACAGGGCTCGGGGCCACGCGACGTCGCCGGTCGGGACGGATCCGATCAGGTAGGCGAGCGTCACCACCACGATGGTGGTCGCCCCCTCGCGGGACGTGGTGTGCCACTGATAGGCCACCACCGCGACCGTGGCGGCGTACCAGACCCAGTTCGGGTGGTCGCGGGACATGTTCGGGGAGACGGTCCAGGACTGGCCGAGGCACACGAGGCAGACGACGACCAGGTCCAGGGTCGGCAGGCCGCGCAATCGCCCGCTCAGCAGTCGCGACGAGTACACCGACGCGCCCGCGAGGGCCGCGGCCACTCCCAGCGCGGTGGCCGGCAGTCGCCCGGCGGGGGCCGTCGTCAGCGCGAGTACCGCGACGACGGCCAGGAGCGAGATCCGCCCGATGGCCGCGTGGCGGTGGCCCTGCAACCACAACTCCCGTTCGGAAGGCCCGGTTTCGGCGCCACCCGACTCGGCGCGCGGGCTCGGCCGAGGCCCCGGGCACAGCACGCCTCCGGCGCGGAACGGGCGCCGGAGGGTGGAGCGAAGGCTCACGACCGACGCCCGGATCGCACCGCGGGATCCCGCGCTCGGGCACACTCGCGCACGGATCGCCGCCCCCACGTCACTGCCACGCTTCCCCCTCGGACACCCGCGATCCGGTCCGGCCGTACCCCTTCAGGCTCGATGGACAACCGGACGGTACGCAAGGGTTCGATCACCCTCGGCAATAGTCAGATCCTCACACATGACACTGACCAGCAAACACCGAACACCTCCGCGACGGGCGGCACTACGCTGTCGTCCCATGCGGCGGACGCGGCTCGACACAGCACGGATCCGGGCGGCTCGGCGGGTGATCGACCCGGTTTTTCTCGACACTCCGCTGTACCGCTGCGACGCGCTCGAACCCGGCCTCGGGTGTGCGGTGAGCATCAAGCTCGAAACGGCGAACCCGATCCGCAGCTTCAAGGGCCGAGGCACCGAACTGGTCACGAGCCGCCTCGCCGACGCCGGCGCACGTGCCGCGGTGTGCGCGAGCGCGGGCAACCTCGGCCAGGCTCTCGCCTGGTCGGCGCGCGGCCGAGGGCTCGACGTCACCGTCGTGGCCCCCCGCTCCGCGCCCGCGGCCAAACTCGACCGCATCCGCGCGCTCGGCGCCGGGTTGGAACTGGTGGACGGCGACTTCGACGCGGCACGCGAGCGGGCGGCGGCCGTCGCGCGCCACCACGGCATCCGACTGGTCGAGGACAGCCTGGACCTCGAAACCTGCGAGGGCGCGGCCACGATCGGCCTGGAACTGGTCTCCGCCGCACCGGCGTTCGACGCGGTCCTGATCGCCCTCGGCGGCGGCGCGATGGCCACCGGCGTCGGCCACGTGCTGAAGGCATCGGCGCCCGGCGTCGAGGTGATCTGCGTACAACCGCTGGGCGCACCGGCGATGACCCGCTCCTGGCACAGCCGCCGCGTCGTCACCACCGACTCGACCGACACCATCGCCGACGGCGTCGCGAGCCGGCGCCCCATCCGGGCCGTCCTGGACGACCTCCTCGTGGTCGCCGACGACGCCGTCCTGGTCCGCGAGGAGTCGATCAGGACCGGCATGCGCATGCTCCTCGACCACGCCGGCCTGGTGGTCGAACCATCGGCCGCGCTCGGCATAGCCGCGATCCTCGAAGACCGCGACCGCTTCGCCGACCGCCACGTGGCAACCATCGTCTGCGGCGGCAACGTCGACATGCCCTCCTACCACCGCTGGACCGGCACGGCCCCCACCACGACCGGGCGGTGATGCCGGCAGCCGGCGGCGCGCGGGGGCGTCAGGACAGGAAGCCCACGATGCCGCGGCCCGGGTGGGTGCGGGCTTCCTGGAGCCAGGTGCCGAGTTCCTCGACCGCCTCGCGCACGTCGCCGTCCAGGGCGGCGAGTTGTTCCTCGCCCACCGCCTCGTACTGGGCGAGTGCGACGGCGCAGGCATCCGGCGACCAGACGCCGTGGCCGGGCAGATCGGCGCTCGGCAACGGCTCGGGCAGCCGGTAGCCGAGTTCCGACACCGTGACGGCCTCGATGCCGAGGAACTTCAGGGCCTCGTCCACGTGCCCCAGCCACGCGAACCTGAAGGGCGAGAAGCTGTTGCCCCACAACCGGCGCCCGTGGAAGGCGCAGATCATCCGGTACGCGTACCCGTACTGGAAGGCGTGCCGCTCCTCGAACGGGCCGCCTTCCACGACCGCCGTCAGCGCCTCGTATCGCGTCGGCGCGCCGTTCTCGATCTCGTGCGCGAAGTAGTCGTCGTCCCGCGACATCTCCTGCTTGAACCGCCCACCGATCGCGCGGCGAACCCGCACGTCACCCGATCCCACCACGGCACGGGCGACTTCGGGGTCGACCAGGAACAACGACAGCGAAAGACTCATGTCGCCAACCTATCCCCGCCGGCCGACACACTCCTCGCGCCCCCGATCGCGGCGAGCGCGGCCCCCACCCGCCCGTCGGGGGAGCCGCTGTCGGACCGGAATCCGGCTGAGATGTTGACCGAAATGGAAAACTCGGCCTGCACGCGAGGTGTTGGCCGCCGGAATCCGGGATGCCTAGGCTGAATCACCGCACGACAAAAGCATCCTCGGGAGCCTCCAGTGAGAAGCACACGAATCGTGCTGTGCGCCCTGCTCGTCACCTGTGCCGTCGGCCTCTCGCCCGTCGCCGCGTCGGCATCGTCGGCGCCGGCGTCCCCGGCGGATCGGAACGCCTTCACCCTCTCCAGCGCCGCGTTCGCGGACGGCGGCCTCATCCCCAAGGTCCACGAGTGCACCAGTGGTGGCGGCCACGATCCGGGCAAGAAGAACGAGTCCCCACCGCTCGCCTGGTCGGGCGCGCCGGCCGCCGCCAAGAGCTACGCGATCGTCATGCGCGATCTCGACAACGCCAACCTCATCCACTGGGTCGCCTACGACATCCCGGTCGGCGCCACCTCGCTGCCCCAAAACGTCGACCACGCCTACCGGCCGTCGGTCCCGGCGGGAACCAGGCAGGTCTACTACCGGGGCAGCGCGAGCCTGTACGGCTACCAGGGGCCCTGCTCGCCGTCGACCGTGAACACCTACGAGTTCGTCGTCCACGCGCTCAACCGGACGTCGCTGACCGAGCTGAACTCCGGCTCCTCGACCCAGACCGCCGCCAGGACCATCGCCGCCGCCTCGATCGGCTCGGCCAGGATCAGCGGCGAGTCGTAGCCCGACCGTGCCGAGACGCACGGCGCGCCGCGGCACCGCCCGCGGCGCGCCGGCGTCCGCGCGAATCAGGACCGGCGGCGCAGCCGGAACCACTGGGGTTCGGTCCGGTTCATCGGCCAGCCGAGGCCCGCTGTGGGGGCCGGTTCGACGCTCGACAACTCCCAGTCGGGGAACGCGGCCACGATCTCGTCCCGACTCGTGCCGCCCACGAAGGAGCGGAACCGGGTCGGGCCGAACGCGAGGATCAGCAGCGTGGCATCCGGCTCGGCCAGGGCCGTGACACCGCGGCCGACGGCCTGTCGTTCGTCGGCGTCGAAGCCCTGGAAGCAGCCGATGTCGAGGAAGAGGTCGAAGGTTCCCAGGTCGCCCGACCCGAGGTCGGTCACGTCGCCCACGACGTAGGTGACCCCTTCGTCGCCCCGCTGTCGGGCCGCCTCGATCGCGGCCGGCACGTAGTCGACGCCCACTGCCTGCCAACCCCGCCGGGCGAGTTCCGGGGTGAACCGGCCACGCCCGCAACCCAGATCGAGTGCTCGGCCGAGCGGTCGCGGTCGGTCGACGTCCTCACGAGCGATTACCGCCGAGATGCTATCCCCCGAGGCTTTCCCGTACGACTCCCAGGGCGTCATCCCGAAGCGGTACATACGAGCGTAGTTCGTCATGTCCATCGACCTCCCGAGTCGATCGACAGGTTAGGCGGCGGCGAATTCCGAGGCGGAGTCGGGGCTCCGACGGTCTACGTGCCGAATACCGGTCACGCATAAGCGAGATGCCCGATCGTTCCCGCGAACAAGGCACCGGATCACCGCACTTCGCCGACGCACCCCACGCCCACCGCTATCGTGCGCCGCGCAGATCCAGAATGTACGTCGCGGTCGACGCAACGACGCGGTCCTCGTCCCGGGACAGCTCCGCCAGGGCCCGTGACGACGCGCCCCCCGGAATGTCCGCCAGGGCCTGGGTCAGCCGGCGACGCGCCGACGACCCCACCTCGGCATGCGCGAGGCGGTCGACCAGGCCGCCGGCGATGTGATCCGCCATCGCCGGATCGCTCGCCGGCACGCTCAGCGCATCGGCCGCGTCGGCGTCGTTCCGCCCCGCCACGATCATGTCGAGAAGCGTCGGAATCGCGTCCGCCACGCCGCGTGCGCCCAGCGCCAACGCCGCCTGCGCGCGGACCACCGCGTCGGAGTGCGTGAGCGCGTCCCGGAGCACCTCGGTCGCCTCGGCGTTCGCGATCTCGGCGATGGAGCGGACGGCACGCTCCCGCACCTCGGCCTCCGGCGCGTCGAGCCCCGCCGCCAGCAGTACCGGCGCGTCCTCGCCCGCCTGCGCCAGGGCCCAGCGCAGGGCACCGGCCACGTTCGGGTCCGACTCGCCCAGCACGGCCTCGACCAGCGCTTCCACCGGCACGGGCCCCTCGTCGATCGCGGACAGCGCCGCCCGCTGCCGCGCGCCCGCGCTCTGCGACCCCAGCGCCTGGAGGAGCGCGACGATCTGGAGCACGTCCTCCCAGCCGGCGGGTTCGGCGGCACCGATGCGCCGCAGTCGGGTGAGCAACCGCGTCTCCGCGGCGATGCGCTCGCGTGTGCGCCCGATCAGATCGTCGACGAGTTCGGCGGGCACGAAGGCGGGGTCGTCGAGCGCCCGCCCGACGTCGCGCAGCGACAGTCCCAACGACCGCAGGCTCTCGATGTGGAAGATCCGCCGGATGTCCTCGCCGGAATACTCCCGATAGCCCGAACCGGTGCGACCCGTCGGCCGCACCAGTCCGAGCGATTCGTAATGCCTGAGCATGCGGGCACTGACCCCGGACCGTCGCGCGACGTCACCGATCAACACTGCCTACCGCCCTTCCCCACCGGCCCCGCCGAGGGCCGCGACGCGCTTCGCCTCCTCGATCGCGAACTCGAACCCGGCGTCCGGGTCGCGCCACAGCCGCTCGGTCGCGATCGCGTGCGCACGCACGCGGGGGTCGAGGTCCGTCGTCGCGACGCCGAGTGTCGGCAACATCGCCTCCCCGAGCGCGATCAGCGCCCGGCTGAGGCTCAGCCGCGTCTCGGCTTCGCCGCGCCCGAGCTGCGTCGCCAACACTACGGCCAGCTCGTGCCGGGCGTCCTCGGGCACCAGTACCACCGCCGCCCGCCAGGCGCTGCGCGCCACCTCGTCGTCGGCGTCGGACAGCAGCGCCGGCGTGATCGCCGGCCACGCCCGCCGATCCCCGATCTTGGACAGCGTGTGCAACGCCTGACCACGTGCCTGCGCCCGCTCCGAGCGCACCTCCTCGACCAGCAGCGGGACCGTCACCGACGCCGGGTGGCGGGTGAGCGCCCACGTCAACGTCTCGCGCACCTGGAAGTCGGGGTCGATCCCGCACCGCGCCACGAGCGTGCCGACGAACCCCGGGTCCGGGTTCGTGCCGGCCGCCAGCGCCACCCGCACCCGGACCGACGGATCGCCGTCCTCCAGCCCTCGGAGACCTCGCGTCGGGCCCGTGTCCTGTTTTCCCATGGTCATCGCGACCACCTCCTCGGCCACAGTCAAAACGTTGCCACCGTGTCAAGGTCAACCCGAGAGTCGGCGGGGCGTCGTCCTGCGGTGGTACGTCGGGTGGACCGGGCCGGTCGCGAGCGCATGGTGGTCGACGGTGGTCCGCATGCCCGTCGGCCGCCGGCGACCTGACCCGGCGGGCCGTCGCCGGTGGGATGCGGCGCGTGGCCCACGGTGTTCCGGCACGCCCGTTCGGGTCAGTCGGCATGCGGGGGGTCGGGCCGGATGGTGCACTCGGCTGGTCGGACTCTTCCGGGTCCTCGACCACGTCCACATCCCGAACAGGAGCCAAGCATGCCGATCGTCGCCGTCTTCGACGTCCCGGGGATGACCCGCAGCCAGTACGAGCAGAGCGCGGAGAAGGTCTCCGGCCGTCCCGGGCCGGTGAAGAACCCCTCGGACTGGCCCGTGTCCGGCCTCATCTCGCACACCTCCGCCGCCACCCCGGACGGCTGGCTCGTCGTCGACGTCTGGGAATCGGAGGAGGCCTTCCGGGAGTTCGGCAAGACCATCATCCCCATCCTCCAGGAACTCGGCGTACCCGATCCGCGGCCCAGGATCTACCCGACCCACACCGTGGTCACCCCCTGACGGTCCCGCCCCGGCCCGGTCCCGGACCGGGCCGCCCGGGCCGCCGCACGCCGGGGGTGGTATGCAGGTGGTTCGGCGGACGGATGACGGGGAGGGCGGTCGATGTCGACGCGGTGCCCGGTGTGTGCGGCGGCGGTCGTGCCGATCGTGTACGGCATGCCCGCGGCGCCCCTGCGCGAGCGCGCCCGGGCCGGGGAGGTCCGGCTCGGCGGGTGTGTGGTGTGGCCGGATCGCCCGCGGTGGTGGTGTCGGGCCTGCGACGTGAAGCTCCGGAACGAGGAGGACGGCACGTGGACCCGGGTCGTGGCCGAACTCGGCGTCCTCGGCATGCGCGAGGGCCCCGACCGGTTCGTGATCGGCCGTGACCGGACGGGCCACACGCTGTCGGTGCCCGCGGACTGGGAGTTCGTCGCGCCGGTGCACGCGGTGCTCGAACGGATCGAACCCGGCCACTGGCGCGTGTCCCGCCCCACCTCGGCGACGGCGGACGGCGTGACCACCCTGCGCCGGGGACGGACCTCGCGACCGCTCGACCCCGGCGAGGAGGTGGTGATCGACGACCGCGTCGCCTCCGCCCTCGCCGTCACCGACGTGGCGGGCGCACGTCGGATCGACGTGGAGTGGACGGTGTTCCGCTGAGGCGTGCTCTTCCGACCCGCGTCACACCCGCACGGGCCGAAAAAGCACGCCTCACCGCGAGGTCGGTTCGGCCACCAGCCGGGTCGCGACGGGGACGGGGATGCCGTGTCGTGCGGCCGCGCGCAGCAACGCGCCGCCGATCGCGTCGAGTTCGGTGGGGCGGCCCGCCTCGACGTCACGCTGCATGGACGACTTGGTCTGCGCCGGGAACGCGTCGTAGAGCGCCAGGGAGCGCGCCGGATCGACGGGGACGCCGCAGGCCCGGCTCACCGCGGCGGCCTCGGCGACGAGCGCGAGCAGTTCCGCGCGCCGCCCGGTCCGCACCTCGCCGATGGTGAGCCCGTAGCGGGTGGTGAGCAGCGCGAAGGGCGCGAGGAAGGCCAACTTCGCCCACAACGCGGCCGCCTCGCCGCCCACCGCCCGGGTGCGCACACCGGCGTCGGTGAAGATCTCCGCCAACGGCTCGACGCGCTCCGGCGGTCCGGCCAGGTCGATCTCCGTGAACGGGCTGCCGTGTTCGATCACGCCCGGCGCGAGGCGGGTGGACTCGACGCGGATCGCGCCCGGGACGACGGCCTGATCGCCGTAGTGTTCGCGCAGCAGGGCCGGGTGTTCGACGCCGTTGAGCAGCGGCAGGATCGCCCCGTCCCCGATCGCGCCCGCCGGGATACGTTCCAGCGCGTCGCGCAGTCCCGTGTGCTTGACCGTGATCAGGCACAGATCGACGGGTTCGCGCAGGTGCGTGTCCGCCTCGACCCGGGCGGTGAACTCGCCGAACTGCCCACTGCGTACCCGAATTCCGCCCTGGCGCAGGGCGCTTGCGGTTTCCTTGCCGGCGACGCAGATCACGCGGTGGCCGGCCCGGGACAGCAGGGCGGCGAGCAGCCCGCCCACTCCTCCCGGCCCGAGGACCGCCACGCTCCGGGGAGGCACGGCGGCGGGATCGTGGGACGACGTCGAAGCGGGCACGGACGGTTTCCTTTCGATGGCGACGAGGGTCGGCACCCGTCCCGCCGGGCGCTCCCCCGTCCGGACGGGGACGCGTGGTCGGGTCGGGTTGCCGCCCGGTTCCGATGATCGAACCGAGCGGCGACCCGAGTCAATCCTCGGGTTCACTGCCGACTTCCCAAGCCTTACCTTGGGGCCATGACCCTCGATGACCTTCGCATCTTCGTCGCGGTGTGCCGGGCCGGGAGCCTGAGCGCCGTCGCCCGGGACCTCTCGTGCACCCAGTCGGCGGTGAGCCAGCACGTGAAGCGGTTGGAACGGGAGACGAAGGTGCAACTCCTGGAGCGGCCCCCACGGCGGCGGGTCGACTGCTGCACGCGGCAGCGGCCGACGGGATCGCCGGACTGGACGTGGCCCTTCGTCGGCTCGACGAACTGGCCCGTGGGGAAACGGGATCGGTCCGGGTCACCACGGGGGCGACGACCGTGCGGCACTTCATGTCCGAGGCGGTCGTCGCCTTCCGCGGCCGATACCCGAGGGCCAGTCTGGAGTTTCGCACCGAGACGTCCAGCCGCGGCTGCTTCGACGCGCTCGCCTCCAACACCCTCGACCTCGCCTGGATCACCGTCGGAGGTGCGATTCCCGGCATCCAACAGCGCCGCGTGGCCGAACTGCCCTGGGTGTTGGCGGTCCGGGCCGACGACCCGCTGGCCGAACGCGCCCACGTCGACACCGCCGACCTGGCCGGCATCCGCTACATCCGACCTCCGGAGGACTCCTCCTCGCGGGCCCACCTCGACGCGGCCTTCACGAGACTGGACATCCGTATCGCGGCCGAATCGGGCGTCGCCGACTGGGACACCGCCGTCCTGCTGGTCGAACTGGGCCTGGGACACGCCATCGTGCCCGCCCTGCCCGACCGGCGGGCCCCCGCGGACACCGACCCGGTGCGCTTCCTGCCCATACCGGCCCTGCCCCGCCTGCCGGTCGGCTGGGCCGTGCGCCGCTGGGAGGACCTGACCCCCCTGGCCCGAGCCTTCGCCGACAGCGTCACCCTCACCGGAACCGATCCGCGTGATCGGCACTCCACCGACCGAACGTGCGGGCGGGCCGACCGGTGACCCGTTCGACGGTGTCGACCACCGTGCCGGCGTCGACGGGCGGGTCGGCGTACCAGCCGATCACGTAGTCGGCGTCCTGCCGCGACACGCCGGCGGCCGTCAGCCTGTCCACGGCCTGTTCGTGCGTGATCGCGACGAAGTCGACGTCGCGGCGGATCGCCCGGGCCAGGATCGCGATCCGCTCGCGTGTGGTCAGCACTTCGGGCCCGGTGAGGTTGTACGCGCGCCCCGCGTGGCCGTCGTCGAGCAGGGCGACCGCGGCCACCGCGCCGATGTCGGCCTCGTGCACCATCGCGCTGGGGAAGTCGTACGGCTCGCGCACCACGCCCTCGGCCCGGATCGAGTCGATCCAGGTCAAGGTGTTGGACATGAACTCCTGCGGCTCCAGGCGCGTCCACTCCACCCCCGAGTCCGCCACGGCCTGCTCGGCCGGCCCGACCCAACCGCCCCACACCACCGTGATGCGTCGTACACCCGCGTCGACCGCTCGCCGCACCAACTCCGGCCCGGCCTCGGCCGTTCCCGCCGTCACCGTGACGTGCAGCCGATCCACACCGTCGAGGGCGGCACCCAATCCCTCCGGCGCCGTATGCGTCCCGGCCACCACTTCGACCCCCGCCGGCAGCCTCCCCGCGGCTGCGGCCGGATCGCGCGTCAACGCCCGAACCTTCTCCCCTCGCCGAACCAACTCCGCCACCACATGCCGACCGGTGTTCCCGGTGGCACCCGTAACAAGCGTCGTCACAGCCGAACCCCTCTCGTTTCCAACGACGCTAGAAGTTCAACTTGGCTTGAAGTCAAGTCGCCCCCACCTTCGACCCGTTCGCCGCTATCGTGCACATGTGATCGACTCCGGCGGCCGGCCGCTTCTCTTTCTCGATGTCGACGGACCCCTCATACCCTTCGGTGCGTCGGCGGAGCAGTATCCGGATGGCTATCCGACCTACCGATTCGTTCCCCGACTCCCGGACGCCTTCGCGAATCCGCTGTTGGCCAGGATCGATCCCACGCACGGTGCACGGTTGACGGCGCTGGGCTGTGACGTGGTGTGGGCGACGTCCTGGATGCACGAGGCGAACGAGTGTGTGTCGCCCCGGATCGGGCTTTCCCGGCTGCCCGTGGTGATTTGGCCGGAGCCGGATCATGTCGATGCCGCCGCGCACGCCGAGCGGGTCGGGACGCACTGGAAGACTCGGGCGCTCGTCGCCTGGGCGGCGGGGCGGCCGTTCGTGTGGGTCGACGACGAGATCGGCGACGCCGACCGGGCCTGGGTGGCCGCGCACCATCCCGCGCCGGCCCTGCTGCACCGCGTCGACGCCGTGCACGGGCTCACCGCGGCCGACTACGCGGTCCTGGGTGCGTGGGTGGCCGGCCTGTGAGCGCCGGGTGACGGGGGGGTCGTGCCGCAGAATTCGCCGAGGAGCAGGTATCCGGCCCGCGCTGGTCTAGACCTCTGCACGCTCATGCCGCACGCTGGTGGAGGCACCGGCCCGAATCGCCCGCACGCGTCCCGTCACCGTCTCGACGGAAGGTTGCCCGATGCGCATCCGTACCCTGTCGCTCGCCCTGGTGACCACGCTCGGCACCGTGCTCGCCGCCGCGCCGCCCGGCCACGCCGCCGCGTCCGCGACCGACCCGGTCCTGCTCGTGTCGACCTCGGCGCAGCTCAAGTCGGCGTTGGCCGCGGTCGTCCCGGGCACCACCATCCGCCTCGCCGACGGCACGTACACCGGCAACTTCCGGACCACCAGGGCCGGTCGCGCCGACGCCCGGATCACCCTCGTCGGCTCCGCGAACGCCGTACTGCGCACCAACACCGGCGGCGGCAACGCCCTGCACCTCGACGGCGCCGCCTACTGGACCGTGCGCGGCGTCACCCTCACCCACGCCCAGAAGGGCATCATGATCGACGCCGCCCGCGGCGTCCTGATCGACTCCGTCACCGTGCACGAACTCACCATGGAGGGCGTGCACTTCCGCAACTCCAGCAGCGACGGCGCGATCGTCGACTCACGGATCCACGACACCGGCCGGGACGATCGCGGCATGGGCGAGGGCGTGTACGTCGGCACCGCCAACACGCTTGCCGACCGCAGCGATCGGGTGCAGATCCTGCGCAACGTGATCGGCCCCGACGTGCGCGGCGAGGCGGTGGACCTGAAGGAGGGCACCACCGGCGGCCGGGTCGCGGGCAACGTCTTCGACGGCACGGGCCTGACCGGGAACAACTACGACGACTCGTGGGTCGACGTGAAGGGCAACGGCTACCTGATCGAGGACAACACGGGCCGCAACAGCACGAACGACGGCTTCCAGGTGCACGCGCAGTTCCCGGGTTGGGGCTGCGGCACCGTCTTTCACGCCAACCGTGCCGACCTGACCGGCGCGACGGGCCCGGACCGACTCGCCATCCACGCCTTCTCGTACACCGCCGCCTGCCCCACCACCGTCACCGCCGACAACACGGTCGTCGGCGGCAACGGCCTGGTCGACGCGGACGTCCCGATCATCCCCTGACCACGCCCCCGACGCCGTCCCCGGCGGGCCGCACCGCTCACGGGCGGGGCTTTCGTGCCCGAACGGCCCGATCCGCCGGGGGGATGCGGTGGTGGATGTCGGCGAGCATCGTGTGCATCGCGATGCGGAAGATCTCCGCCTGGTGGGTGTCCAGGAACGAGGTGTGGCCGAACACCTCCAGGGCGACCAGGCCGTGCATGTGTCCCCAGGCGCTCAGGATGATGGCGACGGCGGGCGGCGGCAGCGAGCCCAGCCCGTCCGGTGGCAGCCGCTCCAACTCCTCGAGCAGCGCCGGCGACAGCGGTGGGATGTCCGCGGCGGCCAATTGCTCGGTGGTCGACCCGCCGAACAGTTCGCGCTCGAAGATCGCGCTCATCCGACGCACGGCCTGGGTGGTCGGGCCGTCGGTGGGTGCCGCGTAGTGGCGCAGCGGCGCGCCGTAGATCAGCTGGAAGCGTTCCGGATTGGCGACGGCCCACCGGCGGTAGCCCTCCGCCGCCGCCACCATGCGTGACAGGCCCGGTTCGGCCACGGCGTCCACCGCGACCTGTACCGCGTCGGCCAGGTCGTCGTACGCCTTGGTGATGAGCGCGGTGACGAGGTCGTCCCGGCTCGGGAAGTAGTGGTAGAGCGCCTGCACGGTCATCCCCAGGCCGCGCGCGACCGCGCGCAGCGACAACGAGTGCGGCCCCTCCCGGTCGATGTGGTCCTCGGCGGCGCTCAGGATCTCCCGCACGGCGACGGCCCGGCGCCGCTCACGCAGCGTGGGCGGCGCGGGTGCCGGCGGGGCGGACGACGCGGACGGCTCGGACGACGCGGGCGGCGTGGGCCCGGTCGAACCGGCTTCGACTGGAGACATGCGACGACCTTACGACGAAGGTTCCGGCACGCCACGACCCGGGCGAGCCCTGTGAAGAAAATCTAACACTGCCAAAGTTTCTTGTACCTCACTAGGGTCGTCAAGGGCGACGGGGAAAGCGGAAGCGCCTCCCCTCCCGGACCCGGACACCGCCGATGGGCCACCCACCCACGCGCGCCGCGATCGGCGCATTTCCTGTCTTTTCTGTTGTTTACGGCAAGAGCCCAAGGAGACAACCCGTGTTTGAACGCATAGCCGAACTCACGGTTCGCCGGCCGAAATCGGTACTCGTCGTCGCGGGTCTGCTCGTGGTCCTGATGGGCGTCCTGGGCACCGGCGCGTTCGGCAAACTGCTGAGCGGGGGCGGGTTCGACGACTCGGCCTCGGAGTCCACCCGCGCCAAACAGATCATCGACAAGAAGTTCGGCGGGGAGACCAACCTGGTCCTGCTGGTCCGCGCCCCCGACGGCGGCGGCGTCGACGGCCCCGCGGCCAAGCAGGGCGGGCAGAACCTGGTCGCCGACCTCAAGAAGGAGAAACACCTCGACAACGTGATCTCCTACTGGGACGCGGGCATCCCGGAACTGCGCTCCAAGAACGGCCAACAGGCCATGGTGCTCGCCCACGTGAAGGGCGACGACAGCGAGCGTGCGGAGAACGTCAAGGGCATCCTCGAGCACTACACCGGACACTACGGGCCCGGGCTCACCGTCCGGGCCGGCGGCGCCACCGCCGTGGGCGACGAGTTGTCCAAGCAGGTGGTGAAGGACCTCGTCCTGGCCGAGGCGATCGCCGTACCGCTGACCCTGCTGCTGCTCCTGGTCGTCTTCGGCAGCGTGGTCGCGGCGCTGCTGCCGCTGGTGATCGGTACCGTCGCGGTCGTCGGCACGTTCGCCGAACTCGCGGTCCTCGGCGGCCTCACCGACGTCTCGGTCTTCGCGATCAACCTGACCACGGCCCTCGGCCTCGGCCTGGGCATCGACTACGCCCTGTTGATGATCAACCGATTCCGCGAACACCTCGCGGCCGGGGCGGAGGTGGACGACGCCGTCCGGCACACCGTGCGCACCGCGGGCCGCACGGTGGCGTTCTCCGCGGCCACGGTCGCCGCCGCGCTCGGCTCACTCCTGGTGTTCCCGCAGTTCTTCCTCCGCTCGTTCGCCTACGCCGGGGTCGGCGTGATCGTCGTCGCCGCGGTCGCCACCCTGTTCGTGATGCCCGCGCTGCTCGCCCTCCTGGGGCACCGGGTCAACAGCGGCCGCATGCCGTGGGTGAGGTTCGACCGCCCCGCCTCCGCCCGCACGCCCCTGTGGGGACGGATCGCCGGCACCGTCATGCGGCGTCCCGCGCTCACCGCGATTCCGGTGCTCGCCGTACTGCTGCTGGCCGCGAGCCCGCTGCTCGGCATCACCTTCGGCACGGCCGACGAACGGGTGCTGCCCGAGGACGCGCAGAGCCGTGAGGTCTCGACCGCGCTGCGGGCGAACTTCGACGGCAACGACGCCGCGGCCGTACACATCGTCATCGACGGTCCGGTGACCGAGGGCCCGTTGGCGGCGTACGCGAGCGAACTGTCCCGGCACGAGAACGTGGTCCGCGTGGCGACCTCCGCCGGCACGTACATCGGCGGCCGGCCCGCCGCGCCCGGCACCGGCAACCCGGCGATGGGCCGCCCGGACGCCCAGCGCATCGACGTGGTGAGCGCCCTGGCCCCCAAGTCGGACGCCGCCCAGGACCTGGTCGCCGACGTACGGTCGGTCACGCCGCCCCCGGGGACCCATCCGCTGGTCAGCGGCACCGACGCCGAACTGGTCGACTCCAAGGACTCGATCGGCGGCCGACTCCCCGCCGCGATCGCCCTGGTCGCCGTCACCACCTTCCTCCTGCTCTTCCTGTTCACCGGCAGCGTCGTACAGCCGCTGCGCGCACTGCTCCTGAACATGATCAGCCTGGGCGCGGCCCTGGGCGTGATGACCTGGATGTTCCAGGACGGTCACCTCGCCTCCCTGTTCGGCTTCACCGCGCAGCCGATGGACACGTCGATGACCGTGTTGATGTTCTGCATCGCCTTCGGCCTGTCGATGGACTACGAGGTGTTCGTCCTCAGCCGGATCAAGGAACTGCACGACGAGGGCGAGGGCACCGAGTCGGCCGTGGTCAACGGCCTCGGCCACACGGGACGCATCGTCAGCGCCGCGGCCGCGCTGCTCGCGGTCAGCTTCTTCGCCTTCGGAACGGCCGAGATCGGCTTCATGCAGATGTTCGGCATGGGTACGGGACTGGCCATCCTGATCGACGCGATCGCCGTGCGGGGCGTGCTGGTCCCCGTCGCGATGCGGCTGCTCGGCCGCGCGGCCTGGTACGCGCCCGGCCCGCTGCGCAGGTTCCACGACCGCTTCGGCCTGAGCGAGGGCGGCCCGGCGCCGGCCACCGCGCCCAAGCCACTGGTCGGCGCGGCGAGCGCGAAGGACTCGGCGGGCGTCTGAGCACGGCGGTACGGGCGGCGGGCCGGGCGCGGATTCGCGCCCGGCCCGCCGCCGCGTGCGCGCACCGCCGCGCGCCTCGCGCGCCGGGCCACCCGTCCCGGGCCGTCGTCTTGCGTACCGGGCAACCCGGCTCGGCATCGCCTTGCGCATCCGGCAACCCATCGGGTCGGCGGCGCGCGATCCGCCTAGCGTGACGGCATGACCCACCCCGCGCCCCACGGCACGCACACCGCCCACGAGCACGTACACGTCGAGACCGACCTCGCGGAGATCCTGGACCTGGACGCGGAAGTCCTCGCCGAGCACATCGCGGCCGTCACCGCGTCGCTGCCCACGGAAACCGACCCCCGGCACATCGTGGACCTGGGCTGCGGAACCGGCGCCGGTACGCTCGCCCTGCTCCGACGTTTCCCGAACTCCCGGGTGACGGCCGTCGACTCCGCCCCCGCCCACCTGGATCGCCTGCGGGACAAGGCGGTCGCCGACGGCGTGGACGAGCGTCTGCGCATCGTGCGGGCCGACCTCGACACCCCGACCCTGCCCGACCTCGGCCGCCCGGAGCTGGTCTGGGCGTCCGCCTCGATGCACCACATGAGCGACCCCGACCGAACCCTGCGTCAGGTCCGCGAACTGCTTTCCCCGGGCGGCGTGTTCCTGATGATCGAACTGGCCGCCTTCCCGCGCTTCCTGCCCCCCGCGGCCCCGGCGGACAGCCCCGGCCTCGAAGACCGCTGCCACGCCGCGATCGATCGCGAACACGCGGCGACGACCTCCCACCGCGGCGCGGACTGGACCCCCAAACTCACCGCCGCCGGCTTCACCATCGAATCCGAGAACACCCGAACTCTGCACGTCCCCGCCGCGCGGAACCCGGCGGTGACCCGCTACGCCCACACCACCTTCACCGGGCTGCGCACCAGGATCGGCCGGCTGCTGACCCCCGAGGACCGCACCGCCCTGGACCGCCTCCTCGACCCCGAGTCCCCGCAAAGCCTGCGCAACCGCGACGACCTGGCCCTGCGAACCCGACGCACGACCTGGACCACCCGCGCCGGCTGACCCCGCGCCGGCAACCCGATCCCCCGCCACTTCCGGGGCAATGCCAAAAGTGTCGACGCCGGCACTTCGTCCCGACGACAATAGCGACGCGTGGAAATGCGATCCCTCTCTCCGATGCGCGATCGGGATAAAGATCGGATCGTATCCAAAGCCGTTTTCGCCGCCCGACAATTCCGAAGCGAACCGAATCACCTGATCTCCCGGTCGTCGGGTAGGCGACGTGGACCCCCTTTCCGTTACGATCAGCCCGCTCCCAGGAAGGGGATTCTCACCAATGGCTCAGCGCGTAGTCACGCTCTACACGGATGACATCACCGGCAACGAGGGTGAAGACATCGCAACGCACACCTTCGGCTTGGACGGCGTCACCTACGAGATCGACCTCGGCCAGGACACGTACCAGCAACTGCTGGACGCCCTCGGCCCGTACTTCCACGCCGGCCGCAAGACCGGCACGTCGCGCCGCACCGCCGTCAAGGCCCACAGGACCGGCGACGGTCCGGACCCGGTGAAGGTCAGGGAGTGGGCCAAGGCACAGGGCATCGAGATCAACGCACGCGGCCGGGTACCGGGTGACATCGTGGCGAAGTACCAGGCGGCGCACTGACCCGGACGCGCTCGCGCGGACGCGGGACAGGCCCGGTGCGGAGGCCGCGCGGAGGCGCCACGGCGCGCCCCCGGCCTCCGCACCCGTCGGCCGCCGACCCCGCGACGGTCGACGGGGTTCGTACGAGGGCGTGGCCGCGGAGATCGACGTGACGTGGCACGACGCGCCGAACGCCGTCGACCGCGGGGCCGATCCGGAGCGGATCGGCTGCCCCCTGTGTCGGGGCGACATCGACCCGGGCTGGTGCGGCGACCTCCTCGAGGCCCACCGCGACGGCCGGATCCGGGCGCACATCCGCGCCGCGACGGGAGCGCTCCCGCGTCGAGGGCCCGGCAGCCGATCAGGCGTTGGCGACCGACTGCGGGAAGGCGAGGACGCCCGTCGGGTCGTAGCGGTGGGCCACCGACTTCAGGCGTGGGAGGTTGCCGGCGTAGTAGGCGGTGCCCCAGTCGGGGAGGGTCGCGTCGATGTAGTTGACGTAGGCGCCCGTCGCGCCCAGTGCGGCGAGGCCGTCGCGGACCGCGTCCACCGCCTCGGTGGCCGCCGCCTGGCCGGCCGGCGTGGTGTTCGCGTAGATCTGGGCGGTGGCCAGGGCGTTGCGGTGCGGGAAGGCGGTCGCGTCGGGGGCGAGTTCGGCCACGGCGCCGCCCATCGAGTCGAGGAGCAGGTCCAGCCCGACGCGGCCGGCCATCAGACCCACCACCGCCTCGCCGTCCACCGCGGCGGTCAGTACGCGGGAGACGGCGACGAAGGCCGCGCGGGTCAGTCGTC
The DNA here is from genome assembly GCF_003967355.1 of Embleya hyalina. Lineage (GTDB taxonomy): Bacteria > Actinomycetota > Actinomycetes > Streptomycetales > Streptomycetaceae > Embleya > Embleya hyalina. Next base: position 367,159 of record NZ_BIFH01000013.1, on the reverse strand, counting down.
CGCCCTCGAACGTCGGGTGGCACTGGGCGATGGTGTCCGTCGAACAGCCGGCCATGTACTTCATCGCGTCCAGGTAGTTCTTCGGCTGCACACCGCGGGTTCCGGGCTGCGTTCCGACGGCCGCGATCAGCGCGTCCAGGAGCGGGTTCAGCGCGTCGGGCGTGCCGACGTAGCAGCCGCCCACCCGACACGTCGGCGGCGTGCCGCCGGAGATCACGCAGTTCGACCACAACTCCGGTCGCGCGTCCGCGATCCATGCCTGCCAGGCCCCGACCACCGAGGGCGTCGCGCCGGCCGGGAAACGCAGCGAGAACACGGTGAGCGGGGGCGCCGGCTCCGTGCGGAACGTGAACCGCGTGACCACGCCGAAGTTGCCGCCGCCCCCACCGCGCAGCGCCCAGTACAGGTCCGGCTCGGCGCACTCGGACACGGTGAGCACGCGCGAGTCGGCGGTGACCACCTCGGCCGCGACCAGCCGGTCGCAGGTGAGCCCGTACTTGCGGGTCAGCACCCCGATCCCGCCGCCCAGGGTCAGCCCGCCGATCCCCACCGTCGGGCACGAGCCGCCCGGCAGCAGCCGGCCCGCCTGCGCCAGTCCGGCGTAGACCTCGATCAGCCGGGCGCCCGCGCCGACGTCCACCGTCCCGTCGTCGCGCACCTCGATCCGCGCCATCGGTCGCAGGTCCATCACCAGCCCGTCGTCGGGCACGCTGTATCCGAGGTAGCTGTGCCCTCCGCTGCGCGCGGCGATCGGCACGCCGTGCCCTCGGGCCGCGTCCAGGCAGCTCTGTACATCCGTCGCCGAGGTACATCGGGCCACCGCCGCCGGCATTCGGCCGTCGTACAGCTCGTTGAAGCCGAGCCGGGCCACGTCGTATCCCTGGTCCGCGGGCAGCAGCAACCGACCGTCGAGGCGCGCCTTCAACGCCGACCAGTCCGGCGGCCCGGCCGTCGGCGCCCGCGTCCCGGCCGGCGTCCCGGCCCAGGGCGCCGGCCGGCTCACGGCGCCCCGCACCGATCCGCCGGCCGTCGACCCCGTGAGCACCAACGCGCCGCCGACCCCCAGGGCGGTCAGGAATCCTCGTCGATCGATCGTCATACAGCCACATCTCCCGGCGACCCGTGCGTCCCGCGTGCCGGTGACGCATACCCTGTGTTATCGCAAGCTTTACCCCCGAATCGGTCGAAGGCGCGCCGGGCTGCGCTCATCGGTGGATACGACAGGGCCCACCCGGCTCAGTCCACCCCGCCGATCACGGCCCTGCCCTCGGCCGCGGCGGCGGCGAAGAACGGGCCCAGGTCCTCCAATTCGTGGTCCTCGCGCTCCTCCTCCCACCGAGCCGCCCGGCCGCCGCGGACCCAGCCTTCGGCGACCAGACCCTCGGCCACCCGACGGACCTCGTCCGGGGCGAGGACGAAGGCGGGCCCGTAGCAGAACTCGTACTCCTCGACGACGTCGCCATCGTTCCCGGTCGCCCTGGCCAGCCACGGGTAGGCCGACTCCCAGTCGGCCGTGCCCTCCTCGGCCCGCGCCCGGCTCTCGGCGACCGCGGCCAGGAGGCGGTAGTCGCACATGTAGGAGTCCGCGCGCGGACGAAACGCGCCGGGGAGCACGGCCGCTTCCTCCGGATCGGATCCGTCGGACGGGTCGTTTCGGTCGGGTTCGTCGGACGGGTCGAAGAAGAGTGTCCCGATCAGTTCGGGCCGCTCCCGTACCGCCGCCGGCACCGACGGTTCGACCTTCGCGAGGGTCAACCACATGGACATGCGCTCTCGGCTTCCCTTCCGCCTGTTCGGCCGGCCGACGGCCGTCCGATCCACGCGGGGAAGGTACCGGCGGCCTCGGACACGTCTGTCCTCCGCCCGTGTTCCTCACGTCGACCGGGATGCAACCCGCGAGCGGCGGAGCGCGTGTGCGGAGGGAAACCTCGGTTCGGAGAGGTGTGGATGAACACGGTTTGTCGCGGTCGCCGGAGAGAGGGGGTTCCGGATGGGAACACACGAGATCGACGCTCGCCAACGGCCCTGTCGAGGCCGGTACTCGGCCTTTTCGGCGGTGGTTGCGAATCCTCAAATTCAGCGCAGATCCAACAACCTTGTAACGCGCCGTGGTTAGTGTTCGCGGTTCGAGCCGACACACATCCGGGAAGCGAGGGTCCGGGCCCGTGACGTCTTTTTGTACCCGAGGCCGTGACACCGGCGGCCAGGCCTGCTCGACACCCGACGGCGAGCCCGCGGACCTCGCGGAACCCGCGGACCTCGCCGAACGCGTCTATCGGCAATACTCCACCCCCCTGTTGTCGTTCTGCCTCAAGCTCACCGGCGGGGACCGGCCGTGGGCCGAGGACGTGGTCCAGGAGACCATGTTGCGCGCGTGGCGGCACGCGGGCACGATCGCCGACGACACGTCCAACCTGATGCCGTGGCTGGCGACGGTGGCGCGCCGGATCGTGATGGACGACCGCCGCGCGCGCCGTTCCCGGCCGCAGGAGTGCAGCCCGGAGCCCCTGGAGTACGTTTTGGCCGACGACCAATGGGAGCCCCTGCTCTGGAAGATGGCCGTCGCCGACGCACTGCCCTCGCTCACCGCCGCGCATCGCGAGATCATCGCCGAGACGGTGTTGAGCGATCGCGATCTCAAACAGGCCGCCGAACTGCTCGGCATCCCGGTCGGCACGGCGAAATCCCGTACGTACTACGCGATCCGCGCCCTGCGGCAGGCTCTGGAGGAGCGCGGCGGCGGATGAACACCCGAAATTCCATACAGTTTCGCGCGGACCACGCGGCAGCACGGTCGGGTGCTGTCGTGGATGCCCGATGTGGGGAGCTACCCGGCAGATGAGGAACACCGATCCGCTCGACTTCTTCGCGAACCACCGCGAAACGATCCTCCGTTGGGGCGGCATCTCGGCCGCCGCGCTCGTGGTCTTCCTGATCCTCCGGTTCTTCGCGATGCGAATGGGCGGATGGAAGGCGGCGACACGGCGGTTGTGGCGGGAAATCGCGCTGACGGCCTACGCGTTCGCCGGCCCGGTGCGGGCCTGGCTGCGATATCGGCGCTCGGTTCGGGTGCTGGTACGGGGCCTGGGTGCGGGGGCGACCTGGCGGGACGCGGAACGTGCCCTGGTGGCCGCGAAGTTCGCCGCCGCGCCCGCCCAACCGTACGCCGCCGTCGTCGGCGAGGACACGGTGACGGTGCTGTTCGCCGCCGCCGGGATGCCGTCGCCTCGGGGCGTCTGGCGGCCGGTGCCCGACGACCCTTGGTCCTGGACGGCCGTCCGGGCGGAGTTGCCGTCGGTCACGCCGGACGCGGACGGGGCCAGGCCGATCGTCGTCACCCTGGGCGAGCGCGACCGGGAGTGCGTGTTCCTCGACCTCGTGGTCGGCCCGGCGATGGTGTGCGTACAGGGCGATCCGCGTTCGGGACCGGCCCTGTTCCAGGCGGTCGCGGCCCAATTGGACGCCAGGCTGCCGAGCGGACAGGTCGTGGTCGCCGACGGGGTGCACCGCGATGTGGCCGGACAGCCGGTGCGGGAGGCGTACCGGACCGCCCGCGGCCGACCGCCACGGCTGGGGCTGCCCGTGTTCCTGGTGACCCCGGAGCTGCCCGATCCACTGCCGCCCGAGCTGACCGAACCACCCGGCGACGAACTCCCGTTGCGGCTGCTGCTCGGCGGGCCGGGACGGGGACACATCCGGACGCTGCTCACCGATCGACACGGTCGGGTCGGTCTGCCCGGCACCCCGCTGCTGGTGGTGTGCCACGCCCTCGGCGCGGCGCTGGCCCGGGTACTGCCGACCGTTCCGCCGGTGCTGCCACCGGTACCCGCGCCCGTGGCCCGCTCCGGAGCGGACCACGCCACGTGGTTCGCCGAGGAGGAGAGCGGGGCCGAAACCCCCGTCGCCCAACCGCGGACGGCGGCGCCCGCGGCCGTCACGGAACCGGTCGAATCCATGGCCTCGGCCGTCTCGGCACGATCCTCGACCGCCGAGCCCGCCTCGGCCCGCCCCGCACACGAATCGACGGCGGCGGGCACGTTCCGCGCCCCGGCCCCCACCACACCCACGGGATCACCCGCCGTCTCGGCCCGCCGAGAGGCAACCCCCCGCCGGGAACCGGCCGGCACCTCCGGCCGACCTCCCATCACCGAACCGCCCACCGGCCGCGATCCCGCCCCGATCATCGAGCCCACCCACAGGCCCGACCCCTCTCCCCCGACCGAACCGACCCACGGACCCGACGCGTCTCCCCCCGCCGAACCGACCCACCGGCTCGACGCGTCTCCCCCCGACGAACCGACTCCCGGGCCCGACGCGTCTCCCCCCGACGAACCGACCCCCGACGGACCCGATCCGGCCACCGACACCCCCACCGACCAAACCCCCGATCCCGCCCGGGAGCCGTTCCCCCCCGGCTCTCGGGCCTGAGGGCCTGTCCCGCGGGATCTCGAAGGGGCCGCGCCAACCGGTACCGAACGGCGCGGCCGATCCACCGAGATCCGCCGCACAGGCCCACCGCGGCCCCGCCCCACCCCCGGACCACCCCCGCCGGGGGGCGGGGCGGGGCCCACTCCCCCCTCCCCCACCCCGCGAGAGAGTTGCATGCCCGTGAATCTCGCTCTCACCACCACCGATCCGCAGGGCCGACGCTCCGATCACCTGCTGGACGTGCCCGATTCGGCGACCGTCGCCGACCTCGGGGCGGTGCTGGGCGCCGCCGATCTGTTCCTGGGCGATCGGCGGCTCAATCCCGACGCGCGCGTGGGCGCGAGCGGCATCCGCGCCGGCGCGGTGATCGGCCTCGGCGGTCCCGCGCCGACCGAGACCGCGACCCGCGCGTGGCGACCGCCCGGGTCCGATCCGGTCCTGGTCACCGTCCGGCACGTCTCGGGCCCCGGCGCGGGCCGGGTATGGCGACTCGGCCCCGGCCGGCACGAGGTCGGCACCGATCGCGCGTGCGCGTTGCGCCTGGACGGCGGCGGAGCCCCCGCGCAGGGCACCTGGATCACGGTCGGCGCGGACGGCTCCGTCACGGTCACCCTCCCGGACGACGTCGACGCGGACGACTGCGGCCTGCGCAGCCTCACCCCGCCCCCGCCCGTCGACCCGATCACCGGCACGCCGCTGTCCGCCGAGGAGCCCGCCGGCACGCAGGAGGGCGGCCCCGGCGGGCACTCGACGGAGCCCCCGCCGACGGGCCCGGACGGACAACCCGTAGTGCCCCCGCCGCCACCCGTCGGCCGGCTGCCGGCACTCGACGACGGCTCGCTGCCCTGGCCGACCTACGCCGACCTGTCCCTCGGCGAGCACCTGCTGCGTCCGGGCCCACCGGACGAACCCGAGGCCGCGGTCCGCCCGGCCCCGGACGGCCTCGGCATCGAATACAACCGGCCGCCGCGCATCGCCCCGCACCTGGACGCCGAGTCCATCCGGATGATGGGTCCGCCGACGGACAACAGCAAGCGGCCGTTCCCCTTCCTGATGATGATCGCCCCGCTCCTGATGGGCCTGGCGATGATGTTCCTGTTCCGGAGCCTGTTCTTCGTCATCTTCGTGTTCTTCACCCCGCTGATGGCGGTCGGCAACTGGATCTCCGGCAAACGCACCGGACGCCGGGACTACCAGGAGGCGAAGCGGGTCTACCGCATCCGCCGCTCGGCCCTCGAAACCGAGATGCGCCGGGCGACCGTGGACGAACGCGGGCTGCGCAACTCGACGTTCCCCGACCCCGCGGCGTTGTTGCTGACCGCGACCGGCCCGGGCCTGGCCCTGTGGCAGCGCCGGCGGCGCGACTCCGACCATCTGACCATCCGACTGGGCACACTCACCCGCGCGTCCCTCAAGAGCATCGACGACCAGGCCCGGGAAAACCACTACCGCAACGTCAACTGGCGCATCGCGGACGTGCCGTTCGGGGTCGAGATGACCGCCTTCGGGGTGGTCGGGATCGGCGCTTCCGGGGAGTTGCCGCGCCGGATCGCGAGTTGGGCGGTGATCCAGACCGCCGTCCTGCACAGCCCGCGCGACGTGCGCATCGTCGTGTTGACCGAGGACGAACACGCCGACGCCTGGCAGTGGGTACGGTGGCTGCCGCACCTGCGGCCCGGCCGGGCCGGCGCCGCGGTGGTGGCCCTGGGCACCGACCCGGAGAGCACCGCACACCGGGTCAACGAGTTGATCTCCGACGTGCAGACCCGCCTGGACTCCTCGCAGTCGGCGCTCGGCCCCACGTTGCAGCGCGAGCCCGACGTGCTGGTGATCCTGGACGGCGCCCGCCGCCTGCGCGATGTGCCGGGCATGATCGACGTGTTGAGCAACGGCCCGGCCGTGCGGGTGTTCAGCCTGTGCCTGGAGGAGCGCGAACACATGCTGCCGGAGGAGTGCACGGCGGTGGTGACGGCGAACGGCGGCCGGCTCGACCTGAAGGCGTCACACGTGCCGGAGGTGAAGGGCATCCGGGCGGATCTGGTCGACCCCGCCTGGTGCGAGGAGGTCGCGCGTGCCCTCGCGCCGGTGCTCGACGTCACCGTGGAGAGCGATTCCGGACTGCCCTCCGAGGTCGCGCTGTTGCCGCTGATCGGCCAGGAACCGCCGGACGCCGAGGTGCTGCTCCGGACCTGGGCGCGCCGCCCGGCGTCCACCTCGTTCGTCCTGGGCAGCGGGTACGAGGGCGTGTTGCGCCTGGACCTGGTCCGCGACGGCCCGCACGGCCTGATCGGCGGCACCACCGGCTCGGGCAAGTCGGAACTGCTCCAGACGATGATCGCGTCGCTGGCCGCGGTCAACCGGCCCGACGAACTGACCTTCGTACTGGTCGACTACAAGGGCGGCAGCGCGTTCCGCGAATGCGCCGAACTCCCGCACACGCTCGGCATGATCACCGACCTCGACGGCCACCTGGTCAAACGCGCGCTGGCCTCCCTCGACGCCGAACTCCGCCGCCGCGAGACGGTCCTGAACGAGGTCGAGGCCAAGGACCACACCGAGTACCGGATCAAGCGCGCGCGTGATCCGCGCCTGGCCCCGCTGCCCCGACTGCTGCTGGTGATCGACGAGTTCGCCACCCTGGTCCGGGAACTGCCGGACTTCGTACCCGGCTTGATCAGCCTCGCCCAGCGCGGCCGTTCGCTGGGGCTGCATCTGCTGCTGGCCACCCAGCGGCCCGGCGGCTCGGTCAGCAACGAGATCAAGGCCAACACCAACCTGCGGATGGCCCTGCGGGTGACCGACCGCTCGGAGAGCCAGGACATCATCGACGGCATCGAGGCCGCCGGCATCTCGCCGAACAACCCGGGACGGGCCCTGGTCCGCCGCGGCGAGGGCCCGCCCACGCCGTTCCAGACCGCGTTCGTCGGCGCGGAACGCCCCGGCGCGCTGCCGAGTTCGGTGGCCAAGGCCGCCGTGTCCCGGCCGGTACGCGGCATCCGGGTCGGCTGGCAGCGCCTGGGCCGCCCGCTCGACTTCTCCGAAGCCGACGCCGAGACCGACGTGGACACCGGACCCGAGTCGCGGTTCGACCCGCACGAGAACCCGATGACCGGGCAGTCCGAGGAATTGCCGACGGACCTGCGCGCCCTGGTGGACGCGCTGCGCGAGGCCGCGGACCGGCTGCCCGACTTCCGGCCGCAGCCCAGCCCCTGGCTGCCGCCGCTGGACGACCGCATGCGGCTGGACGAGTTGCCCGCCATCCCGGAGCCGGCGCCCGGCGCACTGCCGATGGTCCCCTACGCCCTGCTCGACATCCCGCAGTTGCAGGCCCGGCGGCTGGCCGCGATCGACTTCGCGTCCTTCGGTCACCTGTACGTCATCGGCGCACCACGCTCGGGCCGCACCCAGGTGCTGCGCACCGTCGCGGGCGCGGCGGCGCTCACCATCCCATGCTCCGACCTGCACATCTACGCGATCGACGCGGCCGGCGGGGGCCTGAGTGTGCTGGAGGCGCTTCCGCACTGCGGCGCGGTCGTCTCCCGCCACGACGCGGAGCGCATGGAGCGGCTGATCAACCGGCTGACCGCCGAACTGACCCTTCGGCAGCGGCTGATCGCCCGGCACGACTGCGCGGACGTCACCGAACTCCGGGGCAAGGTCGGCAAGGACCAACGGCCCGCGCACCTGGTGCTCATGGTGGACGGCTGGGACGCGCTGAGCACCATGCTCGACGACTACGACGGCGGCCGGTTGTACGCCGACGTCGTCCGACTCCTGCGCGAGGGCCAGGGTGCCGGGATCCACGTGATCGCCACGTCGGAGCGACTGTTGCTGGGCGGACGCCTGGCCGCGCACAACGACCATCGGCTGCTGCTGCGCCAGACCGACCCGGGCGACTACACGCTCATCGGGATGCCCCGCAACAGCATCCCGGCGGCGGTGGCGCCGGGGCGGGGTTGGCTCGCGCCGGGGGCGATCGAGGCGCAGATCGCGTTGTTGCCGTCGATCGCCGAGACGCCGGTCGCGGCGGGCGTCGACGGGGAGGACCCGTCGGCGAACGACCAGAGCGACCAGGCCGAGGCGATGCGGGAGTTGGGTCGACGGGCGACCGTCCGCGACAGCACCGTGCCGGACGCACGGCGCCCGTTCCGGGTCGACGAGATGCCGACGCTGATCGGCTTCCAGGAGGCGCACGACCGGATGCCGCAGTCGCTGCGCAAGCCGTTCCACGCGTTGTTGGGCGTGGGCGGCGACGCGGTCGCACCGCTGACCTACGACTTCGCGGACGGCGGCGGGTCGTTCATGGTCGCCGGTCCACCGCGCAGCGGGCGCACCACGGCACTGGCCGCGATGTGTGTGTCGCTGCTGATGGGCGGCACCCGGCTGGTCGTACTCACCCCGCGCGACTCGCAGTTGCGCAAGTTGTCCGCGCACGGCCTGGCGCAGGTGCTCACCGACCCCGATCCGGAGCCGGAGGTGTTGGTGGAGGCGTTGACCTCGGTGCGCGAGCATCCGGTGGTGGTCGTGGTGGACGACGCCGATCTGATGCTGGCCTGCGCCGCCGACTCGGTGTTGCGCCGGATCGCGACGTCCGGCCGGGACCACGGTCAGGGGCTGCTGTTGGCCGGGTTGGCCGAGTCGATGAGTTCGCTGGGTTGGGTCGGCATGGCCCGGCGCTCGCGGCGCGGCCTGCTGCTCGGGCCCAAGACGCTCGGCGAGGCGGACCTGATCGGGGCCCGGCTGTCGGCCGAGCAGGTGCGCACGGCGCTCGGCCCGGGCCGGGGCTGGACCGCGGGCGACTCGGGCGCGGCGATCGCGGTCCAGGTGCCGCTGACGGTCCTGGACGGCTGACCGGAGGCGCCGGGCCCGTCGGCACGTTCGCGTCCACTGCGAATCGCGGGACGTGCCGACCGGCCCTGGCGCGGCGCCCCACCCGAAGTGGGGCCGCCCGGCGACTACTTGTGGGCCGCGGCCTCCGCCTTCATCTTCGCGATGGCGGCGTTGATGTCGCCCATCAGCTTGGTGTCGGAGCTGCTCAACGAGTCGGCGATGTCGGTGAAGTTCTTGGCGTAGGCCTGGATGTTGCCCGCCGAGTTCTTCATCTGCGTGCTGAAGGTCTGGTACGCCTCCTGCAGGGCGGGGCTGGCCTTCTCGAACACCAGGCCGTCGTGGAGCAGGGTGGCGACCTGGTGCTCCAGGTCGCCGAGCTCCTTGGAGATGTCGGTCAGCTTGGCGCCCATCCTGGTGGCGGCGCTGCGGATCTCGTCGTAGTCGACCTTGATGTCGGCCATCGGGTCCTCCGAGGGTTCGGTTGTCGGGTGGGGACGCGCGGGCGGGCCGCTACTGGGAGGAGTTGACCTTGTCGGCGATGTCCTTGTCCATGTCCTGGACCGACTGCATGATCTGCCGGAACTGCTGCGCGTAGCCCTTGATGCTCTCCGTCGCGGCCTGGAGCGCCGTGCTGAACTTCTCGTACTGCGCCTGGAGCGCGGGACTGGCCTTGACGAGCACGAGGTTGGTGGTCAGCACGTTGTCGACCTCGGTCTTGGCCTCCTTCATCCGGGGCACGAGCGTGTGCTCGACGCTGTTGTCCAAGAGGTTGGACACCCGGGTGATCTCGGAGTAGGTGAGTTTGATGTTGGCGCCCATGGTGCGTCTCCTCGGGAGCGGAATCGGATGGGTCGTCATGAACGACGGTGTGACGGGGATCAGTTGAGCTTGCCTCCGGGCGGCGGCTTCTGCACGCCCCCGCCCTTTTCGGTACCGTCCCTGCCGGCGTCCTCGTCGGCGTACTTGGGATCGCGCTTCCACTCGCCCTTGGGTCCGTCGCGAATGTAGTGCTCGGTCGTCTTCCCGGAGTGGCTGATCATGGTGCCACTGCCGTCCTTGTCGATGGTGAAGTCCGACGTGCTCTTGGTGCCGTCGCTCAACGTGGTGGTGATCGAGTAGTCGCGGACGTCGATCCGTCCCGGCCTTCCGTCCTTGCCGGCGCCCGGTACGTTGTCGACCCATTCCGGGGGACCCTTGTACGTGGTGGTCGTCTCGTAGGTCTGCCCCTGCGGATTGGTGATCTTCGACGTCTCCTTGACGATGTTGTTGTCCTTGTCCAACTCGACACTGACGTCGATCTTGCCGTGTTCGTCCTCGTAGTGGTGCGAAGTCGGCGGCTTGTCACTGGGCTTGGGGGGCTCGTCGCCGGGCTTGGGGGGTGCGCTGTCCTCGCCCTTGGCGATCCAGGCGGCACACCACGCGGGCGCCTCCGGATCGTGGCATACGTGTCGGATGCTCTCGTTCGGGTGATCGCGGAAGTACTGGGTGGCCCCGATCGAGGCCAGGTAGTCGTCCCACTTGGCCTTGTCCGCGAGCCACTTGTCGTGCGCGGCCTTGGTGTTGCGCCATTGGTCGATGCCCAGTCCGGTGGTGATCAGTCCCGCCGAGCCGGAGATCCTGGAGTCCTGGTCGAAGAAGAGGTCGGAGACCGCCTTGAAGCTGTCGGCGAGCTTGTTCAGCCCCTCCTTGGCCTTGGCGGTACGGGACTTGGAATGGTGAAAGAAGCTGTTGAACGAGGTCGAGAGGCCGGAGGTGCCCAGGGCGGCGCGGCGTTCGGCGGCGCCGGCGTCGCCCAGTTCGCGAAAAGCCCCGCCGGAGCCCGAATCGGCCTGCTTGGCGAGTTCTCTGAGCTTGGTGTTGATCTCGTGCAGGTTGGTGTAGTCGATGGCGAAATCCGCCATTCGGACCTCCTGTTCCTCGCCCGACTCGCGTGGTGCGTGCCCGCGCCGCGAACCGCTCCCATTTCTGTACGCGTCGCAACCATCGAGGGTTCAACCGAGATTGTCGCGAGGAAGAATGAACCCGGCGAACCAATGGCGCGTACAAAAGAGCGCCGTGGTTGCACGAATCGAGCGAGAGGCGCTTCGATGGCTCGTCCCGGGGACTGGAGTGCGCTCGGCCTCGACAACGATCCGACTCCCGGCGACGCCGATCGCATCGACCGCGTGATCGCCGCGGAACTGACGTTCGTCGAACTCGCCAAGACCATCGACAGCGGTCTGACCGAGGTCAAGAACACCTCCAGCGTGATCTTCGTCGGCAAGACCGCCGAGGCGCTGCGCGGCGTCATCGACGGGAATCTGCGCAACTACATCTCCACGTTCAAGAAGGCCCACGAGGACGTGCGCGCCGCGCTGACCGCCTACGTCGGCGTCATGCGTCACGAGCAACACCGCGCGGACACCGCGTTGTCCGCCGCCGCCGCGCTGTCGGAGGACGACAAGGAGGGGCGGGCCGCGCACAAGACCACCGCGGAGGACGCCAAGTCGATCCTGTCGACCGCGGCCGACACCGCCGCGCGCAAGATCATGGCCGCCGGCCAGTCCATCGCCTCCCCCGTGGACGAGTGCGAGGAGTTCTGGAAGGCGCTCGGCTGGATCGCGTTGATCCTGGCCATTCCCGCGATCTTCATCGGCGGGCCGCTGGCGCTGCTCAGCATCGCCCTCAACGTCGCGCTCCTGATCAAGACCGCGATCGACTTCGCGCACGGCAAGGCGAGCGTCACCCAGCTCGTGTTGGGCATCCTGGGCATGATCGCGCCCACGACCAAGGGCCTGCACCTGGGTCAGCTGTGGAGCGGCATCAAGGGCATCGGCGGACGCGGGATCACCGGCACCAAGAACTTCTTCGGCGGCGGCGCCAACTCGTTCGGCCTGTTCGGCCGGGTCGGGTTGGGCATCGACGACGCGGTGGCCGCGGCGGGCGCGTGGATCAAGGGCGGCGCGCAGGGACTCAAGCTGGGTCCGCTGCTGACCATGGGGCCCGGTTTCGCGAAACTGGGCGGCGGTCTCAAGTTCTTCCCGCTCGCCGCCGAACTCACCGTGATCAATCTGGCCGGGGCCAAGACGTTCTTCGGCCTGCGGGCGGTGGCGACCACGCTCAACACGTTCAAGAATCTGGGCACCTCCATCGCGCACGGTCTGAGCGGCTTCAAGGGTCTGCGGCTGTTCCTGCCGGTGGCGGTCGACGAGATGCCCAACGGCCTCGGGCTCGCCTTCCGGATCGGCTTCATCGACCGCGGCGTGTTCGGCATGTACCGCTACGGGGCCTTCCTCGACGGCAAGTTCATCGGTGCGGGCTCCAAGATCTCCGCCGGCGCCAACGCCGGGTTCAACGCCTTCGGGCACGGCGGCGATCTGGTCAAGCTGCCCAACGTGCACCTGGGCTCGTTCGACTCGGTGCACACGGGTCCGCTCGGCGGCGCGTTCGACATGCCGCCGCTGTCCGCGAAGTTCACCAACGGCTTCGGTCACTTCGACGTGATCAACCTGCCGTCCCTGAACACGTTCGGCACCGGTTTCCACGCCGGAAACCTCCCCGGCCTGGGCACCTTCATCAACGACGCGGGCGGCCTGAACGCGCTCGCGCACCTTCCCGGAGTCGGCGCCCGAATCGCCGACATCCCCTCGTTCTCGTTCACCGGGTTGGGCCTGACCCACCTCTCCGGCAACTTCTCGATCCCGCAGGGGATCACCGGCCTCGGCGTCACCGGCGTGCACGCGCTGCCGCCCGCGCTCGGACACGTCAGCATCCCCAACCTGGACACCGTCGGCGCCGGCGTGGCCGGCAAGATCCAACTGGGCCTGCCCGCTTCGAGCGCGCTGGTGCACGACCTGCCCACGCCCGGGACGAACACGCACACCGGACTCGACGGCCTCGGCACCGTCGCCCTCCCGCAACCGGGCCACATCGCGATGCCGGACGTCACCACGCCGGCCCTGCCGCACGTCAATGTGTCCGGGGTCGGCGCCCTCCCGCTCACCGGCCACATCCAGACTCCGAACGTCGGCGCGATACCGAACACCGGCCACGTCACGGTCCCCTCGGTGACCGGCGTCGGCGCCCTCGGACACGTCGCGACGCCCAACGTCGGCGGCCTGCCCGCGATCGCCCAGCCGGCGACCGCCCACACCGGCGCGCCGATCCACGTGGCCGACGTGAACTCGTCCCACCTCGGCGGGTTGCGTACCGGCGCCGACGGCGAGACCGCACTGGTCGGGCCCGGCGCGAGCGGGGTCGACGTCAAGGGTGTCCAGGGCCTGGGCGGCACCGGCACGCACATCGACCTCAACGGCAGCCGGGTGGTCCTCGGCGGCCCGGCGTCGGGCCCGGTGGTCCACACCACTCCGGGCGGCCTGCCGGGTGTGCCGACCGTGTCCGGCGGCCTCACCGGCGGCGCGCACTTCGTCCCGGCGAACGGGGCGACCCACAACCTGAACGTGTTCATGATGCAGGGCGTGAGCTACGACTTCGCGCACACGTTCCGCACCATCCCCGGCCTGAACGGCATCGAGGTGCGGGTCCTGCCGAGCACGCAGGCCGGCCGCACCGTCGACATCCACATCGAGCCCGGCGGTCGCACCGACCTCTCCGCGAACCACATCACCGTCGGCGACCGGGAGGTGCTGCGGATCGAGCGCCACCTCGGGGACGGCGGCACCCAACGCTGGGACTACGAGCTGAGCGCGGCGAACAACCATCGCCTCCTCGACGACCAGATCATCGACACCCACGTGACCGGCCCCGTCCCCGGGCAGGCCGTCGAACTGACCACGCTGCCCGCCCCGCAGCTCCCGCACGTCACCACCACCGGGTCGACCGTGCCGACCGTCGCCGGCCCCGGGCAGCGTGTCGTCGACATCCCCGGGCTGTCCGGCGCCCGCCTCGAATACCGCGTCGGCGACGGCGGCGGCATCGACGGCATCCGGATCACCGGCGGCGCGGACGCGGCACACCCGACCCCCACGCGCGTGACCGGCCCGTCCGGGAACGACATCGTGCGGGTCGAGCGGCAGGTCGTGCCGAACGTCGAGGTGCGCCGCTGGGACTTCGACGTGTCGGGCGAGAGCGGGCGGCTCGACCGCATCGAGCGGCGCATCACCCTCACGGGCGGTGAACACGGCGACACCCTGGTCGCGATCCATGTCGATCCGGACAACCGCACCCTCGGCGTCACCCACTTCGACGACGAGGGCAACATCCTGAACGCGGGCGGACCGCCCGTGCGGTTCAACGACGCGGGCATCGTGGTGCCCTCACCCGGGGGTTTCCGGCTCTACGATCCGGCGACCGGTGCCCCGTCGGGCACCGGCCTGCGCCTGATCGGCTCCGACGGCCACCCCCTGGCGCTGCACGTACTGACCCCGGACGGCGTCGGCGGCCGCACCCTCGTCGGCCCCGACGCCACCCGGACACTCGGCGTCGTGTCCGTGCCGGAACACGCGGGCGGCATGCTCCACGTCGTCCCGACCGGCACCGGCCCGACCGTACGGGTCTTCGGCGCCGACGGCCGGTTCTCGCACAACTCGCTGACGCTGACCGGCATCGACCGACTGGGCCTGGCCGGCGGCCACATCCGCTCGCCGCACGTCGGCACACCGCAGATCGCCCACGCCGACGGCAGGCCGGTGCCCGACACGAACGTCATCCGCCAGATCGGCAACGAGTTCCGGATCGAGCACCCCGGCGGCCGGTTCCACGTCGACGCCGGCGGTGCCCGCGCCCACGACGTGGTGACCCTCACCACCCCCGGCGGCACCGGCACGGGCCTGCACGTGTTCACCCCGATCGGCGGCCAGGGCCGGCTGCCGCACCTGCGCGCGGACGACGGCACACCGTCCACGACCGCTCACGTGGGCACCGTCGACCACACCTTCCACGTCACCGGCACGAGCGGGCAGCCCCATGTGGTGCGGGTGTACACCCCGGGAGGGGCGTTCTCGCACGACGCGCTGCCGCTGACCGGCGGCGGCGCGCCCGGCGGCTTCATCCGACTGCCCGACGCCGCCGGCGGAGCGCCGCAACTGGTGCACGGCGACGGCCGGATCGTGCCGGGCGCCACCGTCACCCCCCAACACGGCGGCGGATACCTGGTGGATCACCCCGGCGGCAAGATCGTCGTGAACAACGTCGGGGCGCACACCCACAACACGCTCACGCTGACCGGCGGTCCCGAGGCCGGACGGTTCGTGCACACCCCGGTGGGCACCCCCGACGTCCCCGTGCCGCACCCGAGCGACCTGAACGGCGTACCCGACACGAACCTCACCGTCACCCGGGCCGGCGACGAGTTGCGCCTCACCGACCCCGACGGGTCGTTCACCGCACACGGTCTCGACGGCGCGCACCGCTACGACGCGAAGCACCTGAGCGGCGGCCCGTTCGACGGCCGGTTCGTGCGCATCGAACGCGGCACCGACACGCTCGTCGACGGGCACCTCGCCGCGGTCCCCGACGCACACGTCGTACGCCAACCGGGGATCATCACCGAGGGGTTCCGGCGGGAGGGGGCGACGACGGGGAGCGGATTCCGGATCGGCGACGGCACCGGCCACGTCGTCGTCGACATGCGCGGCGCACACCGCTACGACGTGGTCGGCCTGCGCGGGGCCGACGGCGCCGCGACACACGAGTTCGTCTTCACCCCGGCCCCGGTCGCCGGGGAGGCGGCGCCCGGCCCGCTGCCCGTGCTCAAGGGCGCCGATGGCCACAACCTCGGATTCTCGGTGGTCGCCCGCCCCGACGGCACGCTCCGGGTCGTCCACGGGGACACCGGCATGGTCCGGGGGTTCTCCGCCGGCGGCGCGTTCGAGTTCCAGGTTTTGCGCCTGACCGGCGTGGACGGCGTCGACCTGTCGCAACTCGTCCGGGTACACCCCGGCGGGGCACACACGCTGGTCGACGACACGCTCGCCGGCATCGCGAACACCACCGTGCACATCCGCCCCGGCGGCGGGTTCCGGGTCGGCGGCGCCGACGGCGAGTTCCGTCTGTTCGGCCCGAACGGCCGCCTCGACTTCCACGTGACCACGCGCCCGGTGACCGAGGAAGGCGGCATCACCGTGTTCCGGGTGGACGACGGCGCGGGGGTCCACCGGTTCGACATGATCGGGCTGTCCGACGCCCGCATCGGCGACCCCCTGCACACCCGGTTCCTCAGCACCACACCGGGCGACCTGCGGGTCCTGAGCGGCCATCTCGACCACCTCCCGGGCCTGCGCGCGACCCCGGAGCCCGGCGGCGGATACCGGATCGGCGGTGTCGGCGCGCGCGCCGGCGAGTTCCAGCGGTTCGACCCGGGCGGACGCCTGGAGTTCCAGCGCATCGACGTGGTCGGCGCCCGGGGCGGCATCGACCCGAACCGGCACTTCGAGGTCACGTACCCGGCGGGCGGCGGCGAGGCCACGTGGTCGCTGATACGCACCGACGCCCACGGTGTCCATGTCCCCACGCCGGGCCGACCGAAGTGGTTCGAAGGCGGCGTGGTGGACACGAAGGGGGCGGACGCCGGCCACGTGCACCTGATCAGCCACCTCAAGGTCACCGTGTTCGAACGTCGTATCCTGCCCGAGGGCGGCATCCTCGACGCCCACCACTCGTCCGCCTCCCTTGGCACGTTCAGTCTGGTCAATCAGCGGGGTCGGTGGGCCGAGTTCGACATCGACGGCAACCTCGTGCACGACGGCACCCGGCACTGGGGCGAGAGCACCCGCAGCTGGTTCGACGTCAAGAGCGTGTTCGGCTTCGACGTGCGGATCCGGCACTTCCAGCTCAGCGCGGACGGCGGGCACGTGCTGGCCGATCTGCGCCACCTGCCGGCGACCCAGGGGTTCGCCGCCGACACCAGGTGGGTGCGGTTCGACGCCGACTTCCGGGCCATCGCGTCCGGCGACCGGCACTGGGACTCCGGCCTCGGGCGCGGCTGGACCGACACCATGCGCCACCCGATCACCAACGAGATCGTCACCGCCCAGAAGAAGTTCAGCCGCTTCCAATTCGGCCTGCACGACGTGCGCCGCTACCACCAGCTCGAACTGGGACCGGACGGTGTCCCCTCGCGCGACTGGGTCTCCCGGCACGCCGACGGCAACATCAACGGGCTCGGCAAGACCCTGCACAACGGCGACTTCCTCAAGTTCGAACGTTTCGCCGAGCAGCGGCCCCCCGTGTTCTTCCGCAACCTGTTCAGCGGCGAGTTCCGCGTCGCCGACCTGACCCGGCACCCGTGGCTGGCCCAGGACAACCGGCTGCGCGTGGGCACCTGGAAGCAGGAGCCGGCGGGCGGCGGTCCCGAGGGGCACGGCGTACAGTTCATCTCCAACAACAAGACGGTCATCGACGTCGCGCACACCGGCGACATCGTCCGCGAGGTGCGGCCCCTGCACAACGGCAGCACCCTCACCGTCGGTGACGTCCGGCTGCCCGACGTCGCCGGAGCACAGGTGGCGCACCGCCCCGGCTACCTGCCGTGGACCGAGGGCGTCGACGGCCTGCACGGCCACCGCACCTTCCACGAGGGCGACTTCGCCGTCACCCCGGGCACGGGTGATCGGCAGATCACCTGGCAGGACCGGGTCACCGACGACGTGGAAGACGGCGACTGGTATTCCCCCGGCACCAAGGAGTGGCGGGTCGTGCGCACCGGCCTCTCCGACGGCACGTTCATCGACTACCGGCCCAGGCCCACCCCCGGCGCCGCCGGCGGCACGGGGCCCAACACCCGCGGCCTGATCGACACCCACGCCGGGAACTGGATCCGGTACGACCACCACGGCGTGGTCGTCGCCCGCATGGACGCCTTCCCCGCGCCCGACGGGGTGGGACGCGTCGACATCATCGGCACCATGGGACGCAACTCGCGCGAGTTCCGGTGGCACGACGCGCTCGATCCCACCATCGGCGGCAAGCGCATCACCGCGTTCGAACGGCAGATCACGCCGTGGCACTTCGACCGCGAGTCGTTCCAGGACTTCGACGCGGGCGGCAACCTCATCCGCGACCACCGACAACTCGGCGAGGGCCTGAGCGTCCAGGGTTGGCGCGGCGTCGACGGCGCGGGCAACACGGTGTGGCACTGGAACAAGCTGGACGCGAACAACAACGTGATGCACTTCGGCGACGGGGTGGGCGATCGGGTCCGGCACTGGTTCGACCGGAACGGCAACCCGCTCCCCGGCTGGGAGAAGGGCGCCCGGTGGTCCGATCGGATCACCAGTCTGGACCATCAGGTCGTCCAGGAGATCCCGGCGCGCAAGTACACCAACGCCTTCCGGGACTTCTTCACCGACAGCCCGTTCCGGGTCCGCGACTTCCGCCCCACCCCCACGACGCAGTTCAACCGGCACCTGTGGCAGGAGTCCGACCAGGGCATCATCGCGCAGGCGAAGATCAAACTCGCGGACGACACGTTCCTGGAGATCAACAACTTCAACAAGCACGCCCGGCGCTACGACATCGACGGCATCACCGTCATCAACGAGCGCACGATCCCCGGCTACATCCACGAGTACAACGCCGACGGCGGTCTCATCATCGGCCGCGAGACCCACTTCACCGGTCTCGCCAACGAATACCGCGCCCTGAACCGCACGTTCCGCGAGCCGAACCGCTGGGGCTACGGCCCGTCCAGGGACGGCGAGGTGGTGCCGGAGCCCTTCATGCTCAGGGCGATCCAGTCCATCGGCATCGACATGACCCACGAGTTCCTGCTCGACTTCACCGTGAACCTCGTGGTGCTCTCCATGGTCCGGGTGCTCTCCGGCGGCGGGTTGAGCATGGTCGACGTCGGCCGCGCCGCGTTCGGCGCCGCGTTGAGCTCGATGACCAAGGGCACCGTCGCGGCCGCGCACCTGGCCGCCGACCGGGGCGGCTGGAAGGTGTACTGGTCGAACATCGACTATGGGATGCCCGGGAGTTGGCGGCCCAACGACGACAGTCACAACACCGAGTGGGGAGCGAACGAGCGCCCGGTGCGCTGGCGCGGGGGCACCTACGAGTTCGCCCTGGGCCTGGGTACCGGCTCGGTGGCCGGGTTCGTCAGCGGCGCGGCGCAGTCGGCGATCTTCGGGGTCCGCGGCGCCGACGGCGCGATCATCAAACTCACCGGCGGCGACGCCGCGTTGGCGGGTCTGGCCTCCTCGGTCGGCGGGGTCCTCGGCACCGTCTCCGTGGGCGCGCTACGAGCGCTGATCCAGCACTCGATGGGTAGCCGGTTGATCCACCGCCAGGGTCCGATGGACATCTTCGTCATCGGCGGACTGGGCAAGATGGTCGAGAAACTCTTCGGCCTGCTGGTGGTCAGCCCCGCGACCGTGCGCTGGATCGGCCATGTACCGGACGGGACGTCGTCCGACAACCTCCTGCCGGGATCGGGAACGGGTAGCGGATGAGCACTACGGCAATCCACGTCGACCCCGGGGGCCGCCGGAGCCGGCGCACCATCGCGGCGGCGCTCGCCGCCGCGCCCGCCGGCGCCGAGATCCTGATCGCCCCCGGCGAGTACCCGGAGACGCTGCGCCTGGAGCGGCGTGTGGTGCTGCGCGCGGAGCACGGCGCGGGCACGGTCGTGCTGCGCGCGCCCGGCGGCGTCGCGCTGACCGCGGCCGCCCCCGACTGCGTGGTCCGCGGCCTCGTGCTGCGCGGCGCCGACCCGGCGGAGCCGGTGGTGCGGGTCGAGGACGCGGCGGGCCTGACCCTGGACGGGTGCGAACTCGAGCAGGGCCGGGTGGAGGTGGTCGGCTCGACGAGCGCGGCCGGCGCCGCGCACAACGCCGCGCTCGGGTTCGCCGACACCCTGGAGGCCGATCTCGGCGATCCGACCGGCGGCGGCGTCCTGGTGATCCGTCGCGGCCGGCTGCGCGGGGCCCGGCACGGCGCGCTGGTCCTGGCGGGCGATGCCCGGGCCCGCGTCGAGGACACGCTCCTGGAGACGATCGACGGCATCGGCGTGGCACTGTCGGACCACGCGGTGCTGATCGCCGACCGGTTGCGGGTGCGCGACACCTCCGGCTCGGCGCTGCGGATACGCGGCGACGCCCGGCTGTTCGCCCTGGACACCACCCTCGACCGCGCCGGCCGCAACGGCACCCTGGTCGAGGACCGGGGCGAACTGCGCCTGCTCGACTGCCGGATCCGCGCGGCGGGCCGCAGCGGCGTGCAGGCCGACCACGAGGCCCGCGTACACCTGAACGACTGCCGGATCACCGACGCCGGGGCCAGCGCGATCGCCACGGGCGGTGCGGCGCACCTGAGCGCGGACGGCTGCCGGATCGAGGCCCCGGCCGGCAACGGCGTCGTCGCGCTCGGCGTCTCCGAGGTGACGATGACCGCGTCGCTGATCGCCCGCTCCGGCTTCACCGCGGTCCATCTCGGCGAGAACTCCCGCGCCCGCATCGGCGGTTGCCGACTCGACCGCAGCGACGAACACGGTCTCGCGGTGGTCGCGTACGCCGAGGCGAAGATCGCCGACCTCACCGTCACCGACGCCGGCATGTGCGGGGTGCATGTGGCCGACGCGGCCGGGCTGACCATGGTCGCCTCCCGGATCGAGGGTGGCGAGACGGGGGTTCGGCTGCGCTCGGCCGGCGAATCCGAACTGCGCGAGTGTGTGGTGAGCCGATCCCGCCGCACCGGCGTCGAGATCGGGGCGGACGCGGTCGCCACGCTGTACGCGACCCGGATCGCCGAGAGCGGCAGCGCCGGGGTCAGCGTCGAGTCCGGTGCCCGGCTGCGCATGGACGGCGGCGGCATCTTCGCCGTCGCCGGCAGCGGCCTGGTGCTCGGGCGCGACACGACACCGACCGTGCGCGGCATCCGGGTGGACGGGACCGGCAAGAACGGCATCCTGTTCGGCGACGGCGCGGGCGGCCTGATCGAACACAGCGACCTGTCGGCGTGCGCCTACCCCGCGCTGCACATCGGCCGCGACGCCGAGCCGAGGTTCGTCGGCTGCCGAATCTTCGACTGCGCGCGCGACGTCGGCCACTCCGACGGCGCCCGCCCGGTGTTCGAGGACTGCGTGTCCGTCCGGGTCGAGACCTCGACCCTGCCCGAGTCGTCGCCGGGCGCCCCGGGCGCGCCGCCCCGGCCCACGACACCGGCCCCGGTCGGCGGGGTCGCCCCGGGCGGCGCGGGCCCCGCCCCCGCCGCGCCGGCGGTGGTCGACCTGGCCGAACTCGGCGAGGCACCGCCGCCGCCGGAGACCCTGGACGACCTGCTCGCCGAACTCGACGAACTCGTCGGCCTCGGCGGCGTCAAGCGCGACGTCGGCGGCATGGTCAAGCTGATGCAGACGGTCCGCATGCGCCAGGAGGCCGGTCTGCCCGCGCCGCCGCTCAGCCGCCACCTGGTCTTCGCGGGCAACCCCGGCACCGGCAAGACCACCATCGCCCGCCTGTACGGCCGACTGCTCAAGGCCCTCGGGCTGCTGGAGCGCGGCCACCTCGTCGAGGTCGACCGCAGCGCCCTGGTCGGCGAATACGTCGGACACACCGGCCCGAAGACGACCGAGTCGTTCAATCGGGCCCGGGGCGGCGTGTTGTTCATCGACGAGGCGTACGCCCTCGTACCCGCCGGCGTGGCGAACGACTTCGGCGGCGAGGCCGTCGCGACCCTCGTCAAACTCATGGAGGACCACCGGGACGAGGTCGTGGTGATCGTCGCCGGATACCCGGACGAGATGGAGCGGTTCATCGCGTCGAACCCGGGTCTGTCCTCCCGCTTCACCCGCAGCCTGCTGTTCGACGACTACTCCGCCGACGACCTGGTGCGCATCGTCGAACACCACGCGGGCCTGCACCGCTACGAACTGAGCACCGCCGCGCGCAAGGCGCTCGGCGAGCTGTTCACCGCGATGCCGCGTGGCGCGCAGTTCGGCAACGGCCGGACCGCGCGGCAGGTGTTCCAGCAGATGACGGAACGTCAGGCAATGCGGATGGCCGATCTCGACGCTCCGGACGCGCGGCAGTTGATGGTCCTGGACGACATGGATCTGCCGCGGTTGGTGGGCTCCGATTGACCGGGTTCCGTCGGCCGATCCCGGTGCCGACGCATGGCTTGTGGCCGATGGCCGTGGCTGATAGAGGAGTACTTCGTGTCCGAACCCAATGAACCCAACACCCCTGCCCCGCCGGGCAGTTCGTCGGCGCCCTCGGCGGCGGCCGGGGCCGCGCCGTCGTTCGCGCAGGCGTACGCCCGCCGGCCGCCCCGTCCCGCGCGCGGCCTCCTGCCCGGGCGGCGGGTGTGGATCTCCCTCGCCTCCGCCGCCGGCATCGTCACCGTCAGCACGCTGGCGGTGACCCTGGCCCAGAGCAGCGCGAGCGGCGACACGGCGACCCACAACCGCACGGTCTCGGCCGTCGGCGCCAAGACCGGCGCGCCCGGCAAGGGCGGCACACCCGGGGCGAACGGGGCGAACGGCCTGCCGGGATCACCCGGAGCGCCCGGGGCACCGGGAGCCCCCGGGGCGGACGGACTGCCCGGGGCGAACGGTCTGCCCGGAGCCGACGGATCGCCGGGCGCACCGGGCGCGCCCGGCCAGGCCGGCGCCGCGGCGACGACCCCGCCCGCCGCCGATCCGCCGCCCACGACGCAGCGCCCCGCCGCGCCGCCCGCGCCCAAGCAGACGCCGGCCAGGCAGGAACCGCGGAGCGAGGCGCCCAAACCCATGGTCGGCGGCCCGGGGCCGCTAATGCCGCCGCCGAAGAACGACGCCCCCGGCAGCCCCCTGCGCAACCCGGCCTCAGGGAAGTGCCTGAGCGGCTCGGCGGGTTCCGACGGCACGCCACTGATCCTGTGGTCGTGCAACGGCGACGTGAACCAGAAGTGGGACATCCGCTCCGACGGCACGATCCGCACCAAGGGCCTGTGCATGGACGCGGCCTGGGGCGGCACCGCGTCCGGCACCGTCGTGCAACTCGCCTACTGCAGCGGCAATCCCGCCCAGCAGTTCGCGCTGCGCAACAACACGCTCTACACGAAGACCGCCAACATGTGCGCCGACATCTGGAACAACAACTCCGGCGACGGCGCGGCGATCCGCCTCTACGCCTGCCACGGCACCTGGAACCAGGCCTGGACACGTTGACCCCCGGATCCCCGTCCGCGTCGGCACCCCGCCACGGCGGGGTGCCGACGCGACCCCGGGTATCGCCGCTCCGAGCCGCGGCGGCCGCCGGGTCAGTAGTCGACGCGGTCGGGTTTGGCCAGCCACGCGTCGAACGGCGCGGTGCGGTCGGGCAGTTCCAACCGCTCGACCCGCGTCGGCCACATCGACCTCGGCTTCTTCTCGAACAGGTCGTGGAACTTGCGGTCGTCGAAACCGGCCACCGCGGCGTCGTGCCGGTCGGCGGAGTAGACGATCCGGTCGACACGCGCCCACAGCGCGGAGGACAGGCACATCGGACACGGCTCGCACGAGGTGACCAGGACACAGCCCTCCAGCGAGAAGGTGCGCAACTCCCGGCAGGCGGCCCGCATCGCGCTCACCTCGGCGTGGGCGGTCGGGTCCAGCGTCGCGGTGACCCGGTTGTGTCCGATCGCGATCACCTTGTCGGCCTTGGCGACGAGCGCGCCGAACGGACCGCCGCCATCGCTCACGCTGGTGGTGGCGACCCTGATCGCCTCGTCCATCCAGGCGCGTTCGAGCTCTCGGACGGGTGTTTCCCGGGCATGCGCGGTCACGGTGACTCCATTCGTGGGTTCGGGGAATCGAGGGTGCGTCGAGGGCGCGGGGACGCGCCGTCTCGGCGCGGTCGTCACGGCTCGATGCGGCAGATGTGCTCCGGGCCGACCGGGATGTGCGTGAGATTCAGTCCCGTCGCGTCGCGGATGGCGTTCACGATCGCCGGGGTGGCGGAGATCGTCGGCGGCTCACCGACACCGCGCACCCCATAGGGCGCGTGCGGGTCGGCCCGCTCGATCACGTCCACCGTCATCGGCGGCATGTCCACGATGGTCGGGATCAGATAGTCGGTGAACGAGGGATTGCGCACCCGGCCGTCCCGCACCCGGATCTCCTCCATCACCGCGAGACCCAGGCCCTGCGCGGAGCCGCCGTGGATCTGCCCGACGACGGCGTCCGGGTTGACCGCCCTGCCGACGTCCTGCGCGCAGTCCAGTCGCACGACCTTGACCAGGCCCAGTTCGGTGTCCACGTCCACCACCGCCCGGTGTGCGGAGAAGGCGTGTTGCACATGCACGCGTGGACTCTGCCCGCTCACCGGGTCCATCGCCCAGGTCGGCCGATGGTGGTACTCCCGGGTCTCCTCGATCGCGTCGTCGCCGAGCACGTCGACGAGATCGGCGAGCACACCGGCCGTCGCGGAGACGACCTTGCCGCCGCTCAGCGACAGGTCGGCGGGGTCCTCGCCGAACCGCCGGGCGACGCGCGCGAAGAGCGTCTCGCGCACCGCCCGACACGCGTCACGGACCGCGCCGCCGGTGAGGTAGGTCTGCCGGGACGCCGAACTCGAGCCCGCGTCACCGACGTCGGTGTCGTTCGGGTGGATGTTCACCCGCTCCACCCCGAGTTCGCTGCGTGCGATCTGCTGCTGCACGGTGACCAGGCCCTGGCCGACCTCGGCCGCCGCGGTGTGCACCATCGCGATCGGGGCGCCGCCGACGACCTCCAACCGCACCCGCGCCGTGGAGTAGTCGTCGGCGCCCTCCGCGTAGGAGATGTTCTTGATGATCACGCCGTAGCCGACGCCGCGCACGACGCCCTCGCCGTGCGTGGTGTTGGATCCGCCGCCCGGCAACTCCCGCACGTCCACCGGCCCGGCCCGGTGCTCCGGCGGCAGGGGGAGGCGTTCCAGGCGTTCCAACAACTCGGCGACCGGCGCCGGGTAGTCCAGCACCTGCCCGGTGTGCGTGGTCGAGCCCTCGGCGACGGCGTTGATCCGGCGCAGCCGCACCGGGTCCATGCCCAACGCGTCCGCGAGCCTGTCCATCTGCGACTCGTAGGCGAAGGCGGGCTGTACCGCGCCCAGTCCGCGCATCGCGCCGCACGGCGGGTTGTTGGTGTACAGGCCCCACGCCTCGATCGCGACGTTGGGCACCTCGTACGGTCCCACGCCGAGCGAGGTGGCGTTGCCGACCACGACCGGGGTCTTGGAGGCGTACGCGCCGCCGTCGAAGTACATCCGGGCCTTGACGTAGACGAGTCTGCCGTCCCTGGTCGCGCCGTGCTCGTAGTACATCTTCGCCGGGTGCCGGTGCACGTGGCCGAAGAAGGACTCCTCGCGGTTGTAGACCATCTTCACCGGGCGGCCGGTGCGCAGTGCCAACATGCAGCAGTGGATCTGCATGGACAGGTCCTCGCGGCCCCCGAAGGCGCCGCCGACCCCGGACATGGTGAAGCGCACCTTCTCCAACGGGAGTCCGAGCGCCCGCGCGGTCTGCCGCTGGTCCACGTGCAGCCACTGCGTGGCCAGGAACAGGTCGACGCCGCCGTCCTCGTCCGGGACGGCGAGGCCGGATTCGGGCCCGAGGAACGCCTGGTCCTGCATGCCCACGGTGTACACGTCCGACACCACGACGTCGGCTCGGGCGTTCGGGTCGCCCCGGGTGATCGGCTGGTGGCGCACCACGTTGCCACCGGGATGCAGGTGGGGCAACGTGTCGTCGTGCGCGGCCCGTTCCGGGTCGGTGATCGGCTCGAACACCTCGTAGTCGACCACGATCGCCCGCAGCGCGCGCCGCGCCGTCTCCGGGTGGTCGGCGGCCACCAGCGCGATCGGCTCGCCCTCGTAGCGCACGACGTCCTCGGCGAGCGCCGGCGTGTCGGCGACCTTGAGGCCGTAGACGTTCTCGCCGGGCACGTCCTCGTGGGTCAGCACCGCGTACACGCCCGGATGCGCGAGCGCCGGGCCGATGTCGATCGAGACGATCCGCGCGTAGGGGTGCGGGCTGCGCAGCGTCGCGCCCCACAACATGTCCCGCGCCCACAGGTCGGAGGAGTAGGCGAACTCCCCGCGCACCTTGAGCGTGCCGTCCGGCCGCGGCGGGCTGTCGCCGATCCCGCCGGTGATCACCTCGTCGAGGTCCTGCGGGCTGCGCGCGGGTGAGGTCGGAACGACCATCGGGGAGCCTCCACTGTCCGGATACCTGTGCGAGGAGTACACAGCAGGTCCGGTGGCCCCGGTCAGCGGTCGAAGACCCGAAATCGCCCGGGGGCCGGGGGCGGCTTTCCGTAGACTCCTACAAAAGCGCATCCGCGGGAGCCGACCCCGCCCGCCGGGCCGGGGGCGGCGTCACACCTTTCGCCACCGTGCCATGGCGAACGAGAACGCTCCGAACAACATCAGCCCGACCGCGATCACCCCGAGCAGCGGCGGACCCACCGGCGTGTCGGCGAACGTGCGCAGCGTGTCGTCGAGGCCCTTGGCCCTGTCCGGGTCGTACCTGGCCGCCGCGACCAGGACGAACACCCCGGCCGCGGTGAACACGGCGCCCCGGCTGGCCCCGCCGGCGACGCCGAGCGTGTCGACCAGCCGCTCGGTGCGGGCCGACATGCGCCCGAGTTCGAGGTGGTCGCGATACTTGCGCAGCAGCGCCCGGACCCCGACGCAGACCCCGACGACGACCACCACGAGCCCGGCCCCGGCCACCAGCCAGCGGCCGGCGGGCAGATCCAGCGCCTCGGCGGTGGCGCCCTTGGACTGCGCGTCGGACGCTCCCTCCTCGGAGCCGCCCGAGCCGCCGGAGCCGTCCTTGCGCCCGGCGGCCAGCGCGATCACCGAGGCGGCGACGAACGCGTAGAACCCGAATCGGGCCAGCGACGCGAGCCGTGTGGAGGCGTCGCGCCCGCCGGGCCCGGCCGCGCCGAACACCGCCTCGGACAGCCGCCACAGCGCCATGCCGGCCAGGCCGATCCCCAGTGCCCAGACCAGGAAGCCGCCGAACGGCCGCCCGGCCAACTCCTGGACCGCACCGCCCCGGTCGGCCTGCCGGCCGCCATCGCCGACGGCGATGCGCAGGGCCAGGACGCCGACCAGGAGGTACACCACGCCGCGCGCCACGAACCCCGCGCGCCCCGCGGCGGCCACCGCGGTACCGCCCACCGCGGAACGCCCCACGGCGGTGTTTCGTAGTCCGGTCGTCGTTGTCCTCATCGCGAAGAGACCCTTTCGTGTCGGTCTCCTCGCGCCTGCCCCGAGGCCGGCTTTCGATGCCGCCCGGCCGTCGACGGGTCGATCGCGGCGCCGCGCGGGCGGGGTTCAGAAGGTCAGACGCGCGGCCACCGGGGCGTGGTCGGAGCCGGCCGCGCCCTGGCGTTCGACGGGTTGCGCGTTGATCGACGGCAGGGGGCCGTCGGCGCCGGTGAACACCTCCTCGAGGCGTTGCAGCAGTTGGTGGCTGACCAGGAGATGGTCGATCAGTTCGCCCTGGCCCTCGAAGACGCGGGAGACCCGGTGCTCCACGGGGATCTTCAGGCCGAGGTTCCACAACCGCGCCGCGTCCCCCTTGTCCGGCGTGTGGAATCCGCCGGTGCCGATCTGCGATCCGGGCGGGCCGTACAGGATCTGCGTGGTCGCGGCCAGCGGGGTGTCGTTGAGGTCGCCCATCACGATCACGTCGCGGGTGCGACCGTCGCCGCCCAGGAGTTCGTCCGCGAGGGCGCGCATCGTGGTCGCCTCGGCGCCGCGCCGCCACAGCGCGTACGCGGCGTAGCGGGCGCGTTCGCCCTCGTTCTTCGGGTTGTGCCGATTTCCCGGATAGGTCAGCAGCTTCGACTTCAGGTGGCACACCGCCGCGTGCAGGGTCCGGCCGGGCACCGGTTCCAGGGATACCGCGAGCCCGCCGCGACCCATCGCGTTCAGCGGCGCCCCGGTGTCGGCGGTCTGCAGCGGGGCGAACTGGCTCGGGAAGGCGGTGACATCGGCGGTCACCGTGAGCGGGTGGCGGCTGAGGAACCCCACCCGGATGCGCCGGCCGTCCGGGTGCGCGGACAACTCGGTGTGCCACGTCCCGTCCAGGCGGGCGACCAGGTCCTGCAGCGCGTCCGGGTTGCCGACCTCCTGCACCCCGAGCAGGTCCGGCTTCAGCCGATCGATCGTGGCCGCGAGCGAATCCAGCTTCGCGTCGAACTCGGCTTGCGTCTTCGGGCCGTCCTGCTCCCCCGGCAGGAACAGGTTCTCGAGGTTCCACGTCGCCAACGTCACCCGCATGGGGTCACCTCCTGCTGTCCGGCATGCCGCGCGTGCGCCCGGCCGCTCCCAGTCTCCGCGCGATACGTCTCCACGTCCCGCCGAATCCCCGGACACGCCCCACCGGTTCACTCGGACGCCATGGTCGACGCCGCGCCGGGCGGACGTCGGGCCTCCCCGCCGTTCGGGAAGAGCGGCGGATCACCCCGCCGTACCCGGCGGACCTCCTGCGGGTGTGCCCACCCGCAGCGGCGCGAGCCGCGCCGTCGGGCGGTGCGCGCTCTCGTACACGTCGCCGGCCCGCAGCAGCAGCGCCTCGCCGAGCGGCCTGCCGATGAGCTGCATGCCGATCGGCAGGCCGTGCCCGTCGAAGCCCACCGGCAGCGACAACGCCGGCAGTCCGGTCAGGTTCGCGGGCGCCGACAGGCGTACATAGGCGTCGGACACCGACTCCACGCTCCCGTCGGGCCACTCCAGGGATGTCTCGCCCACGCGCGCCGCCGGCGAGGCGACGGTGGGCGCGGCGACGAGGTCGACGTCGTGGAAGAGGTCGCACCAGGCGCGGCGCATCAACGTCCTGGCGCGCTGGGCCCGGATGTAGTCGGTGGCCGGGACGAACTCGCCCGCCTCCAGCAGGATCCGCACCTCGTCCGAGTACAACTCGGGGACGGTGCGCAGGGTTTCCCGGTGGTAGGCGGTGGCCTCGGGGACCATCAGGGCGGATTCCGCGGCCTGGACGTACCTCGCCATCGGGATCTCGACCGGGACGGCGGTGGCGCCGAGCGCGACCAGGTCGTCGACGGCCGCGCGCACCGCGCCCTCGATCTCGGGGTGCACCCGGTCGAAGTAGAAGTTGGTGGGCACGCCGACGCGCAGGCCCGCGATGTCGCCGTCGCGTCGCGGGACGTACGTGCCGCGCACGACGTCCAGGCTCGCCTCGTCGCGCGGGTCGTGTCCGGCGATCGTGTCCAGCACCAGGGCCGCGTCGCGCACGGTGCGGGTGATCGGGCCGACGTGGTCGAGGGACCAGGACAGCGAGGCGACGCCGTGCCGGGAGACCAGGCCGTAGGTGGGTTTGAGGCCGACCACGCCGGTGAGCGCGGCGGGTATCCGGATCGACCCGCCGGTGTCGGTGCCCAACGTGAAGGTGGCCGCGCCGGCGGCGACGGCGGCGGCCGATCCGCCGCTGGAGCCGCCGGGCACCCGGTCGGTCGCCCAGGGGTTTCGGGTCTGCGGGGTGGTGGTGCCGTACGCGAACTCGTGCGTGTGCGTCTTGCCGACCAAAACGGCGCCGGCCGCCCGCAGCCGGGTGGTGACCTCGGCGTCCTCGGCGGGCACCCGGCCGGCGCGGACCAGGGAGCCGGCGGTGGTGGGGACGCCGGCCGTGTCGACGAGGTCCTTGAGCGCCATCGGCACGCCGTGCAGCGGGCCGCGCCGGCGACCGGCGGCGATCTCCCGTTCCGCCTCGCGGGCCGCCGCCGAGGCGGACTCGGCGGTGACGGTCGCGTAGGCGGTGATCGCCGGTTCGGTGTGCGCGATGCGGTCGAGGACGGACGCGGTGAGTTCGACCGGGGACAGGGAGCGGTCGGCCAGCGCGCGGGCGGCCTCGTCGAGGGTGAGGGCGTACGGCTCGGTGTGTGTCACGAGGCGTCGTCCCGCCGGGCGTCGAAGACGAAGGCGGGCGCGGTCTCGCCGAACGGGATGTCGTTCAGCGCGGCGACGAGGCCGTGGAGGTGGTTGACGGTGGCGGCGATCACGGGCAGCCGCGACGCGTCCACCGGCAGCCCGGCCCGGGCGGCGAGCCGGGCGATGTCGGCGGGGGTGAAGTCGGGCTCGGGGGGCGGGGGTTCGGCGGTGCCGTCGGTCTCGGTGGTGTCGGTGGTGTCGGTCATGGCGGGCTCCTCTGCTCTGCGGTGCGCTGCGGAGGCGGGGCTCGGTCCCGACCCCTGTCCTACGTGCCCATCATCCGCCGTCCGGCCTGCCGCGCCGCGCCGAATCGCGCAACCGCTCGGCGAACGCCAGTACCGAGTCCCGGAGTTCGTCCGGCCGCTCGACGACGAACGGCCGGTCCAGGGAGGCCAGCAGGGCCGGCACCCAGTCGAGTCGTTCCGCGTGAACCTCCACCCGACACCAGGGTTCGGCGTCCGGATCGGCGCCGCCCGGAGGGGACGCCTCCGCGACGATCGCGAGCGCCGCGGGGAGCCGGGCCCGGATCCGCTCGGCCGTCTCCCGCACCAGCACGCTCACCTCGTGGCGGTAGGGGGCGCGGGCGAATCCGGTCAGCACGCGCCGCGCCGGGTCGAGGTCGGCGGGCGGCTCGAACGTGCCGGGCAGGGCCCGGGCGTCGGCGATGCGATCCAGGCGGAACGTACGATCCTCGCCGGCGCCGACGTCCGCACCCGTCACGTACCACCGGCCCGAGTGGGCCACGAGCCCGTACGGGTGCAGCGTGCGCTCGCCGCGCCGGCCGTCGGCGGCGGTGTACCGGAGCGAGATCGGCCGGTGATGACGCACGGCGTCGGCGATCGCGAGCAGCACCGCCGTCTCCGGAGCGGTCGGCTCGTCCGGCGCGGTGGTGAAGGCGAGCGAGTCGAGCACGGCGTCGAGCCGCCCGGCGAGCGGTCGCGGCAACACCCGCCGGATCTTGGCCGCCGCCGTGTCCCCCGCCGTCCCCGCGGCCGTGGTCAGACCGGTCCGCCGACCCGCGATCAGGCCGAGCAGCACGGCCAGCGCCTCGTCGTCGGTCAGCATCAGCGGCGGCACGCGGTAGCCGGCCGACAGCCGGTATCCGCCGTAGCGCCCGCGCACCGACTCGACGGGGATGTCCAGGTCGACCAGATGCCGGACGTAGCGCCGCACGGTGCGCTCGTCGACCTCCAGACGATCGGCGAGCTCGGCGACGGTGCGGGTACCGCCGGCCTGCAGCAGTTCCAGGAGGGCGAGCACGCGGGTGGTGGGTCGGGCCATGAGCGCAAGTCTCTCGCGAATACCGGGCGGATTCCGTCCGGTATCACCCCTAGCGTGTCACCGAAGGCGCCGACCGACCCCCGGCGGCGGCATCGACCCCTCAGGAGAAACCCGTGAACCTCGTCTCGATCCGCATCATCACCGACGACGTCGACCGCCTCGTCGACTTCTACGAGCGGGTCACCGGCGTGCCGGCCACCCGGTTCACCGAGGACTTCGCCGAACTCGGCATCGGCTCGACCACCCTCGCGATCGGCGGCACCCGCACCGTCCCCCTGTTCGCCCCCGGCTCCGCCCACGCGGCCGACAACCACAGCGTCATCGTCGAATTCCTCGTCGACGACGTGGACGCCGTCCACCGAAACCTGACCGGCGTCGTGACCGACTTCGTCAACGAGCCCACCACGATGCCGTGGGGCAACCGCGCACTCCTGTTCCGCGACCCCGACGGCAACCTCGTCAACTTCTTCACCCCCGTGACCCCGACCGCCATCGCGAAATTCACCCCCTGACGTCGGACATCGACACTCGACCGGCCCTCGGTCGAACCGGCGGCCGCGGTCGCCGTCGCGGTCGCGGTGGTGGGGCTCACTGCACCAGGATCGGGGCGAAGTAGTCGCGCAGTCGGGCGATCCTGCCGTCTCGGACGCGGAAGATCTGCACCAGGGACACCGCCGTGTCCACCTCGCCGCCCTCGCCGTCGAACACCGCGTCGATCTCGGCGATGAAGACGTCGGGGTCGGAGGTGATGTGCAGGACGTAGCCGGACTTCGCGAAGTCGGGCGCGGGACCGTCGGTCTTCGCCTGCCGTTCGTAGTGGGCCGCCATCGCGCTGCGGATCTGCGCTCGGCCCACCAGTCGCCTGGGAAAGGTGGCGTCGGCGGGGACGAGCGGGGCCTCGAAGACGCCGTCCTCGGTGAAACACTCGGCGAGGGCATCGGCGTTGCGGGTCACGGTTCCCGCGTGGATGTACCTACCGAAGATCTCCTGCGGCGTTGCGGACACCACAACCTCCTCGAACGTGGACGTGGACGTGGACGCGGACACCGACCACCTCATCACAACGCGACCCGCCGGTACCCGGTTTTCGCGACCGATCACCCCCACGCCGCCGCTGTCGCGGGTGGGGCGATTCGGCTGGATTGCCGCCTTGTTCGGCGGCCGGCGGCCGCCGATACTGACCTGAGGTCGCCGGCCCTGTCGCGGGGGCGGGCGGGCGTGTGCGTCCGCCGTACCCGACAGCCGCCTGCCGGAGGGGGAGACCGCTCGATGGGTAGGGGAGATCTGCGTCGGTTCCACCGGGATCCGTTGGGGTTTCTCGACGGCCTGTCCCGCGCTCGCACCACGGATGTCTTCCGACTGCCCTGGGGCGGTTGGTGCGTGGGCGATTCGGACCTGGCACTGGTGGTGCTGCGCGATCCGGAATTCAACGGAGGGTTG
Source organism: Embleya hyalina (assembly GCF_003967355.1). Classification (GTDB taxonomy): domain Bacteria; phylum Actinomycetota; class Actinomycetes; order Streptomycetales; family Streptomycetaceae; genus Embleya; species Embleya hyalina. The sequence goes on along the minus strand of NZ_BIFH01000013.1, from coordinate 334,349 downwards.
TCCACCTTCTATGGCGACCTGTTGCCCTCGCGATCGGCCCAGATCGCGCTCGGTCACACGATACGCAACACCATCCGACCGCGATTACCCGAGTATCGCGCCAACTTGGCCGAGGCGGTGGCCCAACTCCCCGCGGCCGCACGGTGGCCCGAGACCGGCCCCGCGCTGGTGCGTCGATCTCTGGCGGACCTGCTGCTGCACCCGACGTCGACCCCCGAACTGCGGCTCCTGCTGGCGCGATCCGTCGGCGCCGGTGTGCTGATCCGGTCACCGACGATCCGCGGCCGGCTGCGCACGGAACTGCTGCGCCCCAGGCTCATGGCGGCGCTGACCCGCGAGATCGCGCGACGCCGGGCACGTGGCGGCGATGCCGGGGAGCCGCGCGATCTGCTCGACGCCGTCATCGGCGGCTGTCCCGAGGAGACGCGGGATCCTGTCGTGGCCGAGCTGTACCTGCTGCTGTACCGCTCGATCGTGGGAAACGTCGGCTACACCGTGGCCTGGAGCGTGCTGCTGGCCGGTCTGCACGGCGCGCCGGGCGAGCCGTGGCCGTGGCCCGCCGAGTGGATCGTGCGCGAGGCCGCGCGGCATCGTCCGTTCGTCTGGATGGTGGGCCGTCCGACGCCGCGTGCGGTCGAGTTCGGTGGTGTGGCGCTGCCGCCCGGCGCGATCCTGTCGGTCAGCCCCTACCTCCTGCATCACGACGAACGGCGCTGGAGTCGACCCGATCTCTTCCGGCCCGAACGCTGGGCCCTACCGCAGGCGTGCGGCCCGTATCTGCCGTTCAGCACGGGCCCGTTCGTCTGCGGCGGCGCCGTCGTCGCCCAGACCATGGCCACCGACGCGGTGGCGGCGCTGGCCGACGACGCCCGCCTGAGCGTCGCCGGCGCCGAGGCGCGGCCGGTCGTGACCAACGCCGCCGCGCCGCGACCGTTCACCCTGAGCCGCACCACCAGGTCCGCGACCCGATCGCCCGCTTCGAAGAGGAGGTGACCACCATGATGGCCGTCATCCGGCGCATTCTCACCAACACGCCGCCACTGATCTGGAATCCGAAGGATCCCTGGTGACCCGAGCCCCACCCGAACGGCCCGCACGGCGCACGTACCCACGCCGTGCGGGCCGTTCGCCCTGCCGGGTCACCCCGCCGTCGGGTCGGCCGGGAAACCCGTCACGGTCGCGACGTACAGCTCCGGGTGGGTCGTGTGCGGGACGTGTCCGGCACCTTCCAGTGTGCGGATCCGCGCGTGTGCGATCGCGTCGGCGAGCCCGCCGACGATCCTCGCGAACCACGGCGGGCTCGTCGTGCCGTAGCTCGGCAGCACGGGGGCGGTGAGCGCGGACAGGCGGGTGACGTCGAGTTCGTCCCAGTGCGGATCGTTCTGCTCGTCGAGGAACGTGGCCGCGTTGGCGACGAAGGTCTCGCGGGCCCGGTCGGGCAGCCGCTCCCACATCCCCGGCCCGAGCGCGACCTCCTCGACGAACAGGTGCGCCCCGCCCCGGTCGTCGCCCGCGCGCAGCAGTTCGACCACCGCGTCGATCCGGTCCCGGGCCACGCGCATCAGCGGCCGCAGTTCCGGATCGTTCGCCACGGTCGCGAGCAGCGGCGGCTCGTGCGCGACCAGGCCGCGGAACAACTCCGGCCGGCGCGCGCCCAGTCCGAGGGCCGTGGACGCGCCGTAGGAGTTGCCGACGACGTGCGCCGGTGCCAGGTCGAGCCGCTCCGGCAGCGCCGCGAGGTCGTCCTCGTCCCGGGTACGGCTGCCCGGGCCGGTCCCGCCGGTGCTGCGGCTGTGCCCCCGTCGGTCGTACACGACCACGCGGTGGGAGGCGGCGAGCGCCGGGACGACCGACCGCCACCCGGTGTGGTCGGTCCACGAGCCGTGGACCAGGACGAGCGGGTCGCCCTCGCCCGTGACCTCGTAGTACAGATCCGCGCCGGTCGACCGCAGGTGTGGCATGCCGCCTTCTCCTTGCTCGGGCCATGGGGAGGATCCGCCGTTCGACGTCTCGGCAAACCGCGAACGCGCGTCCGGCGTTCCCGGACGCCGGGCATCACCCGCACGGAGCAACCCCGTCGTCCGCACCGCACCGCCCCACCCTGCCGGGACGGACGTCGGGAATTGGGCGCAGCGGGTGAATTCCGCGCGGGATACTTACGCGCCGGCCGCTCGGGACGACAGAATCGTGCGACTTCAGACGAGGGGGCGAATCCTGTCCGTGAGCGACGTCTTTCCCGAACCGGTCCTGCCCGCGGGCCCGATCACCCTGCGACCGTTCACCGCCGACGATGTCCGGGACACCCGAACCGCCTGTGCCGACGAGGTGATCCAACGCTGGATACCGCTGCCGCGCCCGTACTCGCCGGATGCGGCCGTCGACTGGTGCACCAAGACCGCGCACACCCGGCGCGAGTCGGGCGACGGCATCCACTTCGTGATCGGGGACCCGGCCGACGGCCGACTGCTCGGCGCGATCGGGCTGCGCCGCACCGACTGGGACGACCTGGTCAGCGAGGTGCGCTATTGGGTCGCGCCGTGGGCCCGCGGCCGCGGGATCGCCGCCCGGGCCACCCGCGCGCTCGGGCACTGGCTGCTGATCGAGCAGGGCTTCGAACGCCTCGAACTGCGGGCCGCCGTCGGGAACATCCCCGCGCGCAAGTCGGCCGTCAACGCGGGCCTGCACCGGGAGGGCATCCTGCGCAACGCCGGTCGCCTGCACGGCGGGCGGGTCGACGTCGTGCTGTACGCGCTGACCCGGTCCGATCCGTAGGGCGGCGCTGCCGCGCCGTCCGCTCCCCGGGCCGGGTCAGCCCAGTTCGGCCAGGTCCCGCCCGGTCAGCCGCAGCGCGCCGGCGGCGATGTTCTCCTCCAGATGGGCCGGCGAGCCGGTCCCGGGGATGAGCAGGATGTTGGGCGAGCGGGCCAACAGCCATGCGAGCGCCACCTGCGACACGGTCGCTCCATGGCGCGCGGCCACCGTGTCCAGGCGGGCGGCGGCCAGGGGTTGGAAGCCGCCGACGGGGAAGTACGGAACGTAGGCGACGCCGGCCGCCGCGCAGGCGTCGACCAGTGCGTCGTCCTCGCGACGGGACAGGTTGTAGAGGTTCTGGACACACACGATCGGCGCGATCCTTCGGGCCTCGGCGAACTCGGCGGCGGTGACGTTGGAGACGCCCAGGTGCCGAATCAGACCTTCGTCGCGCAGCGCGAGCAGGGTTTCCAGGGGCTCGGCCAGGGGGGTCAGGCTCCGGTCGAGGTCGCCCATCCGCAGGTTCACCACGTCCAGTCGGTCCAGGCCGAGCGAACGCAGGTTCGCCTCGACGCCGCGGCGCAGGTTGTCGGGCGTGAGTCCGGTCTTGTCCGCCGCCGGCCGGGCGACGTCCGCGCCTTCGACCAGTGCGCCCACCTTGGTCACGATCACCAGGTCGTCGGGGTAGGGGTGCAGCGCCTCCCGGATCAGCTCGTTGGCCGCGATGCCGTCGCGCGCGTAGTAATTCGAGGTGTCGATGTGGTTCACGCCCAACTCCACGGCCCGCCGCAGGATGCCCAACGCCGTGTCCCTGGCCGGTGGTTCGCCCTTCGGCCAACCGGTCAACCGCATCGCCCCGTAGCCGATCCTGGCGACGCTCGTATCGCCGCCGAATGTCCATCGCTCTGTGCTCACGCGCGACACCCTAACGGCCCCCGAAACCACTTGCCGATGTTTGCCACAGGGCTCGCATCCGCCCTATTCGTCCCGCCGACCCCGGGAACCAACCCTCTCGAAATAGTACCAAATCCCTCCTATGCCCCTCCGTCGACCTCATCTTGTCGACACCGACGGTGCTTGTGTCGGACATCGGCCGTGTAGTGCGATGGCTCCCATGGTCTTTCCCATGACGAAGAGACGAGTCACCCCACTGGTCACCGCCCTGGTCGCCGGCTGCCTGTTCGCCGGCGCGCCGGGTGCCCACGCGGACACCGCCGCCGGCGCGGACGGCACACCGTCGGCCGCGGGCGCGCCGAGGTTGGGCGTCGATCTCGACACCGTGACCATCCCGGAATTACAAACCCGCATGGCGCGCGGATCGTTGACCTCGACCGCGCTCACCGGCGCCTACCTGTGGCGGATCAGGACCGTCGATCCCACGATCAAGGCGGTGTTGCGCACCGACCCGACCGCGCTGCGCCAGGCCGCCGCCAGTGACGCCCGGCATCGGCGCGGGCAGAGCCGGGGCCCGCTCGACGGCATTCCCGTCCTGCTCAAGGACAACGTGAACACCCGCGACCTGCCGACCACGGCCGGCTCCACGGCGCTGGCCGGCAGCCCGCCCGACGCCGACGCGGTACTGGTGACCCGACTGCGCGCGGCGGGGGCGGTGATCCTCGGCAAGACCAACCTGTCCGAATGGGCCAACTTCCGTGGCGCCAAGCCCACTTCGGGGTGGTCGGCGGTGGGCGGCCAGACCCGCAATCCGTTCGTCCTGGACCGCAACCCCTGCGGCTCGTCCGCCGGTTCGGGCGCCGCGCTCGCCGCGTCGTTGTCGCAGGTGGCGATCGGCACCGAGACCGACGGCTCGATCGTGTGCCCCTCCGGGGCGAACGGCGTGGTCGGCGTCAAACCCAGCCTGGGCGTGGTCAGCCAGTCCGGCGTGGTGCCGATCTCCGCCGAGCAGGACACCGCGGGACCCATGGCCCGCAACGTCACCGACGCCGCGCTGACCCTCGCGGTGCTCGCCGAGGGCCGCGCACCGCACGCGGGCGACCCGCTCGACCTCGCCGCCGCCTCCGCCCGCCCCGGCGGGCTGCGCGGCAAACGCGTCGGCCTGTGGCGCCTGCCCACGCTCGGCCCGGACGTGGACGCCCTGATGACCCGCACCGCGGCACGCCTGCGCGCGGCGGGCGCCGAGGTGATCGAGGTGAAGCTCCCCTACCAGGAGCGCATCGCCGAACTGGAATTCCCGGCCCTGCTCAGCGAGTTCCACCGCGACATCGACGCCTACCTGGCCACCCGCCAGGGCCCGCGCGATCTCGCCGAGCTGATCGAGTTCAACCGCACCCACCCGGCCGAGCAGACCTGCTTCGCCGGCCAGGAACTGTTCGAACAGGCCCTGGTCGCGCCGCCCACCACCGACCCGCGATACCGTCAGACGCGCGCCGAGTTGAAGGACCTGTCCCGCCGCTCGATCGACGAGACACTGGCCGCCGAACGGCTCGACGCCATCGCCTCGCCGACCAACCCGCCCGCCTGGACCACCGATTGTGCGCGCGGTGACAACGACGTGATCCCGTCCTCGACCCCCGCCGCCGTGTCCGGATACCCGTCGATGTCGGTCCCGGCCGGCTTCGTCGGCGAACTCCCGGTCGGCCTGCTCTTGATGACCGGCAACCTGCGCGACGGCGAACTCCTGTCCCTGGGCGCCTCGATCGAACACCACCTCCACGCCTGGCGCGCCCCGCGCTACCTCCCGACCGTCGGCTCCTGACCCCCGCCGACGGGCCCGCCCGAACCTCCGCCCCGCGGCCGGGCCCGTCGGCTCGCTCCCCCCGAACTCCCGCCGCTCGAAGGCGGCGTCGTGCCGACCGGCGGCACCGAAGCGAACGGGCGCCCCGCGGTCCCCGGACACCCCCGGAGGGGCCGGGTCCGCATGGGGCGCCCGTCCGCGCCGTCCGTGCGCCCGTGCGCTCTTGACCGGGGTCGGGGCTCGGCCGATCATGGCCGCCCTGCCTTCCGATCACCGTCGGCGGCGGTCGCACCACACGCGGGCGCCGGCCTCGCGACGAAAGGGCCAACGTGCACGTCTCCTCCGGGATCGATCTCTTCGACGACGCCGTCCTCGCCGACCCCTACCCGACCTACGCCCGGCTGCGCGAACTCGGCGCCGTCGTACGGCTCGACGCGCACGCCGTCTGGGCCCTGCCCCGCCACGCGGCCGTCGCCGACGCGCTCCGCGACCCGATCACCTACTCCAGCGAACGTGCCCTGGCGCTGACCGACCAGGTCAACGAGCGCGTCCTGACCGACACCGTGGTGGGCACCGACGGGGCCGCCCATGCCCGCCTGCGCCGGGTGCTCTCGCGCCAACTCGCGCCCAGGGCGCTGAAATCCCTCAGCGCCGGCATGTACGCACACGCCCGCGTGCTGGTCGACGCGCTCCCGCGGGGCGAGGTCTTCGACGGCGTGGCCGACCTGGCCGCGCCGTTCGTCTCCGGCACGGTCATGCGCCTGATGGGCTTACCCGACCGCGACCGCGCGCGGCTGCTCGACCTCGCCGACGCGACGTTCGACACCTTCGGCCCCGACACCGCGCGTACCCGGGCCGCGTTCCCGCGCGCCGAGGAGATGTTCGCCTACCTCGAACGGTTCGCCGCACGGGGCCGGGTGGCGCCGCAGAGTTGGCTCGGCGCCATCCACGCCGCGGCCGACCGGGGCGACATCGACGAATCCCAGGCCGTCCCGCTGATGCTCTCCTACACCGTCGCCGGCATGGACACCACCATCCACGCCGTCACCACCGCCCTGCACCTGTTGGCCGGGCACCCCGCGCAGTGGCGCCTGGTCCGCGAGCGCGCCGTCCCGGGCGACGCGGTCTTCGCCGAGGCGCTGCGGATGGAGGCCCCGATCCAGTGGTTCGGCCGCCGTACCACCCGCGACACCCGGATCGGCGAGACCGTCGTCCCCGCCGGCGAACAACTCCTCCTGCTCTACGGCTCGGCGGGCCGCGACCGCGGCAAGTGGGGCCCGACCGCCGACACGTTCGACGTCACCCGCCCCGACGGCCGCGACCATCTCGCGCTCGGGCTCGGCGTGCACCAGTGCGCCGGCAACCACCTCGCCGTCCTCGAACTCGACGCGGTGCTCACCGCCCTGGGCCACCGCTTCCACACCCTCGCCGCCGCGCCCGACCGGGCGCCCACGCGGCGGGTCCACAACATCCTGCGCGGCCTGCACACCCTCCCGCTCGTCGCCGCGTAGCCCGCCGCACCGCCCACCGCGGATTCCGACCGGTGCGGCCGATCCGGTCGGAATCCGCGGGCGGTCCGGGGCTACGGCGCGGGAATCGCGGAGAGTTCGTCGGTCAGGTCGTCGAGGCCCAACGACCCCTGCGACAGCGCGCTCATGTGCCACGCCTTCAGGTCGAACGCCGCGCCCTGCGCCTGTCGGGCGTTCTCCCGGCCCCGCAGCCAGGCGCGTTCGCCGAGCTTGTAGCCGATCGCCTGGCCGGGCATGGTCAGGTAGCGGGTCAGTTCGCTGTCCACGAAGGCGGCGGGGAGGCTGCTGTTCGCGCCGAAGAACTCCTGCGCAAGGTCCGGGGTCCAGCGCTCGCCGGGGTGGAACGGCGCGTCGGCCGGGATCTCCAGTTCCAGGTGCATGCCGATGTCGACGATCACCCGCGCGGCGCGCATCATCTGCGCGTCGAGGTAGCCCAGGCGTCGCTCGGCGTCGGTGAGGAAGCCCAGTTCGTCCATGAGGCGTTCCGCGTACAGCGCCCAGCCCTCGGCGTTGGCGCTGACCACCCCGACGGTGGCCTGGTAGCGGGACAGGTCGCCGGCGATGTGCGCCCACTGGGCGAGCTGGAGGTGGTGGCCGGGGACACCCTCGTGGTACCAGGTGGACACGAGGTTGTACACCGGGAACCGGTCGCGGCCCATCGTCGGCAGCCAGGTCCGGCCGGGGCGGCTGAAGTCCTCGGACGGCTGCGTGTAGTAGGGCGCGGCGGCGCTCCCCGGCGGGGCGATGCACGACTCGACGCGGCGGACCCGCTCGGCGAGGTCGAAGTGGGTGCCGTCGAGGTGGTCGATCGCCTCGTCCATCAGGGCCTGGAGCCAGGCCCGCACCTCGTCGACGCCCTCGATGTGCGTGCCGTGCTCGTCGAGGTGCGCGAGCGCCACCCACGGCGTGGCGGCGCCGGGCAGGACCTTCTCCGCCTCGTGGCGCATCTCGCCGAGGAGGCGGTGGTACTCCGACCAGCCGTAGGCGTAGGCCTCGTCCAGGTCGAGGTCGGCGCCGTTGAAGTACCGCGACCACACGGCGTACCGCTCGCGCCCGACCACCTCGGGGGCGTCGGCGACGGCGGGGGCGTACACGTCGCGCATCCAGTCGCGCAGTTCCACCACCGCGGCGGTCGCGGCGCGCGCGGCCTCGTCGAGGTCGGCGCGCAGGGCCTCCGGGCCGGCGGCGGCGAAGTCCTCGAACCAGCCGCGTCCGTCGCCGTCGGTGTCGGCCCACTCGCCGAGTTGGGCGACACACGCCCCGGTCGGGCGCGGCGCCGCGTACAACTTGCGCTCCAGGCCCAGCTCCAGCGACTGCCGATACCCCGAAAGCGCGTGCGAGACCGCCCGCAACCGCTCGACGATCGCGGCCCAGTCCTGGTCGGTCTCCGCGGGCGTCACGGTGAACACCTCACGCACGAAGTGCATCGGCGTGCCCATGTTCCCGACGGTCCGCAGCCCCTCCCCGGTCTCGTGCACGGCCAGCTCGGCCGTCAACCGCTCGCGCAACAGCCGGGCACACCGCCGCTCGACCTCCACCTCCGCCCCGTCCCGCCGCTCGGCCTCGGCGAGCGCGGCAAGCGTGACCCGCGCCAACGCGGCCCGCGCCTCCTGCCCGTCGGGAGACAGATCGGGCAACCGCCCGGAACACTCCGCAACACCGAGAAACGTCCCCATCACCGGATCGAGCACAACGAGTTCGTCGACATAGGAGTCGGCGACCTGACGCGGAAGCGGAACACTGTTGACTGACATGACCCCATCCTCATACGCCGACAACCCCCACGTCACCCGGGTTCACCCCACCACCCGACCCGACAACCACGCACCAAGCCCCCCACCCCCACCCGAACACCCCCACGAAAGCCCGAACACGCGCCCCGGCCCCCGGGACCCCGACTACATCGCCTTCGTCGCGCGCCGCATTCTCGACCACGTACGAGAGGTGCCCGAACTCGCCGCGCTGTCCGAGCCCGTGAGGTTCGAGGCCACACCGCACGGCATCGTGATGCGGACCCCTCCCGACGCGGCGCACGGGGACATCCTCGACAACCTGCGCTCCTTCCTCGCCTCCCTGCCGAACGACGGCGCGGCCGAGCGAGCGATGCGGGAGAACACCTCGGTGGAATTCGGCGCGTCCGAGCGCACGCCCGACCTGGTCGTGTTCGACCCGTCCCGCCGCGTCCTGGTCCGAGCCGGCAAGGCCATGTCCCCCGCCGGGATCCTGATGCTGGTCGAGGTGACGTCGAATTCCACGAGACGCGAGGACCTCGACCGTGACGATCCGGCGGCCAAACCACGTCAGTACGCCGCGAGCGGCATCCCGCTCTACCTCGTCGTCGATCGGCGCAGGGCCGAGGTGGGCACGCGCGCCCGTAGGGGTCAGCCGGTCCGGCGCAGCGACATCGGGTCGAGTCCGCCGGCGTCGATGGCGAACGTGGTGCCGTGCGTGGCGAAGTACGGGGTCAGCATGTCCGCGAAGGTCATCACGTCGACCCGCTTGACCAACTCGGCCTCGGCCGCGGTCCATTCGTCACAGCCGGCGATGTCCGGCTTGCCCATGGCCAGGCCCACCAGGCGCTTGTACTCGGGGTTGTCGACGGCGCCGAAGTTGAGCCCGTCGGGCGACTTGGGGCCGCTGAAGAAGGGCACGAGTTGGTCGTGCTGGGTCAGCGTGACCGGCGTCCAGGAGATGTCCCACTGCCCGGAGGCCAGCACCTCCCCGGTGGTCCCGGCGGTGAGCGGCCGGCGGTTGACCTTGACCCCGAACGAGCGCCACTGCTCGACCGCCAGTTCCACCGCGGACATCAGTTCCGAGCCGGCCGCCCCGGAGTAGGGCAGCACGATGGACAGTTGCCTGCCGTCCTTGGTCCAGTGCCCGCCGGACTTCGTCCACCCGGCCCCGCGCAGCGCGGCCGCCGCGCGTGCCGGGTCGTGCGGCGGGATGTTCGCGCTCACCGCGTCCGCCGGGCAGGTCGGCAGCATGGTGACGGCGACCCGGGTCGGCGCCGAGCCCTTGCCGCCGGTGGCCACCGCCCCCAGCTGCTTGAGGTCGAGCGCGGCGGTCAGCGCCCAGCGCACCGCGGGATCGGCGGTGACGTGATCGGGCGCCTCGTTGTACAGGAACATGCCGTACGGGTCGCGCTGGACCTGGTACTTCAGCCCCGCCGCGGTCAGCCGGACCCGGTCGGCGCCGGTCACGGAGGCGATGTCGAGCTGTTTGCCCAGCAGCAGGTTGGCCCTGGTCGAGGGGTTGGTGACGACCTTGAACACCAATCGCTCGGGCAGCTCGGCGGAGCTCGTGCCGCCCGGTCCCCAGACGTAGTCGGGCCGCTTGGCGTAGGTGAAGTGGTCACCCGCCGCGGCCTCGACGAGCCGGTACGGCCCGGTGCCGTCGGTGGCGTGGTCGAGCGTGCCGGGCGCCGCGAGTGCCGAGGGGCACACCAGCGGTAGTTGGGAGGCGCCGCGCAGCAGGAACGGGGTGGGTTCGGGCGTGCGCAGGACGAGCGTGTTGGTGGCGTCGTCCGCGGTGGCGACGGTTCCCGGCGTCACGGCCAGGCCGTACAGCGGCGAGGTGTTCTTCGGGTCGGCGATGTAGTTGTACTGGGCCGCGACGGCGGACGCGGTCAACACCCGGCCGTCGCCGCACCGCACGTCGCGCCGCAGGGTGAACGTGGCCGAGAGGGCGTCGGAGGACTCCCACTTCTCGGCGACCCCGGAGACGATCCGCCCGTCGGGCCCGGTATTGACCAGCGCGTCGTAGGAGAAGCGGGTCAGCAGCGAGGTGATCTTGGACAGCGAGGTGAGCGGCGACAGATTGGCGGGGTCCTCGGAGATCCCGATCGTGATCGTGTCGCTCCCGCCCGCGCTCGAGGCGCCGGTGCCGCCGCACCCGGTGGCGAGCACCCCCAGGGCCACCGCGCCGGCCGCCGCCCGCGCGGCGCCTCTCACGGTCCGGACACCGGACCCGACCGCATCGGATCGTCCCATGCTGGATACCTCCTCGGAGAACGGCGCGACTGCCGCAGAGGACGCTCAGGGTAGGCAGCGCCCGGACACCTCGTATCGTCGCCGGGGACGAAGAGCGATCATCGAATCCGTCCGAATCGCCAACGGCAGGCGGCGTGGCGCCGTGCAGTCCTCACCACGTCCGCCGCGCACCCTCCGCGCGGCCGACCGGGCGCCGCGCGGCCGCATGGACCCCCTCGCGCCGCGGCGAAAGCCCCCTTCCCCGGCCTGACGAGGCATGCTATTTGCCTAAACGAATTAGGCAGATGCATAATTCATTCAGGCGAACCCGAGAGTGGATGAGGAGGATGGACATGGGGCGCGTGGGGTTGACCACCGAGAACGTGGTGCGGGCCGGGGCCGAGCTGGCCGACGAGGTCGGGTTCGAGCAGGCGACGCCCGCGGAGTTGGCCCGGCGACTGGGCGTTCGGACCGCGAGCCTGTACTCGCATGTCGCCAACGCCCACGACCTCAAGACCCGGATCGCCCTGCTCGCCCTGGAGGAACTCGCCGACCGGGTCTCCGCCGCGATCGCCGGACGCGCGGGCAGGGACGCGCTGACCGCCTTCGCGAACGTCTACCGCGACTACGCCCTCGCCCACCCGGGCCGCTTCGCCGCCGCGCGATACCGGCTCGACCCGGCGACGGCCGCGACCGGCGCCGGCGTCCGGCACGCGCGGATGATGCGCGCGCTGCTGCGCGGATACGACCTGGCCGAGCCGCACCGAACGCACGCCGTGCGGCTGCTGGGCAGCGTCTTCGCCGGCTTCGTCGACCTGGAGTCCGCCGGCGGCTTCGAGCACAGCTCCCCCGACTCGGCACAGAGCTGGACCGCGATCCTCGACGCGCTCGACAGCCTGCTGCGCACCTGGCCCACCACCTCCTGACCCCTCCCCCGCCATCCCCGTACAGCGAAGAGACCGAGACCATGGACACCCCGTACACCCACACCATCACCCCCATCACCGCCGACCTGCTGCGCGGCGCCCTCGACCTGGAGCAGACCGAACGCGGCGCACTGCCCCACCGGTTGCCGGCCCGTGCCCGCCGGCAGATCCCGGACGAGCAACTGGCGACGGCCGAGTCGCAACCCTCCGGCGTACGACTGGCCCTGCGCACCCGGGCCGCCACCCTCGAACTGGACGTCGTGGCCACCAAACGCGTCTACCCCGGAGCCCCGCCGCGCCCCGACGGCGTGTACGAACTCCTCGTCGACAAAAGCCCGACCGCCCGGGCGAGCGTGCCCGACGGCGACACGCTCACCATCGACCTCGCCACCGGGACCGCGCACACCCGGCCCGGCCCGACGCGCACCCTGCGCTTCACCGACCTGCCCACCCACGACAAGCACGTCGAGATCTGGCTGCCGCACGACGAGAGCACCCGGCTGGTCGCGCTGCGCGGCGACGCCCCCATCCACGCGGCACCGGCGCACGGGCGCAAGGTGTGGCTGCACCACGGCAGTTCGATCAGCCACGGTTCCAACGCGGCCACGCCGACGGGGACCTGGCCGGCCCTGGCCGCGGCCCTGGGCGGCGTGGAGCTGATCAACCTCGGCTTCGGCGGCGGCGCCCTGCTCGACCCGTTCACCGCCCGCGCCATGCGCGACACCCCCGCGGACCTGATCAGCCTCAAGATCGGCATCAACATCGTCAACACGGACCTGATGCGGCTGCGGGCGTTCGGCCCGGCGGTGCACGGATTCCTCGACACCATCCGCGACGGACACCCCGACACCCCGCTGCTGGTGGTCTCGCCGATCCACTGCGCCATCCACGAGCACACCCCGGGGCCGTCCGCCGTGGACCCGGCCGCGTTCGGCGAGGGGCGCCTGCGGTTCGTGGCCACGGGCGACCCTGCGCAGGTCGCCGCCGGAAGGCCGACCCTGACCGTGATCCGGGACGAGCTGGCCCGGATCGTCGCACAGCGCGCCGCCGACGACCCGAACCTGCACCACCTCGACGGCCTCGACCTGTACGGCGCGGCGGACCAGGCCGAACTCCCGCTGCCCGACGAGCTGCACCCGGATCCGGCCGCCCACCGCCGCATCGGCGAGCGTTTCGCCCGCCTCGCCCTCGGCCCCGCCGGCCCGCTGTCCGCCGGGACCGGCTGACGCGCTACGCCCGCAGGTCGGCGACTTCCGCCTCGAACAGCAGCTCGGGGTCGAACTCCATGCCGACGAAGTGACCGGCCAGCTCCAGGGACAGCAGGCCGTGCAGCCGGGTCCAGAAGATCAGGGCCCGGTGCAGCACGGCCGGCGGCGCGGGGTGCTCGCCCGCCCAGTGCCGATGCCGCGCCAGGTCCGCCTCGAGCGCGGTCGTCGCGTGCTCCGCCGGCGGCTGCGCGCTCCACACGTCGAGCAGCGTGGCCATGATCTCGCCGGAGATCGCGGTGATGTCGTCGGGGGCGTGATAGCCGGGGACGGGTGTGCCGTAGATCAGCAGGTAGCGGTGCGGATCCGCCAGCGCCCATCGGCGCATGGCGCGCGCCGTCTCGGCCACGTCCGCGCCGCCCTCGAAGGCGACCCGGACCGCGTCGGCCATGCTGCGGTACGCGTCCCGGATCAGCTCGGTGATCAGCTCGTCACGGCCGGCGAAGTAGCGGTAGAGCGCCGGCCCGCTCATGCCCATCCGCTTGGCGATCGCGTTGAGCGAGAGCGCGGACGCGCCCGCCGTGGCGATCTGCTCCCACGCGTGTTGCTTGATCTCCGTCCGCACCTGCGTCCGGTAGCGCTCGCGCGGGGTGTTCGTCTCGGTTTCCGCCATGCCCTGCCACCTTTTCGCACGTGCCCGGCCGCATCCCCGCATTCCAGTTAGAGGCTATCACGAACCTGAACGACATTCCGAAAGCCGGCGCGCGGACCCGCCTACCGCGAACCCGCGCACGCGTCGCCGATCGCCTCGTCCAGGATGCCCAACCCGAGCGAGAGTTCGTCCTCGGTCGCGGTCAGCGGCGGAGCGATCCGGAACACCCCGCCCATGCCCGGGAGTTGCACGATGTTCATGTGCAGACCCAACTCCAGGCAGCGCCGGGTGACCCGCGCGCCGAGCTCGTCGGAACCGGCCCCGGAGCCGTGCCCCGCATCGCGGTCGACGACCAGTTCGAGGCCGGCGAGCAACCCGCGACCGCGAATGTCGCCGACCACCGGGTGACGCTCCGCGATCTCGACCAGCCCCCGACGCAGGAACGCGCCGAGCGAGCGGGCCCGTTCGTCGAGCCGATCCGCGCTCAGCACGTCCAGCACCGTGTTGCCCACCGCCGCCGGCAGCGGGTCGGCGACGTGCGTGGTGAAGAACAGGAAACCCCGTTCGTGCGCCCGCTGTTCGATCTCCGCACTGGTGACCACGGCCGCCAGCGGCAGCCCCGCGCCGAGCGTCTTGGACAGCGTGAGGATGTCGGGCACGACGCCGTCGCGCTCGAACGCGTACCAGTCCCCGGTGCGACACAGGCCGGTCTGCGCCTCGTCGAGGATCAGCAACATCCCGCGCTCCCGGCACTTGTCGCGCAGCGCCGCCAGGTAGCCGATCGGCGGCTCGATGATGCCGCCCGAGCTGAGGATCGGCTCCACCAGGCACGCCGCCAGACTGCCGGTCGACTGCGCGTCGATCAGGTCGAACGCGAAATGCAACTGCCGCCGCCAGTCGAGCGTTCCGTCCGCCGCCACGAAGTCGGGCCGGTACACGTTCGGCACCGGAATGGCGAAGTTGCCGGGCGCGCCGGGCCCGTAGCCCTTGCGACCCGCGCTGTAGGTCGCGGACGCGGCGGCCTGGGTCATGCCGTGCCAGGACCGCGCGAACGAGACGATCTCGTGCCGGCCGGTGACCAGCTTGGCCATCCGGATCGCGGCCTCGTTCGACTCGGCGCCCGTCGTCAGCAGCAGCACCTTCTCCAACGGATCCGGCAGCGTCTCGGCCAGCCGCCGGGCCAGGTCGACCACCGGACGGCTGAGCATGCCGCTGTACAGGTGGTCCAGGGTCGCCACCTGCCGCCGCACGGTGTCCACGATCGCCGGATGCGCGTGGCCCAGGATCGCGCTCATCTGCCCGGAGGTGAAGTCGAGGATGCGCCGGCCGTCGGCGGTGAACACGAAGCTCCCGGCGGCACGGTCGATGATCTCGCGGGTGAACTCGCCGCCGTAGCGCACCAGATGCCGCTCGGCGTCGGTCCAGAACGGGTCGGTGGAGGACGACGGGGAGGTGGTCGAAGCAGCCATGTCCCGACGGTAGGTCGCACCCGAAGCACACGTCCAGCGCACGATTGTGGCCTTGCTGTTCGGCTCCGCCGTACAACAATGGCGAGATGATGAACCCCTGGCGGCTGCGGCTGCTCAGCCAGTTGCACACCCTGGGCACCGTGCGCGCGGTCGCCCAGGCGGCCAACCTGAGCCCGTCCAGCGTCTCCCAACAACTCGCCGTCCTGGAGGCCGAGACGCACACCCGCCTCCTGGAGCGCACCGGCCGCCGGGTGCGGCTGACCTCGGCCGGGCTGATCCTCGCCCACCGCGCCCGGGCGATCCTCGACCACATGGACGGCGTCGAGGAGGAACTGCGCGGCTTCGGCGAGCAACCCGCCGGACTGGTCCGCCTGGGCGCGTTCCAGAGCGCCATCCACTCCATGGCGGTGCCCGCGGTGACCCGCCTGGCCCGCGAACATCCACGCCTGGACGTGCAGCTGCTGGAGCTGGAACCGCACGAGAGCATGCCGGCGCTGCGCGTCGGCGACGCGGACGTCATCATCACCACCACCGACTTCGACGAACTGCCGCTGGGCCCCGACCTCGACCTGGTCCCGCTGGGCACCGATCCGATCGTGCTGGTGGTCCCGCCCGGGCATCCCGCCGCCGGGCGCGGCACCGCGGACCTTGCGGCCTGCGCCGACGAGCCGTGGGCGTTCGACATGCCGCAGTCGTACATGGCGAACCTCGCGCTGCGCCTGTGCCGCCGCTCGGGCTTCGAGCCCCGGGTGGTGTGCCGGTTCAGCAACTACATGATGACGCTCCAGCACGTCGAGGCCGGATTGTCCATCGCGCTGCTGCCGGGCCTGGCCGTCGATCACCGCTATCGGGTGCTCACCCGCGAACTCGCGACCCCGCAGACCCGCACGATCACGGCCGCGATCCGCCGGGGCTCGCCGCAACGCGCGGCGGTCCGCGCCGTGCTGGACGTACTCCGCGACCGCCCGCAACCACCACCGCCGGGCCGCGCCTGACACCTTGATAATGGTATGCGCATAAGTAATCCGAGGAGAGCCGAGAAGAACCATGGACTTCGACCGGGCCGACGCCCTCAACCAGGCCATCCGCCTGCTGAGCCTGCGCCACCGGGCCAGGATCACCACCCTGCTCGCCCCACTCGGCCTGCACCCCGGCCAGGAGGCACTGCTGCTCGAACTCGCCCGCAACGGCCCGATGATCCAGGGCCGACTCAGCGACGCACTCGGCTGCGAACCGCCCAGCGTCACCCTGATGACCCGAAAACTCGAGGCCGCCGGCCACATCCGCCGCACCCCGGCACCCACCGACAAACGCGCCGCCGTCGTCGAACTCACCGACAACGGCACCGACTTGGTCGAGCAAATCAAACACGCGTGGTGCACCCTGGCCGAGGAGACCGTGACCGGACTGCCCGAACGGACCGTCGCCGAACTCCCCCACCTCCTCGCCACACTGACCACCAACGTCGACACCAGACGCACCCGCCGCCCCCACGACGGATGACCCGACACCGCGCGACGGACCAACCACGCCGAGCACCTTCGGATGTTCACCACTCGGGGACAAGGATGACCACCCACCTCACATTACGCACCGGCACCATCGCCGCGGGCTGCGCGGCCGCGCTGTTGCCTGGGCCGAGGACAACCTGCCCCCCGGCGCCGACTACTGGGCCGGCAAGGCCGACCTCTCCGTATTCCTGTGCCACGCCGGCGACCCCCGCACCGGCGGCTGCGCCACCGGCCCCGTCACCACCGCCCAGCGCGCCGACATCTCCACCGCGCTCGAAGCCATGCCGCAGGTGCGCCAGGTGTACTACGAGGATCACGAGCAGGCGTGGGAACGGCTGCGCCTGCGGTGGAGGCACACCACCCCGGCCCCGGCGATCGGCCCCGAACACCTGCCGGACTCGTTCCGCGTCCGCGACCCCGCCACCGCCCCGACCGTGATCTCCGCGATCACCACACACCCCGGCGTCGCGTCGACGACGCGACACACCCCGGCCGCCCCGGCCGGAAGCTACAGGTCCAGCACCGCGCGCAAGGCCTGATCGACCCGCTCCATCACCTCACGGGCCACCGTGCCGACGAGCTTCGCGCCGTCGAACCGGGCCGTGCGCAACCGCTGGAGATCGACCGCCACCGCCGTCGAGGGCAGCGGCTGCTCGATCACCACGGACATCGCCGTGTCCGGAAAGCGACCCGCCGGATGCAGCACGATCGCGAGCACCGCCGCAAAGGCCTGTTCGAGACCGTCCAGCGAGACGACCAGGACATCGCGACCGTCGCCCAGCGTCCAGATCTCGCCACGCCTCACAACGCGTCGCCCTCGTCGCACAACTCCTCGCCCAGACCCAGCGCGGCCAACTGCCGAGCGGCGTCCAGCACCGCCTGCCGGCGCGCGGCCCGCACGATATAGGCGTTCAGGGACAGCCCCGCCGCCGCCGCACCCGCCCGGATCGAGGCGTCGAGGTCGTCGGGAATCCGCAACGTCATCACCGTCATGCCACCAACGTAGCAACCACATCCCGGTGGCGTCCTCCGGTGGCGGCGATTTCGCCCGACCGGACCTCGATCCTCCCCTCCCACCCCGCGCGCATCCCCCCACCCCACCCGCGCCCGCGACCCCGAACCGACGTCGTTTGGGCTCGCGACCCCAGGGCAGGCCGCAGACATATCCGGTTCGCCCCACCGTGGGAGGTGACCTGTATGGCCGCCGTGACCGAGTCCGTCGACGTGGACGTCCCGCTGCACACGGCGTATCTCCAGTGGACCCGCTTCGAGGAGTACCCGCGGTTCATGGACGGGGTCGAGGAGGTGGTCCGGCTCGACGCCCACCACCACTACTGGAAGACCTACACCGCGGGCGTGACCCGCGAATTCGGCACCGAAACCGAGGAACTCCCCGACGAACACGTCTCCTGGCGCACCGTGTCGGACGAACCCCGCCACCACGCACTCGTGACCTTCCGCGCGGTCGACGCCGACCACACCACGATCGACGTCGTCACCGAGGTCGAACCCGAAGGCCTCACCGAGACCACCCCGCCCTTCACCGCGACCCGGGTCCGGCCGGACCTGCTGCGCTTCAAGGAACTCGTCGAGACACGGGCACTCGCCGAGATGCGCGACACCCCGGGCCCCACCGAACGCGGCCGCATCCCCCCGGGCTGACCCCGCACCACCACACGACGAGGCCGGCTCGGCCATCCGCCGAACCGGCCCCGCACCTCGTACGACCACCCCTCACACACGGCCCTCCGGCGGCTCCGGCGGCCGCTGCGGCGCGGGCCCCATCGGCTCCCGACGCACGTCCGCACGCTCGGTACGGGCCGGATCCGCCTGCCACTCGTGCGCGGCCCGGTAGCGGGCCGCCCGACCACTCCGGTCGTAATCCCCCACGCGCGCCGCCGAGTTGCGCCGCCGCGTGCGCATCCGCATCCCCGTCGCCACCATCGCCAACGCCGCACAGAACAACAACGCCAGCGCCAGACCGGCCAGGAACGCCGCCGTCGTGTCGAGGGTGACCATGTCGGTGTCGAACATGCTCACCGTGTACTCGGGACCCCCGGAGGTGTTGTACGCGACGAGCAGGGCCGCGAACGCGACGCTCGCCGCCGCGATGAAGAGTCCGATGATGATCACGAAGCTCACATCCGTTCCGCTCGGGATCGCGCGCGGCACCCCCACCCGACCACGCTACGCCCGTCCACGGGCCGGCCCAACCCGTACCGGACACGCTCGCACCGCGTCCCCGGCCGGACACGCGCCGACACGATCGCCGAGGTCAGACGGGTTGCGGCTCGGGCTCCGGACCGGGCTCCGGTTCGGGCGTGGGCTCCGGTCGCGGCGGCTCCGGCACGGGCACCGGTACCGGGTCCGGGTCCGGGCCCGGCCAGGGCGTCGGCTGCGGCGGCCGGGTATCCGGGTCCACCGGCATGGGAATGGTCATCGCACTGTCTCCCTCGGATCGCTCCCCGGGATCGCCCCGGGGCCGCTCGGCGGCGTCTGTACCCGCGACCTCCCGTCCGTCTCCCGCTCGGATCGCCCCCCGACACGTCCCTGACGACTCGCGCGCTCGGGGCACTCGACCGGCCGCCTACCCGGATCCCGCGCCGCGACGCGTCCACCACCCGCCCGTCCTCCACCCGCGCCGCGCCGCCGGACACCCCGCACCGGCTCCCGGCGCCGGTTTCCGCACCCGTACGCCGGCCCGCCGCACACTCACCCGACGTCGCCCTGCGGCACGATCACCAGCGGCCCGGGAGCGTGGTGGATCAGGCCGTTGGTGACCGAGCCCAGGAGCATGCCGCGGAAACCGCCCATGCCCCGGCTGCCCACCACCAGACACAACGCCTCCGCCGCCACATCCGCCAGCGCGCGCACCCGATGGCCCAGGATCGTCACCCGCTCCACCGGCACGTCCGGATACTTCTCGCTCCACCCCGCCAGGGTCTCGCCCAGCCGGATCAGCGCCTCCTCCACCTCCGCCTCGCTGCCGAACGCGGCGACCATGCTCGCCGTCGGCGGACGCACGTGCACCGCCCGCAGGCCCGCACCACGCAACGAGGCGGCCTCGAACGCGTACCCGACCGCCCGCTCGCAACCGGCCGACCCGTCGACGCCCACCACCACCGTCGGCGGCTCGCCGGTGATCGGCTCGGGCCCACGCACCACCGCCACCGGACACGGCGCGTGCGCACTCACCGGAACCGCGATGCCGCCCGTCGTCATCAACTCGGTGAACGCGGACAACCGCCGCGACCCGAGCACCAGCACGCTCGCCGCACGCGCCTCCGCCCGCAACACGTCCACCGTGCGCCCGTCGATCGCCGCCATACTCACCGCCACGTCCGGTCTGCGCTTGACCGCCACCACCCGGGCCTTGTCCAACAGCGCCTCGTCGGCCGCGCGCCGACGTTCGGCCCAGCTGCGGCGCAGCACCGGGGTCTCGGCCTCGGGATACGTCTCGACCGACCAGTCGTAGACGTGCGCCCGATGCAGCCGGCCGTCGTGCCGGCCCTGCTCCGCCGCGGCCTCCGCGCCCGCCGGATCGGCCGGCCACTCCGACGCGTGGACCAGGCGCAGCGGCAGCGCGTGTCGGGCGGCCTCCTCGGCGGCCCAGGAGACGGCGAGCATGCCCGCCGCCGAGTTCTCGACTCCGACCACCACGGGCCGACGTCCCGTTGTCATGACAGCTCCCGGTAACCCTGGGAACCCCCCTCGATGGCGATGCTGTCCTTCCACTGTCCCTCGTCCGTCCGGTGTCTGTCTCGCGTACGTGCGCGTCGTCGCGACGACGCGCACTCGACCGGCGGTCGTCGCAGAATCGAAGGAGGACGAGACGAGGAACCATGCTCTTCACCGATCGTGTCGACGCGGGTCGACAACTCGCCGCCGGGCTCGATCACCTCGCCGGCGAGGACGTGATCGTCCTGGGCCTGCCCCGGGGCGGGGTACCGGTCGCGGCGCAGGTGGCCGACGCCCTGCACGCGCCCCTCGACGTATGCCTGGTGCGCAAACTCGGCGTGCCGTCCCAACCCGAACTGGGCATGGGCGCCATCGCCGAGGACGGAACGCGCGTGCTCAACGAGCGCGTCGTGCGCACCTCGGGCGTCTCCGCGACCACGTTGCGGGACATCGAACAGCGCGAGCGGGCCCTGCTGGCCGAACGCGCGCACCGCTACCGGGGCCGCCGGCCACCCCCGGAACTCGCCGATCGCACCGTCCTGATCGTCGACGACGGCATCGCGACCGGATCCACCGCCCTCGCGGCCTGCCGCACCGTCCGGGCCCGCGGCGCCGCCCGCGTGGTCCTCGCCGTCCCCGTCGCGCCGTCCGGCTGGTCGGCGGGAGCCGACGCCGACGAACTGGTCTGCCTGCACAACCCCCTCGGCTTCATGGCGGTCGGGCAGTTCTACTCGGACTTCTCCCAGACCACCGACGAGGAGGTCGTCGACTGCCTGGCCCGAGCCGCCGCCCGGATCCCGCAAGCCGGGCCGTCCGGCGGGGCCGGCCGCACGGACGAGGACGTGGACCTACCCGTCGGCGCCGTGCGACTGCGCGGCCGACTCACCGTCCCCACCGGAGCCGACCGCATCGTCGTGTTCGCCCACGGCAGCGGCAGCAGCCGACACAGCCCCCGCAACCGTTTCGTGGCCGATGTGCTCGACCGGGCCGGCCTGGGCACCCTGCTCTTCGACCTGCTCACCGAAACCGAGGAACAGGCCCGAGGCAACGTCTTCGACATCGAACTCCTGGCCGCACGCCTCGTCGCCGTCACCCGCGGACTCCGCGAACGACCCGAGACGCGGACGGCGAGCGTCGCCTACTTCGGCGCCAGTACCGGCGCCGCCGCGGCGCTGTGGGCCGCGGCCGACCTCGGCGACCGGGTGAGCGCCGTCGTCAGCCGCGGCGGCCGGCCCGACCTCGCCACACCCCGCCTGCCCGAGGTCACCGCCCGCACCCTGCTCATCGTCGGCGGCGACGACGCGAGCGTGCTGGCCCTCAACGAACAGGCCCGCGCCCACCTGCGCTGCGAGAACGACCTTGCCGTCGTCCCCCACGCCGGCCACCTCTTCGCCGAACCCGGCACCCTCGCCGCCGTCGCCGACCTGGCCGAGGCCTGGTTCACCGGCGACCCGCACCACCCCGCCCCGCCACCGCCGGCGTCCTGACCGCGCCCGGTCGCTCCGCAGTCACCCCGCGAACCCCGCTCGGACGCGGTCGTAGACGAGGCACAGCGCGCCGTGTTCACCCGCGGACTGCGCCGTGAGCGTCCACTCGGCCGCCGGCAGACCGTCCTCGAACAGGCGCGGGCCGCCGCCGAGGAAGACCGGAAACACGGTGAGCGCCAAACGGTCGACCGCGTCCGCGGCCAACAGCGCCTTGATCACACCGGCACTGGCGAGCACGAGAACGTCGCCGCCCTCGGTCGCCTTGAGGTCGGCGGCCACCTCGGCGGTCGGCTTGTTCACGATCGTCGTCCGCTCCCAGGGCGCGGGCACCTCGCCGAGAGTGGAGGAGAGCACGACCTTCTCGGTCCCGACGAGCCACTTCGCGAAGCCCTCGTCGCGCGGATCGACGCCCTCCGCACCGATGATCGTGGGCCAAAAGCCCAGGAATCCCTCGGCGTTGACCCGTCCGAGCAGTGCCGTCGTGGCCGGCTCCCACAGGCCGGCGAGGTGGTCGCGGGCCACATCGGTGAGCGCGTACGGCATCACCCAGCTCATGTCCTCGGGGGCGTCGGGGCGGGCATAGCGGCCGTCGAGGGACAGGGCGATGTTGGTGACGATCCTGCGACCGGTGGTCCGCGTGGTCATCTCGTGCTCCCGGTGTCGGTGTCAAAGGTGTGCGCGCCCGCGGCGAGGGTCGCCACGAGCTTGTCGAGGCTCCGGCCGAAGCCGATCTCGATGCCGGCGACGAAGTCGGCCGACTCGACGGTGCTGTCGGTGATCCGCCAACGCACGTCGAGCCCGGTGCCGGCGCCGTCGGGGCGCAGGTCCAGCTCGACGTGGGAGGTGAAGGCGAGCCCGCCGTCGGGCAGCAGCGGCGAGAGCCGGTACGCGAGGTGCTCGCCGGGGCGTACCTCGTCGACGACGCCCTCCGCCCGGCCCACGACCGGGCCGGTGTCGTCGACGTCCTCCGCGTCGCGATACTCCAGCACGACCCGCCCACCCGGTCGGGCCTCGAAGCCCAGTTCGGCGACCCGGAGATCGTCGGGCACCCACCATCGACCGAGCAGGGCCGCCTCGGTCAGATACGGCCAGACCGCGTCCGGCCGCGCCGGCAACGACCGGGCGAACCCGAACACGCGGCCGTCGGCCCACCCCGCCTCCCCGGCCGCGCGGCGCTCCACCTCCAACCTGCGCCCGTAGCGGTCGTGGGTCTCCCCCGGCCCGCCGGCCCGCTCGGCCGTGTCGGCGATCCGCCCGAGCACGTCCGCGAGTTCCCGCAGCGGACCGGGTCGCAGCGCGTAGATCCGACGCTGCCCGCTGCGCTGCGACGCAACGATCCCGGCCCGCTCCAACGTCTGCAGATGCTTGGTCGTCTGCGGCTGCCGCGCCCCGGCCAACCGGGCCAGCACCCCGACCGCCCGAGGCCGCTCCGCCAACAACCCGACAAGCCGCCAACGCGCCGGATCGCCCAGCGCGACAAGGAGTTCGTCCATGCCTCAAGTATTCACCCTCACGAATATTCGTGTCAACGAATACTTCGGGAAGGCTCGATCAGCCTTCAAAGAGCCTGTTATCGATATCGAAGGACACGTCCGGGTCGGCCACCCGTGCGGGCGGTGTCTTGCGGTGGTCAGGCCGGCTTGCGGCAGAGGATTTCTCCGTGTTGCACCGAGAACCAGCCGTCCTCGTGACCGCCCCACCGTCGCCAGGCGTTCGACACCGCGTGCAGTTCCTCGGGGGTCGCGTGGCCGCCGGCGACGGCGCGGTCCGCGTAGGCCGAGGCCAGGGTGCGATCCGCCCACAGGCCGCTCCACCAGGCGCGTTCCGCCGGGTCGGCGAAGCACCACGTGCTCGACGAGGCGGTGATGTCGGGGCAACCGGCCTGCAGTGCCCAGGACTTGAGCCGCCGCCCCGCGTCCGGCGCCCCACCGTTGGCGCGGGCCACCCGCAGGTACAGGTCCAGCCATTCGTCCATGCCGGGCACCGGCGGGAACCAGACCATCGCCGGATAGTCCGCGTCCCGGGCGGCGATGAAGCCGCCCGGCTTGGTCACCCGGTACATCTCCCGCAGGGCCCGCACCGGGTCGCCCACGTGTTGCAGCACCTGGTGCGCGTGCACGACGTGGAACGTGTCGTCCGGGCAGTCCAGGGCGTGCACGTCGGCGACCGCGAACTCCACGTTGTCCAGCCCGCGTTCGGCGGCCGTGGCGCGCGCCCGGTCCAGGATGTCCGGCGCGTGGTCGACACCGGTGACCCCGCCGTCGGGGACCAGTGCCGCCAGATCGGCCGTGATGGTGCCCGGCCCGCACCCGATGTCCAGGATCCTCATGTGCGGCTCGATCCGGTCGAGCAGATAGGCCGCCGAGTTGGCGGCGGTCCGCCAGGTGTGCGAACGCAGCACGGATTCGTGATGTCCGTGCGTGTATACCGCGGATTCCTTCGACATGACGCCCTCGCCTCTCGCGATCCCGATTCGCCGATGCGCCTCACCGTACGCCGTCATGTCGAATGATGAGATTCACGTATCAAGATGTGGACAGACATGCTTCGCGGCAAAGCAGAACGGGTGCACGGAAATCCGTGCACCCGTTCCGACAAGCGCTCAATCACCACCGCGAAACCATCGACATCAGGCAACCAAAGTGGGCGTATCGGTCACCCTCTCCACACTCGGATCCGCACCCTCTCCCTCGCCCACCGCGTCGGAACGCTTCTTGCGCGCAACCCCGTTCGCACCCGCACCCACGCTCGCACCCGGCATCTCACCGAACGCCACCGTCTGCGCCCGCAACAATTGCGCCGCCGCCCGCGGCGACGGATCGTCCACCCGAAGCTGCTGCGCGGCGCTGCTCCCGGCATCCAACATCCGCTTGGTCACCGCGCGTACGAAGGCGAAGTCCCCCGCCGCGACCAGATCCGGCATCAGGTTCTCGATCAGCGTCCAGATCACCGTGCGCGCCGAGTCGCCGGCCATCGTCGTCGGATCGATCAACTGCCCTTCCAGACCCGAGCGCGCGGCCCGCCAGGTCGCGGCGCGCAGCCACGCCGGCGAGTGCTGCGGGGGTCGCTCCCCCGCCTCGACGGCCCGGATCGCGCGGTGCACGAGGGCGCGGAAGAGCACGGCGATGAGCACGGACGTGTCCACGTCCGGGCAGGCGTCGCAGATGCGCATCTCGATCGTCGGCACGTGCGAGGACAGCCGCAGGTCCTGGTAGTGCATGCCGATGTCGAGGATCACCCCCGAGCGCACCAGGCCCTCCAACATGGCGTCGTACTCCCGGGCCGAGGCGAAACCGTCGGCCGGGCCCGCCGACGGCCAGCGTTGCCAGAGCATGTTGCGCCAACTCGCGTATCCGGTGTCGGTACCGAGCCAGTAGGGGGAACTGGCCGACAGCGCGAGGAGGGTGGGCAGATGCGGCGAGATCCAGGCCATCGCCCGAGCGGCCACGTCGCGGTCCTCGATCCCGACGTGGACGTGCATCCCGCAGATCACCTGCTCGTCCGCCACCAGGGCGTAGTCGCGTTTGATCGAGGCGTAGCGGTCGCCCGGGGCCTGGGGCGAGTCCGCCAGGTCCATCAACGGCGCGGTGCCCGAGGCGATCACCGCCACGCCGATCTTCTCGGCCGCACGGGCCAGCAGACTTCGCGAGGCGATCAGGTCGGCGCGCAGGTCGGCCAGTTCGCGGTGTGGTTGGCTGTTGGTCTCGATCGACGCTTCCTTGGCCTCACCGGTGAAGCCGGCCGCCGGGAGCTCGGCGAGCAGTTCCGTACCCGCCGGGCTCAACCTCCCCGTCCGACGGTCGACGATGTGAAACTCTTCTTCGACACCCACAGTCCGAATCGACATGCGTCCCCTTGAGATGTGTCCAGTGTCGGCTGCACGTGTTCCGCCGCCCGCGCGTGTTCCCTCGGCCGGACAGCCATGGCGTCGGTACCGTCCCGTGCCCTCGACGGTCGGGCCGTCCTCGAGGTCGAGCGAAGTCGGCGCGCCCTCGGGCGGGTCGTCGAAACAGCCGAAATCCGTTGGCTTGCAAGGCCGTTGGACAAGACTGCGACTTGGTGACCGTGCTGCCAAGACCCGCTGGGTCCAAGAAGTCTTACGCTGAGCAACGGCGCTTCTGGGCCTGTGCTCGGGAACCGGACGCGGGCACCGGGGCCGACTCGACGCAAAGCCCAACCCAACACCAGGCCCGCCCTCGGCGCCACCCCCGCGCCGCCCGTCGCCGGTCGGGCGGCAGGCCGTCCGGCCGGCTCGCCGCTCGCGCAATCCGGCTATCCGCCTCGTTCTTCGGCGTTCAGGATGAGCCGGACCACGATCGGTGCGGCGAGTCCGACGGGCCTTCCCTCTTGGCATCGGAGGTTCCGGCTCCCATGATCGACTCTGTGATCCGATACCTACGCGCATGCTCGGCCGTGACGCCGGCCGCGCTGTTCCTCGCGCTGTGCGGGCCCGCCTCCGTCGCGGCCGCCGATCCGGCACCGCAGAGCGCGCCGGAGCCGGCCAGGGTGGAGTTGGTGCTCGACCTGTCCGGCTCGATGAAGCAGAACGACGCCGGCGGCGGACAGACGCGCCTGGAAGCCGCCAAGCAGGCGGTGAACCGCATCATCGACGCGGCTCCGGCCACCGCACAGGTCGGCATCCGCGTCTACGGCTCGACCTACCCGGGAACGGACAAGGTCCAGGGTTGCGCCGACACCCGACTCCTGATGCCGGTCGCGACGCCGACGGCGGAGGCCAAGAGCACGGCCCGACAGAAGGTCGCCGGGTTGACCGCGATCGGATTCACCCCGATCGGCAACGCCTTGCGGGCCGCCTCGAACGACCTCGGTACGCAGGGCGAGCGGCACGTGATCCTCGTGTCGGACGGCGAGGACACCTGCGCGCCCCCGCAACCGTGCGAGGTCGCCAAGGAGTTGAACGCGGGCGGCACCAGGTTGACGGTGGACGCGGTCGGCTTCAACGTCTCGGGGGCGGCCCGCGACCAGCTCAAGTGCATCACCACCGCCGGTGGCGGGGCCTACGCCGACGCGAAGGACGCCGACTCCCTGGTGGCCGGCATGACCAGCCTCTTCCGGCGGGCCGCGACCCCGTACACGGCCTCCGGACGCCCCGTCCAGGGGGCCACGACCGGTTGCCCGAACGCGCCGATGGTCGAGGACGGCCAGTATCTCGACGCGTTCACCACCAGCCGCGACCTCTGGTATCGCATCCGCAAGAACCCGGACGAGGACCTGGCCATCGGCGCCACCGCCATCTTCTCGGAGCGCATGCGCCACGAGGACAGTCGGGAGAACTCGGCGTTCCTGACCCACCTGTTCATCCGCTCCGGTCCGCCGGACCTGCCGCAGAGCTGGCTCCTGAGCGAGGGCGTGGCCCTGGAGGCGAACAACATCGTCACCACCGGCGCGACCGGCGGAAAGCACAACACGGCCAAGGCGCCCGACGGCATCGGATGCCTGCGGATCTCGCACAACGCCGAGGTCGACCCCCAGCGTCGGATCCTGCTCGAACTCCTGATCAGCCATCCGAAGCGGGCGGGCGCCACGCAGCCCGACGGCGACCCGGCCCTCGCTCCCACCGCGACCGCCACCGCCGACGCGAACGCCGACGCGAACGCCGAGAAGCCCTCCGGGGGCTCCGCCGACGACTCCCGCGCCTCGGTCTCCGCCCGCGCGGCCGACGACGACAACGGTCCCGGCACCACGACCACCGTCGCCCTCGTCGCCACCGCGATCCTCCTCGGCGGCGCCCTGGGCTCCTTCGTGGCCACCACCTCGCGCCGCCGCCGGAGCCGAACATGAGCCGCATACCGGGCATCCGTCGGGCAGCGGTCGTCCTGACCGCCGTCACCGCGCTGACCGCCCCGATCGCCCTCACCGGCACGGCGGCCGGGGCCGAACC
This sequence comes from Embleya hyalina, assembly GCF_003967355.1. Classification (GTDB taxonomy): domain Bacteria; phylum Actinomycetota; class Actinomycetes; order Streptomycetales; family Streptomycetaceae; genus Embleya; species Embleya hyalina. The sequence continues at coordinate 306,576 of NZ_BIFH01000013.1, read as the reverse complement.
CCCGACCGCGGACGATGCCGCCGGCGGCTATTCGTTCAACGGCGCGGGCACGCTCGTCTCCGGCGTGCATCGGGAGAGCCTGGTCGTGGGCGACTTCCTGTTCTGGCGCGTGAACGTGCAGGCGGGCCAGAAGTTGTCGGTCAAGGGTTCCGTCGACATCCCGACCGACTTCCCGCACAAGCAGGGCCCCCGCTTCGTCGTCAACCTCTACAACCCGCTGCGCGAGGCCATCCCGAACACCGCCGCCCCGCCGAACCAACTCGCGCCCGGCACCCCGCATCTGGAGGTGTCCTCGGGTGCGTGGACCGTGGGCGACGGCAAGAAGTACGAGAACTTCGACGGGACGAAGGGCTCCTTCAAGGAGTTCAAGGACGACCACTACGCACTGCGCGGGCCGTACTACATCCAGGTCTCGATCTCGGGCGCCCAGGGACCGCAACGCGGCGTCGTCGTCCCGATCACGCTGGAGGTATCCGTCGAGGGTGTGCCCGTCCGACACCCGGACGAGCCGATCGACCCCGACGCCGCGACACGGACCCGAACGCCGGCCGGCGCCCAAAGCCGCCCCGTCGCCGACTCGCCCACCCACGGAGCGGCCCGGACCGGCGACGGCGACACGTCGTCCACGGCCTCCGACTGGGGCATCCCGGTCGGCGGAACGCTCGCCGCGTTCCTGGTCGCGACGGCCGCGGGCTACGCACTGCGCCGCAGGTCCGCCGCACCCGCCCCGGTACCCGTCTCGCCGTGGAGCGCGCACACGCGGCCGCCCGCACCTCCGCAACACCCACCGGCGCGGCCGCCCGGCAGCCCACCCCCGGCGGACTGAGCCGCACCGGACACCCGGGCTACCGGGGGATTTACCCATACGTGGTAACCATCCCGTCCTTTTGCCCCGCCCGGCCCGTGGCGACGATGGGCTCCGTTGTTCCGGACGCCGATCGGATGGGTCCGAGGCGGCAGGCGACGAGACGGGGTGCCCACGGACACGGGTGCCCGGACCTCGTCGGCGTCCTGCCGAGGCCGATGAAGGGGTCACTGTGCTCAAGCTGGGTATCGAAGAGGAGTTCCACGTCGTCGACTTGGCCACCAAACGGGTGGTCCCGTCGGCTCGCGGGCTCCTGGACCGACTTCCGATCGGCGCCTTCGTCGGCGGGGGCACCGCTTCGACGATCCGGCTCGTCGGTTCCGCGCACCACGAACTCGGGGACTTGCGGGGGGAGTTGGTAGCGCTGCGCGGAATCCTGGTGCAACGCGCCGCGGGCCTGCACCTGGGTGCGCTGGCAAGCGGAACCGCACCCCTGCCGAACCCGGGCCCGAGCTCGAACCCGGACCGGGAGTTCCCGGAGCACGACCATCCGCACCGCGCCCCGGAGCCCGCCGCCGGCCCGGTCACCTGCGGCATGTTCGTCCGCGTCGAGGCCGAGGACGGCGAGGTGGCGAGCCGGGCGATCGCGTGGATCATGCCGCATGTCCCCACGCTGTTGGCCCTGTCGTCGAGTTCGCCGTACTGGGCCGGCCGCGACACGGGCCACGCCAGCTGGCGCTGGAACCGCCCGGAGGTCTCGGCCCCGACGAAGGCCGTACGCGGTGTCGGCGCCGCGGCTTCGCCCCGCGAAACGCCGCGGCCGCCGCTCCGCCTGTCGGCGCACGCGCCCATGCTCGAACTCCGCGTCTGTGACGCCATCGCCGACGTCGAGGCGACCGTCGCGATCGCGGCCCTGTTCCGCGCGCTCTACCGGTACGCCTCCCGTGCCGTCGTTGCGCACCGTACGCCCCCCGCGGCCTCGCCGACGGTCGCCCACGACGCGATCCGCCACGCGGCGCGCTCCGGGCTCGCGCACGACCTGATCGACCCCGTGGCCGCAGTGACGCGTCCTGCGGCCACGGTGGTCCGTGCCCTGCTGGCCGAAATGGCCCCGTACCTGCGTGAGACCGACGACCTCGACCGGGTCGAGACCGCGATCGAGCGGGTGCTCGCGGAGGGTTCCGGTGCCTCGCGACAGCGGGACGCCGCGCGCCGGGGCGGGCTGACCGCCGTCGTGGACCGGGAGTTGGCCCGTACCATGGCCTGCGTGGTCGTCACCGACACCGCTCCGGCGCTCGACGCCGCCTCGACGCTCGGCACCGCCGTCCGGTGAGCGATCGGCGATCGAGCTCCCGGTGCTCGGTCCGGGTTCGGCGAACTCTCCTTATTACCACGGGGTTTACCTGTCGCTGATGCCCGTCGCGACCTGTTGTCGCCGGTCGCCCCGGCGCAACATTCGACCATGCCTCAGAAAACGCAGGACCCCACCCGAGAACGCGAATCCAAGGTCACCGCGGGTGGGCGCGTCAGACGCCCCGGCCTGCTCGTGGGGGTGGAGGGACTGGAGGCGTACGAGGTGAGCTCGGCGCTGCTGCGGTCGATCATCTCGCCCCCGCGCATCTTCGTCGGATCCACCCGCGAACCGAACGCCCGGCCGGACTTCGCCACCTTGATGGCGCTGGCCGAGGCGGTCGGGGGCGACCCGTACATCAGGGGCGGACGGTCCGCCTCGGAGACGCTGACCCTGATCGCGATGCAGGCCCACCGCTACGAATCCGCCCGGCTGTTCCTGGCCGCCGGGCGCACCGTCGTCGAGCAGCGCGGCATCTACACGGCGGCCGTCGAGGACGCGGTCACCCGCCATCCCGGCGACGTCGACCGGGCACACCGCAGCGCGCGCCGGTTCCTGGCGACCGTCGCCGAATGGCGACCGCTCCCCGGTGTCGTCCTGATCAACGTGGACGAACCGGAAGCCGTCGTCGAGCGGTTGCGCGCGCAGGACCACGAGAAACTGCTGGACCCGGGGCAACTCCACCAGAAGGCGGTCCTGTTCGAGCGGCTCGCGGCCGACGACGCGGCTCGGTTCCGGGTCTTCGACCGACGCGAGTCGACCGACGCCGCGTCCACCGAGGCGGCGGTACGGGATTGGGTGGGTCGGGTGTTGCCGGAAGGCGTCGGCGCCCGGTCGGCCTGACGGCGGACGACGGGGACGGCGGACGACGGCTACCCGCGCGTATACCCGTCCCGGGTGACCGACTCGCCCTTCCTCGGCCACACGTACGGCGCGAATCTGCCCCCGGACTCCCTCCGACCGTGGATCGAGTCGTCACCCCTCACCCAGCCCGGGGAGCAGCACAGTGCAACGAAGTCACACCGACACGACGGCCCGACGAAGCGTGCCCGGCAGGTTCGCCACGGGCCTGGGCGCCGGCGCCGTGGCGCTGGTCGCGTCCGTGGCCGGCGCCGGTCCCGCCCACGCGACCGAAGACGACGCCAAGGCATGCGGGACGGTCGCCGTCGAATGGTCCGTCGACAACGGCAAGACCTGGTCCAAGGCGGGCCTGTTGGGTTCCCTCGCCACCAAGGTGAGCGTGCGGATCGCCGGCAACGTGCCGAAGTCCTGCACGTACAAGGTCACCCTCGCCGCGTACAGCGCGGAGGGCCCCACCTGGAAGACCTCGGGGGTGCAGCGCTATCTCGGCTCCCGCACGGTGTCCCTCACCGGTGCGCACCGCGGCGCCGCCCTGGACATCACCCGCTACGCGCCGCCGTGCTTCGGCCAGATCGACCTGTACGGCAACGACAAGGTCTTCGACGGGAAGGCCAACCCGCTGCCGCGTTATCCCGACGCGAAATTCCCGACCGACCTGATCGCGGGTTGGAACGGCGGCAAGGAATGCGCGCCGTCGTCGCCGAAGCCGTCGACCAAGCCGACCACGGCGCCGCCGACCGGCACGGCCCCGCCGACGACTGCCGTGCCCAGTACCGGCGCGTCCACCTCGAAGCCCAGCCCCTCGGCCTCCGGCACTGCGTCGAAGCCCCCCTCCGCCTCGCCCTCGACGTCGACCTCGGCGTCGACACCTCCCGACGACCAGCGAACCCCACCCGTCTCGGGCGACGCGCCGGGCCAACTGGCCCGCACCGGCGCGAGTGACGGCGTGCTGCGGATCGCCGGCGCGTCCGCGGCCGTACTCGTCTCCGGGATCGGCGCACTCCTGCTGATCGGCCGTCGCCCCCACCGCCGCGACCCCCGCCGGCCGGGCACCGCAGGCTGATCACCCGCCCCCGAACCTCCGGGCCCGACATCCCGAATACGCGGATCGCCCGACACTCCTCCCACCCCGGTCCCGGTGCGCGGCCCGGCCGACGGGTCACGGCGGGGAGTACGACCGGCGGGGCCGGGTCCGAACGGGCCCGGCCCCGCCGCCTGTTCGGGACGTCGTCGAAAACCTCGTACCGTGCGGCCTCAAACCCGGGCCCGGTCCACGACGCACAAACACGACGGCCCGGGTGCGCGATGGGGGTCGCGCACCCGGGCCGTCGCGGACGCGTACGGGATCGGGTGGGGGTGGGACTCCGGATGCCGTACGGGTACGGGCGGTGCGGGCTCGGGCGGCGAGTGCCGGGAGGGTACGTCTCCCCCGCGCCATTGAGGGGGAACGCCCGGCTGTCGCCCGAGCCCGCGCCGCTCAGGTCCCTGAAGCCGCCTCGGCGGACGTCGGGTGGTCGGTCGACCGGTCGCAGAACTCGACCGACCGGTGCACGCTCTGCGGAGGCTTCGTACCGCCGGTGCGAGTACCGCCTCGGGTGCCGCCACCGCGGCCTCCGCGACCTCCACCCATCGACGAAGCAGAGCAAATCATGTCGGATTTCCTTCCGTTCCCGAAGGATGGCGAGGGTTGGTTCGAGAGAACCGTCGGGTTCGCATCGAAGGCGAGCATCCGCTGCAGTCGGGGTCGAGCCCTTCGATGCGACCAGCCTGCGCCATCTCGCGCATCCGGCCAAGTGCCCACAGGCTGAAGGAATATGGCGTGAAGGACAAGCGGCTCTGGCGCTTGCCGACCGGTACCGGCGCGGGTCGGCGCCCGACCCGTCAGTCCAACAGACGCAGCTCTTCCAACCAACGCCGAGCGGCCTCCGTCGCCGGGTCGTCGGCGCCGCGTGCCCGTACCTGGGCCCGGAGCACCGAGGGGCCGACGTCGAGCCTGGCCCGCAGCCGCGCCACGCGCCGCCAACTGGTGTACGCGTTGTCCGCGAGCTGCCGCAGCACCAGGTCCGACTCGGCGTCCGCCTCGGGTTCGAGGACCAGGTCCGCGTAGATCCGCGCGGCCAGTTCCGGTTCCCCGGTCAGGGCGGCGACGTAGGCGCGCACCTCCCGGGCGCCCCGCGGGGGATGGGGATCGTCCGCGGTGAGCTGCACGGCACGGGTGCGCGCCTCGGTCCAGTCCTCGGCCGCCACGGCGGCACGGATCCGCACGAGCAGGGCGTGTCGGCCCTCGGCGGCGGAGGCATCGAGGGCCGGTTCGGGGACGGGTTCGGGGACGGGCGCGTCGACGGGCTCGACCGAGGTCGCACGCGTGGCCTCGACCGTCTCGAACCGCGCCGGCGCGGCGGCGGGTCGCCCGGCGGTCGGCCGAGCGGGCGGTTCTTCGACGAGCACCGGTCGCGGTGGCGGGGGCGGGGGGTCCGGGGCCGGGTGCTCGTCCACGGCCGTCACCTCGCCGTCCACGTCGACGATCAGCGGCCATCGGGTGCCGTCCGCCTCCACGGCCACGGTCCGCACCGCCCGGCCCAGGCCCAGCGCCTTGACCGAGACCCGACGAATCGCCTCCGTGCGGGCGAACTCCGCCGGCGCGGGCACGAGTACACCGTCCACCACCGTCTCGCCCCGCGCGGTCATCTCGATCACGATCACCGGCAGGGCCGGTACCGAAGCCGGGTCGATCATGTGCGCCTCCCCTGGATCCTCGACGCGCGCCGCGCCCGCGTCGTCCGGTCTCGATCGAGACCTCCCCGCGCGTCCGACGGCGCGAGTCGGCGCACGCGCATCGGGGACACCATAGGGCCATCCGCGCCGACGGACGCGTATTTCCGTGCCGAATTCGGAATGCCGCCGGTAGCCGCCGGTCGCGCACAATGGATATTCGCCCGGCGTCCTTGACGTCGGGATCCGCGCTTTGCTTCACTGAGGCGGGCGAATGGATCGGTAATGTGGAACCGCCCCTCTCCCCCGGGCCCGGACACCGGAGGAGCCGGCTCGCGACGGCCCGTGCCCACGGTGGAGCGCCGCCCACGAACGGGCGCGCGGGGTCGCATCGTCGGGTCGATCAGTCCGATTTACTCCCGATTTCTACCCGTTCTCCATCCGTTGTGACGCCGGCACACACCTCCCACGATCCCCGGGGGCCATCCACCGGGGAGCCGCTCCCCGTTTTCCGAAATATTTCGAATCGGCGATCACGGCAGATGCCGGACCGCCGCCTCGAATATCGAAATCCCGACCGTGCAGCGGAAATCGGAAACCCGCTTTCGGTCACCTGTCACACGCCGATCACGCCGATCAGACCGCCTCGTCGAGTTCGGTCGTCGGCGTCTCGTCCTCCTCGGACGTCGACCGGATCGACTCGTCGGCGCGCACGAAACGGCCCTGCAGGCCGCGCCCGGCGAGCACGAACGCGTCCAGGGCGGCCTTCAGGAGCGGGTTGTGGTTGGCGGTGCGATACAGCGCGAACACCCGCCGGTGCGACGGGGTCTGCGCCAGCGGTACGGCGACCATGCCCTCCCGGGGTTGGTAGGCCAGACCGGGCACGATGGCCACCCCCGCGCCGGCCGCGACCAGACCCTGGACCACGTCGTAGTCGTTGCTCCGGAAGGCCACCCTGGGGGCGAACATGTGCACCGCGCAGATCCGGAACAGGCTGGTGGCGCCCGCGGTTCCCGGCCTGCTGGCCACCCACCGCTCGTCGGCCAGGTCGGCGAGGTCGATCCCGTCGGAGCGGCGCAGCGCGTGATGCCCGGCCGGCACCAGCACGACCAGCGTCTCCTCGATCAGCGGGAACACGGTGAGTTCGACGGGCCACACCCGGGGCACCAGGTCGTAGGCGAAGACCAGGGTCAGGTCCAGGTCGCCCTTTTGTACCTGCGGCAGCAGATCGTCGGGCTCGGCCTCGTCGAGCAGGATCTCCGCGCCGGGGTGCGAACGGGTCAACTCCGCCACCGCGGAGGGGACCAGACGTTCCCCGGCGGTCGGGAAGGTGCCCAGGCGCAGGCGCCCGCTGCGGCCCTGGACCACGTCGCGGATGTCGCGCTCCAGGCTGTCCAGTACGGCGATCGACTCGCGGGCCCGCTCGGCGATCGTGAAGGCCATCCCGGTCGGTCGGATCCCGTGTGCCTCGCGCTCGAACAGCGGTGTGCCCACCGCCCGTTCCAGTGCGGCGATCTGTTGGGACACGGCGGAGGCCGTGTATCCGGTGCGGCGTGCGGCGCGGGCGAACGATCCGGTGACCACCACCTCGACGAGCGTGCGCAGATGCAGGGGGTTGAGCATCAGATGTCCTTGGCCTGGCTCGAACGGGGGTTGAGCATCAGAGTTCCTTGCCCTGGCTCGAAAGAGGTCGCGGTCTGGCGGACCTTGGCACCCGTGGTGCCGGCCACGACGCTGTTGGAGCACGTCGACCGAATCGATCGTTGGGTCTCGAGGAGTGCTTCGCCATGTCGGATGTCCTGTCGCTGATGGATCAGTGGGGGCCGGAGAAGGTCGTCTCCGTGTCACACACCCGAACCGGTATGAAGGGCGTGTTGGTCATCGACAACACCGCCCGTGGGATGGGCAAGGGCGGTACCCGGATGTCCCCGACGGTGACCACCGGCGAAGTGGCCCGGTTGGCCCGGGTGATGACGTGGAAGTGGGCCGCGGTCGACCTCTTCTACGGCGGCGCCAAGGCCGGGATCGTCGGCGATCCCACCGGTCGGGACAAGGAGGCCGTACTGCGGGCCTTCGCGCGGGCGTTGTCGAACGAGGTGCCCGCCGAGTACGTGTTCGGCCTGGACATGGGGTTGACCGAGGACGACGCCGCGATCATCCAGGACGAACTGGGCGACCGCGGGGCCGCGGTGGGCACCGACTCCGTGCTGGGCGGGGTGCCCTACGACCGACTCGGGGTGACCGGGTACGGGGTCGCGGAGGTGGCCGACGCGCTGGCCGCGCGCATCGACCTGCCCCTGGTCGGAGCGCGGGTGGCGGTCCAGGGGCTGGGCGCGGTCGGGTCGGCGGCGGTGCGCCGGTTCGCCGAGTTGGGTGCGACGGTGGTCGCGGTCTCCTCCGTGCACGGGGCGTTGTACGACCCGGCCGGTCTGGACGTCGAGCGCCTTACGCGCCTGCACGCGGAGGTCGGCGATCTCGCGGTCAAGGAGTACGCCGGCGGGGTGGTGCAGGCATTGGGTTCCGAACTGGTGGTGCCCGCAGAGGTGTTGGTCCCGGCCGCGCTGCAGGACGTGATCGACGAGGGGGTGGCCGGTCGGATCACCGCCCGGTTGGTGGTGGAGGGTGCCAATCTGCCCACCTCGCCGGCCGCGCAGCGCGTCCTCGCGGAGCGCGGGGTCGTGGTGGTACCCGACTTCATCGCGAACGCGGGTGGCGTGGTGGCCGCCGGGTTCGCGATGGACGCGCGGTATTCCGCGTTCCGGCCCGACGCGGAGGTGATCCGGGCGAGCGTGTCCACGAAGTTGCGGGAGAACGCGGTGCGGGTGCACGAGGAGAGCGCGCGGCGCGGGGTCACGTCGCACGAGGCCGCCCGCGCGTTGGCGCAGGAGCGGGTCCTGGCGGCGATGCGGCTGAAGGGACGGGTGGCCTCCTGACCGTCGCGGCGCGGCGCGAACTCCGGCTCCGGGTCCACCCGTCGGCATGCGCGGCGGGCCCGCGCGGTGCCGGCGACGTGGTTCCCGGGAATTCATCGGGCTCAGGTGTGGGTGTCCAGGGACAGCGGCATCTGGCAGAAGGTCTCGATTTCCTCCTGGAGTTCGCGCACCCGCGTCTCGCGCACGCGCATCGGCCGACGAAGGCGCTCGTGCACCAGCATGACGAGGGAGCGCAATCCGTCGACGCGCCAGGAGGGTTCGATGCGCAGCACGGGGCGTAGCGCCTCGGTGGTCGCCTCGATCTCGTCCAGATTCGCGTAGGCGAGTGCGATGGAGACCCGGGCGATCATCTCGTCGGTGCTCGAATAACGTTCGGGCGTGATCGCGGCGTACGTGCCGAGCGCGGTTTCGCCGCATTCGATCGCGCGGCGTTCGGCGCCGGGGATGAAGACCCGGGTCAGTGCCTCGTAGGCGCTTTGTTCGGCCGGGTCGAAGACGAGCAGGCCGCCGATCTCGTCCAGTTCGTCGCGGCGGGCCAACTTGCGCGCGTCGGCCGCGGCGCGCAGTGCCGCCGAGGCGGCGAGGGCGTCGCCGAGGGTGGCCTGGGTGAGGGCGACCAGGGAGTGCAGCCAGACCGATGCGGTGCCCACCCCCATGTCGCGTACGGAGGCGCCCAGTCGGGCGTAGCGCAGAGCCTCGTGGACCCAGCCGGCGCGGTAGGCGATCAGCGACTGTACGCCGCGCAGCCAGACCTCGGCGCTGGGGTCGCGCGCCTCCACGACCGCGTCGAGCAGTCCGGCCTGGGCCATCGCCAGCGCCTCGCGCGTGTCGCCGAGGTCGTGCAGGGCCCACGCGGACACACCGCGCGCCAGGGCCTTGGTCAGCGGGTCGACGCGCGAGTCGTCGGGGTCGCCCGGTGCCCGCAGGGTGGTGGCGTGTCGCCGGACGGCGACCAGTTCCTCGTGGATGCTCGGCAGGGCGGTGTGCGGGTACACCGCCGCGAGGCGCCGGATCGCCGCGGCCGTCCGGGCCGGGGACGGGAACTCGATCGTGTCCCTGGGCCCGCCGAGAACGTCGACCTTGTTCGTGAGTTTCATGCGTCGTCTCTCCGCCGATGCGAGATCGTGCCTGGCGGTTGCCAGGATCCCGGCGCGGAGCGGGTGCGCAAAGGTCGCCACGGTTACCCGTTCTCGGTAAACTGAAAGGTAACCGCATGGAATGCGGGACATTGCGGACCCGGGCCGCCCGATCGCCCCGGCGGGCGGCGGTCCGGCGCTGCCGACGGATGGTAATACGCCGGAAACATCGATGCCGTGAATCGGCCGCCGGGAAATATCGGAACCCAAGAGTTCGACGTCGAACTGTTGCGCCGTTCGAGGTCCCGCCGCTGTTCGTCGAACGCTCTCCTATGTATGCTCCGATTCAGTTCCGCTCAGTTCCGTCCCGTTTCATTCCGGCCGGTCCGCGCATCGACGCGGCGCCGGGGCATTCGATCGCGACCCCCCGTCGATCGCGCCGTGACCGGATTTCCACTGCGCGTCACCCCCATGTCGCGTAAGTGCCGATTCCTGATATCGAGGAGCCCCTCGTGGCAATTGACGTCGCAGCCGACCGACCCGTCGTCCTCGTCGAGATCTCGGCCGATCACTCCGTGCGCGTGGCCGGCGAGGTGGTCGTCGTGTCCCCGGGGGACGATCCGCGCGGGGCCGCGCTCGCGGTGGTCGCCGAGCGGGCGCGGCTGCTCGGGCAGCCGGTGCGGGTGCACGCACGGGAGGCGGACGGCACGATCTTCCCGTTGGACGTGTACGCGGATCGCTCGATCGCCGAGGCGGGGGCGCCGATCCCGGCCGAGCGCCGACGCGGCATATTCGGCCTGCGTCGACCCGGGTCCTCCTCGGCCGCCGGGCCGACCCCGGCCGAGGGCGCGCCGGCGCCGGCACCGACTCCGGGTGTCGTGGCGCCGCCTGCCCTGGCCGAGGCCGACGTGGCGACGCCGTCGTGGACCCCGCCGCAGCCGGCCGCGAGCGCACATCCGCCGGCCCCCGCGGCGCACACCTTCGGTGCCGGCGTGCCGACGCCCGGCGCCGAACAGCGCCGACTGCTCGACCTGATCCGGTCGGCGATGGGCGCGGGGGACCATGCCGGCGCGATGACGCTGGCCGCCGAGTTGGACTCCCGCACGGGGGCGACCGCGGCCCATCCGGCGGAGCGGTTGGCCGCGCGCGAGGTCTACGGGTACGTGGCGCTGGCCACCGGGCACCCCGAGGTGGCGGTGCGGTTGTATGCCGAGGCGGCCACGCTGGGTGACGGCGGGGCCGGGGAGGCGCCGGCCCGGATGGCCGCCAACGCGCACTTTTGCTGGCTGCGCGTGACCGACCCGGTCGCGGCGGACACGGCCGGCGCGTTGGTGCTGCACGCGTACGCGGTCGGCGGGGTCGCGGATTCGCCGGGGGCGCGCGCGGCCCGGCGGCGGTTGACGACGGCGCGGGCCGGTTCCTGACCCCGCCGCACCGGGCCCGATCGCGAGCCCGGTGCGGCGGGGTCACGGGTGGGCGAGCGGGCGCGGCGGCGGCGGGTTCCCGCTGCCGCCGACGCGCGGTCCCTCGGCCCAGAGTCGGTGCAGGTCGTCGGGGGTCAGCGGGCTGCGGTATGCCTCGCGCACCACCTCGTCGGCCACCGGGCCGCCCTCCTCGATCAGCCGGACGAACCAGTCGAATCCGGCGGGATACGCCCACAGGTAGGAGCGCAGGAGCGGGTTGGCTCCCCGGTCGCCGATCAGGTCGGCGATCTCCTGGTCGCCCCAGAACGGCACTCGCGCGCGGGCGTGCGCCGCACACGCCCCGGCGCCGACGCCCCGATTGATCGCCAGGTGCAGTTCGCTGCGCACCAGTTGGAGATAGTGGTCGAGACGTACGCGGGCGATCAGCACGTCGTCGTCGGGTGCCACGAGCAGCGGCATCGCCTGGGCCAGACCCTCCAGAACCACCTGGGTGGGCCCGTGTACGGACAACACCCGCACCCACGGCACGTCCTCGCTGCCGCAGCGGTCCGCGAAGCTCGCCGCCTGAAGGCCGTGGCCGAGCACCTCGTGCAGGGCGAACTGCCGGGTGCCGGCCCGGGTGAACCGGGCGTTGCGCGGATTGAGCCGCAGCCGCACGTTCAGCCCGGCGCCGTCGAGCCAGTAGGCCCAGTAGGCGTCGACGTCGACACATTCGATGCTCAGCTCGTACGCCGCGTACGCGCCGGCGAGCGCTCGGACGGCCGGCTCGTACGCGGCGGCGGCCGCCCGGATCTCGGCGGCCACGTGCTCGGCGGCCACCGGCTCCTCCAGGACGCACAGGTCCCGATCGGTGGCCCCGTGCCAGCCGACCCCCAGCTTGTCCAGGAGCCGCTGGGCCAGCAGGCCGCGTTCGCCGACGTAGTCGGCCGACCAGCCGGCGACCGCGCATCCCTGGGTGGCCCGCACGTACGGACCGAGCGCCGGCCACTCGCCCAACTGCGTTCCCAGGTAGGCGAGATCGGCGGCCAGCCGGCCGGCCAGACCGGGCACGTCGGCCACCTCCGGCGCCCGCGCCAGCTCGGTCAGCCGCGCGTGCACCTCCAGCCGGCTGCCGGCGGCCGGCACCGGATCGGCCCGCGGAAAGAAGTCGAAGTCGATGATCGCGGCACCGCCCCGCTCGGTCTCGAAGCGGTGCCAGGCGCGGATCGCCGCCTCGACCTCGTTACGCACTGTCATGAACCACATCCCAACGCAGCGTCACGTATTCGTTGGCGACCAGATCCTGCCTGGAGAGCGTCACGTGCAGTCGGTCCTCGTCGAGGCTCCAGCGGGTGTGCTGGGTGATCGAGTTCTCCGAGCCGTCCGGATGTTCCTCGACCGCGCCGCATCCGCGGAACTCGGCGACACCGTGATGGGTCACGCTCAGGGAGAACTGTCGTGTGGGCCGCGCGATGGCCTGGTGCCAGTACGTCGAATCCACGAACAACCCTCCCTCGCACACGTATTCGATGACGGTAGTCTCCCCGGGCGGCACCGGGGGCGAGATCTGGCAGGCGAACTTGGTCAGCCCGGTGGTGTCGTACAGTCGCTGGATCGCGATCTGTCGGTCGCAGGCGTCGGTCGGGGTGATGGTGAGCCGGCCGCGGGTGCGCTCGAACCACAACTCCCGGACCATCCGGGTGAGCGGGCGGCCGGTCAGGTTGAGCACCACCTGGCGGTAGGTCAGGCGCACGTGCCCGTCCCGGTCCACCACGATGTCCACGTCGAGCGAGAGTTCGACCGCGTCGCCGAACGGGTGCGGCGCGTGCGGGGAAGGGTCCCGAGGGGTCGGCTCCCAGTAGTCGGCCACGCCGCGCTGCCCGGGCTCGCGCCGGTCGGCGCCCGCGCCGCGCGGCGCCGGGGTCCGGGCCCCGGGCGCGACCGGGTCGGGCGTCTGCGCGGGCGCGTCCTCCTCCCACGGCTGCGGGGCCAGACCCAGCATCTCGCCGGGAATGCGCAGGCCCTGGGAAACACGCTCGACCACGTGCTGTTGGCGGACCTGGGCCCTTCCCTTGACGTAATCGGCGACACGACTCGGCGTCATCTCGCACAGCCGCGCCAATTTGCTCAGAGTAAATCCGAGGTCGTCCTGGGCGAGCCGGAATATGGCCCCCAGATCGCGGTCGGCGCAGGCCCTGATCATGGCCGGGGTGGCCAACAACGCGGTAGGCAGCGGGTTTCGGTCTTCAATTTTCGACATTCTGAGCCCCCGTGACTGAGCCGACCCTACGCGGCCCACGTAGTTACCGGTGAATTTACCAGTCCTAGGTAACGTCCTCGACCTTATGTCGATTCCCGCTCCGATACACAATCTACAAACCGGCGTTCAATCGAACGCGGTCCGTGACATTCGAATGTCCCAAACGATCGGCGGACTCAATGCGGGACGGGCAAATGGGGCCGACGGGTACGTATCACCGGCGCCCGATTCTCCCGCCCGCGGGCGGCCGCGACGCCGCCCGCGGCCCGGTCGCCGGGTCGCCGATCCGGGACCCGTCCGTCGCGTCGGTGCGCCCGCCGCGCCGCGACGACGGGCGCACCGTATCCCCCGTGAACCGTCCCCGCGACGTGAAGAGCCAGGAGATCATGTCCGCATCGACAGACTTCCGACCCGTCCTGGTCGAGCGGAAGCAGGGCGGCCCCGGGTCCGCGCCCGCGATACCGCGCCCCCGGCCGACCGATGCCGGCCCCCACCGACGTGCGCTCTACCGCGGTACCGACCCGGCCGCCGTGCACGCGGCGGTCGCGTCCCGCCTGGGCCCGCACCGCCTGCGCGTGCCCGGCGGCCGGATCAACGCCACCTTCCGGGCCCTGCACGAGGGCATCGTCACGATCCACGAACTCGCCTACGGCGCTCGGGCCGACGTGTACCTCGACGGCAGCTCGCCGGACTACCTGATCCCGATCCGCCACCGCGGTTGGGGCCGGGTGCTGATCGACGGCACGGAGAACACGCTCTCCCCCTGTGTCCTGGGCCCCGATCGCCCGTCGCGCCTGTCCTGGGAGCCCGACACCTCCGTGGTGCTCCTGCGCATCCCCGGCGAGGTGATGCGGCGCGCGATGGGCAACGGCGTGGTCCGCTCGCCCTGGAGCCCCCGCGAGTTGGGGCCCTACCTGGACGCCGGCGACCTCGGGGTGCGGCAGTGGCTCTCCCTGGCCCGCGACTTCGCCACGATGGTCGACTCCGGCGGCGGGCACCTGGTCGGTTCGCGCACGGCCACCCGGCACTTCGAGCAGGTCCTCGTACACGGCCTGCTCTCCTGCGCGCCCGCCCACGGCGCCGGGCCGCTGCGGACCGGCGCGGGGGCCGACGAACCGAACGGGCTGCGCCGGGCGTTGGCGTACTGCGCCGAACACGCCGGGGAGCCGATCTCGGTCGGCGCCGTGGCCGCGGCGGCCGGGATGAGTGTGCGCACCCTCCAGGAGAAGTTCCGCGTACACCTGGGCGTGACCCCCGTCGGCCACCTGCGCCGGGTGCGCCTGGCGGGCGCGCACGCCGACCTGGTCAACGTGGCCGAGGGCAGGTCCCGGGACACGGTGACCGACATCGCCCTGCGCTGGGGCTTCGGCCATCTCGGGCGCTTCGGGTCGATGTACCGCGAAACCTATGGGCAGTTGCCGTCGTACACCCTGCGGCACGGGGCCGCCGAGGACAAGGTGTCGCGCGCCGCGGGATGAGCCGGGCGCGAGCCGGCGGTCGGCGGCGGCCGCCGGCTCACCACGACGAAAGCGGCACCACGGCCCGGAAGTGCTCGCGGGCATCGGCGGTGCGCCCGTTGCCGTACACGCGCAACACCTCGGCCAGGCCCGGGTGCTCCGCCGCGAGCAGTTCGGCCGCGGCTTCGATCTCGGCGGCCGAGGCCGCCGCCCGCAACACGGCCTGCACCGAGACGGCCGGATCGGCGGCCGGCCCGGTCAGCACCTCCGGCCCGTTCAGTCGCAACGCGGTACGGGTACTGGGCTGATGCGACCTGATCCGCTCCAACGCGACGACCCGGTCGGCGTCCGGCAGACGCTCGAAGTCGGCGGAGGCGACCAGCGCCTCGACCTCCTGGAGTCGGGACAACACGGCCGGGTTGCCGATCTTGGCCCGCTGCCCGGACATCAGTTGGGAGAGCATCGGCGCGGACAGGCCCAGCAGGGCGGCGAGTTCCAACTGCGACGCGCCCAGGCGTCCCAGGAGCCGGCGGAAGCGATCCTGCAACGGCTCGCCGTACCACTGGGTTTGCCGCGCGCGGTTGCGCGCGATGGCTTCCTGGTCCCCCGGTGCCTTCGTCATCGTCGCATGATGCCCCTCGAACGACGCGTTTGCAATTGCAATTTCGGGTCCGCCGACGGGTTGTCGCGTGGCCTTCGGCACAGCGTCCGGAATCGCGCCGGCCCCGGCTCGTCTCACCCCGTCCCGAGCGGGGTCCAGCGATACGAGCCGTCGTCGCGATAGGTGCAGCGCACCCGCGTGCCCGACGCGGTCCGCGCCTCGGTCATCACCTCGTACCACTGGCAGGGGGTGTCGCCCGCGACGGGCGCCGGGGGCCGGGTGGTGGCGGAGGGCGTGGGTGGTGGGGCGGTGCCGGGGGACACCGCGCCCGTCACCGTGGAGCCCGTCAGCCTCGGGGGCGACGTCGGGGTCGGCGGGTCGGCCGGGTCCCCGCCGATGGTCAGCCACGCCGTGGTCGCCCCCATGGCGGCCAGTCCGCCCAGGAGCAGCAGACCGCGCCGCCCCACGACACGTGTCGGCGGACGTGGGTTTCCGGCCGGCCGCGCGACCGGCTCGAACGTGGCCCAGGTACCTTCCGGAGAGCCGGGCTCGCGGCCCGGCGGCGCATGGGTTGCCGGTACGGGCGTGGGTGCGGTCGCGGACCCGGGGATGGGTACGGCCGTGGACCCGGGCCCGGGTTCGGCGGTGGGTCTCGGCATGGGTCCGGGCATCGGCTCGGGTATCGGCACGAAACGCAGCGCGGCGCTCCCCCGGGCCCCCGGCCCGCCGTCCATCCGGATCTCCGGGTCGCGCGGCACGCCCCGCAGGACCGGCCCCGCCGGAGCGTGCTCGGGGAGCGGGCCGAGCACGTCGAAGACCTCGATCGGCTCTCCGTCGGCGGTGAACGCGGGTACCGCCGGCTCGCGTTCCCCGGCGCTCCGCCCGATCTCCCGCAGCCGGGCCAGCGCCCGCGCGGCGCTCTCGGGCCGCCCGTACGGGTCGGCGGAGGTCATCGCACCCACGAGGTCCCACAACGGACCGGCTCCCACCGGCACGGTCGGCGGCTCGTCGGGCGGATCCTCGTGTCCGGTGAGCAGTTGCCACGCCAGCACGCCCAGCGCGAACAGGTCGCGCCGCACGTCCGGCGCCGCGCCGAGCGACGCCTCCGGCGGCAGGTAGCCCGGAGT
Source organism: Embleya hyalina (assembly GCF_003967355.1). Lineage (GTDB taxonomy): Bacteria > Actinomycetota > Actinomycetes > Streptomycetales > Streptomycetaceae > Embleya > Embleya hyalina. Next base: position 289,990 of record NZ_BIFH01000013.1, on the reverse strand, counting down.
ACCCACCACATGACCGGACTCGGTCAGCCTCGGTCCCTCCTGCGGCAGCGCCAGGCCGAAGTCGCCCAGCAGACAGCGGGGCAGGTCGTGACCGGTCACGTCGAGCAGCACGTTCGCCGGTTTGACGTCGCGATGCAGGAGGCCGACCGTGTGCACGTGGTCCAGGGCGTCGAGGAGTTGGCCGAGAATCGCCGCCGCGTACGACTGCGGCAGCGCGCCGTAGTCGCGGATCAACGACGCGAGCGATCCGCCCGCGAACAGCTCCATCGCGATCAGTACGTCGCCGTCGGCCACCCACGTGTAGGGCGACGCGACGTGCCGGTGCTCCAGCCGGAAGCCCTGTTCGCGAACCACACGCAGCAGTAGGCCCGCGTCGGCCGGACGCACCAGCTTGGCGGCACAGTAGCCGCCCAACCGATGGTCGAACGCCCGCCATACCGAGCCGGACATTCCGGTCCCGACCGGGTCGACGAGGGTGAAACGGCCGGCGAGCGGTGAAGGCACGGCGTCACCCTAGCGCAGGGGTCACGGCTCCTCCCCACCCCATTACCCGTGGGTAGCCCCGGGTTTGCGAACGCAATCCGGATCGTCGCCCTCACGCGATCGGGACGACGCGGGTTCCGGGGCCGCGCCGGGGCGTTCCGCAGAGGTTCCGGGGGCACGTCGGGGGGCGCCTTCGGGCTACCCGTCGGACAGCCGCGAGCGCAACGCGCGCATCCGGTCGCGGACCGCCTCACGCCCGGGGTCGTCGGGCAGGGTCGCGTACGCGCGCAGTACGACCTCGCCGAGATCGTACGCGGACCGCGGCTCGGCGACGCGCAACCACGAGTAGTGCGCGTTCCTGGCCATCCGGGCGGTCTCCTCGGGCCGGCCGACCCAGGCCGGCGCGGCATCGGCGTACAACTCCACCGCGAGTCCCGGCCGATCGGTCATCAGCGCCACATACGCGTGCACCTCACGCGCGGCGGGCACGGCCCGCTGGTCGGTGCCCGCCTCGACGGTCGCATCGAGGGCGGCGGCCAGCGTCATCGCCCGCTCACCATCGCCGGCGCGCAGCGACCGCGCGATCTCGGCCACGGTCCGGGCCTGTTCGACGGTCGGCTTCGGCGCATCGGCTGGCCCGGGAGCGGGCGGTCGCAATACGGCCGGCTCGGCCACAGGCGCGGTACGCCGACCCGGCGGCTGCCAGGAGGGCACCTCCGAACCGGTCGAGGTTCCCTCGGCGGAGGCGGCGCGCGCCGAATCCTCCGGGAACGCGGACGGGGCCACCTCGGGCAACCCCGAAGCGGCCACCGAAGCCGAGGCGGACGCGGACGCCTCAGGCGCAGCCGAACCGGCGGCCGCCCCCGCACCCGAACCGACCACCGACCCTGCCTGCCGACCCACGGCCGACACGGGCGCGGACATCCCCGTCCCGGACGCGGACATCGACACGGGCGCAGGCGTCGCCGCCGTCGGCGCGGGCCCAGGCGCCACCACCGGCGCGGACATCCCAGTCACGGGCGCGGACATCGGCGCGGACAACCCCGTCGCGGACGCGGGCGTCGGCATCCCCGTCGCAGACGGGGGCATGGGCGCCGCCGTCGACGCGGGTCCAGGCGCCACCACCGGCGCGGACTCCCCTGTCACAGGCGCGGGCATCGGCGCGGGCATCCCCGTCGCGGGCACGGACGTGGGCGTCGCCGTCGCGGACGCGGGCGTCGGTCCGGGCATGGGCATCGCCATCGCAAGCGTGGGCGCAGGCGTCGACATCGCAGGCGTGGGCGCAGGCGTCGACATCGCAGGCGTGGGCGTCGCCATCGCTGACGCTGACGCGGGCGTCGGTGCGGACTCCCCTGTCACGGGCGCGGACATCGACGCGGACAACCCCGTCGCGGGCACGGACGTGGGCGTCGCCGTCGCGGACGCGGGCGTCGGTCCGGGCATGGGCATCCCCGTCGCAGGCAGGGGCGTGGACGTCGCGGACGCGGACGCGGGCGTCGGTGCGGGCGTGGGCATCGCCGTCGCAGGCGAGGGCGTGGCCGTCGGCGTCGGTGGGGTTTCCGCCTTCGGCGGTGGGAGGTCCGTCGTCGGTGGTGCGAGGTCCTCCGGGGCCATCGGTGTGGGTGTCGGTTCGGCTCCCCACTCGGCCGAGGTGCCCCGCGTCGGGGCTTCGGGAGCGCCGAACACGGCCGTCGGCCCGCTCGGTTCGCCGAACCCCCGGACCGGTGAGGTGGGGGCCTCTGGGTCGCGCCTGCGTCGGCCGGGGCGCGAGCGCCGCTTGTGTGGCGAGGCGACCGGGTCGTTCGCCGCGGTCGCCTCGCCGCTCCCGGTGACGATGAGCGGGAACAGGGTGCCGTCCGGCTCGACGGCGGCGACCCGCACCGGACGGCGCAGGAGACGTGCGGTCGCCGCGGCGGCCTCCAGCGCGGTCGCGCGGGGGTCGACGCCCGGCGGCACCGCGACCTCGGTCCCGTCCACCCGGACCCTGCCGTCCGTCGACAGTTCGATGCGGACGACGGGCCACGCGGGCACCACGGAAGGAGTGGAACGACCGGTCACGAGGGCTCCTTCGGTCAGGCGAAGCGCATGCACGGGCACGAGGCGCGGTGTGGGCGGACGGCTCGGGCGGCACGGTCCGGCGGTGCCGATCCGGGCGTCGGCGACGGCGTCGCGGCGTCGACATCGGGTTCGGTCGCGATTTCGGTCAGGGCTTGGATTCCGGTTTCCTCGTCGCGGCGGACGGCGGCACCGATCCGGGCGCCCCCGGCCCGCCGGTCGCGCACACCAGCCCGCCCGGTGCCACCTTCATCCCGGGTGTTCCGTCGATCACCGTCACCACGATCACGCACGAATCGGCGGTCACCGGGTCCCCCGAGAGCATGGCGTCCAGCGTGTTCGTCGCCGGGAACGCGGTCTTTTGGTAGGTGCCGGACGGACTCTGCGCGATGGCCAGGTATCCCGCGATCCCGTCGGTGCGCGCGGGTGCTCGCCAGGTCACCCGGATCCCGCCCTCGACGGCCTGTCTGGTCACCTGCTGCGGCTGATAGGCGGCAAGCAGTTCGCCGGTCACCGGACTCACGCCGCCGGACGCCCCCGGGCCGGGCGCCCCCGAGGTGCCCGGTCCGGGTGGCGCCGCCGCGTCGGCGGAGTCGTCACCACCGGTCAACAGGACGGTGGCGACGACGGCGCCGGCGATCAGGAGCAACGCCGCGAGCACGAGCCTCCCCCGAGACCCCCGCTCCCGATCGACGAAGTCTCCGCCGTGGCGGCCCCATTCATCGGGAGCCACGGGTCCGCCGTACCCGAAGGGCTGGTACTCCTCCGGCCGCGTTCCCGGTGCGAGCGGGATCGGCGGCGGCACGAGCGCCCGTCGGGACGTGCGATCCGACCTCCGGACGCGCACGGTGTCCCCCTGGATGGCATGGCGAATGAACGGGTCGAACACCCGCGTCGACGCCCGGGGCCGCGGCCGGAAATCGGCCTGCCGCCCCACGATCCCGGTGGAACCCATGGGGAGTCTAGAAACCGCCCGGCGCGACCGATAGGCCGAATCGCGCGCGACAACCCACCCCTCGCACGCGATTCGGCTGACCCTCGGGCCCTCGGCCCCGGCCGCCGCGCCCCCTATCGCCGCACCCGGCTCCGCCCCGTCACAGGCGACAGCTGATCTCCATCCCGTCCTCGACCGGGAAGCTCACACTCTCGTAGCCGTTGCCCGAGTCACGTACGTAGTCCAGGTACGGCCGCATCGAGCTCTGGTCGATGTCGTCGGCCACCACGAGCGTGCCCGGCCGCAGGCGCGGCTCCAGCAGGCGCAGCACCGGCAGGCACAGGTCCTTCCAGCCGTCGAGCAGCACGAAGTCGGCGGGCGCCTCCAGTGCGGCGAGCGTGTCCAGGGCATCCCCCTCCAGCACGGTGATCAGGTCGTCCACGCCGGTCTCGGCGAAGGTGCCGCGGGCCGCGGCGATCTTCTCCTTGCTGAGTTCCGTGGTGAACACGCGTCCCGCGCCGTTGTCCCGCAGGGCCGCGGCCAGGTGCAGCGTGGAGATCCCGAACGACATGCCGAACTCGACCACCGTGGTCGGGCGGGTGGCCCGGAGCAGGTTGTAGAGCAGCACACCGCCCGCGGCGGAGATCGGCATGTGGATCCCCGCGGCGGCGTCGGCCTTCTCGTGGGCCGACATCGAGGCGTAGCCGGCGGGCAGTGTCGCGGCGATGGCGTCGTCGCGCTCGGCCAGTCCGAACATCCGGTCGAGGGCGGTACGGATGCGGGGGTCGGCGAGCGTGTGAGTGAATGTCATGCCACTCAGCGTAGACGCAACGTAGCGTCTACGCTAGCGGCCTTTCCCGGATGCAATACCCTCGACCCGAGGAGGCGAGATGACATCGAGGACACCGGGTGCCGACGCCCGCACCACCACCGTCGGCGGATCGGATGCCCCCGGCGGATCGGCTCGACAGCACCACGGCAACCGACACGGACGCAGCGAACGAGCCCGCCTGGCGGTGATCGAGGCGGCCGACGACCTGCTCGTCGAGAAGGGCTTCGCCGGCGTCACGATGGAGGGCATCGCCGCCCGCGCCGGGGTGGCCAAGCAGACCATCTACCGGTGGTGGAGCACCAAGACCGACGTGCTGATGGACGCCTTCCTCGAGGACGCCGCCGAGGACCTGACGATGCCCGACACCGGAGACCTCGCCCGCGACCTGCGCGAATACCTGCGCCGGCTCGCGTACTTCCTCGCGAAGTCCGACTCCGGCGCGGTCTTTCGCGCGCTGATCGCCCAGGCCCAGCACGATCCGGCGTTCGGCCGCGACTTCCGTGCCAAGTGGCTCGACGCGCAACGCCGACGCGACCGCCTCGCCCTGGAACGCGCCATCGCCGACGGCCGGTTGCCCGCCGACCTCGACATCGCCGGCGAGACGGACCGACTGGTGGGCCCGCTCTACTACCGCGTCCTGGTCACCGACGAGCCGATCGACGACGCCTACACCGACGCCCTCGTCGAAGCCTTCCTCGATCGCCACGCACGCCCCGCGACTCCCTGACCGCGCCGGGCCGGAACAGGGCCTCCCACCCTGCGCGGTTCAGCCCGTCCGCTCCACCGGGCGCGTCCGCTTCGCGTAGTCCCGGAGCGTGAGCGCGCTCGCGGCCTCGTCCGTCCCGTCGCCGCCCGCCCAGGGCAGGCGCGGCAGATGCCGCGTCCACGGCAACATGCGCGTGGTGCGATCGCGTACCCACACCGCGGTCCGGCTCCCGGGCAGGATCGCCGGGATGTTGTCGAGCGCGAGACGTTGGCCGCGCTCGACGTAGTCGGCCATCTCGTGCCGGTAGCGGGCGAACGCCGTGCGGTACTCGCCGCCCGCGCTCGCGAGTTCGCCGGCGAGAACGTACGCGCCGACCAAGGCGAGGCTGGTACCCATGCCGGACAGCGGCGCGGGACAGTGCGCCGCGTCACCGGCCAGCACGACGCGGCCCTTCGACCAGCGCCGCATGTACACCCGGCTCGCCGCGTCGAGATGGAAGTCCGGCGCGTCCCACATGGCATCCAACAGCGCGGGCACGACCCAACCCGCGCCCCGGAACCGGTCGGCGACGAACTCCCGCCCGGCCACCGCGTCGTGCCGGTCGAACTCCGGGGGCGGCGCGTCGAAGAAGAACATCGCGCGAGCCTCGCCGTCCACGCCGATCGGGTACAGGCCCGCCGTCCGCGCACCGCCGCGCACCGGGTCGCTGTACAACTTCCACCAGCCGTCGAGCGGCACGGGGCTGCGCGTGGCGAAGATCGCGAGGTGTGAGCCGAGCGGCCGCACGTACGACGATTCCGGCCCGAAGACCGCGGCCCGCACAGCGGAGTGCAACCCGTCGGCACCGACAACCAGGTCGAACCTGCGATCGGCGCCGCCGGCGAAGTGTGCCGTGACGCCGTCGTCGTCCTGATCGAGGCCGATCACGCCGTCGCCGAAGACGTATTCGGTGTCCGCGCGGGTGGCCTCGTGCAGGATGCGAACCAGGTCGCCGCGCGTGATCTCGATCTCGGCGACCGCACCACCGGAGTGGCCGAGCAGGTCGGCCGGCACGGTGGCGGTACTGCGCCCGGCGGCGTCGACGAACGCCAGACCACGCGCACCGGTGTGGGCGCGCCGGATCTCGGCGGCCAGGCCCATCCGCTCGACGGCCTCGCGGGCGACACCCCGGATATCCACGGCCTGCCCACCCAGCCGCGGCGCGGGCGCGCGCTCGGCGACGGTGACGTCGAAGCCGTATCGATGCAGCCAGTAGGCGAGCGCGGGCCCGGCCACGCTCGCACCGACGACGAGCACGTTGCGGTTCTCCATGGGTTCTCCTCGTTCTCCGAGGTCCGATAGACCTGAACGGTGTTCATGTAGAACAGTGTTCAGGTTAGGTAGGGTGGCGGTACGTGTCAACACGGTGACGAAGGGATCGACAGGGTGCGCCTACACCGCTCGGACGTGCTCGCCGGGGCCATGGCCATGCTCGAGACGGATGGCCTCGACAAGCTGACGATGCGTCGGCTCGCCGGTGTGCTCGGCGTGCAACCGAGCGCCCTCTACTGGCACTTCGCGCACAAGCAGGCACTGTTGGACGCGATGTCCGAGCGGCTGATGGAGGGCGTCGGCGACGTCGATCCCGACCGACCGGGACTGGATCGGCTGGCGGAGTTGGCCTGGCGGCTGCGCGCCGCGCTGATGTCCCACCGCGACGGCGCTCGGGTCGTCTCCGGCACCTACGTGCGCGAACCCAACACGCTGCGGGTCGGCCAGGTCGCCATCCGGGCGGTGATCGCCGCCGGGGCTCCGCGCGAGGAGGCCGCCCTCGCCGCGTTCGCCCTGCTGCACTTCGTGTTCGGCCACACCATCGAGGAGCAGGCGCGCGACGAACTCGTCGCCCGGGGCGTCTGGGAGGAACATACCGTCGACATCGACGCCCGCGAATACCCCGACGTCGGCCCCGCGCTCGACGCCCTGACGGCCACCGACTCCGCGGCGCGTTTCCGCTACGGCGTACGCCTGATCCTCGACGGCCTGGCCGCCCGGATCGGCACCACGACCGGCGCAACAGGGGTGTAACCAGGGCGAATTCGGGTGCGCCGGCGGTGTCCCGAATCGGCGTAAATCATTGTATTGACCATTCGGCGAACCCGGCGGAGTCTGCTGGGTACCCGGGTGTGCCGCGGCGGCGGCGAACCGTGCCGCTCTTCGTGGTCGCCCTTACCGGCAGGCGGCAACGCGCCGTGTCGCGTTGCAGGAAGGCGGGATACATGCCGATTCCCCGGAGCGTTCACGGCGCGGTTGTGACCGACTCGATCCCCGCCCCGTCGATCCCCGCGCCGCGCGCCGGGGATCCCGCGCCGGCGCCGATCCCGCAGCCGGTCCCGCGGCCCGCGCCGCGGCCGATTCCGGTGCCGGTGCCGCCGGTTCCCGGCCACCGGTTCCGGATCTTCAAGCAGGACCCGACGGTCGCCGACCCGGCCGTGCGGTCGGTGTTCGTACCCACGGTCGTGCTCAACGGCCCCACCGACGCCCGCGTCTCGACCGAGCTTCCCGGGGTGACCCCGGTCGCCAGGAACACCACCGGCGACTTCGAATTCGAGCCGGACACCGCCGAGTTCGACTGCGCGCACACCTTCGCGGTGGTGCGCGAGACCGTGTCGATGTACGAACGACACAACGACGGCGCGCCGATCCCGTTCGCCTGGAACGTCGGTGGCAACATCGACCGGCTGACCGTCTTCCCCCGAGCCGGATCCGGGGCCAACGCCTTCTACAGCCGGGCGGCCAAGGCACTGAAGTTCCTGTTCTTCACACCCCAGGGCGGCACTTCGCCGGTCTTCACGTGCCGGTCCCTGGACATCGTCGCGCACGAGACCGGACACTCCATCCTCGACGGCCTCAAACCCGGCTGGCTGAGCAGCGGCAACACCCCGCAGACCGGCGGGTTGCACGAGTCCTTCGGCGACCTCACCGCGATCTTCCTGGCCCTGTCCCAGCCGGACCAGGCCGAGGCACTGGTCGCCCTGGCCAAGGCCGACCTGCACGCCCGCCAGTTCCTGTCCGCCCTCGCCGAACAGTTCGGCCGGGCCCTCGGGCTCCCGTTCGGACTGCGCAACGCCGACAACGACCTCAAGCTGAGCGAGGTCGGCAACGAAGTACACGCGATCTCGCAGGTGTTCACCGGCGGAATCTACGACACGCTCGCCGACATCTACGCGTTCGAGCGCATCCGCCAGGCCCGAACGAAGGACCCCACGATCGTCCTCATCGAGGTCGCCGACCACCTCTGCAAACTACTGTTCGACGCGATCGTGGCCGCCCCCGCAACCGACGCAACGTACGCCGACGTGGTCAACGGGATGTTGCGCCTGTCCGCCGAACGCAACGACCCGGCAAACCACCGCACGTTCCTGCGCAACAGATTCGCGCTCCGCGAGGTCGTCGTCTCCCCGACCCCACTCGACGCGGTCCTGGAGGGCCGCCTGAACCTGACCGACCCCGACTACACAGGCGACGGCACCCACGAGGTGACCAACGTCGAACCGGCGGACCGGAACTCCCCCAGCCTACGCGCGGACCAGGACCGTTCCACCTGCTGCGGCACGATGCAAATGCCCGAGTTCCAACACATCGACGCCAACACTTTGGCCGCAGGAGGCCCCCTCACCGACCAGGACATCCTGGCCCACGAACTGGCCAACCTCCGCCAAGCCTTCACCAAGTAACCACCCAACCCCGGTCACCGACGACTTGGCCCGGCGAAGTCCGGCCGAGGGTGGGGGGTGGTTTTCGGCGGCGGTGTGCTTGTGGTTGCGGGGGCCTGGTGCGGGATTGGTCCGGGGCGTGGCGTGGGCCGCCGCCGGCGTGCGGAGCTCCGAGACTCGAAGCCTTCGACGAGACGACCGCTTT
>NZ_BIFH01000013.1:132714-280460 GCF_003967355.1 Embleya hyalina | reverse complement strand
GAGGCTCCGAGACCCGAAGCCTTCGACGAGACGGGCGCCTTGGTCGGCGAAAACCAGCCTGCAGCGGCGGGCAGGGAGAGGGGGTCGGGTCGAGTCTGCCGCCGAACCTTCCCGAGCGGGTCGGGTCGTGTCCGGCGGGCGGTGGGTATGTGGGTGACGGCGGTTCACGAAACCGGATCGCGTGGAGTGCTGGAGCCTCGATGGGAGAGAAACTCGCAGGTCAGTGCGCAGGGAAGCCACCTGGAGCGCCTCGGGATCCGGTTTCGGTTCTCACTGGGCACTTTCGGTCTCCTCGACGGCCTTCGTGAGGTCGCGGCACGCGAAGTCGGCTTCCACTGAGCAGTTTCGGCCTCCACACCAGCGTCGAGGGGGTTGGAGCGCACGAAACCGACACTCGATGCCCGACTTTCCGTCTCGACCTCGCATAACCGCAGGTCACCAAGGCTCGAAAGTCACAACCGCCCCTCGCGATCCGGTTTCGAACCCCAACTCCTCTCCCAACGTCCCCGAACCGCCCCGACCCACTCGGGAAGGCCACTCGGCAGACTGGACCCGGGCACCTGCCCTCCCCGCCGCTGCAGGCTGGTTTTCGCCGACCAAGGCGGTCGTCTCGTCGGAGGCCTCAGCCTCCGAGCCCCGCACGCCGGCGGCGGCCCACCCCACGTCCCGGACCAACCCCGCACCAGCCCCCCGCAACCCGAGGCGCAACTCTCGCCGGACGGAACCCGGCCCACTCGGGAAGGCCCGGCGGCAGACCCGACCCGACCCCCTCCCCCTCCCCGCCGCTGCAGGCTGGTTTTCGCCGACCAAAGCGCCCGCCTCGTCGGAAGCCTCAGCCTCCGAGCCCCGCACGCCGGCGGCGGCCCACCCCACGTCCCGGACCAACCCCGCACCAGGCCCCCGCAACCACAAGCACACCGCCCGCCGAACACACCCACCCCACCCGGCAAGGCCCCCCGAGGACCCGGCCCGGGCGCCCTCTTCGGCGAAGCGCGGAGCCGTGGCGCAGCCGCGCGGCGCGGACATGCCTCCGGGTCATGGGCCGGCGAGTTGTTCCACTCGGGCGTGGAGGTGGGTTACGTAGTCTTCCGACTCCGGCTTCATCAGTACGCTGCGGAGGATGCGGGCTCCGTTCGCGTCGGCGGTGAGTTTCGGGTGGCGGGTTATCAGGCGTTCGGCGTCTATTCGGAGTGTGCTCAGGAAGATCGGGTCGTCGCTGTCGCGCATGCCCTCGTGCAGGATGCGGACGCCGGCCTCGTCGATCCGCGAGAGGGTGTGCGGCTCGGTGATCGGGAAATAGGTCACGATGTCCAACTCCGGGGGTTGGTACAGCTCCAGCCGGTCCGACCGCTCGATCAACTCCGCCCAGCGCAGCGCCGCACGTCGGCCGGCCGCCAGCGAGCGCCCCAGGCCTTCCCGGGTGGGCGGCAGGAGTTGGAAGGTCAGCCACAGGGCGGCCGCCGCCGCGCCCGCGCGTGAACACTCCAGGCTGATCTCGCCGAGGTGCAACTCCTCGGAGGTGAAGTAGGTGTAGGGCGAGTCGTGCAGATAGAACCGGCCGACCGACGGGTCGCGGAACAGCACGGCCCCGCACCCGTAAGGCTGGAGGGCGTGCTTGTGCGGGTCCACCACGATCGAGTCGCACTCGGCGATCGCCCGCCACGGCGCGGCCGGCAACCCCTCGGGGCCGTCCAGCCCGGCGAGCAGGGTGAAGAATCCCCCATAAGCGGCGTCGACATGGATCCGTACGCCGTAACGCTCGCGCAACTCCAATGCCTCGTGGATCGGTTCGACGGCGCCGAGGCCGGTGGTGCCCGCGGTGAGCACGACCGTACCGACCCGTCCGGTCCGCAGCAGTTCCTCCAGCGCGTCGAGGTCCATGCGGCCGAGGTCGTCCACCGGTACGGAGTGGCCCTCCACGCCGAGCACGCCGCACATGCGCCCGTGGGTGTAGTGGGCCTCGGTGCTGTAGGCGATGCCCTTCCCGGGGTGGAGTTCGCGCGCCACGAAGAGCGCTTCGAGGTTGGCGATCGTCCCGCTGGTGGTGAGGTGCCCGAGGTGGGTGTCGTACCCGAACATGTCGGCGAGCCGCTGTACGACCTCGCGTTCCATCTCGGCGGTCGCGGGTCCACCGTCCAGGGCGTGGTTGTTGGGGTTGATCAGCATCGCGGCGAGATAGCCCGCGACCGCCGCCGGATGCGGCGGCTTGAGCATCTGGCCGGCGTAACGCGGGTGGAAAAAGGGGTAGTTGTCCGTCAGCCGCTCGGTGAATGTGGCGAAGACCTCGGCGAACCGTTCGTCGTCGACCTCCAGGGCCGGATGGCTCCGGTAGGACCCGAACCCGGCGGCCCAATGCTCGTTGGATGTCACGGCGGCCTCGAGCCAGTGGCGCAGATCCATACCGTTCTCCTCCGGAGATTGTTTGGTGCCAAACAAGCTAGGCCGCGTATGAAAGCCCGGTCAAGACACCCGACATACGCCGCCCGGCGAGCTCGCGGACCATCACGAAGGATCTTGATGACGATCGTATTTTCGGCGCGTTGTCGAGGCTTTCGAGACGGGTGTCGCAATAGTGGGGCTGTTCGGCCCATTTCACCCCGAGAGAGAACGACCATGACGCACCCAGAACCCCCGCAGGCACCATCGCCATCGCCGTCGTCACCATCGCCATCGCCATCGCCGTCGCCGTCGTCACCGGCACCGGCACCGGCACCGGCACCGGCACCGGCAAACCCCGTACGCCAACTGCGTCTCGTCGTCGAGGCCGACGACTTCGACGCCGCGCTCGCCTTCTACCGTGACGCCCTCGGCCTGCCCGAGGAGGCGGCCTATTCCGGGGACGGGGGTGCCCGTGTCGCGATTCTCGACGCCGGTCGGGCCACGTTGGAGATCGCCAATCCGCAGCAGAAGCGGATGATCGACGACGTCGAGGTCGGCCGCCCGGTGGCGCCCCGGATCCGGGTCGCCTTCGAGGTCGCCGACGGCCGGGCCGTGACCGATCGCCTCGTCGACGCGGGCGCCATCCCGGTCGCGCCCCCTACCGTCACGCCGTGGCGGTCGCTGAACTCCAGGCTCGACGCACCCGCCGATCTGCACATCACCGTCTTCCAGGAACTCGCGGACGAACTCCCCGAACCCGACGGCCCGGGACCGACAACCGCGCCCCATTCCTGACCCGCCCGCCCGGCTCCGGCCGATGCGCCCCATTCCTGCGGAGTCGTGGACGGTGTTCTCCCTCGGGCGACAACCGGTTAACCGGAACGTGGCATTCGGGCCCCTCGACCGCGATTGGCTGCCTGTGGCCCGGTGGTCTCGACCGGGCCGAGCCATTTCGCGAGGTCGCGCCGCCGTGCTCCGATCGGTGGATCCTCGCATGCGTTGAGGAGCTGAAGTCCCCGTGTCACCACCCCGCATGGGCGTACGCCCGGCCCGCCGCCGCCCGGCGGCGGCCGCGCTCGCCCTGACCACCCTGCTCGTGGCCGGCCTCACCGCGGCCGCCCCCGCGGCCCTGGCCGACGAGGCGCCGCGGACCGCCGCGAAGCCGCAGGCGGGCGGCGCCGCCGACGGCCTCGTGCTCGACCGTCCCGGCGAGTCCGTCGTCACCCGCCGTGAGGTCACCCCGATCGCTCCCGGCCTGACCCGGACGTCCTTCGATCGCATCGGCCGGGCCGGCTGGATCCGCGGAAACGTTTTGGTCGCCGACCTGAACACCAAGGGCCTGAGCGTCGACTACCTGTCCTCGGGCAAGGTGACGACCCGGCAGACCGTGTCCGAGCAGGCCCGCAACGCGGGGGCCGTCGCCGCCATCAACGGCGACTACTTCGACATGAACGCCTCCGAGGCCCCGCTCGGCGCCGGCGTCTCGCGCAACAAGGGCCTGATCCACGCGCCGATCGAGGGCTGGAACCAGGCCGTGACCGTCGGTACCGACGGACTGGCCCGGATGGCACAGGTGTTCCTGGAGGGCAATGCCACGCTGCCCGGCGGCCGGGAGGTGCCGCTGTCGGGCGTCAACACCTACGGCCTGCCCGAGGGCGGCGTCGGCGTGTTCACCTCGGCGTGGGGCAACGCGTCCCTGGCGCATGTCGCGGGCGGCTCGGGCAACGTGGTCGAGGTCGAGATCCGCGAGGGCCGCGTCGTCGCGGTGCGCGACAGGCTCGGCGGCGGGCCGATCGCCGACGGCACCACGCTGCTGATCGGCCGCGAAGGCGGCGCCGACCGGCTGCGCGAGCTCAAGGCCGGCGACCCGGTCGGCATCGGCTACAAGCCGCGCGCCTCCTTCGGCGAGGTCGCGGTCGCGGTCGGCGGCTACCAGGTCCTGGTCCGCGACGGGGTCGCGACCGAGTCCGGCGAGAACGACGGCAACGAGCCCAACGCCCGCACCGCCGTGGGCTTCTCGGCCGACGGCAGGCGCATGTACCTGGTCACCATCGACGGTCGCCAGGCCGACAGCCCGGGCATCAACCTCACCAACCTGGCCGTGTTGATGCGGGACATGGGCGCGCACAACGCGCTCAACATGGACGGCGGCGGCTCCGCCGACATGGTCGCGCGACTGCCCGGACAGGCGCAGTCCGGTGTGGTGAGCAGCCCGTCGGACAACGGCGGCGAACGGCCGGTGGCCAACGGCCTGGGCCTGTTCACCACCCCGGGCTCCGGCGAGACGCGCGGCTTCCGGCTGCGGCCGGTCCCGACCGTCGACACCGGCGTGCGGATGTTCCCCGGGCTGCACCGGACCGTACGCGCGCTGCCGCACGACGAGTCGTTCGGCGCGGTCAAGGGCGCGGTGCCCAAGCCGAAGTGGTCGACGGACACGGCCGCGAAGCTGACCGTGGCCGGCACCGGCACCGAGGCGGTGGTGACCGGTCGCGCGCCCGGCCCGGCGTCGGTGACGATCAAGGCCAAGGGCGCCGAGGACGCGAAGCTGCCGCTGACCGTGCTCGGCGAACCGGTGCGCGTCACCGCCGGCGACGACCCGGTCGGCCTGGCCGCTCCCGGCGCCTCCACGCACCTGGCGGTCACCGGTTACGACGCCACCGGCCACGCGGCGCCCGTCGAGGCGGCCGACGTCAAGGTCACCGGCGGCGAGGGCATCGTCGAGGTCACCCCCGCCCCCGACGGCACGCTGAACCTCAAGGCGCTCGCCGACGGCCGCTCGGCCACCCTCAAGCTCACCGTCGGCAGTCTGGAGACCGCCGTCGCGGTCACCGTCGGCATGACCGAGAAGTCCTTCGCCGACTTCTCGAACGCCGCCGCCTGGACGTCGGGCAACGACCGCGCCCCCGGCGGCTCGGTCGCCCCCGCGCCCGGGCCGGACGGCAAGCCGGGTCTGTCCCTGGCCTACGACTTCACCCGGTCGACCGGCACCCGCGGCCAGTACGCCATCGCGCCCGAGGGCATCGTCCTGCCCGGCCAGCCGCGTGCGCTCACGATGTGGATCGAGGGCGACGGCAACGGTGCCTGGCCACGCATCCAGTACCGGACGGCGGCGGGCGTGGTGTCCAACCTCGACGCCCCGATGGTCACCTGGAAGGGCTGGCAAAAGGTCGAGTTCCCGGTCCCGGCCGGGGTGCAATACCCGCTCACCTTCCAGCGGTTCCGGCTGATGGAGACCAACGCGGACCGCCAGTACACCGGGCGGCTCGGCCTGAGCGACCTGCGGGTGCAGGTGCCGCCGGACGTGCAACTGCCCAAGCAGCCGTACGTCAAGGACCCGGTGATCCTCACCAACGGCACCGTCGACGCCAAGCCGCTGCGCGTGGCGGTGATGTCCGACGCCCAGTTCGTGGCCCGCGACCCGAACAGCGACCGGGTGCGGGACGCGCAGCGCACGCTGCGCGAAGTAGCGGCGGCCAAGCCGGAGTTCATGGTGATCACCGGCGACTTCGTGGACGAGGCCTCGCCCGAGGACTTCGCCCTCGCCCGCAAGCTGCTCGACGAGTTCGACCAGTACACCAACCGCAGCATCCCGTGGCACTACGTGCCCGGCAACCACGAGGTGATGGGCCCCGGGAACATCGCCAACTTCAAGGCCGCCTTCGGCGAGACCTCGAAGGTGTTCGACCACAAGGGCACCCGCTTCGTCACCGTCGACAGCTCCATGGGCACGCTGCGCGGCGGCGGCTTCGAACAGGTCGCCGGGCTGCGCAAGGCGCTGGACGACGCGGCGAAGGACCCCAACATCACCGGCCTGCTGCTGTTCGACCACCACCCCACCAACGACCCCCTGCCGGACAAGGGCAGCCAACTCGGCGACCGCAAGGAAGCCCGCATGGTCGAGCAGTGGCTCGGCGCGTTCCGGGCCGACAGCGGCAAGTCGGCGGCGATGGTCAGCGGCCACGTCGGCGCGTTCCACGCCGCGAGCGTCGACGGCGTCCCGTACCTGATCAACGGCAACTCGAGCAAGGGCCCGGCCGCCGAGCCCGACCGCGGCGGCTTCACCGGCTGGACCATGCTCGGCATCGACCCCGCCAAGGGCCGCGTCACCGACCCGTTCGCGGTACCGACCGACGACGCCGCGTGGCTGCGCGCCGAGGTCAAGCCGTACGCGGAGTCGGTCGCCCTCCGGGCCCCGGCCACGCTGGGCGTCCTGAACACCCAACCGGTCACCACCACGATGGTCCAGGACGGCCGCACCGTCCCGGTCGCCTGGCCGGTCACCGCCCAGTGGAGCGGCACCGGCGTACACATCGGCGCGCCGGCGTCCGCACCGCGCGGCGCGATCGCGGCCTACGACCCGACCTACGCCACCCTGACCGGCCTGCGCCCCGGCGTGGCCACGCTCACCGTCACCGTCGGCGGCGTCAAGGCCGAACAGCGGGTCAAGGTGGGCGACTTCGACCCGGCCGCCTGCACCACCACGATCCGCGGCAGCACCGCCAAGCCCCTGGCCGTCACGTCGGGCGTCACGTGCCTGGACAACGCCACGGTCAAGGGCCCGATCCTGGTCCGGCCCGGCGCCGGCCTGGTCGCCACCGGCTCCACGGTCACCGGCCCGATTTCCGCCCACGGCGCGACCGTCCTCATCCTGACCGACACCACCGTCGGCGGCCCGATCGCGGCAAGCGGCGGCACCGGCCCGGCCATGCTCCTGTGGTCCGAGCTGGGCGGCCCGGCCGACCTGAGCCTCAACCGGGGCATCACGGTGCTCGCCGGCAACACCGTCGGCGGCCCCCTGAGTTGCCGCCTCAACACCCCGCCGCCCACCAACGGAGGCATCCCCAACAAGGTCTCCGGACCGAAGTCCGACCAGTGCCGCGCCCTGTAACCCCCCGCATGCCACATCGGGCACGGTAGAGCCCACCGGATCACCCCGCGTCCCACACGACCGCAACCAACGGTCGTGTGGGACGCGGTCGTTCCCGGGACGAACGGCGCAAACTCTTGACTGGTATAGACCACTGGTATTGAGTAGCCCCACACCAGCCCGTCCAGGGGCCTCGAACGAGGCAGGCGCCGGTCCCGGCACGGCAGTCGAAGTACCCGCACAGGTACTTCCGTCGATCAGGCGCGGCGTGTTTCGCGCGCCGGGGAGTGGGCTTTTCCATGGCGAGAAAACGAATCATCGGATTCCTGTTGGCCATCGCGATCGTGGGCATGGGGGCGGCGGCTCTGCCCTTCGCCTCGACCGCCGCCGCCGCGAGTTGCGCGGCCGGATGGAACGCGTCGGCCGTCTACACCGGCGGCGCGACCGCCTCGTACAACGGCCACAACTGGGGCGCCAAGTGGTGGACCCAGGGCGAGACCCCCGGGACCACCGACGTATGGGCGGACCAGGGCGCGTGCGGAGGCGGCGGTGGCACCACCGGCGGCTCCACGGGTGGTGCGACCGGCGGTGGCGGCACCTGTACCTACCCGGACTGGGTCGCCGGCCGGTCCTACGCGGTCGGTGACGTGGTGCGCTACACCAACGGCAATCACTACCGGGCCAAGAACGCCAACCCGGGCTACGACCCGGTGATCAGCACCTGGTACTGGGAGCCGTACTCGTGCGGCGGATCGACCACCGGATCGACCACCGGAAGCACCACGGGATCCACCACCGACGGCAGCACGGGCGGCAACGGCGGCAATCCCGGCGACTTCGTGGTGAGCCAGGCGCAGTTCGAGCGCATGTTCCCGAACCGGAACCCGTTCTACACGTACGCCGGCCTGACCGCCGCGCTCGGCTCCTACCCGGGCTTCGCCAAGACCGGCAGCGACACGGTGCGCAAGCAGGAGGCGGCGGCGTTCCTGGCCAACGTCAATCACGAGACCGGCGGCCTCGTCCACATCGTCGAACAGAACACCGCCAACTACCCGCACTACTGCGACGCCGGTCGGCCCTACGGATGCCCCGCGGGCCAGGCCGCCTACTACGGACGCGGCCCGATCCAACTGAGCTGGAACTTCAACTACAAGGCGGCGGGTGACGCGCTGGGCATCGACCTGCTGAACAATCCCAACCTGGTCCAGAACGACCCGGCCGTCGCCTGGCAGACCGGCCTCTGGTACTGGAACACCCAGAACGGGCCGGGCACCATGACCCCGCACAACGCGATGGTCAACGGCGCGGGCTTCGGCGAGACCATCCGCAGCATCAACGGCTCGTTGGAATGCAACGGCGGCAATCCCGCGCAGGTGCAGAGCCGGATCAACAGCTACCAGTCGTTCGTGTCGATCCTGGGCACCACACCCGGGAACAACCTGAGCTGCTGAGTCCGACGGGCGGGGCGGGGCGAACCGGCAATCGGCCCGCCCCGCCCCCAAGCCCACCCACACCGCTCAGCCCGGACCCCGCCCGCCGCGCACACCCCGGCGTTCGGCGGCGTCGAAGCGGGCGAGCGCGCGGGCTCCCGGCTCCAGCGCCCGGGCCAGGCTCCGCAGTTGCGCGTCCGGCAGGCCGCCCACCGCGTCGGCGATCTCCTCCGCCGCGTCGTGGCAGATCTCCCCGGCCACCGCGTCGAGGGGCGCCCGGGGCCCGAGTTTGCTCACCGCCGCGGCGGCGCGGGTCGGCGTGAGCAGCGTCGCGGCCCGGACCAGCAACCACGCCGGCACCCCGGCCGCGCCCTCCGGCGGTGCCAGGTACGGGCGGGAACCGGCGAAGCGGCGGTCCTCGGCGAAGCCGTCCTGCTTCACCTTCACCACCGGGCGGGCCACATCGCGCTCCCACCACTCCCCGGCCGGCTTGAGCACATACCCCTCGGCGAGGTTGTCCTCGAGGCGGGGCAGCCCGAGCAGCCCGGGGACCAGACTCGCGAACACACACGACAGATCCCCGAGCGCGTGCGCCGAGCCGTGCCCGAGCGCCGGCACACAGCGCAGCCCCGCGTCGGCCGCACCCGCCCGCACCGCGCGGTCCGCGATCCAGCACCGCCCGTCCGCCGTCTCGACCGCCGCGTCGAACACCAACCAGTGCAGGTCGGGTGCGTACCAGACACCGGTCTGCACCGGCTCGCAGGCGGGATCGGCCGGGACGTCCGGATGCGGGTAGCAACCACCGGCCAGCTCGCCGTACACGGTCACCGAGGCCGCCTCACCCCACACCGCCCGCAATGACGCGGCGAACCGCGCCGCGCCCACGGCCAACCCCGGCCAGATCCCGGCAACCCCGAAGAAGTCGTCCAGCAGTTCGTCGGACAGCAGTTCGCGCCGCTTGGCCGGCCGCACCCCGGAGCCATCGCACACCACCGCGAAATGCGCCCCGTGCACCTTCTCCGTCGCCACCCACTCACGACCGCCGCCCGCCCCGGGCCGCGCCTTCGCGGACATCTTCGGGTACGGCCGCAACGCGGAACCCCCGGACGTGGCCTGTGACATGGCGAAATCCTCCGCCGCCCGCACCGCTCCCGGCAACCGGGTTTCCGGGTGCCACCCAGCCCGACGCGACCGCTCCCGTCAGAGTCGAGCCCGCAACGTGCCCCGACCCAGGCCGAGTTCGTGTTCCGCCGTGGTGATCGCCATGTCGTCGAGCGCCGGATGGTCGAGCCTGACGTCGATGTCGGCGTCGGCGTTGGCGTAGGAGCCGAGACCGTCGACGGTGACCAGGATGTGCAGGGCCGCGCCGAGGGCGTCGTCGGTGTCGAACTCCCCCGCCACGACGCCCGCTTCGATCAGCGCGGTGAGCGCGGTACGGGTCACCGTCTCCTGGGCGCCGACCGCTTCGCGCAGGCCCTCCTTGAATCGGCTGAGGTGGCGGGCGTTCAGCCACAGCCGGCTCAGGTCGAGATACGTCCCGTCGGCCAGCCGCACCAGGAACCGGGCCAGCCGGTCGATCGGCGCCAGCCCCTCCTCGTCCGCCGGCAACAACGTGTCGCGCTCCCTGGTCGCCGCGTCCGTGAACGCCTCGGCGACCAGGGTGTCCGCGGCCGGGAAGTAGTGGCCGATCAGTCCCGGCCGCACCCCCAACTCGTCGGCGACCCGGCGCAGCGTGATGCGTTCCAGGCCCTCCTCGAGCGCGATCCGCGCGGCGGTGCGCAGGATCTCCGCGCGGCGCTCGTCGGGCAGCTTGCGAACGCGGGTGGGTTGGGGTCTTGACGCCATGGCCGACAGCTTATTGGATGTGCGACCATTAGCCAGTTGGCCATGCGACCAATAACCGGCGTGGCCGGCCGACCCGAGAGGGCTCGATGACCATCACCAAGCGCGTCCCCGACGAGAGACCACACGAGACACCCGGCGCCGGAGCCGCCGGACACCGGGAGACCCGGGGCATCGACCAGGTCCCCGCGGAGGAACGCGGCGGCCGTCCGCGCCGGCTCTTCGCGGTCTGGGCCGCCCCGAACGTGAGCTATCTGAGCTTCGTCGTCGGCGCCACGCTGATCATCATGGGCCTGTCCCTCCCCCAGGCGATCGGGCTCATCCTCACCGGCAACCTGCTGTGGATCTGTACCGGCGTCATCGCCGCCTCCGGCCCGGTCGCCGGCACCAGCGGATCGGTGATCTCGCGCGCCATGTACGGCGTCGTCGGCAACAAGGTGGTCCTGGTCCTGAGCGGATGGCTGATCGCCGCGGCCTACCTCGCGCTCAACTGGTCGGCCGCCTCGGTCGCCGGCATCGGCCTGGCCGGTCGCTACGGCCTGCCCGACAACTCGGTCGTCGACGCCGCGGTGATCTGCGCCATCGCGGCCGGCACCCTCCTGATCGCGATCTACGGATACGCCACGATCGTGCGCCTGTACTCCGGGCTCAGCGTGTTCCTGATCGTCGTGTTCATCGTGGTGACCGGCCACGTGCTCGCCGAGACGGACTGGTCGTACACCCCGGCCGAACCCCTGCACGGCGCCGCCCTCGCCACCGTGCTCGGCGCCGGATTCACCATCGTCGCCTCCACCCCGCTGTCCTACGCCAACAGCCCCGACCTGGCCCGCTACCTGCCGCGTGACAGCAACCCGTACGCCATCGCCGGCTGGACCGCCGTCGGCGCGTATCTGCCCAGCGTCCTCTTCACCGGCGTGGGCGCCCTCGCCGCGACCGGCCTGGACATGAGCGACCCCGAGGCCGCGCTGGAAAGCATCCTGCCGGGCTGGTTCATCCCCGTCTTCGTGATCGCGGTCGTGGTCAACACGATGACCAACAACGGCATGACCGCCTACAGCGCGAGCCTGTCCATCCAATCCGTCGGCGTTCGGCTCGCCCGCATCCCCGCCGTACTGATCATCGGCGTACTGGGCACCGCGATGACGCTGTACGCGATCCTCGTCTTCGACTTCCTCACCAGCGTCAACACGATGCTCCAACTCGTGGTCGTGGTGACCGGTCCGAGCATGGCGGTCGCGGTGACCGACCTGGTCCTGCGCCGCAACCGCTATCACGGGGCCGACCTGCTCGAACAACGCCGCGGCGGGCCGTTCTGGTACCACCGCGGCGTGCACCCGGCGGGCGTGCTCGCGCTGATCGGCGGCGGCCTCGTCTCCACGATGTGCGTCGACACCAGCTTCTGGACCGGGCCGATCGCCGCCGCCATGGGGAACGTGGATCTGGCCATCCCGTCCGGGATGATCACGGCCGCGGCGATCTATTGGGGCGTCACCCGCACGACCGGCACGATCCCCAAGGCGTAGCCCCGCACCGAACGCACCGCGAACACCGGGAACCCCGGAAACACCGCGAACACCATAAAAACCGGAAGCACCAAGCACCCCGAGCACCCCGCACACCCGGCAAGACCGAAGGAACCCGCTTGTACGCCGACGTCGTCCTGTTCGCCCGGCACCTCGAACAGCCCACCGCCGCTCCCGAAGCCCCCGACCCGCTCGACCGCGCCGACGCCGTCGCCATCACCGGCGAGCGCATCGTCGCCGTCGGCACCGCCGCCGACATCGCCGCGCTGCGCGGCCCCGACACCGTCGTCCACGAGTTCCCGGGCGCGACCATCCTGCCCGGCCTCGTCGACGTGCACACCCATCCCGTATGGGGTTCGATCTCCATCGGCAGCGGCGTGGACCTGCTCGGCGCCGGCACCCTCGACCAGGTCTGCGATCGACTGGCCCGCGCCGTACGGGAACGGCCCGCCGACTCCTGGATCACCGGCTACGACCTCGACGTGAACGTCTTCGCCGGCGATCCGACCGGACTCGTCCTCGGCGAACGATTCCCCGGTGTGCCCATCTCCCTGATGACCCGCGACGCGCACGCCCTGGTCGTCAGCCCGCACGTGGTCGAGCTGATCGGCCTGACCGGCCGTGAGACCTTCACCGACGCCTCGTCCGTCGAGGTCGGCCCCGACGGCCGCCCGACCGGGTACATCGTCGAACTCCAGGCGATGGACCTGGTGTTCGCGCACTATCCCGAGGTACCCCTGGACACGGCCGCGGAGTTCGTCCGCGACCGGCTCGAACTGCTCGCCGCCGGCGGTCTGACCGGGCTGCACGCGCTCGACTTCGCCGATCCATCCGAGGCGGTGTACCGGCACATCGAGGCCCACGGGGACCTGCCGCTGCGCGTCCGCTGCTCCCCGCTCGTGCCGGCCGACTCCGATCCGGACGTCTGGCGGCACGTGGCCGACCTCCAGGGTCGCCGCGGTCGGCGCTGGCACGTGGCGGGCGCCAAGTTCATGCTCGACGGCACCGCCGACAACGGCACCGCCTGGTTCGACCACCCCGACACCCACGGCGAGAACCGCGAGCCGCTGTGGCGCGACGTCGACGCCTACCGCGCCGCGATGCGGTTCTTCACCGAACGCGGCATCCCGACCGCGACCCACGCGATCGGCGACCGGGCGGTGCGCTTCGCGCTCGACGTGATCGAGGAGGTCGGTCCGGTCGACCGGGCCCCGCACCGCATCGAGCACATCGAGTCCATCCCCGACGATCTCCTCGGCCGGTTCGCCGAACTCGACGTGGTGGCAAGCCTCCAGCCCGCGCACGGCACCCGGCACACCCGCGCCGACGGGACCGACAACTGGTCGCGCCGGATCGGGCCGGACCGGGTCGCGCACGGCTGGCGTACCCGCGACCTGCTCGACCACGGCGCCGTGGTGGCACTGGGCTCGGACTGGCCGATCGGTCCCGGCGACCCGCGCGTCGGCCTCGCCGACTGCCAACTGCGCCGCCCCGTCGAGGAGCCGAACTCGGCACCCGTACAGCCCGATCAGGCGCTCACCGCCCGCGAGTCCTACGCCGGGATGACCGTCGCCGCCGCCCACGCCGCCGGTGCCGGCGCCGAACTCGGCCGGATAGCCCCGGGCTTCCTCGCCGATCTCACCGTCTTCGCGGCCGACCCGCTCGCTCTCGCGCCCGAGGCGCAGCCCGAAAACGTCGTACTGGCCACCGTCGTCGGCGGCGAGGTCCGCCGCCACCCGCGCTCCCCGGAAGGACGCCCGTGACCACGCTCGAAGTCCCGCCATCGCCTCGACCCCGTCGCCACGTGGCGGTCGCGGCCGAGGATCCGCACACCCGCGGCGTTGCCCGCGGCGAACAACTGCGCGACGGCATCCCCGCCGCACTCGACGCGTACGACCGCCTGTTCGCGCTCGGCGGCATCACCCCGGCCCGGGTCCGTGCCGACGCCGAACGCGCCCTCGACACGATCGGGCGCTTCCACGCCGGGGCCCGGGCCGAGATCGAGGGCATCGCGCACGGCGCCGGCCTCGACCCGTGGCGGGTGGCCGCGCTCAACGCGCGCACCGAGATCCTGGCCCGCAGCGCGGCCGTACCCCCGGGCGAGTGCACCACGATCGTGCGCAGCGTCGCGGCCGAGCCCGGGCGCCCGGCCCGCACGTTCGGCGTGCAGACCTGGGACTGGCACGTGGAACTGCGCGACCTGTGGCACACGGTGGAGTCGCGCGGCGGCCGGTACGACTTCGTCGGCATCACCGAACACGGCATCCTCGGCAAGATCGGCGTCAACGGCGCCGGCCTCGCCCTGCACTTCAACATCCTCGGCCACGAGCGCGACGGTGTGGGCGGCGTGCCGATGCACGTCCTCGCCGCGATCGTGCTGGGCGAGGCGGGCGGCGTCGCCGAGGCCGTCGAGATCATCCGCGGCGCGCCCATCGCCTCGTCGGGGTCGTTCGCGCTCTTCGACGAGGGCGAGGCCGTGCTGCTCGACCTGAGCCCCGTCGGGGTATTCGAGATCCGGCCGGAGCCGGCCGAGGGATACCTGCTGCGCACCAACCACTTCCTGACGCCGCTGCCCGCCGAGGCGGAGAAGTCCCGTCTGTACCAGCCCGATTCGGGGGAGCGCTACGACTTCGTCCGGGCCCGCCTCGCCCGCGCCGAGCCGCCCGCCACGCCGGCCGGGCTGGCCCGGCTCCTGGTGACCGGGCCGGGCGAGCCGCCGGTGACGTGCGTCCCGGATCCCGCCCAACCCCTCGGTGCCCGCTGGGCGAGCCTGGCCACCGTCACCCTGGAGCCGGCCGACCGCACCGCCCACGTCCTCGACGGCACCCCGGCCGACGCGGACTCCCGCCCCTGGCGCCGACTCACGGCGGGCTGAGCGGGTGGGCCGGGGCCGGCGGGAGACGGCCCCGACCCACCCGGGGGCGATCGGCTACTCGGTCGTGTCCCGAACCGCGTCGGGCATGGTCCAGCGGTGCTCACGCCTGGGGTACAGGTAGGCGTAGTAGTAGAGGTATCCCGCCGCGACCATGGCCACGGCGATACCGGCCGGGCGCCAGTCGGCGTCGATCGACTCGTACAGGACGTACGTCATCACGCCGATCGCGGCCACCGGGACCCACGGCCAGGCGGGCATCCGGTACGTCGCGTGGGCCGTCGCCCCGGAGATCCGGCCGTACAGCGCGGCGACGGCGACGAAGATGTACAGCAGCACCAGATTGGCGCCGGTGGCCAGGATCAGTTTGTCCAGCGGGACGAGCCAGGCGACGACGATCGCGGCGGCGCCCATCGACAGGGTGGCCGCGATGGGGGTGCGCAGGCGCGGGTGCACCGCGGCCAGCGGCCGGCCCACCACGTCGGGCCAGGCCCGGTCGCGGGCGGACGAGTACACCAGTCGGCCGATCTGCAGCATGATCGCGATCACCGCGTTGACGATGGCGATCGCGATGCCGAGGCTGACCACGGTGTTCACCGTGTCGCCGCCGCGTTCGAGCAGGAAGTAGTTCATCGGGGACGGGGCCGCCATGAGTGCGCTCGTGCTCGGCGTGCCCAGGAGCACCGCCACCAGCGGCAGGCACTCCGCGACCACGGTGATCCCGAGCGACCACATCACGATCCTGCCGATCGAGGAGACCTGTCGGGTCTCCTCGGCGTAGTACACCGACGTGCCGTAGCCGTTGTAGGCGAACAGCGCACTGGCGGCGAAGGACGAGACGAGCCCGGCCGAGGCGCCGACGAGCACGCCGTCCTCGCCGAGCGCGTGCGGCGTCCAGAGGGTGGATATCGGTTGCTCGACGTCGACCAGACCCAGCCAGACCAGTACGGCGATCGCGGCGAGTTCGACGGCCAGGAACACCCCGGTGACCCAGGCGTTGGTGCGGATCCCGAGCACCGAGACGAGCGAGGCCACCGCGATCACGGCGAGTCCGGTCTCCTTGCCGCCGAGCGAGTCCCAGACCACGCCCAGGTAGTCGCCGGTGCCCAGGGCGATCACCGCCACCGTCAGGACCCCGGCGAGCAGGGCCAGCGCGAACAGCGCGAAGCCCGTGGCGCGGCCCAGGGTACGTGCCGCGAAGGCGTACTCGCCGCCGGTGATCGGGAAGGCGCTGGACAACTCGGCGTAGCAGAAGGCCATCAGCATCCCGGCGACGGCCGCGAGCGCGAAGGCCAGTGCCGCCGCGCCGCCGAGCCCGCTGATCACCGACGGCATGATGATGAAGACGCTCGACGCGGGCGTGACGGCGGACAGCGTGATGAACATGTTCTCGCGCAGACCCAGCGAACGGGACAGGTCCTGGGCGTAGGCCGGCGACTGCGGCGGCGGGGTGCCGGCGGGCGGCCGGCTGCCCTGGGTTTCGGCCATGTGGCTCCCTTGTCGGTTCTTTGACGCCGGAGTCAACGATATGGAAGAGTCCCACGTCAATAGGATGACGATAATTTGGCACTGAAGACAAGGAATGATGCATGGCACGTCCGAGGAATCAGACGGCGCGGCGCGCGCAGCTGGTCCACGCGGCCACCGAGGCGGTCGGCCGGCGCGGACTGGCCCAGTTGCGGGTGGCCGACATCGCCGAGGTGGCGGGCGTCGCGCGAGGGTCGGTCAACTACTACTTCAGCGATCTCGGCGACCTGCTGCGGCAGGTCTACCGGCAGGCCGCGGACCGCTTCTACACGTCCCGCGCGGACACCGCCTCCCGGCTGCCCGACGCCCGGGACAAGCTGGTGGCCTGCGCCCGGCTCGGGTTGCCGGCCGGCCCCCAGGACGAACTCGCGGTGGTCCTGTACGAGTTCAACGCCGCCGCCCGGGACGAGAGCGAATACGCCACACTCGCGCAGAGCCTGTACGACCGCCAGGTCGCCATGTACGGCTCGATCCTGGAAATCGGGCGCGCCCAGGGCCACTTCCGGTTCACCGAGCCGATCCCGGACGTGGCCGCGAACCTGGTCACCCTGGAGGACGGTTACGGCCTGCACATCGTCGGCCGCAATTCCTCGCTGCCGCCCGAGCGGGCCCTGGCCCTGATCCTGGCCCACGCCCGCCAGGCCACGAACTGCCCGGACCTGCGGCCGGACCGGGTCGTCCCCGATCCGCAGGCCGGTCCCGACGCGGTTCGCCGGCACACCCCGGAAGGCACCGCGTGAACGTCCCCGCCCCATCCCCCCGCACCGCCACCCCGTCGGGACGGCCCCGCGCCCGGGCCCTGGGCATCCGTCTCGACGGCACACCCGGACCGGCCAACGCGCTCACCGACGTCCCCGGCGTCGAGATCGGCTACACCACCCTCGTCGAGGGCACGTCGGTACGCACCGGCGTCACCGCCCTGTTGCCGCGCGGGCGGGCGGGCGTGGGCCTGCCCTGTGCCGCCGGACGCTACGCGCTCAACGGCAACGGCGAGATGACCGGCGGCAGTTGGCTCGACGAAACGGGCAGCCTGGCGGGCCCGGTACTGATCACCAACACCCACGCGGTGGGCCCCGTGCACCGCGGGGTGATCGACTGGACCGTGGCCAATCGGCCCGAACTCGCCCGGCAGTGGCTGCTCCCGGTGGTCGCCGAGACCTGGGACGGCTACCTCAACGACATCAACGGCTCGCACGTCCGCCCCGAGCACGCGGTCGCCGCGATCGACGCGGCCGCCCCGGGCCCGGTCGAGGAGGGCTGCGTCGGCGGCGGCACCGGCATGAACTGCTATGGCTTCAAAGGGGGTTCGGGCACGGCCAGCCGGGTGGTCGAGTACGGCACGGCCCGCTACACGGTCGGGGCCTTCGTCCAGGCCAACTTCGGCGCGCGTCGCGAACTCGTCGTCGCGGGCGTACCGGTCGGCCGCCGGATGACCGAGGACAACCCGATGGAGGACACCGACTGGTTCGCCCCCGGCGGGGCCGGATCGGTCATCGTGGTGGTCGGCACGGACGCCCCCCTGCTCCCCGGCCAGTGCACGGCGCTGGCCCGCCGGGTCCCGATCGGCCTGGCCCGCACCGGCACCACCGGCAGCCACTTCTCCGGCGACATCTTCCTGGCCTTCTCCACCGCCAACCGCGGTGCCCTGACCAGTGGCTTCCCCCAATCCCCGGCCACGGACGAGGACTACGACACCCTGCGCCACATCCCGTGGGGCCGCATCGATCCGTTCCACACGGCCACCGTCCAGGCGGTCGAGGAGGCCGTCCTCAACGCCCTGGTCACCGCCGAGGAAACCATCGGCCGCGACGGCCACCGCACCCCGGCCGTACCCCACGCCCGCCTGCGAACACTGATCGAAGGCCGGCTCCGCCCCGACGAAACCTGACCACTCCCGGACGCCGGGCGACACCCCCGGCGCCCGGGAGGCCCGGGAGGCCCATCACCAACACCCCCACTCCATCCCGCCCCACGGAGCCCATCCGGCTCGGCCACACTCCACCCCGTCCCGCGCCCGACGCACCCGCCTCGCCCCGACCCGCGCGGCACCGCTCACCACGCACCGCTCGGGCGCGCCCGCTGTTACGTCCCTGAAGCATTTCGCGGCAAACCACGGACCCGGCGGCACCGAACCAGAGGTGTCACGGCAGGCCATGTCGTGCGATGTCGAGGGGGAACCCTTCCATGAGGCACATCCACCACCGCCGGTCGACCGGCACGGCGATACTCGCGGTCGGCGCGCTGCTCGCGGCCGGGATCGTCGGCTACGGCGACGCCGGTCCGGCCGGCGCGTCCAGCCATCGCGAAGCGCCGCTGATCGCGGCGAGTCCGCAACTGGACAACACCGACCTGTACGCGTTCGTGAGCCCCGACCGCCCGGACACGGTCACCCTGGTGGCCAATGTCATCCCGTTCCAAGAGCCCAACGGCGGCCCGAACTTCCACCCGTTCGCCACCGACGCCCGCTACGAGATCAACATCGACGGGGACGGCGACGGCAGGCCCGACGTCACGTACCGCTGGACGTTCCGCGACGAGGACCGGCGCGGCAACGACACGTTCCTGTACAACAACGGCCCGGTGACCTCGCTCGACGACGAGAACCTGCTCTTCCGCCAGCGCTACACGCTCCAGGAGATCCGCGGCACGAACTCCCGCACGCTGCTCGACCAGGGGCGCGTGGCCCCCTCGCGCGTGGGCGCCGCGTCGATGCCCGACTACAAGGGCCTGCGGGATGCCGCACTGCACGATCTCCCGGGCGGGGGAAGGGTGTTCGCGGGCCAGACCGAGGACCCGTTCTTCCTGGACCTGCGGGTCTTCGACCTCCTGTACGGCGGCAACCTCAAGGAGGTCGGCCAGGACACGGTGGCCGGCTACAACGTGAACACGCTGGTTCTCCAAGTCCCGAAGTCCGCGTTGGCGTTGCGCAACGACGCCGAGCGCAACCCGGTCGTCGGCGTCTGGAGCACCACGTCCCGACGCGGGATGAACGTGGCGGCGGCCGACGGGCGCGAGCGCGACTGGGGCCGCTACGTACAGGTCTCGCGCCTGGGCAATCCGCTGGTGAACGAGGTCGTGGTGCCGGCCGGCCTGAAGAACCGGTTCAACGCGATGACGCCCGATCAGGACCGGACCGTCCCCGAGTTGGTCGACCGGGTGAACCAGCCCGAGGTACCGCGCCTGATCGAGAAGATCTACGGGATCAAGGCCCCGCAGGGCCCGCGCGCCGACCTGGCCGAGATCTTCCTGACCGGTGTCGCGAAGGCGACCGCCGGCCCGATCCCGGTGGACCTGAACTCGCAGTTGCTGAACAAGGACGTCGATCCCAAGTCCTTCGTACCGGCCGAGGAGTTGCGGCTGAACATGTCGATCCCGCCCACCGCGAAGCCGAATCGGCTCGGCGTGCTCGGCGGCGACCTCGCCGGCTTCCCCAACGGCCGCCGGTTGTCCGACGACGTGGTGGACATCGAACTCCAGGCGCTGGAGGGGGCGGTGGCCACCGGGCGTCCGGTGCCTGCGCTGGCCCGAGGGGACATGGTCGACGCCGACAACCGGGCGTTCGGGACCACGTTCCCGTATCTCGCGCTGCCGGAGTACTGGCCGGTCAACCGCGCCGTCGACGCGCCGAGCGGGTGAATCGTGCGCCCGCTGCGAATGTGGGGCGTGGGCGCGGCGGCCGGGGTCCTGTTGATCGCGGTCCCCGTCGCCGTGTACTCGCTGGATTCCGACCGGGGAAGCACCGCTTC
Organism: Embleya hyalina; assembly: GCF_003967355.1. Classification (GTDB taxonomy): domain Bacteria; phylum Actinomycetota; class Actinomycetes; order Streptomycetales; family Streptomycetaceae; genus Embleya; species Embleya hyalina. Next base: position 260,274 of record NZ_BIFH01000013.1, on the reverse strand, counting down.
CCCGGTCGGGGCGCGGGCGGTGACCCCGGCCGACCCGATCGCGGCCGCGCAGGCGCGGTTGCGCGAAGTGCCCGACGACGCTCAGGCGTTGGCGGCGCTCGGTGGGGCGTACGTGGAGCGGGCCCGGGTCACCGGGGACGCGTCCCTGTACACCCGGGCGGGCGAGGCGTTGGACCGGGCGCTGGCCCTGGCCCGGTCCGGGACGCCCGCGCGGACGACCGCGCTGGTCGCTTCGGCGGCGTTGGCCAACGCCCGCCACGACTTCGCCGCCGGGCGGGAGTCGGCGCTGCGGGCGGTCGAGGCCGATCCGTATCACGCGCCCGCCTACGGTGCCCTGGCCGACGCCGCCACCCAACTCGGCGACACCCGGACGGCCACCGACGCGATCCAGCGCATGCTCGATCTGCGCCCGTCGGTGGCCTCGTTCACGCGCGCGTCCTACGATTTGGAGCTGCGCGGCGACGTGACCGGTGCGCGGGCCGCGCTGGATCGGGCGTCCGAGGGTGCGTTCACCCCGGACGAGATCGCGTACTGCCGGTTGTGGCAGGGCGAACTGGCCCGCCGTTACGGGGATCCCGCCGCAGCGCTCGCGATCCACGAGGCGGGCCTGCGCACCGCGCCGGGCGATCCGGCCCTGCGCGCCGGACGGGCGGCCGCGATGGCCGACCTCGGACGCACCGACGAGGCACTGGCCGAGTACGCCGCGATCACCGCGACCACGCCGATCCCGCAATACCTCACGCGCTACGGCGAATCGGCCGAGCACGCCGGGAAGCCGGCGCTGGCCCGGGAGCAGTTCCGGCTGGTCGCGGCGCAGTTCGCGGTACTGGACGCGGGGGGCGCGACGGACGACGTGGCGCGGGCGCTGTTCGAGGCCGACCACGGCGATCCGGCCGAGGCGGTCCGGCGCGCGGAGGCGGAGCGGACGCGCCGGCACTCGGTACACACGGCGGACGCGCTGGCCTGGGCGCTGTACCGGGCGGGCCGCGCCGACGCGGCACTGCCCTACGCGCTGGAGGCCACGGCGGGCGGCTGGCGTGATCCGGACGTGCTGGCCCACCTGACGGCGATCCGCGCGGCCGTGTCGGCGGATCCGGGGACCTCGGCGGACGCCGGGAGTTCGGGAGGTCGACGATGAACGCAAGATGGGTGGTGGCGGGCTGCGCGGCGGTCCTGGGCGCCGTGGGCATCCTCGTCGTCGCCGAACCCACGGCCTCGGCACACCCGTTGGGGAACATCAGCGTCAACCAGGCCCACGGGCTGACGCTGCTCCCCGATCGCGTCGAGGACCTGGCGCTGGTCGACGAGGCGGAGATCCCCACGCTCCAGGAGGAGGGCCGCCGCGACCTCGACCACGACGGACACCTGTCGGCGGCCGAGTTGCAGGCCCACGCCGACGCCGAATGCCCGCGCCTGGCCCGGGGGTTGCGGTTGCGGATCGACGGGCGGGACGCCGCCGCGTGGACGGTGGTCCGGGCCGGCGCCGAGCGCGTCCCCGGCGCCGCCGGGCTGTCGACCACGCGTACCGAGTGCCGATTCGCCGCGCCGGTCGACCTGTCCCGGCCGGCACGGGTATCCGTGCACGACGGCAATCACCAGGGCCGCCCGGGATGGCGCGAGTTCACCGCCGAGGGCCGGGGCATCGCGGTCGGCACCTCCCCGGTGCCCCGGACCAGCCCGAGCGACGGGCTGCGCACGTACCCGGTCGACCTGCTCACCTCGCCGCCGGACGTGCGCGACGTGGACCTCCGCGTGCGGCCCGGCACGGACGGCCCCGCGCCGGCCGCACGACGCTCGACGCCCGACCCGATCGAACGCGCGTACGCGAGCGCGCAACGCCGCTTCGACGCGGCAGTGGGCGCCGATCACCTGACGGTCGGGGCCGGCCTCGCCGCCGTGCTCCTGGCGCTCGTCCTGGGCGGCTCGCACGCGGCCCTGCCCGGCCACGGCAAGACGATCATGGCGATGTACCTGGCCACGCGCGGGGCGGACGGGCGCCGCCAGGGGGTGCGCGACGCGGTGACCGTGGGCGCCACGGTAACCCTGACCCACACGGCGGGGGTCCTGGCCGTCGGCACACTGCTGACCGTGTCGACGTCCCTGACCGGCGAGCGGGTGCTGATGTGGCTGGGCACGGCAAGCGGCCTGCTGGTTTTCGGCATCGGGGCCTGGCTGCTGCGCGGGGCGATGGGCGGCCTGCGCGCGAGTCGGGCCGAGCCCGGGAGCGCGAAGCGGCACGGACCGCACACCCACGGACACGCCCATGCACACACCCACGCGCACGGCCACGCGCACCCGCACGCGCACGGCCACGACCACGGCCACGACCACCCGCATCCCGATCCGCATGACCACACATCCCTCGCCCTCGCCGAAACACCCGCCGAGCCCGCCCACGAAGGCCGCCGCCGCACGCGCGGTGTCCTCGTCGGCATGGGTGTGGTCGGCGGCCTGGTGCCCAGTCCGTCCGCACTGGTCGTCCTGTTGGGCGCGGTGGCGCTGGGCCGCACGGTCTTCGGCGTCCTGCTCGTACTGGCCTACGGCGTGGGCATGGCCGCCGTGCTGACCGCCGCGGGTCTGATCCTGGTCCGCCTGCGACCCACGTCCCGGCGGCCGCGCGGCGTGTGGTGGTCGACGTACCTCCCCGTGGCCACCGCCGTATCCGTATGCGTCGTCGGCGTGGTCCTGACCCTGCGTGCGGCGGCCTGAGTCCCGGCGCACACCGACCGCCGACCGCACTCGACGCGAAGAGGCAACACACCCATACAGGAAGGGAGTCGGTCACCATGCCGACCACAGCCACCAGGACGACGGGGCCGCTCGCGGCACTCGCGCTCACCGCCGTCATCGTCGCCTCCGCCACCGCCTGCACCGGCTCGGGCGGGCACGCCGACGCCGAGCGCCCGCCGTTCTCGGCCGCTCCCGCGACGGTGACGTGCCAGGAGCACCAGCGGTCCCGACCCGGACCGGACTACACCTCGCAGGAGGACGCCGACACCGCGAAGATCATGACCGTGCTGGAGCACTACACCGCGAACGGACGCAAGCCCTACTGCGACGGCAGGGCCGCGACGGCCGCCGACCTCGCCTGGGCCCGGTTGTACGTCGACATGGGCGCCGACGCGGCCTACCTCTCCCCCGGGCTCGGCGGCGCCGGCGTCCCGGACGAGGACCCGACTCCGTCGCCCTGACCGATCCGCATACACGGGCCGCGGCACCCGGGCGACCGACCCGGGTGCTGCGGCCCGCTCTCCCGCGACCGGCGCGGCGGCGCGGCGGCGCGGCGATCAACCGCCGGGATGACCCCGACGAACGGCCGGGATTCTTTACCTTTCCGGCTCATCCGCCCGGCGTTCGGCTCCGAATACCGTGTGGGCGTTGGTCACCACCGGGGGGTGGACGCGTGAAGGCACGGAACGATTCGTCACGTGCGGAGGAGCACGTGCACGATCGGCTCGTCCAGGGCGACGAGTCCGCGCTCGCCGAGGTGTACGACTGCTTCGTGGGGCTCGTGCACTCGGTCGCGATGCGGGTGAGCGGGAACCGGACGGCCGCCGAGGACATCGTGCAGGAGGTGTTCGTGCATCTGTGGGAACACCCCTACGCGTTCCGGCCCGAACGCGGCTCGCTGCGCGGGTGGTTGTGCCTGTTGGCGCACCGCCGCGCCGTCGACTGGGTCCGCGCGGAGCATGCCCGCGAACGGCGCGTCGAACACGCCTGCCGCACGGGCGGCGGGGAGTGGGTGGCGAGCGCCGAGGACAGTGTGGTGGCCGCCGACGAGGCGGCCCGGGTACGGTCGGCGCTGGCCCGGCTGCCCGCGGCGCAGCGCGAGGCGATCGAGTTGGCCTTCTACGCCGACATCACCTACCGGGAGGTGGCGTCGCGTCTGGGCGTCCCGGAGGGCACGGTGAAGTCCCGAATGCGGGGCGGGTTACGTCAGTTGGCGACACTGTTGGGAAACCCGTCCGGACGCGGGACGAGCGGGGAGGGACGATGAGCGACAGCCACGACCGGATTCCCTCGGTGCTCGCCGCGTGGGTGCTCGGGGTGTGCGAGCCGACCGAGGACGCCCGGGTGCGGGCGCATCTGCGCGAGTGCGCGGATTGCCGGGCCGAGGCCGATCGGTTGCGGGCGGGTGTCCCCGGCCGGATCCGCAACGGCGGACGGCCGGTTCCGCCGCCCGCGTTGCGTGCCCGTACGCTGCGGGCCGCCGTCGGCGCACGGGCCCCGCGCGCGTCGGTGGGCACGTACGCCGCCTGCTTCGCGGACGCCGTGGCCACGCTCGACGCGCTGCTGACCGAGGTGCTGCCCGGCGGGGATCCGGCGACGCGGCGGGTGATCGGCGACGCGGGCGCGGTCGGCGAGCCGTGGGACGTACCAGGGGTCCTGGCCCATCTGATCGCCACCGACGGCGTCCTGTGCGCGGCGCTGGGACTGCCCGAGGCGGTGCCGTCGGCGATCGCGGCGGGCGAGGGGCCCGGGGACCCGGACGGTCGACGCACGGCCGAGGTGCTGACCCGGCTGCGCGACCACACCCTCGCCGAGGCCCGCACCGTGTGGCACGACCAGGCCGACCGCCTGCTGCGCGCGGCCCCGCCGACCGGCGACACCACCGCCCCGGCGACCGGCGACACGGGCCCGCGGGCGCCCGCCGCGCGGCTCGTGGACGCCTACGCGGATCGCGCGTTCGAGACCTGGATCCACACCGGCGACCTGGCCCGCCTCTTCGGCCTGCGCGCGGTGCGCCCGATCCGCCTGGACCAGCTGATCGCCTACGGCCTGCGCGCCCTGGCCCCGAGGTTGACCGAGGCCCCGGTCCGCCTGGTCCTGACCGGCCGGGGCGGCGGCGAATGGATCCTGCCCACCCCCGACGCCACGCCGCGGGCGACCGTCACCGCCGACGCCGTCGAGTTCTGCCTGCTCTTCGGCGGCCGCCGCACCCCCGCATCGGTCCGCGCCCACATCACCGGCGATCACCCGACCGCCCACTCCGCCCTCGCCGCGGCCGCGTCCCTCGCCCGCCTGTAACGCCGCGCGGCGCCGACCCCGGGGGGTGGCGCCGCGCGGCGGGGTGGGAGCTCAGACGTGGACGGGGGCGTGGGCGGCGACCTCGCGGGCGACCGGCCCGCGCAGGGCGAGCGCGGCCAGGGCGGTCAGCACGATGCCGGCGGCGGCCAGGTGGACGGCGGTGCGCAGACCGTCGGCGGTGGCGACGCGCAGCGCCTCGCCGGTGTGGTCGCCGAGGCCCGCGTTGGCGACGGCGACCAGGAGGGCCAGGCCGACGGCGCCGCCGATCTGCTGGCTGGTGGAGGCGATACCGGACGCGATGCCCTGGTCGGTGGGGTTCACCCCGGTCGAGGCGGCGCCGAACATCAGGGTGTAGCCCGCGCCCTGGCCGATGCCCAGGACCACGAGCCCGGGGATCAGGGCGGCGTACGAGGCGTCGGGGGACATGGTCGGCGCGATGATCGCGGCGCCGGCGGCACCGGTCAGGAGCGAGGCGATCAGGATCGGGCGGATGCCGTACCGGGTGGCCAGCCGCCCCGCGGTCTGCGAGCCGACCGCGATGGCGGCCATCGGCACCAGGAAGGCCAGGCCGGTACGCAGCGCGCCGTAGCCGTGCACGCCCTGGAAGTAGACGGTGAGGAAGTAGAGCAGGGTGCCGAAGGTGGCCATGTAGAGGAAGGTGACGCCGGTGCCGACGGTGAGGTCGCGGTTGGCGAACAGGCGCAGCGGCAACAGCGGGTCGGCGCTGCGGCGTTCGACGGCGACGAAGGCGGCGAGCAGGGCGGCGCCGGCGAGCGCGGCGCCGAGCACGGGGGTGGCGGTCCAGCCGGATTCGGGTCCCTGGACGAGGGCGTAGACCACGGCGGTGATGCCGACGGTGGAGGTGAGCGCACCGGCCAGGTCGAAGGAACGGCCTCCGGTCCGCGGTGCGTCGGGGGTGATCAGCGGGAACGCGAGCGCGGCGGCGAGGGCGGCCAACGGGACGTTGACGAAGAAGACCGACTCCCAGCCGAGGGACTGGGTCAGCACGCCGCCCAGGAGCGAGCCCAGGATCATTCCGCTGCCGCCGGCGGTGCCCCACACCGCGAACGCCCGGTTGCGTTCCCGTCCTTCGGCGAAACCGGTGGACACGAGGGTGAGCGTGGCGGGGAAGAGGAAGGCGCCGCCGATGCCCTGGATGGCCCGGGCGGCGATCAACAGCGCGGGCGATCCGGCGAGTCCGCCGAGCAGGGACGAGACGGCGTAGAGCGACAGTCCGAGCGTGAACATCCGGCGCGGTCCGAACAGGTCGCTCGCCCGGCCGCCGAGGAGCAGGAAGCCGCCGAAGGCGACGGCGTAGGCGCTGATCACCCATTGGAGGTTCTGCGCGGAGAAGCCGAGCCCGGTGCCGATCTCGGGAAGCGCGACGTAGACGATGTTGTAGTCGATCGAGATGATCAGTTGGGCGAAGGCCAACAGCGCGAGCACGAGCCCCGGCCGACGGCGGGAGGGCGTCTCGGCGATGGTGGTGCCGCCGCCGTCGGGTTCGGCGGCGGCGGTCCTGCGGCGTGGCGTGGCGACTCGGGACGACATGGCGTGGCCTGTTCTGTGCGGTGTGTTCTGCCTGGTGGCAGGAACAAACCTAGAAGCCGGATCGACCAGCCACAGGGTGCATTCGGAGCACGGATTCGTGGGTCAATTTCCCTCGTGCCGCCGGTGCATCTCCACCGCGACGGCCAGGTCCTCCCAGGACATCCCCACGCTCTTGAAGAACCGCGGCCGGTCCTGGGGGACCGTCTCCTCCCCGCGGACCAACTCCGCCAGGTTCACCCCGGCGTCACGGCTCGCGTGCCATCCGGCGAGGAGCAGATCCCCGGCCTCCTTGGCGGCGGCGGAGCGTGCCTCGACGTACACGGCCGAGCGCCGGACCAGCGCGGTGTCGACCTCCCGCGCCGTCGGCTCGTGCGAGCCCACCGCCACCACGGCCGCGTGGGCGGGGACCAGCGTGCCGTCGAACAGCGGTTCGCGAGCCGTGGTCGCGCACACCACGATGTCGGCGTCGGCGACCGCGTCCGGCGCCCCGACCGTCGCCGCGAGGCCGAACCCGCGGGCGTGCTCGACCAGTTCCCGGGCCGCCTCGACGCGTCGCGCGACGACCGTGAGCCGGCTCAGCGGCCGGACGGCGAGCAGGGCCGCCAGGTGCCCGTACGCCTGCGGCCCCGTACCGAACAGCACCAGGTGCGCGGCATCGGCGACGGCCAGCCGCCGGACCGCGACGGCGCTGACCGCGGGCGTCCGCAGCGCGGTCAGCGCGGCGCCGTCGAACAGGGCCAACGGTCGCAGTGTGGGCCCGTCGAGGAGCAGGTAGCTGCCGGTGATCCGGGGCAGCCCCCGGGCCGGATTGCCGACGGCGACCCCGGCGATCTTGACGCCCACGTGCGACGACACCGCCGCGGGCATCAGGAGCAGTTCCCCGGCGGGCACGGCCACGCTCGACCGGGCGGGTACATCCTCCGGGTCGAGTCCGGCGAGCAGCGTGCGCTCGATCGTGTCGATCGCCTGCGCGGGCGTCGACTCGACCGGGATGGTGGGCAGTCGATCCGTGACCGTCACAGCAGGAATCCCGTCCCGAGCGTGTCGTCGGCATCCAGCAGGAACCGATGCTCGCCGGTGCGATACGCCGTGCCGGTGACCTCGGTGAGCACGCCGGCGGGGTGCGTCCCGACGACCTTCCCGGTGAAGACCGTACCGATGATCGACTCGTGGCGCAGTTCCTCGCCCGTCGCGATCCGTCCGCCGTCGGCGAGCAGCGCCAGTCGGGCGGACGTACCCGAACCGCACGGGGAGCGGTCGATCTGGCCGTCGGCGAACACGGTGACGTTGCGCTGGTGGAGTCCGGTCCCGGTGTCCGGCAGTTCCTCGTGGAGGATGACGCCGTAGACCCCGGAGAGGCGGGGGTCGTCGGGATGGCGGGTGGCCGGCTCGTCGGCGAGCGCGGCGCGGATCTCCCGGCCGATCGCGGTGATCTCGGTCAGCCGGTCCGGGGTGACGGCAAGGCCGAGCGAGGTCGCCGAGACGGAGGCGTAGCAGGCCCCGGAGTGGGCGAGGTCGACCTGTACCGGGCCGCGCGAGGTGGTCACCGGGATCTTCCTGGCGGCGATGCCGGTGGGCACGTTGCGGAAGGTCACCGCGGTGGTCCGCCCGGCGCGGCGGTGCACGATGGCGGTGACCCGACCGGAGGGAACGTCGATGTACACCCGCGCCGTTCCGTCCGCCGGTGCCGCCACCCGCCCCGAGTCGACCGCCCACGCGCCGAGCGCGATGGTGCCGTGGCCACAGGCGGTGGAGTAGCCGTCCTTGTGCCAGAACAGCACCCCGAGGTGCGCCTCGTCGTCGTCCGGCGGTACCACGAAACCGCCGTACATGCCGCCGTGCCCGCGCGGTTCGCGGGTGAGCAGTCGGCGGATGTCGTCGAGCGGACCGGGGCGCGGCGCGGTGGCGGTGCCTCCCGCCCCGAGCACGATCGCCCGCCGCTCGGCGACGGTGTCCCCGGCGATCACGGGCAGCCCGCGGGAGACGATCCGGAAGGGTTCGCCGGCGGCGTGGTAGTCGACGGTCTCGATGGCGGCGATCACGATGCGGGCGCCTTCTTCCTGGCGGGGGTGGGGAGTTGCGGGCACGGTCGGATGGCGAGCCATCGAGCCTTATAAGGTGTGACATTGTATTGACAAATACCGGACACCCGCAAGCATCCTCGCCGGCATCACCCGGACGAGCCGACCACACCCGCCCACTGGGCGATCGCCGACGCGAGGATCAGGAGCCCGAACAGCGCCGCCGGAAGCGCGGCCGGCGCCACGAGCCGCGCGCCCGGGCCACGCCACGTCGCCTCGGTCAATGCCGCGAGCCGCGTCGCCTTCGCGTGCGACGGCTGCTCGGCCTGCCGTTCCCGCAGGAAGGCGGACAGATGCCCGACCGCCTCCGGATCGCGACACGCCTCGGTGTCGGCGCGCAGTTCCTGCACCAGCGGAATCAGGCGCTTGGCCCGCCGGACGCCGGCGATACCGCTCACCAGGGTCGCCGCGAACAACACCATGAGCACGACATCGCCCAGCCGCATGGCGACCACCGCCGCCGAGTCCACGAAGACCGCGAACGGGCCGACCCCCGCGCACGTGTCGAGCAGCTTGCGCCGCCCGGGATCGTCGTGCCGCGCGTGCGCGATCTCGTGCATCAGGTGCACCCGGAAGGAGGGGTTGTCGCGCAACTGCGGCCGCCAGTGCATCGGGATCAGCACCACGTTGTCGGGATTCCCGAGATTGAGCGAGGCCTGCGCCCGACCGTTGCGCCACGCCAGGGGCCACACGACCGCGGACGCGACCACCAGGAACACGGTGAAGGCGGTGCCGTCGGTGGGATCCACATCCAACTCGTCCAGGACGGCCACCACGATTCCGCAGACCAGACCGAGGCCCAACAGGCAACCGCCGTTCCGCACACCCCAGTCGCTGCCCCGGCCCAGGCGTCCCGGCGTCGGCCGGGGTACGTGGCGGGTCACCAGCGTCGCGGTCCGATCCCATACGCTCAGTGCCCGGATCGTGCGCGGATCCAGGCCGGACGCCTCGAACGAGGCCCGCACCGCCTCCCAGCGCGGGTCGCCCCAGTCCACCTCGCGACGCTTCACGCCGTCGTGCCGATGCCGGTACGACTGCGCGGCCCATCCCTGCATCACCTGGATCGCGACATACGCGAACGGCAGGAGCACGCCGCCGATCCCGATCGCCGCCCACTCCCACGGGTCGGCCGTCCCGTCCGTCGCGGCGATCACCACGAGGGGCACGTTGAACAACAGCAGCGGCGCCAGGGCCGCGACCCACAACACCCGAAGGGCGCGGTTCAGCCCGCGCAGTCGGCGCAGCCGGGCCGTGTCGAACGTGCGGTCGGCCGCCTCACGCGGGCGCGGAGTCGCCGGGCCCACGGGGTTCCGCCTCGGCCAACGCGCGCAACTGCTCGCGGACGATCTCCTCGATCGCGGCCGGATCCACCTGCGGGGGCAGGGTGTTCCCCTCGGCGGCCAGGACCAGCGCGGCGATCTCCCCGACGGTCGGCACGGCCCGCGTCACCGGCGGGTCGCCGGCGGCGTCCCGGCCGGGCGCCGCGGGCGCACCGGGTGTACCCGGTGTACCCGCCCCGTCCGGCTCCGCGTCCCCGTCAGCCGAGGCGAACAGCCCCCGGGCGTACCCGACCGCGTCGCGCAATCCCCGGTTGATGGCGATGTCGGTGGCGACCGCCAACACCCGATAGGCGATCTGGCCCAGCACGGTCAATCCGATGCCGAGGAACACGTGCCCGTCCACCAGCGCGGCGTCGCTCTCGTCGACGTCGACCGACTCGGCGCCCGGCACCAGCCCGCTCTCGCGCATGTCCTCCGCGAAGTCGTCGAACAGATCTTCGCGGTCCTCGGGCGCGACGACCGCCGCGGCCGCGTCCACCATCACGAGCACCAGCTCGATCTCGTCCTCTGCCAACGGCTGCACGGAACCCCCCGGTCCGGTCGGCGATCACGCCACGCCACGAACATCCCACCCGACGTCGATGGTAGGCGGATCCGCCCCCGCCCACCGGAGTTCGGGCCAAAAGCCGGAAACCGGGGCGCCGGCCTCAGCCGGCGGCCGAGTCGATCCGCACCCGATCGTTCCCGCCGTCGGACAGGAACGACGCCAACGCCTCTCCCTCCTCGCCCACGGCGGCGTGTTCGGCCCGGGACAACGACCGCAGCGGGGTGACCGTCACCGTCCCGCCGTCGACGTTCCACGTCGCGCCGACCCGACCGTCGAGCAGGACCACGCGCACGCCGGCGACCGACAGGCCCCGGTGCGCGTCGTCCACGATGCGGGTGCGGTCGTCGTAGCCGAGAAGCGCGTTGTCGAAGGCGGGGAGGAAGCGCACCGGGGCGGGGGTGTCGGGGTCGGGGCGCGGCGCGTCGGGCAGGTCCAGCAACTCGCGCCCCCGCTCGTCCCGGAACGAGATCAGCTCCGCACGCACCGCGGCGACCGCGCGCGGCAGGCCCGCGAGGCCGCACCAGGCGCGCAGGTCGGCCGAGGCGGCGGGGCCGAACGCGGCCAGATAGCGCCGTACCAGCGCCTCGCCGACCGGATCCGCGTGCGCCGGGGCCGGGGGGTCGACCTCGCGCCCCAGCCACGAGGAGACGAGCGCGTTGCGCACGCCCGCCCGAACCCGCCACACCCCGCGCGGCGGGAGCTGCACCACCGGGACGAGCGCGATCAGCATCTCCCCCAGCGCCCGCTGCGGCACGTCGGGTCGACGATCGGCGAGCGCCCGGGCGAACTCCGACATCGAGCGCGGCACCCCGTCGGCCATCACCTCCCGGCCCTCCGCGGCCAGTTCGTCGAGATCGATCCCGTCCAGCTCGCGGCGGTACACGCCCATCACCCGCTGCCGCAACATCGAGGCGTGGCGGGCCCGCCAGGCCAGCGCGTCGGCGGCGGTGACCAGGTGCACCGTCCGGCGCATCAGGTGGGTGCGCACCACGTCGCGCCCGGTCACCAGGTCGGACAGCGTCGCGGGGTCGAACGCGCGCAGCCGCGACCAGAGCCCGATGAACGGCTCCTGCGGTTCCTGCGCCTGGAGACCGCCGACGTGCGCGACGGCCGCCGCCGGCGGCAGGTCCGCCCGATCGAGCAACAACTGCCGCGCCAACGTCGCCCGGTTGAGCGCCCGCGTGCCGAGAACGGTCATCGGAACCGGCCACCCTTCGTTTCCCGTCGCACGACCACGACCGATCCCCCACCTCTCCACACGTCCATGTCCCCAACCTGCCATCGGTAGCGGTCAGCTTGTGACCGCTACCGAGGCATCACGGCTTCGGGTACAAGACCTCGGGACGCACCGCCGAGACGGGACGCACCGATCCCCCGTCCCCTCAGCCCCCCACGTAGTCCGCGAGGTGCTCCGCGGTGAGCGTCGACCGGGCCGCGACCAGATCCGCCGGCGTGCCCTCGAACACCACCCGCCCGCCGTCGTGCCCCGCCCCGGGCCCGAGGTCGATGATCCAGTCGGCGTGCGCCATCACCGCCTGGTGGTGCTCGATCACGATCACCGACTTGCCCGCGTCGACCAACCGGTCCAGCAGCCCGAGCAGTTGCTCGACGTCGGCGAGATGCAGACCCGTGGTCGGCTCGTCCAGGACGTACACCCCGCCCTTGTCGCCCATGTGCGTGGCCAGCTTGAGCCGCTGCCGCTCGCCGCCGGACAGTGTGGTCAGCGGCTGCCCCAGACCGAGGTAGCCGAGCCCGACGTCGGCGAGCCGCCCGAGGATGGTGTGCGCGGCCGGCGTGCGCGCCTCGCCCGCGCCGAAGAACTCCTCGGCCTCGTTCACCGACATCGCCAACACCTCGCTGATGTCGCGCCCGCCCAGGTGGTACTCCAGCACCGAAGCCTCGAACCGCCTGCCCTCGCACTCCTCGCACACACTCGCCACGGACGCCATCATCGCCAGGTCCGTGTAGACCACGCCGACCCCGTTGCAGGTGGGACAGGCGCCCTCGGAGTTGGCGCTGAACAGGGCCGGCTTCACCCCGTTCGACTTCGCGAACGCCTTGCGAATCGGGTCGAGCAGCCCGGTGTACGTCGCCGGATTGCTGCGCCGCGAACCCCGGATCGGCCCCTGGTCGACCGAGACCACACCCTCGCCGGCGGCCTGCGAACCGCCCACCAGCGAGCCGTACACGAGCGAACTCTTCCCGGAGCCCGCGACCCCGGTGACCACCGTGAGCACCCCGAGCGGCACGTCCACGTCCACGTCGCGCAGGTTGTGCGTGGCCGCGCCGCGGATCTCCAGCGCGCCGGTGGGCTTGCGTACCCGCTCCTTGAGCCTCGACCGGTCGTCGAAGTGCCGGCCGGTGACGGTGTCGCTCTTGCGCAACTCGTCCACCGTGCCCTCGAAGCAGACCGTGCCGCCCGCCGAGCCGGCGCCGGGGCCGAGGTCGATCACATGGTCGGCGATCCCGATCGTCTCCGGCTTGTGCTCCACCACGAGCACCGTGTTGCCCTTGTCCCGCAGCCGCAGCAGCAGGTCGTTCATCCGTCGGATGTCGTGCGGGTGCAGGCCGATGGTGGGCTCGTCGAAGACGTACGTGGTGTCGGTGAGCGCGGAGCCGAGGTGGCGGATCATCTTGACCCGCTGCGCCTCGCCGCCGGAGAGCGTGCCCGACGCCCGGTCGAGCGAGAGGTAGCCCAGGCCGATCTCGACGAACGAGTCGAGGGACTGCCCGAGGTTGGCCAGCAGCGGCGCCACCGACGGCTCGTCGATGCCTCGGATCCACTCCGCCAGATCGCTGATCTGCATCGCGCAGGCGTCGGCGATGCTCACCCGCTTGATCCGCGACGACCTGGCCCCCTCGCTCAGCCGGGTGCCGCCGCACTCGGGGCAGGTCCCGAACGTCATCGCCCGCTCCACGAACGCCCGGATGTGCGGCTGGAGCGCGTCGATGTCCTTGGCCAACATCGACTTGCGGATCTTCGGGATCAGCCCCTCGTAGGTCAGGTTGATCCCGTCGACCTTGATCTTGGTCGGCTCCTTGTACAGGAGGTCGTGCAATTCCTTCTTGGTGAACTTGCGGATCGGTTTGTCCGGGTCGAAGAAGCCGCAGCCGCCGAAGATCCGGCCGTACCAGCCCTCCATGCTGTAGCCGGGGACGGTGAGCGCGCCCTCGTTGAGCGACTTGGAGTCGTCGTAGACCTGGGTCAGGTCGATGTCGGAGACGGTGCCCCGGCCCTCGCAACCCGGACACATGCCGCCGGTGCGCTGGAACGACGCCTTCACCGCCTTCTTGCCACCACGCTCGACCGTGATCGCGCCGCTCGCCCGGACCGAGGGCACGTTGAACGCGTACGCGCCGGGCGGGCCGATGTGCGGCTTGCCGAGTCGGCTGAACAGGATGCGCAACATCGCGTTGGCGTCGGTGGCGGTGCCGACCGTGGAGCGCGGGTCGGAGCCCATGCGCTGCTGGTCGACCAGGATCGCGGTGGTCAGCCCTTCGAGGACGTCCACCTCCGGCCGGGCCAGGGTCGGCATGAAGCCCTGGACGAAGGCGCTGTAGGTCTCGTTGATCAGCCGCTGCGACTCCGCGGCGATCGTGCCGAAGACGAGCGAACTCTTGCCCGAGCCGGACACACCGGTGAACACGGTCAGTCGACGCTTGGGGATCTCGACGTCGATGCCCTTGAGGTTGTTCACCCGGGCGCCGTGCACGCGGATCAGGTCGTGGGTGTCGGCGGCGTGCGGCGCGGGCGACCGCGGATTCGTCCTCGGGGCCTTGCTCATCCTGACTCCTGTGCTCGCGGTCGGGCGTTGTGGCGGCGGATCCGTGGCCGCGGGTCGGCGGTGCGTGGCGCTCACGCTAGCCGCCGACTCCATGACCGCGCTTCTCCATTCCCGATCGGTTCGATCACCGGCGAGCGACGCGCCGCGTGCCGAAGGGAATTGGGCCCTCGCGTGGCAAACCTCTAGCGTACGAGCCTGTGAACAGCAGATTGCGGGACATCGCGGCCGTGAACGCCCGGATCGTCGCCACGGGCGAATACTCGACTCCTTACGGCACGGTCCGGGTGGGGCCCGCGCTGCACGCGGCGATGTCGGGCACCGTCGGCCATCCCCCGGACGGGCCGCTCGCCCCGCACCCGGTCGGCGCCGGGCCGTCGACGCGATTCCGGGTGACCGGCGAGGGCAGCCTCCAGGCCGCGCGGCGCCTGTCCGGGTCGGGCCCGGGCACGATCGCGGTGTTGAACTTCGCCTCCGCGCGCAATCCCGGCGGCGGCTATCTGCGCGGTGCCCGGGCCCAGGAGGAGGACCTGTGCCGCAACAGCCTGCTGTATCCCTGTCTGTTGCGTGCCCCCGACTACTACGCCGCCCACCGCGCCGGACCCGATCTCCTCTACAGCGACCGGGTCATCTGGTCCCCCGACGTCCCGGTGCACCGTGACGAGCACGCTCGCCTCCTCGACCAGCCGTTCCCGGTGTCGTTCCTGACCTGCGCCGCCCCCAACGCCGGCGCGACCCTGCAGCGCGACCCCGCCGCGCACGGCCGCATCCGGGAGACCCTTCGCCGCCGGGCGGGCCGCGTCCTGACGGTGGCCCACCACCACGGCGCCCGCCGACTGGTCCTGGGCGCCTGGGGATGCGGGGTGTTCCGCAACGACCCGCGTGAGGTCGCCGGCGCGTTCCACGACCACCTCGCCCCCGACGGCCCCTTCGCGGCGGCCTTCGAGCACGTCGTCTTCGCCATCCACGACCCCTCCCCCGACTCGCCCAACCGGACGGCGTTCACCGAACGATTCGGCGCCGCGGAGATCGGCCGGCGCTGAGCCGGGCCCCGGGCGACCCGCGCGGCGCGGGCCGCCCCATCAGCCCCGCGCGGCCGCGTATACGGCCGAAACGGCGTCGGCGATCGGGCCGGTCGGGTCGCGCTCGGGGTCGCGGCGGGCGAGGCCGTCGTAGACCTCGAAGCCGGTGAGTTGCCAGACGACGTCGATCGTCTCCGGCCCGACCTCCACCCCCCGGGCCGCCAGGAGCGAACCGAGCGCGGTACGGCGCATGTCGTCGCGCTCGCGCAGCAGTCGGTCGAGTTCGGAGTCCAGCACCGCCATGCCGCGCAGCCGGCGGATCGCCACCGGGTCGGCGGCCCAGAAGCGCGAGAAGGTCTCGGTGAACCGGCGCAGCGCCGCGTCCACGTCGGGCGCGGCGAACGCCTCGGACAGGTCGACGCCCGCGCGCGTGGCCAGCCCGTCGAAGAGGGCTTCGAGCAGGCCGGCCCTGGTACCGAAGGCGTTGTAGACGGTCTGGCGGGACACGTCGGCCGCCTTGGCGATGCCGTCGAGCGTGATCTGGGTGGGCTTGGCGGCCGCGAGCAGCGAGCGGGCGGCGGTCAGGATGCGCAGTCGGGTGTCCTCGGCTGCGGCCTGACGTTTGTCGGACTTGTACACACGCGGACTCACGCGGCTTGCCCCTTCCACGATTTTGGATTTACTGTCTGTCCATTGAATTCTACGCGACCTCGCGGATCGCGGATACCCCGGCCTGCCCGGGCGTCCCGGTACGCCCGATTCGCACCTTCGCACCACCTCGACCCGGGAGTGCACCATGTCCACCCCTCAGCAGCCCCTCGCCGACCGCGTCGCGATCGTGACCGGCGCGAGTCGCGGCATCGGCGCCGCCACCGCCCGTGCCCTGCACCGCGCCGGCGCGCGGGTCGTGCTCGCCGCCCGCGACGCGGACGCGCTGACCGTACTGGCCGACGAACTCGACGCGGCCGGCGGCCGTGCGCTCGCCGTACCGACCGACGTCACCGATCCCGGCGCCGTCGAGCGACTGGTCGCCACCACCGTCGACCGCTTCGGCCGGCTGGACGCGGCGGTCAACAACGCCGCCGGCGGCGGCCACCCGCCCACCCCGCTCGCCGACGTCGACGTGGCCGCCTTCGACAGCGCCTTCGCCGTCAACCTGCGCGGCGTCTTCCTCGCCCTGAAGTACGAGATCCCCGCCATGCTCGCGAGCGGCAACGGCGGCGCCATCGTCAACATGTCCTCCACCGCCGGTCTCCAGGCCGTCGGCGGACTGGCCGGGTACGTCGCGAGCAAGTTCGGCCTGATCGGGCTCACCCGCACCGCCGCGCTCGACTACGCCGACGCGGGCATCCGGATCAACGCGCTCGCGCCGGGCCCGATCCACACCGAGCAGCTGGAGGCCGCCGGGGAGCAGGCCCGGCAGGCCGCCGCCCGGGCCATGCCGATGCGCCGGATCGGTCTGCCCGACGAAGTCGCCGCGGCCGTGGTGTGGTTGTGCTCCGACGAGTCCTCGTTCATCACCGGCGCCACCCTGCCGATCGACGGCGGCAAGCTCGCGGGCGCACCGCCCTTCCGTCGCCCCGCCGGCGGCCGGCCGCAGACCGACCCGACCGCGCCGTGAACCTGCTCGTCGTGGGCGCCGCCGGCGGCACCGGCATGCGGCTCGTCGCGCAGGCCCTGGTCGCCGGCCACCACGTCACCGCCCTCGCCCGTGATCCGGGACGCATCACCACCCGACACGAGAACCTGCGCGTGGTCGCCGGGGACGCCCTGGACCCGGACACGATCGACGCGGTCGTCCCGGGCCACACCGCCGTACTCAGCGCGCTCGGCGCCACCACCCGCTCGCCCACCACGGTCTACTCGCGGGGCACGGCCAATCTGCGTCGCTCGATGTCCGCCGCGGGCGTCCGGCGGCTGGTCTGCCTCTCCTCCGGCGCACTCGACACGGGCGCCGGGGTGCCGGCGGCCCAGCGCCTGGTCACCCGACTGATCGTGCGACCCCTGCACCGGCACGCCTACGCCGACATGCACCGCATGGAGCAGGACCTGACCGAAGCCGACACCCGCACCGACGCGCTCGACTGGACCGTGATCCGCGTCCCGATGCTCACCAACGGACCGCGCACCGGCACCTACCGGTACAGCCCCGACGAGACGCGACCACTGGATCGCCCCACTCGTCTCTCCCGCGCCGACCTGGCCGATTTCATCCTCGGCCACGTCGACGACCGGGAGACCTTCGCGTGTCGGGTCGCCATCTCGTACTGACCCGCGCCGACGACGCCCTCGCAGCCGCCGAGGGGCCGGCCGTCCACCGGCCCCTCGGCCGCACGTCAACCCTCGGCGCGGAAGCGGCGGTGCAGCGCGCGGATCTCCTCGGCCAGCGCCGGGACCGGGCCCTCCACCACGAGCCCGGGCACGATCTCCCCGATCGGCAGGGCGCGTACGGGGGAGGCCGACACGCCCAGTTCGGCCAGCCAGGTACCGGTCTGCTCGGCCGAACTGACGTAGACGATGCGGCCGAGGCCCACCCAGCCGTGCGCCGCCGCGCACATCGGGCAGTGCTCCCCGGAGGTGAAGACGGTGGCTTCGGCCCGCTCCGGGGGCGTCAGGTGCGCGGCCGCCCAGCGGGCCAGTTCGATCTCGGGGTGGCGGGTCGGGTCCCCGGTGCTGCGCTCGCGGTTGCGATCCTCGGCGAGGACGGCGCCGTCCGCGGCGACCAGGACCGAGCCGAACGGCTCGTCGCCCGCCGCCACGGCCTCGGCCGCCAGTTCCACACAGCGGCGCAGGTGGATGAGTTCGTCGTCCGACACGGTCATCGGGTCTCCGTCATTTCGCTTCGATGGAATCGGCGGGCGCGGTGCGATCGCCGGCAGGGGTGCGATCGCCGTCGGGCGTACGCGGTCGCTCGGCCACCCGGGCGAGCATGCGCCACGCGGCCCCGGGACGCCGGGTCCGGTCCGGATCGCCGTCGAACGGATCGAGCACGACGGTCTCGGCGCCGAGGCCGCGCAGGCCGTCCAGATCGTCGAAAACCTGCTCGATGGTGCCCTCGCCCGCAAGTCGCGTGGCATCGGGCAGCGGCGCGTCGGTGACGTGCAGCGCGATCCGGGGCACCAGCGCCGGCATCGCCCGGCCCTCCCCCTCGGCGATGTCACGCATCCGATCGACCGCCGCGCGCGTCCACGGCACGGTGCGGCGCAGCGGATGCCAGGCGTCGCCGAGGCGCACCGCGCGGCGGATGCCCGCGTCGCTGTTGCCGCCGACCCAGATCGGGATATCACCCGCGCGGTAGTCGTCCTCGCCGCCCGCCCACGCGGCACGCATGGCCGCGAGGTGCTCGTCGGTGGTCCTGCCCCGGCGTTCGAACGACAGCCCGAGCGCGGCGAATTCCTGCCGCGCCCAGCCGACGCCCACGCCGAGCACCAGGCGCTCGTCGCTCAACCGGTGCAGGTTGGCGGCCATCCGGGCGACGAGCAGGGGGTGTCGGTACGGGACGATGAGCACCGTGGTGCCCAGCCGGACCCGCCGGGTGACGCCGGCCAGCCAGGCGAGCGTGGTGAAGGGTTCGTAGAAGGGGGCGGGGTACTGCTCCGCGACGTCGGGCGTGATCGCGATGTGGTCGGAGACCATCAGGAGGTCGAATCCCAGCCCCTCCACGGTCTGCGCCCAGTCGCGCAGCATGCCCGGATCCGTGCCGGGGCCGAAGTTGGGGACGTTGACACCGAGTTGCATGGATCGAGGCTATCCGGCGGCAACCCGACAACTGAAGACATAATTCGTGCCCTTCGGGCCCGATCGCCGTGGATCCGCCGGTAGTCTGGCCGAATGACCGGGGATCTCGATGCCACCGACTGGGCCATCCTGAGCGAGTTGCAGCGCGACGGTCGCATCCCGTTGACCGAACTCGGGCGCCGGGTCAGCCTGAGCGCGTCCGCGACGACGGAGCGGGTCAAGCGCCTGGAGGCGGTCGGCGTGATCACCGGCTACCGGGCGGAGGTCGACCTCGCCCGGACCGGCTTCGCCGTGCTGGCCGTGGTGCGCCTGAAGTACCCCGGAAGCCGGCACGGCCCGCTGCACCGTCTGCTCGAGGAGCGGCGGGAGATCCTGGAGTGCCTGCGCACCACGGGCGAGGACTGCTACACGCTCAAGGTGGCGGCGACGTCGATGTCGCACCTGGAGGCGATCGTCGACCGCCTCGCGCGGTTCGGCGGCACCACCACGAACATCGTCTACAGCCAGACGCTCACCTATCGCGGCCCCGCCCGCCCCGCCCCGCCCGGCGACGACCGGGACGGGGAGCGCGCGGCGGATTGACCCGGCCGCGCGACGAACGCACCACCCCGATCGCGGCGCGGGGTCGGCTACTCGACGACGAGTTCGACCGGGATGTTGCCCCGGGTGGCGTTCGAGTACGGGCAGACCTGGTGGGTGGCCTCGATCAGGGCGCGGCCCTGCTCGGCGGACAGGTGCTCCGGCAGTTCCACGCGCAGTGTCACGCTCAGTCCGAAGCCGCCGTCGCCGTTCGGGTTCAGGTCGACCTCGGCCGTGACCGAGGCGTCGGCCGCGTCCACACCCTGGCGCTCGGCCACCAGCCGCATCGCACTGGCGAAGCAGGCCGAGTAGCCGGCCGCGAACAGTTGCTCGGGGTTGGTGCCGATCCCGTCGCCGCCGAGTTCCCGCTGCACGCCCAGCTTGACGTCGAGTTGCCCGTCGGAGCTGACCGCCCGGGCGTCCCGTCCGGCCGAGGTCGCGATCGCGGTGTACAGGCTCATGGTGGTCCCGCCTTCTCCAGGTGGTGGCAGACGGATCCGTGTAGACAGATCGGTCTGTTCGGTCGACGGATCAGACCGTAGACAGACCTGTCTGGTAAAGTCAAGGCGTGCCCACGACGACCCCCGATCGACCCCGCGAGAGCCCGGCCCGCCGCCGCGTGCTCGACACCGCGAGCACGCTCTTCTACGCGGAGGGTGTGCATGCCGTGGGGGTGGACCGGATCATCGCCGAGGCGGCCGTCGCGAAGGCGACCTTCTACCACCACTTCCCGGCCAAGGACACGTTGGTCCACGCGTACCTGACGGAGCAGTTCGAGGCGCAGCGCCGGACCGTCGCCGACTTCCTCGCCGACTCCGCCAGCCTGCCGCCGCGCGAGGTCCTGGTGCGCTTCTTCGACCTGATCGTCGAGATCGGCCGCCGACCCGGTTTCCGGGGCTGCCCGTTCATCAACGCCGCCGCCGAATTCCCGGATGTCGCGCATCCCGTCCGCGGCGCGATCCTGGAGCACCGGGTCTGGTTCCGCACGATGGTGGCCGACCTGCTGACCGCGGCCGGCGACGCCCGTCCCCGGGCCGGCGCCGACATCCTCATGCTGCTGCGCGACGGCCTTGCGGTCGGCTGCTACCTGGACGACGCCGCCGCCATGCGCGGGATCGTCCACGACGCGCTCGACCGGATCCTGGGCGCACCCGACGACCCGAAGCGATAGCCGGCCCGGGCGCCGGTCGCCGCCGCGCCGATCGTGGCGCGGCGGCGACCGGCCGAGCGGGTTCGCCGGACGGGCCGGCCGACCACTACCGTGCGGCCGACGCCTCCTCCTCGGGCAGCGGCGCCCGGGCGGTCAGCGCCCTCGGGGCGGTCGCCCGCTTTCCGCAGAACGCCGCCTCCAGGGTGTCGCCCAGCACCGTGTTGGCCGTGCCGTTGTTGCTCGTGTTGGCCACCGAGGTGACACTGCGGCGGCCGTCCCGGGTGGTGAACGAGTAGGTGTAGTAACCCTGGACGGTCCCGGTGTGCCCGTAGACCGGGATCCCGCAGGACAGGTCCCGACGCCGCAGGCCCAGGCCGTAGAAGCGCACTCCCGAGCCGTCGCTGGGCGTCATCTCCAGCATCCGCTCCAGCAGGTCGGCGCGCACCAGTCGCCCGCCGAGCAGCGCGGACATGAACCGGTCCAGATCACCGGGAGAGGAGATGACCGCGCCCGCCGACTGCGCCCAGGAGACGGTCTGTTCGGTCGAGTCCACCAGCGGCGCACCCGCCTCGTCGGGGGTGAGGTAGCCGCGGATCCGCTTGCCCGAAATGCTCGTCTCGGGGTGCACGTAGGCGGTGTTCCGCAGGTCGAGGGGGTCGATGATGCGCCGTTCGTACTCCTCGCGCACCGTCCGCCCGGTCACCTTCTCGATCAGGGCGCCGATCACGACGAAGTTGGTGTTGGAGTACTGGTAGGTCGTCCCGGGCACGGCGGTCGCGGGGTGTGCCGTGGCCAGGTCGATCAGTTCCCGGACGGTGAAGACCCGATCGCGTACCGCCTCGAACCCCGGCACGGTCCGGGCGAACATGTCGTTCGAGTAGTCCCACAACCCGCTCCGGTGGCTCAGCAGATGCCGCACCGTGATCCGGGTGTCGGGGAGCACTCCGGGCAGGTATCGCTCCACCGGCGCGTCCGGGTCGACGGCACCCTCGGCCACCAGCTGCATGAGCACCACGGTGGAGAAGGTCTTGGTCACGCTGCCGATCCGAAAGCGCCCGTCGGTGTCCATGCCCGCGCCGGTGGCGGTGTCGCTCACCCCGGCCGTGCGGCTCAGCGTGGTGCGGCCGTCGTCGACGCGGGTCATCGCGCCCGGCGCGCCCGCCGCGAGGGTGCGCTTCAGCGCGTCCCCCACGCCGTCCGGGTCCGGCGCGGGCAGCGGCGCGCCGGTCCCGGTACCCACGGAGGTGCCGCGCCGCGGGTCCGCGCCCGGTGCCGCGCCGGCCGGGCCGGCGGTGACCACCAGGGTCAACAGGGCGGTGGCCGCCGTAACGCCCCTGTTCGAGATGCGTCGCAAATCCGGCTCCCATGCTCTTCGTGTGTTTCGACGGGCGGTTGCCCGTCCGGATCTTCAACTGCCCCGCCACTCGCGGGTTGTGCCCCACATCGCGCACGACTCGGCGCCGGGTGTGTCGGGCCCGCCCGCGGATGAACACACCTATGCTGCCTGTGGCCGGCGCGGTCGTGCGGCGCGAGATCGGTGATCGCGGAGGCGGATGTGGTGCGTGACGGTGGGAGATTCGACGTCGTCGTGGTCGGCGGCGGCCACAACGGCCTGGTCGCCGCCGCCTACCTGGCGCGGGCGGGACGCTCGGTCGTGGTGGTGGAACGGCTCGACGAGGTCGGCGGCGCGGCGGTGTCGGCCCGGCCGTTCCCCGGGGTCGACGTGCGGTTGTCGCGCTACTCGTACCTGGTGAGCCTGCTGCCCCGAAAGATCGTCGAGGACCTGCGGCTGCCCCTGGTGACGCGGCGCCGGCGGATCGGGTCGTACACCCCGCGCGGCACCGACGGCCTGCTCGTCGACACCGAGGACCGGGCGGGCACCCGGGCCGAACTGACCCGGTTCGCGGGCGTACGCGACGCCGACGCGTGGGAGCGGCTCGGCGCGGCCACCGGCCGGCTGGCCCGGCGGGTGTTCCCCACCCTCACCGAACCGCTGCGCTCCGAAGCCGAGTTCCGCCGCCTCGTGGACGACGAGCGGATCTGGGACGCGGTGTTCGCGCAGCCCCTGTCGGGCCTGATCGAGGCGGAGTTCGCCGACGACACGGTGCGGGGCGTGGTCGCCACCGACGCGCTGATCGGCACGTTCGCGCCGATGCACGACCCCGGGCTGCGGCAGAACCGATGTTTCCTCTACCACGTGATCGGCGGCGGTACGGGCGACTGGGACGTCCCGGTGGGCGGCATGGGCGCGGTCACCGCGAGCCTGGCCGACGCGGCCCGAACGGCGGGCGCACACCTGCGCACGGGCGCGACGGTGACCGCCGTGAACCCCGACGGCGAGGTGTCCTACACGATCGGCGACACGCGGTATCGCGTGACGGGCGCACACGTCCTGGCCGCGGTCGCGCCGGAAACACTGGGCCGGCTGCTGGGCGAGCCGGCCGACGGCCCGGCACCGGAGGGGTCACAGCTCAAGGTCAACATGGTGCTGGCCCGGCTGCCGCGCCTGCGTGATCCGCGCGCGGACCCGCGCCGGGCGTTCGCGGGCACCTTCCACGTCAACGAGGGTTATGCCCGACTCGCCGACGCGTACGAGCGGGCCGCGGCCGGGCGGATGCCGGCGCCGCCGCCCGGCGAGATGTACTGCCACACCCTCACCGACCCCTCGATCCTCGGTCCGGGGCCCCGGGCCGCCGGGGTGCACACGCTGACGCTGTTCGGCCTGCACATGCCCGCCCGCCTGTTCGCCGACGACCACGACGACGCCCGGGCGAAGGCGCTGCGCGCGATGCTCGACTCCGTCGACGACGTGCTCGCCGAGCCGATCGAGGACTGCCTGCTGCGCGACGCGAACGGGGACCCGTGCCTGGAGGTGCACACGCCGCTCGACCTGGCGGACGAACTCGGGCTGCCCGCCGGGCACATCTTCCACCGCGACCTGTCCTGGCCCTACACGCCGGACGGCGAACCGCCCGGGACGTGGGGCGTCGAGACGGCCCACGAGCGCATCCTGCTGTGCGGTGCCGGAGCCCGGCGCGGCGGCGGGGTGAGCGGCGTCCCCGGCCACAACGCGGCGATGGCGGTACTGCGCGGGCCGGCGCCGCGGGCGCGCGTCGGCGGGGCGACGCGTCCGGGTAGGTGAGCACGGCGAGCACCCGGCGGTGTCCGGCGTCGCCGGCGGCGAGGCCCGGCTCGGCGAAGATGTCGGTCGGCGCGGTCGGCGGGTCGTCCCGGCGGCGCACGACCTGCGCGATCACCTCGGCGTCCGGCGCCAGGCCGCCGGCGGCGACCTCGCGCGGCGCCTCGACGAACTCCGCGACCCGGCCGACCCGGTCCTTCAGCAGACAGCCGACGCCGTGCCGGCCGGTGGACAGCGGCTCGGTCGCGTATGTCCGCTCGATGTACCGCGGCAACGGCAACACCGGGATGGGGAAGTCCGGTCGCCCGCGCCGCACTTCGATCGCCGCCCGCGGGCACGACACCCTGGCCCGACAACGCGCCGCCGACCGGGTCGTCCGCGACCTGCTCCGACCGGCGCGTCGGAGACCCGTCGGTCGGCGCGGGTGCCGAAGAGTCCGGGTCCGGCCCCGGTCGCCGGTGACGGGTGGGATGATCGGGCCCGATCACGCGGCCACCCGGCGGCACGATACAAAGGACGGACGTCCCATACCGCGAGGAGGCATCGGATGAGTGCCGGCACCCCGGCGACGGCGGAGCTGTTGCTGCGGTGCGCCGATCCGAAGCTCGCGGCGCGGGTCCGGGCCCGGCTCGGCATCGTGCCCGGACCAGGCGCCGCTCCCGCCCCGGAACTCGGCCGCGGGACACCGGACAAGCCCACCGACCGAACCTCCTGGGCGCGTTCCGCCGACACCCGCGAAACACGTTTCCTCTCCGCCGCGACGCGCGACTGGGACGAGGTGTGCGAGGCCCATCGCCGCGAACCCATCCGGGAGTTCGCCCGCACGATCCTCCTCGCGGATCGAAGCTGTCCGCCGCGGGTCGCCCTGGAACTGGTCGTCGCGCCACCCGAGCCGCTTCGGTCGCAGTGGACCACCCGACCGCTCGAAGCGGCGTTGCTGAGCGGGGTGCTGACGCCGCGTCGGGTGGCGTTGGCGGCCACGCCCGGCTGGTGGGCGATCCGTTCCCTGGAGTTCTTCGTCCGCCCCCGGCGCTACCGGCGACTCGCGGCGATCGACCGAGTGCTCGACGAGGCGGCCGAGTTGTTGCCGGGCGACGACCTCGCGGCCTGGGGGTGGTTGATCGCGCACGCCCCCGACCATCGGGGGACGTTCCCGCAGTTGTGCGCCGACGCCGTGCGGCTGTCCGGTGCGGCCGGGACCGGAGCCGGCACCGACGCGGCCGTGATGGGTCGCGAGTTCGACGCCGTCGTGCCCGGTCCGGCGGTCGGTGAGTGGAAACGGTGGGGGGCGTTCTCGCCGGCCGGGATGCTGGGCCGGGTGGATCCCGCGATCGCGGCCCGCGTGGTCGCCGCGCTGCCCGTCGAGGTCGTGCGCGGCTTCGCCCGCGCCGGCACGGCGTTGGCCGGACGGGTCGTATTGCCCGCGCTGAAGCGGGTGCCCGAGCACACCTGGGACCTGGTCCACGACGTCGTGCCCACCGCCTCGACCGTCGAGCGGCTGCTCGCGCTGCACGACCCGAACGTCAACGCGGCGTTGTTGTCGGCGCATCCGGGCCCGGACGCCGCCTACGCGATCCACCGGGCCACTCGTCGCGACGCGCGGCCACGCGTACGGCTGCCCCTGGAACGCCGCGCCTGGTTGAGTTCCAGACTGGCGAGCGACTGCGCCGAGGCGGTCCACGGTCACCATCCGTATCTGATCCGGGCCGCCTTCGAGCATTACGGGGCCCGTGGCCTCGGCGGCCCGGCCACGTTGCGCGGACTGCTCGGCCTGTGGGAAACCCGGGGCCGCGTCGCGCTGTTCGACCGACGGGTCAGGCTGCGGCTGGACGGCGAGTACGAAACGCTGCGGACCTTCCTGGACACCACGCGCGCGCTCGACGGTCTGCGCCGGCTGCGGCGCGAGGTGGCCGGCTCCGGGCGACCGGCGGCACTGCTCGCGGCGATGCGCCGCAATCCCGAGATCGCGACCCGGCATGTCCCGGACACGTTCTGGCCGGAGGCGATCGCCGCCCACCGGCGGGGCGAGTTGCCCGGCGCCGTCCTGGCCAACCTCGCCGCCCAGCCGCGTTGCCCGGACGAACTCGCCCTGGCGGCCTGCGACTCCGATCCGGAGGCGGCCGCGCGCGTGGGCCGGCGCTCACCCGCCCACGCGCGCGCCGCACTCGGCCATCCGCTGCGCGAGCCGTTGCGGGACCGGCCGAGCGAGTGGATCGACGAGGCGGACAACTGGTACGTCGACGCGGTCGCCGACGGCACGCTCACCATGCGCGAGTTCGTCGAGACGGCACAGCCGCCCCTGCGCATGCTCGGCGCTCTCGACGCCTTCGCGGCCCTGCTTCCCGAGGAACTCGACGAGGCCCGGCGGTTGATCGCCGCCCATGTGGCGAACACCCTGGGCGACAGTGTCGACGCGTGGGTGATCGCCGGCCGCATCGTCCCCGATTTCCCGGGGTCGCTACCGGAGTTGCTGACCACCGCGGCCGCGGCGGCCACGTGAGGGACGGGCGGCCGGACCCGATCAGGCGTTCTTGACCGCCACCCCGCCGTACATCGCGATGTCCGCGTCGCGGATCTCCGGCGCGTCCGCGTCCGGACGCCAGTGGTGCACCAGCGTCACCCCGGGGTCCAGCAACTCGTAGCCGTCGAAGAAGGCGAGCGTTTCCTTCCGGTCCCGGATCTGGAGCGGGATGCCGCGCGCGTTGTACTCGCGCCCGACCCCGCCGACGCCCACCGGGTCGGTGTCGCCGGTGAACACGGTCAGTACCAGGAAGCTGCCCGGGGCGAGTTCGTCCATCAGGCGCCGCACCAGGCCCTGGGGGTCGTCCCGGTCGAGCACGAAGTGCACGATCGCGACCAGGGACAGTGCCACCGGCTCGGACAGGTCCAGCACCTCGCGCAACTGCGGGGCGCCGATGATCGAGTCGATGTCGCGCAGGTCGGCGTCGACGTAGCAGGTGCGGCCCTCGGGGGTGCTCGACATCAGCGCCCGCGCATGGGTCAGCACGATCGGGTCGTTGTCGACGTAGGCGACCCGCGTCTCGGGCGCGATGCCCTGCGCGATCTCGTGCACGTTCGGCGAGGTCGGGATCCCGGTGCCGATGTCCAGGAACTGCCGTACCCCGTGCCGCTCGGTGAGGTGTCGCACCGCCCGCTGCATGAAGGTGCGGGTGGTGCGCATCGAGATCGGCAGGGCCGGCCACGCCGCCACCGACGCCTTCGCGGCCACCCGGTCCGGTTCGAAGTTGGTCTTCCCGCCGATCAGGTAGTCGTAGACCCGGGCCGAATGCGGGACATCCAGCCGCAGATCGACCACCGGCCAGGGCTCCTCGCGCGGATCCCGCGACATCCACTCCGCTTCCGACATCCCTCGCCTCTTCCCTCGGGTCACACGGGCAACCAACCGCCTCATCGGCACGCCGTGTTGTGCATGCTAACCGCTCCCCGCAGGCGTACGTCGGCCCCCACGACCGGAGTTGCGTCGTGGGGGCCGACATCGTGCGGGTGGAGCGGTTACTTCCGCGCGGGAGCGATCCAGACGACGGCGCCCGTGTCGTGCGGCAGCGGGGTGATCGGGAACACGGTCACGCCGTATGCCTTCTCCAACCCGGGGTTGCCGTTACCGGTCACCGAATTCTGGAACGGCTTGCCGTAGTTCGCGAAGTCCGGTGAGCCGTCCGGCTTGGTCACCTTGGTCGAGTACGGCGCCCGCGCCGGGACCACGGTGGAACCGTCGCGGTCCTTGCCCACGAATCCGTTCGGGCCCGCCTCGACACCCGGCGCGTAGCCGAACACGTCGGAGAAGAACCGCACCGGCTCCGTCTTGGCGAAGTTCGCGCAGTGGTCGCCGGCCCGAAGGCAGGCCTGGAATCCCGCGGTGTCCTTGAAGCCGAACGCCGCGTTCGCCGACTGCACCCGGGCCTCCACGTTGGCCGCCTCGTTCGACGGCAGGTGCGGGAAGCGGTACGGCTCGGGGTTCGCGTCCACCAGCAACAGCTCGCCCTTGGCACCGAACGACGGATTCCGGTCGAGGTAGTTGAGGATGCCGTTGTTCGGGTACTCGTTGTCCCGGAGCCACACCAGCAGGCCCGGCGCGTTGTAGGCGAGCTTGGAGCGCTTGCCGTTCTCGCCGAACGTGTAGGTGTACTTCAGGCCCTGGTCGAAGCCGGACAGGTTGCGCCATTCGAGCAGGTAGTACTGCTCCTTGTTGAACGTACCGTCGGAGCGGATCCAACCGGTGCCCCGGGTACCGGCACCGACCGAGCCCGCCACGGGCGTCCAGCCGTTGTCGCCCTGCTCGACGTCGTCCGACCACACGGTGGCGCCACCGTTGGTGAGCGAGAAGTCGTCGGCGAGCCAACCCTTCTCCTGCGTCGCGGCGTCCGTGTCGACGCCCAGGCGCAGTTTGATGTTCTGCCCGGCGTAGGCGGTCAGGTCCACGTGGTCGTGGCGCCAGCCGTTGCTTTCGCCGGTGAGCCCGGTGCTCTTGCCGAACCGGCGCAGGTTGCCGTTCGGGTCCGGGTAGTCCGGCGGGGTGGACACGAGCGTGCCCGCGTCGTCCCGGACCTCGAGTTGCCGCCACGTGGTGCCGCCGTCGGTGGAGACCTCGACGAACCCGAAGTCCCAGTCCACCTCCAGCGAATAGTCGCTCCACCACTGGAACTTCAGGTCGGTCCCGGTCGGGACCGCGATGTCGCGGACGAGTTTCACGTCCGCCCACTCCTGGTCGTTGTTCGAATACCACGCCTTGGTGCCGCTGTGCGGCGTGGAGAATCGGAACACCTTGTCGGGCAGGTTGACCCGGACCGCCTGTTGGGTGCCCTTGGGCGTCTTGGCCGCCTGGCCCAGGGTGGCGATCGTGGGTTTGTCACCCACCTTCAGGACCTGGGGGGTCAGCCAGCCCAGCGTGTACTTGGACCACGCGCTCATGTTGGCCGGCATCGACTGGAACAGCGGGCCCGAGTGGGAACCACTCGCCATCAGGTCCCAGAAGTTGACCGAGGACTCGCCGCCGCTGAAGTTGTCGTACAGGTCCGGCAGACCGAGGTCGTGGCCGTACTCGTGGGCGAACACGCCCACGCCGGAGTCCTCCGGCTGCACGATGTAGTTGGCGACCTTGACGTTCTGTCCGGGCACGGTGTAGCCGCCCGCCACGGCGCTGGAGTGCGCCCAGATGGCGTACGTGCCCTCGGCGCCGCCGCCGGAGGACTTGTCCTTGCCCGAGTGGACCAGGACCAGGTGGTCGACCACGCCGTCGGGCTCCTGCGTGTTGCCGTCGTTGTCGGCGTCGCCGGTGTCCTCCTTGTCGTAGTCGGCCCACGGGAAGTTCGGCTGGCTGCGCGCGAGTTCGTTCACCGCGTCGATCGCGAGCGTGGCCGCGCCACCCGGGTTGTTCGGGTGTCCGGTCATGTCCTGCTGACGCTTGCCGCAGGCACCCGCGCCGTACCACGCCTCGGAGTGCGGGACCTTGATCCACGGGGTGGCGGTGCCGGAGACGGTGTACTTGCCGCCCGACATCTCCTCGTACATGTTCTTCATCGTGTAGCCGGAGACGTCGACACCCGGCTTGCCGTCGGGACCGGTCAGGTCCTTGCGCATGCGCTCGGTGATGCCCTGCTTGGTGTAGAGCATCTTGTTGAAGTGCTCGGGGCTGAAGTCCTTGACCCACGGCGTGTTGTTGTCGTTCCCGGCCAGTGCCGGGTCCGGGATCGTGTTGTGCAGCGGGCCGTTCTTGATGGTGCCCGGCGGTTCCACGACACAGGACGGATCCAGGACGCTCGCGCGGCGGTTGAACCCGGAGAAGTCGTCGTTGGCGTTCTCGTTGAACTCGACGAGAACGGTCAGCAATTTGGCGTTCTGTTGCCGACCCGGCGCCAAGCCGCTCTTCTCGGCCTTCAGTTGCTCCGGGCTCTTGCCCGTGCGCTGGGACTCGGCCTCCAGCAGGCGCAGTTGCCCCGCCGCACGCGGGTTGCCCTCACGGTCCTTGCTGCCGCGCCCCTCCTTGGCCTTGCGGGCCTTGTCCGCGGCGCTCACTTCGCCGTCGACGCCCTGGGGGAACTCGGCTTCGACGGTGTTGAGATAGGTGTCCTCGGGTCCGGGATTCCACACCGCCCTGGTGTTGTCCACACGCACGGGCGCGGCGACGGACGCGGCGCCGGTCACCGTGGAAAGGCCCGCGGCCACGAGCACGGAAGCCGACAGTAAAGTCACCGGGCCACGGAAACGCCGGAGGCCTCGCGGCGGCGTACCGCCGCGCCCGGGTATCGCTCGACTCAAGATGGTCTCCCCTTCCGCCCGGAAGGTGGTCCCGGACGCGAAGCGACGCCGATCAGGGTGCTGTGGTGCCTTACGCGCCCACGACGTCGAGCTGATTCGGCAGAGCCCGACCCCCACCTCCCGCCGGCCGTCGGGTCACGACGGAGACGGGATTTCGCGTCGGGCATCCGGACCCTAGATGCGCCTGTGACACCAGAGACAGGGGAGGCAAAGATTTTTTTATGGACTCTTTACCCAAGACCTGTGAAAGCCCCGGGAAAAGGCCCGCATATCCGGGAAAATCGCGCGCACCGATGAGTTCGCGAACCCGGGGCAGTCGTTTGCAATGGATCGCAAAGGTCCGCGCGATCCCGCCCGGGCCCGGCCGGGTCCGCGCACCACCGACACCCGGAGGACGCCCGATGTCCCAGCACGAACCGCGCACCCGACTGGACGCCCGCTACAGCCATCCCGACGCCGAGGCCGTCCCGTGGTCGGTGGCGGTCACCCGCCTGGCGACCGCCCCGGTGTTCTGGCTGAGCACGGTGCGGCCGGACGGACGACCGCACGTGACACCGCTGCTGGCGGTCTGGCTGGAAAACGCGCTGCACTTTTGCACCGGTGCCGACGAACGCAAGGCGCACAACCTCCACACCAACGCGAACTGCGTGCTGACCACCGGCGACAACGCCCTGGACCGGGGCCTGGACCTGGTCGTCGAGGGCCGCGCCGTACCCCTGGCGGACGACCCGACCCTGCGCCGCATCGCCGACGCCTACGCGGGCAAGTACGGCCCCGACTGGCGGTTCGAGGTCCGCGACGGCGCCTTCCACGGCAGCGGGGGCAACGTGGCCCGGGTCCTGCGCGTGGCGCCGACCACCGTCTTCGGCTTCGGCAAGGGCACGTACAGCCAGACCCGGTGGCGCTTCGACGCCGCCTGAGGTCGCGCCCGGACACCCCCGCCCGGTCAGGCGAACGGTCCGTCCGCGACGAAGCGGTGCAACGATCGGGCGAACTCCCGCGCCGCGCCGGGCGGCCAGGCGGCCAGGCTCGCGGTGATGTGGTCGGCCAGTCGGCGGCGCAGTTCGGCCACGGCGCGCTCCCCCGCGTCGGTGAGCACGAGCAGCGCCGCCCGCCGGTCGGTGGGATGCGGTTCGCGCCGCACCAGTCCGGCCTGCTCCAGACGGGTGGCGCGGCGGGTGACGCCGGAGCGGTCGAGTCCGACGTCGGAGGCCAGGTCGGCCGCGCTGCGCGGTCCCGTCCGGGCCAGCGCGCTCAGGACCGGGTAGGTCACCTCGTCCACCGCCTCCCCCATGCCCTCGGTCAACGACCGATGCAGCCGCTCCCGGGTCGTCCGCCGCAACAACAGGCCCAGCGCGTCGGCGATCTCGTATCCCACCTCGTTGTCCACACCACGAAGGATAGCGTGCGCGACGCACGCATATGGTGCTACGGTATGCGAACGAGATGCGTGCGTCGCGCACGCATCTCGTTCGTTCCCTTCCGCTCACCCGAAAGGTAGGACCTCCCATGGCTCCCACCGGCATCGCCGCCGCGCTCACCGACCTGCTCTTCGACCGCGACCTCCCGCTCGACGAGGCCGCCGACCGGCACTTCGCCCCGGACTACCGCCAGCGCACCGACGGGGAGTGGGCCGACCGCGCCGGATTCCTCGCGCACATCGCCCACCTGCGCACGATCGTGGCCGCCGGCTCCGTCGAGGTCCACGACGAACTCCGCGACGGGACCCGCTACGCCGACCGGCACACGGTCGACATCACCAAGCACGACGGCTCGACCGTACGCACCGAGGTCTACGTCTTCGCCGACCTGGCCCCCGACGGCCGTTTCCACCGCATCGAGGAGGTCACCCTCATGCTCCGAGGCGACGAGGCCGACCGGAACCTCGGCAGCGCCCGCTGAGTCCGGCCGGCCCTCCCGGGCCCGGCCCGCGCCTCAGCCGGCGGGCACCGGCTGCGGCGCGGGCGGCCCGGTGTACCGGGCGATCGGCCGGATGATCTTCGTGTCCTCGGCCTGCTCCAGGATGTTCGCGCACCACCCGACCACCCGGCTCACCGTGAAGGTCGGCGTGAACATGTTCCGGGGAACGCCGCACAGTTCCATCACCACACCCGCGTAGAACTCCACGTTCACGTGCAGCTCCCGCCCCGGCTTCAGCTCGGCCAGGATCTCGGTCACCCGACGGTGCACCGTGCCCGCGAACTCCACCAGCGCGACCCCCCGCGCGTCGGTGTGCGGGGCGAGTTCGCGGGCCAGCTCGGCCAGCATCACCGCGCGCGGATCCTCGGTGCGGTAGACCGGATGCCCGAATCCCATGATCCGCTCGCCCTCGGCGATCCTGGGCCGCACCCACGCGTCGACCGCGTCGGGCGAGCCGATCGCGTCCAGCGTCTCCAGGGCCCGATCCGGCGCGCCGCCGTGCAGCGGACCGGAGAAGGCACCGATCGCCCCGACCACCGCGGACACCAGGTCGGCCCCCGTGGAGGCGATCACCCGCGCGGTGAAGGTGGAGGCATTGAAGCCGTGGTCGACGGTGGCGATCAGATACCGCTCGATCGCCGCCACCCGCTCGGGTTCGGGCTCCTCGCCGGTCACCAGGTAGAGCCAGTTGGCCGCCGTGGACAGATCCGCCCGGGGCTCCAACGGCTCGGCCCCGGCCCGGATCCGGTACAGCGCCGCCAGGATCGTCGGGGTCACCGCCCCCACCAGGAGCGCGTCCGCCCGGCGCCGCTCCGGCGACGACTCCCACAGCGGCGGCGGCGTACGCGCGGCGCCGATCAGCGCCAGCGCCGTACGCAGTCCGGCGAGCGGATCGAAGCGCTCGCCCGCCATGGCGATGGAGCGCAACACCGGCCGCAGTTCCTCGGGCAACACCCGCAGCCGGGCCGACTCCGCGGCGAACGCCGCCCGTTCGTCGGCGTCGGGCAGCCGGCCGTGCACGAACAGGAACCACACGTCCTCGAACGTTCGGGTGCCCGCCAGCTCGATCGCCGAGTACTGCCGGTAGTGGTAGAAGCCCTTGGCGCCCTGCACATCGCCCAGTTCGGTGGTGGTGACCACCACCCCCTTCAGTCCCCTGGGTACTTCGATCCCGCCGTCGACGACGACCGACATGACACGCCTCCCACTCTGCGCACGATTCCGCTTCGGCCACCTCGAATGTCGTCCCGACGATCAACTATCGTCAATGTTGATTGCCTCAATACGAGCGGAAGGCGGCGACGAAATGGCTGGTCGACGGGCCGTGCCGGGCGACGAAAGTGACCGGGATTACCTGACCACCGCCCAGGTCGCGCAACGGTTGGGAGTCAAGCCCGAGACCGTCTACGCGTACGTCAGTCGCGGACTGCTGACGAGCGTGCGCGAGTCGCGACAGCGCGGCAGCCGGTTCGCCGCCGCGGACGTGGAGGAGTTGGCGGGGCGGACCGGCGGCCGGCGCGCCCGCCCCGCCAACGGCTCGATCGAACGTATCCACACCCGGGTGACCCTGTTGGCCGACGACCGGCTCTACTACCGGGGCCGCGACGTGGCCGAACTCACCGGGTATCGCCTGGAGTCGGTGGCGCACTGGTTGTGGCGGGGCGTCGACCTCGCCGAGGTGCCCCCGTTCGAGGCCCCCGCCGGGCCGGCCGACCTGGTCCGGCGCACGGTGAGCCTGCTGCCCGACACCGCCCGGCTCACCGACCGTATCCGGATGATCGTGGCCGCCGCGGGTACCGCCGATCCGCTGCGCTTCGACCTGTCGGAGCAGGCCGTGGTCCGCGCGGGCGAGACGCTGCTCGCGATGATCGCGGACACGCTGCCCCCGTGCCCGGGCGCGGCCCCGCCGACCGGGTCCTCTCTCGCGGCGCGGCTGTGGCCGAAACTGACCGCCCGCGCGGCGACCCCGGAGCGCGTCCGGCTGCTGAACGCCGCGCTCGTACTCAAGGCCGACCACGACCTGGCGGTGTCCACGCTGGCCGCGCGGGTGGCGGCCGGCGCCCGGGCGGACGTGTACGCGGTGGTCTCGGCCGGCCTCGGGGTGTTCGACGGCCGGCATCACGGCGCGGCGATCGGGCTGGCGTACCGCTTCCTGCGCGACGCGCTCGACCCGGCGGGCGGCGGCCCCACGGGCGCGGTCGCCGACCGGTTGCGCGCCGGGGAACACCTGCCCGGCCTGGGCCACCTGCTCTACGCCGAACACGACCCGCGCGCCGACCTGATGCTCGGCCTGCTCCGCGAACACGCCGAGCACGACGAGCGGGTCGCCCGGGTGATCCGCGCCGTGGACGCGCTGACCCGCGAACCGACCACGCGCGCCGACGTATTCCCCAACGCCGACCTGGCGCTGGCCGCGTTGGCGCACGCCATGCGGATGCGGCCGGACGCCGGCGAGGCGGTCTTCGCGATGGCCAGGTCGATCGGCTGGCTCGCCCACGCGATGGAGGAGTACCGACAGCCCGGACTGCGCTACCGGGCCATCGGCGTCTACACGGGCACCCGGCCGCCGAGCCGCTGAGGCGCGGCGTCGGCGGCCTTGCTCACTCCGGCTCCGCCGCGCCGGCGACGGTTTTCAGCCACTCCTCGATCAGGGCGACCTCCACCCACTGCGGGAACAACTTCTCGGTCAGGAACCGGTGCACCTCGGGGTCGAGGTCCAGGCAGCCGTCCACGAGCACGGTCAGGCCGAAGTCCAGGTCCTGCGCGTGACACAGGGTGTAGAGCACGACACCGCTGGTGGCGATGCCGGCCAGGACGAGGTGGTCGATGTCGCGGGCCCGCAGGACCAGGTCGAGGTCGCTGCCGGAGAACGCGCTGCCGCGTCGTTTGGTGACCACGACGTCGCCCTCGCGGGGCGCGACGGCGGGGTGGATCGCGGTGCCCGGGGCGCCCTCGGTGAACAGCCCCATCGCCGCGGAGTTCGTGAGCACCCGGTTGCGCGGGCTCACCTCCGGCTGCCCCGGCCGCAGCCCGATCACCACGTGGATCACGGACATGCCCGCCGCGCGGGCCCCCTCGATCGCCGCGCCGAGCCGGTCCAGGTATCCGGACCCGTCGTCGGCCATCTCGACGATCTCCTGCTGTACGTCCATCACAAGCAGTGCGCTGTTGCCCATGCGTACCGTCCCCTCCACCACGGGCCGCGCGGCCCGTGAGCCGGCCGACACCGCTCCCCGGCGTCGGGTCGTGCCCCGCTCGGTACAGTACGGGGATGGCAAACCCCAGGGAGCAGATTCTCGCCGAACTCGGCGTGCGGACGGCCGTCGTGCCCAAGGTGGAGATCCGGCGCCGGGTCGACTTCCTCAAGGACTATCTCCGGTCGACCCCGGCCAAGGGCTACGTGCTCGGGATCAGCGGCGGCCAGGACAGCACGCTGGCGGGCCGGTTGTGCCAGCTCGCCGCCGAGGAGTTGCGGGCCGAGGGCCACGAGGCGGAGTTCGTCGCGGTGCGGCTGCCCTACGGCGTGCAGGCCGACGAGCACGACGCGCAGATCGCGCTGGGGTTCGTCCGACCCGACCGCTCGGTCACGGTGAACGTCAAGCCGGGCGCCGACGCGGTGGCCGCCGAGGTGGCCCGCGGTCTGGCCGATTCGGCGGGCGGGGAGTCCGAGCTGCGGGACTTCGTGCGCGGCAACATCAAGGCCCGTGAGCGCATGGTGATCCAATACGCGATCGCCGGACAGCTGGGCCTGCTCGTGGTGGGCACCGATCATGCCGCCGAGGCGGTGACGGGCTTCTTCACCAAGTACGGCGACGGCGGTGTCGACCTCACCCCGCTGACCGGCCTGACCAAGCGTCAGGGCGCGGCGCTGCTCCAGGAGTTGGGCGCGCCGCCGAGCGTGTGGGAGAAGGTGCCGACCGCCGACCTGGAGGACGACCGACCCGCGCTGCCCGACGAGGTCGCGCTGGGTCTGACGTACGGTCAGATCGACGAGTACCTGGAGGGCGGCGACGTCGCGCCGGAGGTGGCGGCGCGCCTGGAGTCGACCCATCGCGCGACTCGGCACAAGCGGGCCCAACCGGTCGCGCCCGACGACGACTGGTGGCGCTGACCGCGCGGTGGCGGTTCGTGGAACGGCGTCCGGGTCGGCCCGTGTGGGCCGACCCGGACGTCGTGGTCACACCAGGTCGAACCGGTCCAGCTCCATCACCTTGGTCCAGGCCGCGACGAAGTCGGCGACGAACTTCTCCTTGGCGTCGTCGCTCGCGTAGACCTCCGCGAGCGCACGCAGCTCGGAGTTCGACCCGAAGACCAGGTCGACCCGGCTGCCGGTCCACTTGACCTCGTCGGTGGCCGCGTCGCGACCCTCGAACGTGTTCGCGTCCTCCGACGTCGCCTTCCACGTCGTGCCCATGTCGAGCAGGTTGACGAAGAAGTCGTTGCTCAGCACGCCGGGCGTGCTGGTGAACACGCCGAGCGACGACTGCTGGTGGTTGGCGCCCAGGACACGCAGCCCGCCGACGAGGACCGTGGTCTCCGGCGCGCTCAGGGTCAGCAGGTTCGCCCGGTCGATGAGCAGATACTCGGCCGGCAGCCGGTTGCCCTTCGCGAGGTGGTTGCGGAACCCGTCGGCGGTCGGCTCCAGGGCGGCGAACGACTCGACGTCGGTCTCCTCCTGCGAGGCGTCCACCCGGCCCGGGGTGAAGGGCACCTCGACGTCGACCCCGGCGGCCTTGGCCGCCTGCTCGACCGCGGCACCGCCGGCGAGCACGATCAGGTCGGCGAGCGAGACCCGCTTGCCGTCGTCGCGACCGCCGTCGAACGCCGCCTTGATCTCCTCCAGGCCGTGCAGCACCGCGGCCAGCCGGTCGGGCTCGTTGACCTCCCAGCCGAGCTGCGGTTCGAGCCGCAGACGCGCGCCGTTGGCACCGCCGCGCTTGTCGCTGCCGCGGAAGGAGGACGCCGACGCCCACGCCGTGGACACCAGCTGGGACACGGTCAGACCGGACGCGAACACCCGGGCCTTGAGGTCGGCGATCTCCTCGGCGCCGATCGGCTCGTGGTCGACCGCCGGCAGCGGGTCCTGCCACAGCAGCGTCTCGGTGGGCACCTCCGGGCCGAGGTAGCGCACGACCGGGCCCATGTCGCGGTGGGTCAGCTTGAACCACGCCCGCGAGAAGGCGTCGGCGAACGCCTGGGGCTCGGCCAGGAACCGACGCGAGATCTGCTCGTACGCCGGGTCGAAGCGCAGCGACAGGTCGGTGGTCAGCATGGTCGGCGCGTGCGTCTTCGACGCGTCGTGCGCGTCCGGGACGGTGCCCGCGCCGGCGCCGTCCTTCGGCTTCCACTGGTGGGCGCCGGCCGGGCTCTCGGACAGCTCCCAGTCGTAGCCGAACAGCGTCTCGAAGAAGCTGTTGTCCCAGGTCACCGGGGTTGCGGTCCAGGCACCCTCGAGTCCGCTGGTGATCGCGTCGGCGCCCTTGCCGGTGCCGAACGTGCTCTTCCAGCCAAGGCCCTGCTGCTCGATCGGGGCCGCCTCGGGGTCGGGGCCGACGTGGTCCGCCGGGCCCGCGCCGTGCGTCTTGCCGAAGGTGTGCCCGCCGGCGATCAGGGCGACGGTCTCCTCGTCGTTCATCGCCATCCGGCGGAACGTCTCGCGGATGTCGCGCGCGGCGGCCAGCGGGTCCGGGTTGCCGTTCGGGCCCTCGGGGTTGACGTAGATCAGGCCCATCTGGACCGCGCCGAGCGGGTTCTCCAGGTCCCGGTCGCCGCTGTAGCGCTCGTCGCCGAGCCAGGTGTTCTCCGGACCCCAGTAGACGTCCTCGTCGGCCTCCCACACGTCGGCGCGACCGCCGCCGAAGCCGAAGGTCTCGAAGCCCATCGTCTCCAGGGCCACATTGCCGGTGAGGATCAGCAGGTCGGCCCAGGACAGGCTCTGCCCGTACTTCTTCTTGACCGGCCACAACAACCGACGCGCCTTGTCCAGGCTCGCGTTGTCCGGCCAGCTGTTGAGCGGGGCGAAGCGCTGCTGCCCGGCGCCGGCGCCGCCGCGGCCGTCGCTGATCCGGTAGGTGCCGGCGCTGTGCCAGGCCATCCGGATCATGAACGGGCCGTAGTTGCCGTAGTCGGCCGGCCACCAGTCCTGCGAGGTGGTCAACACCTCGGCGATGTCCCGCTTCACCGCGGGAAGATCGAGCGCCTCGAACGCCGCGGCGTAGTCGAAGTCCGCGCCGAGGGGATTGGCCACGGCGGGGTTCTTGGCGAGGATCTTCAGGTTCAGTCGCTCCGGCCACCACTGCCGGTTTCCACCGCCCTGGGTCGGGTGCGGGGCGCGCGTGTGCGCGACCGGGCAGCCCCCTCCGCCCTCCGACTTCGCGTCTACGACGATTGCATCATTGTTCTCGGACATGGGAATCCTTCCGGACCAGGCGGATCGTGGTACTCGGGGAGTGCGAGCGGTGCAACGGTCGGGGGAAGCCGGACCCGCCGGACGTGCTCGGCCCGGGGGCGTCGACGAACCTCTACGGTCGTGCGGTCCACGTCGGCGACGACACGACGGATCGGCGGAACCGGGCCGCGTCGCGGTCGGTTCACCGCGTGATACGGGTCCCGCGCCGGCGGCCGGCTTCGTCAGGCCGACACCGCGCGGTCCCACGGGGGTGGTCCCGTCACGTCTCCGTCTCCTGCCGTAGTGGGGTGTTCCCGACTCTTGGCTATCGCCAGAACCGATCCTACGATGGACAGAGTCCAAGTCAAGATGTGCGCCAATTCCACATCCAAACGGAACCCGGACCTCCGCCGGTAAACTCGGGTCTCCACCGAACCCTGAATAGGTGAACCGATATGAGTGACCTGCTGGAGCGACTGCGCGCGCGTGGTTGGCGGATGACGTCGCAGCGGCGCGTCGTGGCCGAGGTCCTCGACGGCGACCACGTGCATCTGACGGCCGACGAGGTCCACGCGCGCGCGGTGGCGCGCCTGCCCGAGATCTCCCGCGCCACGGTCTACAACGCGCTGGGCGAGCTGGTCTCGCTGGGCGAGGTCATCGAGGTGTCCACCGACGGCCGCGCCAAGCGCTACGACCCCAACGCGCACCGCCCGCACCAGCACCTGGTCTGCTCCCGGTGCGGCACCATCCGCGACGTGCACCCGGCGGGCGACCCCCTGACCGACCTCCCCGCCGAGCAACGCTTCGGCTTCACCGTCTCCGCGGTCGAGGTCACCTACCGGGGCCTGTGTCCCGGCTGCGCGTAGCGCTTCCGCGCCACACCGGTGATCGCGCCGAGCGACGGACGAGGGCGGACGCTCGACAGCAGGGTGGGGCGGAACGACCGTGAGCAACAAGGAGGCGATCGTGGTGGGCGATGCGCACGCCGAGACATCGGAAGACGCGCCACTGTTCCCCATGCCGCCGGTGACCGAGCAGGCGCTGCGGGTGGCGGTGCTCTCGCTCGACCCGGCGGCGGCCGTTCGCTTCGAACGAGAGTTTCATTCCGCTTGGCAGGAAGCCGTGCAAACGGACAGCACCGTGCCCATGCATACGTTCCTGCACCGCTGGGCCGTCTTCGTGGCGCTGCGTCGCTTCCCGGCTCGGGCACGTCGCCTTCGCGAGTCGGAGCAGACGATCGCGGACGCGGACACCTTCGCCGCCACGCGCCCGGCAGCCGCCGAGATCGCCGCCATGCTCGACGAGGCCGCCCGCGAAGCCGTCGTGTGAGCGATCGGACCCGGGAGTACGACCCGGATACCGGCCGCACTTGAGCGATCGCTGATATCGACTCACGGGCCCGCTGCCCGCCGCATGCCTACGGTCGCCCCTGGTGCAACCAGGTGTTCAGGACGACGTGGCGGTCGGCGCGATGGCGGGTGACGGGCTCGGCGTCGGTGAGGCGGAAGCCGGTCTTTACCGCGACGGCGATGCTGGGCGCGTTGTCGGCGGCGATGCGCAGGATCACCGCGTCGGCACCGAGTTCGTCGCGGGCGTACTCCGTCATCAGGCGCACCGCGCGGGCGGCCAGGCCCCGACGGCGGTGCCGCGCGCCGATTCCGTACGCGATCTCCCCCACCCGACTCGGCCGCGCGGCCTCGGAGCCCAGATCGATGTCGGGGCCGTCGGCGTCCGCGAACAGCAGGATTTCGCCGCACGGTTCGCCGCCGTCGAGGGTGACGGCCAGTTGGATGCCCCGATGCAGCGCGCGGGACGCGCGGGCCCGCGCCAGGTACGCCCGCGCGGCCTCGGCGTCGAACGGCGAGGTCAGCGGCGTCCAGCGGTCGATCTCGGGCTCGTCGAACAGCTCGACCATGGCCGGCACGTCGTCGTCGGTCCACTCGCGCAGCCACAGCCCGTGGCCCTGTACGCGGATCTCGCTCGGCAGGAGGTATGCGGGTGATGAGGTCATGGCTTCGATCCTGCCCGCTGATCGACGCCGAGGCCACGCCCCGTCGCCGCCCGCCGCGAAACCGACCACCGACCACCGACCACCGGGTGAGATGTACCGCCTCGCGAGAGGGAGTTCGCTCTCCGACCTGTGGCGGTGTCGAGGGTTCGTCGGGCCTGGAAACGTGGTGTGCATGACCACACGACACGTGGGCCGCGTTCGCCGCGGCCGGTATCGCCTCGCCCTGGTGGGCACGGTTTTCCTGGCTCTGCTCGGTTCCGCGGGCGTGGCCGTCGGCGCGGAGCCGGCGCCCGCCTCGGAGCGCGCCCCGGACGGAGTCTGGCGCTCCGACGGCTACGGGACGGTCCTCACGATCGACGGCGGCGTGTTGCGGCCGTACGAGACGACCGACATCGGGTGCGTGCCCGGCACCCCCGCGTACCGGGAGCAGGCCCCGGGACCGGACGGCTCCGCGCGGTTCCGGGCCCGCGACGCCCCCGACAGCTACTTCCCGATCACCGTACGCCGGCTCCCCGGGCGCCCCGATCGAGCCTCCCTGACCGTCGAAGGCACCCTGGGCCGCCGCGAGTTGCGGCGCGTCCGCACCCTGCCGGCCGGCTGCCTGCGGCCCGCGCCCGCCGACCCGCGGGCCGTCTTCGACGTGTTCTGGCAGACGTTCCGGGAGAACTACGCCTTCTTCGCCGAGCGCGGCGTCGACTGGGCGGCGGCCCGGGAGAAGTATCGGCCGATGGTGCGCCCGGACACCACCGACGATCGCCTCTTCGAGATCCTCACCACGATGGCCGAACCGCTGCGCGACGGCCACACCTCCCTGCGGGCCCCGGCCCTGGACCGCTTCTGGCGGGTGGCGCGCCCCGGGACACCCGAGTTGGACCAGGCGTACGAGGACCGGATCCGGGCCTTCGTCGAGCGCCGCGACCTCGGCGGCACGCCGTTGCGAACCTACGCCGCGGGCGCGATCGGCTATGCCGAACTCCCCGGCCGGATCGGCTATCTGCGGATCAACCGGTTCGTCGGCTACACCGGCGACCAGGCCCCGTTCGCGGTCGAGGCGGCCGAACTCGACCGCGCCCTCGACGCGATCGTCACCGCCGGGAACGCCTCCGGTCCCGACGCCTGGCACGGCCTGATCATCGACGTCCGCGTCAACCTCGGCGGCCTGGACGACCTCGGCCGACGCGTCGCCGCCCGACTGACCGACCGGGCCCACCCCGCCTACGTCAAGAGCGCCCGCGACGACCCGCACGACCCCACCCGCTTCACCCGGCCCCAGCCGTTCCGGATCGAGCCCGCCGCCGGCGCGCCGCGCTACACCGGCCCCGTCGCGGTCCTGACCGGCCCCGCCACGGTGAGTGCCGGCGAGACCTTCCTCCTGGCCCTGCGCGAACGTCCGGGGCCCACCACCTTCGTCGGCGACAACACGCAGGGCATCTTCTCCGACATGTTCGGCCGCACGCTCCCCAACGGCTGGACGTTCACCCTCTCCAACGAACGCTACGTCTCCCCGACCGGCCGAAGCTTCGAAGGTGTGGGCCTGCCGGTCGACTTCCGCACCCCGGTCTTCACGGACGCGGAATTCGCCGCCGACCGCGACTCCGCGTTCGACCGCGCGGTACGACTGCTCGGCGGCCGGAATCCCTAGCCGGTGCCCCCGCCCTCGGGGCGGCGGGCGGAGACGGTGAAGTAGTCGAGGGTGCCCTCGCGGTAGGCCAGGAGGAAGTTGTGCGGCCAGGTGCCGGGCGCCCAGGTGCGGTCCAGCCAGCGGTCCCACCCGGGCCAGACCGACTCCCCGATCGAGTCGACCCGGATCTCGCCGAGCCCGGCTCGTTCGAGGGCGTCGGTCAACTCCGGGACGGTGTGCGGAACGTCCAGTTCCTCGGCGAACGTGTGCAGCAACTCGGCCGGCCGCCGCGCCCGGACCGGATCGGCGTCGGGCACGAGGAAGGTGGCCACGATCATGCGTCCTCCGGGCCGCAACACCCGCGCGGCCTCGCGGGCGAACGCCCCGAGGTCACGGAAGTGCTGGGCGGCCTCGACGCTGTACAGGCAGTCGAATTCGCCGTCGCCGAACGGCATGTCCTCGGCCGCCCCGCGCACGAACCGCAACCCCCCGGGCCGGCGGGCCGACGACTCGGCGTCGGCCCGTTCGGCCCGCCGCAACTGCTCCGGATGGATGTCCATGCCGGTGACCCGGGCGAAGCCGTACTCCGCCAGCGCCACCGCGCCCCCGGCCCCCAGCCCGCAGCCCACCTCCAGGACCCGCAGCCCCTCGCCCGGCGCCAACCCGTCCAGCACGTGCCGATACAGCGCCCGCTGGCTGGCGATGCGATCCTCCTCGGTGAGCGCCCGATCGAGATCGATCCCCTGCCAGTAGCCGAAGTTGATGAACCCACCGCCGAACAACCCCGTCGCCCCGAGATCGTCCGCCCCATAGGTCCTC
This sequence comes from Embleya hyalina, assembly GCF_003967355.1. Lineage (GTDB taxonomy): Bacteria > Actinomycetota > Actinomycetes > Streptomycetales > Streptomycetaceae > Embleya > Embleya hyalina. Next base: position 217,282 of record NZ_BIFH01000013.1, on the reverse strand, counting down.
TCGACCGCCGCCGGAATCATCGGCCACGTCCCACCGGACCCGTCCGTCATCGACACCACCTCCAGCCAGGAAGCACACCCACCCCCCGGTTGCCCCCCGATCCACCCCACGAACCCCGACCCCGATTTCCCCCCGTCGAGCACCCGCGATGGGTGCCCGCCGAGATACGGACGCCAAGATTCCGGAACGTGGGGCATTGGTTCGCCGGTGTTCAGGTACGCGGTGCCTGGCAGCCATCGCGTTGCGCGAGGGTCTTCGCGGCCGGACCTGTCGGTACGGCACTGGCACGGCAGAGGAGTTCGGTGCACATGAGGTCGATGGTCCGAGGTTTGCGGTCGGCGGTACGCGGCGTGGCGGCCGGGGCGGCCTGCGTCGCGCTGTGTGCGACGGTCGGGCTCACCGGCACGGCGCACGCGGCGGAGGTGTCCGACGAGCAGGCGGCGCGGGCGAAGCCGGCGTTCCCGTCCGAGATCAAGGGGTGGCAGCCGATCGGGCGGTACGAGATCGACGCCGCGTCGCAGGCCCAGGGACTGGCCAACGTGCGCCCGCACGGCGCCAAGCCGTACCTGTACTACACCGGCAACACCTCGATCCCCGCGCCGGTGCGCGAGCGCGGCTGGTCGCACATCGGCGACCCGGACTCCTCACGCGGCCACCTTTTCGACGCGTACCAGGGCGGCGGCGACGCGACGGCGAAGATGTTCCGGGTGACCACGCCGTCGGGCGCGGCCTACGAGTACGTGCACCCGCTGGCGGCCGGCGAGGCGATGAACAACTCGTTCGCCGCGATCTCCCCCGACAGCCGCTGGATGGTCTCCGGCGAGTGGGACACGATGAACCGCCTGCTCGTCTTCCCCACCCCGCTGCTCAACCCCGCCACGGCGCGCACCGGCGGCGACCTCGCGCTCGCGGGCACCATCGAACTGGACCGTCCGGTCAAGGACATCCAGGGCTGTACGTTCCTGGACGCGAAGCGGCTGCTGTGCGCGTCGGACGACTCCGACCGGAAGTTGTTCCCCGAGGCCAAGCCGCTGTTGCAGATCGAACTGAAGAAGGCGCTCAACGGTCGCACCGTTACCGGACACGTGACCTCGCTCGGCGCGCTTCCCCAGCTCAGCGCCTGCCCCGGCACGGCCGTCGACTTCGAGACCGAGGGCAACGACTACGACCGGCACACCGGTGTGCTGCGCGTCGAGATGATCCCGCCGCGCGACTGCGCCGCGCGCGCGACGGTGTACGAGTTCAAGCGCAAGCGCTGAGCCGGTAGGGGCGGGTGGTGGGTCACGGGGCCGACGCCCGGTGGCCCACCCCCTTCCGGGCTACGCGTCCTCGGCGGTGACCCGGCCGGACCGCACCGCCTCGAGGAGCGCGGCGTGGTCGCGTTCGTTCCGGTCGGCGTAGGTTTCCGCGAAGGCGGTCACCGCGCGGTCGAAGGTGTCCCGGCCGCCCAGGTAGGCGGCGACGGCGATGCGGTCCCCGGAGCGGGCGTGCGCGCGGGCCAGGGTGGCACCGCACAGTTCGCCGAACGCGCGCATCCCGCGCGGCACCATCAGGGACGGTTCGGCGATGCCCTTCCAGTCGCGAAGTTGGCGGACGTAGAAGTCGCGTTGCCGCCCGTCGATGCCGTCCACCCGCTCCCAGCCCAGGAGCATGTCGCCGGCGGCCTGCATCAGGCGCTGGCCCGCGACGACACGTTCGCCCTGGGTGGCCGTCTCGGCGGGGCCGACGTGCGCGGCCAGGACCGACTCGTCGGCCTCCTTGGCCTGGAGGATCAGCGGGTCGTCGAGATCGCGGCCGAGCAGGAGCACGATCCAGCAGCGGGTGCCGACGCTGCCGACGCCGACGACCTTGCGGGCCATGTCCACCACGGTGTACTGGCCGAGCAGGTGGCGCAGTTCGGAGCGGAGCGTTTGCCGATACCGGTCGATCAGGTCGCCGATCCGCCCGGCGAGCGCGGCGCGTTCAGCGTCCGGGAGGAGTTCGGCGATCGGGGTGACCAGCGGCGGCGAGGAGACGATCCTCGGCTCGCCGTCGACCATGCGGGTGAGCTTCGCGAAGGCCTGGAGGCTGTCCCGGGCGCGCGCCTTGCCCATGGCCTTGGACAGTTGCCGCCGGCCACGCTTGTGCAACCGCCCGGACGCCAGCGCCCGGACCCGATCCGCGTCGGCCTTGGCGTACCAGACGTCGAGGTTGCGCATGCCCGCGAAGCGGCGCATCGCCTCGCGGTAGGACCGTACGGTCGCGAGGACCACGTCGGCGCGTTCGGCGTCCGTGTAGCCGTTCTCGCGCCCCGCGATGACCAGACTCGTGGCCAGCCGCTTCACGTCCCACTCCCACGGCCCGGGCAACGTCTCGTCGAAGTCGTTGAGGTCGAACAGCAGCAGCCGTTCGGGCGAGGCCAGCAGCCGGAAGTTGAGCATGTGCGCGTCGCCGCACAGCTGGACCCGCAGCCCCGAACTCGGGGTGCCGGCAAGGTCGCTCGCCATGATCGCGGCGGCACCCCGATAGAACCGGAACGGCGACTCGGCCATGCGCCCGTACCGAATCGGCACCAACTCCGGTACCCGCGACGCCGATTGCCGCTCGATCAGGTCGATCGGATCGGGTCGCCGGGTCGGCGCGAACTCGGCGTGGCTCGACCGCGACGCCTTCGCCCGCGCCGCCCTGCCGCGCTCGGCCCGCTCCCGGGGCGTGGGCGGCGGGTTCTCGCGGGTACGGACTTCGGCTTTCGGCGTCATCGCAAGCCCTTCGGGACCGCATCGAGGCACATACGATCCACGCGTGCGGCCGGCGCGGTTCGCCCGAACGGGTGCCCCCGATCGCCTGGGCGGCCCGGGGGCGAGGGCGGCATGGCGCCCCCACCTCAGGAAACGCGCCGGGGCCGCTCCGGGCGAGCGGTGTGACGCCAACGAGTGACGGCGGCGCGTCCGTCAGGGCCGGCGGGTACGCGCGGGGCGGTGCGCGCGCAGTCGGCGCCAGGTGCCGGCCAGGTGTGCGGCGAGGGCGAGATTCAGCGCGGCGGCCGGTGCGACCAGCGGCCAGGCGAGCGAGGCGGGGGCGGTCACGCCGCGGTTGACGACCAGCATGAGCAGGGTGGCCAGGACGAGGAGTACGCCGAACGTGGCGGTGGCCGCCTCGCGCAGCGGCGGGGCCGCGCCCGGCAGGGCGGCCCGGGGGCCGGTCGCCGCGCGCAGCCCGGACAGCGCCGAGGCCGCGGCCAGGACGGTCCCGAAGGCGAGCAGCCCCAGGCCCGCGTCGAGGAGGGGCGGTCGCCGCTCCCAGGGACCGGTCGGACCGGCCAGCATGGCGGTGGACCATACGCCCGCCAGCGCCGGCAGTGCCCCGAGGGCGGTCAGGACCTGTCGTCGCGCCCGGCGTCGGCCGGTGGCGGCGTTGTATGCCTCGGCCACGGTGGCCGGCGACCCCCACTCGGCCACGGCGCGGCGACCGGCCTCCTCCGGGTCGCCGCAGTCGTCCAGGTGTGCCTCGGCCGCCGCGAGCAGTCCGTCGAGCGCCTCGTCGAGGATCGCCCGACGCCGGGCCCGGGTGCCGGTCAACCGGGCGGCGAGGTGGCGCAGGTAGTCGTCGATCACGACGTCGGGCGGGGCGGCGTGCACGACGTCGGACGCGACGCCGGGCGGGGCGGCGTGCACGACGTCGGACGCGACGTCGGGCGGGGCGGCGTGCACGGGCGCACGCGCCGCGTCCCGCTCGGGTTCGGGCCCACCGTCGGGCGTGGGAGTGGGCCTCACGCGGGCTCGACCCCCAGCACTCCGGACACGACGTCGGCGAACTCCCGCCAGGACGAGCGCTGTTCGCTCAGCGCCCGGTTTCCCGCCCGGGTCAGCGTGTAGCTGCGCCGGCGCCGCCCGCCGTGCACCGACCACCGTCCGGCGATCAGACCGGCCGTCTCCAGCCGGTGCAGCGCCGGATAGACGGTGCCCGTCGGCAGCGTGATGTGCCCGCCGCTGCGGGACTTGAGCTCCTCGACGATCGCGTAGCCGTGTTGCTCGCCGGACTCCAACACCGCCAGGAGCATGCCTTCGAGATGTCCTTTGAGCACTTCGGCCTTCATGGGTCGGCAGGCTACACCGGCGATGCGTAGCGAGACTACATGCCCCTGCCGATAGGTAGCGACGTTATGTATAGACTCCCGCCGCATAAGTAGCGTGCCTATCCATTCGAAACGGGGGACGTCCGTCGTGGAGACGATGACGCGTTGGGTCCTCGGACACCGGCGCCTGGTGATCCTGGTCTGGTTGGTGCTCGCCGCGGCGGGTGTCGCCACCGTCGGCGACACCGTCGATCGGCTGAGCCAGGGCTCGGAGTTGCCCGGCCGGCCCGGGCAACAGGCCAACGACCTCATCCGGGAGCGCTTCGGCGGCACCGGCGGCCGCAACGCCCCGCTGCTCGTCGAGGTGACCGTCCCGGCGGGCCGCCGCGCCGACGAGGCCGAGGTGCGCGACGCGTTCGACGCGGCCGTGCGGCGCGCCACCCCGCCCGGCGGCCGGTACGCGTCGTTCGCGACCACCGGCGACCCGGCGCTGATCTCGGCCGACGGGCGCGGCACGGTGGCCCTGGTCTACCCGCCCGGCGGCGAGGGCCCGAAGGCGTACGGCGACGCGCCGGCCCGGGTGCGGGCGGCGGTGGCCGGGGTCGAGATCGCCGGCGCGCCCGTACGGGTCACCGGCCGGCCGCTGCTCACCGGACGCGACAGCGGCGCCGCGCGCGGCCCGATCGCCGAGACCCTGCTCGGCGCGCTGGGCGCGTTGGTCGTCCTCGGCCTGACCTTCGCCGGCGGCCTGGCCGTGATCCCGCTCCTGACCGCCGCGATCGCCATCCCCACGACGTTCCTGCTCGTCGGCGGCCTCACCCGGGTCACCGACGTGTCGTTCATCGTGCAGTACCTGGTCGCCCTGATCGGCCTGGGCATCGCGATCGACTACGCGCTGCTCGTGGTGACCCGATGGCGCGAGGAGCGCGACCGCGCGGACGGGCCCGATCCGAACGGGCGCGTCGAGGCGATCGTGCGCGCCGCGACCACCGCCGGCCGCGCGGTCCTGCTCAGCGGCGCGACCGTCGCACTGTCCCTGGCCGCGCTGGTCGTGCTGCCCGTACCGTTCCTGCGCAGCGTCGGCTACGCGGGCCTGCTGATGCCGCTGGTGAGTGTCGCGGTCACGCTGACCCTGCTGCCGGTGCTGCTGTACGTGTGCGGTGCCCGGCTGGACGTACCGCGCCGGACCCGGCGTCCGGACGGCCGGGCGTGGTCGGCGATCGCCCGGGCCACCACGCGGCGGCCGGTCCCGGCCGCCGTAATCGGCGGCGCGCTGCTGCTCGCCCTGGCCGCACCCGCGCTGACGATGCGGGTGGGGCAGCCCCAGGTGACGGCGCTCGGCCGCGGCGGCGAGGCCGCGCGGGTGTTCGCCGCGATCGACGGCGCCGGCTTCGGCACGGGTATCGCCCAGCCGATCGAGGTGGCGACCGACGGCGACGCGCGGGCGCTGGCCCGGCGGTTGGCGGCCGAGCCCGGCGTGGCCGGTGCGATCGCCCCCGCCGGGTGGGACGGCGGGGGCCTGCGCGTCGTGGACGTGTGGACGGCCGATGACCCCGCCGGCGACGCGGGACGTGACGCGGTGGGCCGGGTCCTGGCCGCGGCGCGCGACACGCCAGGGGCGCACGCGGGTGGCGGCCCGGCCCAGGATCGCGACTTCGCGGACGCCGTCTACGGCTCGTTGCCGCTGGTCCTGGCGGCGATCGCGGTGCTCACGTTCCTCGTGCTGATGCGGTCGTTGCGCTCGATCTGGCTGCCGGTCAAGGCCCTGGTGCTGAACACCGTGTCGGTGGCCGCCGCCTACGGCGCGGTCGTACTGATCTGGCAGAAGGGCTACGGCAGCGAACTGCTCTTCGACACCCCGGCCACGGGGGCGATCACCGTGTGGGTGCCGATGGCGGTGTTCGCGTTCCTGTTCGGATTGTCCATGGACTACGAGGTGTTCATCCTGACCCGGATCCGCGAGGCGCACCTCGACCTCGCCGCCCGAGGGGTACGGGACACCACCGAGGAGGCCGTCGTGATCGGCATCGGCCGCACCGGCAGGCTGGTCACCTCGGCCGCGCTGATCCTGTTCCTGGCCTTCGTCGCGTTGTCCACCGTCCCGGTCACCGACGTCAGGATCCTGGCCACCGCCCTCGCGGTCGGCATCGTGGTGGACGCGACGATCGTCCGAGGGGTGCTCGCACCGGCGCTGGTGACCCTGATGGGGCGGGCCAACTGGTGGTTCCCGCACCGGGCGGGCGGCCCGCGCGCGAGCTGCGGTGCCGACGGGCCGGAGCCCTCGGACGACCCCGGCTCGGGCCGATCGTGATCGAAATCGCCTCCGTCGCGCCGATCGGCCCCACGCTCGGCCGCCGGGCCCGCGATCAACCCCTGGGCGCCCACAACTCCTCGGGGACGCCCGCCTCGTGGTTCACCGAGCGCGCCAACGCGAACAGCAGGTCCGCGAGCCGATTGAGGTAGGCCAGTACGAACTCCCCGACCGGCTCCTGCCGATTCAGCGCCACCGCACCGCGCTCGGCCCGGCGGCAGACCGCCCGCGCCACGTGCAGGTGCGCGGCGGCCAGGCTTCCGCCCGGGAGGATGAAGTTCGTCAACGGCGGTGTCGCCGCGTCCAGTTCGTCGATCCTGTCCTCGAGTTCCCGAATCTCCCCGCCGGTCGGCCGGGGCAACTCCGCCCCGGACCCCACCCGGCTCGGTGCCATGAGTTCACCGCCCACGACGAACAACGTTTTCTGCACGCCCCGCAACACGGACACCGCCCGCTCCGGCAGACCCGCGGCCAAGGCGAGGCCGATCATCGCGTTGCACTCGTCGACGCTTCCGATCGTCTCGATGCGCACCGAGTCCTTCCCGATCCGTCGCTCGCCCCAGATCCCCGTCTCGCCCCGATCCCCACCACGCGTGTACAGCTTCATATCGACCACCTTTCGCGACGACATCACCGCGGACGGGCCCGCCCGCGGCGCCGACCGTGACCCTCGATATGCCCGACGGGCCGGGTCGGACACCCCGACCCGGCCCACGGCCACCGGGGTCGACGGCGTCGACCGCTACGCGGGGGCGATCAGCAGCAGGGCCTCGTTCAGGTTGTGTTCGGCGATGTCCCGCATGAACTTCCGGTCGGGAAAGTCGCCGTCGAGCAGGCGCAGCGGGCCGGCGGTCAGGGACAACCGTTGGGCGAGCATGTAGAGGGCGAGTCGGTCCTCGTCGAGGTCGTCCGCCGCCACCCGCCGGTAGTGGTCGTGGAGGCGGATGCGCAGGAACACGTGCTCCCACTCGACGTCGAAGTACATCAGGTCCTCGATGTCGATCAGCACCGGATTGCCGTCCCGGTCCACCAGGACGTGGTCCAGGCCCAGTTCGCCGTGGATCACCGAGTATTCGGCGCGCGGCCGTACCGCCGAGGCGAGTTCGTGCAGCCGCTCGTCCAGTCGGTCGCGGGCGGCGGCGATCCTCGGGTCGCGCCCGGCCGCCTCGGCGAGGTTGCGCAACGCGAAGTCGAGCACGACGCCCTCGCAGGAGGTGCCCCGCGCCGTACCGCCCCCGTCGATCAGCGCCACCTTGCCGTACGTCGGCGCCCGATGCGCCCGCATCGCCGCCAGTGCCTCCACGAGCCGCGCCATCGTCGGCTCCACCGCCCGCGGGTCGCGCTCGAACCGGGTCATCAGGTCCTCGCCGGGGAAGTCCTCCACGATGGCGAGGTCGGCCGGATGGTGCGCCCGGTCGCGGTCGACCAGGTGGATCTCCGGCACCCGCAGCCCGAGCGTGGCGAGCCGGGCGTGCGCCGCCTCGAACAGATCGAGCCCGACACCCGGCGAGAACGGATCGGCCACGTCGTCGTCGCCCTCGTGCGCCGGCCAGTAGTTCTCGGAGTCTTCCCACAGATAGGCGATCGCCGATGTCGCGTCGTCCATCGTCAACCGGTACACCCCCTTCCGGGTGCCGCCGGTGAGCCGCTCGACCCCCGCCAACCGCCGACCGCCGCCCAGCGCGGCCCGTACCGCTCCCGCCAGTTGTTCCCGTGTCACATTCCTCGGCGCCACGTCCGCGGCCCGCCTTCCCGGTTCGACGACCGGGGCACCCTACGCGAGCCGCCGCCCGCGGGCGATCGGTTTTCCCCGCGCCGCGAACACCGGCGCCAGCGCCGCGTCCAGCCGGCCGAGCCATTCCCGGGCGGTGCCGTGTGCGCCGGGAAGGTCCGCGAGGAGGGCGGACCAGTCCGCCTCCTCGACGGGAACCGCGTCCGGGTCGAAACCGTGCTCGGGCACGCCCCGGATGAAACCGCTGCCGACCCGACGCAGCAGCGCCGGGGTGAGCCGGGTGCGTTCGTCCTCGGCCAGCAGGACCGCGTCGTAGAGATCCTTGCTCCGGGGCCGACTGTCCCCGGCACCGTCGACGTGCAGCCATACCAGCTTCCAGGCCAGGGACAACTCCCGGCTCGCGGTACGCACCACCGGCGCCGGCCCGCCGTCGGCGCGCGGTATCCGGGTCCACACCGGGGGTTGGTGAAGCTTCTCGTCGAAGGCGAAGTCGAGCCGCGCCTCGCCCGGCGGCAGTCCCTCCGCCTCCCACGGAATCAGGATGCGCATGCCGCCCCCGCCCTGCCCGTCGTACGCGTAGTCCCAACCGCCGTCCCGACGCGCGCCGTTCGCGTCCAGGACCAGGCCCGGCGCCGGCTCCGGCTGCTTCCCGATCCATTGGATCAGGTCCTCGTATGCCGGGATCGACCCCACCGGATCCGGGTCCGTATCCCAGCGAAGACCCTCGGGCGGCGCGATCACCCGAACGCCCCGCGTCTCGAACTCCCGCTCCCCGTCGGCCCACATCTCGTATCCGGCCGCCCCGCCGGCCGCCTCCGGCCACTGCTGCACGGCCGCGACGGCGTCGAGGTAGGGGTATGGCGCCGACGGATCGATGTGGACGGTCGGCGCCGGCGGCACCACGAAGTCCAGATCCGCCGGCTCCCGCGCCCGCTCCCCCATCCAGGCGGCCATGGCCATGCTCCCGCGCAGCATCACACAATCACTCCACGGCGCGGCCGCGACGAGCCCGAGGAGGTGGTCGAGCACGGCACGATGGGCCCGCCGCCGCGCCGAGGTGTCCCGGTCCGGGTCGACGCCGTATGCCATGCGCTCCTCCTCGACGTCCGCGCTCCCGGCCCGGGACTGTACCGATCGAAGCCGACAGCGACCCCGGCCCCGACGGCGGACGGCCGTCAGCGGCCGTCGCGGAGGTACGTGAGCACCGCCTGGACGCGGCGATGACCGGCGTCGGACGCGGGCAGGCCGAGTTTGCCGAAGATGTTGCCGACGTGTTTGTGTACCGCGTTGGCGGTGACGAACAGGATCTCGGCGATCTCGCCGTTGCCCAGGCCGCGCGCCATCAGCGCGAGCACTTCGTGCTCTCGGGGGCTGAGCGGGTCCAGGGGGCCGCCGGCGGCGGCCGTCATCAGTCGCGACAGGACCTCCGGATCCATCACGGTCTCGCCGGCCACGACCCGCCGCAGGCTGTCCACGAATTCGTCCATCCGACCCACGCGGTCCTTGAGCAGGTAGCCGACGCCGCCCGCGCCGTCGGACAACAACTCCCGGGCGTAGACGTGCTCGACGTACTGCGACAGGACCAGGATCGGCAGGCCGGGGCGAACGCGGCGCAGTTCCAGTGCGGCGCGAAGCCCCTCGTCGCGAAACGTCGGCGGCAACCGGACATCCGTGACGACCAGGTCCGGCACGTGTGCGCCCACCGCGGCGATCAGGCCGGGGCCGTCGGTGACCACCGCGTCGACGCCGATGTCCCGGGCGGAGAGGATGAGTTCGAGGCCCGCCGACAGCAGCGCGTTGTCCTCGGCGATCACGACGCGCACGGCAACTCCACGGTGACGACGGTGGGCCCGCCGATCGGACTGGTGATCGCCACCCGGCCGTCCAGCGCGGCCACCCGGCGCCGGATGCCGACGATGCCGGTGCCGTTGCGCTCGTCCGCGCCACCGACTCCGTCGTCCGCGACCTCGACCACCAGGGTGCCGTCGCGGCGGGTCAGGCCGACGCGGGCGCGACGTGCCCGGCTGTACTTGGTGGTGTTGGCGAGCGTCTCCGCCACGACGAAGTAGGCGGCGGCCTCGACGGCGGCGGGCAGTCGGCCGAGTTCGCCCAGCCGGACGTCGGTGGTGACCCCGGTCCGGGCGGCCACGGCGTCGACGGCTCCGGCAAGCCCGCGGTCGGCCAGGATCGGCGGGTAGCCGGCGCGGACGACGTCGCGCAGCTCCGTCATCACCTCCTCCGCGCCCTCCAGGGCCTCGCGCAACAGCTCGGCGACGACCGGGTGTTGGGCGCCGAGGAGGTCCCGGGCGACACCGAGCCGCATGGCCACCGCGACGAGACCGGCCTGCGCGCCGTCGTGCAGGTCACGTTCGATGCGGCGCAACTCCGCGCCGTGGGCGTCGAGTACGTCCGCCCGGCTCGGGCTCACCCGCGCCGTCCGCGCGGCGACGACCGGCCCCCGGTTCGGGGTGCGGAGGCACACCAGGTCGCGCCACACCTCACACCACAGCGATTTCGCTCGGTCACGCACACTCGCCACTTTCTCGGCCCCGTTCCGGACACACCACGCACACCACGCACCGCGACCCGAGGGCCGCGCACACTACGGCGACCCTATGAACGGGTGCGGCGCCCGGGCGTCCTTCCGGGGGACGAGTACCGGAGTACCGGATCCGCAGTACCCGGTCCGGGGTGTATGGGTCACATGCAGGCTGCGCGGCAGTACCGGACCGACGTCCGCATCCACCCGCTTGCCATGACCAATACTTCTGGGAGCCAGCAAATCCATCTGTTGGATTTCTGGAGGGCGAGGGCGCAGGATGGAATCGACGAAAGGCCGCCACACCACGAGGAAAGGAACAAAGACCATGTCCGAGTACGAGAAGGCCATGCGCCCCGAGGACATCACCCGCCTGTTCGTGGAGCGGTCCAACGCCGGCGACGCCGCCGGGGTCGCCGCGCTCTACGCGGAGGACGCCGTACTGGCCTACCCGCCGGGCAGCACGACCGTGGGCCGGGAGGCCATCCGCGAGCTGTGGGCCGGGGTGCTGGCCAACCGTCCCCGTTTCGAGCCCGAGGAACCGCTGCCGACGCTGATCAACGGCGACATCGCGCTCACCTCGACCCCGCCGAAGGACGGCTCCGGCGCCCGCGCCCAGGTGGTGCGGCGTCAACCCGACGGCAGCTGGCTGCGCGTGCTCGACCAGCCGGAATTCGCCCCGCCCACCCGCTGAACCCCCGGACGGCCGTCCCGACCCGGGCGGCCGTCCGCGCGGCCTGCCGGCGCACGAGTCCGGCAGCCTCGCGGCCCGGCCGGGACACCCGTCGAACCCGGTTTCCCATCGGTCCCACCCTCGGCGATGAGTTTCGCGGGCGGTGGTCGTCTACCTCCATGACAGCGACACCGCACCGACCGCAGCACTCTGGAGCACATCATGAGGAAGATCACCGCCGGCCTGTTCATCTCCCTCGACGGGGTCGTGGAGGCGCCCGACCAGTGGCACTTCCCCTACTTCGACGACGAGATGGGTGCGGCCGTTGGTGCGCTGCTGGAGACGTCCGACACCCTCCTGCTGGGTCGCAAGACGTACGACAGCTTCGCCGGCGCGTGGCCGGAGCGGGAGGCGGCCGGTGGCGACGACGCCGCCTTCGGGAAGGCGATCGGCGACGCGCGCAAGATCGTGGTGTCGCGCGGCGAGCCGACCTTCACCTGGCGCAACTCCGAGCGGTTGCGCGGTGATGTCGTGACCGCCGTCACCGCGCTCAAGGCCGAGCCGGGCGCGGACATCTCGATCAGCGGCTCGGTCTCGATCGTGCGCCTGCTGCTGGACGCCGGGCTGCTGGACGAGCTGAACCTGTTCGTGCACCCGATCGCGGTGCGCACCGGCATGCGGCTGTTCACCGAGGGCGAGGGGTCGATCCCGTTGCGGCTGATCTCGTCGAAGGCGTTCGGGTCCGGCGTGCTCCACCTCGTGTACGGCCCGGCCGCGGCGGCTGGCGACGCCTCGTACGACGACGCGAAGGTGCACCTGTCCCGGGCCGACCGGTAGGCCCCGGGCGACGGTGTCCCAGTGTGCACAGCATCGTGTTCGGCCGTCGCTCGTTCAACGGGGTATGAGCAACCACGCCTCGCCGCCCGACGGTTCCCGCCCCGCCCCGGACCCGAAGATCACCCCCGAACAACGTGCGGCCCTGGAGCGGATCACCGCGGCCGGCGGTCGGGCCGGGGCCTGGCTGTGCGGTCTGGGCCGTCCGGGCGGCCCCGCCTGGGCCCTCGCCGGCGCCATCGAACACACACTCGCCGAGCTGCGTCCGTACGGGCCGGCCGAGGTGGACCCCCGCCCCGGTCTGGCCCGGCCCGGCGTCGACCGGGACCTGCCGGCGTACCTGGACCCGTACGGCAGCCCGGCCGGACCGGTCATCGGCGCGCTGCCCCTGACCGCCGCCCAGACGGTCGCGGTGCTCACCGCGGCCGGTTGCGCCCGCATCGCCCCCCTGACCATGTCCCGCCCGGACTGGGTCGGCCAACTCCACGCCCTGGCCGACGCGATCGACGACGCGCTCCGACACGCCACACACGTCGAGCCCGACGCCGGATCGGGTCCCGACCCGACGACGTAGCCGTCGCGCGCCGGGTCACTCGTCCGGGTCGGCCGCGTAGAGCAGGGATCGCACCCTCCCGTCGGCTCCGAATCGGAACGCGAGCGTCCACTCGCAGAACTCGCGGGTGGTCTCGTCGGGGTGATCGCGCAGGGCCTCGAGCAGTTCCTCGGAGAGGTCGACCCGTCCGGCCCGGCGATCCTGGGCGGTGAACGTCAGCAGGTACACGAGTGCCCTGGCCACCACGTGGAAGCGCGGGTCGGACCGGGTCAGCTCGCCGGTGGCCAGTTCCCGCAGGATCGGGGCGGTTCCGGCGCGCACGGTCTTGAGGTTGCCCCGGTCCCGCGCGCCGAAGCCGGCCCCGAAGCAGTCACCGATGGCGAACAGCACCGCGTGCATCTCCCGGATCCGGGCGTCGGTCGGCGCGGTCGCGAGATGGGCGCGCGCCTCCTTGCAGGCATCGACCAGGATCCGCGCCACCGTGTGATCGCGCCGCTGGAGAAAGCCGATGACGAACAACGCCCGTACCCGCAGCCAGGTCTGCTCCTTCTCCCGGGTGAGCACGTGATCCAGCGCGTGCACGATGGCGCCGGTCCAACCGCCCGTCATCAGCGCGTCGATGGCCTTGCGGCGCTGGGTCACCGCGTTCTGCAGCAGCAGGTGCAGGAACAGAGCCTTGGTCGGCTGCAGGATGCGGGCGGGGATGTCCTGGGTGTCCAGCGTGTCGGCCGCGGCCAGGACGACGCCGAACCAGGACTCGTCCCGGGGGTCGGGCGCCGGCCACGTGTTGCAGACGGGTGTGCCGGCGTCGAGCACGGACTCGAGGGTGGCCGCGGTCCAGCGCAGCCCGGCCGCGTCCGGGCGCGGGGTCGGCGCGCGGAACAGCGCGACCACCTCGCGCAGTTCGGCCTCGACGTCGGCGACGCGCCGCCGCTGGACGGGGTCCTCGTCGCGCAGCGGGTTCTGGGTGAGCGTGCGATACCACAGGCCCAGGGCGGCGGTGCCGCATTCCCTGATGGTCGCGTCCGGATCGGTCGCGCGCGCGATCAGCATGGCGCGTACCCGGTCGGTGCCGGGCGGCGACCACTCCAGGGGGATCGCGACGGCCGACTCCAGGTCCAGCGAGCGTCCCGGGCAGATGCTGCGGTGCCGCAACTCCTCGGCGTCGTCCAGGAGTCGGGTCACCCAGCCCTTGAGGTGCGAGTTGGACGACAGGTTCTCCGAGCCCAGGTGCACCAGTTTGGTGACCACGCGCCAGTGCCGGAAACCCAGGGGCGACGTGCGCAGTTCGCCGCCGATCAGATCGCCCAGGTCGGCGTCGAAGGCGTACTTCGTGAGGCTGCCGAGCAGCACCAGGGCGTCGATGTTGCGCGGCGACGGGGGTGCGCCGCCGATCAGGGCCAGCCGTTCGGCGATGGTATGGATCTTCCGCTTGTGGCGCTGCCGCAGCTCCGCCGACGAGCGTCTGGCGTGGTCGACGGGCATGAACAGGGCCAACAGGGCCGACGCCTGGACCAGTACCGCGAATTCGGTGTCCGCGTCCTCCCGCAGGATCTCCCGGGTCCAGCCGGCCGGCAGGTGCGCGGGCAGGGTGTCCTGGCGGGTGAGTCCGCGCAGGCGCAGGCCGAGCGAGTTCAGGCCGCCCAGGGACTCCGTGTCGGGGGCCGGCGCGGTGATCGCCCGATCGAGGTTGCGCAGCCACTCGCCCGCCAGCGGCACCGCGCCCTTGCCGTTCGGCCGACCGTCCGGCGACTCGGCTTTGGGCACGGGGGTCCGGAGGCTGCCCGTGACCTTGGCGGGGGCGCTGCCCGCGCCTCGGGCGACCGCGTTCTGCGGGATGTCGTGGCGTTCGAGCCGGGCGAGCTGGGCGGCCAGGGCGTAGCGCATCAACTGGCCCGCGTCGTCGACGTCGTCGACCCGGTGGTGGATGCGGTCGTCGCCGGGGCGGGCCGGTTCTCCGGGGTTCATTCCGAAAAACTAACAGCGACGTTCTCGTCTCGCATCGTATCCGTCGGGTAGCGCGCCGATGCCGTTACCCGATCCCATCGGGGCCGTCCCGACCTGCGCAAACGACTTCGCGCGCGGGCCTCGCGAAGGCCCGAACACGCTTGTCGGGGCCCGACGTCGCCGGTGATGCTGAAGCACGACGCCGGGGCCGACGTCGAGGCGAGACGGCGAGACGCGAGACGGCGGGACGGCCGGACCTCGAAACGCCCCCGCATGAGAACGGTCCCCGGGATCCGTGCGGATCCCGAGGACCGACCCACCTCACGAAGAACGGGATCCGGGCGATCTGCGGTCGCCCCGATCCCCCGGCACGCAGCCCAGGGAGCCACACATGCCCGACATCTCCTCGGCCGACGGTAACCGAAGGTGCGATTGCACACCAGGCACCACCGAGGCATCCGCCGCCCGCCGCCCGGATCGGCTCGACACCGTGTTCGGCCTCGGCTACCTCGGCCTGGCCCAGACCGCTCAGGCGACCGCGGTCGACCTCGACACCGTCGTCCCGGTCCTGGTCCTGTATCTCGGATGCCTCCTGGGCACCCGACTCACCGACGCCCTGATCCGCCGCCTGCGCCGCCTCCATCGTCGACGTAGGTAGGCCCACCGCCCGGGTCGCTCGCCCCGAGCGGCCCGGGCTCCCACACCTCGAACTCGCCGAGATCGGAGGCGTTTCCCGCCACCGCCGGCCCCAGATCCGCCGGCGCGTGGGCCAGCACGACGGCGACGGCCTCCGCGGCGGAGTCCACCTCGTCGAACTCGGTCCCGGTGCCACGCTCACGAATTCGGAACCGCCCATCACGCAATGGCTCGACGAACGGCACGCGCACCACGTAGGGGAACTGTGTGCAACTGCTGAAATGCAGGTTCCAATGGCTGGTGAACGGAAACAACTGCCGCAACGCCGGTTCCGCGGCCGCCGCTTCGAGCAGTTCGACGGTACGCGGATACGGCATACCCGGCCAGTCGACCTCGTGCCGCCGCCGCATCCATCCCCACGACACCGACAACCTCCGCCACTGCGCCTCGACCGCCTCCGCGGGCCCACGCGCACGCACCGCGGCCGGATCGCACGGAACCGATTTCCGCTCCAGCGGCCCACGTCCCGCCGCCCCGGTGGGATTCGAGTTCATCGCGACAGTCTGACGCCACCCCACCCCCCTGTGAAGCCCCACACACCCCGCACAACCCCCGATCCACCTCGAACACCGGGGATCGGGCGCTGCGCCCGGCCTGGGAATACGCCCATGTCGCCCGCGACGCCGGTCGGTCGGATGTGGGTTCGGGCTGGTCGGGGGGCATTGGGGTCAGCATTCTTGGGAGACGCAGGAATTCCAGAACGAGGGGCGGGCCGTGGCCGGTCGATCCGTGGGTTTGGCTAACTTGGCGGTCCGGGCGCGGGATTCGGACGTGCCCCCCGTTGCGTCGGGGCATCTGTGGTGTACGGGGATCGCGGCGACCACGGCGTCGTTGGCGGTGGTCGTAGCGGATGTGTACGCGTATTTCGTCTATCGGGACTGGCGGGCCGACCTGGCGTCGCGTGTGCACACGTCGATCGATCCGGGGGCGTTATCGGTCGGCGCCCGGATGGTGCCACACGGGAACGACACCACCGACACGGCGGCCGCCGCGGTCTTCGTCGCGAGCGTGACGATGATCGCCCTGGTCGTGTGGTGGACCGTGCTGGTCTCCCGGAACCGCGCGGCCTGGTACGGCCCTTCGCGCGGCTTCGGCGTCCTGTGCCGCTCGGGGCACCGGCGGACGGGGCACGCCGGACGCGCCGGGATCGGCCCTGCCCCGGTGCTGGTGTCGGCCGTGGGAATACTCGTGTTCACCACGCTCACCCGGCTGTTGGGCCTGATCGGCAAGGAGTGGAGCGGACCACTCGACGGGCAGATCCGGTCGGAGATGGGTTTCACGCACTCCCGGATGACGCTCGCCCTCGCCCACGCGGCGGGCGCGCTCCTGATGGCGGTCGTGGTGACGACGACGACGCGACGACACCTCCTCCTGCCGAGCCGCCCACCCGGCCCCGAACCCGTTCCCGCCGCCGCTTCCAACCCCGACCCGGACCCGGCCCCCGACCCACCGGCGTCGCGAGGCGAGTGACGCGTGCCCGCGCCGATCGCGGTCGGTCGGCCCACACCGCCTACCGGTCGGCCGCCGGGGCCTGCCGGCGGATCATCTCCAGGAGTGCGGTGTGGGTTTCCCGGTCGGCCGCGGCGATCAGCCCGGCCGCCCCGGTGTACGGCGGTCGGCCGTACAGGTCCGTCACCACACAACCGGCGGCCTCGCACAGGGCGATGCCGGCGGTGAAGTGCACGCTGTCGCGCAGGTCGCCGTCGGTGACGTACGCGGCCCGGCGCCCGGCGGCCACCCACGCGACGGCCAGGGTGGTGGACACCACGCGCGGCCGGAAGCCCGCGACGAAGTCCGGGTCGGCGAGGAGCCGGACCGCACGGAACGACGGCGCGTTGGGGAACGGCGGATCGAGGTTCACGTCCACCAGCCGCGACCCGGACGACGGCGCCAACTCCCGCTCCTCGCCGTCGAATCGACGGTACGCCCCGGCGCCGTCGGTCCAGAACACCTCGTCGGCGAACGGATCCGCCACGGCCGCCGCGACGGTCTCGGCACCCACTCGCAGGGCCACGTTCACCGCGACCAACATGTTGCCCACGGCGTAGTTCAGCGTGCCGCACAACGGATCGACCAGCCACCGGCGTTCCGCGCCCGCCGTGCCGGTGTGACCGCTCTCCTCGCCGGTGACCGCGTCGTCGGGGCGCGCGCCGCGGAGGGCCTCCAGGATGGCCTGCTCCGCGTCCAGATCGGCGGCCGTGGCGAAGTCCCCGGCGCCCTTGTCGAACCGCTCCGGCGACGTCCCGTACATCCCGCGTACCACGGCCGAACCCGCCCGCGCCGCCCGTACGGCCAGCCGCGCGTCGGTCTCCATCTCCAAGATCGCCATACGGGGAGCCTACGCGTCGCTCTCGACGAGCCCCCGCGCGGCGAGCACGTCGAGCACTCGGCGCCGACCCGTTCGCCGTCCCCGTCCCCGCCCACGCCGGGGGGTCCCTGGCCCTCCGAGGTCGAGGGCGCTAGGCTCCTGCCGATGACTACTCACTCCGTACACGGATTGGGGGTCCCCACCGCGCAAGGTGAGTGCTGATGCTCACTGCGATCGCGAATCGGGATTCCCGCCTCACCCTCTGGCTGCGCGTGCGCGAGTTCGCCGTGCCGCCCTCCATGATCGAGACCGCGACCACTCGCCGGCTGGCCGGTGACTGGCAGGCCGCCTGCACCGCCGCGGGTGTCGACGTCGACATCGATCTCCGCTTCGAAGCCCGCACGCGTGGCGGGGAGTTCGCCGCCCGAATCCGGGACGACCTGCGCGGTCTGGCACCGGATCTGCTGCGCTGGCACATGCCGAGGATCGCTCCCGACGGGCTGCTGCGCCCGGGTCTGACCGTGCCCCTGGCGCGGTACGACGTCGGGGAGCACGGCGGCGCACGGCCGGTGCACCTGGTGGCCCGTACCCCACCCGCGTGGGCGGACGCGGGTCAGCGCATCGCCCTCGCCCTGTGGGACGGATCGCACCGCGACGCCGCCGGCTTCCGTCACCATCCGCACCGCCACCCCCATCGACGGTTCCGCCTGGACCTGCACCGACATCTCTGGGACGCCCGCCGCAGCGACGAGCTGTGGCTCCGTTCCGGGGCGGATCGGCCGCCCTCCGACGGGAGTTCGGGCCGGGCTCCGGCCGCGTGGGGGCCGGTCCCGGCCGAGTGCGCCGTCGACCGGTGGGCCGCCGAGGCCGCGATCCTGCTCCGGGCCGAGGGGCGACCCGCCGGCACCGGCTCGGTCGCGGTGCGCTGCGGGGGCCGTCGCCGGCTGGTCCTGCGCGTGGTCGCGGACGACGACGGCCCCGGGCCGCCGACGGTACGGATCGCGGCCGTCGAGGCGCGACCCGCCGGCGGCGACACCACCGGGCTGCCGGTGCTGCCCGACGCGGCCACCTGGATACCGCCCGACCTGGAACTGCTGCGCGCCGGTCTGATCGAGCCCGATCGGCTGCACCCGCTGGTCGCCGCGGCGTTGGTACCGGGCCATGTCCCGGGCGCGACACCCACCCTCGTGGACCACGCGGCGGGACGACCCGACATCGTGGAATGCCGGGGCGCTCGCCACCGGATCGGTCTGGTCGACGGCGTCCTGGCGCCGCTCGACCACGATCCGGCCGAGATCCGTCGCGAGGAGTTGCTGCACGCGCTGACCGGCACCCCGCTGCCCTGCCTCCAGGCCATCGACGCGGCACACCGTCGCCCGGACTGCATCGCGGGCGTCCGCGAACGTCTGGACCACGGCGACATCGCCGGCGCACTCGCCGTCGTCGAGAGCCTGCTCGGCCCCGACGCACTACCGCGCGGTGGCCTCCTCCGCGACGAACTGGAAGACGCCGCCGAACGGTTGATCACCCACGGGTTGTTCCGAGCGGGCCTGGGCGGACCGGCGCCCGAGCGCGTCCCACTCCCGGATCGTCCCCGCCCACGCACCCGCCGCGCCCATCCCCGGAACATGAACCCGCACTGACGCGAATCCGCCGACCGACCCGGGGACTTCGAGCCGACGCACACACGTGTGCGCCGCCGAGCGCGCCGCCGTGTGCGCTTGCGGGCGCGTACCTTCGCGCGCCCGAAGCCCCCCACCCGACCCAAAAGGTGATCAATCATGCCCACACACACCCCACTCACCGCCACCGCACCCCGCAGCGCCTCCCGACTCGACGTGGCCGCGGAGCTGTTGGCCCTCCTGCGGGACACCGCCACCGAGCCCCGCCCCGATCCCCAACTGGAGGCCCTGACCCTGGCCGTGGCCGCCGACCTGCCCGTACTGCTGTGGGGTGAGCCGGGGATCGGCAAGACCGCCGCGCTGACCCAACTCGCCGAGACCCTGGACCTGCCGCTCACCACGGTGATCGCCAGCGTGCACGAACCCTCGGACTTCTCCGGTCTGCCCGTCGTCGGCGACGATCCGGCGGCCAACGGTGTCCCGATGGCCCCGCCCGAGTGGGCCGTTCGCCTCGTGCGCGCCGGACGCGGACTGCTGTTCCTGGACGAGTTGTCCACCGCGCCGCCGGCCGTACAGGCCGCGCTGCTCCGACTCGTCCTCGAACGCCGGGTCGGCGCCCTGCGACTGCCGCCCGGCATCCGGATCGTGGCCGCCGCCAACCCGCGCGCTTCGGCCGCCGACGGCTGGGAACTGAGCCCGCCGATGGCGAACCGCTTCGTACACCTCCAGTGGGTGCACGACCACGACGTCGTGGTGCGCGGCCTCGGCGGCACCTGGCCGCACGCCACCCTGCCCGTCCTGGACCCGACACGGCTCGCCGAGGCCGTGGCCTTCGCCCGCCGCGCGGTCTGCGGACTGCTCACCACCCGCCCCAAGCTCGTCCACCTGCTGCCCACCACCGACGCCCGTCGCGGTGGCGCCTGGCCGTCGCCGCGCAGCTGGGACATGACGGTGTCGCTGATCGCCTTCGCCACCGCGGCCGGATCCTCCCGCGAGGTGTTGTCCCTGCTGATCAGGGGCACCGTCGGGGACGGTCCGGGGCTCGAACTGCTGGCCGCCCTGGACCGGATGGACCTCCCGGACCCCGAGGACCTGCTCGCCGACCCGACCCGCGCGATCCTGCCCGAACGCGGGGACCTGCGTCAGGCCGTCCTCGACGGCGTGGTCGAGGCGGTCCGCAAGCGCCCGGACAAGTCCCGCTGGGACGCGGCGTGGACGATCCTGGTCCGCGCGCTCGACACCGGCGCCCCGGACCTGGTGGTCGTCCCCGCCACCACCCTCGCCTCGCTGCGCGACCAGGACTGGGAGGTGCCGGCGTCGATCGAGCGGCTGGCCGGGGCGGTGTCGCTGTCCCGGCGCGCGGACCGGGCGGCGGCCCGAACCGCGGTCACCGCACGGGCCGGCCGATGATCGCCGACGCGCCGGGGGTGCTGGACCTCGACAAGCTCTACGCCGCCCGCCTGTACGCCGCCCGCGCCCGCCCCTACCTGGCCACCGCCCTGTACGCGCTGCACGTGGTCGAGTCGCGGACGGTGTCGACGATGGCCGTCGACCGGCACTGGCGATGCTACGTCTCGCCGGTGTTCGTGGCCCGGACACCCGAGGAGGAACTGGCCTCCGTGTGGGTGCACGAGGTGTCGCACCTGCTCCGCGACCACCACGGGCGCAGCGACCGGGTGGCGCGCGAACGCGGGTTGACCGGTCGCGGGGACCGGCTGCGGATGAACCTCGCCGCCGACTGCGAGATCAACGACGACGCGTTCGACGACGATCTGCCCCGGCCCGAAGGCGCCGTGCTGCCGGGCTTGTTCAAGCTGTCCGAGGGCGAGTTGATGGAGACCTACCTGCGCGAGATCGTGATGGGACTGGTCACGCTGGATCTGGCGTGGCTGGACTGCGGCAGCGGCGCCGACGGGTTGGATCGGGAGTGGGATCTGGGACCGGACGGCGCGCACGGCCTGAGCGAGCAGGAACGGGACGCGGTCCGGTTCCGGGTGGCGCAGGGCATCCGGGGTCGGCCCGGCCATGCCTCGAAGTCGTGGCGGCGGTGGGCCGAGGAGGTGTTCCATCCACCGCAGCCGTGGCGGCAGTTGCTGGGCGCGGCGGTGCGCTCGGCGGTGGCCGGCGCCGGCGGTGCGGACGACTACACGTACGGCCGACCCGCCCGCCGTTCGGCCGGTGTGCCCGGCGTCGTATTGCCGAGCCTGCGCCGCAAGCCGCCTCGGGTGGCCGTGGTGGTCGATACGTCCGCCTCGGTGAGCGACGCCGAACTGGGCAGCGCCCTCCTCGAAGTGGCCGCCATCTCCCGCGCCGTGGGCGGCCGGCGCGACCTGGTCACCGTGGTGTCGTGCGACGCGGCGGCCCGGATCGTACAACCGCTGTGCGACGGCGAGGGCATCACGCTGCTCGGCGGTGGCGGTACGGACCTGCGCTCGGGCTTCGCCAAGGCCCTGCGCGGCAGCCCTCGCCCCGACGTCGTCGTGGTGCTGACGGACGGTCAGACCCCCTGGCCCGGTACCCGCCCGTCCTGCCGCACGGTGGTGGGCCTGTTCCCCCGCGTCCACCGCTATTCCGCGAACGAGGACGACCCCGACTACACTCCGGATCTCCCACCCGACTGGGCCCATGTGGTGACCATCGGCCCAACTCCCTGACCTGCTCCGGGAGTCCACCGGCACTCGGTGGTCGGCGTCGCGGCGTCGGTATCGCCGTCCCGGCGTCGCGGTGTCGGACCGGGATGGAAACATGGGAGTTCCCGGGGTCGTGTCGACGAGCCCGGGAATGGTCGGCCTGCCGAGGAGGTCATCATCAGCGACGCCACCGGCCTGTGCATCGCGCCCCGCCCCGACGGTGGGTGCCGCGCACCGGCCCTCCCCGACGCCCCCGTTCCGCTGTGCGCCGAACACGTGGCCGCCACCTGCGAGTTCGCCCACGACGGCCTACCCGACGACGAGGAGGAGACCCCCTCCGGCCGGCGCCCGCGCCGACAACCCACCGAGGTCACCATGCTCGGCGAGGGGCTCGTCTACTTCATCCGCACCGATCGACGGATCAAGATCGGCTTCACCACCGACCTGCGCCGCCGGCTGGCCCAGTCCGCCCCGGGCGAGGTCCTGCACACCGAACCCGGCTCGATCGCCGACGAACGCCGCCTGCACGCGGCGTTCCAGGACCTCCGCCTGCGCGGCGAATGGTTCCGCGCCGACCCCCGCCTCCTCGACCACATCGCCACCCTCAAGGCGAAGGCGAACGCCTAGATCAGGCGTCCCCTTCGCCGAGTACGGCCGCCAGGACGTGGCGGGCGTTGGTGGTCATCGCCCGGTTGGTCTCGCGGTAGTACGGGAGGGCGATCAGGGCCTGGGACAGGGTGCGGGCCCGGCCCCGGGTCCAGGTCGCGTCGTCGACGTCGAGCGCGTCGCGGAAGGTCCGCCTCGCGCCGGCGGGCAGCAGGTTCCAGGCCGGGAACAGGTCGCAGGCCGGGTCGCCCAGCCCCACGCACCCGAAGTCGATCACCGCGGCCAACCGCCCGGCGCCGTCCACCAGCAGGTTGCCGGGCATCAGGTCGGCGTGCAGCCACACCGGCGGCTCGTCCCGGCCCGCGTCGGCCCGCAGTCCGTCCTCCCACACCGCGATCGCGGCGTCGCAGTCGACGCCCTCCGCCGGGATCGCGCGCAGTTCCTCGATCGCCGACCGCGTCGAGGCGTCGAGCGCGGCGAGCGGTCCGCCCCGATGGGCCGTCGGCGCACCCGGCAACTCGACCCCGCGCATCGCCGTCACGAACCCGGCCAGGTCCTCGGCCAGCCGCGCGGGCGCCCGCAGCGCCCCCGGGTCCGGGTTCTCCCCCGGCAGCCATCGGTACACCGACCACGGCCAGGGGTATCCGTCGGCGGGCTCCCCGGCACCCAACACCTCGGGCACGGCCGTCGGCAGCAGCCCGGCCAGACGCGGCAACCACTCCCGCTCCAGCGTGACGTCCGCGACCGCGCCGCGCACCAGCGGCAACCGCACGACCATGTCCGGGCCCAGTCGGTACATCCCGTTCACCGTGCCACCCGACGGAAACCGCTCCACCGGCAATCCCGCCCATCGGGGAAACCGCCCGGCGACCAACCGCCGCACGAGGTCGGCGTCGACGGGGTGCATACCGGAGTGCATCTGGCCTGTGTTCATCACCGACCATCCGACCGCCCACCCACGACATCCGTCAACCGCTTTCCCGCCCGCCGCCCCGCACCCGCGGCGCACCGCACGTCCGAGACGACCCGCTCACTCTCCCCAGCGCGATCCCGCCGCCGCCACCTCCATCTCGGTACGGCCCGTCCCGTCCCCGCCCCGTTCGCGGAGCAGTTCGCCGGGGAGGCTGTAGCGGGGGGCGTTCCGCGGATCGCGGCGGGCGTGCCGGGCGATTTCCTCGGCCAGGGTCTCGGCCATCCGCAGTCGGGGGTGTTCGGTGTGGATCGCCCGGGCCTGGGCGTCGTCGACACATTCGGTGTCGACGCCGAAGTCGATGGCGATGCCCCTGCGGGTCAGGTACGTCAGCGTGCCGCGACGCTCGGCGATCCCGGCCGAGGTGTGCAGCGCGATGGCCTCCCAGACCCGGTCGACGTCGGCGGCGGCCACCCCGCCCTCGGTCAGGAACGCCGCAGCCATGTCGGCTCCTTCGACCTCGAATCGTTGCCGGCCCTCGGCGGCCGGCGACGTCCCGAGGTCGTGCAGCGCGCAGGCCGAGAACAGCAGGTCGGGGTCGAAGTCCGGGCCGGGCCGAAGCCCGTCGTACGCGGCCTGCAACACCGCGAACCGATAGCTGCGAAAGCTGTGCTCCGCGATCGGCCGCGAGGTGCGGACCCGCACGTACTCGATCGTCCGGCGGGCCAGGGGTGTGGTGGGAACGGCGGCGACTGTGTCCATGCCCCGACCGTAGTCGGCGGGTCGGCACACAGGCAGTGGCACGATTGCCATTGATCGATAGCATCGTGCCATGCCCACCGCAGCCCGTGCCGGGGCCGACACCCCGGTGCCACACCCGCCCCACCACGTCGTCGTCCTGGCCCAACCCGGTGTCCTGGCCCTCGACTTCGGCATCCCGATCCAGGCCTTCGGCGACTGGCCGGGAAGCCCGTACCGGGTCACCGTCTGCACCGAGCACCCCGGCCCCGTCCCGGTCCACGGCGGCCCGTCGCTGCTCGTCGACCGCGGTCTGGACGCCCTCGCCGACGCCGACACGATCGTCGTGCCCGGCCTGGTCCCACCCGACCCCCCGTCGCCGCCGCTGCGCACCGCGCTCGCCGAGGCCGCCGCCCGAGGCGCCCGCATGGTGTCGATCTGCACCGGCGCCTTCGTCCTGGCCGGCGCGGGACTGCTGGACGGCCGTCGCGCCACCACCCACTGGCAACGCACCGCCGAACTGGCCCACCGATACCCGTCGGTGCGCATCGAGCCGCAGGTGCTCTACGTCGACGAGGGCAACGTGCTGACCTCGGCGGGCGTGGCCGCCGGCATCGACCTGTGCCTGCACATCATCCGCGCCGACCTCGGCGCCACGATCGCCAACCAGCGGGCCCGCGCCCTCGTCGCCGCCCCGCATCGCGCGGGCGGCCAGGCGCAGTACATCGCCCACCCCACCCCGCCCGAACGCGGCGGCGGG
Organism: Embleya hyalina; assembly: GCF_003967355.1. Taxonomy (GTDB): domain Bacteria; phylum Actinomycetota; class Actinomycetes; order Streptomycetales; family Streptomycetaceae; genus Embleya; species Embleya hyalina. The sequence continues at coordinate 192,369 of NZ_BIFH01000013.1, read as the reverse complement.
CTGGACGAGTTGCGGGCCTGGGCGCTGCGACACCTGGACGAACCGCTGACCGTCGACCTGCTGGCCCGACGGGCCCGGTTGTCCCGGCGCACCCTCATCCGCCGCTTCCACGAGGAGACCGGACTGCCGCCCATGCAGTGGTTGTCCGACGCCCGCGTCGACCGGGCCCGTGAACTCCTCGAGGGCTCCGACCTGTCCATGGCCGCCGTGGCCCGCGGATCCGGCCTCGGTACCCCCGCCAACCTGCGCACCCTCTTCAAACGCCGCCTCGGCGTACCCCCCAGCACCTACCGCGCCACCTTCGACACGGCCGGCCGGCCGACCCCGGGCGCCGCGTAGAGCCGGCGCCCGAGGAACGTCGCGCGTGTGCTCGGGCGATGGCCGGGGTCGGTTCCCGGCGGCTCGGCGGCGGGCTCGGCGGCGGTGAGCGACACCGCGTCGGCCGGGTCGGCGCGGTGCCGGCCGGGCAGCAGGGCGGGGGTGCGTTCGATCGCCACCACGGCGGCGTCGTCCGCGAGCCGGCCGCCGACGTACGCCGGGAGGTCGTGCCGGAGGTGGTCGAGCAGGCCCTCCGGGCCGAGGCCGCTCCACCGCGCGACGCGTTCGACCAGGGGGTAGAACGTACCGTCGGGCGCCCGGGCCTCGGTCACGCCGTCGGTGTACAACACCAGGATGTCCCGGGTGCGGAGCGTGAAGGTGTCGACCACGTAGTCGGCGGCGCCGGTGCCCTGGCACACGCCCAGCGGGGGTGCGGGCCGCCGCGCGTCGAGGGTGTGCACCCGGCCGTCGCGCAGGAGCAGCGGCGGCGGGTGTCCGAAGGTGGTCAGCGCGCCCACGCCGTCGTCCTCGCACAGGTCCGCCACGATGCCGGTGATGAAACGTTCGTCGGCGTCCGCGTCGGACGGGGACAACTCGGCCAGGTAGCGGCAGATGCTCTCCTCCAGCGCGGCGGCCAACTCGGGCAGCGTGGCGAACCGGTGGGCGCCCTCACGGAAGGCGCCGAGCAGTTGCGCGGCGTCACCGATGGCGGCCAGCCCCTTGCCGCGGACATCGCCGATGATCAGGCGGATGCCGGCGTCGGTGCGGGCGAGCGCGTACAGGTCGCCGCCGATCTGCGCCTCGTCGTCGGCGGCCAGATAGAAGGACGCGATCCGCAGCGAACCGACCCGGCGCGGCAGTGGCCGGAGCAGGACCCGCTGTGCGGCCTCGGCGACCGAACGCAGTCGGACCACCTCGTGCCGGCGCTGTTCGCGGCGCAGACACAGGTACCACACCAGTACGGAGATCGCGGCGAGGGCGATGACCTGCATCAGGTGGTTGCGGGTGGTCAGGCCCCCACGCAGCACGGCGATGAGCACTTCGGCACCGACCGCGACCGCCCCGATCCCGGCGGTCAGCCGCGGTCCGGCGAACGAGGCGGCCAGCGCGGGCGCCACGACCAGGAGCGGGCCGAGGTGCACGTCGGGTGAGGAGGCCAGGTCCACGACCGTGATCACCACGATCAGTGCGACGGTGAGTACCGGCAGTGCATGGGTCGTTCGCCATGAGTGCCGCAGCTCCGCGAGACGCCGTCGGAGGACCACGTGTCCGAGTGTGCCCCTTCCGCGACGCCCTCGCGCGACCGAACCCCGCCGCGCCGGTATCGGCGACACGTTGCGTGACGATCGATCACCGTCGGGCCGACATGGGCGCGGGACGGTCGGATTACGGCATTCGTGGCATGCCGTGGTCCGGTACGGCGCGCTTGCCTCCGAGTCGGTCGTCCGCCGTGTTGGACTCGGCGGCGTGGCGAGGCCGCGGGCGCGCGGACGTACACGCGCGCGCGGCCCCGGTCGCGATCGGCATCGGCGGCAGTCGTGGACAGGAGCGGTGATGGCACGCGGCACGCACATCGAGGATCAGGAGCACGGCCGGCGCTGTCCGCTGGGCGCGGCGTCGGCACACGCGTGCGGCGGCCCGACCGACGAGCGCGGCGTGCCGATGCTGGGCCGCTCGCCGGCCGTCGGCGACGAGGACGGTCCGCCCGGATGCGGGGTGCATCTTGGCGAGATGCTGGTGATGCGCGATCCGGACCTGTGGATCGGCGTACTGTTCGACGCGCCCACCGACCGGGTCGGCGACTTCGACGGTGACGCCGGGGCGGTCGCGGAGTTCGCCGAACATCTCGCCCTCGACGTGGCCGACCAGCGGGTCGACGAACTCGACGACCGCGACGGCTTCGTCGCCCGCCCGGTGACCGCCGACGAACTCGGCAGGGCGGTCGAGTACGCCCTCGGCGCCATCGGCGTCGCGTAGCCCTCGCGCAGTCGTCACGCAGTCGTCGTGTAGTCGTCGCGTAGTCACCGAAACCCGCACGGTAACCGAGCCGCCACACTCCCTCGCGGCGACGGGCGGGCGCGGCCCCGTACCGTCACCGGCCCCGCGCCACTGCCGCCCACCTCCGTCACCGGCGTTCCCTCCGGGCCCGTTCGTGTCGACTGGCGATGCTCCGGACCAACCGCGAAGCTGGAGATCGGACCGGCACTCGCGATTCGGGTGCCCGTCCGGTGCGGCCGCCGAGCGGCGCACCACCCACCGCCCGGTTCCGGTCGCGCAAGACCACCGCGGCATTCCAGATCCGGCCGGCCGTCTCCCGTTCGGCTCGGGTCCGAAACAGCCCACCCGCCCGCGCGCCGGTTCGTCGCCGGCCACGCCCGGGTGGCCGAAGGACTTCCGATGGCAGGTTCCTGCTTCACACCGCGGCAGCCCGATTCCCCCGCCCGGTCCGCGACCCCGTCCGCCACCCGGGAGGCATCCTCCGCCGTCGTGACGCCGACCCTGACGATGGGCGTCGAGGAGGAGTTCCTGCTCGTCGACGCCCGCACCGGCGCACCCGCCCCGCTCGCCGAACCCGTCCTGGCCAAGGTCGCCGACGCGGACGCCACCCGCCTCGAAGCCACCCGCTACCAGGTGGAGTCGGCCAGTCCCGTCGCGCACACGGGACACGAACTGCGCGCCCACCTCGTGCGATCGCGCCGCCACTGCACGGACGCGGCCACCGTGTACGGCTGTCGCCTCGTCGCCGGCGCCACCCCCGTCATCGCACCCGGTCCCGGGCCGCTGTTGATCGACGCCCCCAGGCGGCACGACCAGTCGGCCCGATACGGCGACCTGACCGACGCGTTCGTCAACTGCGGCTGCCACGTCCACGTCGGCACCCTCGCCCCGGAGACCGCCGTACAGGTGACCTGCCGGCTCCGCCCCTGGCTGCCCACCCTGATCGCGCTCGGCGCCAACTCGCCGTTCCGCGACGAACACGACACCGGGCACGCCAGTTGGCGCAGCGTCGTCACCACCACGTGGCCCTGCTCCGGCATTCCGCCCCGACTGACCTCCGTGAGCGCCTACGAGCACACCGTCGCCGGCCTGATCGCCACCGGCGCCATCAAGGATCACAAGATGATCTATTGGGACGCGCGCCCGTCGCCGGCCTGGCCGACGGTGGAGGTCCGGGCGCCCGACGTGGCGACCACGGTCGACGAGGCCGTGTTGCTCGCCGTCCTGGTGCGCGCGTTGGTCGCCGACGCGCTGAGCGCGATCCGGGCGGGCGAACCCGCCCCGGACTTCCCGGCGGAGGTCCTGGTCGCGGCCCGCTGGCGGGCCGCCCGCGACGGCCTCGAAGGCATGGCCGTACATCCGTGGAGCGGGGAACTCGTCCCCGCGAACACGATGGTCGACGCGCTGATCGAGCGGGTGCGCGAGCACCTGGACGCGGCGGGCGACCTCCCCCAGGTCGCCCGAACCCTCGCCGGCCTGCGCCGCGACGGTTGCGGGGCGCGGCGTCAACGCCTGGTCTTCGAACGCCGGCACCGTTTCACCGACGTGGTCCGCTACCTCGCGGACGCCACCGAGCAACAGGGCGGGTAGCCCCGGGAAACGCCCCCACCGGCGGCCCGCGCGCCGGCACGCGCTGCCGCCCCCCTCTCCCCCACCAGCCGTGAACCCTGATTCCTCCGGGAGTTCGTCATGTCCTCGATGCCCACAACCGTGCCCACCGCCGAACGTTTCCGGGCCCTGGGGCCGCATCATCTGGACGAGATCGCGGACCGCTACGGTCTGTCCGACGACATCCGCGAGACCATCCGCGCGGTCGCGTGCGTACTGCCGTTCCGGGTCAACGAGTACGTCCTGTCCAACCTCGTCGACTGGGACGACATCCCCGACGATCCGATCTTTCGGCTCGTCTTCCCGCAACGCGGCATGCTCGACCCGGCCGACGAACGCCGACTGGCGGAACTGGCCCGCGCACCGGGGGACCGGGCCGAACTACGGTCCCTGGTACGGCACATCCGCGACGGCCTCAATCCGCATCCGTCCGGCCAGCGACAACTCAACGTGCCGCACGTGGGGGAGGCGGAGGTGCGGGGGCTGCAACACAAGTACCGGCAGACGGTGCTGCACTTCCCCGGGCAGGGCCAGACCTGCCATGCCTACTGCACGTACTGCTTCCGCTGGGCGCAGTTCGTCGGCGACCCCGACCTGCGCTTCGCGGCGCCGACGCCCGACGGGCTCCTGGCCTACCTGGCGGTGCATCCCGAGGTCGAGGACGTCCTGGTCACCGGGGGCGATCCGTTGGTGATGTCCACCGAACGGCTGCGTGCGCACCTGGAGCCGATCCTGGGCGTCGAGACGGTGCGTACGATCCGGATCGGCACCAAGTCGCCCGCCTACTGGCCGTATCGGTTCGTCACCGACCACGACGCCGACGACCTGCTGCGCCTGTTCGAAGAGATCGTCGCCTCCGGGCGCAACATCGCCGTGATGGCGCACCTCAGCCATCCCCGGGAGTTGGAGACCGACCCCGCCCGCCGAGCCCTCGCCCGCGTTCGCGGCACCGGCGCGCTCGTGTACTGCCAGGCTCCGCTGATCGCGCACGTCAACGACGACGCGGAGGTATGGGCTCGGCTGTGGCGGGCCGAACTGGCCTGCGGGGCGATCCCGTACTACATGTTCGTCGAGCGCGACACCGGCCCGCACGACTACTTCGCGGTGCCGCTGGCCCGAGCCGCGGAGATCTTCCGCGACGCCTATCGCACACTGCCCGGCCTGGCCCGCACGGTGCGCGGACCGGTGATGTCGGCGACGCCCGGCAAGGTGCTCGTCGACGGCGTCGAGGAGGACGGGAGCGGCCGGTACTTCCGGTTGCGGATGCTCCAGGCCCGGGAACCGGCCCTGGTCGCCCGCCCGTTCCGGGCGCACTACGACGCCCGCGCCACCTGGCTCGACGACCTCGTGCTCACCCCGGACACCCCCGCCGACATCGCGGCGGCGGTGGGCACGTCCGGCCGCAGCGACATGAGCGGCACGAGCACCCCGGGCACCCCGCGCGGGCTCGCCGGCCGGGCGCGGCGGCGGAGCCGGTACGACCTTCGGCCGGCGGAGGCGAGTCGGCGATGACCACCTGGTCCACCTCGCCCAATCTGGCGCTCAACGAGGTCGTGGATCGCCGCCGGGCCGAGGGGGTGCCGATCGTGCACCTCGGGTTCGGCGAGTCCCGGCTGCCCGTCTTCGCGCCGCTCCTGGACCGGTTGCGGGCGGGGGCGCCGACCAACGCGTACGGCCCGGTGTCCGGTGACCTCGCGGTCCGCGCCGCGGTGGCCGGATACTTCGCCCGGCGCCGGCTCCCCACCGACCCGGAGCAGGTCGTGCTGGCGCCGGGAAGCAAACCGCTGCTGATGGCGATCCAACATGTCGTCCCGGGCGACGTGTTGTTGCCCCGGCCGTGTTGGAACTCCTACGCGCCCCAGGCACGATTGGCCGGCAAGACACCGATCGGGGTGCCGATTCCCCGCGACTGCGGGGGAGTTCCCGATCCGGACGGATTGCGCGCGCGGATCCGCGCCGCCCGCGCCGACGGTCTCGATCCGCGCATCGTGGTGCTCACCCTGCCGGACAACCCGACCGGGACGCTCGCACCGCCGGACCTGGTGCGCCGGCTGTGCTCGATCGCCGAGGCGGAGGACCTGTTGGTGGTCTCGGACGAGATCTACCGCGACGTCGTACACGATCCGAAGGCCACCGAACTGCTCAGTCCGGCGGAGGTGGTCCCGGAACGCACCGTGGTGACCACGGGGTTGTCGAAGAGCCTGGCCCTGGGCGGCTGGCGGATCGGCGCGGCGCGTTTCCCGGCGGGCGCCCGAGGTGCCGGGATCCGCGCCGAAGTGGTGGCGGTGGCCAGCGAGTTGTGGTCGACCCTGGCCAGGCCCATGCAGGAGGTCGCACGGTACGTGTTCGAGGAACCTCCGGAGATCCGCGAGCGCCTGGCCGCGAGTGCCCGGCTGCACGGGGCGGTGGCCCGGGCGGTGTACACGCTCGCGGTCGGGGCGGGCGCCGAGTGTCGGCCGCCGACGGGCGCGTTCTACGTCTACCCGGACTTCGAGCCGCTGCGCGGCCCGCTCGGCGCGCTCGGTGTCACCGACTCGGCGTCCCTGCAGCGCCGACTGCTGGACGAGTGCGGTATCGCGGTGTTGGCCGGCCACCTCCTCGGCGACGACCCCGGCGCGCTGCGGTTCAAGGCCGCCACCAGCATGCTGTACGGCGACACGATCGCCGAACAGGAGGCCGCCCTCGCGGATCCCGCCCCCACCGAACTCCCCCATGTCCGCGCCGGACTCGCCGCCATCGAGGCCGGCTTCGGCACCCTCGGCGGCTGAAGGCGTGGCGGCCGAGCCCGGTCGCCCCGGGTCGGTCCGCCGGCCCGCACGAGTCGCCCGACGCCGCCGCCCTGGTGGTGACCGCCACGCAGATCGGCTACCCGCTCGGGATCTTCCTGCTCGTACCGCTCGGCAACCGCCTCCCGAACCGCGCGTTCCCGGTCACCCTGCTCGGCGTCACCGCCGCCGGACTGCTGCTCGCGGGCTGCGCGCCCGGCCCGGGCGTGCTCGTCGCCGCCGGGGTCGTGGTCGGCGCCACCACCGTGGCCGCGCAGGTCGTCGGCCCACCGGCGGCCGAACTGGTCGCCGCCGCGCATCGCGCCACGATCATGGGCACCCTGCTCGGCGGCTCGATCGGCGGCATGCTGCTCGCCCGCACGTTCGGCGGCACACTCGGCGAGCGGCTGGGCCGGCGCGCCCCGTATCCGGTGGCGACGGCCCTGGTCGCGCTGCTCGCCGAGCCACTGCGGCTGCTTCGGGCCGAGCCGGAACTGCGCCGCTCCTGCCTGTACCAGGCGACGATCTTCGCCGGGTTCTCCGCCGTGTGGACCTGCCTGACCCTCCTGTTCACCGGCCCCGCCCACCGCCTGGGCGCCCGGGCGGTGGGGCTGCTCGCCCTGATCGGCGCGGCGACCATGATCTGCACCCCGCTCGCCGGACGCCTGGTGGATCGGCGCGGGTCGGATCCGGTCAACCTGATCTGCCTGCTCGGCGTGCTCCTCTCCGCCGCCGTCCTGGTCCCGGGCGCCCGGGGTCTGACCGCCCTGGTCGTCGGCACGCTGCTGCTCGACGTCGCGATGCAGTGCGGAATGGTCGCCAACCAGGCCCGGGTGTTCGCGCTGCGCCCCCGACGCCCGCAGCGGACTCGACACGACGTACATGACGTGGGCCTATCTCGCCGGCGGCGCCGGTTCCCGGCTCGGCGTCCGGGTGTACGGCCGGGCCGGCCGGCGGGGGGTGTGCGCCCTCGTGGCGCTGTACCGGCGTCGCCCCGCCGCGGCCGACCGCCGGCCGCTCACCAGGTGACCGGCAACTCGGCGACGCCGTACACCGCCGACGACGCCCGCAGACGCACCCGCTCCGGCGGCACGGCGCAGCTCAGGGTGGGAAATCGGCGCAGCAGCGCGGGGATGGCGATGCCCAGTTGCATGCGGGCGAGTTGGGCGCCCAGGCAGTGGTGGGTGCCGTGCCCGAAGGCGAGGTGCGGGGTGGGCCGGCGGTCGGGGTCGAAGCGGTCCGGTCGGTCGTGGGCGGCCTCGTCCCGGTTCGCGGACGCCAGCGAGACCACGACGTGGTCGCCGGCGGCGATCGTATGGTCCCCGATCGCCACGTCCGTCAGGGCCGTTCGGGGCAGGCCGTACGGAATGACGCAGAGATATCGCAGCAGTTCCTCCACCGCGCCCGCGATGACGGCCGGGTCCTCGGTGTCGCGCAGGCGGTCGGCCGCCTCGGGTTCCCGAAGGAGCAGGAAGGTGCCCAGGCCCAGCATGGCGCCCACGGTTTCGTGTCCGGCCTCCAGCAAGTGGTTGGCCAGGCCGCTCAGTTCGGCGTCGGAAAGGGCGTCGGCGTGGTCCCGGACGAGGGTGCCGAGCAGTCCGTCGCCCGGCTGCTCGCGTTCCCGGGCGACGAGGTCGGCCATGTACGCGCGCGCCTCGGCCGCCGCGGCTGCCACCTCTTCGGTGGGGCGGGCGAAGTCGAGCAGGGTGGTGGTGCGGCGTTGGAAACCCTCCCGGTCGGCGTACGGCACGCCGAGCAGTGCGCAGATCGCCAGGGACGGGACGGGGAGCGCGAAGTGGGCGACGAGGTCCACGGGAGGTCGCATGCGTTCCAGAGCGTCCAGTGCGTCGGAAACGGTGCGTTCGATGTCCGCGCGCATCCCGCGTATTCGGCTCGGGGTGAACGCGTCGACGAGCAGTCGACGGACCCGGGTGTGTTCGGGCGGGTCCAGGCGCAGCAGGTTTCCCACCCGACGGGCCTCGAGGTCCGGGCCGGCCGGGCGCAACAGGTCGGGCGTGCCGGCGGTACCGAATCGACGGTCGACCAGGACGCGGCGCGCGTCCTGATCCCGGCTGACCAACCACAGCGCGCTGCCGTCGGGTAACGACACTTTACGCAGCGGCTCCTGGGCACACAGTCGACGGAAGTCGTCCGGCGGGTCGAACGGGCGCCCCTCGGGGCGGATGTTGGGCAGGGGGATCGCACCGGTTTCGGACACGGGGCACCTCGCAGGCGATCGTCGGACGGTGACGGTTGTTTCGCGCGCACTCTCGCCGGGGCGCCGAGACCGGGTCGGGGACGGTCCGCTCGGGGCACCGGGCGAAGGCGTCCCGATGTTTCCCCGACTCGGGACGGACTACGCACCGAGTCGGGACACGCCGTCGGCCCCGGCCTCGGGCGAGGTCGGGGTCGGGGTCGGGGTCGGGACGACGTGGGGGGCTCAGTGGGTGGTGGACGCGAGTACCCGGTCCTGATCGGCTTGCAGGGTGGGGTAGTCGATGTAGCCCTCCTCCCCGCCCGTGTACATCAGGTACGCGTCGCGGATCGGGTTGAGCGGGGCGCCGGTGCGGAGGCGGTCGACCAGGTCGGGGTTGGCCAGGAAGGCCCGGCCGAGGGAGATCAGGTCGGCGCCGGCCGCCAACAGCCGCTCGCCCGCGTGCCGGCCGCCGTCGGCGGGCAGCGGTCGTCCCCAGCCCAGGTTCGGGTTGGCGATCAGGGTGCCCGTCCAGAGCCGGCGGATCTCCCGGAAGACGGGCTGGTCCGGATCGGCCATCACCACGTGCAGGTAGGCGGGTTCGAGCTCGGCGAGGGCGGCGACCAGGGGCGGGTAGATGGCCTCGGTGTCGCCCTCGGCCATGCCGTTGGCGGTGACTCCGGGCGAGATGCGTACGCCGACCCGATCCGCGCCGATCGCGTCCACGACGGCCCGGACCACCTCCAGGGTGAATCGCGTGCGGTGCGCGACGGGGCCGCCGTAGGCGTCGGTGCGGTGGTTGGTGTTGCGCCCCAGGAACTGGTGCAAGAGGTAGCCGTTCGCGGAGTGCACCTCGACCCCGGCGAAGCCCGCGTCGATCGCGTTGCGCGCGGCGACGGCGAAGTCGGCGACGGTGGACCGGATGTCGTCGAGCGTCATGGCCCTCGGGACGACCGCCTCCCGGGGGCCGCCCGGGGTATGGATCGGCTCGGGAAGCGGGATCGCGGACGGTGCGAGCGGGGTGAATCCGCTGTTGTCGGGGTGACCGACCCGGCCGCCGTGCTGGAGTTGGAGGAACATCCGCCCGCCTTCGGCGCGCACCGCGTCGGTGACGCGCCGCCACCCGGCCACATGGTCCGGGTCGAAGATCGCGGGGATGTGGGGGTAGGTCAGCCCCACCGCGTTCGGCGTGGCGGCCTCGGCGATGATCAGCCCGGCACTCGCCCGTTGTGCGTAGTAGGTGGCCATGATCGAGCGCGGGACGCCCTGGGCGTCGGCGCGGTTGCGGGTCATCGGCGCCATCACGAGGCGGTTCGGCAGGTCGAGGCCGGCGAGCCGGGCGGGCCGGAAGAGGGGGCTCGTGGTCGCGTCGGTGTGCACGGTGGTGTTCATGGTCGTCTTCGTCCTTCCGTGGTGGGGATCCCCCACCGGGTGGATCGGCCCCTGGGTCGTGTTCGGGGGCTTCGGGGGTGCCGGCGGGGGTGCTCCTCGTCGATGGGAACGACTCTGCCCGGAGGCGCTTCGGGGGTGCTGCGGAAGCGCTGAGGGTCCGCTGAGGGTTCGCTGATGCCCGGTATGTACGGTGAACCGCATGCGATACGGGGTGCTGGGTCCGCTGATGGTGTGGGACGACGAGGGGACGCCGGTCCGGGTCCCCGAGGCGAAGGTTCGGGCGCTGCTGGCCGACCTGCTGGTCCACGAGGGGCGGCCGGTCTCCACCGATCGGCTCGTCGACGACCTGTGGGGCGCGGAGCCGCCGGGCAACCCCGTCAACGCCCTCCAGGCCAAGGTCTCGCAGTTGCGCCGGGTGCTCGGGCGGGAGCGGGTGGTGTACCAGCCCCCGGGCTACCGACTGGCCGTCGACGCCGAGGCGGACGACGTGGACGCGGACCGTTTCCGGTCCCTGGTGGCCGAGGCGCGCCTGGCCGGCGACCCGACCGCGCGCGCCGCGCTGCTCACCCGGGCGCTGGGGTTGTGGCGGGGGTCGGCGTACGCCGATTTCGCCGACACGGAGTTCGCCCGGACGGCGGCGCGGCGGTTGACCGAACAGCGCCTGGCGGTGCTCGAGGAGCAGGCCGAGGCGCGTCTGGAGGTGGGCGAACACACGCTGCTGTCGGGTGAGTTGACCGACCTGGTGGCCCGCCATCCGCTGCGCGAGCGGCTGCGCGCGGTGCAGGTGCGTGCCCTGTATCTGGCGGGTCGGCAGAGCGAGGCACTGGCGTCGTACGCGGACCTCCGCAGACTCCTGGCGGACGAGTTGGGCGTGGATCCGGGGCGGGAACTGACCGCCCTGTACGAGGCGATCCTGCGCCAGGACCCAACGCTGACACCCACGGGGGCCGGCACCACGCCCGGCGGCCGGGCCTCGACGAGGGCCGATGCCTCGACGCAGGCCGACGCTTCGTCGGGGGCAGGCGCCTGGTCGGGGATCGGCGCCACATCGGGAGTCGGCGCCTGGTCAAGGGGCGGCGCCACACAGGACCCAACGCCGACGCCCACGGGGAGCGGCACCACGCCCGGCGGCCGGGCCTCGTCGGGGGCGGGGGCCTCGCTTCGGGCCGTCGACCCGTCGGGGACCGATGCCCCGACGGAGGCCGACGCTTCGTCGGGGGCGGGTGCCTGGTCGAGGGGCGGCGCCACACAGGACCCAACGCTGACGCCCACGGGGAGCGGCACCATGCCCGGCGGCCGGGCCTCGTCGGGGGCGGGGGCCTCGCCCCGGGCCGTCGACCCGTCGGGGGCCGATACCTCGACGGAGGCCGACGCTTCGTCGGGGGCGGGTGCCTGGTCGAGGGGCGGCGCCACACAGGACCCAACGCCGACGCCCACGGGGAACGGCACCACGCCCGGCGGCCGGGCCTCGTCGGGGGCGGGGGCCTCGCCCCGGGCCGTCGACCCGTCGGGGACCGACGCCTCGACGCAGGCCGACGCTTCGTCGGGGGCAGGTGCCTGGTCGGGGGTCGGCGCCACATCGGGAGTCGGCGCCTGGTCGGGGGGCGGCGCCACATCGGGGGTTGACGTTGCATCGGGGACCCGCGCCGCGTCGGGGGCCGGGTCCTTGTTCGGGGTCGGCACTGTGTCGGGGGCCGGTGACGCGTCCCGGATCGGCGACTCGTCGGGTCCCGGTCGTTCGCCGGGGGGTGACGACGGCCCTCCGTCTCGGCTTGGGGGTGCATCGGAGGCCGTCCCGGCTCCGGTCTCCGGGGCGAAGGCGGCGGCCCGCGGCCGTGCCCGGTCCAATCTCCCCGCCCCGCTCACCACCCTCGTCGGGCGCGATTCCGACGTGGGTGAGGTCGGTCGGCTGCTCGGGGGCGCGCGCCTGGTGACCTTGACCGGGCCCGGCGGTGTGGGCAAGACCCGGCTCGCGGTCGAGGCCGCCGGATGGGTGCCCGCAGACCTCGCCGACGAGGTGTGGCTGGTCGAACTCGCCGGGCAGCACGGCGAGATGGCCGATCTGGTGCAGGTCGTCGCCGCCGCGCTCGGCATCCGCGACGACACCCCCGCCGGGCTGCCCGGCCACGGCTCGCCCGAACATCCCGCCGACCGGCTCGCCGCGGCCCTGCGCGATCGGCGCCCGCTCCTCGTCCTGGACAACTGTGAGCACGTCGTGGAACCGGCGGCCCGGCTCACCGAGGTGCTGCTGCACCGGGTGCCGGGATTGCGCGTACTGGCAACCGGACAGGAGCCGTTGGGCCTGACCGGCGAAACGTTGTTCCTGGTCGAACCGCTTCGCCCGGAGGACGCCGTGGACCTGTTCGCGGCCCGCGCCGCCGCGGCGGCGCCGGGTTTCTCGCTCGACGCGGCCACTCCCGAACTGCGCGCGTCCGTCGCCGAGATCTGCCGGCGCCTGGACGGCATCCCGCTCGCCCTCGAACTGGCCGCGGCCCGCGTGCGGGTCCTGGGCGTAGCGGAGTTGGCGGCCCGCCTCGGCGATCGGTTCCGGGTCCTGACCTCCGGCCGGCGCGGCGCGCCCGCCCGTCAGCGCACCCTGCGGGCGATGATCGACTGGAGCTGGGAACTGCTCGACACGCCGGAACGCATCGTGCTGCGCCGCCTCGCGATCCACACCGACGGCTGCACCCTGGACGCCGCCGAGGCGGTGTGCGCGGGCGACGGGGTCACCCGGGGCGAAGTACTCGACCTGGTCGGCCGCCTGGTCGACCGCTCACTGGTCGTGGTGGTGCCGGGACCGGCGGGCCCCCGATACCGCATGCTCGAATCCGTGACCGCGTACGCCCTGGAGCGCCTGGACGAGACGGCGGACCTCGCCGACGTACGGGATCGCCATCTGCGGCACTACCTGGACCTGGCCGAACGGGCCGAGCCGCATCTGCGCGGCGCCGAACAACGTGCGTGGCTCGACCGGTTCGACGCCGAGGCGGGCAATCTGCGGGCCGCCCTGGACGAGGCGATCCGGCAGGCCGGCGCGGGCCGCCCGGAGGGATCGCACGCGGCGGCCCGCCTGGTCCGCGCGCTCGCCTGGTGGTGGTTGCTGCGCGGCCGGCTGGTCGAGGGCCGCCGGGCCCTCGCGGCGGTCCGCGCGATCGCCCCGGCGGACCGGGCCGCCGGCGCCGCCGCCGCCGCTGCCGAAACAGGCGTCCTCGACGACGCGTTCGCGTTGCTCACCGGCGATCGATCCGTCCCGACCGCGTTCCCGGACGCGGCGATCGAGGATCGGGCGCGGCGCGGCCGGCTCGCCTGGCTGTACGCCTACGCCCTGTTCAACGGCGGCGATCCCGTCGCGAGCGCCCGCGCCAACACGCACGCGCTGGCCCTGGCCGCGCGGGACGAGGACCGCTGGGCCGAGGCCGCCGGCCTCGGACTGCGCGCGATGCACGCCCTGATCGGCGGGAACCTGGCCGACGTCGCGCGCGACGGCCTGCGCGGCGCCGAGTTGTTTCGCGAACTCGGGGACATCTGGGGTGAGTTGCAGACCGTGGCGCCACTGGCCACGATCGCCGAGGTCCGCGGCGACTACCCCGAGGCGGTGCGCCGGCACACCGAAGGACTGCGCATCGCGGAGGAGTTGCGCCTCCCGACGGAGATCTCCGCGCGCCTGTCCGGACTCGGCCGGCTGGCGCTGCTCGCCGGCGACCCGGACCGGGCGCACGACCTGCATCGGCGGGCGCTGGACTCGGCCGTCGAGCAGGGCTACGTGTTCGGCGAGGTGCACGCGCGGATGGGACTCGCCCTGGGGGCCCGGCGGTCGGGCGACCTCGACGCCGCCGAGGCGCATCTGCTGCGCATGCTCGACCGGTACGCCGACGTGTCCTCGCGGGCGGGCACCCATCTGCGCCGATCCGAACTCGGTTTCGTCGCCGAACTGCGCGGCGACGCCGACGCGGCCCGCGCACACCACCTCCTCGGCCTGGAACTCGCCGGCGTCCTCGGCGAACCCCGGGCGATGGCGCTGTCCCTGGAGGGCCTGGCGGGCGCGGCGGCGCTGTCCGGGGACCCGGACCGCGCCGCGTTCGCGGCCCTGCTCCTGGGCGCGGCCGACGCGATCCGTCGCGGCGTGGACGCCCCGCTGCCGCCCGGCGAGCGCACCGACGTCGACCGGATCACCGCCGCGACGACGGCCACACTCGGGCCGCGGGCATTCGCCGAGGCATACGAACGCGGCACCACCCTGGACCCGAACGCGGCCACACACCTCGTCCGAACCACCCCACCCCCCGCCTGACGCAGGTCGGCGGCACCTCGACGCCCGTGCTCACCCGAGGAGTTCGCCGAGCCGGGCCGCCTGGCGCTCGGCGGTCCCCGGCGGATTCCTGGGGTTCTCCGGATCCTCCATCGACAGCAGGAACAGCCAGACGAGGGCGAGCAGGCGTCGACAGTCCGGCACACGTGCGGCCTCCGCCGGGGTGAGGTCGACCCGATCGAGCAACCCACGCACGTCCAGGGACGTATCCACCCGGCTCGATACGTGTTCGGTGATCTCCGCGAGCTCGAAGGCCCGGTCGCTGCGCCCGGACTCCTCGAAGTCCACGACCCGGATCCGGCCACGCGTCCCGCGCGCTCCGCCGTCCGGGCAACCCCCGGAATCGGCCAGGTAGTTGGCGAGATTCCCGTCGCCCGGACCGAAGACGGGAGGCACCTCCCCGCGACCGAGAGCCCGCCGACCACCACCACGATTCAGCCAGTCCACGCCCGCCGCGAGGGCCCGGCCGACCGAGGGTGCGGTGTCGAGTCCCCACCCCGCCCACTCGTCGATCCGGGCGATGATCGCGCCCTGGTGCCCCGGCCGGACCGGGAGTTCGCGAACGACCCCGTCCGGGACGGCCGCGTACAGCGTGTTCAGCGTCGCGGCCAGTGCGTCGACGCGCTCGTCCCGGACGGTCGTGCCGCGCAGCACGACTCCCGGCAGCCGGGACATCACCACGACCGGGCACGAGGGTCGAGGATCCCGGCTCACCGGTCGCGGCGCGAGGTCGGGCGCGAAGCGGTGCAGCAGGGTCAGCGCGGCCCATTCCCGCCGGTGGTTGTCGTGTGCTCCGGCGCGAAACGTCTTGACCACCGTGTCGGGTCGGAATTCGAGGGTGTGGGTGCTCCACGGGCCGATGGTCGTCATCCGGCCCGATCCTGCCGGACGGACGCGCCGGCCGCGTGGGCCCGACGCGGCCCGCTCACTCGGAGCCCGCGCGAGGCGTCCACCCCCCTCGACGTGCAGGACGGTGACGGTGCCGGTCACGTACGGGCCGGCGAGCGCGAACACGACCGCCCGAACCGCCTCGTCGGCCCACCTCGGCCGTGCCCCGGCTCGTCGCGGTCGGGCTCGGTCCCGCGCCGATGCCCGCGAGCGTGACGGCGCCGCGCCTTCCCGGCCGGGTGCCGCGCCCCGACGCACCCGTGCGGTGTGGCCTCGCCGCGCACACCCGCCCCGGCCCGGACCCGTCGGCCACCGCGTTCCTCGATGCGCCGACCGGACACGGCCGTGTCCCGCCCGCGCGCGGGCTCGGCTCGGCACCGGCCCGGACGAGGCCCGATGCCCGGCGGCCGACGTCCGGCCTCCTCGATCCAACAGCACGAAAGCATCATTCGTAGGGGAAACCGGGCTTTCCCACACACGGCGCACTCCGACGCGCGATCATGTCGGCATCCCGGGTGTGGGTGATCCCGCGCACCGGGCACGTCGAGCGAAGGAGTCGCCGGATGGCGTCGTCGGTTGAGGAACTGCGCGTGGCGCTGGAACGGGAGGCCGATGAACTGGCCCAGCGGCGGGAGGAATTGGAGACGGAACTGGCCGAGGTGGAGCGACAACTCGAGGCCCGCCGCAACGCGGTCGCGCACCTGACGGTGATCCGCCCCCTCGTCGCGGCCGTACCGCGGCCCCGCAGGGAGCCGAAGTCCGCGCCGCCCGCGGCCGCTCCGGACCCGGCACCCGCGCCGGAGGCCGCAGCCGAGACCGAGCCCACCACCCCCGCGCCACGCCGCCGCAAGGCCGCGCCCCGTGCCAAGGCCGCCGCCCCGGCACCGGCCGGCCCGCGCCGGAAGCCCGCCCGCGCCCCGAAGGCCGGCCCGCCCGTACCGGCCGCCGAACGCCGGGTCCGCACCCACCTGCGCGACGAGATCGCCGCACTGCTGAGCGCGAGCGAGCAGCCGATGAACGTCCGCCGACTCACCGAAGCCCTGGGCGAGGAGCCCACGAAGAGCCGGCTGGAGAGCGTCCGCACCTCCGCCGAGGGCCTGGTCAAGGCGGGCCGCGCCGGCAAGGCCGGCCGAGGGCTGTTCACCGCCGCCGGCTGACCGGACCACCCGCGCCCACGGCACCGGCCGCGCGCCCGGAGCACCCGGCCACCCCCGCCGGCCACGAGGCCGACCTCGATCGGCGGCCCGTATCGCCGTGTACCGGGCGGGAGTTCGGGAGGTCGCGTGGCCACGGCGGCTCACCGCGAACCCCACCCGTGCCGGTCCGACACCGCAACTCCGGCCGGCTGTCCGGGTATCCGCGTCCACCCACCCCGCCCGAAAACGCGCCGGCGGCGCGGCACGAGCCCCTGGGGGCCGGCGTGCCGCGCCGCCGCGTGCGCCGGTGGTCAGCCCTGGGCCGGGAGGTCGTACACGTTCTCCGGGGTGATGACGGAGGTGATCGCCTTGGCGAACAGCGTGCTGGGCTCGTTGCCGTCGTGCAGGATGTCGGTGTTGAGCAGGATGACCATCGTGGCGTCCTGCTCCGGCAGATACACCGTCACGCTCTCGTAGCCCGGCAGCGAGCCGTTGTGCCCGACCCAGCCGCGGACGCGGAACAGGCCGAGCCCGTAGCCGGCGTCGTCGAAGCCGGGCACGGGAACGAAATTCTCCCGTTGCTCCTGCACGGCCGGGGACAGCAGCGTCCCGGTGGCCACCACCTTCGCCCAGCGGCGCAGGTCGTGCAGGTCGGAGATCATCGCGCCGGCCGCCCAGCCCCAACTCGGGTTCCAGTCCGTCGCGTCGGCAATCTCGCCGGTCGACGTCTGGTTGGTGTACCCGTGCGCGTGCGGCGACGGGAACTCGGCGCCGCGGGGGAACAGGGTGTTCCGCAGGTGCGCCGGCCCGGTGACCCGCCGGTGGATGAAGTCGGCCAGCGGCATCCGGCCCAGCTTCTCCACGACCAGGCCCAGCAGGACGGTGTTGGTGTTGGAGTACTGGAACGCGCTCCCCGGCGCGAAGACGTTGGGGTGCCGGAAGGCGTAGGCCAGCAGTTCCTGCGGGGTGAACGGACGGGTCGGGTCGTCCAGCAGCGCCTGCACGAAGTCCGGGTCGGCGCTGTAGTTGAACAGGCCGCTGCGCATCTCCGCCAGTTGGCGGATGGTGATGTGGTCGCCGTCGGGCACTCCGTCGATGTACCCGGAGATGGGGTCGTCCAGCCAGAGCCGCCCCTCGTCGACCAGTTCCAGGAGGGCGGTGACGGTGAAGGTTTTGGTCTCGCTGCCGATCCGCATGTTGAGATCGGGCCGCATCGGCGCACCGGTGGCGATATCGGCCACCCCCGTCGACCGGATGTAATTGCCCCGACCCGGCAACCACAGACCGACCGTCACCCCGGGCACGCCGGTCTCGCGACGGGTCTGCGCGATCACCTCGTCGAGACGGGCCACGATCGCCGGATCCAGGCCGTGCGACGGATGGCCGCCGGGATCCGAGGCGTCGACGTGCGGATCGCCGGCGACGACGATCGTCGGCGGAGCGGCCTGCGCCGGCGGGCCGGCCAGGGTCAGCGGGACGAGGGCGAAGAGCGCGAACAGAGCGGTGGCGAGGCGGCAGCCGAAGGCACGGCGCATGGCGATATGTCTCTTCCGAAAATGAGGGGACCTTGCTCGGCCAAGGTGATCATCCGTCCGCGCACCGAACCGCGCGCCGACCGACACCGCCCGGCGATTCCACCCGTACGGCCGCCGGCGCCGCGCCCCGGACGTCGGCCGAGGTCGCGGCGGGACACCGGCTTCGCGGGCCGACCGGCGCCGCCCCTCGGCCCCGATCGGGCGCCCGATAGCCTGAGGCGCACGCTTCCCGGCCGTCGGCGTCCCGCTCCACGGGTGTCGGTCGCCTCGGTCCGGGAGCGGCCGTGTCGGGACCCGAGACACGTGCCGGTCGCGGTCGTCGACACCGCGGTCGGAACGCGGCCCGACACGACCGGCTCGCATCCCCTACCAACTCGGAGGTTCCCATGTCACAGACGGTCAACTTCAAGGGCAACCCGGTCGCCGTCGCCGGCCGCCTCCCGCAGCCCGGCGACAGCGCGCCCGCCTTCACTCTGGTGGCCAAGGACCTGTCCGACGTGTCGCTGGAGAACTACGCCGGCAAGCGGAAGGTGCTCAACATCTTCCCGAGCATCGACACCGGTACCTGCGCCGCGTCGGTGCGCCGGTTCAATGCGTCGGCCGCCGACCTGACGAACGCCGTCGTCCTGTGCATATCGGCCGACCTGCCGTTCGCCCAGGGCCGTTTCTGCGGTGCGGAGGGCCTGGACAACGTGGTGACGCTGTCCACCATGCGGGGACGCGAGTTCCTGGAGAACTACGGCGTAGCGCTCACCGAGGGCCCGCTGGCGGGCGTCGCCACCCGCGCCGTCGTCGTACTCGACGAGAACAACGTGGTCGTGCACTCCGAACTGGTCGCCGAGATCGCCGAGGAGCCCGATTACGAGAAGGCGCTCACCGCCCTCAAGTAGTACGTGACGCGGGACCGGATCGAGCCGACGACCTCGGCCGATCCGGTTCCCGGTACCGGAATATCCAGTTCGCGCGGAGATCCCCGCATCCGGCGCGAATGGTTGATCCCGACGCGCCACCCGATGCTAGGTTTTCACCGATTGTCAGCCGGTACGACACCATCCGGCGGGTTCCTCAGGCCGGACGCCCGGACCGCCGGAGAGCATCGGTGCCGTACCGTGCCACGTCCCACCGTGCGTCGGCCGTGATTCGAAACGAGTCGCCGATGTTCGAACACGACGCACCGGACACGCCACGCACCGCCACCCGCACCCGGCCCCGCCGCGCGCCGTGGCGCGCCCTCGCCGTGACCGCGTGTGCGGTCGCCGTCCTGGCGTCGTCGACCGCGTGCGGCGGAGGCGACGACAAGAAGGCCGCCGCCGCTCCGCCGCCGAGCGCCGGTCCGCGGACCCCCGGTTCGACGCCGCCCGCCACAGGCGCCGGCACCGCCGCACCCACGCCGCCCGCGTCCTCGTCGTCGGTGCGACCGTGTGTATCGGTCACCGCGACCGACAAGCCCGCGCGCGGCACCCTCACCCGCGACGACCTGCGTTTCGCGTCCCGCGACCCCAGGCCCGTCACCGGCGACGAGGTCTTCGGCCTCGCGCAACTCCCGTACAAGTACGCGGGCGGCACGCTGACCCGGGCCTGTGTGAAGACCGTCGACGACTGCGCCGCCGTGGCCGACGACGACGCCACGGCGGCCCGGATCAAACGACTGGGCTGCGAACGCGGCGTCGTCGCGCTCTACGTGGACAGGGCCAACAACGTGCAGACCACGGTCGGCGTGCTCCAGATGCCCACCGCCGTGGCCGCCGCCACCCTCGCCGAATCCAAGGACGACCACTACAGGCGGGTCAGCCCCCCGGTCGCCTCCGGTGTCGAGGACTTCGCGCCCGACGCCCCCTACAGCTGGACCAGCGAATCGTTGTACCGCTACTTCATCTACGAGATGACCGGCCGCGCGGACGGCAGGAAGCGCGAAGCCGGCGAGGTGCCGCGCCACACCGCCGCCCAGAACGCCGTCTACCACCTCGTGGGCGACTCCCTGGACCGCCGCTCCGACGGCGTCGCGTCGTAACCGCACCCGCCGGCTCGGGACGGCACCCGCCCCGAGCCGGCGACGACCCCCGCGTCCTATCCCTCCGCCACGGTCGACGCCGACATGGGCTCCCCCGCCCAGATCCGCCGGGACGCCTCCTCCGGATAGGCGGCGACCGTCGGCTCGTCGGCGAAGACCCGGGTCCGGCGCGACTTCGGCTCGTACGCGGGCCATCCCGGGTCGCCGTCCCTCGCGAAGGCCGTCCACGCGGCGCGCATCCGGGCGGACAGCGCCTCCGCCTCCTCGGTCGGGCCGTCACCGAACAGCAGGGCCGGTTGACCCCGATCCAGGTTGCCGAACACGAGCGGGACGTCGAGGCCGTGGCAGGCGCCGAGGACACCACCCATGCCCGGTGCGGACCAGGTCAGTTCGTACATGTGCGCCCGGCCGCCGCCGGCGATCCGCGCCTCGGCCAGGTGCAGACTGGGCATCCGGAACAGCCGGTCCGAGCGCACCAGTTCGTACAATTCCTCCGGACTCGCGTGCGGATACCCGGCGCGGTACCGGCGCGCGGCGTCGCGCTCCGGGCCGAACACGTCCATGGCGGTCGCCGCCTGCTCCTCCGTCACCTCGCCGAGCAGCCCGTCGAGCAGGGTGAGCAGCCGCTGTTCGTCGCGCGTGTGGCCGACGAGGAGCGGTACGTCCCGCCCGACGCCGTCGGCCAGGGCCCGCCACGGCGTGGCCGGCAGCGTGTCGCCGTCGACGACCGGCGCGAACGGGGTCGCCCCATGCGCGACCCGCCCCCACCGCCCGGCCCACCGGGTGATCCCGGCGGCCACCGCGTCCCCGGCCGCGGACAGCAACTCCGGCTCCACCTCGGACAGTTCGGCAACCGTGGACCGCAGCCCCAACTCGGCGGCACACTTCGCCGCGACGTCGGCGGCGAGTTCCGGCGCGAAGAACGTACCCTGCACGCTCTGGGCCACGGCCCGGCCGAACAGCCCGACCGCACGCGGCATCGCCGACAACGCCGCGACCGAGCCGCCGCCCGCCGACTGGCCGAAGACGGTGACCCGGCCCGGATCGCCGCCGAACGCCCGGATGTTGTCCTGTACCCACATCAGCGCCGCGATCTGATCCAGCAGCCCACGGTTGGCGGGCGCGCCCTCGATCAGCCCGAAACCCTCGAACCCCACGCGGTAGTTGAACGTCACCACCACGACGCCGCCGTCCCGCGCCAGTCGTGCGCCGTCGTACTCCGGCAGACCGGACATGCCGACCGTGTACGCACCGCCCTGGATCCACACCATCACCGCCAGCCCCGCGCCCGGCCCCGGATCGGGCGACCAGACGTTGACCGTCAGCCAGTCGTCGCCCACCGCACCACGCGCGAACTCGGCCATCCCGAGGGCGCCGCCCTGAGGCGGTGGCGGCCCGTACGCCAGGGCCGATCGCACCCCGTCCCACCCGCGCGCCGGCCGAGGCGCGGCGAACCGCAGCGCGCCCACCGGCGGCTCGGCGAACGGAATGCCCCGGAAGACCGCCACCCCCGCCTCCCGTCTCCCCCGCACCGTCCCGACCGCCGCCCGCACTTCGGGCCGCTCGGCGGCGGAGGATTCGGACGGCTCGGACGGCTCGGATGCGCCGAGAATCATCACGACTGCCTTTCGGAGCGGCTCGGGTGCGCACGGCTTCGGGCCCGGGGCACGGCACAGGAGCTCGCATCGCCCCGGACACCCCGGATCATCCCGCCGCACCGAGCCGCGCGCCGGCCATTTACCTCCGCCCCCGCCCCGGCGCGTCGAAAGCCGAAGCGTGGCGGCGGTGCGGGACACCCCCTCCTCGCCCCGCACCACCGCGACCATGGCCCGCCTCGGCTAGCGGCGCTCCAGCATGGGCAGCCGCGACCGGGCCGAGTGCGCGGCGACCGTGTACCAGAGGTTGACGAGGTCCATCAGCTGCTCCGGGCCGGTCGCCTCGCAGCGCACCGTCAGCAGGTCGATCCGCTCCGCGCCCGGGACCGACGCCGCGACCTCGGCGGCCAGCGGGATCTGGAAGCCCACCTCGAAGACGAACTTCTCCGGCAGGGCCAGCGGTTCCAGGACCCCGGCCTTCTCCACGGCCGCCGCCGCGCCGGCCCGGATCAGGTCCTGGGCCACGGTCGGGTGCACGTTGTTCGCGGCGGTGAAGCCCTCGGCGGTCTTGACCGGCACGGTGATCACACCGGGGAAGACCGCGGCGGTGGCGGCGCAGACCTCGTTGTCGCCGGTGACCAGTCCGATCGGGACGCCGTGCCGGGCCGCGAGGAGCGCGTTGACCTCGGCCTCGGTGACGGGCTTCCCGTTCAGCCGTACCGAGGTGAAGTCCGACGAGAAGGTGTGCGCGAGCACACCCGGCGCGCCGGCCGCCGCGTGGTAGCCGATGAACAGCGCGACGCCGTGATGCGCGCCGAGGCCGTGCGCCATGCACTGGGCCTTCGGGCTGCCCAGGATCACCCGGGCGCGCGGGTCCAGTCGCTGCACGATCAGGTTGTCCATCGTGCCGTGGCTGTCGTTGATCAGGACGCTGTCCGCGCCCGCCGCGAAGGCTCCTTCGATGGCCGCGTTGGCCTCGCCGGTCATGATCTCCTGCGCCCTGGTGTAGCCACCGCCGCCGCGCACGATCTGGTCGAGGGTGGCGATGCCCGCCACTCCTTCCATGTCGATCGAGATGTATACGTCCATGGAGTCTCCCGTTCGTCGCCGGTTGCCCGCCGCCCAGTGCCTGATGTCCGTCGGGTGCCGCCCGTCGGCCGTCGCCCGTCCGGCGAGCATCACGTACGCCGGCCTTGACGGGCGTCGGCGATTCGGACAGGTTCGGATAGGGTTCTTTGTCCTCGCGGACGATTCGACCGCCGTGCACGCTGCCTAGCGTGAGCGCTCCCCGCGGCAGACCGCCGCCCCTTCGAGGAGGTGCCCGACCCATGGGACGACCCACCCCGCCCGAGGCCACCACACCGGCTCCCGGCCACTCGGACCGCTCGGCGGGAGCGGGTTCGACCGCGACCCTGCCGACCGCCGAATACCTGCGGACGCGCCTCGCGGAGTCGGTCGAGAAGTCGGGGATCCCCGGGGCGAGCCTCGCGATACGGGTCGGCGATCGCACCGTCGCCACCGCGGTGGGCGTACTCGACGTCGAGACGGAGTATCCGGCGACCACCGACTCGGTCTTCCAGATCGGCTCGATCACCAAGGTATGGACCACGACCCTGGTGATGCAACTGGTCGACGAGGGCCTGATCGACCTCGACGTCCCGATCCGTACCTACATCCCCGACCTGCGACTCGTCGACGAGGACGCCGCCGCACGGGTGACGACCCGTCACCTCCTGTGCCACGTCGCGGGTTTCGAGGGCGAACTGTTCGAGGACCACGGCAACGGCGACGACTCCATCGCCCGCCTGGTGGCCAGTCTGGCCACGGTCGGCGAGCAACTGTTCCCGCCCGGCGAGACGTTCTCGTACTCCAACGCCGGTTTCGACCTGCTCGGCCTCCTGGTCGAGGTGCGCACGGGACTGACCTGGGAGCGGGCGCTGCGCGAACGCATCGTCGCCCCGCTCGGTCTGACGCATGTGGCCAACAACGCGACCGAGTCGATCCTGCTGCGCACCGCGATCGGACACATCGGCGGTCCCGACGGCACCAACGTCAAGGCGCCGGTACACCACACCGACCGCAACGGCGCGCCCTCCGGCTCGGCGCTCGCCACCACCGCGACGGACCTGCTCGAATTCGCCGCCGCGCACATCCGGCTCGGGCGACTCTCCGACGACAGGCGCCTGTTGTCCGAGGAGTCGGCGCGGGCGATGCGCGAGCCGCAGATCGAGATCGTCGGCAACGGCGCGTTCGGCGCCCGGAAGTGGGGCCTCGGCTGGATCCTGTACGACTGGTCCGGCGGCGAGGTCGTCGGCCACGACGGCGGCACGATCGGCCAGGGCGCGATGTTGCGCGTGGTGCCCGAACGTGACGTCTCGATCGCGCTGTTGACCAACGGCGGTGCCCTGTACGGCGTCTACGACCTGATCTGCGAACTCCTCGACACCCTCGCCGACGTGCGACCGCCCGCCCCGGCGCTCCCGCCCGCCGAGCCGCCGGCCGTCGACGCGAGCTACCTGGTCGGCAGCTACGCGTCGCCCGCGCAGCGGTTCGACGTCGCCGAGACCGAGGACGGGCTGACCGTCACCACCCGCTTGCTCGGCCGGCTGGGCGAGCTGTTGGGCGACGCCACGACGACCATGCGGGTGGTGCCGACGAGCGAGCGCATGCTGATCTGCACCGAGGCGGTGGGCGGACGACACCAGCAGTTCCTCTTCCTCGGCGAGGGCGAGCGGGCCGAGTACCTGCACGTGGGCCGGGCGATGCGACGGATCCCGGACACCGGGGCCGAGTGACCGGCGGCCGGCTATCCCTCCAGGTCGGCGAGCACCTTCCGGGCCTCGTCGACCGCCTCGGGTCTAGCCGGCAGCAGCGGCAGGCGCACGTTCGGGGTCGGGATGCGGCCCTGCGCGTGCAGCACGCCCTTGATCACCGTGGGGTTCGGTTCGCGAAAGAGCGCGGCCGCCAGCCGGGCCAGGGCGTGCCCGAGCGGCCGGGCCCGGTCGAGGTCGCCGCGCCGCCAGGCGGCGGTCAGTTCGACGAAGCGGTCCGTGGCCACGTGTGCCGAGGCGAGCACGCCACCGGACGCGCCGAGCGCGAGCAGGGGGGACAGGAACGGATCGTCGCCGACCAGGACGGCGAAGTCGGCCGGGAGATCGCCGAGCAGGTCCATCGTCTCGCCGTCGATGCCGCCCTGCGCGAGCTTGACCCCGACCACGCCGGGAAGCCGGCCCAGTGCGCGCAGCGTGGCCGCGTCGAGGGGTCGGCCGGTGCGGTACGGGACGTGGTACACGATCAGCGGCAGCGGAGCGGCCTGCGCCAGGTGGGTGAAGTGCGCCAGTACGCCGGCCTGCGAGGGGCGGTTGAAATACGGCACCGGCACCAGCGCGGCGGCGGCCTGTGGCCGGTGCGCGAGGTCGGCCAGCGCGCGGTCACTGGCCCGGGTGTCGTTGCCGCCGGCGCCGATCACCAGGACCGCGTCGCGCTCCGCGCAGACGCGGGCGCATACGTCGATCACGGTGGTGCGTTCGTCGGGGTCGAGCGTGGCGGCCTCCGCGGTCGTGCCCAGCGCGACGATGCCGGTGGCGCCCGCGTCCAGGACGGCGTGGGCCAGGTCCGCGAGGGCGTCCACCGCGATGCGGCCGTCGGCGGCGAAGGGGGTGACGAGCGGGACGAGGATTCCGGTCGGGGGTGTATGCCGTTGCCGAGTCATGAACACGAGGGTGACCCGCGGCGATCATGCAGGTCCAGTTCACGTTCGTGAAGGTGAGCGTAAGCTGAGCCGATGCTCGACGTCCGCCGCCTGCGCCTGCTGCGCGAACTGTCCCTGCGCGGCACGATCGCCGCCGTCGCCGAAGCCCTCGCGTTCACCCCTTCGGCGGTGTCCCAGCAGCTCGCCACCCTCGAACGCGAGGCGGGCGTCCCGCTCCTCGAACGCACCGGGCGGCGGGTCACCCTCACCCCGGCCGGACACACCCTGGTCGGCCACGCCGAGGCCGTGCTGGCCCGCCTGGAGCAGGCCGCGGCGGAGCTGGCGGACACCCGTCGCGGCCCGGCCGGACCCCTGCGGATCGGCGCCTTCCCGACCGCCACCCGGGCGATGATCCTTCCGGCACTGACCTCGCTCGTGGACCGGCATCCGGGCCTGGAGCCGATGGTGGTGGAGATCGACCCGGCCCGGGTCGCGGACGCGTTGCGCGCGGGCGACCTGGACGTCGCGCTGGTCCACGAATACGACTTCGTCCCGACGGTCGCCGAACCGGGCATCGCCACAAGCCCGTTGTGCGCCGAACCGATGTATCTGGCCGGCCGAACCCGACCGCCCGAGAGCGCCCGCACCGACTCGGTGCTCGCCGGCTGCCGGAACTCCCCCTGGATCACCGCCACTCCGGGCACGTTGTGCCACGCCATGACCATCCGCGCCTGCCAGGCCGCCGGCTTCACCCCCCGTGTCCGCCACCAGGTCGACGACTTCGCCACGGTGCTGTCCCTGGTCGCCGCCGCCCAGGGCGTCGCCGTCGTCCCCCACCTGGGCATCCCCACCCATCCCCCGGCCGTATCCCTGACCCGCCTCCCCCTCCGCCGCCGCACCACCATCGCCCACCGAGAGGGCGCCACCCACCACCCGGCCGTCCGAGCCGTCACCAGGGCCCTGCGATCCTCCGTCCCCACCGAACTCACCCCGCTCACCGACCCCTGACCGCCCCGCCCCCTACGCCTGTCCGTTCCGGGCGGGACGGACGGTCACCTTCGCGGGGCCGGGCCGAACCAGCGTTCCGTGCTGGCGTGGAGGGTGCTCGTCTCGGCTTCGCTCGGGCGGGGGTCGGACGTGGCCCAGGCCACGTGGGTGTCGGGGCGGAGGAGGAGGGCCGTGGCGGACACGTCCGCGGGCAGCGGGTGTTCGGGTTTTCCGGTGACGATCGTGATGTGCTCGCGCCACGGTTCCAGTACCCGAGCGGCGGCGGCGTCCTCGGTCAGGTCGATCAGCAACGGACGGGCGTCGACCGTCAGTTGGGCCAGGCGCAGCGGACCCGTCCCGGTGTGGATGTCGAGGTCGGGGGCGAACCGACCGACCAGGGGGTGGGTTTCGGCAAGGACGTCGTCGTCTCCGGCGTAGTGCACGTCGCTCCCGGCGGTGAGCGCGGCTAGGTGGTGCACGGTGTCGGGGTGGGCGAGGAGTTCGGCGAACAGCTCGCGGAGCGCGGTGACATCGCTGCCGGGGGCGGTGAGCGCGGCCTGGGCCTGGGCGTTGACGACCATACGACGCGCCGCCCGGCGGCGTTCGAGGTCGTAGGTGTCGAGGAGGTCCGCCGGTGCGTTGCCGCGGATCTCGGCGGCGAGTTTCCACCCGAGGTTGACCGCGTCCTGGAGACCGAGGTTGAGCCCGGGGCCACCACCCGTGGCGTACACGTGGGCCGCGTCGCCGACGAGGAACACCCGGCGATCGCGGAACCGTTCGGCGACCCGGGTATGCCCGCCGACCAGGCGCCGCAACACGTGCGGCCCCTCGCCGTCGGGCGGGCCCAGCGGCAGGTCGGCGCCGAGCACGCGCCGGACGCTCGCCCGCAACTCGTCGAGGCTCATCGGCGCGTCGGTCGCGGGTCGGTCCCACTCGACCGTGCTGATCAGCGCCGGCGACCCGGGGAACGGCGCGTACGAGAAGCCGCCCCGCTCGGTACGGTGCGGCAGGAACGGCAGGGCCGACCCGTGACCGGGGATGTTCAGCGCGCCGCTCACCGGGTCCACCCACTCCGGCGGCACTCCGGCGTGCGCGGTCCGCGTGGTGGTGCGGTCGTAGCCGACTCCGGGGAAGCCGATGCCGGACATCTTGCGGATCACGCTGTGCGCCCCGTCCGCGCCGACCACGTAGCGGGCGGCCAACCGCCGGGGTCCGTCCGGCCCGACGACCTCCAGCGTCACCGCGTCGGCGTCCTGCGCCACCCCCGCCACCTCGTACCCCCGGCGGATCTCCACGCCCAGTTCGGCGGCGCGCTCCTCCAGCACCCCGACGATCCGCCGCTGCGGCGCGGCCAGGCCGTGGATCGGGCTCCGCTCCGCCAACAGGCCCAGGTTCAGGGGCAGTCCGCCGAACATGAAGTAGGCGGTGTTCGGCCGCGGCGGCCCCGGTGCACCGCTCAGGCGTTCGTACAGCCCGCGCCGATCGACCATCCGCACCACCTGACCGAGGAGCCCGTTGGCCTTGGGCTCCTCGCTCGGCGCGGACAGCCTCTCCAGCACCACCGGTCGAACCCCGGCCAGGGCCAGTTCGCAGGCGAGCATCAGCCCGTTGGGGCCGGCTCCGACGATCACGACGTCCATGCTCAAGGTGTCACTTCCCGTGCGGAAAACAGGGTTGGGGTACGGGGGTTGGGGTGCGGGGGTCACGGCGTGGGCAGTCCCGCCGCGAGCCGGTCGAACACCTCGCGCAGCACCGGTTCCAGCGAGGCGGGCGGATCCGCGCGCAGGCAGTACTCCACGGCCACGGCACTGCCCGCGCCGACCACGGCGGCGACCAGCCTCGGATACACGTCGCGGGCCGGATCGGTACCGGTGCGTTCGGCGATGGCCAGGGTCAGCGCCTCCTGCGCGGCGGCGTTCGCCTTGGCCACCTCCCCCTGGAGGGCGGGCTCGGCCAGCATGAGCCGGAGCCCGTCGGCCCACCGCTGATCCGGGGGTGCCTCCGCGCCGCTCTCGTCCCGCGGCACGAACCGCGCCAGCACGGCGTGCACGATCGAGTCCCACAGCGGCTCGTCGGCCTCCCGCGCCCGCAGCGAGTCGGCGATGCGCGTCATGCGCTCCAGGTGACCGTCGGCGATCGCCTCGGCCTTGCCGGAGAAGTAGTTGCGGAACGTACGCACGGAGACGTTCGCGGCGGCGGCGATGTCCTCCACGGTGACGTCGTCCCACCCCCGCCGCACACACAGCGCGATCGTGGCCCGGCTCAACGCGACGCGCGTCTCCCGCTTCTTCCGCTCCCGCAGCCCGAGACCGGCTTCGTCTTCCTGGGTCATGCCGACCACGCTAGGCAAATATTGCCGATCAGGCAAGATTTCCGTATCGGCAATATTTTTGCTCTTCGATCGACCCCTCGAATCACTCCGGGAAACCGGCGCGTCGCCGGAGCAGGGTTGTCATCAGGGCCAGCGGAGGCCAGTTCAGCCGGCCTCGGCGGGCCACCGCCCGTGCGCGCATCTCGACGATCGGGGCGGTGAGGGGGATCAGCCGCACTCCGGGGGCCACGATCGTGTCCAGCGGCAGCAGGCCCACGCCGAGGCCGGCCGCGATCATCCCCTGGACCAGATCGAGGCTGTCCGCCTGGTGCGTCACCCGAGGGGTGAAGCCCACCATCGAGGCGAGCGTACGGATCACCGTCTCGTCGGCGGTGTTGCGGGAGTTGACGATCCAGTCGTGGGTGTCGAAGCGGCCGAAGACGTCGAGCGTCGTACCCTCGCGCGGGTCGGCGTCGTCCGGGACGCCCAGCCCCCAACACGCGGTCCACAGCGGCGTGGCACGCACCGTCGGGTCCTCGGCCGCCGGCGCCAGGTTGTAGTCGTAGGCCAGTGCCAGGTCGGTGGCGTCCTCGGCCAGCAGTTGCAACGCCTCGGCCGGTTCGTGCTCGCGGATCAGCACGCGCACCCGCGGATGGCTCACCGCCAGCTCCGCGACCACCGGCAGCAGATGCACCCGGATCGCGGTGGCGTATCCGGCGATCCGCAGCGTGCCGTTGGGCTCCGCGCCGGGCGACAGGTCGTGGTGTGCCGCCTCGACCGCCGCGAGGATGGTCACCGCGTGCTCGGCCAGTCGGCGCCCGGCCGGGGTGAGCCGGACCCGGCGCCCCGCCGGCTCGATCAGCGCGACCCCCATGTCCCGGGACAACGTCGCGATCTGCTGCGAGACGGTCGAGGTGGTCGTGTTCGACACGTCCGCGACCGCCCGCATCGACCCGAGTCGGGCCAATTCCACCAGCACCTGTAGGCGTCGGGTCTCCATGTACCACCCCTCCGAAATCCCCGAGGTTCCGCACCGAGGATTGTTCACGATTCGTGAACGGTATCTTTCGAATCGGCACGTGGACACGAACGATGCACGGGGCCTCTACTTGGCCCATGAGCATTCCGGATCCCCGCACCCGCCCCGAGATCGGGCGTCCCGCCCTCGGCCGGCCGAGACTGCCCGACGCCGCGACCGGGGCGTTGATGGCCGTCGCCGCGATGTCCACCGTGCAGCTCGGACTGGCCCTTTCCGTACCGCTGATCGACGACCTCGGCGCACTCGGCACGGTCGCCCTGCGACTCGCGTGGGCCGGGGTGCTCCTGCTGGTCCTGGTCCGGCCGCGACCGCGCGACTTCGGCGGTCGGGACCTGTGGGCGTGCACCGTGCTCGGCGTGGTGAGCGGGTGCCTGATGGTGTTCTTCATGCTCGCCGTCGCGCGCCTGCCGCTGGGTACCGCGAGCGCGCTGGAATTCCTCGGCCCGCTGGGCGTGTCCCTGTACGGCTCGGGCGGCGGGCGGCGGCGCTGGACCGCCCCGGCCGCCGTCGGCGTCGTGCTGCTCACCGAACCCTGGCACGCCGGCATCGACCCGATCGGCCTGGCCTTCGCGCTGGCCGCCGCGGCGTGCTGGGCGGCGTACATCCTGCTGACCCAACACGTCGGCGACCGGGTCACCGGCCTGAGCGGACTGGCCGTCTCGATGCCCGTGGCCGGACTCGTCGCCCTCCTCGTCGCCGCGCCCACCGGCCTGGGTCGGGCGACCTGGCAGTCGGCGCTGATCATGCTGGGACTGGCCGCGCTCGGCGCCGTGCTGCCGTTCAGCCTGGAATTCCTCGCGCTGCGTCGGCTGACCACCTCCGCGTTCGGCACGCTGATGAGCCTGGAGCCGGCGATCGCGCTCCTGATGGGCCTGGTGGTCCTCGACCAGATACCCGGTGCGATCCCGGCGGCCGGCGTCGTCCTCGTGGTTCTGGCCGGCGTCGGCGCCACCCGCACCGGCGCCCGAACCGCCCCACCGGAACCCGCCCGCCCGGCCGACCCGCTCCCCGAACCGCTCCCCGGCTCGCACGTCCGCGTCGCCGGGTAGCGGCGGCGCCCGCTACCCCTCGCGCGCGCCGCGCGTCGCGGCCAGTCCGTCCAGGAGGTGTCCCAGGAGTCGGTCGAACGTCGCATCCGGATCGGCGGACCGGGCCGGTTCCGCCAGGATCCGGGCCAGGCGCGGATGGTCCGGGCTCGCGACGACCGCGCGCAGGTAGCGGCCCCGGGCCTCGGCCAGTTCGCGAGGGGTCCGCCCGGCGCGCGCCGCGGCACGCTCCCGGGCGACCTCGTAGCCGACGTGGCTCGCCACGAATCCCGTCACCAGGCTGAACACTTCGAGCGCGCCCTGTCCGTCGAACCCGGCCGGTTCGAGCACGGCCAACACGTGTTCCGTGAAGGCGAGCGTGTTGGGGCCGAGCGTCTGCTGCTCCCACAGGGCCGCCGGCAACCACGGATGACGAAGCATCAGATCACGTTGGGCGTGCGCCATGACGCGCAGATCCGCGGTCCAGGACCCGGTCGGCGCGGGCGGGGTGGGCTGGTCGCCGGCCACCCGGTCGATCATCAACTCCAGCAGGGTCTCCTTGTTCGGCACGTAGGAGTACAGCGACATCACGCCGACGCCGACGCGCGCCGCGACCGCGCGCATGGTCACCGCGGCGAGCCCGTCGGCGTCGGCGATCGCGACGGCCGCGGCGGTGACCTCGGCGCGGGTGTGCGCGGGCGGGCGGCCGCGACGCGGTTGCGGTCGCCGCGACCACAACGCCTCGGGGTCCACACCGCCGCTGCGATCGGCCTCCGGACCGGCCACGACGGCTCCTTTCGCGGGTGGGTGCCAGGGGGGTCCATCCAAGCATGGGTTATTCTCGTACTTAGTACCAGAAGTAGCGGTCGCGACCACGAACCGGCCCGTGCGGAAGGCGAGATCCCATGACGAACACCACCGCCCACCCGACCTCCTCGAACCGCCCCCCACGAAAGCCCCCACGCCTGGCGCGGGCGATGCGGCGCACGATGCGCGGCATGCCCGCCGCCCCGCACCGGGTGCGCTACGAGGGCGACCTGCGCATCCCCGCCGCCGACGGCGGTGCGCTGGTGGCCGACCACTACTTCCCGGCCACTCCCGGCGACTTCCCCACCCTGCTGCTGCGCTCGCCGTACGGGCGCGGGTTCCCGTGGGCGCCGATGTACGGTCTCGCCTTCGCCGAGCACGGATTCCACGTGGTCCTGCAGAGTTGCCGGGGCACCGGCGGATCCGACGGCACGTTCGCGCTGTGGCACAACGAGGCCGCCGACGGGTCGGCGAGCGTCGCGTGGCTGCGTGAACAGCCCTGGTTCACGGGGGTGTTGGGCACGATCGGCCCGAGCTACCTCGGCTACACGCAGTGGGCGTCGGCGCTGGACCCGCCGCCGGAGCTGCGCGCGATGGTCATCCACGCCGGCCTGCACGACCCGCACGCGTACTTCCACGCCGGCGGCGTCTTCCACCTGGAGAACGCGCTCGCGAGCACCGCGGGCTTCGTGCACCAGCACCGGGGCAACCGGCACTTCGCCAAGGCCGCCCTGCGTCTGCAGCGCACGCAGCGCCGGGTCGCCCGTACGCTCCCCCTGCCGGACGCCTGCGCCCTCGGGCTCGGCGAGCGGGTGCCGTTCCTGGAGGACGCGCTCGCCCACCCCGACCCCGCCGACCGGCACTGGACCGGCGCGGACGCGGGCCGCGCCGCCGAGACGCTGTCCGTACCGACCCTGCTGATCACCGGCAGGCACGACGTCATGTTCGAGCAGAACCTGGAGCAGCACCGACGACTCCGGCGGGCCGGGTGCGAGACGGGGCTGCTCGTCGGGCCGTGGACGCACACCTCGATGATGCGACAGGGGTGGCCGTCGGTCTTCGCGGACAGCCTGGCCTGGCTGCGCGCGCACCTGTACGGCGATCGGTCGGCGCTGCGGGCGTCCCCGGTGCGGATACACGTGGGCGGCGCCGACGACTGGCGCGATCTGCCGGACTGGCCACCGGTCGAGGCGGTGGCACGGCGCCGGTACATCGCGGCCGACGGCACGCTGAGCCGCGAGTCCGTCGCGGCCACGGCGCCCGCGGTCCTGCACTACGACCCCGCCGACCCGACCCCCTCCGTCGGCGGCGCGACCCTCTCCCCCAAGGCCGGACCCCGGGACAACACCGCGCTGGAGGCCCGCGACGACGTGCTGACGTTCACCACACCACCGCTGACCGAAGCGTTGGAGATCTGCGGCCCGGTGTCGGCGGACCTGTACGCGGCGACCGGCACCGACCACATCGACGTCTTCGCCCGTCTGTGCGACGTGGACGAACGCGGCCGGTCCACCGACGTGTGCGACGGCATCCTGCGGCTGACCCCGAACGGCTCCACCCCGGCGCGGGTCGCCGTCGCGATGAGTGCCACCGCGTACCGCTTCGGGCCCGGCCACCGCGTCCGCCTCCAGCTGAGCGGCGGTGCCCACCCGCGCTTCGCCCGCAACACCGGATCGGGGGAACCCGTGCACACCGCACGGGAGATCGTGCCCACGAACGTGGAATTCCACCCGGGATCGGCCCTCGTCCTGCCCGTCGTGCCGACGCGAGACCGAACCGACGAATAGATTGCTAGCGTGCTAGCATTCCTCTCGTGGGTGACGAGGATGTGAAGCAGTTCAACGTGTATCTGCCGATCGCATTGATCAAGCAGGTCAAACACCGTGCCATCGAGTCGGAGCTGTCGCTGTCGGCGCTGGTCGCCGCCGCGCTGCGCGCCTACCTCGACGACACACCGGGTGAACGAGAGCCATCGTCCGAGAAGGAGAGCTGACATGACGACCGAGGGCATCGAGGCCGTGTTCCTGGAGACGCACAACTGGGGCAAGGCCGCCAAGTTCTTCCAAGGGCTGGGCTACGAGTTGGAGTTCTCGACCGGGCACAACTCGGGTCAATTGCGCAACGGCGACGGGCCGTTCGTGTTCATCGCCGAGGTTCCGAAGACCCGGGAGCCCGGCATGCGGCTGGTCCTGCGGGTACCCGACGAGGACGCGTTCCGGCCCGCCGACGGGGTCGAGGTGGTCACCCCGTTCGAGGACACCCATTACGGAACCCGGGAGATGACCGTCCGCGACCCCGACGGGCGCGAGTGGACCCTGTCGGCACCGGCCCGGCAGTGAACACCTCCGACGTCGAACGAACGGAGCGACCCATGCCCGACGAAAGCATCGCGACGCCGGACGACACGGCGCTGCGGGTGGCCCTGTGGCGGGCCCTGCACCTGCACCTCGATCCGGCGCCGCACGTGTTCGAGGACACGATCGGCCTGCGCATCGCCGATCCCGACCCGGACTGGCGCGACCGGCCGGACATGGATCCGGACCTGACCCGCTGGTTCCGGGCGGCGATCGTGGCCCGGGCCCGCTTCATCGACGACCTGGTGATCGAACAGGTCGAGCGCGGAGCGGAGCAATACCTCGTCCTCGGCGCCGGACTGGACACCTTCGTCCAGCGCAGGCCGGAAGTCGCGGCCCGGTTGCGGGTGTTCGAGGTGGACCGGCCCGGTCCCCAGGCGTGGAAGCGCCGGCGACTGGACGAACTCGGCTACGGCGTCCCGGACCGACTGCGCCTGGTGCCGGTCGACTTCGAGTCGGGCGCCGAGTGGTGGGACGAGTTGATCGCCGCCGGATTCGACCCGACCCGGCCGACCGTGGTGGCCTCGACCGGCGTCGCCCTCTACCTGACCAGGCAGGCCAACACCGACACGCTGCGCCGGCTCGCGTCGCTGGCCCCGGGCTCCACGCTGGCCATGACGTTCCAACTGCCGCCGGAACTGCTCGACTCCGACGCGCATCGCGCCGCGTTCCGGATCGCGATCGAGGGGGCCGAAGCGGCCGGGACGCCGTTCGTCAGCTTCTATCCGCCGGAGGAACTGCCGGAGTCGGCCCGCGAGGTCGGTTTCGCCACGGCCCGACACGTGTCGTCGGCCGAACTCAACGAGCGCTACTTCGCGAACCGCCCGGACGGACTGCGCACCGCCGCCGGCGAGGAGCTGCTCGTGGCGACCACCTGACCGGGCTCTCGCGCGCCCGCGTTCGCGGATGCGGACGGTCCGCTCAGCGGCGCGGGCAACCTCGGGTGGCCTCGGTGTGCGAACGCTCGAAGAAGGTTCGGCCGCCACCGTAACTCCACGGGAGGTGGAAGCCGTGGTGGTCGGTGGCGTCGAACCGCATCGCGAGTTCGGACCAGCGCTGCGACTTGGCCAACGCGTAGCCCAGCGCGCTGTGATCGGACAGCGCGCTCGGCCGGCGCGGCGAGCCGTCGACCGGGTAGCGGTCCAGCGCGGTGTCCAGATCCCGCTGCCGGGACTCGGCGAGCCAGAAGGCCGTGTCGTCGGCGGCGCCGTCCCCGTTGCCGTGCGTGTGCAGCGCGTACTCGATGTGCGCCTCGACCACGAGGATCACCAGGGGCGAGCCGTCGGGTGCCTCGGCCGCCGCCGTGCGGGCGAACGTGTACATCTCGTCGTGCGATCCGCACCATTTCTCGCACAGGTACTGCAATGCCGCGTCGTGCCCGGCGCGGTGGTGCGGATCGCGCTCGCGCAACGCCGCCCATCGGGAGTCGAACACGTCGCGCGCGACGCCGAGTCCGCGGCAGACCCACAACCACGAGACCCATGGGGTGGGATCGTCGCCGGCGGCCTCGGTCGCGAGCAGGCAGGCGCGGTCGGCGTCGGCCGACAACTGCCGAAAGTCGGCGAATTGCCGTCCGCCGGTGAGGCTCGCCTGCTTCGCGGCGCGCGCGTTCCAGGCCGCGCGCACCATGGCGGCGGCCATCACCACCAGCGGGTCGGCCGATTCGGGGCGCTCGGCGCGCCACTTCCACACCCATTCGGGGTGCATCGCGGCCGCCTCGCCCAACGCGGTCACGGCGACCACCCGCCGCGCCCAGTCGCGTCCCACCCGCTCCAATAACGCGGCGGCCGGCGTGAAATCGCCGTCGCGCGCCAGGCCCCGCGCGACCGCGCGGATCTCGGCGTCGTCGAGCGCGGCGTCCGACACGAACACAGGCACCGGCGCCGACGACCGCGACGACGTGAAACGACCCCAAGCTGACATGGGCAAGGATCCTATGCGTCATTCCGACCCTCGGTCAGGGGGAGCGGGCGGGAATCGACGAAGGTCTGCCCCGGGCGCACGCGAACACACGTGGCGGCGCTCCCGGACCCCGGCCGTGCGGCGGCGCGAGCCGGAACACCGGGCGTCGGGGCGGTGGTTGCGGCCGGCCCCGGATCACGCGCCCGACGTGCGGAAACAGTGGCGGGTTCGAGGCCGTCGAGCGGCCCGGGACCGGTCGGCCCCGAGCCGCGGGACGGTGTCGCGTCGGCCACCGGAATCCCGGCGAAAGCCGGCGCCGGTTCCGCGCCTTCGACCGACGCGACCTCGCCGTCCCGGGATTCAGGTTCGGCGCGATCCCCGTCGACGCAGGAACAGCACCGTCATGCCGGCGCCGAGCAGGAGCGCGGCGGGCAGTCCCGCCCAGAGCAGCGGGCTGCCGAAGGCCCCGGATTCGTCGTCCTTCGCGGACGAGTGCACAAGGTCGTGTTCGGGGCGGATCGGGCCCTTCGAGGCCGGGTTTCCCGTGGACGGTGTCCCGCCCGCCGGCGGCTTCGACTCGCGCGCGGAATCGAGAGGCTGCGTGCTTTGCGCGTACGTCGGGCCGGATTCCTTGGTGCCGGCCACCGACACGTCGACCGCCAGCGACCGCGACTCCCCTTCGCCCTGGGCGGCCACGGCGATGTAGTACCAGCCGGGGAGCATGTCGGCCACCTCTTGTTGCCGGTCGCTGCGGTTGAGGAAGCGCACCGGGCGGGTGGCGAAGGGGTCGACTCCCTTGGCGAAGATGTGCTCGGTGTCGTGGACACCCCACGCGTCCTGGGCCAACTGCTCGCGAACCGGATTGTAGAAGTGGGTCTGCACTCCGACGATCTCCTTCCCACCGCCGACCCGGGTCTGGAAGGAGAGGCTTTGGCCCCAGTCGAGACGGACCCGGTAGAAGACCCATTCGCCCGGGGCGATGGTGTCGGTGTAGTGGCCGGAGCCGGGCAGGCTCGCCGCCGAGGCGAACGAACCGCCGCCGGGCGCGGGTCGATCGGGGCCGCCGGGTTCGGTGTACTGCGCGATGCCGCCCTCGGCCGGGCCCCGGTCCAGGGCCTGGGGTTCGAGCATGACCTGGAGTTCGAGCGGCACCGGGGGCCCCGTTCCGCGGCGGGTCACCGAGAAGACCTGGCGCCCGGGTCGCGCGCAGCCGTTGCCGCCCTCGCCGGACGCCGTCCACCGCACGGACGCCGTGACGACCTTGGACAGGTTTTGATCGAGCCCGGTATCCGTCTTGCAGAAACTGGTGCCGCGCTCGCCCAGTTGCTTCACGTCCAGTGCCTCGAGGCCCTTGACCTTGCTGACGGTGGTGCCCGAGACATAGGCGGTGTAACCCGCGGGCACGTCCACGGAGTAGTACCCGACCTCCTTGTCCGTCATCTCGTCCAGGTAGTTTCCGGGAGCCAGGACCGCGGCGCGAGCCGGATCCGGTCCGCCCTGGACCGCGACGCCGGTCGGCTCGTAGCCGCGCAGTGTGCGCCGTGTCATCGGGGCGAGTTCCCGTCCCGGTGCGGCCGGGTCCGGAGCGTCGGCGTACATCGCGCCGGAGGCTCGCGCGACGCAGGCCGATCGTTCGCGGGCCTCGGGGTCGACCGCGAAGCCGATGGTGTGCGTACGCGTGTCCGGGTCCTGGGCGGTACCCGCGGGTCGAACCACGGCGACATCACGGCAACCGCCGGCCATTTCGGTCGCGGAGCCGCTTTGCCCGGTGCCGTGCGCCATCGGTCCCGGCAGTGAACCTTCGGGCGCGATCGCCAGCGTCACCGCGAGCGCGGCGGCGGCGGCCGAACAGGCCGGGAGTGCTCTCGGTCTCATGCCCGGGAATGTAGATCGAATCGCGGTCGCCAACAAGCCATTCGCAGGCGGGAACCCGGATGGCCGCAAGATGCCCCTTTGCTCGCTTTTCGGGGGATCGTGTGGATGCGGACCACCCGACACCTCCGCGCCTGGTGGCGGCACGTCCGTCGGTCGTGCTCCCCGCCCGCGCGGCCGGAGCCGGCCTTATCCCATTTTCCCGCGCCGGCGGAGATTCACTGTGCACATCGAAACTCGAATTCGCCGATTCCCCGCCTTGCCAGTGCAATCTGTAACCGAGAAATCGAATCAGCCTCCGCTCGCGCTCTTGTACTCTTGCCGAGAGAATTCGGCCCGACCGAGCCGGTCCTCGGATGCGGGCAGGGGAGAAAAACCGACACGTTCGAGATATCACCCGTCCAAGGTGCAGTGGCGTACACCTGCGTGCGGCCGTCCGGGACGGCAGGCACGTTCGAGTCGTGTGGGATCAGCATTCGACGGCAAGCCGATCCAAAAAGTTCGAGGCTGGAGGTGCGATGAGCAAACCGACGGTAACCAATCCGTGGATTACCGCCACCGTCGCCGCCGGCCCCGAAACGCCCGAGGTCTCGGACACGCGGCCCTCCCCGCCGCCGGCCACGATGATGCCGACCCGCCCGCATCCCGGCGCGGTGCCGCCCCCGCAGGACGGTGGTCTGCCGATCCGGCACCTGCACCCGAACGAGCAGGCGCCGTGGTGGTGGCTGGGCTGTCACGGCGGCGCGGGCGTCGGCATGCTCGACGCCACCTTCCCCGCCGGTCGCGACGCGCATCGGCACTGGCCGGTCCCCGTGGACGGCACCTCCGCGTCGGTCCTCCTCGTGGCCCGGACCAATGTCCCGGGTCTGCGCGCGGCCCAGACGGCCGCCCGCCAGTGGGCCTCGGGGGCGGTGCCGCAGGTGCGGCTGCTGGGACTCGTGGCGGTCGCCGACGCACCCGGCACACTGCCGAAACCGTTGCGCGACCTGGTGAAGCTCGTCGCGGGGGCCTTTCCCCGCACCTGGGCCATCCCGTGGATAGAACCCTGGAGATTCGGCGAGACCCCTCCGGTCGCCCAACTCCCGAAATCACTGGCCAGGTTGGCCGGCGATTTAAGTCACGTCGTTGCGAGAAACTGAGGCCCCGTGGTGAAATCCACCCTGCTGAATTCGTTTCACGATCTGCACCTCTGGGTGACGGACGACAAGTCCCCGCCGCCGGAGCCCCCGGGCAAGAACATGCCGACGCCGAAGAACTATACGCCCCCCGGTTCTCTCACGGACGGCATCGCCAAGGTCGCGGGCCTGGTCTCGTACGGCATTCTCGCTTTCTCGTTCCTGGTCGCCCTGGTGTGCACCGGCATGATTTGGAAGGCGCACAAGGACGGCGGACAGGCGTCCTTCGTCGGGCTCGGCATGGCAATGCTCACGGTGATCGTCTCCGGAAGTCTGGCCACGATCTTCAACTACATCACCTGAGCCACGGAATCGAAGACCCTCGCACAGTGATCCGCGGCCCGATCCGGAGTAAAGCGCATGGCCTGGTTGAGAAAGGAACAGTCGGCGTCGAGTGGATACGACGACGATGAGGGAAGTCGCTTCGCGCAGCCCGGCTTCATCGCATCCGCGCTCGTCATTCTGTTCGTCATCCTCAGTGCCGTCTATCTCGCCGTCGCGGGAAACGATGGAAAGCCCCGGGCAGCCGCGTCGCAGCCCCCCGCCGCGCCCGGAATCGCCCCGGTGACCCTCGGACCGGTACGGGAAGGCGGCGCGCCCGCACCGAAGGGTTGCCCGTTCATCCCGGCCGCCGAGATATCGCGTCCGGTGCGAGCGCCGGCCAACATCACCTGGCAGTCGTTTCGTACCGTCTCCGTCCCCGCATCGTCGATCGCGGGGCCGATGATCATCCAGGGCGACGTGGCGCATTGTTATGCCCAGACACCCACCGGCGCCCTGGTGGCCATCGCGCAGATCAGCACGCGCTACGCCTTGGCCGAGAACTGGCTCACCGTGGTCAACCAACAGGTGCTGCCGGGTCCCGGGGCGGACGCCTACTCGCTTCCCCGGATCGAGAAGGAACTGGTCCACGGCAGCGCACGCATGCCCGAACCCGGCAGCATGTCGCAGATCGCGGGATTCAAGTTCGTCAATTACAGCTCCCTGTCCGCGTCCGTGGAGATCGCCCGTCGCCGTCCCGACGGCTCGCTTCAGGCGTTCGTGCACACGGTCGTCTGGAAGGACGGCGACTGGAAGCTGGAGCTTCAGCCCGACGGCGGCGATTCGCCCACCGGCCGGGATCTGATCTCACTTGAGGGATTCGTTCCCTGGGGGGGCTCGTAGCCACGTGATTCGGCACATACGACGGCGCGCGCGGGGCAACTCCCCACGCGCTGCCCACAAGACACGACGCGGTCGGTTCATCGCGGTCCGTGTGGCCATAGTGGCCGGTCTGCTCATGTCCTTCTTCGCTCTGCAGAGCGAGCACCCCAGCAGTGCCGTGGATAAGTACGACAAGACGTGTGTGTGGTTCCCGGAGAACGCGGCGGGGTCGGCCTGGTCGTTCTACTGTCCGAGCGACGACAAGACCAAGCCCGAGGACGAGCACGGCCAATGGAGCGTCTTCCAGCTCCTGGGCGGCGATCGCAACACGATGGACTTCGCGTTGGCGAAGTGGCGCTCCGACAAGCTCAACCTGACCGGCAAGGCCTTGGCCGCGGCCGGGCCCCAGAACGTGCCCAATACCTTGACTCGGGAACAGAACGAGTCGTTCATGCTGGAGGGTGCGGAGAAGGCGCTGAATCCGTGCGCCATCATGGACGGCAGCTGGGGCGGCGGCGGCGAGAAACACAATGTCGTCTGCGTCGACGTCCGCGCGGATCTGCTGGCGAAGAAGCATCCGTGCTCGCGTGCGCCGGAGAAGTCCCGGGCGCTGTGCATCCAGGAACACGACGTCTGGCTCGAGTACGCCAAACCGGCGGCGGGTGACCTCCCGACCTGCGACGCGGGGTCCAAGGTGTCGACCTGCCCCGACGCGAACGTCGTCACCCAGAACTCGCAACGCAAGACCGAGGACGACAACTTCCTCTCCAAGCCCATCACGTTCATTCGTGAGCAGAGCAAGGTCGCCGTCCGGTTGACCCTCCTGTGGTGGGTGACCGCGCCGGATCCGCTGATCAGCGACGATCACACCGACTGCGACCCGACCAGCGAGAAGCAGACCGACCGCACGAAACCGGTTCCGTGCAGCCGGAACACCACCGACTTCCTGACTCGACACACGAATCCGTTCACGTACTTCCTGGCGCTCGCGTGCGTCATCTTCGCCGGATTCAAGCTCGCGTACACCCGCGACGTGAGCTCGGTGAAGGACGTCATCAAGGGCACGCTCACCCTCGTCATGGTCACCGGCAGCGCGATCTTCCTGGTGAACGTGGCGGTCAGGGCCTGCCAGGCGTTCACGGACTGGATCATCGTGCGCGGACTCAGTCCGGAGGCCGACGGCACGACCACCTCGCAGAAGGCACTTCAGGGAGCCGCGGACCGATTCGCCCAAAGCCTGGAGGGCTTCGACTCGTTCGTGCTCTTCCTCCTGGCCGCGTTGATCATCATCGCGTCCAACATGGTCCAGTACTTCTACATGACGGCCCGATTGTTCTTCGTGATCGTGCTGACCGGGACCCTGCCGCTGACCGCGGCGGCCACCTCGACGGCGGCCGGCCTGAACCTGTTCCGGCGGCACATCTCGTACCTGGTGGCCTTCATCTTCGTCAAGCCCGCCTCCGTGATCATCTTCGTCGCCGGCGCCCGACTCTGGGCACCGCCGGGCTATGAGGCGCTGGACTACAACGACCAATTCCGGGGCCTGTTCGTACTCGCCCTCGTCACGCTGGTCGGTCCGGCGACCGTCCGGGTCGTCTTCGCCATGACCGGCCCGGCGGCCGGGTCCAACGCGGCCAACATCGGTGCGGCCGGTGCCGTCCTCACGGTGGGCGCGAGAAGCGTCGGAGCGGCATCGAACCTGGTGCGGCACCGATCCCAAGGGGGCAACTGATGAGCAACATCACCAACCAGGACGTCCGTACCTACGGGAACTGGCAACGGCCGATCTCCCCCGGCCTCGGTCGCCTGGGCTTCATCGGGACCGCGGCCGGCATCGCCGGTCTGCTGCTGGTCATCCTCGTCATGATGGTCTCGTTCGTCGGCGCGATCATCGTGGGCGTGCTCATCGCCCTGTCGCTGGTGCCGATGGTCATGCGGGACAAGCACGGGCGCAACGGCCTCCAGTGGGCCGTGGCCCGGGTCTCCTGGGGCGCCGGCAAGACGCAGGGAGCCCACCTGTACCGCTCGGGGCCGCTCGGTCGGGTCCTTCTCGGTACCTGCAAGCTTCCCGGGCTGGCCGCCGGATCCAAGCTCTACGACGCGCACGACGCCTACGGCCGGCCGTTCGCGATCGTCACGATCCCCGCGACCAACCACCACACCGTCGTGCTCACGTGCAGTGCCGACGGCGCCTCCCTCGTGGACCCCGAGCAGGTGGACATCTGGGTCGCGTACTGGGGCCAGTGGTTGTCGCAGATCGGCCACGAGCCCGGCCTGGTCGCGGCTTCGGTGACCATCGAGGCGGCCCCGGACACGGGCGAACGGCTGCGCAAGGAGATCGAGTTCAACATGAGCGACGGTGCGCCCTCGCTCGCCAAGCAGGTGCTGGAAGAGGTCCGTGAGGCCTACGGAACGGGGTCGGCGCAGATGTCGACCCGCGTCGCGCTCACCTACTCGGGGGCCGCGCGCGGCGCCCGCGCCAAGCGCTCCGCCGAGGACATGGCGGTCGACCTGGGCATGCGCCTTCCCGGCCTGTGCAGCAGCCTGCAGATGACCGGGGCCGGTCCGGCCCGGCCGATGACCGGTCGGGAGTTGACCGAACTCGTCCGGGTCGCCTACGACCCGAGCGTCGCCACGTTCATCGACCAGGCCCGTTCCGACCCGAAAAGCGATCTGCGCTGGGACGACGCCGGCCCGACGGCGACCGAGGAAAGCTGGGGCCACTACCGGCACGACAGTGCCTTCTCGGTCACCTGGGCGATGTCGGAGGCGCCTCGTGGCGAGGTCTACTCCAGCGTCCTGACCCGCCTGGTATCGCCGCACCCGGACATCATGCGCAAGCGCGTGACGCTGTTGTATCGGCCGCACGACCCCGCGACCTCGGCCCGGTTGGTCGAACGCGACCGCAAGGACGCCATGTTCAAGGCCAAGCAGTCCAAGCTCGGCAACGCCCGTGACTCGATCGCGGTGCAGGCGGCCGAACAGGCCGCTCGTGAGGAGGCGACCGGCGCGGGTCTGGTCCGGTTCGCGATGCTGATCACCGCGACCGTCAACGAGGCGGCGGACATCAAGCTCGCGGCGTCCGCGGTGGACAACCTCACCGCCTCTTCCCGGATTCTCGTCCGACGGGTCTACGGCTCCCAGGCGTCCGCGTTCGCGGCCGCGCTCCCGCTGGGTCTGGTCCTGCCCAATCACCTCAAGATTCCGCAAACCCTGCGCGAAGCGATGTGAGCAGGCCCGGTCCCCGGCACACGCACTTCGAGAACCAAGGGAGTTGAGCCCGTTGACGAGTGACACCTCGCTCGGTGGTGGCCCCACCTTCGACCAGTCGGTGTCGGCTCCGTCGTCGTCGGCGTCCGCCGAACCCCGAGGGCGCCGGGGGCGGAAGGCGAAGAAGCAGGCGAACAAGAGCACCGACGCGCTGCCCGGGCCGCTGATCCGTCGCCCCGGACCTCGCGGCTACCGCGGCTGGGGACAGGGCACGCCCGGGTACGTCGAGACCCCGCCGGAGTGGCGGGGCACGACCGTGCAGGTCTGCGGTCTGTGGCCGTTTGGGGCCGGTTCGGGCACGCCCGGTGTCGGGGTGCCCCTGGGCCGGTCCCTGGCGGGTGGCGCGACGGTGTGCTGTGACCCGATCAGTTGGTTCACCCGGGCCAACCTCCTGCTCAACCCCAGTGAGTTCGTGCTGGGCAAGCCCGGTCTCGGCAAGTCCACGATCGTGCGTCGGCAGGCCCTGGGGCTGGCCGGGTACGGCGTCAGTCCGG
The DNA here is from genome assembly GCF_003967355.1 of Embleya hyalina. Lineage (GTDB taxonomy): Bacteria > Actinomycetota > Actinomycetes > Streptomycetales > Streptomycetaceae > Embleya > Embleya hyalina. Next base: position 148,550 of record NZ_BIFH01000013.1, on the reverse strand, counting down.
TCGTGTTCGGCGATCTCAAGCCGGACTACGTGGACTTGATCCAGGCCCTGGACGGGCAGGTCATCTCGCTGGGACGCGGACGCGGCTATCTCAACGTGCTCGACCCCGGGGAAGTGACCGAGGCCGCCGCGCGGCTGCCGCTCAAGGCCCGGCAGGCGCTGCTGGCGGAGGCGCACGGCCGGCGGCTGAACGCGGTGGCGTCCCTGGTCACCGTGTTGCGCGGACGGCCGCCGACCGACCGTGAGGAGAGCATCCTCAACACCGCGTTGACGGTCCTCAACGACCGCCACGAAGGCGTACCGGTGATGAAGGATCTCGTGCGGCTGTTGCAGGACGCACCCGAGGCCGTCCGCGCGGTGGCACTCGACCGCGGCGACATCACCCGCTATCGGGACATCACCGAGGACCTGGAGGCATCACTGGTGGGTCTCCTGGGCGGCGGCCGGCTGGGCGAGTTGTTCGCGCACCCCACCACCGAGGCCATGCACCACGACCGCCCGGTCTGCTTCGACGTCAGCAGCATCGACGACTCCGAGGGTCAACTCCAGGCCGCCGCCCTGCTCGCCTGCTGGAGCTACGGATTCGGCGCGATCTCGGTGGCCCAGGCCCTGGCCGACGCCGGACTGGAGCCGCAGCGGCACTACTTCGTCATCCTCGACGAACTCTGGCGTGTGCTGCGCGCAGGCCGGGGCCTGGTGGACCGGGTCGACGCGCTGACTCGCCTCAATCGCCAGCGCGGTGTCGGGATGGCGATGATCACGCACACCATGTCCGACCTGTTGGCGTTGCCCGCCGAAGAGGACCGGATGAAGGCCAAGGGCTTCGTCGAGCGCGCCGGCATGGTGATCTGCGGTGGGCTGCCGGCCGCGGAGATGCCGCAGTTGACCGAGGTCGTGAGCATGACCGAGTCGGAGCAGCAGATCATCACCGACTGGTCCACTCCTCCCTCCTGGGACAGCGAACTGGGCACCGACTCGGCCCCTCCCGGTCGAGGGAAATTCATGATCAAGGTGGGCGGCCGGCCCGGAATCCCCGTCCAGGTCGAGCTCACACCCTCCGAGTTGCGCATCAACGACACCAACCGTAAATGGACCACGTGACATGGCCGGTCGAAAGCTGCGTGGCCCCGACGCCGGGGCGAGGCTCGGCGCGGTCGTGGGCCGGTTGGTCCTGGTACTTCTCGCGGTGGCCTCGGTCCTCGTGTGGAGCGGTCCGTCCGCACAGGCCACCGACTACCCGAACACTCCCGGCAGTCCGACGATCTGCCTCCAGGTTCCCAAGGATCTCCAGGGGGTCTTGTTCCGCATCTACTGCCCGGGACAGATCGCCTTCGACATGTCCAATGACGCCGACGGCTGCAACGGGAGCAGTAGCGACGTCCACTATCAAAACATTCCGGACGGCGATCCCTTCAACGCCCTGCACAACCTGAAGCCTCCGTGGTGCAAGGCGGGAGACGCCAGTTTTCTGGACCACTGGCTCCTGGAGGGCAAGCACAAGAAGAACGGGCATCCCGATCCCGGGCGGATCGAGGAGAATCCGTGCGACGCGATCCCGAAGGACAACCGGGCGGGCTGCGCCGACATCAGACAGTCGAAGTACCAGGATCTCACCACCCATCCGTGCCTGTGGAAGAACCCGGCCACCGGCAAGCCGATCCTCGAGGTCGAGAAACAGTCGTATTGCCTGCAGGACAATCCGTGGTTCACGGACGGCTACAAACCCCCGGGCCGAGGTGACAAGAACGCCTACGACGCCGCCGACTATTCGGCTCCCCCCGAGGTCACGGGACCGCTGATGGAGGGTGCGGGGTGGATCAGTTGGGCCTGTCTGGTGGGCTGCTTCTTCAGCTCTTTCTGGCTGCTCTTCCAATTCGTCGGCGCCCGCCGCTCCGGCACGGAGATGGCCCACGGAACCATCTACGTGTTCGTCGGAACCCTGATCGTCGGCAGCGCCTCCTCCATCGTTCAATTCGTGATCATCGTATGACGTTCATTTCCCACGGCGGGCATCGCCGACCATCGAGAGGAGCCTCGTGACGTGAGTGCCACCAATAACAAGCGCGGCCCCAATCCCTACGGCGACATGTACATGATCCTCGCCGTCATGGGCGTGCTCATGGCGGTCACCGGGGCGATGTGGGTGGGAGCCACGCTCACCAGGGCCGAGACCGACCTCGCGCCGCCGCCCCCGCCGATCATCCTGCTCGGCCTGGTGCTGGAGAAGTACACCTGGCCGGGTACCGGTGCCACCGTGATCAGCGTCGTCCTGTGCCTGCTCATGGCCGCCGTGACCGCCGGCGCGACCTATCTCGTGGTGGTCTATCGCCGCCGCCTGCTCGTCATCGATCGGGCCATTCCCTACCTGGCCACCCCACGCGAACTCGGCGCGTCCACGACCAAGGGAGTGCGGCGCAAGGCGGACCAGTTCGGCGTGTCCCAGGCCGAGGCGCCCGGCCTGTACATCGGCAAGACCGTGCGCCAGGGGCTCGACGTCTGGGGCTCGTGGGAGGACATGCACGTGGACATCTGGGGGCCGCGCACCGGAAAGACCACGTCGCGGGCGATTCCCAACATCGTCGCGGCGCCCGGTGCGGTGGTCGTCACCTCGAACAAGCGCGACATCGTCGACGCGACCCGGGCATCGCGGGCCCGGCGCGGCAAGGTCTGGGTGTTCGACCCGCAGAACCAGGCCGGCGCCAAACCCACGTGGTACTGGGATCCGCTGTCCTACGTGGGCGGCAGCATCACGCTCGCGGTCAAGATGGCGAGCCGCTTCTCGGGCATCAACCGACCCGGACACGCGCGCAGCGACGCCTACTTCGAGCCCGCGGCGGAGGACCTGATCGCGCACCTGCTGCTCGCCGCGTCGATCAGCGGGAAGACCATCACCCAGGTGTTCACCTGGCTCACCCGCCCCACCGACGACACTCCCGAACGCATCCTGCGCGACGGCGGACACCCCGCCTCGGCGGACGCGGTGGATTCGGTGATCACCGCGCCGGATCGCCAGCGGGCCGGTGTCTACGGCACGGCGGCCCAGATCATGTCCTTCCTCGTCGCGCCGACGGTGACCGCGTGGATCGAGCCGGGCGACAACCCCAACCGCCCGGCGTTCGACTACAAGGCGTTCGTGCGCGGCGGGGACACGCTCTACATGCTCTCGGAAGAGACGAACAAGATGGCCGCCCCCCTGGTGATGGCCTTCACCGCAGCCATCGCCGAGGAGGCCGAGAACACCGGACGCGACTGTCCGGGCGGCCGGTTGCCGATCCCGATGCTCTTCGTGCTCGACGAGGCGGCGAACGTCTGCCCCTGGAAGGCGTTGCCGGACAAGTACTCGCACTTCGGTTCGCGCGGCATCGTGATGATGACCATGCTCCAGTCCTGGGCACAGGGCGCCGCGGCGTGGGGCGACGTCGGCATGGCGAAACTGTGGGGCGCGGCCAACGTGCGCGTCTACGGGGGCGGCGTCCTGGACACCAAGTTCCTCGGCGACCTCTCGGCGGCCTCCGGCATCTTCGAGCCGGGCACCAGGAGTTACTCCCGCAAGTCGACCGATTTCTTCGAGAGCAACGTCACCAAGGGCTCCCGCACCGAGCCCGTGCTCGATGTACCCGACCTGGCATCCATGCCGCGCGGTCGCGCCTTCGTGCAGTTCAGCGGCGCGAAACCGGCGTTGATCCGCACCGTCCCGTGGTGGGAGACCGCGTACGCCGACGAGATTCGTGAGTCGATAGCCGAATTCGATCCGGGTGCCCAGAACTCGCCCGTGGCCCTCAAGAAGGTTTCATGAACGATCCCGGCGAATCCGAACCGCCCGTGGGCCGAGACGACCCGAACGAGGCGGCGCCGCGGCCCGAGAAGCTGTTCTTCTCCTCGGTGGAGGTGTTCGTCACCGAGTATCTGGCGCCGCTGCTCCGACGCCGGCTGAACCGGTCGTTGGCCGTGTGGTGCCCCAGTTGGTGGGCTCATCCGGAGGCCGTCGCCCGACTGACGAGCCTGTGGCGGGCCTTCGAATACCTGCGCCGGGACGCGGCGTTGGGCAGCTCGATCTGGTGGACCCACCATGCCGACCCGCACCTTCGTGTGCTCATGGATCCCGACATCGGGCCGTTCGCCGTCTGCGATCCCAGGGACGGCCACAGCGGCAGCCCGTTGCCGGCCCTGCCCCTGACCCCCGTTCCGCCCGGATTGCTCGACCACCCCGGGTTCCGGGTCGAGGAATCGCTCTTCGAGGACATGCGGCGGCGGGACGAGCACGAGGAGCCGCGGGAACCGCGGACCGGATATCCCAAGGACAAGGTCCTGAACAAGAACATCGGCTTCTGAGCCACGAGGAAGGGGAGCCGTCATGGCCGACGAGACCGGCGTCGAGGACATCCTGAAATCCGTCTACAACGTCATCGGGGAAACGATGGGCAGGGCGGAACAGACGATGGACGTGGTGGGTTCGACGTTGCGCCTCGGTGACTTCGTCCCGGGGCTGTCCACCGCCGCCAAGCTGACCAAGGGAATCGCGACCGGGAAATAACCGGGCCGTTCGTCGAACAACACACAAGGGGCGGGGAAAGGGCGATGAGCAAGAAGAAGAGGAAGACCGGGCTGATCCTGGGCCTTTTCTCGGGGAGCTTCGTGGCCTTCGTCGTCCTGATGGCGACTCTCATCGCCGCCGTCACGAACCCGCTCAACATGGCCAAGGGTTTCCTGAACATGGCCTTCAACGTCAACGCCGTTCCGGCCGCGTTCAGATCGTTCGTCGCGCAGACCGGAAACGTGTGCCCCGAGGTGACTCCCACGGTCGTCGCCGCGCAGATCGATCAGGAAAGCAGTTGGCGACCGAACATCGTGAGTCCGGCGGGCGCCATCGGGCTGAGCCAGTTCATCCCCACGACGTGGGCGACCTGGGGCGGCGGCTATCCCCAGACGGACCCCCGGGCCAACATCATGGCTCAGGAGCGCTACGACTGCTATCTCGCCGGCGAGGTCCGCAAGATCCAGGCGGGGCAGTACAAGACGTGCACGATGACCATGCACGGCAGGGTCTACACCAACGCCGGGCCCAAGGCCGGCGAGACGCGCGGCGATGTGTTCGATCTGATGCTCGCGTCCTACAACGCGGGCCCCGGCGCCGTCTGTTACTACCGGGGAATTCCGCCGTGGAACGAGACCCAGGGATACGTCCCCGGGATCAAGAACATCATGAGCAAGTACTCGGCGCCGCAGGTGAAGAACGCCGTGTACACGGGCGACAACAAGACACTCGCGGGACGCGCCGTCAATGTCGCGAGGCAGACGATCGGCAAGTATCCGTATTCCTGGGGAGGCGGCACCTTCACCGGCCCCAGCGAGGGATTCGCCCAGGGCGCCGGGATCGTGGGATTCGACTGCTCCGGCTTCGTGCGATTCGTCTTCTACCAGGCGTCCGGCGGGGCGTTGAAGCTGCCGCGTACCACGGGTCCCCAGTCCGGTGTGGGCCAACGGATCCTCTCCTCGGTCGGCCCCCCGAGCAGGGCGGAGGAAGCCAAGATGCAACCGGGGGACGTCATCTTCTTCACCTCGGGCAGCGCGGTCGGCACCGAGGCCACCCACCACGTAGCCCTGTACGTCGGGAACTCGACGACCATCAACGCCTACAAGACCGGCACCATCATCAGGGAGGACCCCTTCTCCCGGTTCTCCAGGTCGGACGTCTGGACGGTCCAGCGCTATTCCGTCGCCACCACGGCGCAGGCCTGAGATGCGTAGGCCCGCGGTACTGCTGACGTCACTGACGCTGGTCGCCACACTCGCCGGATGCGGCCTCGGCGGCGGCGGGAACGCGGGGGACGCCCACTCCACGGGGCGGCCCTCGGCCCCCGGCCGAGGACCCGGCGGGACGGCGAGCGCGCCCGCGACCTACCCGCAACCCTCCGTCTCCGCCTCTCCGTTGCCGGCGCTCGTGGGCCGTACCGGCACACCCTCCGCGTCGCTGCCGGCACCGGCCGGGGTCGACGGCACAAGCGCGATCGCCGTGGCGCAGGCCGCCGTGGTCACCATGTGGACGGTGGACACCGAACTCGACGCGACGCAGTGGGACGCCGCGCAGCGTGCCGCGCCGTTCCTGACACCGAAGTACGCGGAGAGCCTGCGGTTGAGTCCGCAGGTGGCGGGGCCCGGCGGGGTCTGGCTCGCCTGGGCCGAGCACAGGTCCGTCACCGCCGTGACGGCCGCGTCGGCCGACGACCTGGGCAAGCCGGAGGACACCGAGACCACGGCCTTCCACGCGTTCACCCTGACCATCACGCCCAACGGGCGGGACGGCTGGAAGGGTTCGGCCACCACGATGACCGTCTTCGTCTCGCTCGAGCGCGCTTCGGCCGCCCAGTCGTGGAAGGTCTCATCGGTACGAGCCGTCGACTGATCGGTCGAAACCGACGATCCCGGTGAGGCAGTGCACAGCCGTCGTCCGATGGCGGTATCGGCTTGCCCAGTCGAGGGTTGGAAAGGTTGTCGGCCCCATGGCGACGGCCTAGCGTCATCAGGGAATTCGACGGCGTCCAGACGCCGATCTCGGACATCGAGCACAGCGCAGGAGTACACCTTGGCCTCTCGGCGTGTCCTGAGACGCCGCCGGGCGCTGTCGACGCTCGCCGCGATGCTTGTGACCCTGGGCGCGGCAACCGGCTGCACGTCGTTCGGCGGTGAGCAACCATCACCCGAGGAACACAACCCCGTGGCCCCGGCGGCGGTCGGCGCGGCCACCTTGTCGGTGCCGCCGACCTTCGACGGCAAAAAGGGCTGGCGCAACGAGGAAACCAACCGCGTCTATGCGGTCGCGCCCCGGACCGGTTACCTGCTCGACGTGTTCGCCGGGAGCGACGAGTTCCCGACCCGGCCGGAATCCTCGGCGAGCGCGGCACCCGCCCCCGCGACGACCGCCGGCGGGAAGCCGAACGGAACCGTCGTGATCGCCCGCGGCGCGGACAAGGGCACCGTGGTCTGGTCGTCCGCCCCCTTGAAGAGGTTGCAGATCGCGCGGCCTCCGCTGCTTCGGGTGGTGAACACCGCGGTGGGCGAGGTCGCGGTCCTGGTGCGCTTCGGCGTGGTTCCCGGCGACGGCCTCGTGCGCTCGCGCCGACTCACCGTGGTGGACACGTTCCCGGTCTCCTCGTCGGGCAACGCCGTGGCGTCGACGCAACATCTCGAACGCGAGACCCCCGGCGACTTCGGCGCCGTCGCCGTCTCGATCGGCGACGGCGGCGTGCTCTTCCAGGGCAACCGGGTGGAGGACGCCTCGGAAGGCGTCATCGAGGCGGATCCCGCCACACTGTGGAATCCGACGACGGGCGCGAGCAACACCGTGCCCGCCGGGAACCGGCGTCGATCGACCGTGTGCGACGAGGCCGACGGCGACGGCTGCACCGTGCGGGACGTGCCCGTGTCCACCGTCGCCGGGGGCGTACTGACCGCGGAGATACCGGCCCGACCCCAGGGTCGATTCGGTCTCGTCGGCGGCTGGAGCAGTTCCGAGATCGGGCCCGAGGGACGCACGCGCGCAACGCTCCTCGGCACCCTGCCGGGCGCGATGGTGATCGCCTGGGCGGGCGAGGCCGGCAAGCCGACCCTGTACGCCGCACACGATCCCGGGTCGGGCGCGCTCCTGTTCTCCGGCCCGTGCCCCGCGCCGGGTGGTGGCGAGGTCGACCCACAGGGGTTGCGATCGTCCTTCGCCGCCGCCCCCAACGGGCGCTACGTCGTGGCGGGTTCGCTGGCGCTCGACCTGTCCGCACGCACTCTCGCGTGCCTGGCCGGCGACCACGACCGCCGGGGCGTCGCGCTCGGCGCGGTCGGTGACGACGGCATCGCGTTCGGCTCGTTGCTCGCGGACGGACAGGCCCCTCGCGCCGAGGACGAGGCGGAACCCGCCAAGGAACCGGCGGTCGTGAATCTGGCCACGCGTCGGATCGATCCGCTTCCCGCGCAAACCGCCGTCCCGGATCTGCTCACGGCGTCGGGCACGGGGTTGTTCACGCTCTCCGTCCAACGCGAGGAGGACACCACGTCATCGGCCGCGATCGCGATGTATCCGGCGGCCGACGCCTCGCCCGCGAGCGCCCCGCCCGCGAAGTGAGTCCGTTTCCCACCGCTCCAGTGGCCGGTCCCGCAGGGGGCCGGCCGGCACTTCCGTCACAGCATCCGAAGCAAGCGTCGACGTTCACGTCGGCCGACCCCGGCCGTGTACTCGATACCCAAGGATCGTGGACCGGTCCGTGTTCCAGGGAGAAGCCCCATGTCCCAGCGCCCAGCGCCCGACCCGCCGACCCCGTCGTCGGCTCGGGAACCCGATCCCGAGCCGCAGTCCGTCCCGCCGCGTGAAAGCCGCCTGTCCCGCGTCCCCGGGCTGTCCCGCCTGCGCCTGGACCGCAACCGTCCGACCGCGATCGTGGCGATCGGCGCGGCCGTCTCGGTCATCGCCGCCTCGGTCGTGGTCGGCATCGGCGCGGCCGGTGCCGACTCCGACCTCTCGGACGTGGGCGCGTGGCTGCCCAGCGGCTCCAAGAACCTCGTCGTGCACGTGAACGGCCTGACCGGACGGGTCGACGCCCGGATCACCCTGCCCGGCGGCCAGGACCCCACCACCTTGCAGGTCAGCACGGACGGCAAGACCGTCCTGGTGCTGAACCGCAAGACCGGGCAGCTCAACCAGATCGACCCCCGCCAACTCACCGTCGCCCAGACCTCGCCGGACGGAACCCCCAACCAGGACATCGCCACCGGGGGCGGAAACGCGTGGCGGATCAGCCCCGGCAAGGGGGAGGTGCAACGCATCGACCCACGACCGACCACCGACGCCGGCAACGCGCTCGGCTCGTTCGCCACGATCGGACCGCCGATCGTGTTCGAGGACGCCCAGGGCGGGCGCATCCCGCTGGGCAAGAGTCAGGCGGACGCCGACGGCACGCTGTGGGTACCGCTGTCGGCCACCGGTGAGGTGGTGCCGATCCGAGGCTCCGACCGAGGCGCGCCGATCAAGGTCGCCGAGCCCGGACATCCGCTGCTGTTGACCCTCGTCAAGGCCGCGCCGCCGGGCAACGAGGGCGAACGCAAGTCCGGCGCCGACCGGGTGGTGGTCACCGACGTGACCGCCGGCAAGGCCATGACGCTCACCCAGACGAGCGTCGCGAGCACCTTCAAGCTGCCGACCGACCTGACCAAGGGAGCGCCCGACAGGTTCCTGGTGCCCGGTGTCAGCGAGGGCGCGGTCGTGCCCTTCCTGGCGTCCGACACCGGCTCGTTGGCCCTTCTCGACATCAACAGCGGTTCCGTCCAGGCGGCTCCGATACAGACGCAGAAACACACCTACGGAAGCCCGTCGGTGCTCGGCGCCAAGGTCTACGTGCCGGACTTCGACACGGGCGCGCTGCTCGTCTACAACACGGTCCAGGCCAGGTTCGAGGAGCCGATCAAGGTCACCGGCACCAAGGGCACGCTGGAGACGTACGTCAACAACGGCCTACTCTGGGTCAACGACCAGAACAGTGCCGAGGCGGCGGTCGTCGACGTCCAGGGTCGCATCCATCGGATCGGCAAGGACGGCGAACCCGGCGCCGACGGCGTGCCGGGCGACCAGGCCACGCCCACCTTGACCAGGCCGCCGGGCGCCGGCGCGACCTCCGCTCCGCCCTCGACTCCTCCGCCCTCGCAACCGCCCGCCGAGGACCAGCAGTTGCCGGGCGCCGGCGAGGCGCCGCCGCAGGACGTGCCCAGCGACGATCCCTTCCCGCCGCCGCCCACGCACGACACGAAGCCCAAGCCCGATCCTCGGCCGCCCACGAACGAGACGCCGCAGCTGCCGGTGCCGCTGCCGAGCAACACCACGCCGGCCGACCCGGTCGAGACCCCCAAGCCGCAACCGACGAAGACGGCCGGGACGCCCACCGCCCCGGGAACGGCGTCCGCGACCTCGTCCGCGCCGGGCACGACCGAGCCGACCGGCACCACGAGTCCGACCGGTACCACGAGCCCGACCGGTGGCACGAGCCCGACGGGCACCACCCCGCCCTCCAGCACCCCACCGACCACCCCGCCCGAGATGAAGGCGCCCGGCACGCCCAAGGCCACGTCGAGCCAGGGGAAGATCACCCTGACCTTCAGTCCCTCGGAAGGCGCCAAGCCCACCCGGTACACGCTGGGCAACGTGACCGCCGGTCTCAGCGTCACCCCCGACGCCGTCGCTCCCGGCGGCACGATGAAGTTCACCGTCTCCGGGGGTGAGTGCGGCAAGGAGTACAAGTTCTTCGTCAGTGCCGAATTCGCCGGCCAAAAGACGATGAACTCCGGTTGGTCCCAACCCATTCAACCGTGTGTCAAGCCGCCCAAGCCGGAGAACGTGAGCGTCACCGTGGCAAGCGGCGGGCACGGCGCGACGCTGAAGTGGACACTGGCCAAGGGCGCCGACCCCAAGACCACCTACCAGGTGAAGATCGGCGCGAACACGTACGCCGTCTCCGACACCACGTACGTCGCCAAGGGCCTCAAGAACAGCCAGAAGTACGCCGTCACGATCACCGCGAAGAACGCGGCCGGCAGCGGCTCCGCCACCACGACGATCGACCTGACGCCGCCGAAGCGGAGTTACAAGGTCGGTCCCAACCGGAACAACTCGATCGGCATCGGCATTCACGCCGGGCCACGGATCGACGCCGCCACCCGCAGGGGTGAGATCGGCAGCAACTACACCGGCACCATCACGGTGCATTGCCAGACCATGGGCCAGAACGTGACCCGCACGGCCACCAACGTGCACAGCGCCGTGTGGGACCGGGTCGACTACTCCGGGCCGGGCAAACCCGCCTCGGGCTATGTCAGCGACCTGTACGTGCGAACCCCCAATTCCGACAGCGGGAGGTTCTCGCCTCCGCTGTGGGAGTGCGAGTAACACCCCGGCTTCACCCATCGTGTGATCACTCGCGGGCGGCGGGTTCTCTCGCCCGTCGCCCGCCGTTCCACCCATCTGGAGCACCGTGACCCAGCTCGCCACCCCGGCGAACGGCAACCAGCCGGCCGAGGCCCCCCAGTTCCACGCCGGCGACGCCCTGCGGCTGTTCCGAGAGTGCTTTCGCGCGCTCGGAGACAACATCGAACGTGTCGTCGTCGGCAAGCGCGATGTCGTGGACCTCGCCCTGATCGCCCTGTTCGCCGAGGGCCACCTGCTCGTCGAGGACGTGCCCGGCACCGGCAAGACCACGCTGGCCCGGGCGATCTCCGCGTCCATCGACGCGTCCTGGCATCGCATCCAGTTCACTCCCGACCTGTTGCCGTCGGACATCACCGGTGTGTCGATGTTCCGCCAGACGACGAACACGTTCGAATTCCTGCCCGGACCGGTCTTCGCCCATGTGGTGATCGGCGACGAGATCAACCGCGCCTCGCCCAAGACCCAGTCGGCGATGCTCGAGGTGATGGAGGAGGGCCGGATCACCGTCGACGGGACCACCCACGAGGTCCCGCGCCCGTTCATCGTCATCGCGACGCAGAACCCGGTGGACATGTCCGGGACCTATCCGTTGCCCGAGGCCCAGCTCGACCGCTTCCTGATGCGGGTCACCGTCGGCTATCCCGACCTCGCCTCGGAGATCGCGGTCGCCTCGGGCGCGGGTGGCGGGGCGACCATCGAGGGCCTGCCCGTGATCGCGACGGCGCGGCACATCCAGGAGTTCGTCCAGGTGGCCCGGCACCGGGTCGGCGCGGCACAGCCGGTCGTCGACTACGCCGTGCGGCTGGCCCGTGCCACGCGCGAGAACGCGCACACCCGGCTGGGCGCCGGGCCGCGCGGCAGCGTCGCCCTGGTCCGGGCCGCGCGGGTGCGGGCCGCGGCACAGGAGCGCAACCACATCCTTCCCGAGGACGTCAAAGCGCTGGCCCGACCGATCCTGACCCACCGCCTGCTGCTCGCCCCGGACGCCGAACTCGGTGGTGTCACGGCCGCCGACGTGCTCGACGAGATCCTCGACCGGGTGCCGGCGCCGCAGCCGACCGCTGCGAAGGGCCACGCTTGATGCTCTCCACCGGCGGTCGCGGAATGCTGGCGGTCGGCGCGGTCCTGTGCGGGGTGGGTTGGGGGCTCGGGTACGGCGAGGCCCGGGTGTTGGGGGTCGCCGCGTTGGCCGCGGTCACCCTCGCACTGGCGTGGACGGCACCGCGTCCGTCGGTACGGGCCCGGCGTACGGTCGTTCCCACCAAGGTCGCGCGCGGCGACGCCGCCCACGCGGTCGTCGTACTGGTCAACACCGGTACCCGGCCGCTGCGCGGGCTGCGTGCGGAGGACCACGTCGCGGGTGAGCCGGTGTATCCGGCCACGCTGCCGGCGGTGCCCCCGGGGGCCGAGGTCGGCGCCCGCTACCCGCTGCCCACCCATGTCCGCGGCCGGGTCTCGGTCGGCCCCATGTCGTTGGTGCGCGGCGATCCGCTCGGCCTGAGTCGACGCGCGCGCGAACACGGCGCGGTCGAGACCCTGTTGGTCCGACCGCGCACCGTTCCGTTGCCGGTGTTGCCGGCCGGCCGCACACACCACCTGGAAGGACCCACGTCCGACACGGCCGAGGACGGCACGCTGACCTTCCACTCGTTGCGCGAGTACACCCTCGGCGACGATCTGCGGCGCGTGCACTGGCGTTCGACGGCGCGTACCGGGGTCATGATGGTGCGCCGCATGATCGACGTGAGCCTGCCGGCGACCACGGTCGTGCTGGACACCCGCGTCGGGTCGTACGCCGGCCGACCGCCGTGGTCGACATCGGCGGAGACGTTCGAGGTCGCGGTCGAGGTGGCCGCGTCGGTGGCCGCCGCGGTGGCCGGAAAGAACTTTCCCCTGCACGTGTTCACCGGCGCCGGGCCGCTCACGGGCGCGCGGGATCGCCAAGCCGGTTCCGGACGCCTGCTGGATCTGTTCGCGTTGGTCGAAGCCGACGCGGCGCACTCGCTGCGCGACACGTTCGAGATCCTGGAGCGCGGTCGCGACAGCGACACGCTCGTGGTGGTCACCGGCGTCGAGTCGGCCGCCGAACTCGAGGCCCTGGGTCGGGTGACGCGTCGTTTCGACCGGGTCGTGGTGATCCGGGTGGCCGCCCCCGCCGGCCCGCCGCCGGCCGCGCTGCCGCTGCCGGCGCGGGTGACCGGGCTGCTGGTCACCGACCTCGAGGAACTCGCGCGCGCGTGGCACCGCGAGGCGGTGCGATGAGCGGCCCGGGTATTCGCCGTCGCGGGTGGTCGCTGGTCGCGACCACGTCCGCCGCGCTGTGTGTGGGGTTCGCGTTCCGCCGGGTGTTCGGCACCGGCGAAGTGATGCTCACGGCGGCCCTGTCCGCGATCGTGCCGACCATCGTGGTCCTGGCCTGCTCCGGCGGCCCCAAACGTTTCGTGACGGACGCGGAGAAGGCCCGGGCGACACGGCCGTTGTGGCCCTCGCTCGTGCTGTCCGCGCTGGCCTGGATTCTGGTCGTCTCCGCCTCGCTCTTTCGCGACCGCGCGGTCGGGCACGTCCTTCCCACTCCCTCGGGCATGCGCGACATCGCCGCCGCCGTCGTCGACGCGCCCAAGTCGATCCTGACCACCGTGCTGCCCGCGCCCACCGACGGGGAACTGCTCGTCCTGGTCTCCGCATGCGTTTGGGTCGCGGCCCTCGCGGGCGCCGAACTCGCCCTGCGCACGGGTACCGTGTCGCTGCCCGCGCTACCCGCGCTGCTCGCGCTGATCGTCCCCGTCGTCCTGGGCGTCGGCGGCCCCGGTTCCAATCTCCCGGTCGTGGTCGCCATGATCGGCGCGATCGGACTGCTGCTGTTGATCCGGGCGCCGGAACGGCTGCCACCTCTGGGCACGGCTCTGGTCGGCGTACCGATCGTGATCGCCCTGGCGTGTGTCGCGGCCCTTCTCGGCCCCAACCTGCCCGGCACCCGCACCAGGCGCCCGCCCGATCTGCGCGACCTGGTCGCGCTGCCGCGGCCGGAGCGGTTGACGGGCATCAGCCCGCTCGATCGCATCTCCGCGTGGCTGATGTCCCCCGACCAGCCGATGTTCAGCGTCGACGGGCCCAGTGCGCCCGATCGTTACTGGCGGCTGACCGTGCTCGATCGCTACGACGGGTCGAGTTGGTATCCGGTGCGCAACCTGCGCGCCACCGCCGGCCGCGTCCCGGAGTCGCCCGACGGCCGACCACCCGTGCTGTCCACGGTGGTCAACACCGTGACCCTGCGCGACCTCGGCGACATCTGGCTGCCGGGCACCGACCGGCCCACCGAAGTGGACGCACCGGGCCTGCGGTTGCGGGTCGATCCGGACAGCGGGGTGATCGCGAGCGGCTCGGGCCTGCGCTCGGGCACGCGCTACCGGATCGACACGCGCGTCCCCGCACTGGATCCGGACCGCCTCCAGTTCCTGCCCGCGGCACAGGATCCCGCGAACACGGCCCTTCCCGAGAGCGATGCGACGGGACGGCCGATCCCGGCCCTGGAATCGCTGCGGGCCAAGGCCACCGTCGCCACCTCGGGCAGCACCTTCCCGTACCAGCAGGCACTGCGCCTGGCCCAGTGGCTGCGCGCCAATCACCGTTACGACATCTCCGCGGTGCCCGGCCACTCGTATCGCAACCTCCAGTTCTTCCTGGAGACCACCAAGGAGGGGACGTCGGAGCAATTCGCCACCGCCTTCGCGGTGATGGCACGCACGCTCAATCTGCCCAGCCGGGTGGTCGTGGGCTTCTCGGCCGGACGCGAGGGCGCGAACGGTGTCCGGGAGGTGCGCAGCGGTGACATCGTCGCGTGGCCGGAGGTCGAATTCGAGGGGGTCGGCTGGGTGCCGTTCTTCCCCACGCCCGGACAGGCCACCGACTCGGGCGCCCGCAAGCAGGCTCCCGAGCAGAAGACGCCCGCGACCAGTGCTCCGGCCAAACCGGTCACCCGTGCGGAGAAGGACCGGGAGATCGCCGGGCAGACGCGCTCGGGCCCCGCGCCGGACACCGCGACCCGCAGCGCCGCGCACCGGGACGGGACCCGGTGGTGGCCGTTCGTCGCGGCGGGCGCGGGTACGGGCGTCGTCGGGTATCTGGCCGCGGCCGGGATCGGCCCCGTCCTGGCCCGGCGCCGACGTCGCCGGGGCGATCCCCGCGAGCAGGTCATCGGTGCCTGGCGACAGATCAACGACGACCTGTTGGGTGCGGGGTTGCGTACGAGCGGGTCGCTCACGGTCGGCGAGATCGCCGAGTACGGCGCGACCCGGCTGCCCCCGGAGGCGGGCGCACGATTGCCCGGACTGGCCTCCCTGGTCAACGACATCGCCTATGGGGATCGCGGGATCGAACAGGCGGACGCGGATGCCGCGTGGCGGGATCGGGCGATCGTGGCGGGCGCCGTGCGGCGGATCGACGGCCGGCCTCGCCCGCACGTCCGGGCCTACCGCAGGATGCGCCCACGTTCGGTGGCACTGGTATTTCGATCGCCCGACAAAGGACGAGAGTGAGTTCTGACGTGACCATCGACCGACTCGACACCTCGGACCCCGCGGACCCGACCCGGAGCGACCCGTCGAGCGGCGGGCCGACCCTGCACGAGCCGAGGTGGTGGAGCCTGGTCCGCGACGAGGCGGCGGCACCGCCGCAGGAGGCGCCCGCGGCGGTCGAATCGGGTCCGACGGGACTCTTCGTGCCGCCGGCCGTGGCGGCCGACGCGGGGCGCACGCAGTTCATCGCGGCGATCGGCGCGGTCGAGTCGGGGGCATCGCCGGTGGCGCCCGCACCGGTCGACATCGAGGCGGCACGGGAACAGGCGGCGCCGGCGCCCGAGAACGACGAGACGACCTCCG
>NZ_BIFH01000013.1:0-132050 GCF_003967355.1 Embleya hyalina | reverse complement strand
AACCGGCCGCGCCAAAGCCCGAGGACACCCCGGCGACGCGGGAACAGGCCGTGCCGCCGCCCGAGAACGACGAGGCGGCCCGGCAAGCGGCCGTGCCAGCGCCCGAGGACATCCCGGCGACGCGCGAACAGGCCCCACCCGCACCCGACAACAACGAGGCGGCGCCCGAACCGGCCGTGCCCGTGACCGCGTCCCACGGCGTCGACGCGGCGCGGGAGCGGGCGGTGCCGGAGGTCGGCGGCGGCGAGGCGGCACCCGGGCGGACGGCGCCGGTCGTCGGCGATGTCGGCGCGCGGTCTCGGGAGTTCGCCGCGCCGACCCACGAAGTCGAGCCGAGCCCCGTGCGGTTCACGACGGCGAAGCCCGTCGCGGACGCCGCCGAGTCGATCCCCGCCCCTCCCCCGCCGCCGACCGCGCCCCCGGCGAGCGAACCGGAAGCGGCGGGTGACGTACCGCGGTCGCGGTGGTCCACCGCGGACCCGGGCGAGACGTACGCGCCGCTGTCGCGGGCGATGGATCCCGCCGCGGAGCACCGACCGATGCCCGTCGGAGCCTGGTCGACGACTCCGGAGCCGAGCGGCGACGCGGAGCCCGAACCCCGATCCGAGGTCAAGACGCCGCTCACGCTCCCGATTTCCGAGCCGGAGCCGGAGCCGGGGCCGGAATCGACCGAGGCGTTCGGGTGGGACTTCCAACAGGCCTCGACCGAGCCCCACGAGTGGTTTCCCGCGCCCAAGCGCAGGCCACGCTGGGTCGTGTTCGTGATCGCGGGCCTGGTCGTGCTCGTGATCGCCTCGGTCGGCATCATGGTCCTGGCGTCCCGGCAGGAGAAACCCGTCGCGGCGACGCCGACCGCACCGCCGGCCCCGGCCACCATGATGGCGCCGGACGCGGCTGCGCCGTACCGACCCCAGGGTGTGTCCGTCAAGTCGTTCGAGGGGCGCCTGTTGGTCTCCTGGAAGGTCCCGGAGCGCACCGACCTCATCGTCGGGTATCTCGTCGTCGCGCAAAGCCGTGACGGTGCCGTGCAAAAGACCGAGGTGCCGCGCGCCGGGGAGTTGACCGCGGTGTTGGCCGGCCCCCAGGTCGGCGTGAACTCGTGCGTCGTGGTCACCACACTCGTCAGCGGCGAACCGAGCATGATGATGTCCCGCTCGGACCCGGTCTGCCCCCGGCCGTCGCCGACGAGGTCCGGCGGCCCGGCGACCGGAGGCTCCGCGACACCGAACGAATCGGGAGGCTCCCGTGAGTGAGCACACCGCCGTCCCCGCATGGCCCGTGATCCTGATCGAATTGGGCCCGAACGACACCGTGGAGATCGGTGGGGTCCCGGTCCCGGTGGACCCCGGCCGCAACCCGAGGGACGTGGCGTTGGCGGTCGCCGCGGAAACCGCCGGAGTACTCGGTCGCGCGGTGCGGGTACAGGCCGTCGAGCCGGACGGCACGACCTTCCCGTTGATCGTCGACTCGGAAGGAAGGGTCGTCCAGGCCGGGGATCCGACGCCCGTCAAACCGGCTCGCCGCGGGTTGGGCCTGCGACGCGGGCGAACCGCCGCGGCGACCGGGCCGAGGCACCCGCGCGCGGGTGCGGCTCCCGAGGTCCGGGTCGCCCCGCCGCGCGCGCCGGAGTACGAACCACCGGCGTTCCCGGGCCTGTCCGGCGGCGCGGAGCCGTCGCCGTCGCCGGTGGACCCGCCGTCGACGCCGACGCTCGCGGTGTCCACCCCACCGCCGGCGCCGGTGGAACATGTCGACGTCTCGCCCGTCCCGGCCGCGAAGGAGGCCGAGGAGGCGTGGCCGGACGAGGGCGGCCGGTGGGACGCGGGCGAGTCGCCGTACGTTCCCACGCCGACGCCCGAGCAGCAACGTGCTCTCGGGGTGATCGGCCGGGCACTCGACCGGGGCGAGCCGGACCGGGCCCTGATCGTCGCCAAGACCATGGCGAGGGCGGCCTCGGCCTCGGGCGACCTCGGCGCGGCCGTGGCCACCCGGGAACTGCACGCCTACCTGGCCCTGTTGGCCGACCGGGCCGACTTGGCGGCCCGGCTCTACGACGAGGCCGTCGCCCTGTTCGACCCGAGCCGGGTGGATCGGAGCGGCTGGCGGGAGCGGTTGGCCGAGAACGCCCGCTGGTGTCGGTCACGTGCGGCTCTCGACCGGGTGACGCGGGCCTGACGGCCCGCGTCGGCTCAGGATCGTGTCGCGGTGTCGTGGTCGGGGTGGGCGGTGGCCGTGGCGTGGGCCGCCGCCCGCAGGGCGAGCCACAGGTCGATCTGGGTGGCGGGGCAACCGATCAGGCCCGCGCCCAGGCGTTCCTCGATCCGGACCAGCCGCTTGCGCACTCCCGGCCCGGAGATCGCCAGCGCCGCGGCGGTCGGCTCGATCCGGGCGTCGAGGTCGAGCCAGGTCCGCAGGGTTCGCAGATCGTGGGATCCCGCGTCCGAACCGAGCGGACGGACCAGATCCTCGGCCCAGGTCCGGACCCGGGGCAACGCCAGCAGGTTCTCGACCGTCACCGCTTCGGCGACCGTCGCGTTCCCCTCCGCGCCGGTTTCCACACCGCCGTCCCGGTCGCCCGCGCCGTGCAGCGCCAGGATCCGCAGCGCCAGGGACAGTTCGGCCCGAACGGCCAACGAGTCCAGGTCCGCGTCCAGGAGCGCGGCCACGCTCTTCAATCGTGCGATCAACGTGTTGCGGTGCAGGTGCAGTCGGCGTGAGGCACGGCCGCCCAGGCGCAGCCAGGTCTCCAGGGTGGTGGCCAGTTCGTCGGCGCCCGGGTCGGCGCGTCGCGCGGGTCGGTAGGCCCGCAACGGCGCGAGTCGCCGCCGTGCCCAGGCCACACCGTCGAGGCCGATCAACTCGTCCGGCGTCGCGTGTTCCTCGAACCCGACCACTCGATCCGCTCCGGCCGGCGCCCGCGACACCGCTCGCGCGGCCTGCTCATAGGCCACCGAGGTGTGTTCGAGGGCGACCGCGTCGCTGACCCCGACGAGGACGTCGTCGAACTCCCGGCTCAACCGACCGGCCACCCGGTGGGCCGTCTCGGGTCGTTCCGCCGCGGCGGCGCCACGCTCGCGGGGCGGGGCCGGCGTTCCGTGCGCGGGTACCAGGAACACCAGGCGGTCGGCGTGCGTCAGGTCGGGGGCCCATCGCACTCCGTCGCCGGACAGGCGCCGCGCCGCGCGTTCGATGCCGCGACGGCGCTCTTCCGGGAACCGGACCACGAGCACACCCACCACGTCGGGCAGCGGGGAACCCATGGCCAGCGCGACGTCCTGGGCCGTCGAGGTGTGACCGGCGCTCAGCAGTCGCAGCACCGCCTGCCGGCTGCGCGCGTCCGCCTCGGCGCCGCGCCGACGCTCGGCCGTCGCGCGCTCCGCGTTCCAGGCCCAGCCGAGCACGGGCACGGTGTCGGCGAGCAGGACCTGCGTCCGTTGCCCGGCCCGGCCCGGGTCGAGGAGTTGCAGTGTGCCCTGGGGTGCGTCGCGCTCGCCGCCGATCCCCAGCGTGATCGTGTGCCCGGTGCCGGCTCGTGATCCGACGTCGCGGCCGGCGGGGTTCGCGGCGTCCTCGAACGCCTCGTGGTGGACGGCCCCTTCGTGGTCCACGATGCGCATGTGGGTGCCGGTGCGGTGGGCGAGCCACCGCAGCAGGTCGCGGGTGCCGTTCGGGCCGGCCGCCAGGCGCTGCGCGGTGAGCAGGTCGCGCACGCGCCGATCGCTCGCGTGCTCGTCGTCGGCGTCCGGGTGGAACGGGTCCGCGTACGCGTCGGTGCGCGCCCCCGCGAGCGGGCCGGGGCGCTCGAAGCGGCTCTCGTCGAATCCGGGGTGACCGGTCGGACGCGCGTGTTCGACGCGGCTCTTCTCCGCGTACGTCGCGCTCATGACCGGCGCCCGCGCCGCGTGTCGGCCGGCGTACCCGTCGAAGCCTCCCGCGGGAGGATCCCGTCCTGCTCCCTCATACCCGCCCCCGTTCATCCGGCCCGTCGCGGTGTGGACGTGGGTCGGGTGGTCCGCCGGGAAGACGGGACGGTGCGCCGTGAACGCACCCGAAGCGTGTTCCGCCGCGGTCCCCGTCAACCCGTCACGCCTGCCGGCCCGGCCGGGATCATTGCGTTTTCGCGGCCCTGCGGGCCGCCGCGCCGTATAAAGCGCATTGCCCAGGATTTTTGACCGGGGAGGAAATCTCGATAAGGCCGAGCGGGTTACCAGAGTTTGGTATACCTTTCGGTAACATCGCTCCGGACGGAGGGTTTCCGGGGCATCGTCACCCGGGCGTCGAATCCGGCCCGCCATTCGTTCGGCTCGGGCGCGCGGAATTTGCCGACAGCAAATATAACGTGACTATTTCGAAATGTCGCGCACCGGCGAGGACGGTGTGGCCGCGCCTGTCGCGGTGCGCCCTCGACAGCACATCGCCGATCACCGACCGCGCAGATCCCGTCACCGGTCGCTCGGTCTTCGACAGGAAAGGAATTTCCAATCACACACGGTACCGCGTCGGATGCGTCGTGGAATTCGACGGCGGAGCGCGTCGGTCGCGAATGCGGGGACGTCGCCCGCACAACCCGGTCGTCATATCGATCGAACGCGCGTGACGGCCCGGAGGCGCACGTTCTCCGACCGTCTCGTCGGGCTTTCCCGTCCGCCCGGCCCCGACTTCTCCGCGCCCCCGTTCCCGGCACGGGCTACCGGCGCGTTTACCCGTGGAGGTTCACCGCCGGCCGTGGGCGCGGTGCTTCGGCTACCGTTGCGGGGCATGACGTACATCACCGACCCGCGGGTCGACACCTACATCGAGGCCCTGCCCGAGTGGCAACAGGCCATTTGTCGCGAGGTCCGGGATCTGGTGCACGCCGCCGACGACGAGGTGGTCGAGACCATCAAGCGCACCGTCCGGCCCTACTTCGTGCTCCAGGGCAACATCTGCGCACTGCTCGCGGCCAAGAACCACGTCAACGTGTTCCTGTACGACGGCGCCATCGTCCCCGACCCCGAGGGGATCATCACCGGCGGCCACGACAACAAGACCGCCCGCACGGTGGCCGTCCGCGAGGGCGAGACCATCAACGGTCCCGCCCTCAAGGCGATGTTCGAGCACATCATCGCCAACAACCGCGCGGGCGGTTGGCGCAAGCTCAAGCAGTAGCCGCCACGGCTGCCGCGCCGCTCAGCGACCGATCATGAAGGCGTCCGGGCGCAGCGCGCGATCGACGACGCGCACGTCGCCCACCCAGGCGTTGAGGGTCTGGTCGAGCTTGCCGTCGTACGCGTAACCGCCCAGCATCCAGGGGAGGTTGAGCGTGGTCAGGCCGATCGAGCGGGCCGTCGGGTTGCGCACCACCGGGCAGCCGTCGATGTACATCGTGGTCTGCCGGGCGTCGTTCACGACGGCGACGTGCCACCAGGCGTCCAGGGTCAGTTCGTGGCCCCAGTTGGTGGCCGAGCCGTCGCTGTCCAGCGGGTAGACGCACCACTGGAGTTCGCGTCCGCCCGACAGGCTCAGCGTGACCACCGGCTCCTGCGGGTCGCCCTTCGGCTTGCGCGCCTCGCCGCTCATCCCCCAGCGGCTCAGCAGCGCCGACCACGCGTCCTTGCCGCCGTCCCAGTCGGCGGGCAGCTTGAAGAACGCCTCGACGGTGTACCCGGAGCGGAACGTCGCCCGGTTCAGCGGTGCGTCGGCCGCGGTCTGGAAGTGGCCGCCGCGCAGCGGGGATTTGCCGCCCGCGAGCCGGACGCTGCCGTGTCCGGGCTGGTCCGGGTGGTACTGCCCGGACCAGCTGACCGACCCGGCGGCGGCGCCCGGCGCCGGGATCAGCGTCAGGTCGTTGCCGCGCCCGGACAGGTCCTTGACCCGCTGCCCGCCGGGTACCGGCGCACCGTCCTTGTGCGAGCCGTCGAAGCGCCAGTAGGCGACCGTGCCGGGCACCACCATGCGTGCGGCCGGACGGGCCGGGCGCTGGGGTATCGGCGCGAAGCGCGCGAACCGCCTGTCGAAGTCGACCGGCACCGAGAAGTAGTCGTCGGGTCCGGTCAACTCCATCTCGCGGCGCTCGAGTTCGTTGAGGTCGCGGCTGTTGCGACCGAGGATCCACGGGGACAGCGTCTCCACGTCGATGGTGTCGCGGTCCAGGTCGAAGTGGTAGAGCCGGATCATCGCGGCGCCGCCGAAGTAGCGGTTCTGGTAGTTGGTGATGTGCAGGTGTACGTCGTTGCCGGCGTCGTTGCGACGGGTACTGCGGCCGGCCGGCCAGTAGTGGCCGTTGAGGGTGAGGAAGATCTGGTCGTTGCCCTTGATCAGTTCGTCCCACAACCGGCGGCCGTGGTCGGAGAATTCCGCCTCCCGGCCCGGGATGTCGGCGGAGACCAGTTCGTGGCTGGTCAGGATCACCGGCGAATGCGGGTGGTCCGCCATCACCTTGCGCGCCCACGCGATGCTCGCGGGCGAGGGCCGCCAGTCCAGGGCGAGTACGAGCCATTCCCGTCCCCCGGCCTGGAACAGGTGGTAGGTGTTGTAGCCGTCCGGGGTGGCCCCGCCGAACGAGCGTTTGCCGCGGAAGCGTTGCGGGCCGAACGTGTCCAGGTACGCGGACCGGCCGCGCCGGTCGTCGGTGTTGGAATCGATGTCGTGGTTGCCCGCCAGCACGCTGTAGGCCACGCCCTTGCGGTCGAGCACCTCGAACGCCCGGCCGATGCCGTCGAATTCGGGCTTGCGGCCGTTCTGGGTGAGGTCGCCCAGGTGCGCCATGAAGACGATGTTGTCCTCGCGCGCGTGCTCCAGGATGTACCGGAAGGACGCCTCGATCGGCTCGGTGGTGATGCTCGGCTCGTCGAACATGTACTGCGTGTCCGGCATCACCACCAGCGTGAATCGCCGACTGTCGCGATCAGGACGCCACGCGGGCATGCCCTGCGCGTCCACCGGCGCGTCGGCCGCCGCGCCGCCGGCGCCGCCGTCCGTGCCGGCCGCGGCGGCCGGGGAGATGCCGACCGCCCCCACGGCCGCGGCACCGGCTCCGGCCAGCGCCGCGGAGCGCAGGAACGCCCGGCGGGCGGGCCCGGACAGGGGCGTGACGGGCTGGGGACAATCGTCGTCGTGCTGCTCGCACATGGTGCTTCTCCGGGCGCAGGCGGGGTGGGGGCATGCGCACGGTATTGGTTGGAAAACCCACGAAGATCATCCACACCGCCAACAACGGCCGACGACCGCGTGAATTCGCCGCCGGCCCGCGGCGACGCTCCACCCGCCGTGTCCGCGCCCTCACCCGGGACGCTCATTCACCCCCGACGGCTCTGCGGCACCCGCACCGATGCCATGCCCGCGGCCGTGGCGGCCCGGATCCCCATCTCGGTGTCCTCGAAGACCAGGCAGTGCTCCGGTGCGACACCCAGGTGCCCGGCCGCGCGGAGGAAGCCCTCGGGGTCGGGCTTGGCCCGCGTGTAGTCCTCGGCGCACACCAGCACGTCGAACCGGTCGAGCAGTCCGAGGGTGTCCAGCGACGAGGTGACCGAGTCGCGGGTGCTCCCGGAGACCACGGCGGTCGGTATCCGCCCGCACGCGTCGTCGATGTGCGCGAGGATCCCCGGTACGGGGGTCAACTGCGGCAGATACTCCCGGAAGAGCAGTTCCCGCCGGCGGGCGACCGTCTCGACCGGCATGGCCAGGCCCCGGTCCGCGTTGAGCGAGGCGATGATGTCCGTCACCGGTCGACCGCCCCAGGCGTAGAACAGGTCCTCGGGGAACGCGCAGTCCCACTCGTCGAGGGCCTGCTTCCAGGCCCGATAGTGCAGCGGCATGGAGTCGACGATGGTTCCGTCGCAGTCGAACAGGTACGCGCGAAAGTCGCCGGACGGCAGCGAAATGATCATCGACTCACCGTATACCCGACGCCCCTCTCTGCTACCGTTGCCGGCATGAAGCGCGCTGCCATGATGACGACGACGCCGGAGAGTGTCCCGGCGCGCTGACAGATGTCTTGGTCAAGAAGCCCCGGGGCGAGTGCCCCGGGGCTTCGGCTTGTGGTCACTCGCCCCACACCAGCGAGGAGACCCCCGTGTACGACCACCGCAGACTCGGCCGCGAATTGGACCTGTTCGACACCGACCCGCTGATCGGCGCGGGACTGCCCTACTGGCTGCCCGACGGCGCCACCGTGCGGCACACCCTCGAGGAGTACATCCGGGGCGCGGAGCGCCGGGCGGGCTACCGGCACGTCTACTCGCCGGTGCTCGGCAAGCGCGAGTTGTACGAGATCTCGGGCCACTGGTCGCACTACAGCGACGACATGTTCCCGCCGATGGACCTCGGCGGCGAGCAGGTGGTGCTGCGGCCGAGCCTGTGTCCGCACCATGCGGTCATCTACCGCTCCCGTGCCCACAGCTACCGCGAACTTCCTTTGCGGATGGCCGAGTTGGGCGGCATGTACCGGTCCGAGCTCTCCGGCGTGCTGGGTGGGCTGACCCGGGTGCGGGCGATCCAGCTCAACGACGCGCACATCTTCTGCACCCTCGACCAGGTCGCCGACGAGGCGCGGGCCGCGCTGGAGATGATCCGCCGGGCGTACCGGGCACTCGGCATCGAGGCGAGCCGCCACCGGCTCTCCCTCCCGGGTCCCGGCGGGAAGTACGTCGCCGCGCCGGAGAAGTGGAGTCGGGCCACCGCGTTGTTGCGCGACGTCCTCGACCGCTCCGGCCTCCCGTACGAGGCGGCGGAGGGGGAGGCCGCCTTCTACGGCCCCAAGATCGACATCCAGGTCACCGACGCGGCCGGCCGGGAGTCCACCCTGTCCACCGTCCAGGTCGACTTCCATCAGCCCGAGCGGTTCGACCTGCACTACATCGGCGCCGACGGGGCCCGGCATCGGCCGGTGATGATCCACCGCAGCATCATCGGCAGCGTGGAACGGGCCGTGGCGCACCTGATCGAGCGGCACGGCGGGGCGTTCCCCGCCTGGCTCGCGCCGACCCAGGTGGTGGTGCTGCCGATCACCGAAGCCGAGTGGCCGGGCGCCGAGGAGGTGGCCCGTCGCTGCGCCGACCTCGGACTGCGGGTCGAGATCGCGGGTCCGGAACGAGGCAGTCTGGGCGCCCGCATCCGGGAGGCGCGACTGGTCCCGTATCAGGCCGTGCTCGGCGCCCGCGAGGCCGCCGCCGACCACGTCGCGCTGCGCCTGCGCGACGGCCGCCGGCTCGACGCGCGACCGGCGGACGACGTACTCGCCCGAATCGCCGCCCTCGTCGCGGCGCACGCGGGCGAACTGTGGGCGGAGAAGGACGCCGAGGGGTAGGCGGGACGGGATTCGGTGCCTCGCGCCGCGACGGTCGTCGCCGCGCGAGGCACCCGGCCCCGTGCGTCAGATGTCCAGGAACCGCACGTCGGCGGCGTTGCGTTGGATGAACCCGCGCCGCGCCTCGACGTCCTCGCCCATCAGGATCGAGAACAGCGCGTCCGCCTGTGCGCCGTCCTCGAGCGTGATGCGACCGAGCACCCGGTGGTCCCGGTCCATGGTCGTCACCCGCAACTCCTCCGCGTTCATCTCGCCGAGCCCCTTGAAGCGCTGGATGCTCTCCTCGCGCAGCCGCCTGCCCTCGCGCCGGCCGCGTTCGACGAGCACGTCGCGTTCCCGATCGGCGTAGGCGTACTCGATGTCGCCCCGCCCCCAGGTGATCTTGTACAGCGGCGGGCGGGAGAGATACACGTGGCCGGCCTCGATCAGCGGCCGCATGAAACGGAAGAGGAAGGTCAGGAGCAGCGTGTTGATGTGCCGACCGTCGACGTCCGCGTCGGCCATCAGAATGATCCGGTGGTAGCGCAGCCGGTCGATGTCGAAGTCCTCGTGCACGCCGGTGCCGAAGGCCGAAATGAGGGCTTGGATCTCCTGGTTGTCGAGGATCTTGTCGACGCGGGCCTTCTCGACGTTGAGGATCTTGCCCCGGATCGGCAGGATCGCCTGATACTCGGGATTGCGGCCGGACTTGGCCGAACCGCCGGCGGAGTCGCCCTCGACGATGAAGATCTCGCAGGCCGTCGGATCGGTGGACCGGCAGTCGGCGAGTTTGCCGGGCAGCGCGATGGATTCCACCAGGCTCTTGCGGCGGGTGAGATCACGGGCCTTGCGCGCGGCGAGCCGGGCGGTGCGGGCCCGGACCGCCTTGCGCACGATCTCCGTCGCGTCGACCGGGTTTCGGGCGAACCAGTCGGTCAACTGCTCGTGCACGGCCTTGTGTACGTACGTCCGCGCCTCGGTGTTGCCCAGCCGGGTCTTGGTCTGGCCCTCGAACTGCGGCTCGCCCAGCTTGACCGAGACGATCGCCGTCAGCCCCTCGCGGATGTCCTCGCCGGGCAGGTTCTCGTCCTTTTCCCGCAACAACCGTCGCTCGCGCGCGTAGCGGTTGACCACGCCGGTCAGCGCGGCGCGGAAACCCTCCTCGTGGGTGCCGCCCTCGCGGGTGTGAATGGCGTTGGCATAGGAGTACACCCCTTCCCTGAACCGGGAGTTCCACTGCATCGCGACCTCGACGGACACCGACCGCTCCGCGTCCTCGGCCCGGATGGCGACGACCGACGCGTGCACCGGCTCGCCCTTGCCGGCGTTGAGGTGGGTGACGAAGTCGACGATGCCGCCCTGATAGCGGTACACGACGGACCGGGCCGGCTCCCCGGCGCCGGTCCCGCCCGGCGTGGTGCCCGGCGTCCGTGCGCCGTGGCGTTCGTCGGTCAGGGCCAGGGTCAGGCCCCCGGTGAGGAAGGCCATCTCCTGGAGGCGACGGGCCAGGGTCTCGAACGAGTACTCGGTGGTCTCGAAGACGTCCGGGTCGGCCCGGAAGGTGAGCGAGGTGCCGGTGTCGGAGACGGCCTCGTGCCGGACCAGTTCGGTGACGGGCACACCCCGGCGATAGTCCTGGGTCCACCGCCGGCCGTCGGCGCGGATCTCCACCGACAGATGCGTGGACAGCGCGTTGACCACGGACAACCCGACGCCGTGCAGCCCGCCGGAGACCGCGTAGCCGCCACCCCCGAACTTGCCGCCCGCGTGCAGCACGGTCAGCACCAGTTCGACGGCCGGTAGCCCCTTCTCCGGGTGCAGCCCGACCGGAATCCCGCGCCCGTTGTCCACCACCCGCACGGCACCGTCGGCCAGGAGCGTGACATCGATGCGATCCGCGACACCGGCCAGGGCCTCGTCGACGGAGTTGTCCACGATCTCCTGCACCATGTGATGCAGCCCGCGCTCGCCGGTCGAGCCGATGTACATCCCCGGCCGCCGGCGCACCGCGTCCAGCCCGTCCAACACGGTGATCGCGCCGGCGTCGTACGCCGGGCCCTCCCTCCCGCCGACGTCGGACGACGCGACGGCGGAAAGGCTGCCGGAATCAGTCACAAGGCCCTCTTTTCTGGCATCACGAATCACGCTCCCACCGTGATGGCGGGAGCGGTCGTGTCGTCGGGTGATACACCGGCCCCGGACAGGCCGAACAAGCCCGAGGCGCACAGGTTTCCGCGCCCCGAGAACCAGTTCAGCATACCCAATATGGACCCGAACACCAGACCTTAAGGGTCTCTGTACGCCTTTCTGAGCGCCTGAAATCCCACGAGCCAAATCCCCCTACCCAAACCGGCCTTTCAGGCCGTCAGATCGCCGCACAAAGCTTCGCTCCGATGCGGGTCGACCCGTCGCCGACCACCCGGCCCGGCACACGGCGGGATCGGCCTCGCGGCCGTCACCGCCGGTTCTTCAGGTGATGCGGACGCGTCGAGACCGACGGTCGCGCGTGCCCCTCCCGCAACCACGCCGACGTGCCGTTCGCGCCGGCCGCCATCGCGCCCGAGCCCGGCGCCGATTCCGCGGTCGCGTTCTCCAGGAACCGCAACAGCTCCACCGGGAACGGCAGCACGACGGTCGAGTTCTTCTCGGCCGCGACCTCGACGATCGTCTGGAGGAGGCGCAACTGCAGTGCCGCCGGACTGCTCGACATCACGGTCGCCGCCGAGGCCAGCTTGCGCGACGCCTGGAACTCGCCGTCGGCGGTGATGATCCGCGAGCGCCGCTCCCGCTCCGCTTCGGCCTGCCTGGACATCGAGCGCTTCATCGACTCCGGCAGCGCCACGTCCTTGATCTCCACCCGGTCGATCTCCACGCCCCAGCCCACCGCGGGCGAGTCGATCATCAGCGCCAGCCCCTGATTCAGCGCCTCACGATTCGACAGCAGGTCGTCCAGGTCGCTCTTGCCGATGATCGAGCGCAACGACGTCTGCGCGACCTGCGACACCGCGAACTCGTAGTCCTGGACCTGGACCGTCGCCTTGACCGGATCGTTCACCCGGAAGTAGACGACTGCGTCGACCCGGACGGTGACGTTGTCCCGGGTGATGCCGTCCTGGGCGGGGATCGGCATCGTCACGATCTGCGTGTTGACCTTCCGCATGCGGTCCACGATCGGCACGATCCGGGTCAGTCCGGCCTCGCGGATCGGCTCCTGTACGCGGCCGAGGCGGAACACCACGCCGCGTTCGTATTGGCGGACCACGCGCAGCCCGGTCGCGGCGAGCAGCCCGACCAGCGCGACGATGCCGCCGACGACAATGATGATCACGAGCGCCACGATCATGGCCGACTCCGGTGCCGAAACGACTGCCCCGAGCATGCGGGCGTCCCCGAGCACTCCCTGTTCCTCCACTGTAACTCCGGCCTCCGGCCCGCCGGGGGCCCTCGCCTACCGCCCGTCACCACTCCCGGCCTCGGCCCGACCCGCCGCCTCCGCCTCGCGTCGCCACAGCGCGCTCGGCCACCACATCCGGTGCCGCAGGTCGAGCGTCAGCGCCGTGACCAGCACCGGCCGCACCACCATGGTGTCGAGCAGGACACCCAGTGCGACCGCGAAGCCGATCTCGGCGAACCCGACGATCGGCAGCGTGGCCAGCGCCGCGAAGGTGCCCGCCAGCACGAGGCCGGCCGAGGTGATCACCCCACCGGTCGCGGCGAGGCCGGTCAGCGCACCGGTGCGGGTGTCGGCGCGCATGCTCTCCTCCCGCACCCGCGTGCTCAGGAAGATGTTGTAGTCGATGCCCAGGGCGACCAGGAAGACGAACACGAGCAGTGGGAACGAGGTGTCCTCGGCCGCGAAGTCGAACACGTGGCGGAACGCCAACGCACTGATCCCGAGCGCCGCGGTGAACGACACCACCACCGTCGCGATCAGCACCACCGGCGCCACCACGGCCCGCAACAGCAGCGCCAGAATGATCAGTACGACGGCCAGGATGACGGGGATCAGCACCTTCTCGTCCCGGACCGAGGCGCGATTGCTGTCGAGTTGGGCCGCGGTACCGCCGCCCACCAGGGCGTCGGCGTGCGGCACCGCGTGCACCGCGGAGCGGGCGGCGTCGACCGTGTCCCGGGCCGCGCCGCTGTCGGCGGCGGCGGTCAGGGTCGCCTCCACATACGAGCGTCCGTCGCGCTCCGCCGGTACGCCCGGCGGCATGGTGACACTGTCGGCGACCACTCCGGGGACGGCGGCGAGCGAGGTGCGGACCGCGTCCAGCGACGCGGTGTTCGCGACCACCTGGAGCGGTTGTCCGGTGCCGGCGGGGAAGTAGCGGGCCTGGACCTTCTGGCCGACCACCGAGTCGGGCGTGCCGGTGAAGCTCTCGGCGGTGGTCAGGCCCGAGGCGTTCAGCGAGATCAGGCCGAAGGACAGCGCGGCCAAGATCGCGACGGTGGTGATCCACACGACGCGCGGGCGGCGGGCGATGCGGCGACCCGTCCGAGCCCACAGGCCGGTCTCGGTCGGCTCGGGCGAGCCCAGGTGCGGGACGGCGGGCCAGAAGATCCATCGCCCGGTGATCAGCAGCACCGCCGGGAACAGGGTCAGCATCGCGAGCAGCGCCACCGCCACGCCGATCGCGGCCACCGGTCCCAGCCCGTTGGTGGAGTTCATCTCGGCGGCGAGCAGGCACAACATGCTCACGATCACCGTGGAGGCGCTGGCGATCACGGCGGGTCCGGCCCGGTGCAGGGCCAGCGCCATCGCCTCGTGCCGATCCTCGTGACGGCGCAGTTCCTCCCGGTAGCGGGCGACGAGCAGCAGCGCGTAGTCGGTGCCGGCGCCGAAGACCAGCACGGTCAGGATGCCCGCGCTCTGCGCGTTGACCACGAGCGAGGCGTGCCGGGCCAGCACGTAGATCACCGCCTGGGCGGCGAGCAACGCGCCGACCACGCAGACCACCGGGACCAGCAGCAGCGTCGGACTGCGGTAGGTGCAGAGGAGGATCACCACGACCACGCCGAGGGCGGCGAACAACAGGGTTCCGTCGATGCCCGCGAAGGCGTCGCTGCTGTCGGCGGCGACCCCGCCGGGACCCGTGATGTGCGCTTCCAGGCCGTCGTCGGGGTGGTCCGTCACGATCGGCCGGATCTGGTCCACGGCCTTGGAGATGCTGTTCCAGCCGTTGTCGCCGAAGGTGATCGGGACCAGGATCACCTTCGCTCGCGGGTCGGCGACACGGTCGGGCAGGGGGCCCTGTACCTGGGAGCCGACGATGCCGTGGGCGGTCAGGGCGCGCAGCTGCTCGGCGTCGGCGGCGATCGTCGCGTCGTCGCTCGGGGTCAGGCCGGAGTCGCGCGCGTACACCACGACCGCGGTGACGTTTTGCGGCAGGAACGCCTTCGATTCGTCGACGACTCTCGTCGACTCGGCGCTCTCCGGCAACCACGCGGAGGCGTCGTTCTTCTCCGCGTCGGTCAGCTTGCTCGCGGCCGGACCGGCCGCGGCCAGGACCACGATCCAGAGCACGACGATGATCCACTTGGCACGCCGCCCGCAGACCAGTCGCGCGGCTCTCCCCGCACCACCCATCCCCCACACCTCCACCGCTCGAACGTGATGTGGTGTCGCCCGAGGTGCACTCTCCCCAGGATGGCATCGG
Source organism: Embleya hyalina (assembly GCF_003967355.1). Lineage (GTDB taxonomy): Bacteria > Actinomycetota > Actinomycetes > Streptomycetales > Streptomycetaceae > Embleya > Embleya hyalina. The sequence goes on along the minus strand of NZ_BIFH01000013.1, from coordinate 117,125 downwards.
CCGGTGGTTCCCGCCCCCGCCGGCGCCGGCCGCTCGCACTCGGATGCGCGACCCTGGACGACATGAGCGACAAGGCACACGGTCGCTTCGACCTCGTCGTCGAGGCGTACCGTCCCGGTGACACGTATCGGCTGGTCATGCTCGCCGACGGCACCTACCGTCGACTGCACGACCGGGGCGAACTCGACGCCCTCGCCGCCGAACTGGGCCTCGACCCCGCCGACCGCGACCGGGTCGCCTGGGAGGGCGGCGACGAGTGGCCCACGCACGACGGCGGTTGACCCACCCACGGTCGACGCGCATCGCGCACCGGCGCACTGTGCGCGGCGGCGTGGCGACGTTCGACCCGCATGATCGATCACGGCCGTTCCCGGCGCGTCAAGAGGCAACCGAGAACCAACCGTAAGCGAGTCTTTACGCGCCGTCGGAGCCTGGAGAGGCCCACGGGCGACTTTCGCCGACCCGCCGTCGGCTCGATCTCGCCTGTGCGTCGACATCGTCACCACCCTGTGTAGCCGCATGTTTCCAATGGGTAACATCCATGTGCGGCGTCCGCGTGCGGCCCCGGCCGGCCGTCGAGGGCATACCTCCCCCACCCATACCCGCCCCGACCCCGCCTTCGGATGTCCGACCGGGCGACCCCGCGGCGGAGCGCGGCATCGCCCCCCGGTTACCCGTGGTAAACCTCACCCGCCGCAATGGGCCACCCCACGTTGGCTCGTATTCACCTGTTCCGGAGACAGTCCGCGAACCTAGTTTTCATTTCGCCTTCCATGCGCTATCGGGCAAATGTCGAGCCCGGCACGAGTCGCAATAGGCGGCACGACCGTGATCTTCCCGGTCAAGAATGATCACGACTTCGAATTGCACAGAGAGCCGAACCCAAGGCGCCGCCACGGCGTTCTTCGGCTCTCCGGCCGTTCGCCGGAATCCACCGCGCGAAACGGCCGCGTCGGCTCGTCTCGGGCCGTTTCGGCGGGTGTTTCCAGGTCCTTGAATGCTTCTTCACCTGCACCGATGGCGCCTGCAACTCGCGCCCTTCCCCGTAGCGCCGGTCACGCGCGGGCGGTGTCGCAGCGGTCCTGCATACCTGTCGTGTATGTCGATCTTCAGGCATGTCCGATGGAATCTCATTATTCAACCGGGTTTACATAAATCCCCGACGAGGACGAGTCATGACCCGTATGAGAACCACTCCCGGACCGGTGAACTCGGTCGTCGCCCCGGGGGCCTCACCCCCGACGGCCACTCTCGACAAGTCGCCGATCCGCGTACTCCCCCATTTCTTCGAGCGGTCCTGCGACCGCAATCCCGAGGCCGTCGCCGTCGTCTGCGAGAACACCTCGTTGAGTTACGCGGAGCTGGACCGCCGAGCCAACCGCTTGGCGAATCTGCTCCGGAGCCGCGGGGCCGCTCCGGGCCGCGCCGTCGGAATCCTCCTCGAACGCTCGCTCGACGCATACGTGGCCCTGCTCGGCGTGATCAAGACAGGCGCCGCCTACGTCCCGCTCGACCCGTCGTTCCCGGCCGAACGGGTCGCCTTCATCGCCCGGGACGCCGACCTGTGCGATCTGGTCAGTACGTCCGACATGCGCCGGCGCACCGCGGAGGCGACCTGCCCGCTGCTCGAACTCGACGTCGCGGCGCACGACTTGGCCCGAGAATCGGACGATCGGCCGGACGTGCGGATCGAGCCGGGCTCGTGGTCCTACGTGATCTACACCTCCGGGACCACGGGGCGCCCCAAGGGCGTGGCCGTGTCGCACGCGAGCATCGCCAACTTCCTGCACGTGGTCACCCCGATCTACCGGGTGAGCGCCCGGGACCGGGTCTATCAGGGGCTCTCGATCGCTTTCGACTTCTCGGTCGAGGAGATCTGGCCGGCCTGGATCGCCGGGGCGACCCTGATCTCCGGTCCCACCGACGGTGGGCGGGTCGGCCAGGGGCTGAGCGACTTCCTGCTGGAGCACCGGATCACGGTGCTGTGCTGCGTACCCACCCTGTTGACCACCATCGAGGGCGAATTCCCGCTTCTGCGCAGCCTGTTGGTCAGTGGCGAGGCGTGCCCGCCGGATCTGGTCCGGCGCTGGTCGCGACCCGATCGACGCATCCTCAACGCGTACGGCCCCACCGAGACGACCGTCACCGCGACCTGCGGCGAACTGGCCCCGAACCGGCCGGTGACGATCGGCGTACCGCTGCCGACCTACCGGGTCTACATCCTCGACGAGCGGCTGCGCCCGGTCGACGAGGGCGCGGGCGGGGAGATCTGCGTCGGCGGTCCGGGTGTGGCGGTCGGCTACGTCAATCGCCCCGACCTGACCGCCGAGCGGTTCGTGTCCAACCCGATCGAGGCCGAACGCGCCGACGTGCCGAGGATCTATCGCACCGGCGACCTCGGCCGGTTCACCGCGACGGGCGAGATCGAATACCTCGGCCGGGTCGACACCCAGCTCAAGATCCGCGGCTACCGCATCGAGGCGGCCGAGATCGAGGAGGTGCTGCGCGAGGACCCCGCGATCGAGAACGCGGTCGTGACCCCGCTGGAGCGGGACGGCGTCGTGCAGGACCTGGTCGGCTACGTGACACTCGTCGGCGGCGACGGGGCGTCGGCCCCGGCGCACGACGCGGGGTCGAACGGATCCAACGGATCCAAGGGGTCGAACGGGTCCAACGGGTCCAACGGCGTGCGTCACATCCGCGGCGCCCCCGACGCCCACGACGCGTTGCGGGCCCGGTTGCGGGTGGCCCTGCAGAGCCGGCTGCCCGCGTACATGATCCCGTCCTACGTCGAGGTGTTGCCCGAATTCCCGTTGCTGGCCGCGGACAAGGTCGACCGTGCCGCGCTGCCCGCGCCGGCCTCCGCGCCGCTGAACCGGCGTACCGGTACCCACGTCGCGCCCGAGACGGCGCTGGAGCGGCACCTGACCCGGGCCTGGGCGGACGTGCTCGGCGGCGCGGAGCTCTCCGTCGAGGACGACTTCTTCTGCGACCTCGGCGGTCACTCCATGGCGGCGGCCCGGCTGATCTCCCGACTGCGCCGGGAACCGGAGTTGCGCGGCGTGGCGATGGGCGACCTGTACGCCCACCCCACCATTCGCGGCCTGGCCCGGCACGTCGAGGCCGAGGCGGCGGCCGAGGTCCGGGCGGCCGGTGTCGCACGGCCGCCCGCGACCCCCGCGCCGGCGCCGCTCCGGCACAGCGGCCGGCGGGTATTCGCCTGCGGTGTCGCGCAGTTCGTCGCGCTGTACGCGTGGCTGCTCGCCCTGGGCCTGCCCGCGGTCGTGCTGCTGTACCGACTGTTCCTGGCCTGGGACCTGCCGATCCACGAGCCGGCGCCCGGCGGCCCGCTCGACCGCGTCACCCACCTGCACCTGCCCGGGTTCATCGCCCTGGAGATCGGGTGGATCGTCGGGAGCCTGCTCGTCACGCTGTTCGGCGCGCGGTTGTTGATGCTCGGCGTACGCCCCGGGTGGTATCCGCTGTGGGGCGTGACCTACCTGCGGTTCTGGCTGTACGGCCGGATGCTCGCGTTCAGTCCGCTCGCGTTCCTCACCGGATCCCCGCTCCTGGCCCCGTGGTTGCGGTTGGTCGGTGCCCGGATCGGCCGCGACTGCCATGTGTCGGCGGTGCTCGGGCTGCCCGCGTTCGTGGAGATCGGCGACGGGACGAGCATCGGCTACGGCGCACGGATCCAGCCGTACGTGGTCGAGCACGGGTGGTTGCGGCTGGCGCCGGTCCGCATCGGCGCCGGCTGCTTCGTCGGAACCAACAGCGTCGTGCTCGCGGGCGCGGTGATCGGCGACCGGACCTCGGTCGGCGAGCAGTCGTCGGTTCCGGCGGACCACGTGCTGCCCGCCGACGAGCACTGGGCCGGCTCACCCGTCACCCGCCAGGAGGGGGCGCCGGCCCTGCTCGACGCGATGGCGGCCGAGGACGACGGCCGTGCCTGGCCGCTGCGGGTCCTGATCGGCTTCGGCGCCGGCGCCCTACTGCTCGCCCTGGTCCCGCTGTTGGTCGCCGGTGCCGCCGGCGCGCTCGTGGGGGTCGTCGCCTGGCGATACGGCTTCGGGTGGGCGATCGCCGCCACGCTCCCGGCCGGGCCGCTGGTGGTGCTGTTCACGTGTGTGCTGGTGCTGGTGGTCAAACGGGTGGTGCTGCCGCGCTCCCGGGCCGGGATCCATCCCGAACGCAGTGGCCTGGGCGTGCGCAAGTGGATCGGCGACGGCATGATGACGGCCAGTCTGACGCTGACCCACTCGCTCTACTCGACGCTGTACCTCGTCCCGTTCCTGCGCCTGCTCGGTGCCCGTACCGGACGCTGGTCCGAGGTGGCCACGGTCAGTTTCGTCGACCCCGAGATGCTGATCATCGGCGAGCGCAGCTTCGTGGCGGACGTCAGCGTGGTGGGCCCGGCCGTGTTCCATCACGGGCAGGTCGCGCTCGCCCCGGCCGAGATCGGCGCGCGCAGCTTCGTCGGCAACGGCGCGCTCGTTCCCGGCTCGTGCCGGCTCGGCGAGAACAGTCTGCTCGGCGTGCACTCGCTCGCGCCGACCCGGCCGATCGACCCCGAGACCACCTGGCTCGGTTCGCCCGCGATCTTCCTGCCGCGCCGCGAGGAGAGCCGGGACTTCCCGGCGAAATTGACGTACGACCCCAGCCGGGGGCTGATCGCGGCCCGGCTGGCGATCGAGTACTTCCGGGTGACGCTGCCCGCCACGATCGCCGCGCTGGGTGCGCTCGGCAGTCTGTACGCGGCCGTCCGGCTCGCCGGGGCCTGCTCGCCGTGGGTGCTGTTCCTGCTCGGTCCGGCCCTGTTCCTGGCCGTCGGGGTGGGCTCCACGCTGGCCGTGGTGGTGTTGAAGTGGCTGGTCATCGGCCGCTATCGGGCCAGGGTCGAACCGCTGTGGAGCATCTGGGTGCGCCGCACGGAGCTGATCACCGGGCTGTACGAGAACCTGGTCGTGCCGAGTCTGCTCAACATCCTCGCCGGCACACCCCTGATGGGCCCGGTGTTGCGGCTGTTCGGCGCCCGGATCGGCCGCCGGGTCTGGCTCGGCACCACGTACCTGACCGAGTTCGACCTGGTCGAGGTGGGCGACGACGCGGCGGTGGCGGAGGTGACGTCGTTGCAGACCCACCTGTTCGAGGACCGCGTGATGAAGATGTCCGAGGTCCGGATCGGCGCGGGTGCCTCGGTCGGCACCCGGTCCGTCGTGCTCTACGACGCGCGGGTCGGCGCGGGCGCCTCGCTCGACGCACTGTCCCTGGTCATGAAGGGCGAACACCTGCCCGACGCAACCCGGTGGCGCGGCATCCCGGCCCGCCCCGGGTGAGGCATCCCACTTCCCGGTGCCCATTCCCCCATCCCCCATCCCCCACCCCCCATCCCCGTAGTCCCCATCGGAGATACCCATGACGCTTGCCCAGGTCACCATGACCGAGCCCCATGTGGCGTGCGACCTACCCGGTCCGCGCTCCGCCGAACTGCTCGCGCGCCAGGCCCGGCGCGAGTCCAACGCCCGTACGTATCCGCGTAATCTGCCCATCGCGCTGGCCGAGGCGGCCGGCAGCTTCGTGCGCGATGTCGACGGCAACGTCTTCATCGACTTCCTCGCCGGCGCCGGCGTCCTGTCGCTGGGCCACAACCACCCCGAGCTGGTCCGCTCCGTCACCGCGCAACTGGGCGTGCTCACCCACGGGTTGGACTTCCCGACGCCGGTCAAGGACGCGTTCCTGGAAGCCCAGCTGTCGATGCTGCCCGCCGGGATGCGCGAGCGCACGAAGGTGCACTTCTGCGGTCCCACCGGGGCCAACGCCATCGAGGCGGCGATCAAGCTCTGCAAGATCGCCACCGGTCGCGGCGACATCGTCACCTTCCAGGGCGGCTTCCACGGCAGCACGCACGCCGCCATGGCGCTGACCGGTCTGGTGTCGGCGAAGCGGCCCGTCCCCAACGGCGTACCCGGCACCCACTTCTTCCCGTTCTCCTACTGCGGTCGGTGCCCGCTGGCCCTGAGCCCCGACACGTGCACCACGAACTGCGTGGGCTACCTGGAGCGTTCGCTCACCGACGGCAACGCCGGCATCCCGCTGCCCGCCGCGGTGCTCCTCGAACTCGTGCAGGGCGAGGGCGGCGTGGTGCCCGCCACCGCCGACTTCGTCCGCCGACTGCGCGCGCTCACCCGGGAGTTGCGGATCCCGCTGATCGTCGACGAGGTGCAGACCGGCTGCGGGCGCACCGGTACCTGGTTCGCGTTCGAGCAGTACGGGATCGAACCGGACGTCGTGGTCGCCTCCAAGGCGCTCAGCGGCATCGGCACCCCGATCGCGGTGATCCTGTACGACGACGCGCTCGACGGCTGGGCGGCCGGCGCGCACATCGGCACCTTCCGCGGCAACCAACTCGCGTTCGCCGCCGGGGCCGAGGCCGTGCGCATCGTCCGGCGCGACGACATCCTCGGCAACGTGCGGCGGCGCGGCGCGCAGATCGCCGACCGGCTCACACCGCTGATGGCCGACCCCTGGGTGCGCGAGGTGCGCGGCCGGGGCCTGATGTGGGGCATCGAGATCGCCGACCCGGAAACCGGGCTGCCCGCAGCGGAGTTCGCCCGCGCGATCCAGGCCCGGGCGCTGCGCCGGGGACTGATCGTCGAGCGCGGCGGACGCGAGGACTGCGTGGTGCGGATCCTCCCGCCGCTCAACGTCACCGCCGAGGTCGTGGACACCGCGTGCACGATCCTCGTCGACGCCGTCGAAGCCGGTCACCCGTAGGCCCATCCGCACCGGGCCACCGGCCGACCCGGCGCCGACCGGCCGCCCGTCCGGGGCGGCCTCGAGGAGACCTCACTCCATGGTTCTCATCGTGCAGAAGTACGGCGGCTCCTCGGTGCACAGCATCGAGCGCGTCAAGCAGGTCGCCGAACGCGTGGTAGCCACGCGTCACGAGGGTCACGACGTCGTCGTGGTGTTGTCCGCCATGGGCGACACCACCGACGAACTGCTCGACCTGGCACGGAAGATCTCGCCCTTCCCGCACCCGCGCGAGCTGGACATGTTGTTCACCTCGGGCGAGCGCATCTCCAACGCGCTGGCCGCGATGGCGATCCGCGACCTGGGCGCGCCGGCGTGTTCGTTGTCCGGCCCGCAGGCGGGCGTGTTCACCACCGCCGAATACGGCGGGGCGCAGATCGTCGAGGTGGTCCCGCATCGGGTGCGGCGGGAACTCGACCGGGGCCGCATCGTGTTGGTCGCCGGATTCCAGGGACTGAACCGGGACACCGACGACATCACCACCCTGGGCCGCGGCGGTTCCGACACCACGGCCATCGCGCTGGCCGCCGCGCTCAAGGCCGACGTCTGCGAGATCTACACGGACGTGGACGGCGTGTACAGCGCGGATCCCCGGATCGTGCCGAGCGCACGGCTGCTCGACCACGTCGGCTACGACGCCATGCAGGAGATGGCGGCGGCGGGGAGTCGGGTGCTGGCCCTGCGTTCGGTCGAGTACGCCCGCCGCTGGGGCGTACCGATCCAGGTCCGGTCCTCGTACGGGGACAAGCCCGGAACCACCGTGTCCGGCAGGCCCGACGACGCCGGCGCGGAACCGTCGCGGATCACCGGTGTCGCGCACGACCTGTCCGGCGCGAAGGTCACCGTGCACGGGGTCCCGGACGGCGCGGGGGCGGTGGGCCGGCTGGTCCGCGCGGTCGCCGACGCCGGGGGCGAGATCGACATGGTGGTGCGGAACGCGGCACGACCGGACGACGCCCGCGCCGATCTGACGTTCGTCCTGCCCGAGCAGGGCGTGGCCGCCGCGCTGGCCGCACTCGACGCGACGCGCGCCGAGCTCGGCTTCGAGAGGGTGAGCCACGACGCGGACGTCGGCAAGGTCTCGCTGATCGGCACCGGCATGCGGGCCGGTCCGGGGGTCACCGCGACCTTCTGCGAGACGCTGGCGGCCGTGGGCGTCAACATCGAGATCATGTCGACGTCGGAGATCCGGATCTCCGTCCTGTGCCGCACCGCCCAGGTGGTCGACGCGGTGCGCGCCCTGCACACCGCGTTCGACCTCGACGCGACGGAGGAGGCCCTGGTCCACGCGGGTTCGGGCCGCTGATCGCGGGAGCGGCGAAAACCGCCGGCGCCGGGAGTGCGTCCCCGGCGCCGGCGGTCACCACCCGTGGCCCTTGATGGTGGGGTGCGCCCGCCAGTAGTCGACCAGTTCGAGGAATGACGGGTCGCGCACCACCGCGAGCCACTGCTCGCCGGTGATCGGCGGGAGGGAGCGGGATTCGAGGTCGGCGAACGCGGTCAGGCCGACCTGAGCACCCCGATACCGGAACACCGCCGACGGGCCGGTGGTACCGATTCCGGCGGGCGGAAGGTCGGCCCGCGCGGGGAAGTGGACGGCGACCGCCCCGCCGTCCGGGAGCGACCCGTCGACGCAGCCGAGATCCCTGCCCCGCTTCTCCGGGGGTCGGCACCACGGGGTGTACGGGTCCACGCTCATGTCCGGAACCGGATGGGCCATCCCCTTCGGCGGATGCTTCGCGACGCGCACGGTGTCGAGGTTCAACCCGACCCGATACTCCCTGCCGTCGACCGTGACCCGGTAGTCACCGGACGTGGCCTCGCTGATCGCGACGGCGGCGGGCGGCGGCAGATGCCGCTGCAGCACCTCCGCGATCCGCTGCCGAAACGCCTCGCGCCGCCGGATCAGCGTCGGCGACAACTTCGCGTTGTACCGGTCCCCATAGGGATCGGCCAGCACGGGGTACACCCGACCGGGCGCCGACAACACCGCCCCGTCGTCCTCGCGCCCCGACCCACCCGACCCCCACGGCCGCCATACCGCCGTGCCACCGACCACCACCGCCGCCACCAGCCCGGCGACCACGACCCGCCCACCCGTGCGCATCATCCGAACACCCCCACCGTTCCTCGAGGTCACCTCCCTCCGATGTGGCGGGTCCCGGATCGGTTCCACCTCGAAATCCCGGACTCGCCCCCGCGCGTGGTTCGCTACGCTGCGCAGATGGCAACTGACGGGGGTTCGGGGGATGCCGGAGTCGAACAGACGCCCGCCCGGGGGCGGTTGGGGTCCGCGGAGGGCACGGCCAAGGTGTTTCACGGGCTCGGGCTGGCCGTGTTGCTCCTGTCCGAGTACTGGCGGTCGTTGATCGAGGATCTGCGACCGGGGGCCGCGCCGCCGGATCGGGTTCGAGCGCTCGCCGAGGCGGCCGCGTCGATGGCCCACAACGGGTTGCACAATACGGCGGCGGACCTGTTCGAGACGGCGTCGTTCGGACAGGAGCGGGCGGCGTTGTGGGCGGCGGTGTGTTGTGCCCTGGTCGTGCGCCTCAATCGGCACGGGTCGCCGGAGTTGCAGCGCGTCCTGTGTTACGTCTCCGCCGCCTACTGCGCGTTGGCCGTCGCCGTCGGGATGTACTACCTGTTCGCGTCCGGGCCGATCGTGCTGCTCGCCCTCGGGCTCGGCTTCGGGGTGATGCATGCCGCGACCCGCAAATGACGCCGCGTGGACCCGGGTTCGACGCGCCCGTCAGCGATTCGGATAGGTCGCGCAGACCAGCGTGGTGTTCTGGTGGGCGACCCAATACCAGTAGTACGTCCGGTCGTTGGCCACTCTGGCGCACGCGCCGGCCCGGACGTCGGCCGGGGCCCGGTAGACCCCGGTGACGGCCAGGAGCGAATCGAAGCTCGCCGGGATGCGCGCCGCGTCGCAGTCGATCCAGGTGAACAGGTTGGCGGAATAGCGCGGGGTGTTCTCGGTCCCGCCCGAGCGGGAGACCAGGAAGCACTGGCCCTTGCGGAACTGCCGTTCCAGGCACAGTTCGACCTCGCGGTAGCGCCAACTGGTCACCCCCGGATCGCTGATCGGGCAGTTCGTGGCGTTCACCCCGGCCACGCGCACGAACGCGCTGTCCGAGTCGCAGTCCACGGCACGCGGGATGTCGGTGTTCCAGCCGCTGCCGCGCTCCGTCCCGGTCTGCCACGCGTTCAGACAGGTCCCGTTGTGCGCCACCGCCGCGAACGCGTCCGCACGCGGGTCGCGCACGGCGGTCGGCACCGAGCCGCCGGGCCGGGAATCGCTCCCGGCCGCCGACCGCCCGGGCGTCTGCCGGGGATCCGCCGGCAGCCCACGCACCGTCGGCGAACCCGTGGGCAGCCCCGCCGTCGGCGCCCCCTTCGTAACGGCGGCCAACGCCGCCGGCGCGCCCGCGGCGCCCTTGTCGTGCCTGTCGTCCTCCAGTACGCGGGGCAGCACGATCACCGCGAACAGCAGTGCCGCCACCAGCAGTACGAGGTTGCCCTGCTGCCGCTTCGAATCCCCGACCCCCGTCATGCCGGGCCATGGTACGGACCCGCGGCACATTCCGACACCACCACCGGCGGGCTTTCGCCAACGTCGATCGGGGCATCGGCACGTGCCGTCGGATGCGCCGACCCGGAAGCCGCACCCGGCTCGCGACCGGGTGTTCGGGACGCATCCGGAATGTGTTCCGAACATGTTCGAGACGGTCGCGGGCCTTCCGTCGTTGCCGTCGACCGGTCGAGGCTTGCGTCGACCGAGCGAACGACCCCGCTCCCGCCGCTCTCCGGTGGGACCGGGGCGCGCGCACCGGGGGCCGAGTTCGGGTTCGACGGGTATCGGGGGATCTCGGCCTCGGGACGAGCGGTGCGGGCGGCGTGCGGCCGCACCGCTCGTCGGATGCGCCGGACGCGTGGCGCGGGCGCGCGGGGATACGCGGCAAGCCGCTCGTCGTCGGGCCCGGTCGATCGGCGCGCCGGCGTGGCACGCCCCGCGCCGCCCCGACGGTCACCCGGAAGCGTGGCGTCGCGTGTCGATGGAGTGAACACACGGTAACCGGCGTGTATCGATCGCGGGATCCTCGTTGTCCGCTCCGACGCCGGAACCGCTCCGGGAATCGGCGCACCCACGCGCCGCGCGCGGTCGGCACCCGATGCCCGCCGCCCTCGGCCACCGCCCGAACCAGGAGACCGCCACGCAGCGAACCCGACACCCGTCGAACGCCGAACCCCCGTACGTCGAACCCCCGTACGTCGAACTCCCGTACGCCGAAACTCCGTACGCCGGACCCGACCTGCCGCCGCGCCCCCTTCGCCGGCTCCCCTCCCCCGGCCCGGACGACCGCGGGTACCGATGAGGGCCGGTCGACAGCGCCTCCCGTCGATCGCCAGAGCGGCCACGGCACCGGAGCCCGGCCTGATCGCGCTCGCCGTCGTCGGCATCGGCATCGGCGCCCGCTCCGGATCCGGCCTTCCGGTCCTGCTCGCCGCCGGTCTGGCGTTCGCCGTCCTGCCGCGCACGGCACGCGGGCCGAACCGCTCGCGCGCGATCGCGTTCGGCGCGCTCACCATCGGCGCGGGCGCCCTTCAGGCCGTCCCGCAACCGAGCGGGCGGCCGCTCTCCCCGTGGCCCCTGCTCGCCTTCCTCGCGATCACTCTCGCCGTCGTACTCACCGCCGCGGTCCGCCTGTTGACCGAGGTCGTGCGGGTCGCGGGCGGCCGTGCACCGCGGCTGCGCACCGCCCTGGACGCCTGGCTGATCGTCGCGTCCGTCCTCACCCTGGGCCGGATGACCGCGCTGCACTGCGCCGCCGGCGACCCTCGGCACGGCCCCGCGTCGACCGCCTGGGTCCCGGTGGGCTGGTTGTGCGTCGACGTGGTGTGGGTGTGCCTGGCCCCGCTGCTCTACGGCGCGCCGGCTCGGGGACGACGCGGCGGCGCCGCCCTGGTGGCGCTGGTGGCCGTGGCGGTGATCGGCGTCGGCGGCGTCGAGGTGCTCGTGTCCGACACGGTCGACCGGGTGGGCCGTCTGTCGACGGCCACCCGGGTCGTGGGCATGGTGATGATCGTGTGCGGGCCCTGTACCCGCCCGGGCGGCATATCCGCGACCGCGAGCACTCCCCGACGTCGGGCCGCGACCGCCGCGCTGGCCGCGAGCGTACCCGTGCTCGCCTGTACCGTCGTCGCCCTCGTACACCTGCTCGCCGGACACCGCTGCGACCGGCTCACCGTCGTCCTGGCCGGCTCCGTCGCGGCCACCGTGTGGGCGCGCCAGTGCCTGGCCCGCCTGCGTACCCTGCGCCTGGCCGAGGAACTCGCCGACCACATCGCCGCACACCGGCCGCGGATCCCGCACCAGAGCACCCGCCGGCCGGGCTGACCGAGCGCGCCCGGAGCCGAAGTCGGCTATCTCAGCAGCCACTTCCTGGTGAGCAGCAGCACCTCCGCGCGCGTGTAGGGACCTTGGTCGGCGGCGACGAAGTGCATGCCGATCCGCAGCGAGAAGGCGAGCAGGCAGCGCACCTCGACGTCGCCCGGGTCGGCGCAGAACGTCGTGAACAACGAACGCAGGTAGTCCATCCGCCGGTTGTCCACCCGGCGCAGCCGCTCCGCGACCGCCTCGTCGCGCCGGGCCCAGTCCCGGATCGCCAGGTCGGCGGTCGTACCCAGCACCGGCCCCTCGCTCGTGGACGCGAGTTCGAAGAGTCGATCCAGTCGGGCCCTGGCGTCGCCTCCGCCGGCCTCGACCCGCGCGATCACGTCCTCGGTGACCGCGCGCTCCCACGTGTCGAGCATCTCCGTGAGCAGTGCGCCCCGGTTGCCGAAGTACCCGTAGAACCCGCCCTTGCTGACGCCCAGTGCCTGCGCCAGCGGCTCGATCCGGACCGCCTCGGGACCGCCGGCGGCCAGCGCGCGCAGCCCCTCCTCGACCCATCTGCCGCGTGGTGTACGGGTCACGCCCACGATGTGGTTCCTCTCGTTCGCGCCGCACGCCCCGCCGCACGGTGTCGTACTCGTGGGTGCCGGCCTGCGTCCATACGGCATCGTATGAACAGCGCCGGGCATCGCGCGCCCTCGGCCCCCGACGCGTCGGGGAGCCGGCGGGCGCGTCCGGGATCGTCAGCCGCGACGGGCGTCCTCCGGCGAGCCGACGTCCGCGACCCGGGCGGGCTCTTCGACCGCCTGCGCGACGGGCTTCGCGGCGGGCTTGGCCGGGCGGGGACGCGTGGCGACGATCAGGACCACCGACGCGACGATGATCGCGCCGCCGAGGTAGACGTTCGGGCCCACCGACTCGCCCGCGATCGCCGCGCCGAGCAGCACCGCCACCACCGGGTTGACGTACGCGTAGGTCGCCACGGTGTCGTTGGGAAGCACGCTGTTGACGTACATGTACGCGCTGAACGCGACGATCGACCCGGCGAACACCAGCCAGGCCAGCCCCAGCCACGAGGCGGTCGAGATGCCGGCCACGTCCAGTCGCCCGAACTCGCCGCGCAGCGCGGCCAGGACGAACAGCGCCACCCCGGCCGTGATCATCTCCAACGAGACCACCACCAGCGGATGCCGAGGCAGCGGCGCGGTCCGCGCGTACACCGAGCCGCCCGCCCACAACACGCACGCGATCAGGACCATCACGACGCCGCCGATGTGCACGTCGCCGCCCGGGCCGCCGACCAGCACACCGATGCCGATCGTGCCCAGGAGCAGCGCGAGCAGGACGGCGCCCGACACCCGGGTCCGGGTGGCCAGCGCGTTGATCAGCACCATCCACACCGGCACCGTCGCCACGACCAGCGCGGCGAAGCCCGAGTCGAGATGTTGCTCGCCCACGCTCAACAGCCCGTTGCCGCCGACCAGGAGCAGCCCGCCGATGATCGCCGCCGAGCGCAGGTGTGGCCAGGTGGGTCGGTGCGCGCCGCGGGCGTGTCGCGGGCCGACCACCGCGAACATCAGCAGGCCCGCGACCAGGAACCTGGTCCCGGCCGAGAGCAGCGGCGGGATCGTCTCGACCGCGTAGCGAATGCCCAGATAGGTCGAGCCCCACAGGATCCACACGGTCACGAGGGCGACCCACGGCAACAGCCGTTCCCTCTTTTGAGGAGACAACACGACCAGCACACCTCATTAAATTAGGCCATCCATGCTGCTAACCTTTTTTAGAGTAGGTCAGGCATGTTCACCGGAACAAGGGGCTTTTCCATGACGCGGCAGCTCGACGAGATCGACCGGGCGCTCCTTCGCGCGCTGAGCGCGGACGGCCGGCGCACCGTGCGCGCCCTGGCCAAATCGGTGGACCTGTCCGAACCCGCCGTGCGCGAGCGGATCCAACGGCTGGAGCGCGATGGGGTGATCACCGGCTATCACGCGGAGTTGGCCCCCGCGCGGGTCGACGCCGGCACGGCCGCGTTCATCGCGCTGCGCTTCGACGCGGGTCGCGCGGCGCGCGATCAGGTCGAGGCGGCGATCCATCGCGAGCCCGCCGTCCTGGAGGCGCACGAGGTGGCGGGCGAGGACTGCTTCTGGATCAAGGTCCGAGTGGCCTCCACCACCGCGCTCGCCGACACCCTCGACCGGATCCGCGCGATCCCGGTCATCCGCGGCACGGGCACCACGATCGTGCTGCGCACCGTCTTCGAACGCCCGTTGCTGTCCGCCGAATCCGCGGTCGGGGCGACCGACGGGACGGAGCCGGACACCCGCGCGTAGCGGTCGCTCCGACAGGCCGCGGCACCCCCCGCGCACCGGCGCGCGGGGGGTCTTCGGCGCGCGGAGCTTGGCGCAAAACATACCTGCGCGCCCTTTGCGGATAGTGATTGGGTGACTTCCGTCGGTTATCACGGTGGGGTGAGGAGTCACGCGTGATCATTCAGCTGTACGGCGAATGGACCCAGCGCTCGGACACGTCGGCGAACTACGCGCGAGCGGTGGCCGGCTGCCAGGACGTCGCGGACCGGCAACGGAAATATTTCACCGCCGACGGACGCGAACATGAGCGTTCCATGGTCAACAAGGGCCTCGCCCTCTACATCGACGTCCCGCACCACCTCCTCGGCTTCGACGACTCCGGCGCCCGGGGCATCGCCGAGATCAAGCCGAACAACTGGGACAGCGGCTTCCTGAGTTTCGCGGTCGGCTGCCGCCGCAGTTGGACCGACGGAGTGGTCACCGCGCCCGAGTCGGTGCTGTGGGCGGCGATCCACGCCTACTGGGGCGTACGGGTGCCGCGATACGCCGACGCGTCCGCCCGGGAACGGCAGGCGTACCGACGCGGGCACCTGCCGTCCGAGGCGAAGGGGGTGCCCTCCATCGAGGACCTGTCCGGTCTGATCGACTACACCAGGTGCCGCCGGTCCGGACCGGTCGTCGTGGTCGCGGGCCGAAACGTGGAGTTCGAGGAACCGGCGGACCGCCGGGAGGAGTTGCCCTTCCTGGTCGCGCTCACCGACCCACTGCACCAGCCTCCGCTCACCGGTCCGTACAGCTACCGCGGCGACCACGACGACACGGCCCGCCTCGCCAGGATCCGCAAACTCGAACCCCAGTCCCGCACCGGCCGCCGCTGAGCGGCCGGGCCCACCGCGCCGGCGGATCAGTCGAGCAGGTGCGCGAGCGTCGGTACCACGAGGCCGAAGAGGTCGGCGATGGTGGTCAGACTTGCCGCCTGGAGGGTTTCGGCGGGCGTGACGGCGCCGTCGAGGGTGGGCAGCGCGCGGGTGGCGGTGGCCTCGGCGACGACGGTGGGGCGATAGCCGAGGTTGAAGGCGCCCTGTGCGGTGAAGGTGACGCACATGTGCGTCATGAACCCCGCCAGGATCAGGTCGGGTCCCGCGTCCGGGTCGCGGAGCGTCCGCTCCAGGTCGGTGCCGTGGAAGGCGTCCGGGACCTGCTTGACCACCACCGACTCGCCCTCGGCCGGCGCCACTTCGCCGCTGATCGCGCCGATCTCGGCCCGGATGTCGTACGGGGTGCCCGCTCCGCCGTCGTTGACGACGTGCACGACGGGCGTACCCGCCGCACGGGCGGCGGCGAGCAGCCGGGCCCCGGCGGCCAGGGCCGGTTCGACGCCGTCGAGGGCCATCACGCCGGTGCGGTAGGTGTTCTGGAAGTCGATCATGATCAGGGCGCACGCGCCGTCCAGGCGCGGCGGCGTGTTGTCGAGGCCGATCACTTCGCGCAGGGTCGCGGAGGGGTGCATGAGTCGGAAGTGCCTTTCGTTCGCTGTCGGTTGCATGGTTTTCGGGCATGGCGAAGCCGCCGGGCCACGTGGGTTGGTCCGCCGGGGCTCAGGACACCGTGCGAAAGCGGCGGCGGTAGCCGGCCGGGGTGGTGGAGAGCTGCCTGCGGAAGGCCCGGTGCAGGGTTTCCACCGAGCCGAATCCGGTGGCCGCCGCGACCGCCTCCAGCGCTTCGTCGGTGCCCTCCAGGAGGCGGCGGGCCGCCTCGACCCGCGCGGCCTCCACGAAGGCCGCCGCGCCGGTGCCGGTCTCCTGCCGGAAGACCCGGGCGAACTGACGCTCGCTCAGGCACATCCGCCCGGCCAGCGCGGACGTGGACAGGTCGTGGTCCAGGTGCTCGGTGATGTACACGCGCAGTTCGTCGATGTCCCGCCGGCCGGTCGCGGGTCGGCTCAGCGGCACGCTGAACTGGCTCTGGCCGCCCTGCCGGCGGAGGTACACGACCAACTGCCGCGCCACCGCGAGGGCCAGGTCCTCGCCGTGGTCCTCGGCCACCAGGGCCAGCGCCAGGTCCAGGCAGGCGCTGATCCCCGCCCCGGTCCAGATCCGGCCGGAGCGCACGAAGATCGGATCGGCGTCGACCCGCACCTCGGGGTGGTCGGCGGCCAGTTGCGCGGCGGTCGACCAGTGTGTGGTCGCCCGCCGCCCGTCCAGGAGCCCCGCGGCGGCGAGCACGTGCGCGCCCACGCAGACCGACGCGATCCGGCGGGCGTGCGGCGCGGTGACCGCGACCCACGCCACGACGGCGTCGTCGACCAGGGCCACCGGACCGTCCGGGCCCATCGCCACCGCGCCGGGGACGAGCAGCGTGTCCGCGGCCCCCGCCTCGGCGAAGGCCACGTCCGCCAGGATCCGTACGCCCGCCGACGTGACGACCGGGCCGGCCTCGGGGCCCGCCAGGCGAACCACGTAACCCGCCGCGCCGGCGGTCTCCCGATTGGCCAGCGCGAAGACCTCGGCCGGACCGGTGACGTCGAGCAGGTCGACATCGGGGAAGACCGCGATCACGACGCGGTGTGGAGTGGACATGCGTCCATCGTGGCGGTCGTGCCCGATGGCCGCAATGACGGGTATCTGTCACATTCGGCCATCGACGCGGCGAGGCCGCGTCGGCCCCACACGAACGTGGCGGGCGCGTCCGGGATGTCCGGAGCGCGCCCGCCACGAGACGCTCATCCGTGGCCGGCGGCGGCCAGGAGGCGGGGGAAGCGGTCGTTGGGTCTACAGATCTCGCCGAGGTCGGGGTCGTCGACCTCCTCGATGCCCGGCTCCACCCGGGCGACATACGCCTCCGGGTCGCCCGCGCCCTCGGTCTCGGCGGGAGTCGGCGTGGGCCTGGCCGCGTGCAGCCGGCCGGCCCAGTGGTGGGCGTCCTCCGGTTCGCCCTCGATCCGGTGGTGCAGGGTCAACAGGCGCATCGCCTCGACGTCGTCCGCACCGGCCGCGTACCGCCACCAGAACGCCGCGGGCGCGGGCCGCCCCGTCAGATACAGCAGGCACCCGAACACCAGCGCTCCGCCGGCCTCGCGTTTGTGCACGAAGTCGCCGAGGAGGGGGCCGGTGGTCGGCCTGGCCACCACGGCCTGGCACAGGTGCTCCAGGTCCGCCGCCGCCGCGTTCTGCGCGGCGTGCGCGTCCGCGAAGCCGGTGCCGCGTGGTGGACCGATGGTGCCCGGCCGGACCAGGGCGGCCAGCAGCTGCTCCTGGACGATGCGGTCGGCCAGCCGGCGGGTCGCGGCGCCGGCGTCGTAGTCGACGAAGGCCGCGTCCATGTCGCGTCGACGCTGTTGGAGGGCGTGGTCGAGGGGATTGAGGTGGTTCATGTATTCGGTTCCCGAGGGTGCGATGGGGACGAGGGGGTGGGATCGGGATGCACGTGGCGGGCCCGCTCCAGCGCGGTGGCGAGTTGTTTGCGGGCCGCGTGTACGTGACTGCGGACGGTGGAGATGGTCACCCCCAGGTAGTCGGCGACGTCCTGGAGCGGCAGTTGCATGACCAGGTGCAGGCGGGCGCAGGTGGCTCGCTTGACCGGCATCGCGGCGATCGTGCGATCCAGGATGTCCAGGTGGGGCACCACCGCGGCCGGGTCGCCGCTGCCCGTCGAGGCCGCGTCGGGGGCGCCCGGCGCGGTGAAGTCGAACAGCACCTCGGGGGTGCGCCCGCGCCGCCGGCGGATGTCCACCACCCGGCGGCGCAGGATCCCGAAGGCGAGCGCGAGCGGCGGGCTCGGGTGGCGCACGATCTCGGACCAGCGCCGGGACAGCGCGAGCAGCACGTCGGCGACCGCCTCGTCCGCGTCGTGCGCGCAGCCCAGGCTCTTCCAGGCGTGGTCGATCAGGGTCTGCTGGTACTCCCGGCAGAATCGGACGAAGTCCGCCGGCGCGTCGATCACCGGGCCGCCGGGGGCGGGGCGTCGGCGGTCCACCGTGTCCCGGACGAGGTCGCGCCGCAACCGGCGGTCCTCCAGGGCGTCGGTGAGCATCCGGAACGCGCGCTTGACGGGCGGCGCGGGCTCGCGCAGTACGTCGTCCCAGCGTTCGAACAGAGCGAGCAGCACGTCGGCGACGATGTCCTCGGCCTCCGGGCGCGAGCCCAGGTGGTCGTAGGCGAAGCGGGTGAGCGTGAGTTGGTGGCTGTGGCAGAAGGCGACGAAGTCGTTGCGCAGGAGGTCCACCAGGTCCACGTCCACGGCTTGGGCCTGCTCGGGGTGTCGGGGTTCGGTCATCGTCCGCCGCCCTTCCCGCGCGCGGAGTGTGTGCTGCGATACCCGTGGCCGCAGTGGCGGTGCGGCTCGGGGAGCGCGAAGCCACGCATCAGGGCACCGAGCGGCGCGCGCACGACGACGACGAACACGCCTATGACCAGCCACAGTTGTCTGGCCTCGGGGCCGAGGATGTTGTTCAAGGCAGCGGTTCCTTCCGTGAAGTCCGGCGCGAACACCGTCGGGCGCGCCGAACGTTGCGCCCGACGGTGTCCACGAGACCCGAAGGCCTCTCACCCCCTATCTCGCCGGCCGGGCACCCGCCGTCCAAGCCCGCATCGCAAAATCTCGCGCACCGCACCCGAGCGACTACACGTTGTCGCCCCACCGGGTCGAACGCCCGGCGGAGCGTGCGCCGCGCGCGAGCCCGGTCACCACGGGAGCGTGCCGTCGACGTCGAAGAAGCCGCCGGTCGGGCCGTCGGGACCCGGGCAGGCCATCCGCACGATGACCTCCGCGGCCTTCGAGGCCGGATACGCCACGCCCGGATAGGCGTGCGTCGGCGTGCCCGCCTCGGTGACCCGGGTCAGCGAGGCGGTTCACCGCGTTGTGGGAATCGCCGGGTGTGGTGCCGCAGGAGGGGGTGACCTGCAAGGTCGTCGACCACCCGCACGTGGGCACGCTGACCCTGGACTGCGACGTGCTGCACGCGGCCGGCAGCGATCTGCGCGTCATCGTCCACACCGCCGAACCCGACACCCCGGACGCCGAACGCCTCGCCCTCCTCGGCGTGCTCGGCACCCGGTCGCTCACCGGGTAGGGCCCCTCCGGCCGGCGGGCGGCGGCTACGCGTGAGCTTCCACGCCGTACAGGCGCAGGCCCCGACCGCGATAGTTCTTCAGGGCGTTGGCGTGGTCCTCGGACGAGGTGTGCAGCCAGATCCGGCGCACCGACGCGGCGTCCGGGAGCGGCGGGGTGGCCCACGCCTGACGGAGCACCAGGGTCAGGGCCCAGCCGCCCAGGCCCTTGCCGACGTATTCGGGGAGCAGGCCGAAGGTGACCACCTCCACCACGCCGCCTGGCTGCGGTTCGAGGTTGCCGATGCCGGCGCTCTCCCCCCGATGGGTGATCACCCAGGACTCGCGCAGCGGGTGGGCGGCGCGAAGTTCCGCCCAGTCGCGATCGGTTCGCTCCGTGCTGCGCCAGCCGTAGGGGGCGCCGATCCGCGCCTGGAGCGCGTACACCTCGGGCGAGGGCTCGACCCGCCGCAGTCCCAGTGCCTCGACGGGCCGTGACGGCCGCAGTTCGTCGGGCGCGGTCATCTCCAGATACATCAAACTCTTGCCCATTGCGACAGGCTATCGAGACTCGCGGACACCGAGGCCGTCGCCTGGTCGACCGCTCCGACGGGTGATCCCCATTGGGCCGATCGAGTGATCCGCCACCGCATGGCCGGTTGTGCAACGGATCGTGCCCGGGGCGACCGCGTCGAGGTCGCCCCGGGCGCCCGGTCACCAGGCGACCGGGAGGGTGAGCGGGAAGCGCCAGATGGACACCGTGTTCCAGCGCACCCGATCGGCCGGTACGGCCAGCCGCAGATCGGGGAACTCGGCCAGCAACGAGCCGACGCAGACCTCCAGTTCCATCCGGGCCAGATGCGCGCCCAGGCAGTGGTGGGTGCCGTGCCCGAAGGCCATGTGCGAGAGCGGCTTCTCCCGGTCGAAGTCGAGCTCGTCGGGCCGCTCGTACGCCGCGTCGTCACGGTTCGCGGTCAGATACGACACGTGCACCGTATCGCCGGCCCGCACCGTGACGCCGTCGAAGTCGACGTCCTCCAGGGCCACGCGCGGGATGCCGACGCCCTGGCGGAAGGGGATGAAGCGCAGCAACTCCTCCAGGGCCTTGGGCAACCGGGCGGGATCGGCGCGCAGTTCGGCCAGGCGTGCGGTATGGGTCAGCAGCGTGTAGACGATGTTGCCGATGTCGTAGGTGAGCGTGTCGTGTCCGGAGATCATCAACAACATGACCAGGACCGTCAGTTCGACCTCGTCCAACATCTCGTCGTCGATCCGCGCGGTGGCCAGTGCGCTGATCAGGTCGTCGCCCGGGTCGCGGCGCCGCGCGGCGCACAACGCGGTGAAGTAGGCACGCAGGCCCGCCTTCGCCTCGGCGGCCGAGGTCCGGTCGGCGTCGCTCATCGACATCATCGCCATGGCCTGCCGGCGGATCCGCGGCCGGTCCGCCTCCGGAATGCCGAGCAGTTCGCTGATCGTGCGCAACGGCAGTTGCCCGGCGAGCAGTTCCATCACGTCGGCCGGTGCGCCGTGCGCGCGGATCGCGGCGAGCAGTTCGTCCACCACACGCTGCGCCCACGGTCGCAGCTTCTCCACCTGCGCGTTGCTGAACGCCTTGATCACCAGTCGGCGCACCCGATTGAGCGTGGGCGGGTCCATCAGGTTGATCGCCTCGGGCTGGGCGATCGGCGCCGGGGTGATCCGGGGGTAGTCGGCACCCACCAGCGCCGCCCGGCTGAACCGACGGTCCGAGGTGACGAGCCGTACGTCCGCGTGCCGGGTGACCAGCCAACAGCGCCCCTCTCCGTAGGGCATGCGGACGCGGGCGACCGGTGCCTCGGTACGCATCCGGGTCATCGCCGGGTCGGGCTCCAGGGCCTCGTCGTGCCGGAACGGGCATGCCCATACCTGCTCGTCGGTGGTCATCGTGTCTCTCCCAGTCGGCGGGGCGCGTCGTTCGCCGGCGATACCGGCGACATGTGCCTCCCACGATCGGCGCGGAGGCGTCCCGAACGCTTGGGGCGGGGGTCCCGCACACGTCCCGGTCCGGTCCCGACGCCGTTTCGGGCGCGGTGCGACACCGCCGGCGTCGCACCCGGACGTGGCCTGCATTGGCCTTACGGCAGGCCGATCGGGCCCCTACGATCGGCCGATGACCACGATTTTGATCATCGGCGTGGGGGACATGGGCGAGCGGGTCGCCGACGGCTTGGCCGCCGGCGGTCCCGGGCGGCGCCTGATACTGGCCGGCCGCTCGACCGAGGGCGACGCGGCGGCGGCGACGGTGTCCAGTTCCCGCGACTGCCTCGTCGAGGCGGTCCGGCTCGACGCGTCCCGGACGGAGGAGGTGGCCGGGCTGATCGACAGGCTCCGCCCCGACCTGATCGTGCACTGCGCCTCGCTGCGCGGCCCCTGGGCGCTCGCCGGCCGTACCGATCCCGCCGCCGAGGCGATCGTCGCCGCCGGTCTCGGCCTGCGGCTGCCGTACCAGCTGCCGCTGATCCTGTCCGTCATGCGGGCCACCCGCGCCGCCGGGTACACCGGGCCGGTGGCGAACCTGTCCTTCCCGGACGTGACCGGCCCGGTACTGGCCCGCCTCGGACTGGCCCCCACCGTCGGCCTGGGCAACGCCGCGATGGTCCACCTGCGGGTGCGGGCCGCGCTGCGCGCCGCGCACCCCGATCGGCCGCTGCCGCTGATCCGCGTACTCGCCCACCACGCGCAGGTGATCGGCGTCATGACGGCGCGGCGGCCCGCCGACCCGGCCCCGGGCTGCCGGGTGTATCTCGGCGAAGAGGGCCGGCGCGACGACGCACTGGCCTACCAGGCGCAGCCGCTCGCGCCCGGACCGCGGCACAACGTGGTCACCGGCGCGGCCGTACTCCCGGTCCTGGAGGCGCTGTTGCCGGGCGCCGGCGCGCTGCGCCACTCCACCGCCGCGCCGGCGGGCCTGCCCGGCGGATACCCGGTCCGGATCGTCGACGGCGTCGTGTCCCTGGACCTGCCACCGGGGCTGACCGAGGCCGACGCGATCGCCTTCAACGAACGCCTCGCCGCCGGCGACGGCATCGACCGGATCGACGCCGACGGCACGGTCCGGCTCACCGCCGCCGCACACCGCGCGGTCGCGGACATCGCGCCGGACCTGGCCGAGCCGATCGCCGTCGACGAGATCGCGGCGCGCGCGGCCCGGCTGGACGCGGTCCTGGCCGGGGCCTGACCGCGGTCCGGCTCAGGCCTTGGACCTGACCTCCCACAGGTCCGGGAAGACCGGGTCGAACAGGGTGGAGCGCAGATAGGCCGCGCCGGACGAGCCGCCCGTGCCGAGCTTGGCGCCGATGGTGCGCTCGACCATCTTCATGTGCCGGTAGCGCCATTCCTGGAGGCCCTCGTCGATGTCGACCAGGGCCTCGCAGACCTGCGCGGCGTGTCCGGTCTCGTCGCGGTAGACCACCTCCAGGCCCGCCTGCACCTCCGGGTCGGCCCGCCACGCGACGCTCGGATCACGGTCCAGGACCCGCGCGGGCACCGGGTAGCCGAGGGCGGCGAGGTGGCGCAGCAGCGAGTCGAACACGGACGGGCGGTGCGCGGCGGCCTTGAGCCGGTCGTCCAGGTCCAGGTCGTAACCGCCGAACTCGCGGCGCCCGAGCACCGCTTCGAGCTCGCGGAACTGGGCCGACTGGAACCCGCTGGAGGTGCCGAGCGCGTCCCGGAACGAGGCGAACTGGCGGGGCGTCATGGTCTCCAGGATGTCGAGCTGGCCGACCACGGTCTTCAGGATCTTGGCCACCCGACGCGCCGTATGCAGCGCGCCGGCGCTGTTCCCGGTCTCCAGGTGTCTCTGGAGCAGCGCGACCTCGTGCAGGATCTGCTTGAACCACAGCTCGTAGACCTGGTGGATGACGACGAACAACATCTCGTCGTGCGCGTCGGTGGCCGGCTGCTGGCAGGACAGCAGGGTGTCCAGCCGCAGATAGCTGCCGTACGTGATGTCTGCGGTGTCCGTGCTGTTCGGGGCGTCGCTCATCGGCGCGTCCTCTCCTCGCGGGCTGTCAACCGTTCCGATGGGCTCGGAGACGACGGGCACCATCTTGTGCCGGTCGGGGCCTTTCAGGAATGGCCGACACACGGAAACACGAGGGTCCGATGTCATGATCACAACACGTTGCGCCGCGTGGTGCTTATGTTCGTAAACCCGCCCCGGACGGGGTGCGAGCCGGGGCGCCAGAGGCGGGTAGGGCGGGCGGGGGACTCAGTCCTGCCAGTCCCAGTCGAGCGACTCGCCGGTGAGATCGTGGTGAATGCTCGCGATCCGCCCGACGTGCACCCCGGGCAGTCCGGGTCGCCAGGCCGGGAAGGTCTCGGGACTCGCCCACAGGGAGCGGTAGTACGCCCGGCCCCGGCTGACCACCCAGTGCGCGACGTCCTCGGCACCGTCCTCCGAGTCCGGCAGGTACGGGGTGAACGGGTCGTCCAGCAACTCGACCACGGCGTCCAGGAATTCGCGGTGGAAACGGACGAGGTCGGCCGGGTCCAGGGCGCGCAGGGCGGCGTCGACGCCTCCGGGGTCCCGGCACACGTCCTCGACCCGCTCCCAGAAGGAGTCCGGGAGGTGGTCGGGCGGGGGCGGTGGGCTCTGCGGGTTCACGCACGGCATGCTTCCAGGCGGACGGGACGACCGGCACCCGGGGGGGCGGCCGGGGCATCCCGTCGTGGTCGTGGAGGTGTGCGAAGACCGACCGGATTCGATCCCGATCGCCCCCGCGATCAGCCCACGTGCTCCTCGTGGTCGGCCACGCGGGTCTGCACGTACTTCAGCAACTCGGCCGCCGCGTCCTTGAGTTCCTTGGCTCCGTCGGTGCGGCCGTCGCTCCACTCGGCCGACGACACAACCAGGGAACGTACCGCCATGAGGCGACCGAAGTCGCCCGTGCCGCCCGGCGGTATCGGCTTCAGGGTCGAGCCGGCCGGCGGGTCGAGCGCGACGACCTGGTAGCGGATCGGATCCGTACCCGTCAGGGCGAACAGGGTGGCGGCGTCCTCGGCGCGGTTCATGGTGACCACCGCGACACTGATCCGCATCCGCCGGTCGGCGTCGGTGTACAGCGCGGCGGCCAGGCGCGTACAGCCGGCGCCCCGGGCGACCGCGGCGGTCAGGTCGGGCGCGAACATCTCGGCGCAGGTCCGGGGCACATGCACGTCGACCCGCTCGAACGCGGCCCCCGACGGCAGCCGTACCCGCGCCTCGGGGAACGCCTTCGTCTCGGGCACCGGCGGCGCGGCCTCGGCCCGGCCCACCTGGAGCGGCGTGCTCGCCGCCGGCGGGCTCGCGGGTATGCCCGCGGTCGGGGTGACCGGTCGGATCACCAGGGTCGGGCGCGCGGTGGAAATCACCGACACGTCCGCCGTGTTCGGCCCGCTGTCGGCCGGGCGGATCAGGCCGTACACGCCCACCGACAGGATCACCGAGCCCACCACCGACGCGGCGAGCCACCCCGGGGACACCCGCCCCGGCGACCGCGCGCCGGATCGCGCGCCACCGCGGCCCGCGCCGGTCCCGCCGCGGTCACCGCCGCCGCCCGCACCCGTGCCCGCTCCCGCGCCGGGAAGGTCCCCGCCCGGCCGGCCGGCCGCGTCGTCGGCCCGCGCCACCTCGCGCGCGAGAAACGCGTCCCAGTCCGGCTCGTCCCGCCCCGTCATAACCCGCCCCCAAGATCGCAAACCCCCCACACGCAGCCTACCGACCCACCCGCCCCGCGAGACCGGCCCACCCGGCCCCGAACTCGACATCGGGGCAGGGCGGATCGGGCGGGCGGATCGGGCGGGGCGGTACCCGGTGCCGGCGCGGTTCGCCGCCCTACTCGGTGCGCAGCGCCGTGGCCGTGCGGGTTCGGGCCGCCCAGGTCGCCGGGAGGAGGGCGCCGAGGGCCGCGATGGCGACGCCCGCCAGGCCCAGGAGGGCCAACTCGGGCAGGTCGTACACCTCGAGCACGCTCGGCGGCAGGTTCGTACCGGCGGCGTGGCCCATCCTCGGCACCACGTAGCCGTGCAGCGCGTAGCCGACCGGGACACCGATCAGCCCGCCGGCCACACCGATCCCGACCACCGAGGCGAGCACGAGGCCCACCGTCTGTCGCGGGGTCATCCCGAGCGCCTTGCAGACGCCCAGGTCGTGCACCCGCTCGCGGGTGTCGAGCACGACCGAGTTGAGCACACCCAGGCCCGCCACGGCGACCAGCATCAGGGTGAGCAGCGCGGCCATCGCGTCCAGGACCAGGATCAGGTCGTCGCGGCCCGAGGACGTGTCGCCGAGCACCTCGCCGCCCAACGGCCCCACCACCCGGGCAAGATCGGCGGCATAGCGGTCGCGGTCCACACCGGGCTTCAGACCGACCAGGTACACGTCGGGGCGGGCCGAGGCGAAGGAGGCCATGTCGGCGTGGATCCGGGTGCCGTCGTCCGAGGTGTCGAAGGCCTCGCCGACGATCCGCAGGCTCTGGACGTCGCCCTGGTGGGTGACCCGGACGGTGTCGCCGATCCGGGTGCCGGTGCGGGCCAGGAACCGGGTGGGCACCACGACCTGCCCCGGACCGTCGAGCCAGTGCCCGGCGATCATCGGATAGCCGCCGGGCCGCGAATCGCCCTGGTACAGCGCGGCCCGGACCGAGCCCGGGATGCCGGTCACGGTGACGTCGGCGTATCCCAGGCCGTAGCTCGTGGCGGTGCCGGGCGCGGCGGCCACGGCGTCCCGGATCCGGCCCGAGTCGGCCGGGGTGGACGAACCGCCCCCGGCGGGCACGTTGCCGGCACCCGGCCCCGCGCCGCCGGCGGGGACCGGGGCGTTCGCGCCCGCCGGGCCCGGGCCGCCCGCCGGCGCCCCGCCGGGTCCGCCCGCGGCGCCGGCGAGCACCGTGACCGCCGCCCGGCTCTCCGGGTCCTTCGCGTCCCCGACCGCGTTCAGCGACGCGGTCAGGCCCACCGCGAACGTCGCCGCGACGGTGCCGAACACCACCGCGAGCACCATCGCGAGGGTCCGCACGGGGTGCGCGAACGGGCTCGCGAGACCGTAGGTCACCGCCCGGGGCAGCGGCAGCCGCCCGGTCACCCGGTACGCCCACCGCCCCCGCCCCGTACGCGGCGCCCGGCCGACCGCGATCGCCTCGACCGTACGCAGTCGACCCGCCCGCAGCGCCGGCACCAGCGCGGCGACCCCGACCACCACGAGCGCGCCGACCGCGACCAGTACGTCCACCCACCAGGCCACGGACAACGAGGTGTCGCCGTAGACCTGTTCGGTGTCCGCCAGGAGCGGCAGCGCCATCAGGTTCCCGAGCACGACACCGAGCCCGATGCCGACGGCGGCCGGCACCAACGCCTGGGCCACATAGGCCCGCACCACCTCGCGCGGGGTGAAGCCGATCGCCTTGAGGATGCCGATCCGGCGCAGCCCGGTGCCGACCGCGCCGCTGACCACGCTGCCGACGATGATCACCGACATGGCGATGCCGAGCACGCCGAAGGCGGTCAGGAACGGGATGGTCGGCGCGGCGTTGCCGTCGGCGGCGCGCTTGGTGTCCAGGTGGGACCGGGCGCCCAGGAACGCCCCCGCCGGTACGGCCGACACGAGCTCGGCCCGGCGGTCGGCGACCTTGGCGTCCGTCCCGGCGGCGGCGAAGCGGTAGAGCATCTGCAGCCCCGCCGGCTCGTTCGCGGACGCGAGCGCGCCGACCTGGTCCGGAGTGACCCAGGCACCGGCGGTGCGGCTCACCGATCGGGCGCGGCCGACCACGGTCAGGATCGGCGCGCCGGGAGCGTCGGAGCCGGCCAGCGTGAAGCCGGGGGTCATCTCGGGGCCGGCGAACTCGGTGGACAGCACGATCTCGCCCGGTTTCTCCGCCCAGCGACCCGAGGTGAGATCGAGGTCGTCCACCGCCGCGTGCGGGCCGGCGCGACCGACCACGGTGAGCGCCGGGAAGTGCCCGCCCCGACCGTCGGTGGGGTGGATCGTCGCGGTCGGGTACGGTCCCGCGCTCGCGGTGACGCCGGCCAGGTGCCCGGTGGCCGTCAGGTCCGCCGCGCCCACCTTGCCGGCATCGAACTGGGCGCTCAGGTGCGCCCCGTGCTGATGGGCGAAGGCGTGGTCGAAGGGCGCGTTCGCGGCGACCACGAGCGATCCGGCCACCACCGCCGAGGCCACGGCCATCATCGTGGCCAACGCGATCACCACGGTCTGTACCCGACGCCTGGACACCCCGGAGCGGACCACCCGGCCGAGCGCGCCGCCGAGCCCGATCATCGGACCGCCTCCGCGCGCGGGTCGAGCGCCAGGTGCCCGTCGACCAGGTGGATCGACCGGCTCGCGCACGCCCGGGCAAGTGCCGGATCGTGGGTGACGAGCACGATGGTCTGCCCGTCGCCGTGCAACTCGGTGAGCAACTCCCGGACGTCCGCGCCGGAGGCGCTGTCCAGCGCCCCGGTCGGCTCGTCGGCCAGGAGCAGTGCGGGTCGGTTGATCAGCGCCCGGGCCACCGCGACCCGCTGGCGCTCGCCGCCGGACAGCCGACCCGGGTAGGCGCGGGCGTGCTTCCCGATGCCGAGCACCTCCATCAGCTCGCCGGCCCGCGCCGCCGCCTTGCGTCGGCCGGTTCCGGTCAACTGCGCCGGAAGCTGGATGTTGTCGCTCACCGTGAGGTCGTCGAGCAGGTTGAAGAACTGGAAGACCATGCCGATGTGCTCGCGGCGAAAGCGGGCCAGCGCGTGCTCGCTCAGCCCGTCGATGCGCTGCCCGGCCACGGTCACCGTGCCCTCGCTCGGTCGGTCGAGGCCGGCGATCAGGTTGAGCAGCGTGGACTTGCCGCTGCCGGAGGGGCCGGTCACCGCCAGCGCCTCGCCGCCGGCCACGCCGAGGTCGAGCGGGCCGAGCGCGGGTGCTCCGCCGGTGTCGTAGCGCTTGGCCACGCCCGCGAATTCGATCACAGGGGTCATGGGGGTCGTCCGTCCTTGGCGTTGGTGGGAGGGCGTCGTGGAAGGGGTGTCTGCCGGCCTCGGCGACGCTAGGTGCGCGGGTGCTCGCGGCGCGTCGGCCGCCGCGAGGACATCCGGCCCTTCCCGGGAAGGAGTCGCGGGCGGGGTCATCCCCGCGACGTACGCCGCTCGGCCCGGGGCATCGATCGTGCGGGGGGATGCGGCGGCCGGCGGGCGAGTCGCACAATGGGCCGGTGTTCAGGGACGATTGGCGCCGATGGCGCGGGCAACTCGGGGTGGTGCTGCGCCCGGACGCCGAGCCGGTGCCGCTGTCGCGGCGGGCGCGATACGCCGATCTGCTGCTCGCGGTGGTGCTGACCTTCGTCGCGCTGGTGGTCGCGGCGCGCTATCCCGACGCCGGGCCGGGGCCGGTCGGCCCGATGGGCGATCAGCCGATGCCGCCGGAGCCGCGGGAGCCACCGGAGCTGCCGGGGCCCTGGTTCCCGCCGGAGGAGGACCACCGGATCGGCCCGGGGGCCTGGCCGTTGGTCGTGTTGTCCGCGCTGCCGCTGGCGGCCCGCCGCCGGTATCCGCTCGCCGCCTTCGCCGTGATGCTCGGCGCGACGATGGGCATCGGCGAGGACCACGCGTCCTGGATCAACGTGGCCACCTGTGTCCTGGGCGCCTACAGCGCGGTGGTGCACAGCCGCTACCGGGGCCGCGCGGTGGTCGTCCTGGGTCTGGCCGCCGTGCTGGCCGGCGCCGCCTTCCGGGACACCGCGCCGATGTTGCCGGGTTGGTCCAGCCCGGGGGTGGTGCTCCTGGTCGCGGGCGGCCTGGCCGGGCTGGTGCTGTTCTGGCAGCGGCAACTGGCGGCCGGTCGGCAGCGATACGCCGACCTCGAACGGGCCCAGGCCGAGGCCACCCGCCGGGCCGTCGAGGAGGAACGATCCCGGATCGCCGCCGAGTTGCACGACGTCGTGACCCACAATGTGAGCGTGATGGTGATCCAGGCGGGGGCGGCCCGCACGGTGATGGACGCGGCGCCGGAACGCTCGAAGGCGGCGCTGTTGGCGGTCGAGGCGGGCGGGCGGGCCGCGATGGCCGAACTGCGCCACGTGATGGGGCTGCTCGCCGCCCCCGACACCGACCACCCCGACGAACTCGAGCCGCAGCCGGGCCTGGACCGGCTCGACGCGCTGATCGCACGGGTCCGCGCGGCCGGGACACCCGTACGCCTGGCCGTGTCGCTGCCGCCGGAGCCGCTGCCGCCGGGGGTCGACCTGACCGCCTACCGCGTGGTCCAGGAGGCGCTGACCAACACGATCAAGCACGCGCCCGGCGCCGACGCGCACGTGACGATCGGCTACACCGGAGATCGGCTGGAGATCGAGGTCACCGACACGGGCGTCGCGCCCGCCGGGTCGACACCGGTCGACGGCGGCAGCGGGCGGGGCCTGCTCGGGCTGCGCGAACGGCTCGCGGTCTACGCCGGCGAGTTGACCGCCGGGCCGACGCTGACCGGCGGCTACCGGATCCGGGCGCACATCCCGTGGCGGACGGCGTGAGCGGGGCGCCGCTGCGCGCGGTGATCGCCGACGATCAGGCCCTGGTGCGCACCGGGTTCGGGATGATCCTGAGCGCGGACGGCATCGAGGTCGCGGCCGAGGTGGCCGACGGCGCCGACGCGGTGGCCGCGGTCCGGCGGACCCGTCCCGACGTCGTGCTGATGGACATCCGCATGCCGCGCATGGACGGCATCGAGGCCACCCGCCGCATCCTCGCCGAGCGCCCGGACGGCTCCGACGGCACCCGGGTGATCATCCTGACCACGTACGACCTCGACCACTACGTCTACGCCGCGCTCACCGCCGGCGCGAGCGGCTTCCTGCTCAAGGACGTCACTCCCGAACACCTGGTCGCGGCGGTGCGCCTGGTGCGCTCCGGCGACGCCCTGCTCGCCCCCACCATCACCCGTCGCCTGATCGAACGTTTCGCCCACCGCGACGAACCCCCCGCCGCCCTGCACCGCGACCTGTCCGACCTCACCCCCCGCGAACTCGAGGTCCTGCGCCTGCTCGCGACCGGCCTCACCAACGCCGAACTCGCCACGCGCCTGACCCTGAGCCCCACGACGGTCAAAACCCACATCGGCCGAATCCTCAACAAACTGGACCTTCGCGACCGTGTCCAGGCGGTCGTCCTGGCCTACGAATCCGGCCTGATCTCCCCGGGTTCCACCCCCTGACCCGTCCCCCCGCCTCGACCGCCGCGCGGCCGTCCCCGGCCGGAAGTCGCCTGCGCGAAAAGGCGGTTCGTCCTAGACCGGTTTGGCGGCGCGCAGGGAGTACATCAGGGGGACCCTCGGGTGGTCCGCCGGGAAGCGGTGGATGCCGGACCGTTCCTCGAGCACGGGGAAGCGGGCGAACAGGGTGTAGTCGTGTTCGTGGAGGAATTCCAGGCGCAGGCCCGTCGCGGTCAGGGCGCTGACCACCTCGCCGATGCCGTGTTGCCACTCGACCGTGACGTTGGCGGTGGTCTCGGCGCTCATGTCGGCGTAGGTGCCCGGCTCGTCCCAGACGGTGCCGTCGCGCCGGAAGTAGTCCAGCTCGACCGTACGGCCGTCCTCGGCCAGCACGTCGGCGAACGGGTGGAATTCGGCCAGGTAGAGGAAGCCGCCCGGTGCGACGAGCGCCGCCGCGGTACGGGCCCAGCGGGCCAGGTCCGGCAGCCAGCACAGCGCGCCGAGTCCGGTGTAGACGATGTCGAAGGTGCGTCCATCGAGCGCGGTCGGCGCGTCGTAGACGTCGGAGGTGACGAACCGGGCCGTGTCGGCGCCGATCCGCGCGGCGATCGCGCCCGCCGCGGCCACCGCCGGCGCGGAGAAGTCGAGCCCGGTGACGGTCGCCCCGCGCCGCGCCCACGACAGGGTGTCGAGCCCGAAGTGGCATTGCAGGTGGAGCAGGCTCTTCCCGGCCACGTCCCCGACCTCGGCCGTCTCGAAGTCCCGCAGCGGGTCCTTGCCGGCGACGAACCCGTCCACGTCGTAGAACCGACTGGCCGTGTGGATCGGGACCCGCTCGTCCCAATTGGCCCGATTGACCGCGCGCCAGTCCTCGACCGCCGAATGTTCGCTCATCCGATCAAACTAGCCGGCCCCCTCCCACCCCTCAACCGATATACACCCGCCCGCCGGCGGCCGCGCACACGCCTCGCATCGGGAGCGGTTCGGGCGGGTAGGACAACGGCAGATCGCGCCGTCTCGCTCGGTTCTCTCGACCTCGATCGATTCGATGCAATCGCAACCCCGCGCCGGTACAGTCGCATCCCACATGTCGGCCCGCCGGCCCACTCGAAGAGTGGGTATCGGGGCACGACGGGCGGCCGAGTCGCGTGCGACGGTCCGGTGCCGAGGGAAAGAGGTGCGGGTGAGCGGGAGAGTGGATGGCGGTCACGGCCGGAAGCACGTGCGGCGACGCGGAGCGGCGAAGGCTCGGAGCCTCGCCTCCCGCACCCGCGCCACCCGCGATCAACTCAGTTGGCTCAACGAGGCGGGCCTACGGATCGGCACCACGCTCGACCTGAAGACCACCGCCCAGGAACTGGCCGACTTCACCGTCCCCCGTTTGGCCGATGCCGCCGCCGTCGATCTGCTCGAGTCCGTACTCCAGGGCGACGAGGGTCGACGCCCCAGCGGCCTCGGCAGACCGGCCCGACGGGCGATGTCGGTGGCGTACATCGACCGGCTCGCCGATCTGGAGCCGGACGAGATCGGCGAACTCTCCACCTCTCCCCCCGAGCGGGACTCGCGCTTCACCCGGGCCCTGGCCGACGGTCGGCCGTTACTGATCGCCAGCTTCGGGCCGGAGGACTTCGACGAGATCGCGCCCACCCCCAGCGCCGCGGCCAAACTCCGCCAGGCGGGCGTACACAGCTACATGATGGTGCCGTTGATCGCGCGCGGCGTGCAGTTGGGATCGGCCGACTTCATCCGCGCGGGCGACCGCCCCGGCTTCTCCCAGGCGGACCTCGCGCTGGCGATGCAACTCGCCTCCAAGGCCGCCATCGACATGGACAACGCCCGGCTGTACGACCGCGAACGCGAACACGTGGCCCGGCTCCAGCGCAACCTGCTCCCCCGCGTCACCCCCCGCACCCCGGGCCTCGGAGTGAACTCCCGCTACATCCCGACCGCCGACCCGCTCGGCGTCGGCGGCGACTGGTACGACGTGGCCCCGCTGCCGGGCGGTCGAACCGCCCTGGTGGTGGGCGACGTGATGAGTCACGGCATGGCGGCGGCGGCCACCACCGGCGTACTGCGCGCGGTCGCCCGCACCCTGATGGCGCTCGACCTGACCCCCGAACGTATGCTCGCCCGCCTCGACCTCGCCGCCCGCGACCTGGAGGACGACCAGGTGGCCACGTGTCTGTGCGCCGTCTACGACCCGGCCGAGGGCGCGTACACCCTGGTCAGCGCGGGTCATCCGCCGCCGCTGCTGGTCGACGCCGACGGCAAGGCGTCGTTCGTGGACGTGCCGATCGGCGCGCCCATCGGCGCCGGCGTCATCCCGTACGACCCGCTGCGCCTGACCGTTCCGCCGGGCAGCCGACTCGTGCTCTACACCGACGGGCTGGTCAAGTCGCGGACCGAGGACATCGACGTACAGCTGGCCCGGCTGCGCAACCGGGCCGCCCGGCTCGGTCCCGAGGAGCTGGACGCCGGCGTGCTCGGCGATCCGACGCCCGGCGCCGGGGCCCGCTTCGACGAGGCCGTGATGATGGTCGCGGCGACCCAACCGCCGCTCCTGGGCGGCGACCTGTTCGTCTGGGACCTGCCCCCGGACGGCTCGGCGGCGGGCCTGGCCCGCCGGTTGGTGCGCGGCCGACTCGACGAATGGCAACTCGGCGACCTCTCCGACGTCACCGAACTCGTGGTCAGCGAACTCGTCGGCAACGCGCTGCGCTACGGCCACGCCCCGGGCCGGCTGCGGCTGCTCCGGCACGACCGTCTGGTGGTGGAGGTCTCCGACACCGGCCCGGACCTGCCGCAGATCCAGCACTCGTCGCTCAGCGACGAGGGCGGGCGCGGCCTGCAACTGATCAACATGTTGTGCCGGGGCTGGGGTTCCTGCCGCACCCCCACCGGCAAGATCGTCTGGGCCGAACAGGACATCCCCTAGGGCGCCGGCGCCCCCGATCGGGAGCGCCGCCACCGATCCGGTCGCGACGCGCATGTCTCGGTTGCGTTTCGGTGCGTACGCGGAACGCCGGCATGCGGGATCGTACGAACAGGGCCGGCGCGCTGCGGGAGCGTTGGCCGTCGACGTGTGATCGGGGAAAACCGAATGACCGACGATCGGGATTGCGTCTGTCACGTGCACCAGGGCTACGCGCGGGTGACCGCGCCGAGGGTGCTCGACGTCTCCGTCGCCCACCATCTGCGCAAGGACCTCGTGTCGCAGATCAACGCGCTGCCCGACCACGTGGTCGAGCTGGCGTTCGATCTGTCGGGCACCGAGGTCTTCGACGCGGCGGGTGCGGCGGCGATCGGCTCGGCGTGCCGACACGCCTTCCTCCTCGGCCTGCGCTCGCGCTGCCACACCGTATCGCCGGAGCTGCGCGACGCGTTGGCCTGCGTGGAGGCCGATGTCGCCCTGGTCGACCGGTAGTTCGCCCGGACGACCGAAGTCCGCCCCGGGATACCGGCGGCACCCGGATGCCGCCGGTATCCCGGGCACGCGGAGATCCTTGGACTCCGCGGTGACTCTCGGATAGAGTGCCGCCCGCTCGACGGCCACGCGTTCCACGGAGGGGACTTGCACCAGAATCCGGGAAACCCGCCGCCCTACCCTCCCGCTCCGCCGGCGCACCCGACCCAGCCCAGGTGGGCGTGGTGGGTCGTGGGCATCGCCATCCCGTTGATCGGCATCGTCGTCACCGTCGTCGTCGGCGGATCCGGCTCCGACGGGGACTCGAAGGCGCCGTCCGCGAACACCGCCCCGGCGCCGGAACAGCGGAACACGCCGCCGGGCAACGGGACATCCGGGTCGGCGGCAGCGCCGAGCGGGCAGACGGAGCAGTCGCCGGCCGGCACCTCCGGTCCGGCGGACCGGCCGGCCAAGGTACTGTTCGGCCCCGGCACGGTCACCGCCACGACCTCGTCCCGCTATGTGGACCTGGACACCAGCCCGCCACTGGTCACCCCGTCGGGCAAGGCCGCCGACCTCGTCTTCGGCTTCCTCTTCGGCAAGCCCGACCTGGTCACCGAGGGATCCAGCCCCACGCTGGCCCCGCTCCCCGCCGGCGGCCCCGACCCGACGGCGGCCGACTGCGCCGAGGCGGTCCGCAAGCGCGGCTCCTACCTGGGCGGCGAACTGGCCCTGGGCTCCCGCTTCTGCGCCGTGACCGACGAGGGCCGCACCGCGTACGTCAAGCTGACCTCGGTGCCCGCCGGCGAGGCCCCGGTGCGCATGGAGGTCACCGTCTGGGACCCGGCCGGCTGAGGCCGACCCGCTCCGGCCCGAGCGCCGGCGGCGGGCACCCCGCTCAGGGGCACGCCGGTTCGCCGGCCGTGGGCGGCACGCGAACCGCGTTCCACGCGGCCCGCGTCGCCCCGAAGAGGGCGCACGTGGGATCCAACTGCCTGGCCGCGTTCAGGGTCAGCCGGCGCTCCTGCGCGTACTTCGTGTTGGACGTGCGCCCGAGCAGCGCCTGGTACACGATTCTGCCCGCCGTGCGGATACCGACCCCGACGACCGTCGAGTTGTCGCAGGTCGGACTCTTCGGCTTGCCGCCACCGGGGTTGCTGCCCTCGGCGAGCAGGTAGAACCAGTGGTTGAGCGGTCCGGCCGCCGCGTGCTCCTCCGTGTTCGGGATGGCGGAGCTGTAGCAGTTCGGGTCGCCGACCAGCGACGGGTCGTACATGTAGCGCAGCGGTCCGTTGCCCGTCAGGTCGACCTTCTCGCCGATCACGTAGTCCGGCTCGTCGTACGGCAGCGGCTCGTTGGCGTACGCCTCGGTCAACGTGCCCATGATGTCGGCGAAGCCCTCGGTCAGTCCCGGTTCCCGGAACGGCCACCCTGGGGCGGTCTGGTCGACGGCGTGTCCGTACTCGCGCCCCACCAGGTCCATTTCGGTGACCCACCGACCGCTCGTGGTGTGCCCGATGTCGATGGCGCCGGCGGTCGGGTTCCAGCCGAGGCCCACGGCGTTCAGGCCCACGCGCAGCGGCCACGCGCCGCCCTGGCCGTTCTGCCCGTTGCGGCCCAGCCAGGTGCGGAACATGTCGAACTGCTTCTGCGCCGCCCACAGGGCGTCGACGCAGGCGGTCTCCAGGTTGGTCGGATTGCCGTTGCCCCAGTCGTCGACCGGCTTGGTGAAGGCGCCGCCGCCGTTGTACCTCGTACAGGCCAGGTTGGCCCGGATCGGGTCGCGCAGCGTGTACGTGGAGCCGATGCGCGTGGTGTCGATGGCGAGCGGGTCGGGCCCGTTCCACGCGCCGTGTCCGGTCCCGGTCGGCAGGGCGCCGGCGGGCGCGGGTCGGGGGCCGGCCGCGTTCGAGATCTGCACGGTGCCGAGCAGCAGGGCGATCATCAGGGTCAGGCACGAGCCGAAGGTCAGCGTGGTGCGATGCATCCGGACTCCCCGGGGTGGAAGGCGGGTTCGTCGCGCGGGCGAACGACACGCTCACACCCCGCCGGGGCGCGGTCAACGCCGGCGGTGGGCATCGGCACATTCCGGCGAGTGGTGGACCGCGCGGTGCCGTTCATCCGTTTCGGATCCGATCATTCCGGTTCGATACGGCACGGTTCGACCATATTTAGGATCATCCCACCGGGGTCCGCGGACCGATTCGGACCTCCCTTCGAATTCGGCTTGTCGCCGACCGGTCACAGGAGGCAACGTGGTTGCGTGGCGGTGTTCGGACGGGGCCGGAAACGCGGGACGGCGGCCTACCCGCGGTCCGCGTACCTCCTGCGCGAGCAACACGAACGGTTGCTCGACCTGATGCTCCTCGAGTTGGCGAACGCCCGGGAGCGGCTCGCCGAGACGCCGCGGGACGAGGCCGTGGACCGGGGACGCCGGGAACTCGTGGCGCAGGCGGCGCACTTCGCCGGGCGCATCCCGCCGGGCTTCCCCGCCGTGTTCGCGAGGTGGGCGACGATCCTGGAGGCCGCGCTGGAGTACGACGTCGCCGTCGCGCTGGACCTGGGCACGTCCGCGCTGCGTCAGGCCCGGGAGGACACCGCCGCCAACGGGCGCGCGACCGCCGCGCATCTGGCCCTGGCCGACGCGCACGCACGTACCCTGTCCGCCGTCGGTGCCCCGCCCGCCGAGCAGGTCGCGCTCGCGGACCTGCGGCGCGCCTGGGCCGGGCGGATCGAACCGGACGAGTAGCGTCCGCACGACCGGAAAAGGCGGGTGCCGGCCCCGGATTCGTGTCTGCGAATCCGGGGCCGGCACCCGCCTCACCGTTGCGGACGTCGAGCCGTCCGCGCGCCGTCCGGGCTACCGGGCGTCCGCGATGGCGTCGTCCACGTCGGTGCCGCGACGCTTGGCGCCGAGCAGCGGGACGAGGTTGAGCAGGAGTCCGACCACGGCCACGGCGGTCACCAGGTTGGCGCCGGGACGGTAGGAGCCGAAGTCGGCGTCGCCGGCCTTGGCACCGGTGGTCAGCGCGGTGACCACGGCGAGCACGAGGGCCGCGCCGACCTGGCCGGAGGTCTGCACCAGGCCGGAGGCGAGACCCTGTTCGGAGTCCTCGATGCCCTCGGTGGCCTGGGCCATGATCGCGCTGAACCCGAAGGCGAAGCCGCCGCCCAGGAGCAGCATGGTGGGCAGCACCGCGAACGCGTAGTTCGGCGTGGTGCCGGCGGTGGCGAGGAACCACACGTAGCCGAGGCTCATCGAGGCCATCGAGGCGATCAGCAGCGGCGCGGTGCCGTAGCGGTTGATCAGCCGGCCGGTGAACGGCGAGCCGAAGGCCACGACCAGGCCGGCGGGCAGCAGCGCGAGCGCCATCCGCAGCGCGGACCAGCCCAGTCCGTCCTGAAGGTAGAGGGTCATCATGAACTGGAAGCTCATGTAGGAGCCCATCAGCGCGACCATGCTCAGGTTGGCCCGGACCACGGTGCCGACGCGCAGGATGCCGAACCGGACGAGCGGGTGCGCGATGCGCTTCTCGACCAGGACGAACGCGGTGAGCAGGGCGGCGGCCAGGACTATCGAGCCGAGGGTCAGCGGTGCGCCCCAGCCCCGGTCGGGGGCGGAGACGACGGTGTAGACGGCCAGCAGCATGCCGCCGCTGAGGGTGATCGCGCCCACCACGTCGTGGCCGCCGGAGTCGGCGGGACGGTCGCGCGGAATCAGGAACCAGCCGCCGATCAGCGCCAGGATGGCGAGCGGCACGGGGATCAGGAAGGTCCAGCGCCAGCCGAACTCGGTGAGCAGGCCGCCGAGGATCAGGCCGGAGGAGTAGCCGCTGGCGCCGAAGACGGAGAAGACGGACAGCGCCCGGTTGCGGGCGGGGCCCTCGGGGAACGTCGTGGTGAGGATGGACAGGGCGGTGGGCGCGGTGAACGCGGCGGCCAGACCCTTGATGAAGCGGGTGGCGATCAGCAGGCCGCCGCTGTCGACCATGCCGCCGAGCAGCGAGGCGCCGGCGAACACGGCGAGTGCGATCAGGAAGACCCGGCGGCGGCCGAGCAGGTCGGCGGTCCGACCGCCGAGCATCAGCAGCCCGCCGTAGCCGAGGATGTAGCCGTTGACGATCCATTGCAGGGAGGTCGCCGACAGGCCGAGTTCGTGGCCGATCGACGGCAGCGCGACGCCGACCATCGAGACATCGAGGCCATCCAGGAAGAGCACGAGGCACAGCACGGCCAGGACGCCCCAGAGTCTGGGAGTCCAGTGCGAACCGGACGGTGTTTCGGCCGACGAGGAGGACGAGGGGACGGAGTGCTCGCGGGAGGGCGGTCCCGCGTAGGTCTCGACTGTTGAAGCCATGGGCAAGAACGTACATGCGCACGCATTGAATGTCTACGCATTAAATGTGGGTGCAATAAATTTGCTTGCATGTTACGTCGCACGGCGCTACCGTGACGAAATGAAGACGAAGGACCCGCTGATCGAGAGCTGGCGCGAGCTGTTGTCGCAGTACAGCCGGGTGGCGCACGAACTCGATCGCGCCCTTCAGGCCCGGCACGGCCTCACGATGAGCGACTACGAGGTCCTCGATCGCCTGGTCGACGCGGAGGGCTGCAAGTCCCGCATCCACGACCTCGTCGTCGATCTGCACCTGAGCCAGAGTGCCTCCTCGCGCGCCGTGGACCGCCTCGAGAAGTGCGGCCTGGTCCAGCGCGCGATGTGCGAGAGCGACCGCCGGGGCGTCTTCGTCATCGCCACCGACAAGGGCCGTGCCCTGCACGAGCAGGCCCGGGTGACCCAACTCGCCGTACTCGGCGAACACCTGGTCTGAGCCGGCGACGGCCGGGTGGCCCGCCGCTCAGTGGGCCGCCTGGTGGAAGTGACTGGGACGGCCGTGGTGGTGGACCAGGGTGCCCAGGCGTGCGGCCTCGGCGCGGTGCAGCAGGCGCGGGGGGCCGTCGGGGCGGCGCAGCACGGTGGCATGCCACGGGGTGGCCCATACGTCGGGGGCGTCCAGCAGACGGATCCCGAACTTGTCGGCGCCGCGCCGCTGCGGATGGATGGACAGGCGTACCGCGCGCGGGTGGTGTTCGGCGATCAGGTCGCTCCACGCCCGGCTGCGCTGGATGACGCCGTAGGCACGAGCGCGGCAGTCGCGTTGCAGCGCGGATCGGGTGCCGGCGAAGTCGGCGGTGTCCTCGAACAGGAACCGGGTGATGCCCCGGTACAGCCGCAACGTGTCCTCGTCGGAACGGACCTGGGCGCGCAACTCGGCCAGGGTCGGGGCGTGGCGCGCGTGCAGCCAGGCACGTTTGTCCTCGTGCGTGCGGGGGCCGACCGGGCCGGTCGGGTCCTCGCCGAGCACGTCGCGCAGGTCGAACACGCTCAGCCGGTCCAGGTCGTTGTCGGCGATGACGGCGCGCAGTTCGTCGGTGTAGGCGTCGACGTGCGCGTCCGGCACCCGGACGAGATCGGCGAAGACGTGGCCGTCGGAGCAGATCACCATCCGGGCGCCGGGCGGGTGTACGGCGGCGACCGACGCGCACAACCCGTCCAGGAAGGCCAGGCTCAGCCGTTCGCCCTCGTCGGGCAGATGTCCCAGGACCTTGGCGGGGTTGGGCGATTTGCAGGGGAAGCCCGGCAGCGCGAACACGACGGGCTCGCCCCGGGCGACGAAGTCGCCCAGCCGGTCGAGTTGTTCGGGGAAGTCGGCGACCGATTCGCGGCCCGGGTCGAGGTCGCGTTCCGCCGCACGGCGGTGCGGCAGGAGCAGTTCCAGGATCGCGGCGCTGACCGCGGCGGTCTGCGCGGGACCCGGGCGGTCGCGGCGGTCGATGGCGTGCATGGCGTCGGTTCTCCACGGGGCTGAACGGCGGGTCGGTGGGCGCGGCGGCGGGCCACCCCGGCACGAGGGCGGTCGAGGCGGCGCGAAAGTGCCTGTGGAACGGGGAGGTTCGGGGAACGGGGTGTGGTCAGGCGCGCTCGGTGTAGGTGACCGGCAGCGCGTCGACGCCGCGCGCGAGCACGGCGGGGATCCACTCGACGTCGTCGAGCGGGACGGCCGGGGCCAACCCCGGCAGTCGGGCGACCAGCGTGCCGAGCGCGACCCGGAGTTCGACCCGGGCCAGCGCGGCGGCCGGGCAGAAGTGGATGCCGTGGCCGAAGGCGAGGTGCGGGTTGGGGCTGCGGTCGAAGTCGAGGGTGTCCGCGTCGGGGAAACGTTTCGGGTCCCGGTTGGCCGCGCACAGCGAGACGATCACCGAGTCGCCGGCGGGCACGGCGGTGCCGTGCAGGTCGTCGTCCGCGGCGAGGAAGCGCCAGGTGGTGAGCTCGAAGGCACTGTCGTAGCGCAGCAGTTCCTCCACGGCCGCGGGCAGGAGCGCCGGTTCCTCGCGAAGCCGGTCCAGATGTCCCGGATGCCGCAGGAGGGTGATCAGCGCGGTGCTGATCTGGTTGGTCACGGGTTCCTGTCCGGCGACCAGGAGTTGGAAGATCATCGAGTCCAGCTCGGCCCGGGTCAGCTCGCCGGCGGTGTGCGCGGCGACCAGTCGGCCGAGCAGGCCGTCGTCGGCCGGATCGGCCCGGCGGTCGGCGACCAGGTCGGCGATGTAGCCCTGGAGTTCGCGCAGCAGCGCCTCGTACCCGGCCCGGCGCGGGTCCCTGGGACCGACGGGCTGCACCACCTTGCACCACTCGCGCCGAAACCGGGCCGCGAACTCAGAGGGTAGGCCGATGACTTCGGCGAGCACCCGGAACGGGAAGCGGGCCGCGAAGCAGGCCACGAGGTCCGCTCCCCCGCCGGCCGGCATCGCGTCGACGAGGTCGTCGGCGATCTCCTGGATCCGGGGGCGCAGCGCGTCGACCCGGCGCGGTGCGAAGGCGTCGGTGACGAGGCGGCGCATGGTGGTGTGCTTGGGCGGGTCCTGGTGGAGCAAATGCACCTGTAGTTCGGTGTGTTGCGGCTCGGGCATGATCGAGGCGAGGGCCCGCCAACGGTCGTTGCCCAGGTCGTGGTTCTTGCCCAGCCGGGGATCGTTGAGCGTGGCGTGCGCCGCCTCGTATCCCGTGACCAGCCAGGCGCCCACCCCGCTGGGGAAGCGCACCCGATGGATCGGGCCGGCGTCGCGGAGCTTGGCGTAGAGGGGGTAGGGGTCGCGTTTGTACTCGCGCCCGTACAACTCGACGGCGTGCGGGTCGTTCGTGGTGCGGTCGGAGTGGTTCGTACCGGGTTCGATCCGGGTCACGGGGTGCGTCTCCTGGCGGTGCGGGGCGGGGCGGTGCGGTGCGAGGGCGGGCGGTGCGGGTCGGGTGCCGATCGGGGCTCAGATGGTGATCTCCGGTCGGTACAGGTCCAGCCACAGGCCCAGGTCGACCACCCGTTCCAGGCGCAACCGGTGTCCCCACGGCAGTTCGTGCGCGGGCGTGTCGAGGCAGGACTTGATCACCGTCTCGTCGACGAGCGCGCGGACCCGTCCGCCGTGCCCGTCGAGGGCGTCTCGGGCCAGATCCTGCAATCCCCGGTTGTAGTCGGGGTGATGGGTGGCCGGGTAGTGGTTCTTGGGCCGCTCCCGGACCGAGCGCGGAGCCAGCGTGTCGCCGGCGGCGGCCCGCAGCAGGCTCTTCTCCCGACCGTCGAAGGAGTGCAGCGACCACGGCACGTCGTAGGCGTACTCGACCAGGCGGTGGTCGCAGTAGGGCACCCGCACCTCCAGTCCCTGGGCCATGCTCAACCGGTCCTTGCGGTGCAGGAGTTGGCGCAGCCAGCGGGTCAGCGACAGGTGCCGCAGTTCGCGCAGCCGATGCTCCTCGGCACTCTCGTGCCCCGCGTGCGGGACGGCGGCGAGCGCGGTGCGGTAGGTGTCCGCCCGGTACTCGCCGATCCGCAGCGTGTGCGCGACGTCGGGATGCAGCGGCATCGCGGCATCGTCACCGGTGACCAGGAGCCAGGGGAAGGTGTCGGCGGCACGCGCGGCGGGGTTGTGGAACCACGGGTAGCCGCCGAACACTTCGTCGGCCGCCTCCCCCGACAGCGCGACTGTGGCGTGCCGGCGGATCTCGCCGAACAGCAGGTACAGCGAGGTGTCCATGTCGCCGACGCCGATCGGCGAGTCGCGGCAGGCGACGACCGCGCGTCGGTGCTCCGGGTCGAGCAGGGAACGCGGGTCCAGGACCACCGTGTCGTGCTCGGTGCCGATGAACCGGCCCGCCTCGGCGGCGTACGGGGTGTCATGGCCGGTGCGCAGTATGTCGGCGGTGAACGTGTCGGCCTGGTCGGTGTAGTCGACGGCGTAGGAGCGGATCCGGGCGTCGGGGCCCTCGCGGCGCCGCAGTTCGTCGGCGAGCAGCGCGGTGACCACGGTGGAGTCCAGGCCGCCGGACAGCAGGCTGCACACCGGCACGTCCGCCTCCAGTTGGCTGCGGGCGGCGTGTTCGACCAGGGCCCGCACCCGTTCCACGGTGGTGTCGCGGTCGTCGTGGTGTGCGCCCACCGCCAGTCGCCAGTACCGGTGTTCCCGGATGCCGGCGCGGTCGAGGGTCAGGATCGAGCCGGGTTCGAGTTCGCGGATCCCGGTCCAGACGGTGGGTCCGGTGTCGAAGAGCAGTCCGTAGGCCGCGCGCAGTCCGTCCGCGTCCACGCGCGGTTCGATCTCGGGATGGGCGAACAGGGCCTTGGGTTCGGAGCCGAAGGCGATGCCGTCGCGCACCCGTGCCCAGTACAGCGGCTTGACGCCGAGTCGGTCGCGGACCAGGACCAGCCGGTCGTACCGCAGGTCCCGAATCGCGAACGCGTACATCCCCTCCAGGTGTTCCGCGCATGCCTCGCCCCACTCCAGGTAGGCGCGGAGCACTGTCTCGGTATCGCTGCGGGTGCGGAACTCGTGCCCGGCGCGGCGGAGTTCGGCGCGCAGCTCGTGGTGGTTGTACACCTCGCCGCTGTACACGAGGATCACCCGGGGGTCCTCGGGCCGATCCGGCATCGGCTGCGCACCGCCCGCGAGGTCGAGCACGGCCAGGCGTCGATGGCCGAACGCCGCGTGTGCGTCCGTCCATACGTCCCCCGCGTCCGGGCCGCGCCGGGTCAGGGTCGAGGTCATCGCCTCGACGACCGGGCGGAGCGGGCGCCCGTCGGGCCGGAGGCACACCCAGCCGACGATTCCACACATGCGTGATCCGTCCTTCGGTCGAGACGTCGGCGGCGGAGGGATCGGGGCGGGTTCGCCGGCGCCGGTGGGGCGCCCCCGCCCTCGTCGTTCCACCCGAGCAGTCGTCCGCCCGACCGACAAAGTT
Organism: Embleya hyalina; assembly: GCF_003967355.1. GTDB lineage: Bacteria > Actinomycetota > Actinomycetes > Streptomycetales > Streptomycetaceae > Embleya > Embleya hyalina. Next base: position 73,662 of record NZ_BIFH01000013.1, on the reverse strand, counting down.
CCCGGGCCGCGCGGGCGGGTTCACACGGTTGGGCTCACCCGGTCGGGTTCACCCGGGCCGGGTTCACGTCGTCGGGGCGCGGCGCGCGGCGGAGCGCCGGGCGAGGAGCGTGATGGCGAGCGCCGCGACGATCAGGGCTCCCGCCACGGCGAACGTGATCCGGGTGCCGGCCGCCACCGCGTCGGGGCGTGCCGTGGACACGTCGTGTGTGCCCGAGGCGAGCGCGAACACCGCGCCCATCACCGATGTGCCCGTGATCAGGCCGAGGTTGCGCGACAGGTTGAGCATGCCGGAGACCACACCGCGTCGATCGGGCCGGACGTCGGCCATCACGGCGGTGTTGTTCGCGGTCTGGAACACCGCGTATCCGGCGGTCGTCACCACGATCGGGGCGAGGTAGCCGGCCGGTCCGAGGTGTCCCGAGGTCAGCGCCAGGGCGAACGCGCCGACGGATATCGCGATCAGCCCGACGACGGTCATCCGGTGTGCGCCGAAGCGGTCCGCGATCCGGCCGGCCGGTATCCCGGTGAGCGCGGCGACGATCGGGCCGACCGACATGACGAGTCCGACGAGCGCGTCGCCGAGGCCGAGTGCCCGCGCGAGGTGGAACGGCCCGACCACGAGCGTGGCCATCATCACCGTCGACACCAGCGCACTCGTGGCCAGACTCGCGCTCAGCGCCGGCTCGCGGAACATCGCCGGCCGGATCAGCGGGGACGCCGCCCGCGCCTCGGTCCGCACGAACAGCGCGACGCCGAGCCCGGCCGCCACGAGCAGCGCCCCGTTGAGCGCGCCGAACCCGCCGCGCCCGACGGTCATCGCGAGGGCGTACGCGGCGAGTGTCCCGGCCAGCAGCAGCGTGCCCACGTGGTCGAAGCGGGGGCGGTCGGCCCCGGGCTCGCGGCGGTCGATGGGCAGGTGTCGGTGGATCACCGGCAGCGCCAGGAGTCCCAACGGCACGTTGACCAGGAAGATCGCCCGCCACCCCGGCCCGGCGATCAGCGCGCCGCCGAGCGACGGACCGAGCGCGGTGCCGATCGCGGACATCGTGCCGAGCAGCCCCATCGCGCTCCCGGTCCGCTCCCTGGGCACCGTTTCGCCGACGAACGCCATGGTGAGCGCCATCATCACGGCCGCCCCCAGACCTTGGGCGGCACGGGCGGCGATCAGCGTCTCCAGGGTCGGTGCCAGGCCGCACACCACCGAGGCCCCGGTGAACAAGCCGATCCCGACCAGGAGCAGCCGGCGGCGCCCGATCAGGTCGCCGAGCCGGCCGGCACCGACGATCACGGTGGTGATGGCGAGGAGATAGGCCAGCACGATCCACTGGACCCGGGCGAAGGAGGCGGAGAACGTGTCCGCCAGCGTCGGCAGCGCGACATTGGCGACGCTCGTGCCCAACGAGGACAGCAGCATCGTCAGGCACAGCCCGGCGAGCGCCCACCGCACCGAGCCCGAGGCCGGCCGCACATCGTGTGATACCCGCGCATTCCGCGAAGTCTTCGAGGTCATGGCGAGGAGGCTGCACCGGCTTCTCCCGCACCGGCAACTCGTGTTGCCAAGATGGGGACGGCACGGTGGAATGCCCGCATGACGGACGACGCACTCCCCTACCGGGCGGTCCTCGACGAGGTCGCGCCCCGCCTTCGGCGGCTGCGGGCCGAGCGTGGTCTCACGCTCGCCGCGCTGTCCGAGGCGACCGGCATCTCCAAGAGCACGTTGTCCCGACTGGAGTCCGGCCGACGCCGACCCACGCTGGAGTTGTTGCTGCCGCTGGCCGGCGTGTACCGGGTGCCGCTGGACGATCTGGTCGGCGCCCCGGAGGTGGGCGATCCCCGGATCCGGCTGAACCCGCACCCGCTGCCCAGCGGCGGTACGTTCATCCCCCTCACCCGGACCCCGGGCCCGCTCCAGGCGTTCAAGATGATCATCCCGTTCCGGGGCACCGAGCCCACCTTCCGTACCCACGAGGGCTACGAGTGGCTGTACGTGCTGGAGGGCCGGCTGCGGCTCGTCCTCGGCGGGCACGACCTGGTCCTCGGCCCGGGCGAGGCCGCCGAGTTCGAGACCCGGGTCCCGCACTGGTTCAGCAGCGCGGACGAACGGCCGGTCGAGGTGCTCAGCCTCTTCGGCCGCCAGGGCGAACGTATGCACGTACGCGCCAAGCCCCGCACCGCCGCCGATCCCGAGTAGCGACGGTCGCCGAGCGGCGGCGGCGAGGTCCGGGCCCGGAGCGAGGCCACCGCGGGATCAGCCGCCGGGCGTCCCCCGCCCCCGCAACCGGTCCAGGACCAGCCGACCGCGCGGGGAGAGCCGATAGCCCGTGTCCAGGCTCTCGGTAAGGCCGCGTTCCTTGAGTTTGCGCACGTCGGCCTTGAAGCGCGGGGTCTCCCGATCGACCCGGGGGGCCAGGTCGGCGGCGCGCACGCTCGGGTTGGCGTCGATCAGTTCCAACACCTCGGTGGTCCAGGGCCCGCGACCGCCGCGCGCGTCGAGCCGGCGCAGGCCCGCGACGATCCCGTCCAGGTCGGCCGCGGACAGGTCGGTGTCCTCACGCAGGCCGATCCGGGGGTCCGCGCCGATGCGGCGGACCTCGATCCGGTACAACCGCCGGTCCTCGCCGGGCCGCTGGTCCGCCAACGCCTCCGCCCGCCCGGCGTAGCCCGCCCGACGCGCGTCCCGGTCGGTCACCCGATCCTCCGGCACCACCGTCACGTCGCCGATCTCCAGTTCGCCGACCCGGGTACGCAGTACGGTGCCGGACCGCACCGAGGGTCGCCGCCACCGCCGGAAGGCCAAATCGACTTCGCCGGCGGCGATCCCGGCCAGTACGTCGTCGGTGAACAACAACGGCAACTCCGGTGTCAGGAAAGGCTGTTGGTGGCAGGCTCCGAACGCGGCGCGCGCTCGCCCGTCGTACGGATCACACCCACACGCGGCTCGTGCCTCGGTCCGTTCCCGTCACGGGCGGCCCCGAACCGCCCCCGCCGTCGTGGAGTACGGCTACGCCTGCGAAGGGGTGTGGCGGGCCGCTCGTCCGCCACACCCGCGCATCGGTACCCGGACGACTACTTCCCGGTGACGGCCAGCCGCGTGGCTTCCCAGTCCGGGCCGACGTCGACGGCCGGGGTCCGGCTCAGGCCGGTGCTGCGCGCGGCGTCCTCGACCGCGTCGGGCTCGCCCGCGCCGTCCCGGCCGGCCCTGGGCGTGAGCAGCCAGACGGCGCCGTCCTCAGGGAGCAGGCCGACGACGTCGAGCAGCGTGTCGGCGAGGTCGCCGTCCTCGGCGCGGAACCAGAGCAGCACGGCGTCGGCGATGTCGTCGTAGTCCTCGTCGACGAGGTCGTGGCCGGTCAGCCACTCGATGCCCTCGCGGAGGTCGTGGTCGACGTCGTCGTCGTAGCCCAATTCCTGGACGATCTGGCCGGGTTCGAGGTCCAGCCGGACGGCGGGGTTGGTCTGCTCGTACTCGGTTGTGCTCATCGCTGCCTCCCGAATCACGACGCGCCTGTCACGTCACACAGTAGCCAAGCAGATACCCAGGGTGCTCACGGTGATCCACGCGGGAGGGCGTCGCCGGCACCGCGCCGGCACCGTGCCCGGCGCGCCCGTCGGCCGACTTCGGCGGCGGTCGCGGCGGGGCGTCGCCGCCGACCGGAACGATCGTCCATATGTGTCAAAAAAGCTACGAAGAGTGATATTCGCATAAAGTGTGGCAACCCTCCGATGCGCCGCCGCGTTCCCCATCGGATCCCCGATCACGCGCCGGCCGCGAAGGAGAGAACAACGCTGATGCGTACCACTCGTGTCCTTAGCACCACGGTCGCCGCCGGCCTGTTGGCCGTAGCCATGGGCGGCACGGCAGCCGCGGCCGAAGGTCTCGGCCCGCAGAGCAGGACCCTCAAGGCGCCGACCACCGGCACCAGTGTCGGGTCCGACGAGGACCAGTCGGCGCGGACCGCCGACGGCTCGGGCCGCTGCCCCCGGCCCGCGCACGACTGCCAGAGCGCGAAGCCGGAGCACAAGCCGACCGGCGACTCCGACCACAAGCCCGCCGAGAAGCCCGATCACAAGCCGACCGGCAAGCCGGCCGAAAAGCCCGCCGAGAAGCCCGCCGAGAAGCCGGACCACAAGCCGACCGGCAAGCCGGCCGAGAAGCCCGACCACAAGCCGACCGGCAAGCCGGCCGAAAAGCCGGCCGAGAAGCCGGACCACAAGCCTGCGGACAAGCCGGACCACAAGCCGACCGGCAAGCCCGACCACAAGCCGAGCCACGGGCCGATCGTGATCAACCACGTCACGAACACCACCGTGAGCACGTCGCACGTGACGGTCAATCACACGACCAACAACACGGTGAACATCAACAACCACCACACGACGAACACCGTGCACGACCACAAGCCGGCGCACCCGAAGCCCGAACACCCCAAGCACGAGCACCCGAAGCACGAGCAGCCCAAGCACGTGCACCACAAGACCGACAAGCCCAAGCCGCACCCCGTGGCCAAGCCGGCGGCCCACCACGGGACGCAGACGAAGACCACGCCGGTCGGCGCCGTCGCCGGTGGCTCGGGCGGGACCACCGAGTCCGACGCCGGTCTGCTCGCCCTGGGCGGCGCGCTGGCCGTCGCGGGTGCGGGCGCCGGTGCCTTCGCACTGCGCCGGGGCAGCCTGCGTGGCTGACACGTCCTTCGTTCGTCGCGCCGGCCGCCGCCTCCTGCTGGTGGTGGCCGTCGCGGCGGTGGTGTGCGGTGTCGTGCTCGGCGTGATCGGCTACCAGAACCGTCGCCCGCCCGCGACGGCCACGGCCGCGCCCAAGTCCGTTGCCACGGCGGCCCCTTCCCCGGCCGCCGGCGCACCCGGCGCACCCGGCGCACCTGGCGATCCCGCCGCTCCCGCGGCCGCGCCGGCACCGCCGGAGGGCCCGGTGCTGGCCCGTTCCGAGCCGGTCACGGTCGACATCGCGGAGATCGGCGTGCACGCCCCCGTGACCTCGGTCGACCTCGACGCCGACGGTGCCGTGCAGGTACCGCCCGCCGAGGGCGAGCGCCGCGCCGGCTGGTACGACCAGGGACCCACCCCCGGCGAACTCGGCCCGGCCGTGCTGGTCGGCCACCTCGACTCGGCCGCCGGCCCCGCCGTCTTCTACGAGGTGGGCAACCTGCGTCCGGGTGCCACCGTCGAGATCCGCCGGGCCGACCAGAGCACCGCGATCTTCACCGTCGACACGGTGGAACGCTTCACCAAGACCGACTTCCCGACCCAGCGGGTCTACGGCGACCTGAACCGCGCCGAGTTGCGGGTGATCACCTGCGGCGGCGAGTACGACGCCGACAAGGGCGGCTACCAGGACAACACCATCCTGTTCGCGCACCTGACCGGCTCGCGCTGACCCACCCTCGCGCGTCCCCATGTCCGGTCGTCGCGGGCGACGACCGGACATGGGGACGTCGTGGCTCAGGCCACCCGGGTCGCGTCCGGTTGCACGTCCGGTTGTGCGTCCGCGAGCGTGTCCGGTCGTGCGTCCGGTCGTGCGTCCGGGTACGGCAGGCCGAGATTGTCGCGCAGCGTCGTACCGGTGTAGTCGGTGCGCAGCGAACCGCGTTCCTGGAGCAGCGGCACGACCTTGTCCACGAACTCGTCGAGGCCGGTGGGGGTCAGGTGCGAGCCGAGGATGAACCCGTCGGAGCCGTCCTGCTGGACGAACGTGTCGATCCGGTCGGCGACCTGCTCGGGTGTGCCGACGAACTCGGTGCGGCCGAAGACGTGGATCGCCAGGTCGCGCAGCGAGTACGACTCGGTCTCCGCCAGCGCACGCCATTCGGCCACCCTGCGGTGCGCGTCCTCGGCGATCCGGGCCCGGCCGCGGACCACCGGCGGACCCTCGGGGTCGGGATCCACGTCGGGCAGCGGCCCGTCGGGGTCGTAGCCGGACAGGTCGCGGTTCCAGACCGTCTCCAGGAGGATCTGCGCGGTGCGTCCGCCGATCTGTCGCCGGGTGATGTCGCGGTGGCGTTCGATCGCGTCCGCCTCGCTCTCGCCCAGTACGAAGGACGCGTGCGGCAGCAGTTTGACCGCGTCGGCGGGCCGGCCGAGCCGGACGGCCCGGGCCCGGATGTCCCGGTAGAACTCCTGTGCCTCGTCGAGGCGGTGGTACGGGGAGAAGATCGCGTCGGCCCCGCCGGCGGCGAAGTCGCGGCCCTGCGGCGAGACGCCGGCCTGCAGGATCACCGGCCTGCCCTGCGGGCTGCGCGGTGTGGTGAACCGCCCGGAGATGTCGAACTGTGCGCCGCCGAACGCGAATTCGCCGGCCTTGGCATCGCGCAGGAACACCCCCGCCTCCCGGTCCGCGGCCACCGCGTCCGCCGCCCACGAGTCCCACAGTTCGCGGGCCGCGGCCAGGAACTCGCCGGCCCGGGTGTAGCGGTCGTCCCGGTGCAGGAAGCCGGCGCGGCGGAAGTTGGCGCCGGTGAAGGCGTCGAACGAGGTGACCACGTTCCACCCGGCCCGGCCGCCGGACAGGTGGTCGAGTGAACTCAACTGGCGTGCCAGCTCGTACGGTTCGTTGAAGGTCGCGTTGATCGTGCCGATCAGGCCCAGGTGTTCGGTGACGGCGGCGAGCGCGGCGAGCACCGGCAGGGTGTCCGGGCGGCCGACCACGTCCTGGTCGAAGATCAGGCCGAGACGTTCGCGCAGCGCCAGGCCCTCGGCGAGGAAGAAGAAGTCGAACCGGCCGCGTTCCGCGGTCTGCGCCGCGTGCCGGAAGGAGGCGAAGTCGATCTGGCTGCCGGCCTCGGGATCGGACCACAGGGTGTGGTGGTTCACCCCGCCCAGGTAGGCGCCGAGGATGATCTGCTTGTGCGGCTTGCTCATCGGTATGGGTTCCTTCGTACGGGTGGCGGGACGGGTGGGTGCGCCGGAGTCACGACGCGGCGGCGGCCGGCACGGGCGCGGCGTAGCGGTTCGCGGGACGCGGCAGACCGAGGCGGGAGCGCAGGGAACCCGTGTCGTAGGAGGTGCGGAAGACGCCGCGGCGCTGCAGTTCGGGCACCAACTCCCGGGTGATGGCGTGCAGATCGTGGGGCAGGGCGGCCGGGCGCAGGCGGTATCCGGTCAGCCCGGCGCGCTGCCAGTCCTGGAGCAGGTCGGCCAACTCGGCCGCGGTGCCGGTGAATACGAACGCGTCGCTCGTGTACTGCGCGCCGTCGAGGTCGTCGAGGCGTGCCTTGCGCTCGCGCGCCGCCGCGGTGCTCCCGTCGAGGACGACGACCACGTCGCCGAAGACGTGTACGGTCTCCGACTCCCGTCCCGCGACCCGCTGTTCGGCTCGGATCTCGGTGACGATGGCCTGCGCGTGGTCGTGGTCGCGCGGGGTCACGTAGACGACGTCGGCCGAGTCGGCGCCGAGCCGGTAGGGCACCGTGTCGTGGGCCAGCACGGTGACCAGTGGCTGACCCTGCGGTGGGCGCGGCACGATCGACGGGCCGCGGACCCGGAACCTCGGCCCGACGAAGTCGATGTAGTGCAGCTTGTCGCGGTCGATGAAGCGGCCCGTCGCCGCGTCGCGGATCTCCGCGTCGTCCTCCCAGCTGTCCCACAGCCTGCGCACCACCTCGACGAAGTCCCGCGCCTCGGCGAAGGTTTCCGCGACCGCGGCCACCACCTCGGGCTGCCCGAGGTCCGCGAAGGTGAACGCCGGTTGCTCGCGCCGCCCGAAGTGGGCGTTGTCGACCGGCCGGGAGACCTGCGCCCGCCAGCCGGCCCGGCCCAGGCTCACGTAGTCGAGGGTGGCGATCGCCTTCGAGACGTGGAACGGCTCGGTGTGCGTCACGGTCGCCGTCGGGACCAGCCCGATGTGCCGGGTCGACGGCGCGACGCGGGCGGCGATCAGCACCGCGTCCAGTCGACCGCGCACCTGGTCGGTCCGATCGTCGACGCGATCGAACCCGGTGGACTGGAGGCCGAGCGCGTCCTCGATGGTGACGAAGTCGAGCAACCCGGCCTCCGCCTCCGCGACCAGGTCGGTCCAGTAGCGGGCGGTGAACAACTCGTCGACGCGGGCGTCGGGTTCGCGCCAGGCGGCGGGATGCCAACCGGCGCCGTCGAGGGCCACGGCCAAGTGGAGGGGGGTTGCCGGGTTCGGTACGGATGACATGGGTTCGGTTCTCGCTTTCGGATCGAGGCTGGGGGTGGGTGGCGGGCGGGTGGTGGGGGCGTGGGTCGCCGTCGCACGGCCGACCGGCCGTGTGTCCCCGTGGCCCGTGTGCCCGTGTGCCCGAAAGGCGACGGGACGACGGACAGGGCAGGCGACGGACGACGGACGACGGACACGATGGGTGATGGTTGGTGACGATGGCGAAGGTGCGTCCCGGCCGGGACGACGCGCGCCATGATTCGGCCCGGGCGCGCGGCGCCGCCGGACAGCCCGCTTGGGGCATGCCGAAGTTGCCTGCTACGGGCTGGAGTTCATGCGCGGAATCGGCCGACCACGAGCCCTGCCGCACGCGATGTCGCGCGCGGAACGAGCCGTTTCGTGGAGCGGCCGCGTGGGCCCGGGTGGGTGGAGGGTGCTACCCGGTCAGTGACACAGGGAGCCGGCGGAGCGGCGCAGATCGATGAACAGGCGCCGGGTCAACCGCGCCCGGGGCGACATCGTGCCGGCGGCGGTGCGGGGGTACGCGGCAGGCGTGGCGCGGCGATTCGCCGTACTCATCCACCCGCTCATGCGATCGTTCCCCCGATATCGGTCGACGTCGCGACGCTAACGCAGCCCGTCCGGTCTTGTCCATCGACCCCGTCGGGGCCGGCCCCGGGCCTCGTTTCGAACCGTGAACACCCTTTGACGGAGCGGGATCATGCTCGTAGCCTGCGGATCATGTCTCAGTCCCGATGGCCGGGCGGTGCCGCGTGAGCGACCTGCGGGTGTTGGACAACGCGGCCTACACGTCCCTGACCGGACCGCATGCCGGCCTCGCCGAGAGCAAGGGCCGAGTGCGGCGTTATCCCGTCGACGTATCGCCGTTCGCGGCGCTGCCGGACGATCCGAACGCGGCGGATTGGGCCGATCTGGCCGCACTGGCCGGTCCCGGCGTGGTCATACCACTGGCCGGTGGGGAGGCCCTGCGGCCGCCCGAGGACTGGGATGTGGTGATGCGACTGGCGGGCGTACAGCTCCTGGGCGACGTCGTGGTGGGCATCCCCGACGACTCGCTGGTCCGGCTCACCGCCGCCGACGTACCGGAGATGTTGGACCTGGTCGCCCGCACGGAGCCCGGGCCGTTCCTGCCCCGCACCATCGAGCTGGGCACCTATCTCGGCGTCCGCCACGACGGCGCGCTGATCGCGATGGCGGGCGAGCGCCTGCATCCGCCCGGCTGGACCGAACTGAGCGCGGTGTGTACCGATCCGGCGCATCGGGGGCGGGGGTTGGCGACGCGGCTGGTCTTGGCGCTGGTGGCCGGGATACGGGGTCGGGGCGAGACTCCGTTCCTGCATGCCTCGGCGGGGAACGCCAATGCGATACGGCTGTACGAGTCGCTGGGGTTCCGGCTGCGGCACACCCCGACCTTCCTGGCGGTCCGGGTCCCGGGGGCCGAGATCGCCGCGAAAGTGAACGCGCGCTAGGCAGGTGGTGGGCCTACGGGTCGACGTGGGACCGGCGGGCCGCACGTGCGGCCCGCCGGTGTGTACGTACCGATCGTCGTGGGTCGGTGGGCCCATGGGCCGGGCTCATGGGTCCGGGGCCCTGTGGTCCCGACGGACCCGTGAGGTCCGGCGAGGGCGCGGCGTCTGGGCGAGGTTGTCAGCCCGGCGGGTCCTCGGCCGCCGTGGCGTCCTGGTCGGCGCGGTCGGCGGCCTTCTCCGCCTCGGCCACCGCCGAGGCCATCTCCGAGGGCGCGTCGGCGGGCGTGGCCCGGCTGCCGGTCGGTTTCGACCCGTTGTCGCCGCCGTCGGAGCCGCCGCACCCGGTCAGGGTGACCCCGAAAACGAGCGTCGCCACGACGAGTCCGCCGATCCGGCGGCGCGCGCCGGTCACTTGCCCGCGGCCGACGGCTGCGTGTCGCACCACGTCTTGACGTTCGCCAGATCGGCCTTGCGCTGCTTGAGTTCCGGCAACAGACGCTGACGCGTCGTCAACTTGTCGTTCAGATAGGTCTTCACGGCCGGGCGGTCGAGTTTGTCCGCCTCGGCGACGCGCGCCTGCAGGTGTGCGATGGACCCCTTGACGGTCGCGGCGCCGCCCAGCCGCTCGATCGCCTTGGTCAGACGCGTGTCGATGGTCGGAACACGCTTGCAGACGGCCGGCTTGTGCTTGTCGCCGGCGGGCATCGGGCCCGCCTGGGCGGCGGGTGCCGAGACCAGGGCGCCGACGGTGGTCAGGGCGGCGAGGGCGCCCAGAGTGGCGAGGCGCCTGGGCGCGCGGGCGCGCGAAGTGGTGGTACGGCGAGACATGGTGGATCTCCCGAGTTCACGGTTCACCGCCCCGCTGCGGGGTGGCGTGCCGCGAGAGTAGGTCGCCGATCTGTGGGGTTCTTGTGAGCCGTCTGTGGGGTTTTTGTGAAGCCGGACTCGGCCGGGATGTGAAGCGGGATTCGGCCGGGATGTGCGGTCGGACTCGGCCGGGAGTCGCCCGATCCCCCGGTCTCCGGCGCTTCCCGAGGTTCACTCCGCGGTGGCGACCGCCCCCGGCTCGCGGGTCAGCCAGTCGTGCCTGATCCCGTCGTCGCCGGCGGCGTCCGCCGCCGGGTGCCGCAGCGGCAGTACGACCTCGACGCGCGTACCGACGCCCTCGGGCGGGTCGGCGACCGTGACCCGGCCCCGGTGCAGCTCGACCTGCTGGGCGACCAGGGTCAGCCCCAGACCGGCTCCCGGGCTGTCCGGTCCGCGGCGGAACCGCTCGAAGACCGCCGCGCGGCGGTCGACCGGAATCCCCGGGCCGGCGTCGTCCACCCGGATCCGGGCACCGTCGGGTACCGCCTCGACGACGACCCGGATCGGGGTCGGCCCGTGCGGGTCGCGCCCGTGCACCAGTGCGTTGCCGATCAGGTTGTCCACGACCAGGCGCAGTCCCGGACGCAGGCCGTCGACCCGGACCTCGCCGGAGCCGACCACCTCGACCTCGGCGCCGGGCCGCCGGATGCGCGCGTCGTGGGCCGCCTCGTGGGCGAGTTCGACCAGGTCCACCCGTTCGAAGGGTTGCGCGTCTGCCAGGTCGCCCTGGGCGAGTGCGCGCAGCGAGGCGAGCAGGGACAGGATCCGCTCGTGGCCGGCGGTCAGGTCGGCCAGTACCTCGACGCGCTCGTGCGCCGCCAGGTCGGGGTAGCCGACGAGCACGTCGAGGTCGGTACGCATCCCGGTGAGCGGCCCGCGCAGTTCGTGGTCGACGGTGGCGGCGAACGCGCGCGCCGTGTCCAGGGCGTCCCGGGTCCGCGCGGTCTGCACGTCGTAGCGCCCGAGCACGTCAGCGAGGGTGCGACCGAGCTCGTCCACCTCGGCCACCCCCGACGGGACGTGTACGTCCGGCCGCTCCCGGTCGTCCGGTTCGATCGCCGCCGCCCGTCGACGCAGCGCCCGCAACGAACGGGTGGTCGTGCCGGCGACGACCAGGCCGGCGAGGGCGGAGATCGGCACGGCGAACAGCGCGACCACGAACACCCGGCGGCGCAGCAGCGCGGTACGGGCCTCGGTCTCCGCCGTCGGCTGGAACACCCGAAGCGTCGCGGGCGCCCCGGAACGCGTCGCGCCCAGCGGCCGGGTGATCACGCGCCAGGCCTTGCCGCCGGAGCGCACGGTGACCGGCCCGGACCGCCGATTCTCCGGCAGCGCCACGTCGGGCGGCGGTTGCGGCCCGGCGGCGACCGGCCCGCCGGGCAGTTCGACGCGCACCCCGACGTCGAGCGCCCCGTCGAACAGTTTGGTCTCCCGGGCCCGCACGGCGTTCTCCCGATCGTTCTCGACGGCGCGCAGGAGGGCCCGCGCATCCGGAGCGAGCCGGTCGGCACGCTGCCGCAACGTGACGTCCTGGCGGTGAGTCACATCGGCGGTGACCCACCGCACGACCAGACTCCCGGCCGCGATCACCAGGAGGGGAACCAGGATGCCGACGGCGAGCGCGATCCGGGTGGACAACCGCATCGACGGCGGCCGGAGTCGGGCCGGGGAGGGGATACCCGGGGGGCGGCGATCGGGCTCGACGAACGTATCGGCGCGGGGGGCGGCCGGTGGACCCCCATCCGCCGCGTCCACCGCTTTCACCGCTTTCACCGCCGGCCGTCCGACACCCGAAGCACGAAGCCCACTCCTCGCACGGTGTGCAACAGGCGCGGCCTGCCACCGGCCTCCAACTTGCGGCGCAGATAGCTCACAAAGGTGTCGACCACATCGGTCCGCACCTCGAAGTCGTAGCCCCACACCCGGGCCAGCAACTGGTCCCGGGTCAGGACCAGCCCGGCATTGCGGACGAACACGTCGAGCAGCGCGAACTCGCGAGCGGTCAGGTTCACCGGCTCACCCTCGTAGGTGGCCAGATACGCGGCACCGTCCAGGGTCAGCGCGCCCGCCCGCAGCACCCGATCCCCCGCCGGGGCCGGCGGTCGACGGCGCAGCAGCGCACGTAGCCTGAGTTCGAGTTCGCGCAGATCGAACGGCTTGACCAGGTAGTCGTCGGCACCCGATTCCAGCCCGGTGATGCGATCGACGGTCTCGTCCCGGGCGGACAACATCAGCACCGGGGTATCCACCCCGCGCTCACGCAACGCGGCGCACACCTCGATCCCGGTAAGCCCGGGCATGGCCACGTCCAGCACGATCGCCTGCGGTGCCGCCTGTCCCCTGAGCCCCTCCCCGGTCCCGACCGCGGCCAGCGCCGCCGCTCCGTCCGAGGCCAGTTGCACCCGATACCCGGCCAACCGCAGCCCCCGTTCGAGGGCCCGCCGAATGGCAGGATCATCATCCACAACCAACACGCGAGGCGCCCCCTCGGCCCGCTCCCCCTCGACCACCCGCCCACCGCCCAACCCCGAATCCACCACCCGCCACCCGCCCTCCGCCCAAGCTCACCGGTCCTCCCGAAGGTGGTCGGACTCTACGCCGGGAGTATCCCCCGCACATGCGGCTCCGGGGGCGGGGGTGGCGGGGACGAACGCGCCGAGAGCCCCACGGGAACCTTCCCGAATGCGTCGGGTGCTTCCGGCGGACGTTGCACCTTGGGCTGCGGGTAGCCGGTCCGGGGCCGGTCCGGCACGCGTGATGGGCCGCCGCCGGCGTAGGGGGCTCCGAGGCTCCGGGCTCCCGACGAGACGGGTGCCTTGCTCGGCGAAAACCGGCCCGCAGCGGCGGACAGGGCGGGTGGTCGGGTCGGGTTCCCGGGGGTGCCTCTCCGAGTGGGTCGGGTACTTTCGGCGGGCGTTGCACCCTGGGTTGCGGGTGGCGGGTGGCGGGTGGCGGGTGGCGGGTGGCGGGTCCGGGGCCGCCGCCGGCGTACGGGACTTCGAGGCCCCGGGCTCCCGACGAGACGAGTGCCTTGCTCGGCGAAAACCGGCCCGCAGCGGCGGACAGGGTGGGTGGTCGGGTCGGGTTCCCGGGGCGGCCTTCCCGAGTGGGCCGGGCGCCCCCCGGCACACGTTGCGCCTGTGGTGCGGGCCGGCTGGTCCGGGGCCGACCGACACGCGTAATGGGCCGCCACCGGCGTACGGGGCTCCGGGACCGGGGGCTTTCGGCGAGACGTGTGTGTTGCTCGGCGAAAACCGGCCCGCAGCGGCGGACGAGGTGGGTGGTCGGGTCGGGTTCTCCGGGGAGCTTTGGCAAGTGGGGCGGGGAGTTTGGAGGGGAGTTGGTTCGAAACCGGATCTCGGCGGGTGGATGTGGGCTTCGAGCTTCGATGACCTGCGGTTTTGTGGGGTCGGGGTGGAAAGTCAGGCGTCGAGTGCCGGTTTCGTGTGCGCTGCCCCCTCGACGGCCGGGACGGAGACCGAAAGTGCCCGCTGGGATCCGAAACCGGATCCCGAGGCGCCCGAGACGACCCTTGCTCCGCGCTGACCTGCGGCTTTCTCATGTACCGAGGCAACAGCCCTCACGCGATCCGGGTTCGGGAATCTTCGTCACCCACATGCCACCGCCCGTCGGAAACGCCCGGGAGCTCGACCACCCGCCCGTTCCGCGTACGTCACCCGACGCCGAGTCTCGCCTGCTCGGATCGCCAGTGGTTCGGCAAGTCGGGGTGGTGGCTGGGGTGTTGGGTCTCGGTGCGTGGGGAGGACGGTGCCTTCGGGTGGATCGGGATGTGGTTGTGCGCCGTTGGGGCCGACCCCGGAGCGCACGGGTGGGGTCAGCCGATTGGTGCGTCTCCCGGGAGGCCGGCGTCGATGGCGACGTTGCCTGTGGCCAGGTGGCAGACGAACCATTTGCCGTGTTCTCGGCGCAGGTCGACCGAGTAGGGCGAGGGGGAATGGTCGGAGCCGGTGATCGAGACGTTCACGGTGGCCCGGTCGTCCTCGCGGGTGGAACCGACGAACGAGAACGTGAAGTCGGCGCCCTCGCCCGCCACCACCCGGCGGGTGTCCTCCTCGCGCGCACCGTCGCAGGCGCCGTGGAACGCGGTCGCCGGGCGGCCGGCGGCGACCGCGTGGAGGTAGTCGCGCGTGGTGTCGTGCCACGGGCGGTCGAAGTCGGCTCCCGGCACCGAGCAGGAGATCGTCACGACGGCTGCCAAAGCCGGTGTGGTGCCGCGCACGGCCCGCGACATCACCGTTCGCCACCAGGCGCAACGCCCCACGTTTCCCCCGCTCATCGCCATGATCGCTGGATCGTAGCGCGAACTCCCGTGAGAACAACCGGGCTTCACGTCGGCAATCGCACGGGCACCGTGCACGACCACCCCGAGGTCCGCGCACGCCCAAAAGGCTGATGATTGCCGAATCCCGGCCATCGTGGACGAAGCCGACTAACGTCGAATTCGGCACATCCGAGCGGAACCGTCGTCGGGCAACCCCGGCGGCGGCATGAGCGAAGGGCGAGGGTGGCGGTGGTGAGTCACGAGAGCGCGGTCGCGGCCGCCGAGGCGGCGCGGCGTTACTACGACACGGACGACGTCGACGGTTTCTATCAGGCCGTGTGGGGCGGCGAGGACATCCATACCGGCGTGTACGCCCGCGCCGACGAATCCGTGGCGGTCGCGTCCCGTCGCGCCGTCGAGTTGGCGGCGGATCGGGTCGCCGGTCGGCTCGGGCCGGGGCGTACGGTGTTGGACCTGGGCTCGGGATACGGTGGGCCGGCTCGCTACCTGGCCGGTCGGTTCGGCTGTCGGGTGGTTGCGCTCAACATCAGTCCGACGCAGAACGTCCGGCATCGCGACACCAACGTCGAGGCCGGTCTCGACGGGCTGATCGAGGTCGTCACCGGGTCGTTCCAGGACATCCCTTATCCGGCCGGGCGTTTCGACGTGGTGTGGTCGCAGGAGGCGTTCTGCCACAGCGGTGATCGGCGGCAACTCCTGGCCGAGGCCGCGCGCGTGCTGGCCCCGGAGGGGGACCTCGTCTTCACCGACCTGATGGCCGCCGACGGCACCCCGCCCGAGGTGCTGCGCTCCGTGCTGGCCCGGCTCGAGGTGGCGGAGTTCGCCACGCCGTCGTTCTATCTGCGCGAGATCGCCGCGCTGGGCCTGACCCACATCGACTTCGACGACCGCAGCGGCCAGGCGCTCACCCACTACCTGCGCCTGACCGAGGAGACCCGCCGGCGCGCCGACGAACTCCGCGACGTGATCGACCCGACCTACCTGGCCACCCTCCAGGAGAACCTGCCGCTGTGGGTCGACGCCTGCCGCGACGGCCGGATGAGCTGGGGCATCTTCCACTGCCGCCGCGTCGCCTGAGATCCCGGCGACGTCGCGCGCCCCGTCGTTGCCGAAGGTGGGAAGACTTGTCAGGCACCCGTCCATGCGTGCCGACAGGGCCGCTTCGGGCCCCTGACCCGGGCGAATGGACACGCTCGAATACCGGATCACCCCTCGGCGACAGGAGTGGATCGCCGGCGCCGCCGCGGCCGGCGTCGGTCTCGCCGCGGCACTGTGGGTGACCCTGGACGCGGGGTGGGCGCACTTCCTGCGCCGCTCGGTCGCCGATGACGTCAGCCGCCGGCACATCCCGATCTGGATGGGCCTGGTGGTACTCGTGCTCGTCCCGCCCCTGCTGGTGCGCAGCGTGGTGGCGCGCACCCGGCTCACGCCCGAGGGCATCACCGACCGCGGCCTCTTCCGCGCCCGGTTCGTCCCCTGGGCCGAGGTCACCGACATCTCGATCCGGGCCATTGCCCCGAACTACCTCACCCGCCGCATTCGGGTCCGCCGCCGGCACGGCCGCCGCGTGTATCCGTCCGGTGTCCAGGACCGGGTGGCGGCGGACGGCCTGGCGGGCCCCTGCGAGGCCATGGTCGGGTTCTGGCACGACGCCCTCGACCCGCACCCGGCGGCCCACCACCGCTGACCGACGGCGGACGGAGCCCGACGGGGCCGGCAAAGCGGACGAACGACCCGTCGCGGTTGTCGGATTCGGAACTCGCTTATACGTTCCTGTGATGCGGGATCGTATGCCTATCGGCCCCAGCGCGTTACCAGTCGGAAGTCAGGAGTGGCCGAGGATGGTTCAGGTGGATACGACGGTGCCGCACTCGGCACGGATGTACGACTACGTACTCGGCGGCAAGGACAACTACCTCGCCGACCGGGAGGCCGCCGAGGAAGCCCTGAAGGTGTGGCCGGGGTTGTGGACGAGCATGCGGGTCAACCGGGCGGTGATGCGCCGCATGGCGCACTGGTTGACCGCCGAGGCCGGCATCCGCCAGTTCCTCGACGTCGGCACCGGCATCCCCACCTCGCCGAACCTGCACGAGGTGGTGCAGGAGACCGCCCCGGAGTCCCGGGTGGTCTACGTCGACAACGACCCCATCGTGCTCGTGCACGCCCGCGCGCTGCTGAGCAGTTCCCCGGAGGGCCGCACCTCGTACGTCGAGGCCGACATGCGCAAGCCCGACGCGCTGTTCTCCACTCCCGAGTTGTGCGACACCCTCGACCTGAGCCAACCGGTCGCGGTGACGGTCATCGCGATGTTGCAGTTCGTCGAGGACGCCGCCGGGCTGATCGAGAAGCTGACCGCGCCGCTGGCCCCCGGCAGTTACCTGGCCATCACCGCCGCGACGGCCGACCTGGCCAAGGGCTCGACCGCGCTGGCCGAGGTGTACAACCGCCGGGGCGTACCGATGTATCTGCGCTCCCGGGAGGAGTTGACCGCCCTGTTCGCCGACCGGTGCGACCTCGTCGAGCCGGGCGTCGTGCCGATGCAGCACTGGCACCCCGTCGACGGGGAGGAACCGGTCGGCGTCGAGGAAACCAACATGTTCGCGGGCGTGGGCCGGCTGCGCTGAGCGGACCGGGGCGAGCGGGTGCTATTCCTTGGCCTGCTGGATCCGGACCGTGTTGCCCGAGGGGTCGCGGAACGCGGAGTCGCGCGGTCCCCACGGCTGATCCATCGGCTCCTGCAGGACCTCGGCGCCGGACGCCCGGACCCGCTCGAAGGTCGCGTCGAGGTCGTCGGTGCTGAAGACGGTCATCGGCAGCATGCCCTTGACGAGCAGTTCCTGCAGGGCGTCGCCGTCGGCCTGGGAGCGGCCGGCGTGCGGCTCGGAGAGCACGATCTCGAGGTCGGGCTGCGCGGCGCCGCCGAGGGTGACCCAGCGGAAGTCGCCGGAGGCGACGTCGTTGCGCAGTTCGAGGCCGAGCGCGTCGCGGTAGAAGCCGAGCGACTCGTCGACGTCGTTGACGGTGATGTGACAGTACTGGAGTGCGATCTTCATGCGCTCAACGCTAGCCGGCGTCGTCGGGGCCCGCTTCTCGAATCCTGCTCGGTCGGCTCCGGGTCGGCCGGGTCCGCAGCTTGGCCACGCACGCGGGCATGGCCAACACGGCCGGGTGTTCCCGGCCGCGGTAGGCGCTCGGGGTCTCGCCGACGATCTCGGTGAAGCGTGAGCTGAAGGAGCCGAGCGAGGTACAGCCGACGGCCATGCACGCCTCGGTCACCGTCATTCCGCCGCGCAGCAGCGCCATCGCCCGCTCTATCCGACGGGTCATGAGGTAGCTGTACGGGGTCTCGCCGTAGGCGGCCCGGAACCGCCGGGAGAAGTGCGCCGGCGACATGAGCGCCCGGCGGGCCATCGTCGGCACGTCGAGCGGTCGCGCGTAGTCCCGGTCGATCAGGTCCCGCGCACGCCGCAGGTGGGCCAGATCGGCCAGCTCTTCCGGAGTCATGCCGAACACGCTACCGCCGGTTGCCGACATACCCGACGACCTGCGCGAACGGGACCGCGAACGACACCCGGCGGATGCCGCCGAGGCGGCGCACGCCCGCCTCGGCGCGGGCGAACGCGCCGGCGATCCGCTCAGCCGAACATCACGCTGTGCGGAATCGGCTCCCGGAAGTCCCGCGACTCGCCCGGCGCCAGTACGGTCAGCGGTTCCTCGCAGCCCTGGTCCCGGAACAGGCGGGCGTCGGTATCGGTGTGGTTGTCGGCCCGCACCGCGCCTTGGAGCAGGAGCCGGCACTCCCCGTTCGCCGGGTTCTCGATCGTCAACGCACCCGACTCCGGGGAGTCGTAGGCGAACGTGCCCGTGGCGGCGTACGCGCCGCTCGTGGACATCGCGGTACAGAGCACGAGCGCGGCACCGGTGGTCGCGGCCATCCGGCCCAACCGTTTCAGCGAGTACATGCGGGATCTCCGAATCGGGGTCGTCGCGGCGCCCGGGAGGGCCGGGGCACGGGAACCGGGCGGGCCGGGTCGTGGGACCGGTCTACCGCCCCGTCACGGCACAACCGACCGGTTCGTCCGGACGAGGGCGTGTCTCGTGCGCCGGCGTGCGTTCACGCGTGGCGCGGTGGCATCGGGACCAGGCGGTGTTCCACCGGGAGCGGGCCGAGGGCGTCGAGCATGGTGGCGAACTTGGCGCTGGTCTCCGCGAGTTCGGCGTCCGGATCGGATTCGGGCAGGATGCCCGCGCCCGCCCACAGCCGGATGCCGTATCGGCCGACCACCGCGCAGCGCAGCGCGATGATCCAGCGGCCGTCGCCGTGCCGGTCCATCCAGCCGACGAGTCCGCTGTAGTAGCCGCGCGGGTGGGTCTCCAGGTGGTCGATCAGGGTCCGGGCCGCCGCGCGCGGCAGTCCGCACACCGCCGGGGTCGGGTGCAGCAGCGCCGCGAGCGCCAGCGCGCTGGGCACCGGTGGGCGCAGCCTGGCCTGGATCCGGGTGGACAGGTGCCACACCCGTGCGGTGGCCACCACGTCCGGCCGGCCGGGAATGTCCAGGCTTGTGCACAGCGGGGTCAGCACCCGGCGCAGCTCGTCCACCAGCAGGGCGTGTTCGCGCCGATCCTTGGCCGAGCCCAGGAGTTCGGCGGCCCGGGAGCGGTCCAGTGCGCGATCGGGGTGTCGCGGCGCGCTGCCGCTCATCGGATTGAGCAGGAGTCGGTCGCCGTGTCGGGACAGGAGCAGTTCCGGCGAGGCCCCCACCAGGGTCCGCCGGGGCCCGCGCACGCCGGGGCGGTGGGCGTCGGGTCCGGGCGCGCAGGAGTCGAGGTCGAGCCGGAAGACGTGTCCGCCGGGGTTGTTGCGGTACAGCCGATCCAGCGTCACCGTCGGGTCGAATCGGCCCGCCAGGGTCAGGCTGCGGGCCAGCACCACCTTGCGCGCGTCGCCGGCCCGCAGTCGCCGCACCACCTCGGCGACCGCGGCCAGGTAGACGGGGTCGGCGGCGGACGGTCCGGCGCGCCGGGCCGGTGCCGCTCCGCAGGTCGCGACGGTGGTGCGGGCGGTGCTGTACATGCGGCCGACGGCGAGCACGGCGGGGGTGTTCTCGTCGAAGGGGAGCGCGCCGACCACACACCGGCCGGGCCCGGCGTGCCGCAGGGCCCGCTCGGCGGTCTGCGCGACGCGGGCGAACTGGCCCGGGCCGGGCCGGACCCGCAGTGGCGGCCCG
Source organism: Embleya hyalina (assembly GCF_003967355.1). Classification (GTDB taxonomy): domain Bacteria; phylum Actinomycetota; class Actinomycetes; order Streptomycetales; family Streptomycetaceae; genus Embleya; species Embleya hyalina. Next base: position 53,638 of record NZ_BIFH01000013.1, on the reverse strand, counting down.
GGGTGGGCGCGCAGCAGATATCGGGAGGTGGCGAGCAGGAAGCGGGCCGGGCCGAGGGGCATCGTCGACTCCTGTTCCGCGCGACGCCGACCGGCCGTATACGGGCGGCGCCGCCGCCGACGTGGCAGCTGTCCGGGATGTCGCTGCGGGCGGGGTCGACGACGGGAACGGCCCGCTCGGCTCACCGCCGCCCCGCCAGTGCAACATCCGTCCACGGGTCGGCGGCAGGGCGCGCGGGGGTGGTGCGCCCGCGTCCCGAAGCACGGTGGCCCATCCTGCGCGCCGGACGGAATCGGCCGTGCCGTGCCCCGTCACCGACCGGCAGGGACGACACCGCCTCGCGGGGCGCCCGGCCGTACCCCGTAAGGGAATTCACGCGTGCGTACCGGCCCGCCGACCCCCATCCGTTCGCCCGGATTACGCCCTCCGGCCACCGACTCCCGCGGCGCGCAGGGCAGTTCCCCGCACGCCGGGATGCTCCGATGCGCCGGTAGCCGGCACTGGAACGGGCCGTCGGCGGCGCACATCGTGGAAGGGCCGGCCGGACGACCGACAGGGGAGAGCCGTGCTCCACATCGGTATCGGTGCGACGCCGGCCCCGGACCCGTCGAACGACCCGCGTCGTGGTGTCGGGCGAACATCGGGCGGATCGCCTCGTCGGGCCGACCTGCCCGGGAGTTCGAGCGCGTCGGGCTTCCGGGAGCGCCCGGAGCCCGGGCGATCCGGGTCGCGTGCGGGTCCGGCCCGTTCACGGTTTGCGGGCCACCGCCCCGTAGCAGGAGACGAGCGCGGGCTCGGCGGACGGCTCGGCGGTGGGGTGCCATCGGGACACCGGGACCACGCCGGGCGCCTCCACGTCCCACCCGTCGAGGAGTTCGGCCACCTCGGCGCGGCTGCGCGGGCGTACGGTGATGCCCGCGTCGGCGTAGGCGCGGACCAGGCCGGCCCAGCCCTCGGGGTCGTAGTCGCCGGTCACGTGCGCGATCACCAGCCGACTGCCCGAGGGCAGTCGCCGGGTCAGCCGGCGCAGCAGGTCGAGCGGGTCCTGGTGGTCGGCGACGAAGTGCAGGACCGCCACGAGCAGCATCGCGACCGGCTCGTCGGAGTCCACCCAGCGCACGAACTCGGGGTGCTCGACGATCGTTTCGGGCCTGCGCGGGTCGGCGTTGAGGTAGGCGGTGCGGCCCCGGGGCCCGCTGGTGAGCAGGGCCTGGGCGTGCGCGAGCACGATGGGGTCGTTGTCCACGTAGAGCACCCGGGCCCGGGCCCGGACGGCCTGGGCCACATCGTGCGTATTGCGGCCGGCGACCGGGATGCCGCTGCCCACGTCGACGAACCGGCGGATCCCGGATCGGGCCAGGTGCTCGACCGCGCGCAGCAGGAACCCGCGGTTCTCCTCGGCGGTGATCCGCAGGGTGGGGAAGGCCGCGAGCGCCGCCTCGGCCGCCTCGCGGTCGGGGTCGAAGTTGGTCCTGCCGCCCAGGTAGTAGTCGTACATCCGGGCCGGATGGGCTCGTTCGATGCCGATCTCCAAGGACCCGTCCGTGCCCCGTCCGGGCTCGTCCGCCACCGTCGTCTCCCCTGGTTGCCGACCGGATCCTCCGCGCGGTACCGGTTGTCGTCCGCCCGATCATCGCGAACCGGCCCCGCCCGCGGGGCACATCGGGGAACTCCCCGCGTTCGGGGGACGGCATCGCGCGTCAGTCGGGATCCGGCATCTCGGGCAGGCCCAGGGTGCGGGCGATCGTCTCCTTCGCGTGGCGGACGTTCGAGCGCACGGTAGCGGCGGTCATGCCCAGGAGGCGACCGGCCGTCTCGTCGGAGTACTCCAGGACGTAGCGCAGCGTCATCGCCTCGAACTGCCGGTCCGGCAGCCGGGCGATGGCCCGGAACAGGCCGATGGGACCCTCCAGTTCGGCGAGTTGGTCGCGGGACAGGTGCAGCACGCGGCGGGCGGCCGTCGCGGTGTCCGGGTCGTCCTCGCTCAACCCCTGCATCAGCAGCGCGATCGCGTCGCGCCGGAGCTCGCGCACGGTCTTCTCCCGGATGCCCAGCAGCCGGGCGGCGTCCTGGTTGCTCTGTCCGAGGACCCGGGTGAGCAGGAAGACCTCGTGGTGGTCCCGGGGCAGTTCGTGTACGGCGGTGAACAGCGCGATGCGGTGTTCGAGGGTGTCGAATACCTTCGGCGGCAGGCGCAGCGCCTCGAAGGCGGCCGGGTCGAAGGCGGCGGTGGACACGAACGCCGAGGTCTTGCCGGTGCGTTGCATGTGGCGGACGATGTGCCGGCGCAACATGCGCCAGGCGAGCGGTTCCACGGGTCCCGACGCGCGCTCCCATACCGTGGCCAGTTCGATCAGGCTTTGTTCGACTGTTTCCGCGGCCGGCTCGCGCGCGCCCAGTTCCAGGTGCGCGACCCGTAACCACAGCGTGGCGTGCTTGCGGTGGAACCGGACGAAATCGGGCGGCAGTTGGCCTTCGGCGGATCGTTCCCCCGGGTTCGTCACGCCCCGTCCTTCCTGTTGTGCGGTGGGGTCCGGCGGGGAACTCCCGTCCCCGGCCCGGGGAGGGGCATCCGCGAGCCGGGTTCGGGGACCCGCAGAGGGTGGTTCTGCGTCTCCACACGGAGACCTCTCTGTTGGCTCCCCGGCCCGTGTGGGCCGGGGCGTCGATGCGGGGCGCGGCGCGCTCCCAGGCACAGCAAACCCGGTGGAGAGCCCGGTTGTGCAAGATGAAGGCTAACTGCACGTAAGTACGTATTCGCTGTCCGTTGATCGAACGGGCCTTGTTTCAACATGTTTACGATCATTTATCCGGGATCGACGAACCTCGTCGCACGGTGCCCGCGCCGCGGTCGCGAACCGATCGCACGCCGAGCCGGTGACCACCACCGGCGGTCGGACGACCCGGCGAACACGGTTGCGCCGGGCGGGTACCGAGTGTCCCGCATCCCGGGGCCGGGATCCGCCGTTCCGCACGGCGAACCCCCCGGATGGGACAAAATACTTCCCGTGCACTTGCACAGACGGCCTCCGCGTCCGCTTGGCTGTGTGTCAAGCCCCCTCGAGCGCATCCCGAAGTCCTGTCGATGTCCGCATCGACGACCTTGCGGATCCGGTCTCGACACGCGCCCCGAACAGGCAAGGACACCCGTGAGCGACCATCGGCGCCCAGACCGTCCCCCTCCGACCCGCCCATGAGCCCCACCGACGCCGCGATCGGCGGCGAACCCCGCACGCTGCCCGTGTCGTTCCACGCCTACCGTCAGGCACACGCGGCCACCTGGCTCGACTACGCGCGCGTGCACCTCGACGACCCGGACCGGGCCCGGACCCTCGTCGCCCGAGCACTCCTCGACCTCGCCCGCACGTGGGCGCACGCGCTGCGCCGCCCCAACGTGCACGCGTACGCCTGGGCCCTGTTCCGGCGACATCTGGACGAGTACAGCCCGCACCCGGCGCGGATCGCCGTCGCGACCTCGCCGCACACCCCGTCGCTCCCGGGGCGGCACTACGACGTACTGATCCTGCGCACCCGACTGCGCTGCTCCGCGGAGCAGGTCGCGGACCTGCTCGGTACGACCGCCGACGGCGTGCGCTGCGATCTGCGCTGGGCGCTGCGCCGATCGGCCACCCATCCGGGCACGACCGACCCCAGCGAGGACATCCCGTGAGCACTCACCCCGACCGTCGCGGACACCGGCCGACCATCGACGAGATGCTGGGCGCGGAAGGCGTCCTCGCGCACGAGTACGACGACTACGACCACGCCGGCGCGGAACGGGCCATCGCCGCCGCGCTGTTCGGTGCCCCGACCCCGGCCGAGGCCGGTACGGACGCCGACGCCGAGTCCGGCCCCCGGGCCGTGCGCGAGCGCGCCGCCCACGAACTCGCCCTGGCCGCGGCCGTCGTGCTCAACGCCGACCAGGCCACCGACGCGCTCCAGCGGCTGTCCACACTGCACGAGGGCGGGCCGGACGGCGCGCTGGTGTTCGCCTCGCTGCTGTATCTGGCCCACCACGAGGACGGTGCCCGCTTCTGGTGGCAGGTCGCGGCCGGCTGCGGCAACCGCACCGCCGCACACTGCCTGTACCTCCTGCACCGCGGCCACGGCCAGACCCGCGACGCCGTGCACTGGCGCCGGCGCGCCGAGCGCATGACCGCCCCGGACGCGTCGTGCGAAGTGCCGTGCGCCGCCCGCCCGCTGCTCACCGATCCCGTGCGGCACGCGTTGATCGCCGCCAGCCATCGCGGCGCCGACCCTCGGTTGCCGCCGGCCGTCGAGCGGGTCATCCACGGCCTTCCGGTGGACGCGGCCGCGCCGGACTTCGGCGAGGTACCCGTGCCCGACCCCACCCTCCCGCGCGAACTCGCCGTCGCCACCGCCCGGGGGACTCCCCGACGCCGACCCCGGACCGGGGCGCCGCCAGCCGGCGCGGAGGCGCCGCTCAGCGCGGAGGCGCCGACAGGGGGCGGGTTCCCAGGGTGCGGAACAACTCCTTCGTCATGGCCCGGTTGATCGCCGGGTCTCGGCCCTCGACATACGGGATGCGGGGCGTGTACCCGGTGGCCGCGAACAGCGCGAGCGCACGGATGTTGCGCGCGCCGGTCTCCACCACCAGGCGCCGCGCCCCCGCCTCGGCGGCGGTGTGCTCCAGGGTGGCCAGCAGGCGGCGACCACAACCCCGGCCCCGCTGTTCCGGCACCACGTACAGCCGCTTGATCTCCGCCGTGCGGCTCGGCAGGGTACGCCAGCCGCCGCAGCCGATCGGCTCGGTGCCGGCGTAGGCCACCACCAACAGGCCCTCGGGCGGCTCCAGATCGCGCGGCTCGGTGGTGTCGGGGTGGTCGGCGAAGCCGTAGAGCGCGACCTGCTGGGCGTAGAGCGCGTGCAGCAGGCGCTGGGTGTCGGGATGCGTGTAGGGACGCGGCACGAGGCGTATGTCGCCCGGACCGCTCGGGGCGTCGGCGCCGAACGGTCCGTGGTGGCCCGGAGCGGCCCCCAGGACGGCCCCGCCCTTGGCGCGGTGCGCGAAACCGATCAACGACCTGCTCCTCTCCCGCCGACTCGCGAACCAGTGCTCGGGGACATTCTCCGGCATGTCCCCACGCGACGGACAGTGGTCGGACCGAACATGCTGCAACCGAGACTTCGGCGATCCGCACAAGGCCCCGGCGCCGCGGGCCCCACCGGCCCCGAAACCGCTCGCCGTTCCTCCCGGGTGACGAAGACCACGATCCACCACGGACCGGCGGGCGCGGACACGCAGGGGTCAGCCCGGCATCGCGGAGCCGTTCGGCAGGGGGACGATGTGGGGCGCCGTCGTTGCCAGTTGGTGACAGGTCTCGCGGTATTCGCGGGGCGGGCGGGAGTCGCGGACGATGCCGGCGCCGGCCTGGAGCCAGGTGGTGTCGTCACGGGTGTGGATCATGCGCAGGGCCAGGGTCGCGTCCAACTCCCCGGACTGGGTGGCCCGGATGACGGCGCCGCCGTAGAGCCCGCGCGGGCCCGGCTCGTGGGCGGCGATCTCCGCGTAGGCCGCCGTCCGGGGGACACCGGTCGCGGCCAGGCCGGGGGTGGTCGCGACGAGCGCGTCCCAGGGGCTGTGCCGCCGCGCCAGTCGGCCCGACAGGCGCGAGCCGATGTGGTGCACGTTGCCCCGCTCCCGGACCACCATGAACTCGTCCACGCCGACGCTGTCCGGCTCGCACAGGGCCCGCAGTTCGGCCTCGGCGGCGTGGACCGACAGTTCGTGCTCGTGTACCTCCTTGGCGTCGCGCAACAGCGCGCCGCGCCGTCGGGCGTCGAAGGCGGGGTCGCCGTCGCGCGGACACGTGCCCGCGAGCGGTCGCACGGTGACGGTCCGGTCGCCGGCCACCTCCACCACGGTCTCCGGGCTGAACCCGACGGCCCGAAGTCCCGGCAGATCCAGCAGGAACGACCGGGCCGGCGTATTCGACCGACGCCCCCGCAGGTAGGTCGCCGGGAAGTCGACGGCATACGGCACGGCCACCCGCCGGGACAACACCACCTTGTCCGCCTCGCCCGCCCGAATCCGCCCCACCGTCGCCGCCACGGCCGCCGTGAACGGCGCGGGATCGTCGTCCTCGACGTCCACCGGCCAACTCGGCGCGGCCGTCGCCCGATCGCCGGCCGACACGATCCGCGTCACCCGCCGCAACTCCTCGACGTCGCACGCCCACACGGTCAGCGCGCGCTCGTCCACCTCGACCTCGACCCGGGGCACCGTCAGCCGCCCGAGCAGATCCGCCCCGACCGGCAACCCGGCCACGGCCCGCCCGAGTTCGAAGCCGACCCACCCGTACAACCGCCAGTCCTCGATCGGCAGCCCGGCCAACACCGCCTCGATCGCCCGCGCCGGCGACCCCACCCACGCCACCCGAGTACATCGTCCCTCACTCGTGCCGACCACGGCGTCGGCACGCACCACCACCTCCGCGACGGCGCCGCCGGCGAACCACCACCGCCCGTCCCGCTCGTAGACGACCGACTCGTCGAACCCCCCGGCCTCGGCCAACCGCACCACGACATCGAGCGGATCGAACTCCCCCTCCCGGCGCACCCACTGTCGGCGCCGGTGGGTCGCGGCGGCGGCGTCGGCGGGCGGGGTGGCGGCGGTGATGGCGGCGGCGGAGTCGATGGTCATGGGATGCACCGTCCTCGGATACTGCGGCCGGTCCGGGCCTCGACACGTCACGCGCGGCGCCCACCCGACCGCACGGATTGAGCAGTGTCCACTTAGGTTAGCCTTACCTAACAAGAGACGCCAACGCAATATCGAGCACCCCCGCCGTCGACCTCCGGCCATGGGCGAGTCGACGACCACCGGCGGCGCGGGCAACCGGCGGACCGGCCGCCCGGCCGCCCGCGCGGCCGTTCCACGACCCCGTTCACAAACCAACTCGGCTGCACGGCCCCCCAATTGGGTAACCCGACCATGCGACGCCCGCTCGCCCGCACGCACCGATCGGGCCCGCGACCACACGCCGCGACTCACCCGTTGGGATGGTTTCCTCGGCCTCCCGCGCCGCATCGACGATCGCCATACCGGACAAACCGATACGTTGCCGAAGTCCGCCCTCCCGACCCGCGTGTCGTATACCAGGAGGCTCCGTGCACACCATCGACCCGGCCGACGAAGGCCGTTCGTCCCCTTCGGGACTCACCCGGCGCCGGTTCGTGATCGCCGCCGGCGGCGTCGCGGTGGGCGGCGCACCGATCGGCGACGCGATCGGGCCCGACGCCCGGTCCCCGCAGGACCCGTTCGCGGCGGTCGCCGCCGGTCGCGACTCGCTGTCCTTCACCGCCGCCACCAACGGCGCCGCGACCCTCGACCCCGTCGGCGGCGGCCTGGTCGCCGAGGTGCAGGGCGTGTTGTGGGCGATCCCACCCGGCGGCGGCCCGGCCCGCGCGCTGACCGTCCCGGAACTGGAGCCCGGCCGGCCGGTGTTCGCTCCCGACGGCCGCCTCCTGGCCTTCTCGGCGTATCGGGACGGCCGATTCCACGTCTGGACGATGCGCCCCGACGGCGGCGGGCTTCGGCAACTCACCGACGGCCCGTGGGACGACCGCGCACCCTCCTGGTCCCCGGACGGCGCCGGGCTGGTGTTCGCGTCCGAACGCGACGGCGACCCGATCACGGGCAGCGCGTACCGCCTCTGGGTCCTGGACGTGCGCGGCGGCGCCCTCACCCGGATCACCGGACTGCCTGGCCAGGACGGCCCGTTCCAGGACGGCCCGTGGGAGGACTTCGATCCGACCTGGGCCCCCGACGGCACCCGGATCCTGTTCGTTCGGGCCGCCGCGGCCGGGCCGTCTCCGGACGCCCGCACCGTGGCCTCCGTCCGCGCCGACGGCACCGGCGCGGTGACCGTCGAGCACACCGAGACCACGCCCGGGACGCAGATCATGTCCCCGACGCTGTCCGCCTCCGGGCGGTTGGCGTATCTGCGCACCAGGGGCGGGCCCGACAACGAACGGCCCGACGGGGAATGCGCCCTGATCGTCGACGGCGCGCGGATCCCGATCGACGGCGACCTGCTGCCGGTGCCGCCGCGTTGGAGCGCGGGCGGCGAGCTGCTGCTCAACGTGGACGGGCGGTTCCGGCTGCTCCGCCCCGAGGACCCCACGACGGCCGCCGAGTTCGCCTTCGACGCCACCCTGCCGCGCGTCCGACCGCGATACCACGCCAAACACCGCGAGTTCGACACCGACCGGGTGCGACCGGTACGTGGCATCCACCTTCCGGCCCTGTCCCCCGACGGCCGCGAGGTCGCCTTCGCGGCGCTGAACTCCCTCTGGATCGCCTCGACTTCGGGTGGCGGTACGCCGCGCCGGGTGTTCGCCGCCGCGCCCACGCGCTACGTCATGGCGCCGACCTGGACCGGCGACGGCCGGGGCCTGGTGTTCGCCGACGACCGCGACGGCCTCTACGCGGTACGCCGTCTCGACCTGACGTCCGGCGCCGAAACGGTCCTGGCGTCCGGCGGACGCACGCACCCGGCCCTGTCCCCCGACGGCCGCCGGCTCGTCAGCCTCGACATGTCCGGCAACCTGGTCCTGACCGACCCGGCCGGCGGCACCGAGCGGGTCCTCGCGCCGCCGCTGTCGGGCGGCGGACTGCCGGGGCGGCCCAGTTGGTCGCCCGACGGCCGCCGGGTGGCGCTGTGCGACCGCAACCGGCTCAACCGGCGTTTCCGCGAGGGCTACAACCTCATCCGGGTGATCGACGTCGACGCGCCCGGCGGCGACGCGCACGACGCGCCGGGCGCAAGCCGGTTGTACGCGGTCGCCCCGCACACCTCGCTCGCCGACCGCTACGACTCGGGGCCGGTCTGGTCCCCCGACGGGCGCTCGATGGCGGTGATCGTCGAATCCGCCCTGTGGCTGCTGCCCGTTCGCGCCGACGGTGCCCCGGACGGAGCGGCGCGACAGCTGACCACCGAGGCCGCCGACCATCCGTCCTGGTCCGCCGACGGCGGCCGACTGCTCTACCTGTCCGCCGGGCGGCTGCGCCTGTTCGACGTGGCCGCCGGCACCGCCCGTACCGTCCGGGTGCCGCTGGACCACCGCCACCCCACCCCCGCCGACCTCGTCGTACACGCCGGACGCCTGTGGGACGGCACCGGCGAGCGCACCCGCGACGACGTCGACATCCTCGTCCACCGCGGCCGGATCACCGCGATCGAGCCGCATCGCCCGGGCCGCCCGTCCGCCGCCCCACCCCTCGACGCGTCCGCGCGCACCGTGCTCCCCGGCCTGTGGGACGCGCACACCCACCCGTGGCAGTACACCTTCGGCGGCCGGCAGACCGCCACCCAACTCGCCTACGGCATCACCACCGCCGTCTCGCTCGGCGGCTTCGCCTACGAACAGGCCCGGCTCAAGGAGGCGATCGACGCCGGCGAACTGGCCGGCCCCCGCCTGCTGAGCACCGGCGAACTCCTGGACGGGGCACGGGTGGCCTACAGCATGGGCCGCAGCCACCGCACCCCGGCCGGGCTCACCCGTTCACTGGCCCGGGCCGCCGCGCTCGACTGGGACTTCGTGAAGACGTACGTGCGCGCCCCCACGTGGCTGATGGCCGAGGCGGCCCGGTACGCCCACGAGGAGTTGGGCGTACCCGCCGGAAGTCACCTGTGTTCGCCCGGCATCGAGGTGGGCCAGGACCTGACGACCCATCTGAGCGCGACCCAGCGCATCGAGTTCGGCCGCGCCGTCTCCGCGACGGGCCACTCGTACCAGGACGTGCACGAGATCTACACCACCGGCGGCTTCGCCATGATCGCCACACCGTTCACCGCACTGCCCCTGATCGGCGCCGACCCGGCCCTGGCCGCGGACGACCGGGTCACCGTGCTGATGCCGCCCTGGCACACCGCACTCGTCCGCCAACTCGCCGGCCGCCCGCCCACGCCCGCCCAACTGGCCGCGCTCGGCACCGAGATGGACACCTACCGCCGCATCCTGACCGCCGGCGGCCGGGTCGCCCTGGGCACCGACGCACCCCTGGTCCCGGTGGGTCTGCACCTGCACCTGGGACTGCGCGCGCTGCACGCGCACGGCCTGTCCCCCGCCCAGGCACTGCGCACCGCCACGGTGCTGCCGGCCCGACTCTTCGCCGCGGACCGCGACCTGGGCACACTGGAGGCGGGCAGAGCGGCCGACCTGACCATCGTGGACGGCGACCCGTTCACCGACTTCGACACCCTGGTCCGCACCGTCTCGGCGGTGCGCGGCGGCACCCCCTTCCACCGGGACGACCTGGTCCGCTCCTTCCCGGCGCCCACCACCTCCGCACCCGCCGCCGGCCGGGCCCGCGTGATGCCGCCCGGCACCACCCGGCGCGCCCGCCCCGAAGCCGAACCCGAGCCCGCCGACGGCTGGTTGGCCATCGCCCTGGAGTTGCGACGGGACGGCTGTTGCGGCTGAGTCCACCGAGGCCGCGAGGCGGTCAGGAGCCGGAGGTCTCGGAGCGCGGCGCGTCGGGGTGTCGGCGCAGCGTGAACAGATGCGTCGTCCCGGTGATGTCGAGCAGGCGGCGGGCCCATTCGCCCGGGTCCAGGGTGAGCGTGGTGCCTCGCGCGCCGGCCCGGGTGCGCGCGTGCAACAGCGCGTGCACGATCGTGCTGTCGCAGAAGGTCACGTCCGCCAGGTCGACGTGCACGTGCTCCGCGCCGCTGTCGAGCACCCGACCGAGCGCCCGGCACAGTCGCGGACCGGTGGCCACGTCGATCTCGCCGGCGACCCGGAGCAGGACCGGTTCCCCGTCGGCGGTGACGTACAGGCGCAGCAGTTCCGAGGCGGGCACGGGTTGCTGGTACCGCTCGGGTCGGCTCGGCCGCGGCGGTGGCGCGGAGGAGCCACCCCCGCCGCGGGGCTCGGGGCGACGCGGTCGTCGAGACATGGCCGACTCCCTTGCGTACCGTATGCGTGTTTCATCGACATCTGTCGGGTTGGTCTGCTCCCAGCATCGGACGCCCCGAAACCTGCGTCAATGAGTTCCGGAACCCTTCTTCCGGAGTTGCGCGCCGACGGTCAGCACGGGGCTTTCGACACCACACCCGCCAGCAAGGTACGCACCGCCCGACGCACCGCCTCGGGCGTGGGCGGTGCGCCCTTCCGGTCGGCGAAGAGCAGGTGCCCGGTGCCGACCAGCATGGGCGCGAGCGTGTCGGGATCGGCGTCCGGGACGAGCCGGCCCAGGGCGCGCTCGGCGGCGAGATGGCCGGCGATCATCGCCGTGGCCTCGGTCAGGATCGGCACGCCGGTGGGTGTGGTGCGGCGCAGCCGGGCACGCAGTTCGTCGCGGGAGACGACCAGGCCGACGATCGCCACGGCGACCGGTCCGAACAGGTCGATCAGCGCCTCGGCGAGGTGATCGGCGACGTCGCCCGCCCCGGCCAGGCCGTGCAGCTCGGCCGCGCGGCCGTCGATCCGGGCCACCCGATCGCGGACGAGTTCGGCGAGGAAGTCGTCGAAGTCGGCGAAGTGCCGATGCAGGACGCCCTTGGCGCAGCCCGCCTCGGTGGTCACCGCCCGGCTGGTCAGCGCGCTCGGCCCGTCCCGGAGCAGGACCCGCTCGGCCGCGTCGAACAGTTGCTCCCGCACGTCGCGCAGGGCCACTCCCGTCGGCATCGTCACTCGCCCCTTCCGGCTCGATCGTCCCGCGCCTCACGCCCCGCGCGCGGCATCTCGCCCACCGCGGTCGACGAGTGTCGACGCGATTGACGAGTGGGCAGGTGCCCATTCATAGTGGGCACATGCCCACTATACCGTCGGGGCACACCCCCCGATCCGAACCCCCGATCCAACCCCACCGTCACCGCGAGACGGCGGAGTCGTTCGGCGTGGACGCCGAGCGCTACGACCGGACCCGCCCCCGCTACCCGCAGGCCCTGGTGGACCGGATCGTCGCCGCCGCCCCGGGCCCGGACGTCCTGGACGTCGGTTGCGGCACCGGCATCGTCGGCCGACGATTCCGGGCGGCCGGATGTACGGTGCTCGGCGTCGACCCGGACGCGCGCATGGCCGACTGGGCGCGCGGACGCGGACTCGACGTCGAGGTCGCCACGTTCGAGGGCTGGGACCCGGCCGGACGCACCTTCGACGCGCTCGTCTGCGGCCAGGCCTGGCACTGGGTGGACCCGGTCGCGGGCGCGGCCAAGGCCGCGCGGGTGCTGCGTCCGGGCGGCCGACTCGCCCTGTTCTGGAACGCCGCCCGCCCCGAGCCCGAACTCGCCGCCTCCTTCGCCGAGATCCACCGCCGACTGCTGCCCGACTCCCCCGCCGCCCTGCAGACCCCGGCGGACATCGACCGGGCGTACTCGACCATGTGCGCGCACGCCGCCGACGGCCTCCGGACGGCGGGCGGATTCGCCGAACCGGAGCAGTGGCGACTCGACTGGCGGCACACCTACACCCGGGACGAGTGGCTGGACCAGGTCCCCACCATCGGCGTCTACACCCGACTCGCCCCCGACGTCTCGGCCGAACTCCTGGCCGCCCTCGGCGCCGCGATCGACGCGGCGGGCGGCGACGTCCCCGTCGCCTACGACACGCTGACCCTCACCACGACCCGCGACCCCGCCTGACCTCCACGCGAACCCCCTCCGCGCCACCCGTCCCAAGGGAGTACGGCGGGGGCGGGCGACCTCCGCCCGCGTCCGCGTCCACGGGTGGAACACCGGCGGGCGATCCGGGGCGCGGAGTCGGGGGTGGTCGAGGGGTTGTGACCTTGGGGGGTGGGCGTGTCTGATGGTCGCACTCATCGCGAGGGGGAGGCGTTCGGGTGCCTCCCGCGCCGACCCGTGATGCCGTCTCCGCCGCTGCCGTCTTGTCGCCGTGCCCCGGCTCGGGAGGTCGATCGTGGATCACGAGGCACTTCGGCGCGCCCTCCTGCACCGCATGCTGATCGGATATCGCACCCGGCTGGTCCCGGCCGCACCCGGGCTCGGCTTCGCCGGCGCGGCGAACCGGGTCCCGCGCCAGGAGGACGTCGCCGGCCAGGCCCGGGTGAGTCTGCGCTGGTACGGGCATCTCGAACGGGGCGACCGGGTCGCCTTCGACCCGCATCGGCTCGCCCGGGTCGCGGACACGTTGCGCGTCCCGCACCGGGAGCGCGGCCTGCTGCACCTGCTGGCCACGGGACCCGACTCGACGGTGTTCCCCCGGCCCGTCCCCAGACCGGACCCGGACGTGTCGCACGACGACCGCGAGACCCTGTGCCGGTTGTCCCCCAACCCGGCGATCCTCACCGATCACGCCTGGAACGTGCTCGCCGCCAACGACATGGTGTTCGCCTGCTTCCCCGCGCTGCACCACCGCAGGACGCCGGCGGGCCCGCCGAACGTGCTGGACTGGATCTTCGGCGACGAGGCCGCGGCGACCTTCGCCGACATCGACGCGGTCCGCTGCGACGCGGTCACCACCGCGCAACTCACCTACGTGCGCTACGGCGACGACCCGACGGTCGCCGCACTGGTGCGGACCCTGCTGGCCCATCCGGCCGCCGCGACCCGCTGGCACCAGTGCGTACTGCCGTCCAGTCCGCGCCCGCGCCACCACGTACGGCTACGGGTGTTCGGCACCTGCGAGGTGGTGTTCCTGCACCACGAGGACACCGACGGCCGGCACCTGCTGGCCATGCTCCCGGCGGTCGAGTCCCGGCCGTGCCGAGCCGCGATACGCGGCCCGGGGCCGGACGACGGGCGGGGTCACGGGCATGCCGGCAGTGCCGAGCCGAAGGTGCGGCGGTAGGTGTGGGGGCTGACGCCGGTGGTCTTCTTGAAGCGGTCGCGGAAGGCGGTGGGTGAGCCGAACCCGACCTCGGCACCGATGCGTTCGACCGGGTGGCTGGTGGTCTCCAGGAGGTGCTGGGCCCGGCGGATGCGCGCACGGTGCAGCCATTGCAACGGCGTGGTGCCGGTGTGCTCGCGGAACCGACGGATCAGGGTCCGGGTGCTGGTTCCCGCCCGGGCGGCGATGTCGGCGAGGGTGAGTTCGGCGCCCAGGTTGTCCTGCAACCACGCGAGCAGCGGCTCCAGGGTCGAACCCTGAGGTGTCGGGGCGTAGTCGTGCACGATGAACTGCGCCTGCCCGCCCTCGCGTTCCAGCGGCATGACGGACAGCCGGGCGGCGTCGGCGGCGACCGCCGAACCGTAGTCGCGGCGGATCATGTGCAGACACAGGTCCATCCCGGCGGCGGCGCCGGCCGAGGTGAGGATGCGGTCGTTGTCCACGTACAACACGTCCGGGTCGACCTCGACGGACGGGTGGCGCTCGGCCAGGAGGTCGGCCGCGATCCAGTGCGTGGTGGCGCGCAGGCCGTCCAACAGCCCCGTCGCGGCCAGGGGGAAAGTGCCCACGCAGATCGACGCGATCCGGGTCCCGTTCCGCGCCGCCGTGCGCAGCGCCTCGCGCACGGCGGGGCTGAGCGGGGTCAGCGGGTCGGCGATCCCGGGCACGATGATCGTGTCCGCGCCCACCAGCGCGTCCAGCCCCCACGGCGCGCGCAGGGTGAACAGGCCGGCGTCGACCTCCGGCTGCTCGGCGCACACCCGCACGTCGTAGCCGGGCCGACCGTCCGGAAGCCGGGAGAGGGTGAAGACCCCGATCGGGGTGGCCAGATCGAACGGGATCACCCCGTCCAGGGCGAGAATGGCGACGACGTGCATGGCAGGAATGTACCCGGCCACCGGAAAACCGCCACACCCGCACCCGGGGCCGGGCATCGACCGCACCCCGCCCGACCCCGGCCCGGGCCCCCGTCCACGTCACGTCCCCGGCGGAAAGTCCGCGTCCAGGCCCACCTGTCCCCACACCGCGAACCCATCGCGCAGCACGTCCAGTCGGGCATCGACGATCTGCACCGCCCCCTCGCCGAGCAACAGCCGCAACGGGGGTCCGGGGGCGTCGACCACGGCGGCGATCGCGGCAGCGGCGCGGTCCGAGTCGCCGGGCTGCCGGCCGTACGTCGCCCGCGTCGCGGCCCGGCGGGCGCCGGCGGTGTCCGCGTAGTCGGCGATGCGGACGGCGGACTCCCGCATCGAGGGGCCGGACCGGTTCGTCCGGAACGCGGCCGGCTCCACGATGGTCACCCGGATCCCCAGCGGCGCGACCTCGGCCGGTCGAGCCGAACGCGACCAGTCCCCCGATCGAGCCGATGGTGACCACGTGGCGGGACCGCCGGGCGCGCATGCCGGGCAACACGGCCCGCATGACGGCGGCGACACCGAGGACGTTGGTATCGAACAGCCGCCGTATCTCGTCGTCCTCACCCTCCTCGACGGCCGCCGGATATCCGTGGCCCGCGTTGTCGACCAGCACGTCGATACGGCCGAACGTGGCCTCGGCGGCGGCTGCGGCGACCTCGGTCGCCTCGGCGTCGGTGACGTCGAGCGGGAGCACGAGCGCCCGATCGCCGTACGCGCCGACCGCCTCGGCGACGGCACCCGGATCGCGGGCGGTCAGCACGACGTGATCACCGCGGTCGAGGGCGTGCGGCGCGATCGCCCGCACCGGGCCGGACGAACAGCCGGTGACGAACCGGACGGGAGTGGCGACCCGTCGGCACCGGGAGCAGTTCCGCGAGGTCGACGTGCGCCGGCGCGGCGACGGCGTACCCGGTGCGGCGCGCCGAGCGGGTCAGGCCGCTGTTGGTGCGCATGACGCAGTCCTGGGATCGGCAGCCGGCCGTTGTGCTGGGCGGCTACTTGGACATCCCGGCCGCGAACACGCTGGGCGCGGCGCTGTTCGACGGGCCCGAGCGCAACCTGCTCAGGCTGCTCTTCCTCGACCCGGACTGGGACCAAGGGGCGCGCAACACCGTCGCGTCGCTGCGCTCGTGCGTGGGCGACGATCCCGGCGACCCGGTGCCGGCCTCTCCGGTGGGCGAACTGTCGCTGCGCAGCCAGGACTTCGCCCGACTGTGGGCCCGGCACGAGGTGCGCCGGGAGAGCACCGAGGCCAAACGTGTCCTGCGAGTCGTTGACGGTGAACAGCGCGCCGGGGCGGCAGTTGGTGGTCTACCGGGCGGAGCCGGGCGGCGCCACCGAGCAGGCACTGCGCCTGCTCGGCAGCCCGGCGGCGGACCGGCCGGAGCCCGAGGACGAGCCCCGGTAGGTCCGCAGGCCCTACGCCCCGGTGTGGCGGGTGTTCTCGATCGCCCCGGCTCCCCTCACAGTGGCTTCACCTCGTTCGGCGCGACCGCAACCGTCACCGACCGGGTGCCGCCGAGGAGGCCCGCCAGGGTGAACGCGACCTCCAGTCGGCCGTCGAACCGGCGGTGCACGACGACGCCCCTGGCGCCGGCCGGAACGGATTGGGTGAGGCCGCCGCCCAGATCCGCGACCGCTTCGACCTTGGTACCGATGTCCATGGGATGTTCCTCCGTCCGGGCGGGCCGACTACGCGCGCGGCGCGGATTCGGCGCCCCGGTCCTGTTGCAGCCGCCACAGTTCGGCGAACAACCCGTGCTGTTGCGCGAGGAGTTCGTCGAACGTGCCCTGCTGGATCACCCGCCCCGAGTCCATCACCACGATGTGGTCCGCGACCGCGACGTTGGCCAATCGGTGGGTGACCAGGACGACGGCGCTGTCCCGGGCGATCTCGCGAAGGCCCGCGAAGATGCGGTGTTCGGCTCGGGGATCGAGGGCCGAGGTGGGTTCGTCCAGGCAGATCAGCCCCGGCTCGCCGTACAGGGCACGGGCGATGCCGAATCGTTGCCACTGGCCCACGGACGGGTCGACGCCGCCCCACCATTCGCGGGCCAGGAGGGTGCCGAGGCCGCGGGGGAGGCCGGCGATCACGTCGTCCGCGCCCGAGGCGCCGGCCGCGCGCCCGATCGCTTCGTCGTCGTCCTCGCGGGGTTGGCCGAGGTTGATGTTCAGTCGGGCGGACAGCGGCCAGCGGGCGATCTCCTGCGGAACGTAGCCGACGTGGGACCAGGCCGCGTGCGGGTCGAGGTCGCCCACGTCGTCGCCGTTCCAGGTGACCCGGCCCTCGTGGGCCAGGTACAGGCCGCACAGCAGGCGGGACAGGGTCGACTTGCCGGAGCCGTTCTCCCCCACCAGGGCCAGGATGGTGCCCCTGCGCAGTTCCAGGTCGATGTCGGCGACGGCGGGTGCGGTCTTGCCGGGGTAGCGGTAGGTGACGTTCTCGGCGCGGACCACGACGGGCGGCTTCGGGACGAGGTCGCCGCGCGTCATCGCGTGGCCGCCGGCCTCGTCGAGGAAGCGGGCCCAGTCGTCGAGGTACAGGCCGACGCTGTAGAGCCGACTGCCGGAGACCACCAGGCCGCCGAGGGCCGTACCGACCGTGCGCAGCGCGATCACCGCGGTGCCGGCCGCGGCCACCGACATCCGGTCGGTGGACAGCAGGTATGCCAGCGCGGCCCACACCAGGCTTGCCGCCAGCCCGCCGACGGCGGCGCCGACCAGGCCGATCTTGGCGGTGGTCCAGGCGCCGGACTGGGTGACCCGCTGCACCCGATCGGCCGCGACGGCGTAGCGACCGAGCAGGAACGGCGCCATGGTGCCGGCCCGGAGCTGGTCGGCCCAGCGCTGGTCGGAGATGTGCCAGCGCAGCATGTTGAGCAGCCGCCGCTCGTCCTGGGTGTGCAGCGTGGTCAGGTATTCGACCCGCGCGCCGCGCACCGCCGCCACGCCACGCGGCAGGGCGCCCAGGAGCAGCAGGGGCAGCAGCACCGGGTGCAGGAGGGTGAGTACGGACGCGGCGGCGATCAGCGACGCGCAGGCGGCGATCACGTCCTGGGACTGCGGCATCAGGCCGCGCATCGATTGCAAGCCCCGGTCGGCGGCGTCCCACCGGTCCTGATAGCCGGGGTGGTTGTAGGCGGCCAACTCGGCCCGGGAGGCCGCCTGGAGCAGCAGCCACTCGGATTCGCGGGTCAGCCGCGGGGTCACCCGCGCGGACAGCGCCACGACGGCGATGCCGAGCACCGCGCGCACCCCGACCGCCACGCTCAGCAGCAGGATCGAGGGCAGCGCGTCGCGCAAGCGGTCGGCGACGTCGCCCGAAGAGATCAGCGCGGTGATCGTTCCGGTGGTCGCGAGCAGTCCGCCGGCTTCCAGTACTCCGGCCAGGACCTGACATACCATCAGCGCGACCAGGGCCCGCGGATCGGCCTTCCACGCGAGGCGCATGGCGCGCACGAGCAGGTGCGGCAGGCGGGCGGCCATCGCGCGGGTGGTGATCTTCGTCAGCGCGACGGCGGTGTCCCGGCCCGGGGGCGCGAACGCCAGTTCCTGGTCGGGGCGTTCGTCTGCGGGCGGGGCTTCGGTGGGGTCCTTGGTGGGGCCCTTGGCGGGATCCTTGGCGGGGTCTTCGATCGGGACTTCGGCGGGGACTCGGGGCGGGACTTCGGCGGGGGCCTCGGGCGAGGTCGCGGTGGGGACCTCGGGAGTGGTGGCGCTCTGGTGCGGGATGGCGTTCGGCCCGGGTTTCGAGCGGGCGTCGGCCGGCGGGGTGGGATCTTCTCCGGCGGGTTTCGGGGTCACGACGGCGCCTTCCGATCGTGCGGAGTGGGATCGCTCGGCGGAGCGTCCGCCAATGCTGGTGCGGTGGGGTGACACCCCGGCAGAGCGCACCGGTGTGAGAGCGAGGCGCGGAGCCGGATCGGGCGCCTCGAACGGGCGCTCGACCAAACGATTCGCTGCCCTGCCCCGCCGACCGATCGGCGCCGGACACCCCACGACACGCGCCGTCGCCCGATCGAGCGCATCGCGCGCCGGGCGCGCCGGGGAGGCGCATCGGCCGGCCGGGGTGACGCGCGACGAACGACCCCCCTCGCCTTCGGGCCCGAACCGCCGCGCACGCCGCCGGCCGCTCCCCCGTCGGTCGCGGTGCCGGGGGCTGCCTATCCTGGCGGGGACGGGGCGGCCGGAACCAAGGGTGAGGTGCGACGATGAGCGCTGCCGTACGGACCATTCGCTGGGGCATCCTGGCGACCGGCGGGATCGCCGCCGAGTTCACCGAGGCGTTGCGCGGCCTGCCGGACACCGAGGTGATCGCGGTCGGGTCGCGCGGCACGGCGAGCGCGAAGGCCTTCGCCGAGCGGCACGAGATCCCGCGGGCGTACGGCAGTTGGGCCGAATTGGCCGCCGACGACGACGTCGACATCGTCTATGTCGCCACCCCGCACGCGGCGCATCGTGAGGCGGCGGGGCTGTGTCTGGCGGCCGGGCGGGCGGTGCTGTGCGAGAAGGCGTTCGCGCTGAACGCGCGCGAGGCCCGCGAACTGGTCGAACTGGCCCGGGAGCGCGGGTTGTTCCTGATGGAGGCGATGTGGATGTACTGCCACCCGCTGATCCGCCGGATGCGTGAACTGGTCCGCGAGGGCGTCATCGGAGAGGTACGCAGCGTGTCCGCCGCCTTCGGCTTCGCCTGGGACCTCCCGCCCGAGCACCGGCTGCGCGACCCGGCGCAGGGTGGCGGCGCGCTGCTCGATCTCGGCGTCTACCCGGTCTCCCTCGCCCAGTCGGTGCTCGGCGAGCCCGACACGGTCCGGGCCTGGGCCCGGCTGACCCCCGAGGGGGTGGACGCGAACACCGGCATCGTCCTGGGCTGGAACAGCGGTGCCGTGGCCACCCTGAGCTGCTCCATGACGGCCGACACCGAGGCGCCCGCGACCATCGCCGGCACCCTGGGGCGGATCGAGTTCGCCGACGGCTTCTTCTACCCGGACCGATTCGTCGTGCACCGCCGGGGCGAGGAGCCGCGGACCGTGCTGCTCGCGGACGTCACCGACGATCCCGAACGCGGCACGATGCGGCACGAGGCGATCGAGGTGATGCGCTCCCTGCGTGCGGGCGAGACCGAATCCCCGCTGGTGCCACTGGCGGGCACGCTGGCCGTGATGCGCACACTGGACACCGTCCGCGAACACATCGGGGTGCGCTACCCGGGCGTCGACTAGCCGACGCGGGTGGGCCGGTCGACGTGTCCGGCGGCAAGGTCAGCACGGCCCCTGGCGCTCGTCCGCGAGCAGGCGCAGCGCCGCGACACGCGCCCCGTCGGCCCGTACCTCGCCGGCGACCGCCGCGGCGCGCTCGGCGGGCTCGGGGCCGAGGGCGCCGTCGAGCGCCGCGACCAGCGAGTCGGTGGTCGGCGTCCCGGAGGCGTGCGCGCGTCCGACGCCGAGTTCGGCCACGCGCCGGGCGAAGTAGTGCTGGTCGTAGTGCCGCGGGACGATCACCTGCGGCGCGCCCGCCCGAGCGGCCGCCGTGGTGGTGCCGGCGCCGCCGTGGTGCACGACGGCCGCCACCCGGCGAAACAGCGCCTGCTGGTTCACCTCGCCGATCGACAGGCAGTCGGATTCCCGGTCCGGGAGCGCGAGTTCGGCCCAGCCGCGGAGCACGATCGCGCGGCGGCCGAGCGCCCGGGCCGCCTCGATCACGCTCTTGCCGAGGTCGTGCGGGGCGCGGGCGCTGCCGAAGCCGAAGTACACGGGTGGTTCGCCGGCGTCGAGAAAGGCCTCCACCTCGGCGGCGAGCGGGCGTTCGTCGGGCAGGATCCAGGCGCCGGTCTGCACGACACCGGAATCCGCCGGCCCGGGCCACGGCGCCAGTGTCGGATCGGCGGCCAACCACGGCCGTTCGGTGAACATGTGGCCGCGTACATCGTCGACCGGGCCCAGTCCGAGGCCGGCGCGACACGCGTCGAGGGCCGGTCCCCAGAGGTCGTTCAGGCGCCGCGCGTCCTCGGCCCACAGCGCGGCGTGGTCGGCGCCGGCCTCGCTCGGCGGCCATCCCGGCATCGGGGGCGGCGCGTGCCGCGTGGACGGCAGGGCGATCGGACAATAGCTCGCGTAGACGTAGCGGATTCCCATCGACTCCGCCACCGAACGCGCCGCGATCTGCAGGGCCGTGGCCGCCACGACGACATCGCAGTCCGCGGCCGCCGCCGGAAGGGTGTCGAACTGGGTCGCCACCGTGCCCTCGATCAGCCGCCGCCGCTGCTCGGGCGTGGGCGGACCCGCCGCCGGGTCGGCCTTCCCGGTCCCGGCCACTTCGGGACCGATCGGCACGAACTCGATCCCGAGTCCTTCAAGCCAGGCCCGGAAGTCCGGCGGCGCGCACACCCGCACGTCCTCCCCGAGGTCGCGCAACTCCAGCGCCAACGCGACGATCGGTTGCACATCGCCCCGCGACCCGATCGTCGACAACAACACACGCATCGAAACTCCCTCTCCCACGGCGACCTCGGACCCGGCCGCCGCGACACCGTCGTGGTCACGATCAGCCGGTACACGATCACCGTGAGTCGGCATTGTGGGCCCGTGCGGGGGGCTTGCCGCAAGTCCCCCTGCCTGCCCCGGCCTGAAAACGCGCGACGAATCCGTCCGCCGGCCGCGCTGTCCGGGCGGCGGTCTAGAAATGGGCCATGGCACACAACTTTCAGGCGATCGACGACGAGGGTGTGGCCACGGCCGTCACCGGATTGCTCCGAACGGGCGGAAGTTGGCGGGGCGCCTCGCTCGCCGGCCTCGAACGTATCGGCGAATACCTGGCCGGCACGTGGGATCCGCCCGCCGGGCGGCACGCTCCCGAGCCCGTCGGTCACGGCGAGTGGGCGGCGCTGATCGGCCGGATCGGCGCGATCGCGTTGCGCGCCGCGGCGCCGTCGGCCCCGGAGCAGGCCCGCGAGCGCCTGCTCGCCCTGTTGGAGGTCTGGTCCACAACCGTGTTCGTCGACGCCGACGCCCGATGGCGTACCGGAACGGTTTCCGAACCGAGCGTGTTCGTGCCCGGGATACGCGACGAACACGGGGCCGCCATCAAGCTGTTCCACGTCTGGAAGGGCGTCCGCGTCCTGGAGTTCCGGCGCGGGGACGCCGCGGCACCCGAGTCGGGCCCGATGACCGACGTCGCCGAGGTGCCGCGTGGCGCCTGGGGCAGTGCCGGACAGATTCGCGAACTGGTCGACCTGGTCCGGACCCGCGGGCCGATGCCGTGGGATCCCGAGGCGGTCGCCGTGCTCGTCGACGCCACCGGGATGTCCCGCGCCGCGGCCGCCCTCCTGCTGGCCGCCAACCCCGGGACGCGGTCGTCCCCCGACCCGTTCCCGGCGCGCGAGGAGCGCCACGCCCTGGGCCTGACCACCACCGAGGCCAAGCCCGCCGAGGCCGAATTGGCACCGCTGAGCGACATCGACCGGCTCGATCTGTTCGCCCACGCGCTGCCGGCGGACCCCGCCGAGTTGTGGTCGCCGACCGGCCCGCGCGAGCTCGCCGGCCGGATCGCCGTCGCCTGGCGGGCCCGGTTCGGTCGGCACGCCCCGATCCCGGAGACCTCACGGGCGCTGATCGCCGCGCTGAAGCCCCGGACACCGGTCGCCGAGATCTGCGCGGCCCTCGCCCACCCCGCCGACGATCCGCTGGTCGCCGAGGACCTGGACACCCGTCCACACGCCACGGAGACCTCTATCGGGCTGGTCGACGCCTCGGGCCGGGGCGACGAACCCCGGCGCCTGGCGCACCTGCTCCAGGATGTGGCGATGCTCGTACCGACCGTGTACGCCGAACTGCCCGCCGGGGACCCGATCCGGGAGAGTCTGCCGACCCTGATCGAGGGACTTCGCGCGCGCCTGGCCCACCCCGGGCTGCTGCTCCACGGCGGCAACGCCCTGCGGGAGGTCACGGACGACGACGTGCGCGCGCTTTTCGGCCCGGATCCCTACACGGGCCCGGAGCCGTTGACCGCGGTGGCGTTCGACGACGGGCTGACCGTGGCGATCGGGGCACCGCCGCCGTCGTTCCACGGCCGGCACAAGCACGCGCCCCAACTGTGCTTCCGTCCCGCCCTGTTGGATGTCGACGCCGAGCGCACGAAGCGACTCGCCGACCGGCGCCGCGGCTTCTACGGGACGGGCGCCGTCGACCACGTCCGGCGCATCCGCGGCGACCACTTCACCCGCGTGGTCGAGCGGCTGCGTTCCGGCGCGCTGCCCCCGGGCGCGTACGAGACGAACCCCGCCGCGAGCGTCCCGGAACTGGTCGACCGGGTCGCCGCGTCGCTGACCCTGCCGCCCGACGCGGCGGCCCTGTACCTGCAACTGCTGGCCCTGGAGGCACCGACGGACCGCAGGGTGCGCACCTGGAACGGCTGGACCCCGACCCGCCATCGCAAGGCCGCGACGGCCCTGGTCGACGCGGGCCTGGCGGTGGCCGACAAACGCTCCCGGGCCCGCCGGGGCATCTTCCTGCCGGGCCCGTGGGCGGAGGCGGACAAGCCGGAATACCACTCGATGGAGACCTGGAAGGCGACCTTCCTCGGCATCCGTCTCGTGTCCGACAGCCTCACCATCCACTTCCGTGCCGACATCGACCGGACCCTGCCGGAACTGTTCGCCGACGCCTGGGAGCGGGTCGAACAGGGCAACGGCCCCCGCTGACCCATCGGGGGATCCGCCGCCGGTCCGGACATACTCTCCGGCGGACGGTGCGAACTCGGTCTGGGCGCGGGCGCGTTCCGGGCCGCGATCGAGGCGATGGGCGGTCCCTCGCGGACGCCCGGCGAGGCCGCGAGTGCGTTGGAGGAGGCCGTCGACGTCATCCGGCCGATGTGGTCCGACGAACGTTCCGTGCGCCACGCCGGCCGGCACTACCATCTCGCCGGGGTCCATCCCGGGCCGCGTCCGGTGCATCCGATGGGCCGGATCGACGAGGGCGCCGCCGAGGTCGGCCGCGAACCCGCCACGGTGCGCCGCGTCCGCAACGTGTTCGGCACCGTCACCGACGGCCCCTCCGGCGGCTTCCTGACCGGACCGCCGCGCCAGTGGACCGACGAACTCACCGAACCGGCCGTAGAGTTCGGCATGGACACCCTCGTCTTCGGCACGGAGGCGGACGACCCCGCCCCATATCACCGCCGGGCGGTCGAGATCGCCCCCGCCGTCCGCGAGACCGTCGCCCGCCACCGCGCCCGACCCCGACCCGTCGAGGTGATCCACGCGGGTCCCACCGGAACCGCGTGGTCACGCTCGACGGGTGAACGGGTGAACGGGTGAACGGGTGAACGGGTGAACGGGCGACCCGGTCGACAGGCCGACGGGTCAGCGGATCCTGGCCCCGTAGACGTGGTCGACGGTCATCGTCATCAGCACGCGACGGTCGGACACCATCACCGACCGGTATTCCGCCCAGTCAGGGTGCTCCCCGGCCGCCGCGCGGTAGTAGTCCACCAACGCGTCGACCTCGGGACCGTCCGGGTCGGTACCCGGTCCGATCAGGGTCGCGACACCCTCGGCGGTGGCCCAGGAGCCGCCGTCCGAGCCGGTGACCTCGAGTGTCGCGCGCGGGTCGCGGCGCAGGTTGGCGGTCTTGGCCCGGCCCTCGGTCATCGAGACGTGCAGCACGCCGGCCGCCCGATCGTAGAAGGGCATCACGGGGGACAACTGGGGGCGGCCGTCCGCCTTGATGGTCGCGAGCACGCCGAGGCGGCTCTGCGCGAGCAGCGAACGCGGGTCGAACGATGAGGTGGTCATGTCAGGGCCCAATTCCCGATCAGGCGCCGGGTATTCCCCCGGCGCCGGGCCCGGTCGCCGATCACGGGCGGCTTCCGGCCGGCGCACGGAGCTGTTCGATCAGGGCCGCGTAGCCGCTGCCGCCGTGTCCGTCGGCCACCGCCCGCCCGGCCAGGGCCCGGACCAGCCTCGGGAACGCGGCGTCGACGCCCAGCGATTCGCTCTCGTGCACCAGGTGCTCCATCGCGGCGAGGTGCGTGTCGATACTGGCGTCGAGCACCGGATAGTTCCCCTCGTCGATCTGCGCGGCGTAGCCGGCCAGCCACTCGGTCACCGTAGCCAGCCCCTGCCGGGCCACCGGCGCGAACGTGCGTGCGCTCACCCCGGCGGTGTCGAGCAGTGCGGCCCCCTGGAGGAAGCCGTTCAGGATGCCCCACATCAGACCGAGCATGGACGCGTCGTAGAGCGCGGACAGCCCCTGGTCCGCGCCGAGGTACGCGGTCCCGCCGCCCAGGCTCCGCAGCGCCGCCTCGTGCCGTTCGAAGGCGGCGGGCGGGCCGCTGTACAGGATCACCCCCTCGGGCGTACCGATCGCGGTCGGCGCGCCCAGGATCGCGCCGTCGAGGTATTCGGCGCCGTGCCCGGCGGCCCACGCGGCGGTATCCCGGGCCTCCTGCGAGGTGCCCGTGGTCAGGTTGACCAGGGTCCGACCGGACAACGTCCCGGCCGGCGGGTCGAGCAGTTCGCGCACCGCGGCGTAGTCCGTGACGCAGACGATCACGAGCGCCCCGGCCGCGACCGCGTCCGCGACCGACGGGGCGAGCCGCGCGCCCCGCGCGACGAGGTCGTCGGCCTTGGCCGGCGAGCGGTTCCACACCGTGGTGGGGTATCCCTCGCGCAGGAGGGTGTCGGCCAGCGCCCGGCCCATGTGCCCCAGACCGATGACCGTCACGGGTGTGCGGTCGACGTCGTGCGTTCCCATCGTGGCTCCTTCGTGTGACGCGATGCCTGTGGCAGGATCATCGACGTTCACACCGGTATGAAGGTCAACCAGGAGCGCACACGTGCTGATCGGGGAACTGAGTCGACGGACCGGGGTACACACCCACCAACTGCGTTACTACGAGGCCCAGGGCCTGCTCGAACCCGCGCGCGGCGCCAACGGCTATCGCGAGTACGACGCCGACGCCGTGCTCACGGTCACCCAGATCCGCAGCCTGCTCGAAGCCGGGCTCTCCACCGAGGACATCGCGTATCTGCTGCCCTGCGCGATCGGCGCGGCCCCCGAGTTCGCCCCCTGCGGCGAACTCACCGACTTCCTGCGCACCCGCCTGGACGGACTGGACCAGCGCATCGACGCGCTCACCCACACCCGCCGGGCGCTGCACACCTACCTCGACGCCTCCGAACGGGCCGGCGCGCCGCGCTGACGGCCCGGCCGTCGGCGGGCGGGCTCAGGGCTCGTAGCCCAATTCGCGGATCGCCGCGCGGCCCTTCTCGATCTGGGCCCGGGCGGCCACCAGATGCGCGTCGGCGCTGCGCAGGCTCCCCCGGACGATCTCGACCACCTCGGCCTGGCCGAGGGCGTGCGGGTCGGGAGGGCTGGTGGAGGCGAGCAGCGCCAACACCGCGTCCAGGCCGTGGGTGATCGCCGGCGCGGCGCCCCACACCCCCTCCTGGGTCGGTACCGCGGTGTCGGCGAGGTCGAGCGCGGTCCGGCGCAGGCGATCCTCGATCGCCCGCGTCCAGACGAACGTGGTCACCCACGCGTCGTCGGCCCGAGGATGGTCGGCCGCCGCCGAGCGCGCGCCCGACTGGTAGCCGCTGCGCAACACCTCCTGATCGAGCCGGTCCACGTCGCCGGCCGCGGCGGCCTCGATCAGGAACAGCAACAGCCCGAGCGCCATCGGTCGCGACATCGGATCGGGGTCGTCCGCCGGTTCCGGTACCTCCACGCCCAGCACGCGCAGACACGCGACGGCCTGCTCCCGACTGATCATCGGCCGCCGCGACTCCTCGCTCATCGCCGGAACGCCCCGGCCACCGCACGTGGTTGCGCGTCGACCGACAAGCGGGATCGCGCGTCGAGCGGTAAGTGGGACTGCGTCCTCATCGCATGCTCTCTCCTGTGCGGCCGCCGGCCGCCGACCGGGCCGACGGACTCCCCGTCCGACGCTAATCGGCGCGCGGCCGGCGCGGGGTCCGAGTCGGCGAAGTGTCCGAAACCACAACCGGTCCCGGGCCGTGTCCTCGAATCCCCGTCGGGCTCGATCGGTGCGCGCACAACCGATCGAGTACCGCCGCCGGCAGCGCGGTTCGGCCGGGCAGACGGGTCGGGTCCACGAACTCGTCCCGGGCGTGCGGGTGTCCGCCGACCGCGCCCATGCCGTCGAGGGTGGGGATGCCGAGCGCGCCGGTGAAATTGCCGTCGGAGCCACCGCCGGAGCGGACGGCGTCGGGCCCGGCTCGCGCATGTGCCGTGCCACGCGGTCGAGTTCGGCGCGGGTCCAAGCGCGTACGTCCACGGACAGCGTCGCCGCGTCGGGCACGGTGTTGGTGGCGGATCCCGCCGCCGGAGTCGGTCATGCCCGGAATCCTCCCCCGCGCCCGACTCCGGGAATCGCCGCCGTCCCGGGCCGGGACCGACCCCGATCACCCGTCCGGGCGCGGATGGTCCGGGTAGCCCTCGGCACCGCCGCCGCAGCGGCCGGTCCGCGGCGGCCGGTTGAACCCGGCGCCGACCGCGAGGCGTCGCGGCAGGTCGGGGTTGGCCAGGAACAGTCGACCGAAGGCGTACACGCCGGTTCCTACCACTGACAGGGTCAGTCTCGGCCCCACGATCGCCCGCCCGGCCATGGAGAATGAACGACATGAACGGCATGAACGGCGTCCACGAGCGCATCGGTACGGACGAGGCCGCGCGCCCCAGCGGCGGCGGGCGGCCGATCGATCCGCGCGACGGGATCGGCGAGTTCCTGCGCACCCGACGAGCCCGGCTCGGCCCGCAGGACGTCGGGCTGCCCGTGTCCGGGCGGCACCGGCGCGTACCGGGGCTGCGCCGCGAGGAGCTGGCCCGACTGGCGGGCGTGTCGGTCGCCTACCTGACCCGGCTCGAACAGGGCAAGGGCCACAACGTGTCGACCGAGGTGATCGACGCCATCGCCCGGGCGCTGCGGCTGACCGAGACCGAGCACGCCCACCTCACGCACCTGTCCAAGTGCCGGCACCAGCCGCACCGGCGCTACACCGCGCCGCGGCGTCAGCAGGTGCGCCCGGGCCTGCGGGCACTGCTGACCGCCATGGACACGATGCCCGCGTACGTCACCGGTCGGCGGCTGGACATCCTCGCCTGGAATCGCCCGGCGGCGGCCCTGTTCGGCGACTGGGACGAACTTGCGGACCGGGAGCGCAACTGGGGCCGGCTGGTCTTCCTGAACCCCGGGTACCGCCGCCTGTTCGTGGACTGGGAGTCGAAGGCGGCGGACGTCGTCGGCACCCTGCGCCTGGACGCCGGCTGCTATCCCGACGACCCGCGTCTCATCGCGCTGGTGGACGAACTCTCGGCCGGGAGCGAGGAGTTCCGCCGGTTGTGGGCCCGACACGACGTCCGGGAGCAGAGCCACGGCAGCCGGCGCCTGCACCACCCCGTGGTCGGCGAGCTGACCCTCCCGTTCGAGACCCTGCGGCTGCCCGACGACCCCGAAAAGTGCCTGACGATCCATCACGTCCCGGCCGACCCGATCGCCGCGGAAAACCTGCGCCTGCTGGCCAGTTGGGGCACCGACCCGACACCGCGTGAGGTACCGGACCGGCGCCCCTGACCGGCACGGTGCCGGCCCGGGCTCCGACCGTCACGGGCCGGATCGACACTCCGAGCCGGGCCGATGCCCCCGATCGTCACGGGCGGCACCGACACCCCGGCCGTCACAGCCCGTGCCGACGCTCCCCCAGCACCTTCTCGCACACCCGTGCCTCGTTCGCGGCCGAGAACACGTCCCGGTACGCGGCGACCGCCCGCCGGGTGTCCTCGGCGACCAGGTCGGCGTTGATCTGCGCGCCCGCCGCCGCGCCCCCGGCCGCCGCGGCACCGACCTGGGCCATCAGGTCGGTGACGTTGCCCGCGACCCAGACCCCGGGCACCTCGCTGCGTCCCGTCGGGTCGGCGGGGACGTGCTCGCCCACCCCCGAGGGATGCGCCACCGCCCGCAGGCCGAGGCCGGCCAGGAAGTCGGCGCGCGCCACCATCCGCGTGGCCACCGCCAGCGCGTCGCGCTCGATCAGCGTCCCGTCCGCGAGCCGCACACCCGCCAGCCGGTCGTCGACGACCTCCACCGACGCCACCTCGCCGGCCACCACCCGAATCCCCCGGGCCGCCAACTGCTCGGCCTCCTCCTCCGTCGGCGGCGCCATGGTGTGCGGGAAGAAGGTGATGTCGTCGCTCCACTGCCGGAACAGCAACACCTGGTGCATCGACATCGGCCCGCTCGCCAGCACGCCGATCGCCCCGTCGCGCACCTCCCAGCCGTGGCAGTACGGGCAGTGCAGCACGTCCCGCCCCCACCGCTCGCGCAGCCCGGGGACCTCCGGCAGTTCGTCCACCAGTCCCGTGGTCACCAGCAGCCGCCGGGCCCGCACGGTACGCCCGTCGGCCAGCGCCACCGTGAACCCGTCGGCCTCCCGGGCCACCGAGTCCACCTCGCCGGTGACCACATGGCCCCCGTATCCGCGCACCTCCGCCCGACCCCGCTCGACCAGTTCGGCCGGCGGCATGCCCTCCCGGGCCAGCAATCCGTGCACCCCCTCGGCCGGGGCGTTGCGGGGCGCGCCCGCGTCGATCACCACCACCGAGCGCCGCGCCCGGGCCAGCATCAGCGCCCCGTTCAGTCCGGCGGCACCGCCACCGATCACCACCACGTCATAGCCGTCCATCAGCCGATCGGTCATCGCGACCACCTCCGATCACGACCATGCGACGCATCCACGATTCCGGCAACATTACTTGCCGATATGGCAAACTCGACGGCATGGACGACGATCTCGACTCCGCCCTCACCGCGGTCGGCCCACGCCTGCGCGCACTGCGCCGCGATCGCCAGATCACCCTGGGTGACCTGGCGGCGGCCACCGGCATCTCGGTGAGCACGCTGTCCCGCCTGGAATCCGGCTCCCGCCGCCCCAACCTCGAACTGCTGCTCCCGCTGGCCCGGGCACACGGGGTCACCCTCGACGAACTCGTCGACGCGCCGCCGACCGGCGACCCGCGCATCCATCTGCGTCCGATCACCCGCTTCGGCATGACCATGGTGCCGCTGACCCGACGGGCGGGCGGCATCCAGGCGTACAAGCTGGTCATCTCCGCCGGCGGCCTGCGCGGGGAACCCGACCCGCAGACCCACGAGGGCTACGAGTGGCTGTACGTGCTCAACGGGCGGCTGCGGCTGATCCTGGGCGAGCAGGATCTGGTGCTCGCGCCCGGCGAGGCGGCCGAGTTCGACACCCGCGTACCGCACTGGTTCGACGCGGTCGACGCCCGCCCGGTGGAATTCCTCAGCCTGTTCGGTACCCAGGGCGAGCGCGCCCACCTGCGCGCCCGCCCCACCACGACGACGCCGGCGGGGAGCGCCTGACCCCGGCGCGACGACCGACGACTACCCGGCATCCGACTGCTCGGCGCGCACGTGGGCGACCAGCGCGTTGGCGTGGCCGTGACCCAGGCCGTGCTCGGTCTTGAGCCAGGAGACCAACTCCATGTGCCTGGTCAGCGGCGAGGAGCGAACCAGGTCCAACCACTCCTCGATCGGCCGCCCGTACTTCTTCTCGATCGAGGGGAAGTAGCCCGCCGGGCCGTTCGGCTTGTCGCTCATGTCCGTATTCCTCACGCGGTCGTTCCGATGCCGTCGAAGGATAGGACCGCGGGCCCATCGGGAACTCATCGGGATCCCGTGGAGATCCGGGTCACACGGCGGTGACTCGACCGGCCGCGGGCGGCTGCTTCGGGACGGTCCAGAGTTGCCCCCGACCCTGCCCCGGGGTGTTCAGGACCACCGCCCTGTCGTCGGTCGGGCCGCCGGCGGCGAGGTCCAGGACCTTGCCGCCGGCGAGGTGGACCAGGCGTCCGCGCGCGTCGACCGCCCACTTCTGGGCGGCCGTGCCGTTGCAGTCGAACAGGTCGATCCGGGTGCCGTCGGCGGCGCCGTCGCCCGGGGCGTCCAGGCACTTGCCCATCGCCCGCAGGGTGCCGTCCTTCTCCACGATCCAGGACTGCCCCACCCCCGCGTCGCAGTCGCGGAGTCGGATCGGCGTGCCGTTCGCGGGCCGGCCGCCCTCCACGCCGAGGCATCGGCCGTCGAGCCCGGTCACCCTCCCCTGCGGCGGCACCGGCGCCCCGGCGGCCTCGGCGAACGCCCGCAGGCCCTGGACGTCGAACTGCTGGACGTACTGGCCGGCGCGGGAGTCCTGATAGCCGTTGGACACCGTGCACATCACCGGCGCCTCGCCCGAGTCGGTACCCCGGAGGCAGCCACCGGGCGCGTCGTCCGGGTGCCCCAGACCCAGGGTGTGGCCCAGTTCGTGGCTGACGTGGTTGCGCATCCCGGCCTCGCCGAGGCGGGCGATCGGCCTGCCGTCGGCGGTGAAGAAGGACGTGTCGATGTACGCGTGGCCGCCGGTCACCGTGTCCGGCAGGCCGCGCGCGTGGAACCCGCAACTCCAGCCCGGGGTACCGGAGCCGTCGGTGACCGCCCGCCACGCGCCGCCGTCGGCGGGCACCACGCACGGGTTGGCCAGCGCGCCGACCACGATCTCGCCCCTGCTCCGGGGAAACGGGTAGCCCGCCGGTTCGGGGTCGACGGTGATCGCCAGCCCGGTGATCCGGGCCAACTCGGCCGCCGACGCCCGGACATAGGGGCCCAACCACTCGGCCGCCCTGCGGTCGAGGAACCGGATCATGTAGCCGCCGGCGAGCAGCCGGGTGGCTCCGCCCGACATCCAGCCCGGCCCGGACAGGGCCGGGGCGTTCCGGAGCCGGGCCGAACCCGGCGGCGGCGGTGCCGGATCGGGTGTTTCGCCGCCCGTCGCGGACCGCACGGTCGATGCCTCGGCGCCGTCCTGATCGCCGAACGCCGAGCCGGACAGCGGCAGTCCGGCCACGATCAGCGCCACTGCGGCGAATGCGCCGGCCCATGTGGCCCGGCGCGCACCAGAAGTCTTCACGTCCCCAACCCCCTGATCACTCGATGTAATGGCCTGACAACACTGTGCGCACAGCTCGACCGGGAAGCAACGGTACACGGCGAATTGCGCGAGAGATCCCTACTTGGGAAAGGCCGTTCCCGCCGGACTCCCGCGCGTCACCGGGCACCCGACAGCGCCGCGAACGCCACCGGCGCATGGGGCCGTCCGGGCGCTCTCCCGTCCGGGAAATCCGGCCGCCCCGGCGGGCGTTCACGCCGCGCGCGGGCGCCGGAAGCGCCTGCGGGCGACCCCGTCCGCGACTGACCGACGGCGGATGATTGGGTGGAGTGTCCCCGGCGGAGGCGCGTACCGTCGGCGGGCGACCGGCCGGCGCGCGCACGAGAGAAAAGGCACGGCATGGCGGAGGCGGCGTTCATCCGTTTGTTGTGCCACGCCGACGCCGCCGAAGTGGAGGCGGTGGCCGAGCGGATGGGCGCCGCGGCCCGCGGTCGGCTCGTGGCCGGGGCACTCGGCAGCCCCGACGCCTTCCTCGACTGGATGTACGCGCACGGCGACGACATCGACCGGATCGGGCTGGCCGGCGATCTGGAGTTCCGTGCCGAACCGGGGCGACTCACCCGCTACGACAGTCCGCTGTGGGACCTGTACCGCCGCGACGACCCGGAGATGAACCTCCTTCTCCACCACACCGATTCGCCGCTGATGTGCCGGCTGATCCTGGCCGGCAGTCCACCCGGATGCCTGCCGCCGACCGAACGGGTGACGGCCGGGCTCGTGCCGGTCGGACCGGTACCCGTGCATCCCGCGCTGCGCGCCCGCCTGCTCGCGACGACCGAGTACACCGTGCTCGCACCCGCCGTGGTCGCGGCCGATCCCGACCTGGTCCGGCACACGCTGCACACACTCGGCGCCGACGGTCGGCTCACCCGCGCCGAACGGGCCCTGGCCCTGCTGCGGTTGTGGGACCTGGAGGGAGCGGACGCCGTGCGGCCGTGGACGCGCGACCTCGACGGCGCCTATCGGGGACTGCACCGGCAGATGCGCGAAGCCCTCGACCGGCCCAAGGTCCGGGCCGATGTGGAGACCACCATCCTCGACGCGGCCCGACCGGAGGGCTTCGTCCGGCGGTTGCGAGCGATCGAGGAGCCATCGCGCTCCCGCCTGTCCCCGGCGGTGAACCGGGTCATGGTCGCCCCGCACACCTTCGAATGGGGCCCGGTCCTCGACGCCCACCACCGGTCGCCCCTGTTCTCCGACGACGTGGTCTGCCTCGTGCGTCGGTACGGGCTCGACCACGCCGCGCTGCGGGCACTGGTCGGCGTCGATCCCGACGGCCGGCCGCGGCTGACCCGGTGGCCCGCGGTCGAGGGCATCGACGACGGCGACCTCACCGGCGCCCTGTTGGACGCGTGCGAGCCCACCCGTACCGCCGACGCCCCGGCCGCGGCCGACGTGGTCACCGAGGCCGCTCCGGCGTGGGCGTTCCTGGAGAACTACGTCCAGGCCGCGGCGCGACCGGCGACGCAGCGACGCCGACGGGAGCGTTTCGCCCTCGTCGACGCCGAACTGGCCCGACTCGTCCGCGACCGGCTCGGCGACGACGTCCCCAAATGGCTGCACCTGGCCCGGCTCGGCCCGGAGCACCCCGGCACCCTGCCCGACCTCCTCGACGCGGCCGTGGCGGCCGCCGACGGCCCGGACCCCGCCCCGCCGATCTGGGCCGACTACCTCCGGCCCGGCAGCCACAACTCCGGCCGGCAACGCCACGCCGCCCTGTGCCGACTGTTGCGCGAGACCGCCCCGGACACCATCGCGCGCGTCGCCGCCCATCTGCCGCCCGAGTTCACCGCCGACCTGTACGGCCGTCCCGGCGGCGCCGACGTCGACGCCGCGCTGCTCGCCGCCGGCGCTCCCGCGATCGACGTGGGAATCTTCACCCGGCCGCGCACATCGCCGCGGGTTCGGGAGCGGTTGCTCCGCGACCCGGCGCGGCTGCCCGCGCTGCGCCGGACACTGATCGCCATCGCCGTCGAAGACCCGACCACACGGCCGTCCCGGCACTATCGCGACCACTACCGGGCAACCGTCCACGAGGCACTGCACGCGTACCGCGCGGCACTGGCCGACGGAGACGCGCGTGTCACCGCCATCCTCGCCCGGAACACTCTGCACCCGGACGGCGCCGACCACGCCGGTGAAAGCCTCGGCACGGACCCGAGCGCGGTGGTCGCCCGGGCGGACCGGGCGACACCCGCCGACGCCGACCGGCTCCTGGCGGAAACCATCGCCGACTGGGAGGAGCGAGCCCGGGCGGGCGGCGTGGTCGCGCTGTTGCCGAGCCTGGGCGCACGCGGCTTCCTGGAGACCGTCGCCGACCCCGGCTGGTCGACGATCCTCGCCGCGCACCGCGCCGAGCCGCTCTCCGTCAAGGCGCTCGAAGTACTCGCCGACGCCCGGCCGGACCTCCCCGAGGAACCGACCCGGGCATTGGCCGAACACGCCGGTGAGTACTGCGACCT
Organism: Embleya hyalina; assembly: GCF_003967355.1. Taxonomy (GTDB): domain Bacteria; phylum Actinomycetota; class Actinomycetes; order Streptomycetales; family Streptomycetaceae; genus Embleya; species Embleya hyalina. Next base: position 19,424 of record NZ_BIFH01000013.1, on the reverse strand, counting down.
GGCCGAACTCGCGCGGCATGCCTGGCCCCTCGCGCGCGATCTTCTGCGCGCCGTGTACCCGTTCCTCGACCGGCGCCGATCGGCCGGCGATCGGCCCGGGTTGATCACGGACGCGCTCACCGACGGCTCGGTCGACCCCGAGCAGTGGCTCCGGCACGGCCGACCCGCCCGCATCGTGCTGCGCACGTTGACCGAGGCGCCCCACGGGGTCGTCCCCCGGGCGGTCGACGACGCCCTGGACCTGCTCGTCGACACCCACCTGGCGGGCCGCCCGGACGCGTGGACGACCGTGTACGCGATGCTGCCCGACTTCACCGGCACGGTGTCCGAGCTGCTGTCCACCGCCCGCGCGGCGACCGGCACGTAGGCATCGGGGCCGGACCGAACCCGGTCCGGCCCCGACCCGGGCGCCGCGTCAGTGCTTCGCTCGCTCCAGGTCGCGCAACCAGGCGAGCAGTTCCGGGACATCGGTCTCGATCAGCCCGAAGTGCGCCCCCAGGCTGCCGCCGTCGGCGACCCGCGCATGGATCCGGTAGAGGACGTCGTTGCCCAACTCGCCGAGTTCGGCCACCAGTCTGGTGCTGTACGCGATCTTCACCCGCTCGTCGCGCTGTGCGTGCGAGACGCGGATCGGCACCGGGATGGACAGGGCGGGGTTGGTGTGTTCGACCTGGCGCAGGAACTCCCGCTGATGCGGGTTGGGATCCTGGGTGAGGCTGCCCCGGAACTGGGCGTTGCCCTTGATGCCGCCCCACGCCTCGCACGCGGACAACTCCACCCGGCACCGGTCGTCGGCGGCGGTGAACAGCGTGTACGCCTCGGTGCTCAGCACCTCCAGCGCGTCGATGGCCGGCCGCTCCTCCGTGGCCTCCGCCCGGGAGCCGATGATCGCGCCGGTGAGCAGCAGGGGCGTGAAGGCGAGGCCACCGGTGTAGCCGTCGTAGTCGCTCCCGGCGATCAGGTCCTCGACGATGTGCGAGGCCGGGGCCAGGGCCGCCACGCCGAGCAGGGTGAACTCCGGGATCCGGTCGGCGTGGTGGGCGGCGAACAGCGCTCCCTGGCCGCCCTGGGAGTGGCCGACGAGGGCGAACCGGTCGGAGATCACCGGGTACAGCCGGCGAGCCGCGCGGGCCAGGTCGAGCACGCCGTGCGCCTCGGAGCGGCCCAGCAGGAACGGGTGCGGGCCGGGTGTGCCCATGCCCTCGTAGTCGGTCATCGCGACCGCCCAGCCGGCTTCGAGCAGCGCGTTCAGCAGCACATGCGGCGACTGGTTGATCTCGTGGTGCTCGGGGAGTTCGGCCGCGATCTCCTCGTTGTCGCGCGAGGGCGCGCACTTGTCGCCCAGTCCGAGGGTGCCGTGCGCCCAACCGATCAGCGGATAACCGCCGTCGGGCACGGGCGTGGGCGGCAGCGCGACGATGCCGGACACCGCGATCGGCGTGCCGTCGACGGCTTCCGAACGGTAGAGCACCAATTCGTTGTGGCTCGCCGAGCGGAGCGCGGCCACGCCGGTGAGCGGGCGGGATCGGATCACGTCCCCGTACTCCCCCGGCGGCAGCGGGACGGGCGGGACGTAGAAGTCGTCGCCCTCCGGCGGTACGACCCGTTCGGGTGCGGTCATCGCGACCCCGCTTTCCGAGAGATGTGCCGGTCGCCCTGCCGGCGCGCGGCGCGTACGGGGTCATCCTGGACACAGCCGCCCTCCGACGAAGCCCACTTGACCAAACTTGGCTCGAAGCCACCGATACCGCTCCGCCGAAGCGGCCCGACTCGGCGTACCGGGGTCCGGTCGGCCGGGTGGGCGACGCCCTTGGCCGACATCGTTCAACCGGTCCGGTGCCTCGGCGCGGCCGGCGAACCGCGGGGCGGTCGGCGTATCGGCCGATGCCGTGGCCGGATCATGCCCTTGGGTGACGGAAGGGGCGTCGCGACCGGCTCCCGGTCTCGATCCGGGTGTCAGCCCCGGTCCGGGTCCGGGTCGTTGTCGAGCGCCCGGGTGGCCGCCGCGGCGACGACGGCGGTGAGTCCGGGTTGGTCGGTCGGGGGCAGGAGCGCGTTGCGCGGGGTGTTCTCGATCAGCGCGTACACGGCGGCGACCCGGGCGTGGCCGGTGATCGGGCGGCGGGTGGCGGTGGCCGCGGTGAGCAGGCCCGGGAGGGCGTGCAGGGGGCGTGGCCCGGTGGTGGTGGCACCGAAGGCGGGCGGGGTGTCGGGGCGGGCGCGCAGGACCGGGACGCCCGGGGGCGGGGTGGCGAAGGCGGTGAGGTCGACGATCAGGTCCGCGCCGTCGGCGATCGTGTGCAGCGCGTCGGCACTGTGGGTGAACGGGTCGAACAGGGTCAGGTCGGCGATGCCGCAGGCGATCAGCAGTCCGGCGAGGTCGCCGCCGGCGGCGGGGTCGACCACGATCACCCGGGCGGAGAGCGGGTTGAGGCCACGATTGACGAGGGCGTTGACCGTGGCGGCGGCGGTGGCCGGCGCCAGGCCGTCGTTGATCGTGTCCAGGAGCAGCACCGGCGGGGTCGGGCCGAGCGCGGCGTGCGTGACGGTGACCCGGTCCAGGCGGGTGTGTACCAGCACCGCGGCGGCGAAGCCGGGGGCCAGGATGCGCACCGCGCGGGCGATGTCGGTGACGTCGGGGGTGGCCACGGGCAGCGGGAAGACGTCGAGTCCGGTGGCCCGGCGCAGGTGCACGGCCTGCGATTCGAGGGCGGGCAGGACCGCGTCGGCGGGCAGTTCCTCGAAGCCCAGGACGGCGCTCGCGTCGCTGATCAGCGCGACGCGGTGGCCGCGTCCGGTGTAGCGGTCGATCTGTTCCGGGTGTGCGGCCAGGTGGGAGACCACCCGGCGGTCGGCGTCCGCGTCCAGGAGCGCGACGTCGTGTCCGGTGCTGGTGGCCGCGCATACGCGCAGGGTGAGTTTGCCGGTGGAGGCGGCGGTGAAGACGGGGTCCTGGGCGTGCAGCAGGTCGGCGCCCAGGCGGCGCGCGAGGGTGCGGGTGAGCCAGGCGAGGGTGTGCGGGCCGTCGGCGTCCAGGGTGATCCGCCGCGCGCCCGTCACGTCCGGTTCGTCCGCCCGGCGGGCGACCGTGCCGGGTGCGTCGGCGAGCACGCTCTCCACGATCGCGTCGGCGTCGGGCGGGATGTGGATCCGGACGCTGTAGGCGGGATTGGGCGCGGGCCGTTCCGCGCCGCCCTGCCCCCGACTCAGCACGGCAGGCTCCCGGATCCGTCGGCCGGGGTGCCGGCCGTCGCCGCGGACGCCGGCGCCGCCGCGCGCGGATCTTCGAGCGGGTCCCGGACGCGGGCGGGACGACCGGGTGTCTCGAAGAACTCGGCCTTCTTTTCGTACCGGGGTGTGCTCACCGCTCCACGTCCTTCCCGCGCGCCGTGCCCGGCCGGAACCGGCGCACGCCGAGGCATGCTCCTCGCGTCTGCGCGGATTGAGCAATCGCACACCCTAGCAAGTCCCGCCCCACCCGTGCCGCCCGAACCGGCGACGAAGCCCCGAGACGGGCGGGGCCCGATCCCCCGCCCGGGTCGGGTGTCCGGGGCTACGCGAGGACGTCCTCGTGGTTGTGGACGACGAGCCAGCCCTCGGGGAACCGGCGGGCCACGGCGGTGTTGCGGATGTGTTCCGAGGGCTGGACCGTGCCGTCGGCGGCCGGCGCGAAGTCGACGCGCAGGCTGTAGCGGGCGAGGGCGGTGTCGTCCCAGATGTCGATCACCTCGTCGCTCGCGTGGATCCCGGTGACCACCGGGGCGTCGGGGCCGACCGGGCGCTCCGCCCGGATGCGGTCCAGGTCGGCGCGCCCGAAGAGGAGTTCGGGGGCGGCCGAGTCCCAGATGGTGGCCTCGGGGTGGATCCGGCGGTCGATCCGCTCCCGGTCGCCGGCCGTGAAGCCGGCGTAGATGTCGAGCAGGGCGCTCCACACGGCGGCGCGGTCCTCGGCCGACCCGGCGGGGCGGTGGGCGTCGCGGGAGGTGGAAGGGGTGGTCATCGGTGCGGGTCCTATCGGAGAGGGCGGGCGGGCGGCACGCGGGGGGTCAGACCGGTACGTCCTCGCGGACGACCTCGCCCTCCAGCATGACGAACGACATCCGGCCCATCGCGCCGAGGTCGTTCAGCGGGTCGCCGTCGACGGCGATCAGGTCGGCCGCGTAGCCGGGGGCGATCCGTCCGAGCCGGTCCTCGGCCCGGATCAGCCGGGCCGCGGTGACGGTGGCCGCCTGGAGCACGCGCAGGTTGTCCAGGCCGCCCTTGGCCATCAGGTACATCTCGTGCACGACGGCGGACACCCCGTCGACCCGATCGCCGGGCGGCACGTCGGTGCCGTTGACCACCTGTACGCCCGCCTCGACCGCGCGCCGGAAGCTCTCCTGGTGCGGCGCGATGGCGTTCTTGGCGTTGACGACCGAGCCCTCGTCGAAGTGGTTGTCCCGCATCCAGCCCAGCGAGTTGGTCACGCACAGCGTCGGGGTGACGAACGCTTCCCGCTCGGCGAGCAGGCGCGCGGTCTCCGCGTCGAGGGCGTAGATGTGCTCGAACGAGCGCACGCCCAACTCGACGGCCTGCCGGATCGCGGCGGACTCGCCGGCGTGCGCGACGACGTAGGCGCCGTGCTCGTCGGCGGCCTTGACGGTGGCGGCGATCTCCGCGTCGGTCATCTCCGCGTGCTCGAAGTCCTCGCCCTCGCGGGCCAGGCCGGAGTTGATGAAGATCTTGATGTGGTCGGCGCCGGCCTCGAGTTCGCCCAGGGCCGCGTGGTAGAAGGCGTCCGCGCCCTTGACGTAGACACAGTCCGAGCCCTCGCCGTGGCCGCCGGGGGTGGACAGCGCGCGACCGGCGCCGAATACGCGCGGGGCGCGGATCCAGCCCCGGGCGCGCGCCTCGCGCAGCACGAAGTCGATCCGGTTCTGCTCGTGCACGCACCGCATCGTGGTCACCCCGGCGTGCAGCGCGTCGGCGGCCCGCTGGGCGGCGCGGAACGCGGTCAGTTCGGCCGGTTCGTCCTCGCGCGTCTCGGAGAAGGGGAAGACGATCGACATGTGCGAGTGGCACGTGATCAGCCCGGGCAGCAGGTGCCGCCCGCCCAGGTCGTGGACGTCCGCGTCCGCCGGCGCGGCGGCGGCCACCTCGACGATGACACCGTTGTCGACGTGCACGCTGCGATCGCGCAGGACCTCGCCGGTGACGACGTCGACGACGTGACAGTTGGTCAACCACATGGGTGGGGTCACCCGACTTTCGTGAGAGCGGGAGCGAGGACCGAACAGGCGGCCCTGCGCTCCGGGAGGAATTCCACCAGTGCGGGCTCGTCGACCTCGCAGGCGTCGGTGGCGATCGGGCAGCGCGGGTGGAACCGGCAGCCGGTGGGCGGGAAGGCGGGGTCGGGGACGTCGCCGGGGAGGTCGACGGGCAACTCGCCGCTGCCGTCGGCGCGCGGCACCGCGGAGATCAGCGCCTTGCTGTACGGGTGGCGCGGGTCGTCCCAGACCTGGGCGGTGGGGCCGCTCTCGACCACGGTGCCCAGGTACATCACCGCGACGGTGTCGGCGATCTGCCGCACGATGGACAGGTCGTGCGAGATGAACAGCAGGCCGACGTTGCGCTCCCGGGCCAGGTCGAGCAACAGGTTGGCCACCGACGCCTGCGCGGAGGCGTCCAGGGCGGCGATCGGCTCGTCGGCGACGATGCACGACGGCTCGGCGGCCAACACCCGGGCGATGGCGATGCGCTGCCGCTGTCCGCCGGAGAACTCGTGCGGGAAGCGGTCGACGAACTCGGCGGCCAGGCCGACTCGTTCGAGGAGTTCGCGGGCCGTCTCACGGCCGCGTTCGCGGGTGCCGCCGGCCAACACCACCGCGTCGGAGATCTGTTCGCCGATCCGGCGGCGCGGGTTGAGCGAGGCGTAGGGGTCCTGGAAGACCATCTGCAGGCCGCGCTGGTCGCTCGGCCGCGGTCGCAGGCCCAGCGTGTCGACCGCCCGGCCGTTGAAGGTGACCCGGCCGCCGGCCGGCTTGAGCAGCCCGACCGCGGCCTTGCCGAGGGTCGACTTGCCGCAGCCGGATTCGCCGACCAGGCCGACCACCTGCCCCGGGGCCACCGCCAGACTCACCCCGGCCACCGCGCGCACCAGGGGGCGGCCCGGCGAGCGGTAGGTCACGGACAGGTCGTGCAGCCGCAGGCCGACGTCCTTGCTGGTGACGGTGAGATTGGAGGTGCCGGAGAGCGCGGTCATGGGGTACCCACCTTCGAGGCGGTGACGGCCAGGGGGTCGATCGGGCAGGCCCCGGCGTGGGTGGGGGTCAACGCGAGCAGGTTCGGCCGCTCCTCGGCGCAACCGGCCACCGCGTGCGGGCAGCGCGGGTGGAACGCGCAACCGCTGGGCGCCTGGCCGAGCTTGGGTGGCGAGCCGACGATCGGCACCAGCGCGGCGTTGCCCCCGTCCGGGTGCGGCAGCGCGTCCAACAGGCCCCGGGTGTACGGGTGTCGCGGTTCGCGCAGCACGTCGGCGCGCGGCCCGCTCTCCACGATGCGGCCCGCGTACATCACGCTGACCCGGTCGGCGAGGGCGGACATCACGCCGAGGTCGTGCGTGATGATCAGCACGGACAGGCCGTTCTCCCGGCGCAGTCGGTCCAGCAGGCGCAGGATGCCCGCCTGGACGGTGACGTCCAGGGCCGTGGTGGGCTCGTCGGCGAGCAGCAGCGCCGGGTCGCAGGCGAGCGCGATGGCGATCGCGATGCGCTGGCGCATGCCGCCGGAGAACTGGTGCGGGTAGCGGCCGAGCGCCCGTTCGGGGTCGGGGATGCGCACCGTGGCGAGCAGTTCCACCGCGCGGGCGTTGGCCGCGCGCTTGTCCAACTTCTTGTGGTGGCGCAGGTGTTCCGTGAGCTGCTTGCCGACGCTGAGCATCGGGTGCAGCGAGGTCATCGGGTCCTGGAAGACCATCGCGACCCGGTTGCCGCGCAGGTCGCGGACCTGACGCGGGGTCATCTTCAGTACGTCGTCGCCCTCGACGAGCATCTGCCCGGCGGCGGTGCCGCCCTGCGGCAGCAGGCCGAGCAGGGCGAGCGCGGTCATCGTCTTGCCGGAACCGCTCTCGCCGGCGAGGCCGACGATCTCGCCGCGCCCGACGGTGAGGTCGACGCCGTCGATGGCGCGCAGCGGACTCCCGTCGGGGCCGGGCAGTTCGACGACCAGATCGCGGATCGCCAGCACGGGTTCCGCGCCGGGTGTCGACTTCTCGCGGGTCGAGGTGTCGGGCGTCGAAGCGGGGTTCTCGTTCATCTCCGTCACTTTCGGAGTCACTTTCGGATCGCCCGGGCCGTACGCGGGTCGAGCGCGTCGCGCAGGGTGTCGCCCAGGAAGTTGAAGGCGAGCACCGAGAGCAGGATGGCCGCGCCGGGGAAGACCGCGACCCACCACGCGTCGAAGTTCGCCGATCCGGCGTTGACCATGGCGCCCCACTCGGCGGCGGGCGGTTGCGCGCCCAGGCCGAGGAAGGACAGTCCGGACAGCAGCAGTACCGCGTTGCCCAGGTCGAGCGCGGCGAGCACGGCGACCGGCCCGGCCAGGTTGGGCCGCAGGTCCACGGCGAGTACGCGCCACCCGGAGGCGCCGAGGAGGCGGTCGGCCTGGACGAAGTCCGATTGCCGCAGCGTCAGTACCAGGCCGCGCACCACGCGGGCGTAGGTCGGCCAACTGACGATCACCACGGCGAGGACGGCGTTCGTCAGGTTCGGCCCGAGCGCGGCGACCACGGCCATGGCCAGGATGATCGCCGGGAACGCGAGCACCAGGTCGGCGCAGCGCATGACGACCATGTCGATCCAGCCGCCGAAGTATCCGGCGACGGCGCCCAGGACGGTACCGATGACCATCGCCAGGACCACCAGGAGCAGTGCCAGCGGCAGCGAGATCCGGGTGCCGTGGATGACCCGGGACAGGATGTCGCGGCCGAGTTGATCGGTGCCGAACCAGTGGTCCCCGGAGGGGGACTGGTACTTCGGCCACTTCTGCGCGAGGGGGTCCTCGGGGGAGATCAGCGAGGCGAACACGGCGGCGATCAGGAAGACGCCGATGATGGCGAGGCCGGTGACGGCCAACGGGCTGCGCCAGGGCGACTTCCCGGCGCGCCGGGGCTTGCGCCGGGGGGCGTCGTCGTCCGGGCTGGGGGTGCGGTCGGCTCCGAGCCGATCGCCGAGGAACAGGCGCGTGGCGTTCACGAGAGGCGAATCCTCGGGTCGATGACCCCGTAGAGCAGGTCCACGAGGAGGTTGATCACGACGTAGACGACCGCGACGAACAGGCAGACGCCCATGATGGACGGCAGGTCCAGGTTGAGCGCGCTCTTGTAGGCGTACTGGCCCAATCCGGGCCAGGACAGCACGTTCTCGACGAGCACGGTACCGGCGAGCATGCCACCGAAGGTGAGTCCGGCGACGGTCAGGATCGAGGTGAGCGCGGGGCGCAACACGTGCCGACGGATGACCGTGCTCTCGGGAAGTCCCTTGGCCCGGGCGGCGCGCACGTAGTCGTTGCCGAGGGCTTCGAGTACGGCGGCGCGGGTGAAGCGGGTGAGTACGCCGATGTTGAAGGCGGCCAGTACGCAGGCGGGCAGGATCATCCGGGAGAATGCCTCACCGAATGTGCCGGTGTCGCCGACCAGGAGCGAGTCGAGCGTGTAGAGGCCGGTGATCTCGTCCGGGGGGATCGCGCCGGGCGAGAGCCGACCGCCCGCCTGGATCCAGCCGAGCTTGAACGAGAAGACGTAGAAGGCGACTTGGGCGAGCCAGAAGACCGGCATGGACACGCCCGCGAGGCTGACCACCCGGATCACCCGGTCCGGCCACCCGTTGCGGGTGACGGCCGCGACGATACCCAGGCCGACGCCGATCACCAGGGCCAACACGATGGCGAACAGGGCGAGTTCGACGCTGGCGGGGACCTTGTCGGCCAGGTCGTCCCAGACGGGTCGGTGGGTCTGCTGGGAGGTGCCCATGTCGCCGTGCAGCAGGTTGCCCAGGTAGGTGAAGTATTGCGAGGGCAGCGAGTCGTTGAGCCCGTTCTTCTCCTTGAACGCGGCGACCGCGGCCGGGTCGTTCTGGGCCCGGTCGCCGAGGTTCGCGGCGACCGGGTCGCCGGGCACGGAGTGGGTCAGCACGAAGGCCAGGACGGTGATGCCCACGCACAGCAGCAGACCGATGGACAGGCGCACCAGGACGAACCTGGCGAAGGGGTGGGAGCCGCGCGCGGCCCGGGGCCCGGGGGCCGCACCCCCCTTGGGGGATGCGGCCGCCCGGGGAGTGCCGGGTCGGGCGGTGGGATCAGCCGAGCTTGTCGACATCGATGTACCAGATCGGGTTGTAGCGCAGGTTCTTGACCGAGTTGTTCGCGGCGATCACCTGTGCGGGCTGGAGCAGGGGCATGAACGGGCCGGTCTTGTTCATCGCCTCCTGCAGTTGCTTGTAGGCGGTCACACGTTCCGTGTCGGACGTGGCCGTCTTGGCCTTCTGTGCCAGGCCGGACACCTCGGGGTTGGCCTCGGCCTTCCAGCCGGCGCGCAGGCTGACCAGCTCGCCGGGGGTGAAGGCGAGGTAGTCGCTGGCGTCCGGGTAGTCGGCCTGCCACCACCAGAGGCCCATCGCCTCGGAGCCGTTGCGGTACGAGTCGAGCGCGGTCTGGGTGGGGGCCGGCTTGAGGTTGATGTTGATGCCGACCTCCTTGAGGTTGGCCTGCACCCGGGCGGCGAGGTCGCCGAAGTTGATGCCGTTGATCGTCACGTCGGACGCGTAGTACAGGTCGACGCTCGGGTTGTTCAGCCCGGCCTTGGCCAACGCGGCCTTGGCGCGCGGGACATCGCGCTGGATGGCCTTGCCCGGGTCGAGCGCGCCGGTGAAGAAGCTGGGCACGATCCCGGCCGCCTGGGCGGATCCGGCGCCGGCCACGTCCAACAGGCTCTTGTAGTCCAGGCCGTAGCGCACGGCCTCCTGGAAGTCCTTGTTGGAGGTCGTCGGCGAGATCGCCGGGTTGTCGTTCGTGAACAGGAACGCGGTGGTGGGCGTGGGCTGTTGCAGCACCTGGGCCTGGCCCTTGACCTTGACCGCCTGGTCGGGCGACATGTCGAGGGAGATCTGGCTCTCGCCGCTGAGCACGTTCAACTGCTGGGTGTTCGCGGGCACGTTGCGCACCACGACCTTGGCGTACTTGGGCTTGGTGCCCCAGTAGTTCTCGTTGCGGGTGAGGATGACCTCGGTGGACACGTCGTACTTGGTGATCTTGTACGGACCGCTGCCCTGCGAGTCGCCGTTGAGGAACTGCTCGGCCTTGTCACCCTGGTCGGCGCCGGCCGCGTCGGAACCGCCGTGCGCGGCGACGGTCTTGGAGTTGACCACGCCGAGCGCCGGGGTCGCGATGCGGAAGGGCAGCGCGGGGTCGGCGGCCGCGGTGGTCAGCACCACCGTGTGCTCGTCCTTGGCGGTGGCGGTCACGCCGTCGAGCAGGAAGGCCGGGTTGCCCTTGAGGTTCTTGACCCGGTTGAAGGAGAAGACGACATCCTTCGCGGTGACCGGGGTGCCGTCGGAGAACTTGGCCTCCGAGCGCAGCGGGAACGTGAAGGTCTTCGCGTCGGGCGAGGCCTCGTAGGAGGAGGCGAGCAACGGCACGGGCTTGGTCACATCGCCGTTGGCGAAGGTGAGCAGCGTGTCGTAGACGGGCCGGGTGACCATGATGCCGGTGGGCTCGAAGGTGCGGCCCGGGTCGGCGGTCTTGAGGCTGAAGGAGGTGTCGACCACGAGGGTGCCCCCGCCGCCCTCCCCCTTGTCGTCGGTGTTCTTCTTGGCGCCGCCGCACGCGGCGAGCATCATGGCGGCGGCCACGGTGACCGCGACGGGCGCGGCGGCGCGTCGCACGGCCCGGCGCCGGGCGGATCTGCTGCCTGCCGACCTGCCCGCGGTCGTGCTGCCGCTGTTGTCCCCGATGGCTTGATTGCCCTGCATGGCGCACCTTTCTCAAGGCACCCGATCGGCCGATGACGGAACCGAGTGTTTGATCTGGCTGAACGGTGGGCTCGAAAGTAGGCGCGGGCAGAGGTGGCGGTCAATGACTTTTTTCCACATCTCGACATGTGGGACCAAAAATTTATGTTTGGTGATCAAAGATCCACATGGAGCGATCGTTCTCCGCTTTGATAACGCTTTGATGACTGCTCGACGACTGCTCGATGACTGCTCACGGGCGTTGTCGGGGACAAATGCCAACAGTGGCGACCGGGGGTGGGGGAACCCGCTTTCGCCGCCGCCCACTTCCCTCGCGGTGCGTCGGGAGGGCGTGCTTCGGCCGCACACCGAGCCAATCGATCTTGACGGGGGGTCGGCACCGTGCTTATCTTCGCCCCGAAGCGTTCAATCACGTTGAACAAGTCGATAGCACAAGCCAGGATCCACGAGTCGAGGGTACTCGGCAGCAAAACGAACGGGATCGGACCATGCTGGGTGACCGACTGCGCGAACTACGGCAGGCGCACGATCTGACCTTGCGTCAGTTGGCCGCCGCAGCCGGTATTTCGGCGGGCATGCTCAGCCAGTTGGAGAACGGCGCCGCGGAACCGAGTCTGAGCACGTTGCGCAAGCTCGCCCGCGTCTTCGACACCTCCATCGCCACCCTGTTCGACGACCCCGACGTACCGCGTGTGGCTGTCACCACGCGTGAGCGGCGCATGCGGCTCGGTGCCGCCCGTCAGCACATCACCTACTCCAGGCTCACCCCCGGAACGGGCGATCTGGAAGTGCTGGAAGCGGACATCGAGCCGGGCCAGGCCTCCTCCGACGAGCCGTACAGCCATCCCTCCACGGAATGCGCCACGGTACTCGCCGGAGAACTCGACGTCGAGGTGGACGGTCGCGTCCACCACCTGCACGAGGGCGACGCGATCACGTTCGACTCGCGTCTGCCGCACCGGTTCGTCAACAACTCCGACGCCCCGGCACGGCTACTGGTCGCGGTCACGCCACCGATGCCGTGAGGCGCGGGCGCGCCCGAGGCGTTGCGACGCGGGTACGTCCCACGCCGCCGCGCGGCGGACGGGCCGGATGGTCACGGGTACACCCGTCGCCGTAGGCGCGGGTCCCCTCGATGCCCCGCGACGTGCGGGCCCCGCGTCCCCATGACGCGCGGGCTCCGGGCATCGCGGCGTGGTCGGCTCGCGCGTCCGGGGTGTGGTCGCTCCCCCACATCCCGGACGCGCGAGCCGACCACGCCGCACGGCCGGAGCGTGCCGCAGGTACGAGGCCCACCGGTGCCGAACGGCCCGCGTGAGTCGGATCCCGGGTTTGTGTCCCCGAAAGGATCGAGGGCATGGACCGCACCACCGTCGACTGGCACGGCTACATACCGGCCGTGACCACTCCCTTCACCTCCCAGGGCGACCTCGACCTGGCCGCCTGGGACGAACAACTGGAATGGTTCGCCGCCGAGGGCCTGGACGGCGTGGTCATCGCCGGCACCACCGGCGAGTGGTACACGCTCACCGCGACCGAACGCGCCACCCTGTTCACCCACGCCGCCCGCCGGGTCCGCGGCCGATACACCCTGCTCGGCGGCTGCAACGCCTACACCGCCGCCGCCGCGATCGGCCACGCCCGCGCCGCCCGGGCCGCCGGCCTCGACGGCATCCTGCTCACCCCGCCGCCGTACGTGGTGCCCAACGCGCGCGAGACCATCGCCTTCTACGAGGAGGTGTCCACCGCCGTCGACATCCCGCTGTGCGTGTACAACTGGCCGCGCGGCACCGGCGTCGACCTGGACACCGACACGCTGACCGCGCTCGCCGACCTGCCCACCGTGGTGGCGATCAAGAACTCCACCGGCGACTTCGGCGGCTTCGTCCGCGGCCTGGTCGCCCTGCACGAGCGGGTGCGCTACTTCGGCATCACCACCGACGCGGTCGGCGCCGCGCTGATGCGCGGCATCGGCGGCGACGGCCTGATGGGCGCCGGCGCCGTGCTCGGCCGCGACCACCCCGCCTTCTTCACCCACCTCGCCGCCGGCGACGAGGCCGCGGCACTGGCCGTCGGCGCCCGCGACCGGGTGCTGATGCGGGCGTGGTTCACCCGCGACTACGGGCCGCGCTTCGCCAGCGCCCCCGCCATCCTCAAGCACGCCCTCACCCTGCGCGGCGTGCCCGCCGGACACCCGCGCCGTCCACTGCTGCCGCTCACCGTCGCCGAGGCCGACCAGGTCCACGCCACCCTCGCCGAGTTGGGACTCGTCTCCTGATGGAACGCACCGAAGTCCTGGTCATCGGCGGCGGGTTGCTCGGCTGCGCGGTGGCCTACCACCTCGCCCGCGGCGGCGCCGGCGTGCATCTGATCGAGAAGGATCAGCTGAACCGGCACGCGTCCGGCCAGAACGCCGGCAGCCTGCACTTCCAGCTCGAATACCGGATGATCCAACACGGCCACGCCGTCGCCGCCCGCGCCGCCGAGGCGCTGCCGCTGCACCTGGACGCGATGAACTCGTGGGCGGGACTGGAGGACGAACTCGGCGAACCGTGCGGCGTGCGCCGCGGCGGCGGCCTGATGCTCGCCGAGTCCCCCGAGGACCTGGCCCTGCTCGCGCACAAGACGCACCTGGAGCACACCCACGGCCTCGACGTCGAACTGCTCGACGCCCGCGCCACGCACGAGTTGGCCCCGTACCTGTCCGAGCGGGTCGTCGGCGCCGCGTGGTGCCCCGGCGAGGGCAAGGCCGACCCCCGGCTGGTCACGCACGCCTACGCCCGTGCCGCGCGGCGGCTCGGCGCGCGGATCGAGACCGGCGTACGGCTGACCGCGCTGCGCCACGACGGCCGGCACTGGCTCGCCGACACCGCCGCCGGACCGCGCCTGAGCGCCCGCGCCGTGGTCGTCGCCGCCGGCGTGTGGACCGCCGAGGTCGCCGCGATGGCCGACATCCGACTGCCCGTGGTGCCCGTCGCGCTGACCATGACCGTCACCGCCGCCACCCGGCCGCTGGTTCCGCACCTGGTGCAACACGCCGGCCGGCGGCTCTCGCTCAAGCAGAGCGCGGAGGGCAACATCCTGATCGGCGGCGGCCGGGCGGCCAAGTTCGTCCAGCAGGCCGGCACCCTGGACCTGGACGCCCGCCCCGAACTGCGCCTGGACTCGGTCTTCGCCGGCGCCGACGCCGCCCGCGTGGTACCGGCGGTGCAGCGGCTGCCCGTGCTGCGCGTGTGGTCCGGCGCCACCTCGCTCGCCCCCGACCAACTCCCGCTGCTCGGCGCCGTTCCGCGCCGCCCCGACCTGTACGTCGCCACCGGCGGATCCGGCTTCACCCTCGGCCCCACCTACAGCCGCCTGCTCGCCGAACAGATCCTGACCGGAAGCACCGCCCTGCCCCTGGACGACTACTCCCCCGCACGGTTCGGAGCGTTGAACTTTGTCTGACCACTCCCCCTCCGACCGTCCGGGGCAGGTGACCATCACCCTCGACGGCGTCCCGCGCGAGGTGCCGGGCGGTCGCTCGCTCGCCGCCGCGCTGATCGCGATCGACGAACCCGTCACACGGCACGACCGCGCCGGCCGGCCGCGCGCGGCCTACTGCGGGATGGGCGTGTGCTTCGAGTGCGCCGTCACCGTCGACGGCGCGCCCCTGATCCGCTCCTGCCAGGAACCCGTACGCGCCGGCATGACCGTGGACACCACCGGCGAGGAAGCCCGATGAACACCACCACTCCCGACCTGCTCGTCGTCGGCGCCGGTCCCGCCGGGCTGGCCGCCGCCGTCACCGCCGCCACGCACGGCGCCCGGGTCCTGGTCGTCGACGAACAGCCGCGCGCCGGCGGCCAGATCTGGCGCCGCCCCGACCCGGGCAACCCCGGCCCGGACCCGCTCTCCGCCCCCGCGTACGCGGCCGGCCGCGCGCTGCTCACCCGCGCCGCCGCGCATCCGGGCATCGACTTCGCCCACCACACCACCGCCTGGGGCGTGTTCGCCACCCGCACCGCGCCCGACGGCTGGGCCGCGCCGCCCGGCACACCCGTCCCGGCCGGGCCCCGAGTCGCGGTGCACGGCCCCGAGGGGGTCGAAGTCCTGCTGCCACGCGCCCTGTTGCTCACCGCCGGCGCCTACGACCTGCCGGTGCCGCTCCCGGGCTGGACCCTCCCGGGCTTTCTCACCGTCGGCGGCATCCAGGCCCTGCTCAAGGGCCACCGCACGCTCGCCGGTCGGCGGATCGTGCTGGCCGGCGCGCATCCGCTGCTGCTGATCGCCGCCGCGCAACTGGTGCGCGCGGGCGCCGACGTGGCCGAAGTCGCCTTCGCCCAGCACCTGCCCGCCCCCGCCGACCTGATCCGCGCCGTCGCCGCGCTGCCGGGCAACCGGGCCAAGGTCGCCGAGGGCCTGGCCGCGCTGCGCACGCTGCGTCGGGCGGGCGTACCGGTGCACACCCGCACACTGCTGCTGCGGGCCGAGGGCGAACAGCACGTCACCGCCGCCGTGTTGGCCCGCGTCGACCAGGACTGGCGACCCGTCCCGGGCAGCGCCCGTACCGTCGCCTGCGACACCGTGGGCACCGGCTACGGCTTCGTCCCCTCCACCGAACTGGCCCGCCAGGCGGGCTGCGCGGCACACTGGAACGGCCCGGCCGGCGGCTGGGTGCTCGACCACGACGACGCGATGCGCACCTCGCTGCCGCACATCTGGGCGGCCGGCGAACTCACCGGCGTGGCCGGCGCCGAACACGCCGTGGCCACCGGACGCCGCGCCGGCCTCGACATCGGCCGCAGCCTGGGCCTGCTCGAATCCGCCGCACATGATCGGGAACTACGGTCTGTGGAGACCGAGTTGGCCGCCACCGGGCGGATGGCGGCGTTCCTGGACCACACGTGCGCACCCCACCGGGCCGGGCTGCACGCGCTCGCCGACGACGACACCGTGCTGTGCCGCTGCGAGGAGATCACCTTCGGCCAAGTCCGCCACACGCTGGCGGACAACCCGGGCCTGGACACCGCCGACGCGGTCAAACTGCTCACCCGCGCCGGCATGGGCCCCTGCCAGGGCCGGATGTGCGGCCCGGCCCTGCTCGAACTCCTGCACCGGGAAACCGGCTTGCCGAGGGAGACGATCGGCGCCTTCACCGCCCGTCCACCGGTGAAGCCGCTACCGGTCGACGCCCTGGCGCGCGCGCACGACGCGACCACGACACCGGAATCACCGACGGACGCGGGTCCGGTCGCGCGGTAGCGGCTGTGCCGGCGGCGGGGTCACGGCGCGGGCACCTCTGCGTGTGGTCACCTCTGCGCGTGGTCACTTCCGTGCGCGGTCACTTCTGTGCGCGGTCACCTCCGTGCGCGGTCACCTCCGTGCTTGGTCACCTCTTGTGTCGTCATCTCCGCGCGTCGACGTCGGGTCGGTCGCTCGTGAGGTGGCGGTCGAGCAGGTCGCGGGCGTGGGCGACGGTGAGCGGGGAGACGCCGTGCGCGGGGGCCGACAGGAGGGCGTTCTCCATCTCGGCGTACGCGCCGTTGCGCCCGGCCCGGATGATCGCCGCTTCGGCGGCCAACGCGACGGGCAGGCCCGGCCCGTCGCGCGTGACGAGGCGAATCCACAGCGGCCATCGGTCCGAGCGCACGCCGACCCGCGTCGGGTCGGCCGGCGCCCCGGGCCGTGCCCACACGTCGTGCGGCGCGCGGCCGAGGGCCACCGCGTGCGTCAGGCCGGCGGCGTACATCGTGTGGAAGTCGTGCCGGAACGCGGAGGTCTCGCGTTCCGCACCGGTGAGCGTGCCGAAGAGCTTCGGCCGCCCGCCGGGACCGGGACCGGGCAGGAACCCCACCTCGGTCCACAACGCGTCGAGCGCGTCCCGACACAGCAGCGCGGTGCGCGACACCGGGCCCGGCAGGAGCAGCACGGCGGTCAGCAACTCCGCCACCAGGTCCACGTTTTCCTCGAAGAGGTGCCAGAGCAGGCAGGCGTCGAGGATACGGCGCAGTTCGATCGGGTCGGCTCCGTCGGGAAGTTCGCGGCGGCCGAAGTCGGTGAGGTGGAACAGGGTGTGGGTGAGCGCGTGCAGGTCGGCGAGGCTCATGTGCAGCGGGTGCGGATGGGCGGCCAGGATCGAACCCGGGCGGTGTGCGGTGTGGTCGACCGGTTCGCCGCCGCACTGGGCTCGCAGCCAGGCCGCCTCGAGGCGGCGGTGCGGCGGCCGTTCGACGGCGTCGACGTGGCCGGTGGCGAAGGCGCGACGCAGCGTGGCCGCGAAGCGGGGGTCGGGGAGGCCGAGTTGCTCCAGGGCGAGGTGCGTGATGCCGAACGGCACGGCGGTGCGCGGGTGTCGGACGAGCAGCGCGGTGCGTTCCGGGGTGCGGGCGAGCGGGGCCAGCAGGATCGCGATGCGGTGGAGCGCGGATCGGATCTCCGGTGCGGAGTGCGGGATCCGGTTGGCGATCAGCACGAGGCGGGCGGTCTCCACGACGAACTGCTCGGCCGCGCCGCGGTCGGCGTCGGGGCGGGCCGGCGACTCCCGGAGGGGGCCTTGGCGGTCGAGACGTTCCAGGCCCAGCTCGGCCAGGGTGAGCACCTGGAGCAGTCGGCGCCGGGCGGGCGCGGGCGCGTCGTCGGGGCGGCCGGCGCCGTTGTCCGCCGGCCGTGGGGCGCGGCTCGCCGGGGTCGAGCCGGTGTCCGGGGCGGCGTCTCGGGCGGGGGTCGAGTCAAGCACCTCGGCCCTCCGCGGTTCCGGGATCACGCCCGCTCGACGGACCGCGTACCGGCACTCACGCCGGCACCGTCCTCGCTCGCCACCGACAGGATCGCGCCGACTTCCACACGCTGCGACCACTCACCCATCGGATCCCCCGCCAAGTCGTCGGTACGCCTCCACTCGGACCCTCAAGCTTGACACCACCATGGGCAGTTCGTCAGGTAAATCAGCAAATCGCCTCGTATTGCGTACTCGTGGGCGAACCATGCACCACCATGGGTGGCCGCCGTGGCCGCGGTGGCCGGCCATACGTGGCCGGGTCGTCACAAACCGCTCGTGATCGGGCCGTCCGTCGCCACCGCACACGCACGCGGGTCGCACGCCGGTCACACACGGACCGCGCGCGAACCACGCGCGGACGACATCCGCATCATCGCGTCGCCCCACCCCGGCATACCCGGGCGCCCGTTCCGGTTCACACCCACGGAGGACGTCCACGATCGTCCGCCCGGCCGTCCACCCGCCGTCGACCGACCCCACAGGGAGCGCCGAGCCTCATGTACACCACTCGTACCACCCATCAGAATCCCGATCCCACCTCCAACCGGTCCGACGAGAACCAATCCCCCGTCCACACTCGTGGGTTCTGACAATGAACCCCAACGACAAGCGCATCGACCACCTCCTCGGAGCCTTCGGCGCCGGAGCTCTCGTCAACGCCTGGATCGATGCCCTGATCACCGACGACCACCTCGACCGAGCCGCGGCCACCCGGGTGGCGTGCGACCGTGTCGCCGACCTCTCGCCGTGGCTGATCGCCGCACCGGGCCAAACCTGGCGACTACGCGACGAATTCGAGCCGAACGCCGACTTCTCACCACACCTGGTCCTGGTGCTCGGCGTCCGCCACGCACACGGCACCCATCCGCGCGACGGCACGGCGGCGATCCTGATCGCCGACGCCGAGGACGACCCCCGCCACGCGGTGGGCTGGATGGACGTGGACGACTTCGCCGTCTGCTACTCCCTCGAGGAGTGGCCCACCCCGGAGGTCCGCCGGGTCGACGACAGCGACGCCACCACGACCCCGACCCCGAACTGACCGGCGCGACGCCCCACCCGACAGGCTCCCAACACCCAAGCCCACCCGAACCGACTCCCGAACACGCACGACACCGAAACGCTCACCACCCCCAGGCGAGCCGAACCCGACACCGCCCCAACGACACGACTCACCGAATCGCCACCGACCCGCAGCACGACGACGGAGAGGGCCAGCACCCGCGCCGAGCCGCCCGGGGCCAACCCGAGCGAACCGGGCACCCTCGACGGCACCGCTGCGCTCGTGGCGGCGGGGTCGGCCCGGGGCCGACCCGGTTCGCGGGGTGAGCCGCCACCGGCGCTCGGGGCTCCGTGGCTCGAAGCTCCTGGCCAGGCGGGGGTGTTGGTCGGCGAAAACCGGCCGGCAGCGGGGACGGAGAGGGTGGTCGGGTCGGGTTCTCCGGGTGCCTTGCGGAGGGGGTCGGGTGTGTTCGGCGGGCGTTGCGTTTGTGGTGGCGGGTGGCCGGGTGCGGGGTCGGTCCGGCTCGCGGGGTGGGCCGCACCCGGCGTTCGGGGCTCCGAGAGTCGGGCTTCCCGACGAGGCGGGGGTGTTGCTCGGCGAAAACCGGCTGGCAGCGGCGGGCGGGGAGGGTGGTCGGGTCAGTCCGCCGAGGGGCCTT
>NZ_BIFH01000012.1 GCF_003967355.1 Embleya hyalina | reverse complement strand
GAACGATGGTTGGCGGCGAGTTCGGAGCTGACCCGCAGCCTGCTCTCCGGCCAACCCCCGGCCGACGTGCTGCGCTCGTTCACCGCCACCATTCGCGAGATGGCCGACGCCGACCTGGTGACCCTGGCGGTGCCGGTGGCCGATTCCGACGACTTGGTGGTGGAGGCCGCCTCGGGCCCCCTCGCGGACGGCGTCCGCGGCCTGGTCCTGTCCGGTGAGAGCACCTTGATGGGCAAGGTGCTCGGCTCGGGCGAGACGATCGTCAGCGACGATCTCAGTCGCGATCCCGGCGCGGTGGTGGCCAAGGCGGTGGGGCCCGATCTGGGTTCGGCGTTCCTGCTGCCGCTGGGCACTCGCGAGAGTATTCGCGGTGTGCTGCAGGTGGCCAATCGAGCGGATCGCCCACAACTGTCGGACGCGGTGGTGCGGATGGTCACCGGCTTCGCCGACCACGCCGCGCTGGCCCTGGAGATCGCCGAACGGCGCCGCGACGCCGAACTGCT
>NZ_BIFH01000011.1 GCF_003967355.1 Embleya hyalina | reverse complement strand
GAACGATGGCTGACGGCCGGCTCCGAGCTCACCCGCAGCCTGCTCTCCGGCGACACCCCGGCCGACGTGCTGCGCTCGTTCACCGCCACCATTCGCGAGATGGCCGACGCCGACCTGGTGACCCTGGCGGTGCCGGTGGCCGGCACCGACGACCTGGTCGTCGAGGCCGCCGAGGGGCCGTTGGCGGATCGCGTACGCGGCCTGGTCCTGTCCGGTGAGAGCACGCTGATGGGCAAGGTGTTCGGCTCCGGCGAGACGATCGTCGAAAGAGACATCAGCCACGCTCCGGGCGCGGTGGTCGCCGGTGCGGTGGGGCCCGATCTGGGTTCGGCGTTCCTGCTGCCGCTGGGCACTCGCGAGAGCATCCGCGGTGTGCTCCAGGTCGCCAACCGGGCGGAACGGCCGCCGCTTTCGGACGCGGTGGTGCGGATGGTCACGGGCTTCGCCGACCACGCCGCGCTGGCCCTGGAGATCGCCGAACGGCGCCGCGACGCCGAGTTGTT
>NZ_BIFH01000010.1 GCF_003967355.1 Embleya hyalina | reverse complement strand
CCTCTGGCCTCTCCGGGAGCGATCATGCAAGGGGACCTCGAGTGGGGCAGCATTCCTGCTCTCGTCGACAGCGCGGCGGACCGCTTCGGTGACCGTGAGGCCGTGGTGGACGGCAATGTACGGGTCACCTACACCGAACTGCGGGACCGCGTCCGGCGCGCCGCGGCCGCCGCCATCGCGGCCGGCGTCCGCAAGGGCGACCGGGTCGGCGTGTGGGCGCCGAACTCGCCGGACTGGATCGTGGCCGCGCTCGGCGCGCTCACCGCCGGCGGCGTCGTGGTGCCGATGAACACCCGGTACAAGGGCGCCGAGGCCCGGTACGTGCTGGCCAGGACGCACGCCAGGCTGCTGTTCGTCTCGGGCACGTTCCTCGGCTCGTCCTACGTCGGGATGTTGCGGCAGGCCGCGGGCGGCGCCGCCGAGGGCCGGCCGTTCGCCGACCTGCCGGACCTGGACCGGGTGGTCGTACTCGCGGACACCGCGCCGGACGACTGCCTCCCCTGGGCCGACTTCCTCGCCGGCGGCGACCGGATCACCGCCGCCGAGATCGACGCCCGCAAGGACGGCGTGACCCC
>NZ_BIFH01000009.1 GCF_003967355.1 Embleya hyalina | reverse complement strand
GGTTGTGGCGTCGGACGAGCGACCGGCACTGCCGCGGATGCGCCTGGACGAGTTGTTGGACGAGCTCCAGGCGCACGTGGAGGTGGTGCGTTCGGCCCGGGACCGGGTCAACGGACTGCTGGAGGCCGTGCTGTCCGTGGGCAGCGATCTGGACCTGGAGACCGTGCTCCGGCGCATCGTCGAGTCGGCGGTGTCCCTGGTCGACGCCGAATACGGCGCGCTGGGGGTGATCGGCGACGAGGAACGACTGGCCCGGTTCCTGCCCGTGGGCATGGACCCCGAGACCATCCTGCGCATCGGCCCCTTCCCCACCGGACGCGGCATCCTCGGCCTGATCATCCGCGACCCGCACCCGCTGCGCCTGCACGACCTCACCCAACACCCGGACTCCTTCGGCTTCCCGCCCGGCCACCCGCCCATGAACACCTTCGTCGGGGTGCCCATCCGCATCCGCGACACCGTCTTCGGCAACCTCTACCTGACCGAGAAACGCGGCGGCGCCGACTTCGACGAGGACGACGAGGCCGTCCTGCGCACCCTCGCCGCCGCCGCCGGCGTCGCGATCGACAACGCCCGCCTGTACGACGACGTCCGCCGCCGC
>NZ_BIFH01000008.1 GCF_003967355.1 Embleya hyalina | reverse complement strand
GGGGCCGTTGTTCAAGGCGAGTGGGACGGGTCGTCGGGTGACCGTGAATCTGCCGGTGAACAAGCAGACGCTGGCCTCGAAGGGTGCCAAGGTCCAGGTCGCCCTGCCCGGTGGGAAGTCGGCGAGCGGCACGATCACGCAGGTCGGGACGGTGGCGAAGGAGGGCGACCAGTCCCAGGGTTCGCAGGGTCAGGAGAAGGCGACGATTCCGGTCGACATCGCGTTGGATCAGCCCAAGGACGCGGGGACGTTGGACGGTGCGCCGGTGACCGTCGGGTTCACGGGCAAGGAGAGGAAGGGTGTGCTCACGGTCCCGGTGAACGCGCTGCTCGCGCTCGCCGAGGGCGGCTACGGCGTCGAGGCGGTCGAACCCGACGGCGGCACGCGGCTGTTGAAGGTCGAGCTCGGGATGTTCGCGAACGGGCGGGTCGAGGTCACCGGCGAGGGCGTGACCGAGGGACTGAAGGTCGGGGTGCCCAAGGCATGAGGAGGAGGCGTCTCAGAGCGGCGCGTGGGAGCGTCGAACCGGGGGTGCCCGATCCCGGAGCCCCGGTGCCGGTGATCGAACTCGACGGTGTGGGTCGTTCCTACCCGGGCGGGGTGCGTGCGTTGATCGGCGCGAACCTGACCGTCGGGGCGGGCGAACTGCTCGCGGTGGTGGGGCCGTCCGGGTCCGGGAAGTCGACGATGTTGCAGTTGATGGGCA
>NZ_BIFH01000007.1 GCF_003967355.1 Embleya hyalina | reverse complement strand
GGGATCGGGTACCCGTTGATGCTCAAGGCCACCGCCGGGGGCGGCGGCCGCGGCATCCGCGTGGTCACGTGCGACGCGGAGCTGGTCGAGGCGTACGAGCGGACCAGTCAGGAGGCCGCGCGCGCGTTCGGCAGCGGCGTGGTGTTCCTGGAGCGTCTGGTGACCGGTGCCCGGCACGTCGAGGTGCAGGTGATCGCCGACGGTGAGGGCACCGCGTGGGCGCTGGGCGTGCGGGACTGCTCGATCCAGCGACGCAACCAGAAGGTCGTCGAGGAGTCCGCCTCGCCGGTCCTGGACCCGGACCAGGTGGCCGAACTCAAGACGTCCGCCGAGCGATTGGCGCTGGCCGTCGGCTACCGCGGCGCCGCCACCGTCGAATTCCTCTACCACCCGGGGGAGCGGCGATTCGCGTTCCTGGAGGTCAACACCCGGCTCCAGGTCGAGCACCCGATCACCGAGTCCACCACCGGATTCGACCTGGTCAAGGCCCAGTTGCGGGTGGCGGCGGGTGAACGATTGCAGGGTGCGCCGCCCGCGGAGCGCGGCCACGCGATCGAGGCACGCCTGAACGCCGAGGATCCGGACCGGGACTTCGCGCCCGCCCCGGGGCGGATCGCCCGCCTGGACCTGCCCGCGGGGCCGGGGATCCGGGTGGACACGGGGGTGAGCGAGGGCGACACGATCCCCGCGGACTTCGACTCGATGATCGCCAAGATCATCGCGTACGGTCGCGATCGGGACGAGGCGCTGGGTCGGTTGCGGCGGGCGATGGCGCAGACCACGGTGATCATCGAGGGCGGTGCCACGAACAAGAGTTTCGTGCTCGACCTGCTGGACCAGCCCGAGTTGATCGACGGCAGCGCCGACACCGGCTGGATC
>NZ_BIFH01000006.1 GCF_003967355.1 Embleya hyalina | reverse complement strand
ATAGGTCCTAACAAATTATGAGTTTGGTGTGACTATCGGCTTGTTCGGTCGTTGTGCGTGGTGTGCGTAGAGGTGAGTCGCGTCCGTGGGTGGTTTCGGACGAACTGTGGTCCCTGATCGAACCGTTGCTGCCCGAGCCGGCGCCGAAGGCGGTGCCCGGCCGTCCACGTGTGCCGGACCGGCAGGCGTTGTGCGGGATCCTGTTCGTGCTGCACACCGGGATCCAGTGGGAGTTCCTGCCGCAGGAGTTGGGTTTCGGGTCGGGGATGACGTGTTGGCGTCGTCTCGCGGCCTGGAACGAGGCCGGGGTGTGGGATCGGCTGCACGCGATCCTGCTCGCGAGGCTGCATGCGGCGAAACAGCTCGACTGGTCGCGGGCGGTGATCGACTCCAGTCACGTCCGGGCCGCTCGAAGGGGCCCAAAAGCGGTCCGAGCCCGGTCGATCGCGCACGGCCGGGCAGCAAGCACCACGTCCTGGTCGAAGGGCGGGGAATCCCGCTCGCGGTGTCCCTGACCGGCGGAAACCGCAACGATGTCACGCAGGTCGTACCTCTGCTCGCCAAGGTTCCCCATGTCCGCGGACGGGTGGGGCGGCCCCGCCGTCGACCCGACGCCCTCTTCGGCGATCGCGGTTACGACCACGACAAATACCGTCGCCTCGTGTGGGCTAGAGGTACCAAACCCATGATCGCCCGACGGGGACAACCCCACGGATCCGGCCTCGGACGTGTGCGCTGGGTCGTGGAACGAACGATCTCGTGGCTGCACGGCTTCCGTCGCCTCCGCATCCGCTGGGAACGACGCGACGACATCCATGAGGCCTTCCTCGGCATCGCCGTCTGCCTCATCACCCACCGACACGTGAAACGCCTTTGTTAGGACCTCTT
>NZ_BIFH01000005.1 GCF_003967355.1 Embleya hyalina | reverse complement strand
CGACTAGGACTTGTCCGGCCGATCATGTTCGGAGCCAGACGGTGAGGGCTGCGACAGTCGCGGTTCCGAGGTAGATGTAGCCGCGTTTGTCGTATCTGGTGGCCACGGCCCGGTGTTGCTTGAGTCGGTTGATCGCCCGTTCGATGGTGTTGCGTTTCCTGTAGCGCTCCTCGTCGAAGCCGGGTGGCCGTCCGCCGCGTGATCCCTTGCGCAGGCGGGCGGCCCGGCTGTCGCTCTTCTCCGGAATGGTGTGCCGGATGCCGCGTTGCCGCAGGTACCTGCGGCAGGGGCCGTTGCTGTAGGCCTTGTCCGCGGCGAGGCTGTCGGGTCTGGTGCGCGGCCTGCCCGATCCGGTCCGCGGGACACGGATCCTCTCCAACACGGGCCCGAGTTGCGTGCAGTCGGCCCGCTGTCCCGGTGTCACGACCAGGGACAACGGGCGGCAACGGCCGTCCGCACTCAGGTGGATCTTGGTCGTGAACCCGCCCCGCGAGCGCCCCAGGCCCTCGCCTCCGAGACCACCTCCACCAGGCGGGAAACCAGGCTCTGCCACGGCGTCTCGTCCTGGTGTTCCACCGCCGCGTCCCCTTTTGAACCGGGGGCCGGGGGCGGGTCGATGCGAGCACCCGCCGCGTGCTGATGCGCTCGCACGATGGTGGAGTCGACCGAGACGTCCCAGTCGATACCACCGGCGGCGTCGGCCTCGGCCTGGACCTGCCGGAGCAGACGTTCCCAGGTCCCGTCGGCCGACCACAGACGATGGCGTTCGTACACGGTTTTCCAGGGGCCGAACCGTTCGGGCAGGTCACGCCATTGAACCCCGGTCCGTACCCGGTGCAGGATCCCGTCGATCACCTGCCGGTGATCCCGCCACCTGCCACAACGCCTGTTGCTTACCGGCAGGAACGGCCGCAACCGTTCCCATTCCGCATCCGTCAGATCACCCCGCCCCATGCCCACAACAACGACCAAGACGTGAAGTAGTCACATGATCGGCCGGACAAGTCCTAGG
>NZ_BIFH01000004.1 GCF_003967355.1 Embleya hyalina | reverse complement strand
CGATCCGGCAGGAAAAGTGCGCCGGCCACGGCGTCGATCCGGTGAGTGTTCCTCGCTGAAGCCGCGGCACTGCTCGACCTTTTCGACAACAGGCAGGCTGAGAAACCCGGTTGCCCCCTCGCGAACGCCGCTGACATGGTCTCGACCATGCCTACCTTCTCCGCGCACGACGGGACCAAGCTCGCCTACGACGTGTTCGGAGACGGCCCTCCGGTCGTCTGCCTGCCCGGAGGCCCGACGGATTCCGCATACCTCGACGACCTCGGCGGCCTCTCCGCCCACCGGCGGTTGATCAGGCCGGATCTGCGGGGCACCGGCCAGTCCGAGAAACCACAGGACATCGCATCCTGCCGCTGCGACCGTCTCGTCGACGACATCGATGCTTTGCGCGAGCACCTCGGCCTCGCCCGGATGGAACTGCTTGCGCACTGCGCCGGCGCCAATCTGGCCGTGCTCTACGTGAGCCGTCATCCGGAAAAGGTCAGCAAGCTCGCACTGATCACGCCAAGCGTCAGGGCCGTGGGCCTCACGATCCCGGGAGACCTCCGGCTGGAGACCGCACAACTCCGCCGGAACGAACCGTGGTTCCCGGAAGCGTTCACGGCCCTGGAAGCGATCGTGGCGGGCAAGGCCACCGCCGACGGCTGGAACGCCATCGCACCGTTCTCCCACGGCCGCTGGGACGAGGCGGCTCAGGCGCATCAAGCCGCCGGGGACGAGCGGACGAACCCGGAGATCGTCGCCGCCTTCGGCGCCGAAGGCGCTTTCGCCCCGGACACCACCCGCACCGCACTCGCCCGGTTCACCCCGCCGGTCCTCCTCCTGGCCGGGGAAGCCGACCCGGGAGCCCCTCCCCACACCATGGCCGAGTTCGCGGGCCTCTTCCCGAACGCCGAACTCGTCGTCCAGCCCGGCGCCGGACACCACCCGTGGCTCGACGACGCCGACCGGTTCGTGGCAACCACCACAGCCTTCCTGGGACACACCACCGCCGCGTCGTCATAACCCCAGCCGTTGAAGTTCCCCGGACGAAACCACGTGGCACAACGGAAAGCAACCGCCCTCGCCGACCACCAGGGACCGGATTGCTCACC
>NZ_BIFH01000003.1 GCF_003967355.1 Embleya hyalina | reverse complement strand
ACGATTCACGCGACGCCGACACCTGCTCGTCACCCGACTCACCCGCACCCACCGCGGCCCTGCCGGCGCCGCCCACATCCGCGACACCCTCGCTCCTGCAGGTCTCCCGCCCCGCATCCTGCGCTCCACCCGGTTGCTCGCCCTGGTTGACGAACTCGACGCCAAGATCCTCACCGCGTCACTGGGGATGTCCTACGCGGGCGTCGCCCACTACCAACCCAATCCACCTCTCACCAAACAGACATGACCATCGATCGGATCTGGAGCATTGCGGACACAACCTCGCGGCCGGGCAATGTGGGAGACACACGCCTGCACGCCGGACCCCCCCCGACTGACTACGCGAGGTCCACACCGACCAGGCTCCCGGTCACGGCGAATGTTCGGCGACCACGGCCCGCCGTCCTCCTCCACACCTTCCCCTCCTGATGAAACGTGATGACGTGTGGTGGGCGGTGTCGATGCTGCGGGCGCGGTGATTCCTGTGGTGTCTCTCGGTTTCCTGCCAGGTTTTCCTGTCCTGTTTTCCTTACGACTTTCGGTTCGGGTTGCCGATCGGCGCCGGGCCTGTGAATGGCGCTGTCTGGTGCTGCCCGGGCTCGTGCCGAGGTGGGATGGTGGAATCGGCGCAAGGGGCTGTAGGAGGGCGTCCGGGTCGCTTGTCGGGGGTTCCCGGTGCTTACCGGGGCGGGCTTGTGGTACTCGTGGGAGGACTGGTTCGTTGTGCCCTCGGGTGCCGGTTGGCTCGCGCTGGATGTGGCGGTGGGGCCGCGGAGCGGACCTGTCCGGGGTTCTGGTGGGACCTGCCCTTCCTTCGGATCTTACCCGGGTCGAGTTTTGATGCATGGCTTTGTCCCGTGACGCGGTGCTCACCTATATTGGAAGTGGTCGACCGATCCTGAAGTTGCCTGTTTCCAACATTGGTTGGTGGGTGACGGTTCCAAGTCCCGTGGTCTTGTGCGGTGTTGGTTCGCTCCACAGGGTCGACGTTCCGGTCTGCCGATTCCGGAGAGCGCAGGACTCGATATGCGAACCCCGCCTGTCGCCAGCGCAGTTCCCGAGCAATCGCGGTCGTGAGCCGAACATGCCCGGCATGATGGCCAATCGCGTAGCGATT
>NZ_BIFH01000002.1 GCF_003967355.1 Embleya hyalina | reverse complement strand
CGTCCCTACCTTGTTGATGGGCAGGGCGAGCCCTTCATAGGGTTCTCCCACCCAGGGGTGTCGGGTGTGGCTCTCAGTCGTCTGCCGACGGTGGCTTCCTGTGATTTGCCGCCCGACACCCCGCGACGACCCGGCCGCTGATTAGGAACTGCGATTCGGTCGCTGTGTAGGGACTCGACGGCGCGGTCGTCTGCGGGGAACCACGAATCGACAGAGCTGCGGAGGGGCGCGTGGCAAGAATCTGGGCCGGGGTGGACGCGGGGAAGACACACCATCACTGCGTGGCGATCGACGAGAACGGCAAACGTCTTCTGTCGCGCCGCGTGGCCAACGACGAGCCGGTCCTGCTCGACCTCGTGGCCGACGTCCTGGCCTTGGACACGGACGTGGTGTGGGCCGTCGATCTCGCGGACGGCGCCGCAGGCCTGCTCATCGCGCTGCTCGTCGACCACGATCAACACCTCCTCTACATTCCCGGCCGGGTCGTCAACCGGGCGGCCGACGGCTACCGGGGCGAGGGCAAGACCGACGCGAAGGACGCGGCGATCATCGCCGACCAGGCCCGCGTTCGCCGTGATCTGCACCCGCTGCGACCCGGTGACGAGCTCACCGTCGAGCTCGGGCTCCTGAGCGCGCACCGCATGGACCTCGCCGCCGACCGCACACGTTCGATCAATCGCCTCCGGGCTCTTCTGACCGGCATATTCCCTTCTCTGGAAAGGGAGTTGGACCTCACCAACGTGGGGCCGCTGGTTCTTCTGACGGGCTATCAGACCCCGGGGGCGATCCGCCGCGCGGGCGCACGGCGGCTGGAGACCTGGCTGCGCAACCGCAAGGTCCGCAATCCCGCGGAGCTCGCCGTCGGAGCCGTCACGGCGGCCGAGCGCCAACACAGCGCGGTGCCGGGCGAGAAGGTGACCGCACATCTGGTCCACACGCTCGCGAGAGAGGTGATGGCCCTCAACGCGCGGATCGCCGAGACCGACAAGCTCGTCGAGGGCCGGTTTCGCGAGCACGAACACGCCGCCGTGATCGCGAGCATGCCCGGAATCGGACCACTCCTCGGCGCCGAGTTCCTCGCCGCGACAGGCGGCGACATGGCCGCGTTCGCCACCCCTGACCGCCTCGCCGCCTTCGCCGGCGTCGCCCCGGCCCCGCGCGACTCGGGCAAGGTCAGCGGCAACCTGCACCGCCCACAGCGCTACAACAGGCGCCTCCAACGCGTCTTCTATACCTCCGCGTTGATCAGCATCCGCTGTTGCGAGGAGTCGCGACGGTTCTACGACCGCAAACGGGCCGAAGGCAAGCGACACACCCAGGCCGTCCTCGCCCTCGCCCGCCGCCGCGTCAACGTCCTGTGGGCACTGCTGCGTGACGGACGGTGCTACCAGCCCACACCACCGGTCACCCTCGCCGCTTGACAACAAGATTAGGAATC
>NZ_BIFH01000001.1 GCF_003967355.1 Embleya hyalina | reverse complement strand
AACCGCGATCATGAACGCTCGTGGCTGACGATCTCCTCCAAGACCTCTGGCTCCACCGCAGCGCCGACGTCGCGGTCAACGCCCTGACCATCCGCGCCGACCGTGTCACCGTCCACGCCGCCACGACCGGCAGCGAGGCGGGCTGTCCGTCGTGCGGAACCGTCTCGACCCGCGTGCACAGCAGCTACCTGCGGCGGTTGGACGACAGCGCGGCGGTCGGACGTCGGGTGGTGGTCGAGTTACGGGTCCGCCGGTTCCGCTGCCGTGAACGAGCATGCCCCCGAGCCACGTTCGTCGAGCAGGCGTCGGGGCTGACCTTCCGTCACGGACGCCGGAGCCAGGGCCTGCAGACCGCGCTCCAGCGGCTCGCCCTGGCCCTGGCCGGCCGGGCCGGCTCCCGCCTGGCCGAAACCTTCGCAGTCCCGGTGAGCCGCTCCACGCTCCTGCGGCTGATACGCGCCTTGCCGGATCCGGCGCACGCGGTACCGCGGGTGCTGGGCATCGACGAGTTCGCCCTGCGCAGGGGCCACGTCTACGCCACGATCCTGGTCGACATCGAGACCCGCCGCGCAGTCGATCTGCTGCCCGACCGCACCGTTGAGACCGTCCGTTCCTGGCTGGCCGACCACCCGGGGGTGAAGGTCGTCTGCCGCGACCGGTCGGCCTCCTATGCCGAAGCCGTTCGGCTCGGCGCCCCGGACGCGATCCACGTCGCGGACCGGTTCCACCTGTGGCAGAACCTCGCCGACGCGGTGGAGAAGACCGTGCTTCAGCACCGTGCCCTACTCCCCGAACCGGCCCCGGCGGCCGGGTCGGCTCCTACCGTCACCCTGGCGTCCGTCAGCTCCGAGCCCCGCCGGACCGGCCGGCTGTCCGACCGGGTCCGCGAACAGCACGTCGCCGTCCACGCGCTCGTGGAGGACGGGTTCAGCCTGCGCGCCATCGGCCGACGACTGGGCCTGGCCCGCAACACCGTGCGTCGACTGGCCGGCGCGAAAGACCCGGACGAGCTGCTGGTCGGCCGCTGGACCGGACGCATCAGCATCCTCGACCCCTACAAGCCCTACCTCCACCAGCGGTTCGCCGAGGGTCACACGATCGCCCGGCGCCTGTTCGAGGAGATCCGACAGCGCGGATTCCCCGGCCAGGAGCAGATCGTGCGCGTCTACGTGCGCCGGATGAGAGAGGCGTTCCCCACCCAGGACCCGCCGCGACGCAAGCCCTCCGTCAGGGACGTGACCAGCTGGATCACCCGCCACCCCGACCGCCTCCGCGACGAAAACGCCCAGCAGCTCAAGGAGATCCTCGCCCGAGTCCCGGTGCTGGCCACCACCGCCGAGCACGTCAGGACCTTCGCCGAGCTGATGAACGACCGCCGCGGACGAGAGCTCAAGGACTGGATCACACGAGTCCAGCAGAACCAGGTCCCAGCCCTTCGAAGCTTCGCCACCGGTCTCCTGCAGGACCTCGACGCGGTCGTCGCCGGCCTGACCCTGAACTACAGCTCCGGCGCGGTCGAGGGCCACAACAACAAGATCAAGATGATCAAGCGCCAGATGTTCGGCCGCGCCGGCTTCGACCTCCTGCGCAAGCGCGTCCTCCTCGCGGCATGAGGCTGCCGGTCGTGGCGGCGTGGACGGTGACACGGTCGGCGCGGATGGTCAGGGCGTTGACCGCGACGTCGGCGCTGCGGTGGAGCCAGAGGTCTTGGAGGAGATCGTCAGCCACGAGCGTTCATGATCGCGGTTCCGGTGACGCTCTGTGGCTCTGGCACGGAAAGTGATCCAGAACC